>NZ_VTEX01000001.1 GCF_008180865.1 Rossellomorea aquimaris
GTAACAACCAATTCGGTTAAGTTATGAAGGGCGCACGGTGGATGCCTTGGCACTAGGAGCCGACGAAGGACGGGACTAACACCGATATGCTTTGGGGAGCTGTAAGTGAGCTTTGATCCAGAGATTTCCGAATGGGGGAACCCATTGTTCGTAATGGAACAATATCCTTACTTGAATACATAGAGTATGGAAGGCAGACCCAGGGAACTGAAACATCTAAGTACCTGGAGGAAGAGAAAGCAATTGCGATTCCCTGAGTAGCGGCGAGCGAAACGGGATGTAGCCCAAACCAAGAGGCTTGCCTCTTGGGGTTGTAGGACACTCTATACGGAGTTACAAAGGAATGAAGTAGACGAAGAAGTCTGGAAAGGCTCGTCAAAGAAGGTAACAACCCTGTAGTTGAAACTTCATTCCCTCTTGAGTGGATCCTGAGTACGGCGGGACACGTGAAATCCCGTCGGAAGCTGGGAGGACCATCTCCCAAGGCTAAATACTCCCTAGTGACCGATAGTGAACCAGTACCGTGAGGGAAAGGTGAAAAGCACCCCGGAAGGGGAGTGAAATAGAACCTGAAACCGTGTGCCTACAAGTAGTCAGAGCCCGTTAACGGGTGATGGCGTGCCTTTTGTAGAATGAACCGGCGAGTTACGATCCCATGCAAGGTTAAGTCGATGAGACGGAGCCGCAGCGAAAGCGAGTCTGAATAGGGCGAATTGAGTATGTGGTCGTAGACCCGAAACCAGGTGATCTACCCATGTCCAGGATGAAGTTCAGGTAACACTGAATGGAGGTCCGAACCCACGCACGTTGAAAAGTGCGGGGATGAGGTGTGGGTAGCGGAGAAATTCCAATCGAACTTGGAGATAGCTGGTTCTCTCCGAAATAGCTTTAGGGCTAGCCTCATGTGTAAGAGTCTTGGAGGTAGAGCACTGTTTGGACTAGGGGCCCTCATCGGGTTACCGAATTCAGACAAACTCCGAATGCCAAAGACTTATCCATGGGAGTCAGACTGCGAGTGATAAGATCCGTAGTCGAAAGGGAAACAGCCCAGACCACCAGCTAAGGTCCCAAAGTATACGTTAAGTGGAAAAGGATGTGGAGTTGCTTAGACAACCAGGATGTTGGCTTAGAAGCAGCCACCATTTAAAGAGTGCGTAATAGCTCACTGGTCGAGTGACTCTGCGCCGAAAATGTACCGGGGCTAAACGTATCACCGAAGCTGTGGATTGACACCTCTAGGTGTCAGTGGTAGGAGAGCGTTCTAAGGACTGCGAAGCTAGACCGTAAGGACTGGTGGAGTGCTTAGAAGTGAGAATGCCGGTATGAGTAGCGAAAGATGGGTGAGAATCCCATCCACCGAATGCCTAAGGTTTCCTGAGGAAGGCTCGTCCGCTCAGGGTTAGTCGGGACCTAAGTCGAGGCCGATAGGCGTAGACGATGGACAACAGGTTGATATTCCTGTACCACCTCTTTTCCGTTTGAGCAATGGGGGGACGCAGGAGGATAGGGTAAGCGCACTGCTGGATATGTGCGTCTAAGCAGTTAGGCTGATGATGAGGCAAATCCCATCATCGCATAAGGCTGAGCTGTGATAGCGAGCGAATTATAGTAGCGAAGTTCCTGATTCCACACTGCCAAGAAAAGCCTCTAGCGAGGAAAAAGGTGCCCGTACCGCAAACCGACACAGGTAGGCGAGGAGAGAATCCTAAGGTGAGCGAGAGAACTCTCGTTAAGGAACTCGGCAAAATGACCCCGTAACTTCGGGAGAAGGGGTGCTCTGGTAGGGTGCAAGCCCGAGAGAGCCGCAGTGAATAGGCCCAGGCGACTGTTTAGCAAAAACACAGGTCTCTGCGAAGCCGTAAGGCGAAGTATAGGGGCTGACGCCTGCCCGGTGCTGGAAGGTTAAGAGGAGTGCTTAGCGCAAGCGAAGGTGCGAATCGAAGCCCCAGTAAACGGCGGCCGTAACTATAACGGTCCTAAGGTAGCGAAATTCCTTGTCGGGTAAGTTCCGACCCGCACGAAAGGCGTAACGATCTGGGCACTGTCTCAACGAGAGACTCGGTGAAATTATAGTACCTGTGAAGATGCAGGTTACCCGCGACAGGACGGAAAGACCCCGTGGAGCTTTACTGTAGCCTGATATTGAATTTTGGTACAGCTTGTACAGGATAGGTAGGAGCCTTGGAARCCGGAGCGCCAGCTTCGGTGGAGGCATCGGTGGGATACTACCCTGGCTGTATTGAAATTCTAACCCGCGCCCCTTATCGGGGTGGGAGACAGTGTCAGGTGGGCAGTTTGACTGGGGCGGTCGCCTCCTAAAGAGTAACGGAGGCGCCCAAAGGTTCCCTCAGAATGGTTGGAAATCATTCGCAGAGTGTAAAGGCACAAGGGAGCTTGACTGCGAGACCTACAAGTCGAGCAGGGACGAAAGTCGGGCTTAGTGATCCGGTGGTTCCGCATGGAAGGGCCATCGCTCAACGGATAAAAGCTACCCCGGGGATAACAGGCTTATCTCCCCCAAGAGTCCACATCGACGGGGAGGTTTGGCACCTCGATGTCGGCTCATCGCATCCTGGGGCTGTAGTCGGTCCCAAGGGTTGGGCTGTTCGCCCATTAAAGCGGTACGCGAGCTGGGTTCAGAACGTCGTGAGACAGTTCGGTCCCTATCCGTCGTGGGCGCAGGAAATTTGAGAGGAGCTGTCCTTAGTACGAGAGGACCGGGATGGACGCACCGCTGGTGTACCAGTTGTCTTGCCAAAGGCATCGCTGGGTAGCTATGTGCGGAAGGGATAAGTGCTGAAAGCATCTAAGCATGAAGCCCCCCTCGAGATGAGATTTCCCATCACGTANTTTGAGAGGAGCTGTCCTTAGTACGAGAGGACCGGGATGGACGCACCGCTGGTGTACCAGTTGTCTTGCCAAAGGCATCGCTGGGTAGCTATGTGCGGAAGGGATAAGTGCTGAAAGCATCTAAGCATGAAGCCCCCCTCGAGATGAGATTTCCCATCACGTAWGTGAGTAAGATCCCTAGAAGATGACTAGGTAGATAGGTCAGAGATGGAAGCATGGCGACATGTGGAGTTGACTGATACTAATCGATCGAGGACTTAACCAYAAAGAGTCATTTTTAAATGAACAACAAAATTGGTCGATATTCAGCTTTCTTGACATCAATTCTTTATCTAGTTTTCAGGGAATAAATTTTATATGAAAATATAAAAAAACCTTGAAAAAATATATCTACGCGATATAATAGTACTTGTCCTTAAAAAAGAGACAAGAAATAGTCTGGTGACAATGGCGAAGAGGTCACACCCGTTCCCATGCCGAACACGGAAGTTAAGCTCTTCAGCGCCGATGGTAGTTGGGGGATCTCCCCCTGTGAGAGTAGGACGTCGCCAGGCATATCGTTCCGCAGTAGCTCAGTGGTAGAGCTATCGGCTGTTAACCGATCGGTCGCAAGTTCGAATCTTGCCTGCGGAGCCATCATATGGAGAGCTGTCCGAGTGGCCGAAGGAGCACGATTGGAAATCGTGTAGGCGGTTAATGCTGTCTCAAGGGTTCAAATCCCTTGCTCTCCGCCATAACTTTTCTTCTTATTAAGGCCCATTGGTCAAGCGGTTAAGACACCGCCCTTTCACGGCGGTAACACGGGTTCGAATCCCGTATGGGTCACCAACACTTTTTATTCGAAAGTAAAAACAAACAACCATGATTTTGGAGGATTAGCTCAGCTGGGAGAGCATCTGCCTTACAAGCAGAGGGTCGGCGGTTCGATCCCGTCATCCTCCACCAAGTTTTTTTGCGAAAGCAAAATAAACTTCCATAATTTTCTTCCAGAGAAAAAATTAGCATTTATATCGTCGCGGGGTGGAGCAGTTCGGTAGCTCGTCGGGCTCATAACCCGAAGGTCGCAGGTTCAAATCCTGTCCCCGCAATACCATTTTTGACTTGGGATAGGATAATCCTTTATGAGTCACGCATGGATAGTTATTTTGACTGTCGCGAGATAATGAAAGTTATTTTGCTGACGCAAAAAACTCTGGTCCGGTAGTTCAGTTGGTTAGAATGCCTGCCTGTCACGCAGGAGGTCGCGGGTTCGAGTCCCGTCCGGACCGCCATTTTTATTTTTACATAGTGGCTCAGTAGCTCAGTTGGTAGAGCAATGGACTGAAAATCCATGTGTCGGCGGTTCGATTCCGTCCTGAGCCACCATTTATCACTATTATTTGATGCCGGTGTAGCTCAACTGGTAGAGCAACTGACTTGTAATCAGTAGGTTGGGGGTTCAAGTCCTCTTGCCGGCACCACACGAGTGATTTAATATGTGGAGGGGTAGCGAAGTGGCTAAACGCGGCGGACTGTAAATCCGCTCCTTCGGGTTCGGCAGTTCGAATCTGCCCCCCTCCACCAAGATTTTTTACGCAGCATCAGCGAAGTAAAATAATCTTCCTTAAACTTTGCGCAGCGAAGCGGATAGCAAGAGAAATCACTGGAATTTAATTATTTTTCATAGGGGTATAGTTTAAAGGTAGAACGAAGGTCTCCAAAACCTTTGGTGTGGGTTCGATTCCTACTACCCCTGCCAATTTATTTCATGGCGATTGTGGCGAAGTGGTTAACGCACCTGATTGTGGTTCAGGCATTCGTGGGTTCGATTCCCATCAGTCGCCCCATAAAAGTCACATTTTCATTTCCGTGACATATACTATCAGTGGGCTATAGCCAAGCGGTAAGGCATCGCACTTTGACTGCGACATGCGTTGGTTCGAATCCAGCTAGCCCAGTAGTGCGGAAGTAGTTCAGTGGTAGAACACCACCTTGCCAAGGTGGGGGTCGCGGGTTCGAATCCCGTCTTCCGCTCCAATATTAAGGCGGCATAGCCAAGTGGTAAGGCATGGGTCTGCAAAACCCTGATCACCGGTTCAAATCCGGTTGCCGCCTCCAAATGTAATGCCGGTGTGGCGGAATTGGCAGACGCGCACGACTCAAAATCGTGTTCCTCTGGAGTGCCGGTTCGATCCCGGCCACCGGTACCATTCGCGGGTGTAGTTTAGTGGTAAAACCTCAGCCTTCCAAGCTGATGATGAGGGTTCGATTCCCTTCACCCGCTCCAACTTACATACGATAGACTTTCTCATTAGAGGGAGTCTTTTTTTATTGTTTATTTATGAAAAGTCATCTATTTAGCATCGTTTTCAACGTTATTGACGCTTATCTGATCGACTGCGCTCTATTTACTTTCGAATAATACCAATATATTTTCAAAACTGGACCATTTATTTTCAATTCCACGATTTTATTTTCAAAAACTCTACTTTTATTTTCAATTCCAGCATTATATTTTCAAAAACGCATTTCACCCTACGTGCACCTCACCGAACCACAATGAAAACCACCTTTTCATTTACCCAGACCACACTCTAACCAAACCCATCTAGTCAAAATTTTGCACCTTCTTTGTCAATTGAGTTCCCCTTTTTAAGAAAGCGCTGCCATTATAATGTAAGAAAGCGATTACATAATTAGGGGTGGTGATACGGGTGGAACCAAAGATTCAGACTGGACCAGTAAGCCCAGACGTACAAATGAAAGCAGTGACGAAGAAGAAGTTTAAGTATAAGAGCTTGCTGACGTATACTGCCTTTGTTGGACCGGCACTTTTATTTTTCTTAGTGATTCAGATTCTTCCGTTCTTGATGGGTGTGTATTATTCGTTTACTTCATGGAATGGTGTCAGCTCGGTTGTTGAGTGGGTTGGGTTTGAGAATTATATTAAGATCTTTACGGATGATAAGACGTTCTTTAATTCTTTTATGTTTACGACGAAGTTTATGTTTGCGGCTGTGTTTATTAGTAACTTAATAGGTTTTGGATTTGCGTTACTGTTAAATGCGGCATTGAAAACCCGTAATATTTTACGGACAGTGTTTTTTATTCCGAACGTGATCGGTGGATTGCTACTCGGGTTCATCTGGCAGTTCATTTTTGTTAAAGGGTTTGCATCTCTCGGGAATATGACGGATATAGGATTCTTTAAAATGCCCTGGCTTGGTGATGAGACGACGGCATTCTGGGGGATTGTCATTGTGTTTGCATGGCAGATCAGTGGTTATATGATGGTCATCTATGTTGCGGCATTGCAAGGGGTGGATAATTCACTTTTGGAAGCAGCGAGGATAGATGGAGCATCAAACTGGACGTTGTTGACGAAAATTATCATTCCGTTGATTCTACCGGCGTTCACGATTTGTTTCTTCTTAACGATTTCAATGGCCTTTAAGATATTCGATTTGAACATCTCGTTAACAGGTGGGGGACCTTTCAATTCTACACAATCTGTTGCGATCAATATTTATCAAGAAGCGTTCCAGAATAACCGTTATGGCCTGGGAACAGCGAAATCGATCCTGTTCTTTGTGGTAGTGGCTGTGTTTACGACGATTCAGGTGATGGTGACGAAGAAGAAGGAGGTTCAGGCGTAATGGGCAATCGCTATACGAAAAGAACGTTTGTATTAGAGATTATCGGTATTGTCATAGGGCTCATTTTCCTTATTCCTTTCTACTTCGTACTGATCAACTCAGTTAAGCCGTTTGCAGCGATTTTGATCGATGCGGCGGCGTGGCCAAAGGAATTTGTTTTCTCTAACTATGCGAAAGTGTGGGAAATCATCAACTTCCCCCGTGCATTTTGGAACTCATTGGTCATCACCGTTTTCAGCAACATTGGATTAGTAATTATCAGCTCCATGGCGGCGTGGAAGATGGTACGTACGCCAGGAAAGTTCAGCAAAATCTTGTTTGTCATCTTTGTTTCAGCCATGGTCATTCCGTTCCAGACGGTGATGATTCCTCTTATGAAAGTAGGGGGGACGTTGGGACTTACGAATAGCATTCCAGGTTTGATCATCATGTACTTCGGATTTGGCGTACCACTTTCTCTTTTCTTATATCATGGATTTGTAAAAACCGTTCCGATTGAGATTGAAGAATCCGCGATGATTGATGGCTGCAGTCAGTTTGGTGTGTTCTGGAGGATTGTATTCCCATTACTTAAGCCGATAACAGTGACCGTGATCATTCTGAACACTTTATGGATTTGGAATGACTATCTGCTTCCCCTTCTTGTATTACAGGATGCGGAACTGCGCACGATTCCACTTGCAGCAAGCTCGTTCTTCGCTCAGTATACGAAGCAATGGGATATGGGTCTTGCAGCATTGGTGCTTGGCATTACACCGATCATCATTTTCTTCTTATTTTTACAGAAGCATATCATTAAAGGTATTGCTTCAGGGTCAATCAAGTAGATATAAAGTTTCTGTCGAGATGGTCTATCATTGATACAGAAATTTATATAAAATAATTTATATCAGGGAGGTCAATCCATTTTATGAAACGTATACTTTTACTTTGTATGTCTTTGGTTTTAGTATTTGGAATTATTGCTGGCTGTTCTTCTAAAGACACTACAAGCAAATCAGGTGGAGAGTCTGGATCAGGTGACGATGTAGTAACCCTTAATTTCTTCCAGTTCAAGGTTGAAATTGCCGATCAGCTTCAAGAAATGATTAATGAGTTCGAAGCTGAGCATCCAAATATTAAGATTAAGCTTGAAACAGTTGGTGGAGGGGCCGATTACGGTGCAGCATTGAAAGCGAAATTTGCTTCTGGTGAAGAGCCGGACATTTTCAACAACGGTGGTTTTAAAGAGTTAGAGCTTTGGAAAGAAAAGTTAGCGGATCTTTCTGGTGAGCCATGGGTTGAACATGTTCTTCCAATCGGTAAAGTTCCGATGACGGATGAAGATGGCAAGCTTTATGGTATGCCGGTTAACCTTGAAGGCTACGGATTTGTATATAATAAAGATCTATTTGAAGAAGCAGGGATTACGGAGCCGCCTGCAACGATTGATGAATTAAAAGACGCTGCGAAGAAGCTTGAAGCGAAGAAAATCACACCTTTCTCAGCGGGTTACGGCGAGTGGTGGGTAATTGGTCAACATTTACTTAACATTCCGTTTGCTCAGCAGGAAGATCCGGATGCGTTCATCGCCGGACTTTATGATGGTTCTGAGAAAATTGTAGGAAACGAAAAGTTCAAGCAATTCAAAGAAGTTTTAGATGCTGAGCTTAAGTATGCAAATGATAATCCATTAACGACGGATTATAATACACAAGTAACGCTATTTGCTTCTGGTGAAACTGCGATGCTGCAACAAGGGAACTGGACTGAGAACATGATCACTGAGATCAATCCTGAGATCAACATGGGCTTCCTTCCAATTTCTATCAGCAATGATGATAGTGCTGATCGCCTTCCTGTAGGTGTACCGAATAACTGGGTATTAAACAAGAACTCCGAGCATCTTGAAGAAGCGAAAACCTTCTTGGAGTGGATGGTTTCATCTGAAACTGGTAAGCGTTATATCACGGAAGAGTTTGCGTTCATCCCTGCGTTCGATAACATCGAGCCAAATGGTCTTGGAGACTTAGGTCAGTCTATCCTTGACTACTCTAAAGAAGAGAAGACGATTCCTTGGACTTGGTTCAAATGGCCGGATGGAGCGAATAAGGAATTCGCTGCAACAATCCAGGAATATGCCGCAGGGAAAATTGATTATGATACTGTACTTGAGCGATTCCAGCAAACATGGGATAACTTGAAGTAAATCGAATAATAGAAAGCATGTCTACTTAGGGCATGCTTTCTATTTTATAAGTTTAATAGGAATATTTCGAAAAAACACTTCCAAGAGCGGGGAAAAACACTTTATACTAGTGTATAAGTGAGACCTGGGAGGTCCGTCCCTCATGTTAAAGACCAGCATCCGGAATAAGTTGATTGTGTTGTTGATGATTACGACGATTGTGCCGTTTGGCAGTTCGATTATCATTACATATTTGTATACAAAGGATTCCATAGAGGAGCAGGTGGTGGAGGAGAGCAGCAATCTTCTTTATCAGGGAAAGGTGAATCTGGAGAGCTATATTAATGAACTCAACGGGTTAACTCTATCACTCTATAATAATCCTGATTTTATTAACTTCATGAGATCACCCAGTCAAGAGAATAATTACTTGACGATCGGCATTGTAAAGAATGTTGTGCAAACGATTCTCTACACGGGTGATACAATTAACGGGGTACGTATTTCCTTCGCAGATGGTGACCGCGTAATCTCGGCAACAAAGCGCTCTACCGTTGTTTTTTCCAATAAGGTAAGGGATTCGCAATGGAAATCCTTCAGAAATGCAGAGCGCAGCCCTTATAACATGTATATTGAACCAACACATAGTCAGGAAGAAAAGAATATCAACCGGTCGAAGGATATTGTCACGATTCACCGGGCATTCCGAAACGTTCCCGGTGATGAAGTGCTTGCGTATATTTCATTGGAGGTTTCGCCTGACAAGATCATCGATTTGAGTAGAAACCTGTATAACGCTAAGTCAGAAGAATTCTACCTTCTTTCTTCCGAAGGGGAAATGATTTATAGTTCGGACCGGGATGTGTCGGACGATGGCAACAACCAGAAGTGGATTAAGAGGATAATGGAATCAAAAGATATTTCAGGGACACTCGAGTGGAAAGAGGACTCCTTCAACGGGGTGATGATGTACGACCAGCTTCCCGCTTCGGCCGGTGGTTGGTTGTTAGTGAAACGGGTTCCTTACGTGAATCTTTATGAAAGCGCATTTAGTGTGGCAAAGATTAATATTTTATTCGGAGTACTCGGATTATCCCTAGTGGTCCTGGCTACGCTCTTTGTATCGTTTAAAATTACATCACCTATAAGGATTCTGCTTCAAAATATCCAGCAGGTTGAAAAAGGGAATATGAAGGTACCGTCTGAATCGTTCGGTTCTGATGAAATCGGGATCCTCGGCTTCCGGTTTCATCAGATGATCGAACGGATCAATCATCTGATCAATCGTGAGTACAAACTGGAGCTGGAGAACAAGACGAATCAATTAAAGGTCCTCCAGTCTCAAATCAATCCACATTTTCTCTATAATGCCCTGCAATCCATTGGAACGATTGCTTTGAAGAACAAGGTTCCCCAAATCTACTCCCTGATCACCCACCTTTCCAAAATAATGAGGTACGGGATGAACATGGAGGAGGATGTGGTTCCATTAAGCAAGGAAATCAATTACACTAACGCCTATCTTCTTTTACAAAAAGAGCGTTTCGGTGAAAATCTGGATTACAGTGTAGATGTAGAAGAAGCGGTGAGGGAGATCCAGGTACCGAAGATGATCCTTCAGCCTCTCATTGAAAACTACTTTAAACACGGCTTTGATATCCGGGACGGGGTGGGACGCATCTGGTTATCCTGCTTTCAGGATAAGGGAGAACTGGTGATGATTGTCCGTGATAATGGAGTCGGAGTAACCGAAAGCAGACTTCGGGAAATAGGGGAACATTTCAAGGCAGATGCCTGGAATAAAACGGGGGATGAGACCAATATCGGACTGAAGAATGTGTATGTCCGTTTAAAGCTCTACTATGACCACCAGGCCACTTTACAGCTTGAAAATCATGATGAGGGAGGCTTTATGGTCACCATGAGGCTGCCAATAAGAATGGAAGGTGAAGCAAATGAAGGCAATCATCATTGACGACGAAAAGCATGTGCGTGAGGGGTTACTTTTATTAGCGGAATGGGCCAAGCATGGAATCCACACCATTCTGGAGGCGGAAGATGGAGACCAAGCCATCGAATTGATCACAGAGCACCGGCCGGAAATCATTTTCACTGATATGAGGATGCCGAAGCGGGATGGCATCACCCTTCTAAAATGGCTTCATGGCTCTGACCTTAATAGTAAAACCATCGTTGTAAGCGGGTATGATGATTTCGAGTATATGAGAAACGCGATCTTTTATAAAAGCTTTGATTATATTCTGAAGCCGATTGAACCGGATGTGCTAAATGATACACTGGATAAAGCGGTAAAAGAATGGAATGAACAGGCTCAATCAAGAAAATCCCAAGTCGAGGAAAATCGAGTGATGAATGAGGTAAAGCCCCTCTATTGGGATCGGTTATTTTCAAGTCTCTGTGCCAAGGAAAGCATTACCACAGAGATGGTAGATAAGGTTGAACAGGAGTTTGGGATTACCATTACAAAGCTTGCAAAGACCGTTGCCCTCATCCCCATCAAACCGATCGTGGAGAAACTCTTTCAAGGAGACCGGGACCTTGCCTTTTTTACGCTTAGCAATATTTGCAATGAATTGCTGCGAAAGCAGAATGATGGCGTTTGCTTCCGGAATGGGAACAAAGAAGAAGAGCTTGTGATACTCTTCTGGAATGATAAAAGTGTGACGTATCTGTTAGAGGAAATCTACTCATTGATCTATCAATATAGTAAACTCTTTACTATCATTGCACTTGGGCAGAAGTCTAAGAAAATAAATGAAGCGTATGAATCTGCTTTACAAGTTTATCTTAAGCATTCCCTGCTTGATCAAAAAAAAATCGTCACCCATAAAGATATGAAGCCGAGACCCCTGCTGCACCTATTGGATCACTCCAATGAGTTGAAATGGGCAATTCGTTCAGGCAGCGGTGATCAGGTACAGTCCCAGTTAGAGAGGATATTTTCACAGATGGGAACGGAGCATGCACTGTCACTTGAGCAGCTCCAGATGTGGGAAAATCAGTTTGAGTTATTACGGAATAATTGGTTGAAAGAGTATGAGATTCAGCATCCAGAACCATTCTATCGGGGTCAGGATTATTGGAATGAGGACGGCTCGTTTTCGTTCAGGAAATTTAAAGAGGAAAAGGCGAAAGAGTTCAGTGAATTAATTCAAACCCTTTTAAAGGCAAAGTATCAGCGGGAAAAGAACAATATGCAGCAGATTGAAGAATATCTTCAGCAGCACTATCAAGAAGACATCAATCTACAGGACATTGCCGATCGTTTTTACTTAAGCAGGGAATATATTTCACGTAAGTTCAAACAGGATCATGGATCTACCATTACGGATTACGTTACGAATATCCGGATGGAAAAAGCAAAGAAACTGCTTGAAAACCCTTATTTGAAAATCTATGAAGTTGCCTATGGTGTAGGGTTTGGGAATGAGAAGTATTTCAGTAAAGTATTTAAAAAGCATGTCGGTATGACACCAAATGAATACCGGCATTTACAATCAAACACTTAACTTGGAGGTTTTACAATGTTGAACGTTACAGTATGGAATGAAAATCGTCATGAGCAGAAGAATCCGAAAGTGAGAGAGGTGTACCCTGAAGGGATTCATGGTGCCATTGCCTCCTTCCTGGGAGAAGCATCATTCAATGTGAAAACGGCTACATTAGATGAGGGTGACCACGGACTAACAAAGGAAGTATTAGATGGTACAGACGTATTGGTTTGGTGGGGACATATCGCCCATGATGAAGTGAAAGACGAAGTAGTTGAAAGAGTGAAACAGCGTGTCCTTGATGGAATGGGATTAATCGTCCTTCATTCAGGTCATTTCTCTAAAATCTTCAAAACATTGATGGGTACTTCCTGTGACCTGAAATGGCGGGAAGCTGATGAGAAAGAACGCATCTGGATAGTCGACCCAAGTCATCCGATTACATCCGGCCTGGGTGAATACATCGAACTAGAAAAGGAAGAAATGTATGGAGAGCATTTTGACATTCCGACTCCTGATCAGCTTGTGATGGTGAGCTGGTTCGAAGGTGGGGAAGTGTTTAGAAGCGGGTGTACGTATCAGCGTGGCAACGGAAAAGTATTTTACTTCCGTCCAGGCCATGAAACGTATCCAACCTATTACAATGAAGACGTTCAGAAGGTCATCGTCAATGCAGTGAATTGGGCATCCCCTGTAGATCATGCAAGACCTGTTTATGGAAACGCACAGCCTTTAGAAGAAATCAAAGGATCTAACTAAAAAACAAGAGGAGGAAAAATCATGAGTAAATTAAAAATCGGGGTAATCGGGTGTGGAAGCATCGCACAGCATCGTCATCTGCCGGAATATGCAAACAATGAAAACGTAGAAGTGGTAGCGGTGTGTGACATCGTGGAAGAACGGGCATGGAAGATGGCAGATGCAGTCGGAGCAAAAGCGTATACCAATCATAAAGAACTATTGGCGAACGCTGAAGTGGAAGCTGTGAGTGTGTGTACACCGAACTACCTGCATGCACCGATTTCCATCGATGCTCTGAACGCAGGAAAGCATGTATTATGTGAAAAGCCGATGGCCACTTCAAGTGAAGAAGCTCAGAGCATGATTGATGCCGCTGCTAAAAACGGTAAAAAATTGATGATCGCTCATAACCAGCGTTTTGTCCCTTCTCACCAAAAAGCGAAGCAGCTGATTGAAAGTGGTGAAGTAGGTAAAATCTACAGCTTCCGTTCTGCATTTGGACACGGTGGACCTGAAGGCTGGAGTGCTGACGGGAAAGACAGCTGGTTCTTCAAAAAGGACGAAGCGTTCATCGGTGCCATGGGGGACCTTGGTGTTCATAAAACCGATCTTCTTCGTTACATCTTAGGGGAAGAATTTGCCGAAGTCGGTGCCTTTGTTGAAACTAGTGCAAAGGAAAATGCAGATGTGGATGATACGGCTGTTTGTGTATTGAAAACTGAAAGCGGTACAATCGGTACACTTGCAGCAAGCTGGTCTTATGTATCTAAAGAAGACAACTCTACGATCATTTATGGAGAAAAAGCGATTCTCCGCTTAGAGGATGATCCAGTCAACTCCCTAATTGTTCAATATGTAACCGGGGAAGTAGTGAAGTATGAGCTTGGCGGCATTCAAACAAATGACGATGGCGGCCAGACGAACTCCCGTGTGATCGATCAATTTGTTCACAGTATCCTTCATAATGCAGAGCCTCCTGTACCGGGAGAAGAAGGAAAGAAATCTCTTGAGGTTGTTTTGTCTGCTCTGGAATCAAGTGAAACAAAACGAATCGTAAAGCTATAGAGGTGAATGCATCGATGACCAAACTTCGGATGGGAGTGATCGGCGTTGGGGGCATTGCCCAAACGCGTCACATCCCTACATTTATTAAACTATCAGATTCTGCATCCATTGAAGCAATCAGTGATATTAATCCTGTCACTGCTCAAACCGTGGCAGAAACCTTTAATATTCCGAACGTGTTCAGTGATTATCGGGACATGTTCGGGCATGTGGATGCTGTGACAATTTGTACTCCGAATAAATTTCATGCGGAAATTACGATTGCCGCGCTCAAAGCGGGTCTCCATGTGTTTTGTGAGAAACCGATGGCCATGACTCCTGAAGAATGTGAAATGATGATCGAAGCAGCGGAACAGTCAGGGAAGATTCTGGCTATCGCTTATCATTATCGGTTTATGAAGGACTCACGTGCTGCGAAGCGAGTGATCATGGAAGATGAAATTGGAGAACCAATGGTCGCAAGGGCAAGAGCGATCCGCCGCCGCAAAGTCCCTGGCTGGGGAGTGTTTACCAACAAGGAGCTGCAAGGTGGTGGCAGCTTGATCGACTACGGATGTCACTTTCTGGATCTATCCCTATGGCTCCTTGGGAACCCTGCACCTGTTGAAGTAACAGGGACGACCTATAACAAGCTTAGTAGAATGCCAGATCAAGTGAATCAGTGGGGAGATTTTGATAAAGAGAAGTTCGAAGTCGACGACCATGTTACGGCTTATATCAAGTTCGATAACGGTGCATCCATGCTCTTCGAAACGTCTTGGTCGGCAAACGTCAAGAGTGATGAAGAAAGCATGAGCATCTCAGGGGAAACGGGGGGAATCGATCTATTCCCGTTCCAGATGAACCAAATGAAACATGGCATGCTTCTGAATAGTGAAGCGGATTGGGTTCCCGGTGAAGATGATCCCAGTCTTCCACAAGCCCGGAACTTTATCAACAGCTGTCTGGGTTTAGAGGAGCTGGTTGTGAAGCCCCAGGAAGCTATGCAAGTGTCTCAAATCATTGATGCCATCTACAAAAGCAGTGAAACCGGACAAAGCATCCGATTGAAATAGGAGGAAGCACAAATGAAACTAGGCGTATTTACTGTATTATTTTCACAAAAAAATCTTGACGAAATGCTTGATTATGTAAAAGAATCCGGGCTTCACGCAGTCGAAATCGGCACGGGGGGATATCCTGGAAATGCTCACTGTGACCTGGACGCCCTTTTAGAAAGCGAAGAAAAGAGAAGCGAATACTTAGAGAAAGTAACATCAAGAGGCTTGGAAATCAGTGCCTTCAGCTGTCACGGAAATCCCATCTCTCCAGATGCAGCATTTGCGGAAGAATCCCATGTGGCACTTCAGAAAACGATAAAGCTCGCAAGCTTGATGAATGTACCGGTTGTTAACTGTTTTTCTGGAACAGCAGGTGACCATGAAGGAGCAAAGCATCCGAACTGGCCAGTATCCCCTTGGCCGAATGAATATGGGGATATTCTCAAATGGCAATGGGAAGAAAAATTGATCCCATATTGGAAAGAGATAGGGAAGCTTGCAGAGGATCATAACGTAAAAATCGGTTTAGAGCTACACGGAGGTTTCCTTGTTCATACTCCGTATACGTTATTGAAGCTTCGTGAAGAAACATGTGACGCGATCGGTGCCAACCTGGATCCCAGTCACCTGTGGTGGCAAGGAATCGATCCGGTTGCCGCGATTAAAATACTAGGTAAGGAAAATGCGATACATCATTTCCATGCGAAAGATACGTATATCGACCAAGACAACGTCAATATGTACGGTCTGACGGATATGCAGCCATACGGAAGCATCCAAACGAGAGCGTGGTCATTCCGTTCAGTGGGTTGTGGACACAGTCTG
This sequence comes from Rossellomorea aquimaris, assembly GCF_008180865.1. Taxonomy (GTDB): domain Bacteria; phylum Bacillota; class Bacilli; order Bacillales; family Bacillaceae_B; genus Rossellomorea; species Rossellomorea yichunensis. The sequence goes on from NZ_VTEX01000001.1 coordinate 15,836, forward strand.
CAGGAGTGGTCGGATATGATGAGTGCACTGCGCACTTTCGGATATGATTATGTGGTAAGCATCGAGCATGAGGATCCGATCATGTCGATAGAAGAAGGCTTCGGACGCGCCGTGAAGAATTTGAAGTCGATCTTGATTGAAGAGCAGCCATCGGATATGTGGTGGGTGTAGGGTTTATAAGGAGGGAGTCCATTGGGCTCTCTTTTTTTGGGGGGTAGTGCCGTGATTGTGTTAGTCTCAAATAAGAGGTAATTGGTTTACATTTAATGTGAAATTACTGAGGTCTCTTGAGATTAGCTAGGGGTTCTCGTACAAGATTCTCAATAAAAAACAGGATCCCACCAACCAGGGATCCTGCTCAAACTTCTATCCACCTACCACTTCAAAGGATCCTTCCCCGCCATGAATCCCGATGAACATATCCATTAACGATTTCGTGAGTTTGCTGCTTTCTTCTATAGAAAGGGAAGGCTTCAGAAAGATGATCTGAACGGCATTGTTGGTTTCTTCGCCGACGGGTGCACGGTCTGAGTCAACGAATGGACTTCCGAAAGGTCCGTCCCCGTCACAGGCAACGATTAGGTTTTCCAGGGAATTTTCCCGGCCGTTTAGTCCTGTATAGGTTTGTCCTGGTTCCCCCACTTTTATCTCTATGTTGTCTCCCTTAAGTTGAGCCCTGTCGTAAATGCCGATGGGCACTTCGTATTGAAGGGAGAAGAAGTTGTTGAGATCGATACTTGAGTTAATCGTGCTCAGATAATTCTGTTTTTTAACCCGGCGAAAGAGGGCTTCGGCAGAATGACGGTAGCGATTCGGGTCCTTTCCTGTTTTCTTGAAGATGTCCCGCCACGCGGCAATTCCTTCTATTTCCGTCACATTTTTATCGTGAAGGTCAAAGAAGATGGATTCCTGGAACAATTGAAGTCTGCCTTTCAGCATTTGAGGAGAAGCGCCGACTTCGATATGATGGTATTGAATGAATCCCACTTTGAAATCAGGGATTTTGGACGTTATAGGTGAATCGATGGTGATTTCCACTTATTTTCCCTCCACATTTGTTTTAAAATAGTTTATCATAATACACGTTGCCATTTCACGTAAGTAGCCGTAAATATATTAATAGATGGAAGGAGGAACGGGCAATGGATATGGATCAGTTAAAACAGGATATCATTGATTATAGTAAGGAAATCGGGATTGATAAAATTGGCTTTACGACAGCAGGTGCGTTTTCGGAAATGAAGAACAGGCTTCTTCGTCAGGAAATGCTAGGGTATCAATCCGGTTTTGAAGAGAAAGACATTGAGAAACGGGTCGATCCTTCATTAATCTTCGAGAGTCCCAAATCGATTATTGCCATTGCCCTTGCCTATCCTTCAAAGATGAAGAATGCTCCACAAAGCAAACGGGGAGAAAGACGTGGGATCTTTTGCCGGGCATCATGGGGGACGGATTATCACCATGTGCTTCGGGATCGTCTTTCAAAGTTGGAAGAATATATCGTATCAAGAGTTCCACAAGCACGTTTTAAATCAATGGTGGATACTGGTGAACTTGTGGATCGTGCTGTGGCAGAGCGGGCAGGCATTGGCTGGAGCGGAAAGAACTGCTCGATTATCACGCCCGAGTTCGGATCCTATGTGTATCTCGGGGAAATGGTGACAAACCTTCCGTTTGCTCCTGATACACCGATGGAGGACCAATGTGGTACATGCAATAAATGCGTGGATGTCTGCCCTACGGGAGCTCTTATAGAAGGCGGTCAGCTGGATGCTCAGAAATGCATTGCCTTTTTGACGCAGACGAAGGGCTTTCTTGCGGATGAGTACCGGGTAAAGCTTGGGAACCGTCTATATGGATGTGACACCTGCCAAACGGTATGTCCTGAAAATAAAGGGATGGACTTTCATTTTCACGAAGAGATGGAGCCGGATCCAGAAATTGCAAAGCCGCTATTAAAGCCGCTTTTAACAATCAGTAACCGTGAGTTTAAAGAAAAATACGGTCATGTATCCGGTTCATGGAGAGGGAAGAAGCCGATTCAGCGAAACGCGATCATCGCACTCGCCCATTATAAGGATACAACAGCCATTGACGATCTGATTGATGTGTTGAAAAAAGATGTGCGGCCTGTCATTCGCGGTACCTCGGCCTGGGCCCTCGGCAAAATAGGCGGGGTAGAAGCAGAAGTTGCATTACTCGCGCAGCAATCGGTTGAAACGGATGAGGAAGTACTAAACGAAATTCAAAAAGGTCTTAACCTTATAACCAAATAATCTAAAAGGATAAACTCTCATTATCACCTGAGTTTATCCTTTTTTGTTTTGAACTGTCCCTTCCCTGCATAACAATTAGGGAGGAGGGAAGACAATGATCAGAAAGCTATTAATGGAAAAGGTCCAACATGTGATTGATGAATATACAACTCGTAGTCAGTCAGACTATCACAGTGACAAAGTGAAAAGAAAGAAGGAATCTTGTCTTCAGCGGAATGCGGAAATTGTAAAGGTGGATGCAGCAGGGAAAATCCAAAGCATGACACCTCAGCGAAATGAAACACAAAACATTTTATATGATGTTCATTATAAATATCTTATTAAGCAAGGTGATCTTCTTTATCTAGAAGAGGAAGTAGAGAATAGACATGCATCCTTTTATAGGGATAAGATCTATGAAGACAGCGAGATTCCAATTCACTTTGAAGAGAATGTCGTACGTGAAGAGAGTTCCACCTTCGACGGGAAAGAGGCTAGAGTGGCGTATCAATATGATCGGCTGAGTGCGGTGCAATATGCTGAACGATGGTGGAACAGCTATAACCCTGCGTTTAAGAAGTTTGAGAATGATTGCACGAACTATATTTCACAGTGCCTCCATGCCGGGGATGCTCCCATGCGGGGATATCCGGCGAAGGGGAAGGGCTGGTGGATGAGAAATCAGAACTGGAGTTATAGCTGGACGGTGGCGAATTCCATGAGATGGTATATTCCGAATTCTACGGTCGGGTTAAGGGGGAAACAGGTGAATGACTCAAAAGAGTTGAAGCTTGGGGATGTCATCTGCTATGACTTCGAAGGGGATGGGCGTTTTGACCATACTACGATCGTGACGGGTAAAGATGCTGCAGGAGAACCTCTCGTGAATGCCCATACATTCAACAGTAGAATGCGATATTGGAAATATGAGGACTCGACTGCGTATACACCTAATATCAAATATAGATTTTTTACAATAGTAGATGACGGCTAAGTCTTGTTCTATGGGGAGGAAATGGTATAATGTCACTTAGAGTTTTATGAATGAGGTGACAGTAACATGGGAGTACATGTTGTATTATATCAACCAGAAATCCCTGCTAATACAGGGAATATTGCGAGAACGTGTGCAGCAACGGATACAACTCTGCACTTGATTCGTCCACTCGGGTTCTCAACAGATGATAAAATGTTAAAGCGGGCAGGCCTTGATTATTGGCAGTTTGTAAACATTGTATACTATGATTCAATTGAAGAGTTCTTCGAGAAAAATGACGGCGGAGAATTTTTCTATTTAACAAAATACGGAAAGATCCCTCACACTGACTTTGATTACAGTGTGGAAGAGAAGGATTACTTCTTCATTTTTGGCAGGGAAACATCCGGACTGCCGGATGACATCATCCAAAATAATTTGGATCGTGCCCTGCGCATACCTATGAACGAAAACGTCCGTTCATTGAACCTTTCCAATACAGCGGCGATTCTGATCTATGAAGCATTAAGACAAAGAAATTATCCGGGTCTGTTATAAAAAACGAGGAATGAGAATCATATGATTTTCATTCCTTTTTTTATTTGGCTTATACTAAGGTAAAGAATGTGAAGGAGAGGGTACATAATGAACGAAACCATTGAAACGATTCTTAAGCATCGATCCATTCGTCATTTCAAGAATGAGCCATTAACAGAGGAGCAAATCCGGACAATTGTCTCGAGTGCCCAGGCTGCGAGTACGTCGAGTTATATTCAAGCATATACAATCATCGGAGTGAAGGATCGTGCTAAAAAGAAGAAGTTGGCGGAACTTGCCGGTCCACAATCATATGTAGAGGAAAACGGTCATTTCTTTGTATTCTGTGCCGATTTGTACCGCCACGAGAAAATAGGAGAATGGGAAAATGCAGATGTCATCCCAACACTTGAAAGCACGGAGAAGTTCATGGTAGCTTTAATTGACGCTTCACTAGCGGCTCAAAATGCGTCCATTGCCGCAGAATCGATGGGATTGGGCATTTGCTATATTGGAGGAATCCGAAATGATCTGGAATCAGTGAGTGAACTGCTGGAGCTTCCTGATCGGGTCATTCCTTTATTCGGGCTGGCAGTCGGTTTACCTGAAGGCAGTTCTGATGTGAAGCCGAGGTTGCCATTGGAAGCCATTTATCATGAGGATTCATACCAACGTGATGAAGGGTCCATGAAAGAGGAACTTGATCGTTATGACGAAACCATCTCTTCCTATTATCAGGCACGAACGGCCGGCAAACGATCGGATCGATGGACGGAGCAGATGGCCAACATGCTTTCAGGGAAGAAGCGCCTGTATATGAAGGAATTTATAGAGAAGAAGGGATTCAATAAAAGGTAGATCTCTATAGTCCAGATAAAGAAACTTAGAAAAAGCCCGAAAGGATCAAATCCTTTCGGGCTTTTTCCTAATCCATCTCCAAAAGCTCAATTTGAAAGTGTTCTGTGACTAACCGGATAAACTCCCTCGTTGTCTTAGGCAGATAGAAGTCTTTTTTCCATACGATTCCGTAGCTTGCGTTGTTCATGTTCTCAATTTCCACCAGTTGAACCTCTTTATGCTTAAATACTTGCAAAGCACTATGGGGAACGATGGAGGAAGCGAATCCTTGTTCTACAAGGTTGGCAAGGAGGACTGTATCCGAACATTCTGCCTTTACATTTGGAGTCAACCCGATTGAAATAAATGACTGGACAATCATTTCGTACAAGCCCAAGCTTTGTGTACTGGGAAGGATTAATGGCTGATGAACAATATCCTCTAATGTAATCGTGTCAATACTTGAAGTCGGAACACTCGTAATGTAGTAAAATGGCTCATCTTGGAGGACCACCTTCACCATATTGTCTGCTGAAAAAGGCATTCGGATCAGTGCAGCATCAATCTCCCGTAATTCTAAAAGATGAATGAGCTGTGAGGATTCATTTTGATGAATATTATAGGTGATGTTCGGGTATTTCTTTTCATACTTTGCTAAAATATGTGGCAAATCAATGTCAGATAATGTATTTACACCAATCCTCAGCTTGCCTTTTTCTCCTGAGCCAATTTCTTTCACTTCTGCCTCTGCAGCCTCCAGCAGCTTGATCATCTGATAAGCGTGCTGATAAAGGGCTTTACCAGCCTCTGTAATCACCAGTTTTCTCCCTTTCCGGTAAAACAGGCTCACACCGAGATTCTCTTCCATCGTGCGCAGCTGCTGACTTAGGGGTGGCTGAGACATATGTAGTCGTTTTGCTGCAGCAAGTATTGTTTTTTCTTCCACAATTGTCATGAAGTAGCGCAGTTGTTTAAGGTCCAGCATAGAAATCACCTCTCTTATACAATAAATATATAATAATACAATTTAATAGATATTATTCATATATATCAAGACGTGATATCCTAAAAGTTGTTAGTGGGAGTGAAAATGAAAAAAATGCTCATGGCTATCTTTATCAGCACTCTGGCGGGATGTTCGTTCAATGCTCAAGAGGAGGAAAAAGAAGTGATTTTCACCTATATAAAAGAAGGATATATTGAAGAAGTCGAAACGTTAATTGATGAAGGTGCCGATATTAATCAACAGGATGCCCTCGGTAGGACGCCTGTAATGCTTGCGACGTATCAAAATAACCCGGATATGGTTCGTTTGCTTATTGATAAGGGAGCTGATATTCATTTAAAGGATGAATTAAAAAACAATCCCTTTCTGTATGCTGGTGCAGAAGGAATGAATGACATTCTGCTTCTCACGATCGAAGCAGGAGCAGATCCTGCTTTAGTAAATCGATATGGCGGAACCGCGCTTATTCCAGCTGCGGAAAAAGGCCACGGTGAGACCGTCAAACTTCTATTGGAAAAAACAAACGTCGATATCAATCATGTAAATGACCTTGGCTGGACAGCCTTGATGAAAGCCATTGTATTGAGTGATGGAGGAAAGGTGCATCAAGAGATTATTGCCACATTAATCGAGTATGGTGCCGATGTAACGATACCTGATCAGGAAGGAAAATCACCAATTGAGCATGCCAGGGAAAGAGGTTTTGTTGAAATTGAGAAGATGCTGCTTAAAGCCGGAGCGGTTAAAGTATCATGAAATACAAAGGGCAGTCCGTAAGAATAACCCTGCAAAGCTTTCAATGGCTCATGTTTTTGATCGGAACGTCGATTGCTCTTCCGATTGTAATTGGTAGTGTGTTTGGATTAAGTGAGACCGAGATATCAGGGTTAATGCAAAGAACGCTTTTCCTGGTTGCTCTCGGCTCCATTCTTCAGAAAGTAATTGGACATTCCCTTCCGATTATTGAAGGACCGGCTGGATCCTGGGTAAGTGTCTTTGTTATTTTGGCTGGCTTTTCTAAGCAAATTGGCCTGTCGGTTGAAGAATCACTATCACTTGGTATGGGCTCACTTGCTTTAGCAGGATGTATACTGATCCTCATGGGATTAGTGAAAAACAAATCATTTTACGAAAGAGTATTTCCACCTTTAGTTTCAGGTGTTTTTTTGTTTCTTCTAGCTATTCAGCTTAGTGGCATCTTTTTTAAAGGGATGATCGTACAAGAAGAAGGAAGCGTTGATTGGGAACTGACGATGCTTGCCATTTTCGTTTTTGTCTTTATTGTGATTCTGTCAATTAAAGCAAAAGGATGGGGAAAGCAGTTTTCACTCTTAATCGGTATCATTGCTGGCTGGGGTGTGTTCGCCCTGTTCGGTGGTGCTTCCAACCCTATTGGACAGAGGGATCTTAGTGGCGTAGCTTTCCCAGAACTCTTTTCATGGGGACCACCTGCAATCAATGGTAATATCATCACTGCGACTATTCTGTTTTCTTTTACGCTGATTCTAAACAATATTGCAGCCATTGATTCGATGTATGAGGTATTTGATGGAAAGAAAATCAATAAACAAGACAGTATAAGAAGAGGCTTTGTCATCGGAGGAATCAATCATTGGTTATCGTCCATTTTTTCTGCTCTTGCTATTGTGCCCTTGCCGGTTACATCAGGTTTCGTACAAACGACGAAACAAAGAAACGGTCTTCCATTTCTTATAGCAGCAGGCAGTTTATTACTTATATCCTTCATGCCACAAGTGGTGCATGTAGTGTCCACTTTGCCTGTAGCCGTCGCGAGTGCAGCACTGCTTTCGACAATTGTGAATATGTTTATCATTTCATTAAAAAAGATTACTTCTAATAAGTTGAATCAAAGGGAGTTATCAATCATTAGTATTTCACTTTTGGGCGGCACAAGTCTCTTCTTTCAATCTCCGGATCTTTTCGAAGATCTTCCGAGTTCGCTTCAAATTGTAATGAGTAATGGTTTGATCGTCGGGACAGTTGTGGTGATTGGTCTTAATTTAATATGGCGCAATAACTAAAAAAACTGGCCAAGGCCAGTTTTTTTAGTTTATGAATTAGTTGGAGCCGGGTTTATCATTATATCCAGCAGTGAAAATCGCTACTAAGAACGCTAAAGATACACCTATAATCATTATAGTACCCATGTTTGGTAACCTCCCAGTTTCACTTATTCCACAGTCTGTCTTTAGTATAGCCTATTTTTTATTTGATGTGAATGAAATCGTTTAATTTTTTGTTGATCTGTGAGAGCTTGGCTGATTGATAATGAAACCATTATTTTTCGAAAGTCTCATTCTGCTGTTTATAGTGAATACTGAACCTTTGTCTGTAATAAATATATCTTGTTAACATGTTCAGGTGAACAAGCGCATAGAGTATATTAATCGTCTCTCATTAAGCGACAGGGGGAGGTCCTTATGGATATTTTAAAAAAAATCGAACATTATCGAGAAGAAGAAGAGAAACTGAAATGGGAAGGGACGTTTGCTCAGTATTTAGACCTGCTGAAAGAGAAGCCTTGGGTTGGGCAATCCGCTCATTCAAGAGTCTTTAATATGATTAAGGATGCCGGAGTTGAAGAGGTCGAGGGGAAAAGAAAGTATAAATTCTTCAGCAATCAATTATTTGGCTTAGAAGAGGCGCTGGAAAGACTCGTTGAAGAATACTTTCATCCTGCTGCGAAGCGATTGGATGTCAGAAAGAGAATCTTGTTACTGATGGGGCCAGTCAGTGGAGGGAAATCAACCCTTGTTTCCATGCTGAAACGCGGGCTGGAACAATATTCCCGGACTGAAAGAGGAGGCGTCTTTTCAATCAAAGGCTGCCCGATGCACGAAGATCCATTGCATCTGATTCCTCAACATTTGCGTGAAGATTTTTACAACGAATATGGCATTCGCATTGAAGGAAATCTCTCTCCGTTAAATACTATGCGCTTGGAGAAGGAATATCATGGCCGCATAGAAGACGTTCAGGTCGAAAGAGTCTTTTTCTCTGAAGATAAACGTGTCGGAATCGGTACGTTCAGTCCATCAGATCCAAAGTCACAGGATATTGCCGATTTAACAGGAAGTATCGACTTCTCCACGATTGCTGAATTTGGTTCTGAATCAGATCCACGTGCTTACCGATTTGATGGTGAGTTAAATAAAGCAAACCGTGGATTGATGGAATTCCAGGAAATGCTGAAGTGTGATGAAAAGTTCTTATGGCACTTATTATCCCTTACTCAGGAAGGAAACTTCAAGGCAGGTCGGTTTGCATTGATTTCGGCTGATGAGCTAATTGTCGCCCATACGAATGAAACTGAGTATCGATCCTTCATTGCAAATAAAAAGAATGAAGCCTTACACTCACGTATTATCGTCATGCCTGTTCCTTATAACCTGAAGGTCACCCAGGAAGAGAAAATATATGAGAAAATGATCAACGAAAGTGATGTGTCTAACGTCCACGTGGCACCTCATACGTTACGGGTTGCGGCGATGTTCACCATTTTGACCCGAATGAAAGAACCAAAGCGCGGTGATATTGATTTAATCAAGAAAATGCGCTTGTACGACGGAGAAAATGTTGAAGGATTTAACTCCGCAGATGTGGATGAAATGAAGAAGGAATATCAGGATGAAGGAATGAGCGGAATCGATCCGCGTTATGTCATTAACCGGATCTCGTCTACGATCATTCGAAAAGAAATCCCAACCATTAACGCTTTAGACGTTCTTCGGGCTTTGAAAGAAGGACTGGATCAACATCCATCAATTACGAATGAACTTCGTGATAAGTATTTGAACTTTATTTCCCTCGCCCGTAAGGAATATGATGACATCGCTAAGAAAGAAGTTCAGAAAGCATTCGTGTATTCATATGAAGAGTCTGCGAAAACGCTTATGGATAACTATCTTGATAACGTTGAAGCTTACTGCAATAAGGCGAAGCTTCATGACCCATTAACCGGTGAAGAAATCAATCCGGATGAAAAGCTGATGCGTTCCATTGAAGAACAAATCGGTATTTCAGAAAATGCGAAGAAAGCATTCCGTGAAGAAATCCTTATCCGTATCTCTGCATATGCCCGTAAAGGAAAGCGATTTGACTACAATTCACATGATCGCTTGAGAGAAGCCATTCAGAAGAAGCTATTCGCTGACTTGAAGGACGTCGTGAAAATCACGACATCATCGAAAACGCCAGACGAACAGCAGCTGAAGAAAGTCAACGAAGTGGTTGCCCGCCTCATCGATGAACATGGCTACAACTCAACATCCGCAAATGAATTACTCCGCTATGTGGGCAGCCTGTTGAATCGTTAATAGAAATGAAATCGGGAGATGCTAAATACACCTCCCGATTTTCTATGTGGTTTATTTTTTCTTGTAAGGGGAAAAGTAGTAGCCAAGAGGTGAAAGTTATGAGCAAAAACAAACATGAACTGGATAAAAACTATGAACCTGAAAATGGGTCCATGGCATCTGATATGGAAGAAATGGAGCAGCTGGGAAAGCAAATGGACAAGCTAAGAACGAATGAAGAGCTGAAAGAGGACAAAAAGCAGCCGGATCCTGTTCAATATAAAGAAAAAGACAAGGGATAGTTGACAGAAAACTCAGAATATAATAGTCTATAGATAGAGAGCTGGGCCCATTATCTTAAATGAAAGTGGGTGGAGAGGATGCCTTCTAAACCTCATCGTCGAGAAGAAGCAGAACCTCTTAACGGAAGTATGGCCTCCAATATGGAGGAAGTCATTAAGCTAGGGAAGCAGATGGAAAAATTACGTTCCAGTGGCGAATTAAAGATACACAATCGAGTATCAGACCCGGCTCAATATGAAGAAGAAGCTTAATCAGGTGATTCTGCCTGGTTATTTTTTTTGAGGAAATCGGACATTCACGGACATTATATAACATGTCAGAAAAATAGGCTCGTCCAACCTTAAAAGAACGTTTAATTGTCGAAATTATTTGTAAATTTATCAATACTTCTGCATAGGATAGAGTAATCCCCGTTTCACTTCATGGGATATATGCAGTTTAGACAGTCAACATAGTGTATGCAGGAGAATGAAGAAATGTGAAAAAACTTTAAGGAGGGGAATAATTTGAGTCAAATGGATAATCATCAGTTTGTCATTTCCAAGGAAGATTGGGCCCTCCACCGCAAAGGTCACGATGATCAACAAAGACATCAAGAGAAAGTACAGGATGCGATTCGAAACAACTTACCTGATTTGATTACAGAAGAAAACATTGTCATGTCAAATGGTCGAGACGTCGTCAAGATCCCGATTCGTTCTTTAGATGAATATAAAATTCGTTATAACTATGATAAGAATAAGCACGTCGGGCAAGGTGACGGTGAAAGTCAGGTAGGAGACGTCATTGCAAGAGACGGCTCACCGCAGCAACAGGGTCCTGGAAAAGGTCAAGGGGCCGGAGATAAAGCCGGTGAAGATTACTATGAAGCAGAAGTGTCGATGCTTGAGATTGAAGAAGCCTTATTTAGCCAATTGGAACTTCCGAACCTGAAGAAGAAGGAGCAAGATGTTCAAACCGTCGAGCACATTGAATTCAACGATATCCGTAAAACTGGCCTAATGGGGAATATAGATAAAAAGAAGACGATGATGTCTGCCTTTAAGAGGAATGCCATGAAAGGAGCACCAAGCTTTCATCCGATATATACCGAAGACTTGAAGTTCAGAACGTGGAATGAAGTATTAAAGCCTGAATCCAAAGCGGTCGTATTGGCTATGATGGATACGAGTGGATCCATGGGGGTATGGGAGAAATATATGGCAAGAAGCTTTTTCTTCTGGATGACACGTTTTTTGAGAACAAAATATGAAACCGTAGAAATTGAATTCATCGCACATCATACTGAAGCCAAAGTGGTATCAGAAGAACACTTCTTCTCGAAAGGAGAAAGCGGAGGTACCATCTGTTCATCTGCTTATCGCAAAGCGCTGGAATTAATCGATGGAAAGTACGCTCCGACCCGCTATAATATTTATCCGTTCCATTTCTCTGATGGGGATAACCTGACGTCTGATAACGTACGATGCGTGAAGCTTGTAGAAGAATTAATGAAAGTATCCAGCATGTTCGGTTACGGGGAAGTGAACCAATATAACCGCCACTCCACCTTGATGTCAGCCTACAAAAATATTAAAAACGACGATTTCCGTTATTACATTCTCAAACAAAAAGCCGATGTATTCCATGCCATGAAAAGTTTCTTCCACAATGAGCAGGAAAAAGCTTTCGCTTGAGAAAAACCAGCCGATGAGGCTGGTTTTTCACTGTCAACTACTTATCTACTTACATATGAAAATATTAGGTTATTCTGTTTGCATAGTGCTAGAATATAGAGAGGTACTTTAAAAAACATTCTATAAGCGGTGAGGTTTATCATGACAGATGAAAAGCAACAAATTCAACAACTAAAGAATGAAATTAAAGAATTAAAAGAACACCTGAGTCAATCAGAACAGCTGATTATGGATATTTCAGCACCTATTATCCCCTCCATCGTCCCTGAAACCATCTTGATCCCCATAACCGGCAGACTTAGCCCGGAACGTTTTGAAAGGATCATTTCCAAGATATTAGACGTCTCGTACGGTGGAGATATCAACACAATCATTGTAGATTTCTCAGCCATATCAGAGAAAGAAATCGGTGAAATGGACATTTTCGGCACTTATATCCATAACATGGCGAAGGCAATTGGATTAATGGGAATCGAAACCCTATTTGTCGGATTTACACCTGCCCTTACTCAAGTGATGATCAATTCAGGAGTGAGAGAGCTTAAAGGGATTAAAAGCTTCCTCACATTCCGGACAGCTTTGCAATATTTGATGAGCGAAAAGGAAATTACATTTCAGAAGATAAATGAGTAAAAGAACCAGCCTATTCGGTTGGTTCTTTTTATTTATAAGCAAACAACCTTCATGTTTGTTCTGGGATAGGGGAAACTATCCCTATCAGACTCAAAAAGGATTTGAATAGTTCATGGTTGATTTTAAAGACTTGGGTATCGTTGCATTAAGAATTTTTACAATACTTCCATTTATGATTTTTGTCACATTATATATGGGGAAACGTTCCATCGGGGAGTTGCCGGTATTTGATTTTTTAGTGGTCCTCGTGTTTGGCTCTGTTGTAGGAGCGGATATTGCAGATCCTGACATCAAACATATCCATACCATCGTCGCAATGATTTTAATCGGTATACTACAAAAGATCTTGACCAAAATGAAAACCTCTTCACGAAAAGTGGGTAAACTGCTTTCATTTGAACCTACGGTGGTCATTGAAAATGGTCAGGTTCTAAAAGAAGACTTAAAAAAAACCGGTTATACGATTGATAATATCCTGATGCTTCTCCGGGAGAAAGAAGTATTCTCATTGCAAGATGTGGAAATTGGAATCATTGAATCGAATGGGAGTTTATCGATTCATAAGATTCCCCCAAGACAAACGGTTACAGTGGAGGATGCAGGAGTGATGAAGCGGACGAGCCTTGCATTTCCTCTTATAGTAGATGGTGTATTGCATACGGGCGTTTTAGATAAATTAAACGTGGAGGAAAAATGGGTTCGGGATGAATTGAGAAGAGAAGGATTCACGGCAATCCATGAGGTATTCTATGCCTCTATCAATGTAAGAAAAGAAATCCATATCGTGAAAACATCTGATATTCACGCGTATCCTCATTTTTTTAACTGAGCATTCATAAAAGAAAAGAGCTGTAGGGTAGAGTATACTAAAAGTAAAAAAGGTGATCCCTGTGAAAAAGATACTCAAATGGACTGCCATTGTTCTTCTTGCAGTTGTCCTAATAGGTGGCATTGGATTTTACTTCTGGTCAGAACAAACGTATTCAGCTACAGAAGAATTAATAAAAACAATCAAAATCGAAGAGGATCCATTAATTGAAGAAAAAAAAGACTGGCTTATTTTTAACCCCGAGAAATCTAACAGCAAGGGACTTATTCTATATTCAGGAGCAAAGGTGGAAGTCGAGGCTTATGGGTATTTAGGGAAGTCACTTTCTGAGAAGGGGTACACAGTCGTCATTCCAAGGATGCCCTTTCATATCGCTTTTTTTGGTATAGGTGAATCTGAAAAAATCATAAACAGTTTTGATGAGGAGCTTGATTGGTATGTGTCAGGTCACTCATTGGGTGGAGTAGCGGCTGCTAAATACGCCTATGATCACCAAGATGAGATAAAAGGGGTGATTTTCCTCGCCTCTTATCCAACAAACTCAACTGATTTTTCTGAAAGCGATGTTCCTTTTCTAAGTATTTTTGCAGAGAACGATGGGCTTACTACAAAGGATGATATTGAAGAAAGTAAAAAAATATTGCCGCATGCAACGGTTTTCCACCAAATCGAAGGGGGAAACCATGCAGGCTTCGGAATGTACGGGAAGCAAAAAGGAGATCTTGAAGCAAATATTTCCCCAAGGGACCAGCAAGATGAAATCATACGGACGATGAATGCATGGTTAATGAAGAATTGATTTCATTATTATGAAAGCTGTTGAGCAGACTCAGCAGCTATTTTTGTATGTCAAGATAAAGGAATCCTGACGTACATGGTAGTATATATAAATATAGAAGGAGGTTCGATTCAGATGGAATTTATCTATGTATTAAAGCTTATCCCGCGTTTACATAAAGAAGAAAATTGGATGACAGCGGATGAAGACATTGTTCAATATCACTTCCAGAGGCTAAAAGAATTCACTGAAGCAGGAGTGGTAATCCTTGCCGGCAGAACATTGAATGAAGAAGAAAATGCTTTTGGAATCGTGATTTTTGAAGCGGAAGATGCAGAAAAGGCTAAAGCGTTCATGAAGGAAGATCCTGCGGTAAAAGAAGGAATCATGACAGCAGAGCTGTTCCCTTACAGAGTGGCCCTTTCGAGATAGGAAATCAATTCTGAAATAGAGTAGGAGAAGGTACGATGGAAGAGTGGATAGAAGAACTTTTTACAGAGGAACTATTGGCTGAAGCTGCCTTACGATTTGGCTGTAATACTGCTCAAGCTAAGAAACTAGGAGACTTTGAAAACTATGTGTATGAGGTGCATAAGGAAAACATTCCCTATATCCTCCGCCTCACTCACAGTTCTCATCGGTCAGAAAGAGAAGTGGAAGCTGAACTGAAATGGATTAACTACTTACATAAGCACGGAGTTAATGTATCATTAGTCAATCATTCTGATAAAGGAAAGCTCGTAGAAGTCATCCAGGCAAGAAAATCGTATTTCTATGTGTGTTTGTTTTATAAAGCTCCAGGAAGTCCTGTGAAAGTGAATGATCCGTTATTCGATGAAGAACTATTTTATAAATGGGGGAAAATGACAGGACATATGCACAGGGTAACAAAGGCATATGGGGAGGATGGCATCCACCGTCTTCGCTGGGATCAGGACGATGTGCTGGACTATAAGAAATATTTATCTGAGGAAGACAGGTACATCCTTGATGCTGGTCAAAGAAACATGGAGGAAATTAGAAGCTTTGTGGAAACCAAAGACACTTTTGGGCTCATTCACTCAGACATCCATCCAGGGAATTTTTTTTACCATGAGGGTGATCTTCATGTGTTTGACTTTGACGATAGTACACAGTTCTTTTTTATAAGTGACGTTGCCATCCCTCTTTACTATTCCGTGTGGTGGAAGTTTAGGAATGAGAACTTGGATATCCGCAACCAATTTGGCGGTAAGTTTCTCGTTTCATTTTTAAAAGGATATTTGACGGAGTGTGAATTAGAAGAAGAGTGGGTAGAACGAATCCCCCATTTCCTTTTGCTCAGAGATTTAACACTGTATTCTGTTTTCCATAAAAAATGGGACCTTGAGAATTTATCCGAGGTCGAGGAGTCGCTTCTTTCACAGATCAGGGACAGATTGCTCCATGATGAACCAATCGTCGACCTGGACTACGGTGAAATTTTTGAAAAAGCGAGGGCAAAATGATTTGGGCACTGCTTATTGCAGGTGTGATCATCGGATTGTTAGTCCGTCTTATGAGGACGACCTTTAAGAGTGGATATGGGATGTCTGAGGATTTATTTGATCAGCCTCAGTATATGAAAACTTGCAATCATTGTCACAGGAAGATTCCAAAGGATTATCAAAAATCTCTTTGTCCCCATTGCGGGAAGCTGGTGGAATGATGGAAAGGTTTGAAGGATTTCTCCTTCGGGCCTTTTTTAATGACGTTTATTTTATATGAGGAGATAAATTTGGTATGATGCTAAAGACTGTTTACAAACAAACTGATGAGGTGAAGAAATGGATAAAACCATTGGATTTATAGGATGCGGAAATATGGCACAAGCGATTATGGGCGGTATATTGAAATCCGGTTTGGTGGATGAACATTCGGTTAAAGCGAGCGCCAGAACTCAGGAGACGCTGGATAAAGTAGCAGGGGAATTTGGAGTGGGGGTTACCAGTGATAATATAAGTGTAGCAGCCTTTTCGGATATTGTGTTTTTATCAGTGAAACCAGACCAATATCGGAGCATTATCGAATCGATAAAGGATTCCCTGAAAGAGGATGCCATCATCATTACCATTGCAGCGGGTATCACCATTGATTGGATGGAGAGTCAGCTTTCTGAATCAATGAAAATTGTCCGGACTATGCCAAATACCCCGTCTCTTGTAGGAGAAGGTATGACGGCCTATTGTGTAAATAATGAAGTAACGGAAGAAGACCTTGCAGATGTACAAGCGATTTTAGAAAGCTTCGGAAAGGCTGAAATGGTAGAGGAAAGCCTGATGGATGCCATTCCGGCAGTAAGCGGATCTTCTCCCGCGTATGTGTTTATGTTCATAGAAGCACTGGCTGATGGAGCGGTTCTGCAAGGTATTCCACGAAAGCAGGCTTACCAGCTCGCATCCCAGGCTGTACTTGGAGCAGCAAAAATGGTTCTCGAAACGGGCACTCACCCAGGAGAACTGAAGGATGCCGTTTGCTCACCAGGAGGAGCAACGATTGAAGCGGTATCAGCTCTGGAGAAGAATAATTTTAAAGGAGCCGTTTTAACGGCTATGGAAGCATGCGGTCGTAAATCGAAGTCTCTGGGAGAGTAAATTGGAAAGCATTTATTTTACGTTATTCTGAAGGTCCGTCCCTCTCTACTTTATTCAAACTGCCAAAGTATTTGTTTACTTTGGCAGTTTGTTATTTATCGGGTTTGGTATTCTACTGTCAAGATGGCTGTGACGCCGATTTGTCCTGGTTGCACGGTTGTACTTTCTTCAGCGGCTTTCACAAATCCAGTTGTTACAAAAGGGGTGACCATTGGGTTTGATTGCTCTGTGATGGACTTTGGCTGGGGGTTGAGCTGCTGCCCCGATTGGTTCGATAATGTGAGTGCTTTTTGGTATGCCTTTTGATATGCGGAAGTAAGGGCTAACTGATAGGATTCAATAGGATTTGAATTGACAAATTGAATGTTTTCTACCCGATTCGCTCCGCTCTTTATGGCATCATCCATAATCGTACCCACTTTTTCAATATCATTTATAGTTACGCGAAATACTTGGCGAACCTCATATCCTGTAAAAAATTGTTTCCCGTCCTCATAATTGTATTGTGGGAATACTTGATAGGTGGAGGTTTGGATATCTTTTTTTGACACACCGTTATTTAATAGTGATTGTACGACTTGAGTGGATTGTTGTTGGTTCTGGTTTTGTGCCGCTTCAAGTTCTTCATCTTTAGTGACAACACCGATAGAGACAATGGCTTGATCGGGATCCACATAAAGTGTATGCTCACCAGTTACAGTAATCGTGCCATTGGTGTTGCCGGTTCTATAGTAAGGATATGAATACATGAGCAAACCTACACGCAAGTAAAGGATTCAATTTTATCTAAATCGATGCCGAAGTATACCCATGTGAATCCGATCCATCTCCACCCGGCAATGGAACGGCGCCCAACAAAGACAGGATAAAACCAGAAAGCATCTCTTCGTAACCAAATATACGTGTAACGGAATAAACATCTTCTGATGGCACCCGGGTCTACTGCAAAGACACTTGGTCCACCTTGTGTTCCTTGCATCACCGTTTTTTGTGGTTGGAAGTTCGGTGGTGGTCCGGGTGGTGGTTGATTTTGTCCGCCTTGCCCTCCTGCAGGTGGTGGTGAGCTTGGTGCGCCTTGTCCTCCCCCAGGAAAACCTGGAAAGCCACCACCAGATCCTTGACCTCCACCAGGAAAGCCGGGGAACCCGCTGCCTCCCCCAGGAAAACCAGGGAATAGTTGTCTGTGATCATACATAGAAGAACCTCCTCATAAAGAATTCTCTTTATCATATGAGGAGGTCCAATGGGCGTGCGTGTCTATTCATTTTAACGAAGGGAGTAAATCAAGAATCCATCGCTTTTTTCATCACATTTTTTAGCGTCTCTGCTGAGTGAGCGAACTGAGTTCTTTCTTTGTCATTTAACGGAAGCTCGACGACTTTTCTGATACCTTCACCATTAATGATGGCAGGGACACCGATGTATATGTCTTCCTGATCATATTCACCTTCAAGGAGGGCAGAAACGGTTAAAATGCTATTTTCATTGTTAAAGATAGCTTTGGTAATCCTGGCAAGACCCATGGCAATGCCGTAATAGGTTGCGCCTTTCCGTTCAATGATGTGATAGGCTGCATCTCTTACATTGACGAATATATCATCGAGCTGTTTCTGCACGTCATCCTGGTGGAGATCAATCAACTCACTTAAATGACTTGCACCTACAGTCGTGTGGCTCCAAACGGGAAACTCCGTGTCACCGTGTTCTCCCATAATATAGGCGTGAATATTACGTGTATCAATATCAAAATGCTCTCCGACTAAGTAGCGAAGTCTTGCTGTATCGAGGATCGTTCCTGATCCGATGACTCTTTCTTTCGGAAGACCGGAAAACTTCCAAGTTGCATACGTTAAGATGTCGACAGGGTTCGTCGCCACAAGGAAAATGCCGTTGAATCCACTATTCATGACAGAGTCTACAATGGATTTAAAGATCTTCACATTCTTTTCCACCAGGTCCAGACGGGTTTCACCCGGCTGCTGGTTCGCTCCTGCCGTAATCACGACCAAGTCAGCGTCCCTACAATCACTGTAATCTCCTGCAGATATTTTCATAGGGGAAGCGAATGCAAGACCATGGTTTAAATCACGTGCATCTCCATCAGCTTTCTCCTTATTCAAATCAATCATCACGAGCTCATGTGCGATTCCTTGATTCAGAAGAGCAAAGGCATAACTTGAGCCTACAAATCCTGTACCGATTAAAGCTACTTTGTTTGTGCATTTGATTGTCATACGTCATCACCTATCCACTAAATATTTGTGAAAAAATTGGTCACATGAATCTAACAATGGCCAGATAAAAAGAAAGTAATAAAGCCTTAAGTATATGAATTGAGATATTGTGAAATGGTTCACAATCAAATGATAACATGAAACACATTGATATTCTACTCTGAAATATAGCATAACATACATATTTGTGAATAAATTCACAAACTTGTCATACAGAGAAATGGTCCCAGTTCCTTCCCACAAATAAAAAAAGGGTTTTTTCTGATGTGTGATGAATGTATAAAGGAAGAGGAGAGGTATGGGAGGTGTCTGTATGAATGTCAGGAGTGGGGATTTATATATCCGTCGGTTAGAGGAGGGGGATAAATACACGTTGGCAAGGTGGTTGCAGGATCCCGTGGTGCTGGAGTTTTATGAAGGGAGGGACTGCCCATTCACTCTTCAGATGGTGGAGGAGAAGTTCTTGGCAGAGAGGGACGTCTTAGGTTGTCTGGTTGAGTACGAGGGAATTGAAATCGGTTATCTTCAGTATTATCAGCTAGATGAAGAAACAATGATACGATATGGTTACACGAATTTAGATGAAGTGATTTACGGTACGGATCAATTCATCGGAGAAGCGACATATTGGAACAGGGGAATAGGGACGAAACTCATTCGAGCTGTAGTAGAGTACTTGCTCAAGAAGGAGGGTGTCCACCGACTCGTGGTGGATCCCATGACTTGGAACACCAGAGCGATCCGTTGCTATGAGAAATGTGGATATAGTAAATCAAGAATACTGCGGGAGCATGAGCTTCATGAAGGCGAACATCATGATTCCTGGTTGATGGAGTTCATTCCCGAGTAAATGGGAGACTTTAAAATGAGTAGAAAAATAGAAGAAGCCATTGAATTGAGAGAATCGGGAGAATACGCAGCTTCCATTGAAAGGTGGAAGCGATTGATTGGGGAAGAACCAGATAATGGTTTTCTGCATTACCAATGTGCATGGAGCCATGACGCAATGGGACTCGAAAGCGAAGCTGTTCCTTATTACGAAAGTTCGATTCAATTGGGACTGGATGATAAAGAATTACAGGGCGCCTACCTTGGATTAGGGAGTACATATCGGACATTGGGAGAGTATGAAAAAAGCAAATCCGTGTTCGAGAAAGGAATAGGACGATTTCCTGAAAATAAAGCGTTGACGGTCTTTTATTCCATGACCCTCTATAATTTGAACGAACATAGTAAAGCAATGGAGCTGCTGCTGACGTGTATTGGAGAATCGTCACAAGAATCCACCATCGAACCTTATAAAAAGGCGATAACATTTTATGCTAGTCAATTGGACGTCGTGTGGAAATAAGAGTAGCTGTTCTGCATGACAGCTCTTTTTTTTGTGGTTGGAAAGTAAGAAGGAGTGAATGAAGTTGGCAATAACTCAACTGTATCTGGTGAGGCATGCTCACTCGAAATACACCCCCGAGGAATTAACCAGACCCTTATCAGACAAAGGTAAGGTGGATGCTGAGCATGTAACGGAATTATTAAAGAAGGAAAAGATTGATGCAGTATGTTCCAGTCCATATAAAAGGGCGGTGGAAACCGTTGAAGGGACAGCCCGCCATATTGGGCAGGGAATCAATTTATATGAAGAATTGAGAGAACGAACTCTCTCTGGAAAACCTGTTCAAAACTTTCAAGAGGCAATCTCATTGGTGTGGGAGGATCCTGCTTTTTCCTTGGAAGGCGGAGAGTCGAATCTCACCGCTCAAAAAAGAGGCGTACAAGGGATATTTAAGATCATTGAAGAATATAATGGGAAAAACGTCGTGATTGGAACACACGGTAATATTATGGTTTTGATCATGAGTTACTTTGATCCTCAATATGATATCAGGTTTTGGAGAAAGCTTGAAATGCCAGATATATATTGTTTAACTTTTGATGACAAAGTTCTAATAAGCGTCAAGAGAATATGGACACAACCAGCTGAATTTGCACCACAAAAAGACCGTTCATTATGAACGGTCTTTCAAGTATCTATATCGGGTCAATGAGGCAGGAATGCCAGCTGATAGAAGAACAGGACGGCAAAGATATAGACGAGTGGATGTACCTGCTTCCATTGCCCTTTTACGACTTTTAATAATGGGTAAGAAATGAATCCCAGTGCTATCCCTGTTGCGATGCTTGATGTTAACGGCATGCTAAGAATGATTAAAAAAGCAGGGAAGGCTTCATCTAATTGATCCCATTTAATATGAGAAATGCTCCCCATCATTAAGCTTCCTACGATGATTAGGGCAGGAGCTGTAATGGCTGAAATTCCTGATACGGCACTTACAAGTGGACCGAAGAATGCAGCGGCAATGAACAGGATAGAAACCGTTAATGTTGTTAATCCTGTTCTTCCTCCAGCGGAAACACCGGCTGAAGATTCAATATAAGCGGACGTAGGACTTGTCCCAAACATAGCCCCTACAGTTGTTGCAATGGAATCCGCAAGTAAGGCTTCACGTGCTCTTGGCATCGTGTTGCCTTTCATTAGCCCTGCTTGTTGGGCCACTCCGATCATCGTTCCTGTTGTGTCAAAGATAGTTACAAGTAAGAATGAGAACACAACGGCATATAACCCGTATTGAAAGACATCGGCAAATGCTGTAAGAGGATTTGCTACGATAAGTCCTTCTGGAAGATGTGGAAGGGCCACAAACCCTTCTTTAAATGATAATTCTCCTGTGAAGAATGCAACGAGTCCAGTGACAATCATTCCGATAAATAACGCTCCATGGACACGTAAGACCATGAGGATAAGGGTAACAGCCAATCCGATTAACGCTAGGATCGCTGAAGATGAATGAAGATCCCCCAGCTGTACTAAATTCGTTGGATGAGCTTGGATAAGTCCTGTCAGTCGTAATCCAATAAAGGCAATGAACAAACCGATTCCTGCGGTGATGCCGTGCTTTAGATTTTGGGGAATGGCTTCGATCAATTTTTTTCTGAATGGTGTTAATGAAAGAATGATAAATATGATACCTGCTACAAAAACGGCAGAGAATGCAACGATATAAGAAATGTCATCATTCGCCCCTACTACAGAGTAAGTAAAGTAAGCATTCAATCCCATCCCTGGTGCGATGGCAATTGGATAATTTGCGAACAAGGCCATCCATAACGTGCCGGCTACGGCTGAAATAATGGTTGCTAAGAAGACTTGATCAAATGGCACACCTGCGTCGGCTAAAATAATGGGATTGACAACGACAATGTAAACCATTGTTAGAAATGTTGTAATACCTGCCAGTATTTCAGTTTTGGGATTAGTGCCGTGTTCCTTTAATTTAAACATCGTAATACCTCCAATAAAAACGAACATTAAAAACGCGCAACTTCTATAATATTCGGTAATAGATCGAATTTCAATAGAAAGATATGAAATTTTTTTAAGGAATAATCCTGAAACCCCTTCCAAACCCCTTTCATTTTCGATAAGATGTTATCAATTATAGAAGAATCAGTCTCTATAATGCCCAGTAAGTAAACGATTAACCACGCATAAGCTGACATTTCTCAAGGAAAGGAGCGGTACTAACGTGTATACACAATTAAAAAACAAATCAATCTCCGAGCAGATTGAATTCATCACACGATCTTTAGTCGCTCTGAAAAGCTATAATGGGACAATTGGCGAAAGTGAAAAAGCCCAGTATATATATAAAATGATTTCTTCATTTCCTTATTTTCAAAAGCATCCTGATCGAGTCTGGCTCCAAGAAGTCCCGAACGATCCGACAGGAAGGAAAAACGTGTTTGCCCTCGTGAAAGGAGCGTCTTCGAAAACTGTATTATTCCATGCCCACTATGATACGGTAGGAACCGATGATTATGGTGCACTGCAGGATATGGCTCATGATCCCGACTTTCTTCAGAAGTTCTTTATGGACTATGAAGGAGAGGAAAAGGTGAGAGAAGATGCCCTCTCTGGAAACTGGCTGTTTGGAAGAGGGGCATTGGATATGCAGAGCGGAATTGCCGTACACATGGCGAATCTCTTGTACTATACGGGACAGGGAACACCAGATGGACATTTACTCTTCCTATTTAATGGTGATGAAGAAAGTGAACATGCCGGAATGATTGCAGCTTTAAGCGAACTCTATCGTTTGAAAAAAGAGGGCTTTGACTATTTGGCAGCTATCAATACCGATTTCATTTCTCCTATCTATGATGGAGACTGTAAACGATATATTTACACGGGTGCTGCAGGAAAACTCCTGCCAAGCTTTTATATATATGGAAGAGAAGCGCATGTAGGGGATGTGCTGACATCCATCGATCCTACTGTGATTGCTTCCAAGATCAATCTTGAAATCAATCAGAACTTAGATTACCTGGAGGATATACCAGGTGAATTCACCCTGCCTCCATCTTGCCTGTATTTCAAAGATGACAAACATACGTATAATGTTCAAACCCCTTTGAGCGCTTCTCTATACTTTAACTATTTTGTATATGAGAGAACTGCCCGGGAAGTCCTCTACGATATGAAGAAGACAGCATTAAAGGCAGTAAGTGATTTGGAAGAACGCAGTAAAAGACAGTTTGAGCAATACCGGAGCTATCATGGTTTCCCGGAAAGGGAGTTTTCATGGGAAGTGGAAGTTCTGACGTTACGGGAGTATATCTTCTGGCTGAAGGAAAGAGGCATTGATCCGGATCCTGTCATGAAAAAGGTCTTTTATGATATGGAGGGAGATGACAGAAGGACGATTGCGTATGCCATGGTGGAAGCACTGCAGCATCTGGATCCCGATCGAACGCCAAGAGTGATCATTTTCTTCGCACCGCCATTTTTACCTCATAACTTTGTGAATGAAGAAAATGAGTATGGCAAGAGGGTGAGAGAGGCGTTAGGGAAATGCTTAAACGATATAGCCAAAGAAACCGGCGAAGAATTTGTCATTAAACGGTTTTTCCCGTATCTGGCAGATGGAAGTTTTCTCTCTCTTCATGAAGAAGACGAGGATATTGACGTATTCAAAAAGAACATGCCGCTGATCAATCAGTTGTATCCAGTTCCCATCGATATGATCAGAAAGCTGAACATCCCTTCTATTAATATCGGTGTGTACGGAAAGGATGGCCATCAGTGGACAGAGAGAGTGTATAAACCTTACACCTTCTCAGTATTGCCGGAGATTATCCAGCGTGTGACGAAGGATTTATTGAAAATATAACAGGACCCATAAAAATAGAGAGGACATTCGCTTAGCGATGTGCCTCTCTATTTTTATTGATTGGAATATAGTTTGTGCAGGTTTTGCAATTATTGTAAAATGGTCGGATTACTGGTGATTTCGGCTGGATTCGTTAGGAGATAAATAAAAAACTATACCATCCACGCCGTATTCAAAACTAACTGGGTTCTGGAATTGTCACAAAAAGGTCAATCCTAAAAGATGCATAAAGAGAACAAGTCTACTATAATAGAGTTATCAATTTGTGAAGTGTTTCACTAACTTTTAACCTTGGAGTTGAGAAGAGGTATGAAAGAACTAAATAAATTGGCTAAGCAGCAGAAATCATCCATGATGACTCTTTACGGAACATCCCTATTGATGGGGGGAGTAGTGATTGGACAAGCTTACTTGCTGGTTAGCATTGTAAATAAAATGTTTATAGAGGGAGCGGGATTTCAAGACATTTTTCCAATGCTGGGTGCATTGCTGCTTATTTTAGTGGGGAGAGCAGCCCTCACGTATGTGAATGGACGAACAGGAATCAGGATGGCTTCGAAGGTAAAGAGCGACTTGAGAAAGCGGCTCTTGAATAAGTGGGCAAAAAATCCACTGCAAGCGTCCATACAAGGGCAGTCTGGACAAAAAGTCAGTACGATGATGGATGCTGTCGATGGGCTGGATGGGTATTACAGTCAGTACGTTCCCCAAAGAATTCAAACGACCATCGTTCCGTTAATACTGTTAATCACCATTTTTACTGAGCATATTTATACGGGACTGATCATGGTCATAACGGCCCCGTTCATTCCTCTGTTTATGGCGATTATCGGAGTGATGACAAAAAATAAATCCGAGAAGCAAATGGATAAGCTGACGGCTTTTTCCGGACGATTTCTTGACACACTGCAAGGATTGACTACCTTGAAGCTCCTTGGAAGAGGGAAACAACAGAAAGAAGGGATCCGTTCTGCCAGTCTTGACTTTCGTGAAGCCACGATGGAAGTGCTCAAGACCGCATTCTTATCTTCCTTGATGCTAGAGTTTATTTCCATGTTAAGTATTGGACTGATTGCTCTTGAAGTAGGGCTCAGATTAGTCGTCTTTGAAAGCATTTCATTCTTTACCGCTTTCTTCGTTCTTGTGCTTGCCCCGGAATTCTATCTATCACTAAAAGAGCTTGGGCAGGCCTTTCATACTGGCCGAGGAAGTATGGGGGCCGCGAAAAAAGTCATGGAGGAGCTTGAAGAAAAAGATCGACCTGTGCATTGGGGAGAGAAGGAACTCGAATCGTTTGGAACTCCTGCCACAATGGAATTACGTACTGTCGGTTTTTCCTACGGGGATAAGGGATTTGTTCTTCAATCCATTTCGGCGGTCTTTCCTCCCGGCAGCCAAGTGGCGATCGTCGGTCACAGCGGAGCAGGCAAAACAACTCTTCTTCATCTTTTAGCAGGACTTCTTGATCCCTCTGAAGGAGACATCGTGATCGATGGATATTCAAGAAGTGAATATAGGGAAAGCGACTGGTTTGATCAACTGAGTTATATTTCACAGAATCCGTATTTATTCTCAGGCACAATCTCAGAGAATATTGCAGTTGGAGGAAGAGAAGGCGTGACCCGGGAAGAGATTGAATACGCTGCTGAAAAAGCAGGAATCTCACAAATGATTGCAGGTCTCGATAAAGGGTTTGACACACCGATCGGTGAAGCGGGGAGAGGGCTTTCAGGAGGAGAAAAGCAGCGTATTGCCATAGCCAGGGCTTTTCTCAAAAAACCTTCTATTATTCTCTTCGACGAACCGACAACAGGATTGGATCTTAAAACCGAGGGAATCCTTCAAGCCTCCATTCAGGAATTATCCAAAGATTCAACGGTGATTACAGTGGCTCACCGCTTGCATACAATTCGTGAAGCAGATCAAATTCTGTTTTTGGAAAATGGGAAATTATCGGGTATAGGAAATCATGAGGAGTTAATGAAGTCCTCTTCACGCTATCATGAGATGGTGACAGCACAGCAAGGGGTGAATACATGATGAAAGAGTTAGGATTTGTCGTAAAGCTGATGATGAAGGAAAAGAAGGATATAGTGTATTCTATTCTTTTTGGCTTCCTGGCTGGAATGACCTCTGTCGGTTTATTTGCTTCCAGTGGTTATTTAATTTCTAAAGCAGCTTTGGAAGTACCTCTATACGCACTGACGGTGATGATTGCACTCTTGAAGCTATTCGGTTTTACAAAGGCGCTTAGCCGCTACGCGGAACGTTATTTTTCCCATCGAGCAACATTCACGATTCTGGCTAATTTACGAGTCTCGATTTATGAAGCAATCGAACCGTTAGCGCCGGGAATTTTCGGTCGATACAGAAGCGGTGATCTTCTCTCAAGAATTGTCGGGGACGTAGAGAGCCTCCAGAATTTCTTTCTTAGGGTCTTTTATCCCCCTGTCATTCTGGTGATGGTGTTCTTAAGTACGATTTTGTTTACGATGTTTTATTCTGTATCCGTTGCATTGATTCTTCTCGTGGGCCTTCTGCTGACGGGATTCGTCGTCCCTGCCTATTTTTCTCTTAAACAGAGGAAGATTGAAGTGACTTTAAGAGAAAGACGGGGGGAGTTGTCTACTGAAGTAACGGAATTTCTATATGGATTCAGAGACCTGAAGATCTATCAGAGACTGGAGGATAAAGAGAGAAGTCTTGTTCATGCATCAACAGGCTATGTGAGTGAAGAGGAACGTGAGGGTATCCATTCCCTCTTTAGTCATTCAACCAATATCCTGGTTTCGCTTCTTATTTCATGGATCGTTTTAGCTGTAGGGGCCTATTCGGTGGGATCAGGTCAACTGGACGGAATATACCTTGCTATGCTTGTCATGATCTCATTAACCGTATTCGAAAACGCCACACCCATGGCAATTCTCCCTACACACTATGAAGATTCCCGCAGAGCGGCAGCCAGGCTTTCTTCAGTCATTCCAGAAGAGAGCATCGAGAGGGACGGACCTTCATTTGGCGGGAAACTTGGCGGGGAAGCTCCGTCCTTTCACCTGAAGGATGTAAGCTTTTCCTTCGGGGGAGAGGAAAGAAAAGCATTGGATGGTGTGGATCTTGAGCTGCCTGCAGGTTCGAAAACAGCGATTGTAGGCCCGTCGGGATCAGGGAAATCAACATTGCTTCAATTGTTATTAAACTTTTACTCAACGGATCAAGGATCGATTTTCGTCAATGATGCTTCAATTAAAGATTTCGATAAAGAGTCGTTGTGGGAGCATGCCAATGTGGTTCTTCAAGAAAATCATTTCTTCTACGGCACTTTAAGGGATAATCTTATGCTGGTGCGTGACGGATTGACAGACGGGGAAATGGAATCGGCATTAGATAAAGTGAAGCTGAACCACTTTTCGTTGGAAGACACTGTACTGGAAAAAGGAGAGAATCTTTCTGGAGGAGAAAAGCAGCGATTGGCCATTGCAAGGACACTATTGAAGGGCTCACCCTTATGGATGCTGGATGAACCGACGTCTTCGGTTGATGCGTTGACGGAGAAAGAGATCTTTGACCATCTTTATAAAGTGGCCGGTGGGGACACGTTGATTCTGATCTGTCATCGTTTAATTGGTCTTGAAAACATGGATCAAATCGTCGTCATGGATCAAGGGAAGGTTATAGAAGCAGGAAGTTTTGATGAGCTCATGGATAAAAAAGGCTACTTCTTTGAAATGAAACAGATTGAAAAGAGCGTACTCTTTTAGCAGACGAAAAAGCCGCATCCTCTAAGGATGCGGCTTTTTCATAGGTTTATTCCGCCCAATCAATTAAGTTGCGGATATCTAAACGATCTGATTTTCGTGCTTCTTGAAGTGGTTTTCCGATTGTAATCAACATAATCGGGATATAACGGTCCGACACATTGAAGTCGGAAACGAGAGCTGCCGGATTGAAACCGCCGATTGGGCAAGTATCCCAGCCTTTCGCTTTTGCAGCAAGCATGAATTGCATAGCGGCTAAGGAAGCGTTACTGAAAGCGGCGTCTCTTGGATATTCATCACGGCTGTATGCACCGTCAATTTGTTTCTTCAATACCTCTTTGATTTCCGCCGTCATTTCACCTTTTTCAATGGCAGGATCAAAGACAGGGTCGACATTTTTATTTGCTTCCAGGTCACCAAGTATAGCCACGACTGCAGAAGCATCATGTACCTGTTGTTGATGATATGCAATCGGAAGTAAACGTTCTTGAACTTCTTTATGATCGAATACCAGGAATTTCCACTGTTGAAGATTCCAGGCAGATGGTGCTTTTCCTGCTGTTTCGAGCAGGCTGACTAATTCCTCACGAGGGATCTCCACTTGAGGATCATATACTTTCGTTGAGCGCCGTTCATCGACGACTTGAAAGAAATTATCCATGATAAAGCCTCCTTGATGTTTAAATAGGTGTTATAATATGGTATATAATTGTATGTTACTTACTTTTTGTAAGTGTATAAGCAATATGAACAATATAACCGACGTTTTAGTATGCGTCAAGTGTTAACGATTTAGGATGTGAAAACTTATATGGAAACAAAACTCTGCCCGAAATATGCCGCTGCCTTCGAACTATTAGGCAAGCGCTGGATCGGGATGATCATAAAGGTATTATTTGAAGGAACGTGCCGTTTTAAAGATATAAATTCAGAAATACCGAATATCAGTCAAAAGTTGTTAACTGACAGATTAAAGGAACTGGAGGAAAACGGCATCGTGTACCGGGAAGTTCTCGACGAAAAGCCGGTCAAAGTCCTTTATAGCCTGACGAAAAAGGGAAGAGAATTGGAGCCCGTGATGGAGGCCGTCCAGGGTTGGGCAGTGAAATGGGTAAAGTAAAAGCCTGCTTCAATGAAGGCAGGCACTTGAATTAGTTGAGGTCATGGTTGTATATGTGCTCAAATGGATCCTGTGGATCGTGGGGAGTATAGAAATGGATGGGCTTTAATGCGGCGTAGCTTCCTCCGATGATGATGATACACAGAACGGGTAAGAATAAAATACCGAGCATAGAATAGCCTCCTTATCATGTTTTAGGGGTAGACCCCTTGCATGATTAACTATAAAGTGTGAAACGCGTTTCATAGCAAGCGTTTATTAATAGTTTTGCTCAAAATGGACAAGTGTGCCATTCATAATATTTGATGAGGGGTATGGGGATGACAAATATTCGCAGTATCGCCAAGCTTGCGGGAGTATCCGTTTCAACAGTCTCAAGGGTATTAAATCAACACCCTTATGTGAAAGAAGAAAAACGTCGGAAAGTTCTCGAGGCCGTCGAGCAATTAAATTATATAAAAAACGCAAATGCTGTCCATTTATCAAAAGGCAAGACCTATAGCATAGGAGTTGTTTTGCCGTATTTGAATCTTCCTTACTTCGGAGAAATTCTTCAAGGTATTGCAGGGGAAGCGTTAAAGCATGGATATCATCTTCAACTTTTTCAAACGAATTATGACAAGGGAGCCGAACTTGATGCCTTTCATCGTCTGCAAATGAAGGAAGTGGACGGATTGATCTTAACTTCACGGTCAAATTCCCTCGATGTTCTCACTCCGTTCATGGAAAATGCCAATGTTGTTTTCTGTGAGAATGTGTACGGTCACTCGTGTAAGAAAATATATATCGATCACTATCAAGGAATCAGGAATGGTCTCGAGCATCTTTATTCAAAAGGTCACTCCCGGATAGGTCTATGCCTGCATCGAATGTTTGGGACGAATAGTGAAGAGAGAATCCGGGGGTATTACGATAGCTCAGAAGCTGCGGGCAATCCTGTGCGTGAAGAGTGGATCTTCAATGACTGCTATCACCTGGAAGATGGAAGAGACGTGGTGAAGGCATGGGAACAGCTGAAAGAAAAACCTTCAGCCCTTATCGTAACGAGTGATCAGGTTTCAGCCGGCATGGTGACAGAGGCTGGGAAAAGAGGGATCAGGATACCCGGTGATTTGGCTATCTTAAGCTTTGATAATCATCCTATTGCCGATGCCCTGAACATTACATCCTTTGAAGTTCCGATACGAAAAGTGGGAGAAGAATCGTTTAAACTATTTCTTGAAAATACGGACCCTCGTCCCGTGATATTGGAAACAAAATTATTTGAAAGAGGTACCGTGTAAGTTCCTTATGAGATAGAGGAGGCGAAAAGAATGTTAGGGAATAAAGATGAAAAAATGTTGATCATCCTAATGGGGGTAGTCGCTATTATTGTGTTGCTTGCCATTGTAGGGAAATATCTTATGTAGCTTTTTTGTCCTTGTCTTCATAACTCACTCGTTTCTGCCATATGTTAAGAGTAATGAAGCGGTAGGTGAGTTCATCATGTGGTCTGAATTTAAACAATTCATTTCAAGGGGGAATGTAATTGATTTAGCGATTGCAGTCATCATTGGTTCAGCGTTTGGCAAGATTGTGGAGTCTCTCGTTCAAGACATGATGATGCCGGCAATCGGAATGTTATTTGGCGGCATTAACTTAGAAGGCCTGCACCTTCGAATTAGAGCAGAGGTGATTGAATTGGGAAAGTTCCTACAAGCACTTGTAGACTTTCTTCTTGTGGCCATGAGCATTTTTTTGATGATAAAGGTGGTCAACCGCTTGAAAGGCGGAGAGCAGCAATATAAGGTGAAGCAAACGACTAACCTTGAAGTATTACAGGAAATCAGGGATATCTTGAAGGACGATCATAGCCCTTCCCCTAGCGATGATTTCCCGAAAACAATCGATCAGCTCACCAAAAGTGGTATGAAAATTCAGATGAGAACCGACAGAAAGCCAAGATAAATTCATGATCATTGACCTAAATCCTACTTTTATAGTAGGATTACTTTGTGTTGTACGACCATTTTTGAAAAATCCTACGAACAAATGGGGTAATGATCTTGAAAAAAATTCATATTATTCATGAAAATAGTGAATGGACCAATCATTTAACGGCTCGTCTCGACGAGCTTCACTTACCTTATGAGGAATGGTTCCTCGATCAAGGACTCATCGAGTTATCATATGAGCCGCCTGAAGGAGTTTTCTATAATCGGATCAGTGCATCTTCCC
Organism: Rossellomorea aquimaris; assembly: GCF_008180865.1. Taxonomy (GTDB): domain Bacteria; phylum Bacillota; class Bacilli; order Bacillales; family Bacillaceae_B; genus Rossellomorea; species Rossellomorea yichunensis. Next base: position 47,148 of record NZ_VTEX01000001.1, read on the forward strand.
ATACCAGAAACCATCGTTTTGCACCTGAGTTAACGGAAAGCGTTCTTTCATGGTTGGAGAGATATGAAAGAAAGGTACTGAACGGGAGTCGTGCCCTCCGGTTGGAAGTGAGTAAAGTGAATCAGTATATGGCCTTGAACGCTGCCGGCATCAAGACACCGAAAACCATTGCAGCTGTTGGAAAAGAGCAGATCATAGAAGCCGCACAAAAGCTCAACAAACCATCATTCATCACCAAGCATAACCGAGCAGGAAAAGGATTGGGTGTTCAGTTGTTTCATTCACTGGACGCACTGAAAAACTATGTCTACAGTGATGCATTTGAAGAACCGCTGGATGGCACGACGCTAATCCAGGAATACATTGAAGCACCGGACGCTTCGATCACACGCTGTGAATTCATCGGCGGCACATTCATGTATGCTGTGAAGGTGGATACGTCAAAAGGATTTGAATTATGTCCCGCCGATGTCTGCCAGGTCGATGATTTATTCTGCCCAGTGGGGGAGCAGGAGGAAAAGCCTAAATTCCAAATCAGGGAAAACTTTTCCCATGGCATCCTTTCGTCTTACGAAGCATTTTTAAAAGAAAACCGGATTGATGTAGCCGGGATTGAATTTATTCAAGACAAAGAAGGCACCATCTACACGTATGATGTGAACACCAATACAAATTACAACAAGGATGCCGAGGCGAAGTACGGACAATACGGGATGCTTGAGTTGGCAAAATACCTTGGAGAACAATTGAAAACTTTGTAAATTGATGTCCCTCCTGTACATGTACAGGAGGGGTTTCGTATGTAAATGCACGATTACAAATATATTTGTGACGATTTTTGCAGTAGTATGGTAGAATTTCTATAAAGTAGACAATATCTGTGAAAGGTCAAAGGGTAAGTATGATTATCTTTAATCAGGATGTTATTAACAATTTCTTTTATATCATTTTGAGTATTTTTTTAATTTTTTTCCTTATTGAAAAAAAGATGATACATGGTTGGTATACAAGGTTAGCAACCCTTGTTTCTTTGAGTTTTGCCATTATCCTGTGCATGCTTTCCCCGATCTATCATAATCCATACTGTGTACATGATTTACGGATGATTCCTTTTGTACTCGGGATCATGTATGGAGGACCATACACAGGGCTCGCACTTTTAGTTGTTTTATTGGTATCCAGGACTATGATATATAGTTGGAGTTTAGTAGCATTTGTTATTTATGTGGTGATCTATCTCTTGACGGTGATCGGGATGAAGTGGTTCCATTTTGACCGGTTAACGAGCCGTAAGAAGATTATATTTTCAGTGATTCTCTTTACCATTCATTCCATCGTAGCGGCACTTATTGCGAATGCCATGACAGTGTTTGTAATTGATGAAAGCTATCTCATTAATTTCATCTTACTCCCATCAGTGGGAATGCTCATTTTGACATATATATGTGAAACATTGCTTAAACAGATTCAAATCAAACACGCACTCGTGAAAATAGAGAAAATGGAAGTACTCGCTCAACTGGCAGCCAGCATTTCACACGAAGTGAAGAATCCGTTAACGGTTATAAAAGGATTTCTACGATTGCTCAATCAAGAAAATCTTCCAGTCGGAAAAAAAGAGCAGTACTTAGCCATCGCATCATCAGAATTGAACCGGGCAGAAGATATCATCAATGACTATCTCACATTTGCCAAGCCGGACCCTGATCAAGTAGAGGACATCTCAATTTCCGAACAACTCAATAAGCTTGTTGATATGGTAGAGCCCCTGAGCAACCAGCAATCGGTTGACGTACATAAAAGTATCATGGACGCCACCATTGTCGGCAATACAAGGAGTTTTCAGCAAGCATTTCTCAACATCATGAAAAATGCGATCGAATCCATGCCAAAAGGAGGTACCCTTTCGATACTTTCGAAGGTTCAGAAAGGGGACGTAAGCATAACCATCACTGATACTGGAATCGGGATGACCTCTGAACAACAGGCAAGACTCGGAGAACCTTATTTTTCTACGAAGGAAAAAGGGACTGGTCTTGGGCTTATGGTATCCTATCGCATCATTGAAGCGATGAGAGGCGTCATTACAGTTGAAAGTAGAGTTGGCAAGGGGACGAGTTTTCAGATTGTATTTCCTTTGGATCGTATGAAAGACCCTTCATCTTTATAGGTGGAGGGTTATTTAAATTTTACTGACGCCAAACGATTCCGCTTTTCGGTATGTCCAGCTCCGGCGGCTAGTCCCTCGAGGTCATAAGTCAAGGACACCAAAAAGGCATAGAGCGCCTTTCCGGTGTCCTCGCCTTATGCTTGTCGGGCCTGAGCGAGCCGCCTCCGCTTTTCGATATGTCCAGCTCCGGCGGCTAGTCCCTCGAGGTCATAAGTCAAGGACACCAAAAAGGCATAGAGCGCCTTTCCGGTGTCCTCGTCTTATGCTTGTCGGGCCTGAGCGAGCCGCCTCCGCTTTTCGATATGTCCAGCTCCGACGGCTAGTCCCTCGAGGTCATAAGTCAAGGACACCAAAAAGGCAAAGAGCGCCTTTCCGGTGTCCTCGCCTTAAGCTTGTCGGGCCTGAGAGAGCCGCCTCCGCTTTTCGATATGTCCAGCTCCGGCGGCTAGAGGCTCGAGGTCATAAGTCAAACCAGCCAAAAAGGCAAAGAACGCCTTTCCGTCAGGTTCGTCTTAAGCTTGTCGCCTCTGGGCAAGCCGCCTCCGCTTTTCGGTATGTCCAGCTCCAGGGCTTAGAGGCTCGAGGTCATAAGTCAAGCATGCCAAAAAGGCAAAGAGCGCCTTTCCGGCATGCCTGCCTTAAGCTTGTCCCCTCTGAGCAAAGCCCTTCAGCTTTTCGATATGTCCAGCTCCGGCGGCTAGTCCCTCGAGGTCATAAGTCAAGGACACCAAAAAGGCAAAGAGCGCCTTTCCGGTGTCCTCGTCTTATGCTTGTCGGGCCTGAGCGAGCCGCCTCCGCTTTTCGCTATTGAACTTTCTTAAATTATCTGATAATATATATTCCTGCTCCCAAACGCCTACATAATTTATCCGGATTTCCATATGCATCCACTGAGAGTCGTTACCTCAGTGGAATAATAAGACGTTTTTTTCTCCATTGCGGCTACTACCATTTGGAAGGAGAAATGTATGACGAAGGAATCAACCATTCATCCCGATTTTTTAACTGAATCAGAACGCTTAGAGTTTACAAAACGCTACATTGACGTTGTGATCAACACATCCCAGACAAGCAAGGAAAAGTATAAAGAAAACATGGAGAAAGCTTTTGGAGATATCGATTGGGGAGAATCAAGTGCTGCCTACATCGATATATTGACCAACTCAAGCTTTTTTGAGATGTCGAAGGAAGAACTGGAATCCCTCCTTAAAGCGAAGAACAAGCCTTACTTTGCACGAATTGATTTTCAACATAAGGGTGCTGACAATGTAGAGAAGCATTATATCGGCAAGACCTCCTTGTATCAGCGTGAAAATCAAGAACAAATCATAGTGGACTGGCGTTCCCCCATAGCCAATCTCTACTACGAAGGAAGAATCGGTGATGTTTCCTATGAAGCGGAAGACGAGACATATGAAGGAGATCTTTCATTAAAGCGTCAGTACATGATTGAAGATGGCTTGTTAGAAGAAATCCGGGATATCGACTTAACGACCACAGATGAATTGCTTCAGGATTCATTAGCCAAAAGCTCCAGCAATCGTTTAACCGAGATCATTTCCACCATCCAAGAAGAACAAAACCGGATCATCCGTGCCGATTTAAACAAACCCATCATTGTTCAAGGTGCGGCGGGCAGCGGAAAGACGACGATTGCCCTTCACCGGATTTCTTATTTCATTTACAATTACAAACAACATTTTGATCCCAGACAACTAATGATTCTAGCTCCGAGTAATTTATTCATCGACTATATTTCAGAGGCGTTGCCGGAACTTGGAGTGGAACGTGTCAGACAAACGACGTTCACGGATTATGTGATGACCTGCTTAGAGAAAAAGTTGAAATTAGTAGAAGATAATAAGCTCATTCAGTTAATTGAAACCCACGGAGAAGACGTAGAGACTGCCTCCTGGATTTCAGGGTTTAAAGGCTCCAAGGTATTCAGGAGAATTCTTGATTATTATATAGAAGAAATTGAACAGCGTTTTTATACATCAAAGGACTTCTATGTTGATAAATACAAGCTCTACACGGCAAAAAAGTTCACTCATCTTTTTAAAGATGAATATACGTATATGCCAATCTATCGCAGGATGGAAAAGCTGAAGGCCCTTTTACAGAGTTATGTGCGGACAAATAAGAAACAAATGATAGAAGGTGTTGAAAAGTTCTTTGATGAGCGGATCGAAACAGCTCTCTTTGAGCGGTCAAAGGCAGCGAACCGCAAGGACTATGTATCAAAAGCATTGGACAAAAAAACTGAGCGTGTAGATGAAGTCAAGAAAGCCATCCGCACAAGCGTATCGGGGTACATGAAACAGTTTGAGAAGAAGAATCTGGATCAATATTTCATCGAATTGTTTTTAGATCCAGAGCGTCTTGTATCATACTCAAAAGGCGAGCTAAACAGGGGACAAGCTGAACAGCTTTGTCACTATACCCTTAGATACGCGAAGAAAAAACAGTATGAAGTAGAAGATTTTGCGATTCTTCTTTACTTGCAATCCCACTTGTTCGGAATAGACAAATTTCATAAAGCAAAAAACATCGTCATTGATGAAGCCCAGGATTATAGTTATCTGCAGCTTTATTCATTGAAGAGGGCACTTGAAACCGACATGTTTACACTGGTGGGGGATCTTGCCCAGGGAATCCACTCCTATCGTGGACTTCAGTCATGGGAACCGGTGTTTAGAGATGTTTTTCCAAGGGCGACCTATACGGAGTTGCAAAAAAGTTACCGAACCACAATTGAAATCATGGAGGAAGCAAATAAACTGCTGAATCTCTTACCCTATGATTTTCCTAAAGTGAATCCAGTGGTGAGACATGGAGATTCTCCCAGCTTCGATGAGTATGTGGAATTGGAAGAATTGGCTGCCATAATAAAGGAGAAGGTGGATACTGGACGAGAAGAAGGATTCCAAACCTTTGCAGTGATCGGAAAAAGCATGAAGGATTGTGTAAAAATCAGCGAAATCCTTCAAGATCGGCAGCCTGGGAAAGTGAAGTTATTAGAAGAACAGGAATCGATCCCGAAAGATCAAATCGTCGTTGTACCATCTTATCTGTCAAAAGGACTCGAATTCGATGTGGTCATCATCGCAGCGGTGGATGAAGCATTCAACCCGGAAAACGAACTCGACATCAAGCTCCAATACGTGTCCATGACACGCCCCCTGCATAAGCTTGCGTTTATCGGGAGGAGAAGAGAGCAATTTATCGGCCGGTAGAAGCTCCAAATAGATTCGTCCCTCATGGAGAGGGACGGACCTTAATTTAGTATATAATCGAATTTTTCAATCATAACATTAGCAACAAGCTGAGTGAATTTGTAAAATGGTAAATCAGGAGGGATGCAATATGTTAAAAAACTTACAGAGCACGAAGACACTACATAACGGAATCGAAATTCCTTATGTCGGTTTAGGAGTTTACCAAATGAAAGATCCGTCTGAAACGGTGCAGGCTGTTCGCACAGCGATTGAGTCAGGATACCGTTCCATCGATACAGCGGCGATCTACGATAACGAAGAAAGTGTAGGTCAAGGTGTGAAAGAAGGTGGAGTAGCGAGAGAGGAACTGTTCATTACATCGAAAGTATGGAATAGTGATCAAGGCTACGATACGACACTGAAAGCATTCGAAACCAGCCTTAAAAAGCTTGATATGGACTACCTGGATCTTTACTTGATTCACTGGCCTGTAGAAGGAAAATACAATGATACATGGAAGGCATTCGAAAGACTTCAGAGTGAAGGATTAGTGAAATCAATCGGTGTAAGCAACTTCCATCAGCATCACCTTGAAGATTTGATGAAGAACAGCAATGAAAAGCCTGTATTAAATCAAATCGAATTACACCCTCGTCTGAATCAGGAAAAAATAAGAGAATTCTGTGCATCACAAAATATTGCAGTGGAAGCATGGTCACCAATCGCTCAAGGGCGTGTACTGGATGAACCAACACTGAATCACATTGCGGAAAAGCATGAAAAATCCGCTGCCCAAGTGATTCTGCGATGGCACCTTCAGAATGATGTCATCATCATTCCTAAATCTGTACATGAAAATCGTATCAAAGAAAACGCAGACCTGTTCAACTTCGAGCTATCACTTGAAGAAATGAACCAAATCAACGGATTGAATCTCGACGAACGTTTCGGGCCAGACCCGGACAACTTCGATTTCTAATCGATATATATATGAAAGAGGTCCGTCCCTCCAGAAGAGGGACGGACCTCTTATTTTTGCCCTACTGCTTTCAGGTACCCTTTATTAAAAAGTTGTAAAATAGTTATTGACAGAGAAGTGAGGAGTATTATACAATTATCTCGAAATCAAAATAATTACATTCGAGATAACATGTATTCTTTTTTTTACGCATATATCTCAAATCCAAGATAAATGATTTGAGAATAATTGAATTTGAAATGTTTGAAGCTACATCTCGATGGGAAAACATAAAGGAGGAAGTAAGATGACAGCATTAGCTGCGTTCGGTTTATTGGTTATTCGTTTAGTAGTGGGGTTAACATTCGCTGCTCATGGAGCACAGAAGTTATTTGGATGGTTTGGTGGACACGGACTACAAGGAACAGGTGGTTTCTTTGAGTCCATTGGAATCCAGCCGGGAAAAACGATGGCATTACTTGCAGGACTTTCTGAAGTTGCAGGGGGATTACTATTCGCTGCAGGTTTCCTGACGCCATTAGCAGCGTTACTTATCATTGGAACGATGATTGTAGCGATTGTGAAAGTTCACGGACCAAATGGTTATTGGGTAACACAAAATGGTACAGAATATAATGTGATGCTCATTGTTGTTGCTCTAGGGGTAGCACTGGTAGGGGCAGGATCATTTTCTATAGACGCACTCTTATTTTAGATAAGGTTTTTTCAGTAGGAATTATCTGATGTGGAAATCCAACACAGAAACTCGGCGTGCAATCCAACATCACTATTTTAAATTAGGTAGCAAATGAATAATGCAGGTGAATGTTGATTGATTTACCTGCACTCAGATTCGGTGTTTCACTTATTTACTATATATAAACCATATTTAAAGGAGAGATTTCGACTATGTCTAACGTAAAATTAGCAATCATGTACTACAGTTCAACGGGAACAAATTATCAAATGGCAAAATGGGCAGAAGAGGCTGCGAAAGAAGCAGGCGCAGAAGTGAAGGTACTTCGTTTTGAAGAAACTGCACCTGAAGGAGCAATCGCTTCAAACCCGGCATGGGAAAAGCACTATAATGAAACAAAAGATATCGTGCCTGTTGCGACACTTGACGATCTTGAATGGGCAGACGCTTACCTTTTCAACGTTCCAACACGATTCGGAAATGTTCCTTCTCAAGTAAAAGCCTTCCTGGATACTACTGGAGGTCTATGGTTCAACGGGAAACTTGCAAATAAAGTAGTAAGTGCCACATCATCTGCGAGCAACTCACACGGTGGGCAAGAGCAGACGGTTCTGGCTCTATACACAACTATGATGCACTGGGGTGCAATCATAGCGGCTCCAGGGTACACAGACCAATCAAGCTTTACAACAGGAGGAAACCCGTACGGAACGAGTGTAACAGTCGATCAAGAGGGCAATATGGTTGAATCCGTAGAGCCTGCAGTGAAACACCAAACTCGTCGTACGATCCAAATCGCTGAAGCGGTGAAAAACGGATTGAAATAAATATTATATAAAAAACGAGTCTCTCACGAAAGAGAGTGGCTCGTTTTTTTGTTCTCACAATCCAACATCATCGGTACAATCAGCCTCACACTCAATCCAATCGCCAGTCAGGGGATGTGGAAATGAAATCTGTGCTGCATGCAACGCTTGCCTTTTGAAAACCGGCTTTCCTCCATATAATGTGTCTCCGACTAAAGGATGACCGATGTGGCTCATATGGACGCGAATCTGGTGGGTGCGTCCTGTATCAAGCTGGACCTCCACCAATGTATAAGAATTTCTATCCTCCAGCACCTTGTAGTGAGTGACCGCACCCTGACCAGAAGGTGAAACTCTTCTTCTGGTATTGTGATGGCGGTCCCTTCCAATCGGTTCAGAGATGGTGCCTTTTTTCTGCTTCAATCGACCATGGACGAGAGCGTGGTATGTACGCTTGATCTGTCTTTCAGTGAGGAGGCGGTCAAGAATCGCTTTACTTAAAGGGTGCTTGGCGAAGATGATCGCTCCCGAAGTGTCATGATCCAAACGATGAATGTGCTGGACGCGGGAGCTTTCTCCCTGGGCTTGATAGTGAAAGGCCACCAGATTTGCAAGGCTATCCGTCTCATTCGGATGGTTTGGGTGAGTATCAATTCCCGCAGGTTTGTTGACGACAATCAGATGGTCATCTTCGAATAGAACATCGATTTCTCCATAGGTCGGTGGGACATCGTATTCTACTTCTTTAAATAAATGAAGCTGAAGCGTATCTCCCTGAGAAAGGGGCTGGGTCCAGGAAATCGATTCCCCGTTCACTTTAATATCACCTTCCATCCTCATGGAATGAATCAGCTTCTTAGGTGCTTGCCAGTGATTTCTAAGAATTGTTTCAATCGTTACATTTTTCCATTTATCTGGTATGACTAGTTCAAATAGTTCTCCTTTTTTCTGTGTTTTCATCAAAAAACTCCTTCAAATGACAAAAATCTTATACTATTGTGGGTATTAAAGCCTAATTTAACACCTATTCAACCCAATTCATGGGTATAATTACCACGCTGTTGGTTCTACTTCTATGTTATCCTTAATATATCTATTACAGAGAGATTACAACCATTACAAAGGTGGGTTATGACGGTGAAAGTTTTACTAGCATCAACACATGAACAGGAAGATAAAATTCAAGAGCTCATACAGTACATGTATTGTACTATTTTCCCTGATTATTTCACAGATGATGAAATTGAGCAATTTGATGATATGCAAGTATTACATACGACAACGAGAAACTTTGAATACTTCGGAACCCTTAAAGAAGCGTTCCAGGTAATTTCAAGCCTACAAACACTGATTTCCATTGTCGAGAGCGGTTCAAATGAAGAAGTGTATGAAGAAATGTTTTACCACAATGCTGAAATTCTTCAAGGGTTTGGTATGTTTTTCCCACTGTCGTATGATCAATTCAGTGTAGAATCTGATTGTAAGCATAATTTAAGTATTTATTCTAGAGCGGATAACCAGCTGCTTGTTTAAAGAAATCACGTCTGGAAAAGTTTGATACTTTAGAAAATTCGAATAAAAATGTTTAGAAGATTCCAGTGAGGGGAAAATAGCTTGTAATAAGTTGATTTTGAAGATACACAGTATCTTCATCTTGAAATTCCTCCTCACTTGAAAGGGGCTGACTCGTGGAAAAGTCAGCCCCTCTTTTTTTTGCTTATTTATTCTTTCGTAACGTTCTCATCAAAAAACTTCTTAAATTCTTCTTCAGGCTGTTCTCCTACAATTCTCGCTACTTCTTTTCCACCTTCGAAATGTACCAGTGTTGGAGTGGATTCGATTCGGTATTGGTCCCATCCTTGTTCAAATTCAAGTAGATTGTACTGAACCATATCGACTCCCATGTCTTCGGCAAGTGGAGCAAGTATAGGAGTAGTCCTCTTACAATGAATACAGGATGAGCTGTAGAAATACACAGTCACATCTTCGTTATTCTTTAATTTTTCTTCCAGCTCTTCGGGAAGGATCACATTCTGATAGTTCGGGTCGTCCAGCAGTTCGACGGTGGCCGGTTCAAGATTCGCTTTTTTAAACTTATTTCCTTCTGCTTTTTGATTGTTTTGCATGCTTGTGATGAGAGCGATGGCAGCAAATAATGCGACAATCGCTACTAGAAATATGATGATTTTCTTCAATCTAATAGTCCTCCTTTAATGCTTTTAATACAATTACACTTGCGATGAAGATGATAAGGAAACCTGTCAATGCCAGGAATGGGATGGTGATAAAGCCGAACAGGTTGATGTATTCGCCTGTACATGGGACCCGTCCGCAGGCAGGTGCACTCTCTGTTAGGATTGAAACTTTTTGAATAGAGTAGTGATACAAGGAGACGAGAAGGCCGATTCCCGATAAAATAGTAGAATAAAAAGCCGCTTGAAAATCTTTACGAACGTAAGCCAATCCTAATAGAATGACCATCGGATACATTAAAATACGCTGATACCAGCATAATACGCATGGTTCATACTTCATGATTTCAGAGAAATATAAGCTCCCCATAGTTGCGATAAGAGAGGAAGCCCATGCAAGGAACAACATAGAATCTGCTTTTTTATTCATATAGAATTCCTTTCTTAGTATATTCTATCAAATTATAGTATGTTATTATTATAAATGTAAAATGAGAAATCTTTATGAAGAAATATGATATTTTTTTAACGATTTATGCAAACGTTTGCAGAAAACGTTTTATTCTTTGAATTGACCTAACAGGAGGAATCACATATGACAAAACAATGGTGGAAAGAATCGGTCGTCTATCAAATTTACCCTCGCAGCTTCATGGATTCAAATGGTGATGGCGTTGGTGATATTAGAGGAATTATTTCAAAATTGGATTATCTGAAAGAACTGGGGATTGATGTGGTTTGGTTATCTCCTGTGTATGAATCTCCGAATGATGATAATGGTTATGATATAAGCAATTATAAAAAGATTATGGATGAGTTCGGCACGATGACTGATTGGGAAGAAATGCTAAACGAAATGCATAAACGTGGTATGAAGCTTGTGATGGACTTAGTGGTGAATCACTCTTCCGATGAGCACGGCTGGTTTGTGGAATCCAGGAAATCAAAGGACAATCCATATCGTGATTATTACATTTGGCGTGAAGGAAAAGGTGGTAAAGAACCGAACAACTGGGAGTCTGTTTTTAGCGGTTCTGCTTGGGAATATGATGAATCGTCAAAGGAATATTTCTTGCATCTCTTTTCTAAAAAGCAGCCGGATCTAAACTGGGAGAACCCGAAGCTACGTCAGGAAATCTACGACATGATGAAATTCTGGCTGGATAAAGGGACCGATGGTTTCCGTATGGATGTCATCAACTTCATTTCGAAAGTGCCAACACTGCCTGATGCGCCTAATCCTGAAGGGAAGATGTATGCTTCCGGTCATGAGTACTTTATGAATGGTCCGCGCATTCATGAATTCCTTAAGGAAATGAATCAAGAGGTCTTATCCCATTATGACGCGATGACAGTTGGTGAAATGCCGGGTGTGACACCGGATGAAGCCGTACTTTACACAGGTGAAGACCGCAATGAGGTGAATATGGTATTTCAGTTCGAACACATGGATGTGGACTCGGGACCAGGAGGGAAATGGGACGTCATTCCTTTCGACCTTGTAAAATTGAAAACCATTTTAACGAAGTGGCAGACAGAACTTCACGGGAAGGGCTGGAACAGTTTGTACTGGAACAACCACGATCAGCCAAGGATTGTGTCACGACTTGGTGACGATGGAGAGTACCGCGTGAAATCTGCCAAAATGCTGGCAACACTTCTTCATCTGATGCAGGGGACGCCTTACATTTATCAAGGCGAAGAATTCGGAATGACGAATGTCCGATTCTCTTCCATTGAAGAGTATAAGGATATCGAAACCCTGAATATGTATCGTGAAAAAGTAGCGGAAGGCATGAATCCGGAAGATATCATGAAGTCCATTTATGTAAAGGGAAGAGACAACGCAAGAACCCCTATGCAGTGGAACAGTGAGGACCAGGGAGGGTTCACTGAAGGAGAACCTTGGATTGCCCTTAATCCGAACTACAAAGAAATCAATGCCGAACAAGCGTTAAAAGATCCGGAATCCATTTTTTACTACTATCAAAAATTGATTGCTCTTCGTAAAGAGCATGAAATTATCCCATACGGATCATTCGAACTTCACTATGCAGATCATCCTTCAATATATGCCTATACGAGAGCATATGAAAACGAGAAGATTCTTGTTCTTTGCAATGTATCCGGAGAAAAACAGGTCATTGATAACGTCGCTTCTTTTGATATCAATCAGGCTGAAATCCTCATAACAAACGAAGAAAAGCATGAAAAAGATGAATTTACTTTAAACCCCTGGGAAGCAACGGCTTACTATTTTAAAGGGTAATGGAAGGAAGCACCCATGAATGAGGGTGCTTCTTTTAGTTGAACATTTAACGCCAAATCAAATTTCTTCAAATCATCCACACCCCTTTGCTAAAATAAAAGGGATGGATTGTCATGAACTTTGTTTCAACAGTGCACTATAAGGGTATATAATTCAGGTATTTTATGAAGGAGTAGATCATAGATGGCAGAAAAACTAGACTTATCACAGTTTGAAAAGAAAATGATCATTCGTCCAATGGAACATAAGGACATTCAAGATATTATCAATATGCAGTCTGTTTGTTTCCCAGGGATGGATCCCTGGAAGGTGGAGCATCTGGAAAGTCATTTGGACGTGTTTCCGGAAGGTCAGCTTGTCGCCGAATTAGAAGGGGAAATTATTGCATCATGCTCGAGTCTGATCATTAACTTTGACGAGTATGACGACCGCCATACATGGGATGATGTAACGGATAATGGTTACATAACGAATCACAATCCCGATGGCTATAACCTGTACGGAATCGAAGTCATGGTGCACCCTGAATACCGACGCATGAAGGTAGGACACCGTTTATATGAAGCAAGGAAGGATCTTGCACGACAATGGAATTTAAAGAGTATCATCATCGGGGGACGCATCCCGAACTACCATAAACACTCAGAGGAGATGTCTCCAAGGGAGTACGTGGATTCAGTCGGGCGTCATAAGATCTATGACCCTGTACTATCCTTCCAGTTATTAAACGGCTTCACCTTGATGCGGATCAATCCGAACTATTTACCTGATGACAAACGATCACATAAATACGCCACGCTGATGGAATGGAATAACGTTGATTACCGTCCGTCAAGCAAGCGTCATTTTAAAACAAGTTATCCTGTCAGAATCTGTGTTGTTCAATACATGATGCGTAAAATCAATTCCTTCGAGGAGTTCGCGAACCAGGTTGAATACTTCACAGATGTAGCATCAGATGCAAAATCTGATTTCGTCGTGTTCCCTGAAATCTTCACGACTCAGCTTATGTCATTCTTGAATATCCAGTCACCGAGCTTAGCTGTGAGAAAGCTGACGGATTTTACTGAGGAATATATCGAATTATTCACGGATTTAGCTGTTCGTTACAACGTGAATATCATTGGGGGTTCTCACTTCGTTAAGGAAGAAGACGATGAAATCTACAATATCGCATACTTGTTCCGTCGTGATGGGACGATCGAGAAACAGTACAAGGTTCATATCACACCAAATGAACGAAAATGGTGGGGAATCAGCCCTGGAGATTCAGTAAGGGTATTCGACACGGATTGCGGGAAGATCGCGATTCAAATCTGCTATGATATCGAATTCCCCGAGCTTGCCCGTATCGCAACTGACAAAGGGGCGAAGATCATCTTTACTCCATTCTGTACAGAAGATCGCCAAGGGTATCTCCGTGTCAGATACTGTGCCCAAGCCCGTGCTGTCGAGAACCAGATTTATACGGTCATTTCCGGTACCGTGGGGAATCTTCCACAAACAGAAAACATGGACATTCAATACGCTCAATCAGGTATCTTTGCTCCATCTGACTTTGAATTTGCCCGTGATGGAATTGTCGGAGAGACGAATCCGAACATCGAAATGGTCATGATCGGAGACGTCGACCTCGAAGTCCTGCGCCGCCAGCGTCAATCGGGTACGGTGCGCCAGTTGAAAGATCGCCGCCATGATGTGTATGGGGTGACTTATAAAAAGTAATTCAGTATAAGCCTCGCTGATTTGTTCAGTGAGGCTTTTTTTGAGAAAAAAAGACAAATTCTTTTTAGAAAAATTATGCTAAAATAAGGTCGGAACGAATCTTGTCGACATGTGACGGATTGTTTTAGCAGGATTTCTACAATATGTGATAGAATTTATTATTATACAGCATTAGGAGGGGATCGTTTTGAGTTGGAAAACATCATGGGAAAAATGGAGCAACTACTTACATCTTGATGGAGAAGTGAATGAGCTGTTAGAAACAATGAAAGACGACGAGAAAAGCTTAGAAGATGCATTCTACAAAAACCTGGAATTCGGTACTGGTGGAATGAGGGGAGAAATCGGTCCTGGAACCAACCGAATGAACATTTATACAGTTAGAAAGGCCTCTGAAGGATTAGCACGATACATAGAAGAACTAGGGGAAGAGGCTAAAAAGCGCGGAGTTGTAATCGCTTACGATTCCCGTTATAAATCTCCTGAATTTGCCATGGAATCAGCTAAGACGTTTGCTACACATGGTATTCAAACATATGTGTTCGACGAACTGAAGCCAACTCCGGAGCTTTCATTTGCCCTTAGACAATTAAAGGCTTTCTCTGGAATCGTGGTCACGGCAAGCCATAATCCACCTGAATATAATGGTTACAAAGTATACGGTGAGGATGGAGCCCAGCTGCCTCCACACGTAGCCGATGCCGTTATCGATAAAGTGAATGAAGTGGAAAATGAGCTGGAAATTGAAGTTAAATCCGAAGAAGAATTGAAATCATCCGGCCTGATTAAAATGATTGGTGAAGAGATTGATCAATCTTACCTGGAGCATCTGATCTCGATTTCTGAAAAACCGCAAATCGCAAAGGAAGTCGATCTGAAAATCGTATTTTCCCCATTACATGGAACAGCTTTAAAGATGGCTGAAAAGGGTCTGAAAGCTTTAGGATATGAGTCTGTTCACATTGTAAAGGAGCAGGCGATTCCAGATCCTGAGTTTACGACTGTGAAATCCCCGAACCCGGAAGATAAAGCAGCGTTTGAATATGCCATCCGTGACGGGAAGGAAATCGACGCCGATATCCTGATTGCGACAGATCCCGATGCAGACCGATTGGGTGTAGCCGTTAAAGATGAATCAGGAGAGTATATCCTTCTCACTGGAAACCAAACAGGTGCTATTCTATTGAATTATATTCTGGCACGTAAACAAGAAAAAAATATGATTCCTGAAAATGGACGAGTATTCAAAACCATCGTTACATCCGAATTAGGCCGTAAAGTGGCAGAACATTACGGAGCTTCAGTGGAGGATGTACTGACAGGCTTCAAATTTATCGGTGAAAAAATCAAAAAGTATGAAGAATCAGGCGAATACTCCTTCTTATTTGGTTATGAAGAAAGCTATGGGTACTTAATCGGCGACTTCGCACGCGATAAAGATGCCATTCAAGCCGTGCTGATGGCAGCAGAAGCGGCAGCTTACTATAAGAAGCAAGGCAAAACCCTATATGATGTACTGAATGATTTATTTGATCAGCATGGTTTCTATCAAGAGGGATTAAAAAGTTTGACTCTTAAAGGAAAAGAAGGCGCTGAACAAATCCAGGGGATTCTGAAGGACTTCAGAAACGAGCCTTTGAACGAAGTCGCAGGTATGCAGGTCATTTCATCGGAAGATTATAAAGTAAGTAAGAAAGTCGATTTACAATCAGGTGAGGAATCAATCATTCATCTTCCATCTTCCAATGTTTTAAAATACTATCTTGAAGACGGATCATGGATTTGCTTACGCCCATCTGGAACCGAGCCGAAGATCAAGTTCTACTTCAGCGTGATTGGTGAGACACAAAGCGATAGCGATGATAAATTACATGCTCTGCAAGAAGCCATCATGGCGAAGGTGGAAACGATGGTAAGTTCATCTGTAGGAGAGGCGTAAAGCCTTTACAGCAGTATTGCATTGCGTAATACAAAACAAGAGATGTGCAGGTGCATCTCTTGTTTTTTTGGATAAAAAAAAGAACAGATGTTTTCAGTCAAAGGTCGTAGAACGTTTCATTCTTTTTGAGAATACCGGTTTTGTGTAAAATCTATATAATGGTAGTGAAGGATTGGAGAGGAAGATGAAGATGAATCAAGAATCCCTTTCAAATATCGGGCTTTTGAAAGAGATAGCCGAATTGCTGAACAATGAAACAGAGCTTTCTTCCATGCTTTCAGGTGCTGTCAAGAAGTTGATCAGAGGAACAAGCTTCACGACGGGATGGATTTTCTTTATTGATAAGGAAGGAAGTCACGAGCTTGTCTCCCATGAAAATCTCCCAAAGTCACTATCCGACCGGAATTGTGAGCTGATGAAAAAAGGCGGCTGCTGGTGTGTCAATCGCTTTCGAAATGGAAAGCTGACGAAAGCATCCAATATCATCGAATGTCAGCGGATTGAGCAGGCCATCGAAGAAAACAGAGGGGATACGGATGAAATAACGTATCATGCAACCGTCCCCCTTCAGTCCGGAAATGAATCCTTTGGGTTATTGAATGTCGCAGCTCCCAATAAGACCCACTTTTCTACTGATGAACTGGCTCTTCTGGAATCGGTTGCCTTTCAAATCGGTTCTGCCATTAAGCGTATTATGCTGACTAAGAAGGAGCAGGAAGTCGCTCTTATTGGTGAAAGGAACCGATTGGCAAGAGATCTTCATGACTCTGTGAACCAACTGTTGTTTTCCCTTACGTTAACGGCAAGAGGAGGAGCGGAGATGACCGGGGAAGCAGAAGTAAAGGACACCTTCAAGACCATTCAGAGCCTTGCCCAGGAAGCGCTATCGGAAATGCGTGCCCTCATCTGGCAATTAAGGCCCCATGGTTTGGAAAACGGAGTGGTCGAGGCTGCTAAAGGATACGCAGACATGCTCGGTTTAACCCTTGAATTGAAAGTAGAGGGAGTCCTAAGCCTAAGCTCTAAAATAGAGGAAGTATTGTGGCGTGTCAGTCAGGAAGCCCTGAATAATTGTAAAAAACATTCGGGTGAAAAGAACATATTCTATACATTAAAAAGTGAAGCACAATCAATTCGATTAACGATTGAAGATAGAGGATACGGATTTCAATATGACAGGAAACAGTCTTTGCCCTCAGTGGGAATTCAAGGTATGAGAGAACGTGTGAAAAGTATTGGCGGGGATTTAACGATAGATAGTGGACTTGGGAAAGGAACGACAATTATAGTTCAAATACCGTATTAGGAGGTGCCAAGCATGATCAGAGTGTTAATAGCCGATGACCATCACGTCGTACGAAGAGGTCTTGTCTTCTTTTTGAAAACACAAAAGGATCTGGATATCGTAGGGGAAGCAAAAAATGGGGCAGAAGCCGTCCGTTTAGCTGAAACACTTGAACCCGATATCATCTTGATGGATTTAATGATGCCGGTCATGGACGGAATTCAAGCAACAAAGGAAATAAAAAAGAATCACCCTGCCATTCAAATTTTGATGCTCACCAGCTTTTCTGATCAAAATCACGTGATTCCTGCCATTGAAGCAGGAGCAGCCGGGTACCAATTAAAGGATATTGAACCCGATGAATTAGTGAATAGCATCCGGAAGCTACTATCCGGGGAAAACTCTCTCCATCCTAAGGCAACCAACCATTTACTTACCCGTATCTCCAGAAAAGAACCACCCCACAAAATCCATGAGCTTACCAAACGGGAGAAGGATGTTTTGATTGAGCTTACGAGAGGGAAGAGTAATAAAGAGATTGCTTCCAGCCTTTTTATAACGGAAAAAACCGTCAAGACTCATATTTCAAACATTTTTTCCAAGCTGGAAGTAACTGATCGAACCCAAGCGGCATTGTATGCCGTTAAACATCAATTGACATCAAACTAAACAGGAAAGGATTTTTCTATATGAGTATTGTAATTATTAACGGAAGTCCAAGAAAACGCGGGCGTACTGGAATTGCATCTCGATTCATTGCCCGGACGTATGACTGTGACCTTATCGACTTAAGTGATGGGTCACTCCCCTTGTACAACGGAGAGCAGGATCAACCAGAGATTGAATCCGTTCGAGCACTTAAACAAAAAGTGAAGGGAGCAGAAGCCGTCATTCTAGCTTCCCCTGAATATCACAGCGGTATGAGCGGGACATTGAAAAATGCACTCGATTTCCTGAGCAGCGAGCAATTTGCCCACAAACCAGTGGCACTACTTGCATGTGCCGGTGGAGGAAAGGGCGGGATCAACTGCTTGAACAACCTTCGCATCGTCGGCCGTGGAGTGTATGCAAACGTCATTCCAAAGCAGCTCATCCTTGATCCACACTGTTTTGATTATGAAGGGGACGGACTCTTAGAAGAACCTGCTAAATTAGTCGATGACTTGATGAGGGAACTGAAGGTGTATGTGAAAGCGGCTGAACTGGTGAAAAGTGAAATATCGTCTTAATCGGGAAAATCGGCATTGTGCCGGTTTTTTTATTTGGTTCAATTTATACAATCCAAAATAATAAAAGCTGATCCATTAGCGCATACTAATTGGATCAGCCGTAGGTGGAATTCTCTTTTTGTTACATCTCTGCAAAGGTTTCCTCAAGTGGTTGCTCGACACTATAGGTGAAGTTTGCATGTTCAATATATCGTAAAAGCGTATATAGGTTACGCTCTACAACCGTGTAATCATTAGAAAAATGATACGCATGTAAGAAGTGTTCAATTCTTTTCGAAAGAAGGTCATCCTTCGTTCTCACCATGAGGATCAACAGGTTATCCCATTCTGATCGGTGAGTGTAATACAAGGCCCGATCGTAATCGACTTTGTTCACTTGGTTTCCCTCCTTTTGAAGGGGTAATCATATTGTATGGAGAAAACCGCTTTTATTTCTCTGTAAAAGTTGGTTATGTTGCAAATGCTGGCTTTCCTACTATTGGGTGAATAAATCAGTGAAATTAATTCATCCTATTAATGAAAAGTAAACAGAGGTGATGATAATGAAGAAAGTCATAGCGATTGCATCAACCGTGTTTTTTCTGTTATTTTCAAGTCATGCAAATGCTCAACCAACGGATTATCAAAAATTTGGCCGGATTGCCACAGCCGTCATTAAAGAAGATTATCCTGGTCAGGCTGTGAAGGATTATCAATACCAGGGTAGAAAGAAAATGACCGAAAACAAAGTGGCCGATTCATTTGAATTTACCGTTCAAGAGAACAATGCAGAGAAAAAGGTACTTGTAGTCGTCGTACACGATCTTGATAATGAAAAAATACTGAACATTACGGTGCAGGAATAGGTGCAACAGATAAAGTCTTCTAAATAGAAGGCTTTTTTTGTTCGGAGAGCATAAAATAAAGTATTCTCTGCAAAGATTGAAACCATTTGCTAAAATAAACCTATACATAATCTATTTTTGATTTTGAAAGGGGTTCTTTGGTCCAATGTGATGCCATCTTTTTCTCACCTAAATAAAAACTGAATAGAGGGAGGAAAAGATATGCATTCCACTGCATTTAGAAATCTTTGGTTCGGTCAAGCATTAGCAAATATGGGAGATGTTTTGTACATTGTAGGGTTAATCTCCCTTGTATACAATATAACGGGTTCTGCTGTTTATATGACGGCCGTTCCTTTGGTGATTACGTTTTCGAGATTCATAAGCAGCATGGCGGCACCTCTTCTGTTGAATCGCACGCAAATGAAGAATTTAATTGCCTACTCTCAAATGGGAAAAACATTCTTCTTATGTTTCTTCCTCTTATTAATAGTACTCAATATTGAAAATGTGTGGTTCTTTTTAGGGTGTGCGAGTATCATTTCTTTTTTAGATGGATGGGCATTGCCTGCCAGGAATTCGTATGTGCCTTTTCTTGTAAAACGGGAAGAGTTGATGGGAGCGAACGGGTTTTTATCCACCGTCGATCAGACGATACAATTTTCAAGCTGGGCATTAGGTGGAATCCTATTATCGCTCATAAATGAAACGAATCTTTTTATCGTGATCATAGTTTTGTTTCTTGCAAGTACCCTGTTTATGATGAAGCTGCCTGTTATCCCAAGTACCAGCTTAGAAGTGAGGAAAGTTTGGTGGCAACAGCTTGGAGAAGGGTGGTCAGAAGTTAGAAAGAGAAAGGGATTAGTTCCCGTGTTTTGGATCTACGGGTTAGAGTCGATTTCAGGCACCGTTTGGATTGCGGCTGTTTTGTATTTGTATGTTGATCTGCAATTGCAGCGAGGAGAAGAATGGTGGGGGTTCATCAACTCCAGCTTCTTTGTAGGCTTGGTTCTTGCTTCGTATTTGATTTTTAAGCTTCACGGCTTGTTTTCAAAGTACAGGCATAGATGGCTCCCGCTTTGCATGGTCTTTACCTCAAGTGTGACACTCGTCTTTGCCTGGAATAAGGTTGCTCTCCTTGCACTTGTTTTATCCTTTGTGTTCGGATTGTTTGATCAAATTAAAAATGTCGTTCTTCAGACGTATTTGCAGGAAAGTGCACCACCTGAAGAGCTCGGGAAAATCTATGCTGCTCAAGGAGCGTTAACCACATTGCTGTTTGGGTTATCCTCTGTTGGAGTAGGGCTGCTTCTTGAAGTACTAAGTATTTCAATGATTTTTTCACTATCAGCACTCTTACTGGTGGGTACTCTCATTCCAGTTATGCTGCTTCAAAAGAATTTCCGGACATAACATCGATAAAAAAAGCTGTTCCCAACTCGTGATAGGGAGCAGCTTTTTTTGTCGACTTCATCTTATGCTTCGCCCCAGTGCGAGCCTTTCGCTTTTCGAGATGTCCAGCTCCGGCGGCTAGAGGCTCGAGGTCATAAGTCAAATCCACAAAAAAGGCAAAGAGCGCCTTTTGTGCGGATTCGCCTTATGCTTGTCGCCTCTGACCAAGCCGCCTCCGCTTTTCTTCATGTCCAGCTCCGCCGGGTAGTCCCTCGAGGTCATAAGGCAAGGTCGCCAAAAAGGCAAAAAGCCGCCTTTTCAGCGACCTCGCCTTATGCTTGTCGGGCCTGACCAACCCGGCTCCGCTTTTCTTGTCCAGCTCCAGGGGCTTGGGGCTCGAGGTCATAAGTCAAATCCACAAAAAAGGCAAAGAGCGCCTTTTTTGCGGATTCGCCTTATGCTTGTCGCCCCAGTGCGAGCCCCTTCCGCTTTTCTTTTCATCAAATCCCTTTTCTCTTCATACATTTAGATAAGAGTATAAAGAGGGGGATGGCGATGAATTTAGAGGAACAAAGGCAGTTACAAAATGCGATAGGGGAAATTACTGAGATTGCAGCCGGGTTTGGTCTTGATTTTTATCCGATGCGTTATGAGATTTGTCCTGCTGAAATTATTTATACATTCGGTGCTTATGGAATGCCGACCCGATTTTCTCACTGGAGTTTTGGGAAACAGTTTCATAAGATGAAGCTTCAATATGATTTGGGTTTAAGTAAAATATACGAGCTCGTGATTAACTCGGATCCTTGCTATGCTTTTTTATTGGATTCGAATTCGCTTATTCAGAATAAGTTGATTGTTGCCCATGTGTTGGCCCATTGTGATTTCTTTAAGAATAATGTGCGATTCCAGAATACGAAGCGGGATATGGTGGAAAGTATGGCGGCTACTGCGGAACGGGTGCGAAGATATGAGATCGAGCATGGGAAGCAGGAGGTTGAAAACTTCCTCGATGCCGTGCTTGCCGTGGATGAGCATATTGATCCGTCATTGATGCGCCCGAAGTTGTCGTGGACGATGGATGACGTGGAGTGGGTTGAGGAAGAAGTGACTCATGCGACTCCTTATGACGATCTGTGGTCGTTGGATGAAAAACCGAAGAGCAGGGAAAAGAAGAAAGTGAAGAAGAAGTTCCCGCCACAGCCGGAAAAGGATATTCTCCTTTTTATTGAGCAGTATAGCAGGGAGTTGTCTGACTGGCAGCGGGACATACTGACGATGATGAGGGAAGAAATGCTATATTTCTGGCCGCAGCTTGAAACGAAAATCATGAATGAAGGCTGGGCTTCGTATTGGCATCAGCGCATCATCCGTGAAATGGATTTGACGAGTGGTGAGTCCATCGAGTTTGCAAAGCTGAATGCAGGTGTAGTACAGCCTTCCCGTACGCAGATCAATCCATATTATTTAGGATTGAAGATTTTTGAAGATATTGAAGATCGTTTCGACAACCCTACGGATGAAATGAAAAAGCGTGGGGTGAAACCAAATTCAGGGCGAGAAAAGATGTTTGAGGTTCGTGAGATTGAATCTGACATTTCCTTCTTACGGAACTATTTAACGAAGGATCTTGTTACGAGAGAAGATATGTATTTATTCCAGAAGCAAGGAAAGGACTACAAAATCGTCGATAAAGAATGGACTCATGTACGGGACCAGCTGGTAGGCATGAGGGTCAATGGCGGTTTCCCTTACATTACCGTAAATGATGGGGATTATATGAAGAGCGGGGAGCTATATCTTAAGCACTGGTTTGAAGACGTGGAGCTCGATATTAAGTATTTAGAAAAAGTTTTACCGTATCTGCATCAGCTGTGGGGAAGACCGGTCCATATCGAAACCCATGTGGAGAACCGTGATATGTTATTTACCTATGACGGAAGAAGCGTACAACGAAAATATTTGTAAATTGGCAGAGCAGTTCCAGGTGAAATCCTGGAACTGCTGTTTTCCTTTTTAGGTAAAGGTGTTCTAAATAGATGGACTGGCTTATACGATAAATAGAGAGCTTATATTAAACTTTAGGAGGAGACGGGAATGGCAGATGTTGAAGTCTTTATCGGTGATTTAACGGACCAGACATTTCATTATGAAGGAGGGGACTGGAATCATAATTACCCGAAAAGGATCAGTCCGTTTTTTCCGAAAGGGTATGAACTCTTTTTCTCCCTATTGGATGGCATTTACTATAAAAAAATAGAAGGCAGGCAAACAGACTGGGGAAGTCATACTTGTTTGATGTACCCGGATGAAATGCAGTCGGTATTGGAAGATTACTATAAGCGGGATATGGATAATGAACAGGTGCAGCAACTATTTCAATTTATAAAGCAATTAAATCCCCATCAACAATACGGCTTAGTGGCATGCGAGATGTCATAACGTAGAAAAGGACAAACTGCCTCAGGCATTTGTCCTTTTTACATACTTACATTATTTCGACTGGTGAATCGGGTATTGAGTCTATCGGTGAAAAATAAAAAGGATTTCTGAAAGATGGGACTTTGAATAAACGTATAAATAAAAGTAAAAACGAAGACTGGGCCGGAAAGAAGCAGTCCGATCAGTAATACAGCACACTCACACATGATCCGGACTCTGCTGATTGAAAGATTCGTTAAATCTGAAATGGTAAGCATAAACCCGTCCCGCGGACCCGTACCGAGGTGTGCCGCTGAATACAATCCCCCGCCAACCCCCATTAAAATAATCGCTGATAATAGAATCAGGATATCTGAGACTATGTTCGTTTGAGGAGGAAGCAGGTCGTAAAATAGAAAGAAGTCGACCAACATGCCAACCATCACACCGTTAAGGATCGTCCCGATACGAACATACTGCCCTTTCAAAACAAGGGTCCCTGCAATGAGGGTGGCACCGACAATGATATTCCACGTACCAATCGTTAAGCCGAACTTCTCAAATAAGGCAATGTTTAACACATCCCATGGATGGATTCCTAAGTACTGCACTTTGATGGACATACTGATCCCATAACTGAAAATAAGTAACCCTATTACAAAATAACTTATTTGCCAATAGATTTTCATAGTGTCTCCTTTGAAATGACAGTCATCACTCTATAACAATATTTTACAACGAAAAGGTTTATGAAGATATGGTTTGTTTTCAGTTTGGCAGAGAGAGGACGAAGGTCCTTCAAGAGATATACATCCTTTGAAGGAAAAAACAGTAGGAGACTAGGAGTAAAGGAGTGAATATTCAGATATTTCCTTTGTTTGAAGGGGTTGTATTTGACAGCGCTTTCGATGGTCGATAGAGTTTTAGTAAGACGAGTAATGGGGGAATGAGTAGATGCATACTGTGAAAAACGCATGGGAGACACTTTGGAAATGGCACGGAGATGTTATGGATACTTTGCAATTTTTCACTTCCGGAAGTACACCTGCTGCTTCTCGCGAGGTGGATACCAATCTTGTTCCGGAGCCTAATGCAAATCCAACACAGAAAATCGGGTTTTTTTTGGGACCACTCCTATTTATTCTTATCATGTTATTTTTCTCTCCTGAAGGTTTGGCGAAGGAGGCTGTTGCTGTCCTTGCAGGTACAACATGGATAGCGGTATGGTGGATAACAGAAGCAATACCTATTCCGGCAACTGCTTTGTTGCCGATCATTTTGTTTCCACTTACGGGAGCTCTCCAATCCGGAGATGTAACGTCTGCATATGGTGATAGTACGATTTTTCTTTTTATGGGTGGGTTTATCATTGCGATTGCCATGGAAAAGTGGAACTTACATAAGCGGATTGCCATGAACATCATTCTGTTGATTGGTACAGGCACCGAGAGAATCGTCCTTGGATTTATGCTCGCTACCGGTTTTTTATCTATGTGGATCTCGAATACGGCAACGGCTATGATGATGCTTCCGATTGGAACAGCCGTGATTTATCAAGTTAATGAAAGTCTAAAAAAGGAGGGGGCTAATAGAACGGGGCACTTCAGTAAAGTGATCATGCTGGGGATTGCCTATAGTGCATCGATTGGAGGCTTGGGAACGTTGATCGGAACGCCTCCAAACACGATATTTGCTGCAGTGGTGAAACAGTTGTATGGGATTGATTTCTCATTTGCGAAGTGGATGCTTTTTGGTGTTCCACTTGCTGCTATTCTTCTATTTGTTACTTGGTGGTATTTAATCAAGGTGGCTTTTCCATTAAAGATTAAAGAATTGCCGGGGGGAAGGGAGATTGTAGAGAAAGAGAACCGGTCTCTTGGTCGCATTTCATTTGAAGAAAAGCTTGTTCTTACGGTCTTTGTCGCTACAGCCCTATGCTGGATCACTCGATCGTTTCTATTGAACCAATGGATTCCGTCATTAGACGACACCATCATAGCAATTACAGGGGCACTCGTTTTATTTCTTCTTCCAGGAAGAAAGGAATCCCGATTGATCAATTGGGACGATGCGAAGAAGCTTCCATGGGGGATCCTGCTCTTATTCGGTGGAGGTCTTGCCATTGCCAAGGGTTTCAAAGAAACGGGGTTGGCAGAGTGGATCGGACAGCAACTAACGATTCTTGAAGGGATTTCCTTCATTATTATCCTGCTATCAGTGACGGCCTTTGTTATTTTCTTAACGGAAATTACGTCCAATACGGCGACAGCCACGATGATGTTTCCAATAATGGCTGCCCTTGCAGCTGCCTTGAATATTCACCCTTATAGTTTGATGGTGGCGGCGGGCTTAGCCGCGTCATGTGCTTTCATGCTGCCGGTGGCTACACCTCCGAATGCTGTCGTATTCGGATCAGGTTATATCAAAATGGGGGATATGGTCAAGGCGGGAGTATGGTTAAATCTAATTAGTATCGTATTTATTACACTTTTGATTTAATTTTTCATGCCACTCGTATGGGGAATCGATTTAAGTGTATTTCCTGCAAATATGAACTAAAGAAAAATCGGATCATTTCCTTGATCCGATTTTTTGGGTGCGTATTATTGCGCAGTATAGCCGCCATCTAAAACAACGGCCTGTCCAGTTACACCTTTTGCTTTGTCACTGGACAGGAAAATGGTGTAGTCTGCAATTTCTTCTACTGATAATAATCTCTTTTGTGGAACAAGAGGGTAAATGACATCCTCCAATACTTTTTCAAGCTTCACACCACGAGTCGTTGAAATATCCTTTAATTGGTTACGGACAAGGGGGGTATCCACGTATCCGGGGCATAGGGCATTGACGGTAATCCCGTGTTCGGCACCTTCTAAAGCCGATACCTTTGTAAGTCCGATAACACCATGCTTGGCGCTGTTGTATGCCGCTTTACCGGCAAAACCGATCAGTCCATTAATGGATGCCATATTGATGATACGACCGAATTTTTGCTTCTTCATATGAGGGAAAGCAAATTTTGTTGCGATAAAGGGAGCGGTCAGCATGATTTTGATCAGGAGCTCAAATTTTTCAATAGGGAATTCTTCAATTTGAGCTACGTGTTGAATACCTGCGTTATTGATTAATACGTCTATGCGGCCATAGTGTTCAACTGTTTTATCAATTCCCGCTTTCACTTCTTTTTCATTAGTAACATCGCATTTAATGCCGAGGCAATCGAATCCTCTGTCTTTCAGTTCTTCAACCGCTTCATCCAATCCTTCTTGATTGATGTCTGAGAGAACAACTTTCGCACCATTTTGAGCAAAGTGTTCCCCGATTTCAAAACCAATCCCCCTTGCAGCACCTGTAATGAATACAACTTTATCATTGACCATCTTCTTTTCCTCCTCTGATTAATAAATTCCCATATTGGCCAGGATGATTGAAACGATTTCTGCAATCGTAGGAATAAGCAACCCGACAACAGCTACATCCAAATACGAATCTTTATGGGTCAGCCCTGTTACGGCAAATAACGTCAGGAGTGCACCGTTATGAGGCAGAATCGATGCCCCTGATGAAATGGAAGCAATTCTATGGAATGCTTCTGCACTGATACCACTTGTTTGAGACAACTCATAATATTTATCTCCCAAAGCCTCCAGGGCAATCCCCATTCCTCCAGAAGCAGATCCAGTGATAGCTGCAAGAGTTTGAACAGCTATGGCTTCAGATATGACAGGGTTACCTTTAATGCCAAGAATAAGCTTCGTTAACGTCTTGAAACCTGGTGCCGCTGTGACAACCGCTCCGAAACCAACGGCAGCGCTTGTGTTAATGACTGCCATGACTGAGCCCTTTGCACCGGCATTGACAGCAGGGATGAATTTTTTATAATGCATGAAGTTAATTAATAATATCGAAAGTATTCCTACAAGCAGAGCGGTGAGGATGTTCCACTTAAAGACATTCAATGTAACGACAACAATGACAAGAGGAAGAAATGATAAGTAGAAATTAGGAAGCTCTGATTCTTTAATTTCCTTTACATCGTTCCCACCTTTAGGCTCGGTAAACGTATCTCCTTTACTTGTAAATTGCTTTTGACGCCATCTTAAATAAAAATACCCTCCAACCGCCATTATTAATCCGCCGACGATACCGATGATCGGGGCGGCAGTGGGGGATGTTTTAAAATAATCGATTGGAATCAAGTTTTGAATCTGTGGTGTACCCGGGATCGCTGTCATTGTAAAGGTGAAAGCCCCTAATACGAAAGTCGGCGGCAATAGTTTCCGTGTGATATCCGCTTCTCTGAACATGGCTATAGCCAGGGGATATATCGCAAATACAACAACGAATAAGCTCACACCGCCATATGTTAAAACGGCAGCTGCAATCAGCACTCCCAGTATGGCCCTGTCTTTACCGATGATGTTCGTAATTTTGTATGCGACGGATTGGGCTGCTCCCACGTCTTCCATCAATTTTCCGAAAATGGCTCCGAACAGGAATACAGGAAACCATTCTTTAGCAAAATCCACAAACCCGGTCATATATGTTTCCGTATAAGCAGGAAGCAGGTCGAGACCACTCATTAATGCTACTAAACCTGCAACCAGGGGAGCGATCCAAATGATAGACCAGCCTAAATACGCCAAGACCATAAGCAGGATTAAACCAACAATGATGCTAGTCATAACTCACCTCTCATAAAAGTTTGTAGTTATCTTTCCATTAATGAAAGGTTTTATTCTATGGAGGAATCTGTTCTAAACGATATATACGATATGAAAATAGAAAAAGACAGTCACCGTGAACAGGCGACTGCCACTTCTGAAATTCCACATCAAACGAACTTTTCCAACTTCCTCATTTCTTTGAATACCAAACCTCCCTTTGAAAGGGAAATGACAGTGTCCGATACTTGGGCAAGTCCTTGATCATGGGTAACAACAATGACACATTTGTTTTCTTTATGAGCAAGTTCCCTGAATAAATCAACTATTCCACTTGCGGTATCTTCGTCTAAGTTTCCTGTAGGTTCATCTGCCAGAATGAGTTCCGACTGACAAGAGAGCGCCCTGGCAATGGAAACCCTTTGTTGTTGTCCCCCACTGAGGGTCAATACTCTTTGACGGGATTGTTCCTCTGAAATGCCGACCTTCTGAAGCATCTCAAGCGCGAATGCTTTGTTATTTTTATTAGTTGATTTCGTGATCTCCATTGCAGTGATGACATTTTGCAGTGCTGTCATATATGGCAGGAGGTTATAGGATTGAAAGACAATGGAAACATGCCGATTTCGAAATGTTGATAATCCGATTTTCTTGATATCATTTCCTTCAAATAAGATTTGTCCGGAAGTGGGTGAATCAAGTGCACTTGCCAGGGAGAGGAAAGTGGTTTTACCCGAGCCGGATGGGCCGACACAAGTATAGAAAGTTCCCCTCTTAAATTCGGCCGTAACATTACTCAAAATAGGCTGTAACTTGGATTCCTGCTTATAGCTGTAACTCACATTTTCAAAGTGTAATAATGTACTCATTCTTTAGCCTCCTTTAATCCTGTTTTGTTAATATCGCTTTAGGATTTAATCTCAACACGGTTAATGATGGAATCAATGTGGATAGTAGAACCACCATCAGTCCGATGCCAAACAATTTCAACAAGTCTTCTCCTGTCGTATGGATGGATAACTCATTCACCGTTTCTACATCCTGTACGTTTGATGATTGAAATGGCATACGGCGTGAATTAAAGGAGGCTGGTGTATTTGCTGTTTCTTCTGATTGAGTGATTTCCTGCTGGAGAAGTTGTTCCCCCATTTTGTTTGCAACCAGATTGCCGGATAATGTTGATATACCCATTGCCAGAACAGCCACAATCAAAATCTCAACTAAAAATTGACTGACGAGCTTACCTTTTTTCTCTCCTATGGCAAGGAGTACGCCCATTTCATATTTTCTTTCCCGAATCGTCATCATAACAATCAGGGCCAAAATGATGGCTCCCGCTATTGCCACAAGAAATACTACATTATTAGAAAAAGAGGCCACATTCTCAATTGGTCCCATCATTTGCTGATACAATTGATCATTTGCATCCAGTTTAAATTGATCAAAATCAATGGATGAGCTACTTTCTGCATTTGAAATAAAGGTTTGGATATCTGCCGGGTCCTTCATATAATAGACAGCTCGATCAATCGTTTCAGAAGTTCCTTTTAATTCATTTGCAACAGTATATGGAACGAACAGCTGATTATAGGGATTCAGAAAAGCAAAATTTTGAGCTCTTTCATCCATATCTGCAGTCGATTCATAAATACCTACGATTTCAAGAGTCGATTCTGTATTCTCAGTATTTGCTATGGTTATCGAGTCTCCAACCTTTAAATCATTTTCTGCAGCAAGGTTTTTTTCAATAAGAGTAACTTCTTTGTTTATGTCTTCTTCCGTCAAATGACGTCCTTCCACTATGGACGCATCCCCATTCAAAAATGAGCTGGTTGAATCTGAGAATAAGATCCCTTCGACGGAAACATCACCGGCCATCATTCTACCACCGCCACCAAAGCCTTCCTGCTCTGTACCTTCTGCTGTTTCTTCACTTCCGACAGCAGTAAAGTTCTTGGCAAGGGCAGAGGTGGATGAATAGTAGTTGTAGCCCTTTACGTAAGAGGAATCGGTAAGTTCCTCAGCAGAATCAAAAGGGATGGGGACAGGCTGAAAACGGGCTCTTCCGCCACTTTCCTCGTTCTGCTGGCCAGAAATCAATTTTTCCCGGTCAACCGTTAAAGAAACTTCACCGCCTAATTTCTCACGAGCCAAAATACTGGATTGATCAGCGGCGGTTTGAATCGTCAATCCCGACAGAACGAGAACGGATATGACGGTCAAGACAAACAGTAATAGTATGCTTTTCCCCTTGCGAGCTTTTACACTCCAAAAAGCACGTTTCATAAAATTCATTTTCATTTCCTCTCCTCTTGATCAAAATAGTGGGAATTTAGTTTTTTAAATCCCTGACTTGCCCTCGGTAAAAGCTTATCCATCAGATATGTCCAAACTATGAACGAATAATGTCTGATTGATTAAAAGTAGTGAAAAAGAAATCGAGTCACACCGGCCTTGAACTAATCCGGTTAAACATCATAAAAGAAAAAGAACGAGCCATTAATCGGACTCGTTCTTTTCATCATGGCTGCTATGCCATTTTTGTAACCTCTAAATATTGAATATGATGGCCATCGATTTCTTTCACTCTAAAGCAATACCCTTGTTCTTCGATCTTATCATCAAGTTTCACTTCGTACTTCTGTGTCAGGAACCAGCCTCCGATCGTGTCGACCTCATCCTCTTCAATGGAGATGCCAAGAAGGTCATTCACATCTTCAATGAGCATGACGGCGTCAAAGATATAATGATCTTCTTTCACCTTCTGCACTTCAGGTATTTCATCGATATCAAACTCGTCCCTTATCTCTCCGACAATTTCTTCAATGATATCTTCAACCGTTACAAGACCGGCAGTTCCACCGTATTCATCAAGGAGTACGGCCATTGGCGACCGCTCTTTCTGAAGTTTGACGAGTAAGGCTTGAATAGGGATGGTTTCGATGACACGGATTACAGGCTTGATAAAGGAAGTTAAGTCTTCATGTTCCTTCTTGTGGTTCACGAGTGTTGTCAACAGTTCCTTCACGTTCACTATGCCGAGGATATTATCTTTATCACCTTCTACTACAGGATATCTCGTATAGCGTTCCTCTTTAATGATGGTGAGTACTTCATCAATGGTGGAATCTGAGGAGAGAGTCACGATATTCGTTCTTGGAACCATGATTTCTTTTGCGATTCGCTCGTCGAATTCGAAAATTTTGTTTACGTACTTGAATTCGGATGAATTGATTTCCCCACTTTTGTAGCTGTCGGAAAGAATAATCCTAAGCTCTTCCTCGGAATGGGCAATTTCATGTTCAGAAGCGGGTTTTAAACCGAAAAACCCGGTAAACACCCGGGCAGAGCCGTTTAATGCCCATATGAATGGATAAGCGAGTCGATAAAACCATATCAATGGTCGTGCAAATAAAAGAGTGACTTTCTCTGCTTTTTGAATGGCAAAGGTTTTCGGTGCCAATTCTCCAATCACCACATGTAAAAAGGTAATGACGGAAAATGCGAGTCCAAATGAAATGATACTTGTAATGGAAGCATTTAAATCAAGTTTCTCAAACACTGGATGAAGCAACGTTTCGATGGTCGGTTCACCTAACCAACCGAGTCCAAGGGCTGTGATGGTAATGCCTAATTGACAGGCAGAAAGGTATTCGTCTAAATGTGAGATGACCCTTTTAGCAGCAATGGCCGTTTGATTTCCTTCAGATACCAGCTGATCGATACGAGAGCTTCTTACCTTGACAATGGCAAACTCTGATGCAACGAAGAAAGCGGTCAGCGCAATTAATACAGCAACTAGAAATAAATTAAGTAAAATGTCCAATGAGCAGAAGCTGTAAAAGGGAGTGAATCGAAGGACCCTTCTAAAGCTTCAAACACCTCCTGAATTAAAAAGTCATGGTTCTTTAAAAAAATGAAGCAAGATAGCACTTGAAATCCGGTTGCAATGAGTATATCCTTTTAAAAGTATCACATTCTTAACCGTATCCAAAGTTCGTTGCAATGTGCAGGTCATTCGGTTATTGTTGAAATAACAATTTTCATCTAAAGAATAGAAATGGACAAAATCAGGATACGAATCAATGGATAGTTGGAAAGGAGAACGATTATGGCAGACGTGTTTAACCAAGGATTTGTTGTAGCCCTTATCATTGCCTTTTCGGTTTATGTCATCTTAAGAGGAATAGCTATTTTCTTTGGCAAAGCAGGGAAAGGCTATCTGGAAAATATTCAAACTCAAACAGGACGTTTATATCTGCAATTAATAGGTGGCTACTATATATTATCAGGCGTTCTTGGCCTGCTTATTCCACGATTAGACTGGAAAACAGAAGAGATTTACTTTGCAATTGCGATCTTTGCGATTTCATCAGTTGTTTTCTGGATTACATTGGATCTCTTTATGAAACGTGATCGAAAAAAACTACAACAGAATTAATATGTTTTTTCATTAGCTCTGGTTATATGCCAGGGCTTTTTTTGTACCCGGAATTCGTCTAATCGGTCGATAAACACCTAAAAATTTTTCTCATTCAAAAGAATGTTTGAACATTATCAGCCTTTCTTTTATACTATATTCAAAAGAGTATTTGAATGTTAGGGGAGTGACGAGATGAAAGAGGCGGACGTATGTGAAGTAGCGTGTGTGGAAGATGAGAAGGTCAATCGCTTAAAATCAATGATTTTATCACAAAATACCTCTAAGGTAGCTGAAATCTTTAAAGCACTTTCTGATCAAACAAGAGCGAAAATTGCGTATGCACTTACCATCGAAGAAGAACTATGTGTATGCGATGTGGCAAATATCGTGGATGCGTCAACAGCGACGGCATCCCATCATTTGCGTTTATTAAAAAAGCAGGGGTTAGCCAAATTCAGAAAAAAAGGCAAGCTCGTTTATTATTCCTTAGACGATCATCATGTGAAAGAGTTAATTGAAAATGCGTTGACTCATCAAATGGAGTTGGAGGAACGTGACCGGTAACCCAGTCGCGAAGTTATCGAAAATGTTCATTATTTGCTTATTAATGAACGATGGTCTCAGGTTATCAGAGAAGAAAGTGAGGGATGTCAAGTGGGGCACGACCACAGTCATGGACACAATCAGAATAAAAAAGCATTATTAATCAGTTTCCTATTTATTTTTACCTTTATGATCGTAGAAGTCATTGGTGGAATCGTCACAAATAGTCTTGCTCTTCTTTCCGATGCGGGACATATGCTTAGTGATGCAGCTGCTTTAGGTCTTAGTTTGGCAGCTTTTTATATAGGTGAGAAGGCGTCGGATAAAGGGAAGACGTATGGGTACAAGAGGTTCGAAATACTGGCGGCGTTTATTAATGGCATCACGTTGATTCTTGTTTCACTCTATATTTTCTGGGAAGCGTATCATCGTTTCATAGATACTCCTGTGGTTTCACCAGGTATGATGGTGATCGCCATCATAGGTCTGGTTGTAAACATTATCGTGGCATGGATTTTAATGAGAGGGGATACGGAACATAACTTGAATGTTCGAAGTGCCTTTCTTCATGTACTTGGTGATATGTTGGGTTCAGTAGGCGCCATCGCAGCCGGACTCTTGATTTATTTCTTTAATTGGAACTTGGCTGATCCTATTGCATCAGTCATGGTTGCCATCTTAATCGTTATTTCCGGATGGAGAGTAACGAAGGATTCTATTCATATCTTAATGGAAGGATCTCCAAAAGGTATTGATATGGAAGATGTGAAAAATAGCCTGGCAGCTGCCCCGGGAGTCATTGAAGTACATGATCTTCATGTATGGTGCATCACGTCGGGATTCACTGCCCTGAGCTGCCATGTGGTGGTGGGAAACGAAGTGAATCGAGATACGATTTTATTACGACTCTCAGCCTATCTTGAAGAGGAATTTGGCATTCATCACTCTACGATTCAAGTTGAGGGAAAAAATGTCACAGAGGGCCATCATCATATTTGTACGTAACAGCTCTCGTTTTCTCCTAATATTACCAATGTGTAAGAGGATGTTTAGTTCACTCCGGATTTGGGGTATATCCTCAACTGGAGGGATGAACATGTTACATCAAGAAAATAAATCAGAGAAGCAAAAGACACCTGAATTTAAAAAGGATTTCTATATTCAACAATTATTAAGGATAGGCGTATATAAATATTTCGGTAGGCAGCTTTATGAGCTCTCAATGAATGAACTACAAGATGTCTATCTGGAATATTACGTTGGTGGCGATATAGCGAATTAAAAAAGACGAACCTTTTAGAAAAAGGATCGTCTTTTTTGCTGTAGTAAGGCTAATTACGGCACATCATGTCCCATAGAAGTTTGCAGGATTTCAAACCATTGATCGTGGTTTAAAGAAATGGAAAGAGAGTCGATCGCATGTTGAATGCGTTCTTTTTTACCTGAACCGACGATAGGCATAATGTTTGCCGGGTGATTAAGAAGCCATGCATATAGAACTTCATCAATTCCCTTTGCACCTGTTTCTTCTTGTACCTTTTTCAATGTATGTTGAAGACGAATGGCTTTTTCATCCTCTCCTTTGAAAATCGCCCCGCCTGCGAGTGGAGACCAGGCCATTGGTGCGACACGCTTCTCCTGACAAAGATTTAATGTACCGTCTTCAAAGTTTTCTAAGTTATAGGCAGACAATTCAATTTGGTTTGTGATCAATGGGAATGGCAAATAAGATTGAAGCATATTCCATTGATGATCTTTAAAGTTTGATACTCCGAAATGACGCACCTTACCTTCTTCTTTTAATTGAGTGAAGGCTTCAGCCACTTCTTCTCCATTCATAAATGGATCTGGCCTGTGAATCAATAAAAGATCGATGTAGTCCGTTTTCAGATTCTGCAGGGAGTTTTCAACAGAAGTCAAAATGTGCTTTTTACTCGTGTTGTAATGATGTGTTTTATGTTCCGGACGGTTGTCAGAAGGCAGGACAATACCGCATTTCGTTACAATTTCCATTTTTTCTCGTATGGATGGCTGAAGGTTGAGAGCCTCTCCAAATAAGGCTTCACATGTATACGAGCCATAAATATCTGCGTGATCAAAAGTCGTGATTCCGTTTCCAATATTGTGCTGGATCAAAGAAAGAGTGTCTTCCTTTGATTGTTTCCAATCTGCAAGTCTCCACAACCCATGAATGATTCTTGAGAATGATAGGTCTTCCGTCATTTGTATCCTTTGCATCGATGCAACCTCTTTTCATATGGTATGTAGACATTCTTTCATAGTCATACTAAATGTATATTACTATGTTTGGAAAGGATTTAAAAATGATTGAACCTCTTCATGATATATTATTGAACTGGAAGGTTCATCCTTCCTCCATAGAGACTGTGGAAAGTCACCCGAATGTTTATAAGGTGAAGAGTCGGAAGAAGACATATTATTTAAAAAAGAGATTGAACTCTTCAGTGGAGAAGCGAATAGAAGAGCTGCTCTTAACTTCTTTTTTACTGGAAAAGGGACTTCCTGTTGAAAGGCCGCTGTTAACTGTCTCACAACAGCCATATGTACAACAACATCCAGTTTTCTACTCCCTGTACCAAGCTCTGGAAGGACTGACAGTACAAGTCTATTCCTTATCTTCTATGGAAGGGGTGGGAACGTATCTCTCTCAACTCCATAGCAGGCTAAAACAATACGTCTGTAAATACAAGGTAGAAGAATGGAAAGTTGAAACTCATTTGAGAGAGTGGATAGGCGGAAAGGAGACTAAAATGATAGAAAGGTGGGGTGAGGGGTTTCTTGGCAGGCTAAATGAATGGTCTTACTCCTATAGAAAATTACCCCATCAACTCGTCCATAGCGACTGTCATCCCCGTAATATCCTTATGAAAGAAAAAAGGGCGACTGGAATCATAGATTTTGAGAGGATACGAAAAGCACCCCGTATAGCAGATGTCTGTTACTTTCTTGCAGGGATGCTCAAAGACCAGGTCAAGCAAAGGGAGGATGAGCAATTAGAATGTATCCATGCCTTTATGGGGGGCTATCAGTCCGATGGTACTTTAACTCAGGAAGAAAAGGAACTGATTCCATTCTTAGTCATTATCTTTCTTCTTCAATACACCTTTTTTTATAATCAAAAAGGGTATTCACACGTTGTATCTGCATATATCCCATTCATTAACAGGCTGGTAAATTCCGGAGATTATCAACGGGCCTTTCAAATGTAAATCTATTTAAGAGGAAATGCTTGAATATACACCTTTTCTGTGGCAAAGTAGGGTAGAAGATAACGTTTAATTTCATAGTACAAGTGTAGGGGGACCGGTGTGGCCGGTTGAGATTGTATCCTGACAGATACTGACCCTTTGAACCTGAACTGGCTGATACCAGCGTAGGAAACATTCTCTTAAACATTACATAATCATGTTTAACAATGCGTCCCTCGCTGAAGCTTGGGGCGCTTTTTTTGTTGTTGTGTCCTAATGTTTTAAGGTGTTTTACATTCATTCTCTCTACTATGTGAAGAATAGAGAATAAACGTTACAACTACATACAAGGATTTTTAGGAGGAATCATGATGAAAAAGTGGATGTATATTATCTGTTCTGTCTTTCTTTTAACTGCTTGCGGTGGTGGAGGAAATACATCAGAACAGAATGAAGGTCTTAAAAAGGTTACGGTTGTGCTGGACTGGACACCGAATACCAATCACACTGGATTATATGTTGCGAAAGAAAAAGGATACTTTAAAGAGCGGGGACTTGATGTGGATATCATCTTACCTGGTGAGGCAGGGGCAGATCAACTAGTTGCCTCGGGTAAAGCCGAGTTCGGAGTTGGATATCAGGAAAGTGTCACACAAGCAAGGGTACAGGACGTACCACTCGTATCTATCGCTGCGGTCATACAGCATAATACATCCGGGTTTGCTTCACCTAAGGATAAGGGTATAACGACTCCTAAGGATTTTGAAGGGAAAAGTTATGGAGGATGGGGATCACCTGTAGAAAAAGCCGTCATGACTTCTATTATGAAACAAGAAAATGCTGATGTAGAGAAAGTGGATTTTGTAAACATGGGGGATACAGATTTCTTTACTGCCGTGAAACGGGATGTTGACTTTGCGTGGATCTACTATGGATGGACAGGGATTGAAGCAGAGCTTCGCGGTGAGGAATTGAATATGATGTACGTAAAGGATTACTCTGAAAAACTGGATTATTACACCCCTGTTTTGACGACGAATGAAAAGATGATGAAAAAAGACCCTGAAACGGTCAAAGCATTTTTATCAGCTTCTTCAAAAGGCTATGGATTTGCAATCGACAATCCGGAAGAGGCCGGTGAGATCCTTTTAGATGCAGCTCCGGACCTTGATAAAGAATTAGTCATGAAGAGTCAGGAGTGGCTGTCTCCTAAATACAAGGATGACGCTGACAAATGGGGAGAGCAAAAGCTGGAGGTTTGGGAAAACTATGCTTCATGGATGTATGATAACGATTTATTAGATAAGGAACTGGACAGTAAAAAAGCATTCACAAACGAATTTTTACCAAAATAAGAGGTGAACAAAATGGGGAACGCACTCGTAAGCGTACAAATTATTCCAAAGACGAAAAATGGTGAAGACGTTATACCATACGTGGATGAAGCCATCGCGGTCATTGATAAATCTGGTGTCCGTTATGAAGTCAATCCATTAGAAACAACAATGGAAGGGAATCTATCTGACTTATTTAAGGTGATTGAACAAATGAATGAACGAATGATTGAAATGGGCAGCTCAAACGTCATTTCTCAAATCAAGGTATTATATCAGCCAGCCGGGATTGAAATGGATCAATTAACGGAGAAGTATAAAGGATGAAAGCATGGATATCGAAAGGATGGAGACCCTTCTTGGTCATCATCCTTTTATTCATCATTTGGGAATCCACCATTAGAGTATTTGAGGTGCCGGCATGGCTAATGCCTTCACCTTCAGAAATATTGGCGGAAGGAGTCGCCTCATGGTCCACGTTTACAGGCCATCTTGCATCGACAACACTCCTTACGATCGGAGGGTTTGTGATTGGATGTACGATAGGAATAGGGACTGCAGTGGGTCTGCACCTTTTGCCTAAGGTAAGAGAAGCGATATATCCTCTTATGATTTTGTCTCAAAATATTCCAATCATTGTCCTGGCACCATTACTTGTAATCTGGTTTGGATTTGGACTATTACCGAAAATCATTGTCATTACCCTGATTTGCTTCTTTCCGGTAGCAGTCTCGGCATTGGATGGGTTCCGGCAGACAAATGCAGAGTACATCCTCTATATGAAAATGTCGGGAGCCACAAAAAGTCAAATCTTTCGAAAAGTTGAATGGCCGCATGCACTTCCTTCCATCTTCTCAGGATTGAAAATTTCAGCTACCTATAGTGTGATGGGGGCGGTGATTTCAGAATGGTTAGGTGCCCAGAAAGGAATCGGTGTCTATATGACTCTTGCCTCTTCCTCCTTCAGGACAGACAGGGTATTTGTAGCCATCTTCATGATTATGATGCTCAGCCTCGTTTTCTTTGGGATCATTTTGTTATTAGAGAAAATCATGATTAAGTGGAACCGAAAGGAGGAAAGGTAACATGACGACTTTATCCATACAAAATATGTCAAAATACTTTGATGGGGAGCTGATCCTCGATGAGCTTTCCATTCATGTTGAAGAAGGGGAGTTTGTGTCGATCCTTGGTCCTTCCGGAAGCGGGAAGAGCACCCTGTTTCATGTGATCGGTGGATTGTTCACACCAGATTCCGGAGACATTCAATTAGATGGAAAATCGATAAATGGTCAAAGAGGGACCATCAGTTATATGCCGCAAAGTCCATCCCTCCTGCCATGGAGAACCGTTATTGAGAATGTGATGCTTGGCCAGGAGTTACACGGGAAGAGAGATAGGGACAAAGCGCTCTGCATGATTGAAAGGGCAGGCTTGAAGGGGTATGAGAATGCGTATCCTGATGATTTATCCGGAGGGATGAAGCAGCGCGTGGCGTTTATTCGTGCCCTTGTCAGTCCTCAATCATTTTTATGCCTGGATGAACCCTTTTCTGCCCTGGATGAATTCACACGATTGGACATGCAGAAATGGCTCCTATCCATTTGGGAAGAAGATTTGAGTTCCGTTCTATTTGTGACTCATAATATCGACGAAGCCCTGTTCCTGTCAGACCGGATCATTGTATTATCGACTCGGCCAGCCAGGGTCCAGAAGGAGTTCAAAGTACCATTTCCCCGCCCCCGCGATAAAGAAATTCTCTTGACGGAGGAGTTTTTGAAATGGAAAACGAGCATTTTTGAGGAGCTTTCTCAATATGTGTAAACCTTCCTTGATTGATGCCCATATTCACTTGGATTTATACGAAGGATACGAGCGTGATAAGATTCTGCAGGAACTTGATCTGTATTCTGTAGAAGCGCTCATATCTGTATCGTTCCACCTTCAATCGACCAGGACCAATTTAGATCTCTCAAGAAGAGATGCAAGGGTCAAACCGGCTGCAGGTTTCCATCCGGAGCAGGATCTGCCATCTGATGGAGAAGTCGAGGAGCTTCTATCATTGATTGAACTCCATCAACACGAAATAGTGGCGATTGGAGAGGTAGGATTGCCTTATTATAAAATGAAAGAATATCCTGAAGTTGAAGTGGAACCGTATATCGATCTTTTGGAACGGTTTATGATCCAATCAAAAAGGATCAATAAACCGATCATCCTTCATGCCGTGTATGAGCATGCGCCTATCGTATGTGATCTGTTAGAAAAGCACTCCATAGAGAAAGCTCATTTTCATTGGTTTAAGGGAGATGAAAAGACGATTGAAAGAATGAAGGAAAATGACTTTTTCATCTCCATTACTCCTGATGTCCTTTATGAGAAGGACATACAAGATCTTGTTAAGAAGTACCCAATCGAGAGACTTATGGTTGAAACGGATGGTCCTTGGCGTTTTGAAGGGATCTTCCAGGGAAGGATGACCCACCCCGGAATCATGCATCGGTCCATTGAAAAAATCGCCGAAATAAAACATATCAAAGAAGCAGAAGTATATAAACAACTGTTTAAGAATACAACCGAATTTTATGGGATTTCCTAAATCAGGCTTCTCTTGCATCATTGGTGCAGGAGAAGTTTTTTTATAAACATCTTTTACCATCATATTTATCAGGAAGATAACAAAAAATGATAGTAATGACGTTTAGGGAAAAGGTGAAAAGAATGGAACTGAATGATCAATATATGCCTTATCAAGCAGGCGATGTAGTATATGTGATTTATCGGAATCCGCATACACAAAGTGTAGCTAACGTGCAGGAAGCAGCCGTCGTGCATGATCCGGAAAATCCGAACGAACTGGCATTATTTTTATATGAAACCTATTATCCTTTAACACATGAAATTGCGGTGTATTCTTCGGAAGCTGAAGCGGAGCAAGCTTATACTCAATCATTTGGAGACCTGTAGGAGGGATGAATCATGGTTAAACCGTTCGTGCCACAGTTGGTCTACTTTGAACCGAATGCCTTGGAATATCCCCTTGGTAAAGAGCTCAAAGAAAAGTTTGAAAAAATGGATGTGGAAATCAGGTACACAACATCGCATAACCAGGTTCGTAATTTGCCAGGGGACAACCATTTTCAGAAATACCGGATTGCAAAATCCACATTAGTAGTCGGAGTGAGAAAAACGTTGAAGTTTGATACATCCAAACCGTCTGCTGAATATGCCATCCCATTTGCAACAGGGTGCATGGGTCACTGTCACTATTGCTATCTGCAAACAACGATGGGGAGTAAACCATATATACGAACGTATGTGAATGTGGATGAAATATTTGAATCGGCTGACAAGTATATTGCAGAAAGAGCTCCTGAATTCACACGCTTTGAAGCTGCTTGTACGTCCGATATTGTAGGGATCGATCATCTCACTCATACCCTAAAACGAGCGATCGAGCATTTTGGCGAATCCGAGCATGGCAAGCTTCGTTTTGTGACGAAATTCCATCACGTCGACCATCTGCTTGATGCGAAACATAATGGGAAAACCAGATTCCGGTTCAGTATCAATGCCGATTATGTGATTAAGAATTTTGAGCCTGGTACATCTCCTTTGGATAAGCGACTTGAGGCCGCGGGTAAGGTTGCGAGAGCGGGGTATCCATTAGGATTCATTGTGGCACCTATCTATATCCATGAAGGATGGAAGGAAGGGTATAAGCAAATGTTTGAGCACTTGGAGGCTCACCTGCCGGAAGAAGCGAAAAGGGATTTAACCTTTGAATTCATTCAACATCGTTTCACAAAGCCGGCTAAAAGAGTCATTGAGAAAAATTATCCGATGACAAAACTTGAACTTAATGAGGAAGAACGGCGATATAAATGGGGTAAATACGGGATTGGCAAGTATATTTATCAGAAGGATGAAGAGCAGGAAATGAAAGATCATCTGTATGCTTATATGGAGAAGCATTTTCCAAATGCGAAGCTGGAGTATTTCACCTGAAAAAAAGGGACTGATTACAATACAATTTTGGTTGTAATCAGTCCTCTTAATGTAGTTGTGGAAGAAGATTTTCTAAATCTTTCACCCTCATGGCAATTTCATCACAAATTTCTTGATAGTGTACCCATTCTTCAATAAGTGTCTTGGAACGCTTCCTTGGATTAGGCAAATTCCAATAGATGACTTTATCTTCTAATTCAGATGGAATCTCTATCTTATCATCAAATTCTGTATCCTGAATCGCAACAATAACCGAAGCGTCACCAAGTTCATTCATCTCGATGCGAGTAAGTGGGAAGGTACTAATGTCGATACATAACTCTTTCATTGCTAAAACGCTGAATTCAGCACGACTCTCGGCAACCCATCCGGCACTTTTGAACGACCAATCCGACACATCGAGCTTCTCGGCCCAACCTTCAGCTATCAAGCTGCGCTGTTGACTACTTGAAAGAAAATAGACTGTTTTATTCATTTTTGGTATGTTCCTTTCTATTTTCATGCTGTTATTACTATTTACCCAATCACGTAGCATTTAATCATTA
This sequence comes from Rossellomorea aquimaris, assembly GCF_008180865.1. GTDB lineage: Bacteria > Bacillota > Bacilli > Bacillales > Bacillaceae_B > Rossellomorea > Rossellomorea yichunensis. Next base: position 88,999 of record NZ_VTEX01000001.1, read on the forward strand.
AATGTAAAAAAGAAAAGATTGGAAAGTAATCTGTAGTCATAAAGATTCAGTCAACTCCCACATATTGTGTGAGGTTTCAGGTGAAACGTAGTAAAAATGTTTTAATTCACCCTTAATCTTCTTCAATTATTAAAAAAATCAGTATAATAGGAAAAGGAGAATGAAGATGCAGCAAAAAAATGGATGGGAAGGCAGTTCAGGAAAAGATAATAGAAAAATTCAAAAATAATAGTTTTGCTAAAAGTAATTAAGGGTAAACATCTTTTAATTATTTTGTATTCAATAGGGGAGGTACATCTATGAAATTTAATTTAACAACTAAGATTATTATTGCCTTAATACTAGGGGCAATTGTGGGATTACTGCTTAATATTTTTGCTAAAGATATATTTGATATATTAGATCCTTATCTCTTTACTCCGTTAGGGAAGATATTCCTTAACCTCATCAGCATGCTTGTCGTGCCGATTGTCTTCCTATCCATCGTTCTCGGATCTGCAGGTCTGGGTGACCCTAAGAAGCTGGGGAGGATAGGGTTGAAGACCATTGTATTCTTCTTAGTGACTACCTGCATTGCCATCGTGATTGGTTTATCTCTGGCTTATGTCATTGATCCCGGTTTGGTAGAGGGAATCGACAAAACACAATCAGAAGGTTTTGAAACGGAAGAGGCTCCTCCTGTAGGAGAGACCCTCATGAACATTATTCCCAAAAATCCACTTACGGCGATGACAGAAGGAAATATGCTGCAGATCATTGCGTTTGCCATCTTTATTGGATTTGGATTAACAGCTTTAGGGGATAAGACAAAAGGAATATTAAAGCTTGTTGAACAAGGTAATGATCTAATGATGTACCTTGTGACACTCGTTATGAAATTTGCTCCATACGGAACATTCGGATTAATCGCTTCAGCAATAGGAAGCCAGGGTTTCAGTGCGTTGAAGGCTATGTGGCTATATTTTGTCGTCGTTCTTGCAGCATTGATCATTCACGCCATCGTTACCTATGGTGGAACGATCCTCCTTCTGGCAAAAAAGAATCCGCTTTGGTTCTTCAAGAATTTCAGTCCTGCGATGAGCGTAGGATTCAGTACATCAAGCAGTAACGCGACGCTTCCCATCTCAATGGATGTCGCCCAACAGCGTTTAGGCGTGTCGAAATCAGTAAGTTCATTCGTTCAACCATTGGGAGCTACCATCAACATGGATGGTACTGCGATCATGCAGGGGGTTGCAACCGTCTTTATCGCCCAGGTATATGGTGTTGATTTATCATTGGAACAACTGATTACGGTTGTACTGACGGCTGTATTAGCCAGTATCGGTACAGCAGGGGTTCCTGGAGTGGGATTGATCCTTCTTGCGATGGTTTTAAGCAGTGTAAACCTGCCTGTAGAAGGAATTGGATTAATTCTGGGGATTGACCGCCTGCTTGATATGGCAAGGACTTCCATCAATATTTCAGGAGATGCAGCCTGTGCGTTGTTTGTATCAGAATCTGAAAAGAAACGTACAATTAAGGAACAAAGAGGAGAGGCGTAATCTTCTCATGTATTAAATCGAGTCTATCACCTGTAAAGGCGATAGACTCGATTTTTTTATATCTATTTTATCTCGTGGTAGCGCTCTAATGCCCGGTCCCTCGCGGCTTTATGGTCCACGATTGGATAGGGGTAATCTTCCCCCAGGATGACCCCCGCATCTTCCAGAATATCCATGGAAGCTTCTGAAGGGTTGTGGATATGTTTATTGGGAACATCTTTTAATTCGGGAACCCACATCCGGATATAAGTGCCTTCTTTATCGAATTTTTCACTTTGAAGGGTTGGATTGAAAATACGGAAGTAGGGGGCTGAATCAAAGCCGGAGCCTGCAACCCACTGCCAGCCCATTGAATTATTGGCGAGGTCTGCATCAATCAGTGTATCCAAAAACCATTTTGTACCTTCTTGCCAAGGAATCAGTAAATGCTTGGTCAGGAACGATGCAACGATCATTCTGACACGGTTGTGCATGAACCCAGTTGCCCATAATTCTCTCATTCCTGCATCAACGAGTGGATAGCCTGTCTCTCCTTTTTTCCATTTTTCCAAATGATCCCTTTCCTTATGCCATCGGAACTCCTTGAATTTCTCATTTACAGGTTGTGTGGTGGACTCAGGAAAATGAAGCAGGACGGAGTAAGAGAAGTCTCTCCAAATTAATTGTTTAATGAAGGGTTCAACCTGAGCACTTTCTTTTTCAAGGAGTGAATGATACAAACTTCTCACCGATATGACACCAAGAGTTAAGTAAGGGGATAGGGTGGAGTGATGGCCATTTGCAGGGAAGTCTCTTCCCTCCGAATAATCATTGATGCTTTTTTTAACAAATGCATTATACCTTTTAATAGCTGCTTTTTCGCCCGGATCCCACATGCTTTCCATGATGTGAAACCAGGGGATAGTTGGTATGAGTTTTAAATCATTTAGTGATAGACCCTCCACATCAAGGTCCGGGACCTTTACTTTCTTCACAGATGGGAGAGGTTTCGGGATGTCCTCCTTCCTTAAAGATTTATAAAATGCTGAGTACACTTTATAAGGAGTGTCGTCATCTTTTTTGATTTTCCAAGGGGGAAGAAGAAGTGTACCTTCGAATGTTTGAACATCTATTCCTTGTGAGGATAAAGAACGGGCTAATGCGAGATCCCGCTCATAAACTCTTGGATCATAGACTCTATTCCAGTAAACCCCTTGTGCATTGGCTTTCTGAACCCATTGGGGGAGAAGGTCTTCTAGTTTTCCTTTATCTATCCAAAGTTGTCCGTTAATCGATTGAAGGGCCGTCTGGAAGGCCTCTAAATTCTGATGCAGCCACCACTTCTTAGCTTCTCCATGGGAGGAGTAAGAAGTTTCCTCATCCAGGATATATAGAGGAATCACCATTCCTTCTTGAGAAGCTCTATATAGAGCAGGGTGATCGTGAATACGAAGGTCCTCCCTAATAAGGACAATGATGCGTTTTGTCATGATTTTCCCTCCTAATAGCCGAATTCGTCAATTCTTTACCTAAAGTATAGTAAAATAAAGATGGTGATACAAAAATCGATGGGTTTGATAAAAACATTTAAATATTCTTGAAAATGGAAAAGAAAATAGTGTAATATCACACTATAAAAGAAGTAAGGTGTGAATCGATGACAAAAGAAGAGATCGTTCTAATCATTTCAGATAAATTAAGGCTAATACGAACAGAGGCAGGTTATACACAGGATAAGATGGCGAACATTATCGGATTATCCAAAAAAACCCTTGTTCAAATTGAAAAAGGAAGAGTCATGGCAGGCTGGACAGTGGTAATTGCCATCTGCGCATTGTTCAAAGATAGTGAAACCTTAACCACTAGTCTTGGTGGGGAGCCCCTTGAAATCATAGAGACCATTGCGCGGGAAGGCATTGATTATCGAAAGGAAAAAACGCTAGGCGGGAAGGTATGGTGGAAAGATGTAAAGAAGAATGATGAATATATACTTCAGCAAAACCTTTTCAGTCAGCACTTCCGAATTTTGGACTTTGAAGACTATCGGATATACAGCAGCTTTGACGAGAATAATGCCCATAAACGTTTTGATGAATTGACGGGGAAATAATACATATTTAAATAGAGGGACGGACCTATCAAAGGTCCGTCCCTCTATTCGTTTCTCTTATTTTACAACGAGGACGCTGGTTTCACAGTTTTGAGTGACTTTTTCACTGACGCTGCCGAGCACCCATTTTTTCATGCCGGATTTCCGGCTGCTTCCGACTACTACCAGGTCTGCCTGAATTTCTTTGGCATATTCACATATGCGTTTTGCTTCTGAACCGGATAGGTGAATATAGTTTGCCTCAATCCCGTAAGGAGAAAGTTTTTCTTTTGCATTTTTCAAAAAGTGATGTGTAGAGGAGGGTGTCTTAATTTCATGACGTTCTTCCTCCGGAGTATGAACTTTGTTGTCTGGTGAAACTGACAAATTCCCCATATAATTGTTATCAAACCCTGGTGAGGTATCTGCCAACGCGTGGGTAGGGGTATAGTTGTCATGACTTTCATTAGCTACCTTTTCATCTGATATATGGAGTACGGTTAATTGTGTATCTATAGAACCTTTTATTAATTTTTGCACTTCATCCAATGCTTTCTTGCTTCCATCGGTTTCATCGTAAGCTAACAAGATATGTTTATACATCAAAATCACCTCATCAATAGGATATCTATTATTTACCCAATATTAAATTTTTTAATCTTTTTCAGTAAATCGATGAATGGGATAATGTCCATTTTTAAACGGATTCAACCAACGATTAATAACAAAAAGAAAGAGCAGAACGGGGGAAGATCCGTTCTGCTCTTTCTTTTTGATTAAAACTCATATAATAGCAGGAATAATGTTTAATTTGAATGTTCTTTATTAAAGCATGCTGATAATCCAACCAATGACAACAATTGCTCCAATGACCATTAAGATTGTACGTACCATTAAAATCACCTCGACTTATCGTATCAATGAAATATGTTTTGTATTTCTAACCGGTTAATATAAAGTTACCCTGTCAACGAATAGTTAAAACCTTCTCTTCATTATTATTTAACCAGGTTACTCCTTCAGGCGTGATTTCTGTTCCAACTCTCCCTCTCTGGATCATTACATATCCAAGATCCTTGAGCTCGTTTAATCTTGTCCTGATTTGTTGAACGGATAGAGGAGTGGAGGTCCGTTGCAGGGAAGAATAAATCTTTTGTCTGCTGGCTCGCTTTCCTTCTTCAAAAAATTCAACTAAAGCGGTAAGGATATTTACATATTCTCCGGTTTTAGACATTGTGATAGAAGGAAGGGAAAAGGTACCTTTAGTATGATCCTTTTCGATGAAATTATAATCATTTTTCGGTAATTGATGAATCGTTAACCGATTTTGTTCTGCAACAGTGATCATGTACAGTAGTGTATTCTTAAGTTCACGGATATTCCCGCTCCAAGGTGCTTTCTTCAATGCGTCTAATACAGCCACGTCGATTGTTGTGATTTTGCTATGTTCCATACGAAGGAAATTCTCGATGAGAAGGGGGATATCTTCGCTTCGATCCCGGAGGCTCGGCAGCTGCAATGATAGAACTTTCAGACGGTGATAGAGATCCTCACGAAACGTTCCTTCTATTATTAAGGATTGGAGGTCCCTGTTCGTAGCAGCAATGATCCTGACATCAACGGGAATATTCTTATTTCCTCCAATACGTCTGATCTCCATCTCCTGAAGGACCCTTAGGAGCCTCGCTTGAAGTTTTAGGCTAATATCACCGATCTCATCAAGAAACAGGGTACCCCCGTCTGCTTGTTCAAATAATCCCTTTTTTCCTCCTTTTTTTGCACCGGTGAAGGCTCCATCCTCATAGCCGAATAATTCACTTTCTAATAAATCTTCAGGCAATGCGCTGCAGTTTACAGCAAGATACGGACTGTTTTTTCGGGACGAATCATTGTGCATTGCGCTTGAAAAAAGCTCTTTTCCTGTGCCTGTTTCCCCATAGATTAGAACCGGAAGCTCACTTTGAGCGAGCTTTTTGGCTATCAATTTTGTTTCATTAATGATTGCGCTTTTACCCAGTATGCTATCAAATGTATATTTCGCAATATATCCTATTCGCTGAAGCTCCCGTTTACGGACCTTTTCCATCTCAATGGTCTCTTCCATGTCTTTAAACGTTGCAACGATGACTCCTTCTGCCTTCAAACGGAAACGATAGACCATCACATTCTGCTGACGGAGTGTGAAATATTGTTGATCTTCATCGTGTTGAGACGTCAAAAAGTGATTGAGCTCGATATTCTTGAACACCCTGTTTAATTTTTTTCCTTTCGCATGGTTAGATGTAATCCCGACCATTCGTTCAAGGACTTCATTGAAAACGGTAATTTCTCCGTCTTCCTGAAAGGCAAGGATCCCATCATTTACACCATCCACTACTTTATTTAAAAATTTATTTAACGTTTTCGCACGTCGATTGATAGCTCCCAGTTTTTGACTGAGCTCGATGATCTTTCTCGTATAGCGATCGGTGATATCGAAGGTTAACTGCTCTGACAATTGAAAGTGGTAGATGATTTTCATAATGGTATTCAAATCGATCAGACGTACACCGATATCAATCTTGTTGGGAACGGAAGGTGGGATACTTGCTGTTTCTCCTGGTGAAATGGCAATGTCAATTTGCCTAGGGTAGTCTCCAGTTGGGGAGTATGGAATGTAATCGACATGATCTATCCCTAATCGTTTCAAGTTAGAGACTGCTTCTTTGGCTGTTTCAATGAAATCATTCACATAAAGTATCTTTTTTCCAGGAGGTAATTCAAAAATACGATCTATGTGTTCGTAATTGACGGTACGACGTGCTTTAATGATAGTGCATGAACCGAAATCGATATATTCCTTCACTTCTGGTGCAATCAGCGCAGAAGAATAAACAATCAATTTATTGGTGAAATACATAGGAATTCCTTCATCACAAGCATAACTCTTAATATCGATCAGTTCTCCGAAAACGGATTGTAATTGTTCCTTAAGAGCTCTTTCTGTTTCCTTTGTTCCAGCTAATAGAATTAATTCACGTTTCATACGTCTCCCCCTTATGGTTTAATGGTTGATAAATGGTTTAATGGTTAAGTATATTTTAACCGATAATAACCATCAGTGCTCGTGAAGTTTGTATTTTCAGATAATTATAGAGTGGCACGGAACTTGCATGTACATATGTGAAGAAAATCATAATTGTCAAACGGGGGGAAAGAAATGGAGAAAGAACAAAAGGCCTGGAAGGTGCCGCATACATTCATTATTGTGTTTTTCGTTGTACTGGCAGCCGCAATTTTAACGTATGTCGTACCAAAGGGGCAATTCACAACAGAAGAAATCACGTTCATGCAGGATGGAGAAGAACAAACCAAAACGGTATTAAATCCTGATTCCTTTAGTTATTTAAAGGATGATGATGGAAACCTAATTAGAGAAGGAACCGGTCTTTTCGAGCCGGGAGGCGGAATTGGATTCCTTAATTATGTATTTGAAGGTCTCGTATCAGGGGATAAATGGGGGTCCGCTGTAGGTGTAGTAGCCTTTATCTTAATTATTGGTGGAGCGTTTGGTATCATCATGAAGACCAGGGCCATTGAAGAAGGGATCCTGAAGGTTATTGAGAGGACGAAAGGAAAGGAATCTCTCATCATCCCGATTATGTTCTTCTTGTTCTCATTAGGGGGAGCCGTGTTCGGAATGGGGGAAGAGGCCATTGCCTTTGCCATGATTCTCGTTCCAATCATGATTGCGATTGGGTATGATGCCATCACTGGAATCATGATCACATACGTGGCGACTCAAATCGGTTTCGCCACTTCATGGATGAATCCATTCGGAGTGGCTATCGCACAAGGTGTTTCAGGTGTACCGGTTCTTTCGGGAGCAGGTTTCCGTATTATTATGTGGATTGTCTTTACACTTGTGGGGATCATTTACACATGGAGATATGCTCAAGCGATTCGGAAGGAACCTAAACGAAGTCTTTCTTACGCTTCTGATGAATACTTCCGCAAAGAAGGCAGAGTACGAGACCTAAATACCAAATTTACTTTGGGTCATTCACTTGTCATATTAACGGTTGCAGTTGGTATTGCCTGGATCATTTGGGGAGTAGTGGAACACGCTTACTATATTCCGGAAATTGCGAGCCAATTCTTTACGATTGGATTAGTAGCAGGAATCATTGGCGTTCTGTTTAAATTGAATGGAATGTCATGGGATGATATAGCAGATGGTTTCATCGACGGAGCGAAAGATTTATTGCCGGCTGCCTTAGTTGTAGGTATGGCAAAAGGAATCGTCATTATACTTGGGGGAGATTCACCTGACGCCCCATCTGTATTAAATACGATGTTATATGGAGCAGGGCAAGTGGTCGGGGATTTCCCTGAAGCCATTTCTGCCTGGTGTATGTATGTATTCCAGTCTGTATTCAATTTCTTTGTCGTATCTGGTTCCGGTCAAGCCGCTTTAACAATGCCTTTGATGGCTCCACTTGCAGATATTGCCGGTGTCTCTCGTCAAGTAGCGGTCCTGGCCTTCCAATTAGGAGATGGATTAACCAATATTCTTGTTCCGACCTCTGCTGCCTTACTTGGTACGCTTGGAGCAGCCCGTGTCGATTGGGGAATATGGGCTAAATTCATTATTAAATTCATGCTCATTCTATTCGTTCTGTCATCGATCTTTGTGATAACGGCAACACTCATCGGATTCTGATTGGAATAATAGTGCCGAACCTTGTTGTAAGGTTCGGCACGGTTATATGAAAAAGAAGAGAAGGGAGCAAACAGCATGCTGACATTAATTCAAAACGGAGAAATTTATGCTCCAGAATATATAGGGAAAAAGGATATATTAATAGTAGATAATAAATTAGGTTTTATTGAAGAAAAGATTGAACCTCCTCATCAATTTGTTGATATAAAGATTGTGGATGCAACGGGTAAATTTGTAGTACCTGGCTTTATAGACTCTCACGTACATATAATGGGCGGAGGCGGCGAAGGAAGCTTTCGTACGAGAACGCCGGAAATTCAACTGACTCAGGCTACGCTTGCCGGTATCACGACTCTTGTTGGTGTGATTGGAACAGATGGAACGACGAGAACGATGGCGAGCCTTGTAGCGAAAGCAAGGGGTCTTGAAGAAGAGGGGATCACCTGCTACGCGCAAACCGGTTCTTATCAAGTACCATTGAAGACGCTAACCGGAAAAATTGAAGACGATATTATTTTAGTAGACCGCATCATCGGAGTAGGTGAAGTGGCGATTGCTGACCATCGCTCATCTCAACCCACAGTAAACGAATTGACGAAAATTGCTTCTGCTGCCCGAATTGGCGGCATGCTTTCAGGTAAATCGGGAATTGTCAATGTTCATGTAGGAGATAGTCATGACCATTTAAAGCTTCTAGAGGAAATAGTCGACACAACGGATATTCCGATTAAACAATTCTATCCAACCCATATCAATCGAAATGCCCATCTGTTTGAAGCCGGGATTCAATACGCTCAAAGGGGTGGTTATGTAGACTTTACGACCAGTACCATTCCTCAATTTCTCGAAGATGGCGAAGTGAAATGCAGTAAAGCGCTAAAACGCATGCTCGATGCAGGTGTACCGGTAGAACAAATCACATACACATCGGATGGACAAGCAAGCCTGCCTAATTTTGATAGGGACGGCGAGCTGATTGGATTACAGATTGGTCAGGTGTCGAGTCTTTACAAGGAGGTAAAGGACGCAGTTCTGGAAGAAGGCATCCCGTTAGAAACAGCCATTAAAGTTATAACATCAAATCCTGCCAAAATCCTTAAATTAAAGCAAAAAGGTCGTGTTGAAGTCGAAATGGACGCAGATCTGGTGTTGTTGGAAAAGGATACGCTTGAAGTGAACACGGTGTTTGCCAAAGGTAAGTTGATGGTAGAGAACGGGGAAGCGATAGTGAAGGGAACGTTTGAATGATTGTTTGGTTTTGAAATAGCTTGGAGCCTTGTGGCTTTGGGCTATTTTTATTGCAACGGTAAGGGATAAAGATGTTTTGAGCGGATAACGGCGAAATTTTCGTATTAACCGAAATTCTAATTATATCGGCGATACCGAATTTCCTGATTTTTTGCTAACGAGGAGAGATTGACTCTCGATACCTATCCGACCACAGACGGAGGAAAAAACCACCAATAGACCCTCATGTTCTTCGGTTGTTCCCTATATTATAAAGATAGTTAATCATTGATGGGGGACGGTTATTCATGAAAAAAATGATTGAAATCTTTAAGAATCCAATTTTTCTAAAGTTATTCTTTGCTAATTTCACTTCGCATATGGGTAGTGTGATTGGTTTGACAGCTTTTATGTTTTATCTTCTTGACCGGTTTTCAGAACAGCCCATGTTTGCGTCGCTAACGGAAATGATGTACTCACTTCCTACACTTCTCGTATTCTTCCTGGTGGGGGTATTCGCGGACAGAATGGACCGGCAAAAAATTGCCTACCACTGTGATACGATCAGTGCGCTCCTTACACTTTTATTATTTGGGGCCATCTTTATTGGCTGGCTTCCCCTCATATTTACGATTTTGTTTCTGCGAAGCGGTGTACAGAAGTTCTTCTTTCCTGCTGAACAGGGGATACTCCAAGGAGTGCTTTCAAAAGATGATTATTCAACGGCCGCCGGCTTGAATCAAATGGTGATGAGCTTGTTTATGTTACTTGGAAATGCTGTGGCCATCTTTGTATATTGGACTGCCGGGATCTTTGGTGCAATTGCAGTCGATTTTGTTACATTCGTTATTTCTGCCATCTTAATCAGGAAATGTATCATTCCTGAAGAAGTTCGTCTTCCAAACGGCAACCATACGTTGAAAGACTTGAACATTCAGTCTGTGACAAAAGATTTTACAGCCGGAATGAACTATATACTGAATCACAAGCTGCTATTATCCTTAATTGGAGGTTTTGTCGTATTTGGAATTGTGAACGGCGGATTCTCGGTCATTCCCATTTTTATATTGAAATATAAATTGGCTCCAGAGTCTTATGAAGAATATTCGATTTTATTAGGTGTCGCCTTCGGTGCCGGTGTATTGATTGGCAGTATCTGCTCTTCAATGCTTGCTCAGAAGTTCAAGTTTCATGTGTTGATCGTTGCGGGGCTGGTTATTTCCGGAACGTTTATCATCGCAGCATCTTTTGCTCCTGCGACTTGGATCTTCCTCACGATCATCTTCTTCGCTGCACTGGGGTTACCACTTGTGAATATTGCAATCGGGGGATGGATGCCAAGCATCATTGATCCGAAAATGATGGGAAGAGTGCAAGGGTGGATCAATCCTCTTATGATGCTGTCACAATCCATTACCCTGGGAGTGATTGCTTTGACATTCCCGACTGTAGTAACCGTTGAAATGCTCTACTGGCTCGTTGGAGGATGTCTAATCATAGTAGGTATCTTCTACACCATCATTCTTCCTAAATATGTAAAGGAGGAAAGTGAAGCTCAGCCTGCTGCTCTGAATGGCTAAGTGAAATCTCTCTATGAATTGGAAAGAGCAATTCATAGAGGGATATTTTCATTTCAAAAAAACTATAATGATTTTATGAACGATTTTTCTTCTTGTGCGTCTTATGAATGAACTCGCCGGCTGGGGCGAAAAGAAAGGACAGTAAAGGATGAAAGAGAGAGATCTGATCAAAGGGGCGAAAAAAGGGAATCACGAAGCCTTTGCTATCCTTTTTAAAGAACATTATCCTTTTCTAGTAAAGTACTTAATGAAAGTGACAATGAATCGGGATCAGGCAGAGGAGCTTGCACAGGACACAATGGCAAAATGTGTAGAGAAGATTCATCAGTACAATGGGAAATCAAAATTCTCATCTTGGCTGATTTCCATCGCAACCAATCGTTATATTGATCTTCAACGAAAAAAGAAAAGGGAACAGAATTGGCAGGAAGAGAACTTTAGAAAATTAAAATGGGAGATGGAGTCAAGGAATGAAGAATGGAATGATGTGCTGGCGGCCTTGTCCACTCTATCAGAGGATATCAGGCTCCCTATCATTCTGAAACATTATTACGGATATTCCTATGAAGAGATTGGACACATGACAGAAGTGCCACCTGGGACAGTGAAATCACGGGTTCATCATGGGATCATTCGGCTGAGGAAGGAGTTGAAACTAGATGAACAACCATCAGGAACATAATGACGAATTAAAGGAATTACTGGAGAACGGATTCCAGTCAATTGATGAGGACATTGACGAAAGTACACCGTCCCTGCAGTGGTTTGAGCAATTAGTAGAGGATCAGCAAGAGGAGATTAAATCCAGGTTTAAACGGGATCTCACCATCTTTTTTCTTTTGGCCTGTTGTATCTTGACTGTGTTTTCCCTTACATTATTTCAAATGCCAATTCTATTTCTTCTCCTTCAAGTTATTATCTTTGTGGGAGCCTCGATTTTTACTGGCATAACATATACGAAAAAGGTGAAAAGGATATGACAAAAGAAGAGCTCTATATCTTACCCCTTGTCATTCCGATCCTTCTGACTCAAAGCATTTACCTGTTTCTCGATGCACGTAAGAACGGACATAACTATTGGTTCTGGGGGATATGGGGATTGATTCAGTGTCCATTTCCACTCATCTTTTATTTCATATTTACAAAGAAGATCTGGAGAAAATTCAATGCAGGGGAGAGGAAATCATGATTATAGTGACAACCGATTATGTACCGGGTAAGGATGTAAAAGAATTAAAAGGATTTGTAAGGGGAAGCACCGTCCAAGCAAAGCATATTGGCAAAGATATCATTGCCGGTCTTAAAACCATTATTGGCGGAGAAATAAGTGAATACAGTGAGTTGATGGAGGAAGCAAGAAAACAAGCGATTGATCGTATGATGGAAGAAGCTTCTCAAAAAGGTGCAAATGCGGTTATTGCCGTTCGTTTAGAAACCTCGGCCGTCATGCAAAACGCTTCTGAAATTATTGCTTACGGAACGGCTGTCGTTGTGGAATAATTCTGCTATGGTGGTTCACTTATATTGTGAAAAAACATATAGTATATAGAAAATTATCAATAAAAATAATATTGACACAATTCACGGCGTGTAGTATGGTTATTAATGGAATAAATAATAAAAATGAATGGAGGGTTTGTGATGATGAAAGTGTATACAATTCAAGGAGTACCGGCAGCCAATTTCATATCATCACATAACCAGTAACTCCTTAATCATTCTGTCATACGAATATTAAAGGCACAGGTTATGCATATAATCTGTGCCTTTCTATGTCCAAAAATAAAGACGGACGTCTTTAAGGCGCAACAGATCTATAGGGATTCTGAACGAATACCTATCGGATCTTGTGATAAAAGCCTTAGGCGTCTGTCTTTTTTATCGTTTAAGTGTACCAAGGATCATCCTTGATCACATATAAAAACCTAATTTCATAAGGAGGAAAAGATTATGTTACTCATTCAAATGAAGAAAATGATGTCTGCTGTGGAGACAGAAGGCGGATAGTGAAGAAAGTCAACAAGAGGAGGTAATGTGGAATGTTTAGTATTTTTAAGAAATTATCGTGGTTTTTTATTGAAAATTGGAAGAGATATACGGTGGCAATCGTTCTATTGACGATTGTCGGAATCCTTGATGTGATTCCTCCAAAGCTTGTAGGGAATGCCATTGATGACATGCACCTAGGTGCGATGACATGGGAAGTCGTAGGGAAATATCTGTGGCTGATCGCCGGAATCGCACTCATTTCGTACGCAATGACGTATGTGTGGATGTATCAATTATTTGGCGGAGCGTTTCTCGTTGAACGTAAGCTTCGCGGTAAATTTATGGGACATTTATTAAAGATGACTCCGACTTTTTTTGAAAAGAATCGTACGGGAGATTTAATGGCAAGGGCAACGAATGATTTGAAGGCAATCTCGGTTACAGCCGGTTTCGGAGTATTGACACTAATCGATTCCAGTGTCTTTATGTTAACGATCCTTTTTACAATGGGATTTCTAATCAGCTGGAAACTGACGATCGCAGCAATATTGCCGCTTCCGATCATGGCTATGTTGATGAAGGTGTACGGTGCGAGAATTCATAAGCGATTCACGGAAGCCCAGGATTCATTCGGTGACTTGAATGATAAAGTGCTTGAATCGATTGCGGGGGTCCGTGTCATTCGTGCATATGTACAGGAGAGAGCGGATGAGAAGCGTTTCGCTGATATGACTGAAGACGTCTATAACAAGAATATTGGTGTGGCAAAAATTGATTCTCTCTTTGAACCAACAATCAAAGTACTTGTCGGGTTGAGCTATTTAATCGGACTTGGTTATGGAGCATATCTTGTGTTTCATCAATCGATCACATTGGGAGAGCTTGTTTCCTTTAACGTGTACCTCGGGATGCTGATTTGGCCGATGTTTGCCATCGGGGAGTTGATCAATATCATGCAGCGCGGGAATGCATCACTTGACCGGGTTCAAGAGACCCTTGATTATGTGCAGGACGTCCAGGATTCTGAGAATCCTCAACGGATAGATTCTCCTGATCAAATCGGATTTAAGGATGTGGACTTTCAATATCCGACTTCACAAGTGTTGAATCTGTCCAATATCAATCTTCATATCCACCGGGGAGGCACTCTTGGGATCGTAGGGAAGACAGGAAGCGGGAAAACGACCTTTATCAAGCAGCTCCTTCGTGAATACCCTGCCGGAAAAGGGGATTTATCCATAGGAGGGGTCCCGATCAGTGAATTGACCATCCAGCAGGTTAGGGATTGGATCGGTTACGTGCCCCAGGATCATGTCCTTTTCTCAAGGACCGTTAGAGAAAACATTCTGTTCGGCAGACATGATGCGACTGAGCAAGACCTGGAACAAGCCATTGAACTGGCTGATTTCAAAAAAGATCTTGAAATGCTTCCGGACGGATTGACCACTCTTGTAGGAGAAAAGGGTGTGGCTCTTTCAGGTGGCCAGAAGCAGCGGATTTCGATTGCCCGGGCACTGATCAAAAATCCGGAAATCTTGATTCTGGATGACTCGCTATCGGCTGTTGATGCGAAAACTGAAGCGAAGATCATTGACAATATACGAAAAGAACGTGAAGGAAAAACAACGATTATTACGACTCATCGTCTCTCCGCAGTTCAGCATGCAGACTGGATTATCGTATTTGAAGATGGGAAAGTGGTAGAAGAAGGGGTACATGAACGACTCCTTGAAAACGGTGGTTGGTATAAAGAACAATTCGACCGCCAACAAGTTGAGGATTCCTCACGCGAGGAGGTGAGCGCATGAACGTCGGAAGAAGACTAACCGAATATGCCCTTATTTACAAAAAAATCATCATTGCTGCTCTCTTGATGCTTAGTGTGTCAGTAGCAGCAGAACTTGCAGGCCCATTTATTGCGAAGAAACTGATCGATGATCATATTCTTGGAATTGAATCCACCTGGTATGAAACGATAGAAGGGAAAGAAGCTGTATCCTATAAGGGAAAATGGTATAAACGTGATCAATATTTTTCAGAAGGTGAGACGAGAAAAGATGATATCCGTATCTTACAGGTCGGGAGAGAGTTTTATTTCGTTCCTTCCACCGTCACCTTCGACGGAGAAAGGTCTGTCAAGTCAGGTGAAATGACGATTACGAAAGGGGATGAGTCGGCAACTTATCCCGCCGAGAAGTTGACCGGAGATGAGCTGCTGCGTTTTTATAATCCTGAAATCCCGAAAATCATTAAATTGATCGCCTTTTATTTTGGGCTGCTTGTAGTCGCTGCCTTTTTCCAATACGGTCAGCGCTACTATCTACAGAAAGCAGCAAACCGGGTCATTCAGAAGATGCGTAATGATGTGTTCCAGCATATCCAGAAACTGCCGATCCGCTATTTTGATAATCTGCCGGCAGGGAAGGTCGTAGCAAGGATCACAAACGATACCGAAGCGATCCGGGATTTATATGTAACAGTCTTATCAACTTTCTTCTCCAGTACGATTTACATTATTGGAATATACATCGCACTCTTTATACTTGATGCAAAATTAGCAGCCATTTGCTTGATCCTGATTCCGATCCTGGTTGTATGGACGTACCTGTATCGTATCTATGCGTCTAAATACAACCATATCATCAGGTCGAAAGTGAGTGATATCAATGCCATGATTAATGAGTCGATCCAGGGCATGAACATCATTCAGGCTTTCAGCAGAGAAAAGAAAACGAACGAAGAATTCGAAGAGTTGAACGAAACACATTTCAAGTATCAAAATAAGCTCTTGAGCTTGAATTCGATGACATCACACAACCTGGTCGGGGTACTGAGAAACATCACCTTTGTGGCATTCATATGGTACTTTGGAGGCGCTTCAATGGGAGTTGGATCTGTTGTCACTTTGGGCGTGCTATATGCCTTCGTTGATTACATCAACCGGTTGTTCCAGCCTGTGACAGGAATCGTCAATCAGCTGGCAAACCTTGAGCAGGCACTAGTGGCAGGGGAACGGGTTTTCCGCCTGTTAGAAGAAACCGGAACATCGGTTGAAGATGAGAAAATGAGCAGGTATGACGGAAATGTCAGCTTTGAACATGTATTCTTTGGATACAAGGAAAATGAATATATTCTGAAGGACATCTCGTTTACCGCAAGTAAAGGAGAGACCGTTGCCCTGGTGGGGCACACGGGTTCAGGGAAAAGCTCGATCATGAATCTATTGTTCCGTTTTTACGATAGTGATGAAGGGAAGATCCTGATTGACGGCAAAGACATTGTAGATATTCCCTATCAAACGATTCGTGAGCATATGGGGATCGTCTTACAGGACCCTTACTTGTTTACCGGAACCATCGCATCCAATGTAAGCTTGGATGACCCCAGAATTTCAAGAGAACAGGTGGAAGCGGCACTGAAAGCAGTCGGTGCTGAAAAAGTGTTCAAAAACCTTGAGAACGGCTATGATGAACCGGTGATCGAGAAAGGGAGCACCCTTTCTTCAGGGCAGCGTCAACTGATTTCCTTTGCAAGGGCACTGGCCTTTAATCCAGCAATCCTGATTTTGGATGAAGCGACTTCGAGTATTGACACAGAGACTGAGGCCGTCATTCAGGAAGCGATGGAAGTCTTGAAAAAGGGAAGAACGACCTTCATCATCGCTCATCGACTCTCTACGATTAAGAATGCCGATCAAATAATTGTATTAGATCGGGGAGAAATCGTAGAGAGGGGCAATCATGATGATCTGATGAAGCGGAAGGGTCGCTATTATCAAATGTATCAGCTTCAACAAGGATCGAAAGGTGAAATGGCAGGATAGGAAGGAGGAGCATCTGACTAATTTAGTCGGGTGCTCTTTCATTTTCTGGAGAGTATCTTGAAAACGCATCTAAAGGAAGCTTGGATGGGCGAGACAAGAGGTTAGAACTCCCGAGGTGAAATAAAAAATACAATATTCTGCTAAGAAAACAGGACTTTTGTGGGATTTTGTCGTTTTAAATCGAAATTCTCTCATTATCAATGTATAATTTAATTGATAAAAAAGTTTCATAAAGGGAGGATCCTATGATGGGGTGGGCAATCGCCATTTTATTTGGGACAGCAGTCGTGCTGCTCATTTTATCGTTTATTAAAACGACACAAACCAACTCACAGCTTGAGCAACAAATAGAGCATGTTTCAATTTCAGTATTGAATGAAGTACATGAACTGGAGAAGCAGTTAAGAAATATTCAATTAGATGCTGAAATTACAGCACAACAGTCCGGGGCAGCGCCAGCGGAATCGGAAGAACGGTTTATACTGCGTGAAATGCTTGACTTACATAAAAGAGGGTATTCCATTGAAAGCATTGCATCCAAAAAACAGCTCACACCGAATGAAGTAGAGCGCATGCTTGCTCCTTACAAGACAAGGAAGACTGAAAGGAGCTTAGTAGCACAATGAGAGTGACGCCTAATTCATTGCGCAGTTTTGCTGCGGGTCTCTTAATCGCAACGACGTCAATCGGTGCCGTTTATATGTTTGGTCCATCTGAAGCCAAGAGTACAGAGAAAGTGGAAACCGTTAAAACGGAGAAGCTCTCAGAGGAGGAAATGGTGAAACAGCTGACTTCAAACGGCTTTGTCATACATACAGAAGCAGAGTGGAATAAGCAGCTTTCAGCCATGACCGAGAAACAGGAAGAGAAAGTGGAAGATAAGAAAGAGGAAAAAACGGACGATAAGGTCGTTTACAAGGCCATATTGACTGTTTCTACCGGTATGACAAGTATTGATGTTGGAAATGCCTTGGAAAACGCAAACATCATCAAAGACGGCCTCGACTTCTACAAAGAAGTTGAAAAGCGAGGTCTTGAAAATGATTTGCGTCCGGGTACTTTCGAGGTCGAGAGCGGAATGACAACAGACGAAATCATTTCGACGATCTTTCAATAACCTGGAACTGAAAAACTGAGTTACAACTAGAAATACTTCCGGTTGTATAGAAAACAAAAAACCACCTTATTATTTGGTATGACCAGAGCTGCAAAGAACTGGTTACCATAATAGGAGGTTTTTTGTTTTATACATATTCATGGTATCAATTTTTCCCTGTAAATTATTCTGTATTAGCCTTTAAAAGACGGAGGATTTTTGTGTTCTGTTTTTTTAGCTCATCTAATTTCTGTTGAGTATTTACAAGTTCATTTTCCAGGGAACCGATTGATTTTAATAGGCTTGATGTTCCAATGCTGGATTGATGTACATCGGAAAGCTTGCCTATGTTTGAAAGGAAAGATAGGGAAGTGGGGTTGACCAGATTTTTTAATGATTTGTTCAGGGAAGAAAGAGTTTCCTCCTGTATCAGCTTATTCCCTTCAATTTCATTTGTATTTCCCTTCGTTTGTTTCAGCTCTTTTTCATTCACCATCGTCTCAGCAAGGTTCATGATGCCGCTTATATCCAAATTTTCCAATTGTTTTTTTAAATCATCATTCACTGACATCTTATACTCAAAACCTTTCTATTAATATTTGTACTCCCCGTCAGACCGGTCTGACGGGGAGTGAGTAAGGATTCAATGTTGAATTACAGGAGACCATTAAGCCCTTCCTGCACTAATAACTTCACCGATGCAGCTATACAGGACATCAGCAAGAGCTTCCTGCCCTAATAGAATAGCCACAACAAGAGCGAGTGCGAGTAATAGCACAACCAGTGCTGTTACAATCATTCCCTCACCCCCTTTCTAAATGGAAGTCAGGTAAAATTCGAACCTTACAAAAACATCTTATGTGGATTGGTGGGACAAGCTTCAGCTATTCCCCTATATTAAGTGAATATGGGCAGCCCTTTTGTATTGGTATAGTGAAAATGTGTGGATGAAAAAATGTATTACATAGAATGAATGGATAGATGAAATGACATGAGTAGGTCATCCGGAGGGAAACGGGGCTAAAGATAAAGTTTCAGTAGAAAATAGGAAGAGGATAGCGGGCATGCTATCCTCTAATTACAAACGGATTTATGGATGGAAATATTCTTGAATTTTTCATATGAGGCGTAAAGTAGGATCCACCCTAATTTTAGTAACAAATCCCCACGCGAGTTTTGATGTAACGATCATCCTCCAGCTGTTGGTAGATAAAATCCCCCGTGTCAAACATGGAGATGCTTATTCCTTCTTCAGGAAGGACATCAACTTCTGTCCGGTATTCCCCAAGGCGCTCTCCATCAGGTAAATAGGTAGGACAAACAATCGTCCAATCCATTTCTGAAGCTTTTAAGATTAAATAGGCTCTTAAATGGTCCTCTGCAGCAGTCGTGCTTCTACGTTTTGATTCATTTGCCTGGAATCGATACAGACTGGACTTCTTGCGTGCTTGTAGGATCCCTGCTGTACCACAGGTAATGATTCGTTTTACACCATGATATCTCATTGCTTTTAAGAGAATGGGCATGCTTCTTGAGAGTACTTCATTCTTATCCGTATTCAAGCAGCTGATCACCGCATCGCAACCCTCGATGGTTTTCATTACATCCTCTTCATTCAATACATTACCAGCAATATCCATGCCAGAGGCTTGTCTATCCATTTTTTTTCGAACCAAACGATTCACTTCATGTGTAGAGTTTGCTTGTTGAAAAACAACAGAACCGACACGCCCCGTACTTCCAAATAAAGCGATTTTCATCATTATGACCTCCCGTTTCCCATTAATAAATAGTTTATCGCAAAATCGTTATTCTTTACATGATTGAGCATATCAGAATACATACTAATAAGTGTGAAGAATGTTAAAGTCTCGAATTGAAAACTTATGTATTGACTTATTCCTAATATCGTTTTATGATGACATTCGTAATAGTTTTAAATCCGATAAGAATAGTGGGGGTTTTACAATGAAAAAATGGAAATTATCCATCATCATGCTAATTGCTTTATCCATGGTATTAGCTGCGTGTGGTCAATCTAATGATAAAGAAGAATCCAGTGGTGATTCTAAAGAAGGTTCTGAAACATCACTTTACGATCAAGTGATGGAAGAAGGAGAATTACTGGTTGGAACAGAAGGTACATATCCTCCTTTTACATTCCATGACGAATCAGGGGAACTGACTGGGTTTGACGTAGAGATTGCCCGTGAAGTAGCAAAGCGCCTTGGCGTTGAAGCTAAATTCCAAGAGACTCAATGGGATGCCATGTTTGAAGGTTTGAATTCTAAGCGTTTTGACGTAATCGCGAACCAAGT
Organism: Rossellomorea aquimaris; assembly: GCF_008180865.1. GTDB lineage: Bacteria > Bacillota > Bacilli > Bacillales > Bacillaceae_B > Rossellomorea > Rossellomorea yichunensis. The sequence goes on from NZ_VTEX01000001.1 coordinate 109,346, forward strand.
GGGAATTCGTGAAGATCGCCAGGAGAAATATGATTTCTCAACACCGTATATTGAATCAAGTGCAGTAGTGGTTGTATCGAAAGACAATAAGGATGTAACATCATTTGAAGACATCAAGGGATTGACTTCTGCTCAATCTCTGACAAGTAACTACCGCGACATCGCTGAAAAAAATGGTGCAGAAATCCAGGGTGTAGAGGGACTATCACAATCCATACAACTCCTTGAGCAAGGCAGAGTGGACGTAACAGTGAACGATAAAATCTCTATTCTGGATTATTTAAAGAAACAGCCGAATGCCAATGTCAAAATTGCAGCTGAAGCTGGAGATGCCGGTCAAAGTGGTCTCATGTTCCGTAAAGGTAATGACAAGTTAGTGGAAGAAGTAAACAAAGCGTTAGAGGAAATGAAGGAAGACGGTACGTACAAAGAGATTTCTGAGAAATGGTTCGGAGAAGATGTATCTCCTAAGTAGTATCTACCAGGATCCTGAAGCGATGATTGATATTTTACAAAGCTCCCTGCTTCCAATGCTAGAGGGAGCTTTGTACTATTCTATCCCTCTGACGCTGATTTCTTTTGCTTTAGGAATGATCCTGGCCGTCCTTACAGCCCTTGCCCGATTGTCCAATGTATCGATTCTAAGAGGAATTGCACGATTCTATGTATCTGCCATCAGGGGAACACCTTTACTCGTTCAATTGTTCATTATTTTCTACGGCTTACCGACACTTGGAATAAAGTTTGATCCGTTCCCGTCTGCCATCATTGCTTTCTCATTAAATAAAGGTGCCTACTCCTCTGAAATCGTCCGTGCAGCGATTCAATCGATTCCTATAGGCCAATGGGAAGCGGGCTATTCAATTGGTATGACGTATTCGCAGGCACTAAAGAGAATCATCCTGCCCCAGGCAACCAGGGTATCCATCCCACCATTATCGAACTCTTTCATTAGTTTGGTGAAGGATACCTCTCTAGCTTCATTAATTCTCGTAACGGAAATGTTCAGAAAAGCACAGGAAATCGCTGCAACAAACTATGAGTTCCTGCTCATGTACATGGAAGCTGCCTTGCTCTACTGGATTATTTGCTTTATTCTATCCATCATTCAAGGGCGGATCGAGACAAGACTGGACCGATATATTGCCAAGTAATATTAAAGGAGATTGAATATGATTTCCATCAAGGGATTAACTAAACGTTTTGATCAATTAGAAGTATTAAAAGGAATGAATGTAGAAGTCAATAAAGGAGAGGTGATCGTCCTGATTGGCCCATCGGGTTCAGGAAAGACAACCTTCCTCCGCTGTTTAAATGCACTGGAATTGCCGAATGACGGAACGGTTTCAATTGGCGGTACTTCCGTTGATTTTAATAAAAAGGTTTCCAAGCAAGAGCTTATTAAACTTAGACGGAAAACAGGCATGGTGTTCCAAAACTATAATCTGTTTCCCCACATGACCGCACTGGAGAACGTAATGGAAGGACCAACTATCGTCCAAAAACGAAGCAAGTCCGAAACAAAGAAAAAAGCGATCAGACTCCTTGAAAAAGTAGGACTCGGTGAAAAAGTGGACTACTATCCGTTCCAGCTCTCAGGAGGGCAGCAGCAACGGGTAGGAATCGCAAGAGCATTAGCGATCGAGCCGGAAGTGATGCTCTTCGATGAACCAACCTCAGCACTCGATCCTGAATTGGTCGGGGAGGTTCTAAAGGTAATGAAGGACCTTGCTGAAGAAGGGATGACCATGGTTGTGGTGACTCATGAAATGAGATTTGCCAAAGAAGCAGCCGATAAAGTCATCTTCATGGATGGTGGATATATCGTTGAAGAAGGCTCTCCTCAAGAAGTGTTTGAACAGCCTAAGAACGAACGTACGAAACAATTCCTGAACTTAATACAATAAATTGTAAAAGATGAATGAGACTCATGCTCATTCATCTTTTTTTAGGTTTAGAGTCATAATGTTATGTCAGTCTAATAAACTTTTCAGAAAAAGGTTAGATTAACTGGATTAGTGGAAATATGGTAATAGAAGAATCATTTAAGGGAGGAACTAGAATGGAATATCGTATAGAACGTGACACAATCGGAGAAATGAAGGTGCCCAAGGAAAAATATTGGGGAGCACAGACTCAGCGAAGTAAAGAAAATTTCCAAATCGGTACAGAGAAAATGCCCATTGAGGTTACATATGCCTTCGCACAGTTAAAGAAAGCCGCCGCAGTCGTCAATCATTCACTTGGTAAGCTATCAGATGCCAAGAAGACGGCGATTGGACAGGCATGTGATGAAATCCTGGAAGGAAAGTGGGACGCCCATTTTCCCCTTGTTGTATGGCAAACAGGAAGCGGTACACAATCCAATATGAACATAAATGAAGTCGTTTCCTTTCGTGCCAATGAAATTTTCAAAGATAAAGGATCGGATGAGAAAGTCCATCCGAATGATGATGTGAACATGTCCCAAAGCTCAAATGATACATTCCCTACAGCCATGCACATCGCTGCGTATCAAGAAATCGAATCAAAGCTGTTTCCTGTCATTCAGGAATTTACTGCGACATTAAGAGAAAAAGAAGACCAATTCAGTGATATTATTAAAATTGGCCGTACACATCTTCAAGATGCAACACCATTGACGCTCGGTCAGGAAATCAGCGGATGGCGTGCCATGATGGAAAGGTCCTATAGTATGCTGAGAGAAAGCGTTCATCAATTAGTCAATCTGGCTATCGGTGGGACAGCTGTCGGTACGGGGATTAACGCCGATCCGGAATTTGGTGACAAAGTGGCAAGACAATTAGAAGCTCAGACTGGCATCAAGTTTTCCTCATCTGATAATAAATTTCACGCCCTAACGTCCCACGATGAAATCGTGTACGTACACGGAGCTGTAAAAGCACTGGCAGCAGATCTGATGAAAATAGCCAACGATGTAAGATGGTTAGCGAGCGGTCCCCGTAGTGGGATTGGTGAGATAACGATCCCTGCCAATGAACCAGGAAGTTCGATCATGCCGGGCAAAGTGAATCCCACCCAGAGTGAAGCAGTGACGATGGTAGTGACACAAGTATTCGGGAACGACGCGGCCATCGGATTTGCCGCCAGCCAAGGAAACTTCGAACTTAATGTATTTAAACCAGTCATCATCTATAACATGCTGCAATCCATACGACTGCTTACAGATGGAATAAAGTCCTTTAACGATAGATGTGTAAAAGGACTTGAAGCGAACGTAGAGGTAATAGAGGACTTTGTTCAAAGGTCCCTTATGCTCGTAACGGCATTAAATCCTCATATCGGGTATGAAAAAGCGGCTGAAATAGCCAAGAAAGCTCACAACAATGGCTCTACATTAAAAGAAGCAGCCATCGAATCAGGATATCTGACCGCAGAGGAGTATGATCAGTGGATCGATCCGGCAAGTATGGTTCATAATAAATAATATGAAGAGCTGGCTCCTAATGGGGTCAGTTTTTATAGTGAAAAGACATCCAAAATGAAAACCCCCGGCCAAGGACCGGGGGCTTTATCCATTCATATGAAATTGCTGATTATTTTTGGTACCCGCCACCGATTTGTTGTTCAGCCATTTGTACAAGGCGTTTAGTGATTTCTCCACCTACAGAACCGTTAGCACGAGCTGTTGCATCTGGTCCTAATTGTACGCCAAATTCAGAAGCGATTTCGTACTTCATTTGGTCGATAGCTTGTTGAGCTCCTGGAGCTACTAGTTGGTTAGATGAATTGCTGCGAGATTGTTGCTGTTGCATAATCTGTCATCTCCTTAAAATGTATAAGTTTTTTTGGTTGGGTTAGCTGGATTTGCACCAGCCCGCTATTCCATGAGCGACCATTCTAATAATGGCGTAACCCATCGAGTGGTGGGAGAGAAGGCTTGTTCCTGCCTTGTTAATAGGTATTATGGTTCGTTTCTGAATTTATATTCAAAGTGATGACAGGGAATTTATTCCTGATAAATCCCTAAAAGTTTTCTACATAAATCACTGTGATTGTAAAAAGGATAACACTATACAATGAATTAGATTGAAAGTATGGTGACACAGCATGAAAGCTTGCGCATTATGTAACGGGATCGTTGAATACAGGGGACTTTGCCCAAAGTGCGGAGACTCTACAACCGATCAGGGAAGATATTATGATTTTTACGATGAGTACAGTGCGTATATGGATATACAGCATGTACAATTAGCCGATGGCATACCGAATAGCAGCTGCTCTGATACTTGCCTCCATCTTTTTACATGTATTCGATGTGGGGAAGAAGAGGGGAAAAGCATAGATTTGACAGAGTTTTAAACGATGTAAAAAAGCCGCACTCGTGAATGAGTGCGGCTTTAAGTATTTATTTTATCGAATTCTTGACTCGGATTCTGAATCAAAGAAATGAGCTTTGTTCATATCAAAAGCAAGTTCAATTGTTTGGCCGGCAGCGATATCGGTACGAGAGTCAACGCGGGCAACAAACTCTTGTCCTTCTAATTGAGAGTAAAGCATCGTTTCAGCACCTGTTAATTCAGATACTTCGATTTTCGCAGTGATTTTCGCACCTTGTGCAGTATCTAAGAATAGTGGTTCATCATGAATATCCTCAGGACGCACTCCCAGAACGATGCTCTTGCCTACATGACCTTGTTCGCGAAGCACTTTCATTTTCCCTTCCGGTACAGAAACTTTGGTATTTCCAATCACGAATTTACCATCTTCAAGGGAGCCGTGGAAGAAGTTCATAGCAGGTGATCCAATGAATCCGCCTACGAAAACATTTTCAGGCTTATCGTATACTTCTTTAGGAGAACCAACTTGTTGGATGACTCCATCCTTCATGACAACAATACGAGTTGCCATAGTCATTGCTTCTGTCTGGTCATGTGTTACGTAAATCGTTGTCGTTTGTAAACGTTGGTGAAGCTTGGCGATTTCTGCACGCATTTGCACACGAAGCTTAGCATCAAGGTTGGACAGAGGCTCATCCATTAAGAACACTTTCGCATCACGAACGATGGCACGTCCAAGTGCTACACGCTGGCGCTGACCACCTGATAATGCTTTCGGTTTACGATCAAGCAGTGCTTCAAGACCAAGGATTTTAGCCGCTTCTTGAACTCGACGGTCTATTTCTTGTTTATCGAATTTACGTAATTTAAGTCCAAAGGCCATATTATCATATACGCTCATGTGTGGGTATAGGGCATAGTTCTGGAAAACCATGGCGATGTCCCGGTCTTTTGGTGCCACATCGTTTACGCGCTTTCCATCGATAGAGAAATCTCCTTTAGAAATTTCTTCAAGTCCGGCAATCATACGCAAAGTCGTTGACTTTCCACAACCTGAAGGTCCTACAAATACGATAAACTCTTTATCTTGAATATGAAGATTAAAGTCATTTACTGCCGTAACCTTGCCATCATAAATTTTGTGGATATTTTCTAATTTTAATTCAGCCATTTACTTTCTCCTCCTTGAAATGCAATCGTTTTCATCTATAGCCCTATTGTAGAGAAAGCGGATTCAAAACGATATGGTCAACTTGCACAAAGTTCCTTATTCCTTTTTATGCAGGTTGTCAGATTGAAAGTTCAAGCATGCGAAATAGGCTAAAATTCCACCTTGAAACGTTTTAATATCAATATTGGTTTTTTCAATGAACTTATCAATTCGATACTGTACACTATTCCGATGCATAAATAGTTTCTTGGCAGTCTGACTGATATTTGATTGATGTTCGAGAAAAGCCTTAACAGTGTGAATCAATTCAGGATCTTCCAGAAAGGTGTCAGTCACCTTTGTGAAAATTTGTTTTTTCCATTCCTGCGGTAAATGATGGAGGGCAAATTCAGGCAGAACCGTCACCACGGATTGAATAAATGCCTGCTTATGTACAGTTCTGGAGAATGAAAACAATTCCCGCTCATATTTAAAGGTGAGAGGGATTTGTGGAACATCGTGAAATTGTCCTATGAAATAAGAAAGACTGGCAAAAAAGTCCGATTCAATCACATGGGAAATAGATAATAATTGCTCTTCATCCAAATTCCATGCACCTTTCTCTTCAATGAGCAAGCCCATATTATCATCCTGCAATACAAGTATCGTGTGGAGGGGTAATAAATGTTTAAACGCCTCTTTTAATAGAAGCTGGTCTAAACTCTCCTTCATAGAGAATTGAATGATCCGGAATTCGCCGTCTATATTTGAAGGCATTGGTCCATTATTATATAAATAGGTGAACCATTCCATTGAGTTGGGAGAATCATTGATCGATCCGGATGGATTTATTATCTCTTTGAACAAGCAGTGCAATAACTCCGTTTCCTCTTGAGTGATCTCACTTCTAACAATGCCTATGTATTCATCTTCTGCTTCATTTGTAAACCAAATCTTTGTAGCTTCAAGATTGGTTGGATAATGGTTTTGGATTATGGCAGTAGGAAATTTTTTACGTAAATATGTAAACATGTCATCCCTCTTTGTTCATTATTATAGTGAAAAAGGTTATAATGTCTATTGTACTTAAATAGTTGGATTAATCAAAGTGTGCACGATTGCAATAAATCGCTAATTTTAATACTATTGAAGAATGAATAAATCATTATGGGGTGTCCTAAAATGGAATATACTAAAGAAGTTACCAATCGAATGAAACGCCTTGAAGGTCAAGTGCGCGGCGTGTTGAAAATGATGGAAGAAGAAAAACACTGTAAGGATGTTGTGACTCAATTATCTGCCGTACGTACTGCCGTTGATCGTACATTAGGTCTCATCGTTGCGAAAAACCTGGAAGCCTGCATTCGTGAATCGGAAGAAGAGGGCATCAATGCAGAAGATGCTATTCAAGAAGCCGTCAATATGCTTGTCAGAAGTCGATAAATACTAAAAGCTGCCGAAGGATAATGCTCCTTTTTGGCAGCTTTTTTGTTTTATTTGTCCAGCTCCAGCGCCTAGCCCCTCGAGGTCATAAGTCAGTCTTGCTAAAAAGGCCAAAAGCGCCTTTCCAGCAAGCCTGCCTTATGCTTGTCGGGGCTGAACGAGGCGCTTCCGCTTTTCTATTTGTCCAGCTCCGGTGGCTAGAGGCTCGAGGTCATAAGCCAAGAATGCCAAAAAGGCAAAGAGCAGCGCCTTTCCGGCATTCTTTTCTTATGCTTGTCGCCTCTGGGCAAGCCCCCTCCGCTTTTCTATTGTCCAGCTCCGGTGGCTAGAGGCTCGAGGTCATAAGCCAAGAATGCCAAAAAGGCAAAGGGCGCCTTTCTGGCATTCTCGTCTTATGCTTGTCGCCTCTGGGCAAGCCCCCTCCGCTTTTCTATTGTCCGGCTCCGGTGGCTAGAGGCTCGAGGTCATAAGCCGAGAATGCCAAAAAGGCAAAGGGCGCCTTTCTGGCATTCTCGTCTTATGCTTGTCGCCTCTGGGCAAGCCCCCTCCGCTTTTCTATTTCGGTGGTTCTTCATGATCCGTGATTTCGATTGCTTCTTCGATGTTGGTTGTGTTTTCCCTCATGTGGACGGACCCCCCGGACATGCCTTCGTTGATAAAACGGTCCACATCGAGAAATACTTTTTCTTTTCCTTCATAATTGGTATCTGGAAGGAATTGATCATCTTTTTTCATGCTCATCAGCCTCCTTACTTTAGTTTTGGAAAGGAAGCTGAAGTTATACATGAAGGCTCATTAATTCTCTATTTCAGGTGAATTATGTACGTTCCATCAATCATAAACGTGGAACAGCATCAGCTCATGAAGCTGCTTCTTAAGGGTGTCTTCCTTATCGGGCGGTGGAGTTGCTCCAGTCCATTCAATTTTACCGTCTTTATGGTAATTCCCTTGAAATTTTGTCCCGCTGAAGTAAAAGGAAAACGTCCAGCCGGGAAGCTGTTTATTTTCGAACATGCTTTTATATTGAAAATGTTGAATCATTTTTCATCACCTCCACTATTATTGTAAACGTTTTAATACATGCTGTGTAGGTGTGGGTGTTAAATGTATCATAAATGGAATTCTCCTCTAATAGAATTTACTGAAGAGATAGAGGAGGGGCGAAGAATGAATTCGTTTATTCGTGATTTGCAAAAGGCGATCAGTGATGAATGGACAGCCTATTATTTCTATAAAGAATTAAAAGGGCGGACGAATAATCCATTATATGTAGAGTTTATCGAACATGCCAAGAAGGATGAAAAGGTGCATTATGAAATGTTCCAATACCTCCATTATTTATTAACGGGAGAATATTACGAGCATAAGAAAGAGAAGGTGGGGTTTACCACTTTTAAAGAAGGAGTCCTGCTTGCACTGAAGGATGAGCTTGAGGCTGCAGAATTCTACAGGGACATGCTGCTGGAGATTCCGAATCAACAAGCCTATAAGCCCCTATTTATTGCCATGACTGATGAAATGGAACATGCTACAAGATTTTCTACGATTTATAATTCATTACGGTAAGAATGACAAAGGTTGAACCACCTGGATTCAACCTTCACTATTTTTAGCACTGAGTGTGAGGAATGTGCGGACAAGCTGTTTTCGCCGTTTGTTTTCAATTTCTTCTTCATCAAAGCTCATGGGCTTTGAATTGATTTCAAATAATACAAATCCCCCTTGTTCCCGTGGAGCTAAGTCGATGGAGAACTCTCCAACATAGCCAAAGGATTTAGCAAGCTCTTCCCCACATGTTTGAACGATCCTTGAGATTTCCTTTTTCGTATGAACGTCTGCGACTTCTTTAAGAGAAATGATCTTCCCACCGGTAGGTACATGAGTGGTGACTTCCTGTCGTTGTGACATACGGACACCAATGCCTATTAAACGAAAATCCTCCCCCGTGTGAAGGACTAATATTCGGAAGTCATAGCGATGATCATGCAATGTTTTACAGTCAACGGCTTCCTGTATGATCCACTGGTTACTATTAAACCATTCGCTGTATGATTGAAACAGGCGGGATACGTTTAAGAACCTCTCCATTTTTTTTATGCTTTTGCAGAGAATACGTCCATTGTCATCGATTTCGATGAGTCTGATTCCTTTTCCTTGCGAAGCGAGAGAGTGTTTCACATATATTTTTTTATGTGACGTAAGAAAGTTGGTAAAGGACTCTTCATTTGTGACAAGCTCAGTTTGCGGCAGGTACGGATCGAGTTCACGACTTTTGGACAGAAGCTCGTATATTTTCCATTTGTTAAAGAAATGAGGGTTGAAGAAAGGAATTTTATGTTCCTTAATAAAATGGAGAAGCTTCTGATAGGCCTGATTTTGCTCAGCATGCCTCGAGGGAACGCGATTATAAATGACGTTTGGTACAGGAAATAGGCATTTCACCCATTTGTTTAATGGCTGATTGTACATGATCCCGGAAATGGAATCACCGAAAACATCTTGAGGAGAGAAGACAAAACAGACTCCACCTGCCTGTTCAACGTCCAGCTGAATCGATCTAAACAATTCAAAATTCCCCTTGTATTTATTCTTTTCCTCCTTACTTGCTACGATTCCGATCAGGGGAATCGCCGGAATGTTCTTCTGATGAGGCGAGATGGTGAATTGATAGCAATCTTTTGAATTCTGAGAAGAAAGAAGAAAGGAATTCTTCGCAAATTTATAGGTCTTTATGGATTCTTCCACATGAAAAAAGGTTTTCTTCTCCCGATTATAAAGGATGTTCATGGAAGCATTTCCTCAGGGTGATTCAAGCTTTGCTGAGTGAGAAAGATCCCGAATGATAAGGCAAGTTTTCTTGTTAATAAATCAAAGCTCTTCAAATGGGGATGGGAAAAAATAGACCTTCCCGGCTTAGAGTTTGCTTCGAACATCCAAATTCGATGATTTTCGTCCACTCCGAAGTCAAAACCGATTTCTCCTATAAATCCTTCCAGATTTCGTTCGATGGCATGTGATAGTGTTAAAGCTGCGTCCTTTAGTGCACCTTCAATAACTTCTCGGACTGCTTCATCCGGAAACAGCTCCGATAAAATTTTCACTTCTCCACCGTTATTTGCATGGGTGGTCACACTTCCTGATCCTGCCACTTTTCCGGCCATTGCACTTACTTGCCATTCTCCGTCCCCACCTTTATTCGTATGAACCCGGAAGTCGATCGGCCGGTTATTTTCCTGCAACAGAGAAATTCCCTGCTGAACGATAAAAGTGTCAAGATTTCGATTCTTAAAGACCGTATTGACAAGTTGCTCCAAGGACTTAAATTTCAGTAAGCGATTTTTACGATCTTCATCTCTGAACCGGCAATAATATTCATCGGATGAGCGATTATACGTAATCTTGTGGATGCCATTGCCGAGACTGCCGTTTTTCGGTTTAAGATAAATATGATGATAGGTGGCAAGCATTCTTTCCATTTCATCAAATGATTGAAATGAATGTGTTTCCGGAAGCAGGTGCTGGACTGAAGAATCGTTTTCCAGTCGTTCAAACAAATCAAGTTTATTAAAGAAACCTGGATTGTACCAGGGAATACCGTATTCCCTCTGTAGCCTTTCTTTGATGCTCTGGTACGTTTTATGCTTTTCACTGCGGCGGTTCGGTAGCCTGTCATAGATAACATTTGGAAAAGGAATCTCCTCGATTTCCCAACCTTCTCCAAAGTGAAAATATCCCTTTACGAGTCCGTTCTCCCAATTAATATGACGCTCTCCAAACACGAAGGGAATGACTCCAAGGGATGATTGAACAGATAAGAGCTTTTTGAAGAAATAAGAGCGCTCACCAATCGGGCTTAAGCTAAAACTTGTGAATCCTGAGGTGAATATGCCAATGAGCACTCCTGCATATAAACAATCCTCTTTACAAAAGAGAGAAAGGGACTTTACTTTCGAAGGAAGATGTAACTTCCCGGCTAAACCAGAGCTAATGCCAATCACGTTACGTCCATTCGGATGACGCTTACATTCCGCGGATTGCCTTGCAGTTCCAAGGATTACTGTATGAGGGAATTTTTTTTCCTCCAGCTTGAAACCAGAGGGGAGGTATAGAAGACATTCTTCATCTTGGAATTGTTCTATTTTATACGTTTTAAGCATTAGAAATCACCTCGTCTTAAGGATGTTAGTGATTGTGATGCCAAGAACTCACAATAATCTAATGGAGCTTTGTATAAGGATGGCAGTTTCTCAGGTCCAAGTGCATCTACTACTTTATGTCCCGGCTTAGAATTCATATCGAGAATCCACAGTGATTGATCCTCACCAATAATAATATCAACCCCGATTTCAAACAGAGCTGAAAAATGTTCTTCAAGTAGTAAAGGCATTTCTTCCATAATGTCAGTGAGTTCTTCTTCAATATTGTCCCAAGAAGAATCGTGAAGAGTCATCCAATCACTATATGATTTATATGAAGCTCCTCGACTGATATTGGTCAGAATTGCCAGCTGTTCCCCTACACGGATCGCCCGCTGAAATTCTCTCCATTCTCCATTAGCGTTTTTATTCAAAAGAATGCGCAGATCAAAAGGTGCATTCTCATTCGTCAGATTGAGAATCCGCTTTTGGCAAATGAACGTATGCTGCAGAAGGATTCGGTTAACCCACTTGATAAAGATCTCTTTCCTTTGGAAGGATTGTTCCCTGATCCCTTCCTTTTTCGTTGTTCGAACGACTATGCCCCCCTGGCTTTCAACAAGATGATAAATGGCAAATCCATGAGCCCCATCCACTGGTTTGATCATTATATCTTTATGTTCAGTAAGTAGATTTAATAAATGTTTTCCGTCGGTCACAAGATACGTTTCGGGAATGTAAGGGGAGATTGGGGTCTTTTTAAGTTTTTCGTAAAGATGCCATTTGTTTGGTAACCCATAACCGAGAAATCGAATGTGTCTCTGGTTCTTTAACCACTGAACAACGGCCTTTGCCTGCTGGGATTGTATATCCTTTAGATAATAGGTACGGTCGTAGATATATTCCGGAATTTCAAAGGCTTCATTTTCCCATGATTGTGTTTCTTTATTGAAATAAAATCCATCCACCGTTTCGTTTAAAGGAGAGATTCCTTTGGGGGAGAACAGATAAAGATCAATCGGATAAGAAAGGGATTGTTTCGCTATTCCAAGAAAGTAGCTGTTTGTTATTTGCGGTGTAAGGGTCATAATGCCCAATGATTGGTTCATCGTTTTAATCCTCCTTGTTCATCCATTTTGTGAAACTATATTCATAGAATGCTTTAACCGAAGGACGAATCCGGTCGTTTTCCAAGTATGTTCGTTTAGAGGGTTTGGAATTGACTTCAATCAGCCAGGGCTTCCCGCTTTCATCGATGCCGACATCAATGCCAAGCTCGGCGAAATGCCCTTCAACCGTGTCAGAAAGGAGTCGGGCAGAAGACGTACATAACACCTTCATATCATTTAGAATCCCAACACTTCTCTGGGGGGGAAAAAGAGATTGAAGGATTGGAAGAGGTTTTGCGATTCGTCCTCCCTGATCGACATTCGCCACGAATTGATCATGAGAAGCAATCCGGGCGACAGAAGAAACGATTTCCCAGTGTCCCTTTCCATTCAAGTGACAAAGAAACCGAAAATCTAATGGCTGATCTTCCACTGTAAGAAATGGAATGGTTTCCTGAACCAAATAAGAAGAAGGGTTGCACCAGGATCGAATTTGCCTATAGAGTGCAGAGTAGGTTGAGAAAGAAAGTGGACTCTGTGATGTGAATGAATTTTGGTGCATGAAAAAATCATTCTCTCTTTTTTGGATACGCATGATGTAGCGTCCCCTGCTACCGTTTACCCCCTTAACGAAAACATCCTTATATAAGGAAAGCATTTCCTCCAATGAATCGAATCCCTCCACGGTTTTGGGCAGGTGATGGGCGAGTGACGGTCCATCTTTCAGCGCATTGTAAACCTCGTCTTTAGATAGAAACCCAGAATTGAAAACGAGAATGTCCCGTTCTTCAGATTGAGTGAGGGCTTTTTCAAAGGAAGGAGTCTTTTCTACCTTTCTTGAATGACATCGATTGTAAATGATGTTAGGAGCAGGAAGTGTTTTAAGCTCCCAGTCTTGATCAAGAAATACAACCCCTTCAGAGAGGTCTCCAACAAAAGAAGAGAGCGGAATAAGATAAAAGAATCCACCTTTTCGTTGAAACCAGCTCTGACACTCTGTAAAATATTCTTTTAAAGAGTGTGAATGTAATGTATTCAAAGAAAATTGGTTGATTAGTAGGGCCACAACCGGTCCCAGATGGATGATGCTATGCCTTGAATCGATGGATATCCATATGTTTTCCAGATTCGGTATGGAAGAGAATAATGAATCGCTTGTTTCTAACATAATCTGTAAAGAATCGGATGGATATTCCCTGCATGTGACGTCTAGAGAAGAGTTTCCACATTTCAGTATCATGTTCCGTTCAAAAGGATATCGATTCATCATCTGTTTCGGTATATACAAGTGATGATGATCATGATGATGTATATGCGAACTAAATGAACATTTTATCTTCATCAGGCATTCCCCGTTTGCATAACCCGTAAGAATGATTCTATAATGATTTATTGGGCTAATGTTGATATAGCATTCTATGTAAAGCAAGGCAAAATGTTCAAACAAGACAGGTAGAAAAGGAAGGTGCAATCATGCTGGATGCTTTCATCCTAATACTGTTCATGGTGTTGATTGGAGCCCTCATTGGAGGAGTCACCAATTCATTAGCCATAAAAATGTTATTCAGACCTTATAGGGCTTACTATATCGGGAAATTTAAAGTACCATTCACACCAGGGTTGATCCCAAAACGCCGTGGAGAATTGGCGGAACAACTTGGGAAAATGGTGGTCGATCATTTAATCACGCCTGAAAGTCTTCAGAAAAAAGTGATGAATGAAGATTTTCAAAGGGATGTAACCCACTGGCTAGGGGAAGAATTACAACCTGTCTTCACTTCGGACAAAACGGTGAATGAGTGGCTGGATATCCTGCAAATCCCTGTATCCTCCGATCGTCTTAATGAATGGCTTGATGAGTGGGTAGCTGAAAAGATGAAAGATACGAAAGCAGCATACACCTCTAAAAGGCTGGAAGAGGCTCTACCTGAAAAGTGGCAGGAAAAAGTTGAAGAGAGTATTCCGAAGCTTGTTGACTTTATCGCAAACCGTGCGGAAACTTATTTCACAAGCCCAGAAGGAAAAATGAAAGTGAAGATCATGATCGACGATTTCCTGAAAGAAAGAGGCATGCTCGGAAACATGCTCGGAATGTTCCTCGGCAACACGTCTGTTGCGGATAAAGTACAGCCTGAAATCGTAAAGTTCATCAAGCATGAAGGAACCCAGGAAATCCTTTTCAATCTGCTGACAAAAGAATGGTCCAAACTGAAACAAATGAAGCTTGATGAATTCATCGATCGATTACCTGAAGAAGACTTGATTAAAACCGTCCAGGCATCCCTGGTCAAACTAGTCAACATCGAAGGACACCTATCCAAGCCGCTAAGAAACTTTCTCGAGACTCATAAGGATTCCATCTTCAATAACCAGCTGCCAAAATGGGTGGATAGAGGGACGGACCTCTTATCGAAGAAGATTCCAAACCTGATGGAGAAGATGCACTTGCAGCATATTGTGCAGGAACAGGTTGAATCTTTTTCAGTTGGAAGATTGGAAGAATTGGTTCTCGGCATTTCCCGTCGTGAATTCAAGATGATTACTTACTTAGGGGCATTACTTGGAGGAGTGATTGGAATCGTTCAAGGGGTCATAGCCCTCTTTATCTCTTAATTCAGCAGGGCCAAAGGGTCCTTCCTAGAATTTCACTCTAAAGTTTGTTATAGTGGTGTAGGAAACATAGAGTGAAATTATAGGAGGTACGTATTTTGGCTATTAACTTATACGATCAAGCGAACGAATTGGAAAGTGCTTTACGTCAAAGCGATGAATTTCTACAACTGAAGAAGATGTATGACGAAGTAAACAATGACGAATCTGCTAACAAGATGTTTGAAAACTTCAGAAACATTCAAATGAATCTTCAACAAAAACAAATGAGCGGTGAAGAAATCTCTCAAGAAGAAGTAGAGCAAGCTCAAAAAACAGCTCAACTTGTTCAACAACACGAAGTAATTGCAAAGCTTATGGAAGCTGAGCAACGCATGAGCATGGTCATCAATGACTTGAACAAGGTCATCATGAAGCCGCTTGAAGAACTTTACGGTTCAATGCAGAAATAATATGGGAACAACAAGGACTGACTTCCAGTACGGGGTTAGTCCTTTTTTTGTGGATATAGCAGTGGAACAGAAAGATACACTCCAACAAGAACTTTCATCTAGTTGATGAGTTCTACCAGCAACTCGCTATAATTTGCGAATTGCTCCCACCCCCTTGTCATATTTGTCTCTCCTCCTTCATAAAAGTAAAGAAAGGGAGTAGACAACATATAGGGGGGACACCGATGATGATCTATAGAATGCTAGCGTTAAATATTGATGGAACGATTGTAAATGATAACGGAAAAATTGCGAGGGAAACAAAGGATGCAATTGAGTACGTTCAAGATAAAGGTGTAACGGTCACATTGGTAACTAGCAGGAGCTTTGCTTCAGCTAAGAAAGTAGCCAAGGCCCTTAAACTCAAAACCCCGCTCGTCACACATAGTGGGTCCTACATCGCTGGTGAGCTTGAAAAACCGATGTATGTAAAAAAGATTGCCGAGGACATTACGTATGAAATTGCTCAATTCCTTGAAGGTTTCTCAAGTCAAGTAGCTCTATCCCATGAAAAGAGGTCAATCATTGGCAAAGCCAATTCCCAGGCAAGGGAGATGGCAAAAGTCTCTTGGCAAAGAGAGTCGAAATTACTTTATAGTAAGCAGTTTGTGGATCGTGTGAGTGATCATCTTTTGGAGAATCCAATGTCGGTTCCGAAGATATCGGTTGTCATGGAGCATCGTGAAGATGTGTGGGACGTCGTCGCTTCTCTAAAAGGCATGTATGAAGAAGTGGACGCCATTCCGACATCCGACTATAAACTTGATATCGTGCCAAGGGGCGTATCTAAGCTTCGAGGGTTAATGTATTTATCTGAACGCCTTGGAGTGAAAAAGGATCAAATCGTGATGGTTGGATCGGGGCCGGATGACATCGACTCCTTGGAATGCTGTGGTCTTGGAGTAGCTATGGGAGACGCGCCTAGACAGGTGAGAGATGCAGCGAACTGGATTACACGGAGCCAAAGCGAAAAAGGCATCCCATACTTTGTAACAGAGCTATTCCGTAAGCAGCACCCAATTCCATTCCTGAAAAAAATGAACATCATTAAATCATAAACCAATACACCCCGCTTTTCTATTGGAAAGCGGGGTGTTGTATTTATTTCAAAGGGACTCCCTGCCATTGACCATTCCCACCCCATTCTGTACACTTATAAAAGCTTATTAGATTTGGTGAAAGGTGATTAGAACGTGAATGTTTTGATAAAAGGAATCGAGGATGAGCGTTTTGAGCGCCCCCTGCGATTGATTGCTAATTTATTTTTTGAAGAATCCGTGATTCACTTTGGCTCTTGTGATGACATGGATCTTCAAGTCAAAATAGAACTTACAATAGAAGAAAAGATAGAAGCAAAAGCTGTGTTGATAAAACCGACTTCTGATGAATTATACACTGCGACCTATGAACGAGGCTGGACTTCATATGAAAATGAAAAAGAACGCTTCAAACAGCTGAAAACTGCAGTATCTCATGTATATCTGAATGTTCTTCAAGATCTTACAGGAATCAGGCAAAAGTGGGGGATCTTAACAGGGATCCGTCCTACCAAGCTTTTACATAAGCAGACACAGCTTGGGATACCCCAAGAGGCGATTCATGCGAAATTGAAAGAGGAATACCTTATTACCGATGAAAAGATTCAGCTGATGCAAAACATCGTGGACCGGCAGCTTTCGGTTGTTCCGGATCTCTATGATCTCCAGCATGAAGTGAGCATCTATATCGGAATCCCGTTTTGTCCTACCAAATGTGCGTATTGTACTTTTCCTGCATACGCGATTCTCGGTAAACAAGGTCGGGTAGATTCCTTCCTGGCCGGGCTTCACTATGAAATCCAGGAAATGGGACGCTGGCTCAAAGAGAATAACGTCAAGATTACGACGATTTACTATGGCGGAGGGACACCTACTTCCATCACGGCAGAAGAAATGGATGCCCTATATGAAGAAATGTATCGATCATTCCCAGATGTGGACGCGGTAAGGGAAGTGACGGTAGAAGCAGGAAGACCGGATACGATTTCCCCAGATAAACTGGAGGTACTAAAGAAATGGAATATCGATCGCATTTCCATCAACCCTCAGTCGTATACACAAGAAACATTAAAAGCAATCGGCCGTCATCACACCGTGGAAGAAACCATCGATAAATTTCATTTATCCCGGAACATGGGAATGAACAACATCAACATGGATCTCATTATCGGACTTCCAGGTGAAGAGCTTCCAGAGCTTCAGCATTCATTGGATGAGACCGAGAAGCTTATGCCGGAATCGTTGACCGTCCACACACTGTCCTTCAAGCGGGCGTCTGAAATGACGAAGAATAAAGACAAGTATAAAGTGGCAGACCGGGTGGAAATCGGGAAGATGATGGACCTTGCCGAAGAGTGGACAAAGGCACACGGCTATGATCCCTATTACTTATATCGTCAGAAGAACATTCTGGGTAACCTCGAGAATGTCGGCTATGCTCTCCCGGGGCAGGATAGCCTCTATAACATCATGATCATGGAAGAGGTCCAAACCATCATTGGCATCGGCTGTGGCGCTGCGAGTAAATTCATCGATCCGAAGACCGGAAAGATCACGCACTTTGCCAATCCGAAAGAACCAAACGCCTACAACCTGGGATTCAAAGAATATACCGATAAGAAGATCAAGATCCTCAATGGTTTATTTTCATAAGCCTCTTTTTGCGAAGTTTGTTGATCTATAACATAAGATCTGCCTGGGCTCTGTCAAATTAGTAAGTGCTGGATGGTGAGGGGAACTGCTCCGCTTGCAGCTAGCGTTCGGCCGAGCCTCCTCAGCTTAGCCGAACGGGGTCTCGGCACGCCCGTACTTCCGCAGGAGTCTACACAGTTCCCCTCACCATCTATAAAAAAATTTCGAGACAGAGCTTAAAAGTAACAAAACTATCTAAAGAATACGGACTATCGCTTCTTTACAAGAAGTTATTTACCGTGGGAGCATTGTTGATTCACTTGAAAGATTGTTCAATGATCCATCAATTTAGGTGAAATCTTCTTTTATTCCTTTGTAGATTCTTTGTTTTGTGGAGGAACTCTCAACATACCTAGAATAGGAGCATTTTTTGTTTTTCTATCTATACTTGTAAGCAGTATTAATGTAGTAGCACAGAGTGGATTGTAGCGGAAGGCAAGAGCCTGGAGCGAAAAGGAACGGTCTATGTTTTCACACTTGCACTCATTCATAAAAGGCTGTACTGTCTGTGTGTAAATAGCAACAATGTTTACGAAAAGAGCTTTTTATAAAAACAAGCTGTTCAGAGAACTTCTGGACGGCTTTTTCTTTATTTCTAAGGACGTGTTGATATATGTGCAATTATCGGAATTTTTCAACAATACTTAAAGGATTACTTCTGAAAAGGTCGAATTAGTAAGGTAGACATAGAAATCAGACAATACTTTTGAAAACGTTACCAAAATTGAGGGGAGAGATCGAATATGATGCAAACACCTCTGCTTCTGACACAAATGATAGAAAGAGCCGAAAAGTATTTTCCTAACAAAGAGATTGTTTCACGCACTGAGTCCGGAATAAGCCGATTCACGTATAAACAGTGGGGAGAAAGAACACGAAGACTTGCAAGCAGCCTATCAAAACTCGGGATTGAAGAAGGGGATAAGGTCGGGACCCTTGCCTGGAACCATCATCGACATCTTGAATCCTATTTTGCAATTCCTTGTAGCGGGGCTGTCCTACATACGATCAATATTCGCTTATCACCCCAGCACATCGTATATATCATCAATCATGCCAAGGACCGGGTATTGCTCATCGATTCAGACATCGTACCGCTCATCGAAAAGATCAAAGACCAGATACCGACGGTCAAAGCCTTCATTGTAATGACTGATGGTGACTTGCCGGAAACCACTTTGGAACCGGTTTATCATTATGAGAGATTGCTGGAGGAAGGCGATCCTTCTTTCCAATTCCGGACAGACATTGATGAGAATGCTCCTGCCGGGATGTGTTACACCTCAGCCACAACCGGAAATCCTAAAGGGGTCATTTATTCTCATCGCGGAATCGTCCTGCATGCCATGGCGCTGGGGCTTGCTGATACCACTGGTGTCTGTGAAAGAGACGTTGCACTGCCGGTCGTACCGATGTTCCATGTAAACGCATGGGGACTTCCGTTTGCCTCTGTATGGTTCGGGACGAAGCAGGTTCTGCCTGGACCATATTTCACTCCAGGATTGCTGGCTCAGTTAATGCAGGATGAGAAGGTAACAATCTCTGCAGGGGTCCCGACCATTTGGCTTGGTTTGCTCAATGAATTAGAGAAAAATGAATATGATCTCTCCA
Organism: Rossellomorea aquimaris; assembly: GCF_008180865.1. GTDB lineage: Bacteria > Bacillota > Bacilli > Bacillales > Bacillaceae_B > Rossellomorea > Rossellomorea yichunensis. The sequence goes on from NZ_VTEX01000001.1 coordinate 128,926, forward strand.
GCCTTCGTTCCGTTCTATGCGGGGGTTCTGCAGCACCTAAAGGAATGATCAGGACCTTTGAAGAGAAATTCGGTATTCCGTTCATGCATGCATATGGAATGACGGAAACAAGTCCGCTTGCCGTGATAGCTGCATCGAAAAGCTATCATGATGATCTTTCCACTGAAGAAAAGCTTGATTTGAAAGCAAAGCAAGGGTTACTCGTCCCTGGATTAGACATGAAAATCGTCGGGAAAGACGGAGAAGTGGCTTGGGATGGAAAGGAAATGGGAGAGCTTGCCCTGAGAGGTCCATGGATTGCTTCTGAATACTATGAAGATGAAAGAACAGAGGAAGCATTCCGTGATGGCTGGCTGTATACAGGTGATGTCGTCACCATCGATGAAGAGGGCTACATTAAAATCGTGGACCGCACAAAGGACTTGATCAAATCAGGTGGAGAATGGATTTCTTCTGTAGACATTGAAAATGCTCTCATGGCACATGAACATATATTCGAAGCAGCGGTAGTTGCGGTTCCCCATGAAGAATGGCAGGAACGCCCGATCGCTTGTGTGGTGTTAAAAGACTCAGGAAAAGGAAATGTGTCCAAAGAAGAAATCATGGACTTTCTGAAACCACAGTTTGCCAAATGGTGGCTGCCGGATGAAATCCTGTTCCTTGATGAGATACCCAAAACGTCTGTAGGGAAATTTTTAAAGAGAGCCTTGAGGGATCAAGTGCAGGATAGAATGAAACAAATATAACTCGTAAGAGAGGTCGTTCCGAAGTCGACCTCTCCTTTGAATTATTGTACTATTCAAAATAATAATTCCTATAAATAGGATATTACGCTATGCTAGAAGAAAGGGGAGGGATTTTTTTGACAGTGTCAAATCAATACGAAACAGTAAAATTACAAAAAGAAGGTAAGGTGGCAAGGCTACAGCTGAACCGTCCTCAATCACTGAATGCGTTGGATGCAGGGCTTATGGGAGAGCTCCTGGCTGCGTTAAAAGAAGTGAAAAATGACCCATCTATTTCTTTATTGGTCCTGACAGGAGAAGGAAAGGGGTTTTCTTCCGGAGGAGATATTAAGTCGATGCTTTCCTTAAGCGGAGAGGAACAGTTCTCAGGTATTATGGATACCATCAGTGAACTGGTGATGACTCTGTATACCATGCCTAAGATTGTTCTAACAGGCATACATGGGGCTGCTGCAGGTCTTGGTTTCAGTCTGGCGCTTTGCTCGGACTATATTTTGTGTGAAGAAGACAGCAAGCTTGCCATGAACTTTATCGGCATCGCACTGATTCCGGATGGTGGAAGTCATTTTCTTCTGCAGGAGCGCCTGGGTACACATAAAGCTAAACGATTGATTTGGAACGGTAAAGTATTGGAAGGGCAAGAGGCCCTTATGAAGGGACTTGTAGACGAAGCGATTCCATCCGGGAAATTGGAAGAAGGCATAGAGCGCTATACAAAACAAGTATTAAGTGCACCGACGAAAGCGATGATGAAAACGAAAGAAGTATATGTCACATTAAACAAAGACAGACTACAACGTGCGCTTGAACTGGAAAAAGAAGGGCAATGGCTCATGCGTCAAACCTCGGATCACCAGGAAGGCATCCGTGCATTTGTGGAGAAAAGACGACCTGAATTTAAGGGAGAATAATAGTTAAAGAGAACTAACCTGAAGGGTTGGTTCTTTTTTTCGTTATACATTCATCCTTTTAATTAAAAAATGCATTACAAGCCACTGGAAGTGACCCGCAATGCAGGATGTATACCTTACACATGAAACAACAATAGTTTCCCAAGAGGAGAAGTACAGCGATGCGTATGCTCGGAATACCCCTTTTCTTCTAACATGGATTCACCCATTTTCTTTGCGTCGCTGTCTGATGAAGCTTCGAATGATTCATCCAGAATCTTTTTTCCGTCTTTTTCAAAAACCGTTAATTTGTAAACTTTCATTGTGATATACCCCTTTGTATAGTATTCATGTACTCTTTTATTTTTTCATATTATCATTTTTTAGGAAAGTCCCAATAGTTTGATAAATAAAAAAGCTGGGAAATGAAACCTTTTTTGTATAAAATCGTAGAGTACTAGAGAGAAAAAAGATGCTTGTTTAAAAGTATAGGAGGGGAATGCTGAAATGAGTTTGAGTATACAACAGGTAACCAAAAGGTTTGGACAATTTACAGCAGTTGATCAGCTGTCACTGGATATCCCACCGGGGGAAATGTTTGGATTCCTTGGCGCGAATGGGGCAGGGAAGACGACGACATTTCGAATGGTGTTAGGGTTATTAGATGCGTCGGAAGGGCAGATTACGTGGAAAGGGAAGAGGATCGATTATTCCACAAGTCCGGAAATTGGATATCTGCCTGAAGAAAGAGGATTATATCCGAAAATGAAGGTGAACGATCAGATTGTCTATCTGGCGCGTCTTCGTGGTATGGAGAAAAAGACCATCCTGAAAGAACTGGATTACTGGCTGGAACGATTCAATGTTCCTCAGAACGTGAACAAGAAAGTAGAAGAACTTTCAAAAGGAAATCAGCAAAAAATTCAGTTTATCGCATCGGTTATCCATAAGCCGAGTTTACTGATTCTCGACGAACCGTTCAGCGGCCTGGATCCGGTAAATGTTGAACTGTTAAAGGATGCGGTCCGGGAAATCAAGAATAATGGAACCACAATCGTCTTCTCCAGTCACCGTATGGAGCATGTGGAGGAGCTCTGTGAAAGCCTATGCATCATGCATAAAGGGCGTCCCGTAGTGCATGGCGGCTTGAAGGAAATCAAGCGTTCCTTCGGGAAGAAGAATGTGGTCATCCACTCAGATTTTGATCTTCTATATCTAAAGGATATGAAAGGCGTGACGAAGCTGAAAGAAACAACGGAAGGGGTTCTTCTTCAGGTCGAGTCTGAGGCTGATGCCCAAAATGTATTTCATGACGTTGTTCAAAAGGGATTCCTTCGTAAGTTCGAATTAGAAGAACCTTCCCTGAACGATATTTTCATAGAAAAGGTGGGAACTTCTTATGAATAATTTCTTCTTGATCCTTAGTCAGTCCTATTTTTCAAAGCTTAAGGCAAAATCTTTTATCATTTCCACCGTCATCATTGCCGCTGCCCTTGTATTACTGGCCAATTTTGACAGTATCATTTCGAACTTCAGTGATGATGACACGAGTAAAATAGCGGTTCAGGACGAAACGGGCAACCTGTATGATCCGCTAGTGCAGCAGCTGAAGATTATGAATAGCGAGATCGAGCTGGAACCTGCCACCCAATCGATGGAAGAAATCGAAAAGAATATAGAATCTGAAGAATTAAAAGGATTACTCATTTTGAGTGAAAGCGATGAAGGTCTTCCGCAAGCACTGTATAAATCCAATTCATTATCAGATTCCAATGTGAGCGGGGAATTACAAGTCGCCCTGCAAAATGTGAAGTCTTCACTGGCTGCAAGTAAATTAGAGCTTTCAGGTGATGAACTGGCACTGTTAAGCGGTCCTGTTGCTTTTGAAAAGGAAGCCCTTATTGAAGGAGCCAAGTCTGAGGAAGAATTGAGTCAGGCTAGGGGTATAGTATATGTTCTATTATTCTTTATTTATTTCTCCGTCATTGCTTACGCCAACATGACGGCCATGGAAGTCGCCACAGAAAAAAGCTCGAGGGTAATGGAAATCCTAATATCCAGTGTGTCTCCGGTTAAACAAATGTTTGCCAAGATCATTGGAATCGGCCTTGCAGGATTAACACAGTTAGCCGTAATCCTGGCAGTGGGCTATTTTACAATGATTCAAAAGAAGGATGAACTGGTAGGGGATTTCTTTGAAGGATTCGGATTTGAATCTTTATCAGTAGGTGTCATTATCTATGCGGTAATCTTCTTTTTATTAGGGTATTTCCTGTATGCCACCCTGGCTGCATTACTGGGATCTCTTGTCAGTAGAATTGAAGATGTACAGCAGATGATCATGCCGATGACCTTCCTGATCATGATTGGATTCTTCATCTCCATGTTCGGTCTTGGAAATCCGGAATCCAGTTTTGTCACGATCACTTCGTATATCCCGTTCTTTACACCGATGGTTATGTTCCTTCGTGTAGGGATGCTGAATCTTCCAGTGTATGAACCCGTCATAGGAATTGTGGTCCTCCTTGTGACGATTATTATTCTTGGAGTATTTGGGGCAAGGGTGTATCGCGGAGGAGTGCTCCTATACGGAAAATCTAATTCATATAAAGATATTAAAAAAGCAATCGATATCACATCGAAAAAATAATAGGTAAGAGAAGGCTGTCTCCGTCGTCAGGGGCAGCCTTTCTCTATGAATCGCGTGAAATGTTGAATATATACTGAAATTATCGCCGGTTTTAGGATATAATGAAAGAATATAAGAACGTATATTCGTAGTGCAGGGAGGGAACTTCATGGGGAAGATTCGGTTTTTTCATGTAGCAGATCTACATCTTGATAGTCCTTTTATCGGACTAAAACATTTACCGAAAGAAGTGTTCGAACGAATACATAATAGTACCTTTGCCTCTTTTGAAAAAGTGGTAAGGGAAGCGATTCATAGACAAATTGACTTCATGATCATCAGCGGGGATCTGTTTGACGAAGAAGATCGCAGCATTCGTGCGCAGGCGAAATTATTGAAGCAATTCAAGCTGTTACATTCAAACAACATTCCTGTATACGTTGTTCACGGGAATCATGATCATCTTGGAAGCTTTCGATTAGAGCTCGATATGCCGGATAACATACATATTTTCAACACAGAAACAGAAGCGAAACAGCTTACTGTGAAGAATGGTACAACTGTGGATATAGTCGGATTCAGCTATGGTACAAGACATATCCAGGATAGAAGGATTGCTGATTATCCCAAACGTTCCGTTGACCGCTATACGATAGGGATCCTCCATGGAAGCGAAGGAAGTGTACATTCTTCACATGAAACGTACGCTCCTTTCGCAGTAAGGGAACTATTGGAGAAGAATTATCACTACTGGGCTTTGGGGCATATCCATGAGCGGCAGATTCTGTACGAAGAGCCCTACATCGTGTATCCAGGTAATATCCAGGGAAGACATCGAAAAGAAACAGGTGAAAAAGGATGCTATGAAGTGGTGCTTGATCATCACCATACAGAATTAACATTTATCCCGACTCACGACTTGATGTGGAAGACATGCACCGTATCCCTTCAGGGTGTTCAGCGCTTTGGGGAAATCTTTCAGCGTATCCAGCAGGCGCTGGAATCTCTTGAAAAAGGGGATGTGTTAATTGAGGTGATCTTGACGGATGATGAATCACTCCCTCAAGACATGGCTGGCAAAATAGAAAATGGTGATCTACTGGAAGCATTGCAGTCAGAATACGAGAGTCACCGGGGGTTGAAGTGGATTCATTCAATACGATGGAATCATATACAAGCAAGTCGTGGAATGGAACAGGATCCATTCAAACAGGAAGTAATGGAGACTCTGGAAAACATGGGTGAAGAAGAATGGAAGGATGCCCTGGCAGAACTGTTTGAGCACCCTTCTATTTACCGCTTTCTGGATCCCTTAAAGGAAGAAGAGAAGAAATCTTTAATAGAAGAAACAGAGCATTTGTTACAAAATAAAGGCTGATCGTGGAGGTGAATGGGGTGAAACTGCTCGAACTTCATATTTATGGATACGGAAAAATAGAAAACAAGCACTATACGATGGGTGACCTTCAATTATTCTATGGGGAAAACGAAGCTGGTAAATCAACGATTATGTCGTTCATACATAGCATTTTGTTCGGGTTTCCGACGAAGCAGCAATCCCTTCTCAGGTATGAACCGAAATCTACTACAGAGTATGGCGGGAGAATCCTTTGCAGCATGGAAGGACAAGGACTCCTCACTATCGAGCGGGTTAAAGGGAAGGCCACGGGGGACGTGACCGTTCAATTCGAGGACGGAAGAACAGAAGGAGAAGAAACCCTTCAACAACTGCTCGGAAATATGGACAGGACAACTTACCAAAACATATTCTCATTCAACCTCGAAGGCCTGCAAAACATTCAGCGCCTCAAAAAAGATGAACTGAACCGCTACCTATTCTCTGCAGGCTCTACAGGGACGGACCTCCTGTTACAGATGGAACAGAATTGGCAGAAAGAAAGGGAACAGCTGTTTAAGAAATCGGGAAGAAAGCCGATGATCAACGCAGTGCTGACACAATTAAAGCACCTTGAAAAACAAGTAAAGGAAGGAAAAGAAAAAAATGATCAATACCGTCCTCTCATAGCAAAGCAAAAATCGTTAGAAACCCGGATTTCATCCTTAGAGACCGAAAAGGCATCTCTTGCTGAAAAGAAAGAGAACCTGATTTCAGTTAATGAAAACTGGGATACACTCACTAGCTTCAAAAGAGTGGAGGAGAGGCTTAGCCAATTGGAAACAATTGAGTTTCCTGCAAAAGGATTAGAGCGTTTAAACGAACTTAAAACGGAAGAAAGACAAGTGTCGGCATATCTTGAAACCTTGGTGACGAAACAAGAAAATCTGCATGATAAATTAGAATCAGAAGTGATTGATCCTTCCCTGGTTGAAGACCTTCCTTTTATAGAAAAGATATTGTCTCAACAGTCTTTTTATATGAAATGGAAAGAAGAAAGCAGTGAACGGAGCAGAGAACTAAAAGCGGTGCGTAGTAAGATCAACGATACGATCCGTGAATTGGGATTAACAATAGAGATGGAGGACATCCCGGCCCTGGATACTAGCTTAATGATGTCTGACCGTATTCAAACCGCATTGGATCAGCAATCAAAGCTCCTTCATGAACGGGAAAGCTTCCAGAAGCATCACGAACAGGAAGAAGAAGAACTTCACAACATCGAAAGGAAGTGTGATAGCTTAGAAGATCGGCTGATGGAAGAAGATGAGTATCAAGAATTGCAAAGATCGGTGAAAATTGAATCTTCCCGGCAAGCTTCACGGGACCAGGCACATTGGATGAACCTGCAAGTGAAAGAGGCAGAACTACGTTTCAGCAGAAAAAAGTCCTCCTTCTCCCGGCAGCTCCTCTTAATAGGTGCAGCACTCCTTCTTTTATTGGGAATTGGGTCATGGGCAATAGTGATTGGTAATGGACTTTTTGTCGGAATCAGCTTGCTTCTTCTCATTGTAGTGGGTGCATCGGGAGTGCAGGCGAGGGGGAATCTGCGAGAAGAAACCAGCATCCTTCAACAAACTAAAGCAAGGGCAAAAGAGTTACAGCCGGAAGGTCAAATGGAGTTTCACTCTCTGGATAGGGCTGAGCAAAGCCTAAAGCAACAAGTGGAGTTGAGGAACGAGTGGAAGCAGCGGATTCTTTCATTAGAAGAGCAACAGGTAAAACTTCAGAAGCTCCATGAAAAGCAGAAGGAAGTAGAGAAAGAAATTGTTTCAGAAGAACAAAGATTATCCGGTCTGAAATCAGAGCTCTGTCTACCTTCTGATTTTCACTGGAAGTGGCTCCGTGATGCGTTTGTCAAAATGAAAGAGATCGTTTCGAATTATGAGTCTTATATCCACCTTAAAGAAGAACAAGACTATGTCGTCCAAAAATTGAATGAGTACAGGGATCATTGTCAGGAATGGTTCCACCGCCATTCTCTCACGTTTACTACAGTGGAAGAGGCTGTAATTAAACTGAAGGGAATCATGCAGGACATTGAAAAGAAGACCCTCACATTAAATAGCATCCAGTCAGAGCTCGAGCCTCTTTCTTTTGAGATAGAGAAGCTAAGAATTGAAGGTGGAAAGGTCCGTGAAGAGGTTGAAACCCTTCTTCAATCTGCAGGGTGCATGGAAGAAACAGAATTTCGTGAAAAGGCACTTCACGCCGAAGAGAGAATCGACCTATCGGTACAATATAATGGAATGAAAACGAGGCTGACCGAACGAACACTCAATACGTTTCTTCGGTTTGTTACTCAGGAAGATAGTAGAAAAGAATTAAAAAGGGTATCGAATCGAATCGAAGAGCTTTCAACTGAGCTCTCTGCTCATCAAAAAGAGCTCGCTTCCATTTCGTATGAAATAAAAGTGCTGGAGGAAGGAAAGAGCTACTCCACAATCCTTCAGGAGTTTCAAAGCAAAAGGGCTGAGCTTCAAGAACTTGCGTATGACTGGTCCAAATTTACCTTAGCACAAGCGGCCTTAAGGAAAACAATGGATCTTTACCAGAAATCTAAGATGCCTAAAGTGATGGAGCTTGCAGAAGAGAATTTTAGAGAACTGACTGAAGGGCACTATCTAAGGATTTTCTTACGAGATGATGAGATGATCAGGGTAGAGCGGAAGGACGGTGCGGTTTTCCATGCGGTAGAACTCAGTCAAGGAACGAAAGAACAGTTATACATCTCAATTCGCTTTGCCCTCATTCAATCTTTCCGGGACAAGTACCCATTGCCAGTACTGATCGACGATGGAGTAGTCAACTTTGACCTGGACAGAACGAACGCATTTCTAAAGCTGTTGAGGAAAATGTCTGTGAACCACCAGACTCTGTTCTTTACCTGTCATCCTCATATAAGAGATGAGTTTACCGAGGATAAAATAATCGTATTAAAGCGAATGGAAAAGGAATCCATTCATAATGCATGATTTTTTACAGAATTTAATTGGCAATAATTTCTCAGATTCGTTACAATACTACAAGGAGTTTGTTTGCACGAGCACGGGAATGAAATGAGAGTCAGAAAGAAGGAACACATAGTATGGCAAAAACAATAGGGTCCAAACGAAATCGGGGACCACTGGCACTACTAAGCTTTAACTTATTTATCGTCATGGTTGGAATCGGGCTGGTCATCCCCATTCTTCCTTTTTATGTAGAAAAATTCAACGCCAATGCTCAAACACTTGGAGCGTTGGTGGCAGTATTTGCTTTTATGCAGTTTTTATTTGCTCCTATTTGGGGAAGGTTATCCGATCGGATAGGGAGGAAGCCATTAATCACCATCGGTTTGGTTGGCTTTGCCATAGCTGAATTCATTTTCGCCTTCGCTGTAGGATTATGGATGCTATTTCTGTCCAGGATCTTAGCAGGCGTTTTCGGCTCAGCATTAATGCCTACTGCAATGGCATATGTATCGGATGTAACGGATGAGGACAATCGGGGTCAAGGGATGGGGATACTTGGTGCTGCCATGGGTCTTGGAATCGTCATCGGGCCTGGAATCGGAGGATGGCTGGCAGAAATCAACCTCTCCTATCCATTTATCTTTGCCGGGATCGCCGCCTCTATTGCAGCTATCGTCTCGGTCATCATATTACCGGAATCCTATCCAAAGGAAAAAAGAACCTTTGACCCAAATGAAAAACGTGAAAACCGCTTCGTGGTCATGAAGAATGCGGTGATGAGTCCTGTCGGGTTTCTGTTGGTACTCGTATTCATCATGAGCTTCGGATTGGCGAATTTCCAATCGATTTTCAGCTACTATGCGCTAGAACGATATGGATATGGTCCACAGGAAGTCGGGATCATCATTTTGATCATTGGTATCATCGGTACCGTTGTTCAAGGAGTGGGAGTGGGAAGGGCGACGAAGATCTTCGGTGAGGAAAAAGTAGTAACCGGCTCTTTGCTCCTCAGTGCACTGGGATTTGTCATCATGACATTTGCCACCGACTTTGTAGGGGTCTTGATCACAACCGCCGTTTTCTTTGTCGGAAACTCGATGCTCCGTCCATCGTTGAATTCCCTCATTTCAAAACTGGCAGGAGAACGTCAAGGGACGGTCATGGGGCTGAATAACTCGTTTCTCAGTCTTGGTAACGTCGCTGGACCATTGCTTGCCGGGACACTGTTTGAGTGGAATATACATATCCCCTACTTCTTCGGAGCATTCATTATGCTCGTAGGACTGGTAGCGACGAAAGTTTGGATTAGCAAGAAACAAAAAAGAGCATTGGTGAATTAGGCTTCAGAACCGTCTCCGGGTGGGGGCGGTTTTTTTGTTGTGAGAAGAGAGAGGGACGGACCTCTGGAATTTGATTATTGTTTGACCCCTATCTCTCTCCAACCCTTTCCACACCTGTACTCTATCGAAATATGGTATACTGAAACTACTAATATAGTTGGACGGAGGAGAAGAGATGTCTGGGATTACACAATTTAACGTCGGAGAAACAATCGAATTACCCCTTTTAATTAAACAAATGACCAAAGGTACGACAAATACAGGGAAGCCTTTTTTAACCCTGATACTGCAAGATAAGAGTGGAAATATGGAAGCTAAGCTTTGGGATGCTTCTGAGCAGGATGAGAAGGCATATCAACCTGAAACAATCGTGCAGGTTGTTGGAGACATACATAGTTATCGTGGAAAGAGTCAGCTCAAGATCAAGCAGATTCGCCCGGCTTCCCCGGCAGATGGTTATGCCATTTCGGACTTCCTGGAAACGGCACCGGTGAGCATTGATGAAATGACGAGTAAGATCACTCAGTATATTTTTGAAATGAGAAATCCAAATATTCAACGCATCACAAGACACTTGATTAAAAAATATCAGAAGCCATTCCTGGAATATCCGGCTGCTACCAAGAACCATCATGAATTCGTGTCTGGCCTTGCGTATCATGTTGTATCGATGCTTGACCTCTCGAAAGCCATTGCAGGACTGTACCCATCCTTGGATTCAGATCTATTGTACGCTGGAGTCATTCTTCATGATTTAGGCAAAGTCATTGAGCTTTCAGGTCCAACATCAACTACGTATACGATTGAAGGGAATCTGATCGGTCATATTTCGATTATGGTGAACGAGATTGGAAAAGCTGCAGATGAGCTTGGAATTGAAGGGGAAGAAGTGATGATCCTTCAACATCTCGTATTGAGTCATCACGGAAAAGCGGAATGGGGAAGTCCTAAACCGCCGCTTATTCGTGAAGCTGAAATCCTGCATTATATTGATAATGTGGATGCTAAGATGAATATGCTGGATCGTGCATTGGAACGGGTGAAACCGGGGGAGTATACAGAAAGAGTATTTGCCCTTGATAATCGTTCATTCTATAAACCGACTTTTCATAAATAGATAACCTCTTAGACCCCGGATAATGAAACGGGGTCTTTTTAGTAGAATAAAAGGGTAAATCTAGTTATGTTTTATCTCTTCCCTACATATAGTGTGAATAAAGAGGACAAACCTATAAGGAGATGAAGCAAATGACACTACCTATTTGGATGTACTTGGTTGTAGCAGGGATTTTCGGGAGTGCCTTTATGACGATTAAATCAGCTAAGGAAGAAAAGAATATGGAAGATGAGTGGATAGAGAAGGAGGGAGAAGTCTACATTCATCGAATGGAAGAGGAGAAGGAGCGGAGACGTCAACTAACGTCTTGATCATAGAGAATAAAAAGGACTGACGGAATGGATCCGTCAGTCCTTTTTGTTCTACTCTTCGGCAGGTGCCGGAGCTTCTTCTCCTTCAGGTACAGCAGGAGCTTCTCCGCCTTCAGGTGCAGCCGCAGGGTTCAGCACTTGATCAAATGCCTTTTTAAGATCTTTATCTTTAATATTTAAGTCAGCTTTTTCAATTTCAGCTTTCATCGCTTCCTGGATTTTTTGAGGATCCACTTTTGAAAGCTTCAGTTCTTTTTCGATTTCCTTTTTCATCTCGTCAAAGGATTTCTTTTCTTTTTTATCTGTCACTTCAATGATGTGATAGCCATATTCTGTTTTGATAGGCTCACTCACTTTGCCTTTTTCTAATGTGTCCAGAGCTTTAGAGAATTCCGGTACGAAGTTTTGACGACCAGCATTGTCTACCCAGCCTAAGCTTCCGCCATTTTCAGCAGAACCAGGATCTTTTGAATATTCTTTTGCAAGTTCTTCAAACTTTCCACCATCAGCTAATTTTTGTTTCACTTCTTTAGCTGTTTTTTCATCATCTACAAGAATGTGACGAACTTGAATGTCAGGCTTCCATGTCTCGTAGTATTCCTTTACTTCTTCTTCAGTGACTTTCACGTCGGAGATCGCAGCTTTTTCTTGAAGTAATTGAAGCTTTAAGTATTCTTTAAACGATTTTTCATCAAGATTATATTGTTGTAAGAACATCTCGAATTGAGGTCCCAATTGGTCTTTGGCTTCATTCAGCTTTTCGTCAACTTCCTCTTTCGACACGTCATACTTTTCTTCAAGTACTTTCGTGTAAACCAATTCTTGAAGGGCTTGTTCCATTTGTGGAGTGAATTTTTGCTTCATTGATTTGTAAAGTTCATCTTTTGTTACGTCTCCAGCTTTTGTTGTTGCAACAACGTCACTGTTTCCCTCAGCACCGTCTCCGCTGCATCCTGCAAGTCCAACGACTCCCGCAGCCAATGATACTGAAATGATCCATTTTTTCATGGTGACCAACTCCTACAATATTTGATGGCTTGTCAAATTTCTACAAAACATACTATAACACACTTTTTCCATGAAAAAAAATATTTTCCATATTAATCTTCAGAAAAATGGGCATTTTACACACCCATTTCCTAGGTACTTTCATATGATAAGAGCGAAGAGAGAAAAGGAGGTAATAAATATGAGCTGTGGATACAATTCCGGATTCGCGTTAATCGTAGTGCTGTTCATCTTATTAATCATCGTTGGTGCCGCATATATTTGCTAAAAAAAACTAAATTTATGACATTAGCCTAAAACAAATGGCAGCTAACTTGAATAAGATAAATTAGCGCTTCAAAGGAGGTGGAAAGTTATGGGTAATGCATACGGCGGAGGTTTCGCGTTAATCGTAGTACTGTTCATCCTGTTAATCATTGTGGGTGCAGCATGGCTATAATTTTAGCCTCAGGGTTTAAAGTTATCGGATAAAGACTGTAGAGGGGGCAATACCTTAAGAAAGGCGGCCCCTTTTGCTTTATTCATATTTAAGTGGCTTTTTCATACATGAAAGGAGGAAGCGCAGATGTCAGGTGCTTACGGCGGAGGATTTGCGTTAATCGTTGTTCTATTCATTTTGTTAATCATCATTGGTGCAGCATACGTTTGCTAATTTGAATATATGAAAAAAGCAGATCCGGATTTTTCCGGGTCTGCTTTTTGTTTGTCGCCACTGAGCGAGCCGCCTCCGCTTTTCTGATTGTCCAGCTCCAGGGCTTAGAGGCTCGAGGTCATAAGTCAAATCTGCGAAAAAGGCAAAAAAACGCCGTTCCGGAGATTCGTCTTATGCTTGTCGCCTCTAGGCAAAGCCCTTCCGCTTTTCTGATTGTCCAGCTCCAGCGGCTAGCCCCTCGAGGTCATAACTGGGAAATCCTCAAAGGCAAAGAGCGCCTTCAGGGATTTCCCAGTTATGCTTGTCGGGGCTGACCAAGCCGCCTCCGCTTTTCTACTTGTCCAGCTCCAGCGGCTAGAGGCTCGAGGTCATAAGTTAAACCTACCAAAAAGGCAAAGAGCACCTTTCCGGTAGGTTTAACTTATGCTTGTCGCCTCTGAACGAGCCGCCTCCGCTTTTCTTTTATGTAAATAATATCTCTATATAAGAAGAGACCAGTAATATGGTGATTAGGATATTGATGGTTCTAAACACCTTTGGTTGGCGTTCTTCAGGTATTTCTTTTTGTAAACATAATGCGTTTGTCATTTTATTTATATAGAATAAGATGAAAACAGCAAACACTAAAAACATGGAGATCATCCAAACCCCTCCCCGTTATCTCCTTTAAGCTATACATTACCAAATAATTTCTCTAATTGGTAGCGAGAGTATTGCATTAATCATGCAAATAAGACTTTTTGCATTCTTTTCTACATATCATCCAAGTGCAAGCAGGAATTTTCAATCAGTAAATGAAGAATCTTCGTGATAACACCTGAAAAAAGCAGAAGGATGATTTCTTCCATCGAGTGTATGTTTCAATGGCCATCCATCATCCTTACTGATAAATCAATATTTCGTATCCATCATCATTCTCTTCGATTAATGCATTCTTTGGTGAGTCCATCAGTTGCTTTGCATATATAAAGTCAATGGCGCAGATTCCTGAATGAAATGCAAGCAGCATTGTAAAGTAATGAGAGTAATGCGGGAAGTGGATGCATCCGTATAGCAAAATCCCGTTCAATACAAAGAATGGTGCCACCAAGGCAAGCATGTAACGGTATTTTGAGATTGGTTGATCCACTCGCAAAGAAACGATCGGTAAAAGAAATAGTTTCCGATTACATTTACACTTCATTTTTTTCACAAAAGGAAGTATCGGTACAATGTGAAAAAATTTATGCAACGGATAGATACTCAACATTCCTATGAAGAAAACAAGGAAATGGTTATCATAGAACGCACTTGGAAATAGTAAGTTAATTGGTACGTATATTAATGAGAATACCATCATCATGATGATGGATGAAAGTAAAAAGACTCGATAAAATCCGAATTGTTTTTCCAGATTGATTGTTTTCCAGCAATGCATAAAAAAATCGCCTCCATTAGACGAATAAATCATAGTTAAGTGCCTAACATACTTTATTACGATTGTCGGAAAAAATCAATACATTTCAGGCTGATTTTTTCATATTTTTTAGAAGAACTTTTTGGGAAAGGTATGTTATAGTTTTGTACAATGAGAGTATGAGAATTTTTTTCAATAATTGAAGGGTGATTATGATGAATGATGTAGTGAAACGTATAGAGAAACTCGAGTATTATCAGCGGTTAATGGCGGAGATGATTCCCGAAAATGGTTATCCATTTCATCGGCTGATCATTCGTAAGGGGTTGTCGGAGAGGGAAGTGAAGGAGTTCTTTAGCACTTGTGATAGGTTGAGCATGAAACTTCAAAAGCAAAAAGCGGAAGGATTCGTGTACAATACTCCGCTTTTCAAAGAATTTGAAGAACAGCTTCATTCAAAGCTGAAGGTTCATGAAGTGGTTGATAGCTGTTTAGCTCAAGACATTTATCCAGCTTTGATGAAACAGTTAAAGAAGAGCTTGTAGATCAAGCCAGTTCTTCTTCATCTTGAAATAATTCTCCCAGTTTTCCATTATCATCAGAAAAATCATTCTCAATGTTATGAAACGATTTTTCAAATATCTCCATAAAATCATTTCCATATATATTTCGCACGACGGTCATCATTTCAATCATTTCAGGGAACTTTCCATATAATTCCCGTAATGGGGAAACTCCCTGGAAGATTGAGTGACTCTCAGGCTTATAGTTCTTCATAAGCTCAAGAAGTATATTTTCCCCTTTAGCCGTCAATTGAATATAGGTGTTCCGTTTATCGTTCTCCCGTTTAGAAAACTGTAGTAATTCCCGTTCTTCTAATTTCTTGGAGAAGTTAAATGCAGTCGAAACGTGCATAACACCAAACTTGGCTACGTCTGAAATGGAAGCACCCTTTAAATGATACGCAATCCAGAGAATATGATGTTCGTTGATATTTAAGTCGTATGGCTTGATCCATTGCTGCCAGTCCTTTTCTATGGCCTTCCACAGAGCTTTACTAAGCTGAGCCATCCTTTGACTGAAGAGCATAGCCTCTTTCAAAGTAAATTCTCTTTCCTTCATCTCATTCACCCACTTTGCTAGAAAATCTTTTTAAAACTAAGTAGTACCAAAATGACTTACTAAAACAACTATCACAAAAAAGAAAGCGCTTATATTTTATTATGCCAATAAAGTAATAATTAATAAAGGTTAAATTGACAAAATTTTTCGAAGTATATAATTTTTGATTGGGACGTACTGTGAAAATCAGAGGTTGATGGGTGGATGGATACTGTAATGACGGGATTTGTGGATGAAATCATTATATTGAAAGAAAAGAATGGGGATAATAATTTTTTTTGAAAACATGTTTCTCCAGTATCGATATAATCCCTATTCAAACAAAAAAACCCACAGCCTTCCACCACCATTAGTGAAAAAGAACTGCGGGGATCTGGTTATTGATTAGGTGTATTTGCTGAGTTAATCGATTTTTCCAAGTCTTCAATGGTTCTTTGGATGGATTGGATTTCTTCCTGAAGTCGACGGTTATTTGGCTCTGTTGAAGCCTGCCATTGTTTGAATGAAGCTTGAAGATCTTTAGAAAGCTGCATGACCGTTTCTTTTCCTTCCTGAGACAGGGTTCCGATGGATTCTTTCAATTCTCCAATATTCACCTTCATCTCGTCGATTACTCCAGTCCAGTCATCTTTCTTGTCTTTGATTTGTGCCCGGATTTCTTTCCCTGATGAAGGAGACGTGAGAAGGGATGCTACTCCTCCGACCACTCCACCGATTAAAAGCCCGTATGCAAGAGATTTTTTGTTCACTATGATCACCTCGTTCTTCTATTTCTATAATACTCTATTTCTACAATCAACATGTATTCTCCTTTTCCCTTTTAAAACAGATTAAAACAAGTCAATTCATAACTTTCATATTTGCAGCATAAAAATAAAGGTAAGAGGTGGAGTAAAGGAGGGGTTCTAATCGATGGACGGGGTAATCTTTGGTTTCTTTGCTCTCTGTGCAGTATTATTTCTAAGTATGGTGTATAATTTCATTTCCATTCAAAGGCCTGGTATGTATCCTCCTAAGAATATATTAAAAAAGCGTGCTGCCATAATGGGGTCCGGTGGGGTGATCACCTTCTTGATTGGAGTACTCTTATGGGTTGCAGTCAAGTAATATATAGAAAAAGCCCTCCGTTCATGTTGCGATAGCACAATGAATGGAGGGCTTTACTATGATTAAATTAGGATAGCTGTTCTGATGTGACAGCTTCTCGAATGGTTGAACGTTTTAATATCCCGTTAATGATTGGATAAACCACAAACATTGCCCCGGCGTTAACTAGTGTAGCTGGAAGTACGACTGCCGCAAATAGAGCAAAGAAAGCTCCAGGCAGACCGACAATAACATAAGCCGAAAGTAAGAATATACTTCCTGATACGAGCGTACCAACTGCTGTTAGAACAGAAGCTCCTACAAGTGAACGAGCGATTTTTTTAGTAGCCAGGAAAAGTCCGTAAAAAACGAATGCCGTGATCGGTTTATCAATCAGGTTAGGTAAAAATCCTCCAGGGAACTGTGTTGTCAGACCTGAAATGACTCCAGTTAATAAACCTAAAAGTAATACGTTTTTCTTGGCTGGAAATAATATAATGCCAAGAAACATCATCGTCAGCATCATGTCCGGCTTCATTCCTAAGAAAATTCCCGGGATCACTGTGTGCAGGACGGCTCCGATCCCTACTAATAATGACAGGGATACAAGTGTTTTTGTATTCATTTCTCATCTCTCCTCAACTAAACTATACTATTTGCTTCTCCTAATGTGCACTGTTGCCATTAGCGAAAAGATAGGTACATTATAACATACAGAGTATTGTTGTCAAAGATTAATTATTCTGAAAAAAGCCTGATCCCCTTTAACTTCTGGGATCAGGCTCGATTATTATGAAAGATGCTGTGCAATGGATTCAGCTATTCCTTTCAGGTCTTCTTGAGTGTAATCATCATTATGTGTCTTCCATACGGCTCCGAAGCCATCTCCATGGCCATAGCGGGGAATGAAGTGCATGTGAAAATGGAATACAGATTGTCCTGCTTCTTCACCTGCATTGCTTAACAGGTTCATTCCAACAGGGTTAAACTCGGCCTTGATACTGTCAGCAATCTTAGGTGCAACAGAGAAGAGGTGGCTTGCCAGATCAGGAGTCAGCTCATAGATGTTTTCTTTATGTACTTTGGGAATAAGTAATGTATGGCCTTTCGTCACTTGGCTAATATCAAGGAAAGCAAGGACATGCTCATCCTCGTACACTTTCATTGCAGGGATTTCACCGTCGATAATCTTGCAAAAAATACAGTCACTCAATGTTTACTCCACCTTTTTTGTAATGGCATTTTTATGTATTTTATCATGAAAGAGAAAATAAATGAAGAAGAGACAGGAACGATTTTCCTGCCTCTCTTCTTGAAGGGGTAATACTATAAAGATTTATATGTCAGGCTTCATTCTCTTTGATAAACACCTCATTCGCTAGTAGCTTCTGTAGTGATACATTCTTAAGTTAGAATGAAAATTGTTCAATGCGACCATCCCCTTATCTTTTCGCTATTTAAGCAATTCAGACAATAGAAACTGTTAGCCGTCTTGGACAAACACCTCATTTGCTATAAGGATGATATGTGTAAACCATTAGAAACATGAATGACTTTGTGCAATGTGACCATCCCCTTATCTCCTAAGCTTAATAAGCTAATAAAGTAAGTTGATTCAGTCAAAGTGTGCTTTAACAAACACCTCATTTATCAATTTTTTGAACAAATGAATATGGTGAGTGTGTCATTCACTATAGAAGACGACAATCCTTACAGTCGCAAACAATAGTGAAATTGGTTAGCTGGTCTTTAACAACCATCCCCTTTTTCTTATTGCTGGCCCCTTCAAATATTATGATGTGCAAATCGAGTATTGTTATGAATGTTAAAATGTGGAATGAGAAATTGGATTAACAATGCCTTTACCATGAAATTTTGATAAAATAGAGAAAACCATGTAGAAGAGAAAGGACGTTGCTGCTCGTGTCATTACTAGAAATCAAACACCTGGTTGGCGGATATACCCGAAAACCGGTATTAAAGGATATATCATTTTCCATACATTCAAATGAAATTGTCGGATTAATCGGCCTGAACGGAGCAGGGAAAAGTACGACTATCAAGCATATAATCGGTCTAATGGAAGCAAAGCAAGGAGAAGTGTCCATTAATGGTCATACCTTGAAGAGTGATGCCGATCAGTATCGAAAGCAGTTTTCATACATACCGGAAACACCGATTCTTTATGATGAGCTTACCCTTGAAGAGCATTTAAAGCTGACGGCCATGGCTTACGGCTTATCAGAGTCTGAGTATAAAGGAAGAATTGATAAACTGTTGAAGGCCTTTCGTATGGAGAAGAAGATGAGCTGGTTTCCTGCACACTTTTCAAAAGGGATGAAACAAAAGGTGATGATCATGTGCGCTTTTCTGATTCAGCCCAGTCTCTATATCATTGACGAGCCTTTTGTTGGATTAGATCCACTCGGGATTCAGTCACTGCTTGACTGGATGCAGGAGATGAAGCAAAACGGTGCCGGAATACTGATGTCGACGCATATTTTAGCAACTGCAGAAAGATATTGTGACTCTTTCATCATCCTTCATGAAGGGAAAATTCGTGCAAAAGGAACGCTTCAGGAGCTGCGGAAGGAATTTTCCATGGCGGGTGCAACATTAGATGATATTTATATCCAGCTGACAAAGGAAGAATCCCATGATGAATAAGGTGGAAAGTATTTGGAAGAAACGAATTGTAGAGTATAATCAGGAGCTTCAAAAGTATTTGAAATACATGTTTAACGATCATTTACTATTCGTCCTGATTTTTGCACTGGGAGGAGCAGCGTATACATATAATCAGTGGGTAAAAACCCTGGATCCAGCTTTCCCTGCACCACTCATCATGGCGGTGATCCTGGGCTTATTATTGGCATGGAGTCCCGTCTATACGTTCTTAAGAGAAGCGGACGCCGTGTTTCTTTTACCGTTAGAGGGGCGTTTATCGAGCTATTTCACCAAATGCATCTGGATGAGTTTCATGTTTCAATCATACATTCAACTGCTCGTACTGGCTGCACTCATGCCAATGTATGTAGCCGTATCCGGTAGCAGCTTTGGAAGCTTCTTTCCGTTACTTGGCTTTGTATTAGCATTAAAGATATGGAATCTATATGTACGCTGGTTCATGCTGCGCTTTCAGGAAAAGGAAGCTCATTGGACCGACAGCTTTTTGCGGTTTTTATTAAGCGGTTCTCTCCTATTCTTAGTGCTATCGGGCGCTGAATTCTGGATGGTCATCGTTGTTGCCTTCATCATGCTCGGGTATGCGTTGTACTTTTTTCAATCAACAAAAGGTAAAAATCTTAAGTGGGATCTGTTAATCAATCTGGAGCAGCAGCGGATGCTGATCTTTTATCGAATCGCCAATATGTTCACGGATGTGCCTAAGCTGAAAGGGAAGGTGCACCGGAGGAAATGGCTTGATGGACTTGTGCGAACGCCTTTCTCTCAAGCATCGACCTATCGATATTTGTATCTTCGGTCTTTGGTGAGAACAAGTGAATATTCGGGTCTTTACATTCGGTTAACCTTGATCGGAATGCTGCTAATTTATTCGAATTCTTCTTTTATCTTCAGTATTTTGACGGCATTAGTGTTTCTTTACTTAACAGCTTTTCAGCTGATCCCTTTGTTTAAACGGTTTGATTATAAAATCTGGGTTCTCATTTATCCTGTATCAAGGGAATTAAAGAAGTCTTCTTTTCAAAAAATCATAAATCAGGCAATGGTGATCCAGGCGGTTGTGTTTTCACTGCCTCTATTTTTAAAGGGTGCATGGATAGAAGGGTTGATTACGCTACTGGTCGGATTGGCATTTTCACTTCTATTCAGTCAGTTCTACTTAGTGCAGCGATTGAAGAAGATGGATGAAACATTATTTTAGTGAAACGATCCGGCAGGAAGAAACGTATAGATTGAGTAAATAGAAAAAAAGGATGGTGGTTCAGTGTGAACCATGAAAGAGAAGAGCTTGATTCCTGGAAACGTAAATTCAGTAGAAAATCTTCCATCTTCCAAAGGGTTTCTAAACAAGCTCAAACAAAAGTGAACCAATGGATCCCTGAGAAAGCACATAAAGTGGTAACGGAAAGCATCAAGAAGATGGTGGAAGTAACGTTAAAGGGAAGCGAGTGGGTACCCCTTCAGCACGGCTCTGTGAAGTCTTCACTGAAGGAAAGAGAAGCGCTGATGAAGGAACGTATGGAATTTTACCGGAAAGCGGCTACGATTGAAGGAGCAGGAACTGGTGCAGGTGGAATCTTTCTCGGTTTGGCAGATTTTCCGTTGCTTTTATCAATTAAAATGAAATTTCTAAGCGAATGCTCTGCCATTCACGGCTATGATACAAAACAATATGAGGAACGCCTGTTTCTGCTTTATGTCTTTCAGCTTGCATTCTCCAGTGATTCTCATAAAAAACATGTCCTCGACATCATCGAAAACTGGGATGTGGAAAAAGAAAAATTGAAGGGATTGGACTGGCGAACTTTCCAGCAGGAGTATCGGGATTACATTGATTTCGTGAAATTGTTTCAACTCATTCCCGGGGTAGGGGCTGTGGTGGGAGCCTATGCAAACTATCAACTTCTTGATCAATTGGGTGAAGTGGCAAAATATGCTTATCGGATTCGGTACTTTCATGATTTAGAATAGTAGGAGTGAGGAGAGGTCGACGTTATGGTCGATCTTTTTTTTGAGGGATATTGGCAGGGAAACGGAATACAAACGCATCTTTTTATTTCCTCTGAATATTCAGGTATAGTTAGAAAGTACGTAATCATTATTATAGTGAGGTGTGAAATAGATGAACAAACGCAAGAAAGGATTGAAAGTGTTAGGACTTATTCTATTCTCATTCTTCTTCTTTTTAGCAGGGGTGTTTCACTTTATTGAAGCTCAAGGATTCGCCAAAATGATCCCTGAATTCATACCTCTAAGGGAAGAAATCGTGTATATTACGGGAATGATCGAGTTTATATTGGCAGTACTTCTGCTCATTCCAAAGACTCGTGAAAAAGCAGGGATTATCACTGCGATTTATTTAGTTCTCATCTTCCCCGCAAATATTTATGCGGCCATTAAAGAAATTCCTGCTCCAGGGAAAGAGGAAGCGAATGTAGTACTGCTTTGGGTGAGGTTATTGTTTCAACCGCTTTTGATCTGGTGGGTATTGGTGGTAAGTAAGATTGAAAAAAATCATCGCTTTTATTAAGAGTAAAGGATCAGGCCTTATGGGACCTGATCCTTTATTATGAGTTATTTTGTCACCGTCTCTGAGACAGAATGTCTTTCTTGGTATTGAATGGTAGCAGACGCCAGTGATTTAGCGGCTATCAGGAGAGCCTTTTCGTTAATATCAAACTTGGGATGATGGTGGGGAAAGGCAACTTCAACATTTTCCGGTTTGGCTCCCGTAAAAAAGAAGGTACCCTTTATATGTTCTAAGTAATGAGAGAAATCTTCCCCGCCCATTTGTATTTCAATTTCCTCCACACTATGAACTTCATCAATTGTATCAACACTTTGAATCAACAAATCCGTTTCCCCTGCGTGATTCACGACAGCAGGATATCCGCGTTCATAAACATATTCATACTCACAACGGGCTGAAAGACATGCACCTTTCAGAATCTGTTCGATTTCTTCTTCAATAAAATCTCTCACCTCAGGATTGAATGTACGGACTGTCCCAATGAGTTTAGCGGAATCGGCAATCACATTAAATGCGTTATCTGCCATAAACGAACCAATTGTTACGACGGCAGGATGAATAGGATTCACTCTTCTGCTGACAATTTGCTGAAGTTCGGAAACGACCTGAGCCCCGATCACGATGGAATCCTTCGTTTTATGAGGTTGTGCCCCGTGACCGCCGGACCCCTTGATGACGATTTCAAATCTATCAGCAGCAGCCATGATTGGACCTGTCCGATATAGAATTTTTCCGAGAGGTTCACTTGACCATAAATGAGTTCCGAAAATAACATCCACTCCATCCAGGCAGCCCGCTTCAATCATGGGTTTCGCTCCACCTGGTGCATATTCTTCAGCATGCTGATGAATAAGAACCACTGTACCTGAAAGCTTACCACGCATTTCATGCAGGGTTTTACCCAATACTAACAGTGTTGCTGTATGACCGTCATGGCCACATGCATGCATAACGCCTGGAACGGTGGACCGATATTCCACATCCTTTTCATCCTGGATGGGGAGGGCGTCAAAGTCTGCACGAAGTGCCACTGTTTTTCCCGGCAGGGCTCCCTCGATTCTTGCTACTACCCCATTGCCACCCACTTGTTCCAGGATCGGAACCCCGATTTTCTTGTAGTAATCAGCAATGTATGCAGCTGTATTTTTCTCTTGGAAGGAAAGTTCGGGATGTTGATGGAGAAATCTTCTAATCTCAACCATTTCTATCCAACGTTCTTCTAGTTTCTGATATAATTCATTCAGCAAGTGCACAACCTCCTAATATTTGATGAATATTACGAATATTATAACACTAAATATTGAGAGGGAAGTGGGTAATTAGAGTGAAATTCAAGGAGGATCAAGATGAAGAAGTTTCAATACATAACGGCCATCATTTCATTTGTACTGTTTATGACAATCGCACATTTTATTTTTTATGAGATGGAGATTTTAGGTGATGAGTACCTCTTGTCCAACATGAGCAACCTTCACTTAATAGAATTGTTTTCCGTAATAGGTACTGAATTAGTGATTGGGATCGCATCCATCGCCCTTATTTTATACCTTTGGTGGGTCAAGAAGGACTTTGTTGGAATCATCACCGTTGTTGTCCTGGTAGCCGGGAGTAACGTTCTGAATAAAACAATCAAAGGTTTGATGGAAAGAGATAGACCTCCATTTTCACATGGCGAGGAAGGGTTCAGCTTTCCTAGCGGCCATGCCATGGTGGGACTTGTCTTCTTACTCGTCATTGCATACTTCATAAGCAGAGAGATCACTTCTACTGGAATGAAAGTGAGCCTCTATATCCTGGCAATCCTCCTTTCCCTGCTGACAGGTCTCAGCAGAATAGTGGAACAGGCTCACTATCCATCAGACGTCGCAGCCGGATACCTACTTGGATACTCCTTTTTCATACTGTGCATCTTTCTCTATGAGAAGCGGCCAAAACAAGAAAAATAGAGGGACGGACCTTGTTTCAAGGTCCGTCCCTCACTATGTTCAAATCAAAAACATCGCCACGATTGTTGTAGCTATTAATCCGATGACGACAGGAAGCATGTTACGCCGTGCGAGTTCGAATGGATCGACTCCACAGATGGCAGCAGCCGGGATGAGGGCCCATGGGACGAGTGTTCCACCGCCGACCCAGATGGCTGCGACTTGCCCGAGGGCGGTCAGGGTTGCAACACCTGACCCAATGCTATCTGCGAATAGATTGGCTACGGAACCTGCTAGGGAGATACCGGAAAAGCCGGATCCATCAAGACCCGTGATCGCTCCAACGGTTGTTAGGGTGATCGCCCCCACTGCTGTAGACAGGGGAACGACGGCAGCCAGTGATGCCCCGAGGTCGTTGACGATTCCTTGAGAGGCTGAAGGAAGGAAGTCGCCGATAATCGTTTGAAACCCTGAATCTCCCAAGTAAAAGAAAGCGGCGATCGGAATCACGGGACCAAACACTTTAAATCCAAACTGAAAGCCATCAATCATGAAGCTCGTCGTTTTCTCCAATCCCTTTCCTTTATAGGCAGCCAATGAAATCAAGAGAAGAATGATGATGGATGTTCCACCGATCAGTGCCGTTGCATCTCCCCCTTGTAGATCAAATAGGACCATAGCGGTAATATCAAGGGCAAATAAAATAGGGATAAGGATGGCAATTGTTCGTTTCCATCGTGTAGATAACAGATTAGTTGACTCCTCCGGATCCTTATCAATAGATGCAATGGCGCTTGAATCCACTTTTAGGATTCCATTTTTCATATCTCGTTTAAGAAATAGAAAAGCGGTGACAGTTGTGACGACGCCCATCACAATAATAAGGGGGATACTTGCAGAAATAACATCTGAGACAGGTATTCCTGCTGCGTCGGCCGTTAACTTCGGAGCTGCCTGAATGACAAAGTCACCTGAAAGGGCGATACCGTGACCGAATAGGTTCATGGCCATGGCGATTCCAAGAGCGGGTAATCCGACTCTAAGGGCGACTGGTACTAACACGGCACCCAGGAGGGCTACTGCAGGCGAAGGCCAGAAAAACCAAGATATAAACATCATCACAAGACCGATTGTCCAGTATGCAAGGGCCGGTGTCCGGATGAACTTTGTAAACGGGCGGATCATGACATCGTTAATACCGGTAGTAGTCAGTCCTTTACTCATTGCTACGATAATGGAAATCACGAGAATGGTAGATAACAATTCCGTAATGGCAAAGATAAAGCTATTAAATATACTACTAATCGATCCGCTTAACGATCCTGTTGCCACCAGGGCAATACTGAAGATTCCCAGGATACATACAATCGTGGTGTCTTTCCGGAAAATCATGAATAGGATGATGAATCCTATGAAAGCTAAATAAATCCAATGAAGAGCCGTTAAATCAATCCCCATTAGAAAAAACCTCCTCTAAATCGTTCCTCAAACTTTAGGCATATGCCCTGATCTGTACTATAGATTATGAAAAAAGTGATAAGGTGTGATTTAGGTTAGAAACATTTTTTCCGTCTCGAGACCGAGGCAGAATCATGCCGATGCTCCTCTATACACGAGTGAAAACAATCTATAATGAATGTAGTAACAGGAATTTATTCATTTATAGCGAAACTAATAGTAGATGTGAAGGTGGTGCTGGTATGAGGTATAGGGGAAGAAAACAATGGTTTTTCTCGTTCCTGTTGATGGCGATAGGATTGTTGTTATTACTATTGAATATTGGTGTCATTTCCTTGGAAATAACGCAGATATTTGTCAATATCATTCCAATTTTGTTTGTGCTCCTTGGCGTGAAGTGGACGGTAGACAGTTTTTTGAAGGGAAGCTTTGGGAAGTTACTGTTTGGACTGTTCAGTATGGTTTTAGGGGGACTCATTATACTGGATGGGTATGATGTAGTGGATTTTGACTATGGAAGCTGGTGGAAACTATGGCCTCTCTTTATAATTGCTATTGCCATTAATAGAGTGGGAAGAAATAAACCCATCAAGATTAGCATAAGCAATGAATCACCAAATAAAGAGGAAGCATCGCAAATAGGATTTGAAAATCAGCCGTTTGGGGAGAAAATCCTTCAAAAAAAGAATAAAATGAACAAAGGTTTCATTGTCGGGGATATACGTTTTTCCGAGCCTAACTGGCCACTGGAATCAATGAATCTTTACAATGCCATTGGAGATTACTATTTTGACTTCAGTAAAGCCTTTATACCAGAAGGGGAAACGCCAATTGATATCAGTGGCTGGATAGGTGATGTAAAGATGATCATTCCAGAAAACCTACCAGTGGAGATCACCTTGAAAGTACAGGTAGGAGATATTAAATTATTTGACCAGAAGTCCGCGGATCTTCGTTCAGAGCTATATTACCGTTCACCTGAATACGAGCTTGCAAGCAAAAAAATCAAACTGAATGTTAATGTGAAAATAGGATCGATTCGAATCAGCCGAGTGTGATCGGAGACGATTTATCCGATAAAAGGAGGTTAGAACATGGAAAAGTCTTCAAACATTCGCAATTGGATCTTTAAAAGCTTTTTCATGATGTCCACCATGGCTGTCTTGCTTTTCTTTATATCCATGCAAGTCTATCTGTACTTATCTAATAGTCCAGGCATCACTCTTAAAGTATCACTCTATTTAACCATTTGGCTGGCAAGCATTCTTCTATTATTAAGCATTTATTTCGGATTTCGTACTGGATATACATTTAAAAGAAGAATTGATGATATTTCCACCTTTGTAACGTTGCTAAGAAGTGGGAAGTTTTCAGCAAGGGTGGACCGATACGAACACGACGAGCTTGGAATCTTATCGGATGAGTTGAATCAGCTTGCTGTGTTCATTCAAGAACAGGTGAAATCATTGCAGAGATTAGCTGATGAAAAATCCGAGCTTGCCGATCAAGCTCACCAGGCAGCTGTAATGGAAGAGCGGCAAAGACTTGCGCGGGATCTTCATGATTCAGTCAGTCAGCAATTATTCGCGTTGAATATGCTTTCTTCTGCCGCCCAAAAAAGCATGGACACAGATCCTGAAAAGGTCGGGACGATTGTAACACAAGTGGCTGAAATTGCTGGGAAAGCGCAAGGTGAGATGAGGGCTCTCCTTCTTCATTTACGACCAATCGATTTAAAAGGTGAAGGTCTTTGTGAAGCGTTAACCATATTAATTAGAGAATTAAAGGAAAAAACTCAGATTGAAATCGAAGCAAGCCTCGATGGGATTGAGAATCTTTCAAAGGGGACTGAAACCCATATGTTCAGGATTATTCAGGAGAGCCTTTCCAATATCCTGCGTCACTCAGAAGCAACGAAAGTGAAGATTGTGACGGAGAAAAAGGATGGTTATGTCTCACTGTACATAAGTGACAATGGAAGAGGTTTTAACCTGAGAGAAAACAAGATGACATCGTACGGACTTCAGACGATGAGAGAGCGTGCCGAGGAAATCGGGGGATTGTTTCAAATTCGTTCAAAAGAGAAAGAAGGAACGTATATTGACCTGCGGATTCCAGTCTAAACCAAAGGGGGAAATCAGGTGGATAAGGTAAAGGTGATGATTGTAGATGATCACGAAATGGTTAGATTAGGAATAAAAACCTATTTGCTTACAGAGGATCGGATCGAATTCCTAGGGGAAGCGAAAAGCGGTAATGAAGCGGCTCAGCTTGCGAAGCTGTATATGCCCGATGTGATTCTGATGGATTTATTAATGGAGAATGGGAATGGTATCGAAGCCACAAAGAAGATCTTAACCTTCCATCCACAATGTAAAATCATTATACTTACAAGCTACTATGATGATGAAAAAGTGTTTCCTGCCATTGAAGCAGGAGCTCATAGTTATTTGTTGAAAACGGCAAGTGCCGAAGAAGTGACATCGGCTATTTATAAAGCGATGAAGGGGGAGTCCGTCATTGCCTCAAAAGTAGCGGATAAAATGATGAACCGCTTCCGCCCTCAGGAAGTATTGCCTCATGAAGAGCTGACGTCGAGAGAAATGGATGTATTGAAATGCCTGGGAGAAGGGATGACGAATCAGGAAATTTCTGAAGAACTTTTCATAGGGATAAAAACTGTTAAGACTCATGTAAGCAATATCCTGAGTAAGCTCGGAGTGGCCGATCGTACCCAGGCAGCGATATATGCGAATCGGAATGGGATATTATACAGTAATAATACGAAAAAATAGGCAGACTTTCACTAAAAATAACGCAAAGGGGCTTAGTCAAAGGGAATGGTATCACTCCCCTTGACTAAGCCCCTTTTGCGGGAACAGAAAAGTTACTTAGAAAGTAACAGGTTTGCTAAATTTGAATCGTGAAGATAGTATGGTTTCTGTTGAAGAGATGGTGGCGAATTCATGATGAAGATTAGCCAGCGACAGACCGTGAACAATTTCAGCAGAAAATAAAGAACCATCATACGAATACGTTTCGAAGCATGCTGTGGCATCAAAAGGAACAGTCACATCATAACCTAAGTTCTGTGCCATGCGAACCGTAGTGGATACACAGTGATTCGTCGTAAATCCCATCACTACAAGGTATTTGAACTTTTCCCTCTTTAAATATAAATCCAGGTCCGTATCGATAAAGGCGCTGTTGACATGCTTAATGATTTGCTTTTCGTTTCGTAAAGGGCGGAATTCGTCTATAAAATCGAAACCTGAGCAGCTTGAATGCAGTTGTGATTCCATATCATTGGAAGAATGCTGTACATGAACGACCGGACATGACTTCTCTCTCCAGGCGCGAAGAAGCTGAAAGGCGTTTTCTTCCATACCAGGATTATTTCGCTTTCCCCATGAAGGATGACTAAATGCCTTTTGAAAGTCAATCAGAAGCAAACACGTTTGACTCATTGGTACTCAACTCCTTTCATATAAGGTGTGTTGTAAATAAATGCAAAGTAAATATCTATGCCAATACGATAAAGTATACTGTTAATAATTTGTAATTATGTATGTACACTTTAAGTGTAATTGTTAAGTTTGGGGGACCGGCGAGTAGTTGTCATTCAGGAAAATAAAAAGCTGCCTCGGATCGGGCAGCTTATGTATTACTCTTGACCTGTTACATGATATTCACTTACATAGGAAGCGCGGGGGAAAATATCCTTCTTATTATCAATTCCTTCTTCCGTCCCGCGCTTTTCATGTGCTTTTTTGTATTGCTCTGACTCCTGCCAGGCAATGAAGTTTCTCTCGTCTTCCCATTGTGTCATAATCACATATGTATCCGATTCTAATGGACGAAGAACACGTATGGCCGTAAAGCCCGGAACTTCTTCGATCAGTCCTGCCCGATTTTTAAAGCGGTACTCAAATAGCGGACGGCCTTCATCTGTAACCGGAATATTATTGAACACTACATACCCTTCATTTACAAGCTCACCAGATTGATCGACGATTTCATATTTGCGTGGGGATTCAAAGACACTTTCTCCAGTTGTCTCATGAAGCAGCATGGCATCTTTCCCTTGCAATAAGATCATTTTTTCATCTGTATGCCGATTCATTAATTTTTGCAGAAATTCATGCGTTCCCGTTGTTATATACACCTTCATCCAAATCACCTCAATTAATTTGTTATCTCTATTATACTCTTCCCTAATCCTTTGCTCATGTAACATGGTTTCTGGATATTTTTTCATCCCCTTTGAAAATCGGCAAATTTATGACATTTTCCCTTGATAACTATACAATTCTCATTAAAACGTCTATAGTTTAAAAGGGTTACAATTCGTACGGTCATATTAATTCGAAAAGGATCTGTCTAGGGCTCTGTCAATCAATGTGCGCTGGATGGTGAGGGGAACTGCTCCGCTTGCAGCTAGCGTTCGGCCGAGCCTCCTCAGCGTAGCCGAACGGGGTCTCGGCATGCCCAAAATCCGCCGGAGTCTACGCAGTTCCCCTTACCATCAATATGAGACTTTTCGTGACAGAGCTGAAAGGTGACAAAAACGAGCTAATAGAAACTAGAATTTCTTGTTCTTAAATGGAAATGGACCACGGCTCTCTTAATAAGAGATTGCATTCTAAAAGTTAGTATTTTTATTTTTATAAAAAACCTCATACTGAGAAAGTTGATTGGAGCGGAAGGTGCTCGACTCCTGCGGGGAAAGCGGGACAGGTGAGACCCCGCAGGCGAAGCCGAGGATGCTCACCGCCCGCCCCGCGGAAAGCGAGCATCTGTAGCGGAAATCAACTACTACTATCTTCTTTAAAATCACCAAACTTTACGAAAGAACCGATTGAAAATAGTACAATTTTAGAATCTACTCAAATTAGTATACAATGGAATAATGGAGTTACATAGAAAGGTGGACGAACAAAGGTATGAAACAAATGAATGATACATTTTTACGAGCAGCAAAGGGAGAGAAGACGGACTATACTCCGGTTTGGTATATGAGACAAGCTGGGCGTTCACAACCTGAATACCGCAAAATCAAAGAGAAGTATTCTCTGTTTGAAATTACACACCAACCTGAGCTTTGCGCATATGTGACAAGGCTGCCGGTGGAACAATATGATGTCGATGCAGCGATCCTATATAAAGACATTATGTCACCACTTCCTTCTATAGGAGTGGATGTAGAAATCAAATCAGGAATCGGCCCCGTGATCGATAACCCGATTCGTACGACAGCGGATGTTGAAAAGCTTGGAGAAATCGATCCCGAAAATGATGTTCCTTACGTATTAGATACCATTAAATTATTGACTGTTGAGCAATTGTCCGTGCCGTTGATCGGTTTTGCAGGTGCACCTTTTACAATGGCAAGCTACATGATTGAAGGCGGCCCATCGAAAAACTATAATAAAACAAAAGCGTTCATGTATGCAGAGCCACAAGCCTGGTTTGCTTTAATGGATAAACTGGCAGTTATGACAGTGACGTATGCGAAAGCTCAAATCAAAGCAGGTGCGTCTGCTTTTCAAATTTTCGACTCATGGGTCGGGGCATTGAATATACAAGATTATCGTACATTTATTAAGCCGGTCATGGAGAAGATCTTTACAGAATTGAAGGAAGAGAACGTACCATTGATCATGTTTGGTGTTGGTGCAAGTCACTTGGCGAATGAATGGCATGACCTTCCTCTTGATGTAGTCGGATTAGATTGGCGCCTGCCGATTAATGAAGCAAGAGCAAGAGGCATTTCCAAAACGGTAATGGGAAATCTGGATCCTGCGATTCTGTTAGCTCCTTGGGAAGTGATCGAAGAAAGAGCCAAAGAGATCCTTGATCAGGGAATGGAGCTTCCTTCCCACATCTTTAACTTAGGACACGGGGTATTCCCGCAAGTTAATCCGGACACATTAAAGCGTCTGGCAGCTTTCGTACATGATTACAGTGCCAGGTAGAGCACATTCATACGTGTGCAACCATGGATTCATATGAAGAAACATGGCACAATAATGGAATGTATGATACTGATAATGAGGTGAAATGGTATGACAAAGAAGAAAATGGGTCTATTGGTGATGGCCTATGGAACTCCATATAAAGAAGAAGATTTGGAACGCTACTATACTCACATCCGACATGGAAGAGCTCCCTCTGCTGAACTGCTGGAAGACCTCCGAGGGCGCTATGAAGCCATTGGTGGGATTTCTCCACTGGCAAAAATCACCCTGGATCAAGCGAAGAGTCTTGAAGAACATTTAAACAGCATTCAGGATGACATGGAGTTTAAAATGTATCTTGGTCTGAAGCATATCGAACCTTTCGTGGAAGATGCTGTTGAACAGATGCATAAAGACGGCATTCAAGAAGCCGTTTCGATTGTACTTGCCCCTCATTTTTCGACGTTCAGTGTTAAATCCTACAATGGACGCGCGAAGGAAACAGCAGAAAAGCTGGGCGGGCCTCACATTACATCCGTTGAAAGCTGGTATGATGAGCCTAAATTCATTCAGTATTGGATTGACAGAGTGAAGGAAACCTATGCAAGCATGTCGGAAGAAGAGCGTAGCAATGCTGTCCTGATCGTATCTGCTCACAGCCTGCCCGAACGCATCCTGCAATCAGGCGATCCATATCCAATGCAATTAGAGGAAACAGCTAAGATGATTGCAGATGGCGCAGGGGTGAAGGAATATGCAGTAGGCTGGCAAAGTGAAGGAAACACTCCTGATCCATGGTTAGGTCCTGACGTTCAGGATTTAACCCGTGACCTTTATAAAGAAAATGGATACAAGACATTCGTCTATACGCCTGTAGGCTTCGTATCCGATCATCTTGAAGTTCTATATGACAACGATTATGAATGTAAAGTTGTAACAGATGATATTGGAGCTTCGTACTATCGTCCGGAAATGCCGAATGCCAAACCTGAATTCATCGATGCAATGGCAGATGTCGTGTTAAAACACCTTAAATAATTTCTCGTTTTTGGCTGAAACAAAGGAAGGACTGAAGCATATGAGTTCACTCTCACCGCTTTAGTCCTTCTCTATTGTTCAATAAGATATATTGTTAAAGAAGGCGATGAACGTGTTGGGACAACAAAATAAAAGAGTCGTGATCATAGGTGGAGGGATCACCGGATTAACGACTGCGTACTACCTGCAACAGGAAATAAAAGATAAATACCTTCCCATCGAGGTGAAGCTTGTGGAAGCAACCCATCGACTCGGCGGAAAAGTGCATACCTTGAAAAGGGACGGGTATGTGATCGAAAAGGGACCGGATTCATGTTTAGCCAGCAAACCTGAAGTTTCCCGCTTAGCGGAACGGCTGGGCATCGAGGACACACTCATTCGGAACCGTAAAGGCACCTCCTATGTGATAGCGGGCGGTGATCTGTACCCTATACCCGGGGGATCCCTCGTAGGTATTCCAACCCAAATCGCTCCCTTCATTACGACCAGTCTGTTCTCGTTGACTGGTAAAATGAGGGCTGCCGCTGATTTCGTTCTTCCCCGATCACAGGAAATGGAAGACCAGTCATTGGGTAAATTCTTTCGACGAAGAATGGGGGATGAAGTTGTTGACCATTTAATTGAACCTCTCTTAACAGGCATCTTTGCCGGGGATATCGATCAATTAAGCCTAATGTCAACCTTCCCGCAACTGTATGAATTAGAACAAAAACATCGTAGTTTAATAGCAGGCATTAAAAAGAGAGGCCAATCTGTAAACTCGAATGAAAAAGGGAACTTCCTGACATTTACAGGAGGACTTCAATCTCTGATCGATGCCATGGAATCAGGATTGAACCCGTATACTGTATACAAGAGCATGAAAGTAACCAGCATAGAAAAAGAAGACAGCAATGTTTACACGATTACCTTCGCAAACGGAGAGCAGTTGGAAGCCGACAGCGTAATCGTCACCACACCTCATCATGTAGTACAATCCATGTTTCCCACGTATCCTTTTTTAACCTTTTTAAAAGAAATGCCGGCTACATCCGTGGCAACCGTAGCAATGGGGTTCGCACAAGATGCCATCAAAAAAGACATCGCCGGCACGGAATTCCTTGTATCAAGAAACAGTGACTATTCCTTGACGGCGGGAACCTGGACCCATAAAAAATGGCCACACACTGCCCCGGAAGGAAAGGCACTATTGCGATGTTACCTGGGTAAATCCGGTGACGAAACCATCGTCGATTTATCTGATGATGAAATTGAGCAGATTGTCCTTGAAGATCTGAGCAAGATCATGGATATAGAGGGTGAACCTGAGTTTACAATCGTGTCCCGTTATAAGAACTCCATGCCTCAATATACAGTAGGCCACAGGGAACGGATCCAGGGTATGTATGAACAAGCTGAAGCAAGTCTGCCTGGATTATTTATCGCCGGGAGTTCTTATGAAGGAGTAAGTATTCCTGACTGTATCGTACAGGGGGAAAAGGCTGTATCGAAAGTAATGGAGTATCTGGAATAGGATACGTGAGACCGCCAGGGTTGGCGGTCTTTTTGATTCTAAAAAGATTGGGGAACTAATAGTGGATTTTTCTTCAAGCTGAACCACCGTAAAGACACCTCCTGCAGACAACAGGAGGTGCATCACTCACTTCACAACCCGATACCTGGAATGCTGCAGCATCCAATTCTGAGGAAATGCAGATCCCAAAACCCAGTAACTTAAACCTCGCAGTCTATACTCATCCACCGTTTTCTGTTTGGCGAGCATGCTTCGTGCGTCTTCAAACCAGACTTCATGCTTTTGGCCGGTTTCATCCCAATAGGTGAAATAAGGGGATTGATAAACGTCGTTGTATTGAATCCTTACACCATATTTGCTTGCGAGATCAAGAGCTCCTTGAGGGGAGACCGTTTTGGCGAAGGTTCCGTCGACCCATGGAACTTTCCAGTCCCGTCCGTAGAGGGGTGCGCCCATCATGATTTTGTTTCTCGGGATGACGGTAACGGCGTAATCAAGTACTTTCTTCACTTCATTGATCGGGGCAATCGCCCAGGGTTTGCCGCCTGCCCATCCCCATTCGTATGTCATGAGTACTACAAAGTCGACAATTTCTCCGTGTGCTTTATAGTCATGGGCTTCATATAAAAGTCCTTTTTGATCACCTTTAATTTTAGGTGCAAGGGCCGTCGACACAGAGTATCCTTTAGGTTTTAGTGCTGCAACGGTTCTTCTTAAGAAAGTATTATAATTTTCCCGGTCCTCGGGGAAAACATATTCGAAATCAAAATTTAAACCTTTATAGCCCTTCGACTCCATTTTCTTTAAGATGGATGAGATTAAGGTGTTTTGCAGAGTTTCACTTCTTAGAATGGTGGCGACAAGATCAGAGTCGAATTTTCCACCTGTAAAATTTGTGAGAACCAGTAAAGGGTCGACGTTTTGGCTGTATGAGGCTGAAATAAGAGCACGATCATTTAACTCAGTGACCGAACCGTCTTTTGTAATGGAATACGTAAAGGGAGTCAGGTAGGTGAAATAGCTGCCCAAACCGTTCACTTCTGCTACTCCTTCACTGTCTGTCCGGGTAATATAGGCATTTACTTCCGTCGTGAGTTTCGTGTTTGGAATCCTGATTTGCTGGTTTGGATAAATGAGAGAGGGATTCGCAATAGAATTGGCATTTAATACTTCCTGCAATGGGACTTTATAGTTATAGGACATGGTATAGAGAGATTCACCTGACTTTACTCTATGAATAAAGGAAGGCATAACGATCAATTGACCGACGAATAGC
Organism: Rossellomorea aquimaris; assembly: GCF_008180865.1. Classification (GTDB taxonomy): domain Bacteria; phylum Bacillota; class Bacilli; order Bacillales; family Bacillaceae_B; genus Rossellomorea; species Rossellomorea yichunensis. The sequence goes on from NZ_VTEX01000001.1 coordinate 163,955, forward strand.
ATGGCAGGATCGGAAATCTGATTGTAATCGATCAATTCTTTTAAACTTATATTGTACTTTTGGCTAATGCTATACAAAGTGTCCCCTGATTGCACGATGTATTCTTTTAAAGGTTCCGGAATGAGAAGACTTTGTCCAATCACGAGAATATTTGGGTTTTTTAATTGATTTCCGTAAGAAATTTGATTGACTTCGACGCCATATCTCTGTGCGATCGACCAGAGAGAATCCCCGCTTTTGACAACATAAATATTCATAAGACACCTCCTAACAAACCTTATCTTTATAGCCTATTCAGAAGGGCTTATTCTATATGAAAGATGAATGGTATACTAAAAGAAAAAATCACTTGTGTATTGGCAAGTGATGTGATAAATTTAATAATGTTAACAAAGTGACTAAATTACAAATTTGGTCAAATGGTCAAATTGAGGGGTGTGTTCATGGCGATCGATCGAAAGAAACAGGTTCTGGAGGCTGCGACAAATTCGTTTTCATTGTTTGGGTATAAAGCCACGACGATGGATCAAGTGGCAAAATTAGCGAATGTGGGAAAAGGAACGATTTATACGTTTTTTAAAAATAAGGAAGAATTGTTTGATGAAATTGTATCATCGTTAATCATTGAAATGAAACGGGAAGCGGAAGAAGTGATTGATCCGCAGGAAACCTTCTCAGAAAATGTTCATCGTGCATTGTTCCGCATGCTTGAATTCAGGAAAGAGCATAAGCTGACCATCAAGCTTTATCAAGAAGCCAGGGAAATGGGAACTCCTGCTGTATCAGAAGTCATTGATCGCATGGAGGAAGTGGTCATCGAATTCTTGAGTCAACGAATTGAAAAAGCGATTGCCTCAGAAGCGATTAAGCCATGTAATCCTGAAATGACCGCCTTTGTTATGTTGAAGATGTACGTTTCACTTATTTTCGATTGGGAACGGGCACATGGTCCACTTGATAAAGATGAAATTGCCAATCTCTTTGAACTATATTTAATTCAAGGGTTATCGAAACGATAGTCCTTCATTTTTGGCAAAGAATGACTAAATGAATAAAATAGTCATTTATTTTTCGCACTGAAATGACTATTTGAACTAATCGGTCAATAATTCAAAATCAAAAAATAATTGGAGGAAAAACATGAAGAATTCATTTGTAGGTTCAGAATTCAAAGCGATTTTCAAAAATAAGAAACTTCTCATCCCGATTCTCGCCGTTCTTTTCATCCCTGTTTTGTACAGTGGTATGTTCTTATGGGCATTTTGGGATCCATATGAACAGTTGTCAGACTTACCTGTGGCTGTTGTAAACAGCGACAACGGAGCAGAGTTTGACGGGAAGGAATTGCATATTGGTGATGACCTAGTAGATAAATTGAAGGAAAGCGATCAATTCGACTTTCATTTTATCGATAAAGAAGAAGGCTACAAAAATTTAGAAAAGCAGGATTATTACATGCTCGTTGAGATCCCGGAGGATTTCTCTGAAAACGGAACTACATTATTAGAAGATAATCCTAAAAAACTTTCTCTGAAATATGTACCGAACGAAAGCTTTAACTTCCTGTCCGCTCAAATCGGTGATACAGCGATGAAAGAAATCAAAGCAAGCCTTTCGAAGTCAGTTTCTGAAACATACGCTGAGACCATGTTTGATAAAATTAAAGAAATGGGAGATGGCTACCAGACAGCCAGTGACAAAGCTGGCGAAATCAATAATGGGGCTATCGATTTATCTCAAGGTGCCAATAAGTTAAAGGATAATTTAGCCGTTTTAGCCGAAAAGAATGTTGAGATGAATGACGGTGTGGCGAAAACTCGTGCAGGTGCCGCTGAACTTGCCGAGGGTTCTAAAGAATTATCCGACGGTGTCGGCGTCATGAATGATAAATCACAACAATTGTATGAAGGAACAAAGGATGTCCAATCAGGGATTGATGCACTTGCAGCTGGAATCGATAAAAGTAAGGCTGGTTTAGAGCAGGTGGATGCAGGTCTAAATAGCGCAGTGGACAATACAGCTAAACTGCACGCCGGATCACAAAACCTGGCAGAAAAAATCGGTGCTCTCCAGGGTGGAGTGGATAGTGCCAAAGCAGGAGCACAAGCCATTGGAGCAGGGGCGACAAAGCTTGAAGAACAACTGGCACCATTTATGGGAAGCCTTCCAGAAGAAAAACAGAATGAGTTACAGGCTGCAATCGATCAGATTAAGCAGGGGGCAACCGGTCTTCAAACAGGTACCGGGGCACTGAGTACGGGTGCATCCGAGCTTCAAAAAGGAGCGAATTCTCTTGCTAGAGGAATAGGGGAATTAAATAAAGGTCAAATGAAACTACAAGGTGGAATCGACCAGCTTGTATCCGGCTCAGCCCAGCTTGATCAAGGATCCAATCAGCTTCAAGCAGGTCAGGGTGAAATTGTAAAAAACTTTGGCATATTAAATGATAAGCTTGGTGAAGTATACCAAGGAACAGTAAGTGTTGCTTCAGGAGCAAATGAATTAAGTACAGGTCTTAACAGAGTATACAATGGTTCCACTCAATTAACAGACGGGTCTAAGAAACTTGCAGATGGGTCAACAGAATTAGCAGAAGGCTCAACGAAACTGTCAGATGGAACGACGGAATATGAAACGAAATTAAAAGACGCGGCCAAAGAAGCCAATAGCGTCAAAGCAAATGGTGATACGTACGATATGATGGCTGCCCCGGTAGATGTGAAAAATGAGAAAATCAATCATGTTCCAAACTATGGAACTGGTTTTGCTCCTTATTTCTTATCTCTCGGATTATTTGTCGGAGCACTATTAATTTCAATTGTGTATCCATTGAAAGAACCAGCAAATCGTCCATCAAGTGGGATGAGCTGGTTCATGGGTAAATTCACTGTTCTTACAGCAGTAGGGATCATTCAATCATTGATTGCAGCAGGCATTTTGCTGTTGGGGTTAGGTCTTGAAGTGGAAAGTGTACCATTATTCTTACTTTCTACGATCATTACGAGTCTTACATTCCTTGCCCTCATCCAAATGCTTGTAACGATTTTAGGTGATCCAGGACGCTTTGTAGCGATTATCATATTAATCCTTCAATTAACTACAAGTGCAGGGACATTCCCATTAGAATTAATCCCGACTGCTCTGCAGCCGATCAGTGCATTGTTACCAATGACATACTCAGTGGCAGCATTTAAAGCAGTCATTTCAAGCGGGGACTTTGCCTTCATGTGGCAGAACCTCTTCATCCTGCTGGGATACTTCGTTGTGTTTGTCGCAATGACGTCTGTATTCTTTGTAGGGCTGTTCAAGAAACAATATACAAAAACTGTAGAAGCTTAAGGGAAAAAAAGGGAGATGTCACACACATTTCCCTTTTTTTCTTCATAAAATGGACAAACCATCCGTAAGCATGAGAGTGTATACTAATTGTTGAGAAGTACATAATGGTGAGACACTTAAAAAAGAAGAATGTTTAAAGGAGAGTTTTGGATGAAGAAGGTAAGCTTGTTTGTTTTGGTAGGCTTTCTCGCATTGTTTATCGCAGCATGTGGTAATTCAAATGAAGATAACGGAGCAAAAGAAGATGAGAAATTGGAAGCGATTGAAGCAAAGTTAGACGTGCCTGAAAAAGGAGAAAAAGGTGAAACCGTTTCTCTTTCGACTAAAGTCACTCAAGGTGATGAGAACGTCGAGGACGCTGATGAAGTGAAATACGAGATTTGGAAAAATGGTCATAAAGAAGAAAGTGAAATGATCGAAGCTAAGCATGATAAAGGCGGAGTATACAAAGCTGAAAAGACGTTTGAAGAAGACGGCATGTATACTGTGCAAGTCCATGTAACAGCCCGTGATATGCACACCATGCCAAAAGCTGAAATTCCGATTGGCGAAGTAGAGGCAGAGGAACATGGAGAGGAAAGCGAAGACGGTCACCACGGTCATCACGAAAGTTCTGTTTCCATTCATCTTATGAAGCCTGATGTGATTAAAATGAATGAAGAAGCAGAAATGAACGTTCATGTGGAAAATGAAGAAGCGGCACTGGAAAAAGCAGAAGTGCGTCTGGAAATTTATAAAGAAGGTCAAGAGAAACATGAGTGGGTCGACCTAACAGAAGATGAAGCAGGTAAGTATAATGGTTCGTATGCTTTCCCGGAAGAGGGTACATACAATGTACAGGTTCACGTGACCAAAGGTGAGGAAATTCACGAACACACAATGCAAACAGTGAAAGTACAATAAACATAAAAAGGATGCTCTTCACTTTGAAGAGCATCCTTTTTATTACCCCTTATTCTTCATTATCAATACTCGTAATCAGTCGTACATTTCTCGCAATAAATGCCGTAGCATTCATGCTGTTCCTCAATTGTATCTCCACATTGTGCACAAGACTTAGGCGGCAAATTTCGAAAGAACTCCACAATATTTTTTACCATGTTAATCACCCTCCGTAAATTTTTTCACCCATCAATTGTTTGTGTTATATAACTGATGTGTTAATTTATTTTATTGTATTATAACAGTATGTATTTCGTCAACGATTAATTCAAAAATAGGCGAAAAAAATGAAAAAATAGGCACAATGAAGTATAGTAGGGGTACATACTAAAGTGAAAGGCGATGTTCAAAAATGAAGCTAACCGTTATTGGACAATGGGGCGGCTATCCGAAAGCAGGAGAAGCGAGCACCGGGTATTTACTTGAGCATAATGGCTTCAAACTGCTTATTGACTGTGGCAGTGGTGTACTGTCCCATCTGCAACATCACGTAGAGGCTACCGATTTAGATGCGGTCCTTCTGTCCCACTATCATCCAGATCATGTAGCAGATATAGGTGTACTACAACACGCTTTATTGATTCAATACTTCCTGGGGAAAAATAAAGGTACATTACCTGTGTATGCCCATAAAGAAGATCAACGGGGGTACGATACGATTACATATAAAGATTTAATGAAAGCCCATGAATATAAGGAAGATACATCATTATCGATTGGCCCTTTCACGGTAACATTTGTGAAGAACAGACACCCTGCGCCGTGCTATGGAATGAGAATCGAAGCAGACGGCAAATCGTTGTTCTACACAGCAGACTCGGCTTTCAAAGAGTCATTTGTTTCATTTGGGAAAGACGCAGATGTACTGCTCTGTGAATGCAATTTCTATGGAGGGATGGATGCCTCGAACGCTGGTCACATGACGAGTCTCGACGCCGGAAATCTTGCTCAAAAAACCAATGCAAGAAAGCTCATACTGACGCATTTACCGCATTTCGGTGAACTGGAGTCCTTGGTAACAGAAGCGAAAACCATGTATAACGGCGAGGTACTGTTAGCGAAAAAAGATATGAAAGTAGATATTTAGGGGGAAAAAGGATGTTATTTATCGATAATAAAGGGATCACGGATCCGAGGGTCAATCTTGCTATTGAAGAATATGCACTGAAGAACTTAGATATTAATGAAAGCTATTTATTATTTTATATAAATGAACCTTCCATCATTATCGGGAAGAACCAAAATACGATCGAAGAGATTAATACAGACTATGTGGAGAAGCAAGGTCTTCATGTCGTTCGCCGCCTTTCTGGTGGGGGAGCGGTCTATCACGACTTAGGAAACCTGAACTTCAGCTTTATCACGAAGGATGACGGAGAGAGCTTCCACAACTTCAAAAAATTCACTGAGCCTGTTGTAACAGCCCTTCATAAGCTGGGGGTGAAGGCGGAACTTAGCGGACGTAACGATATTATCGCAGAAGGCAGAAAGATTTCCGGAAACGCCCAGTTCTCCACTAAGGGTCGGATGTTCAGCCACGGAACGCTGCTGTTCGATTCCGAAATGGAAAACGTCGTATCAGCTCTACGGGTGAAAAAGGACAAGATTGAATCAAAAGGGATCAAGTCGATCCGAAGCCGTGTGGCCAATATTTCTGAATTTCTGTCAGAAAAAATGACCATCGAACAATTCCGTTCAACCCTTCTGGATTATATTTTCGACGGAAGCGACGTAGAAGAATATGTCCTGACGGAAGAAGACTGGAAGAACATCCAAGAGCTTTCAAAAGAACGCTATCAGAACTGGGATTGGAACTACGGTAAATCACCGAAATTCAATCTCCAACATTCTCACCGCTTCCCGGTCGGATCCATTGACGTCCGTCTGGAAGTGAACAAAGGGAAAATCGATAACTGTAAAATTTTTGGTGATTTCTTCGGAGTCGGGAATGTAGAAGACATTGAAGAAAAACTAACAGGCACACGCTATGAACGAAAAGACATTGCCGGAGCTTTAGAGGGCGTTGATATTCAACACTATTTCGGGAATGTGACGAAGGATGAATTTGTGGATTTGGTGTATTAACGATTAATAACTCTCCTTTAATGAGGAGGGTTATTTTTTTGTTTGAAAAATACCGCAAAAAATATCAGATTTTTTAAAAAATTTCGTAAATATTTCACATTATGAAATTATCATAAGTTTTATCTTTTATAAAGCTATAGTATGGAGTCAGATTAAGAAATGAGGAGGTGGCATGTAAAATGGATATTCGTGATTTAAGAAATTGTTTTGGTAAGTTTGCCACGGGAGTAACTGTTGTTACGTGGAGAGGTGATAACAATCAGAATCATGGCATTACGGTAAATTCGTTTACGTCTGTTTCTTTGGATCCTCCATTAGTATTGGTATCTATTGATAAAAAAGCCAAAGCCTACGAAAGAATGAAAGAAAAGCCTTTTGTTATTAATATATTGGCGGCTGGTCAGGAAGCTGTGGCCTGGCAATTTGCCGGAAAAGAACAACAAGGATTGCAAATCGAATGGGAAGATACCGAATGTGGTCCACTTATTAAAGGTTCATTAGCTACAATTGAATGCAGCCCCTGGAAGGAATATGAAGGCGGAGACCATGTTCTATTTGTTGGTGAAGTTCAAAATTACCATTACGAAGAAGGTAATAGTTTAGTCTTTTTCCAAGGTAAGTTCTTAGAAACAAATTCAATCGACAACTACGTAAAAAAATAGTAGTAAAGGGGGATGTTAAAATGACAATTCGTACTGGTGCCCAGTATATAGAAGGTTTGAAATCTCGACAACCAGAAGTTTGGCTAGGAGGAAAGAAAGTAGAGGACGTTTATGAGGAAGAAGTATTCCGCCGGCCAATCCATGAAATTGCAAATCTCTACGATATTCAAAATGATCCAAAATACAAAGAGGAAATCACCTACATATGTGAAGAAGCAGGTGAGCGATATTCCCACGCATTTAAAGTCCCTAAATCATATGAAGATTTAAAAGCGAGAAGCAAGCTTTTTGAAGTTTGGGCTAAAGCAACCTTTGGGCTTATGGGAAGAACACCGGATTTTCTTAATGTAACGATTACTGCAATGGCCAGCAATAAGTGGTTTCTGGAACAATACAATCCGGAATGGGCAAAGAATATGGTGAACTACTACGAATATATTCGGGCCAACGACTTATTCTTGACTCATGCCATCATTAATCCTCAAAATGACCGCAGCAAAACCTCTCATGAACAGGAAAAGGAGTTTACACATCTAGGGGTTGTTGAAGAAAGACCTGATGGTTTTATCGTAAGAGGAGCCAAGATGTTGGCTACACTTGCTCCAATAACAGATGAAGTGATCATTTATTCCTTCCCAGGGTTTCAGCCGGGCGATGAAAAGCATGCCATCGCATTTGCTTTGCCTATAGACACACCTGGTCTGCGAATTGTTTGTAGGGAGCCGATGCAAGATGGAAGACGATCTGTATTAGACCATCCACTCGCTTCCAGATATGAAGAAATGGATGCATTACTTGTCTTTAATGATGTATTTGTTCCAAGTGACCGTATTTTTATCAATCAGAATATTGAAGCTGCCAATCTATTATATCCGAAGACTGGAATTGGCCAGCAGCCTGCTCATCAATCAGGGGTAAGAGGATTGGTAAAACTGCAATTTGCTTCTGAAGTAGCAGCAAGAGTGGCAGATTCCATTGGTGTGGACGGATATTTAAACGTTCAAACACAATTAGGGGAGCTTATGCAGTCTGTTGAAGCAGTACGCGCACTATTAAGAGTGGCAGAATACGAATTTGAAACGACGTCAAGCGGAGAAGTGAGACCTGCCGGTACACCTCTTGAGACCATTCGTGGGATGTTGCCTAAGCTCTATCCACGCGCCATTGAGGTGATGCAAACTGTCGGTGCTGGTGGATTGTTGATGTCACCTACATTTGCTGATTTTGAACAGCCTGAACTTCGGGAGGATGTTCAGAAATATTATGTAGGACGTGAAGGGGTAACGTCAGAAGAACGGGTTCAACTATTTAAACTTGCATGGGATCTATGTGGTGAAGCATTTGGACAGAGGCTACTGCAATATGAGCGTTATTATTCAGGTGATCCTCTAAGAAGACTGGGTCGTTTCTATGCAGGGTTTAAACGGAATCACTCTTTTGAAATGGTTGATGAGGCATTAAAAGGCTCAAAAGACCTTCAAGGACAACCGACCTCGTAAATGTAAGCGCTTTATTTTAATTTGTTGCAAGCAGGTAATTCAACAAGATTTGTCAAAGTTCTTAAATTGGTGCTAACGGCCAATAGTAGGATGAGGGGGATAATAAGTGATTTCTTCTGTGAAAAAGATTTCCAAAATTCTGAATTGATTTACCAATGACGAACCGGCATTAGGCAATAATGAAATTGCCGAAAGACTAAGAATGAATCCAAGTACTGTCCATCATTTAGTGCGGACCCTTTGTGAAGAGGGAATGCTTATTCAAGATAGCCGGAAAAAATACCGATTAGGCTGGAAGCTATTAGAATGGAGCAATCACGTTATGTATCAACAGGATATTTATAGTGAGGCGACTCCATTTTGTGAAAGTCTCATACGAAAGTTTCACGGTACGGTCCATATTGGTATGTTCGATTCAGGAGAAGTTCGATTCGTGTTAAAAGTGAAATCAAAAACATCACTTCCAGTACCCACTTATGTCGGGGCAACGAAACCGGCTTATTGTACGAGTACGGGAAAAATTTTGTTGGCTTATAACCCTTCGCTGATTAAACCTACGATTGCCAAGGGACTTTTACAGCGTGCACCTAATACAATTACCTGTATTTCAAAATTAAAAGAAGAATTAAAGCAAATAAAAGCCCAGGGGTTTGCGATTAGCAATAATGAGAATGAACTGGGGCTATATGGTATAGCGGCGCCTATTCGATCATATACGGGCCAAACGATCGCTGCGCTTAATATGGTTGGACCAATCACATATATGAATGGCAGCAATCGTAATGAAATGATTAGAAATGTGGTAAATACAGCTGAAAAAATTTCAAAAGATATCGGTTATATAAGCAGTGTATTGTGACACCTACAATCATTCAGGAGGTTATGAAATGACTACTCAATCAAAATCATTCTTAAAAACAAGAGTTCTGGATTTATTGAAAACAATTGAAGAAAACAAAGATTTATTGAAACCGCCAGTGAACAATAAAGTGCTTTGGGAAGACTCTGAATTTATTGCCATGTTACTTGGAGGTCCCAATAAACGTCGTGATTTCCATGTAGATCCATCTGATGAATTCTTCTATCAAATTAAAGGCAATGCATATGTAGAGTGCATTAATGATGAAGGAAAACGTGAAGTGGTAACTGTAGGGGAAGGCGAAATATTTATGCTGCCGGCAAATGTACCCCACTCTCCTCATAGAGTTGCAGATTCCTATGGAATTGTTTTAGAAAGAAAAAGGGACCAGGGAGAACTTGAAAGCTTTGTATGGTTCTGTGATAAATGTGACCATGAAATGCACCGGGCCACTGTTCAACTGACAAATATTGAAACACAGGTGAAAGAAGCGATAGAACATTTTAATTCAAGTGAAGATCTGCGCATATGTGAAAAGTGTGGGTATAAAATGCCGCCTGAAGCTGAGGAATGGAAATGAGAGTAGATTTTCATACCCATATCATTCCGAAAGACCTCCCGGATTTTGCTGAAAAATATGGAGGGAAGTGGCCGGTCCTCCATCAAACTTGTGCGTGTGGAGCAAATATTTTAGTAGAAGGTAAGATATTTAGAGAAGTGACAGATCAAGTATGGAGTCCTGAAAAGAGAATACAGGATATGGATAGAGAAGGTGTAGACATTCAGGTGCTTTCTCCCATTCCCGTCACGTTCTCTTACTGGGCAAATAAGGATGCTGCACTTGAAATGGCACGGATTCAAAATGACTTTATTTCAAAAACCGTTCATGAGCATCCCTCCCGTTTTGTAGGTTTAGGGACTGTTCCCATGCAGGATGCAGCAACTGCAGTAGCTGAAATTGATCGTTGCATAAATGAATTAAATTTATACGGAATTGAGATAGGTACAAATGTAAATGGCGAAAATTTAGATGCACCTGAATTCCTCGAGTTTTTCGAGATGGCCGAGAGATGGAATGTGCCTTTATTCATTCATCCGTGGGAGACGATGGCTAAGGATCGAACACCGCGACATAACTTTATGTATACCATCGGAATGCCGAGTGAGACAGCTCTTGCCGCTGCCAGTCTTGTTTGGAGCGGTGTGATAGAGAAATTTCCTAATTTAAAAATTTGTTTTGCCCATGGTGGAGGGTCGTTCCCGTACATTTTACCAAGACTGGATCAAGGGTGGAAGGTATGGCCGCAATTACGATTAACAACGCATCCACCAAGTCATTATGTGAAGAATTTCTATTTTGACTCCTTAAACTATGATTCTTTAAATGTGAACTATCTAATTGATCGATTTGGTCATGAGAAAGTAATGATGGGGTCAGATTATCCATTTTTATTAAGAGAGATTCCACCAGGGAGAGTAATAGATGGAATGAATGAATTAACAGACGTTCAAAGACGAATGATGTTAGGTGAAAATGCGTTGAGATTCTTAAATATAAAGGAGTTAAAATCTGACTATGGAACAAAAACTAATGACACCAGAGGAGAAACTTCAAAGTCTCGGACTTAAGCTTTCTCCTGTACGCCCTGTTGTAGGGAATTATGTTAGTAGAGTTCGTGTTGGCAACCTGATTTTCACTTCTGGTCAAGGAGTCGATGAGTATCATGGAAAGATTGGCACTGACTTTGATGTACAGGAAGGTTATCTGGCTGCCCGTCAATCCATGATGAATCTATTAAACGTGTTGAAGGATGAACTTGGAGAACTTTCTAGAGTGAAGAGAATCGTGAAAATATTAGGATTTGTCAATTGTACAGAGAAATTTACGGATCAGCCAAAAGTAATGAATGGTGCGTCTGATTTATTAGTAGAGGTTTTTGGTGAAAAAGGTAAGCACGCCAGGTCAGCTGTGGGGATGGCACAATTGCCTGGAGGAACAGCCATTGAAATTGAAATGATTGTAGAAATTGAAGACCCATTAACATAAATGAAATGAAAAAAGGTGACAAGCATGTCACCTTTTTTCAAAAATAATAACGTGTGAATAGTAGCAGGGGGGACTTTCAATGCATTTAAAAGAAAAATCCAATCAGAAAGTTAGACCAATAGATTGCAGACATTTCATTAATGGTGAATATAGAGATTCATTTGATATGAAAACATTCGAAAATATGAATCCAGCTACAGAGGAGATAATTGGAAGGGTATCGGAAGGCGGGAAGAAGGAAGTAGATGAAGCTGTAAAAGCAGCGAAAACCGCTTTAAAGGGACCTTGGAAAACCTTCACTTCAAGCCAACGTTCTGTCGTTTTAAGACGTATTGGCGACCTGATTCTTGAACGTAAAGAAGAATTGGCTGCACTTGAATCCATGGATACCGGGAAACCTTATCAAATGGCACTTGAAATCGATATTCCAAGAGCTGCCTATAACTTCCATTTCTTTGCAGACTACCTGACCTCTATGGGAACAGAGGCATATCAGCAAGATCAACAAGCCCTTCATTACTCCATTCGCCGGCCGGTTGGCGTAGTGGGCATGATCAATCCTTGGAATCTGCCATTATTACTTCTTACATGGAAGATGGCACCTTGCCTTGCAGCTGGAAATACAGCAGTTATGAAGCCTGCTGAGCAGACTCCCATGACAGCTACGGTACTGGCAGAAATATGTAAAGAAGCAGGAGTACCAGACGGGGTAGTGAATCTTGTTCATGGTTTTGGACCTGGCTCAGCAGGGGCTGCCATTACCGAACATCCTGACGTTGATGCGGTTACGTTCACGGGGGAAACCAAGACAGGAACCGCGATCATGAAAGCCGCTGCCCCATCTTTAAAGAAACTATCATATGAACTTGGTGGGAAAAATCCTAACATCATTTTTGCAGATTCCGACCTGGATGAAGTGATTGATACGACACTTAAATCAAGTTTTATGAATCAAGGGGAAGTATGTCTGTGTGGTTCCAGAATTTATGTTGAAAGTTCGGTATATGAATCCTTTTTAGAGAAGTTCGTTGCCAGAACAAAAGAGCTCACTGTAGGTGATCCATTCCGGGATGAAACCAAAGTTGGCGCAGTAATAAGTAAAGAACACTATGATCGAGTGTTGGGCTACATACAATCGGCGAGAGATGAAGGCGGAACCATCCTTGCAGGGGGAAGTCGACTCCAGGAAGAAGACAAAGGGTATTTTATCATGCCGACGATCATTGTTGGTCTTGATAAAGATGCAACATGTGTTCGTGAAGAAATATTTGGACCTGTTGTGACGGTAATTCCTTTTGAAACGGAAGAAGAAGTCATTGAACAAGCAAACGATACTCATTATGGATTAGGGACGACGATTTGGACAAATGATTTACGAAGAGCCCATCGGGTAGCTCACCAAATAGAAGCAGGAATCATTTGGGTGAACACCTGGTATTTGCGAGATCTGCGCACTCCATTTGGAGGTATGAAACAAAGCGGTATAGGCAGAGAGGGAGGCATGCATAGTTTCGAATTTTATAGTGAGCTTTCCAATATCACGATTAAATTATAGGAAGGGTGGGCTGTTCATGTTAGAGAAAACGATGAGTGAAGAGATCAAGAGCTTTTCAAATCAACTTATAGAAGCTGAGAGAAATAGAGTGGGGAGTAAACCTTTAACAGAATTAAAACCGTCCATCACCATTCATGAAGCCTATCACATCCAACTGAAAACGATCGCCAGGAAAGTCGAAACGGGCGCAACCATAGTGGGCAAAAAAATTGGTCTCACATCCATCGCCATGCAGGAACTACTTGGTGTCGACGAACCGGATTATGGACACCTCCTTGATGAAATGGCGATTGAGAACAATGGAACAGTGTTGAAGCCTCAAGTTCTTCAACCCAGAGTGGAGGGGGAAATCGCCTTTGTCCTTAAAGAAGAATTACGAGGTCCTAACGTAACTGCAGAAGATGTATTGAAGGCTACGGATTATGTATTACCTGCATTAGAAATTGTTGATAGCAGAATTACAGATTGGAAGATTAAATTACAAGATACGATTGCCGATAATGCTTCAACAGGATTATTTGTATTAGGAGATCGACCTGTTTCAATAGAGGACGTCAATTTAAAAGAAGTAGGGATGAACTTCTATCGTAATGGTGAACTGATGAATACTGGGAAGGGTTCAGCAGCACTGGGAGATCCGGCATATTGTGTAGCGTGGCTTGCCAATAAACTTCATGAGTTTAATTTGACTCTGGAACCTGGGGAGTTGATCTTATCAGGAGCTTTATCAGCAGCTGTATACGCAAACCCCGGTGATGAGTTCTCTGCCGTATTTGATGGTCTGGGAAAGGTTTCATGTACTTTTGAAAGGTAAGGAGGAAAAGAAATGAAAACGAAAGTTGCCATAATCGGGTCTGGGAATATAGGTACAGATTTAATGAAGAAATTGCTGCGATCAGATGTATTGGAATTAACGGCAATGATTGGTATTGACTCTAATTCAGAAGGGTTAAGAATGGCAAAGGAACATGGTCTTTCAACATTTTCAAATGGGTTGGATGGGTTCTTGGAAAAATATGAATTAGCAGATGTATTATTTGATGCAACATCTGCGAAAGCCCATCATCATCATGCTGAAATATTAAAAAAACTCGGTAAGAAAGTGATTGATCTTACACCTGCTGCCATCGGTCCCTTTGTTGTTCCACCTGTAAATTTACACGAGCATTTACATGAACAAAATGTAAATATGATCACTTGTGGAGGGCAAGCGACCATTCCCATCGTGCACAGTATAAATTCAGTAGCTGAAGTGGAGTATGCAGAAATTGTAGCCACAATTTCCAGTAGAAGTGCCGGTCCGGGCACAAGAGCTAATATTGATGAATTTACAGTAACAACAGCCAAAGGTCTTGAAGTGATTGGAGGAGCTGAAAATGGAAAAGCGATTATCATTCTTAATCCAGCTGAACCTCCAATCTTAATGAGGGACACGGTTTATTGTTTGTTAAAAGGAAATGTGATTCAAAAAGAGATTACTCAATCAATCAAAAACATGGTAAAGAGGGTGAGTGAATATGTTCCTGGATACCGCCTTCGAACAGATCCTATTTTTGAAGACAATAAAGTGACGGTTTTCCTTGAAGTTGAGGGCTCAGGTGACTACTTACCGAGTTATGCCGGAAACCTGGATATCATGACTTCGTCTGCAGTGAAAGTAGGGGAAGAACTAGCTAAATATGTAATGACTCAGCAGGCATAATACTTTACCTAGAGTAAATGCGAAAGGAGAATGAGTGTGCCAAATCGGGATATTACTGTGACAGAGGTAGCTTTAAGAGACGGTAGTCATGCTATCGGTCACAGCTATACAGTGGATCAAGTAATAAATGTAGCAAAAGCCTTAGATGAAGCGAATATTCCTTATATTGAAGTCTCCCATGGAGATGGATTAGGGGGTTCCTCCCTACAATACGGGCTTTCAAAAACAAATGAATTTGATTTGATTTCAGCTGCTGTTTCGGTATGCAGACAAGCAAAGATAGGGGTTCTGCTCTTACCGGGAATAGGAACGGTTAATGAATTGAAAAAGGCAGAGCAAGCAGGTGCAAGGCTCGCTCGTATTGCTACCCATGTGACAGAAGCTGATGTGTCAAAGCAACATATCCAAACGGCAAAGGAATTGGGTATGGAAACGGTAGGTTTCTTGATGATGGCTCACATGGCACCCATGGAAAAATTGATACAGCAGGCGAAATTAATGGAAAGCTATGGAGCGGATACCATTTATATTGTAGATTCTGCAGGGGCCATGCTTCCTCATGAAGTAAGGGAAAGAGTGAAAGCATTAAAGCAAAGCGTCCATTCAAATATAGGATTTCATGCCCATAATAATCTCTCTCTGGCGATGGCCAATACACTTGCAGCAATAGAAGAAGGAGCAACCTGGGTCGATGGGAGTGTCCGGTGTTTAGGTGCAGGTGCTGGAAATACCCAAACAGAAGTCTTGATCTCGATACTGGATCGCATGAACATTGAGACTGGAATTGATCATTATAAAATGATGGATTTGGCAGAGGATATTGTAGCTCCCATATTAGAAAATCCACAAGAAATTACAAAAGGGAGTTTAATTCTCGGTTATGCAGGTGTCTATTCGAGTTTCTTACTTCATGCCCAAAAAGCGGCCAGGAAATTCAATGTAGATCCAAGAGATATCTTAGTGGAATTAGGTAGAAGGGGTGTCGTAGGAGGACAAGAAGATATGATTGTCGACGTCGCCAGCGAATTATCAAAGAAAGCTACTGTAAGGTAGAAAGGAGCCAAAAATGGAGACTAAAACGCAGAACTTAAAAGAATTAGCGAAAAACATTGATTTTCATCAGATAAAAGGAATTGAGATGGATAAGATAACACTGGCTTATCCCAACTTAACGGTCGAAGAATCCTATGAAATTCAGAAATTATGGGAACAATGTGCCCTTCAAAGGGGAGATCATAAAATTGGATGGAAAATGGGTTTAACGAGTGTCGCTAAACAACAATCGGTTGGTGTGAATGAACCAATTTATGGGAGACTAACTCAATCAATGGAGGTCAATCAAAATTCTCTCTCTCTTCAAGGGTTGATTCATCCGAGAGTCGAGCCGGAAATTGCATTTGTAATGAAGAAAGATTTAAAGGGAAGCCGCTTATCACCTCGGGATGTTTGGAGTGCTACAGAATTTATCATGCCTGCAGTTGAGGTTATTGATAGCCGATATAAGAATTTCTCTTTCACGTTAGTGGATGTAGTGGCAGATAATGCCTCTTCATCTCGCTTTATGCTGAGTGATCAAGCATATTCCCCTTTCAACTATTCACTTAAAAATCTGGAAGTTTCCATGTTTAGAAATGGAGAGAAAGTTCAATCTGGTCTTGGTTCTGCTGTTTTAGGGCACCCTGTCAAATCCATTATTGAATTAGCCAAAATGTTGGATCGAGATGGCCTGGGAATTGAAGCAGGCATGGTTATTTTAACGGGAGGATTGACCGAAGCGATCAATATTTATGACGGTGACTCTTTGAAGGTTGATTTTGGTCCCCTTGGATACATTGATTTTAATGTGTGTAATGGGAAGGATGAATAAGGGTGCCGATTGCTCATCTTCATATTCTCGAAGGCAGGAGTCCCGAAGTGAAAGAAGAGCTTGTAAAATCTCTGACTCTTTCAATTTGTGAATGTTTAGAAACAAAGCCTGAACAAGTAAGAATTTTAATAAATGAAGTTCCAAAGGGGAATTGGGCAGTTGGTGGGACGTTGAAAGAATAGGAAGTATTTGTGGACATTATTTATTGGAGGTGCTAATGGTGCAAACACTTCATGGTCAGTCATTAACATTGCCTCAGTCGATTATAACAATTGGGGCATTTGACGGTGTACACAAGGGACATCAATCTGTGATTACTCATGTCGTACATGAAAGCAGAAAAAGAGGTATACCAAGCGTAGTGTATACTTTTGATCCACCTCCTCGTGCTTATTTCAAAGGTGCTAAAATACTTACCACATTGGATGAGAAGTTGGAACGTATTGAGTCTCTGGGTGTAGATTATGCCGTGATAGCCAGTTTCAATAAAGAGTACCTAAAACAATCCTCTTCCCAATTTATAAACACTCTAATGAGTTTCCACCCGGAAGAAATATTTGTTGGGAACGATTTTAGATTTGGTAATGGCAGAGAAGGCAATGTGGAAACTCTCAGGCATTTTTTTAAAGTAAACACATTGAATCCTGTTTGTTGCGAGCAAGGAACAGTAATTTCCTCAACTAGAATCAGAAAGCTTATCGAGCAAGGGAAAAATTTCGAAGCTAGTAATCTGTTAGGATTACACTTGCAACTATAGAGAGTGCATTCATTGGATTTTCAATAATTGAAAACGCTTTAATAATGAATGAGGGGGAAATGAAAGTGAAAAGTTTGAAAAAATGGGGATTAAATTTGTTGAGTCTTCTTCTTGTATTAGGTGTATTGAGTGCTTGCGGTTCTGGAGAATCAGAAAAAAGCAGTGGATCTGAAGATAATAAGGGCAAAACTTATAACTTTAAATTAGCTCATATTACTCCACCGAGTCACATGTGGCATAAGGGGGCAGAAAAATTTAAAGAAGAGCTCGAAAAGAGATCAGAAGGGCGTATGAAAGTAGAAATTTATCCATCGAGTCAGTTAGGAACGGAAGCAGATATGGTAGAACAAATCGCTGCCGGCTCAGTTGATTTTGGTCTGATAACAGCTGCATATATGAGCTCAAGGGAACCTTCATTTGCTGCGTGGTTCACTCCTTATGCGTTTGAAGATTTAAATGCGGCAAATGAAGCAAGAGATTCAGAGGTAGCAAAAAATATTCTCAATACGATAGATAAGCAAGGTTTAGTTGGTCTGGACTATTTATTCGCCGGCCAACGAGTGATGTTGTTTAAAGATAAAGAAGTGAAGAACCCATCAGATATGGAGGGGCTAAAACTGCGTGTTACACCTAGTCCGCCAATGCAGGATTTCTATCAATTCTCTGGTGCTTCTACTGAGGGACTTCCATTACCGGAAGTATATTCTGCCGTTCAAACAGGCGTGATTGATGGAATGGACATGGACTTGGATGCAGCTATCACCAATAAATATCATGAAGTAGTTAAATATGGAGCGGTGACTAATCACATGGTTTGGCCAGCAGTGGCGATGATGAATAAAGGAACATTTGAAGGACTGTCTGAAGAAGACCAACAACTTGTCCGTGAATCCATGGCGGCAGCCGCAGATTTCGCAGCAACTACAAGAGCTGGACAAGAAGAAGAATTTAAACAAACCTTAAAAGACGAAGGTATGAAAATCTACGAACTAGATTCTGATGTATTTAAAGAACAGATGTAGCAGTTTGATGAGAAATATGGTCCGACAGATCCACTTATTCAAGAGTTTATTGATACCTTCCGTAAATAATAGATTAGCAATAGGGGGTCAAAATCATGAAAGCGATAAGTAACGGCATTTCTTCTATAGAAAAGATACTGTCAATGATCCTGATGTTTTCGATGGCCGTTATCGTAACGTTAGCAGTCGGTTTTCGTTATATCCTTAATTCCCCATTATCATGGGCAGGAGAAGTGTCTATATTTCTCCTGATCTGGATTAGTTTTATAGGAGGGAGCTTGGGGCTGAAGTATAAGTCCCAGGCCTCCGTCACAATCGTATTAGAATATGTCTCTTCAAAAGTTAAAAGGATCATACTTATTTTAGGGCATATGATTATGCTCGTTTTTCTCGTTCTCTTAATCTATTACAGTATTAGTTGGATTTTGTCACCTAGTGTGGCATATCAAAAATCCACAGCCATGTTAATACCAATGTGGATTCCTTATTCAGCAGTACCATTGGGTCTTTCATTTGCAGGGATCCATGTATTATCTAACCTATTTGATTTGGTAAAGGAGGGGAAGTAATTGACAATATTAGTGGTCTTTTGTTTCTTTATACTCCTCTTTATGTCAGTACCTATCTCCCTTGTACTGGGAATCACAACCGTTCTCTATTTTCTAGTAGTAGGAAACGTAACACTGTTGTCCTCTACACCCATGAGACTATACTCGGGTTTAGATAATTTTGGTTTATTGGCCATTCCTTTATTTATGCTGGCTGGAGAGTTAATGAATGGTGGCGGTATCACCACAAGGTTAGTAAAGTTTGCAAGAGTCTTAATCGGTCATGTTAGAGGTGGACTCGCGTATGTGACGATTATTGCTAACATGTTTTTAGCTTCCATACTGGGTTCAGCTAATGCTCAGGCTGCCATGATGAGTAAAGTCATGGTTCCTGAAATGGAAAAAGAAGGATACGATAGAGAGTTTTCGTCAGCATTAACATTAGCCTCTTCCATAGTAGCTCCAATCATACCGCCCAGCATGATCTTTATCATCTATGGAACTCTATCTGGTACTTCCATTGGCGGTTTGTTCATGGCCGGAATCATTCCGGGTATCATGTATGGAATAGGTTTTATCAGCTTAATCGCCTTCCTTGGATATAAATATAATTTTAAGAAGTCGACCAGAGCTTCTGCGAAAGAAATTATGACGAGTTCATTAAGTGTTCTCCCGGCATTACTTGTTCCATTCATTATTATATTTGGAATATTAAGTGGAGCATTTACAGCTACGGAATCTGCTGCCATCGCCTCGCTGGTAGCCTTTATTGTAGGAATGCTTTTCTATAGGGAATTAAAGTGGAGAAAAATCCCCGGTATTTTAGTGAATACAGTGACCGCAACAGCAACGGTTACTTTTTTAATTGCAATGGCCAATATCTTTGGCTGGATGATAGCATTTGAACAAATCCCACAAGCGATCGTAACTCAAATGACATCCTTATCAGATAACCCATTTATTTTTCTGTTACTGGTGAATATACTACTGCTATTACTGGGTGCGGTACTGGATGGAATAGCGGCCTTAATCATATTAGTACCTGTTTTTATGCCTCTGATCACGGCATTTGAAATCGATCCGATTCATTTTGGTGTCATCATTTGTATTAATCTCACCATAGGTCTTCTCACACCTCCTGTAGGAACAGGGTTATTCATTGTATCCTCGATCGCAGATGTGAAATTTGAAAGACTGGTAAAGGCTACCATGCCATTTCTCATGATGGGGATATTCATCTTATTTATCATTACCTATTGGGAAGGGGCTGTGATGTGGATTCCAAATAAGCTTGGACTATGAATACCATGATTAGAATAGTATAAGAGGGCAGTTTTCTAATAAATAGAGCTGCTCTCTTTTTTAAGTTTATAGGAAAATTCCCTCATTAAAATATAATTCCAAATATTTATGTGAAAATATGAATATTTATTCTATGATTATACTATTACATAATTTGGAGGTACATCAATGAAGCAAAAGATTATTGCAGGAATTGCCAGTTTTACACTACTAACTACTACGCCGAACGTTTTAGCAGAATCTCCTCAAACGACGATTCAAAGCACTCAACTCGATGAGAAAGAGAAAAGTTTATTTAATAGTGAGCACTATGACTTTGTGAAGTACTCTGAAATTCAAGGTAAGCTTGAGAAAATCGCACAGGAAAGCAACCGTGTGACGGTCGAGAAGAGTGATGTAAAGTCAGCGGCCGGTCATGATATGTATGTGGTGACTGTATCGGATGCGAAAGCAAAAGGGAAGTATGGTCATTATAAAGGTCTGCGTAAGAAAATGATCAAGTCGCCAGAGAAAGCACAGGACTTTATTGATAAGCATCCTGATCTTAAGATTCCTGTCATGATCAATGCATCCATTCACGGAACAGAATTTGTCGGAACAGACGCAGCTCTGCAATTAATCGAACGCTTTGCGACAGAGGATGATGAGCAGACAAAAGGAATTCTCGAGGATCATATCCTGATCTTCAATGTGATAGCAAATCCGGATGGGCGTATTGATGCTACACGTTTCAATGGAAATGGAATCGACCTCAACCGTGATTTCATCACTCAATCCCAGCCTGAAACAGAGCATATGGTTGACCTGATCACAGAATGGAACCCAATGGTTTTCCTTGATCTGCATGGTTATGTGAAAGGCTACGGAGGACCGACGAAACCAGGTCTTATTGAGCCCTGTACGCCGCCTCATAATCCAAACTATGAATATGATCTGTATTCTAAATGGGCATTGAATCAAGCGGAAGCAATGGAATCAAATATTGTATCAAATAAAGGAAACTATGATAATACTCATACTGAATCGTCAAAAGTAGATTATCAGAATATGGAAGGGACTTATATACCCCAACGTGATGATGCGGCCGGATGGGATGATTATCCGCCGATCTTCACACCAATGTATGCTATGTACCACGGGGCATACGGATACACTCTTGAAGCGCCGACCAACGATTGGGATGGGGTTCAATGGACATATGATGCCGTGATGGGTGCGCTTGGTTATGCGAGCGAAAACAAAGTGGATATGGTGAAAGATCAGATCGAAGTCTTTAAACGCGGTGTACAGTTCGACCACCCGTTCCATAAGGAAGGCCATTTCCCATCTGCCTATATTCTGCCAAATGATGAGCAGGATCAAACGGCTACTGTGAAAGCCGTTCGGCATCTTCAAGATAATGATATTGTCGTAGAAGAAGCTCAGAAGGATTTCACGTTTGATGGTGTGACGTATCCGAAAGGAACGTATATCGTCCCGATGGATCAAGCAAAAGCGGGCCTTGCGAACACGATGCTTTGGGACGGGGAAGACATTACAGAGGACACACCAAGTATGTACGATATCTCTGCCTGGAATCTGCCTGAACTATGGGGTTTCGATGCAGTGGAAGTAAGCAGTGACACAGAACTGAATGTAAAATCGAAACAGGTAAGGGCACTGAATGAAAGTGGAGAAATTATCGGGGACGGAGCTTATGCGATCCCGAATACCTCCGCGAGATCGATTGCGATTGCCAATCAATTATTAAATAGCGGACACACTCTTCATCGAGGAGAAGATGGAACATTGTATGCAGGTGCCGATGCCAGAGCTGAACTGACCGACCTGGTGAAAGATTCTGCCGTCACGATTTCTACCCAATCTGTTCCTGTTGGGGCGAAAGAAATTACGTCCCGGCATGTGACCCTCTTAAAAGATGGAGGAATGAATAAAGCTCAATCCCATTCTGGCACGAAGCTGGCACTTGACCGTCTTGGCTTCACAGTGGAAGAAAAGACCCCCGGACAGGTAGCAGAAGAGGGTCTGGATTCTACAGATGTGTTTATTTATAACGGCAGATTGAATCTCATTTCCTATCAAAATAGTGTGGCCAATTCGGAATTTGGATTGAAGGATGCAGCACAATATGAAGCATTTAAAACGAATGTGGAAGGTTTTGTAGCAGATGGCGGTCAATATCTTGCCATCGGTGCCGGTGCATCCCAGGCTACGACAAAACTTGGGTTAAGTGATGTGAAAGTGGAAACAGGCGGCTCCAACAGTAATGGAATCGTCCAATTATCTCACACGGATCCTACTTACACAGCTGGTTACGAGACAGAAGACCTTGGGTTTGTTTATCAACCGACATGGTACACAAACACAGGAAGTGCAGACATTCTATCAAGCTATCAGAATAGCAGTGACTTCTTCCTGGCCGGACATTGGAAAGGCAGTGAAGAGGCACAAGGAAAGCCAGTGATCGTGAAGGATGAGAATGTACTATTAATCGGACTCGAACCAACTTTCCGGGATCATACGGATTATCTGTTCAGACTCGTTTCCAATGCGATTTTTGCACAATAAGAAAATGGAAGAGCCGTCCAAATTGGGCGGCTTTTTTTCTACAAGATACTTGTATTAATACTATTCTTTATATAGAATATATTTTGAATACTTTTAATAGTTTGATGAATGACCATTCATTCAGTTTATCTGAAAAGGGGAGGGATACAATTGAATATCGCAACACGGTTAGACCAAATCGCTCAAGAGAAAGCAGATAAAACAGCTTATCATTTCTTAAATACCTCCAGTACATACGGGGAATTAAATGCAGCTGTATCGAAATTTGCAAGCGGCTTAGAGCAATTGGGTCTGAAAAAAGGGGATCACATCGCGCTTGTATTAGGGAATTCACCACATTTCGTCATTGGATTATATGGTGCACTACGAATGGGGTTAAAGGTGATACCGATCAATCCGATCTACACACCGGATGAAATTGGCTACATTCTGAAAAATGGTGACGTGAAGACAATAGTCACACTTGATTTGCTTGTACCATTAATCGAAAAGATGCAGCATCTTTTATCTGATGTGGAGCATTTCATCCTTTGTGAATCAGGGGATGAACGAGCGAAGGATATCGATTTAGAGAAAATTTCACTTGCATACCCTAAAATGAAATCGTTTACAAGTGTTCTTGGAAAAGGTGATCCTGGGTTTAAGGGAGAGGAAGTGGATGAAAATGAAGTAGCCATCATCCTTTACACTTCAGGAACGACTGGGAAACCAAAAGGCGCCATGCTGACGCACATAAATATTTATTCCAATGCAACAGATGTCGGCAGCTATTTACGGATGAATGAAGACGACACCGTCATTACAGCTCTGCCTATGTTTCACGTCTTCTGTTTGACAGTGGTCTTGAATGCGCCTTTGATGACAGGAGCGACCCTTTTAATCGTTCCGCGATTCAGTCCTAAAGCCATTTTCGATCTATCGAGAACCTATGAGCCAACCGTATTTGCCGGCGTACCAACCATGTACAACTTCCTGTTCCAGTATCCTGAAGGAAACCCAGAAGATTTATCATCTCTCCGTCTCTGTATTTCAGGTGGTGCTTCCTTACCGGTAGCACTCTTGAAAAACTTTGAAAAGAAATTCAACGTCATGATTTCTGAAGGCTACGGCTTATCGGAAGCTTCGCCTGTAACATGCTTCAACCCGCTGGATCGACCAAGAAAGCCGGGTTCAATCGGAACATCGATCATGAATCTGGAGAACAAAGTCGTCGATGAATTGGGAGTAGAAGTTCCAGTCGGACAAGTCGGCGAACTGATTGTCAAAGGCCCGAATGTCATGAAGGGCTATTACAATATGGAAGAAGAAACAGCGGCAACGATCCGTGACGGCTGGTTATACACTGGCGATCTCGCCCGGATGGATGAAGAAGGCTACTTTTATATTGTCGATCGTAAAAAAGAGCTGATTATTGTGGGAGGATACAACGTCTATCCGCGTGAAGTAGAGGAAGTGCTATACAATCACCCTGGAATTGTAGAAGCAGCGGTCATCGGTGTCCCACATCCCGAACTGGGTGAAGCCGTCAGCAGCTATGTTGTGAAAAGTGAACCATCCTTAACGGAACAGGACGTACTCGAGTATTGTAAAGAGCATCTTGCCAAGTACAAGCTGCCAGCATCGATCGAGTTCATTGATGAGCTGCCGAAGAATACTACAGGGAAAATTTTAAGAAGAGCACTGAAAGAACAGGTGCTTCAATCATAAAAAAAGAAGATGTTCAGTAGATCACTGAGCATCTTTTTATGTTTACTTCATCGCTTTACTTGCCTGCAACAGCTTTGATTCACCTTTCTCCCACGTTTCAACCTGCTCGATTGCCTGCTCAGGTGTGAACCCCTGGCCAACCAGTACACCTGACAAGATGAATTCCTGGAAGAGATGGGTAAGGTTAATACCTTCTTCCACTTCAGACAGGGCGCGGGTTACAAGTGGTTGAATATATTCAACCCATTGATCGGGAAGGCTTTTCGTATCACGGTAATATTGATGAAGCCAGTCAATTTCATTTGGATGATGATTCGCATAAGCGTGTTGTGGAACATAAGGGTTTTGATTGTAAGGATAATACAAGATAAACACAGCTCCTTCATGGGTAGATGTCACGTTTAGTCTATGCACCTAATCGGGATATGTTCAGCCCAATCAAAAAATGAAAGGGTTTTCTCGGTTTGTGTCGAATCATACATAAGGAGGAAACACTTTAAAAAGGGGAGAACAAACATGGAATCGATTTTACTACAACAAAAAGGCAACGTCGCCACCGTCACCATCAACCGACCGGAGGCAATGAATGCCTTTAACTACGATACACTGAACGAACTTCAGCAGGTAGTCGAAGCACTCCGCATCAACCCGGACGTCAGAGTCGTCATATTCACAGGAAGCGGAGAAAAAGCCTTCTCGGTTGGAGCCGATCTCAAAGAACGCAAAACTCTAACCGAACAGCAAGTCATCCGCAACGTTTACAAAATCGGCGAAGTCTTCCAATCCGTCGCCACCCTCCCTCAACCAACTATCGCCGCCATGAACGGCTACGCATTCGGCGGAGGAATGGAGCTGGCACTGGCATGCGATTTCAGAATCGCTGTATCAGAGACCACAATGGGACTGACCGAAACAAGCCTTGCCATCATCCCGGGGGCAGGTGGAACTCAGCGCCTTCCAAGATTAGTAGGAGAATCCAAAGCACTGGAGCTTATTCTGACAGCTAAACGATTGACTTCAGAAGAAGCGTTGGATATCGGACTCGTTACAAGGGTAGTAGAAAAAGAGAATTTCTTGGGTGAAGTCCATGCATTTGTGGAACCTATGCTGTCTAATGGTCCTATTGCCCTTCAGCAAGCTAAGTTCGCCGTGAAGAATGGTATGAATGTAGACCTTCAGACCGGATTACAGATTGAGAGAAAAGCATATGAGATTACAATTCCTACGGAAGATCGTGTGGAGGCACTGTTGGCGTTTAGTCAAAAGCGGAAGCCGGATTTTAATGGTAAATAAGTGGGCTAGTCCATAATCGGGGGCAGTTACAAAATTCCAAAGACCAAATTTCTCAAGTATATCATAGAGAAATTTGGTCTTTTTATGTTACAAGTTCTTAGATAAATGATTACACCCCAAGCCTTACATTAAGATAGTCCCTAAGCCGTTAGAGAGAATATTTATTTAATGGTAATTTTATGTAAATAGTATGTGGGATCCAAAGACGGGTTTGTAAGGGGGAGTTCAGGTTTTGAGAGAAGTACTGGTAGCATTATGCTTGTTTTGCCACATCATTTTTTCTTTTCAATTCCATGCAAGGTCAGAGAGTAATAATCAAGTGGAACTTTTAGACAAGTTTATGATTGAATCGATGGAGGAATATGGGATTCCCGGAGCTTCTTTAGTGATTATTAAAGATGGAAAGCTTATGTTTCAACAAAGTTGGGGGGAACAAAGGAAAGGGACTCCTGTCACGAAGGATACGGTGTTTACGATAGGTTCTATCAGCAAGCCTTTAACTAGCCTTGCAATCATGAGGTTGGTGGATGATAAGAAGGTTGAACTTGATCAGGAGATTGACTGGTATTTGCCTGCCTTTCATTACAATAAAAATGGATATGATAAGAACATCACCGTTAGGAACCTATTAACACATTCGAGTGGAATCAGTTCTTATGATGGGTTGAAAATTGCAGATCGTAATCTGCGAGGACAAAATGCAATAGATGTTGCGGTTCAAAAGCTGAATAATGTTCATTTGAATAATGAGCCGGGGGAAGTGCATCAATACAGCGCTGCGAATTATTTACTTTTAGGAAAAATCATAGAGAACGTCACAAACCAATCATTTTCGGAATTTATGGAAGATGAGATATACAGTGAGATTGGGATGGATCGGACCGTATCGAATTTCGAAGGAGCTAAAGTATTGGGTTATCAGCCCGGTTATCAATCATGGTTTGGAATGCCCATGAAAAGTAAAGGATTTTTTGATGATGGTGGGGCCCCATATGGTTACATGGCCTCTACAACGGATGATATGTCAAAGTTTATTGAATTTATGCTGGACGGTGGTGAGATCTTATCTAATGATTCATTCGATACTTATACTTCACCCCATCATCACAGAAAGGAAGATATGTATTATGGACTGGGCTGGAGAATCTCCACTGAGGTTGATAATTCTTATTATTTTCACGGCGGTGAAACACCTGATTCCCGGGCTGAATTATTCATAAACCCCGAACAAGACTATGGATTTATCCTTCTCACAAACAAAAACAACTTCTCTGAAGTCCTTTCAACAGTTTGGATGAGGGAAGGAATCAAGATGATTGTGGAAGAGGGGAAGTCCCCGGAAGTGCAGCAGTTGAATCATCACAAGCAATGGAGCACTTTAATAGTAACTCTTTTTCTTCTACTATTATCAACCTGGAACTTAAATCGACTAATAAAGAAAACCCATATTAAGTCGAAGGTATGGATATTCATTGGAGTGCTATCTATACTGTTATCAATTATTATGATTCCACTTATAATCTATCTGTTCAACTCACCTTGGAATACAATCAGTCTATATGCACCTGTTACCGCTATTTTCATCAAGGTTTTAGTTGGCATACTGGCAACATATGGAGTTCTTTTGTTATTGGTAGTTTATTTCAAAAAAAGTTAAGATGGCATTTATGATATATTCTTTGCAATTAAACAAGATAATGTTATTTCATTTGATGAAGAATTGCTTCAAATTCTCAGGTGCTCGAATGATAATACAAGAAAGCAGAACATAGTAGCAACTAAAAAACGATAAAACAAACAAATGAAAATCTTCATATATACCAGGAGGTTCCAACTCGGAGCCTCTTTTTCATAGGTCCTTTTTAAAAACCAAAAATCATGTAAAATAAAATAAAGAATCATATTAAAAAACACTGGAGTGACTCCTGTGAAAAAGAAACAGCTTAAACTAAGTACCATCATCATTCTCTTTGTGTGTATTGTTGTCCTGGTATCACTTGTGATAACCGACTTGCTTATTTCCAGGACGATCAATGACAACATTGAGTCTAATATTGAAGAAAAGGCGAAAATCGTTTCCCGGACCGTCGCTCATTCCACGATTGTAAAGAGCGGTTTAGAAGGAGAAAGTGTAGATCGAATTCAAGAATACACCCAAGATATCCAGAAGTCAGCAGAGGTTCTGTTTGTAGTGGTCATGGATATGGAAGGGATACGTAAATCTCACCCTGATCCCGATCGCATCGGCAAGCATTTTGTCGGCGGGGACGAGAAAGATGTACTCCAAGGGAAGGAAACATTGTCTATTTCAGAAGGGACTTTGGGCAAATCCGTCAGGGCATTTTCTCCTGTATTTAACAATGAAAATCAACAGATAGGGGCTGTCGCAGTAGGGATTTCCCTGGGTAGCGTGGAGGAAGCATTGGACCGGAGTCACCGGAATATTTTAGTGGGATCCATGATCGGGATTATTGTTGGAATCATTGGGGCGATTGTTATAGCCAGATACATAAAGAAAATTTTATTCGGGTTGGAGCCGATTACGATTGCGAAAATCTTGGAAGAGCGGAATACGATGCTCCAATCGGTACATGAGGGGGTGGTGGCAGTCAATAAAGATACGACCGTCTCATTAGTGAATAAATCTGCCCTGAAAATATTTAATAAAGCGGGACTAAGCTCGGATCCGATTGGAATGCCCATCAAAGAATACATGCCACACACCAGGTTGGAAAGAGTCATCGCAACGGGGAAACCTGAGCTTGACGAGGAGCAAACGATCAATGGAGTATCGATCCTGGTAAACCGTGTTCCGTTAATCGTCAATGATGAAGTAGTCGGAGCAATCTCTACCTTCCGTGATAAAACGGAAGTGAATCAATTAGCAGAGCAGTTAACGGGTGTCAAATCGTATGCGGAAGCGCTCCGGGCCCAGTCGCATGAATTTATGAATAAGATGCATGTGATTCTCGGATTGGTGAAGATGAAGGATTACAATCATTTAAATCGCTACGTGAAAGAGCTTGTTTCCTTACGGGTCGATGAAGTGAGCACGGTGACGTCGAAAGTGAAGGATCCTGCATTGGCTGGTTTTATCATGGGGAAACTGAGCTATGCGAGGGAACAGAACGTTGCATTGACCATTGAATGTCACGACTTTGTCCCGGAACCCAAAGATCCTACTGTTACACATGAACTGATTACCGTGATCGGAAACCTATTGGATAATAGTATTGAAGCAACGACAAATAGTGATGAAAAAGAAGTGCTGATGGAGTTATTCTATCAGGACGAGCAACTTGAAATGGTCGTGACAGATACAGGAGAAGGAATGGTGGATGGAATGGTAGAGGATATCTTCACCAAAGGATACTCTTCTAAAGGGGATGGAAGAGGATACGGTCTCTTCTTAGTGAAAGAAAGTCTCCGTAATCTGAATGGCAACCTGCACGTTGAATCAAAGGTAGGATCTGGAACGACAATGATTGTTCAAGTTTCATATAAGGAGGGGAAAAAAGGTGATTAATGTATTGATCGTGGAAGATGATCCGATGGTGGCCAGGTTTAATCAAAGGTATCTGGAAGAGATAAAAGGGTTTCATATAATCGGTATTTCGAATTCAATTGAAGATGCCATGGTGAAAGTAAATGAGTATAAGATTGACCTGGTATTATTGGATGTTTATATGCCTGGGAAACGAAACGGGATGGACTTGTTAGAGCAAATACGGAAGGAACAGCGGGAGACAGATGTCATACTTATCACAGCGGCATCAGAAGTCGATAATATCCAGAGTGCCCTTCGCATGGGGGTAGTGGACTATTTGATCAAGCCTTTTGAATTTAAACGGTTTAAAAAAGCATTGACGACTTATCGGGAGAGTAATCGTATGCTTCAGAAGCAATCTACCATCGATCAGAGCGAACTGGATTTACTTTTACTTAGGGAAGTACAAGCCGGGGAGAAGTCACCCCTCCCTAAAGGATTGACGAGCAGTACATTATTGTCTATCTACGATGAGATTATGAGTTTTGAAGAACAGTCGTTTTCAACAGATGATATTGCAGACGTAACGTCGATTTCACGGGTGTCGATCAGAAAGTACCTCAGGTTTCTGAAAGATATCGGCGTGGTGGATGAGACCCTGATCTATGGTATTGGAAGGCCGGTCTATCAATATACATGGAACAAATTGAATAGCACACGAATTCAAACCTATTTGTAAGCAGCCCATCCGGCTGCTTTTTTTAATTTCAAAAGTCAAACAATAGTTTTATAACCTATGAAAAGATAAAGCGTTTTCATATGATGGGTATACATTGTAAGCGATTACGTTAGGAGCGATTGGATGACTCGAAAAAATTTAAAGGAAGAAGCATTATCCATACATGAATCCCATGCAGGGAAAATTGAAGTGGTGAGTAAGATTGATATTTCATCTGAAGAAGATCTTAGTCTTGTTTATACACCGGGTGTCGCCGATGTATGTAAGACGATAGCCGAGGATCCCCGACAAGCCAATACGCTGACATCGAAAGGAAACATGGTGGCCATCGTCACAGATGGTACAGCTGTATTGGGTCTTGGTGATATCGGTCCCGAAGCCGCGATCCCGGTCATGGAAGGGAAAAGTATGTTGTTTAAGAAGTTCGCCGGTATAGATGCCTTCCCCCTTAGTCTGGATACGAAGGATGTAGATGAAATCGTCACGATCATTAAGGCCTTGTCTCCTTCTTTTGGAGGGATTAATCTGGAGGACATTTCAGCACCGCGCTGCTTTGAAATTGAAAAACGGTTAAAGAAAGAGTTGGATATTCCGGTTTTCCATGATGACCAGCATGGTACGGCCATTGTCGTCCTGGGCGCATTAGTCAATGCGCTGAAGGTCGTAAACAAATCATATAAGAAAGTAAAAATTGTCATCAATGGGGCGGGGGCAGCTGGAATCGCGATTGCGGAACTCCTTTTATTTGCTGGTTATGAAGATATTACTCTCGTAAGTTTAGAAGGAGTCCTGTGCAAGGGGGAGAAATGGATGAATGCTACCCAAGAGGATATTACTTTACGCACAAACCTTTTAGGGGTGCGGGGTGAATTATCTGATGCGATAAAAGGGGCCGATGTATTTATCGGTGTATCGGGACCCGGAGCCCTCAAGAAAGAGTATATTAAAATGATGAATGAGCAGCCGATTGTGTTTGCCATGGCCAACCCCATACCTGAAATTTATCCGGAGGAAGCATTGGAAGCAGGTGCATCGATAGTAGGGACTGGGAGGTCGGATTATCCGAACCAGGTCAATAATCTTCTCGCTTTCCCCGGGATATTCAGGGGAGCTCTGGATGCGAAAGCAAAGGACATCACAATGCAAATGAAAGTAGCTGCTTCCTATGCCATAGCCGATGTGGTCAGTTCTTCTGAATTAAACCCTCAATATATTATTCCGAATGCGCTTGATCCCCGTGTGGAAGAAAAAGTCGGGGAGTCCGTGCGGAAGATTGCATGTAAAAAAAGCAAAGCAAACAGTTCAGTTTCATAATTATTAATACGACAAAGGGGATGAACAAGTTGGGACAAGCAGCATCAACACTTTCATATAAGAATGAGAAAACAAAAGAGAATGTGACGCTTACGAAAGATCGATCGCTTCAGATTTTCAACATGCCGATCCTTTGGTTCCTGGTCTTTACGGGCATCACGCTTGCAAGCTTGTATACGGAGAACCTTCCAGGGGGCATGATCGGAAGTCTCCTCGTCATGATGGTCCTCGGTGAATTATTCGGATGGATAGGAGATCGTACGCCAATCGTGAAGACGTTCCTCGGCGGAGGTGCTATCATTGCGATCTTTGGATCTGCTTTTATGGTTTATGCAGGTTTACTTCCGGAAGCCACCGTCACGTCCATGACTGACTTCATGAAATCAGGCGGATTTTTGAATTTCTATATTGCTGCATTAATCACTGGAAGTATCTTAGGAATGAATTCAAAGGTATTGGTTAAAGTGGGACTTCGCTATTTCCTACCGATCTTCGGGGCGGTAGCCGGAGCCGTGATAGTAGCGGGAATCTTTGGATCTCTTGTCGGATTTACCCTTCAAGAAGCCATCCTCGTCATTACCATGCCGATCATGGGTGGTGGAATGGGAGCGGGAGCCGTTCCCATGAGCCAAATCTATTCTGAGATGATGGGGAATGATCCGAGCTATTATATTTCAATGCTCGTGCCGGCACTGGCATTAGGGAATGTATTTGCCATCATTTTAGCATCGATTCTCGATATTATCGGAAAGAAAGTACCTTCCCTCAGTGGAAACGGTCAGCTTATGAAAGGTTTTACCTACGAAAAAACAAAGCAGAAGTATAATATTGAAAAGATGGGGGTAGGCTTACTCGCTGCCCTGACATTCTTCACGGTTGGAACATTGCTGGGATCTGTCCTTCCCCTTCATCCATACGCCATCATGATCATTCTTGTGGCCGCAGCGAAGATTTCAAACATGATCCCTCAAAACGTCGTAGAGGGAGCCAGTCAGTGGTATCAATTTGTAGCAAGCAATTGGACGTTCGCTTTATTATTCGGGATCGGTGTCGCGTACACCGACTTAGATACCGTTCTTGCAGCGTTGACGCTTCAATATATCTTGACCGTATTCGGAGTCGTTTTAGGAGCGATCCTCGGTGCGGCGATCCTTGGGAAAGTCGTTGGATTTTACCCGATTGAAGCAGCGATCACAGCGGGATTATGCATGGCGAATATGGGAGGAACAGGGGATGTTGCCGTGTTGTCAGCATCGAAACGAATGGAGCTTATGCCTTTCGCTCAAATCTCTTCCCGATTAGGCGGCGCATTGATCCTGTTGTTGGCCGGATTAATTATCCCGCTGTTGTAAATATGGTACACTTAGGCTTGACTCTTGTAGTCAAGCCTATCTTTCATTTTAATAGATTGTGGTGACGTAAATGGACGTAATATTAATTGTACTGCCTGCATTACTCGTCTTTGCCGTTGGATATATCGGCCAAAAGAAACTTGGTTTCGAGATCAATTCGATTTCGAAGATGGCCATTTACTTAATGTATCCATTTCTTGCATTCAAGACCTTTTACGAGAATGAATTGAATATGGATTATCTTTATATTTTTCTCTTTTGTATCGCGCTTTGTGTGATTTTGATTGTATCTATTAAAATAGTGGCTAAGTTTAGAAACTATTCAAAACCGAAAGTGTCGGCCATGATATTATCCGGGGTATTCATGAATAGCGGCAACTATGGAGTACCGATCATCCTATTTGCTTTCGGTGAGCTCGGTTTTCGCTATGCGGTCATTATGATGGTGATACAGTCATTTCTTATGAATACAATCGGCCTCTATTATGCTGTCAGTGGCAGTGATAAAAAGAGGGAAACGAGGGAAATTTGGATGAAGATCGTCAAGATGCCGATTCTGCATGGTGCTTTTCTTGGATTGGGCTTTCAATTGTTGCATCTTGATGTGCCGGTATTTATGAGTCAGACCATTGATCTGATTTCCCAGGCAACGATTCCTACGATTATGGTGGTGTTAGGGATGCAATTAGCCACATTGGGAGGGAAGAAGGTGGAAAGAGGCGCCCTTTCCTTTATTGTGATCATGAGAATGGTAGCTTCACCCATCATAGCTCTGGTCGTCGTTTCTTTCCTGCCTATTTCTACCATGTTGGGATCGATTCTCATTATTTTGGCAAGCATGCCGACTGCTGCTAATACTACGATGTTTTCATTGCAGTTCAATACAGAACCTGATTTAGTGTCGACAAGTACACTTGTCACTACACTTATGAGCATTGTGACGATTCCTATCATGTTAGCTCTTGTATCCTTATAGAAGCGTAGCTGCTTGAGATTCTCAAGTAGCTTTTTTAAATAGAAGAAAGTAAGTGGAAGTCTATCTTTTTGACAACAGCCTTCGAATCTATTACTATTGTAAAATAAATTCCAACCAATTCAATAAGATTAAGGAGGATTATGCATGGCGGGCTATGTTCAACCGATTAATGAACAAAAGGGTCCAGAGAAAGCGAGTACCGAATTGAACCCCCCACAGACTTCTTTAGTGGCAGGCGGTTTAATCGTTACAGTGATTCTTGGGCTATATTTACTCTTTACACAAGAAATTGCCCAAACCGTGTTATTGGTTCTGGGGCTGTTGTTAGGATATACATTATTTCATGCAAGATTCGGCTTCACCTCTGCCTTCCGCAGAGTGATGTCTGTAGGGAACGGGCAGGCATTGCGGGCACATATGGTGATGCTTGCCGTTGCCGTAACGTTATTTGCTCCGATTCTAGCGACAGGGTTTACATTCTTTGGCGGAGAAGCGGCAGGCTATGTATCACCAGTTGGGGTAAGTTTACTGGTAGGTGCCTTCCTGTTTGGAATTGGGATGCAGCTTGGAGGAGGTTGTGCTTCAGGTACGCTATACGCAATCGGCGGCGGCCGCTCCGTTATGTTTATCACATTGCTATTCTTTATTGTCGGTGCCACAGTAGGAGCCTATCATCTTCCATTTTGGACAGAGGAAATGCCGTCCTTTAAACCTATTTCATTAGCAACTTCTACCGGATTAGGTTATTTTGGGGCGTGGGTCATTTCGATCTTATTCTTTGGCTTCATTGCGTGGATTACACTGCGGGTCGAGAAGAAGAAAAAACCGCCCCGCATGGCGACACTTCCAACATCAAAGGGATGGAAACGAATCTTCCGTGGATCTTGGCCCCTTATCGCAGCAGCGATTGTATTGGCTGTGTTAAATGCCCTCACTCTCATGACACGGGGGAATCCTTGGGGAATCACTTCTGCCTTTGCTCTATGGGGATCAAAGGTTGCCGGAATGTTCGGGGTCGACGTGGCGAGCTGGGGCTACTGGACAGGAGCCAATTCTGAAGCTCTTCAAGCATCGATCTTTGCTGATTCCACAACGGTATTAAACTTTGGCGTCATCCTTGGAGCATTCCTTGCATCTGCTGCAGGTGGCCTGTTCCGTTTTAATAAAATCACTGGGAAAAATGCCATGGCGTCCGTCATTGGTGGACTGCTGATGGGGTACGGTGCCCGTTTGGCATTCGGATGTAACATTGGTGCTTACTTCGGAGGGATTGCTTCCTTCAGTCTTCACGGTTATATTTGGGGAATTCTTGCCCTTGGAGGTACGTTCCTGGCACTTTATCTTCGTCCGATGTTCGGATTGTCTGTGCCGAAACCAAAGGATACATTTTGCTAGATGGATAGTTTGAAAAATCCTGCATGTAGTTACACATGCAGGATTTTTTTGGGATTATTCACCGCCATAATAAATAACCATCTGGCACACAGTTGTTTCTCCTGAATCATTTACATATTCATGCCCGGAGTCTGCGGCAAAACGAATCGAACTTCCTTCTGTCAGCAGGTAGGTTTCTTCGCCAATCTTAAGAGAAAGTTTCCCTGACAGTACCGTGATGTATTCCTCCACACCCTTCGTATGTCCTTCATTTCGATACGAGCAGCCCGGTTTCATTTCAACCCGGTAGCTTTCCCATTTTTTTAGGGGATCGAAAGGAAAGATGGGATAAACGATGTAGTTTCCGTTATCTTCAAGAACAGGCTGAACGTCTTGATAATGAATGATGGATATTTGATTGCTTGGCTTCTCAATCAGTGAAGAGAAGGATACCTTCAAGCCATTGGCGATCTTCCATAGAATCGCGACCGTCGGATTCGAATCACCACGTTCAATCTGACCGATCATCGCCTTGCTTACACCGGTGCGCTCTGCCATCTGCTCAAGGCTGAAGCCGCGCTCCCTGCGAATCTTTCGTATATTATCTCCAATTTGAATCGGGAAATTTTCCATGTTAAAAACTCCTCTTGTATACTATAACGTCTATATGTATAATATAATAAATTAACGAAAAATTAAAATAGTAAATTACTTCTATTATAAAGGATGTGAGAGGATGGAGGCACTGCTTTCTACGAAAAAAGTGAGTGATTTTCGCCTGGGGTTGCAGGGAGGACTCAGCATTGCCATTGGATACATGCCTGTTGCATTAACCTTTGGGTTATTGGCACGGACAACCGGCCTCACGGTCACGGAAACGGTACTGATGAGCATGCTCGTGTTTGCAGGGGCTGCCCAATACATATCACTGAGTCTGATTGCGGTTGGTACAGGTATTATTGAGATCATTCTTACAACGTTCATCGTAAACATCCGTCACTTCCTGATGTCGGCTTCTTTAAGTGAAAAGCTCGAGGAGGACCGTTTGTTTAAGAAGCTTTTTTATGCGTTTGGGATTACGGATGAAACCTTCACGGTAATCAGCGTCAAAGATGACAAGGTAAGAACGGGTTTTGCCGTCGGGGTGATGCTCATTTCATACGGGAGCTGGGTCGTGAACTCTGGTGTAGGCTATTTCATCGGGGAAATCCTTCCCGAATTTTTACAAGCGAGCATGACAATCGCTCTATATGCCATGTTTGTGGGACTTCTCGTTCCTTCTATGAAAAAAAGTGTGAAGGTAACGTTTTTAGCCGTAGTAGCCGGTGCGTTGAATAGCATCCTGCTTTTCACGACAAACCTTTCAAACGGCTGGTCGATTGTACTTGCTACCCTCGTTTCAGCCGTGATTGTGGAATTGGTGGTCATGATGAAGGGGGGAACGAGATCGAATGAATAGCGCGATTGTTTTGATGATCATCGGTATGGCGGTTGTCACGTATATTCCCAGAATGCTTCCTTTCCTCGTATTCAAAGGGAAAGAATTGCCTCCTTTCCTTCAAGGTGTATTAAAGAATGTTCCCTTCGCCGTATTGGGCGCTTTAATTTTCCCAAGCATTTTGTTGATTCAAGAGGGAAACCTTATGTTTGGAGTAGTAGGAACGGCAGCTGCATTTCTCATTGCCTTTCTGGGTGCCAACGTCATCCTTGTGGTGATTGGTGCGATTTCTGTTCTGTCTTTGTATTCGGTATTCTTGATGTAAGCCGCGACTCGGGTCGTGGCTTTTTTTGTTGGCTGGAAAGGAGCGGAGTGATGCTGAGGTATGTTGAATGTTGAAGAATGGCAGATAAATCTTTATAATGGCAGATAAAATTTTATTTTGGCAGATATAATGAAAATACGGCAGATAATTTTATTATATGGCACGTATATCCCCAGAGTGGCATATAAACGATTTTTCACATCAAGCCCGGCACTTTCACTGGCGTGTGTTTAGGTTCTAAATCTTTGGACAGGGTATTACATATAGTAATGAAGACGAGAAGGGAGGAAAAATGTTGGCTAAAAAATGGGCACTTCGTTCGATACTGGCTTATTTGCTATTAGGCTTATTTCTATATGTGTATTTATTCTTCTTGGCGGATTCTACTTTGCCTGACATGTACAAAGGAAGCAGTGCTGATCCGGCAACCTTTATGAATGGTAAAGAAATCATGCTGAGTGAGGATTTCTCGAAAATCAAGAATCTCCTGTTTTTCTTATCCACTCCTTACGAATGGTTGTTTTATTTCCTGATCCTGATACTCGGGGTCTCGCGTGTGTTTGAGAAGTGGGCGAGGGGAACGGTGAAAAATGGTTTCCTCCAAACGGCCATTTATTTGTTCTGGTTATCGATCGCTTCGTTCCTGGCGATTTTTCCACTGCAGTACATTTCGCATAGTATTTCGAAGAGCTATAATATTTCCACCCAGACGTTCTCCATGTGGATGAAGGATGAGATCACGGATTTCTGGGTGAATTACCTCCTCATGTTCATCATTGTATCGGTGTTATATGGATTGATGAAACGATTCAGGCAGCGCTGGTGGTTAGCGGCCTGGGCATTGTCGGTACCCTTTACGATTTTCATGATGTTCGTGCAGCCGGTTTTGATCGACCCGCTATATAACGACTTCTATCCACTGAAGGATAAAGCGTTAGAGGAACAAATCCTGACTCTTGCGGACAAGGCAAACATTCCAACGGACCACGTATTCGAAGTCGACATGTCGGAGAAAACGAACTCACTCAATGCTTATGTAACCGGAGTCGGATCCAATTCCCGAATCGTTCTCTGGGATACGACACTTGAAAAATTAACGGACAGGGAAATCCTGTTTGTGATGGCCCATGAAATGGCTCACTATGTGGAGAAGCACATCTATATCGGCATTGCCATATACCTGTTCCTATCCTTCTTTGGGTTATTCCTGACGGCCAAGCTGATGAGAGGCATCGTCGCCAATCATAAGGAGGACATGAAAGTATCGAGCGTGTCGAACTTGAGCTCATTACCTCTGTTCTTAATGATCACCTCCATGCTTCTGTTCACTGTCAGTCCCCTTAGCAACTGGATCTCCCGCTACCAGGAAACGAGGGCTGACCGATATGCAATAGAAATGACGGGCGACAAAGAAGCCGCCATCTCATCTTTCCAAAAGTTATCGAAGGTGGGATTATCTCAGGTCAATCCGCCTTTACTTGTGAAGGTTTTCCGTTACGGTCATCCGACGATGCTTGAGCGATTGACGATGCTTGAGGAGTATGAAAAGGAGAAAGATACAGAGTAAAGGAATGAAACTGACGAGATAAGTATTGGTACACCTTATACAGATTGAGAGTAAGTGAATGACAGGAAGGACGACTTGTGAAGGGAAGCGAGTCGTTTTTTTTGTCTATTTTTTACTTTTATTTTCTTTATTCCAAATTTTAGTGTGCAACCCTTATGGATGTGGTAAAATAAGGAATTAAATAATTGTAATTTTCTGTTTATTAAAACAGGCAGGGGGATGGGGAAAATCAAAAATCATAAAGTTTGGTTATTGTTTATTCGTTTTTTATTTACCGTTTTAGCGTTAATCGGCCTACCTTTTTTGAGTTATCTTGAAACTGGTCGCCCGATGATGGAGTGGTCTTTGATTATTGGGATATTAGTTACCCTGATCATTATCTATGTGAATGGAGACGGCTATTTTTACAAAAAGGGGCAGCATTTGATCAAAGAAAATAAGAAAAGGTTTTATCATTCGATCTCTTTTTGGACAGCTTTCGTTTATACCGTCGTGGCATTATACCTTACGATTAAAATTTATGGGAATTTACTACATTAGATTTTCCTAGAATTGATTACAACATGCGATTAATAAACCGCCATACTGAAAAAAGCCCGGTCTCTTAAGAGACTAGGCTTTTTCTCTTTTATTAATAATCAGGTTCTTCGCTTTCTCTGTCATATAGGCGAAAATCACATCTTTATGATGCAGTCCTGAGTTGGTTAGTTGAGTTTCCAGCCATTCTGTCGTTTTTCCAAGAAGCTTCAGGTTCCGCGTTTGGATTTTACCATCCACAATCACTGAAATCGGCAATCCTTCGTCATCGATTTTAAGGTCGAGATGCTGGACGGTAACAGGGGTGTTTTCCACCTTTGGAATGACGCTCACTTCACCGATTGGTTCGAGCATGGCGTAGTCCACATCTGAAATTTTCGGGTAACCTTGAGAGCGTAGAATGGAGGTTAATTGGATCAGGGAGATCTTGGATTTCTCCAGATTATCCTCTAATATCTCCCCATTTTTAATCAGTAAGGTAGGCTCTCCCAAGAAGAAGCGATTCCCCCATTGACTTAGGGTCAGGAATGAGAACAGTACATGAAGCCCTACTAAAATGACGAGAGCAGCGATGGTTGGCCAGAATTCCGTGGAGATCAGTGGTTCAGAGGCAATGGTGCCAACGATAATAATTGCCACTAGATCATAGGGAGTCATTTGTACAATTGTGGATTTTCCCATCAGTCGCATAGCGGCAATGGTAATTAAGTAGAGGACAAGTACTTTTATTAGCAGGATCATCATATTCGCTCCAAAGTGTATAGGTTAGCTTTAGGATTTACTATTTAAATTGAAGTCATGCATGAAATGGAGGGACCAATGGCCCGTCCATTAAAAAAGGAATAGCTGACTCATGTATAGAGTCAGCTATTATTTATCATCCGTAACTTAGGTTCAGTTCGTTTAATTCTTTTGATAATTTCATGAACAGAGGTTTATTTTTTTTATCCAGGGCGGCGTCAATGTCTGTTAGGAGTTTTGTCTTGCGCGTCATCAGAATGCTTTCATGCAGCACCATGTCGATATAGATCTCCATCACACTTCTCTCAGCGGCTTTCTTACGGGTCATGGCAGAAGCTTTCATCATTTCGGTATAGGACTTTTTGTTTTCCATATACGGTCACCCCTGAATTCTTTTTATTAGTATATGGGGTAAGTAGTAAAAATTCAACCAAAAAATTAAATATTCTGATAATTTTTTACCCTTAACGGAGTGGCGTGTGATTAATTTCAGAATTTTTAAAAATATGCGAGACAACCCTCGAAATTTATGGTATTATTTTGGTGAAAAATGTAAATGGAGGCGATGAAATGAGAGAAAAATCTCGAATTATAGAAGAATATGAAGTGAATCCCCATACGATGATCCTGCAGCCAATTGAGTACGGTGCCAGGACATTTACCAAAATCATAGAGGTAGATGACGTACTAATCTCCCCATTTAAACCGTTCGATATTTTAAAGAAGAGCTGTGAATTCTTTGGTTCCTCTTATGAAGGAAGAAAAGAAGGCACCAAAAGACTTACGGGTATCATCTACAAAGCTCCTATCATGGTGAATCCTCAGATGTCCATTTATCTATTTCCAACCTCTTCTCCTGTCAAGCAAGAATGCGCCTGGATTTCCCATTCACATGTTCGCGGGTATGAACGATCGACAAATGGAACAACACGGGTCTTTCTTCAAAACAATGAGTCCTGCATGGTTCCCATTTCTTACAGTTCCTTTGAAAATCAAATGCTTCGTACTTCGGACTTGCGTATCGCCTATACACAGCGTGTCGCAGAAATGGAAAGTAAATATAATACGAAGGTTCAAACCGAAATGAGTAATATCAAAACGTTTTACCTTAATCGAAATATCAAAACAAACGATGCGTGAGATGAATCACGCTTCTTTTGTTGTATCTGTTTTCGATTCAAGGAATCGACGATACAAATAATGTCTCATTAAATCCTCCACACGGTTTCGAAGGCGCGGATTAAAGTAATTATGGTGCTCCTCATAACCCTTATACAGAAACATATACATCGTAAAGGCATCATCTGATTGAATTCGCTCAACCTTCATCTTATTGGTCCTCATGTACTTTTTGACATGAGCAAGTTCTCCTTGGATGACCTTCATCGTTTCCTCAATCATTTCTAAATACGGTCGTTTTAATTTAAACGGGCTGCTGTCTACGATTTGCAGATCACGATTCAAAATCGTCAACACCATCGGTAAATATATGGCCTGTTCTAATATGTTCCTGTCATTCTCCGGGATCCTTGTCATATGAAAAGACTCCTTTTCACTTTAATGTAGAACAAATGTTCGTATTTTCATTTTACGTGGAATTCGATTTACTTTCAATAGCGAAAGTTGTAGAATTTGAATTTGTTTCTATTATGAAGGGCAGATCGGATTTTTATCCATAAAGGAAAAAGTATTTCTGCCGTCGAAATAATAAAGACAATAGAAGAAAGGAAGGTGCCGGAACATGAATAAAGGAATCGAAATCCAGGATCTCTATGAGTTAAGGGCTGTATCAGATCCAAGATTGTCCCCAAGTGGAGATGAAGCCGTTTATGTCAAAACCTACATGTGTGAAGAAAAGAATGAGTATTTCTCAACCTTACATAGCATCCGTCTGCAAGATAAGACCACTCGCCAATGGACTTTCGGAGAACAAAAGATTTCAACCCCCAGGTGGTCACCAGATGGTAGGAAAATCGCCTTTGTCTCGAATCGCTCCGGTGTGAATCAACTCTACCTCTTCCACCGGGATGGAGGGGAAGCAGAACAGCTGACAGATTATCAAAAAGGCGTTTCAAATCCAGTCTGGTCTCCATGCGGTGAGAAAATTTCAGTCTCGCTCCGACTTGAAAAAGGGGAGACGTTTGAAACCAAGGAAGGCGAAGAAGAGAAATTAAAGCCATACGTTGCGACTGGCATGAAATATAAAAGTGATGACCGGGGATTCGATGACAACTGCTACTCGCAAATAGCAGTGGTGGACGTGGCGTCGAAAAAAATAAGAAGAGTCACGGATGATGTCCATGATTACACTCTTCACTCCTGGTCGCCAGATGGACAGCACATTGCATTTTCTGTAGACAGAACAGAAGACAAGGATTTCTCATTCCAGTCTGATTTGTATATTTTCAACCTTGAAATGAATGAATACAAAAAGGTTAATAAAGAAACGGGTTACTACGGAGGTGCCGCCTGGTCTCCTGACGGAAAGCATCTTGCCTATATGGGGCATGGACGTGAATATGAGAATGCGACACATAATAAGGTGTGGCTGCATCACATTGAAACTGGACATTCCATTTGCCTGACAGAAGGCATGGACCTGCCAATAGGAGACTATCTTAATAGCGACAGCATCCAAGGTTCATCACAAACGGGGATACTATGGTCAAATGATTATGAAAGCTTCTACTTCCTGGCATCTGATGCAGGGAACACAGTCCTTTACTACGCACACATTGATGGGGCGATATACCCTGCACTGCTGCAGGAAGAACAGCATATATACGGTTTTGACTTCGATTCAACTCGACAGGTGATGCTGATTGCCATGAGCAAACCGACCGAACCCGGTGAATTATATACTCTTCATGTTCCTAGTGGTGAGCTGACGGAAATAACTAGTCTGAACGGGGAGCTGCTGGGGAATCGTGAATTGTCTTCTCCACAATCGTTTATGTACACTGGTGCAAAAGACTGGCCTGTACAAGGCTGGATCATGAAGCCAGTCGGTTATGAGGAAGGAAAGAAGTATCCACTCATCGTCGAAATACACGGTGGCCCCCACACCATGTATGGGAACACGTTCTTTCACGAATTCCAAGTGTTGGCAAGCAAAGGATATGCTGTTTTATATGTGAATCCAAGAGGAAGCCATGGCTACGGGCAAGAATTCGTGGATGCCGTAAGAGGTGATTACGGCGGCGGGGATTACGAGGATATCATGTCAGCAGTCGAGTATGCCCTGGAGGAATTTCCGTTTATTGATGAAACCCGCTTAGGTGTGACCGGTGGAAGCTACGGAGGATTCATGACCAACTGGATCATCGGCCATAGCGACAAGTTTAAAGCGGCGGCCACCCAGCGCTCCATCAGCAATTGGATCAGTTTTTACGGAGTGAGTGATATCGGCTACTACTTCTCAGAATGGCAAATTCAAAGCGATCTTGGCGACATTGAAACCCTTTGGAAGCGTTCACCCCTTGCGTATGTGAAGAGTATGAACACACCCCTATTAATACTTCACAGCGAAAAGGACTACCGTTGTCCGATTGAGCAGGCGGAACAACTATTTATCGCCTTGAAACGTGAGAAGAAAGATGTGAGATTTGTGCGTTTCCCGGAATCCAATCACAATCTGTCCAGGACTGGAAAACCCTCTTTGAGGGAAGCGAGATTACAAGAGATTGTGGATTGGTTTGGGGAGCATTTATAGAGGTGCGAGCTGTCATTCCTGGATGGGGATGGCAGCTTTTTGTTAGAGCGCACTAGTCAATTTCAAAACAAAGTCTATTACACAACCCACCGCAAAAAATACCCATCCTAGCACGTTTACATCCCCACCCAATAGGCAAGGTTATAATAATAAAACCAACAATAGACAACAATGTGGAAATCCTGATACGGTGTGATATGATGAAAATAGTAAGTAACGATATAATGAAATGAGTTTATTTGTTCATGGTCGTTTAAGGGGAAACATATAATATGGATATAAATAAGATTAAAGACTGGTTTACGCTTGAGAATATGATGGACCTGATTCAGCAGTATCGCTCATTTGGACCGATTCCAGGGATCCTGCTTCCGCTGTTGGAAGCATTTCTTCCATTCCTGCCCCTGGTCGTGTTTGTGACGGCCAATGCGAATGCCTTCGGGCTATGGTGGGGATTCCTGTTTTCATGGATTGGCGCTACGCTTGGTGCACTTATTGTGTTTCTGCTGGTAAGAAGATATGGGGAAACACGATTCTTTCGCTTCCTAAGAAAGAACCGCCAAGTAAAGCGATTGACGAAGTGGGTAGACAAGCATGGGTTTGGCCCGTTGTTCATCCTTTTATGCTTCCCATTTACACCGTCTGCCTTGGTGAATGTGGTGGCGGGATTGTCGTCGATCAGCATCGCTCAGTATATGCTCGCGGTGGTTACGGGGAAAATGGTGATGATTTTCACCATAAGCTTTATCGGATATGATATTATATCATTAGTAAGGCAACCAATACGTACTGTAATCGTTGCAGCCATTATTTTTGTCCTATGGTTTGTAGGGAAACGAATTGAGATACATTTGAATAAGAAAATGGAAGTAGACCAACGAATTGAACGGAAAAAGCAGGAGGAATCAAATTGAGAGAAGAGGTAAAAAGAGAAGGACTCGAATGGATTAAAGCCTTGGGGATTGGATTGATCATCTTTATTATCATTCGAACCTTTCTCTTCTCCAACTATGTAGTCGAAGGTGAATCGATGATGCCGACACTACAGGATGGGAATAAACTTGTTGTGAATAAAATCGGTTATCATATTGGAGACTTGGATCGCTTTGATGTTGTTGTCTTTCATGCGAATGAGAACGAAGATTATGTGAAACGAATCATTGGACTGCCCGGTGATAAGGTCGTTTATAAAGATGATAAATTATATGTTAACGGAGAGTACTATCCTGAACCTTATTTAGAAAAATTCAAGCAGGAGTACATCGGCAACAAGCTGACTGGAGACTTTACCCTTGAAGAAATCACGGATGAGCAAACGGTTCCCGAAGGAAAAGTATTCGTTCTTGGAGACAATCGTCGGGGAAGCATGGATAGTCGCTACTTCGGGTTTATAGACAGGGAACAGATTGTGGGAAAAGTGGATCTTCGTTACTGGCCTATCAACGAATGGGATATACAATTCAGGAATTAAAGATATGGAAATGCTGTTCAATACATGAACAGCATTCTTTTTTTTGCGAAAGATTCTTCGAGCTTCCGGACTGTTGAAAGGATGCTACTTC
Organism: Rossellomorea aquimaris; assembly: GCF_008180865.1. Classification (GTDB taxonomy): domain Bacteria; phylum Bacillota; class Bacilli; order Bacillales; family Bacillaceae_B; genus Rossellomorea; species Rossellomorea yichunensis. The sequence goes on from NZ_VTEX01000001.1 coordinate 208,833, forward strand.
GAAAAGTGATGCTTTAAGCTCTTTGAATAAGGAAAGGATCAAATCCATTTTGGGGATCTGATCCTTTCTATGTTGATGGGTATTTAAATTGCAGAATTCGATAAAATACGGGATGTGCCTGTCACTTTGATCCCCCTCATAAACGCTTCAACAAACTCCTCATCCCACTGTGTCCCTTTGCCTTCTTCCAAAATGGAGAGGGCTTTTTCGAGAGGCATTCCTTTTCGATAAGGGCGATCAGAGGTCATAGCGTCAAAGGCATCAGCGACAGCGATCAATCGTCCGAACACGGGAATATCGTCTCCTTTTAATTGATCGGGATATCCCCGGCCGTCCACCCGCTCATGGTGGTGCTTGATGCCGGGTAAGATGGGCAGGAGTTCTTCTGTTAACTGAACCCCTTTTACAATTTCTTCGCCAATCACAGGGTGGAGTTTGATTTGATCAAACTCTTCAATTGTTAATTTCCCTTCTTTTAAAAGCACATTGTCCCGGATTCCTATCTTTCCAATGTCGTGAAGCAGGGCCGATTTGTTGAGTAAGTCGATGTCTTTAGAGGACCAGTTGCATTGTTTGGCAGTTAAAACAGAAAACTCCGCAACACGTTTAGAATGGCCGGCCGTATATGGGTCCCGTGCATCCAATGTACCTGCAACTACTGCGAAAAATTGATCAAGTAGCTGCTGGTTTTTCTGATCTCTCAGATTGATGGCCCCTACCATGTGGTTAAAGCCGGAAAATAAATGGGAAAATTCATCCGTGTATGTATTCACTACGGGTGAAACATGCCCCTCCTCGACTTTTTCAAAACGGGCTACCAGCTCTTTCACAGGTGCTTCGATGCTTTTGAAAATAAGGAGGGCTCCATAGAAAGCTAGAATCGTAATGATGAAAATCAGAGTCCCTGCCCATTTCCAGTAGTCTACTAAAAGCGTGGGGTCTGCAATTGATAAGCGAATCTGTGAAGCTAATGAAAAAAGCAGGATCGGAAACAGGGCAAGAAACAGGGAAGCTGCCAAGATTTTTCTTTTTAAACTGATAAATAGGGTGGACTGATTCGTTGGATCGACTCCGTATGTTTCAACTGTTTTCCGAATAAGGTCCACCTGCAGTGAATGACAAGCTCTAAAGGTTAAGAAAAATTCAATCAATGCATGAAGAATCGCCACTAAAAAGGCGCCGCACCAGGCATAAAAAATATAGGTGTACGGAATGGACAACCACCCTGCATTGATGCTGACAACCGTCAACAAAGTCGACGGAAGAGCCAGCCCCAGAAAGTGAGGGAGCATGATTCGTCTAACCGTTAAAAGTGGGAACCTTTCCGCTTGTTGATAGGCAGTTGAGAGAAGGTCCAGACTGAGTGTTGATACCTTCTTTTTATAGACGATCTTCATCGGACGAATATGCTTCTGATACACCAAAAATTCGCAGCTGAACATCGTGACGATTGAAAGGGAGATGATGCCTCCCATTGTGAGCAGTGCCTTTTCATTGAGGGCAAGGGTTTGAAAAATGAATACAGACCCGACACCAAAGACGGCTATGAAGCTTCCTAGAAGATAATTCTTAATGATTGTACGTTGAAATCGCTGATATACATTCAAGGATGAATCCTCCAATTCCCCTAACATTTAGTAGATTCATTATATAGGAAATTTGGAGTGGGGAACATGATGATTTATTACTTTCTTAGGAAAATCTAGTGGAGGGGCTGCCCGCACCAATTACGGAAAGAACGTCTCCCCCCCAACAGCAATCACAAACTCTATGATAATAGACTCATTTTCACGCTTTTACACAAAATTTACCCTATTTTGACAATATGTAATGTACGCTAAATGTATAGTCATATTTAGAGGAGGCGAAGCAATTTGAAGGTTGTAAACAAAAAGTTCATCAGCATTTTTTCAATTTTAATTATTTTTATGATTGCGTGTGGTCAAGTATCTCCAAGTCAAATGAGTGCAGCGGGAAATGGGACGTGGAGTTCGCCGTTCACTGTTGATCAGGCTTTATCCCATCAAGATGGTTCCACTCAGTCAGTGGAAGGGTATGTGGTCGGGCAGCCAACCTCTACGTCATCCGTTGTCACGAGTAACTTTCCAAACGATTACGCACTTGCCCTGGCGGATTCCCCGTCTGAATCCAATACGGATGAGATGGTTTATGTTCAAATTCCATCTTCCTACCGTTCAAACTTCGGATTGCAAAGTAACCCGGGTCTAATGGGTGGAAAAATCAAAGTGACGGGCAGTTTAACGGCCTATTTCTCTCATCCGGGAGTGAAGTCTACATCAGCATTTGAATCATTGGAAGATGGCGGGACTGATCCGACTGATCCTCCAACCGACCCAACCGATCCACCATCCTATGAAGAATATTACAACTCGGCTGAAGGGAAAACGGGCTCTCCTTTAAAAACAGCACTACATAACATCATTGATGATCATCAAACTCTTTCCTACGGCGATGTATGGGGAGCACTTCGAAATACAGACGAAGATCCGAACAACCCGGGTAACGTAATCCTCCTATACTCAGGCCGTTCCCAATCCAAAACGACAAACGGCGGTGGAGTCAACGACTGGAACAGGGAACACGTCTGGGCGAAATCCCACGGGGACTTTGGAACATCTCAAGGACCAGGGACGGACCTTCATCACTTGAGACCTACAGATGTAACCGTCAATTCTACAAGAAGTAATCTTGACTTTGATAATGGCGGGACTCAGCATGGTGAAGCACCAGGCAACTATTATGATGGGGATTCCTGGGAGCCCCGGGATGAAGTGAAAGGGGACGTCGCCCGTATGATTTTCTACATGGCGGTCCGCTATGAAGGGGACGGCGGGGAACTGGATTTAGAGATCAATAACAACGTGAACAATGGAAGTGCCCCTTATCACGGGAAAATGTCCGTTCTCCTTCAATGGAATGAACAGGATCCTGTGGATGAAAGGGAAATCAGACGCAACGATATCATCTTTGAACAATATCAAGGAAACCGAAATCCATTCATCGACCACCCTGAGTGGGCGGAAATGATCTGGTAAGTTGGATTGAGCCTGGAAGTTTCCGGGTTCTTTTTTTATTGAAAAATGAAGATGGATGGCGGGGAGGGGGGAGGGCACTCACGAAACTTTTTCAAGGACAATAAAGGAATCGGAGAGGGACGCCTCGAAATACATACGTCGAGGTGAAAATGACATGAAACGGTTATTGACGGGTACAAGAATTTATCTTTCCGGTTTTCAGGAGGAAGATGTTACGGCCATAAGGGAATGGAGTCAAAATGAAGAAATTCAGAGATTACTGGATGCTCTTCCCCATAAGCCGAAAGCAGAGGAAGATATTAAAAAATGGATGGGGGATCCAGGAGACAACGCCTATCGTTTTGCTATTCGTTTAAAGGACGATGGCAGGATCATTGGCTTTGTTGAATTGGACGGGATCCTATGGACGCACCGTGTCGGATGGGTCTCCATCTCAATAGGGGACGAACAGTCCTGGGGTAATGGATATGGCAAGGAAGCCATGAAATGTTTGTTGGCGTACGCTTTTCATGAGTTGAATTTATACCGAGTCCAATTAACGGTATTTTCATATAATGAGAGGGCCATGCGCTTATATGAGTCACTCGGATTCAAGAAAGAAGGAAGCTACCGTCAATTTTTACAAAGGGACGGAGATCGATACGACATGATCTTATACGGACTATTAGCGGAAGAATGGAAAGGTAATGTGAAAGAAGGATGATGGTGTCCTTCTTTTTTTTGACGTAGAAGGCATTTATTCCCTCATCCTCCACCTCCTCCGCTCCACATACAACAATCCTCCCATCCAGCCATGAAACAAAAAGCATCCCAGTAACAGAAACAACGATTGTACGTAGGTAAGCTGCATGATGACTAAGGGTGCTATGCTGGTTCCACCTAATAAAATAAAGGAGTACAGGCTGAGTGCCTGGCTTCGGTCATCTCCACTCATATCTCCGATTAAGGTAATGACGGTCGGAATCAACAATGAGATGGCGGAGATAAACAGGACTGAAGAAAGAACGATGAGGAAGGGTTCACTCAAGTGTACATAAATAAAAGCAATCAATACACTCGTAATGGAAATGGTTACTCCAATAAAAAGAGTTTTATAGGCTCCGATTGCTTCAAGAAGGCGACCGGTAAAGAGTGATAAGCTGACACCGATCAATCCGACTGCCCTTAGTAGAAAAAGCAGATTGGAATCACCCGTTAAGTACCGGGTCAAGCTGTCATAATAAGCAACAAAAGAGGCGAGGAGTGTGAAAACGATGCCGTAGCAATAAAGGAGTTCCTTTCTCAAAAGGAGTTTATAGATCGTGTTGACCTGGTGTTTGAAGGAAACGGCTCGGATGGATGTAGCGGGCAGAGTTTGTTTTCCCATTAAAAATAAAGAGGCGTACACCACTGCGAAAAAGAAGAATACTATCGTCCAGTTGCTATAGCGGGTGATTCCTTCACTGAGCAATTGGCCGAGGATGCCTGCGAACAGAAAACCGGAATTGATAAAAGCGAGAAGCAGCGTTCTCTTTCTTCCAGAAAACAAATCATACGTATAAGCAAAGGCGACAGGGGCAAAACTCCCCAAACAAAACCCTTGAATTCCCCGGGTGAAGAATAAACTCCAGAAATCACCTGCAATCCCCACCAAGCCTGTTGAAACAGCAGAGGCGAGCATTCCCCAAACGAGAATCTCTTTTTTTCCAACACGATCTGCGCTATTGGCAAAGGTTAGAAGACCACATGCGTAGAAAAAGATAAATGAGCTTCCAGCAATAACGACTTCACTTTGTGCTATGGAGAGGGAGGAAGCGATATTCCCGTAAATGGGAATGAACGTGTAAATATTACAAGCTACCATAATTGCCATCACAACAAGAACAGAAGCGATTCTGATAAAATATTGATTCATGAGCCATCACCTGCCTCTTTTACTGTATGCAGGTGTTCCAAATATTTTCAATAAAGATTGAGACGGGAAAGATTTGTTCGTGTGTACTATAATGAACCTATACAAAAATTCAACCTGCCTCATGGTTACAATAGATTAGTATAAGAAAGGGAGTGAGAAGATGGCTGTACGTTTTATTCTCGGGCGCTCTGGTACGGGGAAGACCCATCGCATATTAGATGAGATGAAGCAGAGCTTATTGAAAGAGCCGAATGGGGATCCCATCATCTATATCGTACCGGATCAGATGTCATTTATATCGGAATACGATCTTGTCAACACACCCGGATTAAATGGGATGATTCGTGGACAAGTGTTCAGTTTCACCCGGCTCGCGTGGAAGATTCTCCAGGAAACCGGCGGAATGAGCCGCTACCATCTATCCGATGTCGGCTTAAATATGATGATCAGGAAGATTATCGACGAAAATAAAGATCGCCTCCATATTTTCTCGAAGGCCGCGGATAAGCCTGGTTTCATTCATCATGTAGAATCCATGTTGACGGAATTCAAGCGTTATTGTATTTCGCCTAAGGATCTCGGGCAACTTGGAGGGGAAGATGAGCGGGATTCTAAGGTGTTGAAGGATAAGCTTCATGACCTTGAACTGATTTATGAGAAATTCGAGGAAAAGCTCCTAGGTAAATACATTGATTCAGAAGACTACTTTCAGCTGTTGGCTGATAATGTGAAAAACTCTGAGCTTCTTAGAGATGCAGAGATTTACATAGACGGCTTTCATAGCTTCACGCCCCAGGAATATCAGATAATCGATCAACTCATCCAGCATAGTAAGACAGTGACGGTCGCACTGACAACCGATCCGGAGCAGCAAATGGGCGCGATGAACGAGTTGAGCCTATATCGGATGACGAATGAAACATTCCATACTCTTCAGGATATAAGCTGTGCTGCGGGGAAGTCCATAGAAGAAGAGGTGTTAGTGAAGCGGATTCGCTATCACAATGACACGATGCTGCACCTCGAACGTCATTTTGAGGAACGGCCAACTGTTCCATGCGAAGAAGCAAAAGGATCCATTGAGTTTCTGGAAGCCTCTAATCGCCGTGCAGAGGTCGAAGGGATAGCAAGGGAAATCAGGAAGCTTGCCCGGGAAAAGGGATATCGCTACAAGGATATAGCGGTGCTGGTTCGAAACAGCCAGGACTACCGTGATAAGGTGGAAACGATTTTTCAAGATTATAGTATTCCATTTTTCCTTGATCAGAAGCGGACAATGTTAAATCACCCATTAATTGAGTTGATCCGCTCGACTCTGGAAATCATGAACACGAACTGGAGATATGAGCCTGTATTCCGGGCGGTGAAAACAGACCTGTTGTTTCCTTATCAAAAAAATCCAACCGATTTGCGGGAAAAAATGGACCGTTTGGAGAACTATGTGTTGGCATACGGGATCAAAGGAGATCGCTGGACGAAGAAAGATCGCTGGAAATATCGTCGCTTCCGTGGTCTTGAGCATGTGGACGCACCACAAACCGACCGTGAAAAGGAACTCGAGCATGAGATCAATGAGCTTCGTTTATTTATTTCTGCTCCTATCATCCGTCTCGGAAAACGATTGAAAAAGCAATCCACTGGACGGGAATTCTGTGAAACTCTCTATCTGTATCTGGAAGAGTTGGACATTCCGGCTAAGCTTGAACGTATGCGTATTGAAGCAGAAGAAAAAGGCGACTTGATTGCGGCAAGAGAGCATGATCAAGCGTGGTCAGCTGTAATGGACTTGCTTGATCAATATGTAGAAATGCTTGGTGATGAGGAAACGACGATGAAGAAATTCTCGTCGATCCTCGATGCAGGTATGGAAACGATGCAGTTCTCGTTAGTTCCCCCTGCCATTGATCAGGTCATTATTGCAGATCTTGAGAAATCAAGGCTCGGTGACATTAAAGCAGCCTTTATCATCGGAGTGAATGATGGGGTTCTTCCAGCGAAAATGAATGAAGACGGAGTCCTGTCAGATGAAGACCGCGAATCGTTGATCAATAGGGGCTTCAAGATAGCACCCAGTAACAGGACGAAGCTGTTGGACGAGGAGTTTGTAGCGTATAAAGCCTTTACGACCCCGAGTGAACGTTTATTTATAAGCTATCCGATTGCCAATGAAGAAGGAAAAGCGTTATTGCCATCCTCTTTCATCAAAAAGCTGAATGAAATGTTCCCGGATGCAAATACGAAGCTTCTTATTAATGAACCATCCGAGCTTTCTGAAGAAGAGCAGCTGCACTATGTTTGCCATCCCAATGTGACGATTTCTCATTTAACGTCGCAATTACAGTTAAAGAAGCGTGAATATCCAATCTATGATTTCTGGTGGGATGTGTATAACTTCTATGCAACGTCAAACGATTGGAAATGGCACTCACAGCATATTTTATCCAGTCTCTTCTACCAGAATCACGCGAAGCAGCTTTCTGAGGATACGAGCAGGGATCTGTATGGTGACCATATTTTAGCGAGTGTATCCCGAATGGAGCTGTTCCATAGTTGTCCGTTTTCTCATTTTGCCAGTCATGGGTTGAAGCTTAGAGAGCGGGATTTCTTTAAACTGGAGGCACCTGATATCGGGGAGATGTTCCATTCCGCTCTTAAATGGATATCAGAAGAAGTGGAGCGTCATGGTCTGACCTGGGCATCCTTATCAAAAGCCCAATGTCTCAAGCTTGCTAAAGAAGCTGTATTGATGCTGGCACCGAAGCTTCAGCACCAGATTCTGTTAAGCTCAAACCGCCATTATTATATCGCTCAGAAGCTTGAGCAAATCATAAGCCGTGCGAGCCTGATTCTAAGTGAGCATGCGAAGGCGAGTGGATTTATTCCTGTAGGGGTGGAGCTTGGGTTTGGACCTCATGCGACCCTGCCGCCGTTCCAGTTCCAGCTGAGAAATGGGACGAAAATGGAGCTTCAAGGAAGGATCGACCGGGTAGACAAAGCAGAGGATGCAAGTGGAGTTTACCTAAGGATCGTTGATTACAAATCGAGTGCGAGAGATTTGGATATGACGGAAGTGTACTATGGATTAGCGCTTCAAATGCTGACGTATTTAGATATTGTGTTAATGAACTCTAAACAATTTGTCGGGAAGGAAGCAAAGCCTGCAGGCGTGCTCTATTTCCACGTTCATAACCCTATGATCAATAGTAAGAAAATCTTGACGATGGATCAGATTGAAAAGGAAATCTTCAAGAGTTTTAAGATGAAGGGACTCGTTCTGGGAGACTCTGACATCGTTCGGTTAATGGATCAAACGCTAGATACGGGGAACTCAGATATCATCTCTGCCGGGATCAAGAAGGATGGATCATTATCCTCCCGTTCAAAAGCAGCTTCAACGGAAGACTTTCACTATATGCGTCAGCATGTGAGAAAGCTATATGAAGCGTCAGGGAACCGGATTGTGTCAGGTGAGACCGATATTACTCCTTACAAGCTGAAGGACCGTACACCATGTCAGTTCTGTTCGTTCCGTTCCGTTTGTCAATTCGACCAATCACTTGAAGAAAACGAGTACAGAGTGCTTCCAACGGCAAAACCAGAAGATCTATTAAGGAAAGTGAGAGAGGAGGTTGAGTCCAATGAGTAAAGGTACGATACCGGCAAAGCCTGATCATGTTACATGGACGGATGATCAGTGGAAGGCGATTTGGGCAAAAGGTCAGGACATACTCGTAGCAGCTGCTGCAGGATCAGGGAAGACTGCAGTTCTTGTAGAGAGGATCATTCAGAAAATCCTCTCTGAAGAAGACAGAATGGATGTAGATGAACTATTGGTAGTAACCTTTACGAATGCATCTGCCGCAGAGATGAGGCATCGGATCGGGCAGGCATTGGAAAAGGCGATTGATGAGGATCCTCATTCCCATCATTTAAGAAAGCAGCTGAGCTTACTGAACCGAGCTTCCATTTCGACTCTTCACTCTTTTTGCCTTGAAGTGATTCGTAAATATTATTATCTAATCGACATTGACCCGGGTTTTCGGATTGCCGATGAAACAGAAGGGGATCTGCTGCGTGATGAAGTGCTTGATGAGCTGTTTGAAGAGGAATACGGAAAAAAACATAATCATGATTTCTTTACACTGGTAGATACATTTACCAATGATAGAAGTGACGGGGCTCTTCAGGATATGATCCGTAAACTGTATGACTTTTCACGTTCCCATCCGAACCCGGACGATTGGCTGAGAGGGTTGGAAGAGATGTATGACATCCAAGAAGGTGTAGAGATCGATCACCTTCCTTTCATTCAGCCGCTCCTTACCGATATTCGCTTACAGCTTCATGGGGCGAAAAGCTTGTTTCAGCGTGCATTGGATCTGTCTCGGGTTCCTGGAGGTCCGGGCCCAAGAGCTGAAAACTTTCTAAGTGATATAGAGATTGTCGAGAGCCTTGAAGAAAGCCTGCACATATCATGGAATGCTTTGTATGAAACGATTCAAACCTTACCTTTTATAAAGTTAAAAGCTTGTCGAGGGGATGACTATAACAAGGATATCGTTGATGAAGCGAAAAAGCTTCGGGATCAAGGGAAGAAAACGTTAGAAAAACTGCAGGAAGATTTTTTCTCTAGAAGACCGGAATCATTCATTGAGGATATGAAGAAGATGAGAGCAGTGATTCACACCCTGGCAGAAGTGGTGGTGGAATTCGGCAAGCGTTTCAGACAAGTGAAAGAAGAAAAGGGACTCGTTGACTTTGCGGATTTAGAGCATTTTTGTCTCGATATTTTAAGATCTCCTGCTTCAGATGCTTTACTTCCTTCAGAAGCTGCAAAGCAATATAAAAAGAAATTCAAAGAAGTACTGGTCGATGAATATCAGGATACGAATATGGTTCAGGAATCGATTCTTCTTCTCATTACTGAAGAACGTGAAGAAGTAGGGAACCGTTTTATGGTAGGAGATGTAAAGCAATCCATCTATCGCTTCCGATTGGCAGAACCGAATTTGTTTTTAGGAAAGTATACCCGCTTTCTTCCTGTAAGCGGAGAAGCAGGATGGAAGATCGATCTATCTCAAAACTTCAGAAGCCGGAAAGAGGTATTGGAGGGAACCAACTTTTTATTCAAGCAAATAATGGGGTCCTCGGTTGGTGAGATGGAATATAACCGTGAAGCGGAGCTTGTGAAGGGGGCTCCTTACCCGGAGGAGAAAGAGTACCCGATCGAAGTAGCGATCATCAATCAGGAATCAGAGGAAGCTAGTTGGGATGAAGAGGAGTTGTCCATTTTTGATGAGGGTGATATTGAGAAATCCGTACTTGAAGCCCGCTACATGGCGAGTAAAGTGAAGGCCATGATTGAAGAGCGTACACCGATCTATGATGCCAAAACGAAGACCGAGCGCCCGATTCAGTACAAGGATATTGTGATATTGCTTCGTTCCATGCCTTGGGCGGCAGAAATTATGGAAGAATTCAAACGGCAAGGAATTCCGATTTATGCAAATCTGTCTACTGGTTATTTTGAAGCAACCGAGATCGCGATTATGCTTTCACTGCTGAAAGTGATTGACAATCCGTATCAGGATATCCCCCTGGCATCGGTTCTTCGTTCACCGGTTGTGGGGCTGGACGAGCAGGGTCTTGCAAGCATTAGGATTCATTCGAGAGCGGGAACGTATTACGAAGCCTTGAAGAAATTTGCAAGTGAAAAACCAAGTAACGCACGGGAAGAAGAAACGTTTGAAAAGGTTAAAGTGTTTCTTTATCACCTTCAAAACTGGCGAACGAAGGCTAGACAAGGATCGGTTACGGAGCTGATTTGGCAATTGTACCGGGACACCCGATTCTATGATTATGTCGGAGGAATGGCCGGGGGGAAACAGCGTCAGGCAAACCTTCGGGCACTATACGACCGTGCCCGCCAATACGAATCAACGTCCTTCAGAGGATTATTCCGCTTCCTTCGTTTCATTGATCGGATGAGGGAAAGAGGTGATGACCTCGGGGTAGCGAGAGCTCTCAGTGAACAGGAGGATGTGGTCCGCTTAATGACGATTCACTCCAGTAAAGGCCTTGAGTTCCCGGTTGTATTTGTCGCTGGTACGTCGAAGCAATTCAATCTCATGGATTTGAACGCGTCCTATCTATTAGATAAAGATCTGGGTTTTGCTACAAAGTATACAGACCCAGGGAAGCGAATCAGTTATCCATCCCTTCCCCAGCTGGCATTTAAGAGGAAGAAGCGCATGGAGTCCATCTCAGAGGAAATGCGGGTGCTCTATGTGGCGTTAACCCGTGCAAAAGAGAAACTATTCTTAGTGGGAACCGTGAAAAGCTTAGAGAAGTCCCTTAAGAAATGGCGGGGTGCTTTAGGTCAGACAGAATGGTTGTTATCTGACTATGACCGGGCAGGGGCCAGTTCTTATCTTGATTGGATAGGTCCGTCCCTCATGAGACACCCCAGTTGTGGAGAGCTTAGTGAAGATGCGGACTTAGGAGGAAGTGGGATCGATGAAGAGATTCTAAAGCATCCGTCTTGCTTTCATATCACGACGATTCATAAGACTGAGCTGGGTGCAGAAGAAGATGAGTCATTGAGTGAAGAAGACAATTGGAAAGAACAAGTGAAGACCGGTGGAGAAGTGGATATAGAGTCCATTCATAAAGAAGAGGTATTGCACCGATTGTCGTGGAAGTATCCACATCTGAGTGCCACAAACCTTCGCTCTAAGCAATCGGTTTCTGAGCTGAAGCGAATGGTGGAAATAAGGGATGAAGCCTCCAGTATCGATATTTTGCGGCGCCATCAGAAGCCTGTGTACAATCGTCCGCAATTCATGCAGTCTAAAGAGCTGTCTCCTGCTGAAAGAGGAACAGCCATGCACACAGTCATGCAGCATATTTCTCTTGGGGATGGTGTACCTTCAGAAGAAGATGTAAAAGAGTTGCTATCGACGTTAGTTCATAAAGAAATCCTGACGGAAGAACAGGAAAGAGCAATCTCGTTAGACAACATCGTTGGATTCTTCCAAAGCGACCTTGGGAAACGTTTGGTTCAGGCAGCGAATATCCAACGGGAAATCCCATTCAGCATGAGTGTCCCTCTGAGTGAAATATCGGAATCAGGAGAGGGTTCCCCGGAAGAAACAATTCTCGTTCAAGGGGTCATTGACTGTGTATTCCGGGATGAATCGGGAATTGTGATGTTGGATTACAAAACGGATGGCATCCATGATCGATATAAGGATGGTTTTAGAGAAGCAAGACCGATACTGGAAGAGCGTTATAGAGTGCAAATTGAATTATATACCCGTGCATTGGAATCGATTTGGAAAGAAACGGTGTCAGAAAAGTATCTTTACTTTTTTGATGGAGGGCATGTGTTGGAACTATAAAGAAGAACCACTTTGAAGCACTTGTCTTCAAAGTGGTTTTTTAAAGTGATAAAAATAGGGAATATCTATACTAAGTACATACAGGAAGGGCATGAGATGAGTAAAAAAACGATTGGTACATGTGAATTATGCTCTCGTCAGAATGTAGAAACCAAGATCCATCATCTGACACCTAAAGAGGTGGGGGGAACCTTCCTTCCCACAGCACAACTTTGTATACCGTGTCATGAACAAATTCACTCCCTCTATACAAATGATGAATTGGGAGTAAGATTGAACACCATCGAAAACTTGAGGGGGGATGAAAAGATTCATAAGTTCATTAAGTGGATCCGAAAGCAGCCCTCCACTAAATTGGTGAAGACAAAGAAGAGTATAGAACGTCGAAAGAAACGATAATGAATCAAAAAAACAAAAAGCCGCATAAGGGCTTTTTGTTTTTTAATTATTTCCAGTGATTGGTTGATCCACGACATTGCAATCAAATGTGGTACTTACGCTGAAGACATTATAACTTAACTGAAATGGTCCAGTATTAAAGCCGCCGGCACCACCGAAAGTCTTGGAAGCTGACTTAGGTGAAATAATGGCCGTATCTCCAAACTGAACATTTCCTCCACCAACGTTAAGAATAGCGACAGGACCTACTAAAGCGGGCATAATCAACATCCTCTTTTTATTTGTCTATAATGTTAGCCTATGTGAACTTATGGGGAAGGTTCTTCGTTCATCCGTGTACAGAAAAAAACACCACGAATCAATTTGGTTCATCGATCGTTTCAAATGTTTGGGGAGTGTCATCTTCCTTATTTTCCAATTGCCGGATATTTTTCACCCTTGCTTCCATATACACATTGCAGGTATTCCCTACATGAATAATGGAAGAGGAGGAGGTCGCTCGAATATACATGTTGTCGACCTTGATGGGGCAAAGATTGAGGCGGCTTACCCGAATGTCGGGATTGATAGCAGGAAGGTCGATCGGATTTTGGAAAACGTCTGAATCGAAGCTTCCCTCACTCGTCAGAAAGAATTCTTTTTCACGTTGCACCGCATAAGCCATTGAGCGAGCGCAAATATTTTGAGAATCACCAATTTGATAAACCGAACTAAAGGCCAGAGTGATACCATCAAGCTTGTTTACGAAGGAATATCGTTTCATCAATAAATCATCCTTTAGGGGTAAGAGGGACAAATGGACCGATGATCAGGGACTCAGGGGGGGTGTCGAATGCAGAGGCCAATTGAATGATATCTGCATCTCCAACAAGCACGAGGGAAGAACTCGCCACCCCTGCAATTTCAATATTTCCAACCGATAGTTCACGATTGATGACCTGGAGGTTCATTGTTCTTCATTCCTTCCATATTATTTGGGATTTGTGACATAAAGGAGAAAAGGGCCGTTTCAATATCCTTTTTGATTTTGCTGATGATTTTCCGTTCCCATTCACCTTCTTGTTGTTTTGAGTCAATATAGGGGATGTTCTGTAAATAGAAATCGATTCTTTGTGGCATCTGGTTTAAGAGATCCTGCTGAATCATCTCGTAATAAGATGGATCCAGAGACCGCTGAAATTGCATTTCATTATCCTGAATAAGACTTGGTAATTCTGAATCGATATACGCCTTGATTTCTGCAGTGATTCTTTCTTTATAGGGCTTGATGTCCTTTATTGATTTGACATCGACATTTTGGTCGACGGCCAGATCCTCTATCGTTTCTTTTAAGTTATTTGGGTTCAATCCAATATTCAGGGTGCCATCAAGAGATTCCACTTTAAGCTGATCAAATTTGTATTCGATTCTTTCAACATTGATTTTAGGTGCATCCCTTAGAGTTATTACTTCTTGTGACAGCTCATTTACTTTATTTTCCAACGCGACAATTTTCGTGTTCAACATCTCGATATACTGATAGAGTTGTTGGGGGGTCATATAGTAATTGTTCATACTGCCACCTCTTTCTTTTGTCGCGATTTAGTTTACCTTGGCGATTGCAGTGGAACGAGGGGAGTTATAGAAGGAGGCGGTTTCCCATTTCCGTTTTTTTCCGCCTCTGGAGCAGGCTCCGTGTAGCCCCCTGTATTATATAAGAAGTCATTTGTTGTGATTTGACCGCATGTTCCGATCTGAAAGATGGAGGAATTGGACATTCCCCCGATTTTAATAAATTGAATCTGTATGGATTGTTGAACATAATAATTCGTCATTCGGCATCACACTCATAGGTTAAAGTTTATTCCTTGGTCCATTCCATCATCGTCCACGGTATAGGTCAAGGAGCTTTCATTGTAGACTGAAATCCCCTTTCCAGTTATGAACGAACCTGCCCCTGCGAAAGTCTTGGCTGTGGAAATCGGACTAATGTTAAATACATCTCCTATATGGAAGACGGCACTTGAACCGACGCTAACGACTTGAGCAATTCCTACGATTGCGGGCATATCAACTCACACCTTTAAGACAAAATTAATTATTGTTATTCTATGTGAGAGAAATGAATAGGTGATAATCGCCTAATTTCATATTTAGAGTTAAAATGAAACAGAGAATACTTTATCGGAGGAACTGTACATGAACACGTTATCGCCAACTGAGCATTCAGAACGTATTGTAAGTCTTGATGTGATCCGGGGTTTTTCATTGCTCGGGATCTTTATCATCAACATGATTTCCTTTCATTCCCCATTTCTGTATCTTGATCCGTATTCCTGGTGGAAAACACCTGAAGATGTCGCCTTGTATCCATGGATCGATGTATTGGTCCAAGCAAGCTTCTATCCTCTATTTGCCATGATGTTTGGATATGGTTTGGGCATTCAGCAGCAAAGAGCCACTGCTAAAGGAACGTCTTTCTATCTATTTGGAGTCAGAAGGCTTCTTATCTTATTAGTGATTGGCTCCATTCATGCTTTCCTTATTTGGTCGGGAGATATCTTAATTAACTATGCCGCATTCGGGCTGCTGCTGCTCGTATTTATGAGGCTGTCTGGAAAGGGATTATTGTGGTTAGGGGGATTATTATTTCTGCTGCCTCAATTATTTTTCAGTATACTGCTGGTATTAATGACATTCGCAGATCCGACTGGCGTAACGCAGTTCACTGATATCCAGTCGCTGCAAAATTCTGTTGCGGCTTATGCATCCGGAAGTTTCAGCAGTATTATGGAGCAGCGTTTTCAGGACTGGTATGCGGTGAATTCACCAGGCAACCTCATATTCTTATTACTTTCTATCTTACCAATGATGATGATTGGGGCAGGGGCTAGTAAACTGCAACTCTTGGAAAAGGTAAGAGATTATAAGAAGACATGGATTATAATAGGAAGCTGTACTTTGGCGATTGGGATTTTCATTAAAACAATGCCATTATTCATCCAGTCCAATTTTGCATATGCATACATTCAAGACTTTTTGGGAGGTCCGTTCTTATCAGTATCTTATGCAATAATCCTTTCATTATTATTGTTGAATGAAAAAATCATGAAAGGGAGCAAGCCTTTAGCCTCAGTAGGGAAAATGTCCTTGACGAACTACCTTCTGCAATCGATCGTCGGCACACTGATATTCTATTCGTATGGATTTGGACTCTATGGAGAAGTGACGTTAACGACGGGGACTATGCTGGCAGTTGGGATTTATGTCATTCAAGTCATCCTATCAGAGATTTGGTTATCCAAGTTTAAATACGGTCCTGTTGAGAAGCTGTGGCGTGTATTAAGCTATGGAAGAAGCACTGTGGTGAAAAAAGGAGAGTTATAGTTTATCAATCAAACGAAGGGGATGTGTAAGGGATGAAATTTGTTAGCTATCAGGTTGGAGATAGACAGACGTATGGTGTCGAACGAGATGCCAGAATTATAGAGTTAGCAGGTTTGCACGGCTTGCCTCAGGATTTACTTGGTGGGATAGAACAGGGGGAAGGCTTTTTTCAAAAGGTGAAAAATGTTCTTCAGGACGATTCGGTTGAACCCCCCACTTATTCGCATGATGAGATAAAGTGGCTTTCACCTCTTCCAAAAGTGAAGAGGAATATTATGTGTGTGGGTAAAAATTATCGTGATCATGCCATCGAAATGGGCAGCGAACAGGATATCCCGAAAGACATCATGATCTTCACTAAAGCCACCAATACCGTAATCGGTCATGGTGAAACGGTGCTGCACCATGGTGAAGTGACCGAGGAGCTTGATTATGAAGGAGAGCTTGCTGTCGTGATTGGCAAGAGAGGGAAAGGGGTTTCCCCGGAAGACGCCTTGGATTACGTATTTGGATACACGATACTCAATGATATAACTGCCAGGGATCTGCAGAAGAAGCATGGCCAATTTTTTATCGGTAAGAGCCTTGATACAACATGTCCGATCGGTCCGTATCTTGTCACGAAGGATGATATAGCCGACCCGCAGAATCTGGAAATCAAGACGAGGGTAAATGGTGAAACCCGTCAGTCTTCGAACACAAGTGAAATGATATTCAACATTCCCACCATCATTTCTACATTATCAAAGGGTATGACTCTTGAGCCTGGTGATATCATTGCTACCGGGACCCCTGCTGGAGTTGGAAAAGGCTTCAAGCCCCCGCTTTTCCTGAAGAAGGGTGACAGAGTGGAAATCGAAATTGAATCTCTCGGAATTTTGACAAATCAGTTACAGGCCTAGTTAAAATTTCTGTTGGAGTTAAGACTATGGTAATATTATGAACGTAAACTATCTACATGTAGGAGGTTCATTATGTTTGATAATACACATGCCCATATTACAACTTGGGTGATTGCGATTATTCTTTTCTTTGTAGCGGTTGGCTTACATAATGCAGGAAAGAAAAAAGGCATGAAAGTTGTACATATGATCTTAAGGTTATTCTACCTGCTCATCATTTTAACGGGTGCCCTATTATTCTGGAAGCATCAAGGGATTAATCCTGCCCTATATGGCATTAAAGGATTGGTTGGGATCTGGGTCATCGGGATGTTCGAGATGGTCTTGGTTCGCATGAATAAAGGCAAGAGTACGAAGGTGTTCTGGATTCAATTGCTCATCGCTTTAATCATTGTTCTTTATTTGGGATTACGTTTGCCTCTGGGCTTGAATTTCCTTGGATAGAGAGTAATAGAAAAAAAAGCAAATGTATGTCGGATACCGACAGGCATTTGCTTTTTTCTATTTAGGTTCATGAATGGATTAAATATTAAAACTTTCAATCACAATTCGTCTCCCCGTACTTAATGTGAATTCAAAGCGGTCCCGCTTCTTTTTGTAATAGGTGAAGTGGTGCTGGACAGCACATACTTCTACACCGTTATCGAAGGTGATGAAGTTAACTCCTTCTTTAATCTTTTGATTTCCAAGGAAAACCAGGTGGTTATGGCAAAAGATACTATCATAAATAGAATAACCCAGATTGTTTAAGGCCGTTGTAAACTGATGAAAAGCATCATCAGAAATCTCTCCCATTAAATTCTCCAACGAATACAATATATTCTTCTTTATTTGAATTCGATCGCCATTCTCGATTCTTAATCGTTCATACGGTGTGACAATGATTCCATCTTCCAACAAAATACCTGCAAGCCAGTCGCCATCTCTATATACTTTCAATTCATGATTGAGGTAAAATTCGAGCTCAGACTCTTCCTCGGCATCAATTTCGAAAAAGTACCATGTATCATCTTCGAAAAGAGCAGTGCCTTCGGAATAGGACCTTTTTTGGGATCTTAAAATGTTTGATCGAAATGTGTTGCTCAAGTGAATATCCCTCCTTAACTACATTTCTTGTCATAATTATCATATTTCATTCATGTGAAAATTGATTGAGACAATTAACCATTTCCTGCCCGGAGCATAGAATAATTTATGTGTCCGTGAGCCCAGTTTGTTTGATTAGAAAGTGAGGATGATCACCATGTGCGGAATTACAGGTTGGATTCATTATAAACGAGATTTGTCTGATCAAAAAGAAGTAGTGGAAAAAATGGCAGAAACCCTTTCTAAAAGAGGGCCAGATGAAACGAATGTATGGATTGATCACCATGTTGCGTTTGGTCATAAACGATTGATAGTAGTAGATCCTGCAGGAGGAAGGCAGCCTATGAGCATTCAGCATAACGGGCGCCTTTTCACCATCTGCTACAATGGAGAACTTTACAATACAGAAGATTTGAGAAAAGTACTTATTTCAAAGGGTTATACCTTCAGAGGACATTCTGATACGGAGGTCCTGTTAACGTCTTATATAGAGTGGCGTGAAGATTGTGTCCATCACCTAAATGGGATTTTTGCCTTTGCTGTATGGGACAGTGAAAAGGAGCATGTATTTATAGGCAGGGACCGAATGGGCGTAAAGCCTTTATTTTATTTTGAAAAGGAAGAAGGAATCCTCTTCGGTTCCGAACTCAAAGCGTTACTGGCCCACCCTGATGTTTTACCCCAGGTGGATCATCAGGGATTGGCGGAAGTATTGGGACTGGGACCATCCCGTACGCCTGGTAATGGAGTGTTTAAAGGAGTGAAAGAGCTCCGTCCTGCTCATGCTTTGATATTCTCCAAAGATGGCTTGAAAATATGGAGATACTGGAATGTGAAGAGCGAGGAGCATACAGACTCTTTTAGTGAAACAGTGTCAAAGGTGCGCTTCCTTTTGACTGATGCCATCGAGAGGCAGCTAGTTTCCGATGTGCCGCTTTGTACGTTCTTATCAGGCGGACTCGATTCCAGTGCGATTACAGCGGTGGCTGCGAACAGCTATAAAAAAGAAGGAAAAGGGAAACTCCACACCTATTCCATTGATTATGAAGAAAACGAACAATACTTTAAAGCGAATGATTTTCAGCCTAATTCCGATGCGCCATGGATAGAAGAGATGACTTCGGAATTCGATACTGAGCACCATCGCTGTGTCATCAGCCAGCAGCAATTGAAGGACTATTTGACAGAAGCAGTTCATGTAAGAGACTTACCGGGAATGGCGGACGTTGATTCATCCCTACTATGGTTCTGTCGCGAAATTAAACAGGACTTCACGGTGGGGTTATCGGGAGAATGTGCGGATGAAATATTCGGGGGTTACCCTTGGTTTCACCGACCTGAAGATTTCGATCGCAGAGGATTTCCTTGGATGCGATCCACGGCTGAGCGTCAAGGCCTTCTGAAAGAAGAATGGAGTAAGAAATTAAACCTGGAAGAATATGTGCTGGAGCAATATGATCGCACAGTGGCAGAAACCCCATTATTAGAAGGGGAAAGTGAAGTTGAATCGAAAAGAAGGCAATTATTCTATCTGAATTTACTTTGGTTCATGACGACATTGTTAGATCGTAAAGATCGGATGAGTATGGGTGCAAGCTTGGAGGTCCGTGTGCCATTTGCTGATCATAGACTCGTAGAATACGTCTGGAATATTCCATGGGAGATGAAAATGCACGATGGAAGAGAAAAAGGCATTCTTCGAAAGGCTCTTGAAGGAGTATTGCCTGACGAAGTCCTTTATCGTAAAAAAAGTCCGTATCCCAAGACCCACCACCCCGAGTACACGAAGCTTGTCAGTGAATGGTTGAAAGAAATACTCGAAGACAAATCAAGTGTTCTTTATGAATTATTCGATGAAGAAAAATTGAAAGAAATCGTTTCAACAGGCGGATCGGCCTTTCAGGTACCGTGGTACGGCCAACTCATGACCGGCCCCCAGTTACTTGCCCACCTGGCCCAGATTCATGTTTGGTTTAAGGATTATAATGTAGAGATTGTGGAATAGTAGGCGTACGAAAAAGGTGAGCTCCTTATATGAAAGGAGCTCACCTTTTTGTTGTGATCTTCCGTCGGTAATCTATCCTGGTAATTACGAAGAATTAAGAGACAGGTACAAACATAGATTTAAAGTAATAATGAAGAGAAAGGGAGGCATAGTAAAAGGAAAGGAACCTTTTGCATGCCTCTTTTCTATTGGTAAAAGGTCCAAATCCTAACATGAGAGTTGAAAAACTGTAAGCCTATTTTGGGTGTTCATTTTATGGGAGACAAGCCCCTTATTAATGATGAAAAAATTAAATCTAAAAAAATAGTGTTTAAACTTTGTTTCTACTGGGAAAGAGTTGTATAATCATATGTATAACTATTGTATAATGATTGTACAAATAAAAATACATTGGAGGCTATAACAATGGCCAAGAAAATGATCGTCATAGGCGCTGGTCCAGGTGGCTTAGCAGCGGCAATGCTGCTGGCCGGCAAGGGATATGATGTGGAAGTATATGAGAAGCAAACATTTGTTGGCGGACGGAACGGTGCTGTCACCATGGACGGGTATACGTTCGATATTGGCCCCACGTTCTTGAGTATGCCGGAAATTGCTGAGGAATTATTCGAGGCGGCAGGAAGGAATCTTCATGACTATGTGGATTTACAAGAGCTCTCCATGATGTACGAACTTATATTTAAAGATAAAAGGGTCCAGATGTTCAAAGACCCGGAGTTGCTTTCTGAAGAAATCGAGCGTCATTATCCAGGGAATGCAGAAGGATATACTCGTTTTATGAATGATACACGTAAAAAAATGGAACGGTTAAAACCAATTCTTCAAAGTCCGATGGATCGATATTATCAATATATCAGCTGGAAGGTTTTGAGAGCCCTTCCCCAATTATCATTGGGAAAATCACTTTATAGTGTGTTAAGTGATTATTTCACCAATCATGAATTGCGGTTAGCCTTTACCTTTCAATCGAAATATTTAGGAATGTCACCATGGGAGTGTCCGGGAGCATTCTCGATTCTGTCCTTCATGGAGCATGAATATGGCATATTTCACCCGATCGGCGGGGTAAATCAGCTATCGAAAGCCATGGCCAAAGTAGTGACGGAGCATGGTGGTTCCATCCATTTGGGTCGCGGGGTCAAAAAATTGTGGATTGAGGATCGAAATGTGGTGAAGGGAATCATTACAGAAGATGGAGAACAGGTTTCCGCAGATGAAGTCATCATTAATGGAGATTTCGCTCATGTGATGAGTAACCTTGTGGAAGATGGGGTTCTCAAGAAATACAGTAAAGAAAAACTGAAGAAGAAGAAGTATTCCTGCTCGACCTTCATGATCTATCTTGGAATCGATAAACAATTTGATCTTCCTCATCACAGCATCCTGTTTGCAGAGGACTATAAGAAAAATGTGGAGGAAATAACGGAGTCGTTTACACTTCCCGAAGATCCCTCCATTTATATTCAGAATGCTTCTGTGACAGATAAAACGCTTGCTCCTCCAGGACATTCCACTTTATATATCCTTGCTCCCGTTCCGAATAATGTAAGCGGGATCGATTGGACAGAGAATGAACAAATGTTCCGTAATCTCGTTCTGGATGCAGTTGAAAGCAAAACGAACTTAAAGAACATTCGGGAACATATCCAGGTTGAAAAAATCATCTCGCCTCATCATTGGGAGGAAGACTTCAATATTTATCAAGGTGCGACCTTTAATCTCGGTCACCAATTAACTCAAATGATGGCACTCAGACCTCATAATAAATTTGAAGAGCTTGAAAACTGCTGGCTGGTCGGGGGAGGAACCCATCCGGGAAGCGGGTTGCCTACAATATTAGAATCAGCACGGATTACAACGAATATGCTGCTGAACGAAGATCCGTCCTATTCCTTTACTAAAGACCAAACAATGGGGGAAGCATTATGAAAACGGCGGTTGTTGGATCTGGTATAGGAGGGTTGATATCGGGACTGTTACTTACAAAAGATGGTCATGAAGTTACCGTTTATGAAAAGGAGTCAACCATTGGTGGGCGGCTTGCCTTTGTTCAAGAAGGTGAATACAAAATTGATAAAGGACCGACCATCGTGCTCCTGCCTGAAATGCTGCTTTCCATTCTCTCAGAAGCAGGAATAAATACAGACGAAATTGAATTCGTCCGTTGTGATCCTTTGTATAATGTTCATTTTGCAGACGGTCAAACGTATAAAAAATATGCTGATATGGATAAGCAATACGAAGAAATCAAGCAGCAGTTTCCTGGGGATGAAGATGGGTTTCTGAAATTCATGGAAGATATGGATGAACGATTTAAGATCGGTAAGCCTCAATTTCTTGAATCCTCATTTTTAAAAACAAAAGACTATCTGAACCGGGAAACGATTGCCTCACTGATTAAGTTAAAAGCATATCGAAATGTGATGGGGAATTTAAGGCATTATTTTAAACATGAAAAACTCCAAACCGCTTACGGGCTTCAGACCTTATATATTGGCGGGAATCCCTATACGACTCCGGCGATTTATAGTTTAGTATCTTATAGCGAGCATAAACATGGGATCTACTATATAAAAGGTGGTTATGCCAGTCTTTTGGATCATGTGCAGCTGGCATGTGAACGAAATGGTGTAAACATCAAGACATCTTCACCTGTCACAGAAATCGAGACTACTGGGGATAAAGCGACTCACATCGTCCTCGGAAATCGTAGAGAAGAAATAGATGCAGTGATCATCAATGGTGATTTTCCTACGGCAACAAAACTAGTAAAGAAGAATGAGTCTAAACCTTACAAGCCTTCATCTGGTTGCGTGCTAATGTATATGGGCGTGGATGGAAAGTTTGAAGAAAAGGAAATGCACCAATTTTATTTAAATGAATATTTCTCTGACAATATGGAGGATATTTTCAAAAATAAGAGAATTCCTAAGGAACCTTCATTTTACGTATTTAATCCGTCTAAGGTTGATTCATCCTTGGCACCTGAAGGGAACAGTGTCCTATACGTCCTAATCCCTGTTCCGGTTTCCGAGAAATTGGACTGGGAGGAAGCTTCAGAATTTCTTTCCACTTACGTATTGGATACAATGGAGAAAAGGGGCTTCGAAGAGTTAAGAAAACGAATTAAGTGGATGAAAGTCAGGACACCAGAAGAGGCAAAACAAGAAGGGTTATATTCAGGGGGAAGCTTCGGTATTGCACCCAGTTTAGGTCAATCAGGCCCGTTTAGGCCACAGGTACAACCGTTTGCAGAAAAGAATATCTTTGCTGTGGGAGCATCCATCCATCCTGGTGGGGGAGTACCCATCGTCATGCAGGGGGCAAAACTCGTAGCTGAAACCTTCAAAGAACATTATAAAACGGAGTTGGAAAGGAAGGATGTGACCTTACATGAACAAGATCTTGGAAGCATACGATCATTGTGAGAATATCATTAAACTTCACTCAAAGACATTTTACAGAGCATTCTCCCTGTTACCAAAGGACCAAAAGAAAGCTGTATGGGCAGTATACGCATTCTGTCGCAGAGTGGATGATATCGTAGACGAGGGGACGAAACCTTCTGAGCAATTACTGCAATTCGAAATGGAATTCGAATCGTTTTTAACAGGTTCTTTTAATGAAGAAGAACTTATATGGGTAGCCTTGGACGATGTATTTAATCATTTCAATATGGACATCGGAGCTTTTCGGGATATGATTAAAGGGCAACGAATGGATTTGAACGGGAGAATTTATGTGACGATGGATGATGTACTGGACTATTCTTATCACGTTGCGAGCACTGTAGGGTTAATGCTTCTTCCTATTCTTGCTCCCGGGAAAGAACATCAATTAAGGGAAGATGGTATCTACTTAGGTTATGCCATGCAGCTTACCAATATATTAAGAGATATCGGCGAAGACCTGGAAAGAGGGAGGCTATATATCCCGCAGGATTTATTAGTTAAATATGAATATACCGTAGCAGAATTCATGGATCATAGAAATAATGCTGCATTCCAGTCCATATGGGAAGAAATGGCCAGGATTGCAGAACACTATTATGAGAAAGCTTTCCGTACAATGAATCTTTATCCTTTGTATTCAAGGACTCCGGTAAAGGGTGCGGCATTATTATATCAAGCCATCCTGGGTGAGGTAAGAAGTAATCACTATAATGTTTTTTCCAAGAAACATTTCGTATCAAATGATATAAAAGAAAGAATCATTTCAACCATTTCGTAAATAAGCCCGTATGGAAGCTTTAGTTGAAAGCTTTCCATATGAGCTTATTTTTGTTGAAGGCAGAAAAAAGAGCCGCTCTTGGCAGCTCCCAATCTGATTATATTGTGTTTCGCTGATTCATGGTTTCACTCACTTCACCTGTACCAATCGAATTTAATCGATCAACTAAATCAGATCCAAAAGGAGAAGAGGAAGAAACATTTGATTCTAATACAGTATCCTTTAATTCATAAGCATTCGACCCATGCTCTGTAAAGTCCAGTCCTGAAAGTTCTTCTTCACGTGAAACGCGAATACTTGCCACTCTCGTTACGATGAACAGGAACCCTCCGACAGTGACGGAGGTCCAGGCAATAACGGCTAACACGCCCAGGGCTTGGGTGGCTACTAAAGAAACGCCCCCGCCATAGAACAAACCGTTCGAAACATCAAACAATCCAACAGCTACCGTACCCCAGACCCCGCAAATTCCATGTACTGCAATGGCACCCACAGGATCATCGACTTTAAGTTTAGAGTCAATTACGGTTACGGCTTCGACAAGGATCACTCCTGCAATAAGTCCGATAATGAGTGAGCCCGCGAGAGATACATTGGCACAGCCGGCGGTTATACCGACAAGTCCGCCCAAAGCTCCGTTTAACGTCAGGGAAGGATCGATTCGTTTAAATCTTACTAGTGTATAGAAAGCTGATGATAGAATGGCAGCAGATGCTGAGAATAAAGTTGTTGTAATGACGTGAGGTACAAGCGTGGGATCAGCGGCCAAGCTGCTGCCTCCATTGAATCCAAACCAGCCGAACCAAAGGATGAATACCCCAAGGGCACCGATCGGGATATTATGACCAGGAATGACATTCACTTTACCTTTATTGTATTTGCCGATACGTGCTCCAAGGAAGAGTACCGTAATGAAGGCTCCGACAGCACCTGTTAAATGAACGACAGTAGATCCGGCGAAATCAACGAATCCAAGCTCAGAAAGCCATCCGCCTCCCCAAATCCAATGTCCGACAATCGGATAAATGATTCCAGTCATTGCAATGGTTAACATAATATAACTTTTAAGCTTCATTCGTTCAGCTACAGCACCTGAAATGATCGTTGCACAAGTGGCGGCGAACACGGATTGGAATAGGAAGAAGCCGATATCTTCACGCCCTGAAAGGAAAAAGCTATCGGTACCGATGATGCCACCTGACGTTCCTCCAAACATAAAACCAAACCCAACAATGAAAAACAGAACAGAAGCGATGGCAACAGTTAAGAAGTTTTTCATCAGGATATTAAGAGAGTTCTTGGCCCGGGTAAATCCGGTCTCGACCATGGCGAATCCAGCGTGCATGAAAAACACAAGGACTGCAGCGATCATGACCCATAGGGAGTCAACGGATGCCTGAACAGATTCTGCGGTAGGGGCAGCAGCGAAAGCAGTAGTGCTCACAAACAGTGACAGAAGCAACAGAACAGAAATTTTTTTAATCAATGGTATCCCTCCAAAATTGGTTTGGTAAAGCGGCTTAGTGATTGAGTTAAGAATGAAGTGATCTATAAAACGGCTTTTTTTCCTCGTTCACCAGTGCGGATGCGAATGACATCTTCGACCGGATAGATGAAAATCTTTCCGTCTCCTACGGTATCGGTACTGCAGTGCTCAACAATGAGGTCAATGATGTCTTCAACCTGACCATCGTCGACGATCATTTCCACTTTTACACGGGGGACTAACTGCAGTTCGAATTTATTCCCTCTGAAAATCCCTTGCTTTCCTTTCTGTTTTCCACAGCCAGCTGCTTCTGATACGGTTAGCCCGCTGAATCCACGAAGGCATAACGCTTCTCGCAGTGACAAGAATGCTTCTGCACGAATAATCGCTTCTCCTTTTTTCATTGTTTTTTCCTCCTTTTGTTTTTTGTTCTTTCAATCTTGGATAAATCGATTCTATGATGTTAGGTTTTATGACATGAATAAGTTATATTATTTATCATATTCAGAAAATAACAAAAGTTCAAGTATTAATTTATCATGTAAGCGTTTTTATGTAAAAAAACTTAACATGCGAAGGTGGAGGCGTTTTCATTTGGAGTGAAAAAGAGTCAGCTCAATTGGTGAGCTGACTCTTTTTAAAAGGAGGGATGGTTGCTGCGATCATATTGACTTGCATCGAGGTTCAGAACCATCTAAAAGAAGGTCCGTCCCTCTAAATTGTACTTTTATTACTTTGAACAAATCGTTTGTGGATCCATATTTTGGATTGCCAGCGCTTGAGCATGATGACACCACGGAGCCATTCGTCGGCAATGAAGGAGATCCAGATCCCGATAAGTCCGAGCCCGAACCAGATTCCGAGTATATAGGAGAGCGTAACGCTTACTCCCCACATGGATAAGATCCCCATATAAACTGGGAAGCGCACATCGCCTGTTGCCCTTAGTGCGTTTATGACGACAAGGTTAAAGCTTCTGCCCGGTTCTAAAATGATGGTCAAGTAGATTAATGTTTTTCCAAGAGAAATGATTTCTTCGTTATTTGTAAATATTCGCAGCAAAGGCTCCGCTGCTATAGAAAAAATTCCGGCCATAATAAGAGAGATGAAGATAGCAATCTTTAAACTTTTCAAACACCGTTCATAGGCACTGTCAAATTGTTTCGCTCCTATCATATGACCAATGATAATTTGAGTTCCCTGACTGATCGCTACACTGAATAAAAAGATAAACATCATCAGGTTTTGTGCATACACCTTGGTGGTCAATGCGTTTGTTCCGATACTTGCAATGAAATACGTAATGACCATTTGTGAACCATTATATGACAAATGTTCTCCTGCAGAGGGAATTCCGATGCGCAATAAATTTTTCACATGAGAAATAGGTAAATGAAATAACCTCTTAATTGGAAGGGCATTGGGAATTCGTTTGCTAATCACGATGATGCTCACGATAAATCCGATAAGCCTCGAAGCAATCGTGGAAATCGCTACCCCTTCCACCCCTAAAACAGGAACGCCAAATGGGCCAAAGATAAATAAATAGTTTCCGATCACATTGATGATATTCATTCCGATCGTAATGTACATGGCGTCTTTCGTGTAGCCGTAGCTCCTCATGATGGAACCGGCTGTCATGATCAATGCCTGGATGAAGGCGAATCCTCCAACGATCTTTAAATAAGAAGATGCTTCATTCATCAGCGATCGGGGAAGATCCATTGAAAGCAGGATCGGTTCACTGAAAAACACAAGGGCGAGACTCAGGAAGAGTCCGAACCCTAAGTTAACGGCAATGGAAACGATGGATACTTCTCCGGCCAATCGGTCCTCCCGGGCTCCCAGATGCTGAGCAACAAGAATCGCAGTACCTGTTGCGACAAATCCAAACATGACAATTATGAGAGAGAGAATTTGGTTGGAAACCCCGACGGCTGCGACAGAGTCATCTGAGTACTGACTGAGCATTAATGTATCGGCATTTCCCATCAGCATATGAAGAAAGATTTCAATGAAAATCGGCCAAGTCAAGGCGAAGAGGGTCATGTTTTTTTGATTCTTGCTCATAGATTTTCTCCTTTAGCTGGCCAGGGAAAGGCACCTGGTCATTCTGATCGATTTAAATAGATAAGGGGACTAACCGTTAAGGTGTAGTCCCACTTTTCACGAACTAATCTTTATTAAAATTTCAGGATGGCAAATCCATACCCTTCAAGTGCCACTTCAATGGAATCTGCTTCAGCGGCAAAATCTTCACCACTCCACAGATTCGTGATTTTCTTTCCTTTTAATTCAAAAGGAAGGGAGTAGGTGGTCGATTCTTCACTACAGTTCAAGAGGACAAAAATGGTTTCTTCTCCATCTGATTTAGTGAAGGAAAGGCATTGTTCATGAAGGTCTCCTGGTAAGAATGTCAAATTACCTTCATTGCTTAACAGTGGATACTCCTTGCGAAGGGAGATATGCTTCTGAATATGACTGAACAGTTCTTCGTTATGTCGTTCTTTTTCCCAAGGGAAGCACTTACGGCACCCTGGGTCCTGTTCACCAGTCAGGCCGATTTCATCTCCATAGTAAATACAAGGTGTGCCTGTGAAAGTGAGCATGAACGTGTAAATTTGTTTAGCGCGTCGGATATCTTCGCCGCACTCTGTTAATACACGCGGTGTATCGTGACTTCCGACAAGGTTGAAATTCACTTCATTTACGTTCTTAGGATACATATGAACAACAGAGGTCATATTTTCTGCAAATTGTGATGCGGATATCGTTTGCTTGGCAAATAGATTCAATAGATTTGTCGTGAAAGGGTAGTTCATAACCGCATCGAATTGATCTCCCCGTAACCAGGGCATTGAATCGTGCCAAATTTCTCCTAAAATATATAGATCCGGCTTTATATTCTTCACTTCTTTGCGGAATTCACGCCAGAAGTGATGATCGACCTCATTTGCAACATCCAGACGCCATCCATCGATATCAAATTCCTCTATCCAGTATCGGCCAACCTCTAATAGATAATTGCGGACATCTTCATTTTCAGTATTTAATTTCGGCATGGAAGGTTCGAATGCAAAAGTGTCATAATTAGGCGGCTTACTTTCTATATCCAAAGGAAATTCGTTTACATGGAACCATTCTTTATAAGGGGAGTCCTCACCGTTCTTAAGTACATCTTGAAACTGGTCAAAATAGAAGCCGCTATGATTAAAGACAGCATCCAGCATGACTTTCATTTCATTATCATGACAGACCTTGATTAATTCCTTCAATGTTTCTTTCGTCCCAAACTGAGGGTCGATCTCGAAATAATCAATCGTGTCGTATTTATGATTGGAATGCGCTTTAAAGATGGGGGTAAAATAGATCCCGGAGATCCCAAGCTCTTTTAGATAAGGAACGTTCTGGATCACACCTTCTAAATCCCCTCCGAAGAAATTGATTGGAGTGGGGTCTGTACTATTCCAAGCCAGTGTTCCTTCAGGATCATTCTCCGTATTTCCATTTGCAAATCGCTCCGGGAAGATTTGATACCATACTGTATCCTTCACCCAAGCCGGTGCCTGAAATACATCGATAGTATTCAAGAACGGGAAGCAGAAGTAATCCCCGATATCAGTTGAAGGAGTGTCATTAAATCCTTTTTCTCCATAAAAGACTTCTTCCGTTCCGTCATGGAGAAGAAAACCGTAACGAAGGCGTCTGAAAGGAGGGGAGATGGGAGCAAACCAATAATCGAACAGGCGATCGGTTCCGGTTAATACCATCTCCTCACGATCGTATATCCATTTTCCTTCTTCCCATTGATAAGGATCTCCGTGCAGGAGTGTGACGTTTTCTACATCATTCTTCTTCGTTCGAATCCTTATGTGTAACTCGTTTTCAGTGCAAGCGTATGCATAGTTATCTTTTGGTCTATGATAAATGGCTTCCAGTAGCATCGTAGGTCCTCCTCATTTTCATTTCATTTAAAGAGTATTCTAAAGCAACAATGTTGTCAATAAGGGGACTTCAATCTAGTGAAGCGTTTTCTTTTCTCTCTGGCAAACATAAAAAATTTTCAAAAAAGTATTGTCAAAGTAGATTTACTTTGTATAATAAGAGATAGGTTGTGCAATCGTTTTCACAAAGAGTGTAAGCGATATCTTTAGAGATTAAGTCATAGTATGTGCAAACGTTTGTTCAGTCTAACCGAAAGCTCATTTTTTACCATACTTAGGAGGGGTCGAGATGAAAAAAGCGCTATCATTATTGATGGTAATCATGCTTGTACTAGGGGCGTTGGCTGCTTGTGGTCCTAATCGTGAAGAAGGATCAGGAAACAAAGACAGCGGAGAGAAAAAAGCTGACGATGCAAACAAACCTGAAAAACTGGTTGTCTGGGAAGATCAAGAGAAAACTGGATGGCTGGATGAAGTAGGTGCTAAGTTCGAAGAAGAAACTGGCATCAAAGTTGAAGTGAAAGAAGTCGAAATGGCTACTAAGATGAAAGAACAATTACGTTTAGACGGTCCTGCTGGAACTGGTCCAGACGTTTTAACATTACCACATGACCAAATCGGTGAGCTTGCTCTTGCTGGTCATATCGCTGCTTTAGAAGTTGAAGGGGACATTGAAGAGCGTTTCACTGAGTCTTCCATGACAGCGGAGAGCTATGATGGAAAACTATATGGTCTTCCAAAGTCCTCTGAAACGCCGGTATTCGTATATAACAAAGCGTTAATGGAAGAAGCTCCAAAAACAATGGATGAAGTGTACACATTCTCTAAAGACTTCACAAAAGATGGAAACTACGGTTTCTTAGCTCTTTGGGATAACTTCTACTTCGCTCATGCACCGATCGGTGGATTCGGCGGATATGTATTTGCTGAAAATGATGGCGCATTAGATGCGAAAGATCTTGGTTTAAACAATGAAGGCGCTGTAGAAGGTACGGAATATATTCAAAAATGGTACACAGAAGGTTTATTCCCTAAAGGTATCGTTGGTGAAAATGGTGGATCTGCAATGGACGGTCTGTTTGGTGAAGGGAAAGTTGCTTCTGTCATGAATGGACCATGGTCTTTCCAAGGATACAAAGATGCTGGAATCGATATTGGTGTATCTGCTATGCCTAAACTTCCAAACGGAGAGCCAATGAAAACATTCATGGGTGTTAAAGGATGGCACGTATCAGGCTACTCTGAAAATAAAGAGTGGGCTCAAAAATTCATCGAATTCATCACTCAAGATGAATATGCGAAATTACGTTTTGAACAAACTCAAGAAGTTCCAACAAACCAAGGGTTGATCGACGATCCTGCAATAGCAGAAAACCCAGGAGCTAAAGCGGTTGCTGAGCAATCTCAATATGCGGTTCCAATGCCAAACATTCCTGAAATGGGAGAAGTTTGGGGACCAATGGCTGACTCACTCCAAACCGTCGTGACAGGCAAGCAAGATCCTAAAGCGGCTCTTGATGCAGCTGTAAAGCAAATTCAAGAAAACATTGATGCCAATCACTCAAACTAATGAATAAACATAGCGGTACCTTCTCTTCTTGAGAGGTACTGCTATCCTTTTAAAGACCAATTCAAGGGCTTTTTAAGGAAATAATGAATTCTTTTCTTAAAAAGCTCTTGAAGCTTATCAAAATTGTGAACGTAGAAAGGGGAATATAGGATGGAGCAACAATCCTATCAAGCAAAACATAGAAAAACAGCACTGGCCCTTTCCCTAATCCCTGGATTAGGTCAGATGTATCATAGACAGTTTCTAAAGGGCGGATTCTTCCTGATCATGACTGCCGCTTTTATCCTTGTCTTTAGAGATTTGATCGGTTACGGATTATGGGGGATTACAACGCTTGGGACAGACATCTCATACGGAGATCATTCCATTTTCTTAATGGTATACGGAATCCTGGCAATCATCGTATCAATCTTCGGAATCGGATTCTACTTGTTTAATCTTCGGGACGCATATAAAAACGGAGAAAAGAGAGACAGAGGAGAGAAGCTAAGTACGATTCGGGAACAATACCGAAATTTAATAGACAATGGCTTTCCTTATCTCATAATGTCTCCTGGATTCTTATTACTCGTATTCGTAGTCATCTTCCCGATCATATTTGTTATCTTACTGGCGTTTACAAACTATGATTTGTATCACTCACCGCCGGCTAAATTAGTCGACTGGATAGGGATTCAAAACTTTGTTGATATTTTCAAGATTGATATATGGAGAGAAACATTCATTACCGTATTAGCCTGGACACTTGTTTGGACATTCGGTGCCACAACGCTTCAAGTTGCCCTGGGTGTATTCCTTGCCATCCTGGTCAATCAAAAAGATTTAAAAGGAAAAGCAATCATCCGTACCGTGTTCATCTTACCTTGGGCAATCCCGGCTTTTGTTTCCATCCTGGTTTTCGCAGGTATGTTCAATGAATCTTTCGGAACGATTAACCGGGATATCCTAGGATTCTTCGGCATTGAAGGTTTACCATGGATGACGGAGCCGATGTATACACGAATTGCCCTGATTGGTATTCAAGCCTGGTTAGGCTTCCCATTCATCTTTGCCATGACGACAGGGGTACTTCAATCGATTCCTGACGAGCTTTATGAAGCAGCAACGGTGGACGGGGCATCAGCTTTCCAGAAATTCAAGAACATTACGTTGCCACTCGTTCTTTTTGCGACGGCACCAATCATCATTACGCAATACACATTTAACTTTAATAACTTTAACGTTATTTACTTGTTCAATGGCGGAGGACCTGCCCTGACAGGACAAAATGCAGGTGGAACTGACATTCTGATTTCATGGATCTACAGTCTGACTATGACATCCGCACAGTATTCGAAAGCAGCTGCCATCACATTATTATTATCCATTATCGTCATTACAGTAGCGATCTGGCAGTTCAAGAGAACGAAATCATTCCAAGAAGAGGATATGATGTAATATGAATATGAAGAGACAGAAACTCATACGTTTAACACTTTCATACGCAGCCATCGGAATCATGTTTGCCATCATTCTTTAC
The DNA here is from genome assembly GCF_008180865.1 of Rossellomorea aquimaris. Taxonomy (GTDB): domain Bacteria; phylum Bacillota; class Bacilli; order Bacillales; family Bacillaceae_B; genus Rossellomorea; species Rossellomorea yichunensis. Next base: position 241,690 of record NZ_VTEX01000001.1, read on the forward strand.
CCGGTTGCATGGATCATCGGATCTTCATTTAACCCAGGTCAAAGTTTATCCGGTTCATCCATCATCCCAAAGAATGCAACATTGGCACATTATAAAGAACTATTCGATCTGGAACAAAGTAATTATATGCTTTGGTACTGGAACTCGTTAAAAGTAAGTTTATCTACCATGGCACTTACGGTATTACTGGTCAGTTTAACGGCTTACTCTTTCTCGCGTTACCGTTTCGCAGGTCGCAAAAATGGATTGATGACATTCCTGATACTGCAAATGATTCCTAACTTTGCTGCCTTAATCGCGATTTTCGTTTTGGCTTTGTTAACAGATTTATTGGATACTCATATTGGATTGATCCTTGTATACGTTGGTGGACAAATCCCAATGAATACATGGTTAATGAAAGGGTATCTGGATACGATTCCTAAAGAGCTTGATGAATCAGCCAAAATGGATGGAGCTGGACATTTGCGTATTTTCTTCCAGATCGTCATGCCCCTTGCGAAACCGATCATTGCGGTTGTAGCACTGTTTTCGTTCATTGCACCATTCGCAGACTTTATCATTGCCAGTATCCTACTGCGTTCAGAAAAAATGTACACATTGCCGGTTGCCCTTTATGATATGGTAGCGAAACAATTCGGAGCAGAATTTACAACATTCGCTGCAGGTTCTGTCCTGATTGCAGTACCAATAGCCCTATTATTCCTGTTCTTCCAGAAATACTTCGTTTCAGGATTGACGGCAGGGGGTACAAAAGGATAATCTTATAGGCGTTACTAACAGTTTTAGGAGGAGCGGAGATGAAAAGAAGAGTATTATCTCTCATTTTAGTCCCGTTTCTTCTTTTTTACGCCCTTCCGGTAGGTGCAGTTGAAAAAGAAGAACGAAAATGGCAGGATGAGACCATTTATTTTCTAATGGTCGATCGCTTTAATAACGGGGATACGAGCAATGATAAGAATGTGGATGCCAAAGACCCTAAAGCCTATCAAGGCGGGGACTTTCAAGGTGTGATTGATAAGCTGGATTATATTAAGGATATGGGATTTACCGCCATCTGGCTGACCCCGGTCTTTGATAACCAGCCACTTGGCTATCACGGGTATTGGATTACAGATTTCTATAAGACAGAAGAACATTTCGGATCAATCGATACGTTTAAAAAACTTGTAGATGAGGCACACAAACGTGATATGAAAGTGATGCTGGACTTCGTTGTAAACCATGTCGGACCCGAGCACCCTTGGGTGAATGATCCTGAAAAATCGGACTGGTTTCATGAAAATCAGCCGATGAACTTCGATAATGAAGAAAGTCTACAAAATGCGTGGTTATATGATCTTCCCGATTTAAATACAGAAAATCCCGAAGTGAAAAACTACTTATTTGACGCCGCGAAATGGTGGATTGAAGAAACAGATGTTGACGGATACCGACTGGATACTGTTCGTCACGTACCACAAGAATTCTGGAGTGAATTTAGCGAAGAAGTTAAGTCAGTCAAAGAAGACTTCTATCTACTTGGTGAGGTGTTCGATCGCGACCCCCAGAAGATAGCGAAGTATAATGATGTAGGAATTGATGGTTTTGTTAACTTTCCTCAAGCAGAAGAGATGCGTTCTGTATTCCAAAAACCGGATACATCGATGGATCGCCTATTTAGCTTCTGGAAATACAACGAAACGTACTATGACGATCCTTACTTAATGGGGACTTTTATCGATAACCATGATATGGAGCGTTTTACGAGACTGCTTGTTCAAGAGAAGCTCTTCCCGGGTACCAGGTGGAAGCTCGCTCTAACGTATATGTATACGACTCCAGGGATACCGATCGTTTATTATGGTTCTGAAATAGCCGTAGATGGTGGGAATGACCCGGATAATCGACGTTTTATGAACTTTAGGGCTGATGAAGAATTGATTGATTACATCACTCAATTAGGGAAGCTTCGTCAAGATTACCCCGCCCTTACTAGAGGGACGATAGAACCCATCTATGAAAAAGACGGTATGGGAATATTTAAGCGTACGTACGGGGATCAAACGCTCGTGATCGCCATAAATAACACAAGTGAATCTCAAAAGGTTCAATTGAGTGAAGATGAATTAGCAGAAAATAGTGAGCTGAAAGGATTATTAACCGCAGACCTGGTACGTATTGATAAAGATGGAAATTATACGATCATAGTCGATCGTGAAGAATCAGAGGTTTATTCCCTTAAACAGAAGAGCGGATTGAATTATCCTTACCTACTGGCACTCGGCACTGTGTATGTCCTCTTCTTACTCTTTATTTATCTTGTATGGAAGCGTGGAAGGAAGAAAAAACAGTCATGATTTGATGCGGGGCTCAGTCTATGAGCCCTGCAATTCCTGATTTTTAAGAATAATGAAATGGAAGCGTTTTAATGATTGTGAAATAGAATAAAGCAGCCCTCTACACCTAAGAGGGTACGATTTTAAAGAGGGGGTGGAATGAATGGCGGTCACCATCAAGGATGTTGCAAAGCTTGCAAACGTAGCTCCATCTACGGTCTCACGTGTTATTGCAAACAATCCAAGAATCAGCGAGAAAACAAAGCAAAAAGTTAGAGAAGCGATGGAACAATTAGGATATCATCCTAACTTCATAGCAAGGAGCTTGGCAAATCAATCTACTCAAGTGTTGGGGCTTGTATTACCAGGTTCAGCTAGTACTTTCTCACAAAACCCTTTCTTTCCGACAGTTTTAAGAGGACTAAGTGAAGGTGCTCAGGAGAAACAATATGCCCTTCAAATGTCTACAGGTCAATCTGAAGAAGAAATCTATGAAGGCGTCGTCCAAATGGTGCAAGGGGGAAGAGTGGACGGTATCATCCTTCTTTACTCAAAAGTGGAAGATAAAGTGATGAACTACTTAAAAGATCGTGGTTTTCCATTTGTCGTCGTAGGGAAGCCTTATAAATATTGTGAAGAGATCACTCATGTGGATAATGACAACTACCGGGCTACGAAGGAAGTAACCGATTATCTCCTGGAGCTTGGTCATGAATGCATCGGCTTTATAGGTGGAGACCTCAACCTCGTGGTAACCGTTGAGCGTTTATTAGGTTATGAAAAGGCTTTGCGTAATGCCGGTATAGATATGAAGGATGAATACATCATTCATGAAGAATTTCTTCGTGAAGGAGGTCGTGAAGCCATTAATGAACTGATGCAATTAGACGCTCCTCCAACGGCTCTGGTAGTGGCCGATGATTTAATGGCATTAGGGGTACTGAACACACTGGATGAAATGGGCATCCGTGTTCCTGAAGACATATCCATTGTGAGCTTCAACAATGTATTGCTGGCTGAAATGTCCCGTCCTCCGCTCACGTCTGTGGATATCAACATATTCAATCTGGGAAATGAGGCAGCCAAAAGCCTGATCCAAAAGATTGAGAACCCGAAAGAACCGATCAAGAGAATCATCGTGCCTCATCAGCTCGTTACAAGATGCTCTTGCAGTGAACGAAAAGAGACATCATAATAAAAAGCGACTGAAACATTGGAAACTCCACTTATTGGAGAATCAAATGCTTCAGTCGCTTTCGTTTTATCCGTTAATAACCGTTCCGCCATTAATATGAATCATCTGTCCTGATACGTAGCTTGAATCTTCGCTTGCCAGGTATACGTAAGCAGGTCCTAATTCATATGGTTGACCAGCACGTCCAAGTGGAGTATTCGCTCCAAACTGAGATACCTTTTGAGAGCTGAAAGTGGAAGGAATCAACGGGGTCCATATCGGGCCAGGTGCCACGCCGTTAACCCTGATTCCATCGGATGCAATGTTTTCTGCAAGGGATCGGGTGAAACTGACAATGGCCCCTTTAGTAGAAGAGTAATCAATCAATTCCTTATTACCTTTATAAGCTGTAATAGAAGCCGTATTGATAATGGAAGCTCCTTTTTTAAGATGAGGCAAAGCTGCTCTTGTTAAGTAGAACATAGAGAATACATTCGTTTTGAATGTACGCTCCAACTGCTCGTCACTTATGTCCGCAAGCCCTGCCTGAGGATGCTGTTCGGCAGCGTTATTCACCAGGATATCAAGCTTGCCGAATTCAGAAATCGTTTTGTTCACGATGTCTTTACAAAACGTCGAGCTTCCAATATCACCTGACAGCAGGATGCATCGTACACCTTCAGCTTCTACTAATTCCTTCGTTTTATTCGCATCTTCATGTTCTTCTAAATAAGATATCGCGACATGGGCGCCTTCCCTGGCATAATACCATGCGACCGATCGTCCAATCCCGCTGTCCCCTCCGGTAATGAGTGCGACCTTCCCGTCCAGCTTTCCACTACCCTTATAATTTTGATCCGTATGAATCGGTTGGGGGTTCATCTCATCCACTGTGCCGGGCTGATGATCCTGGTGCTGAGGGGGGAACGTTTGCTTCTGATTTTGTTGTTGTGACAATGAAAACACTCCTTTGATGATTTAGGTTATCTTAGGATAGTGTTTACCCGAAAAAAATAATTATTAACGTGTTTGTTTTGGGAGATTTAGCAAGATTATCTTTTCGATTTGTCGTGTGATGCAGCAATTATTTCAATTTGGGACGAAGGCATTTGATGTTTAATAGAGCTTTGATTGAAGGAAATCCAGCCGTTTTTGAGGAGAATCCGGCGAAAATCAGTGAAAAATCAGCCGTTTACACAAAAAAAACCAGCCGACTAACATATTTATCCAATATCGAAGTGCATACTCATACAAAATACAGGCTCCTTTAAGAGAAGCCTGCCTGCATATATTTCTAATCCATTAATCCGGCACCTTTATATCCAATCATATTCAACAAACCTTTTGGAGAAGAGAAGGGAGGTGCATAGCATGTTTCAAGTTCCTGGAGATCGATAATGGTCAGGCCGCCGTAAATGGCTGTTGCAAGAACGTCGATTTGCTTATCGACTCCTTCTCCGCCCACAACATTTCCTCCAAAGATCTTTCCAGTTTCGGGACAAAAATGGACTCTCACATACACATCATGAGCACCGGGATAGTAGCCGGCATGTGACTTTCCTTCGTGCACGGAGGTTCTATACGAATAGCCCTTTTCATTTAATTCCTTCTCACCTAATCCGGTGGATGCAATGGAAAGGTCAAAAACCTTCGCAATTGCAGTACCAAGCATCCCCTTAAAAGGTACTGGGCTTCCTGATAGGTGTCTTGCAATAATGTAAGCTTGTCGATGTGCAGGCCATGCAAGGGGAACCTGTTTTGGGGTCCCGTCAATAAGGTCGATGGACTCTACCACATCTCCGACTGCATAAATGGAGGGGTCGTCTGTTTGCATAAACTTATTACTGACGACACCACCAGACTCTCCTATTGATAAATCGGCTTCCTTAGCAAGAAGATTATTGGGCTTTACACCTACCGAAAGAAGAATAAAGTCTGACTGAAACGTTTCTCCGCTCTCCAGTTTCAGGGTATTTTCTGACAGTACCTCTTTCAGTCCATCATTCGTGTACAACTTAACACCTTGCTCTGTTATATGCTCTTGCAGTTTGAGGGCAGTCTCCTCATCGATTACACTGATCACATGTTCCGATCTTTCAACGAGGTTGACTTTCATCCCTAAATGAGTGAAGTTCTCGGACATTTCGACTCCTATGTACCCCCCGCCGATAATGGTACAGACTTTTGGCTTTGAGGTTTCAACGAATTGCTTGATCCTGTCCATATCTTCAACGGTTCTGAGATGGAAAGCCGGAATTATATCAAGACCCGGGATGTCAGGGATAAAGGGGGAAGCCCCTGTTGCGAGCACGAGGTAATCATATGTTTCTTCGTAATCCTGGTTTTTGTCATGATCCCTTACAAGTAAAGAATTTTTAACACGATCAATTTTTAGCGCCTCATGATGCATGCGGACATCGATGTTTTTTTTCGTATGTAATTTTTCAGGTGTGGCTGCAAAAAGACTTTCACGGTCTTTAATGACTTCACCCAGGTAATAAGGCATTCCGCATGCCCCGTATGAAAGATAGGATGTCTTTTCAAGAAGAATAATCTCTATTTCACTATCCAGTTTTCTAATTTGTGATGCAGTGGTGGCACCGCCGCCGACTGCCCCAATAATGATGACTTTTTTCTTCATGTTTTTCCTCCTAATTGAAAGAAGTCTAATGGATATATTGTACCCATTAGACTTCTTTGAAAAACTGGATTATCGGAAGTTTACGTACTGTACATCGATTGAAAGATCCGCCTCACGGATCGCAGCGATGATTTTTTGAAGATCATCCTTGCTTTTTCCAGTGACCCGTACTTGATCATCCTGCACCTGACTCTTCACTTTTACACCGGAGTTTTTGATGATGGTATTGATTTTTTTTGCATTTTCTTTATCGATTCCCTGAACGAGCTTCGCACGCTGACGAACGGTTCCGCCGGATGCCCCTTCAAGCTTGCTGTAGTCAAGGTTCTTAACAGGAACATTACGCTTGATGAGTTTGCTTAGAAGAACATCCTTTAACTGATTCATTTTAAATTCATCATCAGATACGAGAACGATTTCCTCTCCATCTAATTTAATGTCACTCTTACTTCCTTTAAAGTCGTAACGTGTTTGAACTTCCTTCAACGCAATTTGAATCGCATTACTCACTTCAGACATATCCACTTTCGAAACAATATCAAATGAACTCTCTTTTGCCATATGTAACCCCTCCATGTTTTTCTTTCTCTTCATTATAGACAACCTTTGATGGTGCATACAACTTCTATGAATGCATCGGGGGGATTTTTAGAAAAAATAAAAAGCACCAGCTCTATAAAGAACTGGCACTTTTTCGTATCCAAGAGCCGGAAACTGCCCAAGGCAATCCTTACAAATGATCCGTCTTCTTAGAAAACTGATTCTTCCCTGCTTTACGATTTACTTCTTTAATCTTATTTTTTTCCTGGCGCAGGGCATTGTTGTCTCTGGCCTTTTTTTCGTTATCAGATGTATGTGGCATAGTGATTCTCCCTTCGAGTATATTCTTCTCTCATAGTATGAGGAAGAAGAGGGGAGTTTATGAATGATCGTTTAAGAAAAATATGGCTAAGGTGCCTGTGCCTGTATGAGAACCTATGGCACATCCAATAATACTGATATATACATCTTTCGGTGAGAACTTTTCTTGAATGAGCTTCTTCATTTCAAGAGCAAGTTCTTCGTCGTCTCCGTGGCTGATGGCGATCACTTGATTGGAGAGGTCTTCACCCCGTTCTTCCATCAAGTCGAGAATTCGTTTGAGAAGCTTCTTTTTCCCACGCAATTTTTCAATCGGGACAAGCTTTCCATCTTCTACATGCAGGAGAGGCTTGATGTTTAGCAATCCTCCAAGAAAAGCTGATGCTTTTGATACTCTTCCGCCTTTTGCCAGGTATTCAAGGTCTTCTACAGTGAATAGGTGTTCCATATGCTCTGAGTGGAAACGGGAGGCTTCGATAATTTCTTCTTTACTCCCACCATTCTGAAGCAGTTCAGCAGCCTTCATTACAACTAATCCGTAGCCAAGTGAAGCGCACTTTGAATCGATAATGGTCAAATCAAGAGCGGGGTGCTCCCCTTTCACCTGATCGCGAATCATCACAGCCGTTTGGTAAGTTCCTGACAATTGTGAGGAAAAGGCAATGTAGATACCGGATTGATTCGATTCTGCAAGCTCTGTGAACTTCTTCATGAAAAAGTCCGGTGATACTTGAGACGTTTTTGGCATATGTCCTTCCCTTATTTTGTTGAATACGGTTTTCGGCTCGATGGTTACCAGGTCCTCGTAATCCCGACCATCAATATGTACTTTCAGTGGCAGCAGTTCTATGTTGTGTTCGTTGAAATATGCAGCAGGAAGATCGCTTGCACTATCAGCAAATAATTTTACTGTCATCCTAATCATCCTTTGGTTATTCTATATAGCTTTAGTCTAGCTATATTTCATTCAAATAACAATCCATAGAGTATGATTTTAAGGTAAAAAGTATCATTATCTTCTTAAAGGATGAATATCGAGATGAGTTTAGTTAAGATGTATTGTGGAACATAGAAAATAACAACTAGATGTGGGAGGTCTGTCAATGTCGAGAGATCATGTTCAGTTAGAAGCGAAGAAGTTTTTCGTAGTGTTAATAGGGGCAGTACTGGGTGCCATTGCGATGAATTTTTTCCTGATACCGGCAAATGTTTATGCAAGTGGTTTTACAGGATTGGCTCAGTTATTGTCCAGTGTGTTAAAAGAATTTGCACCATTCAACATATCTACAGGTATTTTATTATTTATTTTAAATATTCCTGTGACCATACTCGGGTGGCTTAAAGTTGGCCGTTCCTTTACTGTGTATAGCTTCATTTCTGTATTTCTGACGTCCTTATTCCTGGAAGTGATCCCTGTGATTAAATTATCACCTGATATTCTTCTAAACGCCGTCTTTGGCGGGGTCATTGCCGCGGTGGGAGTTGGAATCACGTTAAAATGGGGTGCATCTACGGGTGGGATGGACATTATCGCCATGATTCTTTCCAGAATGAAAGATAAGCCTGTCGGGTCCTATTTCTTCCTGATGAATGCGGTCATCATTACTTCTGCAGGATTTCTTTACGGGTGGGAAAAAGCATTGTATACGTTAGTAACGTTGTATGCTTCAACACGTGTCATTGATTCCATCCATACACGCCATGAAAAACTCACAGCAATGATTGTGACAAAGAAATCCAGTGAATTAAGAGAAGCCATACATTCAAAGCTTGTCAGGGGTATCACCACTCTGCCTGCAAAAGGAGCTTTTTCCGGTGAAGATAAGGAAATGCTGATCATTGTCATTTCGCGCTATGAACTTTACGAGCTTGAACATACCATTAAAGATGTAGATCCCAACGCATTTACCAATATCGTGCAAACGACTGGGATATTCGGATTTTTTAGAAAAGATTAGATTCTTAATATTAACAAATACTAGAGGTGAACTTGAATAGAAAGGGGTATCACCTTGAAGGCATTTGTTTATATACTTATTAGTTCTTTCATGCTCATTAGTGTACCTTCTCCAATGAAAGCAGAGAAGGCACCTCTGATCTTTTCTGTACAATCTTATCCGGGGGAAGAAGGATCTCAGATCAGGCTCGTTATTTATAATAATAGTGAAGGGGATAAAAAGATCACTTTCCCTACTAGTCAGATGTTTGACTTTACAATTAAAAACAAAGAGGGCAAAGTAGTCTATCGGTACAGTCAGGGGAAATCGTTTCTTCAGGCGTTTCAAACCCTTACGTTGAAAAAGGGTGAAACGAAGATTTGGAAAGAAACATGGGATTATAAGCATGAAGGAAAGCGTGTCGCAAAAGGGCAATATACGATTGAAGCACTGCTGATGGGAGAGGACATGAGTGGATTTGATCATCCTTTGCGGGCTGAGGATTCATTCACGGTTCCGGATGAAAACCCGTCCTTTAGAGGTGTAAAGGTACTTGAGGTGAAAGGGCGTGTTTCCATCAATGGACAAGCCCGGGTATCAGATGGCAGTTTTTATTATTCTGTGGAGGACGGACATAGAGTGCTTCTAAAAGAAACATTATTCAAGGTTAATAAAGAAGCACCAAACTGGACTGATTTTTCTATCATTCTCCCTGAGCTATCAGGCAGTGCTGAGAAGGTCTTTATAAGTCTTTATGAAAGGGATAAAGGGGATGGGAAGATTCTTCACAGATATGTCATCTCCATTCCATGAAAAAACGAGGGTTGTCCATTTTGGACAACCCTCGTTTTTTCATTATGACAGGCGGTTTAACTCATCTTGAAGAGCATGAAGCTGCTTTTGTTCTTCGACATTTGAGTTAGCGTAAGCAGATGACAACGCGTTTTTCGCTTTATCAATGGACAATTGAGCGTTTTCTCCCGTACTGCATGCTTGTTGGGCAGAATGAACCGCGTTACGGGCCTGTTGGAATAATGGATTACTCATTACTCCATTCCCCCTAGCCCTTCGCCATGTGAAGCAAGCTTTTTAGCTTCTGCCTCAGCATACGTCAGATGGTACGGAATACGTTCATCATGTTTTGTTACAGCGATTTTACCTTGTTGTACAAATCGTTTCGATTTATTTCTACCCATCACTACCACCCCTTTTGCAAGTTGGAACGCATGATGCGCTCCTTTTTAGTATGGCTAAAGCGGTGGTGGATTACAGTAAGAAGATATATCCACAGCTTCCAAAAACGTTTATGGATTAAAGATTAAAACGTTTTTGCAGGTAGCGTCCGATCCCGTCGTCTTCATTCGAAAATGTCACTTCATTGGCAATATCTTTAAGGGGATCAATGGCATTCCCCATGGCAACTCCAGTGCCTGCATATTCAAGCATTTCAAGATCGTTATCTTCATCTCCGAATGCAATGATCCGTTCCTGCGGAATATTTAAAGATGAAGCAACTCGTTCAATTCCGACAGCTTTATTCAATCCTGACTTAACGATTTCGATGATGTGCCACGGTGCAGCCCAGCGGCGGTGGTCAATCAATTCTGCATGAACATCATCCAGGTGTGCACGAATTTCCGGAACATCTTCTTCTTCAGCGTGAATGAGCATGGAGGTAGGATGATCAGAAAGTACATTTCGGATGTCTCCAGTTGAGATCGCTGGATTACCCATCATGAATACATCTATGATCTTTTCATCATGATAGTGCAGATACACATCATCCATCACTTCGGCAACAATGTTGCGGTATTTAAAATCGTCACATGCATCGATGATTTGTTTCGCCACCTTTAAATCCATTGGCTCGTGATACAATCCCCATGAATCGTCATTAGGATGATGCACGAATGCACCGTTGAAATTCACTATCGGAGTAGATAGCTTTAATTGTTGATAATACAATTCACTTGCACGATAAGGCCTGCCTGTGGCAATCATCACCTCGTGTCCTTTCATGCGTGCTTTTTTTATAATATCGTGAGTTTTTGATGAGATTTTCTTCTCATCCGTTAATAGTGTTCCGTCTAAATCCAGAACAATCAAATGTTTTTCTTGTGCGTTCATGAATACAAATCCCCAATCTTATTGGTATTAAGGCAATTGTAGCGCCAGACATTGAATTTTGTCTACCGCAGCTTCATATCATTTAAAAAATGTTTACAAACGCTTACGAATTAAATATTATACATACTACCAAATCTAGGATATCATAGTAAAGTGAAATGCATTCAGGAGGGAGAGACCACACATGATATTAGTTGACAAATCAACCATTCAAAACATTCCATTTCTTCACCTTGTAAAAGAAGAGTATATAGATAAGCAAGTCCCGGTATGCTTTTTTATCCACGGGTTTACAAGTGCCAAGGAGCATAATTTACATTACGCCTATTATCTTGCTGAAAAAGGATTTAGAGTGATTCTTCCCGATTGTTTAGAGCATGGAGAACGGTCGACAGGCAAATCAGAACATCAATTAGGACAAGTATTCTGGAAAATCGTCTTAAATACGATTCATGAATTATCAATTATGAAAAGTCATTTTGAAGAAAAAGGATTGCTCGCCCGTAATGGTGTCGGAGTTGCAGGTACCTCAATGGGTGGTATCGTCACACTTGGAGCGTTGACTCAATATGATTGGATCTCTTCTGCCGTCTCGCTTATGGGGAATCCTACATATGTGAAGTTTGCTCAAGCCCAGTTGTCCCAAGTTGAATCATTAGGATATGAACTTCCATTCAGCGAAGAAGAAATAGAAAACATGTTAAGTGAACTGGCTCATTATGACTTAAGTCTTCAGCCTGAAAAACTCAGCGGCAGACCATTGATGTTCTGGCACGGAAAAAGGGACAAAGTCGTTCCATTCAACCTGACACACGAATTCTACCAAAGCATCCTGCCATACTATGAATCCCAGGAAGATAACCTGTTATTTATAGAAGATGATAAAGCCGATCATAAAGTAACGAGAGAAGGCGTGTTAAAGCTTGTTGAGTGGTTCGAGAAGCATTTATCAGCCTAACCTTTTGTCTTACGCCTGTTTATTTGTTAAGATGAGTACTGAATATAGATATGAAACAAGCACATATTGTAAAGGAGTGTTAACATGGATCAGGATCTTAAAGATAATTTGATGGGTGCACTGGAACAAGTGGTTGACCCTGAATTAGGAATAGACATTGTCAATTTAGGTCTGGTATATGATGTAGATCTGGATGAAGAAGGTAAAGCAACGGTTACTATGACACTTACCTCAATGGGATGCCCGCTGGCTGGTACCATCGTCGATCAAGTGAAAACAGCCCTAAGTGACATCCCTGAAGTCAAGGAAACAGAAGTAGACATCGTCTGGAATCCGCCATGGAGCAAAGACAACATGTCCCGCTATGCTAAAATTGCATTGGGGATTAGGTAACACGAAAAGCGGAGGCGGCTTGGTCAGACCCGACAAGCATAAGGCGAGCCTGCCGGAAAGGCGTTTTTTGCCTTTTTGGCAGGCTTGACTTATGACCTCGAGGGTCTAGCCGCCGGAGCTGGACAAGAAGAAAAGCGGAGGCGGCTGGTTTGGCCCGACATGCACAATAGGAAAACCCCATAAGGCGTTCTTTGCCTTATGGGATTTTTTTGTGAGAGTGGGGATTTCCGTTCGTATAGGAAAGTAGAAATTCGAAGGCGAAATTTGTCGTTTTTTGGAGAACGGTCGATATATTGAAAATACGGTTGATAAAATGAAATATCGGTTGATAAATTTGAATAACGGCCGATAAAATCAAATAAAAGTCGATAAATCCTAATGACGGTCGATAAAATAAACCCAAACTCCAAACCACCGACCCACAAAACCCCTCAAAACAAAAAAAGCCGAAAACACAGTATCCAATACTGCATTCCCAGCTTTTTCATCAATCAATCCTACATATCGAAACCGGACAGTTCTCACAATCGATTTCATCTTTGAGAAAATTCAAATCAAGTATCGTGATATATCCTTTTTCCCATACCAGGACATTTTCTTTCTTCAATTCACTCAGTAACCGATTCACGACTTCCCTGGAGGAACCACAGAAATTGGCCAACTCCTGATTGGTTAACGGAAAATCAATCAGTATGCCATTTTCAACGGGTTTTCCATAGCTGTTGGACATACGGATCAGTGTAGAATAGAGTGCACCTTTTTTTCCATGAAGAACGAGGTCACGAAACTTCGTTTGATTTTGCTGATTTTGTATTTGAATCCATTTTAACCATTGGATGGTGAGGCTGTTATCACCCGAAAGCTTTTCTTCAAAGACTTCTTTGGGGAGTACATAGGTCTCTGTATTTTCAAGGATCTTTGCACTGAGCATATAGTAAGCTTCTTTCGTAAATAACGTTAACTCCCCGATCACATCGTCACTTGAACATATGCGTAATGACAACTCCCTGCCATCAGGAATCACCTTGCTGATCTGAATCCGACCGCTTTTGATTAAGTATAACTCGTGAGCAGGTTTCCCTTCTTGAAACAGGAAAGTTCCTTTCTTTACGGTTTTTACCTTATTTTTCTCGAAAAATAATTGTTTAATCCCGGAAGGAACTCCTAGATTTTCACTCATGGGATCACATCATTTCCATCGTAATGTCTTATACTTAAAGCTTACCAAAGGAAACAGACAGATAGAAGGAATTTAAGAGAAAAATAATACAGCAGCTCCGACAACGGCACAGTAAATGGCAAAATATTTCAGGTTTCCTTTAGCCATAATATTCATGAACCACTTTAATGAGAAGTATGAAGCAATAAGTGACGCAATGAACGCGACTAAGTAAGGAATGGCCATTGAAGCAAGGTTTGGATCCTTAATCAAATCACTTATGCCGAATACCATAACCCCGACACTTACTGGAATATAGAGCAGGAAAGAGAAACGTAAAGCCGTTTCAGCTTTCATCCCGCTTGCCATTGCCGCAACAATGGTTGCACCTGAACGACTGATTCCAGGAATAAGGGCTACTGCCTGTGCAAGTCCGATAATGATAGCGTCTTTCACATTTAAGTCGCCATCATTTTTTCTTCCTCGAAGGTTACGGATCAACCATAGAGCAATACCTGTAATAATAAGCGTAATTCCTACTGTGATTACAAATGTTAAATGGTCCTCTATCACGTCACCGAATAATACACCGATCACACCGGCAGGGATCGTACCAATCAATAAGTAAACAATGAAATGAAAATCACGTTTCGTTTCAGGTGTTTTATGTTTGAAATAGCCTAAGCCATTGACGATCAGGCGCATGATATCTTCACGGTAAATAATGAGTACAGCCACTAATGAAGCCGTATTAACCAGCATTTCAAATGTTAGGGTAGCATCATTGATTCCAAGGAAATGCTGGGCTAATAGTAAATGTCCACTCGATGAAATCGGGATTGGTTCAGTAAATCCTTGAAAAATCCCTAAAAATAAGTATTTCATAATCAGATAAAAATCCATTGTGTTTCCTCCAACCTTTTTTTCTCCACAGTTTTTAATTTAACACCATAAAGGGAAAGACTGTAAAGCCTTTTTCCAAATGTTAACCGAACCGTAACTTGTTTATCATATAAAGCATTCTGATATCCTTCATCTGGCATGCATGAATGCTCGTCCTTGTAGAAAAATAGTAAGGAAGCATCGCTTCGAAAAGGAGGGGTAAGAATGGGCCAGTCACGACAGTTCAAAGCTGGGGAAAAAGCACCTAATAATGGAGAATATATCGAAATTGGTGAAACAGGAAGTATGGTGAAAAATCCGCAGAAACTACGGTTAAATGCGGGGGATCGATTTCCTGAAAACTCCAACCATAATCGTCTATGGACGTATATGAGAAAACCTTAACCCCATAAAGGAACAAGGATGCCGTGTCGACAGCTCACCTTATCAATGATGGTGACTCTCAGAGGTACTCCTTGTTCCTTTTCTTTTCCTTTTTCCACCGGAAGATATATAATAGAAGAAAAGGTCAATAAAGGTCAAAATACGAGGTGAAACACGATGAATTTTGATAATATGACTCAAAGCATTCAAGAAGGTTTGGTTTTGGCGGGAGAGACCGCAAAAGAAAAGCTACATACAGATATCAGCCTTTTTCATTTATGGAAATCACTCCTCGGTTCAGAAGACAGTTTTCTCCGTACGATCTATGAACGTGCAGGAGTAGAAGCAGAGGACTTAAAGAAGTGGGTTGATACCAAGTTAAACAATATCCCTTCTGTAGAGGGAGATGGGCTGCAGTATGGCCGATTTTTCGCAAGGGATATCCATCAGCTCATGCAAGATAGTGATTCATTAAAGACTAAATGGGAAGATGACTATATCTCGATCGAACATCTGGCACTTGGATTATTCCAGCAAAAGAACCACCCGATTACGACATACTTAACAAACCATAATGTAACAGAAAAGGCATTAAAGGAGATCATTGTAAAGATCAGAGGAGGGAGCAAGGTGACGACACAGAATCCTGAAGTGAAATATGAAGCGTTGAAGAGGTATGGAAGGGATCTTGTTGCGGAGGTGAAATCGGGAAGAATAGATCCAGTCATAGGCAGGGACAGTGAAATCCGCCACGTGATTCGGATCCTTTCCCGTAAAACGAAAAATAATCCTGTCCTTATAGGAGAGCCTGGAGTCGGAAAAACAGCCATCGTTGAAGGACTTGCACAGCGGATAGTCAGCAAAGATGTCCCGGAAGGCTTGAAGGATAAAACCATTTTCGAATTAGATATGAGCTCTTTAGTTGCAGGTGCCAAGTTCAGGGGTGAATTTGAGGAACGCTTGAAGGCTGTATTGCAGGAAGTGAAAAAGAGTGAGGGACGCATTCTTCTGTTCATTGATGAGCTCCATACGATTGTTGGAGCAGGGAAAACGGAAGGAGCCATGGATGCGGGAAATATCCTAAAGCCTATGCTTGCGAGGGGAGAACTTCATTGCATAGGTGCTACCACTCTCAATGAATACCGCAAGTACATTGAAAAGGATCCGGCTCTGGAAAGACGTTTTCAGCAGGTACTCGTTCAGGAACCAAATGTGGAAGATACGATATCTATTCTAAGAGGCTTAAAGGAACGATTCGAAATTCATCATGGAGTAAATATTCATGACCGCGCCATTGTAGCAGCTTCAAGACTTTCCGATCGCTATATATCCGACCGTTTCTTGCCGGACAAAGCAATAGACTTAATCGATGAGGCATGTGCGATGATCCGGACTGAAATTGACTCAATGCCATCAGAATTGGATGAAGTGACGCGTAAAGTGATGCAGCTGGAAATTGAAGAAGCAGCTTTAAATAAGGAAAAGGATCCTGCCAGTCTTGAACGCTTGGATCGAATCCGTGAAGATTTAAGTAATCTGAAGGAAAAAGCGAATAGGATGAAGTTAAAATGGCAACAGGAGAAAGAAAGCATCAGGGTCGTACAGGAGAAGCGGGAAGAACTGGAGAAGCTCAGGCGCTTACTTGAAGAAGCAGAAAGTGATTATGATCTGAATAAAGCTGCTGAACTTCGTCACGGCAGGATTCCCGCTATGGAAAAAGAACTTGTTTCAGTTGAGCAGGAGATGATGAAAGAGCAGGAAGGACGCTTGCTGCGTGAAGAAGTGACGGAGGAAGAAGTGGCAAATATTGTAGCAAGATGGACAGGGATTCCGGTCACTAAGCTTGTAGAAGGTGAACGAGAGAAGCTGTTGAAACTTGATCGCACACTGCATGAAAGGGTGATCGGGCAGGATGAGGCTGTTCAATTAGTGAGTGACGCTGTTATACGGGCGAGAGCAGGGATTAAAGATCCTAATCGTCCGATAGGTTCATTCATTTTCCTAGGTCCTACGGGAGTAGGAAAGACAGAGCTTGGGAAGACGCTTGCTCATACGTTGTTTGATAGTGAGGAGCAGATAATCCGAATTGATATGTCGGAATATATGGAGAAGCATGCCGTTTCACGTTTGATCGGTGCACCTCCGGGATATGTAGGATATGAAGAAGGCGGTCAGCTTACAGAAGCCATTAGACGAAAACCATATTCGGTTATCCTGCTTGATGAAATTGAAAAAGCTCATCCGGAAGTATTCAATATTCTTCTGCAAATGCTCGATGATGGGAGGATAACCGATTCTCAAGGAAGGACGGTTGATTGTAAGAACACGGTGATCATTATGACCTCTAACATCGGATCATCGCATCTTCTCGAACGAAATAAGGGGGAAGAGGAAATTGATCCGGAAACGAAGAACCTGGTCATGAGCCAGCTTCGTTCCTCTTTCAGACCGGAGTTCCTAAACAGGGTCGACGACATTATTCTCTTTAAGCCATTGAGCATTGAGAATATAAAAGGGATCATCGATAAGCTGGTGGAAGATTTGCAAAAACGAGTGGAAGAACAGCATATCTCATTGTCATTAACGGATAATGCAAAAGAATTTATAGCACAGTCCGCTTATGATCCGGTTTATGGTGCACGCCCTTTAAAAAGGTACTTGCAGAGAGAAGTCGAGACCAAACTGGCAAGAGAACTGATAGCAGGAAATATCAGATCAAACGAAACCATCATCATCGACATAGGGGAAAATGGTTTATCGATCATGAAGGATAAATAAAAAAAGCAGCCGGATTAGGCTGCTTCTTTTAGTGCTTTTCAACTGGCTCGTTTGGAATAACAAGCGTGATAAGGAATACTAATACGGTTACACAAACCGATATAATCAATCCTGTTTCAAAGTGAAAAGCAGTTCCATTCATTGAACTTACAACGTAAGTTAACATTTCAGTCAGAGCAAATGCCCAGAAAAACATCCAGAAAAATCTCACGTCAAGTCACCTCATTCCTATGTAATCAACTAATAGATTATTAGAGTGTTCTAACCAATTTCAATCTTTTTTATCTTACCACAGGTTCATAAATTAATAAATGACTAATCTGTGAAATGTAAACCTTATCATATACCGGTAAAAATCTTTAGGGATACTCTGTTTTTTAACTAAATTTGCAAATATCAAAGGTTCTTTGGGCTATCTCCCTTACCAATGTTGTCTCCTTACATAAACTATAATGACTTACTATGTAAAAGGAGAAATTCTAATGTATCAGCGATTGTTTCAATTAGAGCAAGAGTGGTGCATGATTCATTATCCTGAACGCCCAAATGGATTCGCTGTAATGGTAATAGGAGATTCCCATCATTATGTAGACGATAAGAGCAGCTTTTGGGTTCAACATGAGGCACGCTACAGATGGATTCAAGAACTGACCGCCAAAGGATACATTGTGTATTATAGTAATCTTTACGGAGCGAATTGGGGTAGCAATCAAGCCGTGCAGTTAGCCAAACGACTTTATCAGCATGTGAAACGAAATGAGATCATTAATGGAAAGATTCATATATTGGCTGAAGGAATGGGGGCTTTAGTATTGAAAAACCTCTATCCTAAAATGGAGCAGGACATTAGAAGTGCAGTTATGCTTGCGCCTTGCGTGTCTTTATATGACCATCTGGAACAAGAGAAGGAACAGAAATTCTTTTATAAAAAGGTAATAAAAGAACTCTCACACACGTTTCGATTGAAAGAGGAGGAGTGCGAATCCTTCATCAGTCAACAATCGAAGGACTACGAAGTATTTAAAAACATCTCGATTCCCCTTTACATTGTTCAATCAACGACTCTTAATCGTTATAAAAATCAATTCACTCTCATAAAAGATATATATACGGAGCGTTTAGAAAAAGGTACATCAACGGATTTGTTCTTTGTACTCCCAGAAAAACGTGCTTCTCTGGGAAGGAAGTTTGCTTCATACTTTTCTTTACATGAGAAAGAGTTATAACAAACACATTGGAGTGATTGACTTGAATCATGCATTCGTTTTTGCCGCTCAACAGTTTTTGGGATTTGAGCTTT
Source organism: Rossellomorea aquimaris (assembly GCF_008180865.1). Lineage (GTDB taxonomy): Bacteria > Bacillota > Bacilli > Bacillales > Bacillaceae_B > Rossellomorea > Rossellomorea yichunensis. The sequence goes on from NZ_VTEX01000001.1 coordinate 260,602, forward strand.
GTGATGCCCTTCTTGAGAATGGATGGACCGTAACGGCAGTGGATGAAGCCAAAGAAACAGAGGATAAGTGGTTAGGAATTGGAAGGAACTCAAACATTCAATATGTTCCTTATGAAGACTGGGATAAGGAAGTACAATCAGGATGCAGCGTGTTCCTTCCATTCTATGATCAGGTAAGAGAAGATAAAGTAAGTTATTTGTCAGAAGTAGAAGGGCTGTTGTCAAAAATTGAACAACCCCTATCGATCATTCGAATTTATTCCAATATGGACAGAGATCAAAAATGCAAAGAAGGAACCGTATTCTACCTTCCGACTCTGTACGGAATTCACCAGCCGGCAGAATTTCTGTTCGCTCAACTATTAAATGGAGAAGATGGTGACTCTCCATACATTGATGATCCAAGTGGAGCGATCTATGTAAAGGACGCTGCCCGTTCTATAATCAAGCATTCATCCAATACAGAAGAAATATATAAGGTGAAAGCACTCTCAAATCAAAGCTGGAATGAAGCCTTATCGTATGTAACGAAGAAGTCTTTTACTCCCGTCAGAATGGATGCTGAACCAAATGGAAAAGAGCTTATTGTCAAGCCGACCAAGTCTCATGAATCGGTCATAAAAGAACAATTAAGAGGCATTCATTTGCATGAAATTCAGGAATAAGAAAACTTTCTCTTTCCTTGTGGATAGGGATGAGGGTAAAATAAATATGATGTAATAATTTGCTATTGATTCTTTTTTATAGATGCTGCACGGGCTTTAAAGGAGTTGCTGCACATGAGTAAGAAATTTTACACCATTTTCATGATTGTATTACTTATTGGAATAAGTGGTTGTTCAACAGGAGACAGCGCTGAAATAGAAAAAGTTGGTTTACTGGTTCCGGAAACCGTAAACGATGGAGTATGGGGAACGAAAGGTTACAAAGGATTATTGAAAATTCAATCCGATTACAATGCAGACGTTTTCTATAAAGAGAGCATAAAGAATGATACATCAATTAAACAAGCGGTAAAAGAGTATAGTGATGATAATGTTACCTTAGTGTTTGGCCACGGTAGTGAATATTCCGGGATATTTAATACCCTTTCCGGTGATTATCCCAACATGCATTTTGTAAGCTTCAATGGGAATGCCACAGAGGAGAATACAACAAGTCTACAATTTAAGGGCTATGCAATGGGCTTCTTCGGAGGCATGACAGCAGCTTATCAATCCAATACGAATATAGTCGGGGTGATTGCTGCTTTTGAATGGCAACCCGAGGTTCAAGGGTTTATAGATGGAGTCAAATACCAACATAGTGAAACGGAGCTCATTGTCGAGTACACCAATCACTGGAATGATCAAGATATCGCCTTCGAAAAGTTGGAGGGATTAATGAATCAACGGGTCGATGTTGTATATCCTGCAGGTGACGGCTATAATGTAGCTGTAATTGAAAAGCTGAAGGAAAAGGGTCTCTATGCCATTGGCTATGTCTCGGATCAATCTGATTTAGGGGAATCCACGGTTTTAACGAGTACTGTGCAGCATGCAGATAAGCTGTATAGCGTCGTTGCGGAAAGATTCGCGAATGACGAACTCGATTCTGGAAACCTCGAATTTGATTTTGAAGACGGAGTCATTTCCATGGGTAAATATAGTCCCGTCATTCCAGAAGATTTTCAATCTGAGATGAAGCAACATGTTCAAACCTACATCGAAACAGGCAAATTGCCGAACGGAAAGGAATCGAAGCAATGAATCAAGACAAAACGATGGAATTCATGCAGATTGCCATGAAGTACTTCCCACAAGCAAAAGAGCAACTGGATCAAGCGGGTGTTGAGTTCACTCCCGAAATGCTGCAACCATTCATGACGCTCTTTACACAAGTCATGAGTGAAGCCTATGAATTAGGCAAACAAGATGCCTTACATAAAGAGTAAGTGTACAGTAAAACGGTTCATTGAATTTTTCAATGAACCGTTTTTTTTATTTTATATTCCATTGCTTTAATAATGGACTGATTTTCTTATAGAGTGGTTTTAAGTCATCGATGGAATTCATCATGGAATGAATGCCATCGAGTAATGATCCTTCTTCATTGCTGCCTTCACGCTTCTCCTGAGAAGGAGCCTCTTCTTTTTTACGGGTCCTTCCTCCGTACATCATCCTATCAAATGGATGCAGCTTCTTTTCTTCAGACATATTCTCACCCCCTCTACCTACTATGTAACCTATGAAAAGGAGGGTTGTACGAGTATAGTCAAACGCGTAGAAGAAAGGGAAAAGAAAAAATAATTGCAGAAAGTAGAAATCTTCGATAAAATTAGTACCAAGTCATAACAATTGATAATAAACTTAAGTATAAAAGAAAAAAATATAAAATAAGAAAGTAGGGAATGCCGGTATGAATACAGGAATTATTGGAATTGGGCGTTACCTTCCTGAGAAAATCGTAACCAATGCGGATCTTGAGAAAATGGTGGATACATCTGACGAATGGATTCGTACGAGAACGGGCATTGAAGAACGAAGAATAGCAGATAATGAAACAGACACATCAGACATGGCGTTTGAAGCAGCAAAATCGGCCATTGCTGATGCAGATATTACAGCAGAGGAAATTGATCTGATCCTTGTGGCTACGGTCACCCCTGATAGACCATTCCCATCTGTAGCTTGCTTACTTCAAGAAAGATTAGGAGCAAAAAGAGCGGCGGCGATGGATGTAAGTGCGGCATGTGCCGGATTTATGTATGGTATGATTACGGCAAAGCAGTTTATCGACAATGGTGCGTATAAGCATGTACTCGTTGTAGGAGTTGAAAAGTTATCCAAAGTCACGGATTGGGATGACCGGAATACAGCTGTACTGTTCGGGGACGCAGCAGGTGCTGCCGTACTTGGGCCAGTTCCGGATGGCAAAGGAATACTTGCCTTTGAATTAGGTGCAGACGGATCGGGTGCAAAGCACTTGTACCAGGAAGAAAACATCATCATGAATGGACGCGAAGTTTTTAAATTTGCCGTTCGTCAAATGGGTGAATCGAGTGTGAACGTGATTGAAAAAGCAGGATTAAAGAAAGAAGATGTTGATTTCTTAATTCCGCACCAAGCCAATATCCGTATTATGGAAGCGGCAAGGCAACGATTGGAATTGCCGATTGAAAAGATGTCTAAAACTGTAAATAAATACGGTAATACTTCAGCAGCTTCTATCCCTGTTTCTTTAGTGGAAGATTTAGAAGCAGGAAGAGTGAAAGAAAACGATGTAGTCGTCATGGTAGGATTCGGCGGCGGTTTAACCTGGGGCGCCATTATCATGCGCTGGGGCAAATAAATAGAACTCTCTTCTATAACTTGCAGACAAAGGAGATGGAATAAATGAACAAGAAACGTGTTGTTGTAACAGGATTGGGAAGTGTTACCCCGTTAGGTAATGATGTTGAATCAACGTGGGCAAATATTTTAGCAGGGAAAACGGGTGTAGGTCCGTTAACGCGCTTAAATGCAGACGATTATCCAGCCAAAGTGGCAGCTGAATTGAAAGATTTCAATATCGAGGATTTCGGTGTCGAGAAAAAGGAAGCGAGAAAGATGGATCGCTTCACTCATTATGCGATTGCAGCATCGTTAATGGCTGTCAAAGATTCCAAGCTCGCCATTACAGACGAAAATGCTCACCGTGTCGGTGTGTGGATCGGTTCGGGTATCGGTGGGATGGAAACATTCGAACAGCAGTATGAAACCTTCCAAAAGCGGGGGTATCGCAGAGTAAGTCCGTTCTTCGTTCCAATGATCATTCCTGATATGGCTGCTGGACAAGTTTCCATCATGCTGGGAGCAAAGGGCTTTAACTCCTGTACAGTCACTGCATGTGCGACAGGGACGAATTCGATTGGAGATGCATTTAAAGTCATCCAGCGGGGAGATGCGGATGTCATGGTTTCAGGTGGGGCAGAAGCACCGATTACAAAGATGTCAGTAGCGGGCTTCTGTGCAAACACAGCTTTATCGACCAATACAGATCCTGAAAAAGCTTCAAGACCATTCGATGCAAACCGTGACGGATTTGTCATGGGAGAAGGAGCAGGTGTGATTGTTCTGGAAGAACTTGAGCATGCACTGAAACGCGGAGCGCCGATCTATGCTGAAATCGTAGGCTATGGTTGTACGGGGGATGCGTATCATATCACAGCTCCTGCACCGGCTGGAGAAGGTGGAGCGAGAGCAATGAAAATGGCTTTGGAAGACGGTGGAGTCCTTCCTGAGCAAATGGATTACATCAATGCTCACGGAACAAGCACCCCTTATAATGACAAATACGAAACGATGGCAGTAAAAGAAGTATTCGGGGAGCATGCCTATAAATTAGCCATGAGCTCAACGAAATCCATGACAGGTCATCTTCTGGGAGCAGCAGGAGGAGTGGAAGCGATTTTCACAGTACTCGCGATGAAAGACAGCGTGTTGCCTCCGACAATCAATATAGAAACACCAGATCCAGATTGTGATCTTGATTATGTAGCGAACGAAGCTAGAAAACAGGAAGTGAATGTGGCGATGAGTAACTCATTAGGTTTCGGTGGCCATAATGCTACGATCGTCTTTAAAAAATATAGCAACTAATATATGAACGAGCCTGCTAACACGCGTTAGCAGGCTCGTTTTTTGTTGTGAACCCTCCTCCCTTTACATATACATGATAAAAAGCCGGGAAAGAGGGATGAAGGTGACCGTTGCTCCTACTGATGGGTGGCTTGAAGACTCCATTCATAAGCCTTTAGAGCTTTTAAAGAATACAATTAACGGAAAAGACGATCAAAAATCATTTTATCAATACCTCATGAGGCATGGAATGTACAAATCATCACATCATGCCGAAGATATTTTCGAAAAGATGAAAGAACAAAACATATGGGAACGTTTTTCCCTTTATGAAAAAAAGTATAAACGAAAATGGAATGGTCCAAATGTTCCGATATACTTATTCCCCGTGCAGGAAAAGAGAGGCATGTTCCAATCGTCAATGAAAAAGTCAGGTGTATGCTTTAAAGACGAGATTTTCTTTTTTATTACAGAACAGGATGATACGAAAGAGTACGAAGCTCTCTTCGTTCATGAATACCATCACTGTGTCAGAATGAAATTACTAAACAAAAAAAACATACAATATACCTTATTGGATTCAATCATTTTTGAAGGACTGGCAGAACATGCCGTTAAAGAGTACTGTGGAGATAAATACTCAGCTTCCTGGACAAAAGCATATGAAGAAAAAGAAATGTCACGTTATTTCGAGAAATGGATTCAGCCTAATTTGGATGTAACAAGAAGCAGTCCCCTTCACGATCACTTACTCCTTGGTAAGAAATCATATCCTAACATGCTGGGTTATGCTGCTGGTTATTACCTGGTTGAAAATTATTTGAAGAAGAATGATGCATCTACCATTGCCCTAATAGGAAAAGCATCATCAACTTTCTTACCATAGAAGAATGGATTATCAGATCATCAGGTATTTTCTAAAATACCAGACAGGGATGAAATTAGGAGCCTAATTTCGTCATATCTTCCATCTACCCTCATAAACTATAGTAAGAATGGACGAGCTAAATCTCTAAATGCGAGGATAGAGGCGGAAGGTATGGTGTTTCGAATGTTTGTATTATTTATCGGGTTTGGACTGGCTGTTTCGGGAGGAGTGAGTTTAATTATTTATTTAAACCTTCTCACCACGGGAATGACTTTTTCAGACTATATTCTTTTCGTATCCACCCGAGTCGAATGCTATTTATTTCTCCTAGGGATTCTTATCATCACGCTCTCGATCTATATCCCTCGAAGGAAAAATAATCACTATCTATAAAACCCTTGTTGAATAGGAATAAATTTACACCGATTTGCCTATACTGATTGACAAATAAGATTGTAGCAAAGCGAGGGGTCAATCATGTTATATCTTCATGATGTATGGGTAAATTGGTTCGAAGGCGAAGAAAATGGCTACAATGTCTGTCATTTTCACGAATGGAGAAAAGAGGACGTTATTGAGTTATTGGATCAAGTTCCTCTCATTAAAGTGGACACTGTTCTATTTCATTACATCGAGAATGATTTATCAGAGTTACCTCAACAACTGCTTAATAATGTCTATCAAAAAGCTTACTTGCGAAAAAACCATGAACGAATTCAACTGGACTATTGCTTCATTGTCACAGATGGGACAGGAATACTCGCAGTGGATACGATTGGGTATACCGTTCCAATCAGAAAAAGTAGGCTCATCCCAAGACAGGAACAGCTCGTCTATGAAATGGTGGAAAGTCATGAAACGGTGCAATATTCCATTCAGCCTGAGGTAAAGAGAGAGGATTCCTATCACATTCTCTCACCAAGTCCTTATATGATGAGTGGACTGACAAGAAAAGAAAGGCAGTTGAAACAATTATTATTTATGGCGCTGGATCAGCTTCACAGCTCAAACAACACGGCTGAAATCCGCTACTGGTACACTGAATGGGCTCCACAGCGATACCGGACCATCCAGGAATTGGACTTTGAGGAAATTTGGCAAATGTTATACGAAGAAACGCAGTTTGGCTGGTCGGACAAGCACCTGACCCTATGCGAGAACTTAATCAAGGGACAACCCTTCTTCGAAAAACTGTGGGAAGTGGAGAATCGTCCTAAGGTAAATTGATGGGTGGATGAAAACCCCAAGTCTATGACGGGCTTGGGGTTTTTTGTATAGAGTAAAGGAGGGAGGGGATGGTAATCGGTCCCAATAAAAAAGCCCAGAGCCTCATACTGCAAGCTCTGAGCAACATTGCTATTTTCTCTTTCTCTCTTTACGCCCGAGTCCCATGGCCTTTTCCATTTTCTTCAGCATTTTGTTTGCTGCAAAATTAGCTTTTTCTGCCCCGCGATCGAGTATATCATCCAGTTCTTCAGAATCAATCAATTCATAGTACCGGTCCTGCACGGGCTTAAAGGCGTTGACGACCACTTGAGCTAAGTCTCCTTTAAAGTCTCCATAGCCCTTACCTTGATACCTTTGTTCAAGTTTTTCTATTGAACTGCCTTCAAGAATCGAATAGATGGATAGGAGATTTGATACTCCTGGTTTGTTTTCTTTATCGTATTTAACGATTCCTTCTGAATCCGTAACAGCACTTTTGATTTTCTTTTCAATCTGCTTCGGATCGTCGAGGAGTGTAATAAATGATTTCTGGTTAACATCGGACTTACTCATTTTCTTCAAAGGATCCTGAAGGGACATAACACGGGCTCCGACTTTAGGAATCCGGACTTCAGGAACCGTAAAGATGTTGTTGTATTTATTATTAAAGCGCTCTGCAAGATTTCTCGTTAATTCCAAATGCTGTTTCTGATCTTCTCCCACAGGGACTAAATCTGTACCATATAGAAGAATATCGGCTGCCATTAATGGTGGGTAAGTCAACAAGCCTGCAGAAACGGCTTCTTTCCCATGTGATTTATCTTTGAATTGTGTCATTCTTTCAAGTTCACCAATATACGTCACACATTGCAAGATCCATCCTGCCTGTGCATGAGCCGGAACCTCCGATTGAATGAATAATGTTGATTTTTCAGGGTCGATACCACATGCAATATAAAGCGCAGCAAGACTGCGAATGTTTTTGCGAAGCGTCATTTTATCCTGCGCTACCGTGATTGCATGTTGATCCACTACACAGAAATAACAATTGTATTCTTCCTGCAGCTCAGTGAACTGCTTCATGGCCCCGATGTAATTCCCAAGCGTAATCGTACCGCTCGGTTGAATGCCGCTAAAGATTGTTTGCATCATATTTCCTCCTGTTTTACACAAAATAAAAACCCACCCGTCCTATTGAAGATAGGGACGAATGGGATGATTTCCGCGGTGCCACCCTAAGTACTCAGATGAGTCAGCTTAGTCCATGACGAGCATGGAACCCCTTTAACGTGAGGTAAATCCGTTATATGCTACTTCATTCACAAATAAAGCTCAGAAGTCCATTCCCTTTCCCATGAATACTTGTTTTCACCATCCACAAGCTCTCTATAAATCATAAAGAAAAGTACTACTCTTCATCTACGCTTTTTACTCTCATTTATATATTTTTATTATATGAAAAATCAAAGGGTAATTCAAGTGTACAGCAGATAGGATAAGGCGATAGAAAGAAGCAGGGTGATGGAGCCGACTATCAGTACTGACCTTGTAATGGAAAAAGATCGCTTGACTCCGTATTCTTCATGGGCTCCCTTAGTCTCGTCCAGATCGTCAAACTGGGAAATGTACTTCCCTAGTTTTGTGCTGTTTCGGAATCTCTTAAGGGCATACACGATGCCGTTGAAAAATCCCTTTTCAAATATATACAAGAGGGAGCCTGCGGCAACATACGTTATTCCGATAATAAACAAGCTATCTATAGTAGAGAGAAGCGGATTTTTCCCCTGAAATATAGCAGTGACGATGGCGATAATGAAAAACAGCAGTGTAAGTATGTAGAAAAAATTTATTCGTTTCATAGTTCTCCTTAAAATGTTTTTATCAAAAGTATACATGAAGCCCTTAAGGGAATTCAATCATTCATATATATTCAAACAATCATGAGTTGTATGGGCAGGGAGTACATAAATCCGCGTAAAGTGTACACGCTTGAAACTGCAGCAATATTATTAAAATACGAATAGAATAAAGTATGTATTCTATTTTTTATATTTAGTCTTGTATATTAATATTTATAACAGATATAAACCTTATAATTGAAAACGGACCCCAATAACACCATTACTTTCAATGCTGAGAAATTTACATTTGTAACAATTGTAATGGGACAAACTCTCTAAAATGTTCAACTAAAACCCTTTAATACCAACGTTTTGGCGCCTATATACCTACTAATCTGATAATTTTGCAAAAAAACTGTTAAATTCATATTGCAATAATTTCTCTATCATGTATAATAAGTAACAAATCTTCTGAAAATTAGAAGATAAATAAATATGAGATTTACGAGGAGGTCAATTTCAAGATGAAGAAAAAGTTTTCATTCTTGCTAGTTCTTCTTCTGGCTCTAAGTACTTTCTTAGCTGCATGTGGCGGCGACAAGAAAACTGAGGGCAATGAAGGAGCATCTGGCGAAGGCGGCGAGTCTGCTGAAAAGAAAGAACAGGTACTTAATTTAATTGAGAGTTCTGAGATCCCATCAATGGACTCTACTCTAGCAACTGACGCTGTTTCATTCAACGTAATGAACAACGTATTCGAAGGTCTTTACCGCTTAGGTGAAAAAGATGAGCCTGTACTTGGTATGGCTGCAGAAGAGCCACAAGTAAGTGAAGATGGTAAAACGTACACGTTCAAAATCCGTGATGCGAAATGGTCAAACGGAGATGCAGTTACTGCGAACGACTTCGTTTACGCTTGGCAAAAAGCTTTAAACCCTGACACTGGTGCAGAGTATGCGTACATCATGTACGATATCAAAAACGCTGCTAAAGTTAATGCTGGCGAAGTTCCAGTTGAAGAATTAGGTGTTAAAGCGGTTGATGAAAAAACATTAGAAGTTCAGCTTGAAACAGCTGTTCCATACTTCAAAGCTTTACTTTCTTTCGCAACTTTCTATCCTCAAAACCAAAAGTTCGTGGAAGAACAAGGCGATAAATTCGGTCTTGAAGCCGACACTGCAATTTACAATGGTCCATTCACTCTTTCTGAGTGGAAGCATGAGCAAAGCTTCAAATTAACTAAGAACGACGGTTACTGGGATGCAGAAACTGTTAAGCTAAAAGAAGTTAACTTTAACATCGTTAAAGATACTGCTACAGGTGTAAACCTTTATGAAACAAACAAAGCTGATGTTGCTGGTCTTTCTGCTGAATTTGTTGACAAATACAAATCAGATGAAAACTTTAAAACAAGAGCTGAAACTTCAGTATTCTTCCTTCGTTTAAATCAAGGAAATGAAATAATGGCAAATGTAAATGCGCGTAAAGCAATTGACGCTGCATATGACAAGCAAGGTATGGTAGACGTACTTCTTAACAACGGATCTATCCCTGCGTACTATTTAGTACCAAAAGACTTCGTATCTGGTCCAGATGGTGCTGAATATCGTGAAACAGTTGGTGACTTTGGTGGATTCGATCCTGAAAAAGCTAAAGAACACTGGGCTAAGGCGAAAGAAGAGTTAGGAAAAGATTCTATTGAATTAGAATTATTAAACTATGACTCTGACAACTCTAAGAAAATTGGTGAGTTCTTAAAAGAGCAACTAGAACAAAATCTAGAAGGTTTGACAGTTTCTATCAAAGCGCAACCATTCAAGCAAAAGCTTGAGTTAGAATCAAAAGGTCAATACGACTTCTCATTCGCTGGATGGGGTCCTGACTATCCAGATCCAATGACATTTGTTGATATGTTCGTAACTGATGGTGCTCATAACCAAATGGGTTATTCTAATCCAGAGTATGACAAGTTAATCGAACAAGCTAAAGGTGAGCTTCTTGATGATTTAGATGCACGTTGGCAAGCAATGGTTGACGCAGAAAAGATTCTTTTCGAAGATCAAGCGATCAGCCCTATGTACCAATCTGGTGTTTCTTATCTAGAGCGTCCATATGTGAAAAATATCTTACGTCATTCATTTGGTGCTGATAATTCTTACAAATGGGCTTCAATTGAGTAGAACTTAAACTCAGTGAACAACCTTCAAAGGGAGAGTATATGCATGTGCATATGCTCTCCTTTTCCAGTGAATGTCGGAAATTATCAAAAAAGTTAAAAAACATTGAAAATTTGTCGAAAATCGATATAATTAATAATGTAGAAAATAGACTAAAAAAAGGGGGGCTAAAGAATGGTCAGATATACAATTCAACGTATCGTCTATATGATCATCACTTTGCTTATCATTGCAACCGCCACTTTCTTTCTGATGAAGCTCCTGCCTGGATCTCCACTACAAAATACAGAGAGACTGACTCCGGAACAACAACAAATCATCCTGGATAAATACGGTCTGAATGACCCACTGCCAGAACAATATGTGAACTATATGGTGGGTCTAGCCAAAGGTGATTTAGGGTTGTCCTTCCAATACGATAATCGTCCTGTAACGCAAATAGTTGGAGATCGTATTGGTCCTTCCGCACTTCTTGGATTCCAAGCTATGGTATTAGGTACATTTTTAGGGCTCCTTGTGGGTATTATCGCTGCAATTAAACATAACACGTGGTTAGATTATGGTTCCACATTTGTGGCTGTATTAGGAATATCCATACCTTCTTTCGTGTTCGCGGCCCTGTTACAGTATTATGTAGGTGTAAAGCTTGAATGGCTTCCAGTAGCATTATGGGGAGAATATAAGCACACGATTCTACCTACACTAGCACTTACAGTTGGCGTTGTAGCAACGATTGCTCGTTTTATGCGTACAGAAATGCTTGAAATATTAAACTCTGATTATATTTTACTAGCAAAGGCCAAAGGTATTTCCAAGACTGGAACAATTGTAAAGCATGCCGTAAGAAACGCTATGATACCTATTGTAACTATTTTGGGACCAATGACAGTAGCAGTAATGACTGGTTCTTTAGTTGTCGAACGGATTTTTGCTGTTCCGGGTCTTGGGGAACAATTCGTACTTTCTATTAACACAAATGATTACACGGTTATTATGGGTATTACCCTGTTCTTCAGTGCTTTATTCATTGGCGTTATTTTCTTGGTAGATATTCTATACGGTATCATTGATCCGCGTATTCGTTTAGCTGGAGGGAAGAAATAATGGAAGCAAATAAAAAGAAATTAGAGCAACTAAGTCCAGAACTCTTCCAACCTCAAAAGGCTAGTGGAGACGAGTCGGAAAAAATATCGAGACCAAGTTTGAATTTTTGGCAGGATTCATGGATTCGTTTGCGTAAGAATAAAGGTGCTATTGTAGGAATAATAATAACTGCCATCATCGTATTCTTCGCTATTTTTGGACCTGGTATGAATGACTACAAATTTAGCGATCAAAATATTCGTCATGCAAAGCTACCCCCTAAAATTGAAGCGCTTTCAGGAATTAGTTGGCTTCCATTTGATGGAAAAGACGCTGGTGGTTTCGATGTTTATGAAGCGAGAAAGATTGAGGAAAGTTACTGGTTCGGTACCGATGACTTAGGTCGTGACCTATGGACTCGAACTTGGAATGGTACTCGTGTATCCCTTTACATTGGTATTCTAGCAGCCATCATCGATTTCATAATCGGTATCTCTTATGGCGGAATTTCTGCTTATTATGGTGGAAGAGTCGACGATATTATGCAACGTATCATTGAAATTCTAGTTGGGATTCCAAATTTAATTGTGGTTATTCTCTTTATCCTGATCTTTGAGCCAGGTATCTTCTCGATTACTATGGCTATGGTAATAACCGGATGGACCGGAATGGCACGTATAGTGCGTGGACAAGTATTACAATTGAAGAATCAGGAATTTGTACTTGCTTCCCGTACTTTAGGAGCAAGCAGCAATCGTTTAATCTTTAAACACTTGCTTCCAAATGTAATGGGACCTGTTATCATCACTACAATGTTTACAGTTCCTGCTGCGATTTACACAGAGGCATTCTTAAGCTTTATCGGATTGGGGATCGCTCCTCCAAGAGCTTCCCTTGGGTCATTGGTTAATGATGGGTACAGATCGATTCAATCATTTCCACATATGATGCTGGTTCCATCAGCCGTCATTTCATTAGTCATTCTAAGTTTCAACTTAATGGCCGATGGTTTGCGTGATGCACTAGATCCGAAAATGCGTAAGTAATGGAAGGGAGATTATGAATATGTCAAAAATTTTAGAAGTGAAAGATCTACACGTCTCCTTCAATACGCATGGAGGAGAAGTTCAGGCTGTCCGAGGTGTAGATTTCCATTTAGATAAAGGTGAAACACTAGCCATCGTAGGTGAATCCGGTTCCGGTAAATCAGTAACGACGAAAGCGATCATGAGATTGATCCCGAACCCGCCAGGCTTCATCAAAGGTGGAGAAATGTTATTTGAAGGTAAAGATTTAGCGAAATTGCCGGAAAAGGACATGCAGAAAATCCGTGGGAAAGATATCTCTATGATTTTCCAGGATCCGATGACGTCCCTGAACCCTACAATGACAATTGGTAAACAAATCATGGAACCACTGGTAAAGCATCAGAATATGAGCAAAAATGATGCGAAAAAACGTGCCGTTGAGTTACTTAAACTTGTTGGTCTGCCTAGCCCGGAAACTCGCTTTAAACAATATCCTCATCAATTCTCGGGTGGTCAGCGACAGCGTGTGGTTATCGCTATCGCTCTTGCTTGTAATCCGAAGATTCTGATTGCCGATGAGCCGACGACGGCATTGGATGTTACCATCCAGGCTCAGATTCTTGAACTGATGAAAGATTTACAAACGAAGATAGAAACTTCCATCATTTTCATCACTCACGATCTTGGAGTTGTTGCGAACGTAGCTGATCGTGTAGCCGTTATGTATGGAGGACAAATTGTTGAAACAGGTACAGTGGATGAAATTTTCTACGATCCACGCCATCCTTATACGTGGGGATTGATCGGTTCCATGCCGACTACAGATACTGAAGGTGAACAGGAACTGGTTGCCATACCTGGGACTCCACCGGATTTATTGAATCCACCTAAAGGAGATGCATTTGCACTTCGCAGTGAGTATGCATTGAAAGTGGATTTTGAACAAGAGCCGCCATATTATCAGGTTTCCGATACTCATTATGTAAAGTCCTGGTTATTGCATCCTAGTGCTCCAAGAGTAGAGCCGCCTGAAATCGTTAAATTAAGACATAGACAAATGCCTTCTAATTATAAAGAGCCGGTACTTGTTGAGGGGGTTCGTTCATAATGGCAGAAAAATTATTGGAAATTAAGAATTTAAAGCAGTACTTTAACCCGGGAAAACCGAATATGGTGAAAGCTGTCGATGATATCAGCTTTGATATTTATAAAGGGGAAACTCTTGGTCTGGTTGGTGAATCAGGTTGCGGTAAATCAACGACTGGTCGGACAATCATTCGTTTGTATGATGCTACAGATGGCCAGGTTCTCTTTAATGGTGAGGACGTTCATGGTAAAAAGTCACGTTCACAATTAAAGAAATTCAACCGTAAGATGCAAATGATCTTCCAGGATCCATACGCAAGTTTGAATCCTCGTATGAAGGTTGCGGATATTATTGCTGAAGGTATCGACATTCATGGACTTGCTTCTTCCAAAGAAGAACGTCTAAAGAGAGTTCATGATTTGCTTGAAACGGTTGGTTTGAATAAAGAACATGCCGGACGTTATCCACATGAATTCTCCGGTGGTCAAAGACAGCGTATCGGGATTGCCCGTGCCTTGGCAGTAGATCCGGACTTCATCATTGCCGATGAGCCAATTTCGGCTCTTGATGTTTCGATTCAGGCTCAAGTAGTGAATCTTATGCAAGAGCTTCAGAAAGAGAAAGGGTTAACGTACTTATTCATCGCCCATGATCTTTCCATGGTAAAATACATCAGTGATCGCATCGGGGTGATGTATTTTGGTAAGTTAGTCGAGTTGGCACCAAGTGATGCCCTTTACAAGAACCCGCTACATCCGTATACGCAATCTCTATTATCAGCGATTCCGTTACCGGATCCAGAGTATGAGCGCACACGCCGAAGAAAAGAATATAATCCTTCTGTTCACAATTATACAGAGGATGATAATCTTGAAATGCGTGAAGTGGCACCTGGCCATTTCGTGTTTTGCTCAGAGAAAGAGTTTGCACAGTATAAAGCTCAGTACAAAAGCTAAACATCTTACAAAAGCTCCCTTTAATGAGGGGAGCTTTTTTTATTGAAGGATCCGCATAAAGCTTGTTATATTCTTTTTTAACAAGAAAATCATACTATACAATGAAGATATTTAATTTCCTTGGAAATTTCGACAGATTAGGAGTAATACCCCTTTTCTTTCAAGTTATTTCCTTGTTAGAATAGGATGAGGTGTTACATATTTTACTAGATAGCTTATTTAATAGAGGAGAGGTTTATTTTGAAATGGAGTAAGGTAGCGACATCCTTATGTTTAGTCACAATGTGCGTATTGCCGTTCCAAGCGAGTGCTGAAGGAGAAAGGATGGGTGCCCACGAGAAGAGGAGTCTTTCTTTAAGTAAGAAAGAAATTGCAAGTCCCGCCCCAAGATTTGCATATGATTCCGGCTTTGAATTTGAATACCCTGATGCAGTCAGAGGGGTTTATGTGACGGGTCACTCTGCTGGTGGAGCGAAATTTGACAGCTTAACGAAACTAATGGACGATACGGATCTCAATGCCATGGTTATTGATATTAAAGATGATCACGGATATGTTACATACGAACCCGAAGAATCTTCTCCATACGCTAAAGTAGGTCAGCCTTATATCAAAGATCCTCAAGCGATCTTAAAGACACTTGAAGAAAAACAGATTTACCCGATCGCAAGAATTGTGGTATTCAAAGATACGATTTTGGCGAATGAGAAACCCGAGCTTTCCTTTAAAGATGGAAATCAGGTATGGAAAAATGGCAGAGGTGAATCCTTTGTGAACCCATTCCTGAAAGAAGTGTGGGATTATAATGTTGGAATTGCAATCGAAGCCGCCAAAATGGGATTCCAGGAAATCCAGTTTGATTATGTTCGATTCCCTGAAGGCTTTGAAAAACGCGATGATGAACTCCAATATAACGGTGGTGAATATGCGGAGCAAGACTCAAATAATGTACAAAAGCGTGTGCAGGCCGTTACAGACTTTGTAGAGTACGCACATGGAAAACTTGAGCCATATGGAGTTAAGGTTTCTGTGGACATTTTCGGGTATACAGCAACGCTTCCAGAGGCACCTGGGATTGGACAGAACTTCTCAAAGATATCTGAAAACGTCGATGTGATTTCTTCCATGATTTATCCAAGTCACTGGACTCCATACTTTGGAATTGCAAAGCCCGATTTACAACCTTATGAATTGGTATCTGAATATGCTAAGCTTGAAAATTCTAAGTTAGCAGAATTAGAAAACCCGCCTATTTCAAGGCCATGGCTGCAGGATTTCACTGCTTCCTGGTTAGGAAGTGGAAACTATAAAGCGTACGGAAAAGCAGAAGTGGAAGCGCAGATTAAGGCATTGAATGATCAAGGGATTAAAGAATTCCTTTTATGGGATGCTGGTAATACGTATACAGAAGGTGTGGATTATACACCTTGATCGAGAAGACCGACCTGGGAAGTTCCAGGCCGGTCTTTTCTTATTGGCGCTTTTCGATTTGAAAAAAAACTCAAACATTGTTATCATTAAAGTATTGGTAAGATTAACCGCTTTCAACCACATTACCCTCTTCATAGGTATATCAAGCCTGTGATTCCGTATTTATTATCCCACGGATGAGACTAACATCTAACATAAACATTTTTTTTCTGAGAAAAATAATTGTATCCCGTTAGTCAATGTCACCCAAAATTCTTTTAAAGGAGTAGATCCATGCATTGGTATGAAAAGTTAAATCAGTATTTCCCGGTAGAGGAAATGAAATCAAAAGAACATCTTGAGTCATTACTCAAAGAAAGAAGCGACATCTATCATAAAGATGAAGGGCAGTACCACGTACTTATGTATGCCGAACTTGATGATTTTATCTTTATCGATTATCTTTTTGTCTCAAAGGATGCTCGCGGACAAGGATTAGGTCATAAACTGCTCGAGAAGTTAAAAGAAAAGAACAAAGCGATTATTCTAGAAGTAGAGCCGGTTGATTATGATGACACTGACACTGAAAAGCGCTTAAAGTTCTACAAGCGTGAAGGATTCGAACATGCTGTCAGTATCGGATATGCACGTCGGTCTCTCGCTACAAATGAAATCAATGAGATGGAAATCCTTTATTGGGCTCCAAATAACGAATCAGAAGATCTGATCTTCAATTCCATGAAGAAAACATATGAATTAATCCACACTTATAATGATAAGAAGTTTTATGGTGCGTCTTACCAGCCGGTTGAAGAAGTCTTGAAAAAAGACAAAGACCGTGATGGCGATGTACTGAAAAATCTCTAAGCCAAAACAACCTTATTGTCCATTCGCAATAAGGTTTTCTAAATGAAAAAATGAAAATGTTTTATATCATGTTTAGGCTCTTTTTGAACCGGGTAAAGCCATAGTAGAAAGAGATCATATAGCGTATGTTAAACCTATGTATAGGAAATTTGACAAATTGGTTAAAACTATGTTCAAGGGACAGTAATTCATGTATAATACATAATAGAGATTTCTTATTTAAACTTATTTTAATTAACAGTCTATGTTTAAAATGAAATACTCTATATTATAAAAAAATCCTTAAGGGAGTGTGAATGATTCGTGGTTACATTATTCACTTCACCTAGTTGTACATCTTGTCGTAAGGCAAAAGCTTGGTTAGAAGAGCATGAGATTCCATATACAGAGCGTAACGTATTTTCTGAGCCATTAAGCATTGATGAAATAAAGGAAATCCTGCGTATGACTGAGGATGGAACGGATGAAATCATTTCAACGCGTTCTAAGACATTCCAAAAGCTTAATGTAGATTTAGAAACTTTACCACTTCAAGAACTGTTCGAGCTTATTCAGAAAAATCCTGGTCTTTTAAGACGTCCAATCATCTTGGATGAGAAACGTCTTCAGGTAGGATACAATGAAGATGAAATCAGACGTTTCTTACCTAGAAAGGTTCGTACGTTCCAGCTTCTCGAAGCTCAAAGAATGGTAAACTAAAGTATTCTTACATTCTCATCATATTATCAATGTTTGAGAATATATAAGGAAAAAGGGGCTGACCCTTTAAGGAACGTTGCGTATCCTTTCGGGTCAACCCTTTTTATATTAGTATAAGTATTAACACTTGAATTTTCTGCAAATATTCGCTAAAATGTCAAAAACACGTTAAATAGTGGGATTAGTGAAGGAAAAAATGGGTGTTATTTTTATTCCATTTTCAGTGTTTATATCATAAAATAGAAGTACAAGGTACAAACTAACCTAAATGTATCTTCTATCTTCACCAGCAATCGAGCAAAATTGCTCAGAGGGTGTAGTCCCTTCACCAACATCATGCAAGAAGGGAGAGGTGTTAAATGGAAATCGAACGCATTAATGAAAATACGGTCAAGTTCTATATATCCTACGGGGATATAGAAGATCGCGGCTTTGACCGCGAGGAGATCTGGTATAATCGTGAACGAAGTGAAGAACTCTTCTGGGAAATGATGGATGAAGTTCATCAAGAAGAAGATTTCGGAATTGAAGGACCGCTATGGATTCAAGTTCAAGCGTTAGATAAAGGGCTTGAAGTACTGGTTACAAGAGCTCAGGTTTCAAAGGATGGTCAGCGATTTGAGTTGCCTATCCCAGAGGATAAGCTCAAGGAACTTCCTGTAGATGAACGGATAGAGGAGCTTCTGGATCAGCATTTCCAAATCAAGCAGGATCAAGATGGGGAAGCAGAAGTGGCACTGGATTTCACTTTGAAGTTCAATGATTTCGAAGATGCGATTTCTTTATCCCATCGGATGAAAGAAATGCCTTTAGATCATTTGGAAACAAAGCTGCTTGCATTCGAAAATAGATATTTTATTTACGTTAAATTTTCAGAAGAGCACTTCTCGGAAGAAGATATCGACAATATGTTAAGTATACTACTTGAATATGCGGATGAGTCACGAATGACCGTTCATCGCCTAGAAGAGTATGGAAAAGTAGTCATTAATGAACATGTGTTTGGGACATTAAGTGAACACTTTTCTTAAGGATCATACCGGTTTCATTTAGAAATCGGTATTTTTTTATTTAGCTCATTAAGCCAGTGGAAGGTGTTAGAGGTATGAAAAATACAGTGAGAGTCCTCTTATTTATTGCTGTCCTCGTGTTAAGTTATATTTTTTATTTTGATCAGTACCTTTCAGGAATGGTCAAATATATTAGTCTGGTTTTTACATTCTCTGTCATTGTGATAGGATTTCTTATCTTCTTTGAGAATCGCCATCCCACTCAAACATTAACATGGTTAGTTGTTTTAGGTGCTTTTCCATTCCTTGGCTTTATCTTCTATTTATTGTTTGGCCGAAACTACCGGAAAGAGAAAATGTATAAGAAGAAGTACATATTGGACAAGGAAACCTACAATAAATTTGAGCCTGGCCCTAAGGAAATGAACGCTGAAATGTTCGGTTTGTTTCAAGAAAAACACTTTCAGCTTGCTCAGCGAATAGGAAACAGTGCCATTTCCTTTTCCAGTGAAACGAAGCTTTTAACCAATGGTAACGAGACATTCGGGGAAATCCTGAGGTGGTTAAAAACTGCCAAGCATCACATTCATATGGAATATTATATTGTCCGTCATGATGATATTGGCAATCAGATTAAAGATATCCTTATTGAACGAGCCAATAATGGTGTGAAAATTCGCTTTCTTTATGACGCGGTTGGGGCATGGCAATTATCTAAGGATTATATTGCTGAATTAAAAGACGCAGGGATTGAAGTGGTTCCGTTTGGTCCAGTCAAAATCCCTGTTCTCAATAATAAGTTTAACTTCCGAAATCATCGCAAGATCATCGTCATTGATGGAAGTATTGGATTTGTTGGGGGACTTAATATTGGCGATGAATACTTAGGGAAAAATCCACATTTTGGTTTCTGGAGGGATACCCACTTATTTGTAAGGGGGGAAGCGGTTCGAACCTTGCAGCTCATTTTTCTTCAAGATTGGTATTATATGACGAATGACGATTTCTTGACTCCAGGGTATTTAAGCCCTGATCCATTGGAAAATGCAAACGATGGTGGAGTTCAAATGATTGCAGGAGGACCTGATAATGAGTTGAGCGTATTGAAGAATATATTCTTCTCGATGATCACTTCTGCAAGAAAAAGCGTTTGGGTTGCATCACCATATTTCATACCGGATGAAGATATTTTTTCAGCACTTAAAATTGCTGCATTGAGTGGTGTGGATGTAAGGCTTTTGGTTCCCCATAAGCCTGATAAACGAATTGTATTTCACGCTTCACGATCTTATTTCCCCGATCTTCTCGAAGCAGGAGCCCGAATCTTTGAATATCAAAAGGGCTTTATGCATAGTAAGATCGTCATAGTCGATGAAGAAATGGCATCGATCGGGACATCTAATATGGATATGAGAAGTTTTCATTTAAACTTTGAAGTTAATGCATTCTTATATAAAACAGAAAGTACCGACTCTCTAGTGAAGGAATATTTACATGATTTAGAGGATGCAGAGGAACTGCAGCTGGAAGAGTTTCAAAAGAGACATCTTGGCTACCGGTTATTGGAATCCACTTCACGCTTAATGTCACCTCTATTATAAGAATAAGCCTTCAAGTGATTTTTTGCTTGGAGGTTTTTTTTGAAGGATTTTCACGAATATTGGCGAATAATTATTGAAGGAGGTGTTCTATGTTAACAGCTTTATTAGGAGAAAAAGTATTTTCAACCATTCATTACACAAGAGAGGAATTAAAGAATCTGCGACGTAAGCGTAATATATTTCTCTGTCCTCATTGTTCATCCGAATTGAACCTTCGCATCGGAAACCAAAACGTCCCACATTTTGCTCATCAGTCCCAGTTCCTTTGTGAGCTTGGAAAGCAGCATGAGTCACCCCGACATTTGCTTACTAAACAACTGCTATATGAAAGGTTAAGAAAGCATTTTTCGGAGGTAAAGGTTGAATATTATGTAAAAGAGATTCAGCAAATCGCTGATGTATATGTAAAAACGGATACGAAAAAAATTGCCATTGAGATTCAATGCTCTTCCATTCCCATCCCCGACATCCTTTCCAGAACTCGTGGATATCAAAGTCAAAACATCACTCCATTCTGGATGCTTACCCAACCAGTGACAGAAAAACAAAAGGGATTACTGCAATTACCGTCATTTCAGCAATCATTTATCCGGTATTCACCCCATTTGCACCATTTTCTTCTCCATTTTTCTCCTGAAGATAGAAGCTTTACAATATTTACTCATCTCATACCTGTTTCAGTCTCAGCTTTTATTAGTGCAGCGCCTGTCAGGATCCCTATCGAGCAATTCACTCTTCCTTTGTCCATCCCACATCCTACAGTCAATCACCCATATTTATTAAAAAACTGGAATCAATTCCGAATGAAGTGGATCTATAACAAACTTCATTACAATAAAGCGAAAGACGATTTATTTTTACGGGAAGTGTATAGAGAAGGGGATACATTTTTATATTTACCTTTATTTGTTGGAATGCCAGTGTTTCCTCATGGAATCCATTTTAAGAATCATGCGATCGAGTGGCAATACTATTTGTGGAAGGATTGTATGAAGAAAGATACATTTTTTTCAGAGGAAAAAGTAGTTGAGGTTCTAAAAAGAAGGATGGATAGAGGATATTTAGAATTCCGTACGCTTCCTTTTGTATGTGGGGACCAGCTGCTAAAGGAAATAGTAAAGAGCTATTTGTCTCTCTTGAATGATATGCAGGTAGTCAGAAGGATGGACGGTGGGCAATATCAGCTCTCTCGGCCGTGGAATTGTCCTGACAACTGTTCGGGCTTCGAAAAGCATCAGCATGATTTTTTTCCTAAATGGAAGCATATATTAAAAAAGGTCTAACAAAGATTGTTTTGTTGCAGGAAAATCTTAGATAAGAGAGAATGTAACTATAAGGAATTTTCTGTAGATTTAAGAATGGAGGATGTATATGTCTAAAGATACAGCTACGAAAAGTCTGCCTGGCAGGAAAGAGGTAGAGGAGAAGTTAACGTGGAGATTGGAAGATATTTTTGAAAGTGATGAAGCCTGGGAAAAAGAGTACAAAGCAATTAAAGAGTTAACGGGTAAGGCAGACGAGTTTAAAGGAACTTTAGGAGAGAGTGCAGATCAGCTTTATAAAGCATTTGCCTTCCAGGATGAAATTATGGAACGTATGGGTAGGGTTTATACATATTCTCATATGCGCTATGACCAGGACACAACCAATTCATACTATCAAGGACTCGATGACCGTGCCAAAAGTCTTTATACACAGTTAGGGAGTAAATTTGCCTACTTAGTACCTGAAGTTCTCTCGATTGAGGAAAGTAAGCTTCAAGGATTTCTTGACGAAAAGGAAGAGTTGAAGAAATACAAGCATGCTTTAGAAGAAATTAATCTCCAGCGTCCACATGTTCTATCAGCGGAGGAAGAAGCATTACTTGCTCAAGCTTCCGAAGTGTTCAGTGCGGCTAGTAACACGTTTGGTATGCTGAACAATGCAGACTTGGAGTTTCCGAGCATTAAAGATGAAAACGGGGAAGAAGTGGACATCACACATGGCCGTTTCATTCGTTTCCTGGAGAGCAGTGATCGACGAGTACGGGAAGAAGCGTTTAAAAAAGTGTATGAAACATACGGCAAATTTGAAAATACGTTTGCCTCTACATTAAGTGGAGCAGTGAAGAAAGATAACTTCGTCGCAAACGTAAGACATTATGATTCTGCAAGACATGCGGCATTATCAAATAACAATATTCCTGAACAGGTGTATGATAACCTGGTTGATACAGTCAATAAGAACCTTCATTTGCTGCAGCGCTATGTAAAGCTTCGAAAGAAAGTATTAGGCTTGGATGAAGTTCATATGTATGACTTATATACACCGTTAGTGAAGGAAGTCAAGATGGACATCAGCTATGATGAAGCACAGAACATGATCCTGGATGGCTTAAAGCCTTTAGGGGAAGAATATGCCAATGTCCTGAAAGAAGGCTTTGATAACCGTTGGGTGGATGTTGTCGAGAATAAAGGAAAAAGAAGTGGTGCATACTCTTCAGGAGCATACGGCACCAACCCTTATATCCTCATGAACTGGCAGGATAATGTGAACAATCTATTTACACTGGCTCATGAATTCGGACATAGTGTTCACAGCTATTATACACGCAGTGCTCAGCCGTACACGTACGGACATTACTCCATCTTTGTTGCCGAGGTGGCTTCTACATGTAATGAAGCTCTCTTGAATGATTATCTATTAAATACTATTGATGACGAGAAAAAACGTCTGTACCTATTAAATCATTACCTGGAAGGATTCAGAGGAACCGTTTTCCGTCAAACCATGTTTGCAGAATTTGAACACCTCATTCATAAGAAAGCTCAAGAAGGAGACGCCCTGACTTCTGAATTCTTAACGAAAGAGTATTATGAATTGAATAAGAAGTATTTCGGAGAAGACATCTCGATTGATGAAGAGATTGGATTGGAATGGGCTCGAATTCCTCACTTCTACTACAATTACTATGTTTATCAATATGCAACCGGCTTCTCGGCTGCGACCGCTCTCAGTCAGCAAATCCTTGAAGAAGGAGAACCGGCCGTAGAACGCTACATCGATTTCCTGAAAGCGGGGAGCTCTGATTATCCGATTGAAGTTTTGAAAAAAGCAGGAGTGGATGTGACAACCTCCAAGCCGGTGGAAGATGCATGCAAAGTCTTTGAAGAAAAGTTGAATGAAATGGAAGAACTGCTTGAAAAATTACAGTAATTAGAGATCAGGTGCCTACTGGTTAAAAAATAAACTCCCCTTAGAGATGAATATATTCTAAGGGGGTTTTTATTTGGGGGGAGTTTTCGAAAGAAGGTCCCTCCCTCATTTCATTGATTTGAATCCTTTGAAGCGGTTGCGGTTTCCTAGGGAGTGGAAGAAGAGCAGGAGTGAGAGAAAGAGGATCGGGGATGTAATATAGACCGGAACAAGGCGCATGAGTCCGAGGATGTTTATGAAGAAGCTGATCATGATTAACAGCAGGAGGATTCCGTATTTTATTTTTAGTGCCATATCATTTCCCTCCGGTGATAAGTTGTCTTATACACATGTATATGAAGGAGGGGAGGGGAACATGAATGGTTTTTGACAATATTGTGAAATACCATACAAACAACTTGCCAATACAAGTGGATGCGTG
The DNA here is from genome assembly GCF_008180865.1 of Rossellomorea aquimaris. GTDB lineage: Bacteria > Bacillota > Bacilli > Bacillales > Bacillaceae_B > Rossellomorea > Rossellomorea yichunensis. Next base: position 284,649 of record NZ_VTEX01000001.1, read on the forward strand.
ATATATTATCAGTGTGAAGTTGATCACAAGCAAACATATACCCCTTTGTTTGACCGTGAAAAATTTCTCCCATCCCCTTTGTTCGTATTGAAAAACCGATGTTGGAAACAACATCGGCTTTTCTTGTTTATTGGCTTATTTTAATATATCGGAATAATTAATGACTTATATATTTCCAAAAAGTTCCGTGTTTTGCAGGAAGCCTCTTTACTTTTTGCTGAAGTGTCCATTTCTTCATTTGCTTTTCTACTTCTTCAATGGATAAATCATAGACAACGGCTATTTCCTTCGATGCCACTACACGATAATATTTCATGAATACTTCCAGCGGAGGCAATGGTTGCTTATCAGGTTTCTCTCCAAGCATTTCTTCAATAATATGAACATACACCTCGTAGGAATACAATCCCGTGATCTTTAAGCCTTCGTCTTCAATATTTTCATTAAAGAAGACCAATGTAGGAATTTCTTCTACTTCCATCTCAGATGTGATCTTTACATCACACTGAAATGCTTTGGACGCAGATGATGAATTGATGTCGTTCATAAATTCGCTCAAATCAAGCTTGGCTGCTTGAGCACATTCCATGAGTACCTCGATATTGGAAATGTCCTGTTTCTGTAAGAATAATCTTTCCTGTAAAAATCTTAGAAACCGGATACCCGAATGTTTTCCTTGAAGCTCGGCAGCTTTAATGGCGAAAGAAGCAAGATAAGGTGAATCAATTGGATTATCTATCCATAAGCTTCCGTCGCACGACATTCCCGAACGGCTGGCTGTTTTATCCCATTGCTGTGCTAAATCTTCCTTCTTACGTTTGGTCGCTATGTTTAAAGATGCAAGCTGGCCGCTCAAAATGTAACGTATACGAAAGTATTGTCCGTATTCAATGTGCAATTTCTTTAAGATTGGTTCAAGAGCCCAGCATTCCGGGCAAAGAGGGTCAACAAACATATATATTTCCAGAGGTTTCTTATCATGTCCACACCCTTTAAGGTGATGCCAGCTATTTGTTCTAGTCAATGCTATTACCCTTTGAAGTTTCTGTATTCACCATATGATGGGCGGTTAATACGAGTCTGTGAAAAAAGTCATCTCTTACTGGACCCTCTAGATTGACTTCATCCATTGCCTCATGCATACAGCTTAACCAAGCCTTTGCCCGTTCCTCCGTGATGGGAAATGGCAGATGTCTTGCGCGGAGCATGGGGTGACCATGCTCCTCTGTGTAAAGCGCAGGACCACCTAAATATTGAGTTAGAAATTGTTTTTGTTTGCGAGCTGTTTCGGTTAAATCATCAGGGAATATTGGTGCTAACTCGGGATGATTCGCTACTTTATTATAAAAAGCTTCAACGAGCATGGAGAGTTTCTTTTCGCCGATAAGATTATAAGGCATTTGTGGTTTCTCGACCATAAGAATGACTCCTTTTTACTTAGATTGTATGTTTATTCTAGCAAGCATTTATTTATATCTCAAACAAATCGCCTTACATCAACTTATTATTCCTAAATTAGTGTTGCCTTTTTTCTGATGTCTATCCCGATTTCAGGAACCTTATGGGGGATGGTGAAGATAGGTTTAAGAGGAGGTAGGTCTATCAGACTGTAGCTTTTGTCGTGAGTCTTGATAGGAAAATACATAAAAAAGGCTGACCAAAAGTGGTCAGCCTGCTTATCATGCAAAATAGCGGTCGGTCACTTTTTTTACATAAGCAGTGGTTTCTTTAAACGGTGGGATCCCGTTGTATTTATCGACATTTCCGGGACCTGCGTTATAGGCTGCGAGAGCCAGTTTAACGTCCCCATTGTACTTATCGAGCATCTGCTTTAAGTATTTGGTTCCGGCGAATACGTTTTCTTCCGCATCAAAGATGTTGTTTACGCCAAGCCCCCTTGCAGTACTGGGCATGAGCTGCATTAACCCGGATGCACCCGCATGGCTGACTGCATTAGGGTTGAAGTTGGACTCAATATGAATGACCGCTTGAATCAGTTTTGTGGGAATACCATAGTGGTCCGCCGCTCTGGAGATGATTTCATCAATCTCCCCGGGAGCATTCAGGTTCGGTTTGTTCAAAGCGGAAAGTCCAAGAGGAGGTGGTGAAAGAGAGAATGGTGTTTTGGTTTCCAATGCCTCTTTAACTGCCCCTAATGTTTGGTTCATATTTAAATGTGTCTGGTTAGTGTGAAGTGCCTGATTTAATAGTTGTTGAAAGAGATCAGTGGACATGTCAGTGTTTTGCTGAACAGAAGATACTGAACCCAAGCTGTTTAGAGCTTGCAACTCCATCATCGTTCTCAACTGCTGAACATTCATGAGTATAACTCCTCTTCTGAAAGACTTTATTCATATACTATATCGGTAATCGTCAATCCTTTTTTAATTTTTCCAGGTAAAAACGTTTGATTTTATTATCCGTTTCCCGAAGTGGGATGTTTAGTTCCTCCAGTAAGTTCAGGAATATAGCTTCACCTGATTTGCGCTCTTTCACTTCATATTCGAGCTCATAATCTACCATTTGTAAATATGAACTCTTATCGAAGACCAGGAGCCCTTCTATATAGTCGATTTCAGCCCGGTTTGTCGTCAGCGTGCCGAAATAATGAAGGGACCCAGTGGGGATTTGAAGGGAATCCAGAACATCTTTGACTTCTCCTTCAGGAAATGCCCCTTGATGTAAAAGTGATTCAGACTCTTCCTTTGTTAACTTTTGGTTCGTTTCTAGTAGATCCTCTTCTAAAGGGGTTTTTAAGGTCAGCGTATAAGTCCCGTTCCTCTCCCGGATTCTTAAGGCTGATTGTATACTCTTTAATTGATAGTCCGAAGTATCAATATAGTGATTGTCTTGAGATGAGAAATCCTCATCTTTTATATGAAAATGTGAGATTAATCGCGTAAATTCATCTTCTGTTACTAAATTTTTGAATTCTATTTCAATTTCCTGAGCCATAACAAGCATCCTTTCCTTGCATACTTCTTCTATTATCTCTTTAATAAAAGAGAACTTCAATGTTTAGATGAAATGGTTGTCTTATGTTAAAATGATACTGATTGTTTAATGGAAGGATGAAGAAAAGCATGAGGAAAATAGTTCAATTTAAACACACCACATATGAAAACGGTACATTATACTTACATACCGACCAAGCAGAGCTCCTGCAAGGGACAACGGCAGCTGGTCAAATTATTGCAGACTCCGATCGCTATGCATTTGTATACTTAGCAGAAAATGAAGAGGAATATGTTTACTTATACCTTGAAGAGTCGATCTGGGATGAATTGAAAATAGCACTTCAAGAAAAGAGTGCAGTCATTGCGAAAAGCCATGATTATTCTTTGGAGTTAGATCAATTCACTGAAGAGCTCGATTATCTTGTGTCCAATATAGAAGGAAATGGGAACTATGGTGACGAAATGGTTAAAAAGGTAGAGAGCGTATTTCTTGATAAGTAGTCACGTGACGTAAAGAGGTGAGGAGAATGAATCACTGGGAACAATTTTTAGCTCCCTACAAGCAAGCGGTTGATGAATTGAAGATTAAGCTTAAAGGGATGAGGGGAGAATATGAACTTCATAACACACATTCTCCCATTGAATTTGTGACTGGAAGAGTGAAGCCGATCGCGAGTATTCTTGATAAAGCAAATCAAAAAGGGATCAAGCTATCGAATATTGAAACAGAAATGCAAGATATCGCCGGTCTCAGGATGATGTGTCAATTCGTGGAGGATATTCATGTGGTAGTGGAAAAGCTTCGTGGACGGAATGACTTTACTATTATAGAAGAAAGAGATTACGTGACCCATAAGAAACAAAGCGGGTATCGTTCCTATCATATTGTCATTGATTATCCGGTTCAAACGATTTACGGAGAAAAAAACATTCTGGTAGAAATCCAAATCCGGACACTTTCGATGAATTTTTGGGCTACGATCGAGCATTCTTTGAATTATAAGTACAGTGGACAGATTCCCGAGCAAGTTCGTCTTCGCATTCAAAGCGCTGCTGAAGCAGCATTCAGACTGGATGAAGAAATGAGCTTGATCCGTGAAGAAATTCAGGAAGCCCAAGTCATATTTACTAATAAAAAGGAAAAGGATCAACGGGGGAAAAGCTCTTAACCAAATCAGCAGTGACTTGAAGGGGGTACACGAATGAAGTTCGCGATTACATCAAAAGGTGATTCGAAGTCCAATACATTAATGCACAAAATGAGGACCTACCTCCAAGATTTTAATTTAACCTATGATGATGATCAACCGGATATCGTCATATCCGTTGGAGGAGATGGGACGCTGCTTTATGCATTTCATCGCTACAGATCCCGCTTAGATAAGACAGCGTTTGTTGGTGTACATACAGGACATCTCGGCTTTTATGCCGATTGGGTGCCGGAAGAAATCGAAAAGCTCGTAATCGCTATAGCGAAGACACCTTATCAAATTATCGAATACCCATTATTAGAAACGATCATCCGCTATCAGCATGGTGGGAAAGAAACCCGTTACTTAGCGTTAAACGAATCGACGGTCAAAAGCGTCGAAGGAACCCTGGTCATGGACGTGGAAATCAGGGGCCAGCATTTTGAACGATTTAGAGGAGATGGACTCTGCTTATCGACTCCATCAGGTAGTACGGCTTACAATAAAGCGCTTGGCGGGGCAATCATACACCCGTCTCTTCCAGCTATTCAATTTGCGGAGATGGCTTCCATCAATAATCGTGTATTTCGTACCATCGGATCACCTTTGATTTTACCTGCGCATCATACATGCATGCTAAAGCCTGTGAATGGACCAGATTTTCTGGTCACCATCGATCATCTATCTCTTCTTCATAAAGATGTGAAGAGTATTCAATATCGTGTCGCTGATGAGAAAATCCGTTTTGCCCGCTTTCGTCCGTTTCCGTTTTGGAAGAGGGTGCATGATTCTTTTGTGGCGGATGAATGACTTAAGGCTGGGAAGTGTACGATGAAATTTTATACAATGAAATGGGTTATCCCTTCTTCCTATGACGGGAAACTGATGAGAGAGTTTCTAATCGATCAGCAGATCTCAAAGCGTACACTGACTGCTGTGAAATTTGATGGAGGCACTATAACCGTTAATGGAAAAGAAGAAAATGTCCGATATCACCTTGTAGAAGGGGATATTCTTGAGATGAGGTTCCCTGAAGAAAAAGGGAGTGACTCATTAGTTGCTGAAGAGATTCCATTGTCGATCATATATGAGGATGGGGATGTTCTCGTAGTAGATAAACCATGGGGTATGAAATCCATTCCTACTAAGAATGAGCCGACAGGAAGTCTCGCCAATGCCATAGCAGGTTATTATGAGAGGGTAGGTATTTGTTCAGCTGTCCATATCGTTACTCGATTAGATAAGGATACATCGGGGCTTGTTCTAATAGCAAGACACCGCCACGTTCATCATTTATTCAGCCTTCAGCAGAAGGGGCGGGAAATTAAGAGAACGTATGAAGCATTTGCAGAAGGTGGGTTGGACTCGGACATTGGTACGATCGAAGAGCCTATCGGCCGGAAACCGGATAGTATCATTGAAAGAGAAGTGCGGCAGGATGGCCGGTATGCCCTGACACACTATAGAGTAAAAAAGCGGTTCCAGGATTTCACTCATATTGAATTGAGATTGGAAACAGGGAGAACCCACCAAATCAGGGTTCACATGTCATTTATCGGACACCCACTGGCAGGGGATGATTTGTATGGAGGCAGTGTGGCATTGATAGGAAGGCAGGCACTGCATTGTAAGAATCTGTCTTTTTTTCATCCTGTTAAAAAAGAATGGGTGTATTTGGAGGCTGTGATGCCTCGGGATATGCGGATTTTGCTTGAAAGACAATGAGATAAAGAGATTCTTTTCGGTTGACCTGAAAAGAATCTCTATTTTTTTGTGGAGCGGGAACAAGCACTATCACACCTTATTCAAACTCCCGAAACTTCTCCTCCACAAAAGGCATGCTCGACCCCACACTCACCACTTCGATCTCAGGGTATCGCAAAGCTGTCAACTTCCCGCCAAACACAGCTCCTGTATCAATATTCGCAGTCTTATTAATGATTCGGGCCTCTTTTACCGGGGTGTGGCCATACACGATCCACGCGTCACCTTTATAATCCGAAGCCCAATCTTTTCTGACCGGCGTACCGTCTTCATTCTTCTCACTTGTGATGTCACCGTACAGAACAAAAGTTTTCACCCGATTACTCTGCTTTCCGATCAGCTCTTCTTTAATACCCGCATGGGCAATGATTAGCTTTCCGTCATCCAACACGTGATATAAAGGAGACTGTTCATACAAAGTGATAAACATATCCCGGTATCGGTCTCTTTCAATCCGGGGAATGGCACTCAATTCCGCTACTGTCGTTTCTAGCCCGTGCAGGATCTTCACATTATTCCCCAGGAAGTAGCGATAGAGTTTATTACAATGGTTTCCAGGGACATAGTAAAGACATCCCTTTTCAAACAGATTAAAGACCGTTGAAATGGTCTGAAGCGAGTGGTGACCACGGTCAGTTAAATCCCCTACAAAGCCGAGCAGTCTTCCATGTGGATTGACGGGGAGACCGGATGTCCAATCGTAGCCTAACTTTTTTGTTAATTCTTTGAACTCTTCATAACAGCCGTGAATGTCTCCGATTATATCTATTTTCATAGGATACCTACTTTCCTGTGGCATTTTTCTTTTCTTTTCGGTTATTTTATGCCATATTAATGATTCAGTCTTTCATATCGAGCGGATGTTTATTCATATTTTAATATACCTTCCGTACATAACCAAAACCATATTAGAGATGGTTATCATTTCATAAGAGACATTCGTCATAAGATTTGCTAGTATTATTACGACTATATACAATTCAAGTTAAGAAGGAGGGTGTATATGATGTCTGAAGTAACCCAGGATCAATCAAAAGATAGAGATAGACAAGAAAAAGAAATGTATGATGAAGACCTTCTCATTAGAGCCCTTCAAGAAGAAGATCTGGATTTATTTCGCTCAGAATTCGTCCATTTACACTCTTATGACCAAGCAAAGTTCTTTTCGAAAATAGATGAAGCCCTGCGAAGCCGCCTGTATCATTACCTGTCTCCGGAAGAGATGGCGGAGCTTTTTGAAAGTCTGGATATAGATGAAGAGGATTATCAGGATATATTAGCTGAGATGAATCCAACTTATGCCGCTGAAATGCTATCGAATATGTATGCCGATGACGCGGTGGATGTCTTAAATGAGCTGGATAAGGACCAGGTAGTTAGTTATTTAACGATCATGGATGATGAATCAGCTAAAGAAATAAAAGAATTATTGCATTATGAAGAGTATACAGCCGGTAGTATCATGACTACTGAATTTGTAGCCATTTCCAAGAATCAGACCGTCCGATCGGCCATGTATATATTAAAAAACGAAGCCCCTAATGCTGAAACGATTTACTACATTTATGTAGTGGATGATGATAAAAAGCTTGTGGGGGTAATCTCCCTAAGAGATCTCATCATCAGCCATGATGATGTGATGATAGGCGAAATTATGAGTGATCGTGTCATGTCTGTAGGCGTCAGCGAAGATCAGGAGGCAGTCGCTAGACAAATGAAAGATTATGACTTTCTCGCTTTGCCTGTTGTTGATTTCCAACATCACTTACTGGGGATCATTACCGTCGATGACATTATGGACGTTATGGAAGAAGAAGCATCTGATGACTATTCAAAGTTGGCTGGTATCGCCGATTTGGATTCCATCGACCGAAGTCCATTTAATGCAGCGAAGAAGCGTCTGCCATGGCTGATTGCATTACTGTTTCTAGGGATGTTCACCGCAAGCCTTATCGGGAGATTTGAAGACACGTTAGATAAAGTTGCGATTCTTGCCGTGTTTATCCCCTTGATCGCCGGAATGGCAGGTAATACTGGAACTCAGGCCCTTGCTGTTGCCGTTAGGGGGATTGCAACCGGTGACCTGGAAAAGGAAAACAAGATGTCCCTTGTCATCCGTGAAGCGGGAACCGGACTTATAACTGGTACTACATGCGGGATAGTCGTCAGCATCGTGGTATATGTATGGAAAGGTGAATTCTTCCTGGGGGTGCTCGTTGGGATCTCCGTGTTGGTGTCATTATTTGTTGCAACGCTCGCTGGTACATTAGTACCGTTACTTATGCACAAACTAAAAGTGGATCCAGCTGTCGCTTCCGGTCCTTTTATTACGACGATAAATGATATTATCAGTATTTTAATTTATTTTGGTTTAGCGACATTGTTTATGAATTATTTAATATAGAGAGAAGAGAGAGGGGGAGGTATAGATGGAACAGCATGCGTCCGTTACATCATTGGTTATTGTCATTCTTGTAGCTTTTTTAACTCCCATATTGCTGCATAAATTCAAATTAAATTTCATCCCTGTAGTCATCGCGGAAATCATTATGGGATTAATAATAGGTAAGAGCGGATTTGATATCGTTCACCAGGATATGTGGTTGGAAACACTGTCTACACTTGGATTTATTTTCCTTATGTTCTTGAGTGGACTGGAAATTGATTTCACTGCATTTTCAGGAGGAAAGAAGAAAAAAGAACTGCTACCTAATGGAAAAGAAGAACCGAACCGTCTGAAGGTAGCGACTTTTATTTTTATCGGGATATTTTTTGTTTCACTTGGCCTGTCTTATCTGTTCGTCTTATTCGGGCTCATTGATAATGCATTCTTAATGACCCTTATTATTTCCACCATTTCACTTGGTGTCGTGGTTCCTACACTTAAGGAAGCACATATCATGAAAAGCGCAATCGGGCAGATCATCCTGCTTGTGGCGGTTATTGCAGATCTTGTGACGATGATTTTACTGGCTGTATTCGTGTCACTTTACGGTGAAGGTCATGGAAATATGTGGCTTCTCCTTATCCTGTTCGGTGTTGGAGTACTCTTATACTTCCTGGCTAAGAGATTGAAGAACAATTCCTTCATCAAGAGCTTGTCGACAGGTACCGTTCAAATCGGGACACGAGCAGTCTTTACATTGATCATTCTTCTTGTAGCTGTATCTGAAACCGTTGGGGCTGAAAACATTCTAGGTGCATTCCTTGCAGGTGTACTGGTATCATTATTGGCACCAAATCAGGAAATGGTTCATAAGCTGGATTCCTTTGGTTACGGATTTTTAATCCCGATCTTCTTCGTGATGGTAGGAGTTGAATTGGATCTGGGATCACTGCTTAGCGATAAAAAGATGCTTCTGTTGATTCCATTACTTCTGCTTGCTTTCCTAGTTTCGAAAATCATCCCGGTTTACTTATTAAAGTATTGGTATGATACGAAAACAACGATTGCATCAGCATTTTTACTTACATCAACGTTATCACTTGTCATTGCAGCTGCGAAAATCGCTGAGAGAATGGAAATCATCACAGCGCAGATGAGTGGTACGCTCATATTAGTAGCGGTGATCACGTGTATCATCACGCCAATATTCTTCAAAAAGCTTTTCCCAAGGGAAAGCGCAAAGGAGAAAAAGCTCAAGATTACATTCCTGGGAGCGAATCAACTTACGATGCCGGTTTCAAGGGAACTTCATTCATCCCTTTATGAACCAGTCTTGTATCATACAAAACAAGATAAGTCTGATCGTAATATTGCTGATTCTCTGTTTACCATCAATGAAATTGACAATTACGAGTTAGACACGCTCGAAGAGAACAACATCTTTGATTCTGACATCATTGTGATATCAACCGGTGATGAAGAAATCAATGCAACACTTGCCGTTACCGCTAAAGAATATGGCGTGAATCGTGTCATTGTAAGGGTTGAGAGTCCTGACTTACATGAGACACTGCGAGAACAGGATATTGAAGTATATTCCGTGTTCCTGTCAACGAAAGCATTACTGCGTGCGCTCATTGAGTCACCGTCTGTCATGAATATCCTTACGAACCAAGAGACATCGCTTTATGAGATTCGCATGCTGAACAGTCAGTTTGAAGGCATGACCCTTCGTAAATTTCCGTTTACAGGAGATGTTATCTTCGTACGGATCTTTAGAGGAAAAGATTCCATTGTTCCTCACGGAGATACAGAACTCCACATGAACGACCGCTTGATCGTAACCGGTTCAAAAGAATATGTAGATGAACTAAAACGCGAACTTGAATTCTGTGAGTATTGCTAAGAACTAATCAACTTCCCAAGAAATTATTCTTGGGAAGTTTTTTTGGCTCTTTTCGTATAGTTTGTTGCTATTGTAGAGGGGAAAGTAATAGTTGCATTCCGCTCCAGGATGCTCGCTTTCCGCGGGGCTGGCGGTGAGCCTCTTCGGCTGCGCCTCCGGGGTCTCACCTGTCCAGCTACGGGGCTTAGGGGCTCGAGGTCATAAGCCAAGTCTGCCAAAAAGGCAAAGAGCGCCTTTCCGGCAGACTCGTCTTATGCTTGTCGCCCCTGGGCAAAGCCCCTCCGCTTTTCGTCCTGTCCAGCAATTCCCGCAGGAGTCGAGCATCCTGCAGCGAGGATCAACTTTCTGAGCATGTATCCTTAATGGGAAATAATAACAACAAGAATTTTAGCAAACAATCTCATTTAAGGTAAGTAGAGATTGATTTTCCTTTTAAGGAAGAAGAAATATTTCTTCTTGTTGCATTGTTTTCTTGCACACCTTGAAGCTCTGTCATGAAAATTCTGTTAAAGATGGTGAGGGGAACTGCGTAGACTCCTGCGGATTTTGGGCGTGCCGAGACCCCGTTCGGCTAAGCTGAGGAGGCTCGGCAGTACGCTAGCTGCAAGCGAAGCGGTTCCCCTCACCATCCAGCACACACTGGTTGACAGAGCCCTGGCAGATTCTATGGTAGAAAACAACAATCTTTGCGAAAAGAGAATATTTTTTAGAGGAGTTTACACTCTTACCACTAATATCTAATAAGAGAGAAATACTAAAGGGAGGCATGAAAATGTGGGAATCAAAAGTAATTGAAATCAGAGATAGGCTGAAAGGAAGCTTCATGGAGGTACCAGTTGAGAAGCTGAATGAAAAGCCTTCGCCAGAGGAATGGAGCATAGCACAAATTGTTCTTCACCTGGCAGGAGCTGAAAAAAGATTTTTAACATTGGCTCTCGAGTCAGCGGAAAATCAATCAGGAACATGTAAAAATAGAGCTGATTTATCCGTATTCGATGATCCATCTAGAAAACTGAAGGCACCAATCGAACCAACTTCTGAGTTTCAAAAAAAGGAAAATTTAATTCTAGCATTAGATGAATCCCGGTCATTCACTATACGCTTCCTGGAATCATACACAGAAAAAGGTTTGAAAAGTCGATCCATGAACCATCATCGATTTGGAGATATGCCCATATGGCAAGTGTTAGAGCTTCTCGGTAAACATGAACAAAGGCATTTAGTTCAAATCGAAGAAGTAAAAAGGCGAATCCTGTAGGAATTCTTCTTTTCTTTTATGGTGTATTACTGTAGAATTAGTATCAGGTACTAATAACATGTATAAAATAGGAGGATTACAATGACTCTTTCATTAAAAGGTAAAACATATGTCGTTATGGGAGTTGCGAATAAACGCAGTATAGCGTGGGGGATTGCCCGTTCCTTACATCAATCAGGTGCACGTTTGATCTTTACATATGCAGGCGAGCGTTTTGAAAAAGGGGTTAGCGATCTTGCCGGGACTTTGGAAGGTGGGGAAGATTCATTAGTGTTGCCTTGTGATGTAACAAGTGATGAAGACATCGAAAAATGCTTTGCAACGATTAAGGAAGAAGTCGGAGTGATTCACGGACTTGCCCACTGTATCGCTTTTGCCAATAAAGAGGAGCTTGCTGGTGATTACATGAACACAACAAGAGACGGGTTCCTTCTGGCTCACAATATCAGCTCATACTCCTTGACAGCAGTTGCTAAAGTAGCGAAGGATCTTATGACTGAAGGTGGAAGCATCGTTTCCATGACATACCTTGGTGGTGAGAGAGTGATGCAAAACTACAACGTTATGGGTGTAGCAAAAGCATCTCTTGAAGCGAGTGTGAAATATCTTGCCAGCGATCTTGGAAAGCACGGCATTCGTGTGAACGCGATCTCTGCAGGACCGATCCGCACCCTGTCTGCTAAAGGTGTAGGTGACTTCAACAGCATACTGAAAGAAATCGAAGAGCGTGCTCCGCTCCGCCGCAATACAACACAAGAAGAAGTCGGTGATACAGCTGTATTCCTTTTTAGTGATTATTCAAGAGGGATTACAGGTGAGAACCTGCATGTAGACTCCGGTTATCATGTATTAGGTTGAAATATAGACATACGGAACCCTGGCTGCAGAAACCTTTCTGCAGCCAGGGTTCTTTTGTTATGTAGAGATAGTATTTATCTATGCTAATAAGAAACTCATAGGCGGTTCCTGCATACATATAAATGTAGAATGTAAGGAGGGATAGGTTTGAATAGACAGAAAAAGCCACTATTATATATACATCAACCCAGATTAAATGATGTGAAAAGCAGCATGCAGGAAGTCTATAGAGGTTCGCCAAGTATCGTTCAACCAGAAAGAGAAGAAAGAAACACGCAGTCAATCGAAATGAAAAGGAACAGCGCTGAGTTGATTGAAGCTGCTCCATTAGGGAGGTTAAAACAGCCTGAGTACCATACGATTGTGAAAAGGGAACCGAAAGAGGTTCGGTCCATTATAAAAGAGACTACTAATAGTGAAGAAGCAAATCAACGTGAATCAGGACTCGTACATTCACATGACGGTTACTTTAAACCACTTACTCCTTTTAAAGATCTGGATATGGATGGGAAAATTGAATATATGCAGAAGAGTATAATGGGGAGAGCCCCATTTCCATGTGCCTTTCAAACAGAAGAAGGGGTGTATCGTGGCGTATTAACCAGTGCCGATAGCGCATCCATAGATATAAAAACGTTTCAAGGTGAAGAAGTCACTTTAAAAAGAAATTCTATAAAGGCGATCAAAATCATTGGATTGAAATAAAAGAAGCCAGCCGGAATTTCCGACTGGCTTTTTATACTCGTTGCTGATTAGTCACAAACTCCTTCTACTCTTACATCATCGATACATTGAATAGCGCAGAAGCAATCCAGATCAACTGTGATACAATCTCCAGTCAATTCGTAAATGAAGTTATTGTTTAACCCCATTAATTCGTCTTCTGATTCTACGTCTTCGCCTGTAACATGAACTTTCTTCAGTACTTGAAGTGTAGCACAGCAGTCGTCAAATACATTCTTCACACGGAAGTAAGGTGTTTTCCAGCAATAATGTTTAGGGTGAACCTTGAATAGGTCTCCTTTTTTATTATAAAGTTTGAAAACACGAGTATTTGGTGCATTTCCAACTGGACTTACCAAAGATCCTAATGGCTCAAGAAAACAATCATTTTTACAATCAAAACAGTCTTGATCTGCTGCATCTTGAACATCTTTAATAGCTCGAACAGCAAGGCATACACAACCGCGGTCTCTTGCACCTGCAATGTCATCTTTTCTGTAATTACCGCAACCCATAAGAATTTTCCTCCTTAAATAATTTTCACTACACTAATAACATATTGTAGAAGAGGAAATTGGGTAACGGACAAATGCCCCTTTTGACTAAATTGGGCGGGATATAGTTTATATAAGGAGTGGGAATATGGATATACTTGACATAATAATATTGGGAATTGCTGTGTTTAGAATGACTCACCTCATCGTGTTTGATAAAATAACAGAATTCTTAAGGTCTCCTTTTTTTGATGAAGTACCTGAAATGTCAGAAGATGGGGTGGAAGAAATTTTCCTTTTACCGAAACAAGATGGAATTAAAGGGTTTATAGGGGAGCTATTATCATGTTATTGGTGTACAGGTATTTGGGTAGCTGTTTTCCTATATGCAGGAAATCTTTTTTTTCCACAATTTTTCATCCCGCTTATCACAGTATTGGCAGTTGCTGGAATTGCTTCCATATTAGAGGCGGCTGTACAAAGTTGGATAAGAGAGTAGCTCAATAGGTAATTAGTGGAAACAAGCTTGCACTATCGCACATATAATGGTCGTAAGGGGAATGGTAAAGGAGGGCGATCATTATGAAGTATTCTTCTGTAAATACCAAGAAACCAACAAATTCTCCCATCAAGAAAAAAGGGTGCGGTTGTGGATCAAAAGTGAAGAAAGGATAGGCTGCTCAAAATGGGCAGTCTTTTTTTTTTCATAAAATCTGACTTTATGAAAAAAATAAAGCATGAGTACAAATAAAAGAGGGATATGTCATGAACAAAAAACGGATCATCGTTCCACTAACTTTACTCGTCCTGATAGGGTGCACGAATAAGGAAGATGGAAACGACAGCAAGATTGCGCTAATGAAGAAAACCGATCCACCACCCATTGAATTAGTGGATAACCCAGAAACAGACAGTTATGGTCATGCCATTAAACGGGAAATCTCCAAAATGAAAGAGCTTTATGATGTAGCGGTCATACAAGGAAAAGATGAAACGCTCGTGGTATATAAAGTGAAGCATCTGCAAAGGTTTCATATGAAGAAGATCGAAAAGAAGATGGATCATTATTTAGAAGATAAATATCCGGATGAAGACTTTATATTGTCCAGTGATTACAAGATATTTCTTGAAACCATCCGTTTAAAGGAAAAGCTAAAGAGGGGTTCGATTTCAAAGAAAGATGCGGAAAAGAAGTTCCAGGATATTGTGAAGCTTCAAAAGGAAAAGACGTAGGAGGAATGTTTTGTGGGGAAATCACCAAAAACGCCCGAACAGAAAAAATACGAACTGTTGGAAAAACAATATGAAACAAAGAGGCCACTACTTAAAAATGTACTAAAGGCTTTCTTTGTGGGGGGATTCTTCTGCTTGATCGGTCAGGCCATTACGTATGTATTTATTTATTTCTTTAATTTCACTGAGCAGACGGCAGGAAATCCTACTGTTGCCACTATGGTATTTATATCAATGCTTCTCACGGGCTTTGGCGTGTATGATCATATCGGTCAATTCGCAGGAGCGGGTAGTGCTGTCCCTGTGACCGGGTTTGGAAACTCAGTTATATCAGCAGCCATCGAACATAAAACGGAAGGGTATGTCTTGGGGGTAGGCGGTAATATATTCAAGCTTGCTGGTTCGGTTATTGTATTCGGAGTATTTTCAGCCTTTGTCGTGGCATTAATCAAGACAATCTTAATTCAATTGGGGGTGATTTAATGCTTCAGGGTTCAAGGTCATGGGTATTTCCTACACATCCGGCCATCTTGTCTACCGGTGTCGTTGGCGGTCCATTTGAAAAAAAAGGGAACTTAGCTTCCGACTTTGATCAGTTTTACGATGACCTTTGGATGGGACAGGCCACATATGAAAAAGCCAATCGGACTCTCATTGAAGATGCGGTTCAAATTGCGTTGGAAAAACAGTCACTTCAAAAAAGCGATGTACAGTTTTTCTTAACGGGTGATCTGATTAATCAAATCACCCCATCAAGCTTTGCCGCCAGGACCAATGGAATCCCATACTTCGGATTATTCGGAGCATGCTCAACGTCGATGGAGGGTTTGGCATTATCTGCATTCTTGGTTAACTATCATGGAGCTCAGCATGTGGTGACAGGAGCATCCAGCCATAATTCCGCAACTGAGAGACAATTCCGGTACCCGACTGAGTACGGGGGGCAAAAGCCTCCAACAGCTCAGTGGACTGTAACAGGTGCAGGTTTTGCAGTAATTGGTGAAGGAAAGTCTGTTACAACCCCTACACCGAGAGTAACCTCTGCAACCATCGGCAAGGTGATGGATATGGGATTGAAAGATCCTTTTAACATGGGAGGAGCCATGGCACCAGCTGCTGCTGATACGATTGCAGGTCATTTTCAAGATCTGGGGAGAGATCCTTCTTATTACGATTTGATCATCACAGGTGATCTGGCTAAAATTGGCAGGCATACAGCTGTTGAAATGCTGAAAGAAAAGGGGTACAACTTCTCAGATCATCAGTTTAAAGATTGCGGATTATTGATTTATGGAGAAAATCAGCCTGTTCAATCCGGAGCGAGCGGCCCAGGCTGTTCTGCTACAGTCCTGTACGGTCACCTATTAAATGAAATGAAAAAAGGAACATATAAACGCATCTTGGTTGTGGCGACGGGAGCCTTGTTATCACCATTGACATTTCAGCAAGGAGAAACAATTCCTTGTATTGCTCATGCGGTATCCATCGAATATATGTAAATGAAAGGAGGAAACGAAGTGTTAGCGATGTTTTTTTGGGCTTTTACAATAGGCGGGATCATTTGTGTGATTGGTCAATTACTGTTTGATGTTGCTAAATTAACTCCAGCCCATACACTAAGCTTACTGGTTGTGGCAGGGGCGGTCTTTTCAGGGTTTGGATTGTACGAGCCTCTCATTGATTTTGCCGGTGCAGGAGCGACCATTCCCATCACAAGTTTCGGTAACGCCCTGGTCAATGGTGCCATGCAGGAATCACAGGAACATGGGATAGTGGGAGTCCTTACCGGGATGTTTGAAGTCACAAGCTCAGGGATCTCGTCGGCGATCATATTCGGTTTTATTGGGGCACTCCTTTTCAAACCAAAAGGATGATAGAGGTGAAGAACGATGCCTGAATACTTAGAGGTGGCGTTACGCAGTATATTTATCTTACTTTCCTTATTTGCAATAACCAAGTTACTTGGGAAGAAGCAGTTATCTAAATTGTCATTTTTTGAATACATTACAGGGATCACGGTTGGGAGCATTGCAGGGACACTTTCCATGGATCTGGGCCTCCCTTTAAGTGAAGGACTGATGAGCATCTTTTTATGGTTTTCCTTTCCACTCATTTTCTCCTTTCTTTCTCTTAAGAGCGTTCGATTTAGACGATTCGCCGAGGGAAAGCCGACAGTTTTCATAAAGGATGGAAATATTGATGAGAAGGCTTTAAAGAAGGAACAGTATTCCGTCGATGAACTGCTTGAGCAATTGAGAAAGAAAGACGTTTTCAGAGCTGCAGATGTGGAATTCGCGTCATTGGATACCAACGGAGATCTAAGTGTTCTGCTCAAAAGAGAAAAAAGGCCGCTTGTTCGAGAAGATGTATTTAAGATCTCACAAATGTCCACTCCTCCACAAGCAGTCATTTCAGATGGGGAAATAGATGAAGAGGCTCTGCGAGAAGTAGGATTTCCCCTGCCCTGGTTACAAAAAGAACTGGCCAAAAGACAATTGCAAGTTGAATCCATTTTTCTTGCCCAACTTGACCGTGAAGGAAACCTGACATTCGACCTGTACAATTGGACAAACACACAATAAATTCTCCAAAAGCCCATACGTAATGATCTCTCTATACATATGTTATAAGAGACTAAAGGTAAAAGAGAGGTGAAATTATATGTATGGATATGGATACGGTGGCTGTGGATATGGCGGCGGCGGTTATGGCTCAACATTTGTATTGATCGTTGTGCTTTTCATTCTCTTGATTATCGTTGGAGCAAGCTTCTGTTAGAAAGGGGTACAAAAGGCAGAATCCTCATTAGAGAGATTTTGTCTTTTTGTTTTTACGCTCTTTTCACAATGATTGTTGATTTTACATATGGTCTGCTCGGGCTCTGTCAATCAGAGAGTGCTGGATGGTGAGGGGAACTGCTTCGCTTACAGCTAGCGTTCGGCCGAGCCTCCTCAGCTTAGCCGAACGGGGTCTCGGCACGACCGTACTTCCGCAGGAGTCTGCGCAGTTCCCCTCACCATCTTTCATAGATTTTTTGTGACAGAGTTAAAAAGTGTCATAAAACAAGCTAAATCCACGTTAGGTAATAACGATAAACATTTACTAATTAACTAATTTTTGACCTATCATAATAAGGTTAAATTTGTGCTCCTTTGTAGGTAGTTTGTTTTTTGAACAAACGCTAACATAATCACTATAGGAGCTTTTTTTGTATTTGTCTATCCGTTATTAGGAAGACAAAATTAGAAGCACAGAGTGGATTGTAGCGGAAGGCAATTGACTCCTGCGGGAAATAGAGGCTCGACTTCCTACCCGCGAAAAGGAACGGTCACGTTTTCACACTACCACTAATTCAAGTTCACTTTTTTTGCAAGATATGCAATGCCATTGGGTGAGACCCCAATGAGGCTGCTCATCGGCCTTACTTTCTCTGTGTAGTATAGCAACAAGATTAACGAAAGAGAGCTATTTTTTTAATAGTGAATCTAAATTACAGAATAACATGTAAAACCTTCAGAAAAATCAATTCATAATCACGCTCCTGGGTTTTTAACATATGATGCTTATAGTTAAAAGGAGGCGTGATGGAAATGAATAATAACTTTTTTAAGAATTTAGAGAAGAAGACAGGCGTAAACATGAACGAAGTGTTAGAGCTTGCGAACTCATTACAAAATGCAAACTTCAAAGATGAAGCAACCGTTAGAAGCGTCATAAAACGAGTATCTAAAATTGCCAATAAACCAGTAAACAAGGAAATGGAAAATAAGATTGTACAGTCGATTGTGAACGATGGAAAGCAATTAGACTTTGGAACCATCTCTAATATGTTAAACAAGGGGAAGAAATAAAAGTTATAAAAAATAAAGGAGAATGGACATAAAGGTGTGTTCCAACACGTACTTTATGTTAATTCTCCTATTTTCTAGGGTGGAAAAGTGATTAGACTTTCATCCAGAAATGGTACATATATCAACAAAATAGATACAGCCCTTAGAATCTATAAAGCCTAAATAAAGTTTAAGGATCAACCCCATATGGGTAACTAATACCAAGGAGGTAAAGAAAATGGGATACATTGCTCCAATTCCTCACCATCAGTATAAACAGTATCAGGAACGAGAAATAAAAGTTGAAAAACATCCGTTTACCTTTTTCCCCGTGCAAGCTGTAAAGCCCATGAAAAATAATACTCAAGCAAATACTGAAGAAGCAGAATCGTCCTATCATGTACTTCAATCAAATCAACGCAAAACTTCATATGAAGCACTCTCTAAACCATCCGTCCCAACAACATTATTAGCGCGGTTAACAGGAAAAGGAAAGCACTTTAACGAATATGTATAAAGAAGTTTTAGGGGCTTTTTTAGGTTGATGATCCCAAAAGGAGCATTCTTTATGGGATCTTTTAATTAACTGCGGATATCGGGTCCCTTACATATTTGGAGGTAATGACTTGAAATTACAAAACCTTTCCGAGCATTGCTATGCATTTACAGGGAGCGTTACCATTGGATACTGCATTAAAGAAGGAAAGGGCCTTCTTATTGACAGTGGTTTGGATGATTCTTCCATGAAGAAAGTGATCAAAATCTTATCGAATGAAGGGCTGCCCTTGGATTTTTGTGTCATCACCCACGCCCACGCAGATCATTTTGGAGGAGCTCACTTCCTGAAGAAAAAACAAGGGACTTCATTGTTTGCTCCAAAACTTGAAAAAGCGATCATTGAGAATTCGATCCTGGAACCGATATATCTATTTAATGGAGCTAATCCCATAAATGATTTGAGAAATAAGTTTCTTGAAGGACAATCAGTGGTCATTGATGATGTGTTGAAGATTGGTGAGAATAGTATTGGTCCTTTCACTTTTGAAGTAATTGACTTACCGGGTCATTCATATGGTCAGGTAGGTCTGCTTGTTGATGATGTTTTATACGCGGCGGACAGTTATTTTGGCAGGGATACGTTGGAAAAGCATGTCATCCCGTTTATCATCGATGCGGATCAAACACTGGATTCATTAGAAAAACTCCTTCACATACCATGCAAAGGAGCGATTCCGGGACACGGGGATTATGAAGAAAACTTTGTGAAAACAGTTCAGGAGAATATCGATCTTCATGAAGAACGTATGAATTCTCTTCTGACATTAGTAAATGAAAGTAAAGAAGGCTTTGCTTTTGAAAAGATCATGAAAGAGTATTTGAATCTACACAAAATAACTGTATCAAATGTAGGGCAATGGCTTTTGTTCAGAACTTCGGTAACAGCTTATCTTACAAGTCTTGAACGAAAAAAACTCTTATCGTTCACGATCAGTAACAATGAACTCATCATTAAGCCCCACTAATAACCTTGTACTAAAAGGCTTTCTCCTTCTTCCCATTCAGCATACATAACGTCCTTTGAGGAGAGGAAGCCTTGTTTTTTTATTTCGCTTAAAAGCCAATCCTCCCTTTGTTCGGCAAGCTTTAAATTATCGTAAACGATTTCTCCATCCACAATTAAAGAAAGAGGAAGGGAAGCATTTTTTGCAGGTATATTAAGGTCTTGACGCTGTACGATTTCATAAAGCGGTTTTCTAATCACACTCAGCGTACCGTCAGACTCCAAAAGGGCAAATTCACATTCCCTTACTGAGAAAATATCTTTTGCACGAAGTAGATGCTGCAGTTGATTCAGATCTAAATGATTTTTCTTCAGCTCATCGAAGTTGATCTTCCCTTTATTGATGACTAAGGCAGGTGTACCTTCCAACATATGTCGAAACCTTCTGGATTTCTGGGTGAAATACTCTGTGAAAAAGATCAAACTCCCCCAAATAAAAATGGCAGCAAGGATTGGAAGTACAGTGATCTTTCCATCATAAAGGGAGTTCCCTACAAGTTCACCAAGAATTAATGCTGAAATGAAATCAAAGGCAGATATTTGAGTGATTTGAGTTTTACCGAGTATTTTTGTAAGAATCAATAAGGCAAAATATCCTACGATTAACTCGATGGCAATTGACGTGATTCCCATGAGGATCCCCCTTCCCATACACTTTCCCATTATCGACGAGTTGATATTGTAATATACTTCTTAATATGAATTGCAGGAAACAAAAAAGGAACAAGTAATTAAGCAGTTCTGCTTAATTACTTGTTCCTTTTAGATATCCTTCTTCATTGTTTTATGAGGGATTCCTGCGTCCAGAAATTCATCAGATGTAACTTTGTAGCCTAAGCCTTCATAAAAAGGGATTGCATATGTCTGTGCATTTAACTTTAATAGGGATAAGTTCTCTTGCTTCGCATATTTTTCAATGGCAAGCATGATTTCACGTCCGGCTCCTTTTCCCCTGACGGATTCTAAAACGCATATTCTTTCAACTTTCCCAAGTCCATCAAGAATACGGAAACGGCCTGCACCTACAGCATGTTTTTGGTCGTAAAGAACAAAATGAGTGGAATCATTTTCGAATTCATCGATTTCTTCTTGGAGCGGAACCTTTTGTTCTTCCACAAACACTGTCTTTCTTATGTTGAATACCTCTTGGATCTGATCTTCTGTTTTTGCAACTTCGACTTTCAACTCTTACTCTTCCTTTCCTAAACGGAAGGTTTCGTAAACTGTCCAAGAGCCGTTTTCTAATTGATACAACAAGTGAAATCGGTCGATGGTTTCTTCATGATCGATTCCAAGCATACGCAATGATCCGAAAATATCGGAGTGTTCATCATTTGAAAGCTTTTGTGCGACAGTTATGTGAGGAACGAAAGCGAATTCCGGCTCGTCACCCATGAAGTTTTGACTATGCATGTCATCGTGTAAACCTTGCAGTTCAGGAGTGGAGTTCACCTTGAAATAGATTACATTGTTCACAGGCTGAAAAGAACTTACTTTGTACACTTTTAAATTGAAGGGATCGTATTTCTTTGAAATAACATTTAATTTATTAGCGATATCCTTGATTTGATCATCATCTGCACTAAATACATTCTTTAAAGTCAAATGTGGTGGAACCAATGCATAATGAGGATCATAACGTTTCCTATAAGAGTTTGCGATATCTTGCAGCTTTTTCGATGGGAAAATGACTATACCATAATTCATTTTCTTCAATCCTCCTCTATTTAACTATCTTTGTATTATGTATAGTATAGCAAATTTTTCAAAAATTTAATATAGGGCGAACGGATAGGATCTCCATTTATCAAAGTGATTCGATAGCTCCCTGCATTCATTTAAGGAGAGGCAAGGGCGGTCCCTTGCCTATTCGGGGTTTAGTTAAACATCATCTTCAAAGCACGTCTCAAATCGGGTTGCCAATGTTTCCATGTATGATCTCCGTCGAACTCATCGTAAAAGGAAGAGAATCTTTTTTGATCGAATGTCTCGTGAAGCTTACGGTTTGGCTTTAAGAAGTCTTTTACTTTGCCGTCCGTCGTTTTTACCTCTGTTTCCTGTTTACCGATGATATGGTAAATGCTTAACAAATGAGGTTGTGAGAAGTTTTCTACGGCTTCCAACACTTTCTCGTTCACGAAAGGTGACTGCAGAAGAACCTTGCCAAATGTATTTGGGTATTTTAATGCAGTCATCAATGAGACTGTGGCTCCTAATGAATCACCAACCAGGGCACGTCCCATTCCCATATGATAAGTTGGGTAATGCTCGTCCAGATATGGGACCAACTCGTGTGCTAAAAAGCGAATGTAAGCATCATTTTCTTCACCATGTGGATGGTATTTTCTTCTCCGGTCCTCAACATCTTTATATGGAACTCCCACGATAATCATGTTTTCTATTTCCCTATTTTCGAGAAGTTCATCAGCCAGTCGAGGTATTCTTCCTAGCTGGAAGTAGTCCTTACCATCCTGGGTGATCAGTAGAGAATATTTATAGAGGGGAGAAAAAGTAGCTGGCAGGTATACGAGCATCTTAATCTCTTCATTCAGTTCTTTACTAAAGAGGTTTAATTCGGTTACAGTTCCTCTTGCGGTTGTCATGACGATAGCCTCCTATAATCAGTGTGAACGTTTACAGAAAGATTGTATCATATTCTTCTCGATAATTCCCTAAAGCGGATTGCAATACGAAAATTCAAAAGAATGATATAATTCATGTAAGTTTTTGGACAGTCCAGAAAGGGGTATCTCAATGAATAAATCTGTACATTCAAGGGATGTAACGAAAGCTGCATTACAGAGGCTGAAAGATAGAGGCGTATCTATAGAAGATATTGCTGAAATCGTCTATGAAATGCAGTATCCATATAATCATGAGTTAAATATGGAAGATTGTATCGAAAGTGTGAAGAAAGTGTTGTTAAAAAGAGAGATTCAGCATGCGATTCTTGTAGGGGTAGAACTGGATCAACTTGCTGAAGAGAAGAAGCTTTCCGAACCACTTCAATCGATTGTAGAAACAGATGAAGGGTTGTTTGGAGTAGATGAGACCATTGCTTTAGGTGCAGCATTAGGATATGGAAGCATCGCTGTTACAACTTTTGGTCATTTGGATAAAAATAAAATCGGTATCATCCGTGACCTGGATACGAAGAACGGGAAGGGTGTTCATACCTTTTTAGATGATATCGTCGCAAGTATTGCGGCAAATGCTTCTTCGAGAATTGCACATAGCCTACGGGACCGTGAAGAAAATATTTCAGAGGAAGATAAGATGAAATTTGAGGATGAGGAATTGATTGGATAGCTCATTATCTGATATATAACAGGTGGACTGAAGATGAATAATTCCTCTTCAGTCTTTTTACTGTGGACAAACATGCGTCGGGGAAGAAAAAATGATTGGGGTAATGTAACCGCTTTATACATTTTGTATACATTTGTAAAATAATTGACATGACAAGAACAAGCCGTACAACAGATTTAAATCAGTGTGTAATGGATCTAGAATGGTTTTTTTATAAAAATTGTTAAAATTTTATGTATTTGATTTGACAAGATTGTTACAGACTGTGTTACAATTATTTCGGTAAAGTAGAAATTTAATAGGGGGAATTAGAATATGAAAAAACGCAGTTTTTATCTAAGCACTGCACTACTTCTAGTTCTATCTGTCATTCTTGCTGCATGTGGCGGCGGATCAGGTGGAGGATCATCTGAGGGTGAAGGTAACAAAGAGGTTGACTTCATTGGGATTGCTACAGGTGGAACAGGGGGTACATATTACCCGTTAGGCGGAACATTCGCTAAGATCATTGAAGACGAAACAGGAATCAAATCCTCTGCTTCTACTTCAGGGGCATCGGCTGAAAATATGGCGGCCATTAAAGATGGTAAAACTGAAATCGCTTTTACACAAACCGATATCGCATCTTATGCATCTGAAGGAACTGAAATGTTCAGCGATAATAAAGTAGAAAACGCAAGAGGAATTGCCACACTATATCCTGAAACGATTCAAATCGTTACAACAAAGGATTCTGGTATCAAGTCCGTTGAAGATCTGAAAGGGAAAGTTGTTTCTGTCGGTGAAGCAGGCTCTGGAACTTTACTGAACGCGAAGCAAATCCTGGAGGTTCACGGAATTGCGCTAGAAGATTTAGAAGCACGTAATCTATCATTTGACGATTCAACTACTGGTATCCAGGATGGAACAATCGATGCGGCTTTCATTACTTCAGGTACTCCAACCGGAGCGGTTGAAGGATTGGCAGCAACGGAAGATATCACAATCGTTCCGGTTGAATCCGGTAAAATCAGTGAACTGATCGAGAAATATCCATACTACTCTGAGGATGAAATTCCTTCAGGGACGTATAGTAAAGTCGATGAGGCAGTTACAACCGTTGCGGTTCGTGCAATGCTAGTAACAAATGCTGATATTTCCGAAGATGTAATCTATGATGTTACAAAAGCCATCTTTGAAAATACAGATGCAATCACTCATGCTAAAGGTGAGTTAATCAAGGCTGAAGATGGACTAAAAGGTATGGGAATTGAATTACATCCTGGTGCGAAGAAATACTTTGATGAAAAAGGCGTTTCAATGGAATAGATCCACACCAGCAGATGGACGAAGGGATAGGCCGCGTAAAACGGTCTATTCTTTTGTTTTGGTATAGGCAAAAAAAATGTTAAGTACAGCAGCAATAAATGGAATGGTGGGGACTTTGTTATGAAGAAAATTTCATTCATAGGAACAATTCTCATTATTCTTGTTCTGTTATTCATCATCTTTATTCCCTTTCAAACATACCTGGTAATCGAGCCGAGGAGTACTGAAGGTGATCCTGTCCTTTTCAGACTTCCTGAAAATCATACATTTTCGGTTCGTTACACTCATTCTATTCATCTCTCAGAAGTAGAAGAGTTTTACCGCCAATCTACAAACCAAATTCAACAGACAAAATTGCTTTATGAGGATACTGCAATTGGTATGCCTGCAAATGCAGAAGGTAATGAAACCTTCGAGAGGACAGAAGAAGGAAAGTACTTAATTTCAAATATGAATAAAGTGTTTCCATACATTGATATTCGAATCGGACAAGTGGTTGCCAATCATCGACTCATATTGGGTGATAAAGTCTATCCTTTAGCTGATTATTTCGATAAAGGGTCTGTCGTTCGAATGCATTTAAAGAAACAAACACTATATGATCAGTGGAAAGGAGTGACCGTTGTTGGGAAAAGATAAAGAATTTGAATCATTAACCTCTGAACAACAACAAGAATTATTAGAAAAATATGATCCTGAATCATCAACGAGAAAGCTGCACCATGGAATGTTTAAATGGGTGATCTTCTATGGTCTATTAGCATTTTCATTATTTCAATTAGTCGCATCGATCTTTCAATTCATCCCTAGACAATTATTATTATCGATTCATTTAGGGTTTGCTTTGTCACTTGTCTTTCTTCTTTTTCCTGCCAGGAAAAAGAATCTGCGAAAAGATAAAGTGGCATGGTATGACGTCGTTCTCTCTGTCATATCTGTAGGAATTGGTGCATACTGGCCGATTATGCAAGATGACATTGTCAGCAGGGTCGGTATTATGACATCACTTGATTTTTATGTTGGTTTTGCTGCGATGATCTTAGTATTGGAGGCAACCCGTCGTGCAGTCGGTTTCCCCATCACGATTATCGCATCTGCTTTCATTCTCTATATGTATTATGGTCGATTGATGCCTGGATTCCTTGCGCACAGGGGATATGATTGGGACGATATCGTGAAGACGATGTTCTTTACCAGCGAAGGGATCCTTGGCACGCCACTATATGTTTCAGCAACCTTCATCTTCCTATTCTTATTATTCGGGGCCTTCCTCGTTAAAACAGGCGTAGGGCAATATTTTAATGATTTAGCTGTTGCCATTGCCGGTAAACGCACTGGTGGTCCTGCTAAGGTTGCAATCTTCTCGAGTGCCCTGCAAGGAACGATCAGCGGGAGCTCCGTTGCAAACGTTGTAACATCTGGTTCCTTTACCATTCCAATGATGAAAAAGCTTGGCTATCGTAAAGAGTTTGCAGGTGGAGTAGAGGCAGCGGCCTCAACGGGTGGTCAGTTAATGCCGCCAATCATGGGAGCTGCAGCATTCTTAATGGTTGAATTCATTGGAGGCATCTCATACTGGGATATCGCAAAGGCTGCCACCATTCCTGCTCTTTTGTATTTTACAGGAATTTGGATTATGACTCATTTTGAAGCGAAGCGAATCGGTCTTCGCGGTCTTTCGGACGAAGAGATGCCTAATCGTAAAGAAGTTTTAAAGAAAATCTACTTATTAATGCCGATTCTTACAGTCATTATTTTATTAGTGAGCGGTATGAGTGTTATGCGTGCAGCACTTTGGTCAATTGTTGCTACGGTCGTGATTAGCGCGATTCGAAAAGAGACAAGGATTGGCTTTAAAGATGCAGTTGACGCACTCGTAGACGGTGCACGTACTGCGCTTTCCGTAGCGGTAGCAACTGCGGCTGCAGGGATGATTGTCGGCGTAGTGACAAAAACGGGGTTAGGGCTGACACTTGCGAATGGGTTAGTTGATCTTGCTGCTGATCTAACAAATTCATCAGAAGGTAAACTAATCCTGACTCTGGTATTTACGATGATTGCATCGATTGTGCTAGGTATGGGATCACCGACAACGGCCAACTACGTAATCACGTCCACAATCGCTGCACCGGCGATCATCTTGTTAGGTGCACCTGAGTTAGCGGCTCACTTATTTGTCTTTTATTTTGGTATCATTGCAGATATCACGCCGCCGGTGGCCCTTGCAGCATTTGCCGCCGCCGGGGTGTCAGGGGGAGAGCCAATACGGACCGGTGTCAATTCTGCTAAATTAGCGATTGCAGCCTTTATTATTCCGTATATGTTCGTCCTGTCACCTGAGTTGCTGATGATTGATACAACCATTCCGAGATTATTATGGGTTGTCTTTACGGCAATAACCGGAATGATGGCCATAGGGGCAGGAATGATTGGGTATTGGTACAGAAGAGTGTATGTGATTGAACGTTTCCTTTGTGTAGCAGCCGGTTTAATGCTGATCTATCCGGAGGGAAGCACAGACATCATTGGTTTAGTATTATTTGCTGTTATGCTTGCGTTACAATTCTTCATTAAAAGAGAAGACAAAACACCAAAGAAAGCAACAGCATAAAAAAAATACGTGAGGCTGACCCTTTACCAGGTCAGCCTCACGTATTTTAGTTTCCAATTAGGATATGGTTCGTTTCTTATAAGGAAGAAGAGGATAAGCGGCCAAAATATCATGTAGTCTGAATCTGCGGAAATCTTTTCGTAGAAAGCAATAGGCCAGAATAAAATCCCCATCAATTTTTTTAACGATGATTTTTCTTTTCGTACAAATGGATTCAGGAGTCATATAGATAATTTCAATGGGGCGTTGGTCCATGAATGAGCGCTGTAATACCGTATTCATTTGTGGGCTCCTCTCCAGGAAGTGTACTCACAGTATATGCGAACAAATGTTCCTTTATACATGAATTCCCAGAATATAAATGAATAGAACAAAAAAATGATTGACATTTTTCTCATCATGACTATAATTTAATATATACCTTCCATCGCGACTTGTTAGCTCAGTGGGAGAGCACTTCCTTGACAGGGAAGGGGTCGTGGGTTCGAATCCCTCACAGGTCATACATAAAGAAAGCCTGCATCTTATTTAAAAGATGCAGGCTTTCTTCTTCTTTAATATGTAAATCAATCTTTATAAAGGATTCTCAAAGTTACACGGCCTGCGCCGACTTGTCCTTCAAAGTAAAAAGGACTCTGTTGGAGATCATGTAAGAGTCCTTGCCAAAATCATATTAAGATATGATCACTTCTTTTAGTTGATTTCTAATTCTTCCTCAAAATAAAACGTGCCAGGATGTTCCTTTACGATGTATGAGTATCGTTTCATATTTTTTACGTATTGCCATTTCAATATTGTCACTGTTTCGCCAGTTTCCTTTATCGTAACCATTGCGCCATTACTAAACCGATTTTTTGTGGATTTCATTGGGCACTCCCTTTCATATTCTCTCATTATACCATAGTTTACCCTTCATTTTAGAGTCCCATTAGTGATAAATCTCGATAAATATAATGGTAGCGCTTTAACGTGCATGAAGGTAGTAATGGTTAGTCATATCCAAAGACCATTTGATGGGGGAAGGTTATGTCAGAGGTCTGACTTTCAAAACTTCTCGTTGAAGAACTTGCTTATTTGTTTCATTACTGTTATTCTATAGAAGAATTATTTTTGTCCGGTATACGAGGGAAGAACAAGATTTGATTTTTCACCTGATATCGCAAGAATAGTAATACATTGTGTGTAAAGCACTTTAGGAGGCAACAAACATGGAAAATGGTAAAGTAAAATGGTTTAACGCAGAAAAAGGTTTCGGATTCATCGAAGTAGAAGGTGGAGACGACGTATTCGTACACTTCTCAGCGATCCAAGGTGAAGGTTTCAAATCTCTTGACGAAGGTCAAGAAGTATCTTTCGACGTTGAACAAGGTGCTCGTGGACCACAAGCAGCTAACGTACGTAAAGCATAATCTAACTTTACAACTCCAAAAACAGACTCATTCGTGAGTCTGTTTTTTTATGGAGATATTTAAGTAACCGGTGACATATTGAGAAATTTAAGGACGTCTTTCCAATATGTCTCAATTAAATCGGCCGCTATAAAAAGCAGCCTTCACATTCTCCAAAATTTATTTTCCTAAATCCTTCTTCGTCACTTCACTGCGGATATTGAGTTCTTTCGAGAATTCAGTATCGCCTTTTTTATTGTTTGGGTATTTGTTCTTTCGTTCACGATTATCATTTTTATTAGTCAACGTTGTTCCTCCCATTTGTAAGTAGTCAGTACATTCTTATTCTTAACCTGTGAATCATCCTTATCCTTGGTAAGAAAGGGAAAGACACACACTTGGTGAGATATTTCCGCCTTGAAAGACTGGAATCATAATATCACCGTACATTCCTTTTTCCACCCATGATATAGTGAAGAAGCGGTAAATGATCAAAGGGAAATGGGAGAGAGTAGATGAAACAAATGTATGAAAAAGTCATTGAGTTTAGGGATGAACGAAATTGGGATGCCAATCATAATGAAAAGGATCTTGCCATTTCTATTTCATTAGAGGCAAATGAACTCCTGGAAAATTTCCAATGGAAAACAAGCCGGGAAGCAGTGGAAGCGACACGTCAAAATATTAAAGAAGAAATGGCTGATGTCCTGATTTATTTAGTCCAGCTGGCTGATAAAATGGATATCGACTTAGAAAAGGAAGTATATGAGAAGTTGGAAAAGAATGCACTGAAGTATCCGAAGTAATGATTGGGGACGGATCTCCTGAAAAGGTCCGTCCCTTTTTACAATTATATTTTCTTAATGGAAATCGCGTCACGCATTTTTTTCAGGGAAGATTTGGATAGATCTTTTCTCTTCATCATGGTGTTAACGTAGAGGGCATCGACAATACTAAGCTGACTGATTCTTGAAGCAAGTGCTTCAGATCGATATTCGGTTTCTTGAGAAACTGTAAATAGAGGAATGTCGACCCCGATGCTTAAAGGTGATTTGGCAAAGTGAGTAATGGCGATGGTCGTTACCCGATTTTTCTTCGCTACGTCCAATACTTCCAATAAATCTTTGTTCGATCCTGAATGAGAGATAAAGACGATTACATCAGCATCGGTCAATTGTGAAGCGGAGATCAGCTGCATATGGGAATCGTTGTACGCAGTAGTGGTCATGCCTGTTCTGAGGAACTTATGATGCGCATCCATGGCAACAAACCCCGATCCACCCGTACCATAAAATTCTATTCTTCTGGCACTTATCATCCCTCGAATAGCTTTCGTAAACATTTCCTCGTTCAGCATGCTTAAAGAATCCTCTAATGTCCTGATATTGGACCTGAACACTTTTTGGGCAATAACACCTTCAGAGTCCTCTTCATTGATTGTTTCATGAATATCTTTTATAGGTGTCACCAGGTCGGATGCAAGGGAAATCTTCATTGCCTGGTAGCCTTTAAAGCCCAGGCGTTTACAGAAACGGAAGACTGTAGCATCTGCAACGTTCAGTTCTTCTGCTACACCACTGATAGTGGAGTGGATAATTTTTTCTGGATTAGCAATAATAAAATCTGCAATCATCTTTTCTTTTTCACTGAATTGAGAGTAATAGGAACGGATACGAGGTAAACAATGCTGTACTTTATCCTCTTTCATGCAGGGGAAACCTCCTCTAAGCGAAATCTTCATGAAAATAATTTTAACCTACTTCATGAAATAAAAAAATATTATTTCATAAAATTCCACCACGGAAAATTATTTCGTATTATAATATATACGGTGAAAATATTATTACCCGAAGTGAAAGGAATGATAAATATATGAATAAACAACAAATAGGAGTAGCTGGTGTCGGAGTGATGGGGAAGAGTCTGGCTTTGAATTTCGAAAGCAGAGGCTATTCCGTTTCCATTTATGATGTGTCTGATGAGAAGGTAAGAGAAGTACTTGAAGAGCATCCAGATAAAAAAATGGTCGGTACTCACGATGTAAAAGAGTTTGTCCAGTCATTAGAAACACCACGAAAAATATTGATAATGGTTCCAGCCGGTAATATTACCGATAAAGCGATTGAATCATTGCTTCCTCATTTAGATCAGGGAGATATTCTAATTGATGGAGGAAACACATACTTTGAAGATACGGTTCGCCGTAATAAGGAACTTGGTGAAAAAGGAATCAACTTCATCGGTGCAGGTGTCTCAGGTGGAGAAGAAGGCGCTTTATACGGTCCTGCTATCATGCCGAGCGGTCAGAAGGAAGCATACGATTTAGTCGAGCCTTTCCTGACAGCAATTGCGGCAAAGGTAAAAGGCGATGCATGCAGTACATATATCGGTCCGGACGGATCTGGCCATTATGTGAAAATGGTCCATAATGGAATTGAGTACAGTGATATGCAGCTTATCTGTGAAGCGTATTATCTTATGAAAAATGTATTGGGTTTAAGCGCAACAGAGCTACATGAGATATTTAAAGAATGGAACGCCGGGGAGCTAGACAGCTACCTGATTGAAATCACGGCGGATATTTTCACAAAGGTGGATGAAGAAACAGGAAAACCCCTTGTTGACGTAATCCTGGATACAGCAGGGCAGAAAGGAACAGGGAAATGGACGAGTATTTCTGCACTGGAGTTAGGTGTACCATTATCGATCATTACTGAATCTGTATTTGCCCGTTTCATCTCTGCCATGAAGGAAGAAAGAGTGAAGGCAAGTAAAATCTTAAGAGGACCAAGAAATAAGGAGTTCTCCGGTAACAAAGAAGAGTTTATCGAAATGATTCGCAAGGCGTTATATTTAAGCAAAATTTGCTCATATGCACAGGGTTTCGCCCAGCTCCAATCTGCTTCCGATGAATATAACTGGAACCTGAAGCCCGGCGAAATTTCCATGATCTTCAGAGGTGGGTGCATCATCCGTGCAGGCTTCCTGGAAGAAATCAAGAAAGCCTATGATCGTGAACCGGGATTGACGAATTTACTACTGGATCCATATTTCAAGGAAATCGTTGAAAACTATCAGGAGGAAGCGAGAGAAGTGGTGGCTACAGCCATTAAGTTAGGTATCCCTGTACCAGGTCTTGCGAGTGCTTTAGCGTATTATGACAGCTATCGCTCAGAGTCACTTCCTGCCAACCTCCTTCAAGCCCAACGTGATTACTTTGGTGCTCATACGTATCAGCGTGTGGATAAAGAAGGAACATTCCATACAGATTGGTTATCTAAATAAGAAGAACGAAAGCCCTGTGGGAATCCCACAGGGCTTTCGATTACCTTATTATTCTTTGCTTGATGAGTCATCTTTCGTATGATGCTTATTTTTCTCGTCCCGCTGCTCTTTTTTTAAGTCATCGAGGGGAATTGGATCCACATTTTGTTCACTTTCATGCTGATCGAGAATGCCGTCATGATCTTTATTGATTTGTTCAGGGTTGTCATTGGTCCTCTTCGTCATTTTCCATCATCCTCCCTTAATAATTCGTTGTTATACCATACCCTTTGTGAGCAGAGAAAAACATCTGGGGAATGGAACATAAGAAAGCCACCTATCTGCAGGTGGCTTTCTTTGATGGAGCTTTAGATTTTAATATCAACTTTAGCATTTTTCTTTAAATCTTCTACATGTTGCACAAGTTTTTCTTGTTTTTTCTGTTGTTCTAACTGAGTCTTGATTTGAGGTTTAACTTCTTCAAATTTTGGTGCTTCTTTTGATTCGCCCTGACCTTGCTGACTTGCGTACTGATCGTAAAATTTCTTCATTTCATCTTCAGAGACTTGTTCTACTTTGATTTCTTTCTCAACGTAGTTTGTGTATTTGATGTTTTCAGCGATTTGAGTTTTTAACTCATCCATCGTGAATCCGGCTTTTTTCATTGCGTCTTCAAACTTCTTGTCATCGCCGTACTGCTTTTTAACTTCTTCCAGTTGTTTATTGATTTCATCTTCTGATGCCTTATATCCTTTTTCATCAGCTTGCTGCATAAGAAGTGTTTGTCCAACCAGGCTATCAATTGTTTGTTCCTTGATTTTCTTTGCTGCATCTTTACTTGTTGGGTCTTGACCCATTTGTTGATATTGCATTTGTGATTGAGTCAATACGTTATTGAAATCTTCACCTTTAATTTTTTCGTCGTTTACAATGGCAACGATCTTGTCTTTTTCAATCTTTTGCTCATCCATTTTCTTCTGCATTTCTTCCATTTGCTTCGCTTGCTCTTCCTGAGCCTGTCCATCGCTTTTTTCTTCTGTTTTCGCTTTATCGTCAGCTTGTTTTTGGCTCTCCTCGTTCGAACCGCAAGCGGCTAGTCCAATCGTTAATAAAGCTAATAGTAAAGTCGTAAATATTTTTTTCATAATAGACTCCTTTCAGAAGTAAGGTGTGATTTCAAAAAAATCACTTAATGCGCATTTTAAAGGAAAAGCCCGTAAAAAGAAAGTATTTAAACCAAAAAGTATAGATTGTAATGAGGTTGAAATACAGTGAATTACCAATATGGTCCCTTTTTCACTATTATGTATACGGTTACATTCGACTATCAACTGCCGGACAGAAATGATAATGTAAAAAGACTTTCAACTGGTTTCTAAAAAAAGAGGCTGTTTAAATCGAGATCTTTTCCTCCATTTAAACAGCCTATAAAAAATATTGGGGACCAAAGAATACTGTCAAACAACCTTCTATTTGAATTATAGAGAGTGGCTCCATTTTCTTCAACTAACATTTAGGGAGGTGTCGGCTGACTAGTGTCCTTTTGAAGGCAGTATTCAATATTCTTCTTGTCTTTTCATGAAAAATAATAATTATAAGCATATTTCAAAGGAAGGGTTTTCCTTCCTTTCGTTCAACATGTTACATCTCTTGACTTTAAGAGGGGAATAGAGTGATACTATTAGAAGATTTCACCTTCTAAACAAAGTGAATAGTTTCACTTGTAAATTCGTTTTTAATCGTTTATGATGATACAGAACACAACATTTTGTGTTCTGTTTAATTATTTAAACTATATATTGATTATAACCTGTGAATAGGGTGTCTGAATGGACTTAAAAGGGAATCCGGTGTGACTCCGGAGCTGTCCCCGCAACTGTAAGTGCTGACGAAATAAGGAACTGCCACTGTCATATACGATGGGAAGGCCTTAGAGTAGGGCGAAGCACGAGTCAGGAGACCTGCCTTGTTTATCACGTGTTATCTTCTTCGGGAATTGGGAGGATAAAGCGAGGATTGGAATAGGCCCTTTAGTCTATTCATATATCTTTCGTACATAAAGCCCATCCGATTAATAGGATGGGCTTTTTTTGAATCCTTCCCACACTGTATAAATTTGGGAGGAATGATGATGTCAATCGTATCACAGGATCAAAGGATCACAATGGAAGCAAAAGCGGTTCTTACAAATCTCCACAGTCGCTTTCCACAACTTCATTTTAAAGAATTCGATGAAAAGACTTTTAAGTATACAGAGGGTCAATCTGAATTGAGCAAAGAAAAGCTTTATCATTTCATGATCCTCACTGCAGTTGAACGTATCTCTGCCCATGAACCTGATTGGACGTATGTGGCAGCAGAATTATATTTAATGAAACTCTATCGTACGATCGCTTATTCAAGGGGAGTGGAAGAAAGCCTGTTGTACAGTTCCCTTTATGAATTAATACAAGAATTGACGGAAAGGAAACTATATACGCCAGCACTATTGGAATCATATAGCAAAGATGAAATTGACTCTTTGGGGAGGATCATGGATTCATCTAAAGACCATCTGTTTACGTACATAGGGATCGTCACATTATCAGAGCGGTATTTAACTAAATCCCATGATGGTGAAATCCTTGAATTACCTCAGGAACGATTTCTGATCATCGCCATGACACTCTTTATGAACGAACCCCGTGATAAGCGACTGTCGCTTATTGAAGAAGCTTATTGGGCCCTGTCTAATTTGTATATGACGGTAGCAACTCCTACGTTTGCTAACGCCGGCAAAAGCCATGGTCAGTTATCCAGCTGCTTTATTGATACGGTAGCCGATGATTTAAGAAGTATTTATGACAGTAATACAGATGTTTCCACACTAAGTAAAAACGGTGGCGGTCTCGGTATTTATCTGGGGAAGGTCCGGAGCAGGGGAAGTAATATCAAAGGCTTCAAGGGAGTAAGTTCAGGTGTTATTCCATGGATGAAGCAATTAAATAACACAGCAGTATCCGTTGATCAATTAGGTCAACGTCAAGGAGCGATAGCTGTTTATTTGGATATATGGCATAAGGATATTTTTCCTTTTCTTGATACACGCTTAAATAATGGTGATGAAAGGCAGCGAACTCATGATCTTTTCACTGGAGTCAGCTTACCGGATTTATTCATGGAACAAGTGGAAAAGAGAGGGGATTGGTATCTATTTGATCCTCATGAAGTGAGGATGGTCATGGGATATTCCCTGGAAGATTTCTTTGATGAGCGTGAAGGAGAAGGTTCGTTCAGAGATAAGTATTGGGAGTGTGTAGAATGTCCCGGCCTTTCCAGGGAAGAGGTTCCGGCGATTGAAATTTTCAAGAGGATCATGATTTCCCAGCTCGAAACGGGAACGCCCTACATGTTTTACCGCGATACTGTCAATCGGCTAAATGCCAATGGGCATAAGGGAATGATTTACTGTAGTAATTTATGTACGGAAATCTCCCAGAATATGAGTGCGACGGTCATGGAAGAAGAGGTCATAAAGGACGGGAAAATCATTACCTATAAATCTCCCGGGGATTATGTCGTCTGTAATCTGGCATCTGTTTCTTTAGCCAAAACGATCATGGATGATGAGCTGGAAAGGGTCGTGTCCATAGGAGTGAGATTGCTTGATAATGTCATTGATATTAATAAACTTCCAGTCCTGCAAGCCCAACTGACAAACATGCGCTATAGAGGGATTGGATTAGGAACCTTTGGATGGCATCATCTCCTTGCATTGAAAGGTTTGAAATGGGAGAGCGATGAAGCAGTTGATTATTGTGATTCACTGTACGAGGATGTTGCTTATTACACGATCAAAGCCAGTCATGAATTAGCGGAAGAAAAGGGCTCCTATCCATATTACAGCGGCTCAGACTGGTCGACTGGAGAGTATTTTTCAAAGAAAGGATATTCCGGACCGAGATGGGATTCACTCAGGGATGATGTCTCTTCAGGAGGAATCAGAAACGGATATTTAATGGCCGTTGCGCCCAATTCATCCACTTCAATCATAGCCGGTTCTACAGCAAGTATTGATCCTTTATTCAGATTAGAGTACTCGGAAGAAAAGAAAGACTATAAGATTCCTGTTACAGCACCTGATTTATCACCAAAGACGACCTGGTATTACAAAACGGCTTATAACGTAGATCAACACTGGAGTATTAAACAGAATGAGAAAAGACAGCGACATATAGATCAAGGAATATCTTTTAACTTGTATGTGCGGAATGATATCAAGGCGATAGAGTTGCTGTCTCTTCATTTAGATGCATGGAAGTCAGGATTGAAAACGACTTACTATGTGAGATCGACATCAGTTTCAAATTTCGATGAATGTGAAAGCTGCCATAGCTGACTGGGAGGAAGATGATAACATGAATGGATTAAAGCAGCGAATCTTAATAGATTCTGAGGCACCAAATAAATCTACTGGAATTGTAAATGGACAAAGTTCGAATATATTAAACTGGGATGATGTCAGGTTCTCTTGGGCCTATCCAAAGTATAAGAGAATGCTGGGGAATTTCTGGACGCCTTTTGAGATCAATATGGCAAAGGATATCAAGCAGTTTCCTACTCTTTCATCAAGTGAGCAGGAGTCCTTTTTGAAAATTATCGGCTTACTGGCTCTCCTTGATAGTGTGCAGACAGATTACGCCGGTAAAGTGGCTGACTACCTGACGGATTCCAGCCTCAATGCATTGATGATCATTTTGGCACAGCAGGAGGTCGTCCATAACCACTCGTACAGTTACGTATTATCCAGTATCGTGTCAAAAAAGAAGCAGGATGAAGTGTTTGATTTCTGGAAGAACGATCCTATCTTGAAGAAACGGAACGAATTTATAACGAATGGATATAAAGGATTTGTAGAATCCCCCACCATTGAGAATCTTTTAAAGTCAATCATCTATGATGTCATTCTGGAAGGGTTGTTCTTTTACTCCGGTTTTGCCTTCTTCTACAATCTGGCCAGAAATCAAAAGATGGTGGCGACATCGACGATGATTAATTATATCAATCGGGATGAACAGCTGCATGTCGGCTTGTTTGAAAAAATATATAAAGAAGTCCTTAATGAGAATCCGGCTTATCAAACGGATGAGCTCCGTGACTTTGGACAAGCTGCTTTCAAACAGGCAGCTATCCTTGAAATAGAGTGGGGAAGGGACATCATCGGATCTCAAGTTGAAGGGTTGTTAATGAGCGACCTTGAAGATTATATTAAATTCATGGCGAATAAAAGAGCCAAACAGCTGGGGTTTGAAGAACCATTCGAAGGATTTAGGACCAACCCATTAAAATGGATCATCGCCTATCAGGAAGTGGATAGAGGAAAGACCGATTTCTTTGAACAGAAATCAAGGCAATATACGAAGACATCGGATGCTAATGGGTTTGATGAGCTGTAAAAATGAGGGCTGTGGTCCTTTTGGTCAGAGATCAGATCTCTCTAGTCGTAATAAGCAAGTTCGTCGTAATATTTTACGCTGGTGCATTTTTCTTTAAAAGCGGTTATTATTATCAGAATTTATACAACTGCATTAAAATCAACCCATAAGAAAAGCGAGTCATCATGACTCGCTTTTTGACTTATTTCTTCTCAATAAAAGGACCATAACCTCTTCTCTTATGTTGAACGGCGACCCATTTAACCGTTGTGAATTCTTCAAGAGCCCATTCGCCATTGAAGCGGCCAAGGCCAGAATCCTTTTCACCTCCGAATGGCATATGCGGCTCATCATTCACAGGTTCATCATTAATATGAATCATCCCGGTCTTTACTTGGTGGGCCAAATTAGTCGCTCTCTCTATGGAGGAAGAGTGTACAGCTCCACTTAGGCCGTATGGATGTTCATTGGCCAAGCGGATCGCCTCATCGTCATCTTCAAACGGGATGATGGCTGCTACAGGTCCGAAGATTTCATTTTTTGCAATTGGCATTGAGTTGGTCACATGAGTCATTACGGTAGGGTGCAATAAATTTTTATCAGCTTTGCCTCCTAATACAACTTCCGCGCCTTGTTCCTTGCTGTCTTCAATATCCTTCAGAATGCGATCTACTTGATTTTCATCAATTAAGGGTCCGATATGGGTCGTTTTATCTGAAGGGTCTCCTGTATTTAGTTCTTTTACACGAGATACAAAAGCTTCCACAAATTTATCGTACATCCCTTTATGAACCATGATTCGATTAATGGACATGCAAATTTGTCCTTGATGATAAAATTTTCCGAAAAGGGCTGCTTCAACTGCCTGATCTAGATCTGCATCATCAAGTACGATAAAGACGTTGTTTCCGCCTAACTCAAGAGCAGTCTTCTTCAGGTTCTTTCCTGCGAGAGCCCCTATTCCACGTCCCACTTCAGTCGAACCGGTAAAGGAAATCAACCTGGGAATCGGGTGAGCAACGATATCATCACCAATTTCTGATCCCTTTCCGACGACTACATTTAACAATCCCTTCGGCAGTCCGGCTTCTTCAAAGATACTTGCAAATAATAGACCTCCTGTCACGGGAGTGTGTGTAGCTGGTTTAACAACGACACCGTTTCCGGTAGCTATAGCCGTTGCAATTGATCGTACAGCTAAGTGGAAGGGGAAGTTCCAGGGACTGATTACTCCCACAACTCCAAGCGGTTCTCTATAGACACGGTTTTCTTTGCCGGGCACTTGAGAAGGAAGGATTCTCCCTTCCATCCTGTAAGGGTAGGTTGCCGCTTCCTTCATACTATTAATGGAGACCTTCACTTCGCCTGCCGCTTTCATGTAAGTGCTGCCAGACTCTTTAATGAGCCAATCAATGATCAATTCCTGATTGTTTTCAACAACTCGAACGGCTTTTTCCATCACTTCTCTTTTTACTTGAGGAAGTTCCTTCGCCCAGCTTTCTTGAGCTTGTTGTGCTGATTTATAAGCAGAGTCGAGATCCTCTTTACTGGCAGCTTTAATGGAACCAAGTTCTATATTATTGAATGGGTTTTTATTAGGAATCATATTCTCACTGCTTCCTTTTACCCATTCTCCATTAATAAATAATTTATCAAATTGTGTATTCATGATTAGTCCTCCTCATTATTCAGTGTTCACTCTATTGTTTACACTCTGTAGAAAGTACTTAAACAAGAAGCAGAGAGTTTGAGATCCCATTACCAATAATATGAAATTATATGTTTAACTCTCCCAGTGGTGGGAATATACATACTAGATTGAATGAGAGGAGAGGTTCTACATGGCAAATCATTCTACAGAAGAAAAAATGGAGTCCAAGGTGGACAAAACGTTAGATAATATGTCCCAGGACAAAAAAGAGGATATATTATCTAACTTTGATCATTTCAAACAATACTTAGGTAATAAAGTTTCCTTGGCTGATAAGTTAGGGATGAATGAAGAGCAGCAGGCAAAGGCAGCCCAGAAGGTTGGGGATTATCTTGCGGCTCATGAGGAACCGAAGAATAGGGAAGAAAAGTTATTACATGAATTATGGAAAGCGGGCAACAAGGAAGAGCAGCATATGCTTGCCCATATGTTAGTGAAGCTTGTTCACGCTGAATCCTAAAAAAATCGGGCATCTTTAGTGGATGCCCTTTGCTTATGCCTTTTTTACATATGTATTTCCGGGTCTACCTTTACCGTCACATTCCCTTTGATGGCACGGGTGATCATGCAAGACTGCTCTGCTTTCACCAACAATTTCTTCGTAAGGGTTATGTCTTTTTCAGTAGTGGAGGGACCCAATGTCAGCACAGGGCGGTGAATGATTTCTTTATATGTAATGATCCCTTTTTCAACCTCCACAATCCCTTCAGATGTCATCGATAAATCCGTTTTCTCAATATGACTTCGTTCAAGCATCGCTGCCAGGGTGATGATGTAACACGTAGCTGCTGCTCCAAGAAGCATTTCATCAGGGTTTGTTCCTATTCCAGGCCCATCCATTTCAGTTGGAATGGATATTTTCGTATGAAAATTTTCCGAGCTTAAAGTACCTGTATCATTTCGCAACCCCGGCCAATCAGTAGATATATGAAAAGAGTGTCTAGCCATTCAAATAAACCTCCTAACAAGCATGGTAAGGTTATTGTATCCACTTTTTAATGTGATGGCAAAAAAAAAGACCCTACAGAGTAGAGTCTTTCGAATTAGCATGGATTATGCTTTAGTAACGTTAGCAGCTTGGTCGCCACGGTTTCCTTGAACGATTTCGAAAGAAACTTTTTGACCTTCTTCTAAAGTTTTGAATCCTTCGCCTTGAATAGCTGAGAAGTGTACGAACACGTCGTCTCCACCTTCGCGCTCGATGAATCCGAAACCTTTTTCTGCGTTAAACCATTTAACTGTACCTTCTAACATAATGTTACCTCCTCGTGTGTTCTCCACACAATTGTATTACTATTCTTGCTCATGTAACTTCAAGGCGAAAAGCTTTAAAAACTTTGTCTATCCTTCCATTCCGAACAAAAATAATTCTCTTACATAATATCAGGTAACCATTTAAAAGGCAACCCTTATAAATGAAGGAATTAAAAATAGGCAGAAAAATGTGTTAATTTCACTTTTACTATATGAGCCTCACAAAAAAATACATAATGCAAAGGGTTTACAGGTTCGTACGGACATTCCACAATTCAGGAAAGAACCGATGATCCAGTACCTTTTTTAAATAGCCAACGCCGCTTGATCCTCCCGTCCCCATTTTATGACCGATGATCCGTTCCACGGTTTTCATATGTCTGAAGCGCCATTGCTGAAGCCAATCCTCAATATCGATCAATTTTTCCGCTAATTCGTATAAATCCCAATACTGA
This sequence comes from Rossellomorea aquimaris, assembly GCF_008180865.1. Classification (GTDB taxonomy): domain Bacteria; phylum Bacillota; class Bacilli; order Bacillales; family Bacillaceae_B; genus Rossellomorea; species Rossellomorea yichunensis. The sequence goes on from NZ_VTEX01000001.1 coordinate 325,523, forward strand.
TCGGGATGCTTATAGACTTCTGTCCATGCATCCAAAACAGACTGATCTTCCGTGTAAGGCTTCTTATAATCCCGATTAAGTACATCTTCATGAATGGGTAACCCTGCATTTGCTAGGGCAAGGATAGAAACATCATATAGGGAAGGGGCTTCGTGTGCCTCTTCAAGCTGGACTAATAACTCTGGATCCTTCTTGTAAATCTCCAATACATGTTTCGTTTTGTAGCCAAGGGCAAATTCGATCATTCTATATTGGTAGGATTGAAATCCTGAGGCTTGTCCCAGGCTGTCCCTGAATTGAACGTATTCTGATGGTGTAAGTGTGGAGAGTACATCCCAGGCATGAATGATTTGTGATTGAATCTTTGAAACACGTGCCAACATTTTAAATGCAGGAGAAAGCTCACCTTTTTGGATGGAAGTGATACTGGCTTTGATTTCATGCAGAATCAATTTCATCCATAACTCGCTTACTTGATGAATGATAATGAATAACATTTCATCATGATGACCGGATAAACGTTTCTGACTATGGAGTAGTGTATCCAGGCCAAGATATTCACCATAGGTCATTTTATTAATAAAGTCGGTGTATACATCTTCATTCCCCATTTTTTCCTTGTTATTTTCCATTTCAATTCTCCCTTTCCTTTCGTCTGCTTCATACAGTGATGCAAGAAATTTTCTTTCTACTATTGATTCTTGAATGGGAGGGAGAAATCCTTTATTAGTTTCGTGAATATTGCATGTTGTTTTTGAATTATCTTGTCTATTTGTCCAATAATGGCAGTCTTTCAGAATGAATTTATTGCTGACGCGGGAAATTATGTTAATATAAGAACAATTTATAGTGCATGTGGGGTGAATGACATGGAAAAGATTAATCTTTCTTCTCATTTATTTTTACGCAGGTTAAAGAAAGAAGATTGGAAGGACGTTCATACTTATGCGTCCCAAGAAACTGTTTCTCGGTATCAGGCATGGGGCCCGAATTCGGAAGTGGAAACATTAGCATATGTGGAAGATGTGCTGAAAGCTGAAAAGGTGATTCCACAAACAAGGTATGTTCAAGCCTTGGTCGATGAGGAAACCGGTCGTGTGATTGGTGCAGGAGAAATTATAATCAAAAGCTTCGTTCACCAGTCTGGAGAAATTGGATATGTTTTACATCCTGATTACTGGGGGAAGGGAATAGGAACTCTCATAGGAAATGCATTAGTGGAGAGGGGGTTTTCAGAGTTGAATTTGCATAAAATCTCAGCGACATGTGACCCTCAAAATATTCCCTCTCAGAAAGTGTTAACAAAAATCGGTATGACGTTAGAAGGAAGAATCCGTCATGCTTTGAAAATGAAAAATGGGTGGAGAGACTCCCTGCTTTTTGGTTTATTAAAGGATGAGTGGAGAAAAAGGAGTGTAGAATGAGGGTTAGAAAGGAAATATGATAATGCAAAGCTGTTCAAAAATGATTGAATTGTGCATGAAAGGGGAAAATAAGAATATCTTTTCCTATTTAGGAGTTTAAAACCATGAATATCTTACATCATTCAAAGAATGTGACAGTTCGGTTTTTTAAGGAACGTTTCTTCGATCATTCTGCACAGTTGGCGTATTATTTATTGTTATCGATCTTTCCGTTTTTAATTTTTGTTTTTTCGTTGATTAGTTATCTGCCCATTTCGGAAACAAATGTGTTGCTACTGATTAAGCCTTTTGCACCTGATAAGTCGTACGCCATCATTCAAAATAATATAGATCGTATTCTGTATGACCAACGGGGGGATGTGTTGTCCATTTCCATCTTCTTTACCTTCTGGCTTTCTTCAATGGCTGTACAGTCAATGGTGAGATCATTGAATAAAGCGTATAAAATCGAGAGGAAGAAACCCTTTCTGGTTGCGTTATTGTATGATCTATTATTGACAGTCGGTTTTATGTTCCTTATTTCATTTTCTCTTATTGTACCAGTGGTTGAGGAATATATCCGTCATGCAAGGTTCGCTGAAGGGAAGATTAACGGAGAATGGAGTCAAGCATGGGTTATTGGAAAATGGGGTTTAAGTTCGATTTTTATGTTTATACTCTTCCTGTTTCTGTATATGGTTGTTCCAAGTAAACGAATTTCTTTCCTACATGTCATTCCCGGTGCACTATTCGCGACCTTTGGCTGGCAAGGGGTTTCCTGGTTATATGGTACCTATGTTAAATTGAATGACTATTCTCAGTTTTATGGTCAGCTGGGCAGCGTCATTACGTTAGTTGTATGGTTTTACATTTCCTCCACGATATTATTGATTGGTGGATTATTGAACGGGAGTGCAGCTGAGAAGAAGGTGAAATAGGAAAACCGCTTGGCTTAATGCCCAGCAGCGGTTTTCCTATTTCTATTACGTTTGGTTTTCTTCCCTCATCATTAATACAAGCTTTTTCGAAATGGCAAGTAAGACGAAGCCAAGGATAATGGCGGTGGCACCGATGACAGCGAAGATTTCTAAATATCCCAGTGTGGCTGTCAGGGAGGCTAACTGTCCGGCAAGAAGACTTGCCACCCCTATGGCAGCCATCCAAACACCCATCAGCAAGGATGCGATTTTAACAGGTGCTACTTTACTGACCAGAGACAAACCGACAGGCGATAAGAAGAGTTCTCCCAGAGTGTGGAGAAGGTAAGTAAAGACGATAAACAGTAAGTTTGCCTTTATGGTGATATTCTGTTCATCCGAACCCGTTTGCATGACTGCGGGAATGAGGATCATAAATCCGAGTCCGAGGAGAATCATTCCGATTCCCATTTTTGTCGTCATGTTCAGGTCCCCTCTATTTGATCTTGAAAGCTTTAACCAGACACTTGATAGAATAGGTGCCAGAATTACAATGAACAAGGGGTTAACAGATTGGAACCAGGCGACAGGTATTGTGTAGCCGAACACTTCTCGATCGATGAAGTTTTTCGTGTACAGAGTGAACGAGCTTCCTGCCTGTTCAAAGCCAGCCCAGAAGAAAACGACAAAGCAGGCTAGGATTAGAATGGCTCTTGTCCGCTGCTTTTCTTTCTTCGTCAGAGGAACATTCTGGTTCTCGTTCGCTTCTTCTGCCAATGCTTTATTGGGCCTTAATCCAACGTTTCCGAGATACTTATTATTTAATGTGCTAAAGATGATTTGTCCAGTAACCATTCCGATGGAGGATGCAAGGAAAGCCCATTTAAATCCATAGTGCATCGTACCATCCGCAAGTGTTTTCAGAAATAAATCCTCTGCGAGGAACCCTGCAATAAGCGGTGCGAATAATGCTCCCAAGTTAATTCCCATATAAAAGATCGTAAAGGCTGCATCCTTTCGTTTATCATGTCGTGGATAGAGCTCACCAACCAGGGTTGAGATATTCGGTTTGAAGAATCCATTTCCGATTACCAGAAGGGCTAATCCTGCATATAGCCCAGTTTGGGAGTGAGTAAGGAAGATTAAAAAATCCCCGCATGCCATTGTGATGCCCCCGATGGTAATCGCTCTTCTCAAACCTATATAGCGGTCTGTCATCCACCCTCCGAATATTGGTGTGAAATATACACTTCCTGTATAAATTCCATAAATGGATAATGCCTTGGCAGGATCCACACCCAATCCCCCGCTTACAAATGCAGTTGTTAGATAGAGGACGAGAAGAGCCCTCATGCCATAGTAACTGTACCGTTCCCATAATTCTGTGAAGAATAAGAGATATAACCCTTTCGGATGTTTCTTACCTTGAGGTAAATTGTCCAGTGTTGAAGAGTTCACTATATCACTCCTGTTTCTTTGATGTTTTTTAATGTGTATTGATTAGTGGCTACAGTAAACTTCCTACAAATCCATTCATAGTATTCCCGTTCCCTTCATAGGCATGTACAAAAAGGGGCGGTGGAAAATATGGGGGGTAATGGTTGTTTATATTGTGGTCACCCGGATCTGACGGAAAGTGAAATATTCTTGAGAGAAGAATATGGTGATGGACTTACGATTTTGCCTCATGGACAAAAGGTTAAGGGGAATATTGGCTTTTACTGCTGTGAGAACTGTGGGTATATTCATCCGTTTCAAAAAGAGAAAAGAAAGAAGTTTGAAAGAGAAGCGATTAAAAAATCTAAGCGTATTAGGTGGAATATTCGGTAAACAACATTTGTAGTAAGCTTCCAATTGACGGTATAATACGATAAGGGAGGGAGTCAATTGAATACATATCCAAATACGAAGAAAACACTTGAAATAATTAAGGAGCTTGTTGAAATTCCAAGTCCTTCAGGAAACACTAATAAGATAATGAATTTTGTTGAGGATTATCTATCAGACTTAGATGTAGAAATGAAAAGAAACCGAAAAGGTGCACTGATCATTACGCTGCCTGGCGAAGATACAGGAAGGCATCGTATGCTGACGGCCCATGTGGATGCCCTTGGTGCCATGGTCAAGGAAATCAAGGGGGATGGACGTTTGCGTTTATCCATGATAGGTGGATTCAGATGGAATGCAGTCGAAGGGGAGTATTGTCAGATCGAAACCTCTTTAGGCAGAACTTACAGTGGAACCATTCTCATGCATCAAACATCCGTACATGTATACAAAAATGCGGGTGAGGCGAAAAGGGACGAAACAAATATAGAAGTCCGCATTGATGAAAAAGTCCAAAATGCAAAGGAAGTAAGGGAACTTGGCATAGAGGTTGGTGACTTTGTTTCCTTTGATCCGCGCGCTGAAATTACAGAAAGCGGGTTTATTAAGTCCCGCCACTTAGATGATAAGGCAAGTGTGGGTATGCTACTACGCTTAATTCACCAAATCAAATCAGAAGGAATCACACTTCCTTATACGACCCACTTCTTAATATCCAATAACGAAGAAATAGGATATGGGGGGAATTCCAATATTCCTGAAGAAACCATTGAATATCTGGCGGTGGATATGGGAGCAATCGGTGATGGACAATCAACGGATGAATACACCGTTTCTATTTGTGCGAAGGACTCGAGTGGACCCTATCATTACGAATTGCGTAAACACTTAGTCTCATTAGCTGAAGAAAACGGGATCGAATATAAGGTCGATATTTATCCTTACTATGGTTCCGATGCATCAGCCGCGATCCGTGCAGGCTTTGACATCGTTCATGGACTGATCGGTGCGGGCATCGATGCTTCTCATGCATATGAGCGAACGCATGAATCCTCGATCCTCAATACGGAAAAATTACTTTGGCACTATGTTCAATCAAAGATGGTTGTGGAGTAAAGTGAAGTCTTTGGTCACCCTGATTATTGGTGTGATCAAAGACTTTTTTGTTTTAGCCATCGTGAATGGGGGTATGGTGACATTTGTGTGAGAAAAGTTTGTTTTGATTATAGGAGGTATTTCTCTTATCAAAGCGAAGATGATAAGATAAAATAGATACAATATTAATACAAAAGAGGTAAGCAAATGATTACATATAATCTATTAGACAGCATTAAATTAAAAACCATTTACGGTGAATTGCCTTCAGAAATAAACGAAATTCATGTCGATTCCAGAAAAGTGACAGAAGGAAGCATGTTTGTGTGTACAAGAGGCTACACAGTGGATGGACATGATTATGCACATATGGCCGTTGAAAAAGGAGCCACCCTGATCATAGCAGAAAAACAATTAGACATCGATTTAAATAAAGCAGCATTAGTCGTAGTTAAAGACTCATTCAAAGCCTTGTCTCAATTATCCAATAAGTATTATGATTACCCTTCCAAGAAGTTAACGGTTTTCGGCGTAACGGGAACCAATGGTAAGACTACAGTGAGTAACCTGATCCACTCCATTCTGAAAAATGACAGCCGGAGTTCTGCATTATCCGGTACAATCGGCTTTAATTTAGATGGAGAGTTACTCCCGAGTGAAAACACAACCTGTGACAACTTAACGAACCAGCAGATGCTGCAAAGAGCGATAAATCGTGATATTCAGAATTTCACCCTTGAAGTATCCTCACACGGACTCGCGTTGGGTAGGCTTTGGGGAATCGACTTTGATGTGGTGGCTTTCACCAACTTAAGTCATGATCATTTGGATTATCACGGAACGATGGAACACTATGGCTATGCCAAAGGATTATTGTTTTCTCAACTAGGTCAGGACCTTCAAGAACCAAAATACGCTGTTCTAAATGCAGATGACGAATGGTATGAGCGCTACAGCTATATGACTCCTCATGAAGTGATCAGCTATGGACTTGAAGGGCACGCAGACTTCAAAGCAGAAAATGTAGAATATTTTAATGATCTAACAAAGTTTACACTTGTATCTCCTCAAGGAAGCTTTGAGGTAGAAATGAAGTTATTAGGGAAGTTCAATGTTTACAATGTACTGACAGCCATGGCATGTTTGTATGCGAAGGGGATGGAAGTATCCAGACTAGTGGAAATTGTACGCGATCTCCCACCTGTAAGTGGGAGAATGGAGAAGGTTGAAATGGAAGCACCTCTATCCGTTTACATCGATTATGCACATACGCCTGATGCAATCGAAAATGCCATTCAATCCGTCCTGCCGTTTAAAGAAAACAAGATCATTTTCCTCGTTGGTACAGGAGGAAATCGTGATAAGACAAAACGTCCTACGATGGCAGAAAAGGCATCACTAGCAGACTATGTGATTTTAACAACAGACGACCCGCGATATGAAGAATACGATAGCATTCTAAAAGATCTTGAAAAAGGAATGCAGCATGAACAATACGCTTTAATCGGGGATCGCGCCGAAGCGGTTAAGCATGCAGTGGAGGTAAGTGAACCGGGGGATATCATCATCTTTGCCGGTAAAGGTCATGAGGATTATCAAATCATCGAAAATACGAAATATCCTCATAGTGACAAGAATATTGCGATAGAAGAAAGCAAGTTGAAGTACGGTGTAACTGAATAATTTTCTACGGAGTAACAGACCAATATGAATGATGTTGGTCTGTTTTTTTATATGTACATAGACGGCTTTCATAAACTTTGGTAAATTTAAACTATATATTAAATGATGAGAGAATGAAGCTTATGAGATTTTCGTTGTACTTGAATGATTACGAAACTGAGAAGTTGTTTTCTACTTTGAGGTGGCTATTTGTTGTGATAGCTACTCTCATATTTTACGTACCGCCCTTTTCTGATAATATCACTACCAATAAAACGTTCTTTCCCTATTTATTAGTATCCGGGGTCATCTATATGCTTGTGACTCAAATTGCACTTATTCGGGCAAGGGATGATAAAAAAAGTCTCCAATTCATCTTAAAAGCCGGGATAATATTCGATTTCCTGGCATTGATCTGGCTGATGTATTTATCAGAAGGGATACATAGTCCGCTTTATCCAATTTCCATATTGTTTGTCATGCATGCAACCATTTATTGGAGAACCAAAGGGGCCCTCATTTCTCTTGCAGTATTTAGTCTTGCATACCTTTTGATGGGAATCTTGACCGTCAACTTAACAGATTTCCAACATTATTTCACTCTTTCTTTAAATTTGTTTTTCCTTTGGATCATTGGCCTTTTCGGTGCTCTGATCATGCTCCGTGAGCGAGCTCATTATGCGCAAAAAGAAGCCTATCATCATCTCGCACATAGAGATTATTTATCTGGCTTGTTCAATCAACTATCGTTTCAGGAGAAGTTTAAACGGAAAGTGGATGCGAATGAATCTTTCACCTTACTCCTTGGTGACATCGATGATTTCAAAAAGGTGAATGATGATTACGGGCATTTAACCGGGGATGAAGTGATTCGAAAGGTTGGGGAAGTATTTCGTACTATCACGGAGCCCTATAAGGGACAGGCATTTCGATATGGAGGGGAAGAATTTGTCATCTTACTGCCTCAAATGGATGACCATGTTATCCACCTGTTTTTAAAGGACTTGTATTACCGCTTGGAGGCTCTAACGCCTATTGCGATTTCCATGAGTTTTGGCCAGGCTGAAACAACGGAAGCCAATGACCCGGAAAAGCTAATCGCACTTGCCGATCAAAGGCTTTATGTAGCTAAGAAAGCGGGAAAGGGAAGGACCTGCCTTGCAAATGATGAGCTTTACATTCCATCAGCAGTCTATAGATGAAAAGAAGCTGTCCACATGTGGACAGCTTCCTTTATAATCATATATATTATACGAACATACCAGCAATTGCCGCACTTAGTAACGAAGCGAGTGCACCGGCAATGACGGCTTTTAATCCTAAGCGGGCGATATCTCCTCTGCGGTCAGGGGCAAGGTTACCAAGTCCACCAAGTAAAATACCTAATGAAGAAAGGTTGGCAAATCCGCATAGTGCGAAGGAGATGATAGCTACCGCTTTATCCGATAAGTTCCCGATTTCAGGAGCAAACGCGGAATAAGCAACGAATTCGTTGATGACAAGCTTTTGTCCAATGAAGTTTCCGGCGATGACTGCCTCACTCCAAGGTACTCCAATAGCAAAAGCAAGTGGAGCAAAGGCGTAACCAAGGATAAGTTCCAGTGAAAGGCTGTCCATACCGAACAAGCCGCCTACTAAGCCAAGCAATCCGTTGATCATCGCGACAAGTGCGATAAAGGCCAGTAGCATTGCACCGATATTTAAAGCTAATTGAAGCCCGACGCTGGCCCCTTTAGCCGCTGCATCGATGACATTTGCAGAATCAGAATCCGCTTCCATATCAAGCTCTTTTGGTTCTGGTGTATTATCTGTCTCAGGTACAAATAATTTTGCCAACACAAGTCCTGCAGGAGCAGCCATGAAGCTTGCTGCCAGTAAGTATTCCAAAGGAACCCCTAATAAGGAATATCCGACTAATACAGACCCTGCAACAGAAGCAAGTCCACCCGTCATGACTGCGAAAAGTTCCGATTCAGTCATTCTGGATAGATAAGGTCTTACTACTAACGGAGCCTCAGTTTGGCCGACGAAAATATTCGCTGCTGCAGAAAGCGACTCCGCCTTTCTTGTTCCTAACAGCTTTGCCAGTCCGCCACCTAAAATTTTGATGAAAAATTGCATGATTTTAAGATAGTAAAGGACTGAAATTAAAGCTGAAAAGAAAATAACGACAGGAAGGACATTAAACGCAAAAATAAACGCTATATTGGATTCTTCCGTATAAAGTCCTCCAAAAAGGAAGGTGATCCCTTCATTTGAATAATTGATAATAGCGTTTACAACTTGAGTCAATCCTTTTAGAGAATTCTGACCCCAAGAAGTTTCTAACACGATAAAAGCGAAAAATAACTGTATAGCTAGTCCTCCAAGGACGGTTCTGAAATTAATACGCTTTTTGTTCGTAGAAAATGCAAAAGCAATTCCCAGAACGACAATAATACCCATGATACCCCATAAATATTGCACTTCTTTCACCTCTTCGAAATTTAAGTTTGTAACTTGATGCTTTCGGTTTTTTATTTTACAATTCTTTCAGACGTCTGACAACCTACAATTACACGATTTTCTTAAAGTTGTACGGACAACATCGTCATTAGTATGCGCCAATAAAGCGTTTTCATGAAAGGGGATACACATTTTGAAGATCAGAAAAAATTTTTTGGAAGGCATGGAACAAAAAGTATATATCTATGAAAACAAGAAGGATGAGTTCATATTGATTGCAGTCCCGGATATTCAATGGTCTTATTCTTTCACCTATGATGAAGATAATATACAAACTAAAATACTGGAATCATTACAGGGAAGGGTTTCAAAAGAAACAGCAGGAACATTAAGTTCCCGGATTGTTCAATGGACAAGTGAAATGTAAGTGTCCTTAAAGCCATTTTGATGAATACTGTATGGGCGTGATAGTGAAAATGCAAAATTCATACCAATAGGAAATGATGTGTGAAACATCCCTGATTTACTAAGGTATTGATTCTTTGTTGCATTGTCACTTTAGAACGAATATGATGAGAAAGTGAGAATGACGAGAAAGGATTTTATGAATGAAAATTGACTTTATACAGGAAGTTCAGTCAAGACGGACTTTCGCTATTATTTCCCACCCGGATGCCGGGAAAACAACATTAACTGAGCAGCTTCTTCTCTTTGGAGGGGCGATTCGGGCAGCTGGGACTGTAAAAGGTAAGAAATCAGGAAAGTTCGCTACATCTGATTGGATGGAAATTGAGAAGCAGAGAGGGATTTCAGTCACTTCTTCTGTTATGGCTTTCGACTATGATGATTATCGGGTGAATATCCTGGATACACCTGGTCACCAGGACTTTTCTGAAGATACTTATAGAACATTGATGGCTGTTGATAGTGCGGTTATGATCATTGATTCAGCCAAAGGGATTGAAGCACAAACCTTAAAGCTTTTCAAAGTTTGCCGAATGAGAGGCATACCGATCTTCACATTCATTAATAAGCTCGATCGTCAAGGCCGTGAACCATTGGAATTATTGGAAGAGCTTGAAGAAGTACTTGGAATTCAATCTTATCCGATGAATTGGCCGATAGGAATGGGGAAAGAATTCTTAGGTATCTATGATCGCTTCCATAATCGAATTGAGCAATTCCGCGTGGAGGATGAAGATCGTTTCATTCCTTTAAACGATGAAGGTGAAATCGAGGGAGAACACCCACTGAAGGAAAGCAACCTATATGATCAGACCCTTGAAGATGTGTTGCTTCTGAACGAAGCGGGAAACCAGTTTTCACGTGAGAGAATAGCGAATGGAGAGCTTTCTCCCGTTTTCTTCGGTAGTGCATTGACGAATTTCGGTGTTCAAACGTTTCTTGAAACGTATTTACAATTTGCACCATCTCCTCAGCCAAGGAATTCCGACGCAGGAGAAATTGAGCCGACGGCAGAGGAGTTCTCTGGTTTCGTGTTCAAGATTCAAGCCAATATGAATCCAGCTCACCGTGACCGGATTGCATTTCTCCGCATTTGTTCTGGGCAATTCGAAAGAGGGATGACGGTTAATCTTTCCCGCACAGGTAAATCGATTAAGCTTGCTCAATCCACACAATTTCTTGCAGACGATCGAAGCACTGTAAACGAAGCAGTAAGTGGGGATATTATCGGGGTTTATGACACGGGTACGTATCAAATAGGTGATACGCTTGTTCAAGGAAAGCAGAGCTTCCAATATGAAAAGCTCCCTCAATTTACACCTGAACTTTTTGTTCGTGTTACAGCTAAGAACGTAATGAAACAGAAGCATTTTCAAAAAGGGATTCTTCAACTGGTTCAAGAAGGGGCCATCCAATACTATAAGACCCGCACGGAAGATATTATACTTGGTGCAGTCGGACAGCTACAGTTTGAAGTATTCGAGCACAGAATGAAAAATGAGTATAATGTTGATGTGAAAATGGAACCGATTGGATCAAAAATAGCCAGATGGATTGAAAATGAAGAAGATGTTAAGGAAACAATGTCAAGCTCTCGAAGCATGCTGGTGAAAGACCGTCATGATAACCTGGTATTCTTGTTTGAAAATGATTTTGCCATGAGATGGTTCAATGATAAAAATCCGGATATTCGATTATATAGTTTGATGTAAAGATCGTGAACACCCCTCAAGGATTGGACTTGGAGGGGTGTTTTTTTGTAGTCGGAATGGAGGGTGTCATCTGGATATAATTGAACTTTTTACCATTATTAAGTGAATTTATCCTAGAATATATGTATATTAGTAGCATTGTTTAGGTGAAAAGTCTTAGTATATACATATAGGTAAAATTTTAATAATAAAGGGAGATAGTGGAGAATGAACATATCGTGTGCAAATTGTGCAGTAACCATGGAGTATCATGATGCAGGGTACTTTTTCTTACATAATGATCATCATCATACCTTGCCGTTGAAGGGATATTCTTCGCAATTAGAAGATGGTACATATGTTTTTCCATATGAAAATCTGAATGTACTATATGAAAAGCTTGTTAGAGAAGAGAAATTTTTGGAAGAGGGTGGATGGACGTGCAGCATTAATTGTATCGACCATCCGGGTTCATTCATGGAAGTAGGCAAATTCATATTGTTAATGAAACATAGAGAGATGGTAGAGATGATTCAGGATGGGGAATTCATCAGTCACCTTCAGCCGATCATTGATTTAAGCGACTATAGTCTCTTGGGTTATGAATCTCTTTTACGGACAGCTGAACAATCAAAAAAGATTAATCCGGGAAAATTATTTGAAATTGCCGCCATAACAGGCTTTCATTCCATGTTAGACCAGAAAGCAAGGAAATCAGCGATTGAATGCCGTGTAGGTCAGGTGAAACCCGGTTTTAAAAGTTTCATTAATTTCCTTCCTTCTACGATTTATAATCCTGAATTTTGTTTACGCCATACCTTTCAAATCGTGAACGAATTAGGTTTAAATCCTGAGGATCTTGTATTCGAAGTGGTGGAGACAGAGAAAATTGGGGATGTGGAGCATTTAAAATCCGTCCTTGATGTATATAAGCGTGAAGGAATGAAAGTGGCGCTTGATGATGTTGGTTCCGGTTTTGCCACTGTCGAAATGCTGACTCTCCTTAAGCCAGACTATGTGAAAATTGACCGTTCTTTTATCAATCATTGTGATAGCGTTCCAGAGAACCAGGAGTTCTTACATAAGGTCATGAAGATTGCAACGGAGTTGAACATCCTTGTATTAGCAGAAGGGATTGAGAGGAAAGAAGAATTGCTATTCTGTAAAAAAATCGGTGTTCATTATGCACAAGGCTACTTCATAGGAAAGCCGGCTCTTGAAGCAAAAGAACCATTTGTCCAATCCCTGTTTGTATAGCCGAAATGACCTCTCTTCTTACAAAGAGGGGTATTTTTTAATGAAAATCATTGACATATTTCAATACGATGATAAAATACTACTATAATTACTTTAGTGCTTAAAAGCGTTTAAGAGCGAAAGAGGATAATGTCCTTGCGAGCTCTTAGCGATTAGATTAAATATTTTTGTCTTGAGCAACGCAGTAGGAAATAAGTGGACAGCAATCAGAGACTGGGCGGCAGGTGAGAGCCCAGGTCCATTATTTCTGAATTACATTGCTTATAAATCCTCTAAGTAAATGAGGCTTTATCCAGGGACAAACCTTTATGAAGTGGGAATAAACTACCTGTCAACTATTCATGAATAGTAGTGAATGAATAGTGGGAATGTATGACAATAGGTTTATTCCAATTAGGGTGGTAACGCGGAGAACTCTTCGTCCCTATTCGGGATGGAGAGTTCTTTTTGTTGTTCTTTCTGTTCCAATTCATCAATTTCAACTTAGAGAAGGAAGTGTTACTATGTTAAACATCCAAAGCGTAAACAAACCAAACGTTATAGAAGCATCAGTGATATTGATCGCTGTACTGGGGATTATCAGTGGCAGTATTATTGGGCTCGAATCAGTCCCCCATATTCCTATCATCATATCGCTCTTCTTTTTGATGGTGTATGGGCTTAGTCGTAAAGTGAAATTCAAAGAGATTGAACAAGGGATGATTGTTGGGGCACAAGGTGGATTAGGAGCAATATTACTCTTTTTCTTTATTGGTCTTCTTGTGAGCAGTTGGTTACTCAGTGGAACCATTCCCACTTTGATGTTTTATGGATTTGAATTTGTATCACCCAATCATTTTTATGCGATTGCCTTTTTGCTTACTTCCTTGAGCGGCATCGTGATTGGAAGTTCATTGACGACGGCGGCTACCATAGGGGTGGCACTTATCGGAATCGGTGAGGCGATGGGACTGTCCATGAGTATCACAGCAGGCGCGATTGTTTCAGGAGCTTTTTTTGGAGATAAGATGTCGCCATTATCAGACACAACGAACCTTGCTTCCTCTATTGTGAAAGTAGATTTATTTACTCATATTCGTAATATGGCCTGGACAACTGTCCCTGCATTCATTATTACACTCATCGTTTTTGGATTTTTATCACCGGAAACAAGCGATGTCAATTTAACACAGCTGAAATCGTTACAGGATGGCTTGGATCAAACAGGTCTGATTCATTGGTACAGTCTTGTTCCTGTATTATTACTAATTGTTCTCATCGTATTTAAGACCCCTGCACTCCTAACGCTTGCGATCAATATAGTTGCCTCAATCGGCCTTTCGTTCTTACATGGATCTTTGAAGCTGAATGAACTTTTTCAGGTGTTATTTTCGGGATTTGAATCCAAAACAGGGGTGGAATCCATCGACTCACTTTTAACTAGAGGAGGAGTGAACAGCATGATGTTTACGATTTCACTTGTCATTCTCTCTTTAAGCCTCGGTGGATTATTATTTAAACTTGGTATTATTCCTGTATTGCTTAATAAAGTTTCAACGATCCTTCAATCAGGAAGAAGAACGATTCTTTCAACGGCTCTATCGGCCATTGGTATAAATCTGGTTGTAGGGGAGCAGTATCTGTCCATCCTATTAACGGGAGAAGCCTTTCAATCCCAATATAAGAAGCTTGGATTACATCCCAAAAACTTATCACGTACGTTAGAAGATGCTGGGACGGTCATTAACCCGTTAGTACCATGGAGTGTATGTGGTATATTCTTAACTGATGTATTAGGTGTCGCCACAGTAGAGTATTTACCGTTTGCAATCTTTTGTCTCATATCTCCCGTCATAACGATTCTTTATGGATTTACCGGCTGGACCATTGAAAAAGAACAAACTGAATCTAATCCAGTTATATCAAATTAATATTTAATAAGAAGCTCCTTTTTTGTAAAGTTTGTTGTTTTAAAACATTAGTTTTGCTTGGGCTCTGTCAATATGAGTGTGAGTTGGATGGTGAGGGGAACTGCTCCGCTTGCAACTCCCCTCACCATTTTATGGATATATGTGACAGAGCCAAATGGTTAAAAAAAAACAAGGTAATTCCCAAGTGGGTAATACCGGAGTTATTTTTTTGCTCCTTTTAATCCCAAAAGGGAGCCAAAATGTAGAAGCACAGAGTGGATTGTAGCGGAAGGCACTTGACTCCTGCGGGAATAGCTGGACAGGTGAGACCCCGGAGGCGCAGCCGAAAAGGCTCACGGCCCAGCCCCGCGGAAGCAAGTGCCAGGAGCGGAAAGGAACGGTCCCTATTTCTTCCTACAATCAACAATGAGATAGCGACAAACTTTACACAAAGAGCCTGTATGAAAATAATGAGGACTGTCCTGGTCATTCATCGAATTTTTTTCTAAAAGATGAATTATCCAGAGGGCAGTCCTTTTCGTGTGATTTCAACATAATTTGGGAAATGATGATTGTAAAAATATCCGCCTATTGAAATCACTGAAAAATGAAAAAGGGGAAGAACCATCATCATGAGTGGATTCTTTAATAGCAACACACCTTCTTGGACCATGAATACTTCTATTGTTAACAGGAAAAGGATGGTCAACAGTGCATATTGCTTATCCTTATTTCTAAAGAAGATAACCAGTGCATAAAAGTAGGTGGTAAACCAAATGTACATTGCATTTCCTGCAATCAAGTCCCGTGTAGGATTAGAGAAATGATGCAATGGGAGGATATATAGTTCCAAAAGGGATGAAAGAATCCAGGCAAATGAAAGGGAGACGGTTGATAGTGCAAAAAACAAGGTAATGAACAGTACATAGTGATTAGGAGTATTTTCAAGCAGCTTCCACCACACTTTAGACAGCATGACAGAAAGGATTAAGAAAAATGATGTGTAATACGATTGCCACCAATGGTGTTCGTAAAAATTTGAATAGGTGAACCATGTTTCTATGAGAAAGAATAAACCAATGATCAAGGCAATCCTGGTTGATCTTAAATGATAGACAACAATATACGTCAGCGCGATTGGCACTGAAAAGGCCTGGGAACTAATCGATCCCAACACACTGTCATTGTAATTATTCGATAAAATATGGGGATGATACGTATAGCTGTTAAATAATACAAAGATGATATATTCGAATACATAAGCTAAACCGGAAATGAAAAGCCAAAATAATAAAATCCGAGCAGATATATGACGGTTCTTAACGACAATTATGACCAACAGGATAATGCTGATAAGACTAAGGGATACAAATGGAACCCAATTCGCCATGCTAATGCTCCTAACGTTTCAGTATAAAAATAGTGTTTACAGATTAGGTGTAATTATTTATCAAGGTGATTAATTTGTGAACATTTTCTCTAGTAGAAGCTTTAATATTGAAGGATTTTCCTGAAGAGACTATAGTTAACATTAACTGCTTCCGATCCGTAGTGAACAATATAGATATAGAAAGGGGAGCGTCCGTTTGAAAATCAGTGATTTTTCCATACGCCGTCCTGTATTCACCATTGTCACAATGCTACTCATTCTTATTCTTGGAGGGGTGTCCCTCCTCCGAATACCTTTAAAGCTCATTCCTGATCTAAACCCTCCAGTTGGGGTCGTCGTAACCAATTATCCGGGCGCCAGTCCTGAAGAAGTAGTGGAAAAGTTGACAAAGCCACTCGAGGAAAGCTTGTCAACTTTACCAGGAATGAAAAATATCCAATCTACTTCCAGGGAAGGTTCAAACTTCATTCTCCTTGAATTTTCATGGACAACTTCCATTGATGAGATAGAAAATGATGTTCTTCAAAGAATCGATCAAACTCCACTTCCAGATGGGGCGGATAATCCAAGGTTTCTCAAGTTTGATCCTGCCCAATTCCCAATCATTCAATTCTCATTACGTGAAGAGGGGAAGGAAAGCAATTTAAAGACGTTATCCGAGAATTTGAAATTGGAATTAACCCGGGTTGAAGGAGTGGCCAATGTAAACGTTTCTGGTTCACTCAAGGATGAAGTGGTCATTGAATTAAATCAACAAGCGCTGAAAGATAATCGTCTAAGTCAATCTGACGTTATTAACACGATCAGAGCAAATAATGTAACATCACCTGGGGATACCATAGAAACTGATGGACAAACCTTAACCACCCGGGTTATGAGTGAATTACAGTCCGTTGAAGAAATGGAAAAATTGGTGCTTCAAGTGAACCCTCAAAATGGTAAGAAGATTACCCTTGGGGAAGTGGCGGCTGTTGAGAAGAAGCAGCAGGACACGAATACGATCACTCGTGCCAATCAGGAATCTGCCATCCTCTTTAGTGTGTTACAACAATCCGACGCAAACACGGCTTCTGTTTCAAAAGCATTCCAAGATGAGCTGGATCGTCTACTTCAACAAGACCAATACAAATCAATCAAAGCAGACATTCTCTTTGATCAGGGGGACTACATTACCCAAGCGATAGGTAATATTGCAAACTCCCTAATCATTGGCGGGGCTTTTGCCATGCTTGTTCTATTCCTATTCTTAAAGAATGTAAAGAGTCCGTTAATCATTGGTGTGGCGATTCCATACTCTGTCATCGTTACATTTGTCTTAATGTTCTTTGCTGATTTCGCTTTGAATATTATGACTCTCGGAGCACTTGCCCTTGGAATTGGAATGCTTGTGGATAATGCCATTGTTGTAATTGAAAATATTTATCGGCATCTTTCTCTTGGAAAAACACCAAGAGAGGCTGCGAGTGTCGGAGCCAAAGAAGTGGGTGGAGCCATTACGGCATCTACTTTAACAACAGTTGCAGTGTTTTTACCTGTTGTCTTTATTTCAGGTTTGCTCGGTGAATTGTTTACCGAATTTGCCCTGACCATTTCTTTTAGCTTATTAGCATCGCTCGTTGTAGCCTTAACGGTCATCCCGATGTTAGCAAGCAGATTATTGAAGAAGCCTAAAGGAAATCTCGAAGCGAAGCGCAGGCGCTCAAAAAGCAGAAAAACATTTGCCAGGTCTGTCAAGTGGGCTCTTCGTCACCGATTCATCGTCCTGTTTATTACGGCTCTCACTCTGGTCGCAGGCGGTTTCGGCTTAACGACAGTAGGAACACAGTTTTTACCTCCAACGGATGAAGGGTTTTTCAATATGAGAGTCGAATTAGATAATGGAGCATCCGTGGAAGAGACGAATAAAGTTGTAAATGCAATTGAAGATAGGCTGGAAAAGGAGAAAGATGTTGATGTTTTTGTAAGCCTGGTCGGTACAACTCAGGAAGAGTCCTTTAGAGGAAGTTCAAAAGGGAATATTGCTGAAGTGTATGTAAAAATGAAGCCTTTGGATGATCGTGGGAGATCCATATTCACTTTTGCAGATGAAGTAAAACCTGAGATAGAAAAAGCTGCGAAAAAGGTAAATGATTCATCGGAAGTTTCTTTTAACCTTCAGTCAACATCAGGTTCCAGCCCTCAAACCCTGACGTTCAATTTAAGAGATACAGATCCAAAACGATTGGATCAATCTGTCGATGCATTATTCAATTCTTTGAAGGGTATGAAAAACGTATCAGAAGTGACGACGGATCAAATGGAAACGGTCAAAGAAGTCCAAATGAAAGTGAACCGTGACAAAGCTCTCGAACAAGGGTTGGCACCAGCTCAGATAGGCACCCTTGTACAGGATGTAACACGAGGTGTATTGGCGACACAAATGGTTACAGAGACGTCTGATGTCATAAATGTCCTCGTACAATATGACCGTAATATTACTGAGAATCTGGACTCTCTGAAAAAACTACTTATTCCTAACGGACAAGGAAAGTATATTCAATTAAATTCTGTAGTGGATTTTTCGATAGAAGATGGTCCTGTCAGTATACAAAGGATCGATCAGCAGCACGCGGTTCAATTCACTATGAAGTATTCATCGTCCACCAATCTCGGGGCAATCTCGAAAGCTGTGGATGAGAAGATAGAATCCTTGGAACTTCCGAATGAGACTTTGGTTTCCTTCAGTGGTGACAGGGAGTTGCTTGAAGACTCCATTGACGATATGGCACTTGCACTTGGACTCGCGATTGTACTTGTCTATATGGTCATGGCTGCACAGTTTGAATCATTTAAGTATCCATTCGTCATTATGTTTACAGTGCCGCTCATGGTCATCGGGGTCGCAATAGCGCTGGCGGTAACTCAAACACCTATAAGCATTTCAGCGATTATAGGTGTCATTGTCCTGGCAGGCATAGTTGTAAACAATGCGATTGTGATCGTCGATTACATCAACCAGCGTAAAGAATCAGGAATCAATAGCTTTGATAGTATTGTTGAAGCAGTTCAGGATCGGGCACGGCCGATATTAATGACCGCATTGACCACTATACTTGGCTTGTTACCTCTTGCCCTTGGACTCGGGGAAGGTACTGAGATCAATCAGCCGATGGGTATAGCCGTAATTGGTGGGTTAATAAGCAGTACACTGTTGACGATTTATGTCATTCCGATTGTATATAGCTTTTTTGATAAAGAAACGAGAAGAATGAAGAGAAATCGTGAAGCATACGGTAATAAAGAATAGTCAAATTTAAACGAGCTAACCTTATAGCTAAGTAGTCACCTCCTTAAATCGAGCAGGTACCTTACTGCAGGTTAGCTTTTTTACCCATTTTGAAAGAAGTCCTTGGCGGGGGTGAAGCGATATGAAGAAAGGGATATATTTAATCACGGGTTTTCCAGGTTTTTTAAGTCGTAATATTGTGGAAGAATTAATTAGTCAAGAGAAGGCATCATCGATTTACTTGCTTCATTTAGACACTATAACTAAAGAAGCAGAGGAATTAGCCGGGAAGCTTGCAGGAAACAAAGGAACCGATCTCATTTTAGTGAAAGGAGATATTACACAACCTGATCTTGGAATGTCAGAAGAGAAAATAGGTGAAATACGCGAAACAGTGGAGTATGTCTGGCACTTGGCTGCCATCTATGATCTTGCCGTCCCTGAAAATCTTGCATATAAAGTAAACGTCGAGGGAACAAGCCATGTTAATAGTTTCTGTAAAACACTTCACCGATTAAAGAGATATGTCTATTTCTCTACTGCGTTTGTAGCCGGTACACGTAAAGGGGAAGTTTATGAGAAGGAGCTTGTATATCCGGACAGCTTTAATAATTTCTACGAACAGACAAAGTATGAAGCAGAGGTATACGTTGCGGAACTGAAGGAAATCCTGCCGATTACGATCATCCGTCCCGGTATCGTTAAAGGAAGTTCCAAGACGGGTGAGACAGTTAAGTTTGATGGTCCGTATTTTATTATGAATATGTTTAAACGATTATCGTTTTTACCTTGGATACCCTTTCTGGGAGAAGGTGATGCCTTCATCAATATCGTACCCGTCGAATATGTCGTCCGAGCTTCTATATACCTCGGCCACGCAGGGATCGGAAAAGGGAAAACCTATCATCTTACCGATCCACACCCAGTGACGGTAAAGGAAGTGTATGAACAGATTCTATGGCATATGTACAAGAAACAGCCGCGGGGAAGGGTTCCCCTTTCTCTTTCCAATTGGGCACTGGGCTTTCGGTTTGTACGCAGATATTTAAAGGTTGAACGTGAAGCACTTGACTATTTTACACTTGAAGGAAGGTTCAATTGTCAATATGCCCAAGAAGACTTGAGAGGGTCCCATATTCAATGCCCTACCCTCTCAAGCCAAATTGAAAAAATGGTCGAATTTTATCTTGAACATTATTCTAACGAAAAATTACATGTGAAGATTAATTAAGGATGTTTTCATGAAAATTGTTAGATAGTGTCTTAATCCTCGTAATAATTGGGAGGGAAATGGTAAAAATAATGGGAGAAGCATCAATAGGAGGATTCTCGAGATGTCATTTTCCCTTACGCAAGATCCGACCCGGTACATACATCCTTTAATTCATTCACTTCATCGCCAATTGCTGGGATGCCCATGAAAACTTCTATTACAAAATTAGAAGGAATTCTATGGAGCATTGCTCTTCCTGGTTTTCCGCAATTATTGGTTGGACTTTGGTTTAAGGGAACTTTATTTGTGCTTCTTGAGATTATCATCAATGTCCAAAGTAATTTCAATCAAGGGATCATGTATAGTTTTTTAGGGGAAACCCATAAAGCAGCTTCTGTAATCGATTATCAATGGTTGATGTTTTATCCTTGTCTTTATATGTTTGCCATGTGGGATGCTTATAAGCTTGCTCAAACAAAGGAAGAACCTTATATATTTTTACCTTTTGTCATGTCTGCTTATATGGTGACCGTTGGCTTGATGTACTCTCCGAAGGTATATTTATTTGGTGAATTTATCGGACCTGTCTTTTTGCCGATGTTGTTTGTGATTCCAGGAGTGGTACTTGGGCTGATCATTCGATCAATCCTAATCCGGATCCACTAAGTTTTATCTCTTTACGAAACGTCATTCATGAGGTAAGATATGGCTATACAACTTAAACGTTTTCTACCTGTCAAAGGGGAGTAGCTATAGGTGACATACCTAAACAAAGTCGTCAGTTCATGGATTATTCCATCGGCTTTGTTGGCATAATGATTATGCTCAGCAAGACCTTTGCCTTATTTAGGCAAGGGTCTTTTTATTTTATAAAAATCCTTGCCTATTGGAAAACTAACTGTGTAAATAGGAGGGACTTACATTAATGGATGCTTCAATGTTATTGGAATATGGTTGGGTACTGCTCATCCTTGTCGGTCTTGAAGGAATTCTGGCTGCTGATAATGCAGTTGTTATGGCGGTCATGGTTAAACATCTGCCGGTAGAACAAAGAAAGAAAGCACTCTTTTATGGTCTGTTAGGAGCATTTGTATTTAGATTTGCTGCACTATTTCTCATCTCGTTCTTAGTGAATGTATGGCAGGTGCAAGCCATCGGGGCAATCTATTTATTCTATGTGTCGATTCATCATTTTGTTAAAAAGAGGAAAGACACGGGAATTGTTGAGTCAGAGTCAAACAAGGGCTCAGGTTTCTGGACGACGGTATTGAAGGTGGAGCTTGCAGACATCGCCTTTGCAGTTGACTCCATGTTAGCTGCCGTAGCTTTAGCGGTTACTTTGCAGCCAACCGGATGGTTTGATGTCGGTGGAATTGACGGTGGTCAGTTTATCGTCATGTTCCTTGGTGGAATCATCGGCCTGGTGATCATGCGATTTGCTGCAACATGGTTTGTGAAGCTATTGGAGAAATATCCTACATTGGAATCAGCGGCGTTTTTAATCGTCGGTTGGGTAGGGGTTAAGCTTGCTGTGTTTACGCTTGCTCATCCAGATGTGGCGATCCTGGATCACCATTTCCCTGAATCAAAGCCATGGAAGCTCGTCTTCTGGACCGTTTTAATCCTTTTATCAGTTGGAGGATATTTATTATCCAGAAAGAAAGCAAAGCAAGAAGAAATCAAAGAAGAAGCCAGAGCAAAAGCGGAATAATGATAAATGTAAAGCTAACGTGTGAATTCACACGTTAGCTTTTTTGATTTGTTAATTCTGACAGTATTTTAACTCCCCATCATCTTTTAATTTTTATATTAACCCCCTCAAAATAAGAATTCATAACGTAACTCCTTTAATAAGGCGATCGATCGGCCAAACAATAAATTGACTTCGGAGGTGTACATATGACGATATATAAATGAAAACAATCTTTGCTGTCTTAATTGCGGTATCTGAACAGGTTTAAATACTACCTTTATATCTTTTGGTGGAACTCCTCCTCTCTATTATCTTTTAAATTTAACTTCTAATGAGTATAATAGTGTGCAGGATGGAGTGAGATTGATGCTAAATGTATTACTATTTTTGATAGCCAAAAAGAAAAAAACTTTAGAGAATATGGCGATTCAAATACAAAACGGGGATGAGCAATTACTGAACGAAGTCCTCGAAGACTATAAACCATTCGTTAAAAAGACGGTATCTTCAGTCTGTAAACGATATATCTATGAAAATGATGATGAATTTAGCATCGGTCTTATCGCGTTTCATGACGCTATCTTAAAATATAATCATCAGCGAGGGTCATCCATCATCAGTTTTTCTGAAGTGATCATCAAACGGAAAGTAATTGATTATATCAGAAAAAACGGGAAGTATCAGGATGTAAGCATCGACAAGAGTCTGGTTGAGGACGATGAAGAGACCCCAAATTTAACTATCGAGCAAATCGTCTCTGTTGATGAATATGGAAAACAGCAAGAGGGTAAGAAGAGGCGGGAAGAGATCATCTCTTTCCAAGAACATCTTTCTCAATTCAAATTATCCTTCAATGAGCTGGTCGAACAATCACCTAAGCATGAAGATGCCAGACTGAATGCCATTGACATTGCTAAAACGGTAGTGAATTCCATAGAATTATTGGACTACCTCCTTGAAAAAAAACGATTACCCATAAAAAAATTAGAGAAACAGGTAAACGTTAGTAGAAAAACTATTGAGAGAAATAGAAAATATATTATTGCCATTACTCTTATTCTTATAGGAGATTATGTGTATTTACGGGATTACTTAAAAGGGCGGTTAGAGATATGAAAAAAGGGATCATTATGGAAATCAAGAGTGATATCCTCGTTATGATGACGTCAGAAGGGGAATTTCTGACTGGAAGAAAGCAGCCCAATCAAAAGTATGATATTGGGGAGGAGATACCATTTTTTCCAATGCGTAACGAACCTGCTTCGGCCAAACGATTTGTTAAATGGAATTGGAAAGTGTCAACTGCATTATTAACATCTATAATCGTCATTCTCACCCTATTTTCAAGTGCATTTTTACAGAGTAATCAGGCATATGCCTATGTGTCTGTCGATATCAATCCAAGTATGGAATTGACATTGAATGAAAAACAACAGGTGATAAAGATTACACCTTACAATCAAGATGCCAAATTGCTTCTAGAAGAGTTGGATGGCTGGGGAAACATGGATGTAAGTGAAGTGACAGAGGAAATCTTCTTCTTATGTGAAGAAATGGGATTTTTAAAGGAGAATCAAAATGTTCTCATCACCTCTTCATTTATTGAGGATTCAAATGATCAGCGGGAAGATGATTTTGTTGCTGAAATAAATAAGTTTGTTCAAGAATATAGCACAGATCACAACATGAACATCACCGTGAAAGAAACATCGCAGGAAATGAGAGAAGAAGCTTCTGATAAAGGAATGACTGCAGGGTCCTTATTACGGGAAACTGAAAAAGCTGAAACACCTAAATCCCTCGAGGATACAAAAAGAGAGAAAAAAGACGAAGACGTCCTCAATGAGGGAATAAAGAAAGAGAAGAGTTCTAGGGTTGAGAATCAAAAGGTGGAATTACCTTCTGTGGAGAAGAAGCAGAAACCAGAGGGTACTGAGAATCTTCAAAAAAATGATAAAAACCATTCAAATCAAAAAAAGGACCCAGAAAAGCCTGTGCAGACTGAACGGAAAAATAATACTTCTGATTATCAGCATCGGGACTCCAATGGTCATTCTAATCGTGATAAAGACAATTATAGAGGAAATGCAAAATGGCATAATCCTAAAAATAGTAAAGAAGAAAATGAAAGAGATCAAGACAGAAAAGAAGAAAAGAAACGAAATCATAACGATTGGAATGAAGAAAAGAAACGAGATCATCAAGACAGGAAAGATGAAAAGAAAAGGGATCACCAAGAACGAAAAGATAACAGAAACTATAAAGATGATTAAAAAAAAGCGGCCCATTTGCAAAAATGGGTCGTTCTCAATTATAAGGGGTAGCTGGTGAATCCAGCTACCCAAGCCAATATTATTTAGTTTGTTGTCCGGAAAGTTGAGATTGAGCTTGTTTAACGAGTCGTTTTGTAATTTCTCCTCCAACGGATCCGTTAGAGCGAGCTACTGTATCTGATCCAAGTGTCACACCAAACTCTTGAGCGATTTCATATTTCACTTGATCAAGGTATTGTTCAACACCAGGAACGAGTAATTTATTACTGCTTCTAGCCATGGTTGTTTCCTCCTTAGTAGTAGACTTGAAACAATGATGTTTCTGTAGTACTATTATTTGTCTTATTTCTTCGAACATGAATGGTAATATTTCGCCGAAATTGTATAGTTTGTATGAGGATGGAATGGATCAGTCATACTTGGTGGTTTAAGCTGCTTTTGTTAAAGAAAGAATAAACATATAGGAAATTATCCATTTTTCCTTTCATTCTTTGTACATATTCATTAAGATAGAGAAGGAAATAACCTTGAAAGGGAAATACATATATGTGGTATAAACTTAGATTAAATTTAAATAAATTGACACCAGCTCAAGTCATTGTGTCCTTCTATCTTATCGCTGTAACAGTGGCAACGATTCTTTTGAGTTTACCATTTGCCCATAAACCGGGGGCGGAGTGGAGTTTCATTGATGCTATTTTCACTTCTGTTAGTGCTGTAAGTGTCACCGGTTTAACCGTTGTAAGTACGGCGGATACGTTTAACACAGCAGGAATTTTCTTATTGATATTTGTTTTGCAGTTCGGTGGAATTGGTATCATGACTCTGGGAACTTTTTTCTGGCTTTTAGTAGGTAAGAAAATAGGCTTGAAAGAACGGCGGTTGATCATGACGGATCAAAATCAAACCAATCTGTCCGGTCTTGTTCACCTATTAAAACAAATTTTATTGCTTATCATTGTAATTGAATTGGTGGGGGCATTTATTTTAGGGGTATATTTCCTGAGCTACTATCCAAGCTGGCAGGAAGCATTTATACAAGGGCTCTTTGCCTCAGTGAGTGCTACTACTAACGCGGGCTTTGATATAACCGGTCAGTCACTTATCCCATTTAAAGATGACTATTTTGTTCAATTTATTACTATTATATTGCTCACTCTGGGGGCAATTGGATTTCCTGTCTTGATCGAGACAAAAGACTATTTAATGAACAAGCAAAGAAGCAAGCATCATTTTTCATTATTCACAAAAATTACAACGATCACATTCGCCATATTATTAATTTCCGGTACCTTAGTTATATGGTTGTTCGAATACGATCATTTTTTTGCAGGCATGGCTTGGCATGAATCATTCTTTTATTCACTCTTTCAATCATCATCGACGAGGAGTGGTGGTCTTGCAACCATGAATGTAGCTGAGTTTTCAACTCCTACGTTGCTGGTTTTGAGTGCGCTAATGTTTATTGGGGCATCTCCCAGCTCAGTGGGTGGTGGAATCAGAACAACAACATTTGCCCTGAATATCTTGTTCTTATTTCACTTTGCCAGAGGAAATCAAACGATCAAGGTTTTTAGACGAGAAGTACACGAACAGGATATCATTAAATCGTTAGTCGTTACGATGGTAGCGGTTCTTATGTGTTTTGTGTCAGTCGTTATCTTAACGATTACAGAAGATCACAGTCTTATTGAAATAATCTTTGAAGTTGCTTCTGCCTTTGGAACAACAGGTTTATCTTTAGGGATTACATCAGATCTATCATCTATAGGGAAATGCGTTATCATTGCCTTGATGTTTATCGGTCGTGTCGGAATTCTATCCTTCCTGTTTATGATAGGAGGAAAAGAGAAAACCACCAAATATCATTATCCTAAAGAAAGAGTTATCATTGGATAGATAAAAAAACGATGCTAAATCCGCATCGTTTTTTATTTGAGTACAGAATAGGGAACATCGAAATAGATCCATAGGAAGAAAATGATGGGGAGGGATACGATCCATCCTATAATTGGATTTTTATGATGGATGATGAGAACGGTTAACATCATGATATTAAATAGGATGTCCCAGCCAAAATGCCAGCCATTGTGATAAGTCATCATTCCAAAGATATGAGAAAGGCCTTCAGTCACTCCGTAAATGCACGTCCACAACATAACCCAGATTACTTTTCCCCGGAAAGTCGAAGGCAATCTGCCGATAAAGATCGCAATGGTTGCCGTGTATTGCACAACCATTTTACTCAATGAGATGATCGTATGATTCAGGTTGATGTGGTCTCCTAATGCGGTAACCGTTTGGAACTGCCACATTGAATAGTCGTATAAAAGATACTGGGAGAGTAGATCTCCAATAATAAAAAACAATAATGTTGGATAATAGCTGTAAAAATCTTTCCAATTCCCGAATTTCCATCCAAGTAGAGCATAACAAAGTAAGAAGGCAAGTATCATTGCATATCCTCATTTAGCATTTTTACTTAGTTTCTGGTTAAATGCTTCATTTATTCAGACTTTTTCTTCTAGTATTGGAATACCTTTCGCAGTGGAAATCATATGTCTTTTGGAATGGAAAGAGAACCGAGTGGGGAAAGTAAGGTTACAAAGGAGATGAGATACATTATGAAAAGAAAAGCCCAATATAATGCTGCTGAAAAGAATAATCAAACACCTTTAAAGAATAAGCAAGAGGCAGAATTCTCCGCTGAATTCACTCAAGGAGAAGATCCTGCTAAGGGAAAGAATAGAAACTCTTCAAAAGGTATGAAGGGTAGAAGCTGATGAAGGATAAAAAACAATCATTTCGTGAAGAGTTTGGTCAGGAATTTGGAGATGTTAATGCAGCCAAGATTCTGGAAGTGACACAAAAACAGCCGAAAGCAAAAAATGACAAGAAAAAATGTTAAGCGATCCGCTTAACATTTTCTCTTGTCTATAGTGAAACAGATTGTCGGCCAAACTCAAATACGGTAGATTGACCTGTGGCAGGTTCAAAGTAAGCTAAAACATACTGATCTTGTCCATCCTTCGACTGAATGGTTTCAAGGAGTGTATGCTTATACAATTCCTTTTCATTTAAGTTTAGCCGAGCGAAAGCTTCACCTGCTATGGTTGGTTGTGCCAGCAAGGATTGGTAAATAGCAGACCTTTCTTCTTTCGTCAGTTCATGTGTCCACCAAGGCTTTCTTGGTTTGTACTTCTGATTCTCTAAATAATCCAGTTTCATTAGGCCTTCAATAATCGACATGTTGTAGCTTGTCTCAGTATATAAAAACTCATGCAGTCTTTTAAACAAATCCTCCAGTTGATGTCCGATTCTTGACCAACCACGGTTTTCCCAGTAGGAACCGAATAGTTGGAAGAAATCAAATGGTGTTTCAAAGCATTCGGTCACCAGATATTCAATCGTCCTATCCATACGATGATCGTTCCAATACTTTTCTAATACATCTTCAACCTGTTTGATTCTAACGATATCATCAAAGGATAATACATTGTTCCCGAGGATCTCATAGGGTGAATGGTCCATGTACGTATATTGATGGTCGTTGGCACGAATCCTTAAGCCCGTTCCGCGAAGCATCTTCAGAAATCCTAATTGAAGTTCCTCTGGTCGCAGTTCAAATACATCATTGAAAGTTTTCCGGAATGAATTGTAATCCTCTTCAGGCAGACCGGCAATCAAATCCAGATGCTGATCGATCTTTCCTCCATCCTTGACCATCGTAACGGTTCTTGTCAGTTTGGAGTAATTTTGTTTTCTCATCACAAGATCATTCGTTTCGTCATTTGTTGATTGGATTCCAATCTCAAAGCGAAATAATCCTGCTGGGGCATTTTCGTTCAGAAATTCAATGACTTCCGGTCTCATGATGTCTGCTGTGATTTCAAATTGAAAGACAGTTCCAGGCAAATGTTCGTCGATTAGGAATTGAAACATTTCCATGGCATAGCTTCGGCTGATATTGAACGTACGATCCACAAATTTAATTGTTTTTGCGCCATTTTTCATTAAGAATCGAATGTCATCTTTTACCTTTTCTCTGTCAAAGTAACGTACACCTACTTCGATTGAAGAAAGGCAGAATTGACAACGGAATGGACAACCTCTGCTTGTCTCTATATACGTAACCCTTTTACCCAATTGAGGCAGGTCTTCTTGAAAGCGGAATGGTGAGGGGACTTCTCTTAAATCTATTTTATTCTGCTGAGGCTTGATGACCGGTTTTCCATCTGCTAAGTAAGCCACTCCATGGACCTCAGAAAAGTCCCTATCACCATTCAGTTCATCCAATAACTGCTTAAAGGATTCTTCCCCTTCACCGATAACGATAAAGTCAACGTCTTCCAACCGCTCCAGCCAATAGGGAACATCATATGTGACTTCTGGTCCCCCCAAGACGATGGTTACTTCAGGCAGGATTTTTCGAAGGATCTTGATCACTTTGATCGTCTCTTCGATATTCCAAATGTAACAGCTGAATCCTATAATATCAGGTTTTTTCGAGAACAAGTCACTAGCGATGTTAAGGGTGGGATCCTTAATGGTGTATTCAGCCAATTCTATCTCATGTTCAGGCTCTGCAAAGGCCTTAAGACAACGAATGGCCAGATTGGTGTGAATATATTTTGCATTTAACGTACTTAAAACGACTTTCTTCATAAATAAGCTCCTTTTATACTAAGCTCACCTGATGGACCACGTGAACCATTGTAAACCATATTTTCCAACATATACGAGTTGTTCGTACGTCTAATCCAAACCGTACTGATTATCATTTTATCTAAGGAAGAGAGAAAGCTCAATGTTTGTATAGAATGAATTTAAATTTATTGTAAGTATTAGAAGGATTTTAAGGAAAAGTTACGAATAGTATAATAAAATAAATAGTTTTTTGAAAATTGTGTAGAAGATGATCAATATATACTTTAAGAGAATAGGTGCTCATGAAAAGGGACTGACCCGTGTCTGTTATTGGGTCAGCCCTTTCTAGTGAGGTTTATCTTGTTTTCATTTCTCTTTTTGAAAGAAGTTTCTGGAGTTTGGTTGATTTAAACTCCACTATCGGTTGCGTTATGCTTGTGAAAAACTTTGTCGAGAAAATCATTGTCAGCACCCATGATACACCAAGTAAGATTAATAAACTCGTAGTGGGATCAATTGTATCCTTCAGCTGGCTTTCCCGGAATAAACGGATAAGAAAGCCGTGCAGCAAGTATACATATAGCGTATTTTTGCCCCATTTAGTGAAGAACCTTCTCTTAGTAGGGACAAAGGTAAAGAAGCTAAAGATCATCACAACGTTCAGCATGTAAACAAACGCCCTGACAGCTAAACTTATGGCGTTGTTCCCTTCGAAGTCTCCATAGGGCTTAGAGCCAAGTAACCATTTATCGGAGAATTCAGGGATGAAATACATTCCTAAAAATACGAGAATAAATAAAGTACCTGCCACTATACGTGCTTTACTCGTTTTAAAATATTCGAAGTGCTCCTTCTCCAAATAATAGCCCATCAGGAAAATCGGAAAGAAAACAAATGTTCTGGACAGGCTAAGATAGTTTGAAATCACATCAGCAAATCCTACAAGCAGCCCAATGGAGAAAGCGATTGTCAATCCGATGCCGGGCTTGAACTTAAACCACTTGATGAAAACATACAATAATGCGTTCCAACAGAATAAGCTGATGAGGAACCATAATGACCAGTGTGGATTAAGGGGATCGACTTCAAATGTTGATTTTTGATAAAGAAAATAGTAATACACCGTGTAGATCAATTGAAACACAATGTAAGGAAGTATTAATTTTTTCGCCAGTTTCTGAATATATCCTTTTTTATAAAATCCTTTTGCGAAAAACCCTGCCACAAGAATAAAGGCTGGCATGTGGAAGGTGTAAATCGTTTTGTACAAAGAAAGGATAAATGGATCGCTTTCTATATAGGACCGGATCAAATGTCCAAATACAACCAGGAAGATCAAAATGAATTTGGCATTGTCGAAGTAATAGTCACGCTGTTTCATATCTTCACCATCTCTTAGAATAGATTTATCCTAATTCATTCTTACCCTAGGATACAATGAGTAAAACATGAATTTCACTGTTAATTATCACCAAAAGCATGGGAAGCTATGCGAACTCTATAATGACCTGAGCCAATAGTCGTCTTTTAAAATAGTAAGGGGATGAGGAAATGACTAATAGTAGTAAATTGCAGAAAGAGCTGAATAAGGAAGAATGTCATCCCGTCGATAGGGAAATTTGCTTAGCATCACCCATGCCGATGTTCGTGATCAATAAAGAGTTGAAAATTGTCTTTGCAAATGGAGAAGCATGTGAAACACTGCAGACTACGAAAGAAAGGGTTGTAGGCACACTGTTCAGTAACTTCTTTTCTTCTGTTCCGGCCCCGATTGTAGCTCATTATAAGGAAGTTATGGAAACCGGAAAGAACCTTGAAGATGAAACCTTAATGAATGTTAATGATAAGAAAATCATCCATATTGAATTATTGCTTAAAAAATCGACCATTTCTCCTAATGCCTATTTGTACTTCAAAGATGTAACGGCACTAAAGGAAAAAGAGCGGAAAGACCATATGAATGTCCATTTATTATCGAATATTTTTCAAAATGCATCAGAAGGAATCGTTCTATTTGATATTGAAGGAAATATTAACGACGTGAATCAGGCGTTCAGTTCACAAGTCGGATTGGAAAAGGATGAAATCACAAACAGGAACATAAGCTCATTTATCCCTGAAAGTGCGCATTATAAGGTTGAAAAGATAAAAGAACTGATTTCTCAAAACAAAAAAGCCCGTGGGGAAATTCCAATAAAAAAATCACACAGCATTTCAATTGTGGAATTTACGACAAGTCCGTATGTGCATCATAAGCTACATATGGCTATTCTTAGGGATGTGACCGAGAAGAGGCAGATGGAAATACAATTAAAACGAAACGAAGAGTTGTTCAAAGGTTTATTTGAAGAAGCGATTGATGCAATCGTGCTATGGGATCAAGATGGCAGAGTACTTAAAGCGAACTCTTCTGCCCTGAAGATCTTTGAATGCTCCCTTTCAGAGCTTCTTTCGAAGAAGATACGTGACTTTGTATATCCTCTTGAAAGCCAAAAGTTTGATTTAGTCATGGAACAGTTAAACAGGAGCGGTGCAGTAAGGGATGAAGTGCTGTTTCTAATGCCAAACAATCAGTTGAAGCATTTGGAATTCACTTCTAAACTTCATTCCGTTGATGGGTATAACATGACGATCTTCCGGAATGTCAGTGAGCGTTATCAAATGGAAAAAGAACTACGGGAAAGCGAGGAGAGGTTCAGGAAGATTTTCGAAGGTTCACTGGACGGCCTGATTCTTACCAATCATAATTATGTTGTCGTAGACGCAAATCCTGAAGTGAGTAGGATCATTGGTATCGAGAAAGATCACTTAATCGGTAAAGATGTACGTGAAATATTGAATATAGAACCCGGTGAAGAATCATATGATGAATACTTACAACAATTGAAAGAAGATGGGCAGGCGACGTTTTTACAAACGTTGACTTCTCAAAGGGAGAAGGTCCAATACATTGAGCTTTCATCCAAGTACAATTTACTCTCTAATTTAAATTTAACGATCATTCGTGACATTACAGAACAGATTGAAATGCAGGAGCAGTTGAGAAAGTCAGATACATTGAGTGTAGTTGGGGAGCTTGCTGCAGGGATTGCACATGAAATCAGAAATCCAATGACCGCCCTTAAAGGCTTTATTCAATTGTTGGAAAATAGTGTGGGTCAAGATCATGAGATGTATTTTAATGTGATTACTTCTGAGTTTCAGCGAATTGAATCCATCATTACAGAGTTCCTCGTATTGGCAAAGCCACAAGCGATTCAATATCAAGAAACGAATTTAATCAGGATCATGAAAGATACCGTTGAACTACTAAGCGCTCAGGCAGTCATGCACAATGTACAGTACGAGGAGAGTTACCAAGCGGATCTCCCAACCATCATAGCAGAGCCAAATCAGTTGAAGCAGGTATTCATAAATGTCATCAAGAATGCGATTGAAGTCATGACGGACGGTGGATTCATTTCCATCCGGATCCAAGAGACGGATGATGAAATGATTCACATTCGCATAAAAGACCAGGGTGGCGGGATTTCAAAGGATAAGATTAAAAAGCTTGGTGAACCTTTTTACACAACGAAGGAACGGGGAACTGGACTTGGTTTGATGGTAAGCTTTAAAATAATTAAAGAGCATAAAGGAAGCGTTCAGGTTGAGAGTATCGTCGGGGAAGGGACCATCTTCCACATTTATCTCCCTAAATCGTAAAGGAGTCCTGGATAATGTCATATGATTCTATTGTAATGAAGAGTCCGATTGGAATGTTAGAACTTCAAGCGGATCAGAGCCATCTAATTTTGGTGCAATTTTTAGAAAATGATTCACGAGCGGATTTTCACACCGAGAATCCAATATTACTAAGAGCACAAGAACAGATCACAGAATTCTTTAAGGGGGAGAGAACAGAATTTGATCTCCCCCTGAAGATAGAGGGAACGTCTTTTCAGAAGGACGTATGGAACACCCTGCAACAGATTCCGTTTGGTGAAACCAGGTCATATCAGGATGTTGCCGAAGCGATTCAAAGACCTAAAGCTGTCAGGGCAGTAGGGCAAGCGAATAAAGCCAACCGATTCCCCATCATCATTCCATGTCACCGTGTCATTGGAAAGAATAAAACACTTACAGGCTATGCCGGTAAGCAGGTGGATAAGAAAGAAACCTTATTGTTATTAGAAAAATAGAATGAATAACAGGCATTCTCCCTAGGGAGGATGCCTGTTTTTTAAAATTACTGATTGATTCCTTTATCTATTTAGATTATCATCTAATTAGATAGTAATCTAATTAGAGAGGAGGAGACATGTTGCAATTAAGTAAACAGGTGGCTTTCCATAAAACGATGGGGGATCCGACGCGGATAAAAATTGTCTATTTGCTGGCATCAGAAAGCTTGCATGTAGGAGCAATTGCGGGAAAACTTGGACTCACCGCCCCGACAATATCCCACCACCTAACGAAACTCAAAGAGTGCAATCTTGTTTATTCACGAAGAGAGAAGAACACTGTTTACTACTATTTGAATAAAAAAGTCCTGAGTCATCATGGAAATGTCCTTCATCAGTTTGCTCAGGGAGAGGAAGGGGAAAGTGTGATGTCAGAGAATTTATTGAAAGAAAAACAAAAGGTGATGAATAATTTCCTGGAGAAGAATGGACGGATTAAAACGATTCCTTCTCAACAAAAGAAGAAATTATTTATTTTGGAACATATGGTGGAAGGATTAAAGGTGGGAGAAAAATATAAGGAAAAAGATTTGAATGAATATATTCAGCAATTCCATGAAGACTTTGCGACCTTAAGAAGAGAATTTATCATTCATCAGTTCATGTACCGGGAAAATAGCATTTATGAAGTGAATCCGAGGGAAATGTGGGCGTCGACAAAGTTATTTGTGGAATAATGTGAAAGCCAAAAGAAGAGCAGGAGGAAGTTCTTCTTTTGGCTATTATTTAATACCTATGGTTTGTTGAATACTTTCTTCGAAGCGAGGGTACAGGACACCTTTTTCCGTGATGATGCCGGTAATCAGTTCATGAGAAGTAACATCGAATGCAGGGTTATAAACAGGAACGTTTCCTGGCGCAATCAACGTCCCGCCGAGCGTTGTAATCTCCTCCCGGTTTCGCTCTTCAATGGGAATATCATTTCCATTGGAGCTGGATAAATCGAAAGTGGAAGAAGGAGCTGCGACATAAAAAGGTATATTGAAATGTTTACACAAAATGGCAAGCATGGACGTTCCGATTTTATTTGCAGTATCCCCGTTGGCAGAAATCCGGTCAGCCCCGACAATCACGGCTTCTATACCTTTTTCTTTCATGGTATGGGCAGCCATGCTATCTGTGATGAGAGTGACATTTACTCCTGATTGCTGTAACTCCCAAGTTGTCAGGCGGGCTCCTTGCAGAACGGGCCTTGTCTCACAAGCATAAACCTGAAACGCTTTTCCTTTTTCTCTTCCTAAATGAAAAGGTGCCAATGCGGTACCGTATTTACTCGTTGCAATGGACCCGGCATTACAGATGGTCATAACGACTTGTTTATCCTTCAATACACTCAAACCATTTTCTCCTATAAGACGGCAGACTGCCTCGTCTTCTGCATGAAGCTGGATGGCAGCATGGAGTAAGTTGGTTTTAGCTTCATTAACTGAAGAAACATTCTCTAACACCTTTTCTAAATGGTTCAAAGCCCAAACCAGGTTGACTGCTGTAGGGCGTGAATCTGCGAGATATTTTTTGTCACGTTGAAACAGGTCGATAAATTCCTCTAGCGTTTTTACTTCATACTGACATGCAGACTGGGCTAAGCCGTAAGCAGCCGTGATGCCAATGGCAGGTGCACCTCTCACTTTTAGTGTGATAATCGCATCATAATAGTCTTCAATGGTCGTCAGTTTAATGTACTCCACTATGTTAGGCAGTTTTTGTTGGTTAAGGATCAATAAATAATCTTCATGCCACTCTAGTGAAGTTGGTATGGTCAATGTTTGTGTCATGATAAACTCCTTTTGGTTATTCAGAATGGGATTTTAATATGGACAGAAGCTTTTCAATTGAAAAGATCTGTTTTCGTTTTATTATCAGTTCCTTACCGAGTGTCAAGCAGGTCCGCTTTGCCTGTAATCTTCGTGCTTTATCCGGTATGCCATCCAGATCTTCTACATGAGCGAGGCCGATCGTTCTTCTGATGCATTCGCATCCTGCAAAACCGATGCTGTCTTGAAAGCTCTTCTCCAATACAAATTCAAGGTAGCCATTCACTTTCGTGTAGGCGTCTCCGCTTTCCTTCCAATGCTTGGAGAACGCAGTGGAGAAGACGTTCCAGGTATTCTCAATGTGATAGAGAATCGTTTCCTTCTTTTCAGGTTTTGAAATGGCCAGGAAAATAAGGTTGGCAATGAACTGTCCAATATCAAAGCCAATCGGTCCATAAAAGGCAAACTCGGGATCAATTACTTTCGTTTGATTCTTATCTACAAAGATGCTTCCCGTATGAAGATCTCCATGAAGAAGTGCTTCTCCTTCAGTAAGAAAGCTCTTTTTCAATTTGGCCACTTCAAGCTTCAAGGTGAAATCATCCCATAGATGTTGGACATCCTGGGAAAGCTCTTCTTCAAAATCGTTGGTTTCACTGTTGAAAAAAGGGTCCGTGAATACTAGGTCCTCAGTGATTTTACACAACTCAGGATTTGAAAATTCTTTCACGTACTCCTTTTTCTTAAAAGGATGAAGGGCATAATCAGAGGTGAAATATAAGGTATTAGCTAAAAATGTTCCAATGTCATGGGAGAGCCTGGGATACACTTCTCCTTTGATAAGGCCTGCCCGGGCAATGGTCAGTGCACTCAAGTCTTCCATGACTGTAATCGCAAGTGTCGGATCAGAGTAGTACACTTCAGGAACGAGGTCCCCTACAAATGATTGCTGAAGCTTAAGGGCACTCGCTTCTATTCTTGCCCGTTCGATTGTCAACGGCCAGCTTTCGCCTACAACCTTCGCATATGGAAGGGCTTGTTTGATGATGATTCCTTTTCCTGTTTCCTGTTCTAATACTCGAAAGACCAGATTTAAATTCCCGTCTCCAATTTCTTCACACGTTAAGAGAGTGCCGTCCTCAAAAATTCGTAAGCCAATCGCCAGTGCAATTGCCGCCTGTTCAGTTAGTGGTTGATATGCATTGAGTTTCGTAATTGCCATCATCGTTCCTCCTTATAGTACAGACTTATGAAAGACTGTGTTGTGGAGGCTTTTCCGTGGCATAAGAAAAGCCTCTTTCATGTTCGAAAGAGGCTTGAAGAAGGTATCTTCGTCGCCTCTTATCTCTCAGAAAGACTATCTTTCTGTTGGAATTAGCACCGTGCCTTACTGGATCATTCAATCCGGCGCATGCTGCGCCCCGTTATACAACGGTATTATGGTCGGTTGCTGGGCTTCATAGGGCCAAATCCCTCAGCCAGCTCTTGATAAGAGTTGCGTTAACTATTTAATTAAACTTTCAGAATGTTTCATTTGATTTGAATAGTACCATCGAAGTATTTTCCATGTCAACGTTTTTTTGAAAAATAACCTTTTTAATAAAAATCCGGTCTTCGATCCTGGAATATCGGAATTTTATTTCGGACCTTTTCTACTTCCTGTAAATTGATTTCAGCTGTAACCAATTCTTCCGCTTGCGATCCTTTTGAAAGAACTTCTCCCCATGGATCAATGATGAGGGAACAACCGCCGAATTCATTGTTCGGGTCACTTCCCACCCGGTTGCAGGCAATCACGAAGCATTGGTTTTCAATCGCTCTTGCCTTTAAGAGGGTCTGCCAATGATCAATTCGTGCTGCCGGCCACTCTGCTACGACAAAAACAACCTTGGCACCTAAAAGAACTTGTTTTCTGAACCATTCCGGGAAACGGATGTCGTAACAAATCAATCCGGCCATTTCTGTGTCTTGAAGGGTGAAGATGCCATCTTCATGCCCAGGAAGTAAATAATGATGTTCATCCATTAATTTAAACAAGTGAAGCTTCGAATACTTTTTCACCAACTCGCCTTTTGAATTCGTAACTAGGAGTGTATTGGACACCCCCTCCTGGGATTTCTGCGCAACAGAACCACCTACAATGTGAATGGAATATTTCTTCGATAGTGCAGAAAGGAAGGAGGTAGAGTCTTTTGCTCCTTCATCAGCGATTTCATCCATTCTCGTAAGGTCATATCCAGTCGTCCACAGCTCAGGAAGCACAACGGTATTACAGCCGTCGTCACTTGCTTTTTTAACCCATTCTTCTACTTTTTGCTTGTTTTTTTCGGGATTCCCGAACACAATATCAATTTGTGCAAGACCTATCTTTTGAATCATTTCTTTCACCTCATTAATGACTTTTTGGAATTTATTCCTTTACATTCTTTATTTTCCGTTATATCATTTGTGACTAGAATTTGAAAGTAATTAATTTTCAAAAAAATGTAGTAGGTGAGCAAATGAAAACCTTTAGTAAAGCAAAGCGATTAGATTTATTACCTGAACAATTTTTCGCATCCCTCGCCAAAACAGTGAATGCTGTGGTCAAAGAGGGACATGATGTCATTAATTTGGGCCAGGGAAATCCGGATCAACCGACTCCTCAACATATTGTGGAAAAACTGACAGAAGCCGCAGCTTCGCCGTCCAATCATAAGTATCCTCCATTTCGTGGCTTATCGTCCTTTAAAGAGGCGATCTCTGCTTTCTACCTTCGTGAATATGGTGTGGAATTAGATCCGGAAACAGAGATCGCTGTGCTGTTCGGAGGAAAGGCGGGGTTAGTTGAAATCCCTCAATGTTTATTGAATCCTGGTGATGGGGTATTGGTGCCCGATCCCGGTTATCCCGATTATTTATCAGGGGTAGCATTGGCAGGTGCACGTATGATTAAAATGCCTCTACGTGAGGAGAATGGCTTTCTGCCTGATTATAGTGAACACTCCCGTAATGAGCTGGAAAATGCAAAGTTGATGTTTCTGAACTACCCGAATAATCCTACTGGAGCGACTGCCACAAAATCATTCTTTGAAGAAACAGTCACTCTTGCCAATCAGCATGATATTTGTGTTGTACATGATTTTGCCTATGGAGCGATAGGGTTTGATGGAAATAAGCCAATAAGTTTCTTGGAAACAGATGGAGCAAAGGATGTGGGGATTGAGATATATACATTATCGAAAACGTATAATATGGCTGGCTGGAGAGTGGGGTTTGCTGTAGGGAATAAGAGTGTCATAGAAGCGATCAACCTCCTTCAAGACCACTTATACGTGAGTCTGTTCGGTGCTATTCAAGAAGCGGCTGCCACAGCCCTTTTAAGTTCCCAGGAATGTGTGCATGCACTGGTAGCAACATACGAAGAAAGAAGAAAACTATTAATCTCCGGACTTCAGGAAATAGGGTGGGACGTAAAAGCTCCACAAGGTTCCTTCTTCGCCTGGCTGAAAGTACCTGAGGGGTTCACCTCTGTAGAGTTCTCTACTTATTTACTTGAAGAAATCAAAGTCGCTGTAGCCCCGGGGGTAGGTTTTGGTGAATTCGGTGAAGGGTATGTGCGCGTAGGACTATTAACCACAAATGAGCGGATAAAAGAAGCGATTTCACGTATAGAAAATTTAGAATTATTCCACAAAAGGGATTGACAGAAGGT
The DNA here is from genome assembly GCF_008180865.1 of Rossellomorea aquimaris. Classification (GTDB taxonomy): domain Bacteria; phylum Bacillota; class Bacilli; order Bacillales; family Bacillaceae_B; genus Rossellomorea; species Rossellomorea yichunensis. Next base: position 364,326 of record NZ_VTEX01000001.1, read on the forward strand.
GAAATTGGTGCAATAATCCAACTGAAATAATGAATAATGAAATTCTTATCAAGAGCAGGCGGAGGGACCAGCCCTATGAAGCCCGGCAACCGACTTATTCAAGCACGGTGCTAATTCTTGCAGCTATTAAGCTGACAGATAAGAAAGAGCGAAATTATCAAACCTCTTCTTATTTGGAAGAGGTTCTTTGTTTGCCCAGGCCTATGAAATCAACTTGCGGCTAAGAATAGCATTTTCAAAAGGAGGAAGGACAACAATGAGTGAAGTGATAGCCACATATGAAATAAAAGGAAAGAGTGGTTCGTTCGATAAAAAGGCAGAGGGGATCGCCCTGGGATTGACGGTCGGTTCATGGACGGACTTACCGCTCCTGGAACAGGATCAATTGCGCAAGTACAAGGGGAGGGTCGTTTCCGTGAAGGAGTGGGAAGAGGAAGATGGCCCCAGAGGCAAGGTTCAAATTGGCTATCCCGGTCATAATTATTCAAATGATATCCCAGCTATCCTTACTACGGTATTCGGCAAGCTTTCCCTGGATGGTGAAGTGAAATTAGTAGATGTAGAGTTTTCCAGTGACTTAAAAAAAGCCTATCCTGGACCACGGTTTGGAATAGAAGGAATCAGGAAGCTAACGGGTGTACAAGACAGACCCTTGTTAATGAGCATCTTTAAAGGTGTAATCGGAAGGGACCTTCCCTACCTTGAAACCCAATTAAGGGCACAGGCTCTTGGGGGAGTTGACGTAGTAAAAGACGATGAAATTCTCTTTGATAATTCACTGACTCCTTTCACTGAGAGGATCAATATCGGGAAAAGAGTGTTACACGAGCTGTTTGAAGAGACAGGTAAGAAAACGATGTATGCTGTAAACCTGACTGGAAGGACTTCAGAATTACGTGATAAAGCAAGAAAAGCACGTGATCTAGGAGCCCATGCCCTTTTATTCAATGTATTTTCTTACGGGCTGGATGTTCTACAGGAATTAAGGGAGGACCCTGAGATCAGGCTGCCGATTATGGCCCATCCTGCATTCGCAGGTGCTGTTGCTTCATCTCCTGCATATGGTGTGAGCTATTCTTTATGGTTAGGGAAATTCCTGCGAATGGCCGGAGCTGATTTTTCTTTATTTCCATCTCCATACGGAAGTGTCGCACTAGAGAAAAGCAAAGCTCTATCCGTAAGCCATGAGTTAACGAAGGATGACGACCATCTAAGAAGAGTATTGCCCGTGCCGTCAGCAGGCATTCATCCTGCGCTTGTCCCGCTTTTGATGAAGGATTTTGGTGTAGATTGTGTCATTAATGCAGGTGGTGGCATCCACGGTCACCCAGATGGGGCAATTGGAGGGGGAAAGGCATTCGTCCAAGCAATTGATGCAGTTTTAAGAGATGAGTCCCTGACTGATGCTTCAGATTCCCATGATGAGCTTCGTAAAGCACTATCCCTATGGGGAGAGGAGGTAAAGGTATAATGACGCGTCCGATCATTTTCTGTGATTTTGATGGAACAATTACAGAAACGGATAATATCATTTCGTTGATGAAAACCTTTGCTCCTCCAGAATGGGAACCTGTCAAAGACGACATCTTAAATAAGTCGTTGTCCATTAAAGAAGGAGTCAGCAAGCTGTTTTCACTCATTCCTTCATCACAGAAAGAGGAAATGATTCAGTATCTATTAGACACAGCAGTCATACGTAAAGGGTTTAAGGAATTTGTAGATTATACAAAGGAACAGGAGATTCCTTTGTATATCGTTAGCGGTGGAATTGACTTTTTTGTTCATCCTTTACTAAAAGAATTTGGGCCTTTTAATGGGGTTTATTGTAATGAAGCAAGCTTTAACGACTCAACCATAGTGATTCATTGGCCACATCCATGTGATGATCACTGTGAAAGTAAAGGTTGTGGATGCTGCAAGCCTTCCATCTTGAGGATGTTGTCTTTAACAGAAGATACGGAGGTCATTGTGATAGGGGATTCTGTCACAGATATCGAAATGGCAAAGCTTGGAGATACTGTGATCGCCAGAGATTATTTGGCACATACATGCGAAGAAAAAGGAATCCCCTATCATCCGTTTGAATCCTTTCACGATTGCATGGAAGTCATTAAAAAAGGAGTGAAAATATGAATTCCTATCAATCTCAATGGGAAGAACTCGCTGATATCAAAAGGGAACTGGCAGAAAGGGATTGGTTTATGGGAACGAGCGGGAATCTTGCCATACGAGTGAATTCTATACCTGCTGCGTTCCTGGTTACGGCAAGTGGAAAGGATAAAAGGAAGCAAACCAATGAAGATTTCCTGCTCGTAAATGCTCACGGTGAGGCCATCGAGGATACTACTGCACGACCATCGGCCGAAACATTGCTGCACAGTCATGTTTTCACAGAAAGCACAGCAGGATGCAGCTTACATGTCCATACTGTGGCGAATAATGTAATCAGTGAACTGTATGGGGATGAAGGTGTCGTCACATTTAGAAACCAAGAATTAATAAAAGCGTGGGATAAATGGGAGGAAGATGATTCTTTATCCATTCCAATCATTCGTAATCATGCACATATCCCGACGCTTGCCCGGGAGTTTCAATCCTTTATTAAAGAAGACAAAGGGGCGGTGCTCATTCGCAACCACGGTATAACGGTATGGGGAAGAACCGGTTTTGAAGCTAAGAAACTATTGGAAGCTTGTGAGTTTTTATTTCAATATCAACTCACTCTTTTATCTTTAACGAATTCGAGACCAATTACTAAAGGAGGAGTCAGATTATGACGACAATTAAAATTCAAGGGAAAAACCAAGTCATTGACAACCAAGAAGAAGTAGTGAAGTATTTAAGTGAACAAGGAGTCATTTATGAACATTGGAATATCGAAAAGCTCGTAGAAGGTCTAAGGGACCAATATGCTTTAACCGAAGAGGATAAAGCGGAAATTCTGTCTACTTTTAAAGATGAAATAGAGGATATTTCAGAGAGAAGAGGATATCAGGCTTGGGATGTGATCTCCCTTTCCGAGCGCACACCAAATCTTGAAGAGCTTTTAAGGAATTTTCAACAGGAGCATCATCACACTGATGATGAAGTCCGTTTTATTGTAAACGGCCATGGAGTATTTGTCATTCAAGGAAGTAATGGTGATTTCTTTGAAGTGCATCTAAACCCGGGTGACTTAATTTCAGTCCCTGAAAACATCCGCCATTATTTTACATTAAGCGAAGATAAGCAAGTAGTTGCCGTCCGTATTTTCGTCACGCAGGAGGGATGGGTACCAATCTATTAAAATATTTTTCAGGATAGACAAAGAGTAGAATCGATTGTCTATCCTTTTGTTTTTATCAGGGGAGATATTTGACGGAAAATGTCTAATTAAGAAACATTACTAGTTATTTTGTCTTGTTTTGCGAATCTATTTACTTTTCTGATAATACTTGCGATAATGCTCAAGTAACGATTTAACTTAATAAAGGCTAGGAGCTAAAAAGGAGTTTATTAGAAATGGGTCGTCTACTAAAACAGAAGTGGTTATTAATGAGAATTAATCAAAAACGTTCAGAAATGATTGGGTTGGGAGAGAGTTTAGGATTATGTGCAGCGGAGACAATCAAATGCAGTCAGCAATTAGATCAGCTTTTGAACGACTATGAAAAGTGCACAAATAAGATTGTATCAATAACCCTCCAAGAAACATCAAACGAATTTGGGCAATACATTAAGAACTTATTAAAACGAACTGCTTCTTGAGACTATTCATCAAGTTCTTCCCTCACCATTAAAGGTTTATCAGAAAAAACAAATCTGCAACAAAATCCACACTTATATCAAAACAATCAACTTAATTTGTCGTTATTTAATAAACGAGGGACGGTGCGCAATATGCAAACCGTCCTTCGTTTATTGTATACTGAGGGGTCTATCGTATTTGACAATAACAGCTTTTATTTGTATAATATTTTGAAACTGAGATATTTAATTTTTAAAGGAATGAATGCCATGATCGAACCTCAGGATACAAAACAATCATTAAAGCTTTTCATTGTCTTGTCAAGAGCTTTCAAAGCCTTAAATGAAGAGATAAATAAAAACATTCAGGAGAACGGTTTGAATCCTACTGAATTTGCCGTCCTGGAGCTTCTTTATCATAAGGGAGATCAGCCTTTGCAACAAATTGGCGGTAAGATTCTATTAGCTTCCGGCAGCATAACGTACGTGGTGGATAAGCTTGAACAAAAGGGCTACCTGAAGCGCAATGCTTGTCCCAAGGACCGTCGTGTTACGTATGCTCAAATAACAGAAAGCGGCAGAAAGTTAATTGATGAGATATTCCCCAATCACGAAAATCGGATTCATGAACTGATGTCAGCTCTATCTCCTGATGAGAAGAAAGAAACGATAGAAATGCTGAAGAAATTAGGATTATCGATTAAAGACTTGTCGTACTGAGTCGATCTTCCTGTACCCCGTCTTTCACGAGACGGGGCTTTTATTTTGTATAAAAGCACGTCTCTTCTCTATCGATTCCATTATTTCTATTTCTTGAAATTCGATATTACAATAAACAGGAGATTTTCTATCATAAGTCGAATTACTATAATCGGGATTATATTAAGAGGAGGCACTAGTATGAAGTTTGATCAGTTTACATATGAAAGGCCAAATTTAGAAGAGATTAAACCTGTTTTTCAACAATTACTTGATAAATTCAAGTCTGCATCCAATGTTCAAAAACAGGTGGAAGCCATGAAGGAACTGAATGATATACGTTTGAACATCGATACCATGCAAAATATTTGCTATATCCGGCATTCAATCGATACCAATGATGAGTTTTACAAAAAAGAGCAGGATCATATCGATGAAATGATGCCTGAGGTTCACGGGATGGTGACGGAATATTACAAAGAACTCGTAAACTCTCCTTATCGTAAAGAAGTAGAAGAAAAGTGGGGAAAGCAGCTATTCGCTCTGGCAGAAAGCGAAATGAAGACTTTTTCTCCTGACATCGTGACTCTACTACAGAAGGAAAATAAGTTATCTTCTCAATATACAAAACTGATGGCGTCTGCCAAGATTCCATTTGAGGGGGAAGAAAGAACATTGGCTCAGATGGGCCCATTCACACAATCTGTCAATCGGGAAACAAGAAGAGAGGCCGCTCAAGCGACCGTTGCTTTCTTTGAAGAGAATCAAGAAGAATTAGATCGTCTATTTGATGAGTTAGTCAAGGTGCGTCACACGATTGCTACTACTCTAGGGTATAAGAACTTTGTTGAACTCGGTTACTATCGCATGACGAGAACAGATTATACGCCTGATATGGTAAAGGTTTTCCGCGATCAAGTGAAGAAGCATATCGTTCCTCTGGCTACTGAACTTAAAGAAAGACAAGAAAAGCGCATCGGGATAGATTCAATGAAGTTTTATGACGAAGGCTTTAAGTTCACTTCCGGCAATGCGGTTCCTAAGGGAAGTCCTCAGTGGATCATTGATAATGGCAAAAAGATGTACGAAGAACTGTCTCATGAAACAAAGGAATTCTTTGATTTCATGATTGAGCATGATCTCATGGATCTGGAAGCGAAGAAAGGAAAAGCTGGAGGAGGTTACTGCACGTACATTGCAAACCATGAGTCTCCATACATTTTCTCGAACTTCAATGGAACCTCAGGGGATATCGATGTTTTGACCCATGAAGCAGGTCATGCGTTCCAGGTATACTCCAGCAGAGGGTTCGATATCCCGGAATATATTTGGCCAACGTATGAAGCGTGTGAAATTCATTCCATGAGCATGGAGTTCTTCACGTGGCCGTGGATGAATTATTTCTTCGAAGAGGATACAGACAAGTATCAATTTTCCCATTTAAGTGAAGCACTGCAATTTCTTCCTTACGGTGTGGCAGTTGATGAGTTCCAGCATTTTGTGTATGAGAACCCTGAAGCTTCCCCGTCTGAACGGAATGCCGCATGGAGAAAAATTGAAATGGAATACCTTCCCCATAAGGACTACGATCATATTTCGTATTTAGAAAATGGGGGATTCTGGCAGCGCCAATCCCATATTTATAATTCTCCATTCTATTATATCGATTATACATTGGCTCAAATTTGCGCATTCCAATTCTGGAAGAAAATGAATCTTAATCGTGAGGAAGCGTGGAATGACTATGTTGACCTTTGTAAACTCGGGGGAAGCCTTTCATTCACAGGGCTTGTAGAAGCAGCCAAGCTCGATTCTCCGTTCCAGGAGGGGACAGTGGAGAAAGTCATTGAACCGATAAGACAATGGTTAAATGGAATAGATGATCAATCTTTATAAAGTAATAGGGCAGCCGTATTTTTATGGCTGCCTCTTTTGTTTGGGTTCTTATACAATTCCGGAAGAATTATGTTCTTTTGCTTCTGATTTTCTCTGCTTGTACATATGGTGAAGTAGAAGGTTGTCAGAGGTGATGGTATGAAAAAATTAGCTGGGTCGTTTCAAATCGCTGCAGTATATGTTGGTACCGTTATAGGAGCCGGATTTGCAACGGGAAGGGAAATTGTAGAGTTTTTCACCCGGTTTGGCTTTGTCGGGTTTATTGCGATTTTATTAAGCGGGTACTTATTTATTACAATGGGAACGAAGATTATGCTTAAGTCCCATGATATCAAAGCAAAGTCCTTTGAAGAATTTAATGAATATCTATTTGGAAAATGGTTTTCTAAGTTTATGAATATCGTCATGATGATTATGCTGATTGGGGTTTCCGCGGTAATGCTTTCAGGAGCGGGGGCTGTTTTTCAAGAGCAGCTTTTGCTACCCAAGCAATTAGGGATACTGCTGACGATCGGACTTGGATTCATCACGATGATGGTTGGGATCAAAGGGCTTTTTGCAGTCAATACGTTCGTTGTTCCTCTTATGATTGTCTTTAATCTTTTCTTGATGGTTTATTCTGTTCGAAACGCAGCTTTTTTAGAAGCATTTCTTATGATACCGCATGCAGAGGATGGGTGGAAATCCGTAGTAGCGCCATTTTCATACGTGGCCTTTAATCTGGCCATGGCTCAGGCTGTGCTCGTTCCCGTTGCCGGAGAAGTGAAAGACCGGGAGACCATTAAGTATGGAGGATATCTTGGTGGTTTTTTCCTTACACTGATCCTTATTTCAAGTCATATAACTTTAGTCTTGATCCCGGATGTGACACAATACCAAATTCCAATGGCTGTGGTGATGAAATCCTTTGTAGCCGGCTTTTATATTATTTATATCATCATCATTTATGGTGAGATCTTCACATCGGTGATAGGGGGGGTATTTGGTCTGGAGAAACAATTAACGAATTACTGGAAGGGCTCTTCGTTAATGACTTTTACGGGTATCTTTTTGGTGATTTATTCGTTAAGCTTTTTTGAATACAGTGAACTTTTATCGTACTTATACCCTCTTTTTGGGTATATGAGCTTATTATTCATCATTCTTCTTTGGATGAAACCCAATAAATAATCACCTAGGTGAGAGTAAAATGCGGTTCTGCTGCTCATGTTAATAGAGACAAATGAAAAAGGAGTGGCGAACATGACGCAATCAAAACACGAAAAAGAAAGACAGTGGAATGTAAGAAAGCAGGAACAGCATCCTCATGGCAAAGTTTCATCCTTCAAAGAGCTTTCAGAAGGAAAAAAAGAAAAAGAATAAGAAAAAACGGATGCTTCGCTTCGGGCATCCGTTTTTTCTTGGTTCCAATCACTCTTCTTTCTTATGATGGTAAGAGTCGCTTGTCTTATATTGTTCGGGGAAATATTTATTTCTCACTTCATCCTTATCCCAATTTGTTTGCATGCAAGCAGCAGCCAGTTCATCCAGATGCCTCATGATGTACTGCATATCGAGATTTTGGAGGCTGTCGTAATCGATTCCTTCCAGTATGTAGTCTTTAAATGTCCACACCATACGCTTCGTTTCTTCACTATTATTTTCCCCTATCATTCTCAGAGAACGCAGAATTTCGGCAATTATGGATATGTCCTGCTTTCCGTAATGTCTCAACTGGTAAAAGCTCTTGTATAGATAATCACCAAAGGTCGGCTGTTCCAAAATAATTCGAACATTGTTTTCTTCATCTGATAAATATGAGCTTGGAAGCTTGTGTTTAGCAAGCTTAGATAGAATGATCCCGATTTCTTCTATGCAGTTTTTTGCCGTGTTAGGGTCATTAATGGCGGGGGAAATGGCTCTTAAGGCTATTTCAACCAGCTTTCTTATCCCTAGTTCAATGTCTTCCATGGGCTCTTTATCAGGCCCAAAAACGAGGTATTCCAAGTAATCTTCTACATCTATGTCTTTATTCGTCGTCCATGCTGTCATGACAGGGGTACCTTGAAGTAAGTATTCACCAGGTGTTTTCACCATGCGGATAACTGCTTCATCACTAGCAGCTTTAGTGAGCATTCCTTCAATATTAATCTGTTGTAAGTACCCCGATTGTTCACTATATACCAAAATAGGCTCCGTATCTTCAAAGAGCGCCTCATTAAAGGTTGAAGGCTGTTCATTAATGGCATTCTTTCTATATAAATAACTATTATCGATTTTTTGATTCGTTTTGATTGTTATATTATGTATTAAATTACTTACCTTCACCCAATTTGAAACATGATGAACAAAGTAGACAAAAACAAATAAACAAATAATCGCTACTATACCGGCAAAGGCCGAAGAAATATATAATTTTTGTCCGGACTCGTCCTGAAGGAGAACCAATAAAGTGATACAGTACACCACACCTGACACAAAAATGGCTAGAACCCGTTGAGTAGGACGATCATTAATGAAGTTCTGAAGGGTCCTTGGTGAATATTGGGATAAAAAGGTGGTTAACACGACCATAATCGTTGAAAAGGTAATCGTGGTCATGGTCATGATCGAAGAAGCTATCGTACTGATGATGGTCATGGATAAATCAAAATTGGAAAACAGTACCTTAGGGAACAAAGGATAATCATGCTGACTCAACCACCAATCAAAATAGAAGGTGATGAGAGCAAGAACTAATGAGATGAGTGAAAATAAAAATGGTACAAACCAAAAACTTTTCCTGGCTTTGTTAATAATGTGAATATTTAAATTCATGATGGGGTCCACCTTGCGCTACAGTATGCTATAAGAGTATCCTTAATGGCATTTCCGTAAACCTTTCTCTTGTTTAAGAGTTCAATTTAATAGGCACTTTTCGTAAACACAGTAGTTATTTACAAACAGTTTTGTCTTTTGTATGAGTTGTAATGTGAAAACATGGACCGTTCCTTTCCGCTCCAGGCACAAGATTCTCCGGGGAGGAAGTCGAGCCTCCTCGGGCTTTGCCCTGAGGGGTCTCGACCTTTCCTCTATTTCCCGCAGGAGTCAAGTGCCTTCCGCTACAATCCACTCTGTGCTACTACATTCTACATGCCTATCAGATTAGATAGAAAAAAACAAAAAAGCTTCTATTGTTTGTCCATGCAGGCAGCATCGAGCACAAAGGAATAAGTAACAAAATATTTATCGCAATGCTGTCTATATTTGTAGAAAGTCTTTTTTCCTTCACAGTAAATAATCTTTTGTAAAAAGAGGGGTGGTCCTTTTTCTAAGATTGTTTTGTCACCGAAGCAGTTCCCTCACCATCCAGCACATAATGATTGATAGAGCCGAGGAAGACCTTTTGTTTAAAAACATCAATCATTGCAAAAAAAGCCATATAAAAAGGTGGAGTTTCGTTCTCCACCTGTTAGAAAATCATACTATGCTTCAATTATTTTATAGTTTTTATGATTAACGACTGTTTTTTCTTCAAGTTCAAGGTCCCGATAATTTTTCATATACGTTAGATCAACGATAACCGAGTTTTCATTTACTTTCTCTACAATGCCTTTTAAACCTTCTCTAAATTCAATCACATTTCCAATTTCTGCTTTTTTCATCAGAGGTCGCCCCTTTTTGCCAAAATTCTACAAACAATTACTAATATTTTGACGTAAACTCAAGAAAAGGTAAAGAGTTTTCTAAAAATTTCATCAAAAAAAATTATTCTTGAGGTTTACATCCTTTTAAACCTACAATAGAGTCATTCAGGATGGAGGTTTGGATATGAGTGAAACAGAAATTCTTGAACAACTACAATTATTGCGTACAAGAGAAGTGGAAGAAATAAGAGTGATGAAAGAAGACTTTCTCACCTTTCGATCTGTGCTCGTTATACAAGAGGATTTTAAACAGTTTCGTGGAGTGGCTCAGCATGGCGGTAATATTCTTTATCACTATTTAGATACACCACGAAGTTAGAAGAAGCGGGGGTGAGATCCCCCGTTTTTTTCTGGTTCATATCCAATATATGTAGCACTATGGTTATTTAGAATGTATTGCCAAGGTAGAAGGTAAGGCCGGTGGAAACCATTACCTGATGAAATTCAGTATATTCGTTGTTATCTTAGTGAGGAGCGCTAATTAGGAGGTAGAAATATGATTAAGAAAAGCTTACTAGTGGGGATTGCAGCACTTTCGATTGTTTCATTCTCTACTCAAACTATTGCAGCTAAGGGAGTTCACATTGTAGAAAATGGTGAGTCTCTTTGGGATATAGGTAAGGAGAAATCTGTATCTGTCCTTCAACTAAAAAAAGTGAACGATTTGAAATCGAATGAAATTCATCCAGGTCAAACTTTAGCAATACCAGAAAATGAAGTAACGAATGAAGATCGTGAGTTACTTGCAAAACTGGTTCATGCAGAAGCTAAAGGAGAGCCATATGCTGGTAAAGTGGCTGTGGCAACCGTTGTTTTAAACCGAGTGGATTCCACTGAATTCCCTGGCTCTATTAAAGAAGTAATCTACCAGGTAGCAAACGGTCATTATGCCTTTTCACCCGTTCAAAACGGGGAAATCAACCAAGCGCCTTCTCAGGAATCGAGAGACGCGGTTCAAGAGGCTTTGGCTTTCAGAGGTCAGGGACAAGGTTCCCTCTTCTTCTATAATCCAGTCACATCTACAAGCGATTGGATTACCAATAGAGACACATTGCTAACCATTGGAAAACACCGCTTCGCAAAATAATCATTACGCAGGATTTCATATAATATCAAAATAGCGTTCTGATACTTTTTACTTTTCTCTACGTGAAATTAATAGTAAAATAGAGTAAAGAAAAAGAGGTGATGTTGGTGAATGGGACCATTGTGACTCGAATTGAAACGGTAAGATGGAAGATGATACAGTCAGGCGTCCGTTTTGGACTCAGCAGTCCAGCCACCATTCAACTTAGTAAAGAGCTGGATGCTTTAATCAATATTCATCAGCGTAATGATATTAATAAAACGACAAAAAATAAGATAGTACAATAAATAAAAGGATTAATCTTGGAATGTCCCGGCATTTCCAAAGGTTAATCCTTTTCTATTGTCTGGGAGAGGGTTTTAGGCAATGGGGAAGGGGTATGCTTATTAGGGAGAATGAACAGTGAATCGCGAATGGAAATATTTAGATAAAGGGAGATGACAAGATTGAAAGATAAAATTGTTTGCATAACAGGAGGAGCGAATGGGATCGGTAAAACGCTTGTTGAAGAATTTGCAAAGCAAGGCGCAGTTGTTGAATTTATGGACATGGATGTGAATCAAGGGGAGGGATTATCCCTGCAACTCAATTCAGAAGGTTATTCAACACGGTTTCATGAAGTGAATGTGGGAGTATATCAACAGGTAAAAGATGTCTTTTCAAAGATAAAAGAAGATCATGGCGTGGTGGACGTACTTATTAATAATGCAGGTGTTACGAAGTTCATTTCCTTTTGGGAGATGGACCATGAAGAATGGGACAGCATTCTATCGTCAAACTTAAGTAGCGTCTACTATTGCAGTAGGGAAGGGGCCGCTTTAATGAAGAACCGGGGTGGTTGCATTATTAATATGGCTTCTACCAGAGCTTCAATGTCAGAACCGGATACGGAAGCCTACTCTGCAACAAAAGGAGGCATTGTGAGTTTGACTCATTCAATGGCCGTCACACTGAGTGATGTGGGCATACGGGTGAATTCAATAAGTCCGGGGTGGATTCAAACAGAAGATTATGATTCATTACGGGACAGGGACCATGACCAGCATCCTTCGGGCAGAGTCGGAAAACCCGAAGACATAGCAAGGGCGTGCTTGTTTCTCGCTCATCCTGATAATGATTTCATTACAGGAGAAAACCTAGTGGTGGATGGTGGAATGACAAGGAAGATGATCTATGAGCATTAAAATGATCCAGATTGATCAAGGGATTTTCCTAGCTCATGCTTCACACTCTCTTTCTCTTTGTAAACAACTGTAATCTGGTAAAAAAGAGCCTATCACACACCAACACGGTGAAAGTGGTCGGCTTTTTGTATGAAAAGGGATAATTTAACAACGAATTATGATAGAATTAGAAAAGTTATATTTTTCTGAAATTCAATTAATATTGTTGAATGTAAAGAGGGGGAAAAAGATGAATCCATTAGATTCAATAAAAAGAGAAATGAACAAAGTGCTAGTGGGGAAAGACAAAGAGATAGACCTATTAATGATTGCATTACTTCAAGAAGGGCATGTTCTGTTGGAAAGTGTGCCCGGTACAGGCAAAACACTGCTAGCCAAAACATTCAGTCATTGTATTGATGGGGCATTTAAAAGAATTCAATTCACTCCTGACGTGTTACCGAGTGATGTAACAGGAATACAATTTTTTAATCCAAAAACACAAGAATTCGAATTAAGAACGGGACCGGTTGTCACGAACGTCTTACTGGCTGATGAAATTAACAGGGCGACCCCGAGAACACAGGCAAGCTTACTGGAAGTCATGGAAGAAAAGCAAATCACCATAGACGGGCAAACCGTCTTATTAGTGCCCCCATTTATAGTGGTGGCCACGCAGAATCCTATAGAATCTCAGCAAGGGACATTTCCACTGCCTGCTGCACAGCTGGACAGGTTTTTATTGAAGATTCCGTTTACATATCCTGATTTTGAAGAAGAGAGAATGATCTTAACCCGATTTAAAATAAATTATCCTTTAAGTGAAGTCAAAAAAGTGGTTACATTATCTGAAATACAGGAAATGGCAAATCAAGTGAAACAAGTACATGCTGACTCAGATATAGAGACATATATTTTACAGATGACAAGGGGGACGCGGGAGCACGAATGGATTGAGACTGGTGCGAGTCCAAGAGCAAGTTTGGCATTGCTAAAAGCATCTCAGGGACAGGCGTTTATCGAAGGGCGAGATTTTATTCGCCCTCAGGATGTAATGCAGGTAGCTCCCTATGTATTGCAACACAGGGTCCAATTAACAGCAGAAGCCTCATTGACAAAAACGAATGAAGAAGTAATGAAGCAATTAGTAGAGATGGTAAATCTTCCGGTTGAAACGAGGTAGTGGATGTGGATTGGAGACGTGAAATCATAGAAGATCCTTATAATTCATTGAGTGAAATTCTTCTCATTATTGCCGTAGGAGCATGCTTTATCTTTCAATTGTATACAGGACTTTCCGTTTTCCTCTTCTGTTTACTATATTTCAGGGCTCATAAATGGTATTTAGAGAAAATTGGGATGGGGATCAACCTTGTAAATAAGTCAAAACGAGTGAGGCTTCATTGTCAAGAGGAGGGGTACTGGGATTTCCATATTGAAAATCAGGGGCTTCCGGTTTGGGGAGCCACTCTGAAACTATCCTTTAAAGATATTGTTGTGCCGACTTCTCATCCTTATGATTCCTATCATGGAAACATGATTGAAGTGTCGATTCCGTTCTCCATGGAAAAAGGAGTGAAAGGTATGGTCCGATTACCGATTAAGGGCAGACGAAGAGGTCTTTGTCGTTTATCGAAAATACAACTGGTCATTCCCCATCTGTTTGGAAGTGGAAAGGTGATCATGGATTTACAGAAGCCAGTCCCATCGACAATGATTGTTTTTCCGTCTCCTTCTCAAGTGAGACTTCTGAAAAACAGGGACTCGAATCGAAATGGGGAGTTATCTTCCCCTCACTCCCTATTCTTCGATGTTTTTCAGCCCATAGGTACCAGAGAATATGTTACTGGCGATCGCTTTCAAGATATTAACTGGAAGGCTTCTGCGAAAACCGGTCAGTTGCAAACAAAAGTATATACACCATCCATAAAGAAAGAGTGGATGATTGCTATTAATCTCTCAGATCGTTATTCCATTACCGGGCAGTTAGAGTCCATTATTAAACACACAGCTTATTTGATGCATCTCGCTGTAGAGAAAAATATTTCGTTTTCCTTGGTGTTAAATTCTAGAAGTCAGGGAATCACGCCTTATTATTACCTACCTACAGGAACAGGTAGAACGCATCAGCAAAAAGGATTGGAAATGTTGTCCACTTTATCGACGGATGAGTTCACCGTTCCATTTCATATCGTTTTACAGCACCTTCATATAAGGCAGCTTGTTCCGTCTGTCCTTATTGTAGGGGGATTGATGAACTCCAGGGGAAAAGAACGGTTGGTGAAGATTTCCATGAAAGAAACAGAAATCTTCACGTTGAAATCTGATGAAGAAGAAGGAGTTGTAACAATATGGAATCAAACATCGAAAATTCCTTCTTAACAAAATATTATCAGAGGCTAATCGTTAAGCTGGTATTGATGCTGGTCATAGACTTATTATTCTCTCTATTAGTCGTAACTCTTTTCGTGTCAAGAGAGACTTTCCTCGGGAGTTATCTGCCGGTTGTCAGCCTTGTGCCAGTTTGCTTATTCCCTTGCATCATCATGTTTGTGAGGAGGGGACAAATACATCAAATTATTTTATATGGTCTTTTGTCTGCGCTACTTGTATTGGGAATCTTCATCTTTTCAGTATCCTGGTGGCTTTTTTCAATAATATTGTTGTATCTCCATTGGCGATTTGTTACCCATTTTCAGGGTGACGAGAATAATATTGACCTTAATAGCGGTGTGGTGCTGGCATTCATTTTTTTCTCCGCAGTATCTTTAATATTCAATTTAGTGAATGATTTGGGCAATGAGACTGTCATTTACTTTCTGCTCCTTACCCTGCTGTCTTCCATTGCAATAGGTACGGCAATTCAAAGAAAGATGAGTCATTCCTCTTCACAATCTGGTATGTACAAGCAGTTGTTAAAGCCTTTAGTTATCTTGCTAGGTGTTATCTTCACTGCAGCAGGGCTGTCTTTCTTCATTCCATTCGTGAGGACGGGTTTCTATTGGGTTGTGGAAAAGGTTTTTTGGGTCATTTCATTTTTAGTTGATCCAATCTTTCATCTGTTAGTCAAATTAAAAGATTGGGTAATGAGCCTCATTTCAAGTGATACCTTGGAGGGAATGGGGATGAAGCTTGATAAGACAGATTTGAAGTCAATTCAGCAAAATGCCTTTTATGAAGGCATTACAATACCATGGTTAAAGGTAGTTTTGATTGGGGTTTTTCTTATAATCGTAATCAGCTATTTATTGAAAAAGAGGCAGATCACGATGGAAACGAATGATGTTGAGGATTCTATCTCACTTTTGACAACATTTACATCAAATCATAACGAGGAAAGAAAACAACCTATAAAAGCTGATTATTCTGATGCAAGCAACACCATCCGAAAGTCAATGAAGACTTTAGAAATAGAAGCTTCTTCGGTTAATTTGGGTAGAAATTCCAATGAAAATGTTCGTTCATGGTTTATGAGAATGAGGATTGTTGAAGGGGAGGAATTTTTTTCCCTTTATGAAAAGGTCAGGTACGGAATGAAAGATCCAAGTCAAGATGATGTCGATTACTTCACTAGTCAAATAAAGGTCCATATTGCTGAAATAAAAGATAGGAAAGATTATTAAAAGAAGCTAGTGCAGGCATGAGTGGTCCCCCTGTCCTAGCTCTTTTAAATTTTTTCCTATAGGGTATGATACATGTGAGGAGGAGTCGACTATGTTATTTGAATTAAAGGATGTGCACTTTAAAGATATTTTACATATTCAGGAGATGGACATTTCTGGACACAAGACTACCTGCTTGGTGGGTGAAAGCGGTGCAGGAAAATCTACTCTTCTAAAATTGCTGAATAAAATGAATATACCAGATGAAGGAAAGGTCTATTATAACGAGACTCCCTTACAAGAAATTGACTCTGTAAAACTTCGAAGAGAAGTAGTGATGATTTCACAAACCCCCTTATTGTTCGGGGATACGGTAGAAGATAATTTGCAGAAGGGTCTTATGTTTTCAGAAAAGCCCCTTGCAAGTCGTGATGAGCTCATGAAGACGCTGGAAATCGTAAAGCTGGATAAACCCTTGGATGGGCTTGCTGAACGGTTATCAGGAGGGGAAAGACAGCGCATGTCCCTTGGCAGGGTGTTATTAATGAAGCCACCTGTCTATTTATTGGACGAGCCTACGTCTGCTCTTGATGAGGAAACGGAAATCGAAGTGATGAAAAGCTTTATCGAAACTGCCAAAGACCATGGAGGAACCATCATCATGGTCACTCATTCGACCAACATTGCCGAGCAATATGGTGAAGAAATCATTACCATATCAAAATAAAAGAAGGAGAGAGTATGATTGGAAAAAGGCATTATTGATATAGAGTTGTGGAGATTTATCGCAGCATACGTCTTCGTTCTTCTATTGTTAGTTATTGTGAAATGGAGAGGGATTTCCAGGGAGAAGCAGATTATCCTGGCCTCTTTTAGAATGACCATTCAGCTAATTATCGCAGGATACATACTGACCTATATTTTTGACAATCCAAGTCCGTGGCTTACGTTAGCTATCATTTTGATCATGGAAGCCTTCGCCATCAGGAATATTTTTAAGCAGGTTAAATATGAAATGGATAAGAAACTGAAAGGGATTGCGGCTTTTTCTTTATTAATTGGAACTCTCATTAGCTTATTCTACTTTAATATGGTTGTGATCCATTTCTCCCCTTGGTACGAACCGAGATATTTCATACCCATTGCCGGAATGATAGTGGGGAATTCAATGACGGGCATCACATTGGGGATCAATACTCTATTAGGGGGATTAAAGGATCAAAGAGAAACGGTAGAAGGTGCCCTCATGCTCGGAGCAACCCCTAAAGCAGCCTCCAAGAAATATGTAGATAATGCCTTTGATGCAGCGATTCTTCCCACACTTAATAATATGTTAGGGATGGGCATCATCTTTTTATCTGGAATGATGACAGGGCAGATCCTGTCGGGGATTAGTCCATTAGTAGCCATCGAGTATCAGATTGCCATACTTTTAGGCATAATTGGGAGTGTAGCCTTAACAGTCATCAGCTTTATATTATTAGGATATAGGCAATTATTTACGAGAGATGCCCAATTAAATGTATAAATACCATATAGCACTTCTGTTCTAATCTAGTTTTCACCTGCATATGATAGAGAAAGAATGGCAGGGAAAGGGAGAGTGTTATATGAATTACCAAACAGAACAGGCCCTAAGAGTGAAAAGTTTAGCAATGGATGTCATAGAAGAACTAATGAAAGAGGATGGTAAGCATGAGGTGCAGGAATTAAAACAACTCTCAGAATTATTCTCCCGGTGCATATGTGACTTAGTAAACGTATATACAAACACCTCTGAAGATCATGAAATGACACTGAAAGGCACGGTCATAAAGGCAAAAATCGGTTATAATATCATGAAAGCAAAATCTGAAGCGGTAGAAAGAGAATAGTATCATGTTGACTAAACTGGCTCATACTAAAGATTCCCTCTCAAACATTGGGGGAATTTAAAGAGTCAGTTTTTTTGATAAATAAACATGAAATTTTACATAAATAGGTTCATAACAGTGGCAAATTTATGAAATACTAAAAAAATCAAGCTTTACAATTGTGTATATCTTCATTGCATGCTATTCTTTTTTATTGAACAGCTTTATAGTAGGAATGGATTATTTACTAGAAATAGTTGACGTATTCTACATAATCCATTACTTTAATGAAGCAACCAAAAACAAGATAAATTAAGGAGTCGATTTACATGGCACAAAAAACATTTACAGTTACAGCTGAAACAGGAATTCACGCTCGTCCGGCAACTCTACTAGTTCAAACGGCAAGCAAATTCGACAGCGATGTACATCTAGAATACAAAGAAAAGAAAGTAAACTTGAAATCAATTATGGGTGTTATGTCTTTAGGTGTTGGTAAAGGTGCAGAGATCACAATTATTACTGAAGGTAGCGACGAAGAAGAAGCGTTAAACAGCTTACAAGAAACATTGAACAAAGAAGGATTAGCTGAGTAATGTCCAGTCTTTTAAAAGGAATTGCGGCATCAAATGGTATCGCCATTGCGAAAGCGTATCGCTTAGTTGAACCCGACCTTAGCTTTGAAAAGAAAAACGTAGACAATGCTGAACAGGAAGTATCACGCTTCCAGGAAGCCATTGCAACGTCCAAGTCAGAGCTTGAAGCGATTCGTGATAAAGCAAGAGTTGATTTAGGTGAAGATAAAGCTCAAATATTTGAAGCGCATCTTCTTGTCCTAAGCGATCCAGAACTACTGACACCAATCGAAGACAAAGTGAAATCCGAAAATGTAAACGCTGAATTCGCCCTTAAAGAAACAGCGGATATGTTTGTATCCATGTTTGAATCCATGGACAATGAGTACATGAAAGAACGTGCTGCGGATATCCGTGACGTGACAAAACGTGTCCTTTCACACCTGTTGGGCGTACAGATTGCGAACCCAAGCATGGTGACAGAAGAAGTGATTGTGATTGCAGAGGATCTAACACCTTCTGATACGGCACAATTAAACCGTGAATTTGTTAAAGGATTCACAACAGATATCGGTGGAAGAACATCTCACTCGGCCATTATGGCCCGTTCGATGGAGATTCCAGCTGTAGTGGGAACGAAATCCATTACTTCCTCTGTTGAAAATGGTGACATGATCATCGTTGACGGATTAAATGGAGAAGTACATATTAATCCGACTCCTGAAGTCATCGAAGAGTATAAGAAAGAGCATGCCCGATATGAAGAACAAAAAGCTGAATGGGCGAAGCTTGTCGATGAACCAACGGTATCCAAGGATGGGGAGCATGTTGAACTTGCTGCTAACATTGGGACACCTAAGGATCTTGAAGGGGTGAAGAATCACGGCGGAGAAGGTGTAGGTCTGTACCGTACAGAATTCCTATATATGGGTCGTGACGAATTACCGTCTGAAGACGAGCAATATGAAGCTTATAAGGCTGTATTAGAAGGTATGGAAGGGAAACCTGTAGTGGTTCGTACCCTTGACATCGGTGGAGATAAAGAGCTTCCTTACTTAAATCTGCCAAAAGAAATGAATCCATTCCTGGGATATCGTGCAATCCGACTTTGTCTGGACGAACAGGATATCTTCCGTACTCAGCTTAGAGCGTTATTAAAGGCCAGCCCATTCGGAAATCTGAAAATCATGTTCCCGATGATTTCAAATCTTCAAGAGTTCAGAGAAGCGAAAGCCATCCTTGAAGAAGAGAAAAAAGCTCTTCTTGAGAATGGTACAAACGTAGCTGATCATATTGAAGTAGGAATCATGGTAGAAATTCCATCGACTGCTGTAATGGCGGATGTTTTTGCAAAGGAAGTAGATTTCTTCTCTATCGGAACCAATGATCTGATTCAGTACACAATGGCTGCCGACCGCATGAATGAGCGGGTTTCCTACTTATATCAACCGTATAACCCTGCCATTTTACGTCTAGTTAAAATGGTGATTGATGCGGCTCATAAAGAAGGCAAATGGGCAGGTATGTGTGGTGAAATGGCCGGAGATGAGATTGCAGTGCCGATCCTTCTGGGATTAGGTTTGGATGAGTTCTCTATGAGTGCTACATCGATCTTACGCGCGCGTTCTCAAATCCGTCAGTTGAATCGTGCTGAAATGAAAGAACTGGCAGAGCAAGCACTACAATTAGACACCAATGATGCTGTCATTTCTGCTGTGAAAAAAGCGACATCAATGGAATAAATTTAGGTTTAGATGGTGGGAATGAGGGTATTATATCTGTGAAGAATAAGGCACACCCTTTGGGCCTTTTTATTCTCATTTCCCCCTTTCTTGTGGATTGAAGGAACGTATTGTTCTTTCAATCCCTTTTTTATTTTTCAGGGAGTACATTTTTTGCAAAATGCGCTAGAACTTTTAAAAGGATTTTTCCATTCCATTAAAATCCCATAGTCACATGATTCTTCATCCTCCAGGTACCCTTTTACCGCTTTTAATGGAGTGCGTCCTGTTTGCAGAAGAAACGTAATGACGGGATCCTTGAATTCTCCACTCGTTAATTTCTGTATATAATCATCAATCCTAAAATCTTTGGCCACTTTATGATAGGTAGGGATCCGACCGCCGCCAAGTAAGCGATCCAATTTTAAATGAACCACAATCTCAAACATGGCATTCATCAAGACTTTTCCAAGTTTAAATCCCCTATAATCAGGGTCGATACATAGATCTACCACGTATAATGTATTTCCATTCTCATTGTGAGTCCGGATATATCCATCATCGGTTATGTCTTCCCACGTATGATGGGGCTCTAACGGATCAAAGTCGACGATTAAGCTTGTCATACTTCCCGCTAACTTCCCGTCAACTTCCACACACATGGCCCCAAGGGGGAAATGAGACAAATGATGTGCGAGTTGGTCTTTATTCCACCACAATTCTGATGGGAAGGGAGGTGGGAATGCTCTTTTTTGAACGGATATCATGTCGTCGAAATCATCCTTGGAATAATTTCTGATAACAGCTTTATAAATTTGATCGTTTCTGAAAACATACTGTTCTTTCATATACATGTCAGAACCTCACTCCTCAGAATTTACTTGTTTATTATACGTTATGAAAGCGCTTTTTTAAAGTGTTTTACTGAAATAACTTTTCTTCTGAAAAAAACTGAATTTTTTTCAGAAGGTCGGTTTATCATTCTGGAAAGCGGGTATTCTATAATTAAGCATGAAATTGGAGATTAATTTCTCACTAACACCCCCTTTTCCTTTTTTTGAACCAACTCAGTTAACTGAGTTGGTTCTTTTTTTTTGCTCTTTTTATGCCGGCAGTTGATTCGTATAGTGAAAAAGAAGAAAGCGAATAATAATCCTATGCTGATCCATTGAAGGTTAAGCATGATCAATAAAAGGGGTGTAAAAGCAATGGCGAAACGTACAAAAAAGAATGATCCACAACAGAAGAACAAAAAAGGGTTCGATTCTTCTAAAATCAATGCTGAATTTGCCCACGAAATCGGAAGTGCGGCAACAAACAAAATACACAAAGACAAAGCCAAAAAAGAAAAAGTATCTAAAAATAACGGTGAATATAAAGGGTAAACATGAAGAGGGACGGACCTTGCATAGCAAGGTCCGTCCCTCTCGTCAGGTTTGGATGAAGGATTGGATACGGTCAAGCCCTTCTGTAAGTTGTTCCATGGAGCAGGCGTAGGATAGCCGGAAGTATCCTTCGCCGAACTTGGAAAAAGCATCTCCAGGAACGACAGCCACCTTTTTCTCTTGGGCAAGTGCCAACGAGAAATCAAAGGAACTCAAAAGAATCCTATCTGGTATTTTGACGAAAAAGTAGAAGGCTCCGTCGGGTTTGACGATTCCTTTAAATCCCATCTCAATTAATCGGTTGTATACATAGTCCCTTCGTATTTTATATTCTTTCTTCATATCTGCCGCATCATCTTTCCCGACTGTAAGAGCTTCATAGGCAGCTTTCTGGGATACTGAAGAAGCACAGGAAACATTGTACTGATGAACCTTTATAAGATGCTTGGAAATCGATTCTGGAGCGAATACCAGCCCGATTCTCCAGCCGGTCATACTATGTGATTTAGAAAGGCCATTGACGACGATGGTTTGTTCTCTTAAATATTCGGCAATGGAATAATGCGAATCATCGAAGGTAAGCTCGCTATAAATCTCATCAGCCAATACAAAGACATTTCTATTTCTAAGCAAGTCGGCAATCTCTTTCAATTCTGCTTTGGATAGGGTTACTCCTGTTGGATTGGATGGATAAGGCAATATGACACATTTTGTAGAAGGAGTTAAGCTCTCCTCAATAAGAGCTGCATCCAACTTAAAACCATTTTGTGTGATATCAATATGTACGGGATTAGCACCGCAAAGTCTAATGATCGGTTCATAGCCTGGATAAACGGGTCCCGGGATAAGGCAGTCATCCCCTTCGCATAGGATTGTACGAAGGATCACATCGATCCCCTGAGAAGCGCCATTTGTGACTATGACCTCATTGACAGGGTTATAATGTACATTATATTTTTCTTTTACATATGAAGCCGCAGCTTCTCGTAATTCGAGAAATCCTGCATTATGGGTATAGGAGGTGAAATCATCATCAATGGCAGCTTTACCCGCATCTTTGACATGTTGTGGGGTAGGGAAATCCGGCTGACCGATTGTCAGGGAAATGATGTCGTCTATGTCTGCCACCATATTAAAAAATTTTCTAATACCGGATATCTGGATGTCTTTGATCCGGGGGTTAATATACTGTTCCAATACGTACACCTACTTTAATAATTTGATTCATATTTTATCATTAATTCCAGCTTTTACGTAATGATTTTGTTTGAATAATGAAGAAAAAGGGAAAGTTTAAAAAATAAATAAATGTCAGTTAGGGAGAGCCATATGATTCGTACGAGTATTATTATGGAAAATGGGGAAATTGAACAGAATGTTCCCTTATCCAGAATAAAAGAAAAAGGTGTTAAATGGTATTGGGTGGATTTTTCAGAACCGACCAGCAAGGATATCCGGTTACTTAAGCTGTATTTTCGATTCCATCCACTTGCGATAGAGGATTGCCTGGACGATTTCAGCCAGCGGGCTAAGCTCGATTTTTATGACCAATACATATTTGTCCTTCTGCACGCCATTAATCAGAAATCGCTGGATTCCCACGAAGTAAATATGTTTGTGAACGCAAGTTTTATCGTTACCTTCCATAAACAACCTGTAAGGGAATTAAATAATGTATGGGAAAAAGTTCAGCAAGAAGGGGATCAGCTCAGTCCTTTTAAGATCATGCATGGAATTGTTGACCGGTTAGTGGACGATTATTTTCCCCTTGTATATGGTATTGAAGATCGTCTCAATAAAATAGAAGATAACACGAATGAAGATGCGGATAGTGATCTGATGGATGAATTATTCGATATCCGTCATGATATGTCAAAGCTAAGAAGAACCCTCGTTCCCATGAGGGATTTATTATACCGTATCAGCAATTCTGGCAGATTGAATGCACTCAAAGAAGAGCAGCTCTATTTTAATGATGTGTACGATCATTTAATTAAGCTTGTCGAGATGCTTGAATCGTATCGTGAATTTTCATCAGATATCCGGGATAATTATTTATCCATTAATTCAGATAAAATGAATAATATCATGATGACTTTAACCGTCATTACGACGATATTTATGCCTCTTACATTTATTGCGGGTCTGTATGGGATGAACTTTGTCTATATGCCGGAACTCGATGAGCGAAGCGGATACTTTATCGTTCTTGGGGTTATGGGTATCATAGCACTGATCATGTTTGGTTTCTTTATGAAAATAGGCTGGCTCAGATTCAGCACAAAAAAACGGAGAAAACGAAGAAGGCTCCTTCGTTTAAAATAATTATGCTGAAAAAGCAGTGATTCCATAGTGGAGTTCTGCTTTTTTATCTGGGTATCATACAAATGATCGGCGGTCGTCACGATAGAGATAATTTTCCGATGAAATTCCCGTAAACGGTAGATTTTTTTGAAAAAAAACGTTATATTGGTTGAGGACTAAAGAAGAAGAACTGGGATTATTGATAAGTCTCGAGAGGTTCTAGCACAACCCTCTATAAAAAACTAAGGAAAACGGCATCCTTAGGTGTCGTTATTTTTTGTTAATGACGGCTTTAAAGCCAATGTTATAGGGTAACACAGAATCTCTTTCTTCTTTTCATGGCAAAAGGCCTGTAGAAGAGAAAGGAGAACCTTTTATGAACACAGAGAAAGCGTTAGTCGTATTCAGCGGAGGTCAAGATAGTACAACGTGTTTATTTTGGGCAAAGAAAGCATTTAAAGAAGTAGAAGCGGTGACATTTAACTATGGTCAGAGGCATGTAGCAGAGCTTGATTGTGCAAAAGAGATTGCAGAGGATCTGAAAGTCCCTCACCATGTATTAGATATGAGCTTATTAAATCAACTGGCACCAAGTGCTTTAACAAGGGCAGATGAAGAAATCACTCACCAGGAAGGTGAATTACCATCTACATTCGTTCCAGGAAGGAATCTGTTATTCCTGTCATTTGCAGGCATACTCGCCAAGCAAATCGGAGCGAGGCATATTGTAACAGGTGTATGTGAAACGGATTTCAGCGGATATCCCGATTGCCGGGATATATTTGTCAAATCCTTGAATGTTTCCCTTAATCTATCCATGGATGATCAGTTTGTGATCCATACTCCACTAATGTGGATCAATAAAGCACAAACATGGGAAATGGCAGATGATTTAGGTGCTTTCCGTTATGTACAGGAAAATACACTCACTTGCTATAATGGGATAAAAGGCAGCGGGTGCGGTGAGTGTCCTGCCTGTGAGCTTAGACAAAAAGGCCTGAAAGAATATAAAAGTGCAAAACAAGGGGGAGAGTGAAGATGATACAACAAATCTACCCGACTCCTGACCACACTTATGAATTTGAATTAAATAAAGATATGCATTTTGCCGCAGCCCATTATATTCCACATGCAGATGCAGGAAGCTGTCAGGATATCCATGGTCATACGTACTTTGCCAATATTACTATCGGCGGGGATCAGCTTGATGATTCCGGGTTTCTTATTAATTTCCAACACATCAAAAAGCTGATTCATAAGCGCTTTGATCATAAGGTCATGAACGAAGATGAATTGTTTTCTGCAGAGAACGGCAATATGTTCCCGACCACTGAAGTTGTAGCGAAAGTGATGTGGGAAATCATTCAGGCTCATTTAGATACTTTGCCTCACCAACCTAAGTGCCTTCAAGTATTTTTAAGAGAAACACCTACAAGTTACGTCATTTACAGACCAAAGGGGAGAAAATCATGAAGAAAATCCCCGTTTTAGAAGTATTTGGTCCAACCATTCAGGGTGAAGGTATGGTCATTGGTCAAAAGACAATGTTTGTCCGAACTGCGGGATGTGATTATAGTTGTTCATGGTGTGATTCTGCATTTTCGTGGGATGGATCTGCGAAAGAGGATATTCAGCTTATGACGGCTGAAGAAGTATGGAACAGGCTAAAAGAAGTCGGTGGAAATAAGTTCTCTCATGTAACCATTTCCGGTGGTAATCCTGCACTGTTGGCTCATTTGAAGGAGTTTATCGAGATCTTAAAGGAGAATGGCATAGGGTCGGCTTTAGAGACTCAAGGAAGCCGCTGGCAGGATTGGTTCTATGATATAGATGACCTGACACTTTCTCCAAAGCCTCCAAGTTCGAAAATGGAAACGGACTTTGAGAAGTTGGATTTCATCGTTCACCGATTGATTCAAAATGGCTCACAATTCAGCTTAAAAGTTGTAGTGTTTGATGATAAAGATTTGGAATACGCCACAAAGATTCATAAACACTATCCTGACGTTCCATTTTATATTCAGACAGGTAACCCTTCTGTTTCCGAAGAAGATACACCAAAGCTTTTGTCAAATTTATTATTGGATTATGAAGCGCTCATTGAAAAGATTTGTGAGAAGGAAGAACTTAATCATGTGCGTGTGCTCCCACAGCTGCATACTTTAGTATGGGGCAACAAGCGCGGAGTATAATTGAAAAAGCGATTGAAGGGATGCCTTCAATCGCTTTTTCTTTTATTTCTGAGGGTTTTCCCGGTTCTCCTGATTTATTCTCCTTTGTCCTTCGATATAAGAGAGTTCATCGGGTTCATCTATTCCATCAGCATTCTTCCCAATGGCAATAATGGGAAGATTGTTTTGTGAGGGTAGTATGTGGGCACTTATTTCGTCAAAGTCTGGCAGGATCTGGTTCTCTAAGTCCCTTCGATCGGTCATATAAACACCTCCTCCCCTTAGTATGTATAAGGATCCGCTTTCTATTACCAATTCGGTTATTGCATAGAAAATGAGGGTTAAAAAAGTCTGCTTCTTAAAAGGATCTGACGACTTTTTTCATGATTACCTGTAAACATGTTTCTCAAATGTTCGATATAAGAAGAGTAAGGCAAATACTCATGTTTGTATGGAAGGACGAAAATAATTGAATCAATCAAACAGTATTCTTCTTGAAAGCGGGACCAATGAACTTGAAATTGTTGAATTCGAAGTTCATCACAATAAATTTGGTATCAATGTGATTAAAGTGAAGGAGATTATCCAACCAACTCCTGTCATCCCTATTCCCCATTCTCATCCTCACGTGAAAGGACTCATTCAATTGAGGGGAGAGGTAC
Organism: Rossellomorea aquimaris; assembly: GCF_008180865.1. Lineage (GTDB taxonomy): Bacteria > Bacillota > Bacilli > Bacillales > Bacillaceae_B > Rossellomorea > Rossellomorea yichunensis. The sequence goes on from NZ_VTEX01000001.1 coordinate 390,835, forward strand.
TTCCAGTAATCGATATGGCAAGGGTACTGGGAGTGGAAGAAGAGGAAACATCCAATTCAAAGTACATTGTTGCAGAGTTTAATCAACAGAAAGTAATTTTTCATGTACATAACGTTACTCAAATTCATCGCATTTCCTGGAATCAAATAGAGAAGCCTTCAGACATGTATTCTGGTGTCCATTCAGGAATAATAGGTGTCATCAAGCGAAACGAATCAATGATATTGTTACTGGATTTTGAGAGTATCATGCTGGAAATCAATCCTGATACAGGGATCCGTGTAGAACAAGTGAAGAAGTTAGGACCAAGGCAGAGAAGGAATAAGAAAATTGTTGCTGCTGAGGATTCCCCTTTACTACGCAAGCTTTTGAATGATACGTTGAGTGAAGCAGGATATGAAGAAGTTGAGTTTTTTGAGAATGGAGCCGATGCATTCAATTATCTGGAATCACTTGTTGAGGGAAATCATGATATTCAACAGTCAGTTCAGCTTGTCATTACAGATATTGAAATGCCGCAAATGGACGGACATCATTTAACCAAAAGAATCAAAAGTCATTCCAAGCTCAACAACCTCCCAGTCATCATTTTTTCTTCACTGATTACAAATGATTTAAAACATAAAGGTGAGATGGTCGGAGCAGAAGATCAAATCAGTAAACCCGAAATTGCTGATCTGATTTTAAAAATTGATCAACATATATTGTAGACTCAATGACGTCGAGGATAATCATAAAGGGTTCAGACGTTTGTCTGAACCCTTTATGACATATATGCGTTAATCCGCTAAAATCATTGAGTATTAAAAGAAGCTATCGCCCAATTTTTTAAAAACAGGTTTTTGATAACTGCTCTTCCCGGGTTTACGTGGCTGTTCATTACGATCAGACATCCCTGTATAATGTTCTAAAATCCCTTTAGCCTGCTGAAGTCCCATTTTACATTTAGGATTTCTTAACGATTGATCAAGTGAACCCAGATGAGGTAATTCCTTGAAATCTTCCTTTGTTGGAGGGATATGAAAGGTATAATCTCCGCAGTCAATCAATACATCAGATTGTTGTTGACTATTCTTTGGGTTGTTGGAAAAGTGAAGTCCAACTTTCTTCGCCTTACCTTCCCGGATCATTTTCATTAAGGCTCTTTTTTTTAATGAATATAAGTATTTTGGGTTACCTGCTGTTTTCGCATGACGATTCACAGTGAAAATAGCTTGAGAGAGGGTGATTACGGATGTGGAAGAAGGGGTAGATTTACTAGTATTCCTCAAGTTATTGGCTCCTTTCCATTGTATTAATCTCCATTATACCTCCTTTTTATGGGATTGGAAAGGTACGGGGGGGAGTTTCTTGTTGAAAGTTAGTAATATTTTGTCAGGTCTATTTCTATAGTCGGAGGAATTATAGTGTTACCTTAAGTGGATAAGACGGGGTACCCAGAACTCAAAAAGCTGTTGAGTGTAAACATCATAAAGGCTCTACCTAAAGAATATAACCCTTATATTTTCAGGTGAGCCTTTTTGTCTATCTTTGGGGGTATATATTAATATTCTCTGTAAAGTTGTACGGTGAAGATTGGATATTGTTTCCACCATAGGGTTGTTGGTAAGCAGGGTAAGGATACCCTCCGTAAGGCGGATAAGGTGGATAGCAAGCAGGACCGTAGCAAGGTCTGTTGAAAAGGAATGGACTAATGGCCAACCCAGCTAACCCACCTGCTATAAATGGTAATCCAAAGAATGGGAAGAAGCGCTGATCTCTTCCTCTAAACTGTGGATTATTGTGATATGGGTAATATGCGTGTTGATACATATACAATAAACCTCCTCTCTCTATTCACATTAGTGTATGGTTCACATTCGAACTGCGCGCCTGTCTCACCTACAATAGGCAGACGAATGGAGTGGGGTGTAGGTATTAATTCATATGAAATAAAGAAAATAACGAATATTCTTATAAGAATGTAGGAAATTCTTGGATTAACTAGTAAAATATAAGGAGGATGCATTATGTGGAAAATGACAGAAGGCTAAAAGGATGACGAATCCATGAACTGGACTACTATTATAGACACCAACGGTCAAGATCAACAGGTCCTTGACACTGTATTGAAAGAACTTATTTTAGATCATATACATGATATGATTTTTATTATGAAGGTTGAAGAAGGACCTTCTTTCAGGTACCTATACATAAATGAATCAGCCAAAAGGTATACATCCATTCAGCATGGTGATATGGGGCGCTTATTGGAGGAAGTGGTTTCATTCGAGATGGCTACTGACTTACAGGAGAAATACACACAACTAGTTCAAAAGGGTGAGAGCGTTACCTATCAGGATACTTTTTTTCATACGAATGGAAATCAGGTTGTGAACGAATCCATACTGACACCCATCAAGGATGGATATGGAAAAGTAGAGTACGTTGTTTCCATTACGAGGGATATAACTTCGTCCATTCTGGAGAAGAAGAAATTAGTGAAAGCGAAAGAACGCTATAAATCCATTATCGAGCATAATCTGGATGCCATATTCATTCTCGACGGACAAGGTGTCATCAAGGAATCTAACGGAGCAGGCTGCTCGTTAACAGGCTATTCAAAAGAAAACTTAGTAAATATGAAAATCTATGACTTATTTCATTCTCAAAATGAGAATCTTTTGACAGAATCACTAATTCAAACATTATTGGGAACTCCTTCTACGATTGATTATAGTCTTCTTCTTAACGAAGCAGGAGAGGAGAAAATAACCCAGCTGAAAATGGTTCCCATCGTTGTAAAAGAAAAGTGTGACGGCTGTTACATTATTGTGAAGGATATAACCAAGCATCATGAACAGAATGAAATGATCCATTATATGGCTCTGCATGATCAATTAACTGGTCTTTGGAACAGGAAAGCACTGGATGATCATGTACCTTTGATTATTCATAATATGGAAGAAAGAGGTATAGAGCTCTCGCTTTTATACCTAGATCTAGATCGGTTTAAATTTGTAAATGATACGCTTGGTTTAAAGGGAGGAGACCGGTTTCTCAAAAAAATCACAGAGCGCTTGGTAACCCTTACGAACGAAGAATGTTTATTATACCGACAAGGAGGGGATGAATTTATTTTTCTGTTGAAGAATTGTGGTTTTGAAGATACCAAGACGAAAGCGAAGGAAATATTGGCACTGTTCATAGACCCTTTCACTATAGATGAACAGGAATTTTACATCTCTCCTTCGGTTGGAATCAGCCGTTATCCTGCAGATGGATATGATTCTAATTCACTCATCCAAAAAGCTGCTCAAGCACTCTTTGAAGTAAAAGAAAAAGGAAGAGCCCATTATCGTTTTTACCAAACGCATATGAAATCAAGTTTTCCGAATTATATCATTATGGAAGCACATTTAAGAAGAGCGATAGAGAAGGGGGAGCTGTATGTCCACTATCAGCCACAGGTAAACTTAGCTACAGGTACAATTGATAGCTTCGAAGCATTAGTCCGTTGGAACAACCGTAAATTTGGGTTTGTATCCCCTGCACAGTTCATTCCGTTGGCAGAAGAAACGGGCTTGATTCATCAAATCGGTGAATGGGTACTGGAGCAAGTGTGTATGCAGCTGCAAAAGTGGCTAACCAAAGGATATAAGACTGTACGTGTGGCCGTCAACATTTCTCCAAAGCAATTTCTTCAGGAGCAATTAGTAGACACCATTGATTTCTATTTATCAACGTATAATCTTCCCGCTTCCTGCATAGAAATTGAAATTACGGAGGGAGCCATGCAAGATACTCAACAAACATTAAAAATGCTGAGAAAGCTTAAAGATCTTGGTGTGTACATTTCTGTGGATGATTTTGGAACAGGATACTCCTCTCTACACTATTTGAAACGATTCCCCATTGACATACTGAAGATCGATCAATCGTTTGTGAAAGAGATTGGAATGAATCAGAAGGATTCTGCCATAACGACCACCATCATCCATCTTGCACATAGCCTGGGTCTTGAGGTGATTGCAGAAGGTGTAGAAAGAGAGGGACAAGTTGACTTTCTTAAAGAGGCGAACTGCCAAAAAGCTCAAGGTTATTTCTTTAGTAAACCGATCTGCCCGAAGGAAATCGAGCAGCAGCAATTCGTTCTTATGTAACGTTCTAGCCCCGACTTCTTGAGTCAGCCTTGATGATACGTTTTATTTTCATTCTTTTTCATTTACGTCTGGCAAAAGCGATGAAATGTTTGACAGAGTAGTTCCTATGACTTATTTTAAAGTGAGGAGAGTAAAAGATTCATAGACAGGCATATAAGGGTTGAAATCCATGTGAATCAAAGTTCCGAATGCTTTATAAAGGAGAGGGATTTATGAAAAAGACAAAGCGTATGGAAATCCTATTTCTCCCTACCGATAGAGGAACGATTAAAGCATATATCTATGGCTTTAAATCTCCTCGGTCTTTAGGTCAGGTAGTCGTTTCATATAATAATGTTTCTGTTGAAGCAAAAGGATATAAGAGAAATAAGACCATTATTAAAGCGCTGACACAATTACACGATACCATTATTAATAATCCGGAAAGCTGATTTTAAGACTGATTTTTAAGAAGAAGGTATTTTCTTAAAAATCAGTCTTTTTTTATATTTAAAATGGTAGCAATGCATCACTATGTGATAAAATTATGAGTGAACATTCATTCATGAATAAGGGGGAGATACATATGGGAGAACAACAAGTTGTAATTGTAACAGGCGGATCGAATGGTATGGGGAAATATATGGCGAAGCACTTTGTAGAGTCTGGCGCAAGCGTCGTAGTAACAGGGAGAAATGAAGAAAGACTACAATCGGTGAAAGATGAGTTTTCAGCTCTTGATGGAAAGATTGAAGTCTTTCAAATGGATGTCAGGGAACAGGAACACGTAAAGGCCATGGTTGAATTTACGGCTGAGAAGTTCGGCAAAATCGATGTACTCATAAACAATGCGGCAGGGAATTTTATTTGTCCGGCGGAAAAACTCACGCCTAATGGCTGGAAATCTGTTATTGATATCGTTCTAAATGGAACGTTCCTGTGCTCACATACTGTAGGGAATTATTGGATTGAGAACAATCAAAAGGGGTCAATCATTAATATGGTTGCCACGTACGCTTGGAATGCAGGTGCAGGTGTGGCTCATTCTGCCGCTGCCAAAGCAGGAGTCTTATCGTTAACCCGCACACTTGCCGTCGAATGGGGCCATAAATACGGTATTCGTACAAATGCAATCGCACCTGGACCAATTGAAAGAACCGGTGGGGCCGAGAAGCTTTGGATATCTGATGAGGCAGCGAAAAGAACGATTGATAGTGTCCCGCTAAAACGTTTAGGAACTCCGGAAGAGATTGCGGACCTTGCTTACTTTATTGCGTCAGACAAAGCAGCGTATATAAACGGAGAGTGCATCACAATGGACGGGGGCCAATGGCTGAATCAATTTCCGTTCTAAGATAAGATAAAATAGGAACGAAATATATATGGCTTTCCCGCATATGTCCAAATGGCAGTGCAGGGAAAGCTTTTTGTTTATGTCTTTTCGATTCCACTGTATAGTTGTGTTATAATTATGCAAAAAAAAGAGTAATGGTGGGGGAGTGCCCATGGACGCATTAGAAGTGTTAACCAATATAGAAAAAGTGATTCCGTACTTTCAACCAATTTTCAGTGCGGATGAACATAAAATCATCGGTTACGAAGTATTAGGTAGAATGGAAGTCGATGAAGGGGTCATTGAGAGTCTCGGACCGTTCTTTGGAGATGAAGAGATACCGGATGAATATAAAATAGATGTGGATGAACGAGTAACCAGACTGGCTCTAAGTAAGTTTTTAAGTGAAAAGCAAGAGGGATATATCTTTTTAAACCGTGATGCAAGGCTTTTGATGCTTGACCACGGGGAATCCTTTCTGGAATTACTTCAAGACTACGAAAAAAAGGGTTTGGATTTGAACCGGACGGTAATTGAGCTGTCTGAAAAAACGTTCGTCGGGGACTTCGATCAGCTTGTTCATTTGCTTCTGTATTACAAAACATATGGAATTAAGATCGCGATTGATAACGTGGGCGGAAACAGCGGTCAGTTGGATCGGCTATCTCAATTCTCACCTGATATATTGAAGGTGGATTTATACCAACTGAGAAATGATGCGGGGAATAAAGTCTATAAAGATATATTATACAGTTTGTCAATGCTTGCGAGAAAGATTGGTGCTTCCCTCTTGTTTGAGAATATTGAAATCAACTTTCAACTGCAGTTTGCCTGGTTGAACGGGGGCCGATATTATCAAGGGTATTACCTGCAGCACCCGTCAGACTCATTTTTGAAGCCGGATATCCTCAAAGAAAAATTGAAGGAAAAATGTCAGGACTATATTCGATATGAGAAGAAGCATCTTGAAGCAGGGTATGAATTCGCAGACGTCCTACATAAAGAAATCAGTCAAAAGCTGCTGATGATAAAAAAACAAAGTACTGAGTTCGATGACATACTCTTTGAGTTGGGGAAGTATTTTACCGACAAATGCTTCCGTTTATACATTTGTGATGAGAATGGCTTCCAAGTGACTAGTAACGTAGTGAAAACAGATCAAAAGTGGCAGATTGAACCAAGGTACAAAGGAAAGAACTGGAGCTGGCGCCCGTATTTTCTGGAAAATATCATTCGAATGAGAATCAACAAGAAAGGATTATTATCGGACATATACAGCGATATTGATTCAGGAGAATCCATCCGTACCTATTCATTTCCATTTGGCAATGGATTATATTTATTTATGGATCTTTCGTATGAATTTTTATTTGAGGAGGATGGTTTGATCTTTTAATTAGGCTTTTCGAAAAGATTTTTTATAATCATATGCTCTTCTTGGGCTCTGTCAATTAGTGTATGCTGGATGGTGAGGTGAACTGCTCCGCTTTCCGCGGACGTTCGGCCGAGCCTCCTCAGCTTCGATTCCGGGGTCTCGGCACGCCCGTACTTCCGCAGGAGTCTACACAGTTCCCCTCACCATCTTTAAGAAATTTTTAGTGACAGAGCTAAAAGGTGTCTATAATCAATCTAGCTATAGCTAGAACACAGAGTATTGATTTTTCCTCAAAAGGAAATCAACATCTCCTCATCATAAAATTTTGTTATTATTTTATTCCTTATAAAAAAATATAATTAGGTCGCATCTCTTATTACTATGATCTTGGTTTGGATACATCTGGGTGTAGATTTAGGATGCGATTCCCATTTATCCAATGGAGTCTCCACTAAAACCGTGGCTAACTGTTTAATTTAAAGCTTTATAATTGTAATTTAGAATAGGGCAATCAATCTTTGGTGGGAAATAACAATAAACATTCACTAAAAACAGATTTTTGAGCTCCTTTGTAGATAGTTGAACAAACGCTCAACATATCTACAATAGGAATTTTTTGTGCTTGTCTATACGTCAATAGGCTTTCAGAATATAGAAGCACAGAGTGGATTGTAGCGGAAGGCACTTGACTCCTGCGGGAGATAGAGGAAAGGTCGAGACCCCGCAGAAGCCCGAGGAGGCTCGACTTCCTCCCCGGGGAATCTTGTGCCTGGAGCGGAAAGGAACGGTTTCTGTTTTCACCCTACCACTCCTGATGGATTAACTTTTTGGGGAAGTGTGTAAAGGCTACCAAAGCCCTTCTGTTTTTCTTGATGTCCAGCTGCAGGGCTTAGAGGCTCGAGGTCATAAGCCAAAGCTGACAAAAAGGCAAAATGCGCCTTTCTGTCAGCTTCGTCTTATGCTTGTCGCCTCTGGTCAAAGCCCTTCCGCTTTTCTTGATGTCCAGCTATAGGGCTTAGAGGCTCGAGGTCATAAGCCAAATCTGACAAAAAGGCAAAATACGCCTTTCTGTCAGCTTCGTCATATGCTTGTCGCCTCTGGCAAAGCCCTTCCGCTTTTCTTGTATAGCGTTTTCCTATTGGGACAAATTATTCTTAAGGACATTTTGTAAGGAGGGGCTATGATGAGTATATATATGATCGTGCTTTCCCTGATTGTCATAGGGATAGCAGGTTATTCGTTGGTGTATACCTTTAAACTGGCTGGGCAGGAAAAGCGGCTGAAGGGTGAATATGATACAGATATACCGGATGTTGTGAAGGAGCATCCTTATATTCGGAATCCAATTTTCTTGTCTATCTTAATTGCCACCATTCTCATTACATTGTTTATAATATATTGGTCCATTCGCTATTTATCATAATCAAAAGGGTGCCGCATGAATCATGCGGCACCCTTTTTGGTTAAATGTACCATTGATTTTCGTGTTTGACTGTCAATAATAGGGGGAATTTTACAACCAAACCAAAATATATGTCAGTCCTTGTTAGGATTTAACGAACAAATGATAACCAATCGACAATTTTCCATTGCTACAATAATTTCAACTAGTTTTTTAAGGGAGGGAAAGCAAATGGAAATGAAAAAATTATGGCTATTATTACTTATTGTAGGGCTCGTTACAGCGGCATGTGGGCAAGTCAGTCAAACACAGGCATCAGAATTTACTGAAGATAACGCATTAACTCTTGTGGAAGATGCCTTTCGTACCCAAGTATCATTAAGTGAAAAACCACAAACGAAGAAACAGATTAATGACAAGCTGTCACAGTATTTCACAAAGGACCTAGCAGTAAGCTTTATAAAGGAAAATGTTTATGAAGTTGAAGGCGGTTATATCACATTTGGATCGGACTTCGCACCACACTATATTCCATTTTTTAAGTATGATGAGTCGACTAACGTAAAATACATAGATGGAAAGTGGTACGTGTGGGAAGAACGTAAAAATGAGGAAGAAGGTCCTGTTTCCCAGGTTTCAGGTATAGAAGCTGTCGTATTAAGTGAAGAAGAAGGTACGTGGAAGGTTTCATCCATTACCTACGAGTTACCAGAAAAAATTCAATCCCAATAATACAAGAAAAGTTGGCCGGGAAAAGTGAATCGGCCAACTTTTTTTGGTGGAAAGCCTAAAGTTTATTTGTTTAATGCTGAGGTTAGGGCTTCTAGATTGAATCCTGAAATCACTTCAGAGTCCACGATGATTGTCGGAGTGGAATAAGACTTCAGCTCTTTTACCAAATAATCTCTTGCTTGTTCATCTTCTTTGATATTGATTTCTTTAAATTCAACATTGTGTTCTTTCAAATACATTTTGACCACTTCACAGGGTGGGCATTCTGGTTGAGTGTATAATGTGACTTTTTTCATGATGATTTTTCTCCTTTGCTTTGCCTTACGAAATAATCTACGATTCCCATTGCTGATACGTTCGTATCCAGAGTTACTAATTTGAAAATCGGGTTATCTGAATCAACGCCCTTTTGCACCATTGTACTCTTTGTGAGTTCAAAGAGTACAGCAAATATCGCTTTTACGTTCTCTTCCCCTGTTCTTTTGGAAGAGAAATGTTCCATACTTTTTTCCATGAAAAGATCAAGCCATCTTTCTACTTCCCCTAATGCAAATGATACTTCTTCAGTGACACCGTAGTGCCCAAAATACAAGCGATCGAGCTGCAGGCCCTTATACATGCGTAAGGAATCCTTCATGTTTTCAGGGCTAAATTGGTTGGGGGAAGTAGAAGGGATATAGAAGTGCTTTGACCCCACCGTATACTGGATGCCGCATGTGTCCCCGGTGAACATCCCATTTGACACTGAATCAAAGATACTTAAATGGTGATTTGCATGACCAGGGGTGTGGTAAAACGTTAATGTACAGTTTTCGCTCAGTTTCAGTTTTTCTTCATGCTCCATCACAATCATCCGGTCTTCCGGAATTGGCACTATCGGGTGGAAAAGATCATCGAATTTCTCTCCATATACCGCTCTTGCTCCTCGGATCAAGCGTGCAGGGTCTGAAAGGTGACGACGTCCTTTCGGGTGTACGATGACCTTTGCATTTGGGCATTCCTTCAGGAAAAGACCTGCACCTCCTGCATGATCCAGGTGTATATGAGTTAAAATTATGTATTGAATATCTTCAAGATTAATGTTTAACTTAGAGAGACCTTTTTTTAGATGAGGTATAGAAGGACTGGCAGATGTTTCGACAATGGTAAGGGACTCTTCGTTTATAATATAACTTCCTGTACGTTCCTTTAGTGATAAATCCATTAGATCAACTAACGATATTCGGGAATCTATACGATAAATACTCATCGGATCCATCCTTTCGGGGAGAATATATTTCTACCCTTTCATTATAAAGGAATTTATGTAGAAAAAGGACAAAACATTAGATTTCACAGGATAGAATCTGGTACAATGCAAAAGCTATGACCAAGAATTAGAACAGGAAAGGAGAGACCGATTATGTCTCAGCTTCTTGGAATTATACAAAGATTAAAATCATTACAAGAACAAGGTGAACAAGGGGAAACTCAACAACGATTTTTCGAATACAATGGAAAGAAAATTTGTGAGGTAAAGTACTTACCAAAACAAGATACATTCGAAATTGAAGTCATGAATGAAAAAGGAAACAGTTTTCCTTTTGATAACATAGACATTACAGCGATTGAAATTTTTGAACTTCTACAAGAAGCTCAACAAGATTAATGTACTAAAAAGGTAACCATTCGGTTATCTTTTTTAGTCTTCAAACCAAACGTCAAAACATACATTTTTCTTCCAATATGTTAATATAAATAGTGTCTGATTCTTTTGTTTATAGATCGGTCGCAAATTCTTACTTTTAAAAATGAGGGGTTATACATGATTTCATTGAGTAGCAAGGAGTTATTAGAAACGAATATTAAAGATTTCATTATTCCTTCTGAGAAGGTGGCTCATGTTCAAGTGGGGAATTCCTTGGAACATGCGTTACTATTACTCACTAAGAGTGGTTACTCAGCCATCCCTGTGCTTGATCCGACATTTCGTTTTCAGGGCTTAATCAGTTCCAGTTTAATCACAGATTCCATTCTTGGTCTTGAACGCTTTGAGTTTGAACAACTTGAAGCAAAGAAGGTAGAGGAAGTCATGACAACTGAATTTCCCAGCGTCTCCTTAGAAACAGATTTTAAGAAAGCACTTGAGCTTTTAGTGGATCATCCATTCTTGTGTGTGGTTTCTGATGATGGGTACTTTGAAGGGATCATGACAAGGAGAGTTGTGTTAAAGCAACTTCAACGACAACTGTTTAAAAGGGACTAAACCCTTCATGACGGTTACATAACGGTAAGATCATATAGGATGGCATAATTGTCATCCTCTTTATTTTGTTTATTGATGACGATACAAAGGAGAACAAGATGAGCAGTTTAGGATTGGGTTCAATAAAAAGGACAAAAAAACCGCTTGTATTGATAGCTGTGATGCTGGCTATGTTCATGGGGGCCATTGAAGCAACGATCGTCTCTACCGCCATGCCTGCCATCGTGGGTGATCTTGGTGGCTTCTCTCTGTATAGTTGGGTGTTTTCAGCTTATCTATTAATGAATGCCATTACCGTTCTTATCTACGGTAAACTATCTGATTTATTTGGCAGGAAACCGGTTATCTCAATCGGGATCATGATTTTTCTCATTGGGTCCGCTTTATGCGGATTTGCCCAATCAATGGAGCAATTGATTCTATTCCGATTCATCCAGGGACTTGGTGCGGGAGCGGTATTGCCTATGGCCACTACGATTGTGGGAGATATTTATTCAAAGGAAGAACGTGCCAAAATACAAGGGTATTTATCAAGTGTTTGGGGGATTTCTGCCATTAGCGGACCTCTCGTTGGGGGATTGTTGGTTGAATATGCGAGTTGGAGGTACGTGTTTTGGGTCAATATTCCACTCGGCTTATTATCGATTGTCGTCCTGTGGCTGTACTTACACGAGAACATTGAAAAGAAAAAACCGGTTATCGACTATGGTGGTGCGTTTCTATTAGTTGTAACCCTCTCATCTTTAATGTATCTACTGGTCGAGGGAGGTGTACACCTCCCTTGGGGGTCCTGGCAGGCGATATTTCTGATCACCCTTTTCATCTTGGGGTTTGTTGTGTTTATTTATCACGAACGACGAACGGCACAACCGATGATGCCTTTTGATCTATGGAAGGTACGTTCCATTTTGGTCGCCAATATCGTTTCACTAACAACAGGCGTTATGTTAATCGGCATCTCAAGCTTCCTCCCTGCTTTTGTACAAGGTGTCATGGAGAGGAGTGCAACTGTGGCCGGTTTTACATTGACGGCCATGTCTGTTGGCTGGCCGATTTCGGCTACAATCGCGGGACGCTTATTATTAAAGATCGGATACTTTAAAACATCCTTGATGGGGGGAATATCCCTTATAGCAGGTGGAACTATCTTTGTCTTGATGGATCCATCATACGGTCCATTATGGCCGGCAATTGGATCATTCTTTGTAGGGGTAGGGATGGGGCTGAGCTCTACATCCTTTATCGTTTCCATTCAGTCTACTGTCGAGTGGCAGGTCAGAGGGATTGCGACTGCCACCAATATGTTCATGAGGAATTTAGGTACGACAATAGGAGCTGCGCTATTGGGAGGAATTTTAAACAGCCGCCTGCAGAGATACTTAGAAGAAAGCGGTAATGATTATTCCATCAATGATGTGAATATGCTCTTGAATCAACAAGAGAGGGAGCAATTGTCTTCCGGTATGCTCGAGCTGTTACAAAATTCACTTACAGGTTCATTGCAATCTGTTTATCTAGTCGTTTTACTTTTCGCTCTGTTTAGCTTTATCGGCATTTTATTTCTACCCAGAGACCAATTGCTAAAAAAATAGATTTTTCCCCAGCTGTAATATAAGAATGAGAGTAAGCACGTTTAATAAAATTTGTACATGTTTCGTAGAAAGTTTGGCTGCTACCCTTACTGCCACTTGAGCCCCGATTAGTGCACCAAGTGCAAAAGGGATGGCAGCTCCCCATTCTACGTGGCCGTTATGGAAATAGACGGTGAATGCTCCTAAGCAGCTTACAAAAGTCTGAAATCTGGTGAGAGCTACCGATTTTAAAAATGAAAGCCCGTGTAACAGATGAGTGTACATGAGCATGGTTGCCTGCCCTGGCCCGAACAATCCGTCATACGTGCTGATTAAGTACAAAAATCCATAAACCCGAAATTGCTTCGGGTTCACATTCCTGGGCTTGAATCCTTTTATGATACTTAGAAAAAGGGCGAATAACAGAAAGAAGAAGGCCATCCATTCGAGCAAAGATGGAGATATTTTATCCGAGAAAAATGCCCCGGTCAACCCGCCAAGAAGAGCAATAGGAAGAATAGGTAAACATTCTTTCCATGTAACCTTTCGATCTTTTATTAAATGAATAAAGCTTGAAAAAGAACTCATAATATTTGAAAATTTGGCCGTGGCGATGGCTGTATGAATGGGTAAACCAAGTAAAAGCATCACGGGCATACCAATCAATCCCCCGCTTCCTGCCAGAGTTCCAATGAGTGCTACCACCAAGCCGGTGAAAAAGAGAATCACTTCCATTTTCAGGCACCTCCCAATGTTTCTACTATCAGTCTATTCCATTCTTGATAATAATGAAATTTTATATTAATTAAGATATAATATAAGAAAAACTTATGAAGGTGAAAATGATGGCGTTCTCAGAATATCAATTACTGCACGTACTGGCTCAGGAAATGAACATGCGTAAAGCAGCAGAACGGCTATTTGTATCACAGCCGGCACTGTCACAAAGACTCCAGACGATTGAAAAGGAATGGGGGACCAGATTATTTCTTCGCTCTCAAAAAGGTCTGGCCCTAACTCCTGCAGGAGAGCTTGTGGTGAAGTTGGCTGAAGAAATGCTGCTGAAGGAAGAAAGTGTGAAGGAAAGAATTCAAGCATTGGAGTTCGAGGTTCATGGAACCTTGAAGATTGCATGTGCCTCGATTGTAGGTCAGAATTGGCTTCCTAAAGTACTTAAAAGGTTTGTGGAAACCTATCCTCATGCCAAAATCTCATTAATGACAGGATGGAGCAGTGAAATTCTTAAAGCGATTTATGAAAATGAAGTACATATCGGGATTATTCGTGGCACTCCCGATTGGAAGGGCCCCAAACACCATCTCTTTCAAGATACACTGTATTTAGTCGATAGAGAAATTCAATCGATTGAAGAAGTCATGAAAACTGATCGACCGTTTATCCAATTTAAAAGTGACTCGAATTATTATCAGGAAATTCAGGACTGGTGGCATCGGCAATTCCAGACAACACCGAAGCGAACCATTGTAGTAGATCAAATTGAAACATGTAAGCAGATGACATTAAACGGAATCGGCTACGCCATTTTACCTGCAATCACATTAGACGGGATGGAAGAAGACATTTATAAAATCCCTTTAATTGATGAACATGATTCCCTTATACACAGGGACACTTGGTTACTGGGGTATGAGTCCGCCTTTCAATTAAGACAAGTAGAAGCATTTGTTGAAGTTGTAAACGAATTCATTCATGAAAACTCATAGTTTTGACGTTTAGGGTTGTCTTACATCCTTTAATTTGATAAAGTAATTCAAGAAACAAATTCTGAATTTATACATAATTACGGAGGGTATTCTTATGAAAATGATGGACGCAAACGAAATTATTTCTTTTATTCAAAATAGTACCAAGTCAACCCCTGTGAAGGTTTATGTGAAAGGTGACATAGAGGGAATCGACTTTGGTTCATCTTCCCAAACCTTCCTTCAAGGAAATTCCGGTGTCGTATTCGGAGAGTGGAGCGAGCTTTCTACTATTCTTGAAGAAAATAAAGATAAAATCGAAGACTACGTATTAGAAAATGATCGCCGTAATTCTGCGATTCCTCTTCTTGACTTAAAAGGGGTTAAAGCGCGTATTGAGCCAGGCGCCATCATTCGAGATCAAGTGGAAATCGGTGACAATGCGGTCATTATGATGGGTGCAATGATCAATATCGGTTCTGTAGTAGGTGCAGGAACGATGATCGATATGAATGTTGTACTTGGTGGACGTGCTACAGTAGGGAAGAATTGTCATATTGGAGCGGGTGCGGTGCTTGCCGGGGTAATTGAGCCGCCATCTGCAAAACCCGTCGTCATCGAAGACGATGTAGTCATTGGCGCCAATGCCGTTGTCCTTGAAGGTGTAACAGTCGGAAAAGGATCTGTCGTTGCAGCTGGAGCGATTGTCGTGGATGATGTAGCTCCATACACGGTTGTGGCAGGTACACCCGCAAAGAAATTGAAAGACATTGATGAAAAGACAAAATCTAAGACTGAAATAAAACAAGAATTACGTCAACTGTAATCATTTCAACAATAGCATGATCAAGGAGAGAACGGACGGTGGCGTCTGTTCTTTTCTTGTAAGCTCTCATTTTCGCTACCTATCCATCTATTATTCATGTAAGGAGGATACTCATGTCTACTTTAGACTTTAAGTCGATCAGGAGAGATCTCCATCAAATTCCTGAACTTGGGTTTCAAGAGTTTAAAACACAGCAATATCTATTAAATTATGTTTCAAGCCTGCCTGCTGACCGATTAGAGATTAAGACCTGGAGAACAGGGCTCTTCATTAAGGTTCATGGCACAAATCCTACAAGAATGATTGGCTACCGCGGGGACATTGATGGCCTGCCGATCTCGGAAGAAACAGGATTGGATTTTCCTTCATCACATGAAGGAAGGATGCATGCCTGCGGCCATGACTTTCATATGTCGATTGAACTGGGGGTTTTAACTCATTTCGTTCACCACCCTATAGAAGATGATCTTCTGTTCATATTTCAACCCGCAGAGGAGGGACCAGGTGGAGCGAAGCCAATGCTTGAAAGTGAAATCATGAAAGAATGGACGCCGGATTGTATATTCGCACTTCACATTGCACCAGAATATGAAGTGGGGACGGTGGCTGTTAAAGAGGGTCTGCTTTTTGCCAATACGTCTGAGTTATTTATTGATTTTAAAGGGAAAGGCGGCCATGCTGCCTATCCTCATCACACCAAGGATATGATCGTCGTGGCCTCTTCCTTTGTCACACAAATCCAGTCGATCGTTTCAAGGAATGTCGACCCATTAGACAGTGCGGTCATCACCGTCGGAAAAATGGAAAGTGGGACGGTGCAAAATATCATCGCTGAAACAGCCAGATTGGAAGGTACCATCCGTACCCTTTCAGCCGGGTCGATGGAAAGTGTAAAAAAACGGCTGGAAGCGTTAATCGATGGTATGAAAATCAGTTATGATTGTGATATTCAGGTGGATTATGGCAGCATGTATCGCCAGGTCTATAATGATCCGGAGTGGACAAATCATTTCATTTCTTTCCTCCAAAAAACGAATCGGAACCTCGTAATCTGTAAAGAAGCTATGACGGGTGAAGACTTTGGTTATATGCTTGAGGAAATACCAGGCTTTATGTTTTGGCTTGGTGTGAATTCTCAATATGGACTGCATCATTCTAAATTAAACCCTGATGAAGAAGCGATAGACTTTGCCATCTCCCTTCTCACAGATTATATTGGCGAATTAAAATAATGAGTATGAATCACGGAACGTTATCTACGGATATCGTTCCGTGATTTTTTTTGTCAATACAAGAAAAATTAACATAAATTTCTAAAATGGTCTTGCTAAGAGTTAAGAATAGTGTAAAATTACACTTAAGGTAGATGGAGAATGAGGAAAAAGATAAAAATAATAGAAACTTTTCCCATGATGATTTCGTCTATCTTGTAGAGAGAAAGAAAGAGGGGAATGCATGTGAAAAGATGGACGAAAGCAATATTTGTGATGACATTAGGGTTCTTGATATTTCTTTTCATGGAAGATATAACACTCGCACAAGCGCAAATTAAAATTTCAGTGGAAGAAGGAATCGATGGAAAAGTGAAGGAGGGAAGAGGTTTCCCCCTTAAAGTAACCGTCGAAAATACAGGTTCTGATTTCAAGGGAGATCTATTGTTTGACTATGCTCCTTCCTATCAGACTGGAGGGGCAAGAGCGTTATCCATAGATGTGCCAGCAAATTCAAAACGTACATACACATTATCCATTCCAGGATTCAATGATGAAATCAGGCATAATTCCAATCAGGAAACCATTCATTTGTTCCAAGGATCTTGGGAAAAAGGAAAAGAAATAAAATTTAAAGGCGATAAACGATTAACTCCTAATTTCATCTATAGCAATTATACAGCCATCGGTTTATTGAGTGAAAATCCTGACCGTTTGAAGGGAATTAAAGGGGCTAACATGGGAGGGAATCAGGTAGAGGCGTTAACGCTCACAAAGGAAAATATTCCTGAAGAGAAGAGCGGATTTCAAATGCTTGATTATCTTATCATTGACCAATTCAATATTTCAGAACTTAGCCAGGATCAACAAAGCGCGTTAAAAAGCTGGGTTGAGACAGGTGGTGTTTTATTTATAGGAGGGGCTCCTCATTTAAAGGATACTCTAGGATCTGCAGCTGATATGGCTCCTCTTACGTTCGGGGAAGAATCGACACTCTCCGACACTTCCACCTTTAATGTGAAGAAGAATATAGAGGCTTCCTTTAACTCATTAGCAATCTATAAAGGGACTGTTAAACCAGAATCGGATGTTCTGGTTGAGCAAGACGGGATCCCATTGGTCGTGAAAAGTTCCGAAGGCTTAGGAGAAGTGTGGCAGACGGCATTCTCATTGGGTGACCCTGTATTAAATGCATGGGAAAGCTATGACGAATGGTTTGCAAATGTCCTTTCTAAAACAGAGCCATACTTTTTACTTGGCCAGTCCAACGGAGATCAAAGTTTCCTGGAGAGGATTTATTATGAAGTAGCTGACAGCAATGAGCTCTTTCCGACTACCAATTTTAAAGTAAGTACTCTAGTCATCATTCTCATCATTTATTTGATTGTCCTTGTACCTCTGCTGTATTTCTTATTAAGAAAAGTGGATAAGCGTGAACAAGCATGGTGGATCATTCCTGCCATCTCTGTCCTCGTTTCCTCAGGCATCTTTATCACCGGAGCTAAAGATAGAATCTCGAAGCCACATTTGAATCAAATGAGTGTCTTAAAAGTCGAGGAAGATAAGAGCGTACACGGAATTTCAGCATTTAGCGCGTTATCAAACTCCGGGGGAGACTATGGTTTTGTTTCAGATAAGCATAATTTAGAAATCACACCTGCAATAGTAAGGAATAGTGCGGGGGGAGTGAATCAGTATAAGTTTGCAGTTGAAGAGATGACGAAGGATAATCGATTCATTACCTTTCGGGATGTAGAATACTGGTCCACGAGGACATTACTCGGTACCAGCGAAAAGGAAGAAGTAGGAAGGTTTATACCGGAATTAGTGTTAGAGGATCAGACCTTATCCGGTACAATTCAAAATGATTTTCCATATGATTTTACAGATGTATATATTTGGTCAGGGTCCAGAATGTATCGTCTGGGAGATATGAAAGCCGGGGATATCCTCGAAGTTGATAAAAAGCTTTCAACGAATTATTTATCTTCTCCTATTGGTGTGACCCCGAATATGTCAGGGCTATTACCGAATCAGCAAAATATTAAGCAGCAAAAGAAAGAACGGTTGGAAAACTTCGCATCCCAAATGATTTCTGCGGATAATGACAATAACTCCCCGGTCATTTTTGGATATACAAATGCGGAGATATTCCATATGAAGATTAAGAACAAAGAATCCAAGTCTGAAAATTTCTCATTACTCTATCAACATTTTCCTTCACTTGGAAATTATAAGGGTGCTATTACACTTAGGAATGAACAGCTTGATTTGGATGTATTGCCTGTTAACGGACAGGTGATTGAGCATTACTCACATAATGGTGCAGATGAGATGGGACTCGAAGATGGGACATATGAGCTATCCATCCACCTCCCTAATCAAATTGAATTATCGAAGGTTACGCTTCATTCTTTAAATATGACTCTTCACACAGGAGGAGTGCTTCAGTTTTCTCTGGTCAATCCCAAAACAGATGAACGCATGGTGCTTTCTGAATCTTCAACGAACTCAATCGAAGTAAAAGAAAAATTGAATAACTATATAAATGACAATGGGGAAATCGTTTTCGAGTTTGAAAAACGATCTCAAGGCGATCCGTTTGTTCGTCTCCCTGATATTGTGTTGAAAGGAGAGGTCCGACCATGATCGAGATTCAGAACTTATCTAAACGCTATGGGTCGTTCCCGGCCCTTGATAATCTGAGCTTATCCATTGAAAAGGGAACCGTATTTGGCTTTGTTGGTCAAAATGGAGCAGGGAAATCTACGACATTTTCCATTTTGGCTACTCTCTTAGCTCCTACTGAAGGAACGGCTACAGTGAACGGATTCAATATCAGTAAAGATCCCAAATTGGTCAGAAGGCAAATCGGCTATATGCCTGACTTCTTTGGAGTGTATGATCAATTAAAAGCTGACGAGTATCTGGACTTTTATGGTGCAAGCTATAAAATTCCTGCAGAGCAAAGAAAGAAACTCATTCCCCAATTGTTGGAACTGGTGAATCTATCTCATAAAAAAGATTCCTATGTTGACCTTTTATCCAGGGGGATGAAACAGCGTCTTTGTTTAGCAAGGTGCCTCATCCACGATCCGGAAGTGCTGATACTCGATGAACCGGCATCAGGGCTTGATCCGAGGGCCAGGATCGAAATGAGGGAAATTCTTAAAGAATTAAAGAAAATGGGGAAAACGATTTTAATTTCCTCCCATATCCTTCCGGAGCTTGCGGAAATGTGTGATGAGATTGGCGTGATTGATAATGGGAAACTCGTAGCTCATGGTTCTGTTCAGGATATTCAATTTCAACTGCAGGCCGATAAACTGATTGTCGTGAAGGTAAGGGGAATGGTGGAGAGTGCGGTTGCATTCTTTGAAGACGACCCCTTTGTTTCAAAGGTTGAGGTGGATGAGGAGAATAGAACGTTTCAATTCCTTTATAAAGGAGAAGAAACGGAGCAAATAGAGCTTTTGAAAAAAGCTGTTTTAAACGACATCCAGATCGTGAGTTTCAAAGAGACTGAAACGAATTTAGAAGATGTCTTTATGGAGATCACGAAAGGAGTGACACTTACATGAAGCAGTTACTCATCAACCCTATGTTAAATAAAGAATTTAAACTTCGCTTTCGTTCGTTTAAAGCATTTATCGGGATGCTATGCTACTTGATTGCCGTAGGAATTGTCGTGATCGGTTTCATCTATATGCAAACGCGATTTTCAAATACTGGTTATTTTCGTCCCGAAGAAAGCCGTGTGATGTTTATGATTCTCTCATTCTTACAGCTTGCTCTCGTATTATTTATTACACCCGGGTTAACAGGCGGTGTCATCAGTGGAGAAAGAGAGAAACAAACTTTAAGCATGTTGTTGACGACGGAGCAAAGCTCAATGAGTATAATCCTGAGTAAACTGGTATCGTCCGTTTCTTATTTGTTATTACTCGTTGTATCAAGTTTGCCTCTATACAGCTTTGTTTTCTTGTTCGGGGGAGTTTCCCCAACGGATTTACTTTTTGTGTTCGGATACAGTTTGTTTCTGGTTTTTGCATTTGGTTCCGTCGGAGTTTTATATTCAACGATTATTCGAAAGACAATCGTGTCCATGGTCACAACCTATGCAACGGTTCTGTTTCTTGCAGGGGGAACGTTATTCCTCTTCATGCTTTCAATGGCAATCGGGAACGGTCCTTACCAGAATCAGACCAATCCTGCACCGTATCTAATCGCCATGTTTAATCCGGGGATCGTCATGATGGGGCATTTTGAACCAATGGCGATTGAAGAAATATACACCCGCAGCGGGATTACGTTTCCTTTATGGATTTCATTCCTGATCATTTACACTGTTCTTGCAGTGATTTCCCTGTCCCTCAGTATCATGAAGCTACGACCAAGCATGAAGGTGAAGAGCGCTAAATAAAGGGTGAGAAGATGGAACATACTCAACAATTTCTTCAATTGCTTCAGGATATAAGGAAAAGGCTCTGGATCAATCAATTATGGTATTACATTCAGCTCCTGCTTGTTTGTGCAGGAGTCTTTGTTCTAGGCATCGTTTCGATAGCAGCGTTAGTTGTAATCCCGTATTGGGAAAGAATCCTATGGGGAGGTTGCGCCTCTACTTTCATTGGTGTTGCGATTTTGTTTTATAGAAGAAGGGCCTCCTTGAAGGATAGTGCCTTAGCTTATGATAGGTTCGTGGACGACAATCGTGTAACTGCCGCTTATAGTAGCCTTCACAGTGGCCATGCCCTATCCTCCTTGGTTGTGAATGATGCATTGAATAAGATGAAAAGCGCTCATCCGGAAGTATTGAAATATAGAAAGAAAAGAATTAAGCCTTCATTCCTGATATCAAGCGGAATTCTTATGCTTTTATCCTTCCTGATTGTCACACAATGGAATACCTCATTTCAGGAAGCGAATCGGATTGAGAAAGAAAAAGAGATCATTGCGGAGTCAAATAAAAGAATAGCAGAACAGGCGAAAAAGAAAGAGAATGCTTCTATTAAAGAAAAACTGTTGAAAAAAAATGAAGAGCTCGAGAATGTAAAGGAAGCGGCCAAACGATATGATGAAATACTCAAAAAAGTGAAAGAGCTCGAATTTCAGAAGAAATCAATAGAAAAACAGAATGAAAAGCTGCAGGAAGTGAAGAAAAAGATAGCAGATATAAATGTAGAGAATGTAAACAAAGCGCTTCAAGAAAAAAATAGCGATAAACTCCAGCGAGCTTTTAATCAGATGACAAAAGCACAAAGAGATCAGCTATTAATGGCTTTGAAATCACAGGATATTGACTCCTTGGAAGAATTATCAGAATTGATGAAAGAGTCGGATAGCGCAGAAGAACAATTAGATCAACTTGCTAAACTTCAAGATGAACTTCAAAATGAAGCCGATCTCTTAAAGAATGCAATCGGAAAGAGTGATACAACAGGTTCAGATCCATTGGCGCAGAATTCCGGTAAAGCGCCATCTAACCAGGCAAACAGTAAGTCACTGGGGAATCAGGCTCCTTCATCATCTGCAAATGGAAATCATCCAGGCAACAGTGCTGCAAATTCATCTGGCCAGGGAGGGAATGGAAACGGTGCAGGAAATGGAAACGTTTCCTCCCCTCTAGCAGGAAACGGAGCCGGCAACGGGCAAGGATCCAGAGAGATGCTTTCTGTCCCGGAAGAAATCGAAGGGCAGAACCATATTGAACGGGATACAGGCAAATTAGGCGAGGGTGAACAGGGAGAGCGGTTTGAAAGCAATGGACCGGTACAAAAGGGAACCCTTCGTCCATATGAAGAAGTGTATCAGGATTACTATTCTTCTTACCGGAAGTCGTCAGATCGATCCACGATCCCTAAAGATTTAGAGAATATCGTGCAATCTTATTTCAGTGAAATTGATCCAGGGGAGTTGGCAGAGTGAACTTAGAGGATAAAGAACATCAATTTAAAAATGCATCTTTGAAGATAAAAGAAGTGAAGCAAGAGATTCAGCGCTTTATCGTAGGGCAGGAGGAAATTGTAGAGGGGGTGATTTGGTCCATCCTTGCGGGAGGTCATACTCTCTTGGAAGGTTTACCCGGATTAGGGAAAACGATGTTGGTGCGTACCCTGGCGGATGTTATGGACCTTAGCTTTTCACGAATTCAATTTACCCCGGATCTAATGCCTACAGACATCACTGGAACAATGGTCATGAAACAAAGCCGGGACGATCAACATCCATTTGTTTTCCATCAAGGTCCTTTGTTTCATCACTTAGTGTTAGCGGATGAAATCAACCGTTCGACCCCCAAGACGCAAAGTGCCCTTCTTGAGGCAATGGCAGAGAATACAGTCACGGTGGTAGGCGAAACGATGACATTGGAGAAGCCCTTCTTTGTCTTGGCCACTCAGAATCCTATTGATCTTGAAGGAACGTATCCTTTACCTGAAGCCCAAGTGGATCGGTTCATGTGTAAAATCTTGGTTTCCTATCCTACTAAATCAGAGTTGAAACAAATTATCCAGCGTACAACAGGAACCGAAGACATCGTTCTTGAGAAAAGGCTGAATCAAGCTGAACTATTAAGCATACAGGACCTGGTGAAAGAAATCATAGTCACGGATGAAATGATTGACTTTGCCATTGACCTTATTGATGCAACACACCCTAAAAGTGAAAGAACAACGGAAAGAATCAAACAATATGTTGAATTTGGGAGTGGACCAAGGGGGCTTCAAAATGTCATTCTTATGTCCAAAGCCAGAGCGTTGACACAAGGAAGGTACCATGTTTCCATTGGAGATCTGAAAAAGGTGGCTCCTCTCGTATTGCGGCACCGTATGATCCTGAATTTTGAAGGAGAAGCCATGAATGTTGGAACGGATGAGCTCATCCTTGAAATGATCGATTTCGTTCAAAAAGGTGAAAGTCGGTGAAAACGCTTTGGCACAGCCAGTTTCTAGCTCAATTGAAAAGGCACAGGATCACGGGTAAACAATTAAAGAGCGGTCATCATAAAGGTTCCCGTCTCGCAATCCATCATGGGAGTTCCCTGGAATTTTCTGATTATCAAATGTATGAACTTGGGGATGATGTAAGGCAAATCGACTGGAATGTGTATGCCAGAACGGAAAAGGTATATATCAAAAGGTATCTGGATGAAAGAGAAATAAAGGTTCATATTTACCTAGATTGCTCGAACTCCATGTTAATAGAAAATAGAAAGTGGAAGAGAGCGAAAGAATTAGCTGGAGCACTGTCATTTTTAGCTCTTTCAAATGATGATCGGATTTCATTGCATTGCATGGGAGTTCATCACCAAAAGTGCTTTATGAAAAAAGGGGCACGGGACGCAAAAGCGATTCTGCATGACATTCAAGAGCTGTCCTTAGACCGTACAGGGGAAGATGGAATCTCCTTTTTTGAGCAAGTAGGAAAAGGGGTACGAAAAAAAAGCTCCGTATCCTTTATTCTTTCTGATGGACTCGAATCGCTCTCATTGATAGAGGAAGCACTCAGAAAACTTTCTATTAGAAGAGAAATGGTTTATTTTATCCAACTCCTCGATGAAGAAGAGCTAACGCCATCCTATCAAGGTGATGTCAAATTATTAGATAGTGAAAAACGCAAGGAAACGAATGTATCAATAAGTCCGAGGATGGTGGAGCTCTATCAGGAGCGATTACTTAATCACAACAAAGAGATTGAAGCATTATGCAATAAATGGGGGTTTGGTTATACACAAACAAGTTGCCTGCCGCCATTAAACGAAATATTCTTTAAGGATTTGAAAGAAAATGGATGGATCCGCTGAGGTGATATGATGGGAATAGGGAATCCAATCTTTTTTTTATTTTCTTTTTTTATAGCCGCCGTTATTTTAATGTATTTCTTTCGAAAACAATACAGAGATCAAGTAGTTCCTTCTAATTTACTATGGGAAGAGGTAATGAAGGAATGGCAAGCTTCTCCATGGTTTCATAGATTACAGAAAAATCTCTTACTCCTTTTACAAGTACTGATCCTTCTCTTCTTAATGATCGCCATGGTAAAGCCTTACACATTTAACGAAATGGCCAAAAAAGATCATCTAGTCATTTTACTGGACACCTCTGCCTCAATGAACGCAGTGGTGAACAATCGATCTCACTTTGAAGAAGCAAAGGAAGACATTCAATCATTGGTTGAAGGAACTGATGGAAAAGTAACCTTATTGGGAGTGGGGAAATCTGTAACCACCATTGTCTCGGAAGAAACAAACGACCGGGTTGTTCTCAATGGTTTAAAGAATCTACCATTATCTAATGACAACGAAGATATGGAAAAAGCGATTCACCTTGGAGAGGCATTGGCAATCGGGTCGGAATCAATCATACATATCTTCTCAGACTCAATGGAAAAAGATGATTTTACAGAAGAACATACAAGTCCTATTCAGGTACATAATCTTTTGACTAATCCTGTAAATGTTTCTCTTACAAGTTTCGGAGTTGAACGGTTAGGATCTTCTTATCAAGGAGTCGCTGTGATCGAAAATCAAATTGAGGTATCACGAAAGGGTCACCTCACCATTTACGATGAAAAGAATGAGATCTCTTCAGTGGAACTGACATTGGATCCAGGAGAGGAAACCGTTGTTCCATTATCTGACCTTTCCCATAGCCCAATCTATAAGGCGGTAATCGATTTTAATGATGATTACATGGAAGATAACAGCCTTTCAAGTATTCAGGCTGCTTCAAAACCAGCCATTCATGTCATAGGGGAAATTAACCCTTTCTTATTAAAAGGGTTTCAATCCATCGGAGTCGACGTGAAAACCATTGAAGAGGATCAAATGGAGCCTGGGGATGAAATCATATTGACCTCAAAGGAGAAGTGGCAGCAATTATCTGTCGGCAGCCCTGCCATGATCGTTCCGGCACGATTAAAAGAATCTACTCCGTTGACACATGGGATTAAAGCAACGAATGAAGATCCCCTATTAAAACATGTTGACCTGGAAAAAGTGTATGTGGATAAAGTGAGTTCCATCCAAATAAAGAATCTCCAATCAGTTGCCACAGGTGATTCCATTCCTCTCATCCAGAAGGGAGAAGTGAATGGTCAGAAGCTTGTCCTGTTAAATTTGCACCTCAACGAATCAGATTTCCCATTACATCCCGGATTTCCGATCTTTCTTTATAATTCTTATCAATTTTTATCAGAGAATCACGGGTTTTTGGGATATTATCAACCGGGTGAAGAAAGGACATTACCTCTTTCGGGAGATAAATGGGATATATACTCGACTGAAGGTGAGTTTGTAAAAGAATGGAATGGGGAGGGAGTGTTCAAGGCACCTGAATTCCCTGGTGTATATCAGGCTATACGAGATGGTGACATGAAATATTTCAGTGTCGTACTTGATGATCGGGAAAAGCAATTATCAGAAGGGTCTTCCTTTTCCCTTGAACCCACTAAAGGAATGAAAAACGAGGAATCAAAGAGCATTCCCCAAGCCCTTACTGAGTGGTTTCTAATCTTGGCAATCCTTTTATTATTTATCGAATGGGAGGTGTACAGACGTGGGAATCGAATTTAAAGAAATTCTTTGGTTATGGTTGATGATTCCCCTTGGATTTGTACTCTTCCTATTTGCCAAACGGGGATTGAAGAGGAAGGAAGAAAAGCTCGTCTTCATATTACGGGGATGCGGGATGGGTCTCTTGATCATTGCCCTTGCTAACCCGCTTATTTTGCTGCCGGATAAAGGGCGGTCGGTACTCATTCTAGCTGACCGTTCTGCATCTGTGTCGGAACAAGAGAATCACATCCTGAATCTGATCAATCAAGCATCCCGAACCAAGGTGGAACATGATGGATACGGAATCGTAGCCTTTGGAGAAAGCTCGGAAATTGAACGGTCAATTTCACCGGAAAGAAATGACATCGATCAGTTTGCAGGAGAGATCAACGAGGGAGAAACGAACCTCGAAGAAGGACTGGAATATGCATCGAATCTCCTTACCCGTGGAGGAAGAATTGTTGCCATCACAGATGGTAAGGAAACGATTGGGGCTGGGGGAAATGTCATACCACTACTAAAGGGTAAAGGGATCGAAGTGGATTGGATTCCACTTTCACCGGATACGCAAGAAGACGTGGCAGTAACAAATGTTACGTCGCCCTCCATTCAATATGAAGGAGAAGAAACAGTCATAACCGTTAACGCGTACAGCACAACTAAAAAAGAGATAGAGATGCGCATATCCTTAAATGATCGGTCAATCATTAAGGAAATTGTACAAGTGCAAGAAGGAAACAATGAATTTCAGTTCAAGCATGTCGTAGGTGAATCGGGTTTATTGGTGTATAAGGCAGAGGCGTTTACTGAAGGGGATGGAAGCAAAGAAAATAATACCCTATACAATCTTGCCCGTTCAGAAGGTCCAGCCAAAGTACTCCTGGTGGAAAGCCCTTCTGGAGAAAGTCCATTAACCCCATTACTGAAGTCAGCAGGGTTTAGCGTTGATTCATACAAACCTGAGCAGTTACCTGGAAAGCTGACTTCCTATCTGGAATATCAGACGATTCTCTTTGATAATGTATCTGCTACAAGCATTCCTGAGAAAAAAATGCTCCTTATGGAGAAAAGCGTGAAAGAATTTGGACGAGGATTTATTATGTTTGGCGGAAGCGAAAGTTTTGCTCTTGGAGGATATTTTAAAACGCCTATCGAAAAATTACTGCCCGTCGATATGGATGTGAAAGGCAAAAAAGAGCTTCCGTCTCTTGGTCTAATCATTGTGCTCGACCGCTCAGGCAGTATGAATGGTCAGAAGATTGCCCTTGCAAAAGAAGCTGCTGCGAGAACCGTCTCTTTACTTAGAGATAAAGATACGCTGGGAGTCATTGCATTTGACGATCGACCATGGGAAATCGTGGAGACGAAACCACTTTCTGATCGCAAAAAAGTAGAAGAGCAAATACGCTCCATTTCACCTGGTGGCGGAACAGAAATCTTGTCCTCCTTACAACAAGCATATAAGAGTTTAGAAGATTTGCCTTTAAAAAGAAAACATATCATTCTTTTAACGGATGGACAATCTGCGACGTCAGGCAGTTACCAGTCACTTGTTGAGGATGGTCACGATAAACAAATCACGTTATCCACCGTCTCAATCGGTGAAGGAGCAGATCGAGGTCTATTAAATGATTTGTCACAATGGGGAAAAGGTCGATTTTATGATGTTGTCGACGCCAGTGTGATACCGAGTATCTTAACAAGGGAGACAGTCATTACTACAAGGACCTATATTGAAGACAATCCATTTTATCCAGCGATTTCTTCGTCTAACTGGGAAACGTTATTTACAGAAGGCATTCCGCAAATGAATGCCTATATTGCCACTAGTCCAAAAGGCACTTCTCAAGTTGAGATGAAGAGTGAAAAGAATGATCCTATTTTGGCAACCTGGAGATATGGTCTGGGGAGGACATTTGCATTTACGACTGATACAACTGGAAAATGGACAGGGGATTTCGTCAGGTGGAAAGGATGGCCAACGTTCGTCAATCAGCTTGTTACACGTTCGTTTCCTGATATTCGATCCAACCCGTACACCATCGATGTGGAAGACGATCGGGGACATACTCAGTTAAAGCTTTCATCATCTGCGGGAGATGTCTCGCAACTTGAGGTAACGGCACTTGATGAAAGTGGAAAAGAGATTCCTGCAACGACGAGAATCAAGTCTCCGGGAGACTATGAAGTCGAATTTGAGAGCAGGTTATCACCTGGACTATATCATATGAATATCTCCAAGGCAGGTGAAGAGAGTGGAAGCTCATACCAAACAGGCTTTTCGGTTCCATATTCGAAAGAATACACCTACAAGGGGGGAACCCGAACACTGGAAGAGATAGTAGAAGCAACGGGAGGGAAGAGATATTCGTCCCCTAAAGAAGTCTTTCGAGAGTTCAACAACAAATCATCCAGAGAGCAATCAATCCGTTCACTCCTTATTAGTATGGGCTTTCTACTATTCTTTAGTGAAATTGCAATAAGAAGGTTTGGATTAGGTCCTATAATGGGAGTTTTTAATAAGCTTAAAAGGAAGATACCCGTTTCCGTTCCTAAAGAACAACCAACTTTTGAACAACTTGGCAGCAAAGTGAAACAGAACCGCGAGTGGAATGAGTGGGAGAAACCTACAAGCAGCAAGCAGACTATGCCTAAAGTTTCTGAGAAAAAGGGGCCGACAAACAAATCCAAGGTTAAACAGGATCCTCAAGAAGCTAAGGATGATGATCGCCTTCAGCGTCTACTGAATGCCAAAAGGAGAAAAGACAAATAAAAAGAGAAGGCCGGTGCCTTCTCTTTTCACTTTCATTAGCTTTCTTTCTTCTCAATATAAACCTGATGAGGGTAAGGAATTTCAATTCCATTTTGGTCAAGAGCTTCTTTTAGAGCTTTACGAAGCTTCCGTTCCACTCCCCATTGCTCCATGTTTTTCGTTTTGCATAGCACTCTCAGTACTACATCTGAAGCGCCGAGTGTCTGAACACCTAACACATTTGGTCCATCTACAATATTGTCATCTTCTTGAGCGATCGTATCACAAACCTGCTGAAGCACGACCATCGCTTTGTCAATGTCATCATCATATGAGATCCCGATATCAACAAGTGCTCTCATATTTCCACGGGAATGATTGCTGACACTCGTTATTTCTCTATTTGGCACATAATGCAGAGTACCGTCGAACCCACGAATATGCGTCGTACGTAAACCAACCTCTTCTACAATCCCTGAGAAATTTCCAGTCGACACGTAATCCCCTACATCCACTTGCTTTTCCAATAGAATAAAGAATCCAGTCACTACATCACTTACTAAGCCTTGAGCCCCAAAGCCGACTGCAAGGCCAACAATTCCTGCTCCGGCGAGAATAGCCGTCACCTGGATACCGAAGATTTGTAAAATCGTGACAAAGAAAACAAAAATCAGGATGTATCCAATTATATTTTTTGAAAGACTTTGCAGTGTTTGGGCGCGACCTTCAGAAACATCATTTCTCTTTCTGTACTTATCAAAGACTCTCTCAACCACTTTGTTAGCTGCACCTTTCACGATAATGAAAGCAATCCAAATCGCTATTATCTGTAAGGCGCCAATTCCGATCGTCACCAATAGACCGCCCCAATTAAAATTCGAAAGTCGGTCACTTAAAGCACTAAGACCAAGTATGTAATTCAATCCAAAACATCCTTCCTTTTAAATAATGACCATTCTAGTATACACAATTCACCATAGGACATGTCAAAGAGTATATAAAAAAGCATATTGTTTTATTCCCCAGTTGAGAAATGGTAAACTTTATGTAGATGTTTATTCAAGCAGAAAAGTGAGTAAACTTCTACATAATAGGGAAAACCAAGTAAGGGATATTGTCAATAAATTATAATGATTTTAATATTAAATTGATTATAATTTAACATTGACTTAAAAAAACTAATCCTATATAATGAAACTTGTGATTCAAAAAGGACAGGCTGTCACGTCTTCCTTTTTCAGGTAAAATATTTCATTAAAAACTCATTGGAGGGATTCAATCATGGCAGAACGCATGGTAGGCAAACAAGCTCCACGTTTTGAAATGGACGCTGTATTGCCAAACAAAGAATTCGGTAAAGTGTCACTGGAAGAAAATATGAAAAACGATAAGTGGACAGTATTGTTCTTCTACCCAATGGATTTCACTTTCGTTTGTCCAACTGAAATTACAGCAATGTCAGACCGCTACGATGAGTTCGAAGATTTAGATGCAGAAGTTATCGGTGTCTCTACAGACACTATTCATACCCACTTAGCTTGGATCAACACTGACCGTAAGGAAAATGGTCTTGGTGAGCTAAGATACCCATTAGCTGCAGATACAAACCACAGTGTATCCAGCGAATACGGAGTCCTAATCGAAGATGAAGGTATTGCTCTTCGCGGACTATACATCATCAACCCAGAAGGGGAACTGCAATATCAAGTAGTATTCCACAACAATATCGGCCGAGACGTTGAAGAAACTCTACGTGTTCTTCAAGCACTTCAAACTGGCGGACTTTGCCCGGCAAACTGGAAGCCAGGTCAAAAAACTTTATAATCAAAATGAATAAAGGCCTAACCGTTTGTTAGGCCTTTTTCTTATCATGTTTATTTTTTCAGGAGTAGTACAAATCTATCCTGTGAACAATAGAAATAAGATCGAGACAAATTAAGGGAGGCCATATTAATGAAGCTTCGTGAACCGATGCCGGAATTAAACGGTGCTACAGAATGGTTAAATGGAGAAGTAACAAAGGGAGAGCTGGTAGGAGAAAAGCCGACACTTATTCACTTCTGGTCCATCTCATGTCACCTTTGTAAGGAAGCGATGCCACAAGTAAATGAATTTCGAGATCAATACAGCGATAAGCTGAATGTTATGGCTGTCCATATGCCACGCTCCGAGGATGATTTGAACCTGGATGAAATAAAGAAGGTAGCAGCTGAGCACGATATCACACAGCCAATCTTCGTAGACAGTGAGCATAAACTGACAGATGCATTCGAAAATCAATATGTCCCGGCTTACTATGTATTTGATAAAGACGGGAACCTTCGTCACTTCCAAGCGGGCGGAAGCGGAATGAAAATGCTTGAAAAGCGCGTCAATCGTGTACTCGATGAAATGAAAAAAAGCGAATAAGTTCAAACGAAATATGTGGGAATAGATCGGTCAAAAGACCGATCTATTTTTTTGGATTCATTTTTACAATTAATATGAATAATAAGACTAGAAGGATAATTCATAAAAAAGTAAAAAATTCTAAAAAAGGGTAGATAAATATTTCGAAAGCCGATATATTTATTAGTACGTTCTTTTTTTATGTAACGTTAAAGGGGGAGAAATTATGGATACATTCAAAAAATTGAAAGCCTTTTATTTGCCCTATAAAAGGCATTTTATCATTTCAATGATTTTCTTGATTTTTGTTACAGTGATCACTGTAGTCTATCCAATGATCCTGCAAATCACGAT
Source organism: Rossellomorea aquimaris (assembly GCF_008180865.1). Classification (GTDB taxonomy): domain Bacteria; phylum Bacillota; class Bacilli; order Bacillales; family Bacillaceae_B; genus Rossellomorea; species Rossellomorea yichunensis. The sequence goes on from NZ_VTEX01000001.1 coordinate 422,404, forward strand.
TGATGATGTGATTCTGCAAGGGAACTATCAGTGGATTCCGTATTTAGCATTTGGATTTATCGGCATTATGATCGTGAAAGGCGTTGCCACATTTATTCAGCAATACCATGGGGATCTATTCGGGATAACCTCGGTTTATCGGCTGAGAAACGAACTGTATGAAAAGCTTCAATTCCTTCCATTCAGTTACTACGATAACGCCAAAACAGGGGATCTGATGTCCCGTTTGACGGCAGATGTAGAAGCATTTCGTTTCTTTCTATCCTTTGGTTTTTCCGAACTGCTTCGCTTTTTCCTTTTAGTAACGGTAAGCTTTGGTGTTATGTTTTATTATTCGCCTCAACTGACATTCGTCACCCTCGTTTCGTTACCGTTTCTGGCAATTGCCGTATACAAATTTGATAAAGCGGTTCACCCTGCTTTCAGGGGTATCCGCAAATCATTCGGAAAACTGAATACGAATGTGCAAGAAAATATTTCAGGAATCAATACAGTAAAATCATTATCGAGAGAAGACCATCAAATTAACAAATTCAACCAATCAAATGGTGATTACAAAGATAAATACCTTTTCACCTCGGACATCTGGGCAAAGTACTTTCCTTTAATGGAGTTTCTGGGGAATGTAAGTGTGGTGACACTCCTCGCTTACGGTGGTTATCTTGTGATGAATGGCAACCTTCAACCAGGAGAGCTTGTCGCGTTTTACAGTTTAGTGTGGTACATTATCTGGCCGATCATGAATCTTGGATTTACGATTAACCTGTTTTCACAATCGAAAGCATCAGGGGAACGTTTACTCGAAATTCTTGAAGTGGACGAAGAGATAAAAGATCATCAAGGTGTTCTTCACGTCGATCGAATGAATGGAGAAGTAGAGTTTAAGCATGTGTCCCTGAATTATACCGTTCATGATGAAGCAGCCCTCGAGGATATTACCTTTAAGGCTGAACCCGGAAAAGTCATCGGTCTGATCGGAGGTACCGGCTCTGGTAAAACGAGTATCACCCAGCTTATCACTCGTTTCTATGAACCCGAAGAGGGAGAAATCCTCATCGATGGAAGGGATCTGAAAGATTACTCTTTAAAATCACTTCGAAAAAATATCGGTTTCGTCCTTCAGGAATCTTTCTTATTCTCTTCGACCATCAAGGCGAATATATCGTATGGACGACCGGAAGCAACAATGGAAGATATCATGGAAGCAGCAAAACGGGCACAAGCCCATGATTTTATTTCAGAATTGCCCGATGGCTACGACACAAGGCTCGGTGAAAGAGGTTTAGGTCTTTCAGGTGGTCAAAAGCAGCGGATTGCCATAGCCCGTGCGATTTGTACAGACCCATCGATCCTGATCCTCGATGACGCAACAAGCGCCGTAGACATGGAAACTGAATTCAGGATTCAAAAAGCGCTAAAAGAAGTCATGTCGGATCGAACGACCTTTATTATTGCCCATCGGATTTCATCCCTCAAGCATGCAGATGAAATACTCGTACTGGAAAACGGGAAAGTCGTCGAGAGGGGAGTTCATGACTTCCTACTGAAAAATAACGGGCCGTATCAACGAATCTATGATATCCAATACAAAGACCAGAAAAAAATATTACAAACTCAGGAAGGGTAGGTGAGTGGATTTGAGTCAGAAAAACAAAGTGAACAAAAGCGTATTAAGCAGATTCCATTACTCTACAGATCAAGTGATCGATAAGCCGTTTAACTGGGAGCAGCTCTACCGGTTATTAACGTATTTAAAGCCCTATTCTAAAAAACTCCTGCCCTTATCCATCATTACCGTTCTGATCACAACAGCAGTTCGATTGATCGTACCTATTCTGATTGGGGTATACACATTAGACAAAGCCATCAGGCAGAAGGATTCCAATTTACTATTTACACTAGTTGGAATTATCGCAGGACTCTATGTATTGAATTACGTTGCAAATGTGCTCAGGATCAGGTGGATGAATCAGCTGGGGCAAGGAGTTATCTATGATTTAAGAAAGCACTTATTCAGCCATGTTCAATGGCTATCCCATCGCTTCTTTGATCAGAGGTCAGCCGGTTCCATCCTGGTTCGAATCATGAATGACATTAACTCCCTTCAGGAACTATTTACAAACGGAGTTATTAATCTCTTAATGGATATCATCCTACTCATTGGAATCATCGTCATTCTCTTTACATTAAGTCCTGAATTAACACTTGCCGTCATGGTCATTCTGCCAATCATGTTTTTTATCTCAACCAGCTTACGAAAAAACATCCGCAGATCCTGGCAAATGGTACGACTCAAGCAATCGAAGCTGAATTCCCATCTGAATGAAAGCATTCAAGGGATCCGTGTCACTCAATCATTCACTCAAGAAAAAGAAAACATGGCCTTCTTCGATGGGGTAAACACGGAAAACTTCGATAGCTGGAGAACAGCCACAAAGAAAAATGCCATGTTCCGCCCGCTGGTAGAACTGACAAACGCAATCGGGACAGCTGTCCTCATATGGTACGGTGCCCATCTCATCCAAGGCGGCTCACTGGAACTGGGGGAATTTGTTTCATTCGCCTTCTACCTGGGGATGTTCTGGGAACCCATTTCAAGGCTCGGGCAAGTTTACAATCAACTACTGATCGGAATGGCTTCATCCGAGCGTATCTTCGAATTCCTCGATGAACAACCGATTGTAAATGAAAAAACGAATGCAGTGAACCTGACTGACATCAAAGGAAGAATACAGTTTGAGAATGTAGAATTCTCATACGATGACAAACGAAAAGCACTCCAAAACATCAATCTTGAAATGAAAGCAGGCCAGACCGTCGCGTTAGTCGGCCATACCGGATCTGGTAAAACTACGATCGCCAACCTGATCAGCCGTTTTTACGATCCGACGAATGGTGAAGTGAAAATTGATGGGGTAAACCTGAGGGATGCATCGGTTTCAAGCTTACGAAGTCAAATCAGCATCGTTCTGCAGGATACATTCATCTTCTCGGGAACAATCATGGATAACATCCGATTCGGGCGCTCTGATGCAACGGACGAAGAGGTTAAGAATGCCGCCGAAGCAATCGGAGCCAATGAGTTCATCGAGAAGCTTTCCAATGGATACGAGACCGAAGTGGAAGAACGGGGTAATGTTTTATCCGTTGGTGAAAGACAATTACTGTCATTCGCCCGAGCACTATTGGCGAACCCTCGAATCATCATATTGGATGAAGCGACAGCATCCATTGATACAGAAACAGAAGTCAAAATTCAAAAAGCATTGAAACGTCTATTGAACGGTCGGACCGCCATCATCATTGCCCACCGCCTATCTACGATCCGTGAATCGGACAATATCTTTGTTCTTGAAAATGGAAGAATCAAAGAATCCGGCAACCACGATGAGCTGATGGAGCAGCAGGGTGATTATTATGATCTGGTTAAATCGCAGTTCAGGATGTTGGATGCGATGTAAGTTTGGAGGAGCCCCGCACTGGTGTGTGCGGGGTTTTTTTGTTGTGATTGTGGTAGGGGAGTGGAGCGGGGGGTGTTGCGGAATTTGTCAGAATTTGCAGAACGGTCGGTATCGGAAAATAAGGTTGATATAATGAAAAAACGGTTGATAAATTCAAATTTCGGTTGATAAAACAAAATAACGGTTGATAAATCTCTATAACGGTCGATAAAAAATCATTACTGAAATTTTTCCAATAATAAAGGGAATTCTTGTTTGAAAGTAGAATACTATTAGTACCAAATTCGAAAGGAATGATAATTTGATCATTAAAGTAAGAGAAATCCCCCTAACTATCCTCTATTTTGAAGCCTTGTTAAGGAGGCTACCCGGAGAATCCCGCCTCAGATCCAAGATTGAAGAATACTTGCTTAAAGCTTGGGCAGGTTACCATGGAGAGTGTAAAGTAGACCGACAATTGAGTACAATCGATGATGAACACATGCTCGTCCATAACGATCTATGTATACCAATGGGAGAGAGTTTCTTTCAAATTGATACTCTTATTTTCACTAGAAATTTTATATTGATTTTAGAAATAAAAAATATAGCGGGATCCATGGAATACTGAACTCAATTTGAACAATTTTCCCGTACTCTTAATGGAGAAGTAACAGGCTTTCCCAATCCCCTCTCTCAAGCGAATAGATATAAGATACACCTCACACAATGGCTCCAAAAGAAAAAACTCCCTATTATCCCAATTGAATTTTTAGTTGTATTCACAAACTCTTCTTCATTAATATCTACCACTAGTCAGAGTAAGGATACTTTAGGTAGGGCTATCAGAATAGAGAATCTCGTTGCAAAACTTCTTACCATTCAACATAGCTGCTCTAATTCGAATTCAATTCTTGAAATGAAGGAAATTAAAAAAATTTCCAATTCCCTAATGAAGGAGAATGCTCCATATTCTAACTTTAACCAACAGCATGAAGGGATCATACGCGGTGTTATGTGTAGCCGCTGCGAGAGATTCAATATGGTACGTAACATGAGGTCTTGGTACTGTCCTGATTGTGGAGAATTTGACCGGAATGCTCACCAACAGGCTATTTATGATTACTTACTACTTGTAAACCCGAATATAACCAACAAACAAGCAAGAGAGTTCTTAGGTGTTGAATCCTCCAGAGTGGCCTATCATCTCCTAAATAACATGGACCTTTCTTCAAAAGGTAAAGGAAAAGGTCGAATCTACTCTCTCCCAAAAAACCTCAGCCATCAGTAAACTCTAGTAAAATTAAGCCCCATCCTCCCCAAGCAACATCATTGCCAACCACCCCAAAAACCTCTAAAATATAAGACAAATCAATGTTTGTGAAAAACGTCACAAAATATTCATGTTCAACATATCACAAACTCATTTTCAGGTTTTATAATGAACAATAAGTGATAAACAGTAGAAAAGAGTTGTTTACGATAGTAAGTAGATCAGTAGGGGGAGTATAGAATGGTATTAGATGGTGTGATTTTGAGTAGAATGCTCACTTCGACAACCCTTGCATTCCATATTATTTTTGCGACGATTGGGGTAGGGGTGCCGATTATGATTTCCATTGCGGAGTTTATGGGAATCAAACGAAATGATCCTCATTATCTTTTGCTTGCCAGAAGGTGGGCAAGAGGTTTTACAATTACGGTTGCGGTGGGGGTTGTAACGGGTACAGCCATAGGGCTGCAGCTGTCCTTATTGTGGCCTTCGTTTATGCAGGTTGCCGGACAAGTGATTGCACTGCCATTATTTATGGAAACATTTGCGTTTTTCTTTGAGGCTATCTTTTTAGGAATCTATCTTTATACTTGGGACCGTTTCAAGAATAAATGGATTCATTGGCTGTTGACGATTCCGGTTATGATTGGTTCTTCGGCTTCAGCGCTGTTCATTACAACTGTGAATGCGTTTATGAATACTCCTCAAGGATTTGAATTAGAGAATGGGAAAGCGATTAATATCGATCCGATTGCTGCGATGCTGAATCCTGCGACGCCTACGAAAGTGTTTCACGTATTGACAACTGCCTATTTAACATCGGCATTAGTGTTGGCGGCGATTACGGCATTTGCGATTCTTCGTAAGAGAGGCGGGGAGTATCATAAGAAAGCGCTGCGTTTAACGATGGTTTCTGCTTTGATTTTCGCTTTTGCCACTGCTTTGGCAGGGGACTTATCGGCTAAATTTCTTGCCGAGTATCAGCCTGAGAAGCTTGCAGCAGCGGAATGGCATTTTGAAACGGAAGAGAATGCTGACCTGATCGTATTCGGAACGCTGGATGAAAATAATGAGGTCCATAATGAGATCCGTTTACCTGGATTCTTAAGCTTTCTGGCCGGGAGTTCTTTTGAGACAGAGGTTATAGGTCTGAATGAATTTCCTGAAGATGAGCGGCCCCCTTTATGGGTTCACTATATGTTTGACCTGATGGTATCAATTGGGTTTTACAGTATCTTTATTTCATCGGCATTTATTCTATTCTGGAAGTGGAAGAAGCGGAATGAATGGAATAAGCCGCTTCTATGGGGAATTGTTGCGAGTGGACCACTTGCGATGCTGGCGATTGAATTCGGTTGGATTTATGCCGAGGTGGGTCGACAGCCATGGATTATGAGAGGGTATATGAAAGTGGCGGATGCGGCAACGAAAGCCGATGGAGTAGGCTTGACGTTTGCATTGTTTGTTGGCCTCTATATCCTTCTTGGCGTGATATGTGTGGTTGTACTGATAAAAATGTTTAAAAACAAGCCTGCAGAGGCGGAATTAGAACAACGTTTTCCAAAGAAAGCGAGTTAAGCAGATATATAAATACTTCTTCTTTTCAGGTGGCCTGAGAAGAAGGGGCTTGAAGCTTTAAGGGAGGAATGGGTATGAGTTTGGAAGTTGTGGGGATTACCGTATTGTGGATTTTCCTTTATGGTTATCTGATAGTAGCTTCGATTGATTTTGGAGCCGGCTTCTTCGCCTTTTATGGAAGAATGAAAGGCAAGGAGCATACCTTGAACGTGTTGATCAGCAGATACCTTTCTCCGGTATGGGAAGTAACCAACGTCTTTTTTGTCTTCTTCTTTGTGGGCCTAGTCGGATTCTTTCCTGACACAGCCTATTATTATGGAACGGCATTATTACTTCCGGGAAGTATCGCCATCATTTTATTAGCCATAAGAGGAAGTTTCTATGCATTCGGAAATTACGGGTCAAAGGACAATATCGTGTACCTGTTCTTATATGGGGCGACCGGGTTATTAATTCCTGCTTCCTTATCCACGGCATTAACGATTTCAGAAGGTGGATTTCTAGAAGAGAAGGGAGATAAGGTCATCTTCCTCGCCAAGGAGCTTTTTACCAGCCCCTATTCGTGGAGTGTAGTGGCCCTTTCCATTGTATCCGTGTTGTTTATCAGTGCGACATTTCTAACCTATTATGCCAACCGTGCAGGAGATATGGATTCCAGGGAGGAATTAAGAACGTTTTCCCTGTTTTGGAGTGCGCCTACGATTCTGGCAAGTTTAGTAGTGTTTGTATCATTGAGAGAGCATAATGCAGAGCATTTTGAGAAGGCGATTGATATTTGGTGGATGTTTGGGTTGTCACTTCTTTGCTTCTTTGGTGCATCGCTAATGATTTATATGCGGAAAAATTTTGGAACGGCATTCATATTGGTTATGATGCAGTTCTTCTTTGCCTTTTTTGGCTATGGTGCTTCGCATTTACCTTATATACTAAAACCATTTATTACGATAGAAACCAGTGTGACCAATCCAACGATGGGAATGGCCCTGGTCATCGTCTTTATAGCAGGCTTGCTATTATTGATTCCATCTTTATATCTGTTAATGAGGCTGTTTTTATTTGATGCAGATTATGTTAAAGGAAAGAAGTGATTAATTTTCAAACCTTTCTAAATTTAATACAAGAAACAACAGGGAGAAATTTCATTTTCTCCTTTTTTTTATGCTAAAATAAAGGATATAGAAAGTGCGGGGGGATGTATGGTGAAAAAAGAGTTTGTGGTTGTCGGATTGGGACGATTTGGGGGCAGTATTGTCCGTTCATTATCAGATCAAGGCATGGAGGTTATGGCGATTGATCAGGATGAAGACAAAGTAAATGAATTCTCTTCCATTGCCTCTCATGCGGTAGTGGCAGATGCAACGGACGAATCCGTTTTAAAAAGCCTGGGAATAAGAAATTTCGATCACGTCATTGTGGCAATTGGAGACGATATCCAATCGAGTATCTTAACCACCTTGATGATGAAAGAAATCGGGGTTAAAAAAATTACCGTTAAGGCTCAAAATGATTATCATGAAAAAGTATTGCGGAAAATAGGTGCGAACCAAGTCGTTCATCCAGAACGTGATATGGGAAGAAGGATTGCTCATAATATCGTTTCGAATAATGTATTGGATTATCTGGAGTTGTCGGATGAACACTCCATCGTAGAGATTGTGGCGAATGAAAATCTGAGTGGGAATTCATTAATTGATCTGGATATCCGTGCTCAATTTGGAATCAATATCGTGGCGATAAAGAGACAAAAGGATATTATTGTGTCTCCCCAAGCAGATGAACAAATTCGTGAAGGCGATATTCTGATTGTAATCGGTGCAGATACAGATATTAACCGTTTTGAAAAGAAGGTATTATAATAATAAAAAAGAGGCTGGCCCATATCGGGTCAGCCTCTTTTTTGATTGATCAGACTTCCATGATGATTGGTAAAATCATCGGACGTCGTTTTGTTTTTTCGTATAAGAATGGAGCAAGTGTATCTGTGATTTCATTCTTGATTTCTGACCATTGTGATGTTCTTCTTTCAAGAACCTTGTTCAAGTGTTTAGAAATAAGCGTTTGTGCTTCATTAATAAGGTCACCTGATTCACGCATGTATACGAAACCTCTTGAAATAAGGTCCGGACCGGAAGCAATTTTGAAATCCTTCATGTCGATGCTTACAACGACGATGACCAATCCTTCTTCTGAAAGGATGCGGCGATCACGAAGGACGATATTACCGATATCACCAATACCGCTTCCATCGATATAGACGTTTCCAGAAGGGATTTTTCCAGCTACCTGTGCTGAGTCATTGCTTAGTGCAAGGACTTCACCATTGTCCATTATGAAGCAGTTTTCAGGCTGTACGCCACAATCTACACCCAGCTGAGCGTGCATCTTCTGCATGCGGAATTCACCATGTATCGGCATAAAGAAGGTTGGGTTCATCAGGCGGAGCATTAACTTCATTTCTTGTTGTCCACCATGACCAGATGTATGGATATCACTTAATGGTCCATGAATCACTTCTGCTCCAGCACGATATAATAGGTTGATTGTACGGTTTACACTGATCGTATTTCCAGGAATCGGTGAAGAAGAGAATACAACGGTATCTCCAGGCTGGATCTGAATCTGACGGTGAGTACCGTTTGCAATTCTTGATAATGCAGCCATTGGTTCACCTTGGGAACCTGTACATAATATCGCCACTTCGTTCGCAGGTAAACGATTAATTTGGTTATGTTCAATGAAAGTATCTTTAGGAGCGTTAATATATCCTAATTCTTGACCGATTGTAATGGCCGCTTCCATGCTTCTTCCGAAAACAGCGACTTTTCTATTATGAAAGACAGCTGCTTCCACCACTTGTTGAAGACGGTGAATATTAGAAGCAAAAGTAGCGAATATAACACGACCGTCCACTTTGCGGAAAATGTCATTGATGCTTTCTCCGACCTTACGTTCCGACATTGTGAAGTTTGGAACTTCAGCGTTCGTACTATCAGATAGAAGACAAAGAACGCCTTCTTTTCCGATTTCAGCCATTTTGGTTAAGTTCGCGGGCTCACCGACCGGCGTGAAATCAAATTTAAAGTCACCTGTGTGAACAACATTACCAGGTGGTGTTTTCACAACAATCCCGTATGAATCCGGAATACTGTGAGTCGTTCTGAAGAAGGTTACGGACGTTTTGCGGAATTTAATGATGTCATCTTCTTGGATGACATTGAGTTTCGCATTTCTTAATAGACCGTGCTCTTCAAGCTTGTTTTTAATAAGTCCCAATGCGAGCTTCCCGCCGTATATCGGGATGTTTAATTCGCGCAGTAGATAGGGGATTCCACCAATATGGTCTTCGTGTCCGTGTGTCACGAAAAGGCCTTTGATTTTATCCGCATTCTTCACGAGATACGTATAGTCAGGGATTACGTAATCGATACCGAGGAGTTCGTCTTCAGGGAACTTGATTCCTGCATCGATCAAGATGATTTCGTCTTGGAATTGTACGCCGTATGTGTTTTTACCGATTTCACCTAAACCGCCAAGGGCAAATACTGCGGTTTGGTCATTCTTGACAAATTTCATTGATTATTGCTCCAACTCGAAAGAATGATGGTTTTCTTCATACTCTAAAAAAGCGCCCTCTAGCTTTTGTACGAATTCAATATTATACGGTTTGTCTTTTAATTTCAGACGTACTTCACGTTCTGAATCTGCTTTCATGTAAAGAGATTGAGTGCATTCGCGAACAGGCACTTCTGCTTTACTTTCTTGATAAAATACTTTAAAAATCATGTCTTTTCTCTCTCCTTATCCGTTTTCAAAAAATCTAACTTTCATCTATGATAAAAAAGTTATCAACTAACATAACATAAGCGGCGCCTATGCACCTATTGGCATATAACCAGTCTCCGGTTGAGGGATATGGTTTGACGAATAGGGCTTGACGCTGGAGCTGGACATTAGAGGGCTAGCTTCCCTTCTAATAGGTATAGGTATAGGTATACCATTATGGTCTGAACAGTTACTATGTTCATATATGGCTCATTTACGCCCTGTGGTAAAAAAACGATTGGTAAAGGAATCATTTCCTTAACACAGGGCGACCTTTCGATATGACAGAAAGGCTGGTGAAATCTATCTTTCACGAGAATTTACCATAGAGGACGGTCCTCACTCTAACTCTTCTAAATGAACCTATCATTTAAGTAGGGATGAATCATCTTGTTTATGTATGCTATAAATTATAAAGGATTCTTTCGTGTAAATAAAGTTTTTGAGAGAATCCTTCATTAAATCATTACAAAAATAGAGAAGAGGGACTGAACCAATGGAGACAAAAAGCTCACTAGTGGCATCAGTCCCTTATTATTTGTGTAAACGTATGACAGTATAGCCGAATTGCATATTTTTTAATAGTGTAACTGCTTAAGTTCGTTCGGCAGCATGAAATACTATGCAATCGTTTTTTTTCTAAGCAATTCTTTCCACTGTTTTAAAAGCTTCTTTCTGAGCTTTTTTAACATGGTGGATCACTCCTTATCAATAGTTTACCGAGATTTTCCTTTGAAGTAAAGGGAAGATAATACCGAAGTCTCTGTTGTCTTACTTATATTGTACGGAATTTATTGAATCTCTTACATGGTTAAGTTTGGTAAATGAGAGCGTCTGTGCTCATTCATTGACATTTATGCCACAAAGGATTACTTTAAACAACGGGTAAAACAGATGATCGATTACGTATGAAAAGGAGATTGGATATGTCTAAAATAGTTTTCTTCGATATAGATGGTACACTGCTTGACCACGATAAGAAGCTGCCTCAAGCAACGAAAGAAGCCATCCAAACATTACAATCCAACGGTACTTATGTAGCAATTGCAACTGGCAGGGCTCCATTCATGTATGAGAGCCTGAGGGAAGAATTAGGAATCGAGTCCTTTGTTTCCTTTAATGGGCAGTATGTGGTTTTTGAAAATGAGGTAATCTACACAAATCCATTAAGAATCCAGACATTAGAAGAGTTGCTTGAGGATGCTTACACGAAGGAACATCCGGTGGTTCACTTGAATCATCAAACGATGAAGTCAAACCAGAAGCACCATAAATATATTGAAGAGAGTATGGGAAGTTTAAAATTTCCACATCCAGATTATGCCCCGGATTTTTATAAGGATAGAGATATTTATCAATCCTTGTTATTTTGTACAAAGGAAGATGAGAGCTTTTACAGGGAGAAATACAGTGACTTCACGTTCATACGCTGGCATCAATTTTCCATGGATATCCTGCCAAAAGGAGGATCGAAAGCAGAAGGCATCAAAAAGATGATCGCAAAGCTCGGCTTTAAAATGGAAGATGTATTTGCGTTTGGAGACGGATTAAATGATATTGAAATGATTCAATCCGTTGGTACCGGTGTTGCCATGGGGAATGCCGTGCAAGAAGTACAAAGACATGCAGATTTGATCACGAAACACGTCGATGACGATGGAATATATCATGGCTTGAAGGAACTTGAATTAATATAATGAATAACAAAAAAGACTTCTTCTGATAACGTGAAGAAGTCTTTTTCTATTATCTTTCAATGGCAATCGCATCCGGAATCGGCTCGAATGGGTTCTTCGGATTGATATGGTCGTAGAACATAATCCCATTCAAATGGTCGATTTCGTGTTGGAACACAATGGATGGCAGGCCCTTTAAACGCAGCTTCACTTCGTTTCCATCCACATCCCAGCCCTTTACCGTCACTCTGGCATAGCGTGGAACAAATCCTGGTACATTTCTGTCAACCGATAAGCACCCTTCACCGGATGTTAAATAAGCTTTCTCGATTGAGTGGCTGATAATTTTAGGGTTGAATAAAGCATAGCTGTATAGTTTCCCTTGATTGTCTGTCACATTGACAGCTAACATCCGCTTGGAAATATTGATTTGAGGTGCAGCAAGGCCAATCCCGGGTCTGAGCCCATACTTATTTGCAGTTTCAGGATTTTGGCTGTTTACTACATACTCCAATAAGCTTCTTAATGTTTCCTGGTCTTCTTTTGATGGCGGTATAGCCACTGCCTTTGCCACCATTGTTAATGTAGGATGCCCCTCACGGATGATGTCATTCATCGTAATCATTGATTTTCCTCCTCAGGTACGGTAGAGATATGGATGTAAAGGCGTAACATGTCTTTACAGGACACTTACAGACAAGACCTTTTATCAATTGTATCTCTACTTTATTCATTAAAATTATCTATTATGTATGATAATAGTCTATCATTTCACTCCGGAAAAGTTAATGAATGAGATTTATTATAAGGTGGAATACTCACAGCGTAAATGACATATTTATTTTAATAGGAAGATTAGTCTAATCGACATTTTTTTCCACAGTTGTAAATCCCTATTGTCAAATGTTGTAGACATAGATATAGTAGAAGGTGGTAAATAGTTAAGGGGGATCTAGTTGTGTCGAAATTTCGTTTTGCTTTCATTTTAGGAGCCGCTATCTTTGTATTAATGGGCTGTGTCGGTGGTTCTTCACCCGAAGAGAATATGTATAATGTTCTTGAAGAAACAGTATCTAAAGAAGGTCAATATGTTGAAGTTCAAAAACCTCTTCAAGAATTAGAAGAAAAAGAAAAAGAGATTTATACTAAGATAATGGATCTTGGGATGAAAGAGTTTGACCAAATTGTAAAGCTTTCCGATGAAGCTCTGGACAACATCAAAAAAAGAAAAGAATACATCGATAAAGAACGTATGTCCATGAGTGAGGCCGAGGAAGAGTTTGCGAAAGCAGACGAATATGTTGATAAGTTAGAAAGTCAGGATCTTAAAAAGGAAGCAATAAAGCTGAAAGAAACGATGGAAGAACGTTATCAGCTTCATGAAAAGCTAACATCTTCTTATCTGGATGCGCTATCTCTGGATAAAGAACTTTATAATATGTTCAAAAAGAAAGAGCTTACAATGGAAGAGCTCGAAAAACAAATCTCCTCTATTAATGACCAATATGAAAAAATAGTGAATTATAATGAGGACTATAACAAAAAGACAGAAGAATTCAATAACATGAAACAAACATTTTATTCGAGCGCCGGTCTTGATGTAAAAGAATCAGAATAAAGAAGGATAAAAAGTGATAGACGAGAAAAACTTCCTCGACTATCACTTTTTTTGTCTTTGTACGCAAAAATAATTATCAAAATTCGTTGTAGGTCACAAGATAATCACTTGGTATAGGAGATTAGTGGCATCCTTACTCTATAACAGATAAAGTTGTTACAGGTGTTTATATATAACAGGGTTTGTGTAAGTATTGATACAGTTTTGAAAAGAATTGGTAGAAAAAAATTTCGGGCTCACTTGGAAACAAGAATTTATAATACTTTGTCGTTGACTTCCTGAATTTCTATATTGTAAACTAGTAAAGGTATTCATGGATTGTATTAGTCGATGTGACATTGTGACTGATACAGATAAGCTCGAATGTAATTTCGGGTTTTCTTTCTTGGTATTTGTGGAAAACTAGTAATAGTGTGTGTATCCGCAAGTATTGTGGTAGGTCATACTGAATTTGGGTAATCTAAACTTTGTATGTAAAAAAACCAAAATAAATGTATAAAGAAAGGATAGGTGACTTCGATGGCTTCTAAATCAAAGAAGGCACAATTCGATGCAGTTAAGACGCTCGAACAAATTGAAGACAAGTTTGAAATGTTCCAAATTTTGAACGAAGAAGGCGAAGTAGTAAACGAAGACGCAATGCCGGAGATCTCTGATGAGGATCTTCAGGAATTAATGCGTCGTATGGTTTATACTCGTATTCTTGATCAAAGATCAATCTCCCTGAACCGTCAAGGACGTTTAGGTTTCTATGCACCAACAGCTGGACAGGAGGCATCACAAATTGCTTCCCACTTTGCTTTAGAGAAGGAAGATTGGATCCTGCCTGGATATCGTGATGTTCCACAAATCGTTTGGCACGGACTTCCGTTAGCTCAAGCATTCTTATTCTCACGTGGACACTTTAAAGGAAACCAGCCTCCAGAAGGAGTGAATGTATTATCACCACAGATCATCATCGGTGCTCAATACATCCAAACTGCCGGGGTGGCATTAGGTCTTAAGAAACGTGGTAAGAAAGCTGTTGCCGTTACATATACAGGTGACGGTGGATCTTCACAAGGTGATTTCTACGAAGGAATTAACTTTGCAGGTGCGTACGCAGCTCCAGCGATTTTCGTTGTTCAAAACAACCAGTTCGCAATCTCGACACCACGTGATAAGCAAACTGCCGGCCGTACAATTGCTCAAAAAGCGGTTGCTGCTGGTATCCCTGGTATATTAGTGGATGGAATGGATCCATTAGCAGTGTATTCAGTCACATTAGAGGCTCGTAATCGTGCTGTAAATGGTGAAGGTCCTTCACTGATCGAAACACTTTGCTACCGTTATGGACCTCATACAATGGCTGGTGATGATCCAACTCGCTACCGTACTTCAGAAATGGATACTGATTGGGAAAAGAAAGATCCATTGGTGCGCTTCCGTAAATTCTTAGAAGCTAAAGGATTATGGAGTGAAGAGAAAGAAAATGAAGTGATCGAAGAAGCGAAGGAAGATATCAAACAAGCTATTAAAGAAGCAGATGGAACTCCTAAACAAAAAGTTACTGATTTCATTAACAATATGTATGAAGAGCTTCCTTACAACCTGAAAGAACAATTAGAAATCTACAAAGAAAAGGAGTCGAAATAAGCCATGGCGCAAATGACAATGATTCAAGCGATCACTGATGCACTGCGCACAGAACTACGCAACAACGAAGACGTTTTAGTTTTTGGTGAGGACGTAGGTCTAAACGGTGGTGTATTCCGTGCAACGGAAGGACTTCAGAAAGAATTCGGTGAAGACCGTGTATTCGATACTCCACTAGCAGAATCAGGAATCGGTGGTTTAGCAATCGGTTTAGCATTAGAAGGTTACCGTCCAGTACCTGAAATCCAATTCTTTGGTTTCGTTTATGAAGTAATGGACTCAGTAAGTGGACAAATGGCGCGTATGCGTTACCGTTCAGGTGGAACGTATACTTCTCCAATCACAATCCGTTCCCCATTCGGTGGTGGAGTACATACTCCAGAACTACATGCGGACAGCTTGGAAGGATTGATGGCTCAGCAACCTGGTCTGAAAGTTGTTATTCCATCAACACCTTATGACGCAAAAGGTTTATTAATTTCATCTATCCGTGATAATGACCCTGTCATTTTCTTGGAGCACATGAAATTATACCGTTCATTCCGTCAAGAGGTTCCAGAAGAGGAATACACAATCGAACTTGGAAAAGCGGATGTGAAACGTGAAGGTACAGACCTTTCCATCATCACTTACGGAGCTATGGTACACGAATCCTTAAAAGCGGCTGAAGAGCTTGAAAAAGAAGGCCATTCTGTTGAAGTAATCGATTTACGTACAGTTAGCCCACTGGATATCGACACAATCATGGCATCTGTTGAAAAAACGAACCGTGCCATTGTTGTTCAAGAGGCTCAAAAACAAGCCGGTATTGCAGCGAACGTTGTTGCTGAGATCAATGACCGTGCAATTCTTAGCCTTGAAGCTCCGGTACTTCGAGTAGCGGCGCCAGATACAGTGTACTCTTTCTCCCAAGCGGAGCCAATCTGGTTACCGAATCACAAAGATGTTCTTGAAACGGCGAAAAAAGTACTTAACTTTTAATGGGTGAGGAGCATTCATGCTCCCCCTTAATATTCAAGTGAAAACAGAAGGGCATTCCACCCTTCTCTTTTCCAATTATAGATATAAGAAAATTAGACAGATATAAGTTTTACATTCATCTATTTTTAATCATTATTCAATACAGGAGGTAGAGTCCATGTCATTCGAATTCAAATTACCAGACATTGGTGAAGGTATTCATGAAGGTGAAATCGTAAAATGGTTTGTTAAGCCTGGCGATAAAGTTGAAGAAGACGATGTACTATGTGAAGTCCAAAATGATAAAGCAGTAGTAGAAATTCCATCTCCGGTAGCAGGAACAGTTGAAGAGCTTCTTGTTGACGAAGGTACTGTAGCAGTTGTAGGTGATACACTGATTAAGTTCGATGCACCTGGTTACGAAGATCTTCAGTTCAAAGGTGACGATGGGGAGAAGAAAGAAGCTCCTAAAGCTGACGAGAAAACAGAAGGTCAAGTTCAAGGAACAGCGGAACAAGGTCAAGATGTCAAGAAAGATGCATCACCAGAAGCTGTTGAAGAGAAATCTGAAGGTGTGAATCAAAGTGCTGCTGACGCAGAAGTTGATCCTAATAAGCGTGTCATCGCTATGCCTTCCGTTCGTAAGTATGCGAGAGAAAACGGTGTGGAGATTCGCCAAGTATCCGGTTCTGGTAAAAACGGACGTGTCGTTAAAGAAGATATCGATGCTTTCTTAAACGGAGATTCTAAGCCGGCTGAAACTGCTGAAGAAGCGAAAGCAGAAGAAAAAGCACCAGAAGCTGATTCTAAAGCGGCTGCACCTAAAGCTCCAGAAGGTGAATACCCTGAAACTCGCGAGAAAATGAGTGGTATGCGTAAAGCAATTGCGAAAGCAATGGTAAACTCTAAACATACAGCACCTCACGTAACATTAATGGATGAAATCGATGTAACGAAACTTTGGGCCCACCGCAAGAAGTTCAAAGAAGTTGCAGCTGAAAAAGGTATTAAATTAACATTCTTACCTTACATCGTTAAAGCATTAACAAGTGCCTTACGTGAATACCCGGCACTAAACACATCCATTGATGATTCAACGAGCGAAATCGTTCAAAAACATTATTACAACATTGGTATCGCTGCAGATACTGACAAAGGTCTATTAGTACCTGTTGTGAAAAATGCTGATCGTAAATCTATGTTCTCAATTTCTAATGAAATTAACGAACTAGCTGGAAAAGCTCGTGATGGTAAACTTTCTGGTGATGAAATGAAAGGCGCTTCATGCACGATCACGAATATTGGTTCTGCCGGTGGACAATGGTTTACTCCGGTAATCAACCACCCAGAGGTTGCAATCCTTGGAGTTGGACGTATTGCAGAAAAACCTGTAGTTAAAAATGGTGAAATTGTAGCAGCACCTGTGTTAGCATTATCATTGAGCTTCGATCACCGTATGATCGACGGAGCTACTGCTCAACATGCACTTAACCATATCAAGCGTTTGTTGAACGATCCAGAATTATTATTAATGGAGGCGTAATACAATGGTAGTAGGAGATTTCCCAATTGAAACAGATACGATAGTTGTCGGATCAGGTCCTGGAGGATATGTAGCTGCAATCCGTGCAGCACAACTTGGACAAAAAGTAACGATCATTGAAAAAGAAAATTTAGGTGGAGTATGCTTAAACGTTGGTTGTATCCCATCTAAAGCTTTGATCACAGCGGGTCACCGTTTTCACAATGCTCAACACTCTGATGACATGGGCATTGTTGCTGAAAACGTAAAAGTGAACTTTGATAAGGTTCAAGAGTGGAAAGCTGGCGTTGTTAAGAAATTAACTGGTGGTGTTGAAGGTCTCCTTAAAGGAAACAAAGCAGAAATCGTTCGCGGTGAAGCTTACCTTGTAGATGCTAATACACTTCGTGTGATGGACGATAACTCTGCTCAAACATACAAGTTCAAGAACTTGATTCTTGCAACAGGTTCACGCCCAATTGAAATCCCTAGCTTCAAGTTCTCTAAACGCGTACTTGATTCTACAGGTGCCCTTGCATTGGAAGAAATCCCAAGCAAGCTTGTTGTTATCGGTGGAGGTTACATCGGAACTGAGCTTGGTACTGCGTATGCAAATCTTGGATCTCAAGTAACAATCTTAGAAGGTGCTGACGATATTCTTAGCGGATTCGAAAAGCAAATGACAGCAATTGTGAAAAAAGATCTTAAGAAAAAAGGTGTAGAGGTCGTTACCAAGGCGATGGCTAAAGGCGTTGAAGAAAGTGACAGCGGCGTTGTCGTTAAATATGAAGTAAAAGGCGAAGAAAAATCTGTTGAAGCTGATTACGTTCTAGTAACGGTAGGCCGCCGCCCGAATACGGATGAAATCGGTCTTGAAGAAGTTGGAATCGAGATGACAGACCGCGGAGTTGTCAAAATTGATAAGCAATGCCGCACAAACATCCCGAACATTTTCGCGATCGGTGATATCGTAGATGGACCACCACTTGCTCACAAAGCTTCTTACGAAGGTAAGATTGCTGCTGAAGTCATCTCTGGTGAACCAGCAGAAATCGACTACCTTGGTATTCCAGCTGTGTGCTTCACAGATCCGGAATTAGCTACAGTAGGTTATTCTGAAGCTCAGGCGAAAGAAGAAGGCATCGAAGTAATCGCTGCTAAATTCCCATTCGCCGCTAATGGCCGTGCATTGGCACTGAATGCTACAGATGGTTTCATGAAGCTTGTAACTCGTAAAGAAGATGGTTTAATTATCGGAGCACAAATCGTTGGTGCAGGAGCATCAGACATGATTGCTGAACTTGGACTGGCTATTGAATCCGGTATGACAGCTGAAGATGTTGCAATGACTATTCATGCTCACCCAACACTAGGTGAGATTTCCATGGAAGCAGCAGAAGTTGCTATGGGTAGCCCGATTCACATCGTAAAATAATGTAAGTTAATCAAGGAGTATCCCGATTTGCCGGGATACTCCTTTTACTATTTAGTACTATTAAAAAAAGGGATTGAAGCGTTTTTTGCTTCAATCCCTTTTTTTATTCCCGAAATTTATTGATCCCAACTTTCGATTGCGCTTGAAACGGGTTTTATTATGTCTTCTTTAGTAATATCGCCTTCCACTTTACATATGACCTGATTGTTTTCTACCACAACGATTGCTGGAGAAGTCGGGGGAGAATCTGCTATTTTATTTGGTGCTTCGGTATTGAGGCTCACTACCTTTAAACGTTTAAGGCTATCAGGGTACTGTTTTTTCAGCTCAATGATTGCATCGTAGTAGGGTATTTCTTTAGAAACGTTTCGTTCATCGGTAAAAAAGATAACCTGTTTTTCTATAAACTGATCTTCTGCTAAAACAACTTTGTTGGAAGAAATATAATCACATGAAGTCAAAAGCAACATCGTGGAAATGATTAGTATTGCTAAAGCGAGTATATGTTTCATACATCATCCTCTTTTCTTAAACGATGCTATGAACTTTGAATTTGTAAATAAATGACTTTTGTACTGATCTTCAGTCACATTTTATCATATGAAAAATCATAAAAGGGTCAAGTCATTGAAATGTTACATAATTGAAAAGACATACATAATGAAAGTAATCATAAAAGAATATACTATATTAATACGATGATTGAAGGCTGCTCTACGCCTTTATTAAATAATCATAAGGTTTCAATCCAAGAATAGGGGTAAATAAAAAGAAGGAAGTTTAAAATAAATCATTCAAAGGATGTAATGAACATGAAATCGTATATTGCTTTTTTGGTTCAAATGATTTTATGGAGTGTTTTCTATATAGCTGAATGGATGTCTGATAAGGATCATTTAGAATATAAGTGGATCATGTTTGTTATATTTTTTTACTTGGCGTTTATTGCTGCGAAGAAAATCGTTCAGTCAAGGAAGCTGACCTTATTTATAACTTCATTCAGTTTAACGTGCTTTTTTGCCTTCAAAGTAGTATTTGAAAATTTAATGGAAATATTTTAATTCTTTCCCAGATTTACTAAAGAATATGTTAAAATATTCAAAGTGAATACGGAAAGGTGATAGACATGAAAAAGATTTTAGCATCTGGCTTAACTCTACTACTATTAACAGCATGCTCGAGTGAACCAACAACCATTAAAGAAGAAACCAAAAAGCCTGATCAGTCTGTAGTGGACAAAGAGAGCGATAAGACA
Organism: Rossellomorea aquimaris; assembly: GCF_008180865.1. GTDB lineage: Bacteria > Bacillota > Bacilli > Bacillales > Bacillaceae_B > Rossellomorea > Rossellomorea yichunensis. The sequence continues at coordinate 442,618 of NZ_VTEX01000001.1, forward strand.
AGTGATGGTGCCGCTTCACAAGAAAGCGATAATGAACAAGAAGAAAAAGCTGAGCCGTCAGAAGAGGCGGTTCAATCAAAGGACTATATGATCAATGAAAATAACTGGAGCATTAATCCTATAGGAGATGCGAATCCCAAAGTGGTTCTCCTTACGATCGATGATGCACCGGATCAACATGCTCTACAAATGGCAAATGATCTCAAAGCACTGAATGCTCCTGCTATCTTCTTTGTAAATGGTCATTTTCTTGATACACCAGAAGAAAAAGAGACTTTAAAAAAGATTCATGATATGGGATTTGCGATTGGTAATCACACATACAGTCACAGCAGTCTTAAAGAAATCTCTCCTGAAAAGCAAAAAGAAGAAATTGTGTCACTAAATGATCTTATTGAATCCATCATTGGAGAACGACCAAAATTCTTCAGGGCTCCATTTGGTCAGAATACTGACTATAGCCGACAAATTGCAGCAGAAGAAAAGATGTCACTAATGAACTGGACATACGGATATGATTGGGAAAAGCAATATCAGAACAAAGAAGCAATCACCGATATTATGGTTAACAGCCCTTACCTGAATGATGGGGCAAACCTGCTCATGCATGATCGCACATGGACGAGCGAGGGTTTATCTGATATTGTAAAGGGCCTGCGGGATAAGGGATATGAAACCTTGGATCCAAATAGAATAAAGACCGTTGAATAATGTAAAAAAAGCTGCGTGAAAGAAGCCTTTCTTTCACGCAGCTTTTTTATTTGTTCTTCCTCACACAAAGTTCAGTGTATAAACCTACATAAAAATCAGGCATGTTATTGAAAACACTTACATATAGTTTAATGTTTAATAGTATGATTGATTAAGAGAATAAAAAGTTAAATATGTTATACAAATTAGGCTTGATATTTTAAATGTGTTATATTATTATAGAAACAGATAAGATAAAGCGTTTACAAAAAAACATCGTGAAGGAGAGGAAAAAAGATGGGAACAATTGTATGTCAATCATGCCTTAACACTATCGATCACTACGAGGATGAGAAGGTTTCTGTTTTATTCTCTAACTGCTGTGATTGCAACGACGACAAAGAATTAGACGACTGAAACCTGCAAAGGGGTGCAGGGAGTGAAAATGTCTTAAAGGGGTTCTTATAAATAAAAGGATGAAGAAGGGTGGGGCCTTCTTCATCCTTTTTTGTTTATCTTATCGCTCTATGCTCTTTAATGACTCTCAAGTGACGTAAATCATAATCTTCAGGGCCTTGTACTGGCAGACCTGCTTCTATATTGGTTTTAATATAATTGATGTTTTCCTTGGTGATGATTTCACCAGGGATGAAAATCGGAATTCCTGGAGGATAGACCATAATGAATTCAGCGATTGTTCTTCCGACAGACGCATCAATTGGAATGACCTCGGTATCTGCGTAAAAAGCATCTCTGGGAGTAATGGAAAGAACAGGTATGTCAGGCAGCATAACCTTAACTGGTGTCATATCTCCATGTTTTTTAAGACTTTTCACCAGCTCTTTTAAAGCCATGACCAATTGATCCCCCTCCACATTAGTGTCACCAGGAGTGATGATGCAAAGGATGTTATAAAGGTCAGACATTTCAACCTCAATATTATGGGCTTCCCGTAGCCACTTCTCTGCATCGAATCCACTTATTCCTAAATCTTTCACAGACACAATCAACTTTGTTGGATCGTAGGCATAGGTGGCTTTCGTTCCAAGGATTTCTTCACCTACACAGTATAAACCGTCAATTTCGTTGATCTGCCTTCTGATTTCCTGTGACAGTTCAATCGTCCTGGTGATGAGCTCGCGACCTTCAGTGGCCAGCCGTTTTCTTGCAACATCGAGGGAAGCCAGTAATAAGTAGGAAGTCGAGGTAGTCGTCAACATACTTAAAATGGTTTGCACCCGTTTCGATGAAACAAGTCCTTCTTTCATATTAAGGACAGAGCTCTGAGTCATAGAACCGCCAAGTTTGTGTACGCTGGTAGCCGCCAAATCAGCACCTGCCTGCATTGCTGAAAGGGGGAGCTCGTCATGGAAATGTATATGAACGCCATGAGCTTCATCCACAAGTACTGGAACGTTATATGAGTGAGCGATTTCTACAATCTTTTTGAGATCTGCAGAAATCCCGAAATAAGTTGGATTGATGACCAGAACACCCTTGGCATCCGGATTTTGTTCCAATGCTTTTGCTACTGCATCTGTTGTGATTCCGTGAGAGATTCCCAGGTCTTCATCAATGTCCGGGTGGATAAAGATCGGTGTGGCTCCTGAGAATACAATGGCAGACATAACGGATTTATGAACGTTCCTGGGAACGATGATTTTATCTCCGGGCCCACATACACTCATGACCATTGTCATGATGGCACCACTCGTTCCTTGAACAGAGAAGAAAGTATGATCGGCACCAAAAGCTTCGGCTGCAAGGTTCTGGGCTTTTTTTATCATTCCCTTAGGCTGATGTAAATCATCTAAAGGGCCGATGTTAATCAAATCAATGGAAAGGGCATTTTCTCCGATAAAATCCTTAAACTCAGGATCCATACCTGCACCTTTTTTATGACCGGGAATGTGAAATTGGACGGGATTTTTTTTACTATGTTCAATTAAGCCGGAAAATAACGGCGTTTCATTCTGAGACAATTCATTCAACACCTCTTTATATTCTTTATAGCATATTTAATAGCCATGCTAAAGTTATTATTATATAGGATTTTGCTCATGATTTCATAATTTTTCTTACTACATTTTCAACAAACAAATGAATTATAGCACTTAAGAAAATCTTTGCATAGTGGCACGTGCCCATCCATCGTTATTTTATTTTTACCGCCATTTATTATCTATTATTGTCTTTCAGTAACTCTTTTTTATTATGGTCCCATCAAGAAAAGGATTTTCCCTGCTTTATCGAGAATAGTTCAGTGAATGGAGGGATTCAATTGAATTGGAAAACGAGGGTAACAGAGTTATTAAACATTCAATATCCAATAATACAAGGTGGACTGGCACATCTTGCATATGCAGAACTGGCTGCGGCTGTGTCGAATGCGGGTGGTCTTGGTCAGATCACCGCCATGTCTTTAGCCAATCCTGATCAGTTACGAGAAGAAATCCTGAAGGTAAGGTCTTTAACGGATAAACCGTTCGGGGTGAACTTTGCCATCGGTCAACATGGACGCCTCTTTAGCGAGTTTGTTGACGTTGCCATTGAAGAGAAAGTTCCGGTCGTTTCCGTTACAGGAGGGAACCCGACTCCCCTGTTTCAACAACTCCAGGGAAAAGACATAGTTAAGCTTGTATTGGTCGCCTCGAAAAGACAGGCAATCAAAGCGGAAGAGCTCGGTGCGGATGCAGTGATGGTTGTTGGTCAAGAAGGAGGAGGTCACCTGGGGAAAGATGATATTGGTACATTCGTCCTGATTCCCGGAGTGGTGGATGCCGTTTCCATTCCGGTCATTGCTTCCGGAGGCGTAGGGGACGGAAGGGGATTGATGGCTGCTCTCAGCTTCGGTGCAGAGGGAGTTGAAATGGGCACGAGATTTATTGCTACAAAGGAATGTGTACATGCTTCTGAAGTTTATAAGCGTACCTTGATTGAAGGGGATGAGAATGGTACAGTAGTCATCAAACGATCTTTAGGGGCACCGGCAAGGGCCATTTCAAACTCGTGGACCAAACAGATACTGGATGCTGAAACATCGAACGCTGGCTATGAAGGATTAAAAGCATACATAAGCGGTGAAGCCAATAAACGTTACATTTACGATGGGGAAGTAGACTCAGGGTTTGCGTGGGCAGGACAAGTGATGGGATTGATCAATGACATCCCATCGGTTAAGGATCTCATTCAACGAATGATCTCACAAGCAGAGGGCATCCGGAAGAAATGGAATTAATACATCATCATTCAAGGAGTTGTTGTAAACAATGGAATATCAATATCCTTTTGATATAGACTGGTCAACAGAAGAAGTCATCGATGTTGTCGCCTTTTTCGAAGCAATCGAGAAAGCTTATGAAAAAGGTGTCTCCAGAGATGACCTTATGAATCGTTACAAGCGTTTTAAAGAAATCGTCCCTGGTAAAGCAGATGAAAAGAGAATTTGCAATGAATTTGAAGAATCCAGTGGCTATTCATCCTATCGTGTCGTAAAGAAGATGAAGGAGCTTCAGGACGCTGACAAAATTTCAATGAACTAAAACTAAAAGGACGACTGCCATTTTCGGCAGTCGTTCTTTCTGCATTTTTCCCAACCGTTATTTGGTTTAGTTCATTTTATAAAGGGGTAAAAGTGTTTCAAAGGCACTGTTAACTTCCTGGATAAATTCATCACCATTCAGCTTAACAGCTGTATCCCGGTCCAGATGAAGTCCGCAAAGAAGCTCAGCTTTTTTGACATTCTGTACTCTTTCACTTAAAGCGATGAATTCATCTTGTGACATGGAAGAAAAAGGGGAAGCGTCTGGCTTTGTATGATCTCCAGACCAAACAAAGTGACCAGGAATCAATGATCTTATCTTATCTGCATTTTCTTCAACTTTTTTACCGAATTCAACTTTATTTGGAGCTTCATAGATCATAGCGAACCAGACAAAAACATGGGTTTCCCATAACCCTATCTGAAAGTGTGGATGTTTTTTATAACCACGTTTGTTGTTCGCGAACGCAACCCAGGTATCATCAGGAGGGTTAACCGATCGACGTGCATGTTTAGCCACATGGTAAAACATCTCCGTTCCTGTTAATGCGCTTAAAGTGGGTGCGAAATGATCGCCTAAATAATCAAGTTTAGGTCTGATCTGTTCTTGAATGGCAGTCATTCGATCTTCTAACCCATTAATCGAGAAAACTTGGAAATCTTCTTGTTTGAAACCATTAAATTTCATGTTGTATCCTCCTTATAACCACCAATATCTTAACATAATGAGGTACAAGCTTGTAGTGAAGTGATTTATCTATGGGTGACTGCACATTTTAGTTACAAGATTGGATGATACTTCATAACATGTAGTAAATATTATCAGAACAATCAGATAAATCGAAAACTCGGAAGGGGTGTATGGCCATGAAACAAGTAATGAACACTTCTAAAAAACGTGATGTCCAACAGCAAAGAATGAATGTATTAAGACTTGAAATGGATTATGAACTAGCTGTATTGTTCGAAGCAATTCAAATGAAGAATAAAGAAACCCAGACCAAGTCCAAACAGAAACTCATGAGTATTCGGGAAGAACTAATGAAAATGAAGGCCTTATAAAGCTTTAATCCTTTCAGGTGGGTATAAAGTATACTGTCAAAAATTCGACTATTGGACGGCGAGCTCATAGGCATAGAGAGTTCGCTTTTTTGTGGTTAAAAATAACCCCGAATTTAAACAATCTAAACTTACGATGAACGATAAGGTAAATAACTTGAAACTGCCTCTAATTTCCATTAAGCTATTTAGCTATAGAAGAAGTTCATTGGGGCTCTTGTTTATAGAGGGAGTTTAAGTCGGATCTAATGAAAACGACCATATTAGTAATTAATAAGAAGATTTTGTTACGCAAATTGGAGGCTAATAATCAATGACAAATTGGACGGAATTAGATCAAAATGTAAGAACGTGGATACAGGAAGCCGGAGAAAGAATTCGTCAATCATTCAAGACAGAGTTGAATATAAAAACGAAGTCGAATCGAAATGATTTGGTAACCGATATGGATGAAGCAACAGAGCATTTCTTTACTGAAAATATCCGTAATACGTACCCGGATCATCAAATCCTCGGTGAAGAAGGGTATGGCGATGACTTTAAGGAGCTATCAGGTATCACGTGGATAATCGACCCGATCGATGGAACGATGAATTTTGTTCATCAACAACGAAATTTTGCCATTTCTATCGGCATCTATGATGGAGAAGAAGGTAAATTAGGATACATATATGATGTCGTCCATGATGAGCTGTATTTTGCAAATAAAGGAAACGGAGCTTATATGAATGATGTGAAGCTGCCGGAGCTTGAACCAGTACCGGTTCAGGATGCCATTGTAGCTTTAAATGCACTTTGGGTGACTGAGAATAAACGGATTGACCGAACAATCCTTGCACCACTCGTGAAAGATGTAAGGGGAACACGTTCCTACGGATCAGCTGCCATTGAATTGGCTTATGTCGCTTCAGGTAGATTGGATGCTTACTTAACAATGCGCCTGGCTCCATGGGATTTCGCAGCTGGGAAAATCATGATTGAAGAGGTTGGGGGAATTGTAACTGACCTGAATGGGGATCCTCTGAACCCGTTGAATAAAAGTTCGCTGTTTGTAGGAAAACCCGGGCTGCACCAAACCATCTTGACTGACTATCTAAAACGAAAGATATAAAGAAGGGAGACGGGCAATTTCATTGCTTCGTCCCCCCTTTTTAATCTACAATCGCCCTTCATCACGGTATTTCTTCTTTGTCTTGAAACCGAATCCCATCACAATAAATAGAAAAATGAAGCTTAAAATAGCAAGAAGGATGCTTTGTAAACTGATGGAAACTGCGATTCCCATAAGAGAAACAGCAGCTAATATAGAAAATAATACAAAAATCCATTTAATATTCCCCAAGATAAAACCTCCAAAAAATCATTTTCTTCATTAGATAAAAACCATGATTGCTCTTCCAATTAAATTTTACCTATCAATTCGCTAATGTGCAATGACTAGAGCATACAAATAAGCATAACGATGTGATTGAAGTTATTATGGAAACTTTTAGTGGGAAGAAAAGGCTTTATGAAATATTTATTAGGGCTTTTTTAAATGCTGTGATATAATGGTCTAGTTGAACTGAAATATATTATCTTTAATAGTATAAAGAAATCCAATATTCAGGAGTGGAAATATGAAATTAAGAAATGACCTTAGAAATATTGCTATTATTGCTCACGTTGACCACGGGAAAACGACATTAGTAGACGAGCTTTTAAAGCAATCTGGAATCTTCCGCGAAAATGAAACAGTTTCTGAACGCGCGATGGATTCAAATGATTTGGAAAGAGAACGCGGTATTACGATCTTAGCGAAAAATACAGCGATTCAATATAAAGATTCTCGTATCAACATTCTTGATACACCAGGACATGCTGACTTTGGTGGAGAAGTTGAACGTATCATGAAAATGGTAGATGGTGTTTTACTAGTGGTAGATGCGTATGAAGGCTGTATGCCTCAGACTCGCTTCGTTCTTAAGAAAGCACTTGAGCAAAACCTTACACCTATCGTAGTTGTAAATAAAATTGACAAGCCTTCAGCACGTCCGGAAGAAGTAATCGATGAAGTTCTGGAATTATTCATTGAACTGGATGCAAATGATGAACAGCTTGAATTCCCCGTTGTCTATGCTTCAGCTATCAACGGTACAGCAAGTATAGATCCAGATCCGGAAAAACAAGATGAAAACATGCAGTGTTTATATGACTCAATCATTGAGCACATTCCTGCACCAGTAGACAACTCTGAAGATCCACTACAATTCCAAGTTGCATTACTCGATTACAATGATTACGTTGGTCGAATCGGAATCGGACGTGTGTTCAGAGGGACAATGAAGGTTGGCCAACAGGTAGCATTAATGAAGCTTGACGGCTCTGTTAAACAATTCCGTGTTACAAAGATCTTCGGTTTCTTCGGATTAAAACGTGAAGAAATCCAAGAAGCAAAAGCGGGTGATTTAATCGCTGTTTCCGGAATGGAAGATATTAATGTTGGTGAAACGGTTTGTCCTGTTGAACATCAGGATCAACTTCCCGTTCTTCGTATTGACGAGCCTACACTTCAAATGACTTTCCTAGTGAACAACAGTCCATTTGCAGGTAGAGAAGGTAAATTTGTTACTTCAAGAAAAATCGAAGAACGTTTATTGGCTCAGCTTCAAACGGATGTAAGTTTACGTGTTGAACCAACAGATTCACCTGATGCATGGACGGTTTCAGGTCGTGGAGAGCTTCACCTTTCCATCCTGATTGAAAACATGCGTCGTGAAGGTTACGAATTACAGGTATCTAAACCACAGGTTATCATTAAAGAAGTCGATGGCGTGAAGAGTGAGCCTGTAGAACGTGTTCAAATTGATATTCCTGAAGAATATATGGGTGGAGTCATTGAATCACTTGGTCAACGTAAAGGCGAAATGCTGGATATGGTAAACAACGGTAATGGACAGGTCCGTTTAATGTTTATGGTTCCTGCACGTGGATTAATCGGTTATTCAACGGAGTTTATGACTCTTACTCGCGGATATGGAATCATTAACCACACATTCGACAGCTATCAGCCTCTGCAAAAAGGTCGCGTTGGCGGACGTCGTCAAGGTGTACTTGTTTCGATGGAAACAGGGAAAGCTTCTCAATACGGAATCATGCAAGTGGAAGATCGCGGTATTATCTTCGTTGAATCCGGTACAGAAATTTATGGTGGAATGATCGTTGGGGAACATACAAGAGAAAATGATATTACCGTTAATATCACAAAGCTTAAACAAGCGACAAACGTTCGTTCGGCTAACAAGGATCAAACTGTAACCATTAAAAAGGCAAGAATCATGACTTTAGAAGAATCTCTTGAATATCTAAACGATGATGAGTATTGTGAGGTAACTCCTGAATCGATCCGTCTTCGTAAGAAGATTCTTGATAAGAATGAACGTGAAAGAGCAGAAAAGAAGAGCAAGGTGTCTCAATAAACTAAGTGAGGGGGAGTAGGAAATGGATGTAACTGAGCGTTTGTCCTTTTTCGCATCCCTTTATCGTGTTGACCAGAACGCGGAAATGGGGATGTGGCTGCTTTATATAACCATAGTAGGGCTCTCAATCTTAGTGTATAAGCTCGGTTTTGCGAAGAAGCTGCCCGTAATGAAATCAATATTGATTTATTCTTTTCTTATTCTGGGATGCACCATATTAACCTTTCTCGGTATCTTTTTACCAGTAGCAGAAGGGTTAGTCGTTGCAGCTCTTATCTTAGTAATATATAAGATTCGTCTAACGAACGAAAAGAAAAAAGGCACCTTTTAAGCTGAAAAAAGCTGCAGTCTCTTATGAATGAGACTGCAGCTTTTTTTGTTATGTGGATCAACCCCGTACAGAAGATAGAATATATAGCGGAGGTAAGGACAGAGCGTATAGAAGATGTCCTGCTGTCCATAAGATAATTGCCTCACCATACAGTAAACCGGGTACATCTTTAATTGCCAGGTGCGAAAGAGGGAAATACAGGAACACAGTCGGGATTGTTAGCACAAGGGAGAGGACCCAGGAGCCCTTACCAGAAACGTTCAGCCTTTCCATCAAGTACACGAACAAGACCCCGATCACACATGAAATAACCAAGTGGAACAAAAACTCGATCCATTCAGGAAAGTTTGTTTCACCGAACACAGGGATGAAATCCACATTCAATAACAAGACGTATACCTTGATGCCTGTCAAAATCTGCATCCATTTTAGAAATAATCCTAATAGGGTACCGGAAGCAAGGCCAATAATAGTTCCTGAACAGATTTGTTTAAAAGTCATCTTCTACTTGAGGGGAACGGTAAAATCTGAAGTTCCCACTCGACACACGTTCTTCCGTCTTTTCTTTAATACGATCATGACACTTTTCACACATATACGTATGAATGGGCCGGTTACGCAATTTCTTCGCTTGTAAGGAATAATCATCAATATTTTCTATCACTTCACATAGAGCACATTTTACTCTCATACATTACACCTCAATTTGTTCTAATCATAAGTCTAGTCTTTTTAGTATATCATGTAGTATAGTCAAACGCTTTATTTAACTTTCCTGTATGCTTTTAACAATAGAATTTGGTATAGTATAATCAAGGTGGATCACGAATGAAATGAAGCACTAACAGAGAAAAAATGAGTCTGCATAAGGGGGGATTGTATGGCTAACCAAGTGGAACCCAGCTTGATTCCTGCACTTTTTGAAGAACTTCAATCAGAAAAATTTGTTACACTCGCGACAATCGATCACCAAACGCATGGACCTAATGTGAGTGCGATCTCTTGGATTTATGCAAAGGATGAACACACATTGTTATTTGCTGTTGATCAACGGTCCAGGATTGTAGAAAATATTAAGAACAATCCACTTGCCGTTGTGAATTTAATTGCAAATGAATCAACCTATTCCATAAGCGGAAAAGCAGGGGTGCGAGAGGAAAAACTCGTAGGAGTGCCTTTAAAGCTGACGCTTGTTAAACTTGCTATTGATGAAGTAAGAGATGTCATGTTCTATGGATCGAAAATATCTTCAGAACCTGCCTATGAGAAGACATATGATAAGACGGCCGCAGACCGTTTGGACCGTCAAGTAATTGAAGCCATGAAAAAAGCTTAGTACCCTAAGCTTTTTCATGGCTTTTTCTCATCTTTTAATTGATCACAGCATTATTCAATCTTATCATACGTTTGATTTTCTTGTTTTTCCTTTAGTTGTTTCTCTTTCGTGTTGTTCATTTTCTTTTTTGGTTCATTCGGAGCATTTTCAGGGTCTGCTTGCTTTAACGATCGAGGGATTTCAGGCATAAGTCTGCCTGATATATCAGCCAATTCATTCATGATTCCCTGGACCGGCTCGCCCCGTTGAATGTCTTTGCTGATTTCGTTCAAACGTGCATAAAGGTCCGGGTCAGCGATGACAACGGCTTCTGCACCGTAAGGGTCTTTTTGAAGCGCTTCTGCTACAGAATATTTGATTGAACCGACTTGTGAACGCTCAATGTCGGAATCGATATCGATTCCAACAAATGCATATTTTCCAAAGACTACGGCTGTTGCGTCTTTTACATCTGGTACACTCGTCGTCAGGTCAACTAAATGCCGAGAAATTTGCTGTCCTGATTTTCGTTCAACATGCTGGATGTTGCTATCCTGAACAGTGATCGGTTTATTGTTGTTACTGTTTGAATCATTATCATACCCGACCTCATCCTTGTTGGCGCATGCACCAAGAATGATGGTTACCATAAGTAGAGAGATGAGCTTAAACATGTGAATACCTCCCGATTTAGAATCAATATCTTTTCTTATTGTGTAATTTTCTTCTATCTTTATACGTTTATTCATATATTTTAAGAAACGGGCCGTCCTATTTGAGTAGCTGGGAATAACCGGATCAACATTGGCTACATACAATAGTAATAAGAAATCAGGAGCAGGAGGCATCGATTTGAATAAAATTTATGTATTAGATACCAATGTCTTATTACAAGATCCACAAGCCATCTTTTCGTTTCAAGATAATGAGGTGGTTATACCTGCAGTCGTTTTAGAAGAAGTGGACTCCAAAAAGCGTTATATGGATGAAATCGGAAGAAACGCTAGACATGTATCGAAACTGATAGATAATTTACGGCAACAAGGAAAACTTCATGAAAAAATCCCTCTATATACGGGAGGATCACTAAGAATTGAACTAAATCACCGCTCATTTCAGCAACTTCAGGAAATTTTTTTAGAAAAAACAAATGATAACAGGATTATTGCCGTGGCTAAAAACTTATCTCTCGAAGAAGAAGAGAAAAAGGATGGAAAATCGGTCATACTAGTTAGTAAAGACACCCTCGTACGGGTAAAGGCTGATGCGTTGGGATTACAGGCAGAGGATTTCCTGAGTGACCGGGTCATAGAGGTAAACGATATTTACACAGGTTTTATTGAACTTTACACCGAGAGAGAGTTACTCGACAAATTTTATGATAAAGGGGAACTGACCCTTACTGATATAACGAAACAACGATTTTATTCTCATCAATTCCTCATAATGAAGGATGCTCTTGGAAGCTCTGCTTCTGCACTTGGAATGGTGGATGCATCCGGACTGAAAGTGAAGAAGCTGGTATATGATCAAGAGCATATGTGGGGAATCAAGGCCCGCAATGTTCAGCAAACAATGGCAACTGAACTGTTACTAAGAGATGATATTTCGTTGGTAACCATGATAGGAAAAGCCGGGACAGGAAAAACCCTGCTCGCACTGGCGGCAGGTCTTCTTCAGACAGAGGACTTCAATAAATTCAATAAATTGCTCGTTGCGCGTCCAATTGTCCCGGTAGGGAAGGATATAGGTTATCTCCCAGGGGAAAAACAAGAAAAGCTCAGACCTTGGATGCAGCCCATTTTCGATAACCTCGAATACCTATTCAATACGAAAAAACCTGGTGAGCTGGATGATATCCTCGCGGGTATGGGCTCAATTGAAGTGGAAGCTTTAACATATATAAGGGGTAGAAGTATTCCAGATCAATATATCATCATTGATGAAGCCCAGAACTTAACGAAACATGAAGTGAAAACGATCTTAACCAGGGTGGGAGAGCGAAGTAAAATCGTTTTGATGGGAGATCCAGCTCAGATTGATCATCCATACCTGGATGAATACAATAACGGCTTAACGTATGTGGTAGAAAAATTTAAAGATCAAAAACTGGCCGGACATGTTAAACTCATGAAAGGTGAAAGATCGGGTCTTGCTCAACTTGCTGCTGATCTTCTTTGATACTGCCGAAACACAATAGTAACGTATGAAAAAACCGGTTCAGAGGTTCCTGAACCGGTTTTTTTTTCGAAATTGCGCTTGTTGATGTACTTATTCTACTCGAAAGGCTCTAACATCGGTAATGGGGGTATCTCTATTTGATCCGTCTTTGTAGTAGATATGAACGGGGCCATTTTCCTTTAGTGGCTTTCCGGCTTTTGAGAACCCGATAAGCAATTGATCTGCTTGTGCAAGATCCATGCGATATTCATCCGTTTCTGTTTCAACCACAAGAGATGCAGCATTCTCAAGAGGTTCTGCATTTGTAAGGAAAGGGGCAAACGGAATAGCGAAAGACCCGTTTAAAATCTTTTCCTTTTCATATTTTTTCTCTGTCTTAAGTGTAGGGGGATAGGTTGCACCTTCCTGAATTTCCCGTGACCAATGCTTGGATACGGCTTTTGTATATTCTTCCAATTCGTCAATCGTCTCATTCTTTTCATCAAAATATGTAGTCAAATCCACTTTTCGATCATCGAATATCCAAACGCCGGAATCCAGAGTTATCGTGAATTTCACTTTACCTTTTATCGGTACTATGCTTTCCAATTGAGACTCCTCCTCTCGCTGATAGATTCAGTATATCTGTTATTTAAACGTTTGTCACACAAAGCTGAAAGCATTTTCAACGTTTTCAATTGGTGAAAGTAGGGAAACTAAAGGTAGGACTAAAGGAGCTGATACGATAGTGATTAGAACTCAGGAGTTGTTGGAAGAATTAGTGGGAAAAGCAAGACCTTTTGCAGCTGAAGGAAAAGTTGCAGATTATATACCTGCACTGAAGGACCAAAACCCAAGTGATTTGGCAATAAGTATATATACTTTGGAAAACCATTCTTGTTATGCAGGAGATCATTTAAAGAAGTTCACATTGCAAAGTATATCGAAAGTCATCACTCTTGCTCTTGTCTTAATGGACTACGGGGAGGAACATGTCTTCTCGAAGGTTGGCATGGAGCCTACTGGTGATCCTTTTAATTCCATAGCGAAACTCGAAACACATAAGCCCTCCAAACCCCTAAATCCGATGATCAACGCAGGTGCACTCGCAGTCACGAATATGATCAAAGGAAACACAGGAATGGAAAAGTGGGGACGATTAATAGAGTTCATCAATCATATGACCGGGGAAACCGTATCATATAATGAAGATGTGGCTTATTCAGAGCTTCAAACAGCTAATTTAAACAGGTCGCTTTGTTATTTTATGAAGCAGCACGGTGTGATTACCGGAAATGTCGAAGATTTACTCGTTCTCTATACAAAACAATGTGCGGTGGAGATGAGCTGTGTCGACCTTGCTAAGATGGGGGCAGTTTTTGCCAATGATGGCGTTGACCCTGAAAGCGGGCGCGAAATTATTACGAGAGATGTTGCGAGAATTTGTAAAACGTTCATGGTGACTTGCGGGATGTATAATACTTCTGGAGAATTTGCCATTAAGGTTGGTATTCCGGCGAAAAGTGGGGTGTCAGGTGGTATCATGGGTGCTGTTCCCGGGAAGTGTGGAATCGGGATCTTTGGTCCTGCACTTGATAACGTCGGGAATAGCAGTGCAGGACTAAAGCTACTTGAAATGCTCAGTGATGAATATTCCTGGAGTATATTTTAACGAAGGATCACGCCCATAAGGGTATGTTTTATTAGCGAGTTCCGGATAGGCATTTTGTATAAGAATTTTCATGAGGAACACTCCGATATAATAATTCGAATTTCTGTCATAGAATCCCGGGGAATACACTTATTTTTCTTGCAATTTCTCTGATTTAACGATAAAATTTTAAGACAGGAAAGCTATTTGTTCGGAATGGGGGGATCACTGTGGCGTCAGAAATGACAATTAATCATCGAGAAAAAGCCTATGAACTGCTAAAGGCCGACGCAGAAAAGATTTTACAACTTATTAAAGTACAAATGGATAATTTAACGATGCCCCAATGTCCTCTTTATGAGGAAGTATTGGATACCCAAATGTTCGGATTATCTCGTGAAATAGAATTTGCGGTCCGTTTAGGATTAGTAGATGATCAAGATGGAAAAGAGCTGATTGATTCTTTGGAAAGACAACTTTCTGCCCTTCATGAAGCATCTACAAAAAAGTAAAATAGTCATGACAACTCAAACAATACATGGATCTGTTGTTTGAGTTTTTTTGTTAAAGAATCTGACTGGTTGGGATTAATTTAAATGATATAAGAGAAAAAGGATTGAAATGTCATGATTAAAAAAATAGCAAAGTCCTATGATTATTCATTAATCGCTGTATATGTATTCCTTTGTCTTTTTGGTCTGGTAATGATTTATAGTGCGAGTATGGTCATGGCTGTAGAACGATTTGGTTGGGAAAGTGACCATTTCTATAAAAGACAGATGATCAATATTCTCATCGGTTTCTTTGCCTTTACGATAGCAGCATGGTTTCCTTACAAAGCATTCCAAGTGGGGAAAATAATCAAGGGACTCATGTTTATCGTTATCGGATTATTAATCGGGGTACATATTTTCGGTTATGAAGTAAACAACGCAAAAAGCTGGATTAATTTAGGTTTCATGCCCATTCAGCCATCGGAGTTCGCCAAGCTTGCAGTCATTATTTATCTTGGCTCTGTATACTCCAAGAAACAGGCATACATAGATGATTTTAATAAGGGCCTTGCCCCGCCATTACTATTTTTAGGTTTTATATGTTTTTTAGTCTTTTTAGAGCCTGACTTTGGTACGGCGGCTATCATTTTCGCCATCGGAGCAATCGTCATTTCCTGCTCAGGGATCAGTTTTAAAACCTTCTTCAAACTGACAGGTTTGGGAGCAGGTCTGTTGATCGTACTCTCACCGGTCATATACCTGGCAAGGGGCTTTATTTTTACGAGAGAAAGACTTAGCAGGATTGAAGCGTATTTATCACCGTTTAAATATGCCCAAGGGGAAGGGTACCACTTGGTGAACTCATACCTTGCTATTGGCTCTGGAGGGGTAAAAGGGCTTGGATTAGGTCAAAGTGTTCAAAAACTGGGTTATCTCCCTGAACCACAAACGGATTTCATTATGGCTATCATTGCTGAAGAATTAGGTGTATTCGGTGTAAGCTTTGTCATACTCGGACTCTCTTATATCGTGCTTCGGGGCATATATACGGGAGTTAAATGCCAGGACCCGTTTGGAACGATGCTGGCCATCGGAATATCCAGTATGATTGGTATTCAAGCCTTCATTAATTTAGGAGGGGTATCCGGATTAATCCCGATTACAGGTGTACCACTTCCATTTATCAGCTATGGAGGATCATCACTATTAGTGCTGTCTTTGTCGATGGGTGTCCTTGTGAATGTGTCGATGTTTGTAAAATATGAAGAAAAATATAAAATAAAGAAGGAAAATGGCTACCCTTCGGAGAATATGGATAATAGCAAAAAAATATATGGCGTAAAAATGTAGGTCACTTTGATAGAGTATCTAAAACTCTAAGTCTAGGGTCTGCCCCCTAAGATACTTCTTGATTATCTTTCGGGTCAGCCCTTTTTTCATAGACTGCTTTACAGAGATTTTCAATCATGAATAGCCTAAAGGAGAGAGTGTATTGAAGAAAATCAAAAAAGTATTAGTAGCAAATCGCGGTGAAATTGCCATCCGTGTGTTTCGTGCATGTACGGAGCTTAATATTAGAACCGTCGCCATTTACAGTAAGGAAGATTCGGGAGCATATCATCGATATAAAGCAGATGAGGCCTACCTGACAGGAGAAGGAAAGAAACCAATTGATGCTTATTTAGATATAGAGGGGATCATTCGGATCGCAAAGAACGCCGATGTCGATGCCATCCATCCCGGTTACGGTTTTTTGTCCGAAAATATTCATTTTGCCAGACGTTGTGAAGAAGAGGGGATTACCTTCATAGGTCCTCATTCAGAGCACTTAAATATGTTCGGTGACAAAGTAAAGGCGCGTCATCAGGCACAATTAGCCAATATTCCGGTTATTCCGGGAACAGATGGACCTGTAGAAACGCTAGAAGAAGTCATTAGCTTCGGGAAGGACCATGGATTCCCGATCATCATCAAAGCTTCATTAGGTGGCGGAGGACGTGGAATGCGTATCGTCCGTAACCTGGAAAGCTTAAAGGAAGCATACGAGCGCGCTAAATCTGAAGCGAAAGCAGCATTTGGTAATGATGAAATATATGTTGAGAAATTTGTTGAGAATCCTAAACATATAGAAGTTCAAATTCTTGGGGACGAAGACGGCAACATTATTCACTTATATGAACGCGATTGTTCCATCCAGAGACGTCACCAGAAAGTAGTTGAAATAGCACCATCCGTATCCTTGAGTGATCAGTTGAGAGAGGATATTTGTGATGCAGCCGTCCGGTTGATGGATAATGTAAAGTATGTGAATGCAGGTACGGTTGAGTTCCTGGTTGCAAATGAGCAGTTCTATTTCATCGAGGTAAATCCTCGTGTTCAGGTAGAGCATACGATTACGGAAATGGTTACCGGAGTGGATATTGTCCAATCGCAATTAATGATTGCCGAAGGTCATGCACTACATAGCAGTAAGCTTGGCATACCTGTTCAAGAAGAAATCCGGACAAATGGGTTTGCCATTCAGTCCCGTGTGACAACAGAAGATCCATTGAACAACTTTATGCCTGACACAGGGAAGATCATGGCTTACCGTTCAGGCGGGGGATTCGGGGTTCGATTGGATGCAGGTAACGGGTTCCAGGGGGCCGTCATTACACCATACTATGATTCCCTTCTTGTAAAACTGTCCACCTGGGCTTTGACATTTGAACAAGCTGCATCCAAAATGGTCAGAAATCTTCAAGAATTTAGAATACGTGGAATCAAGACGAATATTCCTTTCCTTGAAAATGTCGTTAAGCATGAAAACTTTATAACGGGTAAGTATGATACATCCTTTATTGATACAACCCCTGAACTGTTTATTTTTCCGAAACGAAAAGACCGTGGTACGAAGATGCTTTCTTATATCGGAAATGTAACCGTGAATGGTTTTCCTGGAATCGAGAAGAAGAAAAAGCCTGTATTCTCTAAGCCTAGGATTCCTGCTATTGACTTGAAACAAGACTTTAAGCCTGGGACAAAGCAAATTTTAGATCAACATGGTGCTGAAGGTTTGGTTAATTGGGTCAAGGAACAAAATTCAGTGCTCCTGACTGATACAACTTTCCGGGATGCGCACCAATCATTATTGGCTACGCGTGTCAGAACAAACGACCTGAAGCAAATTGCACATCCGACATCTCACCTGCTTCCTGATATGTTCTCCTATGAAATGTGGGGAGGGGCAACGTTTGATGTAGCCTATCGTTTTCTAAAGGAAGATCCCTGGAATCGATTATTAACTATGAGAGAGGACATTCCCAATGTTCTATTCCAAATGCTGCTGAGGGCATCAAATGCCGTTGGATATAAGAACTATCCTGATAATGTCATAAAAGAATTTGTTGAGAAATCAGCATTCGCAGGTATTGACGTCTTCCGGATATTTGACAGTTTAAACTGGGTCAAGGGTATGGAAGTAGCCATTGATGCGGTAAGACAAAGCGGGAAAATCGCCGAGGCAGCCATTTGTTATACAGGTGACATTGAAGATTCTACCCGGACCAAATATAGTATTGATTACTATAAGAATCTGGCAAAAGAGTTAGAAGCAAGCGGGGCGCATATATTAGCGATTAAAGACATGGCGGGGCTCTTAAAACCACAGGCAGCCTACCGACTTATTTCAGAACTGAAAGATACGGTAAGTCTGCCTATCCACCTACACACCCATGATACAAGTGGAAACGGTATTTACACATACGCAAGAGCCGTTGAAGCAGGTGTGGATATTGTCGACACAGCCCTTAGCACGATGTCTGGATTAACATCTCAACCAAGTGCCAATACACTTTACTACGCATTGAAAGGAACTGAAAGGGAACCTAATGTAGATATTAACTCATTGGAGACTCTTTCCCACTATTGGGAAGACGTTCGAAAATATTATACAGACTTTGAAAGTGGGATGATGTCTCCTCATTCAGAGGTTTACAAGCACGAAATGCCCGGGGGACAATATAGTAATCTTCAGCAGCAGGCAAAAGCTGTAGGACTCGGGCATCGATGGGAAGAAGTCAAAGAAATGTATGCAAGGGTCAACCACCTCTTTGGGGATATCGTAAAGGTTACTCCTTCATCAAAAGTTGTCGGGGATATGGCGTTGTTCATGGTGCAGAATGATTTGTCGGAGAAAGATGTAATCGAAAAAGGGGAAAAGATTGACTTCCCTGATTCAGTGGTGGAATTATTCGAAGGGTATTTGGGTCAGCCTCATGGAGGATTCCCGAAAGACTTACAAAGCGTGATTCTGAAAGGGCGCACTCCATTAACCGTTCGACCTGGGGAGCTCCTTGATGATGTGGACTTCACAGCACTCAAAGAAAAACTCTTCGAAGAACTGCAACGCCCTGTCACTAGTTTCGATGCTCTTGGATATGCTCTATATCCTAAAGTGTTTATGGAATACGCACATACAATGGATCAATTTGGTGATATTTCCACTCTCGATACGCCTACTTTCTTATTCGGAATGAGACTTGGTGAAGAGATTGAGGTTGAAATTGAAACCGGGAAAACACTTATTGTCAAGCTGGTTTCCATTGGCCAGGCTCAGGCAGATGGTACACGGATCGTCTACTTTGAACTGAATGGTCAGCCGCGTGAAATTGTGATAAAAGATGAAAGCATTAAATCGACAGTGGCAGCCAAGATGAAGGCTGACGCAAAAAATGAGACTCATATTGGTGCTTCCATGCCTGGAACCGTGATTAAGGTAATTGCTGAAAAAGGAGAGGCGGTAGAAAAAGGGGATCACTTAATGATCACCGAAGCCATGAAAATGGAAACGACCGTTCAAGCTCCGTTTGCAGGGGTAGTGAAAGATATCTATGTGCAAAATGGTGATGCCATTAGCCCTGGTGACCTATTAATAGAAGTTCAAAAAGCATAAACAAAAAAGGATTCCGGTTATGACCGGAATCCTTTTTTTGTTATGCCTTCAGCTTACTTCTTGAGATGAGCAGGATAAAGTAACAGAGTAGTCCAAATAGACAAGAGATGATCAAAGCGTGCAATAAAGCTATACCTAAGTTTAATCTTGTGAACACAACGAGTGCTCCGGACATGACTTGAAGGGATACCAGCGTAAATGCGATGATCCATCCCCAATAAATAACCTTTTGGTGCTTATGCTCTTTGATCGCAATATATGTGATATAAGCAATCCATAAGAAAATGAGTCCTGCTGCTGTCCGATGACCCATTTGAATCCACTCATACAGATTGGATGGGAGACCCGGAGAAGAGTTAACACATAAAGGCCAATCTTTACACACCAAGCTCGAATCCGTGTGTCTGACTAAAGCACCGGTATAAACAACAATATAGCTATATAAAGTGACTCCTATTGTATGGAATCTCATTCGTTTATTAATGACCAATGAGTTGGCATCAAATTTCTGATCGACTTCAAAAATCAGAAGTGTTAACAATAGAATTGAAGCAAAAGATATAAGGGAAATCCCGAAATGCAGTGCAAGTACGAAGTCTGATTGACCCCAGAGTACAGCGGCAGCTCCGATTAGACCTTGTAACACTAAGAAAAAGAAAGAGAGTGCAGCAAGGAATTTTGTTTCACGCTTATAACCAATCGCTCTCCATGACCATATCGATAATGCCAATACTAATAATCCTACACCACCGGAGACAACCCGGTGTGCCAATTCTATGACAAGCTCGAATGTTATATCGCTTGGAATCAATTGTCCGTTACATAATGGCCAAGATCGTCCGCAGCCCATACCAGATTCGGTCTTTGTAACGAGGGCTCCTCCCAATAGAACAAATAACATACCAAGAGTGGTGAGAACGGCAAGCCACTTTAATCCTTTGTGGACACCTTTATTATGCAATCTATTCACCTTCTTAATTAATAGACTCTACACACTTTCTAATTTATAAATATAGTAGAAAAATATATATGCCCCTACGATAATACATAAAAGGTCAGTAAAACTCAACCGATAAAATGTTACAGAATTATGAGCATGATAATTATTTATATGAAGAGAATAACTATTAGTAGATAATGACTAATTTGCAGAAAAACAAAATCTGTAAGCGCTTAGCTTTGTTTTATGGTATGATGGGTTTAAAATGTTTGTAGAAATATGAAGAAACGTCTGCGTTTTTCTTTCTTCACAATTTCTTCACAATATTGTCTAATTCTCCCCCAAAAAGGAAAAAATATATGGTTTAATATAATATTGATAGCATATATACTATTTCTTATCTGTGCATGAATTATCAGACGGATATAGAAATAGTGAATCATTTCCTATATAGTAAGAGGTGGCAACTGGCCTCTGGCTTTTTATAGAGAGGAGGAAGAGAATGTCTAGTCGAATGATGACTAACGCTCAAGAAGCAGATTTGACAACCTCAACTGCTTGGAAGGACTTTTTAGCACTAATCAAAATTGGTATCGTTAATTCAAACTTAATTACAACCTTTACAGGTATGTGGTTAGCTTTTTACTTTACTAATACACACTTTCTAAATTCTCTTGATACGATGTTCCTGACGTTGATAGGTTCTTCCCTAATTATCGCGGGTTCCTGCTCCATAAATAATGTGTATGATCGAGACATCGATCCTCTGATGGAACGTACGAAGGGACGCCCTACCGTAACAGGTAAGATCAATGCACCTAAAGCTTTGTCTTTGGGATTAATTATGATTGCAGTGGGAATCATAATGTTATTTATGACTACCGTCACTGCAGGTGTGATAGGAATCATTGGGGTATTTAGTTACGTTGTATTATATACAATGTGGTCTAAGAGGAAATACGTAAGCAACACAATTGTAGGGAGTATCTCAGGTGCAGTCCCGCCGTTAATCGGTTGGTCAGCTGTAGACGCAAATCTGGATATCATCGCATGGGTTCTGTTCCTAATGATGTTTATCTGGCAACCCCCTCATTTCTACGCTTTAGCGATGAAGAGAGTGGAAGAATACAGAGCAGCGAATATACCGATGCTCCCCGTAGTAAAGGGATTTGCTACAACAAAGCACCATATCGTTGCTTGGGTTGCAGCATTACTGCCTCTGCCATTCTTCTTGATGGATTTAGGAATGTTTTTCTTTATCCTTGCAACAGCCTTTAATATTGGCTGGCTGGCACTGGGACTCGCAGGTTACAAAATGAAAGATGATATTAAGTGGTCAAAACTTATGTTTGTCTATTCACTAAATTATTTAACTATCTTGTTCGTGGCGATGGTTATCGTTACTGTACTATAAGATTAGTGGGAATTCTTTCTGATAAGAAATCCAAATAGATATTTTTTATGAGTCCTTGTTTTATTCAAAAGTATATTACATGAAAGAGGGGTTTGATTAAGCTATGAAAGCAAGGCTATCTAAGTGGCGCTTATTCTCAATTGTAGCAATGTTAGCGCTAGTTCTTTCTGGTTGTGGAGAGCCATTTCTCTCCACATTACAGCCAGCTGGTGAAGTAGCACAGTCACAATATGATTTAATGATACTGTCTACATTAATAATGGTATTGGTAATCATTGTAGTAGTCATCGTCTATATGGTGGCAATCATTCGTTTCCGTAGAAAAAAGGGAGATACTACTATCCCGAAACAAGTTGAAGGTAGTCACACACTTGAAATCGTGTGGACAGTAATACCAATAATCCTTCTTCTTATCCTGGCTGTTCCAACCGTAACGTCTACTTTCGAATTAGCTGATACAAAGGCTATGGACAAAAAGGACGCAGATGGTAATCGCGAAGCTTTAGTTATAAATGTTCGCGCTAATCTTTACTGGTGGGAATTTGAGTATGAGGATGAAAAAATCATCACTTCACAGGATTTAGTTGTACCAACCGATCAAAGGGTTTACTTCAATGTTACGGCTTCTGATGTTAAACACTCTTTCTGGATTCCAGCAGCTGGAGGAAAGATTGATACAAACGTCGACAACGTAAACACATTCTTCCTTGAATTTGATGCAGAAAAGTCTAAAGAAGCAGGCGGATTATTCTACGGAAAATGTGCTGAGCTATGTGGACCTTCTCATGCTTTAATGGACTTTAAAGTAAAAGCGCTTCCTAAGGACGAGTTTACGGCATGGGTAGAAGATATGAAAAATGCAGGAGAACCTAAACCATCTTCTGATTTAGCTCAACAAGGACAAGAAATCTTCAACCAAAAATGCTTAAGCTGTCACGCAGTATCACCTCAGGATGGACGTCCGGAATCAGCTCGTCTTGCTCCGAACTTAGCAAACTTTGGTGAGCGTACTCGAATCGCAGGTATTCTGGATCACAATGAAGAAGAACTGAAAAATTGGCTGGTTGACCCTGAGCAGTACAAACCAGGTAACAAAATGACAGGTACATATGGTAACCTGCAGGAAGACGAACTCGATGCCCTTGCAGAATATCTGATGGGATTAAAAGTTCAAGATTAATTGGGGATTAGTTAAAGGGAGGTTTAATCGTGAGTAGCTATGCACAGAAAAAAGGCTTCGGCGCGACTGTTTGGGACTATTTAACAACAGTAGACCATAAAAAGATCGCCATCCTTTACCTTATGGCTGGAGGATTCTTCTTCTTAGTCGGTGGATTAGAAGCTCTTATCATTCGTATACAGCTTGCTGTTCCTAACAATGACTTTGTTAGTGCTGGCTTATACAACGAAGTTTTAACAATGCACGGTACAACGATGATTTTCTTAGCGGCCATGCCGTTAATATTCGCATTCATGAATGCGGTTGTACCTTTACAAATCGGTGCTCGTGACGTTGCATTTCCTTTTCTGAATTCATTAGGTTTTTGGTTATTCTTCGCAGGTGGAGTATTCCTTAACCTTTCATGGTTCTTAGGCGGAGCACCGGATGCGGGGTGGACTTCATATGCTTCACTCTCAATGGCATCTAAAGGACATGGGATTGATTTCTATGTACTGGGGCTACAGATTTCAGGTGCAGGTACATTAATAGGTGGGATCAACTTCCTTGTAACCATCATTAATATGCGTGCTCCAGGTATGACATACATGCGTATGCCTCTATTTACATGGACAGTATTTGTTACCTCGGCACTTATATTATTCGCGTTCCCTGCTTTAACGGTAGGATTATTCTTAATGTTATTTGATCGTATGTTCGGATCGAATTTCTTTGATGTAGCGAATGGCGGTAACACCATTATTTGGGAGCATTTCTTCTGGATTTTTGGTCACCCTGAGGTATACATCCTTGTATTGCCTGCTTTCGGAATTTTCTCTGAGATCATTCCACACTTCTCTAGAAAACGTTTATTCGGTTACTCATCCATGGTATTTGCGACCGTACTTATCGGTTTCTTAGGATTCATGGTTTGGGCTCACCATATGTTTACAGTAGGTCTTGGACCAATCGCAAATGCAATCTTCGCCGTTGCGACAATGGCCATTGCCGTTCCAACGGGTATCAAAATCTTTAACTGGCTCCTTACGATGTGGGGAGGAAGCATCAGCTTCACTACTCCAATGCTCTACGCAGTAGCGTTTATCCCTACTTTCGTAGCAGGTGGAGTAACCGGAATTATGAACGCAGCTGCAACAGCTGACTATCAGTTCCATGATACGTATTTCGTTGTTGCCCATTTCCACTACGTTATCGTTGGTGGGGTAGTATTTGCCCTGTTGGCAGGTACTCACTATTACTGGCCAAAAATGTTCGGTACAATGTTAAACGATTTCTTAGGGAAAATCGCTTTCTGGTTATTCTTTATCGGATTCCACTTAACATTCTTTATTCAGCATTTCCTTGGTTTAATGGGTATGCCTCGTCGTATTTGGAAGTTCTTGCCTGGTCAAGGATTAGAAACAGGAAACTTAATCTCCTCTATTGGAGCAGGCTTCATGGGAGTCGCAGTTATCGTACTTCTTGTTAACGTCATCATGACTCAAGTTAAAGGGGTTAAGGTTTCTAATGACCCATGGGGAGACGGACGTACCATTGAATGGGCGATTCCATCACCACCACCATTCTATAACTTTAAGCAAACTCCGCTTATCCGTGGCTTAGATGCTTATTGGTTAGAAAAAATGGAAGGTAAAAAAGATCTAACACCGGCAGAACCAATCGGAGATATCCATATGCCGAATAACTCGATACTACCGGTAATCATTTCACTTGGGCTATTCATAGCAGCATTTGGTGCTATGTATCATCCGGATGGAGATAAAGCTTGGGCAATCCCAGTTCTCGTAATTGGAATGCTTATCACACTAGGTGCAATGTTCTTCCGTTCTGTAATTGATGATCATGGATATCATGTTCATAAAGAAGATTTAATGGATGATGATAAAGGGGGTAAGGCATAATGCATGCCGAAGAAAAATTCACGCCAAAGACCTGGCCGGCCTCCCCTGAAAAGGCAACCCTTGAGGGGAAAAACAAGTTTATGGGCTTTTGGTTTTTCCTTGGTGGAGAAACGGTTCTTTTCGGATCTCTTTTCGCAACATATTTAGCGCTTAAAGACAAAGTTCCTAGTGACAGTCATGCACTTGCTGCTGACATCTTTGATTTACCACTTGCATTTATTGCAACTATGTTACTTCTAACAAGTTCTCTTACAAGTGTTTATGCAATGTACCATATGAAGAACTATAACTTCCAACGCATGCAGGCTTGGTTATTAGTCACGGTTCTTCTAGGTGCAGCTTTCCTTGCATTAGAGATTTATGAGTTTAATCATTACGTACACGAATACGGGCATACTTTTACTAGTAGTGCATTTGGTTCAGCCTTCTACACACTAGTTGGATTCCACGGAGGACACGTAGCTTTCGGTCTTTTATGGATTGTAAGTTTAATGCTTCGAAACGCTAAACGTGGTTTGAACCTTTACAATGCTCCAAAGTTCTATTTAGCTTCTCTATACTGGCACTTTATCGACGTTGTATGGGTATTTATCTTTACAGTAGTATACTTAATGGGAATGGTGGGATAAACTGATGGCGAATCAACAATCAAATTCAGGTAACCCAAGTGTAGATTACGAATATCGTCGTAAGAAAAATGCAGAAGACATGAGAATGCAGGTTACTTCCTTCATGTTAATGATTTTCTTAACATTAGTGGCGTTCATTGCAGTGGCTGGAGATTTTGATAAGTACTTTATTGTACCTTTTATCCTCTTACTTGCAGTGGTTCAACTAATTTTTCAACTTTATTACTTCATGCATATGAGTCATAAAGGTCATGAAGCTCCTGCATTATTCCTGTATTCTGGTGCACTTGTTGCATTTATCACAGTGTTAGCATTTGTAACGATTGTATGGATCTAAATTAAAAAAGTCAGCCGGATGGCTGGCTTTTTTTGTTGGGCTGGAGTTCATATGTGCTTGTCGGGCCTGGTCAAGCCGCTTCCGCTTTTCATTGTCCAGCTACGGGGCTTAGAGGCTCGAGGTCATAAGTCAAACATACCAAAAAGGCAAAGAGCGCCTTTCAGGGATGCTCGTCTTATGCTTGTCGCCTCTGTGCAAAGCCCCTCCGCTTTTCATTGTCCAGCTCCAGCGGCTAGGCCCTCGAGGTCATAAGTCAAACATACCAAAAAGGCAAAGGGGCGCCTTTCCGGTATGTTCGTCTTATGCTTGTCGGGCCTGTTCAAGCCGCTTGCGCTTTTCTAATTGTCAAGAACTTGTCATTACCTTCCGTTGAAGTGGGGGAGGGTTGTCAGTATAATGGGGATAGGTGTTAAATGTGAAATGAGGTGAGCAAATGCCTTTGGGTATTTTTGGTTTTATGGCTTTATGGAGCCCGTTTTTTTTATTGGCTTTAGTATTTATTACGGTCGTATATTTCTTGATCACTGTCAAATGGAGAGACAGTTTTAAAGAAAATGAAAAATTGACCATCAAAGAAGCCACTTATTTTATTCTGGCAATGGTTCTACTATATGGAATTAAGGGTTCGCCGGTAGAAATCATGAGCACAATATTATTTTCTGCTCACATGGCACAAATGGCGTTACTATATTTAGTGGTCACTCCACTGCTCATATTGGGAATTCCTAAATGGGTCTGGAAAGCTGCAGTTGAATTACCGGTGGTTAAGCAAGTATTTAAATTTATGACAAAACCATTGATCTCTTTACTATCTTTCAATATCATCTTTTCGATTTATCATATCCCTTTAGTGTTTGATAATGTCAGAACTGATGCCACTCTTCACGGTTTGGCAACCGTTATTCTATTCTTATTATCTTTATTTATGTGGTGGCCATTACTAAATCCAGTGGATGACGATATTGACTTAAGCGGGCTCAAGCGTATTGGATATATTCTTGGGAGTGCAGTGTTATTGACTCCTGCATGCGGTTTGATCATTTTTGCCGAGAATCCTTTATATGCCCCTTATTATGATCCACAGGAGTTCCTTAAAGCGTTGGCACTATGTGTACCTGTGAACACTCTGGAAGGATTGACGCTGACTGGGCCGGAGTTATTTACCGATATGTCTACACAAAATGATCAACAGCTTGGCGGAGTGATCATGAAGATTGTTCAGGAGATTGTATTTGGAGTTATGCTGTTCAACTTGTTTTTTCAATGGTATCGCAATGATCAGGAGAAACAAGAAAAGCTATCCTATGATCCTGTTGATCCTAAATTGACAGAACAGTAACGTTTGAAGGGATGATGAACGTCATTCCTCTGATTACATAGCATATTATCTTTAGAAAAGAGAGGAACAGAGATGGGTTTACCTATTTTACCTACCATTAGTACCACCTTTATCGTATTAAGTGCAGTCACAGTTGCGATTGGCTGGTGGCAGATTAAACAGAGAAGGATTGAGCAACATCAGAAAACCATGACTCTTGCAGGTATTTTTGCGCTTATCTTTTTCATCATTTATATGAGCAGAACGATCTTTGTTGGGAACACGTCCTTTGGAGGTCCCGATAGCATCAAGATTTATTATACGATTTTTCTAGTATTCCATATAACTTTGGCCACAACCGGGGCAGTATTTGGTCTTATGAGCTTGTGGACGGGCTATAAAGATCGTTTAGCGAGGCACCGTAAGCTGGGACCGATTACGAGTTTTATCTGGTTCTTTACAGCTATTACAGGAGTCGCTGTGTATCTGCTCCTTTATGTATTCTATAAAGGCGGAGAAACAACTTCTGTCATTCGGGCAATACTCGGATATTAAAGAAAACCTATTATGTGAAGAATCACATAATAGGTTTTTTCTTTTGATTAGGCTCTTTTCTAAAGGCTCGTGGCTATCTCAGAGAAGAAAGTAGTAATTGATTTCCGCTACAGGATGCTCGCTTTCCGCGGGGCTGGCGGTGAGCCTCCTCGGCTGTGCCTCCGGGGTCTCACCTGTCCAGCTATTCCCGCAGGAGTCGATCATCCTGCAGCGAGCATCAACTTTCTAAGCATGTATTTTTAATAGAAATAAATAAAATCAAAAGCATTTAGCAAACAATTTTTTTTTGGGGTGAGTAGAATTAATGTCCTATTGAAGAAGAATTCTTTCTTCTAATTAGTTTGTTTTTTAATACCTTTAGCTCTGTCACGAAAAACTTTTAAAGATGGTGAGGGGAACTGCGTAGACTCCTGCGGAAGTACGGTCGTGCCGAGACCCCGGAAGCGAAGCAGTTCCCCTCACCATCAAGCACATATTAATAGACAGAGCTTAAGCAGTCCTATTGTTAAAAACAACAATCTTTGAGAGAACTAAAGGGAATGGTAGAAGCACCGTCGAATGTAGAAATAGTAGAAGGGAGCAGATAGAGCATGATTACAAAATTAAACCACGGTCAGTTTGAAGAATCCTTACAGTTATCAGAATATGCTTTTCAATATGAAGTACCAAGTGAAGACAGAGAGAGACGCCTTCAACAAACTAAAGATCATACTGTGTATGGAATATATGAAGAAGGGAACTTAGCTGCAAAGCTTCATTTGATCCCGCTCCAAGTACACCTGGGTAAACATGTGTATCCGATGGGAGGTATTGCCGGAGTCGCCACCTATCCGGAGTTCAGAAGAAGGGGGTATGTGCGTCAATTAATGGATCATTCATTACAGAAGATGAAGGAGGATGGCACAGTCCTATCCATGCTTCATCCTTTTTCTATTGATTTCTATCGGAAATTTGGATGGGAAGTATTTGCATCTTTCCACAAGGTACAGCTTGAGAAGAAGAACCTTGTACCATTAAAGCCTTACAATGGACTAATCAGGAGATTTAAGAAGGATACATATCCTATTGAATTGGAATCGATTTATGATCGCTATGCGGAGCAGCATAATGGGATGTTGATACGTTCAAAAAAATGGTGGAGGGATAGGAGCATCACCGATCTGTGGATAGCGATATATTATAACGATACAGGGGAAGCAACCGGGTACCTTACTTATGAAGTGAAAAAGGAAAAAATGAAGGTTGAAGAGTTTGTTCCTCTTACAAGTGATGCAAGAATTGGTTTATGGAACTTCATTTGTCAGCATGACTCAATGGTTAATGAAGCTGAACTTATATTGAACCCCTTTGAAGTGTTACCCTATATGCTGAAGAACCCAAGAATTAAAGTAGAGAAGCACCCATATTTCATGGCAAGAATCGTCGATGTTGAAAACTTCCTGAAGAGATATGTAAAAGAGATCGACTTTCAGTATCAACTTAAATTCTCCTTGTCGGATTCGACAGTCGCTTGGAATAACAGCACTTTTATTCTTAATAAAAATGAAGTGGTTGTTGGTGAAAAGATTGAGGCACCGATTTCGCTGGACATCAAAGATTTCACAGCATTAATCTTTGGAGTGCATACCCCTGAGGAACTGCTCCAAATGGGAAAACTTCAGGCTGGGGAGGAGGATTTTCATAAGCTCCAAGCCTTGTCCCAAGGAAATCATCCCTTCTTTTACGATTTCTTTTAAGAGAAAATAAAGTATAAAAGACCAATTCCCTGGCGTTCGGGAATTGGTCTATTTTCATAACTTGAAATTCGTTTTTATTATACCAGCCTCTTTAGCCGAATTAAACACGATAAGGATGAGCGGCCCGATAATAAAGCCCAATACACCAAAGAGTTTTAGCCCTAGATACATGGCGATTAATGTAGCGAGCGGGGATAAACCAATATGGGTTCCCATTACTTTAGGCTCAACCGTTCTCCTTATGATAAGAAGAATGGCTGCCAACACTGCTAGTTGAGTTCCTAATGCGATATTTCCCGTCAGCAGATGGAAAATAGACCAGGGTGCCAAAACAACGATTGATCCTATCAAAGGAATAAAATCAATCACCCATATGATAATCGACATCACGATCGCAACTTCTGGAGAAATGAATAGAAGTCCAATTAAGGAAACGACAAAGATGATGATACTCACCAGGAATTGCGCTTTAAAGAATCCAAAAATAACATAGGTGAGTCGGGAAGTCATAAACGCCACTTTCTCTGCTGTTCTTTCAGTCAGGTGTCCATAAATGGATTTCTTAATTCGAGGTAAGTCCAACATGAAAAGAAAGAGAGCAATTAAGTAAACGAGAAAACTCACTAAATAATTGGGAATATAAGATAAAAACACACTTATCTTTTCAATATTGACAGAGTTAAGAATCTTCGTCTTTCCACTATTTAAGAAATTTTGTACGTCTTCACTGAAGCTTCTCACTAGTTCATCAGGAAGATCCTCAGTCGCATTCAACAGGCGATCCTCGTAATCAAGCCAAATGTCGCTTAATTGGTTTACATATTTCGGGGCATCTTCTATCAGCTTGATACCTTCACCAACGACTTTTGTAGTAACGAAAAACGAGGATACGCTTATAAGAAGCAGGAACAGTATAAAAACAGAAAGTACCGCCATCCGACGTTTTGCAGAGAAACGATTTTGTATAAAGCTAACGGCAGGCTCCAGGAAAAGTGCTGTTATAATCGCAGTAATCAAGGGGACTGAAACAGGTAATATAAAAAAAGCAACTATAGCAAGTATTAAGATGATAAGTGTGATGATTAAAACTTTTTTCGTGAAAAACTTGGACAATGGTGTACCCCTTTCTAACAGAAACCTATTACTATCATTATATGAGAGAATGAGAAGAATGAACAGTAGGAAGAAAGTGAAATTCAGAAGGTTTTACATCTAAAAGGGCCCTTAGTGGAGTTTGGATTGATCCTGATTGGATAATACAGAAAAGACTGTCTAAAGAAAGACAGTCTTTTCAAAACTGATATTACCAGGCAAAGTTCGTTGCTTCTTTTTTGACGTCTGCAATAAGTTTTTCACAAGAAGTGACCAGATGTTTAGGGAATTCTTCACCTTCACCGTATTCTATACCGTGTGGATAATAATGCTTTCCTAATAATGGAGTCATTAGTTGAATAACGGCGTCATGCTTTCCGATATCTCCCTCAACAGCAAGACCTTGGATTCGTAAATAGAAAATACCTTCTCTGATTTCAAATTTACGATCGTACGTCACTCTTTCATAATCCCATTGACCTGCACGAACAAGTCCATGAGATTCCATGATCTCGTCTAATCGGTTCAAGTCCACTTTTAAGCTTTCAAATTCAGTTCCTTCAAAACGCATAAAAATTCCCTCCTATATTGTCCGGCATGAGGACTTTCGAGCCCTGATGCTTTTCGTATGGTAGAAGCATTTATATCGGTGTATGTACAATGATACTAAATGCGGTATTTCTCATTCTTAATAATAGTGGAAAAACCTTTATCTTGCAATGTCTTCAATCATTTGAATTTGTCATTTTTAAAAAAATGAATATCCTGGAGGAGAATGAGAAAAATATAGGAAGTAATTCGGAACGTATGAGGAGGATCCAAATGACGAAAATCAGGGATATGATGACAAATGATATTGAAACTTGTTCGTTACTGGACAATGTGTATGAGGTTGCCTTAAAAATGAAAGAACACAATGTAGGATCCATTCCCATCGTGGATGGTGATAAGATTGTGGGAATGATGACAGACAGGGATATCGTCCTCCGCTGTATTGCTGAAAAACATCCTGCTTCTTCAAAAGTAGAAGATATCATGAGTAAACACTTAATAACGGTAGGACCTGACACCGAAGCACAAGAAGCGGCCCATATCATGGCTGAGCATCAGGTACGAAGGCTCCCGGTGGTCGAGGGAGATCGATTGATCGGTATGATATCTTTAGGTGATTTTGCTATAAGGGAGTCTCTGGGCAGACAGGCCTACGTTGCGTTAGAAAATATATCAGAATCAAACTTTAGAAATAAACCGTTTTAAACTTGGGGAGATGATCCATATAGGATCATCTCTATTCTATTTGGTTTTAGAAACCTTTACCCACCTGAGATTCATTTGTTTTAGAAGGGATGAAAATATGCTATCCTTTATACTAGACTGAAGTTTTAGAATCATAAACAATGGTATAATAATTCTAGTATTTGTGGCATATCCTGATAGAGAAAGTAGAGAGGAGGGAAATTTCTGAGAACCGTTTTGCGTATTTTGATCATTCTTGTCATTATTTTATTTATTGGTATTTATCAAGGTCAAAAACAAGAAAATGAGCCTCTTAAAGGACCAGAAACCCAAACTCTTAAAGAAGACAACGAAAACCAATTAAATCAATCAATCGAAGCTCCAGGGGAACGACCTGCATCAGGTTTATCCACTTGGATTGGCAAAGATACAAAAAAGGTAACTGAAGCTTTTGGAGAACCAGAGAGGGTTGAACCAAGCTCTTACGGGTATGAATGGTGGATCTACCCGATATCGGATAAACAGTACATACAAATGGGCGTCACTAATCATAAAGTTGTTACGTTGTTTGCCATTGGGAATCAGGTGGATGTGGCCCCTTATAAATTGGGACAACGTTTAGAAGACATTTACCGTTTTACAATTGTGGATTCCGAAATCGTTGTAAATGACGAATCAGGTGCTTATCAGTTTGAATTAAATGAAGAAGACCTGAATACCAGGCTTCTTGTAACCCTTGGAGATATTTATGCCCAGCTTTATCTGGACAAATTCACTGGAAGGCTTACGAGCATCCGCTTTCTTGATAGTCAAACATTGATCGAGATGCATCCATATGAAATGATGTATCGAGGGGAATTGGCTGAGGAACAAGAGCCAAGCGAGGACGAATGGGATAAAGTGAATAGTGCGAGCGAACAGCAGATCTTTGATATTACAAATGTGATCAGACATCAATTCGAAGCAGATAAACTAAAATGGGATGAAGAAACGGCAATGGTAGCAAGAGGGCATAGTCAAGAAATGTATGAAGAAGATTATTTCTCACATGATTCACCAACTTTCGGCAACTTATCCGAGCGTCTGGAAAGTGAAAATGTTAAGTTCAAGACTGCAGGGGAAAACATCGCTTCCCAGTACACGGACGCTCCAGAAGCCGTACATGGCTGGCTGAATTCGGAAGGCCATCGAAAGATCCTACTGGAACAACAATTCACCCATCTTGGCGTAGGTGTTTATAAAAGGTACTACACACAAAACTTTATAGAGAAATTTGAAGAAAAAGAATAAAAAGGTTGATTCCCTGAGACGTATGGGGAATCAACCTTTTCTTTTTGAAAAAAAGTCTATCGTTTCTTTTTGAAAATAAAAAACGAGCCGGTAGAATGAGCAACAATCTTCCCGTCTGAACTGATAACTTTCCCGTCCACTACAATGGTCTTGCTTCCCTGATGAACGACAGTAGCATGAGCAGTTAAACGATCCCCTATACCTGGTGCCAAGTAATGTACGTTTAAATTTGTCGTTACAGCTCCATATCCTTCAGGCAGCACCATATTGGCTAATGTGCCCATAGCGGAGTCCACTAATGTAGCGGTTACTCCGCCATGAACGATCTGCAGTGAGTTATGCGTAACGGGCGTAATAGGAATGCTTATTTCGAAATTCCCGTCTTTCACTTCGCGCTCCATAGCAAATATTCCGCCTATGATTGATCCATTTTCATTGTCTTTCTTACGTTTAACTCCTTCGAGAAGCTGTTTCAAGATTAGAAGATCCTCATCCGATGCTCCTGAAAGACATTCATCTAACAACTCTTGTACATGCTCTTTCATCTTCATACATCCTTTTCTTTATTCACAGCCAAAACATTCATTGGAAACTGTAAAATCAACGTTAATATACATGTAAATATTACTACAAAAAGGAATGTATCACCATTCTTTTGAATCCTTCATAAAGTGTAGTAGGTAGATGCCTGTAATGGAGGTGTTCATAAAATGGGTAAATCACTACACCCTAAGGTAAAAGAGTTTAAAGGATTTGTGAGAAAGCATCCGAAAATTGTGAAAGATGTCCGGAATGGGGATGCCAATTGGCAGGATCTCTTTGAAGACTGGTACTTACTGGGGGAAGATGATACAAGGTGGGATAAGTATAAAGACGAAGCTGCGAAAGAATCAAGCCCAACTAACCAAGGAAGTAAAAGCGGGTGGATGGATCAGGTTGGAGATATGGTGAAAAAAATGGACGCTAATCAATTGCAACAGCATATTAACAGCTTAAGTGAAGCCTTGGGAGCAGTACAAGGAGTACTTAGTCAATTTCAGTCAAATAATAATAGGGGATCAGGGACAACAACCAAAACTGAAACACCACCCAAACCCTCCCATCCATTTTCATTCCGGAAAGATTAGGAGGCTGACTAAAGGTGCGAGCAGACATTATTGAGTATATTTATGCCAAGGATGATTTGAAATTATTTTTAAGAGATCAGCCACAGTGGTATCGTACACTTTCTCGAAATCCCAATGAATTAGAGAAATTCGAAATTGCGTCGATTAACCATTTTCAAAAAACGATTCCTCATCGAGTACAAAAATTCTCAAACGGAGTCCAAATGGCCTCCATGATGATCAGTATGTTCCAATCAATGAATAGTGCCGATAGTTAAGGCACTATTTTTTTGTGTGAAAGCCATAATAATTTTGAGTAAAAAGTGAAACGGTTGGGCAAGGCTATTAGTAAGGAGTGGTGTACACGATGAAGAAAATCATTTTTCTATCCATTGCGTTACTTATGTTTTTAAGCGGCTGTAAGGAAAAAATGCCTGAACCGGAAAGCTTTGCGTTTACTAAAAAAGTTGAAGCTGCGAAGTCTGAGGAAAAACCTCTTTCCATCAAACATATGGTACAAGGAAGTCAAGTGTATATTGAATGTATCGTTCCAAATGTAACATTCACATCAGAAAAAAACGGAGCGAAAAAAGGAAAGATCGTCGTTCGTTCAAATACCGGCAATTTGTATAAGGAGTATCATACAGCTGCCTTTGTTGTAAAAGGATTACCAAAAGGTGTTCATCTTCTCAACGTTGAAATAGTAGGGACGAATAACAAATCGTTAGGGATGAAAAAGCAGTTTTATGTGACGATTCAATAATCATTGAATTTTAAAGTCCGTCGTAAAAATATTTTTTTCGGCGGTATTTTCCTTGGCTACAGCATTCGAAAAAGTGGGGCAACTCCAAAAAATTCATTTTGCATATTCGCTTCCTTACGTGAAACGTGTTAAAATATCGTTACGGAGGTGAGCGTTATGCTTGCTACTATAGAAAGAATGGAAATATTGGATTCAGCTGACGAATTATCTCAGTGGATTTTAGAATCTGATGTGGCAGAAAATTATCGTAAGTCTTTATATAAACTTCGTAACAATTCTGACACTCAACGAAAAGTACAAACCTTTTCGCGAATGAAAGAAAGTTACGAAGAAGTTCAACGCTTCGGACGTTACCACCCGGACTACAAAACCATCATGAAAGAAATCCGTGAAGTGAAAAGAGAAATGGACCTTGATGAGAATGTAGCGGAGTTCAGAAGGGTGGAAAACGAGCTGCAAGATCTCCTTGATCAAGTGAGCCTGCTAATCGGACATTCCGTGTCTAAAAATGTAAAGGTTCCTTCAGGGAATCCTTTTTTCTCAAGCGGAGGATCATGCGGGGGAGGCTGTGGTTCTGGCGGAAGCTGCGGTTGTTCAGCCTAATCAAATGAAAAGAAGAGCGGACGAAGTGTCTGCTCTTCTTTTCATTTTGTGAAGGTTCATCCTTATCCGTTACTGTTTTAACCGAACACAATCCACACAGAGGTTTCCACAGCAAAACATTTTTTCCTGGGGGACATAGAACCTGTGACGATATACATACAATGGTTTTTCTTCCCTGAAATAAATTGTATCAGAATGCAGTCTCTTGCCCCGCATCGCCCTAGCTGACCATTTTTTAATGGAATACTCAATGTCAGTTTTCTCTTTATCGGATCTTATATAAATAAATGGTATGCCTGCACTCCATTTCACATGCGCATCTTCAATTCCTTCCTCTCTTCGAAGTTGATCGATAAAAAAGTCCCAAATCATATTCAAATCCATTGTGACCCTCCGTTCTCTACTTCATTATGTAGTATTCACTGTACGCTCTGTTTAATGAAAGTTCGCACCATTACGTATTGCTTACCGCCACATTATTATGCTAGACTTATAAAAAAGTGATTCCTAGAGGGGAAACTATATGTTAACAGAGAGACAAGGTTTAGTTGTTTGGTTACATAGTTTGAAGCATGCCAAGTCCCTGAGGCGATTTGGGAATGTTCACTATGTTTCGAAGAAAATGAAATATGTTGTACTTTATTGTAATCAGGATGAAATCGACACGGTAATGGAAAGAATTGCTGCCTATTCCTACGTGAAAAAGGTAGATCCTTCTCATAAGCCATTTATAAAGTCTGTTTTTGAAAATTCCCGTCCGGATAAGGCAAAGGAATATGATTACAAAATGGGATTTTAATGTTTGCTGCCAAAGAGTGTTGTTTTGGCAGCTTTTTTCTTAAGGGTGATACACCTCCGTTACAAAAAGCTGCACGATTAACATCCTTTATTGTAAAGGCAGTATATAATGATTTAATCGCAGTATCGCGATCAGATGCTGATAGTACAATGCTTTCTCCGGATACAGAGTGGAGGGTTTCACATCCATTTGGATGATGACCCTGTCTAATTCCTTAGCTGTCTCTTCAAAAAGGGAGTAGCGCTGGTTTGGTGTGATATTCGGATTTGGGATTCCTTCCCGGCAAACATAAATGGCTTGGAATTTCCCTTGTTCTGTAGGTTTCATCACAAGAGCCATGGATGATACAGCCCGGTTATTAACAATAGTATGAAATGCCATCATATGCTGTAATCGTTCTTTATTTGCTTTAGCAAGCTCCATTAGTTCATAAATATCTGAATATCCTTCTCCTAATTCAATAAAACGTTGAATCATTCATTCAATCTCCTTTTCTTACCGAGTTTATCAATTCCTTATTATTTCAAACATATAGTGATAAGTAAAGATTCAAAATTACTTATAGGGGTGATCGTGGTGGTATGGTTATTTCTATTTATCGTCCTGGGATTATCATGTTTGTATGTTATTGGCGGGAGACACGATACGAAAGAAATTGAATTAATGAATTGTGATTCTTTTATCGTGACAGCAATATTGTCTACACTGGCGGTTCACGGAATTCTATCTCTGGCAGAGGAGGTTGAATGGCAAAACTTTACTCTTCAAGATTTACAAGAAACTCTTATAAGCAATGGATTGCTGGATAAAAGTGAATGGGATGAAATGCTTGCAGATCATTTAAACCAAGCTTCCTTTCCCGCCGACAGTAAAGACCTGGATTTTGGTTAAATGATTGGAAATAATCGAAAAATATTCCACCAATAGCTGCCGGAATCTGCTATTCTTTAAGTAACAGACGGAGTTAAGGAGTAAAGTATGAAACGCATCCTATTTACATTTGGTCTAGTAATGATTTTGATTAGTTCCAGCATTCTTTTCTTTCAATGGATGGGATTCACAACAGAAAGTGCAGAAGAGCCTGGGGCTGTAAAGGTAGATCAATCTTATTCCATCACACATGAAGGAAACTCATTTTTTGTGACACAAACCATTCATTTCTTATCAACAATCCCTAAACAAATAACCATTCAATGGCCAAGTGATGCCAGCGATTTTTCATGTGTAAATGACAGAGGGGATGAGTGTTTAACGAAAGAAAATGGAGAATTCCAATTAAGTAATCTCTATAAAGACCTTAAGGAGATCACGATTACCTATACATTCGAGCAGCCGACTAAAAAAGAAAGTATGTTAGTGAAAGATTGGCACCCTGTTCTATCTTCTATCGAAACATTAAATACAGATATTCACATAACAGAAAAAAGTTTGAGGACTGGAAAATGGGTAGCAGGATATAAATCTTCCAGCCATAAAAAAAAGAATTATATCGATTATTATTCTTTCAACGGTCGGGGTGAGCCTTCCGCATTATATTTCACTGAAGATCCGTTAGTGGAGAAAGCTTCATCTACAGTGAGAATGTTGTACGACAGGACCGATATAAAAGAGGATAGGGCAGTCCAACCAGGTTCCTTTGAAGGGTTTGTAACCGTCATCATCACGGACAAAATAGAGCCCTATGTATCTCCATATTTGATTGTAAGGAACACAACTGAAAAGGAAATGCTCAATGAACTGAAAGGGAGCTTACTGTATCAACAGTATTTTTCCACTGATGAAGAGGCTTGGCTTAAGGAATTCATCGTTAGCATCCTATTAAAAAAACAACCGCACACATCAAAATCTGCATGGGCTTATAAAGAAGTAATGGAAGGGCTGACCTCTTCCCAATTGGATACTTTTAAACGGAAAATGGAAGAGGACAAGACCAAATCGGTTGATGCAACAAAATTAGATGTGATTTTAGGAAAAGTTACAGGCTTTGACTCTACATTTTTTACTGAAAGTGTAAAAGGAAAAAGGAATATCCCTATGATTCTTAATAGCGATGATCCTGTACTCATCAACAAAAAAACACATAACCTTTCTTATATTTCTTATAGACAAAAAGAACTTATTGAATTTCCACAAGCAGTAAAGGCTTTGGGACTGGACATTAAAGAGATAAAGCCAAACGTATTCTTTACATCGTTAAATGGAAATACATTCAGGTTTTATGTGAATGAAGATTATTTTATTTATAATGAAGAAAATTACGGCTTATTAACGAATCCAATCCAAACGGTTGGGGGTTCCATTTATATGGATGTTCACTGGTTCGAGAAATTGTTCAAGGTAGAAGTGATGAATAAGGAAGTTTCCACTAGAGATGATGAAAGAACGTAAAAAGCCCTGCAGAACTTTCTGCAGGGTCCTTCTATATCCATTTCTGGAAAGAAGGCAAAGGGAGAGGAGAAACCGGAGGAAGAACTTATGGGGAATCGTAAGTCTTCTCCGCGGTTGGCAACAACATCAGTTAGGATGCTGTTACTTCCATTATCACCTATCAAAATGATTTTATACATGTTTTGGAACAATTTCAGTATGTAGCGATATCTGTCGAGATATGATAGGATAGTGAAGAAAAAATACATATATGGTGGATGATTATGAGAGTAATATCAGGTACGTTAAAAGGTAGACCGTTGAAAGCTGTTCCAGGCAGTGGGACACGGCCGACAACAGATAAGGTGAAAGAGTCTATATTTAATATGTTAGGCCCCTATTTTGAAGGGGGTACAGGATTGGATTTATTTGCAGGAAGCGGCGGACTCGGAATAGAAGCCCTGAGTCGTGGACTCCATTCTGTGATTTTCGTGGACCGTGATGCAAAAGCATTTCAAACCATTAAGGCAAACCTCCAGGATTGTGACCTGGCGGAGAAAAGCGAAGTGTACAGGAACGAAGCAACGAGGGCGTTAAAGGCAATTTTAAAAAGAGAGATAACCTTTGATTATATCTTCCTGGACCCTCCTTATAAACAGCAGAAGCTTCAACAACTCCTGGAATTCATCGACGAGCACAACCTTCTAAATGAAAGCGGTTACGTCATGTGTGAACATGGTTCGGAAATTACATTGGGAGATAGAGTCGGGGGCATGGAGAAAGTAAGGGAAGAAACGTATGGAATCATAAGGATTTCCATTTTTTCAAGGTGACTGAAGGTAGAAACGATAAATAGCCAGGGGGTATTATAATGACGAGCATTGCAGTTTGTCCGGGTAGTTTTGATCCCATTACATATGGACATTTAGATATTATTACACGGGGTGCGAAAGTTTTTGATCAAATTTATGTGGTGGTCTTAAATAACTCTTCTAAAAAACCACTATTCTCTGTAGAGGAAAGAATTGAATTGATTCGTGAAGTTACCGGGGACATTCCTAATGTGGTTGTCGATTCTTTTCAAGGACTCTTAGTTGATTACGCAAAAAAAGTGAATGCGAAAGCAATCATTAGAGGGTTGCGTGCGGTATCAGACTTTGAATATGAAATGCAGATTACGTCAATGAACAGGGTTTTAGAAGATGATATCGAGACGTTCTTCATTATGACGAATAATCAATATTCTTTCTTGAGCTCGAGTATAGTAAAAGAAGTGGCTAAGTATGGAGGCAACATATCTGAATTAGTGCCGAAACGAGTGGAAGAATCGTTAAAGGAAAAATATAATGAATTAAATAAGCCCCAATAATGAATACAGGGTTGATCCAAGTGTGCAGACTTTACATTTCTCATTTTGTGAGAAGTATATTGTCGTAGGCAATGGGATCAACCCATTCTTTATTTTTATGCTTGTCTTCTTACATATAATACGATATAGAGAATCAAACTGAATATCGTGATCACTGGACCTGCTGTCTTAAACCAATACAGTATTTCCGTCCAGAATGCATTATTTTTCATTGCGAATACAGGTATGGCATTGGAGAGCTGCTCATCGGAAAATCTCTCGTATATCGGTTTCCAAATGATGATGGTCGTGACGGAAGCGGCTATTCCGTGAATAAATCGGGCATAGAAGAAGGGCTTGAACCGAATGTCGGTTTCTGCCAATATGCTCGCAACTTGTGCTTGGACACTGAACCCGCTGAACCCCAATATAAAACTTGTAATAATGGCTTGCTGAAGCAGAGTAGCTTCATTTACTCCACTTGTCAGCTTGCCGCCTAACGTGATTTCAAACAAGCCTGAAATAAATGGAATGCTTAATTGCTCTGGTAATTGGAGCAGAATAAATAGAGTTGACAACCCTTCTGCAACAAAGGTCGTAATATGCAGATGATAAAGCATTTTATTAATGACCGAAAATAGGATAATGAAACCACCGATCATCAGTAAGGTTTGAATGGAAGAGGTGACAGCATCTCCTAAGAGTTTCCCTATAGGGCGCTTATCTTGCAGTCTTGTGTGATGAAGAGCAGAAAAGGCTTCACGAATGATAAAGCCTTTTTTTCCGGATGACTGATTTCTCAATTCTTCCTTATCTTTTCCACCATAGAATCTCATGACGACACCTACACAGATGTTTCCAATATAATGAGCGGCAGCTAAAACAATTCCGAGGGTAGCATTCTGAAAGAACCCAACCGACACAGCTCCAAATATGAATAAAGGATTGGAAGAGTTCGTGAAGGAAACAAGACGTTCCGCTTCCAATTTCGTGATTTGTTCTTCCTGCCTCAGACGGGCCGTCAGTTTGGCTCCAGATGGAAATCCTGATGCCATTCCCATTGCCCACACAAATCCTCCGACTCCAGGGACCCGGAATAATGGCCGCATCAAGGGTTCCAGCATGACCCCGATAAATCTGACTACACCAAAACCAA
Organism: Rossellomorea aquimaris; assembly: GCF_008180865.1. Taxonomy (GTDB): domain Bacteria; phylum Bacillota; class Bacilli; order Bacillales; family Bacillaceae_B; genus Rossellomorea; species Rossellomorea yichunensis. The sequence goes on from NZ_VTEX01000001.1 coordinate 484,020, forward strand.
TCAACATTTCAGACACGATGAAAAATGGCAATAACGAGGGGAAAACGATCTCCCACCACATATCTAATCCCCGAATGGAGGCCTCAAGAGATTCTCCCGGCATTATGATGAGAGATGCCGCAAATATAGTCACGCTCATCGATAAAGCCAAGGTTTTGATTTTCGATTTGAACAACCGGACTTCCCCCTCTTATGAAATTAGTTCCTTCTATATCAATTCCTTGTGAATTGGGAAAAGAATGATAAAATGGGATTAATTCAACTTGTCCTCATATTATTCAATATACTCATACATAATTGAAATAGACCATATGATGAAATGTACCGATAACTCGGCAAAAGGGGGAAGGGCATGGACAGACCCAAGATTGGATTAGCCCTCGGCTCGGGTGGGGCAAGAGGATTTGCGCATTTAGGGGTGTTAAAGGCATTTGATGATGCAAAGATACCTATAGATATGATTGCAGGCAGCAGTATGGGTGCTCTTGTGGGCTGTTTTTATGGGGTAGGGCATAAGATGGAAGACCTCTACAAGCTTTCCACAACCTTCAGAAGAAAATACTATTTAGACTTTACCGTTCCGAAGATGGGCTTTATTTCGGGTAAAAGGATAAAAGAATTCATTCAGCTTTTTACACATAATAAAAATATTGAAGATTTAAAAATTCCCATAAGTGTCGTTGCCACAGATATTACAAATGGTGAAAAAGTGGTGTTTACTACCGGCCCTATCTCAAGTGCGGTCCGGGCAAGTATTGCGATCCCGGGTATATTTGTGCCTGAAAGAATAAACGGCCGCTTACTCGTGGACGGAGGAGTCATTGACCGGGTACCTGTTTCGGTTGTAAAAGAGATGGGTGCTGACATTGTCATTGGAGTCGATGTATCTCATGTGAAAAGGAATGCTGAAATCACAACGATTTATGATGTGATTATGCAAAGCATCGATATCCTTCAATTAGAAATCGTCGCACATCGTGAATTTGCATCTGACTTTATGATCAGACCCCATGTACAAATGTATAGCACCAGAGCCTTTAAGAATATTGATGAAATTATCGATATGGGGGAGGAAGAGGCGAAGAAGGTTATTCCTTCTATACAGAAAGCTTTAGATGATTGGAAGGAGTAATGAGCATGAAAACGAAAACATTAATCAGAACCTTAGTCATCATGACCATTATCATGGTTGCTACATCCTTTTATTATCTTCCCTTCTATGTAACGAAGCCGGGAGGAGCCCATGAACTGGATCCGATCGTAGAAGTGAAGAATGGCTATGAGGACGAAGGTGAATTAATGCTTACAACCGTCAGGATGGGAAGAGCAAATATCTATGCCTATCTTATGGCAAGCTTAAAAAAATACGAATATATCTTTCCGGTTGAGGAAATTAGAAGCCCACATGAAAGTGACGAGGAGTATAATCTTCGTCAACTGCACCTAATGGCTGACTCTCAAAACCATGCCATTGAAGTGGCCTTTAAAAAAGCGGGTAAATTCTATAAATACACCTATAAAGGTATATATGTATTAAATATTTACCCATCTATGCCGGCAGAAGAAGTGTTAATGCCTGGTGATCGCATTACAGCCGTTGATGGGAATACAATTCAATCATCAGAGGAATTCATTGAATATGTGAGCAAGAAAAAAAGTGGGGATAGTGTGAAGATTACCTACGTTCGGGATAAGGAAGAAATGGTGGAAACGATTTCCTTGGAGGCTTTCCCTGATATGCCCGATAAAGTAGGTCTGGGAATTACGCTAAGTGACGATAAAGAAATCAAAACCGACCCGCCGGTGAAACTGGATACTGAAGAGATTGGTGGCCCTTCCGCAGGATTGATGTTTAGCTTGGAGATTTATAATCAACTAACGAAGGATGACATTACGAAGGGTCATTCTATTGCGGGGACCGGGACGATTTCCGAAAGCGGGGAAGTTGGACGCATTGGCGGTATAGAGCAGAAGGTCATTGCTGCTGACAAAGCAGGTGCAGAATATTTCCTTGCTCCACATGAAAACGTTACAAAAGAAATGAAAGAAAAGTATCCTGAACTTGAATCGAACTATACTGCTGCCAAAAGAACAGCTGAAGACATTGGTACTGATATGAAAGTAATACCAGTGAAAAGCTTTGATGAAGCATTAGCATTTTTACAAACATTAGCCAAATAGTCAAAGAGGCTGTCTTAGGTCAGCCTCTTTCTATTTGGCTCTTTTCGTAAAGTTTGTTGCTATTGTAGAGGAGAAAGTAATAGTTGATTTCCGCTCCAGGATGCTCGCTTTCCGCTGGGCTGGCGGTGAGCCTCCTCGGCTGCGCCTCCGGGGTCTCACCTGTCCAGCTATTCCCGCAGGAGTCGAGCATCCTGCAGCGAGGATCAACTTTCTGAGCATGAATCCTTAATGGAAAACAATTAAAACAAGAATTTTAGCAAACAATTTCATTTAAGGTAAGTAGAGATTGAATTTCCTTTTAAGGAAGAAGAATTATTTTTTTCTAGTTACACTGTTTTCTTACACACTTTGAAGCTCTGTCATGAAAATACTGTTAAAGATGGTGAGGGGAACTGCGCAGACTCCGGCGGATTTTGGGCGTGCCGAGACCCCGTTCGGCTAAGCTGAGGAGGCTCGGCCGAACGCTAGCTGCAAGCGGAGCAGTTCCCTCACCATCTAGCACACGCTAATTGACAGAGCCTTGCAGTGAGAAAAGAGCGTTCTATTTTATATGATCACAGGCGGTTGGGACCATTCCTGATGAAGCAATTTTTTTCGGGCTGCGGCATTTTTTAATCCTAATGAAAATATTTCAGCTGCTCTGACATCTAATTCTATCTCGCTTTGATTAGCACTTGAAAGTTTACTGATTAAAGGCAAGGGCATTTCTTTTTTCTTAGAATGGATAAATTCCCTTCCCGTTTTATTCATTCCAAGCAGGCGGATATAGCTGGGAGAGATGTGTCTGGAACGCATTTCTTCCTTGCGGGTATTCGTTAGAATGTGAAGGAGCATTCGTTGAAGGCGTGTCCATGTATAGCGCTTTGTTTTAAGCTTCGTCATGAATTCTTCAAAAGAAGTCGAGGTTTTAACACACTCCATCATCCGATTTTCTATCCCTTCTTCTATTTCATATATATCCTTCAGTTCCTCTCTGGACGATGAAAGAAGCTTATACTGTAGAATCGTCCAATAATTTTCCCAACGATGGAATCCCCCATACTCTAGTTGATACTGAGTTAACTGAGAAACGGATGTCGACGGGAGAAAAGAATCAATCTTATGATCACCTTCGCTGCTGAATATACTTTTCCTTATGCTTGTCGCACTTGCAATTGAAGGAGAAGAGAAGTGTTGATCATGGTACCCGGCAGCTTCCCTTGTAATGGTGTACGCTTTTAGTGTCGAGTGAATCTGGTTTCTCGCTTCCATATAATGAAACCCCAGTATATTATTCGGCTTACTTAAATCGATAACGGAGTCTCCGTTCCCTAATGTTTGGAATGCTTTAGCAAGAGCGGAAGGATAACTCATGCCATCCTGGATAAACCTGCTTATATATGTATTGTATCGCTCCCGGTTTGCTTCAATGAACAGAACCGTTTTCTCGAAAGTATCAATATCCCCATCCTCACTGCCAAAACAAAAACTCTCACAGCCTATGGAATCAAGGAGTGAAATGGCTCCCCTCGAAAAAATTTCAGCATGCTGAGTGGCAAAACAATAGGGAAGTTCAATCACGACGTCAACCCCTGCTTCTAGAGCCATTCTGGTTCGGGCCCATTTAGATACCAGTGCAGGCTCTCCACGCTGCAGAAAATGCCCACTCATAACCGCAACCACTACATCAGCACCAGATGCTATTCTCGTTTCCCTTAAATGATGTAAATGACCATTATGAAAGGGATTGTACTCTACTACTACTCCTGTTGCTTTCATGAAATTCACCACATCCTTTCTAAGTCAGAATTATCTCCTATATAGATCATTATATAAGGAAATGATTTAGATTCTCTCCTTTTATAACATAATCATAACTAATATTATAAAATATTTGAAAGTCCTTATATTTAAACGTTATAATTACAACACTATGGTTGTTAAGAGTGTAAAGAAAAAATATTGACAAACGGTATTATGAAAGCTATAATTACCTTTGTTGCCTTGAGGTGATTACATTGAAATGGTCAATAATACAATTACAAAAATTTAGAGACAAGGGACTTTCCATTGACGAAACGATTAATTTGGATGAATTGAAAGAAATCGATCCCCAAATTATAGAAGTCTCACCTATTCGAGTGTCCGGAAAGGCAGATATCGGTTCAAACCGCGTCACTTTCCATCTCCATATAGAAGGGAAGTTAGTTTTACCTTGCTCAAGAACCCTTGTGGATGTTGATTTACCAGTTGACATTCAAACGATTGAAACGTATCTTCTAAATGAAGCTGATTATGATCAGTATGAGGAAGAGGAAGTACATCGTATTCAAGGTGATGTTATTGATTTAAAACCTGCTATTAGAGAATTACTATTACTTGAGATTCCGATGCAAGTAATCAGTGATGAAGCGAGAGAACAAGATGAGATGCCTTCCGGTAAGAACTGGGAAGTACTAACGGAAGAACAAGCTTATCAAGTCGAGCAAGAGGAAGAGAAGAAAGTTGATCCTCGTCTCGCTGACTTAGCAAAACTTCTTGATCAAAACAAGAAATCTTAAAAGCGAAGTACCAGTTCGACTGGCTTCATAATGAGTATTAATCTCTTTTAAGGAGGTGGGAAGAATGGCAGTACCTTTTAGAAGAACATCTAAAACAGCAAAAAGACAACGTCGTACACACTTCAAACTACGTGTACCTGGTATGGTAGCATGCCCAAACTGTGGTGAAATGAAACTAGCACACCGTGTTTGTAAAGAGTGCGGAACGTATAAAGGTAAAGAAGTTGTAAACAAATAATATTGTTTACACCCGAAAAAAGCGTGAAAGAGGCCATGGCTCTTCACGCTTTTTTTATTGTCATTTTTAAAAAATATCTGTTCATCCCATACATAAAACCATACACTATAAGTAAGACAGGAGGGGTCTGAAAGTGGGAGACTACATCATACATATGAACAAAGAAGGAATACTGCAATTTATCATCAACCGCCCCGAGAAACGGAATGCAGTTAGTTATGAAATTATGGAGGGGCTTGAAAAAGCTTTAAACGAGTGTATGTATAATGATCACGTGAAAGCGCTCCTAATAACGGGAAGTGGTGATCGTGCATTTTGTGCCGGAGGGGATTTAACTCAATTTCATAATCTTAAGACAGAGAGTGAAAGTTATGAAATGCTCAGTAAAATGGGGGGACTCCTCACGAGGCTTGCCTTTCTCCCAAAGCCCACGATCGCCTTCATCAATGGGACGGCAATTGGCGGCGGATGTGAAATCGCAACGGCATGTGACTTTAGAATTGCTAAAAGAACTGCGAAAATGGGGTTCGTTCAAGGGAATCTTGCCATCACCACTGGCTGGGGAGGGGGAACCTTGCTTCTTGAGAGGATTTCAGTGTCAAATGCGCTTTTACTCCTGATGACAGCCAGGGTAGAAGAAGCAGAATTCCTTCATGATATAGGGTTCGTAGATGAGTTAGTTGATGACATTATGCCGACCCATGAAATACCCCTCATTAAAATGATCTCATTAAAATCAGAAGGGGTATTGAAGGCATATAAGCAGCAGCTGCTTGAGAGATGGGATAAAAAAAGAGTAGAAGAGAATATCATGAAGGAAATAAGACAATGTGCTAAGCTCTGGGCGAGTGATGAACACCACGAAGCTGTGGACGAATTTCTAAAGAAATAGGCGAAACATAACAAAAAGGAACAGGGAACTCCCTGTTTCTTTTTGTGTGCTTAAAAAAACAGTGGTGCAGATTCTATCTTCTCTAGTAAGAGCATATGTATGGATAAACTGGATCTTACAGGGGGGATGGAAATGTCTTCGAATAGACAGGATGCATGGAGTCAAGATGAAGATGTGTTGTTAGCGGAAGTGGTATTACGTCATATACGAGAGGGCGGTACCCAGCTTCAGGCATTTGAAGAGGTAGGAAGAAAACTATCAAGAACATCAGCAGCTTGTGGCTTTCGCTGGAACTCATTTGTTCGTAAACAATATAAATCTGGAATCGAACTGGCTAAAAAACAAAGAAAGCAGTCTAAGAAATATTCTCCTATCGTTAAGGTAAACGAGGAAAAGCAAGAAGTGCCGAAACTACAGGTTGAGAGTTCCTCGGAGCTTGAATCCCCGGAAGCGTTTTCAATGGGAAGCATGATAAATTATCTTCAAAAAGCAGAGGAAGCTGTTCGGAATGGAGAAAAAGTAAGGAATGAAAATACTCAGCTGCATGGACAAATCTCTCTATTGAAAGAGAAGCTTCAAGAGGTTGAAGAGGAGTTGAAAGAATACGAAGCAAAATTTAATCTCCTCGAAGAAGATCATAAATCATTATTAGCTATTTTTGAAAAAGCAAGGAAAATGGCTCTATTGCAAGGAAATGAAGACAAGGTTAAGTTTCAAATGGATAAAAACGGAAACCTTCAGCGGTTAAATAAATGAAGAGAAAAAGGGCTGACTAAAGAATATCTTTAGCCAGCCTATTTTAATTACTTGTGATTAGGGTGGTTAGTATGCTTGTCGCCTCTGGACGAGCCGCCTCCGCTTTAGTTTTCATYCAGCTACGGCGGCTAGAGGCTCGAGGTCATAAGTCAAACCAGCCAAAAAGGCAAAGAACGCCTTTCCGGCTGGTTCGCCTTATGCTTGTCGCCTCTGGRCRAGCCGCCTCCGCTTTAGTCATTAACTAATTTTCTGTTCTTTAACCCCTTCAGGGAACCATACGTATGGATTTTCGCCTAAATCTCTTTCCACTTCGTATGTTACGGCTTCGAAGCCCATTTTCTCCCAGAATCCCTGTGATTTGATACGGGAATTTGTTTTAATAGGTAAACCAAAGCTTTTTGCGAATTCTACCAGCATTTTTCCATAGCTTTTGTATTGATATTTTGGTAATACTTCAAGCTTCCATAGCTCCAAGTAATTTTGGGGAGGATCGAAGTACTGATCAAATCGGGCATTGCGCTGGTACAAACTCATTCTGGCAACCAGCGTATCACCAAAGTAAATTCCATAAAATGGTGATTCACTATCGTTTTCAATGATGTTTGCTTGTAAGTCTTCTAGCATGGATAATTCCTGTACACCATATTCTTTAAATTTCTTAAACTCTTCGAGAGTTTTATAGTTTACTTTTAATTTCTCCACTTTCACTGCCATCGTATGACCTCCTAAAATGCTGAAAAATAAATCTGGAAAACATGATAATCATGTATCCGTTTGCAGTTGATCGTGTGATCAAGCAAGTATTTATTATCATTATATAACAAATAAACAAAAAATTCTGCACTTAATTAAGAAAACGTTTACAATAAAGAAGAAGGAATTCGACGATTTTTGTAGAATTCGTAATATGAACAGATGTGTTCTATAAAGAAAGGGGAGAGATTGTGCAGAAGATTCTAATTGCAAATAGGGGAGAAATTGCTTCAAGAATAATTAAAACCTGTAAACAATTAAACATTCAAACAGTCGCGGTTTATTCCGATGCAGATCAGGATATGCCCTTTGTTAAAGAAGCGGATATTGCTCACCGCATAGGTGAATCACAAGTGAACCGCTCATACCTGGTAGTGGACAATATACTCGAAGTTGCGAAAAAGGAAAAAGTGGATGGGATCCATCCCGGATACGGTCTCCTATCAGAAAATGCGGACTTTGCCAGAAGAGTTGCAGAAGAAGGTATCACCTTTATTGGACCTGCTCATGATATCATCGAAAAGATGGGTGACAAGGTAGAGGCTAGAAGGGTTATGCAAGATGCGTCCGTACCAGTCGTGCCTGGAAGTGATGGAGGAGTGGAATCCCTTGATGCTGCCAAGAGTGTAGCAAATGAAATCGGTTATCCTGTTATGTTGAAAGCCAGCGGTGGCGGCGGAGGGATCGGTATGATTCGCTGTGAAAATGAGCAAGCGCTCGTTCAAAGCTTCGATTCTACTAAAAACCGGGCTAAAGCCTATTTTGGGAAAGAGGAAGTCTTTCTCGAGATATGTATTGAAAATGCGAGACACGTTGAAGTACAAATCTTTGGAGATCATCATGGAAATTTGGTGCATCTTTTTGAACGTAATTGCTCAGTGCAAAGAAGAAACCAAAAAGTGATAGAAGAATCACCTTCCCCAGGCCTTTCTCAAGAAACGAAGGAGAAAATGTTCGCATCTGCCATCCAAGCTGGTAAAGCAGTTAACTATACGAATGCTGGAACGGTGGAGTTCATCGTTGATGATGAGGAGAATTTTTATTTTCTGGAAATGAATACAAGACTTCAAGTGGAACATCCGGTCACTGAAACCATCACAGGATTGGATTTAGTGAAGTGGCAGCTTTTGGTAGCTTCTGGTGAGCCTCTTCCTCTATGCAAACAGGAGGAAATCCATGTAAGCGGTCACGCAATTGAGTTCAGGGTATATGCTGAGGATCCAAAGACTTTTTATCCTTCTCCAGGTCAGCTAACGACCTTACGATGGGGTAAAGGGGATGATGTTCGAATAGATAGCGGTTATGAAGAAGGGAATAAAGTCACTCCTTTCTATGATCCGATGATTTCTAAATGCATCATCAAAGGAGATGACCGTGAGGACGCGATACATAAAGCCAAGGTCTTCTTTGAAGGGGTAACCATTGAAGGAGTTAAAACAAATGTCACTCTCTTCAAGGATATCATTGAAGTTAGAGGCTTTATTGAAGGAACTTATACAACGAAATGGCTTCAGGACTTTTTAAAGGCCAACCAAACGTAAGAACAATAAATGCAGGACATCATGCTAGTATCTATATAGAATTCAACTAAAAGAGAACAAACTGGAGGAATCAATCATGAAGGAAATTACATCATCAATGGCAGGAACGGTTTTAAATGTACTGGTAGAACAAGGTGGGGAAGTGTCTGTTGGAGATACTGTCTTAATGCTTGAATCGATGAAAATGGAAATTCCTGTTGAAGCTGAAACGGGAGGTAAGGTTTCTGAAATTAAAGTGAATGTAGGAGATTTTGTCAATGAAGGGGATGTATTACTCGTTATTGAAGGTTAACTCGAGTATGCAGACATTAAGTCAGAGATGGTGTGTTCATCTCTGACTTGTTTACGCATTTACATAAAACGACGGAGGGGATATTATGTCGACATCTAAAACGATCATCAACACTCTCGAACAAACGAGAGAAAGGATTACTTCGGGTGGACAGCCTAAATATCATGAGAAATTGAAAGAACAGAAAAAGATGTTTGTTCGTGATCGACTTCAACAATTATTTGATAATGGGGATTATCAAGAAGATGGTATGTTTGCAAACAATAAGGCTGAAGATCTGCCTGCGGACGGAGTCGTAACGGCAATTGGAAAGGTTGGAGGCCAGACTGTTTGTGTTATGGCCAATGATTCCACAGTTAAAGCAGGATCATGGGGAGCGAGAACGGTAGAGAAAATCATTCGGATACAAGAAACCGCGCTGAATTTAAAAGTGCCAATCTATTATTTAGTAGATTCAGCCGGAGCTCGTATTACCGATCAGTTGGATATGTTCCCTAATCGACGTGGGGCAGGTAAGATCTTTCACAATCAAGTGAAAATGTCAGGAATGGTTCCGCAAATTTGTGTTCTTTTTGGTCCTTCAGCAGCTGGTGGAGCGTATATCCCTGCTTTCTGTGACATAGTGATCATGGTTGATGGAAATGCATCTATGTATCTTGGTTCTCCTCGAATGGCAGAGAAAGTGATCGGTGAAAAAGTAACGCTTGAAGAAATGGGTGGTGCAAGAATGCACTGCACTGTCAGTGGATGTGGAGATCTTCTTGCGGCATCTGAAGAGGAAGCGATTGAAGAAGCGAAGAGATATTTAAGCTATTTCCCAGCGAATTATCAGCACAAGCCTGCCGTTAAGGAAGGTCTCGCTCCTAAGCATGAGAAGCTGTTAGAAGACATTATCCCGGAACATCAAAATGCACCTTTTAATATGTACGATTGCATCGATACATTAATTGATGAAGGAAGTTTCTTTGAATTGAAAAAACTTTTCGCTCCTGAATTAATCACTGGCTTCGGGCGCATGGATGGTAAAGTGGTCGGGATCATTGCCAATCAGCCTAAGGTAAAGGGAGGAGTCCTTTTCCATGATTCTGCGGACAAGGGAGCGAAATTCATACAGTTATGTGATGCCTTCCATATTCCGTTGTTATTCCTGGCTGATGTGCCCGGGTTTATGATAGGGACAAAAGTGGAGAGAGCCGGGATCATTCGACATGGAGCAAAGTTGATAGCTGCCATGAGTTCTGCAACGGTTACGAAGATATCTGTCATTGTAAGAAAAGCATACGGTGCCGGTCTATATGCAATGGCAGGTCCAGCTTTTGATCCGGATGTTTGTATTGCCCTTCCTACAGCCCAAATTGCTGTAATGGGACCTGAAGCAGCCGTAAATGCGGTTTATTCAAATAAGATACAAGCTATCGAAGATCCAAAAGAGAGAATTCAATATGTTCAAGAAAAACAGAAGGAATATAAAGAACATATCGATATTTATAAATTGGCATCGGAATTAATTGTAGATGAAATTACAGCACCAAATGAGTTGCGTTCTGTATTAATTCAACGTTATAAACTTTATGAAACCAAAGATGTTCAATTTAGTGAAAGAAAACATCCCGTATACCCTGTTTAAATAAATGTTAGGTATGGCTCGTTCCTTTGGGACGGGTCTTTTCTTTCGAGTAAAGGATGCTTCTTTTAGCCTATGGTTTTCTAGTTGCCGAAAATTTGGTAAACTATTCTTAAAAACATGTACGAGTAAGGAGTCAATATGAAAATAGGAATCGTTGGAGGAGGAGCAGTTGGGCTATTATTTGCGGGTTATTTGGGCCAAAAGTTTGATGTCACACTTATTGTAAGGAGAGAGGCGCAGGTTCAGAGCCTGTTAATGAACGGAATAACTGTACATAAAGGAGGTTCTTCATTCACAACGCGAGTCCACTCAGATCTTCTTACAGAAGTTCCCATCAAGTTTGACTTCGTCATTGTGGCAGTGAAGGAATATGATTTGAAACCTCTTGAAAATGTGTTGGTACTGATGGATATGAACCAACCCCTATTATTTCTTCAGAATGGGATTGGGCATTTGGATTGGGTGAAATCCTTGCCCCACCACAATATACTGGCGGGTTCCGTAGAGCATGGCGCTCTGAAAGAAAACGACCACGAACTCCATCATTTGGGAGAAGCAAAGACAAATCTTGCATTAATTAAAGGAGAATGGGGAGTTGTAGAAGAATTAGTATCACAGAGTATTCCTTCTTTTCCATTTTTATTAAAACAAGAATTTGAGGAAATGCTCCTAACTAAGTTATTCGTCAATGTACTCATTAACCCCCTGACGGCTTTGGCACGGGTAAGGAACGGAAAGCTGGTTGAAAACCCGCATCTGCATCAATTACAGAGGGACTTATTCCAAGAACTGCTTCTCCTATTTCCTCATATGGAAAGGATTGTTTCCTTTGAAGGGGTGGAGGAAGTTTGCAAAAATACATACCAAAATAGGTCTTCCATGCTAAAAGACATAGAAGCTGTAAGGAAAACAGAAATAGAGTCTATATTAGGCGTTCTTCTGGAAAAAGCACAAAAAGAACACCATTTTGTACCCACCATGAATGTAGTATACAGATTAGTTAAAGGAATTGAAAGAGAAGGTCTGGGGGGATAAAATGGCTTCGATTTTTTCGACCATCATTGCCATATTTGTATTAATCCCATTTTTGGGGTATTTCATCAGTTTCATTCTAGCGAAAGAGATCATGAAGAACCATAGGAAAGCCGTCCATCTGGCCATAGATGTAACAACCTTTCTATTAATCGTCTCGGTTCACTTCATTGTCATCGCCATTTGGCAAACCTCTTACCTATGGCTGATCTTCCTTATCATTTGCTCCATTGGAGTCCTATTTGCCATCATGTATTGGAAAGCAAAGGGGGAAATTCACTACCCTAAGGTGCTGAGAGGTTTCTGGCGACTGAACTTTCTCTTATTCTTTACGGCTTACATAACATTAATGATCACTGGACTGATCCTCCGCATTCTTGATTTGTATTAGTAAAAACAACAGGCAAGTTTTTTCCTTTTCTTAATGTAGAATGATATACTCATCGTTAGGATATAAAGAGCTAGAAAAGGAGTCATTCAAATGGAAGTGGAAAGCTTAAACATTCCAGCAATAAATAAGTTCGCCTCTCAATATTTAAAACAAGAAGAGCCAGTCACTTCTTTTTTTCACTATAACGTAAACAGTTCTTCCGTCTATTCTGATCGGATGAAAGATTTAGCTTCTCGTCAGTTTGAGAGAGAGGATCTTGCAGAATGTATATCTTCATATATGGAGTCACTGCCGTCATCTGAAAAGGTAGAAGAATCGTTGGGGAAATTGAGAAACGATGCCGTAACTGTCATCGCTGGGCAACAGGCCGGTCTAATGACTGGTCCACTCTACACGATACATAAAATCATTTCGGTCATTCAACTAGCCAGGCAACAGGAAGCCGAACTAAAGCATCCTGTTGTACCTGTTTTTTGGATTGCGGGTGAAGATCACGATTATCAAGAAGTGAATCATATATACGTAGAAAAAGGATCAAAGCTTGAAAAGGTCGGATATCCGGAGAGAGTAGTAAAAAAGAAAATGACCTCTCATATTACGTATAATAAAACAGTAATGAAGAAATGGCTCCATGACATATTAGTGATGCTGGGAGAAACAGAACATACAAATCAGTTGTCATCTGATCTTACTAAAATGATTGAAGAAGAAGAGGATATTGTTCGCTTCTTTGCCCATATTGTAATGAGCTTATTCAAAGATTTCGGATTATTGGTCATCGATTCTGCATATCCACTATTGAGGAAACTAGAATCAAGACATTTTCACCATTTGATAGAAAACAGTCAGTCCATCACAGATAAGGTGCTTGAGCAACAAGAAGAAATCCGGAACAATGGGTATGGAACTCAATTGGATATTTCCCCTATAGCCGCCAATCTCTTTATCCAACTTCAGGATGAACGTGCTTTGTTAGAAAGAGAAGGGAATAAGTTCTTTGAGAAGAATAGAGGTAAAGCATATTCCAGTCTTGAATTGCTATCCATACTGGATGAAAGTCCAGAATCATTCAGTAATAATGTTGTCACCAGACCCATGATGCAAGAATGGTTATTTCCAACACTCGCATTTGTGGCCGGCCCTGGCGAAATTGCCTATTGGGGTGAATTGAAAAAAGCCTTTGAATATGTGGACTTGAAGATGCCTCCGGTTGTCCCGAGGTTAAATATAACAATAGTGGAACGAGAAATAGAGAAGAGAATCCAAGATCTTCAATTGACTCTGCATGGAGTGATTACAGAAGGAGTTTCTACGTCTCGTAATGCATTTTGGAAATCCCTCGAGCGCCCGGATTTAGAGTTTGAAATGAAGGAAATCCAGGAAGAACTGCAGCGTAAATATGAAAAGATTCGCGAAAAGGCAGTCAGTATTGATCAAGGATTACATCCGATCATTGATAAGAATCTTGAATTCCATCTGAGTCAATTCGATTATCTGCGCAACAAAGTGGACAAAGCCTTGAAGGATAAGAATTCATTAACCTTTAATCAATTCATGAAGGTGGAAAACAGCATCAGACCAAATGAAGGGCCGCAGGAAAGAACGTGGAATGTCCTTTATTTCTTAAACAAATACGGACCTGATTTTGTAAAAGACCTGACACTTCTTGAATTCACATTCGATGGGACTCACAAAGTGATATATATCTAATTGAAGGCTCGTATAGCATTAATGGTCTCGACAAGTAAAAAAATAAAAGGACTTAATTCGCTTTATATTGCGAATTAGGTCCTTTTTACGTTGTATAAAGACAAATTTCACCTGTGAAAAATTGTCTGGAAAAGAGAGAAAAACACTAATGAAAAATAGAGGAAATATTTTGCAAGTAAAGAATTTAGAAAAGAGTGGAGAAAAGTGGGGGGATGTGGTACATTTGTGTTAGAAAGTGGGGGCAGTGCATATGTTCATGGGCGAATATCAACATAACATTGATAATAAAGGCCGTTTAATCGTACCTGCCAAGTTCCGTGATCACCTCGGAGATTCATTTGTCATTACCCGAGGGTTGGATCAATGTTTATTTGGTTATCCCATGGATGAGTGGCGAGCTCTTGAAGACAAGCTCAAAGCCCTACCACTGACAAAGAAAGATGCCCGTGCCTTCACTCGATTCTTCTTCTCTGGAGCAACTGAGAGCGAATTAGATAAGACAGGCAGGGTGAATATTCCTGCTACACTTGTGAATTATGCACAATTAGATAAAGAATGCATTATTTTAGGAGTTTCCAATCGAATTGAGATTTGGAGTAAATCATTATGGGAAGACTATTTCACACAGTCTGAAGATTCATTTGCTGAGCTTGCAGAGAATATGGTAGGGTTTGATATTTAACCCTCCACAATACGTTCGATTGGAAAGGTGAATTCAACATGTTTAAACATACAACCGTATTATTAAAAGAAACGGTGGATGGCCTGAATATTAAAGAAGATGGAGTCTATGTAGATTGTACTCTCGGTGGAGCAGGGCACAGCGAGTATCTTGTGAGAAAGTTATCACCGGAGGGTCATCTGTATTGCTTCGACCAGGATGAAACAGCCATCAACCACGCAAAAGAAAAGCTTTCATCCTATCAGGATAGAGTTACATTCGTTCAATCTAATTTCCGAAATCTAAAGGAAGAACTTGAACAACTTGGAGTACATAGTGTGGATGGGATTTTATACGACCTGGGTGTGTCATCGCCTCAACTGGATACTCCGGAAAGAGGGTTCAGTTATCACCATGATGCCCCACTCGACATGAGAATGGACTTGCAAGGTGAAGTTACTGCTCATGATGTGGTTAATCATTGGTCGTTTGAAGATTTAGTTCGGATTTTTTATCGATATGGAGAAGAAAAGTTCTCTAAGCAAATAGCGAGAAAAATTGAAGCGGCACGTGAATTGAAGGCGATTGAAACAACGGGTGAACTTGTCGAGCTCATCAAGGATGGTATCCCTGCACCTGCAAGACGAAAAGGCGGTCATCCTGCTAAGAGAGTCTTCCAAGCCATACGGATTGCCGTGAATGATGAATTGGGAGCCTTTGAAGATTCACTTGAACAAGCGATAGGGCTTCTTCATAAGGGGGGAAGGGTGAGCGTGATTACTTTCCATTCCCTGGAAGACCGCATTTGCAAAACGATGTTCAAGGAGAAGGCATCAGGACCTGACCTGCCTCCAGGATTACCGATTATTCCTGAAGGGTATGAAGCAGAACTGAAGCTTGTAACAAGAAAACCGATCCTGCCTAGTGATGACGAATTAGAAGAAAATAATCGCGCTAGGTCAGCTAAATTAAGAATCGCAGAAAAAAATATATAAATAGAAGGAAACAGGAGGGAGAATATTGAGTAACTTAGCCAGAAAGTACGAGCAGCAAAAAGTTGAGAAAACCAATCAATCCGTTCATGCCAAGCCCAAGCGCCTTAGTGATGAGAGAAGATCCGTCATCACACCGGGGGAAAAAATCCTTGTTGCCATTTTCGCAGCTGTATTTTGCTTCTTAGCGGTTCAGATTGTGACAACACAAGCTGCCATCTATGATGTGAATAAAGAAGTCCAGCACGTTGAATCAACCATTGAAAAACAGGAAAAGTCAAATAATGATCTTAAACTTCAAGTTAGTGAGCTTAGTACGTATGAGCGTATTCTTGAAAAAGCAAAAGAGCTTGGACTTAACTTGAAAGAAAAGAACGTTAAGGTTGTTGAACAATAATGAAAAAAAGACCAAGCATGAACATAGGGGCAGCCATCCTTTTCGGGATTTTCGGCTTGCTCTTTTTTGTATTAATGGTTCGCTTTGTCACGATTCAGGTCACTGGGGAAGCTGAAGGTAAGGTCCTGGCATCACAAGCGGCAAAAAAATATATAAAAAGTCACATTTTAGAAGCTCACAGGGGTACAATTTTTGACGGGAAAGGTGAAGTCATTGCCGAGGATACTTCAGCTTATACACTCGTGGCCATTTTAGATCCGAGCATCACGAGTGATCCGAAGAAGCCCAAGCATGTGACAGATCCTGAGAAAACGGCAAAGGCCCTGGCTCCATATCTTGAGTTGAAAGAAAGCGAAATATATGACCGTCTCAATCAGGATGGGGCGTATCAGGTGGAATTTGGATCTGCTGGTAGAGACCTGTCTCATCAAATGATGCTCGAGATTAAAGAAGAAAACATACCTGGAATCACATTCAGGAAGGAAGCAAAGCGATTTTATCCTAATGGCTCATTCGCACCTCACCTTATTGGTTTTGCACAAAAAACCACTGGGGATAATGGTGATTCCAAAACAGTAGGGAAAATGGGTGTGGAAGCAAGCTTTGATGATGTGTTAAGCGGCAAGGACGGCTCGGTGGAATATAAGAGTGATGTTTGGGGATATTTATTGCCAAATGCAGATGAGCATGTAACATCACCACAAGATGGAAATGATATTTACCTAACAATCGACAAGAAAGTTCAAACATTCTTAGAAGAAGCCATGAATGAAGTGCAAAAGAAATATAAACCAAAGAAAATGTTTGCGATCGTATCAGACCCAAAAACTGGAAAGATACTAGCGATGTCACAAAGACCAACTTTTCACCCTGATACGAGAGAAGGTTTACTTGACAATTGGACAAACTTCATAGTGGAGGAAACGATTGAGCCTGGTTCGACTATGAAAGCTTTTTCATTGGCTGCCGCTGTAAATGAAGGGAAGTTTAACCCGAATGAAGCCTATGAATCTGGTAAATATTATGTTGATAATGTTCCTAATCCTATCAGGGACCATAATGGTGGAGAAGGCTGGGGAACGATTTCTTATTTAGAAGGCGTCCAAAGATCTTCCAATGTAGCATTTGCGAATTTATTGGACAAAATAGGTTTTAAAAAGTTCGAAGGATATTTAAATAGTTTTGGATTTGGTGAACCAACAGGTGTGGGATTACCACATGAAGCTTCTGGATCTATTCTTTATCATTACCCAATTGAAAAATACACCACGATTTTTGGGCAAGGTACAACCGTTACCCCGCTTCAAATGATTCAAGCCGAGTCGGCAATTGCGAACGACGGAAAAATGATGCAGCCCTATGTTATCTCAAAGATTGTAGATCCAAATACAAAGAAAGTGGTTGAGGAAACAAAACCAAAAGTTGCTGGAAATCCGATTACGAAAGAGTCGGCCGAAAAGGTACGGGAATACTTAGAATCAACTGTAACTTCCGAGGAAGGCACAGGGACCCGTTTTGCCATTGAGGGTTATAGCGTTGCAGGTAAATCAGGCACTGCGCAAATCCCTGATCCTGAAACAGGAAGGTATATGTACGGTAAAGAAAATTATCTATTTTCCTTCATGGGTATGGCTCCGGCTGATGACCCTCAGTTAATCGTCTATGTGGGTATTCAACAACCCGAATTAGAACCGACTGAAATAGGTTCGGATCCTGTAGCAGCTGTTTTCAATCCTGTCATGCAAAATAGCTTGAAATACTTAAATATTAAACCTCAGGAAAAAGTGAGTTTGAAAAAACATTCTCTTCCTGATACGAAAGAAATGAGTGTGGAAGAAGCTAAAAAAGAGCTCGAAAAAGCAGGGGCTTCACCCGTTGTTGTTGGAAATGGCTCGAGCGTTATCAAGCAACTGCCCCAAGCTGGAAGTAGGATTCTTGAAGGGGAAAGAGTTGTAATCAAAACCGATGGAGACATCACGATTCCGGATATGAAGGGATGGTCTGTAAGGGATGTCTTTAAGGTTGCAAATCTTGCAGGACTGAAGATCAATATGGTTGGAAATGGCTATGCTGTCAGTCAAAATATTCAACCGGGGGTTCCTGTGGTAAAAGGAGAGCCTCTAGTGGTTAACTTTAGTACTCCGGAAGAACAAGTACAGCAAGGTGAAGATGAGAATACGGAAGAACCACCATTGAATTAAATAAACAGGGCTGACTTATGTATGTGACTCACTCGAGAGCACCTGGATCGATTTCTTTGAACCGATTTAGGTATGAGTGCCATTCACATCGAAGTCGCCCTTTTCTTATGGAACCAACCGATTAAATTGACGTAAATGATAACACCTTCCTCATCCTTTCATGGATTTCGAACATACCCAAATAAGTCCAAGCATATAATGGAACGAGCCATAGAAGGGGAGGTTCCATTAGTGAAAAGAGTATCCAATGTAACGGTAAGGAAAAGGTTAGCAGTAGCGCTTGTAGTAGGAGTCCTGATTTTCTCCATTATTGATATAAGGCTGGGGTATGTTCAGTTTTTTAAAGGGGACTGGCTTACAGGTTTAGCAAAGGACTCCTGGAGTCGAAATATCCCATTTCAACCGGAGAGAGGGAAAATAGTAGACCGTAATGGGGTAGAACTAGCTGGAAATCAAAGTGCCCCGACGATATTTGTTGTTCCGAGACAAATCACTGATCCTAAAGGGACGGCGGATAAACTGGCAGCTGTTCTTAATATTTCAGTAGAATCTGCATATAAATATGTTACACAGAGAGACAGTATGGTGTTGATTAAAGAAGCGAGAAAGCTTTCGTATGAAAAAGCGAAAGAGGTCAGGGACCTGAATCTAAAAGGGGTTTACTTAGGCGAAGATTCTAAACGTTATTATCCATACGGCAGTTATTTATCCCATGTTCTTGGCTTCGCGGGAATTGATAATCAGGGCCTTATGGGACTTGAACTTTCATATGATGAGGAGCTTAGTGGGGATAAAGGATATGTGAAATTTTTCTCCGACGCAAAAGGGAAGCGAATGCCTGATATGGCAGATGATTTTGAAAAACCGGAAAACGGCCTTGATTTAAAGCTTACGATTGATACGAAAGTCCAGACCATCGTGGAGCGTGAATTGGATATTGCTCAAGCGACATACAACCCTGATGGAATCATCGCCATTGCCATGAATCCTAAGAATGGGGAGATATTGGCGATGTCAAGCAGGCCGACTTTTGACCCGGCGAATTTCCGGAATGTACCACAGGAAATCTATAACCGGAATTTACCGATTTGGAGCACCTATGAACCCGGTTCCACGTTTAAGATCATTACTCTTGCTGCAGCGTTGGAGGAAAATAAGGTGGATCTTTATAAAGAAAAATTCCATGATCCCGGTCATGTTGAAGTTGCCGGATCCACCCTTCATTGTTGGAAGAGGGGAGGACATGGAACCCAAACATTTTTGGAAGTGGTCCAAAATTCATGTAATCCGGGGTTTGTCGAGTTAGGTGAGAGATTAGGGAAAGAAAAACTATTCAGCTATATTAATGATTTTGGTTTTGGACAAAAGACCGGTATTGATCTTCAAGGAGAGGGGAAGGGGATTCTCTTTAATATTGACCGGGTCGGTCCTGTAGAACAAGCTACGACAGCCTTTGGCCAGGGAGTTGCGGTCACGCCGATTCAACAGGTAGCGGCTGTATCAGCAGCGGTAAATGGAGGAATACTGTATCAACCGTATATAGCTAAGGAGTTGATTGACCCTTCAACTGGAGAAGTAGTGATGAGAAAGACACCTCAAATGAAGAAGAGGGTCATTTCAGAAGAAACATCAAAACAGATTCGTGAAGCATTGGAAAGTGTTGTAGCGAAAGGGAGCGGTAAGAAAGCTTTTGTAGATGGTTATCGAGTAGGCGGGAAAACGGGAACCGCTCAAAAAGCAAAGGATGGTAAATACTTAGAAAACAATCACATCGTATCCTTTATGGGAATTGCACCTGCGGATGACCCTGAAATTGTCGTGTACGTGGCTGTTGATAACCCGAAAGGCACCATTCAATTCGGTGGAGTCGTAGCAGCCCCTATTGGAGGTAGTATCATAGGCGATAGTTTAGAAGCAATGGGAGTGCCAAAACGTAAAGGTCAAATTGAGAAAGAGATGACGTGGACCGATATCCCATTGATTGAAACCCCTGACTTAGTTGGATTATCGAAAAAAGAGTTACAAGAACAGTTAGTAAATCTTGATCTGGATGTAAGCGGAAGTGGAGACAAAGTGGTTAGTCAATCTCCCGATCCGGGCGTGAAGATCAAGCAAGGTTCAAAGGTGAGGGTCTATCTTTCGGAATGATTTAAGGGAAGAAGTCAACATGATTGTGTATTTGTGATATACTTTTTATTTATGCCGGGGGCTTTATATCCGTAAGGAGAAGCCCCGTTTTTCTTTAAATAGTGTGGCAGTCTGCCATTTTTTCATAATCATAACGAACTAAGTTAAAAGGTTTATAGCTTTCATACGCATTTTTTTGTAAAATATAAAAAGGTTGCTTTCTACCTGTGAGGAGTTGAAAAGATGAGATTGCACACTTTGCTGGAAGTACTGCCGTTTTTCTCAGTAGAGGGTGAAGGGAATCCAGCTATTTCAAACATCGCTAATCACCATAAGAAAGTTAAAAATGGTGATCTATTCATCTGTATTAACGGATTAGAGGTTGATAGCCATTCACTCGCCCCACTGGCAGAGAAGAACGGTGCAGCTGCGATCCTCGCTGAGAGGAGCATAGAAGCAAACGTGCCGGTTATTATCGTTCCGGATACGAAGAAAGCAATGGCCATTCTTGCCGATTACTTTTATAAGCAGCCATCCCATCAGCTTTTGTTGATAGGTGTGACAGGCACTAATGGGAAAACCACTACCACCCATCTGATTGACCAGGTGCTTACACAATGTGGAATGAAAACCGGTTTAATCGGTACAATGCACATAAAAGTGGGGGATGAGTTACAAGTAAGTCATAATACGACTCCTGACAGCTTAACGCTCCAACAAACGTTTAAACAGTTTTGTGATAAAGGGGTACGAAGTGCGATCATGGAAGTCTCTTCACATGCGTTACATCAGGGCCGGGTTCACGGCTGTGACTATGATATTGCCGTGTTCACAAACCTGACTCAGGATCATCTGGATTATCATAAGTCCATGGACAATTACCGAAATGCAAAAGGCTTATTGTTTTCCCAATTAGGGAATACTTATTTTAAGAAATCTCCTAAATACGCCATCATTAATAAAGACGATGAAGCAGCTGATTTTTTTATCAGAGCAACGGCCGCACATGTATTTACATATGGTCTGTCTCCTTCTGCTGACTTCTATGCCAGAGATATTGTCCTGAAAGCAACAGAGTCCGCTTTTACTCTCGTTTCACCATTTGGAGAACGAGAGGTGGTATTAAAATTTGCTGGGCAATTTAATGTATATAACGCTTTGGCTGCGATTGCAACAGCTAGTGCAGCAGGTATACCCATCGAGGACAGTGCAAGAAGCCTGGAGAGGGCACATGGAGTAAGGGGACGGTTTGAAACAATCTCTGAAGGCCAGCCCTTCTCGGTCATCGTTGATTATGCACACACTCCAGATGGTCTGAAAAATGTATTAGAAACCATACAGTCGATTACCAAGGGGAAAGTTATTGTGGTGGTCGGGTGTGGAGGAGACCGTGATAAGATTAAACGGCCAATAATGGCAGAGATTGCCTGTGAATATGGGGACTTTGCTATCTTCACCTCTGATAACCCAAGAACGGAGGATCCTGATAGTATTCTCAAGGATATGGAATCTGGGGTGGTCGGCAAACAATATCATCTGATAGTTGATAGGAAAGAAGCAATTAAAAAGGCTTTGAGCCTTGCCAAACCTGACGATTTTGTCCTGATCGCGGGGAAAGGTCATGAAACCTATCAAATTATAGGAAACAACGTATACGATTTCGATGACCGCCAAGTGGCCAGACAAATCATAAAGGGGATGTAAGAATGCTCTTTTATGATGATGTAAAGAAATTATTTCCTGAAACATCTGGAATACATCTACCAGGCTTGGCGTTTCTAGTAGTTTCAAATTCAACTAGTATGGGAATGGAGAAGGGACTATATGTCCCTTTTGGTGGTGAAATAAACCTTTTAGAAAGTATTGATTTAGGAGCGATTGCATCACTTTGGCCTAAGAATAAAGAAGTACCTTCATTTGTTCCAAACCACTTTCCATTATTTATGGTTGAAGATGTTTATAAAGCTTACATTGACTTACTAGAGGATTACACACAAAATTACAATCAAGAAAAGTGGGAAATTATGACGAAGTTTATTTTTAACAGCGAATCTGAACGAAATCAAACAACAGACGTAACATTGAACGATCCCAATAACGGAAAGGGAGGGGAATAATGATGATGGAACAGGTGATCTTTTTTACAATCATTATGGCATTTCTCATAACAGTATTGCTTGCCCCTATTTTTATCCCTTTCCTGAGAAGATTGAAGTTTGGGCAGAGTATTCGTGATGAAGGCCCTCAGTCTCACCAAAAAAAGACAGGCACACCTACAATGGGTGGGATTGTGTTCCTACTCTCCATCGTGATTACTACATTTGTAATGACTGGTAAATATTCAGAGCCTGGTCCTGAAACCTATTTAATGATCCTTGTGACGGTCGGTTTTGGGTTGCTAGGCTTCCTTGATGACTTTATCAAAGTCGTAATGAAGAGGAACTTGGGACTCACATCCAAGCAAAAGCTATTAGGTCAGATTGTCATTTCAGTCATTTTTTATCTCATCTTTAAGCAAAATGACTTTCCGACTACAGTATCGATCCCGTTAACGGATTTTTCATTTGAATTAGGTTGGTTTTATTGTTTATTCATTATTTTTTGGCTTGTAGGATTTTCAAATGCTGTCAATTTAACGGATGGTTTAGATGGATTGGTATCAGGAACGAGCGCCATTGCTTTTGGTGCACTAGCTGTATTAGCCTGGAATCAATCCCAGTATGATGTCGCGATCTTCGGAGTGGCAGTAGTCGGGGCGGTACTCGGATTCTTAGTATTCAATGCCCATCCGGCTAAAGTATTTATGGGAGATACAGGGTCATTAGCATTAGGTGGAGCGATCGCGACGATTGCCATTTTAACCAAATTGGAAATCATCTTAATTCTTATTGGTGGGGTATTTGTCATCGAGACACTATCCGTCATTCTGCAGGTCGCATCATTTAAGACGACAGGGAAGCGAATATTTAAAATGAGCCCATTGCACCACCATTATGAGTTAGTCGGTTGGTCTGAGTGGCGTGTTGTTGTAACCTTTTGGACCGTCGGTTTGCTATTTGCCGTTTTAGGAATC
The DNA here is from genome assembly GCF_008180865.1 of Rossellomorea aquimaris. Lineage (GTDB taxonomy): Bacteria > Bacillota > Bacilli > Bacillales > Bacillaceae_B > Rossellomorea > Rossellomorea yichunensis. The sequence goes on from NZ_VTEX01000001.1 coordinate 507,424, forward strand.
TATATTGAGGTGTGGTTATAATTGAAGAAGATAACGAAGTTCAAACATAAAAAAGTTCTAGTATTAGGTTTAGCAAAAAGTGGGGTAAGTGCTGCCTCTCTTCTACATAAGTTAGAAGCATTTGTAACAGTGAACGATCAAAAGCCATTGGCTGAAAACCCGGAAGCTCAGGGGCTTCTTCAGGAAGGTATAAAAGTGATATGCGGAAGTCATCCCATCGAACTACTTGATGAAGGTTTTCAGTATGTGATAAAGAATCCTGGAATACCCTATCACAACCCATTAATTAAGAAAGCAATTGAAAATAACATACCCGTTTTGACAGAAGTTGAGCTTGCATATTTAATTTCTGAGGCAGAATTGATTGGGATTACAGGAACAAATGGAAAAACCACGACGACGACACTTCTGTTTGAAATGCTTGAAGAGGCCGGCCAAAAGCCTCTTATTGCAGGAAATATCGGAACGGTCGCTTCTGAAGTAGCCCAGGAAGCTAAAGAAAATGAAAAAATGGTAGTTGAGCTCTCCTCTTTCCAGCTGATGGGTATTGAAGAATTCGCTCCTCATATTGCCATCATTACGAATTTATATGATGCACATCTGGATTACCATGGAAACCTGGATGAATATTGGAAGGCGAAATCCAATATTACTAAAAATCAAACAAAACATGATTATCTCATCTTAAATGCTGATCAAGAGCATGTTATAGATTCAGTCTCCTTTACAAAAGCGCAATTGATTCCATTTTCAACGAAGAAAGAAGTAGCGGAAGGGGCCTATATTAAAAACGGGGCGGTCTATTTCAAAGATGAGTTGATCGTCGAAGTTGATTCAATTGTATTACCGGGTGCACATAACCTGGAAAATATCCTTTGTGCGATTGCAGCGTGTAAACTCTATGGGGTGCCAAATGAAAGTATTAAGAAAGTCCTTGGCACCTTTACAGGAGTAAAGCATAGAACGCAATTTGTCCGCGAAGTGAAGGGTGTAAAGTTTTATAATGATTCGAAAGCAACGAATAGCCTGGCAACGAAAAGTGCTCTTCATGCGTTTGAGGGTCCTACGATCCTGCTTGCTGGAGGCTTGGACCGTGGAAATGATTTCGACGACCTGATTCCATACTTGAAGAATGTAAAAACGTTGATCACCTTTGGGGAAACGTCTGAGAAGTTTATGAAAACAGGGGAAAAGGCAGGGATACAATCCATTATTCCTGTCGATAATGTTGAAAAGGCAGTTCCTGTTGCTTTTGAACATGCCGAAGAAGGAGATGTTGTTTTACTATCCCCGGCATGTGCAAGTTGGGATCAATATCGAACTTTTGAAGAACGTGGTGACATTTTTATTGAAGCGGTGCATAAGCTTTAATAAGGGCTTGTCCATGAAGAGCATCCGTACTTTTACAACCAGTATACCAATCCAAGATAAGTAGTTTTCTTGCTCGAACGGCTCAAAATTTGTCTATTCGAGGTGTTTAAGATTGCCTTTAAAAAAATCGACTCCCGATTTTATCCTCATTATGGTTACACTCACTTTACTTGCGATTGGACTGATTATGGTATACAGCGCAAGCGCTGTATGGGCTGACTACAAATTCGATGACTCCTTTTTCTTTGCCAAAAGGCAAGTGCTCTTTGCGGGCGTAGGGTTATTCGCTATGTTTTTCATCATGAATGTTGAGTATTGGACCTGGAAAAATTGGGCGAAAATCATCATCATCATTTGCTTCGTGCTTCTTGTACTGGTGTTAATCCCGGGTATCGGTGTCCTAAGAAATGGTTCCAGGAGCTGGATAGGAGTAGGGGCTTTTTCCATTCAGCCTTCAGAATTTATGAAACTTGCCATGATTGCGTTTCTCTCAAAGTATTTATCGGAAAACCAAAAGTATATTACTTCCTTTAGAAAAGGAGTCCTGCCGGCGCTTCTCTTAGTGTTCGCTGCTTTTGGGATGATAATGCTACAACCGGATCTGGGTACCGGTACTGTGATGGTCGGTACTTCAGTAGTGATGATCTTTATTGCAGGGGCGAGGGTCATGCATTTTGTCGGTCTTGGGATGATTGGATTAGTTGGATTCATTGGACTTGTTATATCTGCACCTTATCGCATTGCACGGATAACGTCCTTTTTAGACCCATGGCAGGATCCATTGAATAGTGGCTTCCAAATCATTCAGTCCCTATATGCAATCGGTCCGGGAGGCTTGTTTGGATTGGGACTGGGACAAAGCAGGCAGAAATTCTTCTATTTGCCCGAACCTCAAAATGATTTTATTTTTGCGATTTTAGCAGAAGAGCTCGGTTTTATCGGGGGAACTCTAGTCCTGCTTCTGTTTTCTTTGATATTATGGAGAGGAATCAGAATTGCTCTGGGGGCTCCTGACCTATTCGGAAGCTTTCTGGCATTAGGGATCGTTTCAATGATTGCGATCCAAGTGATGATCAACGTTGGGGTCGTAACCGGCCTCATGCCGGTCACGGGCATCACACTCCCCTTTCTCAGCTACGGGGGATCATCATTGACCCTCATGCTAATGGCAGTAGGAGTGCTGTTGAATATTAGCCGCTATACGAGACGGTAATGACTTAACAAAGAGACTGACTGTGAAACAGCTCGGAAGAAGTGAATGATAAAAGCCTGATAGTCAGGAACTCATCATTCATGTCCTCCTCTGTTTTTATGGTCAGTCTCTTTTTGAGTTAAAGAAAAAAACGCTGAAATTCCTTGTTTTTATTGAAATAACAATAGGATATTCATTGGTGAGATGTTACAATTAATTACATATACGTAATGCATTATGATCAGACCTTTTCAAAATAAAGGAGAGTTTATTACTTTTGTTAACCAAATCTTTTACAATTCAATGACATACCTTCATTATGTGGAAATTGGTGTTTAAAATAGAGTGCAAGGGTGTAATAAATAGGATGGCTTCTTTCTGAAAAAGGATGGATGTACATATACGAAAAGTTGTATGGACAATATATCTTAGGAAATGCTGGATTATTTTGATCAGGGACCTGATAACAGATTCCCGAGTATCCATCCTTCTACTCTACCAAAATGGTTTCTCGTTCAACATTATGTCATATGGCAGAAAATAACGTTCTGTTCCTCTTTTAACATTTGCTGCCTTCCTATAGAATGTAAGGTATCCCAATGTAAAGAGTACTTTCATTATAAGACGTGGTGAGAATTTTCTTATTCATGACTTAATGAATACAAAGTGAAATTGAGGAGAACGAAATGAAAAAAGAAAATGTTGTTTCCCTTGAAGATCGTATTCCTAAATTAAAACAACACCGAAAAAAGAAAGCGAATCGCAGACTGCTGTTTTTACTTTCTTTGTTCTTACTCATGATTCTATCGGTGGTTTACTTTCAATCACCTTTAAGTCATGTGAAAGAAGTGGTGGTTCATGGGAATGAGCTTGTTTCAAATGAGGCGGTTCTTCAGAAAAGTGGAATTGACAACGGCATGAATTTGTGGAGTGTAAACAAAGATAAAACCGTGGAACAATTAAAGGAGCTTCCTGAAGTAAAAGATGCAACGGTAAAAATGTCCTTTCCGAATTCCTATGAAATACGCATCAAAGAATACGATAAAAAGGCATATCTATCGAAAGATAATAAATTCTTTGTCATATTAGAGAATGGGAACGTTCTGGATAAAGGTACTGAATCAATACCCGTTGATGCTCCTTTACTAAGAGGTTTCGAGGAAGATAAGGTCTTAGTGAAAATGGTAGAAGAATTAGGGGAGCTTCCGAAAGAAGTTCAGCACCTCATATCTGAGATTAACCTGGTTCCAAAGAAAACAGATCAATACCACTTGACCCTATTCATGAATGATGGATTTGAAGTCAGTGCCACCATCCGGACCTTTTCAGAGAAAATGGTGCATTACCCCTCTATTGTCAGTCAATTGGATCCTTCAGTAAAAGGTGTCATTGACTTAGAGGTAGGTTCTTATTTCAGAGCATATGAAACGGAAGGTGAACAAAGCGATGAAGAGGATGAGGGTGAGAGGTAAGCATGTAATCCTCTCTCTTGTATGTCTGGTTTTAGGTTTCATCCTTGCTTTTTCGTATAGTCTAGCTAACACAGAACAAGCGGAACTTGGGAATCGAACGAATGGTCAGTGGAAACAGGAAGAAGCATTAAGAGATCAAATCCTTGAGTATCAGCAGAATAATAACAATCTGCAAGAAGAACTCTATGAGAAACAGGAAAAGGTCGTCAACATGGAGAAGGAATTCTCTAAAGAGAAACAAATATATTTTAACCTGGCAGAAGATGCGGAGAAGTATCGAATGTACCTGGGCAAAACGAAAGTGAAAGGGCCTGGGATAAGCGTAACGTTATCAGACGCTGACTACGATTCCAATGAGGAAAACGCCAATAATTATATCGTTCATGAACACCATGTCTTTAAGGTGATCAATGAATTATACATTGCGGGTGCTTCTGTCGTAGCGATAAATGGACAAAGGCTGAAGCATGATTCATACATACTGTGTAACGGTCCCGTTATTCAAATTGATGGAATCGAATATCCCGCTCCGTTTGAAATTACCGCTATCGGAGATCCGGAAGTACTCTCATCAGCCATGAATATCACGGGTGGTGTTAAAGACCAGCTTGTAAATGATAATATCATTTTTAAATTGGAAAAAAAGAATGCGGTAATTTTAGAACCAAGCATTAGTGAATCATAAGATTGGATTGTCCACTGGATTATTCGGGCTGTTACCAAGTAAGGGTTAGATGTGAAAGTAAGGTGCAATGAATGGACAACAAATTAAAAATTAGTTTTACCATTATTACGATTATTATTGGGTTTATGATTGCTATACAGTTCCAAACAGTCAAAGAACCTGTTGTCCGGGATACACGAGATATTTGGGAACTACGAAATGCGTTATTAAAAGAAAAAGAAGTCAATTCCAATCTTTATGCAGAAATGCGTGCAGTTGAAGCAAAGTTGGAACAATATAAGACAGAACAACAGTCGAGTCCAGAACGCGCGTTGAAACAAACGTTAGAGGAATTGAAAACAGAAGCAGGTCTGACTGAGAAAACAGGACCTGGTGTTATTTTAACGATTGAACCTGCCATGGAAGAAATCCTCCTTGGTGAAAAAGTTCAAAATATATCACCGGAACTGTTGGAAAGACTGGTAAATGAACTGAATCGATATGATGCAATGGATATCTCCATTGATGGTCATCGCTTAATCAATACCTCGGTCATTCGTGATATTAATGGAGAAACCAAGGTGGATGGATATTCAATTGAAAAAATACCATTTGAAGTGAGAGTATTAACCAAAGACCTGGACTCTGCAAAAGGGTTGTATAACCGAATGCAGGTATCACAGTCTGTTGAGGACTTCTTTATCGATAATCTTCGAGTCTCAATTTCAAAGCCTTTAGAAAAAGTGGTGGTTCCACCATATGAAGATACCATCCGGGTCCGTTTAATGGAACCGGTGAAGGAAAGAGGAGGGAACGGGTAATATGTGGCTTCCCCTTTTAGGGTTGCTGGTAGGGGTCGTATTGGGGCTTCTTACAGATATTAGAATTCCAGATGAGTACTCGAATTATTTATCGATCGCCGTCCTGGCAGCATTGGATACATTATTTGGCGGCATACGTGCCCACCTCCAAAATATTTATGATGATAAGGTCTTTGTTTCTGGATTCTTTTTTAATATTTTACTAGCAGCAAGTTTAGCTTTTCTAGGCGTACATCTTGGTGTAGACTTATATCTGGCGGCTGTATTTGCTTTTGGAGTGAGATTATTCCAGAACATTGCAGTGATTAGACGAATACTTATTAGCAATTGGTCAAATAATCAAGAAAAAAGAGAAAAAAATTAGAATATTAAAAGGGAATCGTTTTTGTTACGACGAATATCTTAATTAAGATATACTTAGAATAGTGTTTTTCTAGGGTTGTTGTTCCAAATAAACATTCTTTAAGGAGGTGCCATAGAGTGAACAGCAATGAAATTTACGTTAGCCTAGACATCGGTACATCCACAGTAAAAGTAATCATTGGTGAAATGACAAATGATTCCTTAAACATTATCGGTGTAGGAAATGTGAACTCAGAAGGAATCAGAAAAGGTTCCATCGTAGATATAGACGAAACTGTTCATACAATTAAGAAAGCAGTTGAACAAGCGGAAAGGATGGTTGGTTTATCTATAAGCCAGGTCATCGTGGGTATTACCGGCAACCATGTGTCGCTTCAATCTTGTCATGGTGTAGTGGCAGTATCAAGTGATAATCGGGAAATCGGCGATGAAGATGTTCTAAGAGTGATGGATGCAGCCCAGGTTGTTTCTATTCCTCCAGAAAGAGAAATCATCAATGTAATCCCAAGACAATTCATTGTTGATGGATTGGACGAGATTACAGATCCCCGAGGTATGATTGGTGTTCGATTGGAAATGGAAGGCACCATCATTACGGGATCTAAGACGATTTTACATAATACTCTCCGTTGTGTAGAAAAGGCAGGCCTTGAAATTGTCGATATCGTTCTTCAACCTCTTGCAGCTGGTTCAGTTGCTTTGTCAAAGGATGAGAAGAACCTGGGTGCTGCGTTGATCGATATTGGCGGCGGCTCTACAACAATAGCGGTTTTTGAGCAAGGTCACCTTAAAGCTACAACTGTCCTGCCTGTAGGGGGAGAACATATTACTAAAGATTTATCGATTGGTTTAAGAACCTCAACGGACGATGCAGAGAAAATCAAAACAAAATATGGACATGCTTATTATGACCATGCATCAGAAGATGAAGTGTTCAGCGTGCCAATTATTGGTAGTGATCAACACCAGCAATTTAATCAATTAGAAATTTCTGATATCATAGAAGCAAGGCTGGAAGAGATATTAGACCTCATTAGCCATGAGCTGAAACGAATGGGAATCAGGGACCTGCCAGGTGGATATGTATTAACTGGTGGTGTAGCAAATCTTCCAGGTGTGTTAGAATTAGCACAAATCGTTTTCCAAAATCGTGTACGGGTGGCAATTCCTGATTATATTGGAGTTAGGGAACCTCAGTATACGACTGCAGTAGGTTTGATTAAATACGCTCAAAAGAATGCTAGATTACAAGGAAGATCAGTTAGTGCAGAACCAGTGCCTGTTGAGGCTGCTGAGAAGCGACAATCGAAACCAGCCAATAAAAAGCCAAAGCCTGCGAAGGTAAAAGAAGAAGAACATGAAGATGAAAAGGCCATGTCAAAAGTGAAAAAGTTCTTTGGATACTTCTTTGAATAAATAAAGGAATCCATAGATTCGACGAGTTAGGAGGATTTGTCATGTTGGAGTTTGATACAAATTTAGATTCTTTAGCGACAATAAAAGTTATCGGTGTCGGTGGTGGTGGTAACAACGCTGTAAACCGCATGATCGAGCATGGTGTACAGGGTGTTGAATTTATCGCTGTAAATACAGATGCGCAAGCTTTGAATCTATCAAAAGCTGAAATAAAAATGCAAATCGGTGGTAAATTAACCAGAGGATTAGGAGCAGGTGCCAATCCGGAAGTGGGGAAAAAAGCTGCCGAAGAAAGTAAAGAACAGATCGAAGAAGCTTTAAGAGGAGCAGATATGGTCTTCGTTACAGCTGGAATGGGTGGAGGAACTGGAACTGGTGCAGCTCCGGTAATCGCTCAAATTGCCCGAGAAATCGGAGCATTAACGGTTGGTGTAGTTACACGGCCTTTCACCTTTGAAGGAAGAAAGCGTTCAAATCAAGCAAGCGGTGGTATCGCTGCAATGAAAGAAGGAGTAGATACCCTTATCGTAATTCCAAACGACCGTCTGCTTGAGATCGTAGATAAGAGCACACCAATGCTTGAAGCATTCCGAGAAGCAGATAACGTATTAAGACAAGGTGTTCAAGGTATCTCAGATCTGATCGCAACTCCTGGTCTTATTAACCTTGACTTTGCCGACGTAAAGACAATCATGTCTAACAAAGGTTCAGCACTCATGGGCATAGGTGCTGCTTCTGGTGAGAATCGTGCGACGGAAGCCGCAAAAAAAGCCGTTTCAAGTCCATTACTTGAGACATCCATTGATGGAGCTCAAGGTGTACTGATGAACATTACAGGTGGTACATCTTTAAGTCTATATGAAGTACAAGAAGCTGCAGACATTGTAGCATCTGCTTCAGATCAAGAAGTAAACATGATTTTCGGTTCCGTAATTAATGAAGATTTAAAAGATGATATCGTCGTAACCGTTATTGCAACAGGGTTTAATGAAGAGGTGATTCAACCTCCAAAACAAACTCGACCAACATTTGGTGGAATGAAACCAAATCAAAGTCCAAATCCAAGCCAATCTATCAAGCGCGAACAACCTAAACGCGAAGAGCCTCAACACCAAGAGCCGGTGAGAACCTCTTCCAATCAAAATCAGGGAGCGGAAGAAACACTGGATATCCCAACCTTCCTTCGCAACCGTAACCGCCGCCGATAATAGCTTGTCCGTAAGAAAAGTAAAACAGCCCCAAAGGCATTTATGCCTTTGGGGCTGTTTTTTTCTCTAATCCATCCAATCACCAATCCGCTTCACAAAGCTATTTTTATACCTCGAATCGGGAATAAATTTAGTGACATATTTCGTTATAATCTCTGAAAAGTTTTCCTTTGAAGCATACAAAAAATGACAACCTTTTAAAGGGTATGTACGATATACTTCTGATAAGTCATTCCTATCTCGAAATTTAAATAGCTGTAACTGGGTGAAGTTTCAAAAGGAGGGTAGAGATTGACCTTATATCTGGATGTCATCTGGTTGTTAAATCTGTTGGTAGACTTTTTCTTATTATGGTTAACAGGGATCATCTTAAAAAGACAATATGCCCTATGGAGAATTGGACTTGGCAGTTTGATAGGATCGATCATTATTCTCCTTGCCTTTTCACCTTATGCAACTCTTATAGGAAACCCTCTTATGAAATTATTATTTTCAATGATCATGGTGTACTCAGCTTTTGGGTATAGAAGATTGCGCTATTACTTATCCAATCTTCTTATGTTCTATTTTGTTACCTTTTTTACAGGTGGGATATTAATTGGGACTCATTATTTTATAAGTTTCGACCCTGGTACAGAATCCTCCATGTTGCTTGCAAGCATCCGTGGTTTTGGAGATCCGATAAGCTGGGTATTTGTTATGCTCGCCCTGCCTCTTGCCTGGTATTTTTCTAAGGGCAGAGTGGATAGCATTGAGCAAGTGAAGATTCAGTATGATCAGCTTCTGACAGTAAGCATAAAAATTGAAGATTTTCAATGTACCGTAAATGGTCTTGTTGACAGTGGTAACCAACTTCAAGACCCCATATCCAAAAGTCCGGTCATGATACTATCCATCGCTGAGATAGAGGGGGTAATTCCAGAAGAAGTGAGGGCACTATGCCACGATATTGATGAAATCTTCTCCGGAGAAAAAAATATCGACACTCGCTGGTCTGACCGGATGAGAATTGTACCCGCCCAATCGGTGGGTAGAAAAAGTCAACTTCTAGCCGCTATAAAACCTGATTCTCTCATTCTAAAAGATCATGAATCAGAATGGGCGATCCCGAATGGACTGATCGCCTTCAGAGAGGATTCCCTCTCAGCAGATGGGAATTTTCAAGCGATCGTTCATCCAAAAATGGCTTCGCGAAAGCCGGTACTTAACGTTTCTTAAATCAATTATTACTACTATACTCACAATTTAAAGAAATAGAAGGGGGAGCAACAATGAAAAAATTCAAATTTAAATTTTTATACTATTGGTACAAACTGTTAATCAAACTTGGACTGAAAACAGATGAAATTTACTACATAGGTGGTAGTGAAGCACTTCCCCCTCCACTGACGAAAGAGGAGGAAGAAGTATTACTCAATAAATTGCCTAAAGGTGATAAAGCTGCCCGTTCTTTGTTGATTGAACGAAACTTGAGGTTAGTCGTATATATCGCCAGGAAGTTTGAAAATACAGGAATTAATATTGAAGACCTGATCAGCATCGGTACGATTGGCTTGATAAAAGCAGTAAACACATTCAATCCAGAGAAAAAAATCAAGTTAGCTACGTATGCTTCCAGGTGTATAGAAAATGAAATTCTTATGTACTTAAGAAGAAACAATAAAATTCGTTCTGAAGTTTCGTTTGATGAACCACTCAATATTGATTGGGACGGAAATGAATTACTATTATCGGACGTCCTTGGAACAGATGAAGATATTATAACAAAAGACCTTGAAGCGACCGTAGACAAAAAACTGCTCTTTAACGCTCTTCACCAGCTTTCTGATCGTGAAAAGCAAATCATGGAGCTCCGTTTTGGACTAATGGGAGAAGAAGAAAAAACCCAAAAGGATGTAGCGGATATGCTTGGAATTTCCCAGTCTTATATCTCCCGTTTAGAAAAGAGGATTATTAAGCGTCTAAAAAAGGAATTTAATAAAATGGTATAACCTGATAAAAACTGACCTTTTCTATAGAAAAGGTCAGTTTTTTTTGTTTAAAACCATTTTAAATTTTTTTATATGAATTTGTCCAGATATCTTAAGGGGTTTGAAGAATATGAAACATTACTTGCCAGAATGGAATGCATATTTTTCCTCTCCAAGGAAATACTGAATTTTGTACAGCAGCTCCTACAAGGAGGGGAAAGAATGACACGTAATAAAGTCGAGATTTGTGGTGTAGATACTTCCAAATTACCAGTTCTCAAAAATGATGAAATGAGAGTACTATTCAAGCAAATGCAAGCGGGCGACATTACCGCAAGAGAAAAACTTGTAAATGGGAATTTGCGCCTCGTCTTAAGTGTAATTCAACGCTTTAATAACCGTGGTGAGTATGTTGATGATTTATTTCAAGTAGGGTGTATCGGATTAATGAAATCCATCGATAATTTTGATTTAGGTCAAAACGTTCGATTCTCTACATACGCGGTTCCGATGATCATTGGGGAAATCCGAAGGTATTTAAGAGACAATAACCCAATCAGGGTATCTCGCTCACTACGAGATATTGCGTACAAAGCTCTGCAAGTAAGGGAAAAATTGATGGGGGAAACATCCAGGGAACCGACAGCAGAAGAAATTGCGAAAGTTCTTGATGTATCCCACGAAGAAATCGTATTTGCATTGGATGCCATCCAAGATCCCGTATCTCTGTTTGAACCTATATACAATGATGGGGGAGACCCAATATTTGTGATGGATCAACTAAGCGACGAAAAGAACCGTGATTTCCATTGGATTGAAGAAATTGCCCTTCAAGAAGGGATGAGACGATTGAATGATCGTGAAAAACTCATTATCAGCAAACGCTTCTTTCAAGGGAAAACTCAAATGGAAGTGGCTGACGAGATCGGCATCTCACAAGCACAAGTATCAAGACTGGAAAAAGCAGCAATCAAACAAATGAACAAAAATATTCAATAAGTAAAGAAAAGCGGAGGCGGTTTGATCAGCCCCGAAAAGCACAATAGGAAACCCCCAAAAGGCGCTTTTTGCCTTATGGGGGTTTCCTATTGTGACCTCGAGGGGCTAGCCGCCGGAGCTGGACAAWCGAAAAGCGGAAGGGCTTTGCCCAGAGGCGACAAGCATAAGGCGAATCATCCGGAAAGGCGTTCTTTGCCTTTTTGGATGGTTTGACTTATGACCTCGAGCCTCTAAGTCCTGTAGCTGGACAAACGAAAAGCGGAAGGGCTTTGCCCAGAGGCGACAAGCATAAGGCGAATCATCCGGAAAGGCGTTCTTTGCCTTTTTGGATGGTTTGACTTATGACCTCGAGCCTCTAAGYCCTGTAGCTGGACAAAAGAAAAGAAAAGCGGATCTCCTTCGGGTAGGTCTGCCTTTTTTTTTGTTGCATACACTATTATTAACTACTTGAATTGGGTGAATGAACAGTCTTTGAATATATGGTACACAATGAAAAACAACAAGAAGAGAGGGTGAAAACAGATGGTACGTATATCTGAATTTCAGGTGAAAGATGTTGTGAGTATATCTGACGGACGGAAATTAGGGAATATAGGGGATATAGAAATTAACCTGGATACTGGAAGAATTGAGGCCATTGTCATCGGTGGTGGAGGGAAGATATTGGGTTTCTTCGGAAAAGATGAAGATATTGTGATTCCTTGGAGCAGCATTGTAAAAATAGGGGAAGATGTTATTCTGGTCAGATATAAAGAAAGTCATTATATTCAAGGTCAACTGCAGGAACCGAAACAAGCCCCCGATACATGACGAATCTTCAGGGAATATGGTACACTTAATAAAAACGAAGGAGATTCAACGTGTCAAAGGAGCCTTTCAATAGAGAAACAGAATCTTATTATTCTATAAATACATGGACGAAAAGTAATCCTCGACTAGTTGCAGGGATCACAACAAGATGGGGTGGTGTCAGTACCGGACCATTTCACTCTTTCAATATGGGATTGCACGTGGGAGACGATGAATCTTCAGTGATTCAAAATCGTCAATTACTTGCTTCCAGTTTGATGATGCCAGTTGAATCATGGGCGGCTGCTGAGCAAACCCATGGAAACAACATTCATACAGTAGGAAAAGTAGACATGGGAAAAGGTGCAGAGCACTATCATACCAGCATTAAAGAAACTGATGGCTTTATTGCTCGGAATGAGAATATTCTATTGACGATGTGTTATGCGGATTGTGTACCTCTCTATTTCCTGGATAAAGATTCGGGTACAATCGGATTGGCCCATGCCGGATGGAAAGGTACTGTTTTACAAATAGGGCCCAAAATGGTCGATGCTTTTATGGAGAAAGGTGCCTCCATGTCTTCCCTGGAGGTTGTGATCGGGCCATCCATATGTAAGAATTGCTATGTAGTTGATGACTATGTGATCAATAAAGTGAAAAAAACACTAGAAGATGAAAACAACTTACCCTATAATTTAAAGGAAGAGGGACAATATTACCTCGATTTAAAGAAATTGAATGAACAGCTTTTAGTGCAAGCTGGTTTAAATGCTGAACAAATCCACACTTCTAGTTATTGTTCATCCTGTCACAATGAGTTTTTCTCATACAGAAGAGATGGTGGTAAAACAGGAAGAATCATGAGCTTCATTGGCTGGAAGGAGAAAAAAAATGAAGGTATCTGAAAAACTTAAAATCATCCAGAAAAATATTGAAAACGCATGTGAAAGCAGTGGAAGAAATCCTGAAGCCGTACATGTTGTAGCGGTCACTAAATACGTTTCAATTGAGAGAGCCGAAGAAGCTGTTGAAGCCGGCCTCATGCACTTAGGTGAGAACCGTGACGAAGGAATGCTCTCAAAGTGGGATGTTCTACAGGACAAACCCCAGTGGCATTTTATTGGTTCTCTGCAAACTAGAAAAGTAAAAAACATCATTGATAAAGTATCATACATACATTCTCTGGATCGTCTGTCATTAGCCAAAGAAATTCATAAAAGAGCGGACAAGCCTGTGTCCTGTTTTGTTCAAGTGAATGTTTCGGGAGAAGATTCTAAACATGGGTTATCACCTCAAGAGGTAAAAGAATTTATTGTGAGTCTAAAAGACTTCACAAATATTAAAGTCGTAGGATTAATGACGATGGCTCCACATACGGACGATGAACCATTCTTAAGGACTTGTTTTAGACACTTGAAAACAATCCAGGAAGAAGTCATCTCTTTAAACCTCCCATATGCCCCTTGTTCAGAATTATCAATGGGGATGAGCAATGATTACATGATTGCAATCGAAGAGGGAGCTACGTTTATTCGTATTGGAACTGCATTAGTTGGAAATGACTGAGAGGGGATGAATACAAATGGGTATCAAGTCAAAGTTTAAAACGTTCTTTTTGTTGGATGAAGATGAATATGATTATGAAGAAGAAAAGTTTGAAGAAGAATATGAGGAGAAAAAGCCCATGAAGTCGCAGCTTTCAAATTCGAAACAAAATGTTGTAAGTCTTCAAAGTGTTCAAAAATCTTCTAAGATGATTCTGGTTGAGCCAAGAGTATATGCCGAAGCTCAAGAGATTGCTGATCATTTAAAGAATAGACGCTCTGTACTGGTAAACTTACAGCGGATTCAACATGATCAAGCGAAACGCATTGTCGACTTTTTAAGTGGAACTGTGTACGCAATTGGAGGCGACATTCAGCGTGTAGGAGATAATATTTTTCTTTGTACGCCTGATAATGTGGAAGTGAGCGGAAATATCTCAGAGTTCTTGAAAGAAGAAGATCTATCAGATTCGAGGTGGTAATGTAAATTATGGTGTTGCTTTATGAGATTTTATCGAACCTTATTCAAATTTACTCCTGGGCTTTAATCATTTATATATTAATGTCCTGGTTTCCAAATGCAAGGGAATCGGCAATTGGTCAGTTCTTATCAAGAATATGCGAACCGTATTTAGAGCCGTTCAGACGTTTCGTTCCTTCAATCGGGATGATTGATATTTCACCAATCGTGGCATTCATTGTGTTGAACTTGGCGCAATCTGGGTTATACCAATTATTTAGATGGCTTATATAATTGAGAATCAGGATATCAAATTTCCTTTAAAGAACTGAAACCGGATTGAACAGTTTCAGTTCTTTTATTTTGGGTAAATCACATAGGGGGTGAGCATGTGTCTTCAATTTATCAACATTTCAGGCAGGATGAGAAAGAGTTTGTTGATGCTGTACTGGAGTGGAAACTGGCGGTGGAAAATCAATATTCAGCCAAACGAACGGACTTTTTGGATCCAAGACAACAGTATATTGTCGAGTCGATTATCGGAAACAACGACGAAATTCTTTTCTCCTTTTACCCTGAGAATACGGAGAGGAAGAGAGCATTATTATATCCTTCTTATTTTCAACCTGAGGAAGAAGATTTTGGTATTAAGTTATTTGAAATACAGTACCCGTCCAAGTTTGTTACAATAGAGCATAGACAGGTATTAGGGACTCTCATGTCATTAGGGTTGAGACGGGAAAAATTCGGTGACATTCTATCTGAGGACGATACCATTCAACTCATGCTCGCAGATGAGATTTCTGAATACGTCAGGATGGAACTCACACAAATAGGCAAAGCGAAGATTTCCATGAAGGATATTCCAATGAAGGATCGAATCGAGAGCAAGGAAGAATGGATGGAAAAAGTGACTACTGTAAGCTCCCTGCGGTTAGATGTCGTTCTCGCAGCAATCTATAATGATTCCCGTCAAAAATCTCAAACATTGATTAAAAGCAATCATGTAAAAGTCAATTGGAAAACGGTCGAGAATGCCTCCTTTGAAGTAGAAGCTGGGGATGTAATTTCAGCAAGAGGATATGGTAGAAGTAAGTTATTGTCCATTGAAGGAAGAACAAAAAGGGATAAATGGCGAATTTCTGTTGGAATACTGAAATAATTTAAGAAAATTAAAGGAATTCTCCCACATACTGTCGAAATTTTAGTTATAATAAATATGTAATTCACCAAGTACTGGAGGTGGCTCCCATGCCTTTAACGCCATTAGACATACATAATAAAGAATTTAGTCGTGGCTTTCGTGGTTATGATGAGGACGAGGTTAATGAATTTTTAGATCAAATTATTAAGGATTATGAAATTCTTATCCGAGAGAAGAAGGAAACGGAAGAACGTTTAAACTCCTTGAATGAACGTTTAGGCCATTTTACAAACATCGAGGAAACGTTAAACAAGTCAATCGTCATCGCTCAAGAAGCAGGGGAAGAAGTTAAGCGTAATGCAATGAAAGAATCGAAGCTGATCATTAAGGAAGCCGAAAAGAATGCTGATCGCATCGTTAATGAATCATTATCTAAAGCCCGTAAGATTGCCATCGAGATTGAAGAGCTCAAGAAGCAGTCAAAGGTGTTCCGGACTCGTTTCAAAATGTTAATCGAAGCTCAGCTTGATTTACTTGATACAAATGATTGGGATCAATTAATGGAATTTGATCTGGACGCAACAGATTTAAAAACTTTAAAAGAAGAAGAGACATTGTCTTGACGAAAAGCGCAATACTTTCATATAATTGAACAACAATCTAAATTGCCATAATGAAGGCTAAGACAGGGACAGTACGTTTCTTATGATATTTCCTTTATAGCGAGTCGGGGACGGTGTAAGCCCGACAAGGAACAAAGGTACGGAAAATCACCCTCGAGCTCCATTCATGAAATTCACTTCTGGAGAGTAATGAATAGCGTCTTGTTCACGTTACGAATCAAAACGAGTGAAGATCGGTTTCGATCTTTATGAGGGTGGTACCGCGGGAAAAGCTTTCTCGTCCCTTTACAGGGATGAGGAAGCTTTTTTTGTTTCCAAAAGGGATAGCCTGATTAAGAATTGCAGGTTTTAGAAAAGATGGCAATTAAGAGAAACGTTTAGGAGGAAGATTTCATGGAGTATAAAGATACATTATTGATGCCGAAGACGGAATTTCCGATGAGAGGAAATTTACCAAAACGAGAACCGGATACACAGAATAAATGGGAAGAAATGGATATTTATCAAAAAGTGCAGGAGAGAACGAATGATCGTCCATTATTTGTTCTTCACGATGGACCTCCATATGCCAATGGAAATATTCATATGGGTCACGCATTAAATAAAATTCTTAAGGACTTTATCGTCCGCTATAAATCCATGAGTGGATTCCATGCACCATATGTTCCAGGCTGGGACACTCATGGTTTACCGATTGAGCAGGCGTTAACGAACAAAGGCGTGAAGCGTAAAGAAATGACTATCGCTGAGTTCCGTAAATTGTGTGAAGAATATGCTTATGAGCAAGTTGATAACCAACGCACTCAGTTCAAACAATTAGGGGTCCGTGGTGATTGGGATAATCCATATATCACCTTAAAGCCTGAGTACGAAGCTCAACAGATTAAAGTGTTTGGTGATATGGCGAAGAAAGGCTATATCTATAAAGGTAAAAAGCCAGTGTACTGGTCTCCTTCAAGTGAATCAGCCTTAGCAGAAGCAGAGATCGAGTATCAGGATAAGCGTTCTCCTTCCATCTACGTTGGTTTCGCCGTTACAGAAGGTAAGGGTGTTCTTGAAGAAGGGACTCAATTAGTCATCTGGACGACAACTCCTTGGACGATTCCTGCCAACCTGGGAATTGCCGTGCATGAAGATTTAAGCTATGTCGTTGTCAATGTGAAAGAAAGCAGCTATGTAGTAGCAGAAGATTTATTGGAAGAAGTTGCGAAGAATCTGGAATGGGAAGATTACTCAGTATTCAATAAGGTTAAAGGTGCGGAGCTTGAGCATATCGTGGCAAAACATCCATTATATGATCGGGATTCACTTGTTGTCCTAGGCGAACATGTTACAACTGAATCTGGTACAGGGTGTGTTCATACTGCACCAGGACACGGGGAAGATGACTTCCTGGTAGGAAAGAAATATGGTTTGGATGTGTTATGTCCAGTAGACGATAAAGGAGTAATGACCTCAGAAGCACCTGGATTTGAAGGCTTGTTCTATGATAAAGCCAATAAGCCGATTACCGAAAAGTTACAGGAAACAGGAGCATTATTAAAGCTTAACTTTATCACTCACTCCTATCCACATGATTGGCGTACGAAAAAGCCTGTTATCTTTAGAGCGACGGCACAATGGTTTGCGTCAATCGATAAATTCCGTAAAGAATTGCTGGAAGCTGTCAATGAAACGAAATGGGTCCCAACTTGGGGGGAAACACGCCTTTACAATATGGTCAGAGACCGTGGAGACTGGTGTATTTCAAGACAACGTGCATGGGGAGTGCCGATCCCGGTATTTTATGCTGAAAATGGCCAGGAAATCATTACAGATGAAACAATCGACCATGTATCGAAGCTCTTCCGTGAACATGGATCAAACATCTGGTTTGAAAAAGAAGCGAAGGATCTTCTACCTGAAGGATTTACCCATGAAGGAAGTCCGAATGGGAAGTTCACAAAAGAACAGGATATCATGGACGTCTGGTTTGATTCAGGTTCCTCACATCAAGCGGTACTTGAAGAAAGAAATGACCTCGAGCGTCCTGCAGACCTTTATTTAGAGGGATCTGACCAATATCGCGGATGGTTTAACTCTTCTTTGACTACAAGTGTAGCAGTGACGGGTAAAGCTCCATATAAAGGCGTGTTAAGTCATGGATTTGCTCTTGATGGGGACGGAAGAAAAATGAGTAAATCATTAGGGAACGTAGTCGTTCCTGAAAAAGTGATGAAGCAGCTTGGAGCCGATATCCTTCGCCTTTGGGTTGCATCGGTTGATTATCAAGCGGATGTACGTGTATCAGATCCAATCTTGAAGCAAGTGGCTGAAGTGTATCGTAAAATCCGTAATACGTACCGTTTCTTATTAGGAAATCTTTCTGACTTTGATCCAAGTACCAATGCGGTATCCTTCGATCAATTAAGAGAAGTGGATCAATTCATGCTTGTAAAGCTGAATGATCTTGTGAAAAATGTGAGAAATTCATACGACAAATATGAGTTTGCAAGCATCTATCACGCTGTAAATAATTTCTGTACGCTTGATTTAAGTTCATTCTATTTAGACTTTTCGAAGGATGTTTTATATATTGAGTCAGAAAATCATGAAGAGCGTCGTGCCATTCAAACTGTGTTATATGAATCCCTGGTTGCTCTTACGAAACTGATGTCTCCAATCCTTTCTCATACAGCTGATGAAGTGTGGGCTCATATCCCTGGAGTAGAGGGAGAAAGTGTTCAACTTACTGATATGCCTGAAGTGCAAGAGTTAAGAAACTCTGATGAGTTGAAGAAGAAATGGAATGCTTTCCTTGAGTTAAGAGATGATGTATTAAAGGGTCTTGAAGAAGCTCGCAATCAGAAGATGATTGGGAAATCATTAACGGCTAAAGTGACTCTATACGTGAATGATGAAACGAAAGCTTTACTCGGTTCCATTAAGGAAGACTTAAAACAATTGTTCATCGTGTCCGCCTTTGAAATCGGTGGATCATTGAGCGAAGCACCTGAACATGCATTAAGTCTTGGTGAAAACAATATTGTCGTCGAAAAAGCCGAGGGTGAAACATGTGACCGCTGTTGGGTTGTCACAACCACAGTGGGTGAGGATAAGGATCATCCGACGCTTTGCACACGCTGTGCATCAGTAGTGAA
Source organism: Rossellomorea aquimaris (assembly GCF_008180865.1). GTDB lineage: Bacteria > Bacillota > Bacilli > Bacillales > Bacillaceae_B > Rossellomorea > Rossellomorea yichunensis. The sequence goes on from NZ_VTEX01000001.1 coordinate 526,603, forward strand.
AGAAAGCTATTCTCACCTGACATAATACCGAAAGGCTGACCCGCATTTTATGTGGGTCAGCCTTTTTTATTTGTCTTTTTCTAATTCCAAAATTGCTATATCTTGCAACACAATTTTCAGGTGTGTTTCCCCCATACTATAAATGGAGGGATCAAAGATGACATATGACCGATACACATCCATTGTTCAAGAGCTGACAACATCGTTGCAAGAGCTGGAGGCAAGTAGATCTCAACATCCTTTAATTCAGCAGTATATTGATGATGAAATTACCGAAGTAAAACAAGCCCTAAATCGTGTTAGAGATAATCAATACGGGTATTGTGAAATGAGTGGAGAAGAAATCCCCTTTGATTTCATAAAGATGAACCCGACCTGCTCAACGCTTCATGATGCATTGGAGTGGAGACGATTTGGAAAGATCTCATCTTATTCCTGAGTGCTAAGCGCGGGTTTCATCGTTCTCATTTAGTTTAAGTGTCTTTATTTCCCCTTTTATGCTAAAATGCAAAGGTAATCATTTTACGATGTTCGGAGGTTGCCTTTGTGTTTTATTATTTATTGGCTTTGGTTGTGATTGGACTAGATCAATTAACAAAATGGTTGGTTGTGAAACGAATGACAGAAGGAGAAAGTATAAAGATTATAGACAATTTTTTATATCTTACTTCTCATCGAAATCAAGGTGCAGCATGGGGAATACTTCAAGGGCAAATGTGGTTTTTTTACATTATTACAGTAGTAGTGATTGTAGGTATCGTGTATTATATGCAAGTCCATGCAAAAGGGCATTCTTTATTTAGTTTAAGTTTAGCCTTTATGCTTGGTGGAGCTATTGGAAACTTTATTGACCGTGTCTTTCGGAAAGAAGTGGTTGATTTCTTAAATACATACATCTTTTCCTATGATTTTCCGATCTTTAATATTGCCGATGCAGCATTAACCATTGGAGTAGCATTGTTACTAATTTACATGTATTTAGACGAACGAAAAGCAAAGAAGGAGAACAAAAATGGAAGTAATTCAGCACAACATACAGCAGGAAGACCAGGGAGAACGAATTGATAAAGTCGTAAGTCAGTTGAACAAGGAATGGTCCCGTTCACAGGTTCAACAATGGATAAAAGAAGGTCATATTAAAGTTAATGGTGAGGCAGTCAAACCTAATTTCAAATGTCCAGCGGATGCAGTAATCGAGGTTTCGATCCCGGAACCCGAAGAGTTGGATGTAGAGCCGGAAGACCTCAATCTTGACATTGCCTATGAAGATGGGGATGTCATTGTTGTAAACAAGCCAAAGGGAATGGTGGTTCACCCTGCACCTGGGCATTATTCAGGGACAATGGTGAATGGATTGATGTTTCACTGTAAGGATTTATCCGGCATTAATGGAGTTCTAAGACCAGGGATCGTCCATCGTATAGATAAGGACACTTCAGGCTTACTGATGGTGGCGAAAAATGATATGGCTCACGAGCATTTGGTTAATCAGCTTGTAGCAAAGTCCGTAACAAGAAAATATACGGCCATTGTACATGGCCTGATTCCCCATGAATACGGCACCATTGATGCTCCGATCGGAAGGGACCCTAAAGATCGCCAAAGTATGGCTGTAGTGGATAACGGCAAACAAGCGGTGACACACTTCAGAGTGTTGGATCGATATAAAGATTTCACATTAGTCGAATGTGAATTGGAGACGGGTCGAACGCATCAAATCCGTGTGCACATGAAGTATATCGGCTTCCCGCTTGCGGGGGATCCAAAGTATGGACCACGAAAGACATTGAGCATTGAAGGACAGGCCCTTCACGCGGGTGTGTTAGGTTTTGTCCATCCTAGAACAGAAGAGTATATGGAATTCCACACGGAGTTACCTCACGAGTTCACTAAACTTGTGAAGCATCTTGAAAATAATCGTTGACAAATTTCGACTGTACCTATATGATTTAGTTAATTGAATAAGTAACCTTTAATACGGTCCCGTGAGGCTGAGAAGGAGCATGTACGACCAAATCATTTTGGCGTGCAATCAGATTACAACGATAAGTGTGCCCTCTCATCCATCCGGTGAGAGGGATTTTTTATTTTATTGAAACGAGGTGGCGTAAATGACTAAAAAAGCTACGGTTCTGGATCAACCCGCCATTCGAAGGGCACTGACAAGAATCGCCCATGAAATCATCGAGCGTAACAAAGGAATTGAAGATTGTATTCTGGTTGGTATTAAAACAAGAGGCATTTACATCGCTAATCGATTAGCCGAGCGAATTCATGATATTGAAGGTGAGCAAATTCCCGTAGGGGAAATAGACATCACTCTATACCGGGATGACTTATCAAAGAAAACAGAGGATCATGAACCAGAGGTCAAAGGTTCTGACCTGCCTGTTGATATTACGAACAAGAAAGTAATCCTGGTAGACGATGTATTATTCACAGGAAGAACGGTCCGGGCTGGTTTGGACGCATTAATGGATCTCGGACGACCAAGTCAAATTCAACTTGCAGTGCTGGTGGACCGGGGACATAGAGAATTACCGATAAGGGCTGACTTTGTCGGAAAGAATATTCCTACATCAAGCTCCGAAAAAATCATGGTTGCCTTAACCGAGGTCGATCAGGAAGATATCGTTGCAATTCACGAAAAAGAATGACGTAAGTCCTTTTAAGAGTGGTCCCGTGAGGCTGACAAAGGATGGGAATGAAGGTAGAAACAGGCCTTCTTGTACCCTCTTTGTGCCCTCTTTAGGACAAAGAGGGTTTTTTTATGGGGAAATTTGGGTATTAGAGGAGGAAACATAAATGAATCAAAATCATCAAGTTGTGTTAGACGTAGAAGAAGTGCCGAAGTTAGGAAAATGGATCACATTGAGTATACAGCATCTATTCGCCATGTTTGGGGCTACGGTATTGGTTCCATTCCTGGTAGGGCTAAGCCCTGGGGTTGCCCTTATCTCAAGTGGATTAGGAACACTTGCTTACCTCTTGATCACAAGAGGAAGAATCCCTGCTTATTTAGGATCATCCTTCGCATTCATCGCACCTATTCTTGCTGCAAAAAGTTTTGGAGGTCCTGAGGCTGCCATGATGGGAAGCTTTCTCGCCGGAATAGTGTACGGAATCGTAGCATTGCTCATCTCGAAACTGGGGCTGAAATGGCTTGTACGGATTCTTCCGCCGATAGTTGTAGGACCTGTGATTATGGTTATTGGATTAGGACTGGCAGGAACGGCTGTTAATATGGCCATGTACGAAAATCCTGGAGCAGATGAATTGGTTTACAGCAACACACACTTCATGGTAGCTCTTGCCACTCTGGCCATTACGGTGATTTGCTCGATATACTTTAAAGGCTTTCTCGGTATGGTGCCGATTTTAGCCGGAATCGTTGGAGGGTATATCATAGCGGTTTTTGCGGGATTAGTGAACTTCCAAAAGGTGTTGGATGCTCCGCTCTTACAAATGCCGGATTTCTTTATCCCATTCATTGACTACACACCAAGCTTCTCTTGGGAAATCGTGTCCATCATGGTACCAGTTGCCCTCGTAACCTTGGCAGAGCATACTGGAGACCAGATGGTTCTAAGTAAAGTAGTTGGACGGAACTTCATTGAAAAGCCAGGTCTTCACCGCTCCATTCTTGGGGATGGGGTAGCAACGGTGATTGCATCCTTTCTCGGTGGACCACCTAATACAACGTATGGTGAAAACATTGGAGTATTAGCCATAACACGTGTATTCAGCGTATTCGTCATCGGAGGAGCCGCGGTTCTTGCCATCATGTTCGGGTTTATCGGGAAGATAACAGCCTTGATTGGATCGATTCCATCAGCCGTCATGGGCGGAGTTTCCATCCTTCTGTTCGGAATCATCGCATCTAGCGGACTGCGCATGCTGATTGATAACAAAGTAGACCTGGGAAACAAGCGAAACCTGGTAATTTCCTCAGTGATCCTGGTGATCGGGGTAGGTGGGGCATTCGTGAAGGTCAACGAGCAGGTATCCTTATCAGGAATGGCGCTTGCGGCAATTGTCGGAGTTTTCCTTAACCTTGTCTTACCAGGCAGAGAAGAAAGCGAAGGGGAAAACAACTTATTCGAAGAAGAAAATGCTTAACAAGATGTTGCATAGAAGCACCTTTTAACATGGTCCAGAGAGTCTAGGAAGGGTGAATTTGAACAAGTCAGGCACGTGGGATTTTTCGCACTGTCCCTGTTGGCATGTTCAAAAACACCCTGTCAGAAAATTGACAGGGTGTTTTTTTGAAAGAAGAGAAGAAAGGGTTGTCCCATGATGAAGAACTTGTTGACAATGAATGATTTATCAAAAGAGGAAATCATTGAAATATTAGATGCGGCTGAACGCTTTAAAGAAGGAGAAACATGGAGGGAAGGCTCCAATAGATATGTAGCCAATCTTTTCTTCGAGGCAAGTACCCGGACGAAATGCAGTTTTGAAATGGCGGAAAGGAAGCTTGGACTCGAGGTCATCCCATTTGAATCACAGACTTCAAGTGTACAAAAGGGAGAAAGCTTGTATGACACGGTGAAAACATTAGAAAGCATCGGTGTTGAAACCGTAGTCATCCGACACTCCATTGAACGATACTTCGATGAACTTGAACCACTTAATTTAAGCGTCATCAACGGAGGCGATGGCTGTGGTAATCATCCTACTCAATGCCTTTTGGACCTGCTGACCATTCGCCAGGAATTTGGAGGGTTTGAAGGACTGAAGGTATCCATCATTGGAGACATTGCCCATAGCCGAGTGGCAAGATCCAATGCAGAAGCGTTAACAAAGCTGGGATCAGAAGTGATGTTCTCTGGACCAAGGGAATGGTTCCCATCACAGGATCGACATCAATATATGCCGATAGATAACTGTATAGCAGACTCTGATGTGGTCATGTTACTTAGAATCCAACATGAGCGCCACGATAGTACCTCATGCTTAACGAAAGAAGAATACCATGAAAGCTTTGGTTTGACGGAAAGTCGAAAAGCACGAATGAAACCAACCGGTATCATTCTTCATCCGGCACCGGTCAACCGTGGAGTTGAAATTGCAGATTCATTGGTGGAATGTGATCAATCAAGAATCTTTAAGCAGATGGAAAATGGAGTATTCGTCAGAATGGCTGTTTTAAAGAGAGCACTTGAAATCAACTAATTAGGGGGAATTTGAAATGAATTGGTTAATTCGAAATGCACGTATTCTATCTAAAAATGGTGATCTTGAGATAGTGGATGTAAAGGTGGAGAATCAGAAAATCATCGAGATGGGAACAGATCTCAAACGTACCGATCACCAGGAATTTCAAGCAGATGGGTTATTGATTTCCCCAGGATTTGTTGATCTTCATGTCCATTTAAGAGAACCGGGGGGAGAACACAAAGAATCAATCGAAACGGGAACAAAAGCTGCTGCCAAGGGTGGATTCACGACCATCGCTGCAATGCCTAATACAAGACCCGTACCTGACTCAGTAGAAAATCTGCAAGCCCTTAACAAAAAAATCTCTGAAACATCCAGTGTTCGGGTGTTACCTTATGCAGCCATCACAGAGAGACAAATTGGGAAAACCCTTAATGATTTACCTTCCTTAAAGGAAAATGGGGCATTTGCCTTCACAGATGACGGGGTAGGGGTGCAATCGGCTGGCATGATGTTTGAGGCCATGAAGAAGGCAGCCGGCATCAATGCATCCATAGTGGCCCACTGTGAAGAGAATACACTGATTTATGGAGGAGCGGTCCATGATGGAACATTCTCCAAAGAGCATGACCTGAATGGGATACCTTCTATCTGTGAGGCAGTACATATATCCCGGGATGTGCTGCTGGCAGAAGCAGCAGGCGTGCATTATCACGTATGTCATATCTCAACGAAAGAGTCAGTAAGAGTGGTCCGCGATGCTAAAAAGGCCGGGATCAATGTGACAGCTGAGGTAACACCACACCATCTTCTCTTATGCGAAGAAGATATTCCGGGACTTGATCCGAATTTCAAGATGAACCCGCCTCTTAGAAGCAAAGAAGATCAGCGAGCGTTAATAGAAGGGTTGCTCGATGGAACCATCGACTTTATCGCGACGGATCATGCACCTCATACTGAAGCAGAGAAATCAGAAGGGATGCAGCTCGCTCCTTTCGGAATAGTTGGATTGGAAACAGCCTTTCCGTTACTCTACACACACTTTGTAGAGAAGGGAATCTTTACGTTAAAGCAGCTAATTGATTGGATGACGATTAAACCAAGCAAAGCCTTTAACCTTCCGTTTGGACTACTAGAAGTAGGAGGAGAAGCTGATTTCACGCTTATAGATATACATGAACAAAAAGTGATTGATCCAGCTGGGTTTTTATCAAAAGGAAAAAACACTCCATTTAAAGGGTGGGAGTGTAAAGGCTTCCCGAAAGCCACTTTTTATCAGGGATCTCTTGTATGGAATGAAGGAGGAAACAAACAATGAAAAGACAACTCATTTTAGATGATGGAACAGTATTCGTAGGAGAAGGCTTTGGAGCGAACAAAGAAACGATTGGAGAAGTGGTATTCAACACAAGTATGACAGGGTATCAGGAAATTCTATCAGACCCATCATACTGTGGCCAGCTTGTCACTTTAACCTATCCCCTCGTAGGGAACTATGGAATCAATCGCGACGATTTTGAGTCCATCACTCCAGCTATCAAAGCATTCATTGTAAGAGAAGTTGCAGATTTTCCTTCTAACTGGAGAAATGAATCAACATTGGATGAATTATTAAAAGTAAAAGGAATTCCAGGAATTTCTGATATCGATACAAGAAAGTTAACAAGGATCATCAGACAGCATGGGGCAATGAAAGGCATCATTTGTTCAGCAGAGTTGGATCCGAAAGAAATGCTTGAGAAATTGCATGATACTGCACTTAGAACCGACCAAGTCATGCAGGTTTCAACGAAAACAGCATATGCCAGTCCGGGAAGAGGATATCGTGTCGTGTTAATGGATTTTGGGATGAAGCACGGAATCCTGAGAGAATTAAACAAGCGTGATTGTGACGTGATTGTGGTTCCTTATCATACATCAGCGGAAGAGATTCGTCGCTTGCAGCCTGACGGGATCATGCTCTCAAATGGACCGGGGGATCCGAAAGATGTACCGGAAGCGATAGAAACGGTTAAAGAGCTCCTGGGGGAAATTCCTCTCTTCGGAATTTGTTTAGGGCATCAATTATTTGCTCTCGCATGTGGAGGCGATTCCTTCAAAATGAAATTTGGTCACAGAGGAGGCAACCATCCAGTCAAAGACTTGAAAACTGGAAAAGTAGCACTGACTTCCCAGAACCACGGTTATGCTGTAGATGAAAAGTCGTTGGCAGGAACTAGGCTTCAAGTTACTCACATGGCCATAAATGATGGAACAGTAGAAGGTTTAAAGCATTTAGATTTCCCTGCCTTCACGGTTCAGTACCACCCGGAAGCATCTCCTGGACCTGAGGATTCAAATTACTTATTCGATGATTTTTTACAACTTATGAAGGAAGAGAAAAGAAAGGAGCTTCAACATGCCTAAACGTACAGACATTAAAAGCATCTTAGTTATCGGGAGCGGACCAATCATCATAGGACAGGCGGCAGAATTCGATTACGCGGGGACTCAAGCGTGCATCGCCTTAAAAGAGGAAGGGTACCGTGTCATCCTCGTCAATTCAAACCCTGCTACGATTATGACCGACGCTGAAATGGCAGATAAAGTGTATATCGAACCACTGACACTGGAGTTTGTCAGTAGAATCATTCGTAAAGAACGTCCGGATGCGGTTCTTCCTACATTAGGTGGTCAAACAGGATTAAACCTGGCTGTTGAACTCGCTAAATCAGGAGTGTTAGAAGAATGTGGAGTGGAAATTCTCGGAACGAAGCTCTCGGCAATCGAGAAGGCAGAAGATCGTGACCTATTTAGAAATTTAATGAATGAACTCGGAGAACCGGTTCCAGAGAGCGAAATCATCCGAACGGTGGATGAAGCGTTTCATTTCGTAGAAAGCGTCGGTTTCCCAGTAATCGTAAGACCAGCCTATACACTGGGTGGGACCGGCGGAGGGATCTGTCACAATGAAGAAGAACTAATTGAAATTGTAACATCAGGCCTGAAGTACAGCCCGGTAACTCAATGTCTACTGGAAAAAAGTATCGCAGGATTTAAAGAGATTGAATACGAGGTTATGAGGGATGCAGCGGATAATGCCATCGTGGTGTGTAATATGGAGAACATCGACCCGGTGGGAATCCATACGGGAGATTCCATCGTCGTAGCTCCAAGTCAAACACTAAGTGACCGGGAGTATCAGATGCTTCGTAATACAAGCTTAAAGATCATCCGCGCATTAGGGATCGAAGGGGGCTGTAACGTCCAGCTTGCCCTTGACCCGGACAGCTTCCAGTATTACATCATCGAAGTGAATCCAAGGGTGAGCCGTTCCTCTGCACTTGCATCAAAAGCAACGGGGTATCCAATTGCCAAGCTTGCAGCAAAAATTGCAGTAGGACTTACCCTGGATGAAATGATGAATCCTGTAACAGGCAAAACATATGCATCATTCGAACCTGCACTGGACTATGTAGTGACGAAAATCCCAAGATGGCCGTTTGATAAATTTGAAGCTGCCAAGCGTAATCTGGGTACACAAATGAAAGCAACCGGTGAAGTAATGGCGATTGGCCGAACGTTCGAAGAGTCACTTCTTAAAGCGATTCGTTCCCTCGAAAGCAATACGTATCATATGGAGTTAAGTGATGCTGAGCAATTTACAGACGAGTGGATCGAGAAGAGAATCCGCAAAGCAGGAGATGAACGACTCTTCTATATCGGGGAAGCACTTAGAAGAGGAGTGACGATTGAAACCATTCATGATTGGAGCAAAATCGATCTTTTCTTCCTGTATAAAATGAATAGAATCGTAGAATTCGAGAAGGAATTAACCTTACATCCCTTCAATCTTGAGCTGGGTCAAAAAGCAAAGCGAATGGGCTTTTCAGACATTACCATTGCCAAGCTATGGAATAGTACAGAAGCTGAATTGTATAGCTGGAGAAAAGAAAATGATTTAACACCTGTCTACAAAATGGTAGATACGTGTGCGGCTGAGTTTGAATCAGAAACTCCTTACTTCTATGGAACCTATGAGGATGAGAATGAATCCAGGGTCACATCAAGGGAAAGTGTCATCGTTCTTGGGTCAGGACCGATCAGGATCGGTCAGGGAGTAGAATTTGATTACGCAACCGTTCACTCTGTCTGGGCCATTAAAGAAGCGGGGTATGAAGCGATCATTGTAAATAACAATCCAGAAACGGTTTCGACCGATTTCAGCATCTCCGATAAATTATACTTTGAACCTCTCACGGTAGAGGATGTCATGCACATCATTGATCTTGAAAAGCCTAAGGGAGTTGTCGTGCAATTTGGTGGGCAAACCGCGATCAATCTGGCAGATGAGCTGGTGAGAAGAGGAGTCACGATTCTCGGTACATCCCTTGAAGATTTAGATCGTGCAGAAAACAGGGATAAATTCGAACACACTCTGAACGAACTTGGCATTCCTCAACCTGAAGGAAAGACAGCGGTATCAGTTGAAGGAGCCATTTCCATTGCTGAACACATCGGATACCCGGTGCTGGTCAGACCGTCTTACGTCCTTGGTGGAAGAGCTATGGAAATTGTTTACCGAGAAGAAGAGCTGCTTCAATACATGAAGAATGCAGTAAAGGTCAACCCGCAGCATCCGGTTTTAATCGACCGTTACCTGATCGGAAAAGAAATAGAAGTGGATGCCATTTCTGACGGAGTGGACGTAGTCGTACCTGGAATCATGGAGCATATCGAACGGGCTGGGGTTCACTCCGGAGATTCCATCGCGGTGTATCCTCCACAGCAGTTGACAGAGGAACAAAAACAAACCATTGTCGATTACACGACACGACTCGCAAAAGGGTTAAATATTGTTGGGTTACTGAATATCCAATATGTGATCTCCAAAGGTGAAGTATTTGTTCTGGAAGTGAATCCACGCTCCAGCCGTACTGTGCCATTCATCAGTAAAATCACCAATGTACCAATGGCGAATATTGCAACCAAGTCCATCCTTGGAATCTCCCTGAAGGATCAAGGATATAAATCAGGACTAATACCTGAAAAACATGGTGTCTATGTGAAGGTTCCTGTATTCTCCTTTGCCAAGCTAAGACGGGTCGACATCACTTTAGGGCCTGAGATGAAATCAACAGGTGAGGTAATGGGGAAAGACCTTACACTGGAAAAAGCCCTCTACAAAGGAATGGTTGCAGCAGGAATGCAAATGAAAGAATATGGATCTGTACTTATGACCGTAGCAGATAAAGACAAAGACGAAGCGGTTCTCCTGGCGAAACGATTTATCGATATCGGGTATCAAATCCTTGCAACAAAAGGTACGGCCGAGCACCTGACAAAAGCAAATATTGCCGTACGTGAAGTGGATAAAATCGGATCCAGCGGACCAACCCTGTTGGATATCATCCAAAGTGGAGAAACACAGCTGGTCATCAATACCTTGACAAAAGGAAAACAACCTGCCCGGGACGGATTTAGAATCCGTAGGGAATCAGTAGAAAACGGCATCCCATGTCTTACATCACTCGATACAGCAGAAGCCATCCTGCGAGTGATTGAATCCATGACATTCTCTGCTGAGGCTCTTCCATCACAACCGAAAACGAGAGAGGCGGTTTTTCAATGATCGTAAATGAAAAGATGGTGGTGCTTTCTCATGAAAGAATAGCTGAAAACATCTTTGAATTAGTTCTACAAGGAGAATTGGTGAGAGAGATCAAAGCTCCCGGACAATTTGTCCATATTAAAGTGGGTACGGGAATAGACCCTTTACTGAGGAGGCCGATTTCCATCGCTTCCCATAACCATGAAGAACTCACCATGACATTGATCTACCGAGCTGAAGGAAAAGGGACGACAATTCTTTCACAAGCGAAAAATGGTGAAATAATAGATGTTTTAGGACCTCTTGGAAATGGGTTCTCAGTGGATAGTGACAGCAGGACCGCTCTATTAGTAGGTGGGGGAATTGGAGTTCCTCCCCTCTATGGTCTTTCTAAAAAGCTGGTTGAAAATGGTTGGATTGTGAAGCACATCCTTGGTTTTCAAACTGAATCCGTGAGCTTTTATGTGAACAAGTTCAGAGAATTGGGGGAAACCTTTGTCGCTACAGTGGATGGAACGCTCGGAACTTCCGGGTATGTAACAGATGTCATTCATAATGAATCTCCGAATTTTGATGTGTTCTACTCATGTGGTCCGACACCTATGCTGAAAGCACTTCAATCCCAATTGGGTGACAGACGCGGATTCATTTCTTTAGAAGAGCGAATGGGATGCGGAATTGGCGCTTGCTTCGCTTGTGTTTGTCACAAACAGGATGATCCACAAGGGTCAAGCTACGTTAAGGTTTGCAGTGACGGACCTGTATTTCCAGTAGGGGTGGTGCTTTTATGAAATCATTAAACATAGAATTACCGGGATTATCATTAAAAAACCCGGTCATGCCGGCATCAGGCTGCTTTGGATTTGGTCGTGAATACAGTCAATTCTATGATTTAAGCGAGCTCGGGGCTATCATGATTAAAGCGACGACAGAAGAAGCTCGTTTTGGAAATCCGACTCCACGCGTTGCAGAGACGAATGCTGGAATGCTGAACGCGATAGGATTACAAAATCCCGGACTCACAGGGGTGATGGAAAACGAACTTCCATGGCTTTCCAAGTACGATGTACCGATCATTGCAAATGTGGCTGGTTCCCAAATGGAGGATTACGTGGAGGTGGCAAGAGTCATCTCAACCGCAGAAAACGTTAAGGCCATTGAATTGAATATCTCCTGCCCAAATGTAAAAACGGGGGGAATAGCCTTTGGTACCATCCCCGAAGTGGCAAAAGAATTGACCGAGAGAGTAAAAGAGGTCACCCAGGTCCCTCTTTATGTAAAGCTATCACCGAATGTCTCCAATATTGTAGAAATGGCCAAGGCTGTCGAAGCAGGGGGAGCAGATGGTCTGACGATGATCAATACACTCCTCGGGATGAGACTGGATATAAAGACTGGAAAACCGATCCTGGCAAATAAAACAGGGGGATTATCCGGCCCAGCCATTAAACCGGTTGCGATCCGTATGATTTATGAAGTAAGTCAACAGGTGGATCTTCCGATTATCGGAATGGGGGGCATACAAACTGCTGAGGATGTCATTGAATATTTTTACGCAGGGGCAAGTGCCATCGCCGTCGGAACAGCAAACTTCGTGGATCCATTCGTGTGTCAACGGATCATTAAAGATTTACCGCCATTACTTGATGAACTGGGAGTGGAGCATATATCCCAACTGACCGGAAGGAGCTGGGGGAAGCATGAATCAAAAGCCGTTTATAGCTCTTGATTTCCCAACGTGGGAGAAGACATCAATCTTTTTAGGTCAATTTTCAGAGAGTTTAAATGTAAAAGTCGGCATGGAGCTGTACCTTCAAAATGGACCGGTTATCATCGAAAAGATCTTAAATAAAAATCATCGTATTTTCCTGGACTTGAAGCTACATGACATTCCCAATACAGTATACGGCGCCATGAAGGGACTTGCCGGGTTCGACCTTGATATGATCAATGTGCATGCTGCAGGCGGAAGTTTAATGATGGAAAAGGCATTGGAAGGTTTACACGCCGGCACTCCAGCCAATCATTCACGCACAAAACTGATTGCCGTCACCCAGTTAACCTCAACAACGGAAGAACAAATGCAGGAAGAGCAACTAATACCTAAAACGATCAACGAATCTGTTTTACATTATGCCAACCTGGCCAAAATGGCGGGTCTTGATGGAGTGGTATGTTCTCCTCACGAATCTTCTCTTATAAAAGAACATTGTGGTGAAGATTTTATTCGGGTCACTCCTGGGATCAGGTTACCAAAAGATCAAAAAGGAGACCAAAAAAGAGTCACCACACCACGTATGGCAAAAGAAATGGGATCTTCTTTCATTGTTGTAGGAAGAAGTATTACTGGAGCAAGTAACCCGGTCGAAGCATATGAACGAATTGTACATGAATGGGAGGGCCTCTAAATGAAACAAGAAATCGCCAAAAAATTATTAGACATCGAAGCCGTATTCTTAAACCCGTCGGAGCCTTTTACATGGTCATCAGGAATCAAGTCCCCGATCTATTGTGATAATCGACTGACCTTATCTTATCCTGCTGTGCGGGATGAAATATCTACGGGTCTTGTCGAGATTATTAAAAAGCAGTTCCCCGATGTGGAAGTCATTGCAGGGACTGCAACAGCTGGAATTCCGCACGCTGCATGGGTAAGTGAAAAACTAAACCTGCCAATGTGTTATGTTCGCTCGAAAGCGAAAGCTCACGGAAAAGGAAAGCAAATTGAAGGGAAAGCTGCTCCTGGTCAAAAAGTGGTCGTAGTTGAAGACCTCATCTCGACAGGCGGAAGCTGTATCACAGCTGTGAACGCCTTAAGAGAAGCGGGCTGCGACGTATTAGGGGTGGCTGCCATTTTTACTTACGAGTTAGAAAAAGGGAAAAGCATGCTTGAAGATCACGACATTATGGCATATGCTCTATCCGATTACTCAAGCTTATTGGATGTAGCACTTCAAAACTCGATCATTCGGGAAGAAGAACTGGAACAATTGAAGCTTTGGAGTGAAAATCCGGAGAAATGGGGCAGTTAAGGTGGAAAGCAACTCTTTTGAGAGTTGCTTTTAGTTTTTTTATGAGGGAAAAACAAAAGCACTCCCACCCTTTTTCAGACTGGAAGTGCTTCTTTAATAAAAATCAATTCTTCAGCGAACGGACCAAATCCAAATCAGGTGTCACATACACCGTTTGCTGTCCTTCGTAAATGACAAAGCCGGGCTTGGCTCCTTTTGGTTTCTTTACCTGTTTGACTTCAGTGAAATCAACAGGCACCGAGCTTGATTCCCTTGCTTTACTAAAGTAGGCAGCAATTTTAGCTGCTTCCTTAATCGTCTCCTCGGAAGGATCCGGACTCTTGATTACAACGTGTGAACCTGGAATATCTTTCGTATGAAGCCATATATCCTCTTTACCTGCGACTTTATTGGTTAAATAATCATTTTGTTTATTGTTTTTTCCGACCAAGATTTGTGTGCCGTCGCTGGAAGTGTAGTTTTCCAGAACAGGTTTCACATGGGCCTTTTTCTTTTTAGTTTGTTTACGGACCCTCAGGTAGCCTTCTTCTTCCAGTTCTTCTCTTATTTCTTCAACGTCTTTTGTTGATGCCGATTCTAATTGTTGAAGTAATTGTTCTAAGTAGACAATCTCTTCGTCGGCTTTTTCAATTTGCTCATGAACGATTTTTACTGCATTCTTTGCTTTTTGATAGCGTGAAAAATAGTTTTGGGCATTTTCTGATGGAGACTTTTGCGGGTTGAGGGGGATCATGACACTTTCCCCGTTTTCATCATAATAATTTACCACGCTAACCACAGTCATTCCTCGTTCAACCGCATATAAATTAGACGTAAGGAGTTCACCAAGCAATTGATACCGATCTGCCTGCTGGGCATCCTCCAGCGTCTTTTTTAATTTTTCAATTTTATTTACATTTTTATCCCGTTCGTTTCGGATGAATCGTTCCAAGTCGTTTCCTTGTTGCTTCACCCGGTCCCGTGCAGCCTTCTGATAGAAGAAACGGTCCAATAATTCACTTAACGAAGGAAAGGTTTGTTTCTCTCCTTGCAGATGTTCAATACCCATCCAGTAAAACGTTTCTTTCTCGCCGCCAATGAGGGTTGGTGTAGTGTCATTCGATTTAGCATACTGAATCAATTTTAAGAATGATTCAGAAATCGTAGACTGGTTACCAATTCCTGCACGGTGAACAACCTCTTTTGCATAAAGAGGAGAAATGCCTGCAAAAGCTTGGACAATCTGCTTATCCAGTTTTCCGGAGTTAAAGTCCAGTGCTCTAAGAACATCTTCACTGGTAGCATTAAGTGGATTTTTTTTATCTTGTTGTGGTGGTAAAACATACGTATGACCAGGCAAAACAGTACGGTGTGTATTCATACTTGGTGAAATATGTTTGATACTATCCAGAATCATATTTCGTTCTTTATCAACTAAAATGATGTTACTATGGCGTCCCATGACTTCGATGATTAATTGTTTGTACGAAATATCGCCGATTTCATTTCTGCCCTTCACTTCAATTATGATCATCCGATCCAGTTCAACCTGTTTGATCCCCTCTACAATATACCCTTCCAGATGCTTTCGTAGGAGCATACAGAACATGGGTGGGACAGAAGGATTTTCATAGTTTTCTTTTGTTATTTGTACCCTTGAATAACTGGGATGGGCGGATAATAGAAGTTTGTGATTTTTTCCATTCGCCCGGATGATCATGATGATTTCATTTTTGTAAGGTTGATGTATTTTATTAATGCGTCCGTGCAATAAGTTCTCATTCAATTCTTTCGTCATGCTTCTAGTAAATAATCCATCAAATGACATTTATAACATCCTTTGCTTTATACGATTTCGGGGTATTTTAAATCTGCCAGGTTTGATCTTGGTATCTCTGTATCAAATGTAACCGATTTTACCCCTCTCACAGGTAAAATGCAAAACATACGTAAATCATATCATTTTTTAGGACGAGTCTGAATAAGAATGCTATGAGAAGGACAACTTTTCGTATCGTAGGAGGAGAGTGACATGGTTGCATGAAATTTCATGAGATGAGACAAGAGGACATAGAGCAGTCATTAAATACCAATTATCAAGAGGGTCTTTCAACTGATGATGTAGCAAAGAGACGGAAACAATTTGGGTACAATCAATTGGAGGAAGCTGAGAAGCAGTCAGCTTTGTTACTATTTTTCAGTCAATTTAAGGACTTTATGGTTCTTGTGTTATTGGCAGCCACACTTATTTCAGGATTACTGGGAGAATACATCGATGCGATTGCCATCATAGCCATTGTGTTAATAAACGGTTTTTTAGGTTTTTTTCAAGAGCGTAAAGCAGAGAGGTCCCTGCAGGCTTTAAAGGAACTTTCAGCACCTCAGGTATCGGTGTTGAGAGATGGCAAGTGGGTGAAAGTTGTTTCTAAAGAGGTCATTATCGGTGATATCATCCGCTTTGGAAGCGGGGATCGGATCGGGGCAGATGTACGCCTCATTGAAACGAACAATCTGGAAATAGAAGAATCTGCTTTAACAGGGGAATCTCTACCTGTAACAAAATCGACGAACCCCGTCAATGGTGAAAACATGAGTCTCGGAGACTTAGAGAATATGGCTTTTATGGGGACGATGGTAACTAGGGGTAATGGTATTGGTGTTGTGACTTCGATCGGAATGAAGACAGCCATGGGACAAATTGCTGATATGATTCAAAAGGCTGAAACGATGATAACCCCACTTCAAAGAAAACTTGAAGAGTTAGGGAAAATACTGATTTCCGTTGCCCTTGTGTTGACAGCATTGGTCGTGGGAATCGGTGTTATCCAAGGGCACGATATGTACACAATGTTCTTAGCGGGGGTTTCTTTGGCAGTTGCCGCCATTCCAGAAGGTCTACCTGCCATTGTAACCGTTGCCCTTTCCCTCGGCGTTCAGCGAATGATCAAGAAGAAAGCGATTGTACGAAAGCTGCCGGCTGTTGAAACATTAGGTTGTGCATCAGTTATTTGCTCAGATAAAACAGGAACTCTGACTCAAAACAAAATGACGGTGACACATCTTTGGAGTGGAGGCAGAACGTGGACGGTAACAGGGACCGGGTATGAACCGGATGGCCAATTTTACAGCGGAGACCAAAGGGTAACACCTCACAGTGAAAATGCCCTTCAACAATTATTAACCTTTGGTATGCTATGCAATCATGCGGAACTCGTAACACGAGAAGAAAACTTTGTAGTTGATGGGGATCCTACAGAAGGGGCTCTTCTTGTGGCGGGGTTGAAAGCTGGTTTGAGCCGGGAATCTCTGCAGAAGAAGTTTACGATTGTAAAAGAATTCCCCTTTGATTCTACAAGAAAGATGATGAGTATCATCGTTGTCGATCAAAACGGGAAACATTTCTCTGTAACGAAAGGTGCTCCCGACGTTTTAGTCGGCAAGAGCGAATCCATCTTGTGGGAAGGAAGACTTCAATATAAATCAGCTGAAATATTCCAAAAAGTAGAAGAGGCAATCAGTGAAATGTCGTCCAATGCTCTTCGAAACATTGCGATTGCTTATAAACCCCTCAATGAAAGATCCACCGAAGGGATTAAGGAAAGTGACATTGAAGAAGGGGTGACCTTCATTGGCTTACAAGGTATGATTGATCCTCCAAGACCTGAAGTGAAGCAGGCAGTGAAAGAGTGTCGGGCAGCCGGCATTAAGACGGTGATGATTACAGGGGATCATATTCTAACGGCTAAAGCGATTGCCAGGCAGCTAGGAATCTTAAAAAACAAAGATCGCGTTCTGGATGGAAAAGCATTGAATCAAATGGAAGTTCATGAACTGGAAGAAATCGTGGAAGAGGTTTCTGTTTTTGCACGTGTTTCTCCTGAGCATAAATTAAAAATCGTCAAAGCCCTTCAAAACAGGGGGCATGTGGTGGCGATGACCGGGGATGGTGTAAATGATGCTCCGGCAATAAAATCTTCGGATATTGGTGTAGCCATGGGAATTACCGGGACAGATGTATCTAAGGAATCTTCCTCACTTGTCCTTTTGGATGATAACTTTGCAACGATTAAATCAGCCATCCAGGAAGGCAGAAACATCTATGAAAATATCAGGAAGTTTATTCGGTACCTGCTGGCATCGAATGTAGGGGAAATTCTCGTCATGCTATTTGCCATGATCCTGGCCCTCCCACTTCCATTGGTGCCGATACAGATTCTTTGGGTGAACCTTGTGACAGATGGACTTCCTGCCATGGCACTTGGTCTGGATAAGCCGGAAGATGATGTAATGAAGAGGAAACCAAGGCATCCAAAAGAAGGCGTATTTGCCAGAGGATTAGGCTGGAAGGTAGTTTCAAGGGGCTTCTTAATCGGGGGTGTCACTCTACTAGCCTTCATGTTGTCGTATAAGACTCACCCCGATCACTTGGCATATGCCCAAACCGTTGCCTTTGCTACATTGGTAATGGCACAGCTCATTCATGTGTTTGACTGTCGAAGTGAAGTTTCTGTATTTTCAAGAAATCCCTTCGGAAATATGTATCTTGTGTGGGCCGTATTATCTTCACTCGTATTGATGCTTCTCGTGATTTACATCCCATCCTTGCAGCCGATCTTCCATACAGTACCAATCGTGTTAAAGGACTGGTTCTTAATCATTGGTTTAAGCTCGGTTCCAACGTTTTTACTGGCAGGGTCATTTTTTGCAAGAAAAAAACAGTGAAATGTGGTATAATCCAAAAGGTAATAGAGAATAACCTCTATTACCTTTTTTATATAGTGAGAGTGCAAGCATGAAATCAGTTGATCTACATACGAATATCGTCAAAAGATTGGATGTGATCGTAATGGTTGTCAGTATGACAGGCTTTGGAAGAAGCAAGGTAGACTCTGAACAACATACAGTAACGGTTGAAATGAAATCCGTTAATCACAGGTTTAGTGAATGTTTCATAAGGATGCCCCGACAATTAATGAAACTTGAGGATAAAATTAAAAAACAAGTATCCCAGTCCGTTAAGAGAGGGAAAGTTGATATTTTCATCACCATTACGGGCGATGGCTTAGTACATAAAAATCTACATATTGACTGGAAGCTCATTCAAGATTATTATCAGTTAGTAAATAAAGTGAAAGAAACCTTCTCCCTAAAAGATGAACTGCAATTATCCCACCTCTTAAACAGAGAAGAATTTGTGATCATCGAAGAAATGGAAGAGGAAAACGAAGAGCTTGAGCAGTTGGTGTTAAAAGCTGTAGAACAAGCGGCGAATGACCTTAAAATAATGCGTGAAAAAGAAGGAGAGCTCCTCAAGAAAGATTTTCTCACTCATCTCAATCATTTTAAGACCCAAATTGGAGAACTTACCGATCATGCTCCTAAAGTTGTCGATCAGTATAGAGAACGGTTAAGAAAAAGGATTCTTGAATACAATGAAACTTCCTTCGATGAAAGCCGTTTGCTTACTGAGGTTGCCATTTTTGCTGATAAATCGGATATTACCGAGGAACTGACGAGATTAGAAAGTCATATTCAGTACTTTGATTCCTCATTGAACGGTGAAGGACCTGTAGGCAGGAAGCTGGATTTCATGATTCAGGAAATGAACCGGGAAGTGAACACGATTGGTTCGAAAGCAAACGATTCCTTCATTGCCACGATTGTTGTGGAACTGAAATCAACACTGGAGAAACTAAGGGAACAAGTGCAAAATGTAGAATAAGAAGTTTAGTTTCCTGTCATTCCGGCGAAACTAAACTATTGATTAGGAGGAGCGTTATGTCGATTAAGCTCATCAATATAGGATTTGGGAATATTGTTTCAGCTAACCGGATCATCTCAATTGTAAGTCCCGAATCAGCACCGATCAAACGCCTGATTCAAGATGCAAGAGACCGGGGGACACTCGTTGATGCTACATACGGAAGAAGAACAAGGGCGGTTATTATTACGGATAGCGATCACGTTATTCTTTCAGCTGTTCAACCCGAAACCGTTGCTCATCGTTTAACTGATAAAGAGGATCTAGTAGAAGAAGGGCAGGGTAAATAAATGAAAGAAAAAGGATTGCTGATCGTTCTTTCCGGACCTTCAGGTGTAGGAAAAGGAACCGTTCGTAAAGCGATTTTTTCCCAAGAAGATACAAAGTTTGAATATTCCATCTCCATGACCACTCGTAATCCCCGTGAAGGAGAAGTGGATGGTGTAGATTATTTCTTTAAATCAAGAGAAGAGTTTGAAGTACTTATAGAGCAAGGGAAACTGCTGGAGTATGCAGAGTTCGTTGGAAACTATTATGGCACTCCTGTTGATTACGTTCGAGAAACACTTGATGCAGGAAGAGATGTTTTCCTTGAAATTGAAGTACAAGGTGCACAGCAGGTCAGGGATAAATTCCCTGAAGGTTTATTCATCTTCCTGGCACCCCCCAGTCTTTCTGAACTTCAGAATCGCCTCGTAACCAGAGGAACCGAAACGGATGATTTGATCCAGGGTAGAATGAATACTGCAAGAAAAGAAATTGAAATGATGAATCTGTATGATTACATTGTTGAAAATGATCATATTGAACATGCGGTAGGCAAGATTAAATCCATTGTTCAAGCAGAACACTGCAAACGGGAAAGAGTGCAACAACGATACTTAAATATGCTGGAGGTTGAATAAATGTTAAACCCATCCATTGATTCATTAATGAAGAAGATCGATTCTAAATATTCGTTAGTCAGTATTGCTGCTAAGAGAGCAAGAAACCTGCAAGATACCGGTGATTACCGTTTGAACCAATATGAGTCTCATAAGTATGTAGGAAAGGCACTTGAAGAAATTCAGGCCGGTCAATTATCTATGAAAGAAAGAGATGCCAAAGCGGTTTATTCTGATGAATAAGCGTCATCATGCTTAATGAAAAACTCTAGGGGGTTGACTCGAAAGATTACATGATCTTTCGGGACAACCCTATTTTCTTTTTCTATCAATATCCTTCATAATAAAGGAAGGATAAAGAGTAATGGGGGAAAGCAGAATGATCAAGGGGAAAAAAATACTGTTATGTGTATCTGGTGGAATCGCTGTATATAAAGCGGCTGCTTTAACGAGCAAGCTTGTCCAAAACGGTGCAGAAGTGAAGGTCATCATGACTGAATCAGCACGAAAATTTGTAGCTCCACTTACTTTTCAGGCATTATCCCGTCATGATGTATACTGGGATACCTTTGATGAAAAGGATTCGTCGAAGATTGCTCATATCGACTTAGCTGACTGGGCAGATCTTGTATTGGTTGCACCAGCCACTGCCAACATCATAGGGAAGCTTGCGAACGGAATTGCAGATGACATGATTTCAACAACCATTTTGGCAACGACAGCGAAAGTATGGATTGCCCCAGCAATGAATGTACATATGTATGATCACCCGGCGGTGAAGCGGAATATTGAGACCCTTTTTGAGTTTGGATACCGATTTGTCGAACCGAGTGAAGGATATCTGGCTTGTGGATACGTTGGTAAAGGAAGATTAGAAGAACCTGAGAAAGTAGTGGAACTGGTTGATCGCTATTTTTCCACTCGTGATAGCGAAAGGAAGATTTTACAGGGGATAAAAGTCGTCATAACTGCCGGACCGACAAGAGAAATGGTCGATCCCGTTCGATTCTTTTCCAATCGCTCAACAGGGAAGATGGGCTACGCCCTTGCAGAGGCGGCTGTGTCTCTTGGGGCGGAGGTCGTCTTGATTTCCGGACCGTCTCAATTACCCGTTCCAAGTGGCATTGAATTTGTCTCCGTAACAAGTGCTGAAGAGATGTACAATGCTGTGCATGAAGCGTTTCCAACAGCGGATATCGTCGTGAAGAGCGCTGCAGTCGCTGATTATCGTCCGAAAGAAACCTTCGAGGATAAGTTGAAGAAAAAAGAGGGTAATCTCGTGATTGAATTTGAACGTACAAAGGATATATTAATGAGTCTTGGTGAGCGCAAGAAACATCAATATCTAATCGGATTTGCGGCCGAAACATCTAACGTTTACGAGTATGCGAAAGCAAAGCTTGAGAAAAAGCGTGCAAATATGATAGTTGCAAATAATGTAAAAGAAACAGGTTCAGGGTTCGGAACGGACACGAACAAAGTATCGATTGTAACAAGCGAAGGTAACATTCTAGAGCTGCCATTATTATCAAAGGTAGAGGTAGCGAAAGAAATCTATAAAGAAGCGATCCGGCAGATGAAGAAGGGTTCCTCGCATGAACGTAGCTAGTGTCATCGTAGATGTTCCTGCCATGCAGACGGATCGAACCTACGACTATCGTATTCCGGCTGAATGGAGAGGCAGCATCATTCCCGGCATGAGAGTCATCGTTCCTTTTGGACCAAGGAAAATTCAAGGCTTTGTCATTGAATTAAAGGAAAAAGGCGAAGTCTCTAAACTAAAATCGATTGTTGAGCCGATGGACCTTGTACCGGTCCTGAATAAGGAACTACTAACATTGGGGAACTGGCTTACAGAGAAGACCCTATGCTTTAAAATCTCAGCATTTCAAGCGATGCTTCCGGCTGCCATGAAAGCAAAATATGAAAAATTCTTCCAAATCGAGGGGGGGAAGAGTCCGGGTGAACTTCATCTTTCGCTCCAGCATTTCTTTCAGAATGGAAGGGAAGTGTCCTGGAAAGCAATCGAGGAAAACGGACTGCTCCCTCTCGTTCATAAAGAGGTAAAACAAGGTTCGGTTGAAGTGATATACAGAGTGAAAGCGAAGGGGAATAAGAAAACGGTTCGAAAACTGTATCTTAATGTAACCGAAGGTGATTTAGAAGAAGTGAAGAACAGTCTGCCTCCTCAAGCAAGTAAGCAGAAACAAATCATAGAATACATGAATGACGCTGTTCCTGGAGGGGACGGGATCCTTGCCGCAACCCTCCTTGAAGAGATGGGGACTACTTCGTCTACGGTTAAATCGTTAGTCAATAAAGGGGTTCTGGTAGAGAAAAATGTTGAAATGTATCGTGATCCCTTTGAAAACAGGACGTTCGAGAAGACCTCGCCTCTTTCGTTAACGGCTCAACAGGACCAGGCGATCAGTCCTATACTGAACACCATTGATGAAGAAAAACATCACACATTCCTTCTTTACGGAGTGACAGGGAGTGGTAAAACGGAAATTTATCTTCAATCCATTCAACGGGTCTTGCAAGAAGGTAAGGAAGCGATTGTATTAGTCCCTGAAATCTCCCTCACTCCCCAAATGGTTCACAGGTTCAAGGGCCGGTTCGGAAATGATGTAGCTGTTCTCCATAGCGGTTTGTCAGTTGGTGAAAAGTATGATGAATGGAGAAAGATCCAGCGGAAGGAAGTAAAAGTGGTGGTTGGTGCCCGTTCTGCTGTTTTTGCTCCTTTTGAAAATATCGGGATCATCATTATTGATGAAGAGCATGAGACAAGTTACAAGCAAGAAGAAAATCCTCGTTATCATGCCAGGGACGTGGCCATTTATAGAGGGGAATACCATCAATGCCCTGTCATTTTGGGAAGCGCAACACCCTCTTTAGAATCCTTTGCTCGAGCATCAAAAGGTGTGTATAGGCTCCTCACGCTGGATAAACGGATGAATGATGGACCACTCCCTTCCGTTGATATTGTTGATATGAGAGAGGAACTGAGGAAGGGGAACCGTTCCATGTTCTCAACTGAACTTTTCGAAAAGCTTCAGGATCGAATTGAGAAAGGGGAACAAACCGTTCTATTCCTTAATAGAAGAGGACATTCATCATTCATCATGTGCAGAGATTGCGGCTTTGTCCTTCAATGTCCAAACTGTGATATCTCTTTAACCTATCACCGCTTTTCAAACGGCATGAAATGTCATTACTGCGGCTACGAAGAAGGAGTTCCCACTACTTGCCCTGAGTGTACGGGTGAGCATATCCGTTATTTCGGGACAGGAACTCAAAAAGTGGAGGAAGAATTGACGAAACTTATCCCCGAGGCTCGAATCATTCGCATGGATGTGGACACAACCACCCGAAAAGGGTCACACGAAAAGCTATTGACAGCCTTTGGAGAGGGAAAAGCAGATATACTTCTTGGTACACAAATGATTGCCAAGGGTCTGGATTTTCCGAATATCACTCTCGTCGGGGTCCTCAGTGCGGATACGATGCTTCATCTGCCTGACTTCAGGGCTGCAGAGAAGACCTTTCAATTGCTCACTCAAGTAAGCGGACGTGCAGGCAGGCACACTCTGCCGGGAGAAGTAGTGATTCAAACGTATACGCCGGAGCACTATTCAATCGAGTTAGCGTCTAATCATGATTACAACCGTTTCTATCAACAGGAAATGATGATGAGGAAAATGGGCTCCTATCCTCCCTTTTACTACATCTCTCTCGTCACACTAAGTCATGAAGATTTAATGAAAGTTGTGGATATTGCAGAGAAGATGACGAAATATATCCGTTCAAAGCTATCCGAAACAACGATCATTCTTGGACCCGTGGCGTCACCGATCCCCAGGATAAAGAATAGATATCGGTATCAATGTTTGATAAAATACAAGCGGGAACCAAATCTTGGTACTACGTTGAAAACAGTATTAGATCAATACCAACAGCAATATGCGTCTCAAGGGTTAACAATCTCCATAGATGTGAACCCTTATATGATGATGTAACTATATTTTTTACGGAAAAATGGAGGAGACTTATGGCAATACTTCCAATTGTAATGCACCCTGATCCAATCTTAGAAAAAGAATGTGAAAAGGTAACGGCATTTGATAAGAAATTAAAAAAATTATTGGCAAATATGTATGACACAATGCTTGAAGCGGATGGTGTTGGTCTTGCAGCTCCTCAAGTAGGAGTCGACCTTCAGGTAGCAGTGGTGGATATCGGGGATGATACCGGTACGATCGAGCTTATCAATCCGGAAATCATCGAGGCGGACGGATCTCAAACCGACCTTGAAGGGTGCCTGAGCTTCCCGGGGTTATATGGGGAAGTGACCCGTCCTTATTCCATCACGGTCCGAACGTTTGACAGAAAAGGAAGAATGATTGAATTTCAAGCCCAGGACTTTTTAGCCCGAGCGATTCAACACGAAATTGATCATCTTCACGGTGTTCTATTTACCACAAAGGTAGAAAAATATGTGACAGAAGAAGAATTAGAAGGGTATGAAGCTTAATGACGAAAGTAATTTTTATGGGAACACCTGACTTCTCCGTTCCTGTTCTTCAATCTTTATTAGACGAAAACTATGATGTGACTGCGGTCGTGACACAGCCCGATCGCCCAGTGGGGAGAAAAAGGATCCTAACGCCTCCACCTGTAAAGGTAGCAGCTGAAAAGAACGGGATACCAGTCTATCAACCAGAGAAAATTAAGGATGAAGATGAGTTAAACAAAGTGCTTGCATTAGAACCTGACCTTATCGTAACGGCCGCTTTCGGACAAATTCTTCCCAACAGATTACTGGAAGCCCCTCAGTATGGATGCATCAATGTTCACGCCTCTTTACTTCCTGAACTTAGAGGGGGAGCACCTATTCATTATTCCATTCTCCAAGGGAAAGAGAAAACGGGCATCACCATCATGTATATGGTCGAAAAGCTTGATGCAGGGGACATTATTAGTCAAGTGGAAGTGGATATTGAAGAACGTGACCATGTCGGAACCCTTCATGATAAATTAAGCGTTGCAGGTGCAGCATTGCTCATTGAAACGGTGCCCAAATTATTGGCAGGTGACATAGCCCCGGTAAAGCAGGATGATTCAAAAGCGACGTTTGCACGAAACATCAAACGAGAACAAGAAAAAATTGACTGGACGAAAGGTGGGGAAGAAATTTACAACCATATTAGAGGACTTCACCCTTGGCCCGTTGCGTACACCACATTAGAAAATTCCGTGATTAAAGTCTGGTGGGGAGAAAAAGTCAGCGGAACTTCTGCTGCTCCTGGAGAAATCATGAAAATTGAAGAAGATGGATTCGTTGTTTCTACAGGCACTTCAATAGCAATAAAAATAACTGATTTACAGCCTTCTGGGAAAAAGCGAATGAGTGCAAAGGATTATCTGCGTGGAGCAGGGTCTCACCTGAAAGCAGGAATGATGTTAGGAGAAAATAATGAGTAAAAAAAATAAGACCGTCCGTGAAGCAGCACTTGATGTCATTGAAGCAGTAGAAAAAAATCAATCGTATAGTAATTTATTACTCAATTCTGTGATTGAAAAAAATCAGCTGCCAAGTAAGGATATTGGCTTATTAACGGAGCTGACATATGGAACCATTCAACGGAAAATGACGTTGGATTTCTATTTAGCTCCATTTCTTAAAGGGAAGTTGGATGAGTGGGTTCGTCATCTATTGCGTTTATCCCTCTATCAGCTTGTGTACTTAGATCGAATTCCTGACCGTGCTGTTTTCTTTGAAGCTGTAGAAATAGCTAAGAAGAGAGGACATAAAGGCATTTCAGGTTTGGTGAATGGTGTCTTGCGTTCTGTTCAAAGGAAAGGTCTTCCTTCCCTTGACACTATTAAAGATCCAATCGAGCGGGTGGCCATAGAAACGAGTCATCCTTATTGGCTTGTGAAGAGATGGGAAGAGCAATTTGGCCTGGAGAAAACGAAAGAAATGTGTGAAACCAATTTAATCGCACCAAATCAAACGGCACGGGTGAATACAACAAAAATCACTCGAGAAGAGCTTATCCAACTCTTGACTGGCAACGGTAATGAAGTGAGAGAAAGCCCGATTGTTCCGGAAGCGATCCAGTCACTTCGAGGGAATCTTGCAAAAACAGAGGAATATCGTAACGGACAATTCACCATCCAGGATGAAAGCTCCATGCTTGTCTCCTATGCTTTAAAGCTTGAACAGGGGATGAAAGTGTTAGATGCATGCGCAGCACCAGGGGGGAAAACGACTCACATAGCCGAAAAACTATCAGGAACCGGAGAAGTTCATGCATTGGACTTACACAAGCACAAGGTCAAATTGATTGACGTAAATGCATCTCGGCTCGGATTAAATAATATAAAGACTGCAACCCTTGATAGTCGAAATGCAGGAGAGAAGTTTGAAAAAGAGAGCTTCGATCGTATCCTGGTGGATGCCCCATGTTCTGGATTAGGTGTATTAAGAAGAAAACCGGATATAAAATATGCTAAAAAAGAATCGGATCTTCTATCACTGCAAAAGATTCAGCTGGACATCCTTTCAGCCGTTGCACCATTGTTAAAAAAAGATGGATTATTAGTTTATAGCACTTGTACTGTGGATCAAAATGAGAATGAAGGGACTGTGTCGGCTTTCTTAAGTGATCATCCAGAATTTGATCCTCAAGCATTAGATGAACTTCCGGATTCCATCACACCGTTTATTAAAGAAAATCAGTTACAAGTATTTCCTCAGGATTTTGGAGGGGATGGATTCTTTATTTCGTGCTTTAGAAAAAAATAAGTCGAAAATGCTCAAATGTCGAAAGTAAAGCAGGAAAATTCACCAGAAAAGTCGTAAAAGTACAATAGCCCTTAATGAATCTTTGATTATCCATTACTTTGTAATCATATATTTATTTCTTCAAAAGTGATAAAAGCTGAAGATATTTTCTCTTTTCATTATCAACCTATTCAGCTCCAATTAAGAACGAATGGTAAGCTGGACACATTTAACGAAGATAATCAAAGTGGATTCATTTTTTTGAACTAAAGTTGCACCCTACAATGAGTTTAAGGAGCTACTTGAAACAGGTGCAGAAGAAGAGACGAGGTGACATAAGTGAAAACTGTATATTTTACGGACAAAGGGAAAGTGCGTCAACTAAATGAAGATTGTGCCGGCGTATTCGTGAATCATCATGGAGATCATTTAGCTGTTGTAGCAGATGGAATGGGCGGCCACAGAGCTGGAGACGTTGCCAGCGAGCTTACCATCTCCATGTTAAAGGACTTATGGGAGAAAACAGAGAAATTTCACACCGCTGATGAAGCCGAAAATTGGTTAAAATCAACTATTAACGAAGTAAACAAAGAAGTATATACTTATTCTCAATCCAATTCGGAGTGTGAAGGGATGGGCACGACTCTCGTAGGAGCCATTTGCACCTCCTTGTTTGCTACCATTGTCAATATTGGTGACAGCAGAGGATATATACTGAACGAAAATGGTTTTCATCAGTTAACAGAAGACCATACACTTGTGAATGAATTAGTCAGAAGCGGTGAAATTTCTAAAGAAGATGCAGAGCATCATCCAAGAAAAAACGTGATACTTAGAGCGATAGGTACAGAAGCTTCAATTACTATGGATATTAAAACGATAATGTTTGAAGAAGAAGACGTTATTTTATTGTGTTCAGACGGTCTTTCCAATAAAGTCTCCCAAAAAGAAATGAAAGAGATATTGGTTCAGGACCACTCCCTGGAGAATAAAGGAGAGTCGCTTGTTCATTTAGCTAATGAATATGGCGGTGAAGATAATATTACCGTAGTAATTGTAGAATTTGCCGCTGAAACGGAAAGCGGGTGATAACATGATGGAAGGAAAGCGCATCAGTGGGCGTTACAGAATCATTAAACTAATCGGCGGCGGAGGAATGGCCAACGTTTATTTAGCTCACGATGTGATTTTGGATCGTGAAGTGGCTATTAAAATGCTCCGGATCGATTTTGCCAATGAAGAGGAATTCATTAAACGATTCCAACGGGAAGCTCAATCTGCTACCAGCTTGACTCATCCGAACATTGTGAGTATATACGATGTAGGAGAAGAAGATGATCTATACTATATTGTCATGGAATATGTCCATGGTATGACCTTAAAGCAATACATACAGCAACATTCACCAGTTCGTGTAGACAAATCGATCGATATTATGAAGCAGTTAACCTTAGCGATGTCTCATGCCCATCAGAATCATATTGTACACCGGGATATTAAACCCCATAATATCCTTCTTGATGAAGAAGGAAATGTGAAGATAACGGATTTCGGGATCGCGATGGCTCTTAGTGCCACTTCGATCACCCAGACCAATTCAGTCCTGGGATCGGTCCACTACCTTTCTCCTGAACAGGCAAGGGGCGGAATGGCTACGAAGAAATCTGATATTTATTCACTGGGGATCGTCATGTTTGAATTGTTAACCGGCAGACTGCCTTTCTCTGGAGAATCAGCGGTTTCGATTGCCTTAAAGCATTTGCAATCGGAAACACCATCTTTAAAAAGGTGGAATCCTGATATTCCCCAGAGCGTTGAAAATATCGTATTAAAAGCAACGGCCAAGGATCCATTTAGACGGTACGAGAGCCTGGAGGAAATGGATGAAGACCTGTTTTCAGCGCTTGATCCCGATCGGATGAATGAGCCTAAATTTGCCGTTCCCCTTGATGATGAAGCAACAAAAGCGATTCCTGTCATTACTGATCAGAAGGCGTATTCGAATCTTGATGATACGATTGTTCACCATCAGGCAGACACAGACAAACTTCAAACGAAGCCGACTCCTCCAGTCCAAGAGGGTAAGAAGAAAGGCAAGAAGAAAAACAAGAAGGGTGATCCGAAGAAAAAGGGTAAAAAGAAGTGGCCGATCTTTATTATAAGTTTGTTCTTTTTGCTCATTCTCTTAGGAGTTGCTGCTGTTACTTTCGTTCCTGAGCTGCTGGGGCCAAAGGAAATCCAGGTGCCGGATGTGGTTGAAAAAGATCAAACTGAAGCCATTTCCACCATCGTTTCAGAGGGGTTTGTTGTCGGAGAAACAAAAAAACAACCCCATGAATCGATTCCTGAAGGTTTTGTAATCAAGACAAACCCAAAGGCAGGGCGGATGGCGAATGAAGGATCGGCTATAGATATCTATGTTAGTACAGGTAAAGAAAAAGTTGGAGTAGAGGACTATGTAGGAAAGAATTTTGAAGAAGTATCCTCTGAACTTGAAGAAAAAGGTTTCACGGTAGAGAAAGAAGAAGAGTTCAATGAATCCGAACCAGCTGGAACGATCACCGACCAGGATCCATCTCCTGGAGTAGAGGTCGTGGCAGAAGATACGACGATTACCTTTACAGTGAGTAAGGGAACAGAGAAGTTTGATTTGGAAAACTTGGAAAATTTTGATCAGACTGCACTTGATAAATATGAAGCTTCGAATGGAATAAATATCATTGTACAGGGTGAAGAATTTTCAGATGAGGTTGAAGAAGGTAGGGTGATTTCTCATAAGCCCGTTGCAAGTACTCCGATCAGTAAGGGTGAGGATGTTTACGTTATTATGTCAAAGGGTCCTGAGCCGCCGAAGGAAGTACCGACTAAGGAGACTACTGAGGAAGTGACCATCCCTTATACCAAGGACAATGGAGAACCTCAAGTAGTGGAAATTTTTATTGAGGACAAGAATAGAAAGATTGAAGAAAGTGACGAACTAATCAGTATTTATGAGGATACGACGGTTACTATGAAGTTCACATTGGAAGAAGGAACTGTAGGGGAATATCGAATTCTCGTTGATGAAAAAGAGTATAAAACAGGTACTGTCGAGTATCCTAAAGAAGAATAATGACAATTGACAAAGGGCTGTACCCGGGTTTTTAATGGACCTGACGGGACAGTCCTCTTGTTTTCCTTTATAATGATAGAGAATCATGATACATAATATAGAGGGCTAATCTATTTTTCATAAATGTTTTTGAATAGGAGGTTTCGAATGCCTGAAGGAAAAATCGTTAAAGCATTAAGTGGATTTTACTATGTGCTTTCAGAAGGAAGCGTTACACAATGTCGGGGCAGAGGTAATTTCCGCATAAATAAAATAACACCACTGGTGGGTGATTATGTTGAATTTCAAGCGGAGAACAAAACGGATGGATACATTCTAAAGGTCAATGACCGTAAGAATGAGTTAGTGCGTCCCCCGATTGCAAATGTCGACCAGGCGATATTGGTATTCTCGGCAAGCGAACCGGATTTTAGTCCGGCTTTACTTGACCGCTTTCTTGTGTTGGTTGAGAGTAAAGAAATCGAACCGCTTATTTGTGTAACCAAGATGGACTTACTTACATCTGATCAAACAAACAAGATTGAACGATATGTGAAGGATTACCGCTCATTCGGTTATGAAGTCCTGATGACCTCTTCGAAAACCGAGCATGGAGTAGAGGAGCTGACTCCGTATTTACGTGATAAAATTTCTGTCTTTGCAGGACAGTCCGGAGTAGGAAAATCGTCCTTGCTGAATGCCTTGAAACCTGAACTTGAGTTAAAGACGGCTATGATCTCATCCCACTTAGGCCGGGGGAAACATACGACTCGCCATGTGGAACTGATTGATATTGAAGATGGGTTAGTGGCGGATACCCCCGGGTTTAGTTCACTGGAGTTTTCTGAGCTTGAAATAGAAGAGCTGCCACAATGCTTCCCTGAAATGGTTGAAGTATCTGACGACTGTAAATTTAGGGGGTGCCTTCATATCAACGAGCCGAAATGTGCCGTTAAAGCTGCCGTGGAAGCAGGCGAAATCCCTAATTACCGTTATGATCACTATTTAACGTTCCACAAAGAAATAAAAGATAGAAAGCCGAGGTACTAAATATGAAAATCGCACCTTCCATTCTGTCTGCAAATTTTGCAGAGTTAGGGAATGAAATTAAAGATGTTGAAAAAGGGGGAGCGGACTATATCCACGTGGATGTGATGGATGGTCACTTCGTACCGAATATCACGCTGGGGCCAATGATCGTGAAAGCGATTCGCCCGTTAACCTCATTACCACTGGACGTACACCTAATGATTGAAAATCCAAGTCAATATATCGAAGCTTTTGCAGATGCGGGAGCTGACTATATTACCGTCCATGTAGAAGCAGACCCCCATTTGCACAGAACGATTCAGATGATCAAAAGTAAAGGTGTAAAAGCGGGAGTCGTCCTAAATCCTGGGACGTCTGCTGAGTCCATCAAGCCAATTTTGCAAGATGTCGATATGGTTCTGCTTATGACTGTGAACCCTGGCTTCGGTGGTCAATCATTCATCCCGTCGGTCGTCCCGAAAATCAAACAGATTCGTGAATGGGCAAATGATATCAATCCTACCCTTGAAATAGAGGTGGACGGGGGCATTAACCCTGAAACGGCAGCCATTTGTGCTGAAGCAGGAGCAGATGTGTTTGTAGCAGGTTCTGCCATCTATAACCGCAGTGATAGAAGGGCAGCAATCGAAGAATTAAAGAGATCTCTTGTATAAGAGACGACAGGCTGATCCTATGGGGTCAGTCTATTTTTATAAATGGGAGTGGAGAATATGGAAATCAATATCGTTGCCGGCGGACCAGAAAGATACATCCCTGAATTGAACTCATATTCGGGTGATGAGGCAAACTGGATTGGTGTGGACCGTGGGGTCTACACGTTACTCGAACAAAAAATAGAACCGCATGTCGCTTTTGGAGATTTTGATTCTGTGAACGAGAAAGAGTGGGAGCTGATCCAACAAAAAGTGAAGGAAGTCAATCGTTTTAAGCCTGAAAAGGACGAGACGGATCTGGAGCTTGCCCTGAACTGGGCGATTGATCAGAATCCTGTCAAAATCAACATTTTTGGAGCGACCGGTGGACGGCTTGATCATTTTATGGGCAACCTTCAATTATTAATGATTCCGAGGCTTTTAGATACGGACATCAAGGTAGAAATCATTGATGTTCAAAATCGGTTATACCTAGCCGAATCTGGAGTTCATTCCGTTGAAAAAAGCCCGGAATTACAGTATATTTCATTCGTCCCGGTAACCGAAAGTGTCGAAGGAATCACCCTCACCGGCTTTAAATATCCATTAAATAATCGGAATATTTCAAGAGGTTCCACACTATGTATTAGTAATGAACTTATACAATCATCTGGTACTTTTTCCTTTTCAAATGGCATATTAATGGTGATAAGAAGCAGTGATTAAAGCTTCTAAAAACCAGGTAGAAAAGAAGACGTACTTAACTGAGACTGCTTGAATAGACTAAACTGTTGTCAAGCGAAACATTACGTTCTTTAGATTGTGGGGAGGGACTAAAAATGCGCTTTTATACAATTAAATTACCAAAATTCCTGGGTGGACTTGTGAGGGCGATGTTAGGAACGTTTAAAAAAGAATAAATGGCTTGTTGGAGGTGGCTAGAATGCCATCTTCTTTTTGTTTTCTGTTGATTCGTCTTATGCTTCTCGGGGCTGACCAAGCCGCCTCCGCTTTTCTGCGATGTCCAGCTCCAGGGGCTTGAGGCTCGAGGCTCGAGGTCATAAGTTAAATTGACCAAAAAGGCAAAGAGCGCTTTTCCGGTCAATTCATCTTATGCTTGTCGGGCCAACCAAGCCGCCTTCGCTTTTCGGGGTGTAAAGTATTTTTTCTTGAAAGGTTTTAATTGTAGTATTGCATTATGGAAAGTTGTGTGATAAATTATTAAAGTATCTTTATGATAATAAGCGAAATGTGGAACTGAAATTAACTTCAGCTTCTTGTTAGTGAGGAGGGAATATATTATGGCAAAACAATGCGTAGTAACAGGCCGTAAAGCTAGCTCAGGTAACGCTCGCTCTCACGCAATGAATGCGAACAAGCGTACTTGGGGTGCAAACCTGCAAAAAGTTCGAATTCTTGTAGACGGAAAGCCTAAGAAAGTATGGGTTTCTGCAAGAGCGTTGAAATCTGGTAAAGTTGAACGCGTATAATACTTAAAACGAGAAGACGTCTAGTTGCTAGGCGTCTTTTTTCTATCTTCTGGCGGTAGAGGTGGGGCAAAGTGATCTCCCGGTTACTAGAAAATCAGGACATATCTTGATTAAGTATCTGGAACATGGACAATCCTTTCTCGTAAAGACGATTATCATCACTCACTTCACCTGAAGTATAAATGATTAATCTTTGCATATTAAGGAAAAAATAGAAAGTATGACCCAACAAATCACGTAGAGATAATAGTTTAGCTTTCAAAAACAGTATACTTATAGTAAAATGTTTTTAGCCAAGCATGTAATTAAAGGGGGAAAACATTCCATGTCCATCGAATTAAAAACGCAGTACGGACAAATTGATATTACGAATGATGTCATTGCAATGATTGCTGGAGGTGCAGCGGTGGATTGCTACGGAATTGTTGGAATGGCTTCAAAGAACCAAATTAAAGACGGTTTCACAGATATCTTACGTAAAGAAAATTTCACTCGCGGAGTGATCGTTCGTCAAGATGAAGAGGAAGTACATATTGATATGTATATTATTGTGAGTTATGGTACAAAAATTTCTGAGATTGCCCATAATGTACAATCCAAGGTTAAATATACTCTTGATAAGACCGTCGGCTTGGCGGTAGATTCAGTAAATATTTTTGTGCAGGGGGTTCGTGTCACGAACCCGTAGTGAGGAGGAAGATTCGTGTCGATTACATCTTTGGAAGGAAAACGTTTTGCTGAAATGGTGATACAAGGTGCCACCCAATTATCTGCCCATGCGCAGCTGGTTGACGCGCTGAACGTTTTTCCTGTTCCTGATGGTGATACTGGAACAAATATGAACTTATCCATGACTTCTGGTGCGAAGGAAGTTCAAAACCATATTCAAGGTCATATTGGAAATGTGGCTGCTGCTCTTTCAAAAGGGTTGTTGATGGGAGCAAGAGGTAACTCAGGTGTTATCTTATCCCAATTGTTCAGAGGCTTTGGTAAAGCAATTGAAGGGAAAGAATCCTTATCAAGTGCAGAATTTGCCAATGCACTTCAAACAGGTGTAGAAACAGCTTATAAAGCGGTTATGAAACCTGTTGAAGGAACGATTCTAACGGTTGCGAAAGATGCTGCGAGAAAAGGTGTTTCTGTAGCTGAAACAGAAAATGATTTCGTAAAGCTTATGCAGGCAATCGTCGATGAGGCTCAGGCTTCGTTAAATCGTACACCTGATTTACTTCCTGTTCTAAAAGAAGTGGGAGTGGTTGATAGTGGTGGTCAAGGGCTACTATTTGTATATGAAGGATTTTTAGCTGAGCTAAAGGGAGAAAAGGTTTCAAATCAAGCTTCGTTACCGTCCATGAATGATCTCGTGAGTGCTGAGCATCATAAAACAGCTCAAGATTTCATGAGTACGGAGGATATTGAATTTGGCTATTGCACTGAATTCATGGTTAGATTTGAACAGGACAAACAGTCATTTGATGAAGAAGATTTCCGTCAGGATTTAAGCGGATTCGGTGATTCCCTGCTTGTCATAAGTGACGATGAATTAGCAAAAGTACATATCCATTCTGAACAACCGGGTGATGTATTGACGTATGGTCATAGATACGGAAGTCTCATCAATATCAAGATTGAAAACATGAGACAGCAGCACAGCAGCATCGTTGGTGAAACAAAGCCAGTAAAAGCTCAGACTCCTGCTGCACCAAAAGAAGTTGACTTTGCCATTGTTACGGTTGCTATGGGTGAAGGGATTTCCGACTTGTTCAAAAGCATCGGCGCTACGGCTGTGATCGAAGGTGGTCAAACGATGAATCCAAGTACGGAGGATATCGTGAAAGCTGTTGAAGAAGTGAATGCCAAGAAAGTCATTATCATGCCGAATAACAAAAACATTATTATGGCAGCAGATCAAGCGGCAGAAGTCCTTGAAATGGAAGTAGCTGTTGTCCCAACGAAGACAGTACCTCAAGGAATGGCTGCATTACTTGCTTTTAATCCATCAGCCTCTGTTGAAGACAACAAACAGTTAATGACAGAAGCTTCAAAGCAGGTCAAAACGGGTCAAATCACGTTTGCTGTAAGAGATACGAATATTGATGGTGTGGCGATTGCGAAAGATGACTTTATGGGAATCGCAGAAGGTAAGATTGTTATTTCTGATCATGACCGTCAAAAGTCGGCGCAAAGCTTATTAGAGAAAATGCTGGATGAGGACTCCGAAATTTTAACCATCCTATATGGTGAAGATGTATCAGAAGAGGACGTGCATTCATTAAAAGAGTATGTAGAAGAGCATTATGAAGATGTAGAAGTGGAAGTTCATAATGGTAAACAACCACTTTACTCCTATATATTCTCAGTTGAATAAGGAATAAAGGAAGGGGGGACAGCTCTATATGGAGTTTGTCCCCTTCAATTATGTTAGAATGGATGTATAGTTTGGATGTTAAGTGAGGGGGAAAAGTCATGAAATACAAAAGTGTATTTGATATTATCGGTCCTGTTATGATTGGTCCATCAAGTTCACATACGGCTGGTGCTGCCAGAATAGGAAGATTGGCGAGAAACTTGTTTCGCAGGGAACCGAAATGGGCGACGATATCCTTTTATGGATCATTTGCAAAAACGTACAAGGGTCATGGAACAGACGTAGCCATTGTAGGTGGAATCCTCGATTATGATACATATGATGAACGAATTATCGAATCAATCAATGTAGCAAAGAAAAAAGGAATAAAGATCAAGTTTCAAGAGGAAGATGCCATCACGGATCATCCGAATACGGCTCGAATCCGGATGGGAGATGACAAAGGAGAAATCGAATTAGTGGGTATCTCCATTGGTGGAGGGAAAGTTGAAATTATCGAACTTAACGGATTTGAACTCAAACTGTCAGGTCACCACCCTGCCATTCTGGTCGTTCATGACGACCGATTTGGGGCGATTGCATCTGTATCCAATGTCATTGCCAAACACCAATTGAACATCGGGCATATGGATGTTTCGCGAAAAGAAAAGGGTCAGATGGCATTGATGACAATAGAAGTGGATCAGCCGATTGATGAAGCTGTCATCAATGAATTAACGTCACTGCCCAATATTACTCAAGTTACGCGGATTTCCGATTAAACAATTACTATAATGATAGCGTTTACATTCATGCGAGGAGGTCATTTTAAATGTTTCGAAATGTAGCAGAGTTAGTAGAACTTGCTGAAAGTCAAAATAAGAAAATTTCTGATATTATGATTGAACAGGAAATTGAATTTACAGGAAAATCATTTGATGAAGTATACAGTCAAATGGAGAGAAACCTTGAAGTGATGGAACAGGCTGTAGCCAGAGGGCTGGAAGGTGTGAAATCACATTCAGGTTTAACAGGCGGGGATGCTGTGCTTTTACAAAAGTATATTGAAAAAGGCAACTCACTTTGTGGGGACACCATCCTGGATGCAGTAAGTAAAGCGGTAGCAACCAATGAAGTGAATGCTGCAATGGGGACGATTTGTGCGACGCCAACTGCAGGATCTGCAGGAGTTGTTCCGGGAACGTTGTTCGCTGTTAAAAATAAGCTGAATCCTACTAAAGATGAAATGATCCGCTTCTTGTTTGCGTCTGGAGCATTTGGGTTTGTTGTAGCGAATAACGCTTCCATCTCAGGTGCAGCGGGTGGATGTCAGGCTGAGGTTGGATCTGCCAGTGGAATGGCTGCAGCAGCTATAGTTGAAATGGCCGGGGGAACTCCCAGCCAATCCGCTGAAGCCATGGCGATTACCTTAAAGAATATGTTAGGGCTTGTGTGTGACCCGGTTGCGGGACTCGTTGAGGTACCCTGTGTGAAGCGGAATGCAATGGGAGCGGCCAATGCGATGGTTGCAGCGGATATGGCACTTGCAGGCATAACGAGTCGTATTCCGTGTGATGAAGTGATTGACGCCATGTACAAAATCGGTCAAACAATGCCGGTGGCTCTCCGTGAGACGGCTCAAGGAGGATTGGCTGCCACCCCTACAGGCAGGGAGCTTGAAGCGAAAATCTTTGGGGTTTCCCTGAATAAACGTGAAGAATCATAATGAAGGACTAACGATCCAGGACATCAAGGGGATTGGTGAAGAAACAGCTGTACAGCTGAATGCAATGGGGATTTATTCTGTTCTGGATTTGTTAGAATACCTGCCTTACAGGTACGAGGATTACAGGCTTCGAGACTTGGAGGAAGTCGCCCATGATGAGCGTGTCACAGTGGAAGGGAAGGTCCATTCAGAGCCTGCACTGATGTATTATGGGAGAAAAAAATCCCGTTTAACCCTGAGGATATTGGTTGGTAGAAATTTAGTTCAGGCCGTTTTTTTTAATCAGCCGTATTTAAAGAAGAAAATAAACCTTCACGATACGGTGACGGTGACAGGGAAATGGGATAAGAATAGGCAAATCATAACGGTTCAGTATTTTCAGTCGGGCCCACATGGGAAACAGGGGGACTTTGAACCTGTTTATTCATTAAAAGGCTCTATTAAAAACAACACACTTAGAAAATTCATTAAAAAGGCTTTTCAGGACTACAGATATTTGTTGACGGAAAACCTGCCTTATCATCTAATGGAAAAATATAAGCTGTCAAGTCGCAAGGATGCTCTTTATCATCTTCATTTTCCAGATTCCACTGAAGAAATGAAGCAGGCAAGAAGACGATTTGTGTATGAAGAGTTCTTGTTGTTTCAACTGAAAATGCAGGCTCTTAGAAAATTTGAAAGAGAACATTCGTCTGGCGTGCAGCAGCATTATGATTTAGATAAGGTCAAAGCATTTATTGACTCTTTGCCGTTTCCTTTAACTGATGCACAAAAGCGCGTGGTAAATGAAATTTCAGCGGATATGAAGTCCCCTTATCGCATGAATCGCCTTTTACAAGGTGACGTTGGTTCGGGGAAGACCGTCGTATCGGCAATTGCATTATACTCCAGTGTAACTGCAGGATATCAAGGGGCTTTAATGGTTCCTACAGAGATTCTGGCAGAACAGCATGCAAACTCTTTGAGTGAATTGTTGGAACCAGTTGGCCTTTCTGTTGCCCTGTTAACAAGTTCGGTAAAAGGAAAAAGAAGACGGCTTTTATTAGAAAAATTAAAAGACGGAGAAATTGATATTCTTATTGGAACACATGCACTTATTCAGGAGGATGTTCAATTCAAGCATCTGGGGCTCGTTGTAACCGATGAACAGCATCGCTTTGGGGTAAATCAAAGACGTGTACTAAGGGAAAAAGGGGAAAGTCCTGATGTATTGTTTATGACAGCGACTCCGATTCCACGGACTCTTGCCATTACGGTCTTTGGTGAAATGGATGTAAGTATAATCGACCAAATGCCGGCAGGAAGAAAGGCGATTGAAACTTATTGGGCTAAAGCGGATATGCTATCAAGGGTGCTTTCGTTTATGGACAAGGAGTTAGATCAGGGCAGGCAGGCCTATGTGATATGTCCTCTGATTGAAGAGTCGGACAAACTGGATGTTCAAAATGCGATAGATGTTTACAATCAATTGCTGCACTACTTTGAAGGACGTTACAACGTCGGATTGATGCATGGGAGGCTTCACCCCGATGAAAAGGATGAAGTGATGAGGGAATTCAGTGCAAATCATCTTCAAGTGCTTGTATCCACCACGGTTGTCGAAGTGGGTGTGAATGTTCCTAACGCTACTTTAATGCTGATATATGATGCCGAGCGCTTTGGGTTATCTCAACTTCATCAGTTAAGGGGAAGGGTTGGACGCGGCGAACATCAATCCTATTGCATTCTTCTTGCCGAACCGAAAACCGAGGTTGGAAAAGAACGAATGAAGATCATGACGGAAACCAATGATGGATTTGTTCTGAGTGAAAAAGATCTTGAACTAAGGGGTCCGGGAGATTTCTTTGGAAGAAAGCAGAGTGGTCTTCCTGAGTTTAAAGTGGCAGATATGGTGCATGATTATCGTGCGTTGGAAGTTGCTAGAGATGATGCTGCAGGCTTAATTCAATCCGATCATTTTTGGAAGGATCCCGAATATGAACCGCTCAGGGAGTATTTATCCGGATCGGGGATATTAGAGGGTGAAAAGCTAGACTAGACAGGCAGATTGTGAGATTATTTCTTGCAATCTGCTTTTTTTGATTATATACTACTATTAGTACCTAGTACTAATACTGGACGGTGTTGATATTGAGACTTTCAAAGAAGGAAAGACAGGGGAACCTTACAGACACGATAAAGGAAAATCCTTTTATAACAGATGAAGAATTAGCAGAACGTTTTCGAGTGAGTGTGCAGACAATCAGGTTGGATCGTATGGAATTATCGATCCCTGAACTTCGTGAACGGATTAAATATGTCGCAGAGAAATCTTTTGAAGATGAAGTGAAATCATTGCCTATTGAAGAGATTATTGGAGAAATTATTGATATAGAGTTAGATCATAGTGCGATTTCCATTTTTGATGTAAAACAAGAGCATGTTTTTGTGAGGAATGGGATAGCAAGGGGGCATCATTTATTTGCTCAAGCGAACTCTCTTGCTGTTGCCGTAATTAATGATGATCTAGCGTTAACAGCCAAGTCAACGATCCGATTTACCCGACCTGTTAAGGAAGGTGAGCGTGTTGTTGCGAAAGCGAAAGTGATACATATGAAGGATCAAAAGGATCGAACAACTGTAGAAGTTCAAAGTGTAGTCGGTGGCGAACTCGTTTTCACAGGTGAATTTGAGATGTATCGCTCTAAAAAATCTGCAAAGGATGAAGCGTAGATGAAGTTAGCCGTAGATGCAATGGGCGGAGATCATGCTCCTAAAGAAATAGTTCTTGGTGTGAAACGGGCATTAAGTGAATTCAATGATATAGAAGTGCTCTTATACGGAGATGAAAATCAAATAAAACAGTACATCACACCAGTCGATCGATTGACAATCGTTCATACGGATGAAGTGATCGAGGCAACAGACGAACCTGTTAGAGCCGTTAAACGCAAGAAGAATGCATCGATGGTTCTGATGGCGCAAGCGGTTAATAATGGAGAAGCGGATGCGTGTATTTCAGCAGGGAATACAGGTGCGCTTATGACCGCGGGATTGTTCATTGTAGGCAGAATTGATGGAATTGAAAGACCTGCCTTGGCACCTACGCTTCCAACACTGGATGGTAAGGGGTTTCTTATGCTCGATTTAGGAGCAAATGTCGATGCCAAGCCAGAACATCTGTTGCAATATGCAATCATGGGGAGCATATATGCCGAGAAAGTAAGAGGGATCAACAATCCTCGCGTAGGCTTATTAAACATAGGGACCGAAGATAAAAAAGGGAATGAATTAACCAAGAGGACATTCCAATTATTAAAGGACGCTCCTATTCATTTTATTGGAAATGTGGAGTCCAGGGACTTACTTGAAGGACCTGCGGATGTCGTCGTTACCGATGGGTTTACCGGGAATATGGTGTTGAAGACGATTGAGGGAACGGCTCTTTCTGTTTTCTCTATGCTTAAAAAGACGTTCACAGCTTCAACAAAAAATAAATTGGCTGCAGGATTAGTGAAAAATGATTTAAAGCAAATGAAAAATATGCTTGATTATACAGAGTATGGAGGCGCGGGA
This sequence comes from Rossellomorea aquimaris, assembly GCF_008180865.1. Taxonomy (GTDB): domain Bacteria; phylum Bacillota; class Bacilli; order Bacillales; family Bacillaceae_B; genus Rossellomorea; species Rossellomorea yichunensis. The sequence continues at coordinate 567,690 of NZ_VTEX01000001.1, forward strand.
TTATTTGGTCTGAAGGCACCGGTGATTAAAGCCCATGGCTCATCAAATGAGGTTGCCCTATATAATGCCATGAGACAAGCCAGGGAAATGGTGAAACACAATGTCTCCAATACGATTAAAGATGCTATCAAGGGGAGTGAAGAATAACATGAGTAAAATTGCATTCATTTTTCCCGGACAAGGTTCTCAAACTGTTGGGATGGGAAAAGAATTAGCTGACAAATACCCTGAAGTACAAGCGTATTTCGCTAAAGCGGATGAAAGATTGGAATCGGAATTAACAAGTGTTATATTTGATGGACCGCAAGAAGAACTTACTCAAACGACAAATGCTCAGCCAGCTTTATTAACAACGAGCATCGCGATTCTGGATCGTTTAAGAAAAGAAGGTATAACAGCAGATTATACGGCCGGACATAGCTTAGGTGAATATTCCGCCCTGGTAGCTGCAGGTGCCCTCCGCTTTGAAGATGCGGTGTATGCTGTTCGTAAAAGAGGGGAATTCATGGAAGAAGCGGTTCCAAGTGGAGAAGGCACGATGGCTGCTGTTCTGGGAATGGCAAGAGAGCCACTAAAAGAGATTACCGATCTTGTAACGGAAGACGGACATCCGGTAGGGCTGGCAAACTTAAATTGTCCTGGTCAAATTGTGATATCAGGTACGGTGAAAGGAGTGGAACTTGCTTCAGAGAAAGCCAAAGAAGCTGGAGCGAAGAGGGTCATTCCACTTCAAGTGAGTGGTCCATTCCACTCTCAATTAATGAAACCTGCTGCAGATCAATTTGTTTCAATTTTGGATTCAATTACGATTGAAGATGCAGCTGTTCCGGTCATTGCGAATGTGACGGCAGAACCTGTGACCAATCGTGAAGAAATCAAGCGTTTATTAATCGAACAATTATACTCACCTGTTCAGTGGGAAGATACTGTCGGGAAATTGCTTGAATTAGATGTGGATACGTTCATTGAAGTTGGACCCGGTAAAGTACTTTCAGGCTTAGTGAAGAAAGTGAATAGACGGGTGAAAACGTATGCTGTTCAAGACGAAGCCTCGTTGGAACAAACCATCCAAGCGTTAAAGGAGGAAGGCTAAATGAATTTAGAAGGAAAAGTTGCCCTTGTAACGGGAGCATCCCGGGGAATCGGGAGGGAGATTGCTCTTGAGCTTGCCCGTGAAGGCTGTAATATAGCCGTCAACTATTCTGGTAGTGAAGCGAAGGCTAATGAAGTCGTCGATGAGATTAAAGGTTTAGGCCGGGAAGCCATTGCCGTACAATGTAATGTCTCAGATAGTGATGCTGTTCAAGCAATGGTGAAGGAAACGATTGGCCAATTCGGTTCAGTGGATATTCTAGTTAATAATGCTGGAATCACGAGGGATAATTTATTAATGAGAATGAAAGAAGCAGAATGGGATGATGTCATTAACATCAATCTTAAAGGCGTTTTCCTTTGCACCAAGGCAGTTACACGCCAAATGATGAAGCAAAGAAGCGGTCGAATCATCAATATTTCTTCAATTGTCGGTGTGAGCGGAAACCCTGGACAGGCAAACTATGTGGCAGCTAAATCCGGTGTGATAGGTTTAACGAAAACAACAGCCAGAGAATTGGCACCCCGGGGCATCACGGTGAATGCAATCGCTCCTGGTTTCATTTCCACGGATATGACGGATCAGCTTCCGGAAGACGTACGTAATGAAATGTTAAAGCAAATTCCTTTAAGCCGCTTTGGAGGTCCTCAGGATATTGCGAAGGTGGTAACGTTCGTTGCATCTGAATCTGCTTCTTATATGACAGGGCAGACTCTTCATATCGATGGCGGGATGGTCATGTAACACAAAAAATAATAATTTATTAATTGTTTTCGTGGATACTCTTTTCATTAGAGGTCAAAATGCTCTATAATACTTGAGGGGAGGTGACAAAAATGGCAGAAGTATTAGATCGTGTAACAAAAATTATCGTAGATCGTCTAGGTGTTGATGAATCTCAAGTAACTCTTGAAGCTTCTTTCAAAGAAGATCTAGGAGCTGACTCCCTTGATGTAGTTGAGCTGGTTATGGAACTTGAAGATGAATTTGACATGGAAATCTCTGACGATGATGCTGAAAAAATCGGCACAGTAGGTGATGCTGTGAACTACATAAAAGCAAAAGCTTAATCGTTAGATTGAATTAAAAGATAAGCGCATGCTGATCTTTCATTCAATACCATTTGAAACTTGGTAGAGGTCTCACTTCTACCAAGTTTATTTGTGTTCTAACGTGCGCAAGAAACTTTTTGCGTAATTGCTTTTTTTAGCATAAACTTGATAAGTAGAAAAAAGAGAACATATAGAGCAAGGTGGAGTGCCTTATGCGGAAGCAAAGTAGAAACAAAGGAATATCCAGACATAAAAATGATAGTAAGTTTAAAACGTTTCAAGATGAAATCGGAATTCAATTTAATGATGAAAAACTACTTAAACAAGCTTTTACTCATTCATCCTATGTGAATGAGCATCGTCGTAAGCCTTATGAAGACAACGAACGTTTAGAATTTCTTGGGGATGCCGTTTTGGAATTAACGGTTTCTCAATTCTTATTCAAGAAGTATCCAATGATGAGCGAGGGTGAACTTACGAAATTAAGGGCTGCCATAGTATGTGAGCCTTCCCTGGTTAAGTTCTCGATTGAAATGAATTTCGGTGAACTCATCTTACTTGGTAAAGGTGAAGAAATGACAGGCGGTCGGGAAAGACCAGCATTACTCGCGGATGTCTTCGAGGCGTTTATCGGAGCGGTATATTTGGATCAAGGGTTAGAAACAGTGATTTCAATCCTTGAAAAAGTTGTCTATCCAAAAATTAACGTCGGTGCTTTTTCTCATGTGATGGATTATAAGAGTCAGTTACAAGAGCTGGTACAACGAGGAAGTGCAGGGATGATTGAATACAGCATCCTTGAAGAGAGCGGGCCAGCCCATAACAGGCAGTTTATTTCCCGGGTCAGTTTAAATGACGAAGAATTAGGCATAGGAAAAGGACGATCTAAGAAGGAAGCTGAACAACAAGCCGCACAAAAGGCTCTTGAGAAGCTAAAACAAAAGCTAGACGCTAAATAGGGGGAAAGAAGATGTTCCTCAAACAACTAGAAGTAATGGGGTTTAAATCTTTTGCAGAAAGAATATCCGTGGAATTTGTCCCGGGTGTTACAGCTGTTGTGGGACCAAACGGCAGTGGGAAGAGCAATATTATAGACGCGATTCGCTGGGTACTGGGTGAGCAATCAGCGAAAAGTCTTCGCGGATCAAAAATGGAAGATGTTATATTTGCCGGTAGTGATTCAAGAAAAGCCCTTAACATAGCAGAGGTAACTCTTGTCTTGGATAATGAAGACGGTACCCTTCCAATCGATTACAGTGAAATCAGTGTTACAAGACGAGTGTTTCGCTCCGGAGATAGTGAGTATTTACTTAATAAACAACCTTGTCGATTGAAAGACATCATCGAATTATTTATGGATTCAGGTTTAGGGAAAGAAGCGTTCTCTATTATCAGTCAAGGGAAAGTGGAGGAAATCCTAAATAGTAAGCCTGAAGAACGAAGAACCATCTTTGAAGAGGCTGCCGGGGTATTAAAGTATAAAACACGTAAGAAAAAGGCGGAGAATAAGTTATTTGAAACACAGGAAAATCTTAATCGTGTGAATGACATTCTTCATGAGTTGGAAGGGCAGGTGGAACCCCTTAAAATTCAAGCTTCGATGGCACGTGATTATTTGGAGAAAAAAGAAGAGTTGGAGAAGTTCGAGGTCGCATTGACGGTCTATGATATTGAGGATTTACATAAGCAGTGGGAAAAGCTTAGTGAAGAATTTGAACATCATGGAAAAGAGGAACTGGCACTTTCCGCGCGTATACAAAAGAAGGAAGCCGTTCTGACCCAAACCCGTGATAAAATTGCGGCTCTTGATGAATCGATCTCAAATCTTCAGGAAGTGCTCCTGGCTACAAGTGAAGAATTGGAGAAACTCGAGGGTAGGAAACAAGTATTAGTGGAACGGAAGAAAAATTCGTCTTCCAACGAAACTCAATTAAAGCAATCGATAGAAGAAGCAGAAGAACAAATTCAACAACTGACTTCTGAAAAAGAAAAAGCAGAGATGGAATTCAAGTCTATCGATTCAGACGTTAAGGAACTTAAAGAGCTGCTCATTACGAAACAGAATCAATTTAAACATTATAATGAAAATATTGAAGATGTAATAGAATCTTTCAAAAGTGATTACATTGAGAAACTGAATCAGCAGGCGTCAGCCAAAAATGAAATTCAGTACCTTGAGCAGCAGCTGGAGCAGCAATCCAATCGAAGCGGCCGATTAGAAGCAGAAAATGAAAAGTATGTAATTCAGCGTGATGAATTGCATCAGAGTCACAAAGAACTTTCGAAAATGCTGCAGCAGCAAAAAGAGGTAATCGATGAGCACATATTCTTCTATCGTGAAGAACAGCAAAAGCTTGAGTCAGTGAAGGCTAAATATGAAAAGCAAGAAAAGACCCTATATCAAGCCTTCCAATTCCTGCAACAGGCGAAATCCCGGAAAGAAATGCTTGAGGAAATGGAAGATGACTATACAGGTTTCTTCCAGGGTGTGAAAGAAGTACTTAAGGAACGTGACGGTCAGTTAACCGGGGTCCAAGGAGCGGTTGCGGAACTGATAACAGTACCTAAATCATATGAAACGGCTATGGAGACAGCTTTGGCGGCTTCCATGCAGCATATCGTGGTCGATACAGAAGAAGATGGCCGAAAAGCCATTGCTTTCTTAAAGAAGAATCAATACGGCCGTGCTACTTTCTTGCCGATGAACGTGATCAAAGGGAAATCGATCCCTGACAGTCAAAAAAATATGCTGAAGGGTCATTCTTCTTTTATAGGAGTTGGAACTGATCTTCTTAATTATGATGAGCGCTTTCAAATGGTGATTTCTAACCTGGTTGGCAATGTGATCATCACGAAGGATTTAAAGGGAGCAAATGAAATCGCAAAGCTTATACAATATCGTTACCGTCTAGTAACCCTGGACGGAGACGTGGTGAATCCCGGTGGATCCATGTCCGGTGGTACCGTGAAGCAGAAGAAAAATTCGCTTCTCTCCAGAAAAGGTGAGCTTGAAGAAATGAAAGAAAAGCTTACAACGATGGAAAGCCAGACTGAACAGCTTCAATCTCAAGTGAAATCACTGAAAGAAGAAAGCAGCTTCAGAGAGAAGAAGCTGGAAGAAATGAGAGTGAAAGGAGAGCGTTTGCGACTTAAGGAGCAAGAACTTCTTTCCCAACTGCGTGAAAATGAATTATCCCAGCAGAACCTGGATGAAAGGCTTTCCCTATATGATTTGGAGAAAAAAGACTTTACATCGGTTAAAGAGAAGCATGATTCAAGAACGAAGGAATTAAGAGCGTCTCTGGATGAAATTGGAGAAGATATTAAAAGGCTCGATCAAAAGATTAGCGAGCTTACTCTCCAAAAAAATAGTGAACGAACGTCCAAGGATGCTTTATTGAATGAAATCAGTGATATAAAAGCAAACCTCGCCGCACGAAACGAGCAATTGGTTAACAGTCGTAATCAATTAATTCGTGTGCAGGAAACGATCGTCGATACAAACAAGCGGAAGGCGACTTTACAAGATGATTTGGAGTGGCTGCAGACTGAAATGAAGGATAATTTTTCAGGAGAAGAGCAGCTTGGGATGAAGGCTGAAGAGTGTTCGATTCAAAAATCAGAAACTTCAAATTTGATTACTATACGACGGGAAGAGCGCTTAAATCTTCAACATGCGGTTGAAGACGAGGAGCTTGAGTTGAAAGAATTAAAGCGTCAGCATAAAGGTTTGGTAGGAGCATTAAGGGACGAGGAAGTGAAAATCAATCGTCTGGATGTTGAACTGGAAAATCGACTTGATCATTTACGCGATGAGTATATGCTTTCGTTTGAAGCGGCTAAGTCAGACTACCCCTTAACGATTGAGGTCGAAGAAGCGAGAAAGAAAGTGAAACTTGTGAAATTGGCCTTGGAAGAACTGGGAACCGTAAATCTCGGTGCCATTGATGAGTATGAACGAGTGAAGGAAAGATACGAATTTTTAGTAGAGCAGAAGAATGATCTGACGGAAGCGAAGGACACTCTTTACCTGGTCATCAATGAGATGGACACAGAAATGATCAAACGCTTTGATCAAACCTTCACGGCTATTCAAGTGGAATTCGAAGGGGTATTTAGAGCATTGTTTGGAGGGGGAAGAGCGCAGTTGAAGCTGACGGACCCATCTGATCTCCTTCATACGGGGGTTGATATTGTAGCCCAGCCCCCAGGGAAGAAGCTGCAGAACCTTGGGCTGATGTCCGGGGGAGAACGAGCCTTAACGGCCATTGCCCTGCTATTTTCAATCCTCAAGATCAGGCCTGTACCATTCTGTATACTGGATGAGGTAGAGGCAGCTCTTGATGAAGCAAATGTACAGAGGTTCAGTCAATATTTAAAGAAATTCAGTGACGAAACACAATTCATCGTCATTACCCATCGTAAAGGAACAATGGAAGAAGCCCATGTTCTGTACGGTGTAACGATGCAGGAATCTGGTGTGTCCAAGTTAGTATCAGTCAGACTGCAAGAAACAAAGGAATTGATAGAAACTTAATGAGTGGGGTGTGAAAGGTTGAGTTTTTTTAAGAAGCTTAAAGATAAATTTACACAATCGAGTGACAACGTATCAGAGAAATTTAAAGATGGACTAAGTAAAACAAGAAATAACTTTACAACAAAGGTCAATGACCTGGTTGCGAGATACCGCAAAGTGGATGAAGATTTCTTTGAAGAGCTGGAAGAAATCCTGATCGGAGCGGATGTTGGGTTTGATACGGTCATGGAACTGATAGACGAACTAAAGCTAGAAGTGAAGCGAAAGAATATTCAAGACACTGAAGATGTTCAATCAGTCATTTCAGAGAAGCTTGTTGAAATCTACCAAGGAGATCGTGATGAGGACAACAGCCTGAACATTCAGGATGATCAGCTGACGGTTTTGCTGTTTGTCGGAGTGAATGGCGTTGGAAAGACGACGACCATTGGGAAGATGGCTCATATGTTCAAGGAACAAGGTAAGAACGTGGTACTTGCGGCAGGTGATACATTCCGTGCAGGCGCAATCGAACAGCTTGAAGTATGGGGGGAACGTGTAGGAGTTCCAGTCATTAAACAAGCGGCAGGAAGCGACCCGGCAGCGGTTATGTTTGATGCAGTTCAATCAGCAAAAGCAAAAAAAGCGGATATTCTTATTTGTGATACAGCAGGAAGATTACAAAATAAAGTGAATCTGATGAAAGAGCTTGAAAAAGTGAAGCGGGTGATAGAAAGAGAAGTTCCAGGAGCTCCTCATGAAGTTTTACTTGTACTCGACGCGACCACAGGTCAAAATGCCATGGTGCAAGCTAAAACCTTTAAAGAAGCAACGAATGTTTCAGGGATCGTCCTGACGAAGCTGGACGGTACAGCAAAAGGTGGTATTGTCCTTGCGATCAGAAACGAACTTGATATCCCTGTGAAATATGTAGGTCTGGGAGAGAAGATGGACGACCTCCAGCCGTTCGATGCTGAAAAGTATGTATACGGCTTATTCTCTAACCTGGTTGATAAAGAAGAAGAATAGATTTAAGAATCGATAGGGTAGCCTCATGGACGACTTTATAAAGTCGTATTGCAGGTTACTCTTCTTTTGTATGGATACTTAAGGATTTTCTCTATGAAAAATCCTTAAGTATCCTTGACAAACACCCGTAAACGCTGTATTCTTCATATGTAAAGGTTTTTCACTTAACAAGGAGGGATATCCGTGCTGGAGAAAACGACCAGAATGAATTATCTCTACGATTTTTATCAATCTTTGTTAACTCCTAAGCAGAGAAGCTATATGTCCCTTTATTATTTGGATGATTTCTCTTTAGGAGAAATCGCTGAAGAGTATAATGTTAGTCGACAAGCAGTGTATGATAACATTAAACGAACAGAGGCCATGATCGAGGAGTACGAAGAAAAGCTTTTATTATTTAAAAAATTTCAAGAACGCAACGAGATTCTTGAACAACTCAGGCAAAAAATAGGAGAATCATCAATTGATTCTGCTTATTGTTTAAAACTCATTGATGATCTTGAAATATTGGATTAGGAGGCGGCATGAATGGCATTTGAAGGATTAGCCGACCGACTGCAAGGTACAATACAAAAAATCCGTGGAAAAGGAAAGATTTCAGAAGCGGATGTTAAAGAGATGATGCGTGAAGTTCGTCTTGCTCTTTTGGAAGCGGACGTTAATTTTAAAGTGGTGAAGCAATTCGTCAAGAAAGTAAGTGAACGGGCTGTCGGACAAGAAGTCATGAAGAGTCTTACACCGGGACAACAGGTCATTAAGGTTGTTCAGGAAGAGCTTACAAATCTGATGGGTGGCGAACAAAGTCAGATTGCCGTCGCTAAACGTCCCCCAACTGTCATTATGATGGTTGGTTTACAAGGTGCAGGTAAAACGACGACCACTGGAAAGCTTGCGAACCTGCTTCGAAAGAAACATAACCGCAAACCACTATTAGTGGCTGCTGATATTTACCGTCCCGCTGCCATCAAGCAGTTAGAAACCATCGGGAAACAATTAAGCCTGCCTGTGTTTTCACTGGGAGATCAGGTGAGTCCTGTTGAGATTGCGAAAAAGGCCATCGAAAAGGCAAAAGAAGAACATCACGATTATGTTCTGATTGATACAGCAGGCCGACTTCACATTGATGAAAACCTGATGGGAGAGCTAAAAGAAATTAAAGAACTCTCAAATCCAGATGAGATATTCCTCGTAGTGGATGCCATGACAGGTCAAGATGCGGTTAATGTTGCGCAAAGCTTTAATGAAGACCTTGGCATAACGGGTGTTGTGCTGACAAAACTTGATGGTGATACACGAGGCGGGGCCGCACTATCAATCCGTTCCGTCACTGAAAAACCGATTAAATTTGTTGGGATGGGTGAAAAGATGGATGCGTTAGAAGCATTCCATCCTGAGCGCATGGCATCACGAATCCTCGGTATGGGAGATGTTCTTTCCCTAATCGAGAAAGCTCAGGCCAATGTTGATGAAGAGAAGGCCAAAGAACTTGAACAAAAAATGCGTACCATGTCTTTCACTTTTGATGATTTCCTGGAGCAATTAGGTCAAGTGAGGCAAATGGGCCCACTCGATGAGTTACTGAAAATGATGCCTGGAGCAAACAAAATGAAGGGCTTGGATAAGATTCAAGTCGATGACAAGCAGATCAGTCATGTTGAGGCAATCATCCAATCGATGACGAAGGATGAGAAAATTCATCCGGAAACCATCAATGCTTCACGTCGTAAAAGAATTGCGAAGGGGAGCGGAACATCCATTCAAGAGGTAAACCGACTTCTCAAACAATTCGAGGACATGAAGAAAATGATGAAACAAATGAGCGGCATGCAAGGAAAAGGTAAGAAAAAAGGGATGAAATTCCCATTTATGTAAGCAATTCATTCAATTTTTTTCATGAAAAATTGAACTGTTAAGAAAAAACACTTTACAAACAAAATACACATTTGATATTATACTAACTTGTGTGAAACTATTCGGAGGTGCTTTAATTATGGCAGTAAAAATCAGATTAAAACGTATGGGAGCAAAAAAATCTCCTTTCTATCGTATCGTAGTTGCAGATTCTCGTTCACCACGTGATGGACGTCAAATCGAAACAGTTGGAACTTACAACCCGGTTGCTAAACCAGCTGAAGTGAAAATCGATGAAGAGTTGGCTCTTAAATGGTTATCTAATGGTGCTAAACCATCTGACACAGTTCGTAACCTATTCTCAAAACAAGGCATTATGGAAAAATTCCACAATGCTAAAAACAGCAAGTAATCGATTAGATCGATGAAAGATCTTATTCTAACGATTGTGAAACCCTTAGTTGACCATCCGGACTCAGTCCACATCGAAACCGATGAGGGAGCGAACGGCATAACCTATAAGTTATCTGTCCATCCTGAAGACATGGGGAAGGTCATTGGGAAACAAGGGAGAGTAGCTAAATCGATTCGAACTGTGGTATACGCTGCAGCAGGATCTTCACAACAGAAGAAAATCTTCTTAGAGATAGTGGAGTAAGGAAGCCGACATTTGGCTCTTTACACGAAAGGGTCCTATGACCTTGAACACCGACTCTATTGAATCAGGGGACTGACCCACAAAGGTTACTATATAGCCTTAAGACGTCAGTCCCCTTTTTCATAGGCTTATGCTGCATAATTTAAGGAAGACCTGCACAATCCAACACTCCCCCAAGAGAACACCCTAAGGATTTAGTACGACAGCGTGGGGTGAATAGAAGGAGGAGGAAGAACTTTTGAATGTGATACATACGATTACGATTAAACAGGTGTTAACAGAAAAGAGTAAGGATCTGTTAATGAAACGATATGAAAATCAAAAGTTTCATTTAGCTAAGGAAAGCGATCAGTTACAGTTCGAAATGAAAAAGATTGAACGTGGTAAGAAATATCCGTCCCATAAATTAAATCAGCACTTCGAAAGAGAATTGAACGAGCGGGCTGAAAAGATCAAGCTTTTGGATTTCCAAATCGAGCAGTTAAATATTCTTCCTATTGGAAGCGAGCTAAAGGAAAAAGAAGTCCAGGGTATGATTGACATACAAGTTGGTGACAATTGGGAAGAAGAAGCACTTTCTAAGACAATTATAATTGAAGATGGTATTGTGAAAGAAATTCGTTGATGCAAGAGGTGAAAGCGATGGAAAAGTGGTTTAATGTAGGTAAGATTGTCAATACTCATGGAGTTAAAGGTGAATTAAAGATCGTTTCTACGACAGATTTTCCTGAGGAGCGATATCAAATAGGGAACACACTATACTTGTTTCAAGGTAAAAACCAAGAACCGATCAGTCTCGTGATCAAATCTCATCGAAATCATAAGAGCTTTGATTTATTGACCTTCGAGGGGTATGAAAATATCAATGAGGTTGAGAAGTTTAAAGAAGGAATCCTGAAGGTACAGGAAGACCAATTGCAGGAACTCGAAGAAGGAGAATACTATTTCCACGAAATCGTTGGCTGTAAGGTCTTAACAACTGCCGGGGAAGAGCTTGGAACCATAACAGAGATTCTAAGCCCGGGAGCGAACGACGTTTGGGTTGTGAAGGGTCAAAGAGGCAAAGAATACCTTATTCCTTACATAGAGGATATCGTGAAGACGATCGACATAGAGGAACAGCTTGTTACGATTGAACCGATGGAAGGCCTGTTGTCATGATGAGAATTGATGTCCTGTCTCTATTCCCATCTATGTTCGAGGGGATCTTTGGTGAATCGATTCTTAAGAAAGCATACGAAAAAGAAGCCGTAAGCTACAATGTGATTAACTTCAGGGAATACGCTGATAACAAACATAATCAAGTTGATGATTATCCTTACGGTGGAGGAGCCGGAATGGTATTAAAGCCACAGCCTATCTTTGATGCAGTTGATGCATTAAAGAAAGAGCAACAATCAAAGCCGAGGGTCATCCTCATGTGTCCGCAAGGGGAACGCTATACACAGCAAAAGGCAGAGGAACTTGCTAAGGAAGAGCATCTCGTGTTTATATGCGGTCATTATGAAGGTTACGATGAGCGGATCAGGGAGCATGTTGTAACGGACGAAATATCAATTGGAGACTATGTATTGACTGGTGGGGAACTTGGCGCCATGGTTGTCATCGATAGTGTAGTTCGCCTGCTTCCTGGAGTGCTTGGAAATGAAGATTCGCCTATTCAGGATTCGTTCTCATCAGGACTCCTTGAGCATCCCCATTATACCCGGCCATCGGACTTTAGGGGGTTGAAGGTACCAGATGAGCTGATCTCAGGGAACCATCGTCTGATAGATGAATGGAGAGAGAAAGAGAGTCTGAGAAGAACCTTTGAAAGAAGACCGGACCTATTAGAAAGATATTCACTCACAGATCGGCAAAAGGCCTGGATAGAGGATTGGAGAAAGTCTAAATAAGCTATTGCATCCTGGTTGCCTGTGTGATATTATATTCTTTGTGGCTTGAGGGGATATCCCCTGTTGTCATTGATCCCGATGTTCCGCTGCAATCTATCGCTTTTGTAAGAGCATCTGTTGGAAGGAGTTGAAAAAGATGCACAAATTAATCGAAGATATTACGAAAGAACAACTTCGCTCTGATCTACCATCTTTCCGTCCTGGTGATACAGTACGTGTACACGTTAACATCGTTGAGGGTACTCGTGAACGTATTCAGGTATACGAAGGAGTAGTAATCAAACGCCGCGGTGGCGGTATCAGCGAAACATTTACTGTTCGTAAAATTTCTTACGGTGTAGGTGTTGAGCGTACTTTCCCAGTACACACACCAAAGATCGCTAAATTAGAAGTTATTCGTCGCGGTAAAGTCCGTCGTGCGAAACTTTATTACCTGCGTAACCTGCGTGGTAAAGCGGCACGTATTAAAGAAATTCGATAAGAACGTAAGAAAAGGAGCTTGGAGACAAGCTCCTTTTCCTTATTGTACAAGATTTGTTGTGTAATAAATGAAACGTCCGCGGAGGACGGCCTGCCTATTTTAATGAAGCCACCTTTTTTTAATGAGAAATACAAGAATTTCTAGTAGAATAGAAAAAGATAGAAAAATACATTGGGTGGTGGAGATGTGGTTAAAGAGAAAAATGAGTGGTGGGAGTGGATGAAGGCACTGTTGATCGCAGTAGGTTTAGCTGCAATTATCAGATTCTTTTTATTTGCACCCATTGTTGTCGATGGATTATCAATGATGCCTACTTTACATAACGGAGATCGAATGATTGTAAGTAAATTAGGGGAGCCGGAGCGATTTGATATCGTCGTTTTCCATGCACCTGAACAAAAAGACTATATTAAACGCGTCATCGGACTCCCGGGGGATAAAGTAGAGTACAAAAATGATACATTATATATTAATGGAAAAGCGTATGCTGAACCATACTTACAAGAGTATAAAGATCAATTAAATGATGGTGTGTTAACAGAAGATTTCACTTTAAATGATATCATTGAAAAAGGCACTGTTCCTGAAGGGGAAATCTTTGTGATGGGGGACAATCGCCGTTTCAGCAAAGATAGTCGTCACATCGGTACAGTTCCAATGGAAGAAGTCATTGGTGATACAAAAGTGATATATTGGCCTGTTAAAGATATAGGTTTCGTGAAATAATAGAAAAAAGTTGTTTGGAGGTGGTCATATGACAATACAATGGTTCCCAGGGCATATGGCTAAAGCTCGTAGACAAGTTACTGAGAAGTTAAAACTTGTAGACATTGTCATTGAATTAGTAGATGCGAGAATACCGTTATCGTCAAGAAATCCAATGATTGAAGAAATTATTGGACAAAAGCCGCGGCTTGTTTTGTTAAATAAAGCAGACATGGCAGATATAAATAGAACGAATCAATGGATTTCTTATTTCAAAGAGCAAGGAATAACAGCTCTTGCTGTAAATGCACAGGCTGGCAAAGGACTTCAAGTCATAGTTCAAGCCGCTAAAGAAATATTAAAAGAAAAGTTCGACCGCATGAAATCACGAGGAATGAGACCCCGTGCCATAAGAGCCATGATTGTCGGTATTCCTAACGTAGGAAAATCCACATTAATCAATCGCCTGGCTAAGAAGAATATAGCGAAAACAGGAAATACTCCTGGAGTGACAAAAGCCCAGCAATGGATCAAAGTAGGAAAAGAGCTTGAACTGCTCGATACGCCGGGAATATTATGGCCCAAGTTTGAAGATCCGCAAGTTGGATATAAGCTGGCATTGACCGGTGCCATTAAAGATACCATCCTGAATTTACAGGATATCGCCGTTTATGGTCTACGATTTCTTGAAGAGCACTATCCAGAGCGATTAGAAGAGCGCTACGGCCTCGAAGAAATACCTGAAGAAGTAGTGGATAGTTTCGATAAAATCGGAGCTAAAAGAGGCTGTCTGATGGCTGGTGGAGAAGTGAATTATGACAAGACATCTGAAATTATCGTACGTGACATTCGAAATGTACAATTAGGACCCATGACGTTTGACATCATTGGTGAGACTGAGCGGGAGAGCGAATAAAAAAAGAGGCTGTAAAAAGAGGGGATCTCTTTTGCGCAGCCTCTTTATTTATGTGAAGTACATCCGATATAAATAGGAGGAGCAATTTGAATACAGTACATATGACCATTAAAGAAATAAGGGAATTCATCAAGTCTGCTTGTGCTCATGATCCGATTCTTGAGGAATTGAAGAAGGACGAAAGAATTGGTGTCCAAAAACTATTAAAACAGATTGAACGCGAGCAGATGAAACGAGAGAAGGAAAGAGAAGAATTTGCCCTCCTTACTCAATATGAAAGAGAAATTCACCAGCAAGGATTCACCCACATTGCAGGAATCGATGAAGTGGGTAGAGGTCCTTTGGCAGGTCCTGTGGTAGCAGCTGCCGTCATTCTGCCCCATGACTTCTATTTGGCGGGATTAAATGATAGCAAGAAGATAACAGAAGCCAAAAGAGAAGATTTCTATGAATACATCATGGAACACGCAATATCTGTTGGGGTAGGAATGGTACATGCGGATGAAATTGATTCCATAAATATTTTTCAGGCTACAAAAAAGGCTATGAGTGAAGCGATCGTCAGCTTGCCGGTTCAACCTGAGTATTTACTGATCGATGCGATGAAAATTCAATCGCCTTTTCCGAGTCAGTCTATCATTAAAGGAGACTCGAAAAGTATATCCATCGCAGCAGCATCCATCATTGCCAAGGTGACACGTGACCGACTGATGAAGGAGTATGCAACCACCTATCCTGGGTATGCGTTTGAGAAGAATGCAGGATATGGAACAAAGGATCACTTAGGCGGGCTGGAGAAATTAGGAGTGACGCCGATTCATCGAAAGAGCTTTGCACCTGTGAAGGAGCTGCTTTAGATTAGCAGCTTGTTGGACTGTAGAAACAATGAATCGATTTTGATTCACAATGAACGGGAGACACGGACATGAGCCATATTCATGGTATTAACAGTAACCAGCCCATTGATCAAAAGCCCTTTTCCATTCAAAGTGGAAAAGTTCTATTTATCAGCGTCCATAAGCTGTTAGGAGAGGACAATGCATTAGTGTCAGCAAATGGTCACCGGTTTATTGCGAAAATGGAAGCGCCAATGGAAGCTGGAGAACGTTATTGGGTAGAAGTGAAACAATCTGAAAGTAGAGTAAGTCTACATCTAATCCCGAACCGTGGGCAGGCTGGATTAGAAATTGGAAAGCATGCATCAGCAAATCTATTACAGCATTTTTCCTTATCAACAAGTGGGAAAGAACTGAACGACTTTGTAATGGAGCTCATGAAAAAAAGCATTCCGATTCATAAAGAGCTGCTATTATTCGGAGAGAAACATTTGAAAGGAAAAGATTCATCAGAAAATGTGAAAACCCTGGTTGAAATGGCTAAGAGGGACATGCCGCTTTCTGACAGGGTCTTTCTCTCGATGAGAGCGGGAACATCAACAGGCAGCCTTTTATCCATGCTAAATGAGCTGGCTTCAAAGTTAAGGGGAACTGGAAGGGATACGGACATACTTCATTTACTTACCGGGATCCAGAAACCGTTGAATAGGCTGGCGTCAGAAAGGCTTGTAATAAATGCACTATCCAGCTTAGTTGATTCGTCCGGAACTTTCTCAAATCGTTTAGGTCATTTCGATCTATTGAAATCACTAGGAGTCTTTCCAAAAGAAATTCCCATGAATCAATGGAGGGAAGGGTTAAAGACAACGGTTCTAGAAGAGGTGAAACAGTCTTCACAAGAACAGTGGGAAAGAAAGATAGAGCTTCTAAGAACCAGATTGGCGGATATTCCAGGTGCAGCACCGGGACAGCTTCGAAATGATCTGGATCAGCTTCTATCTACTAATATCGGCAAGGGTCAGGAATCTCATAAACTATCTGGTACTCAAATCGATAAATGGATTAATATTTTATTGAATTCAGAGACCGTCCTAAATGAAAAAACGGACAAGCCTTCCTTCCTGGCAGCTAAAGAGCTCATGGGAGTGGTCGGGGAGGAAAAGTGGCGGTCCATTGAGATGAACTATATGAGGCTCTTTCAATCTTATGGGAGAGGCGCACCTTCATCGAACATGCAACGGCTATTTCACAAACTGCACCTACAGATAGAACAAGAACTCACTCAGACGATCCGTGGAGAAGAACTGGCAAGGGTGTTGAAGAAAGTAATTGGAACGTTTGGGATTAACTTTGAAGCTCAGTTACAAAAAAACGGACAAGAGCTTCAGCAACATCCAACAATCAAGCAGCATCTCATTGGATTAAGTCAAAATCACCCACTCGCAGATATTCGAATGCTAGCCGATGATCTTGTTCTCAAGATGAACCACCAAGTGCTTCAATCACAGGAGAGTTCTCCTTTTCTAACAATCGTACAACAATTCCCTTTTTCTCTATTTGGACAGAGCACCGATATCACCCTTCAATGGACAGGGAAAGAGAAAGAAAAAGAAAAAGGTGTGATTGATGGAGACTACTGCCGGGTTTTATTTTTATTAGAGCTGGATATCATGAAAGAGACATTAATCGATATGCAGGTTCAAAACCGAGTGGTCTCCTTGACTATCTGGAATGACCACCCAAACGCCGAGAGAATGTCCAGATCATTTATTCCTGGATTAAAAGAAGGTCTGGAAAAGCTGGACTATCAATTATCCATGATAAAGGTGAAAGCTCCGGATAAGCAAGTTGAGCTTTCTGATAAAATCAATGCAGAACGCTTAAAAATGTTTTCGGGAGTTGATTTAAAGATATGAAAAACCCTCATGAGAGAAAAGAAGCGATTGCTTTAGGCTACAATCAAAATAGTGAATCAGCTCCAAAGGTCCTTGCTAAAGGGAAGGGAATCATTGCTGATAACATCTTGGCTCAAGCAAAAGACCATCAAATACCGGTACAAGAAGATAAGAGCTTACTTTCTCTTCTTGGGAACCTGGATGTAGGAGAATCAATACCTGAAGAATTATATGGCGCTGTAGCGGAGGTTTTTGCTTTTATCTACCGATTAGATCGGGATATAGAGGGAAAGGGATAATTTCTTTCTAATATACACCAAGTCACAAAACGGCATGGCACGGATTAGAATAGTAAATTATATTTTTTAAGAATAATAATTTCAAGGATAATCCCTTCAAGAACAATGGAACATATGGAGTAATTCTACTATTTTAAGTTCAGAATTTTAAAATTAATATAATATTTTTAGCATAATGGTAGACAGATATACTGTCATTTTATACAATGAAAGCGCAGTCTATTTTTTGAAGAGTTTGATAGGAGGATGGAAAATGAATATCCATGAATATCAAGGTAAAGAAATCCTCAGAAATTACGGGGTATCCGTACCAAATGGTAAAGTGGCTTTTACAGCTGAAGAGGCAGTAGAAGCGGCGAAGACATTAGATTCCAGCGTGTATGTAGTGAAAGCTCAAATCCATGCAGGTGGTCGAGGTAAAGCTGGCGGAGTTAAAATCGCTAAAAGCCTGGACGAAGTGCGTACATATGCAGATGAGTTAATCGGTAAAACTTTAGTAACTCACCAAACAGGTCCTGAAGGTAAGGAAGTAAAGCGCTTACTTATTGAAGAAGGCTGTGATATTAAGAAAGAATATTACGTAGGTCTGGTACTCGACCGCGCGACTTCCCAAGTTGTCCTGATGGCTTCTGAAGAAGGCGGAACAGAAATCGAAGAAGTAGCAGAAGAAACACCGGAAAAAATCTTTAAAGAATATATTGATCCAGTTGTTGGATTGACAGGTTTCCAAGCGAGACGTATTGCATTCAATATCAATATCCCTCAAAAACTTGTTGGAAAAGCAGCTAAGTTCATGATGGGTCTTTACAACGTGTACGTCCAAAAGGATGCTTCTATTGTTGAAATCAATCCTTTAGTTGTAACAGGTGATGGAGACGTAATGGCATTGGATGCGAAGTTCAACTTCGATTCAAATGCATTATACCGTCAAAAAGATGTGATTGAATTACGAGATCTTGAAGAAGAAGATGCAAAAGAAATCGAAGCTTCTAAATATGACCTAAGCTACATTTCCCTGGACGGAAATATCGGTTGTATGGTTAACGGAGCCGGTCTTGCCATGGCAACGATGGACATCGTAAAGCATTACGGCGGAGATCCCGCTAACTTCCTTGATGTTGGGGGCGGTGCGACAGCGGAAAAGGTAACAGAAGCATTTAAAATCATTCTTTCTGATGAAAACGTTAAAGGTATATTCGTCAATATCTTCGGTGGAATCATGAAATGTGATGTTATTGCAACAGGCGTTGTAGAAGCAGCTAAGCAAATCGGTCTTCAAGTTCCACTTGTGGTTCGTCTTGAAGGTACAAATGTTGACTTAGGGAAAGAAATCCTTAATAAATCAGGATTGAATATCATCGCAGCTGAATCTATGGCGGACGGCGCACAAAAAATCGTTGAGCAAGTAGGCTGAGAAAGGCGGGGGACTAATGAGCGTATTTATTAATAAAGATACCAAGGTTGTTGTACAAGGGATTACAGGATCAACAGCTCTTTTCCATACGAAGCAAATGCTTGAATACGGTACACAAATCGTGGCAGGTGTAACACCTGGAAAAGGCGGAACTGAGGTTGAAGGCGTACCTGTTTTCAATACAGTTGAAGAAGCAAAGAAAGCAACTGGCGTAAATGCATCCGTCATTTATGTTCCTGCTCAGTTTGCAGCAGATGCAATCATGGAAGCGGTAGATGCCGAGCTTGATTTGGCAATCTGTATTACTGAACATATCCCGGTATTGGATATGGTGAAGGTTAAGCGTTATATGGAAGGCAAAAAAACACGTCTTGTAGGACCGAACTGTCCAGGAGTCATCACTCCTGAAGAGTGTAAAATCGGGATCATGCCTGGTTACATCCATACGAAAGGTCATGTAGGGGTTGTTTCACGCTCTGGTACACTTACGTATGAAGCAGTTCACCAGCTTTCACAAGCGGGAATCGGTCAATCAACGGCAGTCGGTATCGGTGGAGACCCTGTGAACGGAACAGACTTTATCGATGTATTGAAAGCATTCAATGATGATGAAGATACGTATGCCGTCATCATGATCGGTGAAATCGGCGGTACTGCTGAAGAAGAAGCTGCAGAATGGGTTAAAGCCAACATGACTAAGCCTGTAGTAGGATTCATTGGTGGACGTACAGCTCCTCCAGGAAAACGTATGGGCCATGCAGGAGCGATCATTTCAGGTGGTAAAGGGACAGCTGATGAGAAGATTCGCGTTATGAATGAATGCGGAATTCAAGTTGCTCCTACACCTTCAGATATGGGCGAAACATTAATAAAGGTTCTTAAAGAAGAAGGAATCTTAGATAAGTGTAAAACTCATTAATCATGTATTGAGACTGATGGCATTCAAGCTATCAGTCTCAGTTTTATATTCTCTATTAAACATATTCAGGAGGTAATAAATGAAAGAACATCGTCATATTCTATTTCATATTCATCATTGTCGGGGAATTGGATTGAAAGGAACAAAAAGAATACTAGAATCCCTCCAGAAATTACACTCTATCTTTGATTTATCCCCTTCCACTCTTCAACAGATAACCCTTTCTACAGCTGTCAATTCAGAACTCTTCTATAAAGATCTTCATTCATTTAATTCAGACCGATACAAAAAGCTTTATTCGGAAAATGATGTAGACTGGATCACACTTTTGGACGAAGACTACCCTGCTCTGCTAAGAAACGTATTCGATCCCCCCTTTCTTCTCTTCTTAAAAGGAAACGGGAATCTCCTTCATGCTCCAACGAAATTGGCTATTATCGGTTCGAGAAATGCCACCACTTATACAGATGAAATTCTTCGCGATATGATTCCGCAACTGGTGAAGAAAGAGGTAGTCATTGTAAGTGGCCTGGCGCAAGGTGCCGATACGGTGGCTCATAACGAAACGATTCAATCAGGAGGTCAAACGATAGGTGTCCTTGGTGGAGGTTTTAACCACATTTATCCGAAGCAAAATGAAGGACTGGCCCGTTATATGATGAAGCACCAGCTTCTCCTATCTGAATATCCCCCTTATATTAGACCTGAAAAATGGCACTTTCCCTTTAGAAATAGAATCATCAGCGGTCTTTCCAATGCAGTTCTTGTTACGGAAGCAAGAAAAAAGAGCGGAACATTCATCACCGCTGATTATGCATTAAATGAAGGAAGAGAAGTATTGTGTATACCAGGATCCATATATGAGCCGTTAGCAGAAGGAACCAACAGTCTGATCCAGGAAGGTGCAAGGATGGTCTTATCAATAGAAGATATTTTTTCGGAACTGGGAGTATAAATTAGGAAAATATGATATAGAATCTTTTAATAACGTAGGGTTTTTCCCATGATTGATTGAATAATTACAAGTTATTTATACAAAATGGTTGCAATTATTGTGAAACTGTTATACATTTTGCAACAGGTATCTAAAACTATATATAAGAGAAATAAATCGTTAAAAGTAGTGATTATCTACACTGATATCAATTCTATACCTATGTGAATGAAAGTGTAAACGTTTCCGTTTCACTTGGATCATAAACATTCCAAGGTGCTATAAACAGTGATTATTTCCCTCTTTAAGGAGGCTTATTGGATGGCAGATTATTTAGTAATAGTAGAGTCGCCGGCAAAGGCGAAAACAATTGAGCGTTATTTAGGAAAAAAATATAAGGTCAGGGCTTCAATGGGCCACGTCAGAGACTTACCGAAGAGTCAAATGGGCGTAGATGTAGAAAACGAATTTGAACCCAAGTATATAACGATACGCGGTAAAGGCCCTGTATTAAAAGAATTGAAAACCGCAGCAAAAAAAGTCAAAAGAATCTTCCTCGCGGCTGACCCCGACAGAGAAGGAGAAGCCATTGCCTGGCATTTGGCTCACAGCCTGGACATGGATACCACTTCCGACTGTCGTGTGGTATTTAATGAGATTACGAAGGATGCGATTAAAGAGTCTTTTAAGCATCCACGCGCGATCAACATGGATTTAGTCGATGCTCAGCAGGCACGCAGGATTTTAGATCGATTAGTGGGTTACAACATCAGCCCGCTCCTTTGGAAGAAAGTTAAAAAAGGTCTGAGTGCAGGGAGAGTGCAATCCGTCGCACTAAGATTAATTATTGACCGGGAAAATGAAATCAAAGGCTTTACTCCAGAAGAGTACTGGTCAATAGAAGCTGAATTCACTAAAGGGAACGATACATTCCAGGCATCGTTTTACGGAATGGACGGTAAGAAGGTTGAATTGAAGACCGAAGAAGATGTGAAAGAAGTGCTTGGTAAAGTAAAAGGGAAGTCCTTTGAAATTAACAAAGTAACAAAAAAGGAAAGAAAACGAAATCCTGCTCCGCCATTTACCACTTCTTCACTACAACAGGAAGCAGCGAGAAAATTAAATTTCCGTGCAAAGAAAACCATGATGCTTGCCCAACAATTATATGAAGGAATTGAAATGGGGAAAGAAGGCACGGTTGGTTTTATTACTTATATGAGAACCGACTCGACTCGTATTTCTGAAGTGGCTCAAAAAGAAGCGAACGAATACATCGTCAATAAATATGGAAATGATTTTGTTAAACTGTCTGAGCGTAAAGAGAAAAAACAACAAAAATCTCAAGATGCCCACGAGGCCGTCCGTCCAACAAGTACATTAAGGGATCCGGCTTCAGTGAAAGAATTTCTTTCAAGAGATCAATACAGACTTTATAAATTGATTTGGGAACGATTTGTAGCAAGTGAAATGTCCCCGGCAATAATGGATACGATGAGTGTTGATATTGTAAATGGTTCAGTCATGTTTAGAGCAACAGGCTCTAAAGTGAAGTTTCCAGGCTTTATGAAAGTGTATGTTGAAGGATCTGATGATCAGAAAGAAGAAAAAGATAATCTTCTACCAGCCTTGGAAGAAAATGATAAAGTGAAAAGTGAAAGCATCGACCCAAATCAGCACTTCACTCAACCACCACCAAGGTATACAGAAGCAAGGCTCGTTAAGACCCTTGAAGAACTGGGTATTGGCCGGCCTTC
Source organism: Rossellomorea aquimaris (assembly GCF_008180865.1). Lineage (GTDB taxonomy): Bacteria > Bacillota > Bacilli > Bacillales > Bacillaceae_B > Rossellomorea > Rossellomorea yichunensis. The sequence goes on from NZ_VTEX01000001.1 coordinate 589,937, forward strand.
CACATATGCCCCGACTCTCGATACAATTCAACGAAGAGGCTATGTAACACTGGATAATAAGCGTTTCATCCCGACTGAACTGGGGGAAATCGTCTTAGAACTGGTGAGAGAGTTCTTCCCGGATATCATTGACGTCGAGTTTACGGCAAACATGGAGCGGAGCTTGGATGATATTGAAGACGGCAATGTGAAGTGGGAAAGAATCATCGACCGCTTTTATCAGGATTTTGAAAAACATTTAGAAAAAGCGGAAAATGAGATGGAAAAAATCGAAATCCGCGATGAACCTGCCGGTGAAGATTGTGAAGAATGCGGACATCCAATGGTATTTAAAATGGGTCGATATGGAAAGTTCATGGCTTGCAGTAATTTTCCTGACTGCAGAAATACTAAGCCGATCGTCAAGGAAATCGGTGTGAAATGTCCAAAATGTGAAAAAGGTAATATCATCGAACGAAAAAGCAAGAAGAAGCGTATTTTCTACGGTTGTGACCAATATCCTGAATGTGACTTCTTATCATGGGATAAGCCGATTGAACGTAAATGTCCGAAGTGCTCAGAATTACTTGTAGAGAAAAAGCTTAAAAAAGGTAATCAAATTCAATGTACGAATTGTGATTATAAAGAAGAACCTCAGAAATAGTGTGAGTTTCCTATTCCTCTGATCAATAAAAAAGATTGATTGTTGAACAATGAACTTATACAATGTAACAAGGGACTGTCCCAACAGGTGATTTCTCTATTATCTGTTGGGTCAGCCCTTTTCTGTTTGCATTTAGTCAGTAGGACAAATTCTCAATATGCTTTTGTCTTTTTTATCTTTGTGCATTGGTGTACAATACAATTTGGTTAAGAGGATCGATTTACAGGAGGTTTATATAGATGCCAGTAAATGTTATTGGAGCAGGGTTAGCTGGAAGTGAAGCTGCTTGGCAGATTGCGAAGAGGGGAATAAAGGTTAACCTTTTTGAAATGAGGCCGGTACGTCAAACACCTGCCCATCATACAGATAAATTTGCAGAGCTTGTTTGCAGTAATTCGCTTAGAGCGAATACATTAACCAATGCTGTTGGTGTATTAAAAGAGGAAATGCGGAAATTGGATTCCGTCATCATGTCAGCAGCCGATGCCTGTTCCGTTCCTGCAGGAGGAGCATTGGCCGTGGATCGTCACGAATTTGCAGCCCATGTCACAGACAAAGTGAAGAATCACCCGAATGTCACGGTATATAATGAAGAGGTTACGGATTTACCCGAAGGGATCACCATCATAGCAACAGGACCACTTACAAGTGAGAGTCTTTCAGAGAAAATCAGAAAAGTAACGGGAGAAGAACATTTATATTTCTACGACGCAGCCGCCCCGATCATTGAGAAAGATTCCATTGATATGGACAAAGTGTATTTGAAATCCCGGTATGACAAAGGGGAAGCGGCATACTTAAATTGCCCGATGACAGAAAGTGAGTTCAATCGTTTCTACGAAGCCCTTATTTCAGCTGAAACGGTGCCTTTAAAAGAATTTGAAAAAGAAATATTCTTTGAAGGCTGTATGCCGATAGAAGTGATGGCATCCAGAGGGAAGAAAACCATGTTATTTGGTCCTTTAAAACCGGTGGGATTAGAAGACCCTAAAACAGGTAAACGACCATATGCTGTTGTCCAGTTAAGGCAAGATGATGCAGCAGGAACACTTTACAATATTGTGGGCTTCCAAACACATTTAAAGTGGGGCCCACAAAAAGAAGTGCTTCAATTAATTCCTGGACTAGAGAGTGCGGAGATTGTCCGTTTTGGGGTGATGCACAGAAATACCTTCATCAACTCTCCCAATGTTCTTAGGGATACCTATCAACATAAAGAAAATGAGAACCTGTTTTTTGCCGGGCAAATGACTGGAGTGGAAGGTTATGTGGAATCTGCTGCCAGCGGGCTGATCGCGGGAATCAATGCAGCGAAATTGGCTATAGGTGAATCACCCGTGGTATTCCCTCATGAAACAGTGATTGGAAGTATGGCAAGATATATTACGACGGCCAACAAGAACAACTTCCAACCGATGAATGCTAACTTCGGTCTACTCCCTGATTTGCCCAAAAAGGTCAAAGGCAAAAAAGAGCGTAATGAGCAACACGCCAATCGGGCATTAGAAACAATTCAGAACTTTGTGAAAAAAGTGTAAAATTCATTGCAAGGGCAGCTGGGTTGTGTTACTATTTAGTAGCCCTTGTGAGGTGTTAAAAATGAAAAATCAATTATATGAACAATTACAATCCTTTACTGAATATATACAAATAGAAAAGCATTATTCTGCTCACACTTTTGAACAATATCGTCATGATATTGAAGAGTTCTACGTATTTATGAAAGAACAAGGTTTAAGTTCATTAAAAGATGTCGAGTATTCTGATGCGAGACTTTTTTTAACTAAGCTGCATGATCATGGTTTAATGAGATCTTCCATTTCAAGGAAGGTATCCAGTTTAAGAAGTTTTTATCGTTACTTAAATCGGGAAAAGCAGCTCACCGAAAATCCATTTTCCTTTGTGAATCTTCCTAAAAAAGAACAGCGATTGCCTAAATTTTTTTATGAGGAAGAAATACAAGCATTGTTAGAAGCGTGCGGAGGAGACAAGCCTTTAGACATTCGCAACCGGGCCATCTTTGAACTTCTTTACGCTACCGGTATTCGCGTAAGTGAATGCACAAGCATACAACTGAAGGACTTAGATTTAGGGCTTTCCACAATCCTTGTTAAAGGTAAGGGTAACAAAGAGAGATATGTACCATTTGGAAGCTTTGCCCACGATGCAATAGAACAATACATAACAGAGTCCCGGCCTAAGTTGATGAAAAATCAAACTCATACCCAATTGTTGGTCAATCATCGTGGAGGAGCATTAACCCAAAGAGGGATACGTCTTATCTTAAATAAAATGATCGAAAAGGCTTCCTTGACCGGGAAAATCCATCCACATATGTTAAGACATACGTTTGCCACGCATTTACTTAATAATGGTGCCGATTTAAGAACGGTTCAGGAACTACTTGGACACTCACAATTATCATCAACTCAAGTATATACTCATGTATCGAAGGATCAATTGAGAAAAACATATTTGGCACATCATCCACGTGCTTAGAAGAGTTGGAGGTCAGGATATGGAACAATTCCACGCAACCACTATTTTTGCCGTACAGCATAAAGGCAAATGTGCGATGTCCGGGGACGGACAGGTGACATTTGGTAATACAGTTGTGATGAAGCATACAGCAAAAAAAGTACGGAAGCTATTTAATGGCAAAGTATTAGCGGGTTTTGCCGGGTCTGTTGCCGACGCATTCACATTATCAGAAAAATTCGAAGGGAAACTTCAGGAATTTAATGGGAATCTCCCTAGAGCAGCTGTTGAATTAGCGAAAGAGTGGAGAAGCGACAAGGTCTTAAGAAAGCTTGAGGCGATGTTGATTGTAATGGATGAAAATCACTTGCTGCTAATCTCCGGTACTGGTGAAGTGATTGAACCGGACGATGGGATTTTAGCCATTGGATCAGGTGGTAATTATGCATTATCTGCGGGGAGAGCGTTAAAACAATACGCAGGTGACTATTTATCCGCCAGGGAAATCGCTCAGTCTTCCCTACAAATCGCTGCTGATATATGTGTATATACAAATAACCAAATTATTATTGAAGAGCTGTAAACATTAATCATCAGATTGAAATTTTATATTCTTTTACACTATAGGGAAAGTAAGGAGTGTGCCATTTGATGAAGAGTACTGATCACTTAACTCCAAGGCAAATTGTTGAACGTCTCGATCAATATATTGTAGGACAGAAAGATGCAAAGAGAGCGGTAGCTGTAGCATTACGAAATCGATATCGCCGTAGCCTTCTTTCTGATGTATTAAAGGATGAAGTGATTCCAAAGAACATTTTAATGATGGGACCAACCGGGGTCGGGAAAACAGAGATTGCCAGAAGGATTGCCAAGCTTGTCAGAGCTCCTTTTGTAAAAGTAGAGGCAACTAAGTTTACTGAAGTCGGCTACGTTGGACGTGATGTGGAATCAATGGTGAGGGATTTAGTCGAAACATCTGTCCGCCTGGTGAAAGAGGAGAAAATGGTAGGGGTGCGTGAAAGAGCAGCTGAAAATGCTAACCGCCGCTTAGTGGAACTTGTTGTACCATCTAAGAAAAAGGCCACTTCTTACAAAAACCCATTTGAAATGATCTTTGGTGGTAATCAGACTCAGGGCACCTCGGATGAAGAGGAAGAAAAGCAAGAAGAGATTTCCCTTCAAGAGCAAAGGCGCAGAGTGGAAACAAGGCTTCAAAATGGTGAACTCGAAGAGGAGTTCATCACGATTGAAGTAGAAGAGCAGCAGCCTTCCATGTTCGATATGCTTCAAGGCTCCGGTATGGAACAAATGGGCATGAATATGCAGGATGCTATGAGCAACTTTATGCCAAAGAAAAAGAAAAAACGCAAGTTAAAGGTGAAAGAAGCAAGGGTCGTTCTTACAAATGAGGAAGCTCAAAAGCTTATTGATATGGATGAAGTAACCCAGGAGGCAATCGTGCGTGCAGAACAATCAGGAATCATCTTTATCGATGAAATTGATAAAATAGCAAGCAAGAGCTCTGGCCAATCTTCAGCCGATGTTTCGAGAGAAGGGGTTCAGCGAGACATCCTTCCTATTGTAGAAGGATCTACGATTGTCACAAAGCATGGTTCAGTGAAAACAGATCACGTCCTTTTCATTGCCGCAGGTGCCTTTCACATGAGTAAACCATCCGATCTTATTCCGGAATTACAAGGACGTTTTCCAATCAGGGTGGAACTTCAGAAGCTATCTACAGAAGACTTTGTGCGTATACTCGTTGAACCTGATAACGCAATCATTAAACAATATATTGCTTTAATGGAAACAGAAGGTATACAAATTGAATTTTCTGACGAAGCTATTCGTAGACTTGCTGAAATTGCCTATGATGTAAACCAGAACACGGATAATATAGGAGCGAGAAGACTTCATACCATTATGGAAAAACTTCTCGAGGACCTTTCCTTTGAAGCTCCGGACATTACATTGGAAACAGTTAATATCACACCTAAGTACGTGGATGATAAATTAGGGGCCATAGCTAAGAATAAGGATCTGAGTCAGTTTATTCTATAAGTTTTCACCTTCGTTCTATTGGGTAAAGATAGATGAATCAATTAGAATACAAAATTTAATAATAGATACACTTAAGTTGTAGTAGGAGGAAATGTAATGAATTTATTAGGTAAAACAAGAACCATTAATGCTATGCTGCAAAAAGCAGCGGGTAAACCAGTTAACTTTAAAGAAATGTCAGAAACACTTAGCAAGGTCATTGAAGCAAATGTATTCGTTGTAAGTCGCCGAGGGAAATTACTTGGCTACGCCATTAATCAGCAAATTGAAAATGAGCGAATGAAACAAATGCTTGCAGATCGTCAATTTCCTGAGGAGTATACTCAAAACCTGTTTAATGTTCAAGAAACTTCTCCAAACCTGGATGTTAACAGTGAATATACTGCTTTCCCTGTTGAAAATAGAGAATTCTTCAAAAATGGGCTAACGACAATCGTTCCTATTATTGGTGGAGGTGAAAGACTGGGTACATTAATTCTTGCCCGTCTTGAAGCAAGCTTCGAAGATGATGATCTGATCATGGGTGAATATGGTGCAACTGTAGTAGGAATGGAAATTCTTCGTGAAAAAGCAGAAGAAATTGAAGTGGAAGCCAGAAGCAAGGCTGTCGTGCAAATGGCGATCAGTTCTTTATCTTACAGTGAGCTTGAAGCGATTGAGCATATCTTTGAAGAGTTAAATGGTAATGAAGGTCTTTTGGTTGCTTCTAAAATTGCCGATAGAGTGGGAATTACCCGTTCAGTAATCGTCAATGCCCTTCGTAAATTAGAAAGTGCGGGAGTAATTGAGTCTCGTTCCCTGGGAATGAAAGGTACTTACATTAAAGTATTAAACAATAAATTCTTAGTTGAGTTAGATAAGCTTCGTACAAATTAATCCAATGAAAAGCTGTTCCTGTTAAATGGGAACAGCTTTTTTATTTGGTTACCATAATACTTGCTTCTGAAGGCATCCTCCGCTTTTGTGTCATCCAGCTACGGGGCTTAGAGGCTCGAGGTCATAAGCAAAGCCGACCCAAAAGGCAAGGAGCGCCTTTCAGGTCGGCTTGACTTATGCTTGTCGCCTCTGGGCAAAGCCCCTCCGCATTTGTAGTGCAAATGGGCGGAAATGTCTGATTGTTAAGGGAAAATAAGTCGAATGGACTATTGGTAATCTCTCATAAGGTATTGTCATATATGGCACGAATAGTACAATAAAGTTACAACAATGTTACGACTATATTCGACATTTTGGTTGATTAAGATGACAAAGTGAGTAATATGATGCCATTCACCTCTTGGAAGGTGATGTTTTCGTGTGCAAAAGAGTGTTATAAGGTAAAAAAACCATCTTGAACTCACTAATGTTGGATTTCATTCTTATGAAAGCGAATCGGACAGATACATTCATATGTAACATATATGTAATAAAATTAGAAAAATTCACATTAAATTGGTAAAATTTCCTTGGTAATTAAAGGGTTAAATATAGATTAAAAGTCACGAATTCTTTGAATATCACCCTCATTCTCGAAAATTTACGGAATATTCATAGACACTAATCTTGCTAAACATTACAATAAATACTGTTGCATGCTAAATTTGTAAAAAATAGTAGTATCTTGTCAAAAAAACGGATAGAGGTGCCTAAAGTGAAATTATTTTCCAACACTTTCACAACTCTGGAAAGAGGACTGAATTACGCCTCGTTAAATCAGAAAGTGATTTCTCAAAACATCGCCAATGTCGACACTCCAAATTATAAAGCAAAAGAAGTAGAATTTAAGGCAATGTTAGACCAGTCAGTTCAACAACTTGATGCAAAAATGACGGATCAACGACATTTCACCTTTCACTCAAGTAGTCAACATCCAGCAGTTAAAACAAAAACAGCTTATCAATATAATCACAATGGAAATGGTGTGGATTTAGATCAGGAAATGTCAGAAATGGCTTCGAATCAAATCTATTTTAATGCATTAACAGATCGAATGAATGGTAAGTTTAACAGTCTTCAAACCGTTGTAAGGGGTGGTAAATAATCATGGCGATATTTACAAGTATGAATACAACAGCATCTGCCCTTACTGTCCAACGCTTAAGAATGGATGTCATTTCATCAAACATGGCCAATGCAGACACAACCAGAGGAGAAATGGTTGGAGGAGAATGGCAGCCATATAAAAGAAAATCTGTTGTGATGGCACCAAAGGAAAATCAATTTTCATCATTTTTAAATAAAGCCATGAACACAAGGGACAATCAAAATGTTGGAAGCGGAGTAAAAGTTTCCAGTATCGAAGAAGATGACGAAACACCATTTAAAATGGTGTACGATCCAGAACATCCTGATGCGAATGGCGAGGGGTATGTGCAGCTTCCCAATGTTGATCCATTAAGAGAAATGGTTGACCTCATATCGGCCACTCGCTCATATGAAGCAAACGTAACCGTATTTAATGCGAATAAAGCGATGTTAATGAAATCATTGGAAATCGGTAAATAGAAAGAGGTTATAGTTCTATGGCAATACATAATATAGATTCGATTAATCCTGGAGTTATTAGTCCGTCAATTGCAAAAAAAAATGTCTCTCCTTCAGAAGCTACTGAGAACTTCAGCCAGTTACTTAAACAGTCAATCGACGAAGTGAATTCTATGCAAGTTCAATCGGATCAAATGACCGAGAAGCTTGTAAGGGGAGAAAATGTTGATCTTCATCAAGTGATGATCGCCTCACAAAAGGCAAGTATCACATTACAAACGACCATGGAAGTGCGTAACAAAGTAGTAGAAGCTTACCAAGAAATAATGAGAATGCCAATGTAGTAGACTCATTCAGTCATGTACCGGAGGATTGTAATGAATGATTCGTTTAAGAAATATACAGAACAGATAAAGTCTTATTGGGCAAGCAGAACAAAAAAACAGAAAATAGGTATGGGAGCAACCTTTCTGATTACAGTCATTCTGATTAGTGCTGTGAGCTTCTTTGCAACAAGAACCACTCTTGTTCCCTTATACAGTAATTTATCACCTTCAGAAACCGGAACGATAAAAGAAAATCTCGATGGTAGAGGAATCCCATCGGAGATATCCGATGGTGGATCAACCATCATGGTTCCTAAAGAACAAGTAGATACATTGAAGGTTGAATTGGCTGCAGAAGGAATTCCTAACTCAGGCAGTATTGATTACTCCTTTTTTAGTCAAAATGCTGGGTTTGGTATGACTGATAATGAATTTAATGTGTTGAAGCTGGATGCGATGCAAACAGAACTTGCTCAACTCATGAAAGGAATCGAAGGAGTACAGGATGCTAAAGTCATGATCAACCTTCCAGAAAAGCAGGTATTCTTAAATGATGACATTCAACAAGCATCAGCTTCGATTGTATTAAATACAAATCCTGGTTTCACATTTGATCAAAAGCAGATTAAATCACTTTACCATCTTGTATCCAAAAGTGTCCCTGATCTCCCTACAGAGAATATCGTCATCATGAATCAATTTTTTGAGTATTTTGACTTGGAATCTCAAAATAATACCATGGGCGGAGGCAACTTTGTTCAACAGATGGATGTTAAAAAAGAAATTGAACGCGATATACAACGTCAAGTTCAGAATATGTTAGGCACATTGATTGGATTTAACAAAGTAGTTGTATCGGTAACAACTGATATAGACTTTACCCAGGAAAACCGTGAAGAAAACATTGTTACACCTGTGGATGAAGAAAATATGGAAGGAATAGCCGTAAGCGCACAGCGTATTACTGAAACCTTCTCAGGTGAAGGGGCAAACCCGGGTGGGACACCTGGAGCCGGTGATGCTAATGAGCCGACGAACACAGGGGATACGTATGGTTCCGGTTCAGAATCAAATGGTGATTATGAACGAATGGAGGAAACGATTAACAATGAAGTCAATCGTATCCGTAAAGAGGTAGTTGAGAGCCCATATAAAATAAGGGATCTTGGGATTCAGGTTATGGTGGAACCGCCAAATCCTGATGAGGTTAATTCCCTGCCACAAGAAAGGGTGGATGATATCCGCCAAGTTTTATCGACTATTGTACGAACTTCCATTGATAAGGAAGCCAATCCTGAACTGACAGACGAAGCAATAGAAGACAAAGTGATCGTCTCGGTTCAACCGTTTAATGGTAAAGCCGATATGGCACCTGAAGAAAAATCTGTTCTCCCATGGTGGACCTATGTGGTCGGGGGAATCCTACTTATTGTCATTCTACTGCTGGTGTTTTTCCTGATTCGCTCTAAAAAGAAAGAAAAAATAGAAGAAATGGCATATGAAGAAACAAGGGAGCCTGTCCATATACCGGAAATTGAGCCTAAAGAAGAAACAGAAGGATCGATTCGCCGGAAACAACTTGAAAAAATGGCCAAAGAAAAGCCTGAAGAATTTGCAAAATTATTAAGGACCTGGTTATCAGAGGATTAGGAGGGATGAATGTGGTTAGAAGAGAGAAAGATTTAACAGGAAAACAGAAAGCAGCCATCCTCCTGATCTCTCTTGGTCCTGATGTATCCGCATCAGTATACAAGCATTTATCAGAAGAAGAAATCGAGAAGTTGACGTTAGAGATATCCGGAGTCAAGAAAGTGGAGACTGAAGCGAAAGAGGATATCTTAGAAGAATTTCACCATATCGCCATTGCTCAAGATTATATATCCCAAGGCGGGATTGGCTATGCCAAAACCGTATTAGAAAAAGCACTCGGATCAGAACAAGCATCGGCGATCATTAACCGATTAACTTCATCGCTACAAGTAAGGCCATTTGACTTTGCACGGAGAGCCGATGCTGCACAGATTCTCAACTTTATACAAAACGAACACCCTCAAACCATTGCATTAATTCTATCTTATCTAGAACCACAGCAAGCAGGACAAATACTTTCTGAACTACCTCAAGATGTTCAAGCAGATATTGCCAGGAGAATAGCGATCATGGATGGAACTTCGCCGGAAGTGATTAGTGAAGTGGAAGCTATCCTTGAAAGAAAGCTTTCGGCGACTGTGACCCAGGATTATACGCAGACGGGTGGAGTTGAAGCGGTAGTGGAAGTGCTGAATGGGGTAGACCGTTCTACGGAGAAGACCATTCTGGATGCATTAGAAATACAAGATCCTGAATTAGCTGAGGAAATCAAGAAGAGAATGTTTGTGTTTGAAGACATTGTCACCCTTGATGGTCGTTCCATTCAACGTGTCATTCGCGATTGTGATAACGAAGATCTGCTCCTGTCCCTTAAAGTATCAAGTGATGAAGTGAAAGAAGTGGTATTTAGAAACATGTCTAATCGCATGGTGGAAACCCTTAAAGAGGAAATGGAATTCATGGGGCCGGTTCGATTACGGGATGTAGAAGAGGCACAGTCACGCATTGTAGCTGTGATAAGGAGATTAGAGGATTCCGGTGAAATCATCATAGCCCGTGGTGGAGGAGACGATATTATTGTCTAGAATCATTAAATCCTCCATTGCTCGAACCACGGATGAAAATAAAAAGCTGATATCCCTTAAAAGGGTGAAAATACTGGATGAATTCAAGCAGCATGAAGACAACGACTTTGAAATGAACAGAGCGGCCGAGGGAAATCACATTATAGATGAAGCGAATGAGAAAGCGGCCCGAATAATCGAAGAAGCGAAAGAAATGACTTTCCATGCCCAAAGTCAAATTGAACGCGAGAAAGAAAAATGGATGGTTGAGCGTGAGCAACTCATGCAGGAAGCCTATAATGCCGGATTTCTTCAAGGTGAAGAAGAGGGTAGAAACAAAGGTTATCAAGAATATCACCAGCGATTATCGGAAGCCAATGAAGTGACCGAAAGAAATAAGCAGCAGTATCAAGACTATATTCAAAATGCAGAGAAGGTCATTGTCAGTTTAGGGATTGCATGTGCTGAGAAAATCATGAATCGGAAACTCCAGGAAGAACCCGATTATTTCTTTTCGATCGTGGAACGGGGATTAAAGGAGGTAAGGGATCTGCCTCATATTCAAATTCATGTTCATCCGTCCAGGCATAAGCTTTTAGTTGAAAACAAAAATGAGCTTGAAGTCATGTTTCCCACGGATGTTCAATGCTTTATTTATGCAAATGATGATCTTCAACCTGAGGAATGTTATATAGAAACCAATCAGGGACGTGTCATTGTGAGTGTGGACTCCCAATTAAGAGAGTTAAAGCAGAAGCTTCTTCATATTCTGGAAGGTGATGTTGAATGAAAGCAGCAGATCTAATTCACCAAATCCCCCAGATTCCAACTTTCAAAAAGTTTGGAAAGGTAAAGAGGGTTGTGGGGTTAATGATCGAATCTCAAGGACCTGAAAGTTCAGTAGGTGAAGTCTGTCATATTCATATTCTCTCAAGGGGGAAACAAAAAGTGATTCTGGCAGAAGTGGTAGGGTTTAATGATGATTTAGTAATCCTCATGCCCTATACCAATATGCAGGATATTTCTCCCGGCAGTTTAGTAGAAGGTACCGCAAAGTCATTAGAAATCAAAATTGGACCATCTTTAATAGGGAAGGTGATTGATTCTCTGGGACATCCACTCGATGGAAGTCACCTACCGAATGGTTTAAGTACGACATACACAGAACAAGATCCTCCCAATCCCTTATCAAGACCGCCCATTAACGAAAAAATGGAGGTTGGTGTAAAAGCCATCGACAGCATGCTGACTGTAGGCAAAGGCCAAAGGGTCGGTATATTCGCTGGAAGTGGTGTAGGAAAAAGCACCCTGCTTGGAATGATTGCCCGAAACACGAAAGCGGAATTAAATGTAATTGCGTTAATCGGTGAGAGGGGCAGGGAAGTAAGGGAATTTATTGAAAGGGATTTAGGAGAAGAAGGATTAAAGCGAACGATTGTAGTGGCAGCCACTTCAGATCAACCTGCACTAATGAGGATTAAAGGAGCCTTTACGGCGACTGCCATTGCGGAATATTTTCGAGATAAAGGAATGAACGTCATGCTTATGATGGATTCCGCGACTCGGGTAGCGATGGCTCAGAGGGAAATCGGATTGGCAGTCGGTGAACCACCGACCACTAAAGGATACACCCCATCTGTATTTGCTATTTTACCGAAACTACTAGAAAGAACAGGAACAAATGTACTCGGAAGCATAACAGCATTTTACACCGTTTTGGTAGATGGTGATGATTTAAATGAGCCTATATCTGACACGGTAAGGGGAATACTCGATGGTCATATTGTGCTTGACAGACAAATCGCGAACAGAGGTCAATATCCGGCTATCAATATTTTGAAAAGTGTGAGCAGGTTAATGAATCATCTGGCATCTAAGGAACATTTACATGCCGCTACGAGAATAAGGGAGTTATTAAGTACTTATATGAATTCTGAGGATCTTATCCAAATTGGTGCTTATAAAAGGGGTACTTCCCGTGAGGTTGATGAAGCCATCCAATACTATCCGGGTATCATCTCCTTCTTGAAACAGGGAGTATATGAACAGGTTTCTCTCCCTGCAAGTGTTGATGAACTTATTAAGCTATCGGAAAAAGGTGGATGAATCAAGTGAGTTATCAATATAGGTTTCAACGTATTTTAACGTTAAAGGAAAAAGAAAAAGATGAAGTGCAGGAAATGTACAGGGGTTCCATTGAAAAATTTGAAAAAGTTGCCGAGAAGCTTTATGAGTTTCTGAAAAAGAAAGAAACTCTCGAACAGCATCAAGAAACCAAGTTGCAAAATGGTTTGTCTGTACAACATATTCGCCATCATCAACAGTTCATCACCAATCTTGAAAGAACCATTTCTTTTTACCAGGACCTGGTGATACAAGCAAGGAACCGGATGAACTGGTGTGAAGAAAAACTTGTAGATATGAATGTAGAAGTAAAGAAATACGAAAAGATGAAGGAAAATGATCTCCATCGCTTTATGCAAACTAATCAACAAGCGGAAAATAAACAATTAGATGAAGTATCAGTCGTTCAATATATGAAACGGGGAGTTAGGTGATTTCATGGCAAAGGTGATCGAAGAGGAAAACAAAGAGCAGTCTGGCCGTTTGCAAAGAGTTGTGTTTATTTTCTTCATTCCTATCTTGTTTACTATAACCTTCGCTCTCGTAATCATGACAGCTGCAGGAATCAATGTATTTGAAAAAGCACAATCATTCAGCTCGGATATCCCTTTTCTGGCTAATATCCTTCCATCAAATGAAGCCGAGGAAGCTGACGAATTACATGAGCGAATGGTTTCACTTCAAGCTTCAATAGAAGATCAAGAGGCGGAAATTGCCCAGCTGCAAAATGAAGTAGATAAAAAAGAAAGTGATAATGAACAATTGCAAGCGACCATTCAGCAGCAAAAAGAAGAGCTTGAAGAATTACGGCAGATTGGTGAAGAAAACAAACGGGCCTTTAAAGAGGTAGTCAATACATTTGAATCCATGTCAGCAAAGAGTTCTGCCCCTGTTCTGATGAACATGGGGGATGATGAGGCAATGAAGATTCTATCAACTATCAAGCCTGACACTCTAGCAGATATTTTAGAAAAAATGCCCCCGGAGGATGCTGCCAGATACACGGAGCTGCTCTCTACGGTGGATTGATGGACTAGGTTTTGGGAGGAGGTGAAAAAGTGGAAATCGGAATAGGTACAAAAGCTCCCAACTTTCCCATGGGTATGAGAAAAGGATCAACGCTTCCCAAGGAAGAAATGGATGGGTTTTCGAAACTATTAGGATTTGTATCGAATCATGTTGATGAAAGGGAAGAAGTAAAACAGCCTGAGACACTATCTCTTCTTGTTAGCCTGCAAGGCATCTTACGTGCAACAGAGCTTGATGAAATTGGACTAACAAGCGGACAATTAGAAGACATATCCCGATTAAAAGAATTTGACTATGACCAAATCGCTGAAATAGTTGGTGTGGATAAAGAAACCGTCAAAACACTTTTTTCTGAGCTTCAATCTGCTCTTATTGGGACTGAGCAATACTCGTCTTCATCAGGTGATAGCGCAGAGGATCTTCATGAAATACTGTTGGGAACGATGCAGCTGCTGCAATCCGCATTAAAAAATGAGGTGCGGGGCATAAGTGGAAAAGGACCAATAGAAGAAGTAACCAAACTTGTAAAGGTCATTGAATTTTTGGCAGCTAACCGTGACTTACTTGTGGTGGAAGCATCAAAAGCCACCGAGCTAAAAGACATGTTGAAGATGGTTCAATCGGGTGTAGATGCAACCTTGGCGAGGGAGTTTAATCAGGGTAAGGATTGGTCCCGGGTATTAAAAGATGCTTTTCAACGTCAGTCACCTGTGCAAACAATGGAAAAGCAGTCCTCAACAGAAGGGGTCACTGTGGAGAAGAAAAGCATTCAACCGATTCAGGCAAGCCACATACACTTTGTTCTTCCGAAAACAGAATCCGTTTCCATAAGTCTCTCATCAGGAAATCGTTCCATTCAATATGAACAATTTGTGAAAGAATTTCAGAATATCCTAAATAAATCTCAAATGCTGTCACAGCCGAACGTGACTAAACTGTTAATCAAGCTGTATCCAGAGCAACTGGGCTCATTGAGGATTGAACTTCTACAACAAAACGGAGTGATGACTGCGAAAATATTAGCTTCGACGGCAACTGCGAAAGAAATGCTGGATTCTCAACTTCAAGGATTGAAGCATGCGTTTACATCACAGAACCTTCAAGTAGAGAAGATTGAAATCTCACAGGCGTTAACAGATGCTGAGCGACAATCCAAAGGGCAGTCTCAACATCAGTCCTCACAACAGCAAAAGCAGAATCAACCCGACCATGCAGGAAGCCAGGAAGAAGAAAGAACTCAATCCTTTAAGGATTATCTCGTAAATACCGAAATATAGGTGATAATATGACGAAAATCGATCCGAGTTTACTATATTCCACCGTCCAAACAAAACAGCGTGAAGGCGGTAAGGATATTTTGGGGAAAGATGACTTCCTGAAAATCCTGATGACACAATTACAGAATCAAGATCCGTTAAATCCGATGCAGGACAAAGACTTCATCGCACAAATGGCTACCTTTTCATCATTAGAGCAAATGACGAACCTGACGAAAACAATGGAAAAATTCGTGGATAACCAAAGTCAATCACAATTGATTTCTTATAATCAGTTTGTTGGTAAACAAGTGACATGGCATAAAATCATAGAATCAGAAGCAGGCGATGCACCCGAAATACAAGAAGGACAGGGATTCGTAAAAGGAGTCCGCTTTAAAGGTGACTCTGTTGAATTCATCATGGAGGACGGAACAATCCTGACTCCCGGGAATATTTCACAAGTGAATACGACGGACACCCCGGAAGCTTCTCTCGTTAATGCATCTTTATTAATAGGAAAGAACGTAACATGGAACAGTGAAGATGGAGAGATGAGCGGAATCGTTCAATCCGTTTCAAAGAAAGATTCACTCATTTGGTTTCATACTGAAGCTGGTGACAAAATCTCCAGTGATAAATTAATTAAAATTGAATCTTAGGGAGTGGGTAGTATGGAAAAGACATTCTTTCATCGTTTACCACAACCTATTGCACCAATTAATAAGACGAAAGCAATTAGTAAACCTTCAAGTGCATCATCATTTGCTGCCCAATTAGATTCGGCAATTCAACATGTACCCCATATACAGATTAGCAAACATGCAAAGGTAAGGATGGAGCAACGGGGGATTTCTATTTCTCCACAAACATGGGAGAAAATAGGGGAGAAAATGAATGAAGCAAAAACGAAGGGTGTCGGGGATTCACTGGTAATTCTGAAAGACGCCGCGTTAATCGTAAGTGCTAAAAACAAAACGGTGATTACAGCTTTAGACCGTGACGAAGCACATTCACAGATTTTCACCAACATTAATGGAACGATATTAATAGATTCATAGGCTGGACCTTTTAAGGAGGCCTGTAGTTGTGGACTGATTGAAGCAGCTAAAACGAAAGGGGAAAAAATTCATGCTACGTTCAATGTATTCGGGTATCAGTGGAATGAAAAACTTTCAAACAAAACTGGATGTAATCGGAAATAATATTGCAAATGTAAATACGTACGGCTATAAAAAAGGGCGTGTCACATTCCAGGATTTAATGAACCAAACCGTTTCCGGTGCGAGCAGAGCTACTGAAAACCGTGGAGGTCAAAATGCAAAGCAAGTAGGACTTGGAGCATCACTGTCGTCCATTGATACGATTCAAACTCAAGGAAGTCTGCAGACAACTGGCAGATCCTTGGATGTAGCCATCTCGGGTGACGGATTTTTTGTTGTAAGACAAGGAAATAACGAAATGTTCACCCGTGCTGGAAACTTTTATTTAGATTCAAATGGAAACCTTGTAACAGGTCAAGGAAACCTTGTACAGGGGTATCCGGTCAACGGTGACGGTGTAGTCAATCAGAGTGGTGTGACTGATATCAAAATTGATACTAATACCACAATGGCACCACAGGCTACCAGCGAGGCTACTTACAATGGGAACTTAAAGTCCAGTGCCGTCGATGGTACTGTAGTCGAGCTTGAAACGAAGGTGAAGGATTCACTGGGTAAAGATATTAGTATTAAGTTAGTAATGGAGAAAACAGGTCAAAATGAATGGGACGTAACAATATCAAGTCTGACCGATGACGTTACAGTCGGCAATGGTCAAAATACCGTTTTGAATTTTGACGAAGAAGGTAAATTAACCTCTCAAGTGCCTTTCCCCATAACATTAAATAATCAAACTGGTGCAAATCCTACCCAAACGATCGATTTGGATTTCTCCAAAATCACTCAATTTGATAGCTCATCCTCCGCTAATGTAGATACTGTTGACGGAAACTCAGAAGGGTACCTTGAAAGCTTCAACATAGGTTCTTCTGGTGAAGTGAACGGAGTATTTTCCAATGGAGAAGTAAGAGTTTTAAGTCAACTTGCATTAGCTACTTTTTCCAATCCGGGTGGTTTGACGAAAGCCGGCAATAATCTGTTCCAGGCTTCAAATAACTCAGGGCTTCCGAATCAGGGATTGGCTGGAGAGGGAAGAGGCGCACTTCAGTCCGGCGCACTTGAAATGTCCAACGTAGACCTATCCGAAGAATTCACTGAAATGATCACGGCTCAGCGTGGATTCCAGGCAAATACACGTATCATCACAACGTCAGATGAAATCTTACAAGAGCTTGTAAACTTGAAACGTTAATTCGTTAAAAAGGGAGGAAGGGACTGACACCTTAAAGGTTTACATTATGTTGAATCGGAGGATGAATGTCGGTCCTGAAATTAATGATCACTTTAACCAGACTGAATGGAAAGTCGTTTACGTTGAATGCTTTATACATAGAAACAGTAGAAGCGTTTCCGGACACTACGATTCTATTAACAAATGGCAGACGATATGTTGTGAAAGAAACGGTGGACGAGGTTGACTCCCTTACACTTTCTTTCTTTAAAAAGGCAAATTTACTCAGCCTGCCCCATGAGGGAGGGAGTATCAGTTGAAGAGTAAAGCCCTGACGATCATGATGATCCTGTTGGTTACGATTACACTTGTGGGTGCGATCGCGTTAGTTGTCATTCTGAAGTTTTCAGGAGATGAAGAAACGAAAGAGCCTTCCATTGAAGAAGTGATAGAAAATTCGGTGGACATACCTGAGATGACAACCAATTTAATGAGTAATGATTTCATTCGTATTTCCTTTAAGATTCAAACGGATAGTAAAAAAGCGAAAAGTGAGTTGGAAAAAAGAGATTTTCAAGTGAATAACATCATCATAGAAGAGCTTTCAGAATTGAAAGCTGAAGAACTGCAAGGGAAAAAAGGGAAAGAAATGATCGAAACGAAGGTTAAAGACAAGGTAAACTCCCTTATGCAAGAAGGAATGGTAGAAAAAGTCTATATCACCTCTATGATGATTCAATAAGAAAGCTATTACGAGTGTTTGGAGGTGAAGTGGTGGCGAGTGAGATTTTATCTCAAAGTGAAATCGATGCTCTCTTGTCAGCTCTCAATACAGGAGAGATGAGCGCAGATGATTTCAAAAAAGAAGAAGAAGAGAAAAAAGTGAAAGTGTATGATTTCAAGAGAGCTTTACGGTTTTCTAAAGATCAAATCCGGAGTTTAACGAGAATACATGAGAACTTCGCCCGGATCTTGACTACATATTTCTCTGCTCAATTAAGGACTTATGTTCAAATAAATGTTGCTTCTGCTGACCAAATCCCATACGAAGAATTTATCCGTTCCGTTCCGAAAATGACCATCTTGAACGTATATGAATTACCTCCTCTGGATGGAAGGATCCTTATGGAAATCAACCCGAATATTGCTTATTCGATGATGGATCGGGTGATGGGTGGAAGGGGAGTCAGCGTTAACAAAGTAGAGAGTTTAACCGAAATTGAGACGAGAATTATGAGTCAGCTCTTTGAAAAGGCGTTTGAGAATTTAAGGGAAGCCTGGAGCACTGTGGCTGATGTAGATCCGCTTTTTGCGGAATTCGAAGTGAACCCGCAATTTCTTCAGATGGTGTCACCGAATGAAACGGTCGTGGTTATTTCATTAAACACAACGATAGGTGAAACAAGTGGAATGATTAACATCTGCATTCCACACGTTGTACTGGAGCCGATCCTTCCGAAATTATCAGGAAGCTATTGGATGGAAAGCAAACGTAAAGAGAGTAAGCCGGAAGAAACGGCACATCTTGAAAGAAGAATCAAGAAAGCCCAAGTGCCAATTGTAGCTGAATTAGGTCGTTCTGATATTTCAATTGAAGAGTTCCTTATGCTGGATATTGGTGATGTAATCGAGATGAACACCCGAATCGATGATCCTTTAACGATCAGAGTGGGTGAAATTCCTAAATTTACAGCTCAGCCAGGGAAGTCAAATAAGAAACTGGCCGTACAAATTTTAGATTCGTTGAAGGGGGGAGACGACGATGATGAGTGATGATATGTTATCACAAGATGAAATTGATGCGTTGCTCCGTGGGTCTGCAGAGCCTGAAGAGGAAACAGAAGAGCGCAAAGAGATAAATAGTAATGATTACATTAGTTCTATGGAAGAGGATGCTTTAGGTGAAATAGGGAACATCTCCTTTGGGAGTTCTGCAACGGCTTTATCCACTTTGCTCAATCAGAAGGTTGAGATTACGACCCCTAAAGTAACGATTATTGATAAAAATTATTTAGAAGAGGAATTTCCTCATCCGTATGTCGCCATTCAAGTTCAATATACTGAGGGTTTTTCAGGCGTGAACCTGCTGGTTATCAAACAATCTGATGCATCCATCATCGCTGACTTGATGCTTGGAGGAGATGGAAGGAACCCATCAGGTGATTTGGGTGAAATTCAGCTTAGTGCCGTTCAAGAGGCAATGAATCAAATGATGGGTTCTGCTGCAACCTCCATGTCTACGGTATTTAGTAAGAAAGTGGATATTTCACCACCTTCCATCGATTTGATGTACATACCTCAAGGAGAGGGAGAAGAAAACCTCCCTGATCAAGATCTATTAGTAAAAGTATCTTTCACATTGAAAATCGGCGATCTCATTGATTCTAGCATCATGCAGCTCTTGCCCTTAGGTTTTGCCAAGAGCCTGGTGGATGAATTAATGAATGGTGGAGCTTCTGAAGAAGTTGCAGCAGCGGTTTCTCCGAGCCTGGAATCTTCCGCAGCTCCACAACCAGAGCCTGTTTATAGCAGTACGTATGAGGAACCTGTCCGTACTTCCCAAAAGCACGCATCTCCTCAGCATCTGGGGGGACAAGGGGTGAATGGAGAAACGGTAAATGTCCAACCTGCTACGTTCAGTAATTTTGAACCGACAACATTGGGACAACAGGAAACAAAAAACTTGAATATGTTACTGGACATTCCCTTGCAGGTCACGGTAGAGCTTGGAAGGACGAACCGATCTGTCAGGGACATACTCGAGTTATCGTCCGGTTCCATAATAGAGCTTGATAAATTAGCGGGGGAACCGGTTGATATCCTTGTAAACAGTCAATTGATGGCTAAAGGGGAAGTAGTAGTGATAGATGAGAACTTTGGTGTCAGAATTACGGACATTGTAAGTCAAAGTGATCGTATTAAAAAACTTAAATAACAGAGACGATGATGGAGGATGACGATAATGGCTAATAAAATTCTAATTGTAGATGATGCGGCTTTTATGAGAATGATGATTAAAGATATTTTAACAAAAAACGGGTTTGATGTGGTAGGAGAGGCAGCCGATGGAAGTCAAGCTGTAGATAAATACAAGGAACTGAAACCTGACCTTGTCACTATGGATATTACGATGCCTGAAAAAGATGGTATTGCAGCTTTAAAGGAAATCAAAGCAATCGACGCCGGTGCGAAAATCATTATGTGCTCTGCAATGGGTCAACAAGCAATGGTGATTGATGCCATACAAGCGGGTGCAAAGGATTTTATCGTTAAACCTTTCCAGGCCGATCGTGTGATCGAAGCCATTCAAAAAGCTCTAAGCTAACAGATTAGTAAGAAGGTGCATGTATTGAAGAAGATTCAAATTCTAGTGAGTCTTATTGTTTTTATCATTACTGCAAATGCTGTAAATGTAACAGCATTTGCAGAAGTGAATAATGTCAAGGACTGCATAGAACATCCAGAGAAATGCAATGAACAGCAAAATAATGAGGCTGACACCTCAGGCGCTGCTACTTCGGTTACTTTTTCGGATTATCTTAAAATGATCGTTGCTCTTATCTTTGTAGTTGCGCTCATATATTTTTTATTGAAATTTATCAATCAAAAAGGAAGGTCCTTTCAACAAACTAAATTAATCAATCATTTAGGTGGAACGCCTCTGGGGGGAAATCGTTCCGTCCAAATTGTTAAAGTAGGCAAACAAGTACTGGTACTCGGTGTAGGAGAAGATATTCAGCTATTGAAAGAGATTCAGGATGAGAAAGAGAAAGAAGAGATACTATCCTTTTATCAGGACGCTCAATTTCCTGATGCCAAAACAACCGTTTCCAGTTGGTTATCAAAACTAAAAAGTCCTCCGCCATCATCTGACTCAAGCTCATTTCAATCACAGTTGAAATCACAGCTGGAGGAAATGAAAAAGGGAAGAAAGAAGATGTTCAAGGATCTAAAGAATAAGGAGAATCATTCTGATGAATGAATTCATGGAGTTTTTTAATAGTAGTTCTGCAGATAATGTATCGACAAGTGTAAAGCTGCTATTACTATTTACCGTCCTTTCCCTGGCACCCAGTATCTTGATTTTAATGACATCTTTTACCCGGATCATGATTGTCCTATCCTTTGTCAGGACTTCTCTTGCCACACAACAAATGCCACCGAATCAGGTATTGATTGGAATCTCTTTATTTCTTACGTTTTTTATCATGGCTCCAACTTTTCAAGAGGTAAACGACGAAGCATTGACACCTCTTTTTAACGAAGAGATTAATCTTGAAGAAGCTTACGACAAGGCTTCGGTCCCGTTTAAAGAATTTATGAGTAAGCACACAAGACAAAAGGATTTAGAGTTGTTTTTACAATATTCCGGGGCTGATCGACCCGAATCTGTGGAAGACATTCCCCTTACATCCTTAGTGCCGGCATTTGCGTTAAGTGAAATTAAGACGGCTTTTCAAATAGGATTTATGATTTTTATTCCTTTCTTAGTCATCGACATGGTGGTAGC
This sequence comes from Rossellomorea aquimaris, assembly GCF_008180865.1. GTDB lineage: Bacteria > Bacillota > Bacilli > Bacillales > Bacillaceae_B > Rossellomorea > Rossellomorea yichunensis. The sequence goes on from NZ_VTEX01000001.1 coordinate 611,818, forward strand.
AAGTGTCCTGATGTCCATGGGGATGATGATGCTCCCTCCTGTTATGATTTCATTGCCTTTCAAGATTTTACTGTTTGTGTTAGTGGATGGCTGGTATTTAGTAATAAAATCTCTTTTACAAAGTTTTTAAGTAGGTGAGTTTCAATGAATGCTGAATCTGTTATCGCGATAGCGGAGCGTGGAATATATGTAACCCTCATCGTTTCCGGTCCATTACTGCTTTTAGCCCTTGTAGTAGGATTGATCGTCAGTATTTTTCAAGCAACAACACAAATACAGGAACAAACACTTGCGTTTATTCCTAAAATCGTGGCGGTCTTGATCGGGATTGTTTTCTTTGGACCTTGGATGTTAACGAAGCTTGTGACGTATACCTCACAAATCTTCTCAGATTTAACAAGGTTCGTAGGGTAAGAGAATGGAAGAGCTTGTACCCATTCTATCGGTATACTTACTAGTGTTTGTAAGGGTTTCGGCTTTTTTTGTCACGATGCCGCTGTTTTCATACCGTAACATACCCGCACAACATCGGATCGCTTTCTCGGTGGTACTCTCCTGGGTCATGTACTATACGATTGAATCTACGTCATTTGAAATCAACGGCCACTATTTTTTGCTGATCATGAAAGAAGCCATGATCGGACTTCTCATCGGTTTTGTTGCCTATATGATCGTCACGGCCATTCAGATAGCCGGTGGGTTTATAGATTTTCAAATGGGGTTTGCCATTGCCAATGTGATCGATCCCCAAACAGGAGCTCAAAGCCCCTTGATGGGACAGTATCTATATACATTTGCACTTCTTTTATTGCTTGCTCTCGATGGTCATCATCTGCTCCTGGATGGAATTTTTTATAGTTATCAGCTGATCCCGATTGATAGTCCATGGATACCTTTTGGAGATGAGAGATTAATTGACTATGTCATGACATCTTTTAACTCAATGTTCATCATTGCTTTTCAAATGTCGATTCCTGTTGTCGCAACGCTGTTCCTTGTAGATGTGGCCTTGGGGATTGTGGCTCGTACTGTACCGCAGTTGAACGTCTTCGTCGTAGGGTTTCCTATCAAGATTGCCGTTGCATTTATCGTGTTGTTTATTGTAATGGGAGTGATGTTTGCTGTCATGCAGCAGCTTTTTGAAATGATGTTCGTGACCATGAGAGATTTAATGAAAATTATTGGAGGCACATAAATTGAAGTGGTTATCATTAGACCTGCAGTTTTTCAGTGGGGAAAAGACGGAGAAAGCGACTCCGAAAAAAAGGGACGACGCGCGGAAAAAAGGACAAACAGCCAAAAGCCAGGATGTGAATACAGCAATTATCCTCCTTGCCGTTTTTTTATTCCTTACATTCAGTGCTTCATATATTGGAAATATTGTGTTCGATCTCTTCAATCAAACCTTTCAGGAATATATGCTGATGGAACTGACAGAGAATACAGTTCAAGTCATAACCATGGATATTATGAAAGAGCTTGCGTTACTTCTCGGACCGATTATGTTAGTGGCCTTACTTGCCGGATTGTTTTCGAATTATATTCAAGTAGGAGTCATGTTCACCACGAAACCACTGGAGCCGAAGCTTGAAAAGATTGATCCGATTAAAGGGTTCAAGCGCATTTTTTCTTTAAGAGCAATCGTTGAACTATTAAAATCCATTTTGAAAATTTCATTTGTTGGGGCAATCACCTTTGTCATTCTCTGGATGAATATTGATCAAGTGTTAAGCTTATCGTTTAAATCAGTGGGGGATTCATTAGCGACGATGGCGAGCTTAACTGTCCAAATGGGAATCGCTGCATCACTGGCGTTACTATTCTTATCATTATTCGATTTTCTTTATCAGAAATATGATTTTGAAAAAAATATTCGAATGTCAAAGCAGGATCTAAAAGATGAACATAAAAACATCGAGGGTGATCCTCTGATTAAATCCAAAATTAAGCAAAGACAGCGTGAAATGGCCATGAGACGCATGATGCAGGAAGTTCCTGAAGCAGATGTGGTAATTACAAACCCTACTCACTTTGCCATTGCTCTTAAATACGATGAGAATAAAATGGATGCTCCTTATGTAGTGGCGAAAGGCGTTGACTATCTAGCGCAGAAGATTAAATATATCGCGAATGAAAACGACGTGGTTATGGTGGAAAATCGTCCTTTAGCCCGGTCCCTTTACGACTCGGCTGAAATAGGCGATGCAGTACCTGAAGAATTTTTCAAAGCAGTTGCAGAAATTTTAGCTTATGTTTACCGAATAAAAAATCAAATGTAAGCAGTTAGGAGAGAAATAATGTCAGCAAGAGATTTATCCGTACTAGCCAGTGTCATATTGATCGTTGCCATGCTTATCATCCCGTTCCCATCCTGGTTATTAAGCTTATTGATCATCGTAAATATTTCACTTGCACTCCTTGTACTCCTAACCTCGATGAATATGAATGAACCATTGCAATTTTCGATATTCCCTTCCCTATTATTATTGTTAACACTTTTTCGATTAGGTCTAAATGTTTCCACAACGAGATCGATCCTTAGTAAAGGTGAAGCAGGGGACGTTGTGGAAACCTTTGGAACATTCGTTGTAGGAGGAAATATCCTCGTCGGCCTAGTTGTATTCATCATCCTCATCGTGATTCAATTTATTGTCATAACAAAAGGATCTGAGCGTGTGTCCGAGGTCGCGGCGAGATTTACACTCGACGCGATGCCTGGTAAGCAGATGAGTATAGACGCGGATTTGAATGCAGGGATGATATCAGAGCATGATGCCAGAAATCGTCGGGAAAAAGTAGGTCGGGAAGCAGATTTCTATGGTGCCATGGACGGGGCTTCCAAGTTTGTTAAGGGAGATGCCATAGCTGGAATAGTCATTGTCATGATCAATTTAATCTTCGGTATTATTATCGGCATGACACAACAAGGGCTGCCTATTGCCGAAGCGGCAACCCGTTATTCCTTACTTACAGTCGGAGATGGAATCGTCAGTCAGATACCTGCCCTGTTGATCTCAACCGCTACGGGCATCGTGGTGACACGAGCCGCATCTGAAGGAAATCTGGGACAAGATATCATGAATCAGCTACTTGCTTATCCTGCAATGCTGTATGTAGCTGCCTTCACGATCTTCATGCTGGGTGTAGCAACTCCTATTAATGATATCTTAACCATTCCAGTGGCAGCCTTATTAGCGATAGGGGCCTACATGCTTTCAAGGTCACCGAAGGAAACTGAATCCGACATGATGGAAATGGAAGAAGAAGTAGAGCAGGACGAAATGAAAAGTCCGGAGAGTGTCGTGAACTTACTGAATGTTGATCCGATTGAATTTGAGTTCGGCTATGGTCTGATTCCCCTTGCCGATACGAATCAGGGAGGAGATCTCCTTGACCGGATTGTAATGATACGCCGTCAATTAGCGATAGAGCTTGGGCTGGTCATACCTGTAGTAAGGATTCGGGATAACATACAACTTCAACCGAATGAATATCGTTTGAAAATCAAAGGCAATGAGATGGCCCGTGGAGAGCTTTTGCTTGATCATTATTTAGCCATGAGTCCAGGTGTGGAGGATGATTCCATTGAGGGAATTGATACAATCGAGCCATCATTCGGTCTTCCGGCTAAATGGATTTCAGAAGAAATGAAAGAGCAGGCAGAAATATTCGGATATACGGTTGTGGATCCGCCGTCAGTGGTGTCGACCCACATAACCGAAATGATTAAAACAAATGCCCATGAACTACTGGGCAGGCAGGAGACGAAACAGCTCATTGATCACCTGCAGGACTCCTACCCGATATTAGTGGAAGAAGTGACGCCGAATCCTTTAACAGTAGGTGAAGTACAAAAAGTATTAGCCAAGTTGTTAAAGGAAAATGTGTCTATCAGAAATTTGCCGATTATTTTTGAAACACTTGCTGATTATGCCAAAATGAGTTCAGATACAGATCTTTTAGCTGAATATGTCAGGCAGTCGTTGGCAAGGCAAATCACCAGTCAATATGTTCAAGGAGATGCTTCCTTAAAGGTTGTGACTATGTCGGGAAAGGTTGAAAAATTGATTGCCGACGCCATTCAACAAACGGAACATGGAAATTATTTATCCATGGATCCAAACGATTCTCAAGGAATCCTTGAGGCAGTCGCATCACAAATGGAGCAGTTGTCTCTTATGGAGGAGTCACCGATCATTCTGTGTTCCCCGGCTGTGAGAATGTACGTAAGACAATTGACAGAAAGGTATTTTCCTCAAGTACCGATCATTTCATATAACGAATTAGAAGCAAATGTAGAAGTTCAAAGTTTAGGGGTGGTGAATGTCGGATGAAAGTAAAGAAATATGCAGCGCCTTCCATGAATGAGGCAATGAAAAAGGTAAGATCTGAATTAGGGGATGATGCCGTCATCCTAAACTCTAAAGTAGCATATACGGGCGGTTTCATAGGGTTATTCAAAAAGAAAATGATTGAAGTCATTGCTGCCATTGATCCAGAGGTTGAGAGTGAAAGGTTAGAGATGAGTAGAATGAAAGCGACATATGCACCAATCGCTCCTCCTTCTCCATCCGAAAAAAAATACGAAGTACCTAATAAATTGGTAGAGTCAGAATTAAAAGAACTAAAACAAATGATCTCTACTATTAAAAAAAAAAATCAATTCGAGAAATTCCCTGAAGATGTTCAAGAAATCTTGCTATTCCTTAAAAATCATGACATCAGTGATACAACTCTCTTCCGATTGGGCGACTACCTTGAAGAGAGAATCAAGAGTGGATTTCTTCCTGGGAACAATCGAAATGAATGGGCTAAACAGGAAGTCCAACATTTTCTGGATGGTCTTCTGCAAGGAATCGCTCTTGGGGGTATGAGTTACAAGAAGAAATACATTAACGTCATAGGCCCAACAGGTGTGGGGAAAACAACTACTTTAGCGAAAATGGCGGCTGAAGCAGTCATTGAGAAACGGATGAAAATAGCTTTCATCACGACAGATACATATCGTATTGCAGCGATCGAGCAATTAAAGACGTATGCAGGTCTGTTGAATGTTCCAGTTGAAGTAGTCTATAAAATAGAAGACTTTAAAAAAGCAATCGATAAATTCCAGGACTACGACCATGTATTCATTGATACTGCAGGCAGGAATTTCAGGGAAAAGAAATATGTAGAGGATTTGCGGGGAATTATTGACTTCGACCACCGCATGGAGACGTTCCTGGTTCTTTCCCTGACGAGCAAGGAGAGGGATATGAAGGAAATCATTTCACAGTTTTCTTCAATTGGCATTGATCGGTTTATTTTCACGAAACTAGATGAAACATCCAGTTACGGTTCTATGATCAATATGATGACAGAGGTGAAAATAGGTACATCTTATGTAACGATCGGTCAGGATGTACCGGAGGATATTACCGAGGTAAATGTTGAAGAAATAAGTCATTTACTAATGAAAGGATTTCGATATGAAAGATCAAGCATATAACCTAAGGAGGAAAATGCTCATCGGCGACTCTTCTCCCGCTAAAACGATTGCAGTAGTAAGCGGAAAGGGTGGGGTTGGGAAATCGAATATCTCCACGAACCTTTCCGTTTTGCTTGGTAAAGAAAATAAGAAAGTATTATTAGTGGACCTGGATATAGGCATGGGAAATATTCATATTTTACTAGGAAGTCATCATTCCTACTCAATCATGGATTATATTGAGGAAAAAGAACTAGATATCGGCAAGGTTATATGTGAAAATGTTCATGGCATCTCCTACATTAGTGGGGGGAATGGCCTGAAAAATATAGTGGAGTGGAAAGAGAAGCAGATAGAACGTTTTTTTGAAGTGATGGAGCATGCAGTTCAAAAGTATGATTACATACTTTTTGATATGGGTGCGGGAGCTACGAAAGAGACGTTGGAATTTCTCTTGGCGATGGACGAAATCATTGTTGTCACGACACCTGAACCTACCTCGATTACAGATGCTTACTCAATGATGAAATATATATATATGAGGGATCAAGAGAAACAGTTCTATCTGATATGTAATCGGGCAGAATTCAAGAAGGAAGGTCTTGAAACGATCACGAGATTACAAGAAACCGTGAGGAAATTCCTCCATAAAGAGATTGTTTCTCTTGGAGTCTTACCTGAAGATTCAACAGTAAGGAAGGCGGTCATTCATCAAACACCCTTAGTCGTCGGATACCCAGCTTCTGCCATGACTTTAAATCTGCGTACGATGTTGCATCACCTTGTCGGGGGACCTTATCGTCCAGTTGCGAAACAGGCAGGCTTTTTAAAGAGTATGAAAAATTTATTTTTTGGGAGGTAAAATTCCTGAATGAAAAAAGTTCTAGTTGTTGATGATTCAGCATTTATGAGAAAACTTATTGGTGATTTTCTAACAGCCTCCAAACAGCTAGAAGTGATAGGAATTGCTAGAAATGGAGAAGACGCGATCTCAAAAATCAAAAAATTCCGTCCCGACGTCGTGACCCTTGACGTGGAAATGCCAAAGATGAATGGAATAGAAGCCTTAAGGAGAATCATGGTGGAATGTCCGGTACCTGTCGTGATGCTCTCATCTACAACCAAAGAGGGGGCGGAAGAGACTGTCAAAGCCATGGAGCTTGGAGCAGTTGATTTTATCGCGAAACCTTCAGGAACCATTTCATTGGACCTTCATAAAGTTCAAGATGAAATGGTTGAAAAAGTAATATCGGCAAGCAAGGTGAACATGACGAAAATAACAAGCGCATTTCGAAAAAGGACAGGGACAAGTGAATCTGCAAATGGAGGTGTACCACCGTTACTTTCAGAACATATATGGACCCGGGATTCACCGAAATTGATCCTTATTGGGACATCAACAGGAGGGCCACGCGCTTTACAGCAGGTGCTGACAGAACTATCTCCTAAACTGGATGCACCAGTGGTCGTGGTGCAGCACATGCCACCCGGTTTTACCAACTCACTGGCCAATCGGCTAGATGGTCAATCAGCCATTAAAGTGAAGGAAGCGGAGCATGAAGAAATCCTCCAAAAAGGAACAGCATATATAGCACCGGGTGGTTTTCAAACGAAGGTGGTCGAGGAAGGAACAAATTTAGCTTTTGAACTATCAAAAGAAGCACCACGAAATGGTCACAGACCTTCCGTGGACGTATTGTTTGAATCCGCAAGCCTGCTTCGAAATTATGGCAAAATAGCTGTCATTATGACGGGGATGGGCTCCGATGGCACTAAAGGATTGATCAGGCTTAAAGAAACAGGTGAAGTGAGAGCCATTGCAGAATCAAAAGAGACTTGTATTGTGTTTGGAATGCCGAAATCGGCTATCGCTACAAATTTAGTGGACAGCGTGGAACATATCGAGGATATTTCTCGAACTATTATGAAGTACATGTTGTAGAGAGGTGTGGAGCACATGGAATTGAGTCAATATTTAGAAGTTTTTATTGAAGAGAGTAAGGAAAATCTACAAACCTGTAATGAGCAATTACTGGAATTGGAGAAAAACCCTGAAAACCTGACGATTGTTAATGAAATTTTTCGTTCAGCTCACACGTTAAAAGGAATGTCTGCAACGATGGGGTACGAAGATTTAGCAAACCTTACCCATAAAATGGAGAATGTTCTGGATGCTATACGTAACGAAAAAATTAAAGTGACACCCGAAATATTGGATGTAGTGTTTAAATCCGTTGACGACCTGGAAGCAATGGTGTTTTCTATCGCGGACGGCGGAGATGGGAAACGGGACGTGACGGAAGTAGTCACCCTTCTCCAAGCAATTGAAAAGGGTGAAAATATACAATCCGCAAGTAATGAAGCTGCCGCAACCATAGCCCCTGAAATACATACATTGTCCATGAAGTACGAAGCATTCGAACAAACGGTTATTCAGCAATCTTTTGAGCAGGGGTTCCGTTGCTTTGAAATTACCGTTTCCTTGAGGGATGATTGTCTGTTAAAAGCGGCAAGAGTATATATGGTTTTCGAAGTGTTGGAAAAACTCGGGGAAGTCATTAAATCTTTCCCTACCGTAGATCAGCTGGAAGAAGAACAGTTCGACCATTCCTTTGTTATAGCAGTTGTGTCAAAAGAGGATGCAAGTGACATAGAAAAGAGTATACGTAACGTCTCTGAGGTAGAAGAAGTCACTTTAATGGAATTGACGTCACATCATATTCACAACAATGAAGTGAATGGATTGGAGGATCAGTCGGGAGAAGTTGTTGTAAAAGAAAAGGAAGACACGATACCTAAAGAAGCGAATTCAACATCAAGACAATCGAATGCTTCGAGCAAAACGATACGTGTAAACATTGAGCGACTGGATGTACTGATGAACCTTTTTGAAGAACTTGTCATTGATAGAGGGAGATTGGAACAGATCTCAAAAGATTTGAACAATCCGGAATTAAATGAAACGGTTGAAAGAATGACACGAATTTCCGGAGACTTACAAAGCATCATCCTCACTATGCGGATGGTTCCTGTAGAAACGGTATTTAACCGCTTTCCCCGCATGGTAAGGCAGCTTGCAAGAGATTTAAATAAGAAGATTGAATTAGAAATCATAGGGGCAGAAACAGAACTTGATCGGACGGTGATCGATGAAATAGGAGATCCACTCGTCCACTTAATTCGAAATGCCCTGGATCACGGAATTGAAATGCCTGAAGTTCGTTCGAAAAATGGCAAGCCTGAGCAAGGCACGGTCAAGCTGAAAGCTTTTCATAGCGGAAATCATGTATTTATTGAACTTGAAGATGATGGTGCAGGTATTAATAAACAGCGAGTGATGGAGAAAGCGATTCAAAAAGGAATTGTAACAGAAGAAGTGGCCCAAACCTTATCTGATAGACAAATCTATGAACTTATCCTGGCTTCAGGATTTTCAACTGCCGATCAAATCTCAGATATCTCTGGCAGAGGTGTTGGATTGGATGTAGTTAAAGCGACGATTGAGTCATTAGGTGGTGCCATTACAATCGACTCCAGTGCTGGTGAAGGATCATTGTTTTCTATCCAATTGCCATTAACGCTTTCGATTATATCTGTCATGCTTGTCGAAATTGAAGATGAGAAATACGCAATCCCGCTTTCTTCCATTATAGAGACTGCCATAGTCAAAAAAGGCGAGATCATGAATGCGCATAATCAAAGAGTGATAGATTTCAGAGGCAAGGTAGTTCCGTTGTTATTCCTGGAGGATGTATTCGAAGTTCCTAAAGATTCAAAAGATGAAGAGTTTTATTCTGTCGTCGTTGTACGCAAAGGAGAAAAAATGGCAGGGTTAGTAGTGGATTCATTTATTGGTCAACAGGAAATCGTCCTAAAATCTTTAGGGAATTATCTTAATGATGTATTTGCCATTTCAGGTGCAACCATATTGGGTGATGGGCAGGTAGCGCTGATTGTAGATTGCAATGCATTGATTAAATAGGAGGTAAGGGAAATGAGTGTAGTGTCAGAGACGTCAGAAGACCTAAAGCTTATCGTATTTCAATTGGTGGATAAAGAGTATGCCATTCCTGTTGATCAGGTCCGTTCAATTGAGAAGCTGGAGCATATTACGAGAGTACCTAGAACGCCTTCCTATGTTAAAGGTGTCATAAATTTACGTGGTGTCGTTACCCCCATCATAGATTTGAGAAGTCGGTTCGAATTATCCTCTTCTGAGCCAACCGAGAGCACCCGTGTGATTATCGTAGGTTTAGAGGATAAAGAAGTAGGATTGATTGTTGATGCTGCAAATGATGTGTTGGATGTAGAAAGAGAAATGATTGAACCTTCTCCGGAAGTTGTCGGGGTAGTAGAAGCAGAGTACATTGGTGGAGTAGTAAAGCAAAATAAACGATTATTGATTCTACTTCATTTAGACAAAATACTGCAATCCATCTAAGGAGAACAAATACGAATGGGTTATGAGAAGAAAATATCGTCAATGCACTTAGATATTTTGAAAGAAATCGGAAATATTGGAGCGGGGCATGCAGCAACTGCCCTCTCTACTCTTCTGGATAAGAAAATTGACATGAAGGTACCCAGTGTCCAGGTCGTTACATTCGATGAAATGATGGATATGGCAGGAGGACCGGATAATGTGGTTGTAAGTGTGTTCTTAAGAATTGAAGGGGATGCACCGGGAAGTATGTTTTTTTTATTGCCTCTTGAACAAGCTTCTACTTATATTCGAACAATGATACAGGATCGTTCGTTTTCCTTTAGTGAACCACCGTATTCAGAATTAGGTTTATCAGCCATGCAAGAGTTAGGGAATATTCTCTCAGGTTCATATTTGTCTTCCTTATCCGACTTTACAAGTCTTAAGCTATTACCTTCTGTTCCCGCTTTATCTGTAGATATGGCTGGTGCCATTATCGGTTTTGGCTTGCTGGAAATTTCTCAGGTAAGTGATTATGCCATCGTCATAGATACAGCATTAAAAGAAGAAGAGTTAGAGAAATCAGAAAGTGTGAAAGGTCACTTCTTCCTCTTGCCGGATCCCGATTCATTTGAAATCATCTTCCAATCCCTCGGTGTGAAGCTATGATTGGAGTGGACACAGTGGTAAGGGTGGGTATTGCAGATATGAATATCGTAAGTAAGGGAAGTTCAATTCGCACATCGGGCTTAGGTTCTTGTATTGGGGTGGTATTATACGATGAACTTATCAAATTGGCGGGTATGGTACACGTCATGCTCCCTCATTCGTCGTTAGGGAAAGAGCCTTCCGTGAACTTAGCTAAATATGCAGACACTGGAGTAGATGAACTCATTCGACAACTGAGAGAACGGGGTGCGAAAGTTGAGAGACTTAAGTGCAAAATGGCGGGTGGTGCACAAATGTTTCAATTCAAATCAAAAAGCGATGTGATGAGGATAGGCCCAAGGAATGCTGAAGCGGTCAAAGAGGCTCTCTTGAAGCATCGAGTGCCAATTATAGCAGAGGATTTGGGTGGTAATAAAGGGAGGACCATCGAATTCTTCACGTCGACTGGGATCCTTCATGTTCGCACGGTAAATGAAGAAACAAGAGAATTATGAGTAAATGATAAGTTTTCAAGGATTAATGTAACAGGAAAGATCCATTTTCTCTCATACCATGGAGTTATATACCTTATAGCAGGTTTCAAGGAAGAAAATAGTAAGCAAGGAGGATTCTTATGTCTCAGCAACCCCCTCGAACAGATGAACAACTTTATTGGGAGAAATGGATTAACAGTCGTGATACCCAAGCAGGTGATATGTTAGTTAAGAAATATATGCCCCTTGTATCGTATCACGTTCAGAGAATTTCCGTTGGGCTGCCAAGAAACGTCTCGAGAGAAGATATTAAGAGTCTTGGGTTGATGGGTTTACTGGATGCACTTCAGAAGTTTGATCCAACAAGAGATCTGAAGTTCGATACATATGCTTCGTTCAGAGTCCGGGGAGCCATTCTCGACGGACTGAGAAAAGAAGACTGGCTACCAAGATCAACAAGAGACAGGGCGAAAAAAATCGAAGCCAAAACAGTAGAGCTGGAACAAATTTTATTACGCCACGTGACCGCCGAGGAAGTAGCCGCCTCATTAGAGATGGCTCCTGAGGAAGTATATCAAACGACCAATGAACATTTCTTTGCCAATGTCCTTTCCATGGATGAGCAACTAACCGATGAAGATCATGAATCTCAAAGCTATTCTATTAAAGATGATAAGACGATCACACCTGAGGAAGAAGTGCTGAAAGGTGAAAAGGTAACAGAGTTAGAGAAAACGATTTTAACGCTTTCTGATAAAGAGCAGCTTGTGTTAAGCTTATTTTATAAAGAGGAATTAACTTTGACGGAAATTGGGGAAGTCATGAAACTGTCAACGTCACGAATTTCACAAATACATTCCAAGGCCATTTTTAAACTGCGCAGTTTATTAGGCTCTTGAATCAACTCTATTGATTAACGGTGAACACAATGAGCCAAAACCATATATATTGATGGACTGTTCCGGCGAAATACGGTTAAATGGAGCAGTCCTTTTATATGCTTAGGAAAAAACAAAAATCAAACTAAACTAAGGTGATGACATGGTAACTTTCCTGCTTTTGATATCTTTTCTTCTTACTATCGTCTCCTTGCTTGCAATTGTCATTTTATACTTAAGGCAAAATCGTTTTCTTAACATGGAGAAAGAACAAAAGAAAATGATCATGGAATTGGAAGAAATCATTTCTACTTATCTGATAGAAATGAAAGAAGAGAATGAAGAGTTCATTAGGACTTTTAATCATCATGCTAAAAGTCAAACACATATCCCTGACAATACGGACGATGAGAATGTAAACAGTTCCCCGCTTCAAAACAATCCCAAGTGGTCAGGAACCGGATATAAGCAAGCTTCAAAGGCCTATCAGCAAACACCAACACCTCAAATGGAAGCTGTCGAAAAAAAGTCGGAAGTGAAACCAACAGTAAAAACCAATAAAGATCCCCTTATCCAACAGGTTCTCTCACTTAAAAAAGAAGGGAAAGACATCGAGGAAATAGCTCAAACTCTCGGAAAAGGGAAAACGGAAATTGAGCTCCTGCTAAAATTCCGTCAAATTATGTAGGAATGTCTTGATTGGTTGGAGTAGGTGTGCTATAGTATTCATGGTGTGATTACACACGTTTCTCGATTGAGGTAGATGGTGCTATTTAAACGAATAGTTTCTACTACAAGATGACGGAAACGGAGGAGAAAACAAAAACCATTTAGGAGGAAACACACATGTCAGTAATTTCTATGAAACAATTGCTAGAAGCTGGTGTACATTTCGGACACCAAACTCGCCGTTGGAACCCAAAAATGAAGAGATACATCTTCACTGAGCGTAACGGTATCTACATCATCGACCTTCAAAAAACAGTTAAAAAGGTTGAAGAAGCGTACAACTTCGTGAAAGAATTAGCTGGTAACGGCGGTAAAGTTCTTTTCGTTGGTACGAAAAAACAAGCACAAGAGTCTGTTAAAGAAGAAGCAGAACGTGCAGGTATGTACTACATCAACCAACGTTGGTTAGGTGGAACACTTACAAACTTCGAAACAATCCAAAAACGTATTACACGTCTTAAAAACATCGAGAAGATGGAAGAAGACGGAACGTTTGAAGTACTACCTAAGAAAGAAGTAGTACAACTTAAAAAAGAACATGAGCGCTTAGTGAAATTCCTAGGCGGAATCAAAGATATGAACACGCTACCTGATGCATTATTCATCATCGACCCTCGTAAAGAGCGTATTGCTGTAGCTGAAGCTCGTAAACTTCATATCCCTATCGTGGGTATTGTAGATACAAACTGTGATCCGGATGAAATCGATGTTGTCATTCCTGCGAATGACGATGCAATCCGTGCAGTTAAGCTTCTTACAGGTAAAATGGCGGATGCTATTTTAGAAGCTAAGCAAGGTGAAGAAGCAGCTGTAGCAGCTGAGTAATGAATGGAAGGTGATAAGAGGGCTTACCCTTATCACCTTTTTTTAAAGAGTATGCACATCTACTGTACTCAATTCGAGTTACAGTACATTTTTGACTATCACCCATGAGTGATATAGTCTACATAGTTAAACTAAGGAGGAAACCCACTATGGCAATTACTGCACAAATGGTTAAAGAACTTCGTGAAAAAACTGGCGCTGGAATGATGGACTGTAAAAAAGCGTTAACTGAAACTGACGGAGATATGGACAAAGCAATTGATTTTTTACGTGAAAAAGGAATTGCAAAAGCAGCTAAAAAAGCTGATCGTATTGCAGCTGAAGGTACTACTTTCATTGCAAGCGAAGGGAATACTGCTATCATTTTCGAAGTGAATGCAGAAACTGATTTCGTTGCGAAAAACGAAAACTTCCAAAGTCTTGTTAAAGAATTAGCTGATCACTTATTAGCTAACAAACCGGCTTCTGTTGAAGTTGCTATGGAACAAAAAATGGCGAATGGTTCAACTGTAAGTGAATTCATCAACGCTGCTATCGCTAAAATCGGAGAAAAAATCACTCTACGTCGTTTTGAAATCCGTACTAAAGATGATAACGCTGCTTTCGGTGAATACCTGCACATGGGTGGCCGTATCGCTGTTCTAACAGTGGTTGAAGGTACTACAGATGCTAATGTTGCGAAAGACGTTGCTATGCACGCTGCAGCATTAAATCCTAAATATGTTTCACGTGATCAGGTTTCTGCTGAAGAAGTAGAGCGTGAGCGAGAAGTACTTAAGCAACAAGCATTAAATGAAGGTAAGCCTGAAAACATCGTTGAAAAAATGGTTGAAGGCCGCCTTGGAAAATACTTCGAGGATATCTGTATCCTGGATCAGACATTCGTTAAGAATCCAGATCAAAAGGTACGTCAATACCTTGAAGCGAATAAAGCTACTTTAACTGATTTCATCCGTTACGAAGTAGGGGAAGGTCTTGAAAAACGTCAAGACAACTTCGCTGAAGAAGTAATGAGTCAAGTTAAGAAATAATAAAAGCTAAACAATTCTTAGTAGGGAACACTTAGCGTGTTCCCTATTTTTCAAGAAAAATTCTATTTTTTTGGAGGTTCCCATGAGCGTTCCTAAATACAAACGTGTCGTTCTGAAACTTAGTGGAGAAGCATTAGCAGGTGATGATGGCTTCGGAATAAACCCTTCTGTCATTAAAAATGTAGCAGAAGAAGTAAAAGAAATTGCTGAACTTGATGTGGAAGTTGCAGTTGTCGTTGGCGGAGGTAATATTTGGCGTGGTAAGATAGGTAGTGAGATGGGAATGGATCGTGCATCTGCTGACTATATGGGGATGCTGGCTACCGTAATGAATTCTTTGGCTCTTCAAGACAGCCTTGAGCAAATTGGCATCGAAACAAGAGTTCAAACTTCAATTGATATGCGTCAAGTGGCAGAACCTTATATCAGACGCAGAGCCATCCGTCACTTAGAGAAGAAACGTGTTGTGATTTTTGCAGCAGGTACGGGAAATCCTTACTTCTCAACCGACACTACTGCGGCACTTCGAGCAGCTGAGATCGAAGCAGAAGTCATTCTGATGGCTAAAAACAACGTAGATGGTGTATATTCAGCAGATCCTAAGAAGGACGAGACGGCTGTTAAATATGAAGAACTTTCCTATTTAGATGTTTTGAAAGAAGGTTTGGCTGTAATGGATTCAACAGCATCTTCTCTTTGTATGGACAATGATATTCCACTTATTGTATTCTCTATTATGGAGGATGGGAATATTAAGAGAGCCATCACAGGTGAGAATATAGGTACAATCGTTAGGGGGAAAGCATAATGCCAAATACGATCATTACAAACGCAAAAGAAAGAATGACAAAAGCAATTCAAACATTTTCTCGTGAGTTAGCAAGTATCCGTGCAGGAAGAGCAAACGCATCTCTACTTGATAAGATTACAGTTGATTACTATGGTGCACCAACACCTGTTAACCAATTAGCAGGTATTTCAATTCCAGAGGCCCGTATGTTAGTCATCCAGCCTTATGATAAATCAGCTTTAGGTGATATAGAAAAGGCGATATTGAAATCAGACTTGGGAATTACACCTACAAGTGACGGGAACATTATCCGGATCGTTGTTCCTGCATTAACGGAAGAACGCCGTAAAGAACTTGTGAAGCTAGTGAAAAAAGAAGCTGAAGATGCAAAAGTGGCGATCCGTAATATTCGTCGTGATGCAAATGATGATCTTAAGAAGAAAGAGAAAAACGGGGACATTACAGAAGATGACCTTCGTGGATACTCTGATGATGTTCAGAAAGCAACAGATGAAAGCATTGTCAAGATTGACTCTATTGCAAAAGATAAAGAACAAGAAATGTTAGAAGTATAATTAATCATATTCTAATCCTAAGGGGCTGACCTATAAGTGAACTCATATTCCTTATGGGCCGGTCCTTTTGTTTTATGCTTGTTTAGAGTGTTTATGATAGCCGGCTTCTCCAATTCTCTGATTGAATGATCTTATTCGTTTGGCTCTATTCGCAAAGATTGTTGTTTTCCAGCATAGAATCTGCCAGGGCTTTGTCAACCAGTTTATGCTGGATGGTGAGGGGAACTGTTCCGCTTGCAGCTAGCGTTCGACCGTGCCTCCTCAGCTTAGCCGAACGGGGTCCAGGCACGCCCGAAATCCGCCGGAGTCTGCGCAGATCCCCTCACTATCTTTAACAGAATTTTCATGACAGAGCTTTAAGGTGTGCAAGAAAACAATGTAACTAGAAAAAAATAATTATTCTTCCTTAAAAGGAAAATCAATCTCTACTTACCTTAAATGAGATTGTTTGCTAAAATTCTTGTTTTTATTGTTTTCCATTAAGGATACATGCTCAGAAAGTTGATTGGAGCGGAAGGATGCTCGACTCCTGCGGAAATAGCTGGACAGTTGAGACCCCGGAGGCGCAGCCGAGGAGGCTCACCGCCAGCCCCGCGGAAAGCAAGCATCCTGGAGCGGAAATCAACTATTACTTTCTCCTCTACAATAGCAACAAACTATACGAAAAGAGCCTTTCGTTTTGAGAGAAAACATCGTTTAACGTTCAAAATACATATATGAATGTACATAATCTATTTTCTTAAAGATATCTTCCTTATTTTTTGATATGATAGTAAAGGTAAATATTTTTTGGATTGTTGGTGGAGGATTTTATGCTAAACAAGCTTAAGCAATGGAAAAGACAGCAAACTTCCGAAGAAGTGGATGATCGATTTCAAGAATTAGTAAAACACCCGATTCCGGGTCATATAGCTATCATTATGGATGGTAATGGACGCTGGGCGAAAAAAAGAGCCTTACCTAGAGTCGCTGGACATCATGAAGGCATGAAATGTGTTAGAAGAATAACGAAATTGGCAAACGAATTAGGTGTAGAAGCATTAACTCTATATGCTTTTTCAACTGAAAATTGGAAACGCCCCAAAATGGAAGTTGAGTTTCTTATGAAGTTGCCAGAAGAATTTTTAGGAACCTTTCTCCCTGAATTAGTAGAAGAAAACGTTCAGGTAAAAATGATGGGTTCGCCTGATGCCTTGCCGAACCACACTAAGAAAGCTGTCACTAAGGCAATGGAGGCTACGGAGAATAATGACGGTATGATATTAAACTTTGCTTTAAATTATGGCAGCCGTTCAGAAATCATTGATTCTATGAAGCATGTCTTAAAAGATGTTCAGAATGGAATACTAGATGAGAACCAATTGAATGAAGAAGTGTTTTCAAGTTACTTGATGACGAAAGATTTAAAAGATCCAGACCTGCTTATTCGAACGAGTGGAGAAATCCGCTTAAGTAACTTTATGCTTTGGCAATTAGCTTATACAGAGTTCTTTTTTACAGACGTACTGTGGCCGGATTTTGGCAAGGAACATTTAATAGAAGCAATTGAAGCATATCAAGGTCGTTCAAGAAGATTTGGTGGGTTACAAAGCGAGGAATTATAATGAAACAAAGAATTATTACAGCAGTGATAGCTGCAGCGATATTTTTGCCAATCATCATTTTTGGTGAAACACCATTTATTATTTTAATGTATCTTATTGCTTCCATCAGCTTATATGAAGCTTTAAAGATGAGAGGGCAATGGATTTTCACCATTCCCGGGTTATTATCTTTGGCACTGTTGTGGGTGTTTTTGATCCCAACCGATGCTATCGGGATATTATCAGACTTTGGCTATTCCAAGATCGAAATGGCTTTTCTTGCCGTGCTGCTTTTCTTAACATATACAGTAGCAACTAAGAACCGTTATACATTCGATGATGTGTCTTTTGCTCTGTTAAGCATTTTATATGTAGGAATTGGTTTCTATTACTTTATGGAGATCCGACTAGATGAGGGAGTACAGTTTGTTTTCTATGCTTTATTTATCATTTGGGCGACAGACTCAGGAGCTTATTTCATCGGAAGAGCGATGGGGAAAAAGAAGCTATGGCCTCAAATCAGTCCGAATAAAACCATCGAAGGTTTTGTTGGCGGGATTATATGTGCCATTGTAGTTGGAGTTATCATGACATTTTTCACTGATCTTGATATGTCCATTCCTAAACTTATTATTGTGACTGCAATTCTATCCGTCTTTGGACAGGTTGGAGACCTCGTCGAATCAGCTTTAAAAAGACATTACAAAGTAAAAGATTCCGGGCATTTATTACCGGGACATGGTGGAATGCTGGATCGTTTTGATAGTTTATTATTTGTGTTTCCCCTTCTTCACTTTCTTTTATAAAGGTAGAAGGCTTTTTGCGGGAGGAGTGTAGTTGTTGAAAAAGATTAGCTTAATGGGAGCTACCGGTTCTATAGGGACACAAACCCTTGATGTAATCCGTGAGCATCCTGAAGAATTCAAACTGACGGCAATGTCTGTTGGCAGAAATATAGAAGAAGCTAGAAAAATGATTCTGGAATTCAGTCCTCAATTGATATCTGTTCAACGAAAAGAGGATGCTGAATCTCTAATGATAGAAATGTCATCTTCCGTAAAGGTTCTTTACGGGGAAGAAGGCTTGGTGGAGGTGGCTTGCCATCAGGATGCGGATGTACTTGTTAATGCAGTGCTGGGCAGTGTTGGACTTTACCCCACATTACAAGCCATCGAGGCAGGGAAAATGATTGCGATTGCCAATAAAGAAACGCTTGTAACGGCTGGACACCTGGTGATGGAGGCTGCCCGGAAAAAGAATACTCCTTTACTGCCGGTTGATAGTGAGCATTCTGCCATATTCCAAGCGCTGCAGGGAGAACAAGAAAAGAATATTGAAAAGCTGATCATTACCGCATCCGGAGGCAGTTTCAGGGATCGGACGAGAGAAGAATTAGTGGGTGTCACAGTAACAGAAGCCTTGAATCACCCGAACTGGTCAATGGGTGCAAAGATTACCATAGACTCTGCTTCAATGATGAACAAAGGGTTAGAGGTAATCGAAGCACATTGGCTATTTGATATTCCTTATGATCAAATTGAGGTGGTGCAGCATAGAGAGAGCATTATCCACTCCATGATCCAGTTCCACGATTCATCTGTGATGGCTCAGTTAGGAACTCCTGATATGCGTGTTCCGATTCAATATGCTTTAACCTATCCGGACAGGCTCATTAGACCCGGTAAAAGATTGAACTTAGTCGAAATTGGTAAGCTTCACTTTGAAGAGATGGATTTAAATCGTTTCCGCTGTCTTGCTTTTGCCTATGAAGCAGGACGGATAGGCGGAAGTATGACGACGGTACTAAATGCTGCAAATGAAGCGGCAGTTTCCATGTTCCTGGAAAATAAAATATCTTTCCTGGACATTGAAGCATATATCGAGAAGGCTATGTCTACTCATCAAGTGATACATAGACCAGATCTTGAAACCATACATGAGATAGATCAACAGACTCGACAACTCGTTTCAAGCTGGTTGTAGAGTACTTGGGCATGTTTCCATGTTCTGTAACGTAGTATGATAGTGGACATGTTTCTTACCGATACATCAAACATTTAGATCTGTTTCCAACAGGTTATAAAAAAGGTGGTTTTTTATTTGCAAACGGTGATTGCCTTTGTTGTTATTTTCGGAGCTTTAGTATTTTTTCATGAGCTTGGACATTTAATATTCGCGAAGCGTGCAGGCATATTATGCCGTGAATTCGCAATCGGGTTTGGTCCTAAAGTATTTTCATACAAAAAGGATGAAACAACCTATACGATTCGATTATTGCCTCTTGGGGGCTTTGTCCGAATGGCCGGGGAAGACCCGGAAATGGTAGAGCTTAAGGCCGGTCATCGGGTTGGTCTTGTACTCGATCAGGATGAAAAAATAAAAAAAATCGTCTTAAATAACAAAGATCGCTATCCGAACATTCGTATCATTGAGGTAGAAGAAGCGGATTTAGAGCACAAACTGCATATTCGCGGATACGAAGAAGACGAGGAGGAACTGAAAACCTTTTTGATCTCCAGGGACGCCGTATTCATTGAAGATGGTGTCGAGACACAAATCGCTCCATGGGATCGACAATTTGCTTCTAAGTCACTACCCCAACGGGCGATGGCCATTTTTGCTGGACCGCTATTCAACTTTATTTTAGCCTTCTTCATTTTCATCCTTGTAGGCTTATTGCAAGGGGTTCCAACGAATGATCCTGTTCTTGGTGAACTCACAGAAGAAGGGGCAGCAAAAGAAGCCGGCCTTCAGAAAAATGACGTGATTTTAAGTATAGACGGTAAAGAGATTTCAACATGGGATGATATTGTTACCATCATACAGAAGCACCCAGGCGATGAGCTGCGGTTTAATGTTGATCGTAACGGCTCAAACACAGAGATTTCAGTCACCCCAAAACCTCAAGAAATAGAAGGGGAAGAAATAGGGATCATCGGTGTTCATAGTCCTGTTGAAAAGTCGCCTCTCAAAGTGGTGACCAATAGTGCACAGCAAACCTATGAATGGACCAAAATGATTTTTGTTCTATTAGGAAAGCTTGTGTCAGGTGAGTTCTCAATCGATGCATTATCAGGTCCGGTTGGAATCTATCAGTCAACGGATGTTGTTGCTAAATCAGGTATATTCTACTTAATGAGATGGGCTGCCATCCTTAGTATCAACCTGGGAATCATGAACCTTCTGCCAATTCCTGCACTCGACGGGGGCAGACTCCTGTTCTTCGCAGTCGAAGCGGTAAGAGGGAAACCGGTGGATCGCCAGATGGAAGGAATGGTCCATTTTGTCGGATTTGCCCTTCTCATGGTTCTCATGCTCGTTGTTACATGGAACGATATTCAAAGATTTTTCTTATAAAATATGATGCATGAATCATGAACAGGCAGTTTCTCCCTCCAGAATCAAAAAATGAGGGTGTCACTGCCTGTTGATTTAAGATAAAATAGTGAGAAGGAAATTCCCACACTACATAAATAATATATATGGTAACTGAGGTGCTAATAGATGAAGCAACGTAATACATTCATCCCTACTTTAAGAGAAACACCAGCTGATGCAGAAATTAAGAGTCATCAGCTTCTCTTGAGAGCAGGATTCATAAGACAAAATGCAAGTGGTATTTATAGCTTTTTGCCATTAGGAAATAAAGTATTGAAAAAAGTGGAAGAGATTGTTCGCGAAGAATTAGATGCAGCAGGTGCTGTTGAAATGCTCATGCCTGCCCTGCAACCTTCCGAGCTCTGGAAAGAATCGGGACGCTGGGGAACGTATGGTCCTGAATTAATGAGAATGCATGATCGCCATGATCGTGAATTTGCCCTCGGAGCAACACATGAGGAAGTGATTACAAGTTTAGTAAGGGACGAAATAAAATCATATAAACGCCTACCCCTTACGATGTATCAAATTCAAACTAAATTCCGTGATGAAAAGCGCCCGCGTTTTGGACTCCTTAGAGGAAGGGAATTCATCATGAAGGATGCCTATTCATTCCATTCTTCTTCTGAAAGCCTGGATCAAACATATGATGCATTATTTCAGGCGTACTCGAATATTTTCAGCCGATGCGGGCTGAATTTCAGAGCCGTTATCGCTGACTCTGGGGCAATGGGCGGTAAGGATACACATGAATTTATGGTGTTATCTGAAGTCGGCGAAGATACGATTGCATACTCCGATAAATCCGATTATGCAGCGAATATCGAAATGGCTGAAGTAGTGGATTCCTATACTCAATCGTCTGAAGAGATGCTTGAATTAGAAAAGGTATCAACTCCAGAGATTAAATCGATTGAAGAAGTTTCCTCTTTCCTAACTATAGAGAAAGATCAATGTGTGAAATCGTTACTATTTAAGGTAGATGATGATTATGTACTGGTATTATCCCGTGGTGATCATGAAATTAACGATATCAAAGTGAAGAACCTTCTAAATGCAAGTGTAGTTGAATTGGCATCAGCCGAAGAAACGAAAGAGCTCATCGGATGTGAAATCGGATCAATTGGCCCTTGTTCATTAGATAAAGACGTGAAAATTGTAGCTGATCAAGCAGTTAAATACATTCGAAACGGTGTATCAGGAGCAAATGAAGCAGGTTACCATTTTACAAACGTGAATCCTGAACGTGATTTTGAGGTTTCTCAATATGCAGATCTTCGCTTCATTCAGGAAGGTGACCCTTCACCAGATGGAAATGGTACGATTGTTTTTGCAAAAGGTATCGAAGTGGGACATGTATTCAAACTGGGGACAAGATATTCAGACGCACTAGGAAGCTCATTCTTAGATGAGAATGGCCGATCTCAGTCAATCATCATGGGCTGTTACGGAATAGGTGTCTCTCGTACCCTTGCAGCAGTTGCAGAGCAATTTAATGATGACAATGGTCTGGTTTGGCCAACGAATCTTTCACCATATGACCTTCATTTAATTCCGATTAATATGAAGGATGAAGCACAGGCTATACTTGCAAACGAACTATATGACACATTTATAGAAAATCGTTATGATGTATTAATGGATGACCGGGCTGAGCGTCCAGGTGTTAAATTCGCTGACTCCGACCTGATTGGACTTCCGATTCGCATAACGGTCGGGAAGAAAGCAGGAGAAGGCATCGTTGAAGTGAAAGTAAGAAGCACAGGTGAGATGCTCGAAGTGCATAAGGACGAGCTACTGCCAAAACTGCAAGAACTATACAAGACTCTTTCTTAAAAAGAAAAGGGCTCGACTTTAAAGGAGGCAATCCTTAGCTGTCAGCCCTTTTTCTACTGTAAATAACACGATTAGAAATGGGGGAGAAGGATCATGGAAGAAAAGCCCCTGGGCAAAAGAGAAAGGTTTCAACTGTTGCTAAAGCAATTAGGGTTAACAGAGGATGCCTTTGTGAAGTACTTTCAATACGCTGAAATTGAAAAACTAGCGGTGTTTCGCAAGGAGAAGAAATGGCATTTTTACTTTACATTTGAAGAAATCATTCCGTGTAACGTGTGGAGTAAATTTTCAATCGCACTGCAAACATCCTTTAAACATATTGCAAACGTCGGATTCACGATAAAAGTGGTGAATACCCAAATATCAGATCAGCACATTTTAGATTATTGGCAGGACTGTGTGAGAGAAATTCAAGGTATTTCACCGCCGTTATTAAAATTATTAAATACTCAAAAGCCGAAAATCAACGGAAATAAGATTATTGTTCAGGCTTCCAATGATACAGAAGCAACACAGTTAAAAAGAAAATACGGTGAAATCATCACCGCTACTTTCGAGAACTTTGGCTTTCCTAAACTAGTATTGGATGCAGAGGTAAGTCAAGTAGAGGAACAAAGCAATGAGTATGAGAAGTTTTTAGAAGAAAAGCTTAAAGAAGATCAAGAGAGAGCCAAACAAGCTCTCCTTGAAATGGAGAAGGCTGAAAAAGAGGAAGCAAGTGATGCACCCAGCGGTCCATTCATGCTTGGTCTTACGATTAAAGACGATGCTGACTTCCGAAAGATTGAAGAGATTTATGACGAAGAACGCCGGATCGCCATTGAAGGGTATGTTTTCGATTGCGAAACACGAGAATTGCGTAGCGGTCGCACTTTATTAACATTTAAAGTAACAGACTACTCAAGTTCGATCCTGGTCAAAATGTTCTCGAGGGACAAAGAGGACGCTGCTATTATGAATAATATGAAAAAGGGTATGTGGGTCCGCTGTCGTGGAAGTATCCAAAATGATACATTCGTACGTGACCTGGTGATGATCGCCAACGATGTGAATGAAATCAAACCTGTTCTCAGACTGGATACTGCTCCTGCTGATGAAAAAAGGGTGGAGCTTCACATGCATACTCCAATGAGTCAGATGGATGCCGTTTCTTCAGTGGCAAGTCTTGTTGCTCAAGCAAAAAAATGGGGGCATAAAGCGGTTGCGATAACCGATCATGCCGTTGCACAGTCATTCCCTGAAGCATATAGCGCAAGTAAGAAAAATGATATTAAATTGCTGTATGGGGTAGAGGCGAATCTTGTAGATGATGGAGTACCGATTGCCTATAACGACCGGGATCTTCCATTAGAAGATAGTACCTTTATTGTCTTTGACGTTGAAACGACGGGACTTTCGGCCGTTTACGATACCATCATTGAACTCGCAGCTGTTAAAATCAAAGATGGCGAGGTCATTGATAAATTTGAATCGTTTGCCAACCCCCATCATCCGTTATCCGCTACAACCATTGAATTAACGGGGATCACTGATGATATGGTGCAAACGGCACCTGAAATAAACGATGTTCTTCACGACTATCATAAATGGGCAGGAGAAGATATATTAGTTGCACATAATGCTTCCTTTGACATGGGTTTCTTGAATGCAGGGTATCAAAAAGCAGGACTGCCTAAAGCGACTAACCCTGTCATCGATACGCTGGAGCTTGCCAGACTACTGTATCCTCAATTCAAAAATCATCGTTTAAATACGTTAGCCAAGAAATTTGATATTGAACTTACCCAGCATCACCGAGCAATCTATGATGCGGAAACAACTGGATACTTGTTATTGAAAATGCTGAAGGATGCCGTTGAGAAAGGGATCACCAACCATAATCAATTCAATGATTACATGGGGAAAGGTGATGCATACAAGCGATCAAGACCATATCACTGTACACTTATTGCCCAAACAGAAGAAGGCTTAAAGAACCTATATAAACTAGTATCCATTTCTCACATGAATTATTTTTTCCGTGTTCCGCGAATTCCCCGCTCTCAGCTTCAAAAGTATCGAAAGGGAATTCTTGTAGGTTCAGGCTGTGACAAAGGCGAAGTGTTTGAAGGGATGATGCAAAAGGGGAAAGAAGAAGTTGAGGAAACTGCTCAATTCTATGATTACCTGGAAGTTCATCCTAAAGAAGTCTATCAACATTTAATCGAGTTGGATTTGGTACAAAGTCAGAAAAACCTTGAAGATATCATTAAGAACATTGTGGATCTTGGTAAGAAATTGGATAAGCCTGTAGTGGCTACGGGTAACGTTCATTACTTAAATGAAAACGACAAGATTTACCGAAAGATTCTCGTGGGCTCTCAAGGCGGGGCGAATCCGTTAAACCGACACGAACTTCCTGATGTTCATTTTAGAACAACGAATGAGATGGAGGATGCATTCTCTTTCTTAGGGAAAGAAACAGCGAAAGAAATTGTCGTGGACAACTCCAACAAGATAGCCGATCTCGTAGACGTAATTAAACCAATCAGAGATGATCTTTATACGCCTAAAATTGAAGGCGCTGATGAAGAAATGCGTCGCATGAGTTATACGATGGCGAAAAGCATTTACGGAGAAGAGCTTCCTGAAATTGTAGAAGCAAGGCTCGAAAAAGAATTAAAGAGTATTATCGGGCATGGATTCGCAGTCATCTATTTAATCTCGCATAAGCTCGTGAAAAAGTCATTGGATGATGGATACCTGGTAGGGTCACGTGGATCAGTAGGTTCCTCTTTTGTTGCGACAATGACAGAAATAACAGAAGTGAATCCTTTACCTCCCCACTATGTATGTCCATCTTGCAAGAAATCCGAGTTCTTTGATGATGGATCGGTAGGATCCGGGTTTGATTTGCCCAATAAAGATTGTCCTGATTGTGGAATTCCTTATAAGAAGGATGGTCATGATATTCCGTTTGAAACATTCCTTGGATTTAAAGGAGACAAAGTTCCTGATATCGATTTGAACTTCTCGGGTGAATATCAGCCTAATGCCCATAACTATACGAAGGTTCTGTTCGGTGAAGATAATGTCTATCGAGCAGGTACAATCGGTACTGTGGCGGAAAAAACCGCCTACGGGTATGTAAAGGGATACGCCAATGATCATCAGCTGCAAATCCGCGGAGCAGAAATCGATCGATTGGTAAGTGGGTGTACCGGAGTGAAAAGAACTACCGGTCAGCATCCTGGAGGAATCATCGTAGTACCTGATTATATGGATATCTACGATTTCTCACCAATTCAATTCCCTGCTGATGATTCTAGCTCGGAATGGAAAACAACACATTTTGATTTCCATTCCATTCATGATAATCTTTTGAAGCTTGATATTCTTGGTCATGATGATCCAACCGTCATTCGTATGCTTCAGGATTTATCAGGTGTCGATCCGAAGACGATTCCGACAGATGACCCCGAAGTGATGAAAATTTTCAGTGGAACGGAATCCCTCGGAGTGACAGCGGAACAAATCATGTGTAAGACCGGGACGCTTGGAATCCCTGAATTCGGTACACGCTTTGTCCGTCAAATGCTTGAGGATACAAAACCGACGACATTTTCTGAGCTTGTTCAAATATCAGGACTTTCACATGGTACTGATGTATGGCTCGGCAATGCACAAGAGCTTATTCATAATAATATTTGTAATCTGAGCGAAGTAATTGGGTGTCGTGATGATATTATGGTTTATCTCATCTATCAGGGACTCGAGCCTTCACTTGCCTTTAAAATCATGGAATTTGTACGTAAAGGGAAGGGACTGCAGGATGAATGGGTAGAAGAGATGAAAAAGAATGGGGTACCGGACTGGTATATTGATTCTTGTCTGAAGATCAAATATATGTTCCCGAAAGCCCATGCTGCTGCCTATGTATTAATGGCAGTTCGTATTGCTTACTTTAAAGTGCATCATGCTCTCTTGTACTATGCTGCTTACTTCACCGTTCGTGCAGAAGATTTCGATATCGAAGCCATGGTGAGGGGGTCACAAGCAGTCAGGGCTAAGATAGAAGAAATCAACAGCAAAGGCCTGGATGCATCTCCGAAAGAAAAGAACACGTTAACAGTACTGGAGTTGGCCCTTGAAATGTGTGAACGGGGATACAAGTTCCAAAAGGTAGATCTGTATCGTTCACAAGCGGCTGAATTTGTGATAGATGGAGATTCATTGATCCCACCATTCAACTCGATACCCGGGCTTGGGACGAATGCGGCCATTAATATTGTGAATGCAAGACAGAATGGGGAGTTTCTCTCTAAAGAAGATCTTCAACAAAGAGGTCGCGTTTCCAAGACAATCATCGAGTACCTGGACAATCACGGCTGCTTGGAAGCCTTGCCGGATAAGAACCAATTATCCCTATTCTAAGCTGATACCATGGGAATTGTTTGCATAAAAATGTTGATTATGGTATATTTTTATTGGAAATACTAAAGATAGCTCTAAAGGTAGAAGAGTGGGGTCGCACCCCACTCTTTCGTTATTACATGGAGATTTTTTGAACTATCATTTCTAGTCTTGGTGCAAGATTTTCATATAGACCAGGAGGTAAGTATGAGCAAAATAACAACACTTGTAGAAGAACTTGTTACACCAATCTTAGACGACATGTCATTAGAACTCATTGACATGGAATATGTGAAAGAGGGATCGAATTGGTTTCTTCGCGTATTCATCGACAAAGATTCAGGTGTTGACATTGAAGAATGCGGAATAGTAAGTGAAAGACTTAGTGAGAAGTTAGATGAAATTGACCCAATTCCTCATAATTACTTTTTAGAAGTTTCTTCACCGGGAGCTGAACGTCCTTTAAAGAAAGAAAAGGACTTTGAGAAAGCCATCGGCAAAAACGTATATGTGAAAACATATGAACCGTTGAACGGTGAAAAGGCCTTCGAAGGCACACTTCTTTCCTATACTTCAGACCAATTAGCATTAGAAGTAACCATTAAGACTCGAAAAAAGAAGGTTGAAATTCCAACAGATAAGATAGCGATCGCAAGATTGGCTGTTACATTTTCATAGGAACTAACCGCACTATAAAGGGGGATGAAACCACCATGAGCACTCAGTTATTAGATGCTCTTACTGTTTTAGAGAAAGAGAAAGGCATTGCAAGAGATGTCATCATTGAAGCGATTGAAGCTGCACTTGTGTCGGCTTACAAACGAAATTTTAACCAAGCACAAAATGTCCGTGTAGACCTTAACCTTGAAACGGGTACGATGAGAGTTTTCGCTCGTAAGGAAGTGGTAGACGAAGTATTTGATTCCCGCCTGGAAATTTCTGTCGAAGACGCCGGGGAAATCAATCCTAGCTACGAGGTTGGAGACGTTGTTGAGTTGGAAGTTACACCGAAGGACTTTGGCCGTATCGCTGCCCAAACCGCTAAACAGGTTGTTACCCAACGAGTAAGAGAAGCTGAAAGAGGAATTATCTATTCCGAATTTGTGGATCGCGAAGAAGATATCATGACGGGAATTGTTCAACGTCAGGACAATCGCTTTATCTATGTTGCACTAGGCAAGATTGAGGCGCTTTTACCAGTGAGCGAGCAGATGCCCAATGAAACATATAAACCTCATGATCGCATAAAAGTGTTTATTACAAAGGTTGAGAAGACGACAAAAGGTCCTCAAATCTTTGTTTCAAGAACACACCCTGGATTACTGAAGCGGTTATTTGAAATCGAAGTTCCTGAAATCTTTGATGGAACGGTAGAAATCAAATCTGTTGCACGTGAAGCCGGAGATCGCTCTAAAATCTCTGTTCATGCAGAAAATTCCGAGGTGGATCCCGTTGGAGCTTGTGTAGGAACCAAGGGTGCACGTGTACAGGCAATTGTAAACGAATTAAAAGGTGAAAAAATTGACATTGTTCAATGGTCAGAAGATCCT
Source organism: Rossellomorea aquimaris (assembly GCF_008180865.1). Classification (GTDB taxonomy): domain Bacteria; phylum Bacillota; class Bacilli; order Bacillales; family Bacillaceae_B; genus Rossellomorea; species Rossellomorea yichunensis. Next base: position 640,417 of record NZ_VTEX01000001.1, read on the forward strand.
GTAACATTCGTTGCCAATGCATTAAGTCCATCAAAAGTGCTGGATGTACAGGTGAATGAAGATGATAAAGCAACAAGAGTAGTTGTTCCGGATTATCAACTTTCACTTGCAATTGGTAAACGTGGCCAGAATGCCCGTCTTGCAGCCAAATTGACAAACTGGAAGATTGATATCAAGAGTGAAACAGACGCTCGTGAACTGGGATTATATCCTCGAGAAGAGTCATTCCTTCCTCAAGATGAAGAGGAAGAATATGATAACGAGCCTTTAAATATTGATTTCGATAATCAAGATTAAGAGGTGAGTCAGATGAGTGTAAATAAGAAGATCCCATTGCGTAAATGTGTGGCAACGGGTGAAATGAAACCGAAGAAAGAAATGATACGGATTGTCCGCTCGAAAGAAGGGGAGGTTTCCATCGATCCCACCGGTAAGAAGTCAGGGCGTGGAGCTTATCTTTCCAAGGATAAAGACATCATTTTACAAGCTAAAAAGAAAAATACATTAGCCAATCAATTACAAGCGAAAATAGATGAATCTCTTTACGATGAATTGATTAGCCTTGTGGAGAAGGAGTAACGTTTAGCGTATGAATCAAAATCGTTGGATGTCACTTTTAGGATTGGCAAATCGGGCACGTAAGATTATTTCAGGTGAAGAACTTGTTATTAAAGAAGTTCGTAGTGGACGAGCAAAACTTGTCATTCTTTCCAAAGATGCTTCTGCTAATACGTACAAGAAAATCACGGACAAATGTAAATCCTACAATGTCCCGGTTAGTTTAGTGGATAGCAGAAATGATTTAGGTCAGGCCATTGGAAAGGAAGCCAGGGTAGTGGTGGCTGTAATGGAAGCAGGCTTTGCCGGGAAATTATCCGAACTGCTCGATGAATCTCAGTGGGGGTGAACATATGAGCAAGATGCGTGTTTATGAATATGCAAAAAAATACAATGTTTCAAGCAAAGATGTTATCGGAAAATTAAAGCAACTGAATATTGAGGTATCAAACCATATGGCAACTATAGAAGACGACGCAGTAACAAAATTAGACGCGATGTACAAAGGGGATTCAGGCAGTCAGAAACCAAGCCAAAAGGATTCCAAGGCAAATGCATCAAAGACAGAAGAAGCTCCGAACAAGGAAAAAGTAAAATCAGCACCGAAAAGTCGTGAAGGAAAAAAACACGAACAACAGCACCAATCAAAGGAGAAGAAGGTCTTCAATAATAATAATAACAACAACAAAAACAAAAATAACAAACAAAACAGGCAAAATAAAAATTTCAAACAGGCTCCACAGCAACAACAGCCTGCCAAGAAAAAAGAACTTCCATCAAAAATTACGTTCTCAGAGTCATTGACAGTTTCAGAGCTTGCGAAAAAGCTTCATAAAGAGCCATCTGAAATCATTAAAAAGCTATTCATGCTTGGTGTCATGGCAACAATCAACCAAGAGTTGGATAAAGACTCAATTGAACTGATCGCAGGAGAATATGGAGTCGAAGTAGAGGAAGAGATCAAAGTAGATGCCACTGATCTTGAAGTATACTTCACTGAAGACACACAAGAGCAAGTAGAAGAGCGTCCTTCTGTTGTGACAATCATGGGTCACGTTGACCATGGTAAAACAACTCTCCTTGATTCCATCCGTAACACGAAAGTAACGGCAGGGGAAGCTGGAGGAATCACTCAGCATATCGGTGCTTATCAAGTAGAAGTGGATGAAAAGAAGATCACCTTCCTTGATACTCCTGGACATGCTGCCTTTACAACGATGCGTGCCCGCGGTGCTCAAGTAACGGATATTGCGATCATTGTTGTTGCTGCTGATGATGGTGTCATGCCTCAAACAGTTGAAGCAATCAACCATGCGAAAGCGGCCGAAGTTCCTATTATCATTGCCGTTAATAAAATGGACAAAGAAGCTGCGAATCCGGATCGTGTAATGCAAGAGCTGACGGAATACGAACTGGTTCCTGAAGCGTGGGGTGGAGACACAATCTTCGTACCACTATCTGCATTATCGGGAGAAGGGATCGATAATCTACTTGAAATGATCGTTCTTGTGAGTGAAGTGGAAGAGCTTAAAGCAAATCCGAATCGCCTTGCCCAAGGTACGGTAATTGAAGCACAATTAGACAAAGGCCGGGGTTCTGTAGCAACTTTACTTGTTCAAAACGGGACATTAAAAGTTGGAGACCCTATCGTAGTAGGGAATACATTCGGTCGTGTTCGTGCAATGGTCAATGACCTTGGTCGTCGTGTGAAAGAAGCAGGTCCATCTGCTCCTGTTGAAATCACAGGTTTAAATGATGTTCCTCAAGCGGGAGATCGTTTCGTTGTATTTGAAGACGAGAAAACGGCTCGTTCTGTTGGTGAAGCCCGTGCTTCTCAAGCTCTCCAAGCACAAAGGGGAGAGAAGTCGAAGGTAAGCCTTGAGAATTTGTTTGAACAAATGAAACAAGGTGAAATGAAGGACCTCAACCTTGTTCTTAAAGCAGACGTTCAAGGTTCAGTAGAAGCTCTTGCCGCTTCATTGCTGAAAATTGAAGTTGAAGGTGTAAATATCCGTATCATCCATACTGGTGTCGGAGCGATTAACGAATCTGATATTACACTTGCAGCAGCGTCCAACGCCATTGTCATAGGCTTTAATGTTCGTCCTGATGTAAATGCGAAACGTACGGCTGACGCTGAAGGAGTAGAAATTCGATTACACCGTATTATCTATAAGGTAATGGAGGAAATCGAAGCTGCTATGAAAGGTATGCTGGACCCTGAATTCGAAGAAAAAATCATTGGTCAAGCAGAAGTTCGTCAAACATTTAAAGTGTCTAAAGTTGGTACTATTGCGGGAAGCTATGTAACAGAAGGTAAAATTTCTCGCGACAGCGGCGTTCGTCTAATACGTGATGGAATTGTTATCTTTGAGGGTGAACTGGATGCCCTTAAACGTTTTAAGGATGATGCCAAAGACGTAGCTAAAGGTTACGAATGTGGTATTACGATTAAGAACTTTAACGATGTAAAGGAAGGCGACGTAATCGAAGCCTTCATCATGGAGGAAATTACACGTAAATGATCACATATGTTGAATGTGAGTGCATGATTTATGATTCACACTCTTTAAAAGAAAAGCGGGCGGTCCTGCAGAGGATCTTGTCCCGCCTTAAACAAAAATTTAATGTTTCTGTCTCTGAAATCGGACACCAGGATGTATGGCAGCGAACCAGGATTGCCATCGTTACAGTCGCTTCTTCTAAAGGAGCCAGTGAAAGAGAAATTGAGCATGCATTGAAATTCATTGATTCTTTTCCGGAGTGGGAGAGACTGGAGACCCAAATCGAGTCGTTATAGAGAGTGGCTTATATTCCAACATATAACCATTAACGATATACAAGAGGTGATATTGATGAGCCATCGTGCGAATCGTGTTAGCGAGCAAATGAAGAAAGAGCTCAGCGATATTATCGGACGAAAAATAAAGGACCCACGCATTGGCTTTGTGACAGTTACAGATGTGCAGGTAACTGGTGATTTACAACAGGCAAAAGTGTATATTACCGTTCTGGGTGGAGAAGACCAAAGAGAAAACACGCTTAAAGGTCTGGCGAAGGCAAAAGGGTTCATCCGTTCCGAAGTAGGACAGCGAATCCGTCTGCGCAAAACACCAGAAATTATTTTTGAGTTTGATGAATCGATTGATTATGGTAATCATATTGAAACTTTATTAAGAAAAGTTCAAGATGAACCAGAAGAGTCTAAAGACACAGATGAGTAACAAGAAAGGGCTGATCCGGAGGGAATTACATTTCCAATGGATTAGTCTTTTTGTTTTCTAATTGTTGTATTAAAGAATGAACATTAGTGGAGGTATTATGATGAATGGAATCCTGCCCCTATGGAAGCCCCGTGGCATGACGTCACATGATTGTGTGTTTAAATTAAGGAAGCTCCTTAGAACGAAAAAGGTAGGCCATACAGGCACACTTGATCCGGAAGTATCTGGTGTACTTCCTATTTGTATTGGAAGAGCTACAAAGATAGCTGAGTACATTACAGAATCGGGAAAAACCTATGAAGGGGAAGTCACTCTAGGTTTCTCGACTACGACAGAAGATGCTTGGGGTGAACCTGTCATAGAGAAGACGGTGGACCGTACGATTACCAGAGAAGAGGTTGAGGAGATTCTCGGGAGTTTAACCGGCGATATTACGCAAACCCCTCCAATGTATTCAGCGGTAAAGGTAAAAGGGAAACGGTTATATGAGTATGCAAGACAAGGAATTGAAGTTGATAGACCATCAAGAACCGTTCGTATCCATAAGCTTAAATTACTGGAGGATTGGGGATTGTTAGACAGCAAGGTTCCGACTTTCTCATTTGAAGTAGTTTGTGGCAAAGGTACTTATGTGAGAACCCTTGCTGTTGAAATTGGAAATAGACTTGGATATCCAGCTCATATGTCAGCTCTTACCCGTACACAATCAGCCAGTTTTAGGAAAGAGGACTGTTTTACTTTAGAAGAAGTAAAAGAGTTCGTTGATAATGAAAATCCTCAAGGACTTCTTCTCCCGCTGGAAATGGGGCTTTCTCATTTGCCGAAAATGGCAATTAATGATACATTAGCAGAGAAAGTGAAGAACGGAGCACGCTTGGAAGAGCCTGAGGATTGGCCGGAAACGAGTGAAGTAGTGGTGGAGTATCTTGGTAAGAGTATTGCCATCTATCGCCGTCACCCGGACAAACCAGGCGTTATCAAGCCTGTAAAAGTGCTTTTCAACGACTAGTGAAAAAAGGTGAAATACTGTGAAAGTGATAACTGTACATCATCCACATTCAATTAGTAAGAATGATTTTTCCCCCCTTGTTTTGGCTCTAGGGTACTTCGATGGAGTGCATAGAGGACATCAGAGGGTGATCAGTGAAGCAGTAGAAAAAGCGAAAGAGCTCAAAGCTTGTAGTGCGGTGATGACATTTGATCCTCATCCTTCAGTTGTATTAGGTCATAAGCACAAGCATATACACTACATAACCCCTCTTGAAGATAAGAAAGAAATAATAGAGGAGCTGGGTGTGGATTATTTATTTATTGTCCGCTTTACATCAGAATTTGCAAGTCTGATTCCTCAGGACTTCGTTGATCAATACATCATAGGGCTCAATGCACTGCATGTAGTAGCAGGTTTTGATTACTCATATGGACGTTTAGGGAAAGGGACGATGGAAACACTTCCATTCCATTCACGTGATATGTTTACTTCTACTACAATTTCTAAGCTTACAGACGATGACTCCAAAGTAAGTTCAACGTTCATAAGAGAATGCCTTAAAGAAGGCGACGTAAAAAAGGTTCATAAGCTCCTGGGCAGACCGTTTAAAATGAAAGGGACAGTCATTCATGGTGATAAGAGAGGCAGAAAAATCGGCTTCCCTACAGCCAATATTGAGTTGGCCTACGACTATCTTACTCCTAAAGTGGGAGTGTATGCTGTTAGAATGAAAATTCATGATAAATGGTTTGATGGAGTATGTAATATAGGTTATAAGCCTACTTTTAAAAATCCAGATGAATACTCTCTATCAATTGAAGTTCACATTTTTGATTTTTACGCGTCAATATATGGCGAAGAAGTGTATATTGAATGGTATGAAAGAATTAGGGATGAACAGAAGTTTTCCGGGATAGAGGAATTAATCTCGCAGATTCAGAAAGATAAAGACAAAGCAATACACTACTTTTCGGAAATTTGAGGTTTATACTTGATTTTTGTTGAAAAGAGTAGTATTCTAAATATCGTATGAAATGAACCTTTGCTTGGCATCACGATTCACCAACGGCTGCTCAGTAACAGGGGATTTGAAAGAAATTAATAGGAGGTGAAAAGGATGGCTATCACTAAAGAGCGTAAAAACGAACTTATCAGTGAATACAAAGTACATGAGAACGATACTGGATCTCCAGAAGTTCAAATTGCTGTCCTAACTGAAGAAATTAACAATCTGAACGATCACTTACGCGTTCACAAGAAAGACCACCACTCTCGTCGCGGTCTTCTGAAAATGGTAGGTCACCGTCGTAATCTATTATCTTACCTACGTAAGAAAGATGTACAACGCTACCGTGAGTTAATCAACAAATTAGGTTTACGTCGATAAACAGACAAAGGAAGCGGGATTATGTCCCGCTTTTTCTTTAGTTTTGATAAGTGGGAATCTTTGTATGATCCCCCACTTATTTTTAAATATTTTTATCACGAAAAGTATTCAATTATATAGTTTTTGTCTAAAATACATAATATGTACATAAGAGTTATTCGAGTTCTTAATGTGAGTAAATAGAACTTTCCATTGAGAGAACCTACTATATTTACATAGTTCCTTATGTTATTCACCCAAGCGAATATAACGGCACAAATGTGCATGATATAGATTAGTTTATTTACAATATTTATCCGGGTTAGGTACAGGCCGAACCTTTTAGTGATATATAAAGAGAGGGGCACACTTTATGGAACAAACTAAACAAATCTTTTCCATTGAATGGGCAGGAAGAGAATTAACGGTCGAAGTAGGCCAATTTGCCAAACAAGCCAATGGAGCGGTTATGGTACGCTACGGAGATACTGCGGTACTAAGTAGTGCAACAGCTTCAAAAGAGCCAAAACCACTGGATTTCTTCCCACTAACTGTAAATTATGAAGAAAGATTATATGCTGTTGGTAAAATTCCAGGAGGATTTATTAAACGTGAAGGACGTCCGAGTGAAAAAGCGATCCTGGCAAGCCGTTTAATCGACCGCCCTATCCGTCCATTGTTCGCAGATGGATTCCGTAATGAAGTACAAGTAATCAGTATAGTGATGAGTGTAGACCAAAACTGTTCATCTGAAATGGCAGCTATGTTCGGATCTTCACTAGCACTATCTGTTTCTGATATCCCATTTGAAGGTCCTATTGCCGGCGTAATTGTTGGTCTGGTTGATGGTGAATTTATTATTAACCCTTCAGTGGAACAACTGGAGAAAAGTGAGATTCATTTATCTGTAGCCGGTACCAAAGATGCCATCAATATGGTTGAAGCAGGTGCAGATGAGGTACCCGAAGAGACAATGCTTGAGGCAATCATGTTTGGTCATGAAGAAATAAAGCGTTTAGTCGCTTTCCAAGAAGAAATTGTTGCTAAAGTCGGGAAAGAGAAATCTGAAATTCAACTTGTTGAACTTGATCAAGCAGTTGAGGCGGAGGTTCGTTCATTATGTGAAAGTGAACTAATCCCTGCGATTCAAGTTCAAGAAAAACATGCTCGTGAAGAAGCTATCAAAGCAGTGAAGAAAAAAGTGATGGCTGTTTATGAAGAAGAGAAAGAAGCCGATGAAGCTACATTGAAGCAAGTGAAAAAAGTATTAGACAAACTTGTGAAAAATGAAGTTCGTCGCTTGATTACTGAAGATAAAGTCCGCCCTGATGGTCGTAAAGTCGACGAAATACGTCCACTTTCTTCCGAGGTAGGTTTATTACCAAGAACTCATGGTTCAGGACTGTTCACACGTGGACAAACTCAAGCATTAAGCATTTGTACATTAGGGGCTTTAGGAGATGTTCAAGTTCTCGATGGTCTAGGAATTGAAGAATCTAAACGATTCATGCATCATTATAATTTCCCTCAATTCAGTGTAGGGGAAACGGGACCGATCAGAGGACCTGGTCGTCGTGAAATCGGACATGGGGCACTAGGGGAAAAAGCCTTGGATCCCATTATTCCAAACGAGAAAGACTTCCCGTATACTATCCGTCTTGTTTCTGAAGTACTTGAATCAAATGGTTCAACTTCCCAAGCAAGTATCTGTGCAAGTACCTTAGCGATGATGGATGCAGGTGTGCCTATTAAAGCACCTGTAGCAGGGATCGCCATGGGTCTGATCAAATCTGGTGAAAACTATTCCATCTTAACGGATATTCAAGGAATGGAAGATCACCTTGGTGACATGGACTTTAAAGTAGCCGGGACTTCCAAGGGTGTAACCGCTCTTCAAATGGATATCAAAATTGATGGACTATCCAGGGAAATTCTTGAAGAAGCGCTTCAACAAGCGAAAAAAGGAAGAATGCAGATCCTTGATAGTATGTTAGCAACAATCGGTGAAGCAAGAACGAGCCTTTCTCAATATGCACCTAAAATCTTAACCATGCATATTAACCCTGATAAAATCCGTGATGTTATTGGACCAAGTGGTAAACAAATCAATAAAATCATCGACGAAACAGGCGTTAAGATTGATATTGAGCAGGACGGAACGATCTTTATCTCCTCTACTGATGAAGAGATGAACAAAGTTGCTAAGAAAACAATTGAAGATATCGTAAGAGAAGTTGAAGCTGGGCAAATGTATCTGGGGAAAGTAAAACGAATTGAAAAATTCGGGGCATTTGTAGAAATCTTCAGTGGTAAAGATGGCCTGGTCCACATTTCTGAAATTGCAGAAGAACGTATTCGCAAAGTTGAAGATGTGGTAGCGATCGGTGATGAGATCCTTGTTAAGGTTCTTGACATCGATAACCAGGGTAGGGTCAACTTGTCAAGAAAAGCAGTTCTTAAAGAGCAGCGTGAAAAAGAAGAACAAAACCAAGCATAATCTTTTGAGATAGGCAGGCTGTCCTGTAAGGAGCAAACTCTCCTCCGGGGCGGCTTTTTTTATCTGTGGAGTTTTCATTCAGGGGTGAAGGGGCAGCCTTGGCATTTGTGTCAGCCAGCTCCGGGCTTAGAGGCTCAAGGTCATAAGTCAAAGATATCAAAAAGCCAAAGAACGCCTTTAGAATCTCTTAGCCTTATGCTTGTCACCTCTCGAAGCATTGCCCCTCCGCTTTTGTTCTACCAGATCCTTTTCCTTCATATGTTTTTAGGAGAAGGAAGGTGGACAGGTATGGAAAGAAAATACTTGATTGGAATTAGTCTAATTGCTATTCTGACTTTAGTTGTCGTTGAAAATCCGTTATCAGACCAGTATGTGACAGGACTAAAACAAGAATCGTTAGAAGTGAATGGAGTCAGCGAACCAAATGATTTAACTCGAAAAATAAAAGAAGAAGCAAAATTGAGGGAAGTACCGGCTCAAGATGCTGTAATAGATACAGTTTGGAAAGCTACACCAGGATATAATGGTTTGAAAGTGGATGTAGAAGCGTCTCTTCAAAATATGAAAAAAGAAAAATCATTCGATGAAGATAAACTGATCTACAAGCAAATCCCTCCTGAAACGCACTTACCTGATTTGCCCGCTTCCCCTGTTTATCGGGGGAATCCGGATAAACCAATGGTATCTTTTATTATCAATGTAGCATGGGGAAATGAATATATCCCGGATATGCTTGCAACTTTGAAAAAACACCAAGTATATGCTACGTTCTTTTTAGAGGGGAGATGGGTGAAAAATAACCCGGACTTAGCGAAGATGATCGTGGACGCAGGACATGAAGTCGGAAATCATTCATATTCTCACCCTGATATGAAAACATTGGAGTCAGCCAAAGTAAGAGAAGAATTGAAAAAGACGAATGAAATAATTGAAGTGACCACAGGGGAGAAAGCGAAATGGTTTGCTCCACCAAGCGGCAGCTACCGGGAGGAAGTCATAAATATTGCAGATGACATGCACATGAGAACGATAATGTGGAGTGTGGATACGATTGATTGGCAAAAACCACAACCAAGCGTGTTAATCGAGCGTGTAATGAGAAAGATGCACAAGGGAGCAATTGTACTGATGCACCCGACAGCATCAACGGCCAATTCGTTAAATATGTTGATTCTTCAAATAAAAGAAAAAAATTTAAGGCTTGGTACGATCTCAAGTCTTGTTAAAGAAGAGAGAATCGTAGAAGACATCGATAATTCGTCAGAACAGGGAGATAGTAATAAGAAGCAGTAAGTTTGCATCATGAATAGGAGGAAATTTCTTGATAAAGAAATATACATGCCAAAATGGACTAAGAATCGTGCTGGAGGAAATACCTCACGTCCGTTCTGTAGCGATTGGGGTTTGGATTGGAACCGGCTCACGAAATGAATCGGAACAAAATAACGGGATATCCCACTTTTTAGAACACATGTTTTTCAAAGGAACAAAAACGAAAACAGCGCGTGAAATAGCAGAGTCCTTTGACAGCATCGGCGGACAGGTCAATGCTTTTACCTCTAAGGAATACACCTGCTATTATGCAAAAGTATTGGACAATCATGCTGATTATGCATTACATACACTTTCTGATATGTTCTTTAACTCTACCTATGTTGAAGAGGAATTGAATAAAGAAAAAAATGTAGTGTATGAAGAGATTAAAATGTATGAAGATACCCCTGATGATATCGTTCATGACTTATTAAGCAAGGCAATCTATGAAGAGCATCCACTTGGCTATCCGATTCTGGGAACGGAAGAGACACTGAACTCATTCAATCAAGCTAAATTGAAAGAGTACATGCATGACATGTACACCCCGGATCAAGTAGTGGTGTCTGTAGCGGGAAATGTGGATGAAACATTCATCAAAGAAGTCGAGAAGCTATTCGGATCTTATGAAGGTGGTAAAGGACCTGAGGACCGTATGAAGCCTACCTTCCACAACAATAAGCTTGCCCGGAAAAAAGATACAGAACAAGCCCATTTATGCTTAGGATTTGACGGCTTGCAAATCGGGCATCCGGATATCTATAACCTGATCGTATTAAACAATGTGTTAGGTGGCAGTATGTCCTCCCGTCTGTTTCAAGAGGTTCGTGAACAAAGAGGACTTGCGTATTCCGTGTTTTCTTATCATTCCGCATATGAAGATAGCGGAATGGTTACCATTTATGGAGGAACAGGGGCCAATCAGTTAGACCAATTATTTGATACGATCGACAGCACCCTTCAAGCCCTGAAAGATGATGGGATAACCTCTAAAGAATTACTAAACAGCAAAGAGCAATTAAAGGGTAACCTTATGCTTAGCTTAGAAAGTACGAATAGCCGGATGAGTCGTAACGGGAAAAATGAGCTGCTGTTAAAACGCCACCGTACGCTGGATGAGATTGTCGAAGAAATCGACGGCGTTACGATGGAAAAAGTTAATCAGTTAGCCCTTGACATATTTAAAGATGATTATGCAATATCCCTCATAAGTCCGGATGGGAATCTCCCTCAAAATATGAGGAAATAACAGGAAAAGAGGCTGGGACAAAAGTGTTTTAGTCAAGTAAAACCCGAACAAGTCTGCTTCCTAGAAGGCAGATTTGTTCGGGTTTATTATTTATTTCGGTACATTTGATTTTAGCTGTTTCCAGCGGTTGATTGGAGTGCAAGACGAAGACTCCTGCGGGAAAAGTAGCTTATGTGAGACCCGTCCAGCTCCGGGGCTTAGAGGCACATGTCTTAAGTCAAACCGTCCAAGAAGGCAAAGAACGCCTTCGTGGACGCTTCGCCTTATGCCACCCGCCTCTGAACAATGCCCCTCCGCTTTCCTTCCCGCAGGCTTGCAGAGGAGGCTCACGGGCTACCCGCGGAAAGCGTAGTCTTGCACGGAAATCATTAGCGGCATTAAGAACCTACACTTCTATTGTTCGTCTTTATATCGTGGCATTTTAGTTTTGTCCCAGCTTCTTTTTTGTATGAACCATCACATTGGAAGGAAATAACGAAGAATTTCTTCTAAAAAAAGTGGACAGTGTATACATTGTAGTACAGAGCTTTTTTAAGGAGGAAACCTTCATGAGATTAAGCGAGTTAAGCGGAAAAGAAATAGTTGATTATAAAAAAGCAGAACGACTTGGTATTCTGGGGCAAACCGATCTTGAATTCAATGATAAGTCAGGAAGTATTAATGCGCTTATCATTCCGACCGGTAAATGGCTGCGAAAGCAAGGCGGGGAAATCCGGGTACCTTGGCATCAAATAAGAACAATCGGAGCTGATATGATCATTCTGGAAGTATCGAATGACTAACGAAATAGATAACCTATTGAAACGGGAAAATCCCGTTTTTTTATTTTGCCTTTAATATAAAAAGGCTCATTTCGTAAAGTTTGTTGCTTATTGTAGAGGAGAAAGTATTAGTTGATTTCCGCTCCAATTGAATCCTTAATGGAAAACAATTAAAACAAGAATTTCAGCAGAAAACCTTATTTAAGGTGAGTAGAGATTGATTTCCTTTTTATTAAAGAAGAATTATTTTTTTAGGTACATTGTTTTCTTGCACACTTTTAAGCTCTGTCACAAAAATTCTCACCATCCAGCATAAATTGGTTGACAGAGCCCTCGCATATTTTATTTTAGAAAACAACAATCCTTGTGAAAAGCATTTAAAAAAGTAGGCTTTCTCCATAATGTTAGAAGGAGTTAGTGTAATGTAAATTTACATTTTGCACCACTTGATTGAAATTGTTGTACGATCAATATACCCACTTAACCTCCCTCAACCCCTCCATTACAAAAACAATCCCACATTCTAAACAGTCTCTTCCTGCTTTTCTTCTCACCCATTAGGTATGTGCAACATACACTGTTGAAGTGAAAAGGGATTTAGAATAGCGATTATGTAAAAAAGTAGGTGAAATCAGTGATGCTGACCGGAATGCAGATCGCAGTTCTAGGCGGAGATGCTCGTCAACTTGAGATTATTCGGAAGCTTACTGAGTTGGATGCAAAGATCTCACTCGTAGGTTTTGAACAACTAGATCATGCCTTTACAGGGGCTACGAAAGAAAAGCTCGATGAAGTGGACTTTTCAATGATTGATGCCATAATCTTACCTGTACCCGGCACGAATCTACAAGGAGAAATTGATACGATTTTCTCCAATGAGAAAATCGTTTTAACAGAGGAAATTGTGTCTCAGACGCCAGAGCACTGTACGATCTATTCAGGAATTAGTAATAAGTATTTGGATGAAATAATGTCTTCAACGAATCGGAAACTTGTTCAGTTGTTTGAGAGAGACGATGTTGCCATTTATAATTCTATTCCTACAGTAGAGGGAACGATTATGATGGCTATTCAACATACAGACTTTACGATTCATGGATCTACGATTGTCATATTGGGTCTGGGTAGGGTAGGTATGAGTGTAGCTAGAACGTTTCATCATTTAGGCGGAAAGGTGAAGGTTGGCGCTCGGAAAAGTGAGCATCTGGCCAGGGTGACTGAAATGGGCTTAGAGCCATTCCACTTAGATAACTTAGAAAAAGAGGTTGAGAATTGTGATATATGTATTAACACAATTCCAGTGCATATAGTGAAGGCTGCTGTGATAGCCAAAATGCCAGCTCATACATTAATCATCGATTTGGCTTCGAAGCCTGGAGGTACAGATTTTCGTTATGCAGAAAAACGGGGAATAAAAGCATTGTTAGCCCCGGGATTGCCTGGGATCGTGGCACCTAAGACAGCTGGCCAAATACTGGCGAATGTACTTTGTCAATTGTTAGAGGAAGATCTTGATTTAGGAAAGGAGAGTTCATCATGAGTGTCAAAGGAAAACGAATCGGGTTTGGTCTAACAGGTTCTCATTGTACGTATGATGCCGTATTCCCGGAAATTGAACGATTAGTGAATAACGGTGCAGAAGTGATGCCAATTGTAACTTCAACTGTTATGAATACGGAAACGAGATTCGGTAAAGGAGAAGACTGGATTAAGCGAATAGAGGACGTTACAGGTCATAGGGTAATCGATTCAATCGTAAAGGCAGAACCACTTGGTCCTAAAATTCCATTGGATTGTATGGTGATCGCTCCCCTTACAGGAAATTCAATGAGTAAATTCGCCAATGCAATGACAGATTCTCCCGTGTTAATGGCTGCTAAAGCGACTCTTCGTAATCACCGTCCTGTAGTACTGGGGATATCGACAAATGATGCTCTTGGTTTAAATGGTGTAAACCTAATGAGATTAATATCAACCAAAGATATATACTTTATCCCATTTGGGCAAGATGCACCCGAAAGTAAACCGAAATCAATGGTAGCCAGAATGACCCTGATTCAGGAAACAATAGAAGCGGCTATCGAAGGAAGACAGCTTCAGCCAGTCGTAATCGAAAGATATTTAGATTAATAGATTGAGAAGGCTATCAACTTGCACTGTTAAGATGGCCTTCTTTTCATGTATAATTATTTAAATTTATTAGTAAATGAAAATAATCAAGGCATAAATATAAAATTCCCTATTGTCGAATAATTGTTTATGTTAAAATATTCTTTATTATAGTAACAGACTAAAAGGTATACCTACTATGAGAATACTGAATGGTTGGAAGGAGAGAAGATTTTGAATACAATGGGATTACATGTAGCGGTTGTCGGTGCCACAGGTGCAGTTGGACAACAAATGCTTGAAACATTAGAAAAAAGGGACTTTCCAATAAAACAATTGACATTATTGTCTTCAGCCCGTTCAGCCGGGTCCACCGTTACCTTTAAAGGGAAAGAGTGGACGGTTGAAGAAGCCAAACCCGAGAGTTTTGAAGGGGTAGATATAGCTTTATTTAGTGCAGGGGGTAGTGTATCCAAGCTTCTTGCTCCTGAAGCCGTTAAACGTGGAGCTATCGTCGTCGACAATACAAGTGCATACAGAATGGACCCGGATGTTCCTCTTGTAGTTCCAGAGGTGAATGAAGAAGATATAAAACTTCATAAAGGCATCATTGCGAATCCTAACTGTTCTACGATCCAGATGGTGGCAGCACTTGAACCGATCCGTAAACAATATGGTTTATCGAAAGTAATCGTGTCAACCTATCAAGCCGTTTCAGGAGCAGGTGCAGTGGCCATCGATGAGCTCCACGCGCAATCACAGGCCATATTGTCCGGTGAATCATTCGAGCCGAGTGTTCTACCTGTAAAAGGGGATAAAAAGCATCACCAGATAGCTTATAACGCCATTCCTCAAATTGATAAATTCCAGGATAACGGCTTTACATTCGAAGAAATGAAAATGATCAATGAAACAAAAAAAATTATGCATATGCCGTCATTGAAGGTATCTGCCACATGCGTAAGATTACCAGTTGTAACAGGTCACTCAGAAAGTGTATATATTGAAATTGAGGATGGTTCTGTAACAGTGAATGATATCCACTCACTGTTAAAAGATGCTCCTGGAGTAACTTTAGAAGACGTCCCGGAAGAACAGATTTATCCGATGCCTGCATATGCAGTAGGAAAACCGGATGTATTTGTTGGCAGGGTGCGTAAAGATCTTGATGAAGACAAGGGCTTTCATATGTGGGTTGTGTCTGACAACTTACTTAAGGGAGCGGCTTGGAACTCGGTTCAAATCGCAGAAAGTTTAATGAAACTTGGTATAATTAAATAACGAAGAGGGACCATTTCAGCTATAGATCTATTTATTTCCACTATTCGTTCTCACATACCTCTTAGACATATGACAATGAGGTGTAGTCATGAAAGTGATCGTTCAAAAATTTGGTGGAACGTCTGTACGAGATGAGGCAAGTCGCTTAAAGGCACTTGCCCACACGAAGCAAGCGATTGATAAGGGATATAAAGTGGTGGTAGTCGTTTCAGCTATGGGAAGAAAAGGTGAACCTTACGCTACTGACTCCCTATTATCACTTATCGGTGGCAGGAATACTTCAATAAGTAAGAGAGAGCAAGACTTATTATTATCGTGTGGAGAAATCATTTCCAGCCTGGTCTTCTCTAACATGCTTCTTGAACATGGAATCCGGTCAACCGCTTTGACTGGTGCTCAAGCCGGATTCCGAACCAATAATGATTTTAACAATGCTAAGATTTTGGAAATGCGATGCAGCCGTTTGGTCAAAGAGCTTGAAGAACACGATGCAGTGGTGGTAGCGGGCTTTCAAGGTGCAACGAAAGATGGTGATGTCACCACGATCGGCAGAGGGGGAAGCGATACTTCAGCTTCTGCTTTAGGAGTGGCATTAAAAGCTGACTTCATCGATATTTTCACCGATGTTGAAGGGGTCATGACTGCCGATCCCCGCATTTCATCGAAGGCGAGACCTATTACGGTTGTATCTTATAATGAAGTTTGTAATATGGCATATCAGGGGGCAAAGGTGATTCATCCAAGAGCTGTTGAAATTGCGATGAATTCAAATGTTCCAATCCGGATTCGTTCTACTTATTCAAATGGTGAAGGGACGCTTGTGACAACACTTGAAAATACGAAAGCACACAAAGAATTCCGGAGTCATCCCGTAACAGGAATCGCCCATGTATCCAACCTTACGCAAATAAAAGTATTCGCTAAGGAAGACCAATACAATCTCCAAGCTGAAGTCTTTAAAGCGATGGCTAAAGAAGGAATAAGTGTTGACTTCATTAACATCTCTCCACGGGGAGTTGTTTATACTGTTGCATCATCCCTGGCAGAAGGTGCGATTTCGGTTCTAAATACAATAGGTCATAAACCTATTGTAGAGTCAGAGTGTGCTAAGATTTCAGTAGTTGGAGCCGGGATGACAGGTGTTCCAGGTGTGACTTCAGCCATCGTATCATCTCTGTCAAACGAAGGAATTCGAATCCTTCAGTCTGCAGATAGTCATACGACTATTTGGGTTCTGGTGAAAGAGATGGACCTGATTAATGCGATTAATGCACTTCATGATACGTTTCAACTACAAGAGAGAACCGCTACATTCAGGGTAGGATAAACATAAGAGGAGAGTGACTAGATTGAATTTTGGCCGCGTTTCTACGGCGATGGTTACCCCATTTGACCGTAAAGGAAATATCGATTTCACTAAGACGACCCAATTAATTCAGTATCTGATTGAAAATGGATCAGATTCTTTAGTAGTTGCCGGGACCACTGGTGAGTCTCCGACTTTAACCAAAGAAGAAAAGATTGCTTTATTTCGCCATGTAGTAAAAGTAGTAAATGGAAGAGTACCTGTTATTGCCGGGACGGGAAGTAATAACACCCACGCTTCCATCGAACTTACCAAAAAGGCAATAGAGGCAGGAGTAGATGCCATCATGCTGGTGGCTCCATACTATAATAAGCCTAGTCAGGAAGGGTTGTTCCAGCATTTCAAAGCGATTGCTGAATCAACAACCTTACCTGTCATGCTTTATAATATTCCAGGACGTTCAAGCGTCAATGTTTCTCCGGAAACAATCATTCGATTATCAGAGATTGAAAACATTGTAGCTGTTAAAGAAGCAAGCGGTGACTTGGATAGCATGACTGAAATCATTTCACATACATCAGACGACTTTATGCTATACAGTGGTGATGACGGACTTACTCTCCCTGTATTATCAATAGGTGGAACTGGAATTGTGTCTGTTGCCTCACATATCATCGGAAACGAAATGCAGGAGATGGTTGCTGCATTTACAGGTGGAAACCATTTAGAGGCAGCCGGTCTGCATCAAAAACTTCTTCCAGTCATGAAAGGGTTGTTTACTAGCCCGAACCCAACACCGGTTAAAACAGCCCTGCAAATGAAGGGTCTCGACGTTGGATCTGTCCGCTTACCATTAATTCCACTGACAGAAGTGGAAAGAGCAAAGCTGTCTCAATTATTACAAGTATTATCTTAAGTAAAAGACTGTGAAGGCGATCCTTCACAGTCTTTTATTGTAGACAGGAAAAGCCACTAAAATCAGTAATGGATTAATTTATTTTAAAGAAGAAGGATTTAGTCACGTAGTATCGAAATAGTAATGTAGTAAAAATGAATGCAGTCTTTTTCCTAATCTTATTATAGGAAGGATAAAATTGGTTGTACTCCCAAAATATTATCAAGTATAATAAACGTAACTGATTGAAGATCGGGAAAGGCACAGCATAGGAGGACATAATGTGAGTAAGACAAAGAATGAAAGTATAAAGGTCATACCGCTCGGAGGAGTGGGGGAAATTGGGAAGAACATGTACGTGATCGAAGTGGATCATGAAATTTTCGTGGTTGACGCAGGGCTGATGTTCCCTGAGAATGAAATGCTGGGAATTGATATCGTCATACCTGACATTCAATACTTGATCGAAAATAAAGAACGTGTTAAAGGGATCTTTCTGACTCATGGACATGAGGATAGTATTGGGGCGATATCATACGTACTTAATAAGATTAAAGCACCTGTTTATGGCACCCGTTTAACGAATGCTCTTGTAAAGGCACGATTGAAGGATGAAAATGTCAGGGAAGATGTGAAATTCTATACGATTCACTCAGATAGCCATCTCACTTTTGATGGAGTGAATGTAACGTTCTTTAAAACCACACACAGTATTCCGGATTCAGTTGGTGTATGTATACATACATCTGAAGGAGTCATCGTACATACAGGAGAATTCAAATTTGATCAATCGGCTAAACACCTTTATCGACCGGATTTAGGCAAAATGGCTCAAATCGGTGAAAAAGGAGTGCTTTGTTTGTTGTCTGACAGCAAAGAAGCGGAGAGACCCGGCTATACAACATCCGAAGCAGTCATTGAACAACACATAACAGACGCTTTACGAATGGCATCCGGTAGAGTCATTGTAGCTTGCTTTGCATCTAATTTAATTCGACTACAGCAAGTTTTTGACGCTGCAGATCAAAATAACCGTAAAGTGGTCGTAGTGGGTAAGAGTTTGAAGAGAGTATATGATGTAGCATTGAAATTAGGCTATCTTCACGTCCGGGATGAGATGATCATCGGAATGGATGAGATTGGTGATTATCCTAAAGATGAAGTCGTCATCATCGCCACCGGAACTCAAGGAGAACCGTTTGAAGCCTTGCAGAGGATGTCAAAACGCTCCCATCGTCTTGTAAATATCGAAGAAGGAGATACAGTCCTAATTACGGCTTCACCTTCGCCTGGAATGGAAGTCATCGCAGGAAAGACAATTGACATGCTTTATAGAGCAGGAGCAAACGTCTTGACCGCTAATAAGAAGGTTCATGTTTCAGGGCACGGGAGTCAGGAAGATCTAAAGTTCATGTTAAATATCATGAAACCGAAGTATTTCATCCCAATACAAGGTGAGTACAAAATGCTGGTGGCGCATACACAGATCGCTCACGACATCGGTCTTCCGTATAAGCAAATTTTCATTTTGGATAAAGGGGATGTGCTTCAATACAAGGACGGCAAGATGAGAATGAGCGGCCGGGTGCAGGCCGGGAATGTGTTAATCGATGGAATCGGTGTAGGGGACGTAGGGAATATCGTCCTTCGCGATCGTAAACTATTATCAGAAGACGGTGTCTTTACGGTCGTTGTAACGATTAACCGCAGATCCAAATCGATTGTGTCAGGTCCTGAAATTATTTCACGCGGCTTCGTTTATGTGAGGGAGTCAGAAGAATTGATTGATGGAGCTGGAAGCATCGTAACGGATGTAGTACATTCCTACTTACAAAAGGGCTCTTTTGAATGGACAACCATTAAACAGGATATCAGAGATCAGCTCAATTACTATTTATTCAATAAAACACGAAGAAGACCAATGATATTACCGATCATCATGGAAGTTTAATGCGTGAGGCTATTTGTTTCTAACAGATAGCCTCCGTTTTTTATTTGATCCCAAAGTATAAAGTATGAAAACACTCCCTTATTAAAATAATAACAAGAGAATGGAAATGAAAAGGAGATGTGTTTCATGGAAGAAAATCATGAACGTATGCAGGATCAGCCAAATAAAGGCGAGGATAATAAAGATAAACCATCAGGGTTAATGGAAAAGATACAGCAATTAGGGCAAACCAATGTCCCGCAACTCTCTCAGGATTCCAATATCCATTGCTTGACGATTGTAGGACAAATAGAAGGGCATATGCAGCTTCCGCCACAAAATAAAACAACAAAATATGAACATGTTATTCCACAGCTGGTAGCCATTGAGCAAAATCCTAAAATAGAGGGTTTGGTGGTAATATTAAATACGGTAGGTGGAGACGTGGAAGCGGGACTCGCTATTTCTGAAATGATCGCTTCACTTTCTAAACCTACAGTATCTGTTGTGTTGGGGGGAGGACATAGTATTGGTGTACCGATTGCCGTATCATGCGATTTCTCGTACATTGCGAGCACTGCTACAATGACAATCCACCCGGTTCGGTTGACGGGGTTGGTGATCGGAGTACCGCAGACATTCGAGTATTTGGATAAAATGCAGGATCGGGTAGTTAGTTTCGTAACGAAGCACAGTAATATATCGGAAGAAGATTTTAAAGACCTGATGTTTGCAAAGGGAAACCTCACACGGGATATCGGTACGAATGTGGTAGGTGACGATGCCGTCGAATACGGCCTGATAGATGGGATCGGGGGCATTGGGACAGCCATTAAAAAGATTAACGAGTTAATTGAGATGAAAAAGCAATCGGATCAACAAGAGGGATTAGTACAATGATCCTTTATACAGTCGTTCCCAATGATCTTGTATTTCCAACAGATGCAAGTGAATTCAGTGGTCAAATGATGATGGAATATCAGGGTGTTCCTATCCTTGTTCAGCAGGAGCAGAACCGGTATCGAATTGTGAGGGTCATGAGTAGTGATCCTGCACATTATCTGGATAATCAGATTTGCCCAGGTGAATTTATCAATAATTAAGCGAGAAAGAGGATTTTCCCGAAATAGTGGTTATGCTATAATATTACTGGAAGAGATAATCATAATGATACTTTAAGTTAAACGGGAAGGGTCTGACACCTTAGGCACATAGATTGCCCCAAAGGATCAGCCCTTTCTTCATCTTTATGTACATATGAAGAAAGACTTCAATAGAATTTAGGTGAATTGGATTGGCAAAACGAAAAAGAAGAAAAAAACGATCTGCAACGAGTTCAACCTTAAAACAAACCATAAAATATGAAATTACAGGAATGATCCTTGCTGCCCTCAGTTTGATTTCAATCATAGAGCTTGGAGCTGTAGGGAAAGCAGTGGTATATTTCTATCGATTCTTTCTTGGTGAATGGTATATGGTTGCCCTCATGTGGATGCTGTATTTAGCTGGATACCTCATGATTAAAAGGGAGATCCCTATGTTATTTAGTCGCAGACTTATTGGGATCTACATCATCATTGCGAGCTTCTTGCTACTGAGTCATGTGAAATTATTTGATTTGCTCTCAAATGATGGCTCTTTTGATAATCCAAGTGTCATCATGAATACGTGGGATTTGTATTGGATGGATGTAAGTGGGGAAACGAGTACATCAGACCTTGGTGGGGGAATGATAGGGAGCATTTTATTTGCCCTTTCTTATTTTCTATTTGACTCGCAAGGAGCAAGGATTGTTAGTGCAACTTTCATATTGATCGGAATCATACTAGTGACAGGTAAATCCATCGGGGATGTGCTGGGAAGAGCAGGAAAACGCTTTGGTGCATTCTTAAGCGGACAATGGTCGGCATTCAAACAAGATATGAGTGACTGGAGAGAAGATCAGTCAAAGAAAAAAGAAGTGAAAGACAAGAAAAAGAAAGAAGTTCCTGTTAAGCAGGAGAATGCGGTTGAAACTCAGATGCCTCAGGAAGAGGAAACGAGAGAACCGATTATCTCAAACTTCGCTGAACGTGCATACGGAGGGAATCCGACTAAAGAAGAACCATCCCCTTCAGGAGCGGGAATGAATGGTGAAAAAGATGGTGCGGCCGCTAAAGATAAGCCCGATTCAGAAGGAGAAGCGGATTCTGCACCACCAATTACGTTTACTGAAGTAGAAAATAAGGATTATAAACTACCTTCTATTTCGTTATTAAAGACTCCTAGAAAAACAGATCAGAGTAATGAATATCAACTGATTCATGCCAACGCAGCCAAACTTGAAAGAACCTTCCAAAGCTTCGGGGTAAAAGCGAAAGTTACTCAAGTTCACTTAGGTCCAGCCGTCACCAAGTATGAAGTTCACCCGGATGTAGGTGTGAAAGTAAGCCGCATCGTGAACCTTAGTGATGATTTAGCCTTGGCTCTTGCGGCTAAAGATATCCGAATCGAAGCTCCTATTCCGGGGAAATCGGCTATCGGTATTGAAGTTCCTAACTCAGAAGTGGCCATGGTGTCATTAAGAGAGGTGCTTGAAGCCAAGGAACATAATAAACCGGATGCCAAGCTCCAAATTGGGTTAGGGCGGGATATCACGGGAGAAGCCGTACTTGCAGAATTGAATAAAATGCCTCACTTACTTGTAGCCGGGGCCACTGGAAGCGGAAAGAGTGTCTGTATTAATGGAATTATTACGAGTATTCTAATGAGAGCTAAACCACATGAAGTTAAACTCATGATGATTGATCCAAAAATGGTTGAATTGAATGTATATAATGGGGTACCGCATCTATTGGCTCCCGTTGTAACTGATGCAAAGAAAGCTTCACAGGCATTAAAAAAGGTTGTAAGTGAAATGGAGCGGAGATATGAGTTGTTCTCTCACACAGGAACAAGGAATATTGAAGGCTACAACGACTACGTTAAGAGACAGAATCTCGAGAACGAAGAAAAGCAGCCGCTGCTTCCATACATTGTGGTAATAGTGGATGAGCTGGCTGATTTAATGATGGTTGCTTCAAACGATGTAGAAGACGCCATCACAAGACTCGCACAGATGGCACGTGCCGCAGGGATCCATTTAATCATTGCTACGCAGCGTCCTTCTGTTGATGTTATTACAGGGGTCATCAAAGCGAATATACCATCCAGGATTGCGTTTGCCGTATCATCACAAATCGATTCCAGAACCATCCTGGATTCCGGTGGCGCAGAAAAACTATTGGGTAGAGGAGACATGCTCTTCATGCCTGTAGGGGCTTCAAAGCCTACAAGGGTACAAGGCGCATTTTTATCAGATGAAGAAGTTGAAGAAATCGTTGATTTTGTCATTTCTCAACAAAAGGCACAGTATCAGGAAGAAATGATTCCAGATGAGATACAAGAAGATGAGAAAACGGGCGAAGCTGAAGACGAACTCTATAATGATGCAGTTCAGTTGATCGCTGAAATGCAAACCGCTTCCGTCTCCATGCTTCAAAGAAGATTTAGAGTTGGTTATACAAGAGCAGCACGATTGATTGATGAGATGGAAGTAAGGGGAGTCGTTGGACCTTATGAAGGAAGTAAGCCGCGAACCGTCTTGATCGGTAAACCTTCGGAAGAGCAAAGCTCTTAACAAAAGGTGTGTTACCCTATTCAAAATGAATGGGATAACACACCTTTTTTATGTAAAAATTAAGAAGGAAACCTGAAAATGTATCCGTTTCAAATCATGTTATTCTAGTTTATCCACCAATGTGTTATACTATTAAAAGCGTTTACAATTGTAATGGAGTTGTTTTAATTTTGTAAAGATTGATAATCTATAACAACCTTATTGTAAATTATATGTAAAATAACTCCGTGAAAGCCCATTCACTCTTATATATTTACTATTTTTTTACAAAAAAGGATTTTAAATTGTCATTCTAGTCATTTTTTTCGACAAAATCACACAATGCTATTTATTTATGAAAAGAAAAGTGTTATAGTATTTTCGATTAGTAGGAAAGATATACATCAGAGGTCTGATGTCTTGAGAAAATTTGGTGGTGGTTCCAGTGACAATAAAGACAGACAATCGACATTTATACTTACAAGTGATAGACCGTTTGAAGAAAGATATCGAAGCGGGAATATACAAAGAAAAAGAAAAACTCCCGTCTGAATTTGATCTCTCCAAACAACTAGGTGTGAGTAGGGCTACTCTCCGTGAAGCTCTCAGAATTCTTGAGGAAGAAAGTGTCATCGTACGACGTCATGGGGTAGGTACATTTGTAAACGCTAAACCGCTCTTTACTTCTGGTATTGAGCAGCTGAACAGTGTAACGAACATGATTAAGCAGGCCGGTATGGAGCCAGGGACCATTTTCTTAAGCTCAACGACTCAAGAAGCTACGGAGGATGATGTGAAGAGGTTTACTTGCAATGAAGAGGACGACGTGATCCTGATTGAACGGGTTCGTACTGCAAACGGGGAACCGGTTGTGTATTGTGTAGACAAAATTCCTGAAAAGATTATGCCGAGGAATTTCACCCATGAAGATAACTCGATTTTCACCGTTTTGGAGAAACGCGAGAATAAGAGAATCACTCATGCTGTTGCACAAATAGAACCTATGGGCTATCACGATAAAATCTCCCCTATTCTAAATTGTGAACCAGAAACGGCACTACTCGTTTTAAAGCAAATGCATTTTGATGAAAACGATGAGCCGATTCTGTACTCAGTAAACTATTTTCGGTCAGACAAATTTAGCTTCCACGTATTAAGAAAGCGTGTATAACAACAATCCATCTTTCTACTAATTTATTACAATATTAGGGGGTACTCTAGGTGAAAAAACGTAAAATTGGTTTAGCGTTGTCATTTGTTCTAGCTGCAGGTACATTATTAGGTGCTTGTGGAACAAGCGAGGACAAAGAAGGTGCATCTAGTGGTGAAGGTAACAAGAAAGAAGATCAATTTACAGTAGCAATGGTTACGGATGTTGGTGGAGTAGATGACAAATCTTTCAACCAATCTGCTTGGGAAGGTTTAAAAGCTTTCGGTGAAGAGCACGACTTAGAAAAAGGTAAGGAAGGTTTTGACTACTTACAATCACAATCTGATGCTGACTATGCTACTAACTTAAACACATTAGCTCGTCAAGACTTTGACTTAGTATATGGTATCGGCTTCCTTATGGAAGGTGCAATCAATGATATTGCACAACAACAAAAAGATTCTCACTTTGCAATTGTTGATGCTGTTGTAGACCAGCCAAACGTTGCAAGTATCACATTTAAAGAGCAAGAAGGTTCATTCCTTGCGGGGGTTGCAGCTGGACTGGCAACGAAAACGAACAAAATCGGCTTCCTTGGTGGAATGGAAATTCCAGTAATCGAGCGTTTCCACTCCGGCTTCATTGCTGGTGTTAAATCAGTGAATCCCGAAGCGGAAATCGTTGCAGATTATGCAGGAGCATTCGACAAAGCTGAACTTGGTCAAACAATTGCGTCTAAGATGTACTCACAAGATGTAGACGTTATCTTCCATGCAGCTGGTGGTACAGGCAATGGATTGTTCAAAGAAGCACGTGACTTAAAAGAAAAAGATCCTTCCCGTGAGCTATGGGCAATCGGAGTTGACTCCGACCAATCAGCAGAAGGTAAAGTTGGGGATCATAATATCATCTTGACTTCTTCTTTGAAACGTGTTGATAATGCGGTTCTGGATCTTGCTAACAAAGCAAAAGAAGGAAACTTCCCAGGTGGAGAAGTTATCTCTTACGGACTTAACGAAGAGGGTGTTGGATTAGCTGAACTTAACGAAGAGCTTTCTAACAAAGACGAGGTTATGACTAAAGTTGATGAATGGAAAGAAAAGATCAAGAGTGGGGAAATCACTGTTCCTGAATCTTTAGATGCAGCAAATTCATTCTCAGCTAACTAATTGAACAGGGATAAGGGGGCCAAGGATAGCCGGTCTCTTATCCCTTTTCTAAAAAGAATATTCATAATAATTAAAAATTTAATTGAAGTATAGAAACTTCTTTCTATCTTTCATTTAGAGTTTTAATCGGGGAAACCCTTTTTTTCTAGAGTCTTAAGGTCTGACCTCTAACTACTAGATAAATATCCCTAGCCTATGCAAGGAGTGATTAGCAATGGATTATGTAATTGAGATGCTGAATATTCGTAAAGAATTTCCTGGCATCGTAGCAAACGATAATATTACCCTCCAACTCAAAAAAGGTGAAATTCATGCGCTTCTAGGTGAAAATGGAGCAGGTAAATCTACACTGATGAATGTTTTATTTGGACTTTATCAGCCTGAACAAGGAGAAATTCGTGTGAAGGGGCAGAAAGTAAACATCACCAATCCCAATATTGCCAATGACTTAGGGATCGGAATGGTTCACCAGCACTTTATGCTCGTTGATACCTTTACAGTAACAGAAAATATTATTCTCGGGAGAGAGCCGAAGTCCGGTGCCACAGTGGATATTAAAAAGGCAGAGAAGGATATTCTGGAAATCTCAGAAAGATACGGTTTAAAAGTGAATCCTTCCGCTAAAATTTCTGAAATTTCAGTAGGAATGCAGCAGCGTGTTGAGATTTTGAAAACACTTTATCGTGGTGCAGAAATTCTGATCTTCGATGAGCCTACGGCGGTACTGACTCCACAAGAAATCAAAGAGCTTATTCAAATCATGAAAACTCTTATTCTAGAAGGCAAGTCTATCATTCTTATCACTCATAAACTAAAAGAGATTATGGAAGTGTGTGATAATGTAACCGTTATCAGAAAAGGAAAAGGGATCGGGACAGTGCAGGTATCAGAAACCGATCCGAATCATCTTGCCAGTCTGATGGTAGGACGTGAAGTAACCTTTAAGACTGAGAAGAAGGAAGCCATCCCTACTGACAATGTGCTCGAAATTCGAGATTTGAACGTAAAAGATCATCGCAATGTTTCCGTTGTAAAGGGGTTAAACCTGGAAGTGAAAGCCGGGGAGATCCTTGGTATTGCGGGAGTTGATGGGAACGGTCAAAGTGAACTGATAGAAGCGATTACAGGGTTATACAAAGTTAATAGTGGGTCGATTAAGCTGAATGGAAAAGAAATTGCCAATATGAAACCGCGCAAGATTTATGAAACAGGTGTAGGTCATATTCCTCAGGATCGTCACAAACATGGTTTAGTTCTGGATTTTCCAATCGGTGAAAATATGGTTCTACAAACCTATTACCAAAAGCCTTATTCAAATAAAGGGGTATTAAGCTATAAGAATATTTACAATCAAGCGAGAAAGCTAATTTCAGAGTTTGATGTAAGGACACCTTCTGAATATACCCTTGCCAGGGCACTATCCGGTGGTAATCAGCAAAAAGCGATCATCGGTCGGGAAGTCGATCGAGATCCGGATCTGTTGATTGCTGCCCAGCCTACCCGCGGTCTCGATGTAGGGGCAATCGAGTTCATTCACAAGCGCCTGATCGAGCAGCGGGATAACGGGAAAGCCGTACTATTACTTTCATTTGAATTGGATGAAATCATGAATGTAAGTGACCGTATCGCGGTCATTTATGAAGGGCAAATTGTAGCAATTGTGAATCCAAAAGAAACAACCGAACAAGAACTTGGACTACTGATGGCTGGTTCGAAGAGGAAGGAAGCGGGGGAGAACGAACATGTCTAATCGATTAACAAATATATTAATCCCGGTTATTTCGGTCCTTTTGGGAATTATTGTCGGAACCATTATTATGCTTGTGAGCGGATATGATCCAATTGCAGGATACTCTGCACTTTGGCAAGGTATTTTCGGAGAGATCTACTATGTAGGGGAAACGGTTCGTCAAGTGACTCCGTACATTCTGGCAGGTTTGGCTGTTGCCTTTGCATTCAGAACCGGATTATTCAATATCGGGGTCGAAGGACAACTGATTGTAGGGTGGCTTGCTGCAGTATGGGTTGGAGTTGCTTTCGATGAGTTACCAAAGATCATCCACTTGCCACTTGCTGTAATCGCAGCGGCATTAGCCGGCGCATTCTGGGGCTTCATTCCAGGATTACTGAAAGCAAGATACCGTGTACACGAAGTAATTGTTACGATCATGATGAACTATATTGCACTTCACGTAACCAATGCGATTATCCGAGATGTATTGACGGAGCGCAAAGATCGTACGGACTATATCGCAGAGACGGCCTCATTAAAGTCTCCATTCTTTGAGGCCATAACGGATTACTCAAGACTGCATTGGGGGATCTTCATTGCCCTCGCCTGTGTATTTATCATGTGGTTCCTTTTAGAAAAAACGACTCGTGGATATGAACTTCGTTCCGTAGGTTTTAACCAGCATGCTTCTCAATACGCAGGAATGAACGTAAATGGAAACATCATTCTTTCTATGGTCATTTCCGGGGCATTTGCAGGACTCGCAGGAGCCATGGAAGGTTTGGGGACATTTGGTTACGCCTCGATTAAAGGAGGATTTACAGGGGTCGGATTTGATGGGATCGCTGTAGCACTATTAGGGGGGAATGTTGCCATTGGTGTTGTCTTCGCAGCATTATTATTTGGAGGACTCAAAGTGGGGGCGTTAAATATGCCTCTTGAAGCAGGTATTCCAAATGAACTGGTAGACATCATCATTGCCCTTATTATTTTCTTTGTAGCATCTGGTTATATGATTCGTTATCTGATTCAACGATTTAGTAAGAAGGGGGTGAAATAAGTGGGCTTTATCGATATCTTAACAATCCTTATTCCATCAACATTATTGTGGGCATCACCACTTATTTTCACTGCGTTAGGAGGAGCGTTCTCTGAACGTTCTGGTGTGGTTAACATCGGGCTTGAAGGATTAATGGTCATTGGAGCTTTCTCAAGTATTGTTTTCAATCTAGCGTTTGCCGACACATTCGGTGCGGCAACACCTTGGGTGGCCCTCCTAATAGCGATGGTCATGGGTGCGTTACTTGCCGTACTCCATGCGGTTGCCTCGATAACATTCCGTGCCGATCAGGTAGTTTCCGGAGTGGCAATCAATCTGCTTGCCATCGGTTTAACCCTTTTCTTAGTCAAACGTATTTATGGAAAGGGTCAAACAGACATCATTTCAGAAGGTTTTGGAAAAGTGGATGTACCATTACTTAACAAAATTCCGGTGATCGGTGATATTTTCTTCTCCAACACTTATTGGCCACCATTTGTAGCCATTCTTGTTTCCGTCATCGTTTGGTTCATTATGTTTAAGACTCCATTCGGTCTCAGATTGCGTTCCGTAGGTGAGCATCCAATGGCTGCAGACACAATGGGTATCAACGTAACGAAAATGCGCTATATCGGCGTAATCATTTCTGGGGCTTTTGCAGGAGTGGGTGGAGGAGTATATGCCCAGTCCATTTCCTCGGACTTTAGTCACGCAACCATAAGCGGGCAGGGATTCATGGCCTTAGCAGCTTTGATCTTCGGTAAGTGGCATCCCCTTGGCGCAATGGGTGCAGCATTATTCTTTGGGTTCGCACAAAGCTTAAGTATCATCGGATCAAGTATTCCATTATTTGAAAACATTCCGAGTGTATATCTGCTAATCGCACCATACGTATTAACAATCCTTGCACTTACAGGATTCATCGGCCGTGCAGATGCACCTAAAGCACTTGGTACACCGTATATTAAAGGAAATCGTTAAATATACAATAAGCACGAATCTAGAAAGGTATCTCGACATTTCGAGGTACCTTTTTTTGGTATTTAACATTCGAAAGTAGTAGCTGATTTCCACTTCAGGATGCTCGCTTTCCGCGGGGCAGGTGGTGAGCATCCTCGGTTGCGCCTCCGGGTCTCACCTGTCTAGCTACGGGGCTTAGGGGCTCGAGGTCATAAGCCAAGTCTACCAAAAAGGCAAAGAGCGCCTTTCCGGCAGACTCGTCTTATGCTTGTCGCCCCTGGGCAAAGCCCCTCCGCTTTTCGTACTGTCCAGCTATTCCCGCAGGAGTGCCTTCCGCTCCAATCAACTTTCTGAGCATGTATCCTTAATGGAAATCAGTAAAAACAAGACTTTTAGCAAACCATCTCATTTAAGGTAAATAGAGATTGATTTTCCTTTTAAGGATGAAGAATTATTCTTTTCTAATTACATTGTGTTCTTGCACACCTTAAAGCTCTGTCATGAAAAATTCTGTTAAAGATGGTGAGGGGAACTGCGTAGACTCCGGAGGATATTGGGCGTGCCGAGACCCCGTTCGGCTAAGCTGAGGAGGCTCGGCCGAGCGCTAGCTGCAAGCAGAGCAGTTCCACTCACCATCCAGCACACACTGATTGACAGAGCCGAAGCAGACCATATATTGAAAAACAACAATCTTTGACAAAAGAGATTTGTGAAACAATAAAATGAAACATATTACACATTTTCTATACATATACTAGTTTACTCTGTGGGTATTTTTCCAATAGAGGAAGATGCTTGAAATCAACATATCACTACATGTATAGTTATACATAAATACCGCACAATAAAGGTGTTTATAACTTTTTTGATTTCAAAAATCACGGAAGTGTGGAACTAAGGAGGACGGTACGATGACAGCCATAAATGAAGTAGTAAAAAAGAAACAGGGGTACACGCTACATATCGTTCAAACGGATAAGTATAAAACCAACAGTCTGATTTTGAAAATGAAAGCTCCTTTAGATCAAGAAACAGTGACCTTACGCGGATTACTCCCTCATGTGATGCAAAGCAGTACAAAGACCTATCCGAGTACAACGGAATTAAGATCATACCTGGATGAATTATATGGTGCTAACTTTTTCACGGATTTAGGTAAAAAAGGTGAGTACCACGTGGTCAGCATGTCCGTGGAAATCGCCAACGAAAAGTTTTTAAGGGACTCAGAGCCTTTACTTCAAAAAGGAATAGAATTTTTAGCAGATGTCCTGCAAAATCCTCATATTGAAAATAACGAATTCGATAAGAAAACGGTCGAGAAAGAAAAACGAAACCAGAAGGTAAGAATACAGGCAGTATATGACGATAAAATGCGCTACGCTAATTCCCGGCTTGTAGAAGAAATGTGTAAGGGAGAGCGTTTTGCCCTTCATGTTAATGGCATTAGTGAAGAAGTTGAGTCCATAACGGCCAAGAGTTTGTATGAATATTATCAAAAAGTCATGAATGAAGATCAATTCGATCTTTATGTCATCGGCGATGTAGATGTTGTGGAAGTTGAAAAACTGTGTGATCAACTCCTCCAATTAAAGGAACGTACCCCTCTCGAAGTCGATTCATCGGAAGTGGAGCAAAAGGAAAGGGAAAACGTCGTGAAAGAAAAGCAGGATGTGAAGCAAGGTAAGCTTAATATGGGCTACCGGACTCATACACAATATGGCGATGATGATTACTTTGCCCTTCAGGTGTTCAATGGAATATTCGGTGGATTTTCTCATTCTAAATTGTTCATAAATGTGAGGGAAAAAGCGAGCTTAGCCTACTATGCAGCAAGTAGACTGGAAAGTCATAAAGGATTATTGATGGTTATGTCCGGAATAGAATTTGAGAAATATGATCAAGCAGTCGGAATCATCAATGATCAACTGCAAGCCATGAAGGATGGAGACTTTACGGATGGTGAAATCGAACAAACGAAAGCGGTCATCCGCAATCAACTGCTTGAAACCATTGATACGTCCCGTGGTTTAGTTGAGGTACTATATCATAATGCAGTCGCACATGAAGAAATTGATTTAAAACACTGGCTTGAAGAAATAGAGAAGACGACGAAAGAAGACATCGTGAAAGCAGCAAATAAAGTTGAGCTTGATACCATCTACTTTTTAACAGGAATGGAGGGATAAATATGAAGAAAATTTCCTTCGATCAACTACAGGAAAACTTATTTTATGAAAAAATGTCTAATGGATTGGACGTCTATATTCTCCCGAAAAAAGGATTTAATAAGACATATGCCACATTCACGACGAAGTACGGAAGCATTGACAATCATTTTGTTCCACTGAACGAAGAAGAATTCGTTAAGGTTCCAGATGGAATCGCCCACTTCCTGGAGCATAAATTGTTTGAAAAGGAAGACGGGGATGTATTCCAGCAATTCAGCCGCCAGGGTGCGTCGGCTAATGCTTTCACATCCTTTACACGAACGGCTTATCTATTTTCAAGTACTACCAATGTAGAACGTAATTTAGAAACCTTAATAGATTTTGTTCAAGACCCGTATTTTACAGAAAAGACCGTGGAAAAAGAAAAGGGAATCATCGGACAGGAAATCACCATGTATGATGATAACCCTGACTGGCGATTATACTTTGGTGTGATTCAGAATATGTACAAAAATCACCCTGTGAAGATTGATATAGCAGGAACGATTGAGTCCATCACACCAATCACGAAAGATATGTTATATCAGTGCTATAACACTTTCTACCACCCAAGCAATATGCTCCTCTTTGTAGTGGGATCTGTAGACCCAGATCAAATCATGAATCAGATCCGTTCGAATCAGGAAAAGAAGGATTATGAAAAAATGCCTGAGATAAAGCGGAGATTTGATGATGAACCAGAAACGGTTGCTGAGAAGAAGCAGGTCCTTAAGATGAATGTGCAAAGCCCTAAGTGCCTGGTAGGCCTTAAAGCGCCTGAACCGCATCAGCAAGGCAAGGAAATGCTAAGACAAGAGCTTTCGATGAACGTTTTCCTGGATATGTTATTTGGTAAAAGTTCAAAATATTATTCTGAACTATACAATGATGGATTGATTGATGAAACATTCCACTATGATTATACACAGGAAAATGGCTTTGGATTCCTTACCGTCGGTGGGGATACGGAAAAGCCGGATATCCTTGCCGAGAAGGTACAATCGCTGCTACTTAAAGCCAAAGAACAATCTCTCTTTACAGAAGAGGGTTTAGAAAGAACGAAGAAAAAGAAGATTGGTGCGTTTTTACGTGCCATTAATTCTCCTGAGTTTATTGCAAATCAATTCACACGCTATGCTTTTAACGAAATGGATCTTTTTGAGGTTGTACCTACACTTGAATCATTGAAGTATGATGATATACAAACCGTTGCCAGTACCATTATCAGTGAAGAGCGCTTTACGGTGTGTCAGGTAGTACCAAAATCATAAAATCGGAGGGAGCTGCTCTAGGGTAGTTCCTCTCTTTATGTGGACATTGAGGTGGAAACAGATGAAATATGCTTTAATAACAGGGGCTTCAGGGGGAATTGGAAGCAGCACGGCCTTAAGCTTGGCAGAAGAGGGATGGAATTTATATTTACATTATCATACGAATGAAAAAGCCATAACAGACCTGATTCATAAGGTTGAAAAACTTGGGGTGGAGGCAATTCCCATTCGGGCGAACCTTGCACTCCCGAAAGAAGTCGGGAGTCTAGTAAACAGTATCTTCCAACTTGATGCCATTATTTATAGTAGTGGGAATTCAAGCTGGGGAATGTTTCAAGATCAGACTGAAGAAGAGGTGGACTATTTGATTAACGTTCATGTGAAAAGTCCTTTACTTCTCATTCAAAAGTTATTGCCAAAACTGATAGATCGTAAGGGAAGCATTGTAATGGTAAGCTCCATTTGGGGACAAATAGGCGGAGCGTGTGAGGTCGTTTATTCAACTGTAAAGGGGGCGCAGCTGGCATTTGTGAAATCATTGAGTAAGGAGCTTGCTCTAAGCGGGGTAAGAATCAATGCAATTGCTCCAGGAGCAGTTGATACATCGATGATGGGTTCGTTTTCTGAAGGGGAACTAGAAGCTCTAAGGGAGGAAATTCCAATGGGTCGTTTTGCTCAGGCGGATGAAGTTTCCGACTCGATTCAATTTCTCACTTCCCCCAAATCCTCTTATATAACTGGTCAAACCATCTCCATCAATGGTGGGTGGCATACATGAAAAAGTTTTTTAGTCCAAGGATTAAGGCGAATAATTTTTCCTCCTGGATACAAACTAAGGTTGTATTTCAATAAAGGAGGTCATGACAAATGTCTGTATTAGATAACTGGTCTGATTGGAAAAACTTCTTAGGTGACCGTCTTCACCAGGCTCAACATGGTGGAATGGAAAATGAAACGGTTTCTGACTTAGCTTACCAAATTGGTGACTACTTAGCGAATCAAGTCGAAGCTAAGAACGATCAGGAAAAAGTGTTAGCGGATTTATGGTCTGTCGCTTCTCCTGAAGAACAACATGCCATTGCGAACATGATGGTTAAACTTGTTAATAACAATGGTACTCGTTAAGGAGAGGGATTTTTTCCTCTCCTTTTTCTTATATATATATTTCTAAAAGAATCACTAGATACAGAAGTCATTCTTCGGGTGAAGTCTATACTTCTTTACTATAAACAGCTTATGAGGTATAAAATGAGAAATTGTACATATTTATGTAGGTTTTGCTTTTCTATTACCGGAAAATCATTTATTATAATACCTAGATGTTTAAATAATCTTTCCGAATTATGTCGTTTTTTATCGAATTGAAATGTCACAGTTTTTTCAGGAGGGAACCAATGGAACGCAAAGAATGGTATTTAGAATATGAAATTCAAAAAAATCGTCCAGGCCTCTTAGGTGATATTTCCTCGTTATTAGGAATGCTTTCTATAAATATAGTGACGATAAATGGTGTAGATGAAGGCAGGAGGGGAATGCTTCTTCTTGCTAACAATGATGAACAGATAGCAAGGCTTGAGTCCATCTTACAAACGATGGATACGATTAATGTTACAAAGCTCCGGGAGCCGAAATTACGGGATCGCCTTGCCGTTCGTCACGGCCGTTATATTCAGCGAGATGCCGATGACAAGAAAACGTTTCGGTTTGTTCGTGATGAGCTGGGTTTATTGGTGGATTTTATGGCTGAGCTATTTAAGCAAGAGGGACATAAGCTTGTTGGGATCAGAGGGATGCCCCGGGTAGGGAAGACCGAATCCATCGTGGCATCAAGCGTATGTGCAAATAAGAAATGGCTCTTTGTCTCTTCTACCTTATTAAAGCAGACAATAAGAAGCAAGCTGATTGAAGACGAGTATTCATCTGAAAATCTATTTATAATTGACGGTATCGTTTCAACTCGCCGTGCGAGTGAAAAGCATTGGCAACTAGTAAGGGAAATCATGAGATTGCCTGCTGTGAAAGTAATCGAACATCCTGACGTATTCGTTCAAAACTCTGAATATTCACTTGAAGATTTTGATTATATCATTGAACTTAGAAACGATCCTGATGAAGAAATTACATATGAATTAGTAGAACAAAATAATCTATTTCAAAATTCCGATTTTGGAGGTTTTGATTTTTAATATTGGAAGGTGTTAAGTGGTGACGGAATTAGGAAATCGTTTAAAGGAAGCCCGTGAAGCTAAAGGTTACAGCCTCGATGATTTACAAAGAATGACAAAAATTCAAAAACGCTATTTGATTGGGATTGAAGAAGGCTCGTATGACGCGATGCCCGGGAAGTTCTATGTGCGTGCATTTATTAAACAGTATTGTGAAGCGGTCGGTCTTCCTCCTGAAATGATTTTCGAGGAACATAAGGAAGAAATTCCGACAACCTATGAAGATGAGATACCGGTTTCCCTCTCCAGGGTTCAGTCAAGAAAGTCTGTATCAGAAAGCTCTACCAAGGTATTTGACTTCGTGCCCAAACTGCTTATAGCCCTGTTCGTTATTGGTGCCTTGATTGCCGTATGGGTATTCTGGCAGGGGAAAGTGGGGGATAAAGGCCCTGAGGCACAGCCTTCAGAGAATCAGGAGCAAGTCGCTGTAGATGAAAACCAGACGGCTGAAAGTGAAGAGCCTGAAGAAGAAACCAAAGAAACAGAAGAAACAGGGGAAAATAAACCTTCAGAAGATGAAAATGCCAAGGAAGAAAAAGAACAAAAACCAGAACAATCATTAGAGGCTGTTAATACTTCAGATTATAAAACAACCTATGAATTGAAAAATACAGAAGAGTTCAAGCTGCAGTTGGCGGCTGAGGGAGACACTTGGGTGAAAGTCTTTAACACCGACGAGCAAGTATTGTTTGAAGGATTACTAAAACAGGGTAATAAAAAGGACTTTGACTTTTCCAGTGAGAAACAGGCATACCTCATCATAGGGGATGCTTCAAACACGGATATAAGTGTGAATGGCAAACAACTTGAGTATAAAATTTCTGCAACGGATGTCGTAAGACAGGATATCATCATTAACTATGAAACTAAAGCGACACAATAATTGAGATGAAAGGAGTTTTAATAACTCCTTTTTCTTACATACTATAGCTAGAACGTGTTTTTAAGTATTGGAGGTAGAAAGGTGAACTTACCTAATAAGATTACAGTTTCAAGGATATTTTTAATTCCATTATTTTTAATCATTATGCTTGCACCGCTAAACTGGGGTGACATGATGTTTCTTGGGGCAGAAATGCCGGTCAAGCACTTTGTGGGAGCTTTGATATTCATCATTGCGGCAACAACCGATTGGGTAGACGGTTATTATGCACGAAAGCTTGACCTCGTGACGAACCTTGGGAAGTTTTTAGATCCATTGGCGGACAAATTGCTTGTATCCGCTGCATTAATTGTTCTGGTTGAGCTTGGTCTTGCCCCGTCATGGATTGTCATTATCATCATCAGCCGTGAGTTTGCGGTAACAGGTCTTCGCCTTGTGTTAGCTGGAGAAGGGGAAGTGGTTGCTGCGGGTCAACTTGGAAAGATCAAAACATGGGCACAGATCATCGCTATTTCAGCGCTGCTTCTGCATAATGCCATTTTCGAACTGATCAATTTGCCATTTGCGACCATTGCTCTCTGGGTGGCTATGTTCTTTACCATTTGGTCTGGATGGGACTATTTCAAACATAACAAAAAAGCATTTGTAAATTCGAAATAAAACGCTTGAACAAGGGGGTTGATTCTACTGGAATCATCCCCTTCTTTACATTGATGACAGGGGGAATTTAGGATGAATGCAGAAATTATAGCGGTTGGATCAGAACTACTATTAGGTCAAATCGTCAATTCCAATGCTCAATTCATTTCAGAGCAGCTGGCTGAAATGGGGGTGAATGTCTACTACCACACTAGTGTTGGTGACAATCCAGAGCGGTTGCAACATGCGATTTCAGTAGCTCAAGAAAGAGCAGACTTGTTGATTTTCACTGGTGGACTTGGACCGACCAAGGATGATTTGACGAAAGAGACCATTGCGAAGTCATTAGGTACAACTTTGACCATGGACCAAGATGCATTGGAATCAATTAAAAGCTATTTTAAAAAAGTCGACCGGGAGATGACCCCCAATAATGAAAAACAGGCACTCATATTAGCCGGATCTCAGGTGTTGAAGAATGAGAACGGTATGGCTCCCGGCATGCTATTGAAAAAAGATGGTAAAGCATACATGCTTTTACCCGGGCCTCCATCTGAAATGAAACCGATGTTCAATACTTACGGCAAACTGGCCATCCAAAAATTATTGAAGAAGAAAGAAATTATCCATTCCCGGGTCCTGCGCTTTTTCGGCATTGGGGAAGCTCAGTTGGAAACAGAATTAGAAGATCTGATTGATCAACAAACCAATCCAACCATTGCCCCACTGGCTGGTGACGGAGAAGTTACACTGAGGTTGACGGCCAAACACGAATCGAAAGATGCTGCCATCACCCTTTTGGATGAGTTAGAAATTGAGATTATGAATATTGCAGGAGATTACTTCTACGGTTACGATCAGGATTCTCTCGTTGAGGTGGGATTCAAATTATTAAAAGAGAGAGGTTTCACACTTTCCTGTGCAGAGAGTTTAACCGGGGGCCTCTTTCAAGCTCAATTAGCGTCATTACCAGGTACATCCTCCATCCTGAATGGCGGGGTGATTTGTTACCAGGATGAGGTCAAGAAGAAGGTACTCTCTGTGAAAGAAAGTACACTTAAACAGCATACATCAGTAAGCGAAAAGTGTGCACAAGAGCTTGCAAAAAACGTAAGAGAACTTTTATCATCGGATATCGGAATCAGTTTTACTGGTGTGGCGGGTCCCGGATCACACGAAGGGCAACCTGCAGGAACCGTTTGGATTGGACTTTCCATGAAAGATCAACCAACTAAAACGTTTCTATTAAATCTTGGCGGCGGACGTAATGCTAACCGAATGAGAACGACAAAATACGGTTGGTATTATTTGATTAAAGAATTGAGTAAGTAAGGATAGATTGGCTGTCTTCTGATAGGTGGAGGGCAGTTTTTTTATTGTTCAATCGCACCAAATTCAATCCAAATCACCTATAGAAAAAAACCGAATGAATGTTCGATTTTTTTCTTGTTTTCTATTATAAAAACGTTTATAGTATAGATAGGTTGGATTTGAGACAAGCTTATAAGTTGTCTATTTCAAGTTCTATATTCAAAGGAGGAAGATTTTGTGAGCGATCGTAAAGCAGCCTTAGATATGGCGTTAAAACAAATAGAAAAGCAATTCGGTAAAGGCTCTATCATGAAGCTTGGGGAGCAAACTGATAGAAAGATAGTAACATGTCCAAGTGGTTCACTGGCATTGGACGCAGCTCTTGGAGTTGGCGGATATCCCCGCGGTAGAATCATTGAGGTATATGGTCCGGAATCATCCGGTAAAACAACAGTAGCACTTCATGCCATTGCAGAAGTCCAGGCTCAAGGTGGTCAGGCGGCATTCATCGATGCAGAGCACGCACTTGATCCTGAATATGCACAAAAGCTTGGGGTAAACATAGATGAATTATTACTTTCTCAACCGGACACAGGTGAACAGGCACTGGAAATTGCTGAAGCGCTAGTACGTAGTGGGGCAGTGGACGCCATCGTTATCGACTCTGTTGCAGCACTTGTACCGAAA
Source organism: Rossellomorea aquimaris (assembly GCF_008180865.1). Taxonomy (GTDB): domain Bacteria; phylum Bacillota; class Bacilli; order Bacillales; family Bacillaceae_B; genus Rossellomorea; species Rossellomorea yichunensis. The sequence continues at coordinate 678,808 of NZ_VTEX01000001.1, forward strand.
GCGGAAATCGAGGGTGAGATGGGAGATGCTCACGTAGGTCTTCAAGCCCGTTTAATGTCACAGGCTCTTCGTAAGCTTTCAGGTGCTATCAACAAATCGAAGACCATCGCGATTTTCATTAACCAAATCCGTGAAAAGGTCGGAGTCATGTTTGGAAATCCTGAGACGACTCCTGGTGGGCGCGCACTGAAATTCTATTCTTCTGTACGTTTGGAAGTCCGTCGTGCAGAAACACTTAAGCAAGGAAATGAAATGGTAGGGAACAAAACGAAGATTAAAGTCGTGAAGAATAAAGTAGCTCCTCCTTTCCGTGTAGCGGAAGTAGATATCATGTACGGTGAGGGAATTTCTAAAGAAGGTGAAATCGTCGATCTTGGATCTGAGCTTGATATTGTTCAGAAGAGCGGTGCCTGGTACTCTTATAACGAAGAGCGCTTAGGTCAAGGTCGTGAGAATGCGAAGATTTTCCTTAAAGAAAATCCGGAAATCCGCAGCGAAATCATGCTGAAAATCCGTGATCATTACGGATTGGATACAGGTCGAGCTGAGACCGATGATCAAAGTGAATTAAGTCTTTTAGAAGACTAACCATAATGAAGAGAAGCAGCCATTTTCGGTGTGCTTCTCTTTATTATGTATGATAAGCTATTATTTGGTAGAAAATAGTAATGGTGTTTTTCTCTAATGATAATCGCTTATAGTTAAGAGAAGCATGTGAATAATCGTTTTCTGATGTAAATTTCTAAATTCAACAAAAAGTTTTCAAATAGATGGATGGTGTCAAAAAAACATCCATAACCCCATAGTGACAGTGTCAATTTATGTCGATTGGAAAAAATCCCTTGAGAAATCTAGTGATAGAGGGCTCTACCCCTTGACAATAAATTTTCAGAGATTTAAAATTAACATGTATATTTTACAAATTTTTCGAATGAATATTTGAAAGCCTAGCGCTGTATATTTTGTTCTTTTGAGCAATGTACAAGCCGACATGTAAAAGACATGATGACAGTTCATAGCAAGAGGAGGTGAAATAATGCAACCTATAACAATCATCTCCATTTTGCTTGGCCTTATCGTCGGTGTAGTTGTTGGATACCTAATTCGTAAGTCCATTGCTGAAGCAAAGATTGCTGGTGCTAAAGGTTCAGCAGAGCACATTTTAGAAGATGCTAAGCGCGAGGCAGATGCTCTGAAGAAAGAAGCACTATTGGAAGCAAAGGACGAAAATCATAGACTTCGCACAGAAATGGAAAATGAACTTCGTGAACGAAGAAATGAATTGCAGAAACAAGAAAATCGTTTAATGCAAAAAGAGGAAAACCTCGATCGGAAAGATGAAACGCTTGATAAGCGTGAAGCCTTACTTGAAAGAAAAGAGGGGACCCTTAACGAGAGACAACAACATATTGAAGAGATGGAAAGCAAAGTGGACGAGATGGTACGATCACAGCAAACAGAGCTAGAACGTATCTCGAGCTTAACTCGTGATGAAGCGAAAGGAATCATTCTTGACCGCGTTGAAAATGAACTTTCCCATGATATCGCTATTATGGTCAGAGAGCATGAAACACGTGCGAAGGAAGATGCAGATAAGAAGGCGAAAGAAGTCCTTTCACTGGCTATTCAACGTTGTGCTGCTGAACATGTGGCAGAAACAACGGTTAGTGTTGTGAACCTACCGAATGATGAGATGAAAGGTCGAATTATTGGGCGAGAAGGACGTAACATTCGTACGCTGGAAACTTTAACAGGAATTGATTTGATTATTGATGATACTCCTGAAGCAGTTATTCTTTCTGGTTTTGATCCGATTCGTAGAGAAACGGCTCGAATTGCATTAGAGAAGTTAGTTCAGGATGGACGTATCCACCCTGCGCGAATTGAAGAGATGGTCGATAAATCCCGACGTGAAGTGGATGAATACATCCGTGAAATTGGTGAACAGACAACCTTTGAAGTTGGCGTTCATGGTCTTCACCCGGATTTAATTAAAATCTTGGGACGTTTAAAGTATCGTACAAGTTACGGTCAAAACGTTTTAAAACACTCAATGGAAGTGGCGTATCTTTCTGGATTATTAGCAGCAGAGCTTGGTGAGGATGAAAGACTCGCTAAACGTGCTGGATTACTTCATGATATCGGAAAAGCAATCGACCATGAAGTAGAAGGAAGCCACGTGGAAATTGGTGTTGAACTGGCAACGAAGTACAAAGAACACCCTGTTGTCATTAACAGTATTGCTTCTCACCACGGAGATACTGAGCCTACGTCCATCATCGCAGTACTGGTTGCTGCAGCTGATGCTTTATCTGCTGCGAGACCTGGCGCGAGAAGTGAGACGCTTGAGAACTATATCCGCCGATTAGAGAAGTTGGAAGAAATCTCAGAGTCTTATGAAGGCGTTGAGAAATCGTTCGCTATCCAGGCAGGACGAGAAGTTCGTATTATGGTTAGACCAGAAGCCATTGACGATTTGGAATCTCATCGATTAGCAAGGGATATCCGTAAACGGATCGAAGATGAGCTCGATTACCCTGGCCATATTAAAGTAACGGTCATCCGTGAAACAAGGGCTGTCGAATACGCGAAATAAGAGGTTGACTCGAATAGGGATTTTCCCCTTTCGGGTCAGCTTTTTTTATCGCATATTTTATCTATCCAGAGGATGAATAGACGGCAAGTTATTTGTGATACAATAACTACAAGACTGAATACATATAGAGAAGGGAATTTTCATGAAAATTTTATTTGTTGGAGACGTAGTCGGTTCAATGGGCAGGGAAATGATCACGGAATACTTGCCAAAGTTAAAAAAGAAGCACTCACCGGATCTTACCATCGTTAACGGGGAAAATGCAGCTTCAGGCAGAGGGATCACAGAGAAGATTTACAAACAATTTTTGCAAGATGGTGCCAATATGGTAACTCTCGGTAATCATACTTGGGATAATAAAGATATTTTCAATTTTATCGACTCATCGAAACAAATGGTGAGACCGGCGAATTTTCCGGAAGGAACCCCTGGAAGCGGTCTGGTCTATGCTGAAGTGTATGGAAAAGAGGTTGCCGTTATCAATGCCCAAGGTAGAACTTTTATGCCGCCCCTTGATGACCCGTTTAAGGCACTGGATGAACTTGTAGACGAAGCAAAGAAGAGAACCTCCATTATCTTCGTTGACTTTCATGCAGAAGCAACAAGTGAAAAGCAGGCTGTTGGCTGGTTTTTGGATGGCCGGGTATCTGCTGTAATAGGAACTCATACACATGTGCAAACAGCGGATAACCGCATCTTGCCCAATGGGACGGCATTTATGTGTGATGTCGGGATGACTGGCCCATACGATGAGGTGTTGGGAATGAGTAAGGATTCTGTTCTGAAGAGATTTCAGACAAGTTTGCCTGTTCGCTTTGAAGTTCCAAAGACAGGACGCAAAATTTTGAGTGCCTGTTTAATAGATGTTGATCAAAAAACGGGTAAAGCGAAAAAAATCGAGCGTATATTAATTAACGAAGACCATCCATTCATGGTAGAATATTAAATGTTTTCTATCCTTTTTTCGGTGAGACCGGAATGATTTGTCCATTTCCTGAATATAGTATCAGTGGAATCATTTATACCAAGTTTGTTCTTTACCACGGACATACGGTATGGGGGAAATGACAAGGAGGAAAAGGAATGGAAATATTAAAAGTTTCAGCAAAATCTAATCCTAATTCTGTAGCTGGTGCACTCGCCGGTGTTCTTCGTGAAAGAGGAGGAGCTGAGATTCAAGCGATTGGTGCAGGGGCTTTAAATCAAGCCGTTAAAGCAGTTGCGATTGCAAGAGGCTTTGTGGCTCCTAGTGGTTTAGATTTGATATGTATCCCGGCATTTACAGATATTCTGATTGATGGGGAAGAGCGTACGGCGATAAAGTTAATCGTGGAACCAAGATAATAAACCATAGGCTGTTCATTAAAGAGGGGATTCTTTAGTGGACAGCCTTTCTATTATTCCATAGTATTATTTATAAGAAAGTCAGGCACTTGAAGGGATGAAGAAACATGTTATTTGATGCACACTGTGATGTATTGATGAAGTTATACTTAGAGCCGGGGAAGAAGGCATTTCAAACGAAGCACTCTTTACATATTACCTATCCACAACTGATCGAGAGCAGAAGTAAGATACAATTATTCGCTATTTATATCCCATCCAATTTGAAGCCAGGTCAACGATTTCAAGCTGCCCTGGAAATGGTGAACATATTTCATAATCAAATCCTGAAACCCAATCCTAAACTGAAATTTGTCACCTCCAAAAGAGATATAAGAAAGTTAGCACATGATGAAATCGGGGCAATGCTTACACTTGAGGGCATTGAAGCAATAGAAGAGGATCTCACCAAGCTTGAAATTCTTTACCGGCTTGGGGTGCGTTCTGCTGGATTAACGTGGAATTGGGCCAATGCTGCTGCAGATGGAGCGCTGGAGCCAAGGGGTGGAGGATTGACCAATTTTGGCCATGAGGTCGTTTCATTCTTAAACGAGAACAGGTTGTGGACAGATGTTTCCCATTTATGTGAGAAAGCATTTTGGGATACAATCGAGTTTGCAGATTACCCCATTGCTTCTCACTCGAATGCATACTCCATTTGTCCAAATCCCCGAAATTTGAAAAACGAACAAATTGAAGCGTTAATCAAAAAGGACAGCGTCATGGGGATCACGTTTGTACCGCCATTCCTAAACAAAAAAGGAACAGCGGTGATTTCAGATATCATCAGGCACGTCGAACATGTTTGCAGCTTGGGTGGAGAGGATCATATTGGCTTTGGATCAGATTTCGACGGGATATCAGAAACTGTTCAAGGGTTATCATCGTTTGATCAATATCAGAACTTGATCAATACACTCCAACGATACTATAGCGAGAAACAGGTGAAAAAGTTCTTGTTTGAAAACTTTGTTGGAAGAATACCAGATTGACTACAATACCTGCCATTAAAGAGATACCTTTAATGGTTTTTTTGTACCGGGAATTAAGTCTGTACATTCACAATCTCTTTAATACAGTAGTGATTTAAATAGAAAAGTGATAAACTGATAGAGTGAATAAAAATATAAGAGTTGCAACAATCCTTTGTAGTTATAGGTTGTTTGAACGAAAAGAAGAGAATATGCTTCTCTGATAGATGTTGCAAAATTTGATTGAAGGGGTGTAATAAATGAAGGAACAACTTTCATGGAAAGTTGGCGGCCAGCAAGGTGAAGGGATAGAGAGTACGGGTGAAATCTTTTCTATGGCCCTCAATCGCCTTGGGTACTTCTTATATGGTTACCGCCATTTCTCCTCTCGTATTAAGGGAGGACATACAAATAACAAGATTCGGGTAAGCACCACACAAGTGCGTGCGATTGCTGATGACTTAGATATTTTAGTAGCATTTGACCAGGAAACGATAGATGTGAATTACAAAGAATTACATAGTGATGGTGTAATTATAGCTGATGCGAAGTTCAAGCCTGAAAAGCCTGAAGATACGGATGCTTCTTTATATATCATTCCTTTCACTCAGTTAGCTACAGAACTGGGAACTTCGTTAATGAAGAATATGGTAGCCGTAGGTGCGACCTGTGCCGTTCTCAACCTCGATCCAGACGTTTTCAAGGAAGTTGTGGAAGAAATTTTTGGCCGTAAAGGTGAGACTGTAGTTGAGAAAAACATGGAAGCCATCAAGCAAGGATTTCAAACGATGAAAGATGAGCTTGGAAGCAAGGTTGGTTCATTACAACTGAAGGAAGCCGATGGAAATAAGCGCATGTTCATGATTGGGAACGATGCGATTGCTCTCGGTGCATTGGCTGGTGGGGTTCGTCTCATGGCAGCATATCCAATCACTCCAGCTTCTGAAATCATGGAATACCTCATTAAGAAGCTACCGATGGTTGGAGGAACGGTTATCCAAACAGAGGATGAGATTGCAGCTGCAACGATGGCAATCGGGGCGAACTACGGGGGGATCCGTTCATTCACTGCATCAGCTGGACCTGGTCTTTCACTTATGATGGAAGCAATCGGTTTATCCGGTATGACAGAGCAGCCTTTAGTAGTGGTGGATACTCAACGAGGAGGACCGTCCACGGGACTTCCAACGAAACAGGAGCAGTCCGATTTAATGGCCATGATTTACGGTACGCACGGTGAGATTCCTAAGATCGTCCTCGCTCCAAGTACTGTACAGGAAGCGTTCTATGATACAGTAGAGGCATTTAATTTAGCCGAAGAGTATCAATGTCCAGTCATCATTGTTTCTGATCTTCAGCTTTCATTAGGGAAACAAACGGTTGAACCACTTGATTACAGCAAAGTGGAAATTCGTAGAGGGAAGCTTGTCGGCAATGAATCAGAATTAAGTGAATTAGAAGCAAAGAAATACTTTAAACGTTTTGAAGTGACTGAAGATGGTGTATCACCGCGTGTCATTCCAGGAATGAAAAACGGTATTCATCATGTAACAGGAGTCGAACATGATGAAACAGGGAAGCCTTCTGAATCTCCGGTAAACAGGCAGGCGCAGATGGATAAACGTATGCGCAAGGTGGAAAGCATACGCTTTAACAATCCAATTCACACTTATGCACCACATGAACAAGCCAATTTATTATTAGTCGGTTTCAACTCGACACGTGGAGTAATTGAAGAAGCAATGGAACGACTTGAAGCTGATGGACTGAAAGTGAATCATGCTCATATACGATTAATCCATCCGTTTCCTGCAGATGAACTTGAACCGTTGATGCAATCAGCAAAGAAAGTAGTCGTGATTGAACATAATGCCACTGGACAACTGGCCAATTTAATCAAAATGAACGTTGGGTATGGAAATAAAATCACGAAAATGACAAAGTATGATGGAACACCATACTTACCAAATGAAATTCATTCAAGATGTAAGGAGTTGATCTGATCCATGGCTACCTTTAAAGATTTCAGAAATAATGTTAAACCCAACTGGTGTCCTGGGTGTGGAGACTTCTCTGTACAAGCCGCGATTCAACGGGCATCGGCAAATGTAGGGCTGGATCCTGAACAATTGGCTGTCGTATCCGGAATCGGTTGTTCCGGACGTATATCAGGTTACATTAACTCGTACGGTTTTCATGGCATTCACGGCCGTTCCCTTCCTATCGCTCAAGGATTAAAAATGGCGAATAAGGATTTAACCGTCATCGCTTCAGGAGGGGATGGGGATGGATTTGCCATTGGCCTCGGCCATACGATCCATGCGATCCGTCGTAATGTAGATGTCACATATATCGTTATGGATAACCAGATTTATGGGCTGACAAAAGGACAGACCTCTCCCCGTTCGTCATCTGGTTTTAAGACAAAGTCTACGCCTCAGGGAAGCATTGAGCCAGCACTGGCCCCGATGGAAATGGCACTGACAGCTGGCGCAACATTCGTTGCCCAAAGTTTCTCTTCTGATTTGAAAGAGCTGACGGCAATAATTGAAGCAGGTCTAAATCATAAAGGCTTCTCATTGATCAACGTATTTAGTCCCTGCGTAACATATAATAAGATTAATACGTATGACTGGTTTAAAGAGAACCTGACAAAGCTCTCGGATCTTGAAGGCTATGATCCATCAAATCGTGAACAAGCAATGAATACGCTCATGGAGAAGGATGGACTGGTAACTGGATTGATTTATCAAAACAAAGAACAGCCTTCATACCAGGATCTTGTAACCGGGTATTCTGAAAAGCCATTAAGTACACATGATTTAAAGTTAGATGAGGATAAATTTGATGAATTAGTCAAAGAATTTATGTAATAGAATAAACCGGGCTCCTTATTTGGGTGCCCGGTTTTTTAATTTATTGATTTCTTCAATTAAGTGAGCATTTGTGAATTGCAGGTGCTGAATAGTGTCTTCATAGCTCTTTATTTTATTTTTCATTTCAGCTGATTCTTCCTCTTTGAAACTGAATACCTCTTCCTTCATACGTTTGATGTTTTTTCTTAGTGAATGAAGGGTATTGGTATAGGCCTCTTTTTCGGCTACCAGTTTTTTCAATGAGGTTTCTATCTTTTGGATATAGGCTGATTTTTCGATTTGCATTTTGGATGCCTGTTCGAGCTGATTCGCTTTGGTGATAAGTAAGTCGTCGTAATGGGATGTAGATTCTGAAAGAGTTTGTTGGACTTCATACAATTCTACTTCTCTTAAGTAAAGTTGAGCCTTTAAGGATTCGTTCTCATCCAAGAGATTGTAATTTTTATATACCTCAAAGCTATTCAATTTGAGCAAATGTTGTTTCTGTAATAAGCCCTCAATTTTCAATTCCTCAATTAGCTCCTTCAACTTAAGAAGTTCCATTTCTTTTACGTAAAGCTCATTATTTAAGGACTTGTTCTCATCCGAGAGGTTATTGTTTTTATGTTTCTCAAAGCTATTTAGTCTGTGTGAATTTTGTTTTTCTTCACGCCACCCAATTTTCAGTTCCTCGATGAGCTCTTCCATCTCCAGTAATTCCATTTCTTTTGAATATAACTGTTTTTCCATTTCTTGTTTATTTGTCGTTAGTAATTCTTTTTCTTTTATTAGATAACAATGTGACACTTCTGAAGAAATGATTTCTTTTTCAAGGGCAGTCTTAGTTAAATAGTTATGTTCGACCAGTTTTTTTACTTCTGTCGAGTAGAGGAGGTTTATTTTACGCAGTTGATCCTTTAATTGATTAATGGTATAACGAAGCTTTTTTATTTCTTTCTCCTGAGATTTGAAGGAGGATTGATATTTTATGGATAGTTGCTCATTTTCTACAATTATTTTTTCAATCTGTATTCGAAAATCTTCATTTAAGTTTTCTAGACGTTGATTTTCTTTTTTTATGGAATGGTATTCGCGGGCAAGATTGTGCTTTTCCAGGGTTGAACACTTATGTTTGTATTTCTCCAATTCGGATTTATAATGGATTATTTGCTGTTGAAGTTGGATTGGTGAAAGATATTTCATGTCTGAATACTCCCTTCTGTATGCTTTTACTATTATGTATATGTACCAACCGAGACGAACGCTATTTGTCCATAGAATAAGCCATGTAAACTTCCCAGCGTTTACATGGCTTTTATATATAATTAATATCATTGCAATGATAGGAAAATCGTTCACGTTCGTAATATTCATTTAATGAGGTAGCGTAACCACTTAGAAGCGTAGATCAAGCACTTTATCATAACATTTTATTTTAATGGTAATTTTCATTATTTCACATATTAAAAAGTAACAAATTGTTAAAGGTCCTACATTCCCCCTTTCCTTATGGTATATGATATGACGATTAAGAACAGGAGTACAGTCAAATGTCTATAGAATCAGCCTATTTTTCAATAGTATTTAAAAAACTATTAATAAGCCTATTAATTTTTTTTAAATAAATAGGTATTTACTCTATACCAAATTCTTGATCGTCCATAGGATATAGTGTGATATAAATATTCATTTAAAGGAAGGAAGGATTTTTTTGAAGAAGCGTAAACAAATTAGGGGTTCCCAGACTCCTACACCATCTCCGTCTCCGATTCCACTGGATCCGAATGATTTAGCACCAGAATGTATTCGTGTAGACAAAGTATATGACTGGGTGTTCTTTGCGAACAAGTATGAGAACAAGAATTTCATTCCTGATGAAGCGTGCCGTGCAGCGGTCAGCGCGGCTCTTGCGGCAGGTCAAAGAGTAGAAGTACAAACAGCTCCTGTTGACCCATCGGATGTAAGCGTGACTGGTACCATTCTTGAAAATGGTAATCCCGGTAGAGTGTTAATCGTTTGGACAGTACCTGTTGAAGTAACCATTCTTATCGATGGTGTAGCAGAGTGTTCGTTTACTGTGCGTACACAATTTACCGATGAGATTATGCTTTGTGTGCCTACTGGTATCACCAATGAAAACTTAAATATCAGAGCGACTCAAGTCATTGCCAGCTCAGGAGGAGTATTAATGGGACCAGATCCATTCGGCCCTATGATTCCTTTAAAAGTTGTTCTTTGTAAAGACGTCCAAGTAGAATATCCGGTCAAATTAGAAGTCTTGGCTAAGTTCTGTTTCCCGCGTCCTAACAATATCAAAGTTCCTGAAGAAAAACTTCGTTGTGATTTAAGCCTATTAGAGTTCCCGCGTCAATGTCCAGGGTTATTCCCGGTTGATAACTGTGAATGTCAGGCGACAGCTCTTGCAAGAAATGAAGATACTGAAGCAACATTCGGATCTGGTGCAACAGCTGATTTAGTAACGGGTCTATCAACTTTAAGAGCTGAAATTTGTCAAGAGTGCTCACTTGCAGACAGTACATGGTCTTACTCTTTCACTGATACAGAAGTAGGCCCTACTCCAGCACCGACTGCAACAGGATTCCAACCTGATTTCACCTTTACGTTCGATCCATCATCTATCGATAGAGTAACCTGTGGTGACGATGCCCTTACTGCAGTTGGAGAAGGAATTCGTTACTTCGACGGTGCACCGGAACAATTATTCTATGAACTTCAAATTTTTGATGCACCTGCTGAAGGCTTCCGCTTAATCTTAAGAAATACAGCTAATGTTGTAATCTTTGATAGTGGAGTGGTTGATGCATTGGTTGAGTTTGGTGAGTGTGAAACATTTGCAGACTTACTTGGAGGCTTGGATGACTAACTAACTGAAGGAGAGAGAACTCTCTCTCCTTTTTTTTAACATGTAAACAAACCATACATAAGATATTGCAAAGGAATTATTGGAGGTGAAAAAGGTGACCGAAGAGGAGTATAAGATTAACCATGGCACGGAATATCCGGATTTAATGAATGATATTCATATGATATCTGAGGAAATACAGTCTCTCTATAACAATTATTCAAAACGAATTAAAAATGTGTCGGAAGAATTGTCCAGAGAAAGATCCAAACACCTTGTCTATCAATCAGAAATTGCGGAAAATCATCATACTATCCTATTGCTGACAGAACAGATTGAATTTCTGCTTGAAAATATTGAAATGAATTATGAGTTAGACCTTCAACTGCAACAGGAATTAATAAGGATATCCCTTTCCGATGAAACTGAATTGATCAATGACAAAAACTTTCAGGTAGCATATAAGGAAGAAAGGATCCATGATAACTCAAAGGATGTCCATTTTGCACCTACACCAATCCCGGAAATTAAAGTATTTTATGAAAGTGCTCAGGTTTACATGAAGTCACCACTCGAAAAAATTAAAAATGAAGCGATCTCCTTATTAATTGAAGCGAATGAGTACTTTTTGTCAGAGAAAAAAATTTTATTTGAAGTAGAGGTATATAATAACGCTTTCGTTACTCTAATTGATTGGTTACGAATGCACCGAAAACAATACATGCGTCCAATTAAAGAAAGGTGGTATACAATAGTGTGGAAATTTTTATGGGGTAAAGAAGAGGAAAACAATCATCCGGAAATACTGAAAAAACTTAATCTGATTGAAGAGCAATTGGTTTCACATTCAATGAAATTTAATGAAGTCAAGGAGACGTTGATAAGAAGCAATAAAAGTGAGGAAACAACCAAGAGTTATTTACAGAAAATTGGTGTATTGAATGATGAACTAAAGAGAATCGAAGAATATTATGAGGATGAGCTACATTCATTAAAGAATCAATTGGAAGATTATAAACAACGAGAAAAAGACCTTGAAAAAGAAGTAAGTTTATTGAATGAAAAATATACAGGTAAGAATAAGGAAAAAAGTAATCGAGAAGTTGAAATGGAGAAGGAGTTGGATAAGCTAAAGAAAGATCTTCAATCTCGGTCCAATAAGAAAAACGAAATTTACCAAAATATGAAGCAACAGCAGAAAAAGCAAGTTCCTCATGTTAATCCTCAGTTCGATGAATACGGCAATATCCCTATGGCTTCTGAATCGAAACGTACCATGTTTAATCCCAACAAGTATATGAGGTAGATTGAAAGGGGTGATAAAAATGCAATCCAAAGATCTCAACGATATTTATAAGCGGAGAAAGAGAGTACCCATTGGAATTAAGAAAGAGGATCGAATCAAGATGGAAGTTAAAAGGACGAAATTTAAATTTAAGGGATGCGGGTGCAACTCATAAAGAAAGCGTAAGGATGCCCAGGCGTATATACAAAAGGATCATGATTGAAGTGAAAAAGGGGCTTCCGAATGAAGCTTGCGGGTTGATTTCGGGTTCCACTAATCTTTGTCAGACGATTTGGCCAATGAGAAATACAGAACCTACACCCTATTCTTTTGCCATGGATCCCGATGAACAAGATCATGTCATGGCTCAAATGATCCATAAAAAGGAAATTTTTATGGGGATATATCATTCACATCCGTATGGGAGTCCTGTCCCCTCAAAGGATGATGTTACTTTCTCACAATTTCCGGAGGTTTATTATTTTATAGCCGCTGTCGGGGGAAGGAAAGAAGAAATAAGATGTTACAAGATCAATAATGGGAAGGTTAAACATATCGACATTGTGTTTGAATGAAAGAGTGCTGAATGCACTCTTTTTCTATGAACTGGGTGATGATACAAGCACTTTGCTTTCATTTACATAAAGTGGTATTATCACTTAATTTGTTGAAAGAGGGGAACTAAGTGAAGGTATCTATTATTATTCCATTTTACAATTGCGCATATATTGACCAAGCTATTCAGAGCGCTCTTCGTCAGACCTATAAAGATATTGAAGTCATCGTTGTGGACGATGGTTCAACTCAATATGTTGAAAAAATTCAACCGTTCAAAAACCGGATAAAGTATATAAGGAAGTCAAATGGTGGAACGGCATCCGCTTTAAATGCGGGTTTAAGACAAGCAACAGGGAAATATTTTGCCTGGTTGAGCTCAGATGATATGTTTTTAGAAAGCAAAATCGCGAGGCAACTAGCTTATATGAATTCAATTGGCTCCAAAGTATCTTATACAGCATTTAAAACCATTGATATAAATAATAATGTGGTGAACGAGATCCACTCCAGGAGAATGAACAGAAATACTTTTCAGAGTCTTCTCTTAAAGGCATGTCCTGTGAATGGATGCACGGTAATGGCGGAAATAGATTTAGTAAAGCAGGCAGGCTGGTTTGATGAGAGACTGAAATACACACAGGACTACGAAATGTGGTGCCGCTTGAGTCTTTATACCAAGATGGATTATCTGGACGAAGTGCTTGTGTTATATCGGGTCCATTCCAGTATGGGTTCTGCCAAACACGGGGTGGGGATGGTGAAAGAATCACAGTATATCCAAAGGAAATACCAGACTTATTTCAAGATGGCCCGCAAAAAGTACTAACTATATCAAACAGAAAAGCATCGATCAATTGGGAATGTAAATTGATCGATGCTTTTTTTATGTTCAGATGATTTAGAAGGAGTAGGACAAATAGGTCTCCCTCATTCCATCTTGAATGGAATAGTATGGTTTCCAGGATAAAATATGTTTTGCAAGTGTGTTATCAAAACCACTATGCTTAATATCCCCCTGTCTATCTACTGTATGGAAGGCGTGAATTTTACCAGTATGATGATTCTTCAATAAATCGATTAATTGGAGAATCGAGGATCTTTGCCCTGTACTTATGTGCATCATCATCTGCTTACCTTTATCAGCTGCTGCAATATTAGCTTCCACCACATCTTGTACAAAAACATAGTCCCGTGTTTGCAGCCCGTCCCCATGGATTTTTAACTGTTCATTTTTCTTAAGTTTCTCAAGAAATACAGCAATGACCCCTCCTTCTCCTTTAGATGTTTGCCTTGGCCCATAGACGTTCCCATAGCGAAGAATGGTGAATGGTATCTGGAAGGTATCGTGAAAAAGTTTTATATAGTTTTCAGCGGTAAGCTTTGATAAACCATAGAATGATATTGGGGAAGTCTTGTGTGATTCGTCAATCATTTCACTGGAAACATTCCCATAAACGGCTGATGTAGATGAAAAGACGAAATTCTTCACAGGATATTGCCTGCACGCATCCAATAAATTGATGGTTCCTGCAACATTTGTGTGCATATCATCAAGTGGTGAAGCGGTGGATCGGGACAGATCAGCCTGGGCAGCCATGTGAAAGATATAATCGGGTTTTTCCTTCAGGATGACTTTGTGTGCAGCTGCAGTAGAAATATCCAACTCATGAAAAATGGCTAAAGGATTTATATATTCCTTCTTACCACTGCTTAAATTATCGATAATATGAACACTAAAGCCTTTAGAGATTAGTGCATCCACTAAATAGGAGCCTATAAAGCCTGCCCCACCTGTAACGAGTGCTTTCAAATGACATCTCACCTTTTGCTATTTTTAATAGCATATGCCAGTGGACGAAGAATTGATTGACCATGAGCCCCTTTAATCCAAAGGAATCTATAAACCTATGGACTTTAGCATTTGTGTGAAGTTTTTACAGTACTGTGCATGACTGAACTGAGATTTTAAGTGAAGCAGCGCATTTTCGATGATGTAATTTCGGAGTTTGGAATTGTGCATGAGTTCTTCCGCTTGTTGAACGGCATGCTGAATGTTTCCGATTTGATAATACTTACCTGATTGGTTATGCAATATCGAACTCCTCACTCCATCTGAGTCTGTTGTAAGAACGGGACACCTGCAGCTCATAGCTTCTAACAAAGAATAGGGAGCCCCCTCGACTTTTGAGGTTGAGCATAGAAACCCTCCGGAATCGCCGATTCTCGAGAAGTAACCAGGCATTTGATTATTGGGTACATTTTGTAATACATGTACATATTTATCCAGGTTCAATCTGTTTTTCAATTGGATAAAATCATTTCTCTCCTTTGGGGTCGACAGGCTTGGGTCCTCAAACATGTATAATTCAACCATTTTATTCGTTTTAATTAATTGATGACCAATGTGTAAAAATTCACGCCAATTTTTGTTGTCCTCTAATCTACCAATCCAGGCAACAATGGGCCTATCTTTCTTCGGAAGCTTTTGGTAGGTGAAGGCATTATGATCAAAGCAATTATTAAACTCAAAGATAGGAGTTGATTTGAAGAACTCTCTGAAAATCACCCCTATATGAGGGGTTTTGGGATACAGTAGTGCATGACAATACTTCTGTACATACGGAATTGCATTTTGTAATTGTGACCGTGCCACACTTTGAGGTCCAAGCCCTTGGATCTCTAGAATGATTTTCCCTTTAAATCCTAAGTTACTGAATCTTTCCATAGCTGCAAAATCGGAAGTGATCACCATAGCATCATACTTTCCCTTTAGCAAAATGTTTCTGATCTCCTGATCATCATTCGTAATGAAAACATTTGATTTCTCATGATTCAATAAGTTTCTCCGTTTACTGTAGTATAAAAAATCACACCGGATCCCCGCTTGTTTTAGGGCGATGGATCGTTGCCTGTTTAACGTTTCTACCCCTCCACTAGGGACATAAAAAACGAATAGTATTTTCATTTGATATCCTCCAATCATTTAATACGAACCAATAAACAATCCTATTATTCTTATATGTAAGTTATCCCTGTTTGTAGAGGGCTAAGTGGCTAATATTTTGAAGAATGACTTAATTTACTTAATTTTTATGTCAAAAGATACAAGCAGTACATAGAATATCGGGAGAAGTTATTCGGAATGCTTTGAACTATTTGTAGTTGTTAGAATCGGAGCATGCTATCCGGTTAAAGTAGAATATTTTTTAAATCTAATGAGGTGATAGGGTTGAAAGATTTATACCTTGTAGGGGCAGAACAAAAGTCACAGGTGATGAAGGATTGGGAACAGTTTAAAAAAGCGGTAGTTTTAAAGTTGGATGGGAAGACCAAAGAAGCAGAAAGAGTCATTGAATATATTTCTCCGCAGGAGGTCTGTCCTGCACATGAAGCTTCCATTTCATTTACGGCAGCTTCACTAAAAGGTGATAGGTTGTTTGCATGTACCCAAACAGAAATCCTAGTCTACAATGCCTTTACTCATAAGCTCAAAGACTATTATAGTTTACCATTATTCAATGATGTTCATCATGTGAAACCAAGGGGAAACGGAAACCTTTTGGTCGTTAACACAGGATTGGATATGGTGGTAGAAATAAATCCTGCAGGTAGGATCGTAAATCTGTGGAATGTAATGGGCGAAGGGCCATGGAGCCGATTCGACCCAAATATCGATTACCGGAAGGTTCCTACTACAAAACCGCACTTGTCACATCCCAATTTTGTCTTTGAACTGAATGATGAAATTTGGGTGACCAGGTGCCTTCAAAAGGACGCCATTTGTTTAACCGACAGAACGAAGAGAATAAACATTGGTCGTCAGCTAATACATGATGGTGTCGTCTATAATGGGAAAATCTACTTTACACAAGTTGACGGAAGGATAGTCATCGTGAACGCGACAACACTTAAAATCGAGAGAGTAGTGAACCTTGTAGAAATCAGCAAACACCAAGAGAAAATCGGTTGGTGCAGGGGGATTAAACCTATATCAGAAGAGTTAGTGTTGGTGGGATTTTCCAGAATTCGTCCATCAAGTAAAAAAGGAAAAGACGGTTCAACTAAATATGTTGGTGATTTTGGTGTCATGCCAACAAGACTATCTTGTTTCAATATTAAATCGAACATGCTGGTTTGGGAAAAAAATCTTGAGGAGTATAACTTCAATGTAATTTATTCAATTCATTGAAATGATGCTTATTCGTTAATCAACAAGCAAGACCGTATTACATCATTTTTTAAAAAATGGAGTGAAATACATGTTACCAAGAAAAAATTACCTTAGGCATGTGTATGGAAAACGTGGATCAGTCGGTACTAGTCCCGGGCATAGAACCCACAATTCTTTGAATTACAAGAAGCTCACCATACCAGATACACGATTAAAATCCATTCTAGAACAATTTCCAAAGGATTGATGTTGATGAATATATTAATTGCGACAGTGTTTCCTCTACCAGGGGGAGGCATCTGGTCTTTTGTCTCTAACTTGTCGGCTTACCTTGTCGGGCAAGGCCATAATGTAGATATTTTATGTACAAGGGATAATAACTCAAAAGTGGTTATGTTGGGTACTGAGACAGTGTTTGATCTAAGCCAGTACCGATCCTATGTCGAGAAGAAATTAATGAGATCTGTCCCCCATTTGGCGAGAAATCCCTGGGTATACCATGCGGAATTAAATCGGTATATATTTGAGCAAGGGGTTACCAATCTCGATATGACTAAGTACGATATCATTCATGCACAGGATGTCATTTCAGCAGTGGCATTAAGCCGGGTTAAGCCCACCGGGGTTCCGCTGATTACCAGTGGACATGGTTTTTTAACTGGTGCCATATTCCATCAATATAAATCCTTGAATACTAGTACAATGGATCAAGCTATATGGAACTCATTCATAATCCAGTATTATGCCCGACTAGAACAAGTAGGATATGAATCCAGTGATTTCATTCATACTTCAAGTCGATGGATGAGAGGAATCATCGAAAAAGAATTCAAAATCGATACATTCAAAATTCATACCTATAAATATGGTGTAGAGCTTTCTCATTTTAAAATTGACACCCCTATCCAGCGTCAGCCTGCGAAAAAAATCATATTAGTCAATAGTCGCCTGGTCTATTTAAAAGGACTGCACAATTTAATAGAAGCTCTCTCATTCTTGAGGTATAGGGATAAGTGGGAATGTTGGATTTTGGGTGAAGGGGAACTTGAAAAAAGCTTAAAAGAAAGCTGCCGAAAACTGGGGATCGAGAAAAATGTATTATTCTGGGGAAATACTTCAAAAGTGAAAGAAATATTATACCAATCCGACATGCTTGTTCTCCCGAGCCTGCAAGAAAACCAGCCTTTTGCCGTAATAGAAGCACAGTTACTCGGTGTTCCTACAATTGTCAGCAATGCAGGGGGACTCCCGGAGATGGTTGAAAATAACAAGAATGGTTTCATTATAGAAAAAGGGAATAACAGGCAGTTGTCGGAGAAGATAGAATACCTCTTGAATAATCCAGCAATACGCGACCAAATGAGTAAATATGCTTCCCAAAAGGGGAGAGAATTGTGGGATGTAAATATATTAGGACGGAATATTGTCCAGCTATACTCTAAAGCCATTCAAAAGAAAAAAAGGTTATGGTAATTTTGGTGGGGCATACGCCTTTTTTGAAAATAGAGAGAGTAGTCTAGGACATGGCCCCCTTATAAACATAAATATATAAGAGGAAGAAAAAGGAGAGGTGATCATGAAGATTGTAACGGTTTTGGGAACACGCCCTGAAATCATCCGGTTGAGTGTAATCATGAAGAAGTTGGATCTGCTGGCGGATGACCATATTATTGTCCATTCAGGGCAGAACTTTACCCACTCCCTAAATGGGATCTTCTTTAAAGAACTGGGATTAAGAGAGCCGGATTATGTGCTTTCAGGTAAACAACAATCACTTGGAGAACAACTTTCATCATTATTTAAAGAGCTGGAGAAAATCTTACTGAAAGAAAAACCGGACAAGGTACTGGTGTTGGGGGATACAAATAGCGGTTTAAGCGCAATTCTCGCAGAAAGAATGATGATCCCTGTGGTTCATATGGAAGCCGGAAATCGTTGTTTTGACTTGAATGTACCTGAAGAAAAAAACCGGAAAATTATAGATGCAGTATCTTCCTATAATCTCGTATACACACCATACAGCAAGACCAATTTACTCAATGAAGGTATGACATCCAGCAAAATCATCATTACAGGAAACCCGATCTTCGAAGTTCTAAACCAATATGATGTACAGATTGAAGGTAGCGAGATCCTTCAAGAGTTAGCATTGGAGAAAAAAGATTACTTCCTGGCGACTATCCACCGTGCAGAGAATGTAGATAACCCGGCACATTTATCTACTATCGTGAATGCACTTAACCAGCTGGCCGACACTTATAAAAAGAGGATTATCCTCAGTACTCATCCTAGAACTCGATCGAAACTACATTCATCCCCACATTTACAATTACATCCATTAATCGAGCTTCACGAACCATTCGGATTTTTTGACTTCATAAAACTTGAGAAAAACGCATTTTGTGTGTTAACGGACAGCGGAACAGTTCAAGAGGAATGCTGTATATTTCATATTCCGACTGTAACGGTCAGAAAGACAACTGAGCGGCCGGAAACGGTGGATTGCGGCAGTAATTTCATTTCGGGGTTAAAGGAAACGGCCATTTTAAATGGGGTGAAGGTAATGTGCTCAAAACCATCAAAGTGGGTTTGTCCAGCCGAGTACCTTGATACAAATGTTTCCGATAAAGTGATTAATATTCTACTAGGGGGTTCAGACATTGTTTACTAATAAAACAATTCTTGTAACGGGTGGTACTGGATCATGGGGAAATGAACTGGTATCTCAACTGCTTGAAAAAGATCCAAGGGAGATTCGTATCTTTTCCAGAAATGAAACGAGCCAGGTATTAATGAAACAAAAATTTGAGAATCATCCTAAGTTGACGTTCATTATTGGGGATGTAAGAGACAAAGAAGCGGTTTCAGAAGCCACTCGAATGGTCGATTATATCTTTCACCTGGCTGCTCTTAAGCATGTTCCTGTATGTGAATTCCAGCCTTTGGAAGCATTGAAAACAAATGTAATGGGCACACAGAATATAATAGATGCAGCGATTGAAAATAATGTTGAAAAGGTCATCAATATCTCCACTGATAAAGCCGCGAATCCTTCCAATTTCTATGGATTTACAAAAGCGATGGGAGAGAAATTGATCATTAATGCAAATGTATTAACGGATAAAACTAAGTTTGTCTGTGTTCGCGGAGGAAATGTATTAGGGACAAATGGAAGTGTCATACATGTATTCAAACATGGAATCAAGACCAAATCCAAAATTGGTATTACAGATAAAAAAATGACCCGTTTTTTTCTTACAATCAAGGATGCTATTAAACTTCTTTTCAAAGCAACATTTGAAAGTCATGGAGGAGAAATCTTTGTTATGAAGATGCCAACGTGTAAAATCATCGATCTTGCTCAAGTATTAATTGATCAGTACTCACCAGACAAGGAAGTGATTATTGAGGAATCGGGAATACGTCCAGGAGAGAAACTCCACGAGCTTCTTTTAACGGAATTTGAAAGTCATAATACGATTGTGTATGATAACGAGTATTTTGTCATACTGCCAACCATACCTATCAAGGGGTTAATGGAATATTACGAGGACTTCCCCCAAGTAGATTTAGATACGTATTCTTCCAGTGACAATATCATTGATTATGATCAGATCAAAACAATGCTGAAAGATGGGGGTTTTCTAGAATGAATATCCTCGTTTTGGGGGGACACGGAATGGCAGGTCATGTCATCGTAGAATATTTTCGACGTTGTGGTCATCACGTTTTATATACGGTTAGAAAAGAAGATAATAAAGGTATTTTATTAGATGTAAGGGATCTTGAAAATGTAAGAAAGGTTGTATTGGAGCATAAGGTTGAAATCGTCATCAACGCCACAGGACTTCTTAACGACTACGCCGAAACTCATGTGAAGGAAGCCATCCGAGTGAACAGTCTACTACCTCACTCATTGATGGACATGGTAAATGAATACGGAGGTAAGCTGGTCCACATAAGCACAGACTGTGTTTTTTCCGGAGACAAAGGACAGTATACTGAAAACGACCGAAAAGATGGTTGGAACGTTTATTCCCAATCAAAATCACTTGGCGAAATCGAAACTCCGCCTCATCTGACCGTCCGTACTTCCATCATAGGCCCTGAATTAAAAGAGGACGGTATAGGTCTCCTCCATTGGTTCCTACAACAGAGCGGAAGTATAAAAGGATATAAAAATGTCTTCTGGAATGGTGTTACGACCCTTGAATTGGCAAAAGCCATTCAAGCATTGATAGTGGAGAATATTTCAGGGATATATCATTTGAATGTCGATGAGAAGATATCCAAATTTGAGCTCCTGCTTTTATTCAAGGAAATTTTCGAGCACGATGATGTAGATATTTTCCCTGTAGAGGAACCAAAGCATGATAAGACTCTGGTTCATACAAGAACGGATTACAAGTTTCCGGTGAAGGGTTACAGGGAGATGTTGAATGAACTTCGAGATTGGATGAAAGAAAAATGAGTAAAGTCTTCATTACCGGTGCATCTGGTTTTACAGGGAGACATGCATGTGAGTATTATCTTAATAAAGGGTATGAGGTCTATGGAGCAGTTCGGCACCATCAACAGCCCCGGAAACAGGTTCAACAGGTGAAATGTGATTTGCTGAATGCAGAGGCTTTGAGTGATATACTTAAATCTATTCAACCGCGATTTATCCTTCACCTTGCTGCTCAGAATCATAGTGGTCGCTCATGGGAAGATCCGATCTCCACCATGAATACAAATGTAATAGGAACGATGAATCTTCTTGAAGCAGTAAAAAAAGCTGTTCCCCAATCCACTATTCTCATCGTTGGCTCTGTTATCGAGTATAATCCATGTCAATCACGATATCCCAATCATCCATATGGCTTATCAAAATATATGCAAATTCTCGTATCATCCAGCTGGTCAACGTTCTATGATCTCGACGTACGAATAGCAAAGCCTTCCAATTTGATAGGTCCAGGTAATTCAAATGGCATTTGCTCTCTACTTGCCCAAAAATGTTTACATTACCGGAAAGATAAATCGAAAACCTTTCATTTTCATAACATCCTTGATCATAGAGATTTTTTAGATGTAAGGGACGCCATTGTAGCCTACGATTTAATTCTGCATAAAGGAAAAAAAAATCATAGCTATACTATAGCCAGAGGTGAAACATTCACTTTTTTAAAGATTGCAAAAATGTTGAAGGAGCTATCACATAGTGATCTTCCATTATTCACCGAACATTTTCACCACACACCTGAAATTCATTTTGAAAATTCCTCGCTTCGTCAATTATTTTGGAAACCCACCTTATCACTGCAAGAAAGTTTGAATGATATCCTCGAGTACTTCGAAGACCATTAAGCGGGCATCTCATTGCGACGGGAACTTTATGTCGTAATGAGATATTGGTGTTCACTAAAAGAAAATGTTGAACTTCTTGAACAAATCTTCGATGTCGATTTTTCTTCTGCCTACATATTGAGCCCTTTTAAGTAGTACACCGTCTTTGATCACTTTTTTTTCAATGACAGCAGGCGAACCATGTATAACAAGAGTTTTCGCTTTTTTTATCCTTTTATTATCGAAATGAAGGTAAGCCATTCTTAATAAGTTATAGTAAATTCCTTCATAATTAACGTTGTAAGGATGAATGGTTCTAAATAAGTGAAGAACAGTTACCTGTGGATCGCAGTGACAGCGATATCCAAAAAGCCATAGTTTGAGTGATATTTCAACATCTTCATGTCCCCACGTTGAAAACCCTGTTTCGAACCCGCCTATATCGTTAAACACCTTCTGTGATATTATGATACAAGCTCCTGGTAATACGGCTGTTTCAAACAAAAAACTCCGTTTTTGATGCCACTTTATTTTGAGTGCAGGAGTTAAGGATTGGCCATATCCCTTGATGGATGGATCATCAAGAGATCCTATAGCAGGGCATACAGCGTCGCTTGTCCCTTTGACGATATGATAAACTAAACGGTCAATCCAGAAATTCTCGAACGTCATATGAGCATCACAAAATGCTAAATATGGATATTTAGCTCTTGAAGCCCCCAAGTTTCTGGCATTTGCCGGACCTAATGCATTTGCACGGACATACGTCACTTTATGCCGGTGTAAGTAATTTTCCAAAAAGTTGCAGCATTTATCTGTGGAACCATCATCCACTATAATTGCTTCAATCTCAATATTCGTTTTAATTGTAAACAATGAATCCAAGGTCATTTTCACATTCTTACCTTCATTACGAACTGGAAAAATGATTGATACTTTTGGAGGCTCTTTTCCCATAGTATCGCCCCTTTGCTCTGATATAGTTTACGGTAGTGTATGGGGAAAAAGGATTTTTCGTGAATATAGAAAAGGCTGCTTTTTTTAGCAGCCGGAATATTATTAAGATATGGAACAGATGAAAGAGGGGTTAATGAGGATTTCCTTGTTGTAGACAAGAGGTTTGCCAGTTTCATATTCAAGCACTTGCCCGTTTGCTTCTTCTACAATTATTTGCCCTGCAGCTGTGTCCCATTCCATTGTAGGTGCTAGTCGGGGATAATATTGGGCACTGCCTTCTGCAATCATACAGAACTTCAAGGAACTTCCAATAGAAGCAAACTCAATTTCCCCTTCCTGTCCTTGTAAAAGGTCAACATAGTCCAGAGTCGCTTTGGACAGATGGGACTTGGATATGAGCACCTTTTTTCCAAAAGAGGATGAAGAATTGATCAATGTCGATTTTCTATCTCCGGAAGTACCTCCACACATTATCTTGAAAGCGCCTTTATTTTTTTCAGCGAAATACAGAATATCGAGAGCAGGGGCGTATATTACTCCCATTACAGGACGGCTTTCTTTGATGAGAGCGATATTTACGGTGAATTCATCATTCTTTTTGATAAACTCCTTCGTTCCGTCCAGAGGGTCAATCAACCAAAATGTAGACCAGTTCTTTCTCTCTTCAAAGGGGATCGTGTCGCCTTCTTCACTTAGTACGGGGATAACTGCCGACAACTTACATAGTTCAGATTTTATATATTCATGGGACAGCTGGTCTGCAAGAGTTAACGGTGATAAATCTGCTTTTTGATAAATGTTATACGTATCGTTATATACTTCCAAAATTCTCATTCCCGCCTGTATCGCAATTTCAATTATGTCCTTCATCAAACCGCATTCACCTCCTTATGAAAAAATCCCTTAATAAGGTTTCTAAATCAATTTATTGTTCTTTAAATACTGGACGATTTGCTCGACGGATTTTTCAATGGACTGGCCTTCTGTGTCAACCATTATTTCAGGCGATTCAGGAATTTCGTATGGTGAATCAATACCTGTAAACCCTTTGATTTCACCCTTATCCACTTTTTCATAAAGACCTTTAGGATCCCTATTTATACAGGTCTGAACGTTTGCATGAACATAAATCTCAATGAATTCTTGTTGTTGAAAGAGAGATCTAACGAATGCTCTATCCTCTTTAAAGGGGGAAATGAATGCAGCTAATGTTAATACCCCTGCATCGACAAATAATTTAGATACTTCTCCGACTCTTCTTATGTTTTCTTTGCGATCTTCTTTTGAAAATGATAAGTCTTGATTTAATCCATGTCGAATATTATCGCCATCAAGTCGGTAAGTGTGGATCCCATGTTCGTGCAATACTTTTTCAACCTCGACTGCAATGGTGGACTTCCCAGAGCCAGACAATCCTGTAAACCAAAGCAGTGCACTTTTATGTCCATGTAACTTGTGACGATTTGCTTTCACTACTTTTCCTTCATGCCATTTAATATTCTTTTCCATCATTTTTATCTCCTTTCGTTTCAAAAATTCATAGCCAAAAGAAATATATCAGCACTGCAGTGGTCAGCATCGTAATAATATTCAGTGGTATTCCCGCCTTAAGGAAATCCTTAAACTGATATCCACCAGGACCATATACAATCAGGTTTGTTTGATAACCGATTGGAGTTGCGAAACTAGCAGAAGCAGCAATGGTCACAGTGACTGCCAAGGCAATCGGATCTAAATCCATTGACCTTGAAACTTCCAGAATAATAGGAAACATCATGACTGCAGCAGCACTGTTAGTCATCATTTCAGTAAATATATTGGTTAAAAGGTAGATTGCGAGGATAACGGCAAAAACTCCAAGAGGTCTGGTAGCCTCCATTAATATAGTAGCAATATAAGCGGCAACACCTGAATTTATCAAGGCATACCCAATACCAAACGAACAGGAAACCAGTAACAATACATTCCATTGGATTGAATTTTTAACCTCTTGTGCAGATACAATTTTTAATAAAAATAATAGTAAGGCAGTACATGCCATACCTGTCAACATGGATAGAAAGCTTAATGTCACCAATAGAATCATTGTACCTAGTAATGCGATGGAGAACCATCCTTGCTTTGATTGTTTGTGGGTGCTGATTTTATTATCAATTGGTGTTGCGTAATAAAAGTCATTTGTATGCACTTTTTTATGAAAATCAGGTCCAGTAACGAGTAACAAGATATCTCCAGGTTTTAAAACAACATCTCCAATTTTGGCTTTTATGCGCTGATTTTGTCTATGGACAGCGAGGACGGCCGCATTGTGTCTACTTCTGAAATTCGTATCTTTGATTTTTTTAAATAATAAGGTTGAATGATGTGAAACCACAGCCTCCACCAATTGTTTGAAGGGGAAATATGAACCGTTATTACTTTGTAATTCAAGCCCCTTATTGAACTGAAGCTCCGTGATGGTCGTAATGTCCCCTATGAAAATTAAACGATCATTTTCTTTAAGGACGGTTGTATTTGTAACAGGGGTAATGATTTCGTCATCACGAATGATACTGACAAGAAATAGTCCTTTTAGACTCCTTAATCTGGCCTGTTCAACAGTTTTGTTGATATATGGGAATTCTTCAAGTACCAGGATTTCACCCGTAAACTCCCTCAAGGAATCCAGGTTAGTAATGGGACTGCTATGACGGTTTGGCAACAGGTATGAACTGAAAAATACAAGGTAACATAAACCAACGAGGGTTATTGGAACCCCAATCTTACTAAGTTCGAAAAACGTGAAGCCCCTAAGGTTATGATCAAGAAGTAAACCATGGACGACAAGATTTGTCGATGTTCCAATGAGTGTAATAGTACCGCCAAGAATTGTCGCATAAGATAGTGGGATCAGGAATTTCGAAGGGGAAAGATGATGATCTTCACACCACTTCTTAACAAGAGGGGTGAAGGCAATGACAATGGGAGTATTGTTAAGAAAAGCTGATAGGAAAGAGATTGGGAAGAGAATCTTTGCAAGTATGTGTTTTCTTGAAGTTGAATGATTCAGCAACATCTGAAAAACGCGATCGACAATTCCGCTGTTTTGAATACTACCAGCTATTATAAACAATAAACCGATGGTCAGCATCCCTTCATTAGAAAAGCCCCTTGTAGCTTCCTGAGGCGTAATGACACCTGTTAATACGAATAGGAGAAGAGTTGCGGGTAGAACGATTTCGGGCCGTTCCAATTCAAAGACCAGGCATGAGAGCATAACAATCATTCCAAATATTACAATATAAAATTCTAACATGATGTCGTCTCCTTGTGGTATACCTTGATCCTATGAATCACGGCTCATTTCATTAATTAGTACTTCAATCACTTCTGGTCTCGAAAATTCCTCAGGTGGCATGATTCCATCTTTTAACATTTTACGTACTTTGGTTCCGCTCAAATGAATGTGGAGTTCTTCATCATGAGGGCACGTTTTTGTAGTCGCCATCGTAGCGCACTTAATACAATAAAATGCATGTTCAAATTTTAATATCTCTATTCCTATCTCCTCTTTTGTAAATTCGGAGAAGATTTCCTGAGCATCAAATGTTCCATAATAATTCCCAACTCCAGCATGATCTCTTCCCACAATGAAATGCGAACAGCCGAAATTTTTCCGTACTAAACTATGGAATACAGCCTCACGAGGCCCTGCATATCTCATCGCTGCAGGAAAAGTAGACAATAGGACCCGATCTTTAGGATAGTATTCATCGAGTAGTATTTTATAGCTTATCATTCGAATCTCCGCAGGGATATCGTCTTGCTTTGTATCTCCCACTAATGGGTGAATTAATAATCCATCGACATTTTCCAAGGCTGTTTTTTGAAGGTATTCATGGGCACGGTGTATGGGATTCCTTGTTTGGAATGCGACGATGGTATTCCAACCTAATTCTGTATATCTTTCCCTCAATTGTTTTGGTGTTAGGAAATCCCTTGTAAAACAATCAGGGAATTGAAGCAGCTTAACGGGTCCAGCTACATACACATCCTCTTTTGTAAAGGTTTTCTGAACACCGGGGTGAAGTTTGTCCAATGTTTTAAATACGAAAAGTGCTTCTGCTTCTTTACTGTATTCATACATTTCTTGTATATCCATCATACCGTAGGCCACTCCATCTTCTCCTTTAAGAAAAACGGTATCACCAATTGAAAGACTCTCCTTTAATTGTTTAGAAATAGGGAGAGTAATAGGTAGACTCCAAACCATTCCATTTGCCAAACGCATATCTTTCAGAACATTCAGATAGTCTTTTTGGTTCATGAATCCCTGTAAGGGGCTGAAGGCACCTGTGGCAATCAGAACTAAATCGGAAAGCCCCCATGAATCTAACGTGATGGATGGAAGGGAAGAAATTCGGGTTAATAGTTCATCACGTACTTTCCCTTTTACTACCTGGTCAATGAGTTTACCGCCATGAGGGGTAATCATAATAAATTCTCCTTTCATAAAACATCATTTTTATTACCTGATCATCACCATCCATATGATGAAGTGTAGATCGACACCTGACTCTTACTAGTTTATGTTAAAAATAATGAGAGGAGAGGGCTGTGGAATAAAACAAACATCAGCCCACCCCTTATAACGAAAGCGCCTTCACCAGTACTGCTATACGTAAAGCGAAACATTAAATATGAGGATGTCGTCAAATAGTTTTTGGGTGACATACTCTGAAAATGGAGGAGTATGAACCCATACTCGAGGGAATCGATTTCGGTGTTTGCTACTTACGAAAGAACTAAATCATATTTCATTCTTAGTATTCATAAGATACATAGACAACTTCAATAGGGTGGTGAGCATTTACATGAAATTAAAAATCAATAATCATGATTGGGGATCAATTCCAGACTATTCCTTATCAGCCATCCAGTTTTTTTGTGCGGAGAATAATTATCATTTCAATTGGAACAAAGAAGAACAAATGGTGGAAGTGAATAGTTCTTTACACGGAAAAAAAGTATGGCTATCAGTGAACACACCGAATGAAAACATAAATCATGAGATACATGAAAAGGTGAAAGAAGTATTAACTCATTATGGAGTGGATATTTCAATAATGGAAAATACTGAATGGCTCAGTGAGGGGGACCTGTTTTTTGAACTAGTGACGAGTAAACCAAAGGGCGATAAACGGTTTGTTTCATTTGGATATAACGAAAAACTGAATTCCATCAATGTGAAAAAAAGTCTCTCGGTCTATAAGGATGAGGTGCATTTCAATGGGTACTATTTATTGCAAGAGCGACACTCAATTCCCCATCTTAGATGTTCCATACAGTGTAAAGATGAAGAATTCTTACTTAATGAAGCTCCTGCAATTTTAACGACTTGTGCACTGAAAATACTACTTGGGAATCAAAAACCCACCTTACTCGATTTGAATGTGATGCACTTATTAAAAACGACAGGTAAGCTTGTTGAGGACTCGGGAATAAATAAGGATGAGGTAAAGAAGCCAAATAGGCATACCGAGATTGATGATAAAGAATATGAAGAAATCAAAAAGCAAAAAGCGAATCGGAAAACTCGGGAAGCCCAGGTGAAAAAGCCATCTGCTGAAATATATTTTGATTATAATTTATTACCCAATCGAAAACTGGAACGATATTCTATCAAAGCAGATTTTTTCATAAAGAATACAGGAAACGTAGACTTATTGAATCCAAAAATCTGCTTTCGAATGAATCCTCCAGATAAAATTGAAATTGGTGGACAGATCCTGCCCCCTGAAATGAGTGAGATTTTTTCCATTCAAGGCCAAAACGGTGCACAAGGATGGAGGTATATGGGGGAAGATTGGCTCGAAAAGGCATTCGCAACTGGGGATTATTGGATTGAATCTATACAGGAATCAGTTATTCCACCGGGGGAAACAATTGCGGTGGAGGGGTTACAATTTACGTTAGAAAATCTCGAAGAACAGGAAACTTCTACTATTTTGGGGTTTGTGTTATTTGAAGAACAAGAGCTCCAGCTCAGTTCAAACAACAAAATCATGATTACCTTTTAACCATAAAAAGTTGCCAAGGGATCTTCCTAGGCAACTTTCTTTATTACTGACGTCATTCACTTGTACTGTCGTCGTTTTGAGTGACCATTTTATCGGCTATTGGTTTCTGACGAGGTTTAATAATATGGGTTTGACTTCGTTTTTGATTTTCAACCATTCGTTTCAGCTCAAATAAATTGTGGGTCATTCTTGAATTTTGGTCACGGATGGAATCCACTTCCTCAATAAACTCTATAAATCGCTGCTCGACTTCTTCAAATTTCTCCATTAGTACTTCATTTTGATGGATAAAGTTGAGTTCTTGCTCCTGCTCAACCGCTTCAATCCGTTCATCCTGTTGTTTTGACCGTTGATCAATATCGGCAAATTGGGTGGAAAACCACCACTCATTCTCTTCAAATTGCTTTTGATATTCGCTGATAAATGTTTTAAGATATTCCATTTTTTGCTTTTCTGCTTCAACTAACTGATCCTTTGCGAACTGCAAAGAATCAAGTGCATGTTTCCTCTCAGACATTAGCTTTTCTAGCTCTTCTGTTTTAGAAATAAGGCTATAGAACATTTCTTTCTTCGTTTCTTCGGAATGAGCTAATGCAGCATTTAAATCCGAAATATGCTGTTGTTGACTAAGGACCTTCGTATTTAAAGATTGATTTCGTTGCAGTAATGTTTGCTTTTCTTTAAGTAAAGTTTCGTTTTCAGTGGATGACTTAGTATGACTTTCTTCCAGCTTGGATAAGGAAAGTGAGAGGGTATTGAGTTCATTTTCGGATTGAAGGAGTTTTTTTTCTAGTTCATTTATGGTTATAGATTTGTCTTGAAGCAGATTTTCCTTTTCGTGAAGCTGTTGAAGGAGTGAATCTCTTTCTTTATCCAGCCTGGACATGGAAAGGTCCAGGTTTTTCCGCTCCACTTCAGTTTGAACGAGCTTTTGCTCTAATTCATGAATTTTTTCAGTCTTCTCTATAAGGATATTCTCCTTTATGTGTTGTTGATGGTGAAGGTCATTTACTTGATTCTCAAGCTTTTCTTTCCATTCTTTAAATCTATTTCGATCCTTTATAAGTTCTTCTTCAGAAACCCGGTTTATTTCTAACTCCTCATTTAGATGCTCTAATTGGTGAAGGTTAGAAATGAAAAGTTCTTTATAATGCTGAACTTCAGCATACAGATGGCTTTCTTGTAATCTTTCAATGGTTTGGTTTAGTTCATCTATTTTAGAAAGGAAGTATAATTTTTCTTGGTTTTCAATGTGATACATAGGTGTCTTTATTTCATTCTTCGCTATTTTAATCTCCTCCATGGGTATTTGTCTTACTTTACGTTATGCACCATTTACAAGGGGAGTTACATGGATGAAAGCCCATTTATACTGGTAAGCGGGAAGTTTCGAACAATTTTCAACACTTAAGCGCCTCTATTGTATGTATCCTCGAAAACCTTTATACTATTATAATGTGCAAGAATGTATATCTTCTTAGATGATTTATAATAGAAGATAAGCGGTTTGGTTATAGAGGCAGAAAGGGGATTTTTCATGAACGAAGAACAAAGAAAACATGGACAACAATCAAAGTCTGTTACTCCATCGGACCAAAAATCCGAAAAGGATTACAGTAAATACTTTGAAAGTGTCTATATCCCACCATCGTTAAAAGATGCCAAAAAGCGTGGGAAGGAAGAAATTAAATATCATAATGACTTTACGATTGATGATCAATATAGAGGTTTAGGGGAAGGCAAGAAATTCTATATTCGTACGTACGGTTGTCAAATGAATGAACATGACACAGAAGTGATGGCAGGGATTTTCATGGCATTAGGCTATGAAGCGACGAATTCGACTGATGATGCAGACGTTATCCTTTTAAATACATGTGCGATTCGTGAAAATGCCGAGAATAAGGTATTTGGTGAATTAGGTCACCTGAAGCATTTGAAGCGGGAAAAACCCGAGCTTTTGATCGGTGTATGCGGGTGCATGTCCCAGGAAGAATCCGTTGTGAATAAAATTCTGAAAACATACCAGCAAGTGGATATGATTTTTGGAACCCATAACATTCATCGTCTTCCTAAAATCTTGTCCGATGCCTATATGTCCAAAGCCATGGTCGTGGAAGTTTGGTCTAAAGAGGGGGACGTCATCGAGAACCTTCCTAAGGTACGCCGTGGGAACATTAAAGCTTGGGTGAACATCATGTACGGGTGTGACAAATTCTGTACGTACTGTATCGTTCCATACACACGCGGTAAGGAACGGAGCCGTCGTCCTGAAGAAATCATCCAGGAGGTACGAAACCTTGCCGCCCAGGGGTATCAAGAAATCACACTTCTTGGACAGAACGTGAATGCCTATGGTAAAGATATCGAGGATCTTGAATATGGCCTAGGAGATTTAATGGACGATCTTCGAAAAGTGGATATTCCGCGTATTCGATTTACGACAAGTCATCCGAGGGATTTCGATGATCATTTAATTGAAGTCCTTGCGAAAAAAGGGAATCTGGTTGAGCATATTCACTTACCGGTTCAATCCGGATCGACAGA
Source organism: Rossellomorea aquimaris (assembly GCF_008180865.1). Taxonomy (GTDB): domain Bacteria; phylum Bacillota; class Bacilli; order Bacillales; family Bacillaceae_B; genus Rossellomorea; species Rossellomorea yichunensis. Next base: position 710,381 of record NZ_VTEX01000001.1, read on the forward strand.
TGTCCTGAAGATCATGGCCCGTAAGTATTCACGTGAGCAATTCCTGGAATTAGTAAGGAAAATTAAAACAGCGATGCCGGACGTTGCTCTTACAACTGACATCATCGTCGGATATCCGAATGAAACCGACGAGCAATTCGAAGAAACTCTTTCTTTATATCGGGAAGTTGGCTTTGAATCGGCCTTTACGTACATCTATTCTCCTAGGGAAGGTACTCCTGCGGCGAAAATGAATGACAATGTACCGATGGAAGTCAAGAAGGAACGGCTTCAACGGTTAAATGCAGTTGTGAAGGAATACTCTGCTGAAGCGATGAAGAACTATAAAGGACAGATCGTCGAGGTACTGGTGGATGGAGAGAGTAAGAAAAACCCTGACATCCTTGCCGGCTATACCCGACGCAGTAAGCTTGTCAACTTCAAGGCTCCTAAAACAGCCATTGGAAAAATTGTAAAGGTTAAGATCACAAATGCTAAATCGTGGTCACTGGATGGGGAAATGGTCGAAAATGGCCAGATTGGATCAGAATTTCAAGAACCGGTAGAGGTGAATTAATATGGCAAAGTACACAAAAGACGATATTATGAAGCGGGCAGAAGAGCTTGCAACGATGATTGCTGAAACAGAAGAAGTGGATTTCTTTAAACGCGCTGAAGCTCAGATTCACGAAAATCAAAAAGTGCGTGAAATGATCGCAAGTATTAAGAGCTTACAAAAACAAGCGGTTAACTTCCAGCACTATGGTAAGACAGAAGCGCTAAAAATGGTTGAAGAAAAGATTGAAAACCTGGAAAAGGAAATCGATGCCATTCCAGTCGTACAACAATTTAAAGAGTCTCAAACGGACGTGAATGATTTACTGCAAATTGTTGCTTCCGTCATTTCTAATAATGTGACGGATCACATCATTGAAACAACAGGCGGAGATTTACTCCGTGGTGAAACCGGATCACAAGTGAAAAACTCAACGCCTGGAAGCTGTTCTTAATAGAAGAAAGGTGTAAATAGGTGCATCGTGAAAATAAAAACGATCTCTGCTTAAAGGAATATCCCTTTCATGCGGAGATCGTTTTTTGTGTTTTGTTTGACCTTTTGCTATTGTTTCCTTCTTCGTTTTAGTTGTGCGCTCCACTATCGAAAAATCTGGTAGGACACTTCGGAGCTTCGTCACATCCCGGCCCGTATTTCTAAGGATATGATCCCTCTTTCGTCTTGCTTTGCTTTTTGACATGAATACATCCTCCTATCAAATTGTCACTTCATTGCTGATTCTTAGTTTATCATTTTTCTATGGTGGCGGGTAGTGCATTCCGGAACATTCAATGGGTATTCGCATACAATACATTATCTCGCAACAATCCCATTATGTAATTAAATTTTCTCGCACAAACACCTAGATAGTCGCATAAGATGAATTGAAAATGAATGAGGAGGTTCGCTCGAATGGCAGAATATAGAGAGATTATTACTAAAGCGGTCGTAGCGAAGGGACGTAAATTCACACAGTCTCATCATACGATTAGCCCGCCGCATAATCCATCGAGCATTTTAGGCTGCTGGATCATTAATCACAAGTATGAAGCACACAAAGTAGGCAAGAAGGTTGAAATTCACGGTTCATACGATATCAACGTATGGTACTCCCACAGTGACAACACAAAGACATCTGTTGTAACGGAGAGAGTACAGTATACTGATTGCATTAAGCTGAAATACCGTGATCCTGATTGCTTAGATGATATTGAAGTATGTGCTCGCGTACTGCAACAGCCGAATTGCTGCGAAGCGGTTATTTCACCAAACGGTAACAAAATCATTGTTCACGTGGAACGTGAATTCCTAGTGGAAGTTATAGGAGAAACGAAAGTATGTGTCCTTGTAAATCCTGAAGGTTGTGACGATGAAGACTGGGATTGTGACTTAGATGATGAAGAATTTGAAGAGTTAGATCCAGACTTCTTAGAAGGAGACGAAGAATAGCATTTACTAGGAAGACGGCCTCTTCCTAGTTTTTTCTTCTCCAGAGTTTAAAGGAATTTATCGCATAAGGGATGGTAAACAGTACAGGGGGCATCTCTCTAGATGCTCTTTTTTTCGTCGTGAAAGAGGCTGGGACAAAAGTGTTTTAGTGCAAGTGAAAACCCGTACAAATCTGCATTTTAGTGGGCAGATTTGTTCGGGTTTATAATTTATTTTTGAATCATTTGATTTTAGCTGTTTCTAGCGGTTGATTGGAGTGCAAGACGAAGACTCCTGCGGGAAAAGTAGCTTATGTGAGACCCCGCAGGCTTGCCGAGGAGGCTCACGGGCTACCCGAGGAAAGCGTAGTCTTGCACGGAAATCATTAGCGGTATTGAGAACCTAAACTTCTATTGTTCGTTTTGATATCGTAGTTTTTTAGTTTTGTCCCAGCCTCTATTTAGCCTATAGAATAAGGAATAAACTGATGAGTGCACATGTAATAGAAGCAATTAAGCCAGTGAGGAGGGGTTTATATCCTAACTGAGTAATGTCTTTTATTCTCACTTGAAGACCTACTGCTGCCATTACCATGATGATCATAAATTTTGAAGAAACCTTAAGGTAAGATTCGATCATTTCAGGAATGAAACCAAATGTATGAAGTACAGAGACGGCTAAAAATAAAAAAACAAACCAGGGGAATGCACTACTGTATTGAGATTTACATTCATTTCTCTTTCTTAATAAAAATGGTAAACAAAACATCACAGGAATCAAGAACAATGTTCGGGCAAGCTTCACCGTCGTTGCCACCTCTCCTGCTTCATCCCCATATGAATAACCAACGGCGATTGCTGACGATGTATCATGTACGGCTGTACCTGCCCAAATGCCAAACGAGAGATCAGACATGTGAAGGAGATGACCAATGATTGGATACATAATAAAAGCAATTAAATTAAAGAAAACAATCGTCGATAAAGCATAGGCTGTTTCATTTTCTTTCGCCCCAACGATTCCCTTCACAGCCGAAATAGCCGTAGCCCCGCAAATACTGGTGCCGATTCCTATTAACAAGCTTAACCGTTTGTCTATACGAAGCCATTTACCTACGAAATATGTCAAGCTAATGCCGATGGAAACCGATAAAAATATCACCCATAAACCTTTTTGCCCAATAAGAAGGATATCATACAGGCTTAAACCGACACCGAGAAATACGATGGCCACTTTCAACAGTGTTTTCAAGGTGAATTGTATACCTGGTTCGAATGATGAAGGAAGTTTGGTTGTGTTTTTAAGAATGACTCCGATAATAATCGCAAATAACAAACTGCCTATCAGAGGGAAAAGTGAACCTAATCCTTTGGACAATAAAGTGATTAATATAATGATGATCATGCCCCAAGCTTCTTTAGGAAGAAAGGAACCTTTTTGTATGTCATGCTGCAATGTCCTATAGCTCCTTTGTGAAAAATCAACTATTCCTCAGTATAGTACAACCTATAATAGACGTGAACTCTAAAACACTATTCATTTTATTGTATGTTAAAATAGAAAAGATATAGAAACAAAACACCTAGTATTGAAAGGATTTTTAACATGAAAAAGATTTTAGTCCTGGCAGAAAAACCTTCTGTCGGTAGAGATATTGCCAAAGTACTTCAGTGTACGAAAAAAGGAAATGGATTCTTAGAAGGAAACGACTATATCGTGACTTGGGCTCTGGGACATTTAGTCACATTGGCAGAGCCTGAAAGCTATGATGACCGCTATAAAGCATGGAAGCTTGAGGATCTGCCCATGCTCCCTTCATCCCTTAATCTTGTAGTCATTAAGAAAACAGGAAAACAGTTTAGCTCAGTGAAATCACAAATGAACCGTCCTGATGTCAAAGAAATCGTCATTGCCACTGATGCCGGCCGGGAAGGGGAGCTTGTTGCCCGCTGGATCATTGAGAAAGCCCGGGTAAATAAACCGCTGAAACGATTATGGATTTCATCTGTCACCGATAAGGCGATTAAAGACGGATTCAATAAACTGAGAGATGCTAAACAATACGAAAACCTATATGCAGCTGCCCAAGCGAGATCTGAAGCCGATTGGTATGTGGGAATGAATGCTACCAGGGCTTTGACTACCAAGCACAATGCACAGTTATCATGTGGACGTGTACAAACACCTACGTTAAGCATCATTGCCCAGAGGGAAGAAGAAATCAGGAACTTTAAACCACAAACGTATTATGGCATACAGGCTACAACGGATCGTGGTTCGTTTATTTGGTCAAACCATAAAAATAAAGATACGAAAACATTTTCGAAAGAAGAAATAACAAGCGTCATGAAATTATTGAAGGACAAAAAGGAAATCACTATTCAGACAGTAAAAAAATCACAAAAGAAAAATCACGCCCCTTCTTTATATGATTTAACAGAATTGCAAAGAGATGCTCATAAAATCTTTGGCTATTCTGCCAAAGAGACACTATCCATTATGCAGAAATTGTACGAACAACATAAATTAGTCACTTATCCACGAACAGATAGTAAACATTTATCCAGCGATATGGTCGCCACATTAAAGGACAGATTGAAAGCGGTCAGTGTACAACCTTATCGTAAAATGGCTCATTTAGCGTTGCAGAGTTCAAACCAACTTTCAAAAGCATACGTTGATGACCAAAAGGTGACGGATCACCATGCCATAATACCGACGGAGGAGACACCTTTCCTACAAAAGTTACAGGACCGTGAAAGAAAGATCTATGATCTAGTCGTGAAACGCTTCTTAGCTGTATTCTACCCTCCATATCTTTATGAACAAACGACGATAGAAGCCTCGATTGGGACTGAAACCTTTCAGACGAAAGGTAAGCGGATTGTAGAAATCGGTTGGAAAGAAGTATATGATTTTGATTCAGAAAAAGATCAATTGCTATCAAAAATGGAAGAAGGGGATATATTTTCCGTTCTGTCAATAAAAGAAACAGAAGGGCAGACGAATCCTCCCGGCCGTTTCAATGAAGGAACACTTCTATCCGCTATGGAAAACCCAAAGAAATTCATGAAAGAAAGTAACAAAGATCTTCTTGACACCATACATGAAGCAGGGGGACTCGGTACAGTTGCGACAAGGGCAGATATAATTGAAAAGCTTTTTAACTCAGGAGTGATTGAACCGAAAGGAAAAGAAATTCTAATTACGTCTAAAGGAAAGCAATTATTGGAGTTGGCACCACTTGAATTACAATCCCCGACCCTTACAGCAGAGTGGGAGCAAAAGCTTGAAAAAATCGCAAATGGTTCTCTTAATAAGCAGGAATTCTTAAAAGAGATTAAAGATTATACAAGTAAGTCGGTTAGTGAAATTAAGAACTCTACTAAGAAATTCTCTCATGATAATCTAACCGGAACGAAATGTCCTGACTGTGGAAATCTGATGCTTGAGATAAAGAATAAGCATGGTAAGAAATTAGTCTGTCAAGATCGCGAGTGTGGTCACCGGAAAAATATTAGCAAAAAAACCAATGCACGGTGCCCGAATTGCCATAAACGCTTAGATCTAAGAGGTGAAGGGGAAGGCCAGATGTTCACATGTGTGTGTGGACATAGAGAGAAACTTTCAACCTTTAATGATCGCAGAAAAAAAGAAAAGAATAGCAAAGCAACTAAAAGGGATGTAAATAAGTATTTGAAAACACAGCAGAATGATGAGCCGGTCAACACTGCATTAGCCGATGCTCTGGCAAAATTAAAACTGGATCAGTAATTTTTCTAGGGATGACTCCCTATTTTAGGAGTCATCTCTATCTTTTTTTAATTATAATTGATAGAATATTTGTAATTATGTAAAAATGAGGTGAGTGTGATGACATCAATTACCATTCAAGAATTTTTTGAAGCAATTGAAAAAGGCGATAAAGAGACAGTGGAGCAGTCATTGAGAAATGACACCAATCTTTGTAACGCAGATAATGAACAAGGTTTAATAGCATTAGGGGTGGCTGCACATTATGGTCATAGAGAAATCGTTGAGCTTCTGCTGAATTTTGGTGCGGATATCAATTCCTTCTCAAATTCGAAAGTTTCCTACATTCCTTCTAATACGGCTTTACATGCAGGAATCGCCGGGAAGGCTTCGAAAGAACTGTTGGAGTTTTTACTAAAACAAGGAGCAAATGTGAATCAACCCGATTCATCAGGGCACACACCGTTACATGTTGCTGCTTTCGACGGAAGTGAAGAAATTGTGTCCCTGTTACTGGCTCATGGAGATGGACAAGAGATACATTCAGGGAATGACCGTACTCCATTGGACATTGCAAGAGAAAGAAATAATAAAGAATTTTTAAAAGCCCATGAAGAATTTGCAAAAGGAAAAGTACAGTAGCTTCGAGCATGTGTCATGCACCTCTTTAAAGGGGTGTATTTTATTTTTGCGATTTTTGTTAATGAGAGGTTGATTCATACAACATGATTCACTCTATATGTATTATGTTATGAAACTTTTTTTGAACAATGTAAGGGATTACATTGTTGACTTGACGGTCTTTAGTTTAAATGTGAGTTAATTATTTATTCGGAAGAAATAATATTTTTAGAAAATTCTGTTGTTATTTGTCGTTTCGCATATTAAAATAAACGTTAAATTCATTTACTGAAGGGAGGACATCGTGATGCTAACATTTCTTGCATCCATCTGTATTCTAGTAGTAGGTTATTTCATTTATTCAAAGGTGGTAGAGGGTATTTTCGGTATTGATGATACCAATGTGACTCCTGCATACTCAAAAGAGGACGGCTTAGACTATATGCCCATGAGCTGGTGGAAAGCAAGCCTGGTTCAATTGTTAAACATTGCGGGGTTAGGTCCGATCTTCGGGGCAATTTTAGGCGCTTTGTATGGACCTGTAGCATTCCTATGGATTGTGATTGGCACCCTATTTGCCGGAGCGGTTCATGATTACTTTTCTGGAATGTTATCTCTAAGGCATAGTGGAGCTCAGTTTCCTTCAATCGTAGGAAAATATTTAGGAAAACCTGTACAATCCGTTATGAACATTTTATCAATCGTGCTGATGATTCTCGTAGCCGCGGCTTTTACATCAGGCCCTGCACAACTAATGGCAGAGGTGACACCGCTTAATTTTATGACGTCTCTTGTCATTATTTTTACATACTTTCTCATTGCAACTGTCTTACCGATTAATAAGATTATTGGAAAGGTTTATCCGTTCTTTGGAGCCATCCTTATCTTTATGGCAGTAGCGATTGGAATTGGGTTGTTTTTCTTTGAACATCCAGTCCCAAATCTAACATTTGAAAACTTACATCCAAATGATTTACCTCTATGGCCTTTACTGATGGTTACCGTTTCATGCGGGGCAATCTCTGGATTCCATTCCACTCAAAGTCCCATCTTAGCCAGAACCTTAAAAAAAGAAAGTGAAGGACGAAAAGTATTCTATGGAGCGATGGTGGCTGAAGGAATCATCGCATTGATCTGGGCTGCAGCAGGTATGGCATTCTTTAATGGAACAGCTGGGCTTCAAGAAGCATTGGCAGCTGGTGGACCTGCAGGAGTGGTAAATGAAATCAGCAAAACGACGTTAGGCACGTTAGGTGGAGTACTAGCTGTCCTGGGTGTAATAATCCTTCCAGTCACAACAGGGGATACTGCGTTAAGATCATCAAGAATGATGCTTGCTGATTTAATGAATGATATACGTAAGAAAGATGTTGAAGGGAAATGGCTGCCGGTCTTGTTAGTTATACCGGTGGCAGTCCCGACGTTTTTACTTACTCAGATTGACTATACCTTCCTGTGGAGATATGTTGGATGGTCCAACCAGGTAGTAGCAACCGTTATGTTGTGGACTGCTGCCATTTATTTATTACAACAAGCAAGATTCCACTGGATATGCAGTATTCCTGCATTGTTTATGACAGGAGTTGTAAGCTCGTATATTTTTTACGCTCCAGAAGGTTTTGGTCTTTCCTATTCAACAGCAATGATGATCGGTTCCGTCATTTGGTTGGCTGTCTTGATATGGTTTGTGGCACAAGTAGTAAAATACAGACCTCGCAGGAAACAATTACTAGAGATGAAGTCAGTAAGTTCATAACGATAATCGACAAAAACAGCCTTTTCAGTGGAGAAGGCTGTTTTTTTAGGATAAGTTCAAATGGTCTTGCATAGACCTATAAGAATGAAAAGGAATGAATCAAGAGGGCAGTCTGTATTTTTTGTCGATTGAAAACTGAATTTTTAAAAGATTAAAACAAATCATTCTACAAAATTCGTAATGAAAGTATGCTACCTTAAGAGAAACCATTCATTTTATTGAATGTACATAATGACAAATCAGGAACGTAGTTAGTGTTACAGATTGTATAGTGCATTCTGTAAAAGTACGGGTTAAAATAAAGTGAAAATACTTAAAATTCAGATTTTTATTTCAGTCGGTGAAATCTAGTAAGTGTAAACCAATGGAGAAAAAACAATGAAAGCGCTTACTATTTTATATAATTTATTTGTGCAGGGGGTAATGAAATGTCAGACTTGGTGAAAATTGGACTTATTCAAGCTTCTCATGATGTAGATGGTAGTGAAGGGGTAGATGTCCATAAGGAGCAAGCGATCAAGAAACATGTGGAACTGGTGCGAGACGCAGCAAGAAAGGGAGCTCAAATCATTTGTTTACAGGAAATCTTCTATGGTCCTTACTTTTGCTCAGAACAAAACCCAAAGTGGTATGACTCTGCTGAAGAAATACCAAATGGCCCTACAACTAAACAGTTCCAGGAGTTAGCCAAAGAGCTGAGTGTCGTCATCGTCCTACCAATCTATGAAAGAGAAGGAATAGCTACTTACTATAATACGGCAGCGGTCATCGATGCAGATGGATCCTATCTTGGAAAATATCGAAAGCAGCATATTCCACATGTTGGGGTAGGAGAGGAAGGTTACGGATTCTGGGAGAAATATTACTTTAAACCAGGAAACCTCGGGTATCCGGTATTTGATACTGCTTATGCAAAAGTAGGAGTTTATATTTGCTATGACCGTCACTTCCCGGAAGGGGCCCGCCTATTAGGTTTAAAAGGGGCGGAAATTGTGTTCAATCCATCTGCAACTGTAGCTGGATTATCTGAATACTTATGGAAGCTTGAGCAGCCAGCCCATGCGGTGGCAAACGGCTACTACTTGGGAGCCATTAATCGTGTTGGTTTTGAGGGTCCTTGGAATATGGGTGAATTTTACGGACAGTCCTATTTAGTAGATCCGAGGGGCAGCTTTGTTTCCATTGGAAGCAGAGATAGTGATGAGGTCATTATCGGTGAAATGAATAAGAAGCTATTACGTGAAGTCCGGGATACATGGCAGTTCTATCGAGACCGCAGGCCTGAAACTTATAACGATATGACGGCTTTACTTCCTTAATAATTTGAGGCTGACGGTGAACCATCATTGTCAGCCATGGGGTGTTTAACAGGTTATGGAAATTAATAGGAAATGGATAGGGGGAAGTCAGTTTGTCTAACACACTTTCATTACTCAATCTTGAGAAGAATTTTCTCGAAGCCCATGAGGGATTGACCAATAGGGAAGCCGTGGAGGAAGCAAATCGCTGCTTGTATTGTTATGATGCTCCGTGCATAACAGCTTGTCCCACAAGCATTGATATACCTTCATTTATTAAAAAGATTGCATCCGGGAACTTGAAAGGATCCGCAAAAACTATCATGTCTGCAAATCCTGTGGGTGCGAGCTGCTCGCGTGTCTGTCCGACAGAAGAGCTGTGTGAAGGGGCCTGTGTACTGAATCATTCTACTAAACCAATCATGATAGGAGACCTGCAGCGATATGCAACGGATTGGGCAAGACATAACGAAACAGTGCTATTTGAAGCAGGGGAGCCAAATGGGACTAGAGTAGGGATTATCGGGGGTGGACCAGCCGGCCTATCGGCTGCAAGGGAACTTGCACGTTTCGGTTATGAAGTGACCATTTATGAAGCCGAAAAAGAAGCGGGGGGCTTGAATACTTATGGAATTGTATCTTTCCGCCTTCCCCAGAGCGTATCCTTCTGGGAAGTGGACCAGGTAAAGAAATTGAATGTCGATATTCGAACCAATGTAAAAGTTGGTCAAGACATATCTGCAGATGAAATCGTAGAGAGCCATGATTTTGTCATCCTGGCAGCGGGAATGTCCCATGTTCCAGATTTGAAAATTGAAGGGGAAAACTTAAAAGGTGTTCATGACGCCATTGAATTTGTTAAGGCAACTAAAAGGGGCAAGCTGTCGCAAGACTATGTGGGCAAAAAAGTGGTGGTGATTGGGGCTGGAAATACAGCCATCGATGGAGCTACCTGTTCTGTCCGCTTAGGAGCAAACAATGTGAAAATCTTATACCGACGTACACAAGAAGAAATGACGGCTTATGATTTTGAATACGAATTTGCAAAACAGGATGGAGTAGAATTCCGCTGGCTAACGGCACCTCAGCGAATTATAGGAAATGAAGCGGGAGAAGTAACGGGAATCGAATGCATCAAGATGGAGTTAGGAGATCCAGGTGAGGATGGGAGAAGACGTCCGACTCCAGTCAAAGGCTCACAGTTTGTGCTTCCTGTTGACGCAGTCATTAAGGCGATTGGCCAAACTCGTCATCTATCGCTTATTGAACAATTCGGAGTGGAGCATTCAGACGGTGTTGTACAAGTTAATCGAGACACCTTCCAAACTTCTAATCCAAAGATTTTCGCCTGTGGAGACGTTGTTTTTGGTAAGGGAGTAGGAGAAGCAATGGTCGTTACGGCTGCAGAGCAAGGGAAACTTGCCGCTTATCATTTACATGCACAATTGGAGAAAGTCCACGTGAATTAAGATTGTCCTAGGGGGGGGAACTCATGGCAAATTTAAACATTGATTTAGCAGGAATTAAATCACCTAATCCATTTTGGCTGGCGTCCGCGCCACCAACGAACTCAGGTTACCAGGTTCAAAGAGCATTCGAGGCAGGTTGGGGCGGTGCAGTATGGAAAACATTAGGGGAGCCCATTATAAATGTCTCTTCAAGGTTCGCAGCTGTAAGTTTTAATGGTCAAAAAGTAGCAGGATTCAATAATATCGAACTCATTACCGATCGACCATTAGAAGTGAATTTGAAGGAAATCTATGAAACAAAAAAACGATTTCCGAATCATGCAATCATAGCATCATTAATGGTAGAGCCTAAACAAGAAAAATGGCATGAAATCGTAAAGAAGGTTGAAGACGTCGGTGTTGATGGGCTGGAGCTGAATTTCGGATGTCCACACGGAATGGCTGAACGGGGAATGGGATCTGCGTCCGGTCAGGTACCAGAACTAGTCGAGAAACAAACCTTTTGGGCGAAAGAGGTGGCCAGGACACCTGTAATTGTAAAATTGACACCAAACATTACAGACATTACTGTCACAGCTGAAGCGGCTGTCCGCGGTGGTGCGGATGCAGTAAGTATGATCAATACAATCAACAGTTTAGCAGGAGTTGATCTGGATTCTTGGAATACCATTCCGCATGTAGCCGGAAAAGGTGCTCATGGAGGTTATTGCGGACCTGCAGTGAAGCCAATTTCATTGAACATGGTTGCCGAATGCGCCAGAAATCCTCGTATCAACGTTCCGATCTCAGGAATGGGAGGAGTATCCAATTGGCAGGATGCCGTTGAATTTATGCTTATGGGAGCATCTGGGGTTCAGGTTTGCACAGCTGCTATGCATCATGGTTTTAGAATAGTCGAGGATATGCTTGATGGCTTAAATAATTATTTGGATGAAAAAGGGATTGCATCAGTCCAGGATATCGTCGGGAAATCAGTACCGAGATTTTCTGATTGGGGAAATCTTGATCTTAATTATAGTGTTGTGGCAAAAATCAACACGGATGTTTGTATTAACTGTAATAAATGTCATATTGCCTGTGAAGATACGTCTCATCAATGCATTGACATGCTGAAAGATCCTAAAGGAAACAGCTATTTAAAAGTGCGGGAAGAAGATTGCGTCGGGTGTAATTTATGTTCGATTGTATGTCCGGTTGATGGGGCTATTGACATGATAGAGGTTTCAAGTGGCCATATGCCAATGACATGGAATGAACGTCAAGCGGTAGTAGGAAACCTATCCGAAGCTAGAGTAAACGCGGCGAAATAATTCTGGAGGTATGGATATGAATAAAATTATTCAAAATGGAACCATTATTACGGCAACAGACACATATAAAGCGGATGTGCTTATACAGAATGGTAAGATCGCAGCTATAGGTAAAGGGTTTGATACTAGCAATGCAGAAATAATTGACGCGAATGGAAAGTACATTTTTCCCGGTGGGATCGACCCCCATACTCATCTGGAAATGCCTTTTGGTGGGACGGTATCAAAGGATGATTTCGAGAGTGGAACCATTGCAGCAGCGTTTGGAGGAACAACGACACTCATTGATTTCTGTTTGACCAATAAGGGAGAACCTCTTCAAAATGCAATTGATACTTGGCATGCGAAGTCTAAGGATAAAGCAGTAATCGATTATAGTTTCCATTTAATGATCGGGGAAATCAATCAAGATGTCCTATCGCAGCTTCCTGAGATGATGGATAAAGAGGGGATTACATCATTCAAAGTCTTTATGGCATATAAAAATGTATTCCAGGCAGACGATGAAACGCTATTTAGAACCTTAATAGCCGCGAAGGAATTAGGAGCACTCGTAATGGTACATGCAGAGAATGGCGACGTTATTGAGTATTTAACCGAAAAGGCTTTAGTGGAAGGGAAAACGGAACCAATTTATCACGCGCTGACGAGACCTCCTGAACTGGAGGGGGAAGCGACTGGCCGTGCAGCTAAACTAACCGGATTGGCAGATTCCCAATTATATGTTGTGCATGTTTCCTGCTCTGATGCCGTTGAACAGATTTCAGCAGCGAGAAGTAAAGGATTGAATGTTTGGGGAGAAACATGTCCTCAGTATCTTGTGCTTGATCAAACCTATTTAGAACGTCCGAATTTTGAGGGAGCTAAATACGTTTGGTCGCCGCCCCTTCGTGAGAAGTGGCACCAAGATGTTCTCTGGAATGCCTTGAAAAGTGGTCAGCTGCAAACAATAGGGTCAGATCAATGCTCATTTGATTTCCAAGGGCAAAAAGATCTTGGGAAAGATGATTTCACTAAAATCCCGAATGGCGGACCGATTGTAGAGGACCGTGTATCCATATTATTCTCAGAAGGAGTTGAAAAAGGGCGGATAAGCTTAAACCAGTTTGTTGATATCATGTCTACACGTAGTGCAAAGCTGTTTGGCCTCTATCCTCAGAAGGGAACCATTGCAGTAGGTTCTGATGCAGATGTGGTCATTTTCGATCCAAATGCTGAGAGAGTGATAAGTGCTGAAACTCATCATATGGCAGCAGATTATAACCCGTTTGAAGGCATGAAGATAAAAGGTGAACCTGTTTCTGTATTTTCCAGGGGTGAATATGTCATTAAAGACAAACAGTTTGTCGGTAAGCTGGGAACCGGAAAGTATATTAAGAGAGCAAAATACGGTAAGCTTCTTTCAAATGAAGAGAGTGAAGCACTTCAATCCTCTAAGTCTTAAAAACTTTAGAAAATAATGCATCTTAACTGTAGAACAACTCCTGCCAGAGGAAGGGAGACTGCCTTCCTCCGGCCACTCTTGTCAAAGATTTGGTTTTGCCATTCGATGCAAACAAATAAGGGGTGTTCAAGATGAAGAAAAGTTATTTAAAGTCTCCTGATTTATTACCGATTAAAGAGAGCGAAAGAAAAATCACCAAGCTTGGCTATTCATTTATGTGGGTTGGAATGGTTGTCGTTCTTGCAACCTTCGCCATTGGCGGAGCCGGAGTCGTATCCCTACCCCTACCTCTTGTTGTACTTGCCACCATCATTGGGTCACTTGCGATCGGTCTATTTATTACATTGACCGGGGATATCGGGATTGAGCATGGGGTATCATTCCCAGTCTATATGAGAGCCCCTTTTGGAACGCTTGGAACCCATATTCCTTCTGTAGTGCGTGGTCTGGCAGCATCAATGTGGTTTGGAATAAACACTTACTTTGGTGCAACAGCGATGAATGGTATTTTAAATATTTTATTTGGTTTTGATAATTGGTTTGTTTGTTTCGTGATTTTTGCGGTCCTTCAATTAGTGAATACAGCTCTTGGGATTAAAGCTGTGGAAAGATTTGCCGACCTTGCAGCACCGGTCATCATTCTAATTTCTGTATGGATGTATTCATCCTTATCTGAATCTGCCGCTTCTCAAGGAAGAGACATTTGGAGCTGGGTTGAAAGTCCGGTAACAGGTGCTGCAACTTTTACGGCTTTTCTGGTAGTCGTCTTTAGTAATATGGGATTTTGGGCCACACTATCTGCTGATATTCCGTCCATTTCCAGATTCATGAAAGCTCCAAAAAATGAGCGGAATTGGTTTAAGAGGAATAAAAGCTCGTTAATTGGTAACCTTGTAGCTCTTCCTATCACTCAATCATTTATGGTGTTAATTGGAGGAATTTCATATATTGCCGTACTGAATTATGATCCCGTAGTAGCTCTTCAAGAAGCAGCGAGCGGATTCGTTTTAGGTGTCCTCCTTCTAATGATCGTCCTGGCTCAATGGTCAACGAATATTGCTGCGAATATCGTTCCGGCTGCAACAATATTCTCTAATGTCGGGGGACCAAAATTCCCGTTCTGGGCAGGGGTCATTACTGCTGGTATTGTGGGTACGATCGTACAACCATGGAACCTTTTTGGTGTAATCATTCCAGTTCTACTATTCGTAGGAGGCATTTTGTCAGCCATCGTAGGGATTTTGATTTCAGATTATTATTTTATCAGGAAGCGAAGAGTCAATGTACCTGCATTATATGAAGACAAAGGACAATTCAAGTATATGAATGGAGTGAATCTTGCAGGGTTCATTTCATGGATTATTGGAGGAGTTGCCTCCTATTACGTTCCAAACTTCTCTTTTTTAGTCGGCTTCGGGGGTGGAGCTATTTGCTATTATGTATTAGCTAAATTCTGGTGGTTTAAGAAATATGAGCAGGCAGAACTAATTGATCCGAGTGATGAGAAATATCTTGGCTTGTCTGTCGGCCGCGATTGGGAAATTCAAGTCGAAGAAGAAGTCGTTGTCTCAGAAGAATCCCCAACAGGAACAAGTTTTTCTTAATAGGAATGGTTTTCATTGGATCATGAAGCAGGGTAGTTCTTATCTGAAGATACGATAGAAAGGGTGTCGTCATGTCTGATTATCAAGAGTTTTTAAGTGAACGGGATAAGATTGATTTTCTCATTCAAAAAGGTTTTAAAATTGAGAAAATAACAGAGAACCTAAGTGGGGCATTTGTTCTGTTTAAGCATACTGAAAATAAAAGAAGTGCCACTCTTCATGTGAAAACGGCAAATGCACGAAAATATTTTTCAAATCTATTACTTCAAAACTAATAGTTGAAGGGGGAAACTTGGATGAGTGACGTTATGGGACCGCGTGAAGGAAAGGAACTGACACTCCTTCCTGGAAATATGCAAACGTCTGACGAGTTAATCGAATGGGTGTTAGCCGTCTTATCTTCACAACAGCTATCAGATGAAGAAATAATGAAATGGTGGAGTGAAGAGATCCAGTTTGCCATCCCCTATGTAGAAGAATAGATGCAAAATGAGGGATTGGTTCCGCCAATCCTTTTTCTCCATTTTCCTAAGGCAGAACAAGAGGAGAGAAAAATGAAAAGTAATTACTATTTCTCAGTAGAAGATATTCTAGTAAGAAAGTACTTTGAACATGCTAAAGTGATTGCTGGGCACAATGGTCTCAGCCGTCAGGTGAAGTGGGTCCATGTAGTCGAAGTAACTTCGATAAAAAATCTTCTTAACGGAAATGAACTGATTCTTTCTACAGGAATCGCTTTACAGGAGGAAAAGACCTTTCTTTCACTCCTTCAACAGTTAATCGAGAGTGAAGCAGCAGCCATTTGCATTGAACTTGATACAAACATTTCCACGATTCCAATTTCTGTATTAAAGTGTGCAGATGTATTTGATTTTCCTATTATCGTGTTTCAAAGGGAAGTTCCGTTCGTTAGTATAACTCAGGATATTCACTCCGTACTCATCAATCAGCAATACGACATGATAAAAAAACTGGATTCATATGCACAGGAGTTAAACAGAAGGCTGCTCGGGGTTAATCACTTCAGAGAGATCCTTCAGGTTTTACATAAGGAGCTTACTGTACCTGTACTCTTTCAGTTGAAAGAACAAGAGGTGGAAATCTATCCTCTCATGAGCTCACCTGATGAAGAGAGGATACGAGAATGTTATCACAGTCATAAAGATTCCCGTAATCATCATTTTGCCTCCACTAAAGTTATTCTATTTGACCAGGAATACGCAGAGTTATGTATATACAGAAGCGATCATCCTTTTAGTGAATATGAGCTTCTTATATTGGACAGAACTTCAACGGCGTTAGCCCAGTATTTAATGAGAGAATTGTATTTTAACGAGCAAAAACGGTTAGAAGACTCCAAATGGATTACCTGTTGGTTAAAAGGAGAACAGTCCTATGAGAGACTCTCCGCATTTTTAGCAGACTTAAAAGTACAAGTCAATGGTGGAGTCGTCTGTATTTGCCAGACGAATAGGCTGAATGAACAAGAGCCGATTGATTTTACCTATTTTAATCTTGTCACCAGAAGTATTTTTGAACAACAGGGTTTTCGTGTGTTACCCGAAAGAGTAGGGAATGATCTCATTTTCATTCTTCTGGACACAAGGAGGACAGGAGATTGGAAATCGAGAGTCACCACTGCCTACGAAAAGATTCTTCAGTCTGATTTCTTTAAAGATTCTTCACAAACAGTATTTGCAACTGGCAAGTACCAAATGGAGACGATGGAAATTCACAAGAGCTATGAAACAGCTAAAGATAGTCTCATGTTTCAGTCAAAGGTGGATGCTTCAAAAGCGTATTTTTTCTTTGATGACTTGCATTTATACAGGCTGATTTCAATCGTTAACAACAATGTTAATCTGTGGGAAATGATCGAAGAGTACCTCACTCCGCTCCTGGATTATGATCGTAAACATGATGGCAGTCTATTGAAGACGTTGAAGGTTTTCCTTGCATGTCAGGGATCAAAACAGGAAACATCAAAACAACTATTCATTGTAAGACAAACACTCTACCATCGCCTCAAAAAAATTGAAGATTTACTTGGAGATGATTTCATGACCTCTGATAAACGTGTGGCCATCGAGTTTCTCCTTGCTGCCCATGACTATTTGCAACCACTCAGCTCTTTGAAAAAGTCGAAGATTAATTAATTGTAAAATGTCAAATTGAGAGGTCAGGTTCTTTTACACAATGTCTAATGCAACCACTTACAATTTATTTCATAATAAAACTATAAACGTTACGACAGGTCCTACACTACGGAGAAACAGCCGATGAAAAAATAAGGAGGAACTAGAATATGACGATCATTAAAAAAGACGTAGCTGTATTAAAGAATTACATTGGAGGGGAATGGGTTGATTCTCTTAGCTCACAGACGTTACAAGTCGTGAATCCTGCTACAAATGAAGAGATTGCAAGAGTCCCGGTTTCTACTAAAGAAGACGTCGCTATGGCTGTGAAGGCTGCCAAGCAAGCCTCACAAACCTGGAAGAAGACGCCGGTTCCAAAACGTGCACGTATTTTATATAAATACCATTCTTTACTTTCAGACAATCATGAGGAATTGGCCAAACTGGTTGTACAGGAAAATGGTAAATCATTTAAAGAGGCGTATGGTGAAGTGCAGCGGGGACTTGAGTGTGTGGAATTCGCTTGTGGTGCACCGACTTTAATGATGGGTGAAACGTTGAGTGGTATTGCAGAGGATATAGATTCAGAGATGTTCCGTTATCCAATTGGGGTAGTGGGGGGGATCACGCCATTTAACTTTCCAATGATGGTACCCCTGTGGATGTTCCCGCTTGCAATTGCGTGTGGAAATACCTTCGTGTTGAAGCCATCTGAAAGAACCCCGATTTTAGCCAATAGGCTTGCAGAGTTATTAACAGATGCAGGAATGCCTGATGGTGTATTAAATGTCGTACATGGTGCACATGATGTCGTAAATGGGTTGATCGAGCATAAAGAAGTAGCAGCCATATCCTTCGTCGGGTCTCAGCCGGTGGCTAAATATGTGTATCAACAGGCTGCCTCTCATGGGAAAAGGGTGCAGGCATTATCCGGGGCGAAGAATCATCATGTTGTCATGCCTGATGCAGATATGAATAAAGCGGCTGAGCATATTATCAGTTCAGCGTTTGGCAGTGCCGGCCAGAGATGTATGGCGTGCAGTGCCGTAGTGGTTGTAGGGGATAATGAACCGTTTGTTAAAGCTTTAAGTAAAAAAGCAGATGAGTTATGTATTGGTAACGGAATGGACGAAGAAGTGCTTCTCACTCCCGTCATTCGAAAAGAACATCGGGAGAAGACACTTGGTTATATTGACAAAGGTCTGCAGGAAGGCGCATCCCTAATACGAGATGGGCGTAAAGAAATGGATGACTTCAAGGAAGGAAACTTCTTGGGTGCAACGATCTTTGACCATGTTTCACCGGATATGACCATTGCAAAAGAAGAAATGTTTGCCCCTATCCTCAGTTTACTGAGAGCCAAGGATCTGGATGAAGGACTTGATTATATTCGTCAATCACGATATGGAAATGGTGCTACGATTTACACGAAAGATGCAAAGGCTGTCCGACAGTTCAGAGAAGAAGCAGACGCTGGAATGCTGGGTATCAACGTTGGTGTTCCTGCGACAATGGCGTTCTTCCCATTTTCAGGGTGGAAGGATTCTTTCTATGGGGATATGCATGTAAACGGTAAAGACGGAGTAAATTTCTATACTAGGAAGAAAATGATCACTTCTCGATTTGATTTTTAATCTGAGTTAGGGGGAACTTTCATGGTGAAAGCAGGTCAATCTCAAGATGTATGGTTAAGGAATGATGAAAAGCTCATTTGGCATTCCATGAAACCATACAATCCCGATGGAACAATGGTCGTTACAGAGTCTGCAGGGTCCTGGATTACAGATAAGGATGGTCAAAAATTTCTGGATGGCATGGCAGGGCTATGGTGTGTAAACGTAGGATATGGTCGACAGGAATTAGCAGAAGCAGCTTATCTTCAGCTTAAAAAAATGGCGTACTTTCCACTAACACAAAGTCATCAGCCGGCTATTGAGCTTGCTGAGAAATTAAATCATTTACTTGGGGATGACTATGTCATTTTCTTTTCCAACAGTGGCTCAGAAGCCAACGAAACCGCCTTTAAGATTGCCAGACAGTATCACCAGCAAAAAGGGGAACACGGACGGTATAAAATTTTTTCCAGATATAGAGGGTATCACGGGAATTCCATGGGGGCCCTGGCCGCAACAGGTCAGGCTCAGCGGAAATATAAGTATGAGCCGTTAGCTCCCGGATTTATCCATATCGCTCCACCCGATAGCTATCGCGATGAAACATCGGGGCAAAGCCCACATGAACTTCCTGGAGTAAAGGCAATTGATCAAGCGATGACCTGGGAATTAAGTGAAACAGCGGCTGCGTTGATCATGGAACCAATCATCACAGGAGGTGGGGTACTCGTTCCACAAGATGAATATATGAAAGCGGCGAAAGAAGTTTGTGAGAAGCATGGAGCACTCATGATTGTCGATGAAGTGATTTGTGGCTTTGGACGTACAGGCAAGCCATTTGGTTTCATGAATTATGATGTAAAGCCGGATATCATCACAATGGCAAAAGGGATTACAAGTGCGTATCTTCCGTTATCTGCAACAGCCGTGAAGCGTGAGATATATGAAGAGTTTAAAGGAACTGAGGAATATGATTACTTCCGCCATATCAATACATTCGGTGGAAACCCTGCAGCATGTGCCCTTGCTTTGAAAAACATTGAAATCATGGAGAGTGAGAAGCTTTTTGAACGCTCCGCTGATCTTGGTGAAAAGGCATTGAACACGTTGAAAAATCATTTGCAAGATCATCAATATGTTGGAGATGTTCGAGGAAAGGGTCTATTAATTGGAATTGAAATGGTAAGTGATAGGGAAACAAAAGAACCTTTAGACGTCTCGAAGGTCAATGAGGTGATTGGATACTGTAAACAAAAAGGTGTAATCATTGGGAAAAATGGGGCTACAGTCGCTGGTTACAACAATGTGCTTACTTTATCACCACCATTGAACATAGAAGAGGAAGATCTGGATCTGTTATTATCCACCGTGATGGATGGGATCAAGCAACTTTAATAATAATGACTGGGAAAACACCTGTTTGTGCAGGTGTTTTCCCTTTTCTTATTAAATTGAATTTTATGGTAAAATAGATGAGTAAGAACATAGGGGGAGGGGATGAGCATCATTTTCAAAGGGATTGATCATATTCAGTTTGCTGCTCCAAAAGGCAGCGAAGAGGAAGCTAGAAAGTTCTTTGGTGAAATTCTTGGTCTGAAGGAAATACCGAAACCTGAAAATCTTCAAGGGAGAGGCGGTTGTTGGTTTCAATATGGACCACAAGAAATTCATGTGGGGGTACAAAATGATTTTGTGCCAGCAACAAAAGCACATCCAGGATTACTTGTTGCAGATTTAGAAGCACTTAGAAGTAACCTAATGGAGAAAGGAATCAGGATAAAAGAAGATACACCGATTAACGGTAGAAATCGCTTTTTCGTCTCAGATCCATTTGGAAATCGAATTGAATTTTTAGAATACCATTAATAATGAATGCACCTCATGAATTAGGAGGTGCATTTTTATTTTCAAAACACTATTCTTGAATGAATTTATCCACATCTTTCTCCATAGATGAATTTTGTGAAGCGCTAGGGACCTTTCTTTTTTCCACATTGATAAGATCGGAAGAATAAATCGAAGTGATAACTTGCCCGCCAATTACTTTTGCACGGATGAGCAGTGGCTGGTTATATGCGTTTCTAAAAGTGAAGTCGGGTCCATACCAGCTAACTGTAGCATCTCTGCCCAGAGGCACGTAAGGAACCCTCTTTGAATGATGATACCGTTCTAATATTTTTACACCAGCCTGGTCAACCGCATTAAATAAAGTGGATGATACCTGACAAATCCCACCCCCTATATCTTCTGAGAGTTCCCCTTTTATAATCACGGGGGCTTTTTTATATCCCTTTTCTTTCGTTCTTTTTCCAACCACACCGTTAAAGGAGAATACTTCTCCAGGGAACACAACCGTATTATTGATTCTCTCTGTCGCTAGAACGATATTTTGAGTCCGTTCCTCATTATGCTTATTGAAATATGTGACGTATCTTCCAATAAGCTGTGTTCGGATGTGCGCAAGGATCTCACTGTCGACTTTGGGATGTAATGTCATAAGGGGTGCTTCCGTATTGATTGACCCTCTAGAAAAGAAGAAGGAATGAACCAGCTCACGAAATCTCCGTTCATTAAGTTTGTAACCGGCTCTTTCTGAAATAATTTGATTATTCTCATTGATATAGGCATTCTGAGGAGGGGTATAGACCTGATTTTGCACTTCTGAAACTAATTCCTCATATTGCTTTTCGTCCATTATTGGTTCATCTACCAATGGTATACTCAATGAATTTCGTTCTATAGAAATTGGCGCATGATTTTGAAATTGAATATGTAATTGATCTTGACCATTCATCACAGGAAACAGTAATAGACCAATTGAACTAAGTTTAATCCAGAGCATCTGAACCCTTCCTTTCGTATGTAGTATCGGTGTAAAAGGCTTCTTTCATGTTAAATCCTAATTGCCAAAAATTGATGGTTATGTATTTGCAGTTGTGATTAGAAACTAAGGAAAAAAAAGAGGTCTTTACATGCTTTATTTATTCAGGTTCATGATGATTGCGTCTTTACTTTTTGCCTGCAGTGCTAAACCTGCGGGGGCAATGCCTAGTTTTACTGTAGAAATACTTCCGTGGGATCAAGTGAAAGAGATTATTCCTAAGCAATCGTATTTTACGATCATTGATGTAGAAACCGGCCTTTCTTTCAAGGTACAAAGAAGAGCAGGAAGCAAACATGCGGATGTACAACCAGTTACAAAAAAAGACACGAAAATCATGAAATCCATCTATGGGGGAAAATGGAGTTGGGACCGTCGTGCAATTCTCGTTTTTGTACATGATCAACTAATATCTGCCTCAATGAACGGAATGCCGCACGGAGCAGGCGCTCTCCAAAACAATTTTCCGGGACATTTCTGCGTGCATTTTTATGGAAGTACAACCCATAAGACACCAACGCCTGATTTGGCCCATAAGATCATGATTTTAAAAGCAGGTGGAAAACTGGATGGGTTTCTATACAAATTAGATCCCTATGAGTTGATCAGTGTCATGGAGATTGCTGTCAATCAGCATGATAAAAAGCTACTTTCACAAGTGATGTCTGGAAGTAATGGGTCCTTAAAGGAAACCCTTAAGAGAGTGAAACATATGGATGTTACTAAAAGATCGATACTTCCTGTAGAGGATTTACCTGCACTTGTTGGGATGAAGCTAAAGGTTAGAGTGAAATGGATACGATCGAATCAATCTCAAGAAGAAAATAACGTTCAATTCATCATTCGGAAAGATGCGATTGAGGATCAATGGAAAATTGATGGTCATGCATTTCTTGAGGAAATGGATTAAGGATCAATCATATACATTATTTACCTCCAGTGGATGAATTCTTATTCTCTATGTGCGTTTTTAATATGCAAAATAGGGAAAAGGGTATATAAATAAATCGTGGAGGGAACACACCGATGTTTGATTTTGTAATAAATTTAATTAAGGAGCTTGGAATGTGGGGGTTATTCGCTGGAAATGCAATTGAAGCGTCATCCTTGCCATTTCCGGGAGCCCTCGTGACACTGACATATGGTTACCTTTTAGATCCATCTTGGACGAAGCTGATCATTTTAGCATTCACAAGCAGCTTGGTTTATACGGTATGTAGTTATATCCCATATGGAATAGGATATAAATTAAAAGATAAACTCAATGAAAAAACCAGCTCAAAGAAATTAGCTAAAGGTCAAAAATGGTTTCGGAAATGTGGATTGTGGAGTATTGCCATCACGAGACCGCTTGGCATTGGTAACTATATTTCTTATGTTGCAGGTATTAGTAAAGTGAATAAATGGACATTTGGCGGATTAACGTTCATCGGAATCTTCCCAATTACCCTCACGATGTTAATAGTCGGCAAGAATGGAAATCTCAAGTATGTACAGTCATTGATGAGTAACATACAAACCTACCTTCTCATTGGAGGGGCTATACTGTTGATTGGTTTCTTATCATATAAATACTTTTTTAGATTTAAGGAAAAAAACACCAGCTGCTTGGACGATGAGTCAAGCATAGCAAAACAAACCGAATAAACAAGACATCGATTCGCTCCTCATTTGGGAAGCGGATTTTTTGTGAGAAAAGGAGATGTACACACTGATCGTAAATTGACCAGAACCGGTTTCCTCAATCTACTACATGCTCCAACCGTTTTACGTGTGATATAATGAATAGTCGAGATTAGTAGATTTACATGGAAAGGTTTGAATGAAACCATGACACAATATACCCCAATGATAAAACAATACTTACAAGTAAAGGCAGAATACCAAGATGCCTTTTTATTTTTTCGTTTAGGTGATTTTTATGAAATGTTTTTTGACGATGCCATAGCAGCATCACAGGAACTTGAAATAACGTTAACAAGTCGTGATGGGGGAGGGAA
Organism: Rossellomorea aquimaris; assembly: GCF_008180865.1. Lineage (GTDB taxonomy): Bacteria > Bacillota > Bacilli > Bacillales > Bacillaceae_B > Rossellomorea > Rossellomorea yichunensis. The sequence goes on from NZ_VTEX01000001.1 coordinate 734,228, forward strand.
GGAACGTATTCCCATGTGTGGAGTTCCTTATCATTCTGCTCCTAACTACATAGAGCAGCTCATCGATAAAGGTTTTAAAGTAGCAATTTGTGAACAAACCGAAGATCCGAAACAAGCTAAGGGAGTTGTGCGGAGAGAAGTTGTTCAGCTCATTACACCCGGTACGGTTATGGATGGTAAAGGCCTGAATGACAAAGAGAACAACTATATTGCTTCTGTAACAGATTTTAAAGATGAAACTTACGGACTTTCTTATAGTGACTTAACAACAGGGGAAACAAAAGTGACTTTGGTCACAGATGGTCTTCAAGCATTGTTGAATGAATTATCTACGATTGGTGCGAAGGAAGTCGTCATTCACCCCGATCTAAATGAAGCGGTACAAGGAAAGATTAAAGAACGAAACGAAGTTACCTTGTCATATGAGAAAGGAGCTGAAGGTGGAGGAGATTTTGCTCATCTCGTTGCCCCTTTAAAACAAGATAAACTAATAAAAGCTTCCTCCCTCCTTTTTCACTACCTCTTCCGTACACAGAAGAGAAGCCTTGATCATTTACAAATTGTTGAGACATATCAGCTGCATCAATTTATGAAAATGGATTACTATTCGAAGCGAAATCTGGAGTTGACGGAAACGATCCGCTCAAAAGGAAAGAAAGGTTCGCTTCTTTGGCTATTAGATGAAACGATGACGGCTATGGGAGCCCGGTTACTCAAGCAATGGATCGATCGACCACTTATTCATAAACAGGACATTCAAAGACGTCAAACGGTTGTTGAGGTGCTATTGGAGCGATTCTTTGAGAGGCAGGACCTTAGAGAAAGATTAAAGGAAGTGTATGACCTAGAGAGGCTTGCGGGGCGGGTTGCGTTCGGTAATGTGAATGCACGTGATTTGATTCAGCTGAAAAAATCACTTCAGCAAGTACCTGTGTTAAAACACCTGGTGGGATCACTCGAAAATGAAGCAACCGATGATCTCGTAAGGAAACTTGATCCATGTGAAGAGCTGACAGATCTTCTTGACCTGGCTTTAGTGGAAAATCCCCCTCTTACAATTAAAGAGGGAAGTCTGATTCGGGATGGGTATCATAATGAGCTTGATCAATATCGTGATGCAAGTAGAAACGGGAAGTCCTGGATTGCTCAGCTCGAACGTGATGAAAGGGAAAGGACTGGAATCCGGTCCCTTAAAGTTGGATTTAACAGGGTCTTTGGCTATTATATCGAAGTAACGAGAGCAAACCTTCAACACCTGGAAGAAGAACGCTATGAAAGAAAACAGACATTAACGAATGCTGAACGTTTCATCACCCCTGAGTTAAAGGAGAAAGAAGCGCTTATCCTTCAGGCCGATGAAAAAAGTGTGGAATTGGAATATGAACTGTTCCTTGGAATTCGTGAGAGAGTCAAGGAATTCATCCCCCGCCTGCAGAGGCTCGCGAAACTCGTAAGTGAATTGGACGTTCTCCAGTGCTTTGCAACGGTAAGTGAAAAGCGTCATTATATCCGCCCTGTCTTTAATGAAGAAAGAATAATCAGGTTGAGGGACGGACGTCATCCGGTTGTGGAAAAGGTGATGGGTGCTCAGGAATATGTTCCGAACGACTGCTATATGGATCAAGAAAAAGAAGTCTTTCTTATCACAGGACCGAATATGTCGGGGAAAAGCACTTATATGAGACAAGTGGCTTTAACGAGTATTCTTGCTCAAATTGGGTGTTATGTTCCTGCCAGTGAAGCAAACCTGCCAATCTTTGATCAAGTATTTACGCGAATTGGGGCAGCGGATGATCTGATTTCAGGTCAAAGTACTTTCATGGTGGAGATGTTAGAGGCAAAAAATGCGATCATCAACGCGACTCAGCAGAGTTTAATATTATTTGATGAAATTGGACGCGGTACCTCCACTTATGACGGCATGGCTTTGGCCCAAGCGATTATTGAATACATTCATGAACATATACGGGCAAAAACCTTATTCTCCACTCACTATCATGAGCTGACGGTTCTTGAAGAAGAATTACAAAAGGTGAAAAACGTACATGTAAGTGCCATGGAACAAAACGGGAAGCTCGTTTTCCTTCATAAAATCAAAGAGGGAGCAGCTGACAAAAGTTATGGAATTCACGTTGCCGAACTTGCAGAACTACCTGAAGCCCTGATTGAAAGAGCAAACGAAATCCTTCTTGAGCTTGAGCGTAAGGATGAGACTTCTCACTACAGAGAAGTGGCTGTTGCGAGGGAATCAGCTGTTGAGAAACACGAGCCAAGTGAAGAAGAACTTGCCCAGCTCTCCTTTTTTTCTGATGAGAAGAAGGAGATCAAAGAAAAGCTTACTTCTAAAGAAAAGAAATGCTTAGAGGAGCTTAAAAAACTCGATATCCTGGAGATGACTCCCTTGGATGCAATGAACACTCTCTACGTGATCCAAAAAAAGTTAAAAAATTAATGGAGGTGAAACTGTGGTAAAAATATTTCAGCTTGATGATTCGCTTTCCAATAAAATTGCCGCCGGTGAAGTTGTAGAAAGACCGGCTTCTGTCGTGAAGGAGCTCCTTGAAAACAGTATAGATGCAGGCGGATCCGTAATCGAAATTCATATCGAAGAAGCAGGCTTACATTCGATACGCATCATTGATAATGGAGACGGTATCGAAGAGGATGATGTGAAAACAGCTTTCAAACGCCATGCAACCAGTAAAATCAAAGACGAAAATGATTTATTCCGTATCCGGACATTGGGATTTAGAGGAGAAGCCCTGCCCAGTATTGCTTCCGTTTCCCATTTTGAGCTGAAAACGAGTACGGGAGATGGTCCAGGTACGTATATCGAACTTGAAGGTGGAGAAATCAACTCACTCGAAAAAACATCGTCAAGAAAAGGCACAGATATCACAGTTTCACACTTGTTCTTCAATACACCTGCACGATTAAAATATATGAAAACCATTCATACTGAGTTGGGAAACATTACAGATGTGGTGAACCGGATTGCCCTGGCACATCCTACCGTTTCAATCAAGCTTTTGCACAACGGTAAGGCACTACTACACACCAATGGTAATGGAGATGTCCTGCAGGTTCTGGCAGCTATCTATGGGGTAGGAATTGCCAAAAAGATGGTTCCGATTGAAGTCAGCTCACTTGACTTCAAGGTTAAGGGCTACATCTCCCTGCCGGAGGTTACACGTGCTTCCAGAAATTATATTTCAACGATGATCAATGGAAGGTTTATAAAAAACTATGCTTTGGCGAAAGCAATCGGCGAGGGGTATCACACACTTCTTCCTATTGGTCGTCACCCCATCGTCCTTCTTAGCATAGAGATGGATCCCATTCTGGTAGATGTGAATGTACATCCTTCCAAGATGGAGGTCCGCATTAGTAAAGAAAGTGAATTAAACACAATAGTTACGGAAGGAATCAAAAGGGTGTTCAAAGGAAAAGAATTGATTCCTTCAGGATCCGTGGCACCGAAGATTGTACAGCCAAAATCAGAGCAAACGTTTATGAACCTGGACCATTCGGCTAAAACTCATGCGAAAGAGGAAATGGCGGGATTTGCAGGTGCGGTTCGTGAACGGTTAGTTCCTAAAGAAGAACCGGAAAAGCTTTATGAGCCAAAAACAGATATGAACGAATCCCATGAGGCAGAAATCCCTGGTACAGATGAACCGGCAGTTCCGGACTTAACGCGCACAATTGACGAAGAAATGGAATTCCAGGATACTAATGGGGAAGAAGTATTCCATGAAAAAGGTCACTCTCCTAGAGTTCCTCCACTTTATCCTGTTGGCCAAATGCACGGTACTTATATCTTTGCCCAAAATGATCGCGGCCTATATATCATTGATCAACATGCAGCTCAAGAACGAATAAAATATGAGTTCTTTAAAGAAAAAGTGGGGGAGGTTGCGAAGGAGCTCCAAGAACTCCTGGTCCCACTTACCCTTGAATTTTCTACAGATGAGTACATTAAAATTAATGAATACCGCCATCTTCTGGAAGAAGTCGGTGTGTTTCTGGAAGAATTCGGATACAATAGCTTTATTGTACGGGCTCATCCTCAATGGTTTCCAAAAGGGGAAGAACAGCAAACCATTGAAGATATGATCGAACAGGTGTTGAAAATGAACAGGGTTGATATCAAAAAACTCCGGGAAGAAGCAGCTATTATGATGAGTTGCAAAGGTTCGATCAAGGCGAACCATCATTTGCGCAATGAAGATATGCAAGCTTTACTGGACGAACTGAGAAGAACCAGTGACCCATTTACCTGTCCACACGGGCGACCAATTATCATCCACTATTCAACTTATGAAATGGAAAAGATGTTTAAACGAATAATGTAAAAATAGCCGATGGAATACTGCGAATCCATCGGCTGTTTCTATTTAGTTTTAAACACCAGTGTCGAAAGGTATAATTCGTTTAAACACCCTACCAACAGCATACAAGGTACTGAAAAGATGATGCTGAATAGGTGATTTTGTATCAAAAATATGCCTCACCCAATAAATATGAGGCATAGGTTGTCCAATTAATAATTATCCAGATGTTGCAATAGCACTAAAACTCTCAGGACCGACCCTGATAGTCCCAATAGCTGAGGCGCTTATATATGCGGTATATACTAAAGGTCCACTTTCCGGCTTAGGCGCGTTAAAGTTTGCGCCAGAAAATGTAATGAGCTGTGGTCCCAAAATCTCCAGACTCAATTGCTGTTCAGCAGAATATACAGTAGTTAAACCTGATTGTTGCGTCCCCCTTACTACAGTGATAGTGACACTAGTTGCAAGCGGAATTAAAGGTAACTGTACAGCGACAGTTCCACTGAACTCGACTCTTATCTGTCCAACAGTTGCCTTTGTTACGTCCAACCCCACCACACCAAATAAAGAATCGGTACCTACAAGGATTGGGGTAGTTAAGGTGTTAGCCAAACTGGCATTTTGACTTGTTCTACCATCTAGAAAGATACCCATCATCTCACCTCCTTTTTTCTAATCTAGTATATGTTATGTAATTCTACTATTTATGACTGTGCTGGTTGATTATAAATGATAAATACATAATAAACGAACGCTGTGTAGTTGATTTCGGATCATACTGGTAGGGGATGACGGTAGTAATTTGTAATTATATCAATCTTTATAAAAAGTATTAGATGAGATGAGTGGGTATAGGCACAAAAAGGGTGATAATAAGAGTGGTATGCCTAAAATGATTTTAATGCTAAATGTAATAAGAGTATTACACTTGAATGATATTGATTACAATAATTATATTATGGAAACTTATATAACTTCCGTTTCCATTCTTTCAATAATTATTTAGTAATAGATTATTAGCGTTTTTTTCAAAAAGAAACAGTATCAAAGTGAACGAGTCTGACACATACTTATTCTCCATTATATGAAAGTACTTTATTGCCATTTCGTTATCTATATATGAAATTTATCAGAATGCATTTTTGTTGAAGGAATTCTTCTCACAAAAAGCTAATACTAAGATATAGATATTTTCAGAAAATTCAATATATAAATAGGGGGAAATGGAATGAATGGAGGCATAGAGCTTCTAAGGGAGAAAAAGAATAAACGCCTTAAAATTACATTATGGACAGCGGGATCCATTCTATTTATCATGCTTGGAATCCTTATTTTTGCAAATTATTACATTGACAGATCTCTGCCTGTAACATCTGGTACCATTTCTTTAAATGGGTTATCCCAAGATGTAGAAGTGATCAGGGATAAAGACGGCGTGCCCCATATTCTAGCTCAAAATGAAAAAGACCTGTATATGGCACAGGGTTATGTACAGGCCCAGGATCGTCTATTCCAAATGGACCTAAGCAGAAGACAGGCTTCAGGGCGATTGAGTGAAGTGGTCGGTGAGAAAGCAATTGATCGGGACAAGTTCTTCCGGACATTTGGTTTGCGGAGGGCAGCGGAGGTTTCATTTACTGCATATCCTGATGAAGCGAAGCAGCTTCTCGAATGGTATGCAGATGGGGTCAACGCTTATATGCAAGAAGCCAAAGATGAAGGAAGGCTCCCTATAGAATTCACCCTGCTTGGTTACAAACCTGAAAGATGGACTCCAATCGATTCATTAACCATCGGGAAGTATATGGCATTTGATTTAGGGGGCCACTGGCAAGGTCAGGCTTTCAGGTATTGGGCATTAGAAAACATGCCTAAGGATAAAGCGTATGATTTGTTCCCTTCATACCCTGAAGACGCTCCTGCCATTCTATCAGATATAGGAGAAGTTCAGGTTGATATGGAGCAATCATTTGCCGGTGCAGTCATTCCACCTGAATTTAATGGGAGCAACAACTGGGTGGTAAGTGGAGAGAAAACAGCCAGTGGTAAACCCCTCCTGGCAGACGACCCCCACCTCTCATTAGGAACTCCTTCCATATGGTATCAGATGCACCTGGAATCACCACAAGTCAATGTGAGTGGAGTAATTTTTGCCGGTATTCCAGGAATCATCCTTGGTCATAATAAGCAAATTGCATGGGGGGTAACAAATACGGGACCTGATGTTCAGGACTTATATGTAGAAAAACAAAATGAAGAAGATCCTTCTCTGTTTTTATATGATGAAAATTGGGAAAGGGCAACGGTCATAGAAGAGCCCATTAAAGTAAAAGATGGTGACACCATTCCTTATGAAGTCACGATCACAAGACATGGTCCGGTGATTTCAGAATTTGCTCATCAAAATGAAAGTGGAAAAGTACTATCAATGAGATGGACAGCTCTTGATCCAAGTCTGGAACTTCTCGCAATCCTTAACATCAATAAGGCAAAGGATTGGGATGAATTTGAAGAAGCCTTAAAGGACTTCCACGTTCCTACACAAAATTTCGTTTTTGCCTCAGAGGATGGAACGATTGCGTATAAGGCCAATGGGAAAATTCCTATCAGGAAAAAAGGGGACGGACTTCTGCCTGTACCGGGGTGGGATTCTGATTATGAATGGGAAGGATTTATACCATTCGAAGAGCTTCCAAAAGTCATCAATCCAGAATCGGGTTTCATTGCAACAGCGAATAATAAAGTAGTTACTGATGAATATCCATATCATATTAGTCACCACTGGGCTCAGCCATATCGGTACATGAGAATATCGGAGTATATAGAAGCGGAAAAGGAATTCACTCTTTCGGATATGAAAGACCTTCAAATGGATCAGATGAATTTACATGCACGTGAAATGGTTCCTATTCTGATTGAAGATATGGAAAGCGGCTCATTAACTGCTAAAGAAAAAGCAGCTGTTGAGCTGCTGAAGTCCTGGAACATTAAAGATGATAAAAAACAAGCTGCTCCACTCGTTTTTCATCAGTGGATGAACGAAATTTCCACTGGCCTATTTAAAAAAGATATTCCAAAAGATATGATGAAACTGTTTGAAGGCCGTCAAAGTGTCGTGGATGAACTCATCCGAAAAGCTCATAACGGAGAGGAATCTCAGTGGTTTGTGGACAGAGGAGGATACCAGACTTTCTTAACAGCTTCACTTACCCAAGCATTAGACGAGCTGGAAGAAGCATATGGTTCTTCTATGGAAGAGTGGGAGTGGGGACTGTATCATAGAGTATACTTTGAACACCCTTTATCGGGAGCTTCTTCCGTGTTGAAATGGTTCTTAAATGACAGGGATCCCGAGCCGTTGGGAGGAAGTAGAGTGACGGTGGGTGCTGCAAGTTACAATGAGAGTGGAATCGTCAATCATGGTGCTTCGTGGAGATTTGTTATTGATACAGAGAACATGAACAATGGCTATCATATTGTAGGCCCTGGCCAAGCGGGGCATTATAAAAGTAAATGGTATCAAAATCAAATGGACGCGTGGAAAAACGGGGACTATCATCAAACATCCATCTCAAACCGAGATGGGGACAGGTTAATATTAAAAGCAAATTAAAGTCTAAAGCAGCTGGTCATCAAAGGTTAAAAACAATTCCCACAAGAAGAATTATTAACATCTATAAACAGCCTGGAGAGCCTTTCCGGGCTGTTTATAGTATGAGAGTTTAATGTGGGTGAGTTTTATCCCCTATAGAAATGGGTACATTCACTTCTAAGAAGAAGGGAGGAAATCAGCTTCTTATATTGAATAATCATAAAAGAATTGGGTATACTGGCAAGATGTGATTTAACAACATCTATCATTATGGTACGATAATATGTAACGAAACATTTACATAGAAAGCAGTGAACGTATGACAAGATTTGAAAAAGAGAAAGTGATCGTTCTTATTGGTCCGACTGCTGTAGGTAAAACCAAAACAAGTATAGAACTTGCCAAGAGGTATAATGGCGAAATCATAAGCGGTGACTCCATGCAGATTTATAAAAAAATGGATATCGGTACCGCGAAAATCACCCCTGAGGAAATGGAAGGAGTCCCACATCATCTCCTTGATATTAGAGAGCCCGTGGAATCCTTTTCTGTAGCAGACTTTCAGCAACTTGTCCGAAAGAAAATTTCAGAGATTCACTCACGTGGAAAAGTCCCTCTTATAGTTGGGGGGACAGGGCTATATATTCAGTCGGTATTATACGATTATCAATTCACTGAAACTCCAGGTGATGAACACTATCGTGAGGAATTAGAAGCAAGCCTTGAGAAAAATGGTTCCGAGTGGCTTCATGATCGATTAGTATCTGTCGATCCCGCGTCAGCAGGGAATATACACCGGAATAATACCCGACGAGTCATTCGTGCATTGGAGATTTATCATTGTACCGGCAAGACAATGTCTGAGTATCAAGAAGAGCAATCACAGGAGCTGCAGTACGAAGTGGCTTTAATTGGGTTAACCATGGATCGGGAAAAACTTTATGAAAGGATAAACCTCCGTGTTGATCTGATGATGAAACAAGGTTTATTAGAAGAAGTAAAAGAGTTGTACGATAAAGGTATAAGAAATGTTCAGTCTGTTCAAGCCATTGGGTACAAAGAACTTTACGATTATTTTGATGGTAAAGTCAGCTTGGAACGGGCAAATGAAAGCCTAAAGCAAAATTCAAGAAGATATGCAAAGCGCCAACTTACATGGTTCAGAAATAAAATGGATGTTGCCTGGTTCGATATGACAATTGAGAGTCAGCACACCAAAAATATTGAGGATATTTCAGAATTTATTGCAGGAAAGCTACAATTAAAGTCGAATAAGTAACGTAGAGATAGAAGAGGAGGACTAACCATGAAACAATCCATTAATATCCAAGATCAATTCCTTAATCAATTAAGAAAAGAGAGTTCACTATGTACGGTATTTTTATTGAATGGATTCCAAATCCGTGGACAAGTGAAAGGTTTTGATAACTTTACAGTGCTGTTTGAGTGCGAAGGAAAACAGCAGCTTGTATATAAGCATGCCATTTCAACATTCGCTCCACAGCGAAATGTCCAAATAAATTTTGAAGAACAAAGCAATTAATATTAAAAGACTGCGAAAGCTGCCTCAATGGGCAGCTTTTTTTGTAGTAATCATCAGTATATTTATCATATAGGGCATGAATCTGATTCGTGATTGCAAGAATTAATTAATGAAACGAAAAGTAATTGAATAGGATGATAAGAGAGGCTTTTTTTATGTCCCTCACTTATCAAGTTCCAAATTAGTTTTCACTAGTTATGAATATGATGAATCGTTATGAAAAATAAACGAAGCAAAAGATTCCGTGTTTCTTTTTATTTCTCGGGAAAGCGCAGAAATAGACAGAATTCTTCTAATTTGTCGAAAAAACCTGGTGAAAAATAGGCGTTTGTCACCCTAAAATCTTCAGGAGCGTATACTGTCTTAAGAATGGTGAGGTGAATCCATTGGATCAACCAATGAGAATGAAAAATAATGGTCAAATCAGCATTGTATTGAATTCTCAAAAACGGAGTTCAGTAAAAGATACGATAAGACATGATTCCATTCCTCAGTCGCTCCCTCAAGAGCATGTCGCATTAAAAGAAATAGAAGAAGAACTTGGATCACTTGTCGGAATGGAAGAAATGAAGAAAATGGTGAAAGAAATCTATGCTTGGATATATGTTAATAAGAAACGGGAAACAATGGGGTTGAAAGCAGGAAAACAAGCCCTTCATATGATGTTCAAAGGAAATCCCGGTACAGGAAAGACTACTGTCGCAAGGATTATCGGAAAACTGTTCTTGAAAATGAATGTACTTTCTAAAGGTCATTTAATCGAAGCAGAGAGAGCAGATCTGGTTGGTGAATATATTGGTCACACTGCTCAGAAAACAAGAGACCTTGTCAAAAAAGCCCTGGGTGGAATTTTGTTTATCGATGAAGCGTATTCACTGGGCAGAGGAGGAGAGAAGGATTTCGGGAAAGAAGCCATCGATACACTTGTCAAACATATGGAGGATAAGCAGCATGAATTCATCTTGATCCTGGCAGGATACTCGAGGGAAATGGAACACTTTCTTACCTTGAATCCCGGTCTTCAATCAAGATTCCCTCTCGTCTTTCACTTTCCGGATTATTCAGTTGATCAGCTGATGGAAATCGGCAGAAGGATGTTAGAAGAAAAGGAATATTTATTAAGTCATGATGCAGAAAGAAAGATCCGGGAACATCTTCACTCAGCAAAAAATACATTATCTCCTATGGCATTTTCAAATGGCAGGTATGTACGGAATGTATTAGAAAAGTCAATTCGTACTCAGGCCATGCGGCTGCTAATGGAAAATTGCTATGATCGACATGATTTATTAACAATCCGCAGCAATGATTTAGTGTTTAACAAAGGATCATCTGAATGACTATACTTAGTAAACATCTAGTAATATAAAAATCTATAAAAAAATGCATTCAAAAGTGAATGCATTTTTCTATTATACATGTGCCCGTAAGCTCCTATTCGGTAACCTCCATTTGTATAAATAGGATAGAACACGTAATGTTGTTGTGATCACGAATAAAGAGTAGAGTTCAAATGCTGAATGGACTACCCCGAGCCCGATTGCTGCTCCGCACAGGACTGCCCAGACAGCATAAATTTCTGAACGAAGCACTAATGGTTTCCGACCGGCAAGGAGATCACGAATGATTCCGCCCCCGCTCCCTGTCAGCACAGCTGCTACAATAATAGCGCTTATTGGATGATTCATTTCAGAAGCATACAGTGCTCCTTGTATAGCAAAAGCTGAAAGACCTATGGCATCAAAGAAATTCCCCCATTTTCTCCAGTGTTTTAGGAGATTATTAGGGAAAAGAAAGACAGCTGTTATGGAAAGGAGGGCAATCTGAAACAACATGCCTTGCTCCCATAGAGCGGAAACAGGGACGCCAATCAGTAAATTCCGAATAGCCCCTCCACCGAATGCTGTGACAATTCCTAATATATAAACACCGAGGATATCGTATTCCTCTTCCATGGCAATGATAGCTCCTGAAATAGCAAAAGCAATGGTACCTATAATACTTAATACTTCCCACGTCATACACATTCCTCCTAACCCTATTACAATATGCTACATGCCATTATGTAGATTCTTGAATGAGTGTGATATCGTAAATTCAAACATACTGATTTTAACACGTCTGCACTTAATTGCAACCATTTTTCATTCCTTTTTACATAGAGTTTACGAGGCGAATTTGGTATGATGAAAATAATAATGAATTGTACAGAAAGAAGGATGTTTATTGAAGAATGAAGTAAAGGAAAAAGTCATTCTTGTTGGGTGTCAACTCGAGGAAGATGACTTGCGTTTTCAGTATGGTTTAGACGAACTTGAAGAATTGACGGAAACGGCTCAAGGTCAAGTAATGGCTATACTAACTCAAAAACGGGATCGTGTTCATCCTGGTACATATATAGGAAAAGGTAAAGTGGAAGAGTTGGTCCTTTTAGAAGAGCAATTTGAACCGGATATAATCATTTTTAATGATGAACTATCTCCGAGTCAAATTAGAAATTTATCAAAAGATTTAAATGCAAGGGTGATTGATCGTACTCAACTGATCCTGGATATCTTCGCTGGCCGCGCCCGTTCAAGAGAGGGGAAATTACAAGTAGAGCTTGCTCAACTTCAATATCTGCTTCCTCGATTAATCGGTCAAGGAGCTTCTCTCTCAAGGTTGGGAGGAGGAATTGGTACAAGAGGGCCGGGTGAAACAAAGCTCGAAAGTGACCGTCGTCACATTCATCGCAGGATTGATGATATTAAGAAACAACTACAAATCATTGTTGAACACAGAGAAAGGTATCGTGAACGAAGAAAGCGTAACAAAGCCTTTCAAATTGCACTGGTAGGTTATACAAACGCTGGGAAATCGACTTTGTTTAATCGAATTTCATTAGCAGACTCTTATGAAGAGAATCAACTCTTCGCAACATTGGACCCGATGACCAGAAAAATGCCCTTGCCCAGTGGCTACTTGACATTACTAACGGATACAGTCGGATTTATCCAAGATCTCCCGACTACATTAGTAGCGGCTTTTCGCTCTACACTGGAAGAGGTGAGAGAGGCGGATCTTCTTCTCCATGTAGTGGATAGTTCTAATCCCGATTACAGTCAGCATGAAAAAACCGTTCAATCTTTATTACAAGACCTGGACATGTTTGGACTGCCTCAGTTAACGGTTTACAACAAGAAAGATGTGATGCACCATGACTTTGTCCCAAGCAGCGAATGGGATCGTATCATGATCAGTGCCTTAAACGAACACGATCGCGGGCAGCTTCTATTAAAAATAGAAGAAATCGTAAAAAAACATATGACATCTTATCATGTATTCATTCCAGCGAGTGAAGGGAAGGTCCTTTCACAATTAAAGAATGAAACCATCTTAAAAAAGCTGCAATTTATTGAAGAAAACCAGGTTTATGAATTGAAGGGCTATCACCTGGAAGATCATCCAATCGCAGGCAGCATCAAGAAATTTCAAAGGTAGAAGGGAAACAAAACCTCATGTTTGAACAATTAGTGCACGGAAACACTCTAAAACCATTGGTAACAAAAGTTGAAGAAAGCATTAAAGATATACACAACCAAATTGAAGAACGGGCCGAAAATAACCAGTTCAGTGTGCTTAGATCTTTTCAAAAGCACCGTGTAAGCGATTCCCACTTCATACCTTCAACTGGCTATGGGTATGACGATGCAGGAAGAGACACATTAGAAAGTATTTATGCCGATGTTTTCGGAGGAGAAGCAGGACTAGTGCGTCCTCAGATTATTTCAGGTACTCATGCAATCTCCATCGCCTTATTTGGTGTACTCAGACCTGGGGACGAATTAGTGTACATAACGGGAAAACCATATGATACGTTAGAAGAAATTGTTGGGATTCGCGGGGAAGGAACCGGGTCACTGAAAGACTTTCAAATTGGCTATCAAAGTGTAGATTTACTCCAGTCTGGAAAGGTGGATTTTGAAGGGGTGGCAAAAACGATTTCTTCCAAAACAAAAATGGTGGGGATTCAGCGATCTAAAGGATATGCCAACCGACCTTCCTTTACTATAGAAGAAATCAAAGAAATGATTGATTTTGTAAAAGAGATAAACCCTGAAATGGTTGTCTTCGTAGACAACTGCTACGGAGAGTTTGTAGAAGAGAGTGAGCCTTGTCACATCGGAGCAGATTTAATGGCAGGCTCCCTTATCAAAAATCCTGGTGGAGGTCTTGCTAAAACCGGGGGTTACATTGTAGGAAAGAAAGAATACGTTGACGCATGTTCATATCGAATGACCTCTCCTGGAATAGGGGCAGAGGCGGGTGCATCTCTTTATAGCTTGCAAGAAATGTATCAAGGTTTCTTTTTGGCACCCCATGTGGTGGCACAATCATTAAAGGGGGCCGTCTTCACATCTGCGCTTTTAACGGAACTTGGCATGAATACAAATCCAAGTCCTCATGCAAAACGAACAGATTTAATTCAGTCTGTGCAGTTCGATGACAGAGATAAGATGGTCGCATTTTGTCAGGCAATCCAGTTTGCATCACCTATAAATTCTCATTTTACTCCCTATCCCAACTATATGCCCGGCTACGAGGATGATGTCATTATGGCAGCAGGAACATTCATTCAAGGTTCCAGCATTGAATTATCTGCAGACGGTCCGATAAGACCACCTTATGTGGCATATGTTCAGGGGGGATTAACTTACGCCCATGTAAAAATTGCCGTTTGCTCAGCAGTAGATAATTTGATTGAAAAAGGTTTAATCACTGTGACAATAGGATAATAAATTAGTAATTGGATAGTCTAAATCTGACTATCCTTTTCTACTGAATTCTTATGTAAGAAAATCTAACATTTGATTGACAGAACTCCTTACATTACATATAATAAGGTCAAGAAGGAAAACAAAAGGAGGAATCAGGATGAGCGGTAGTGAAATTCGTCGAACGATGGCATTATTCCCAATTAGTATTGTCATGCAGCTCACGGACCTAACAGCTCGTCAGATTCGATACTATGAAGAGCACCAATTGATCAGCCCTGCACGTACTGAGGGGAATCGCAGGCTCTTTTCCTTGAATGACATTGATAAGTTATTAGAAGTAAAGGATTTGTTAGATCAAGGCATCAACATGGCTGGGATTAAGAAGATATATGCGGTATCCAGTCATAATGAAAGTAAAGTAGTATCTGACGTAAGCAATGAAAAGGAAGAAAAAGCACGACAGGATCTATCCGATGACGAGTTGCGTAAATTACTTCGAAATGAATTGATGCATTCCGGTCGATTTACTAAAGCATCTTTGCGTCAAGGTGACATGTCTCGCTTTTTTCATTAAATAAAACCTTTAATAAACTTGAGGAGGAAACACGTAAATGGCAAAGTATACTCGAGAAGATGTTTTAAGATTAGCGAATGAAGAAGGTGTAAAGTTCATCCGACTGCAATTCACTGACATTCTGGGGACGATTAAGAACGTAGAAATCCCTCTTAGTCAGCTTGAGAAGGCACTAGATAACAAGATGATGTTTGACGGATCTTCAATTGAAGGGTTTGTTCGAATTGAAGAATCAGATATGTACCTATTCCCTGATTTAGACACTTGGTTAGTATTCCCATGGACAGCTGAAAAAGGAAAAGTAGCCCGACTGATCTGTGATATCTACAATCCAGATGGCACTCCATTCGAAGGAGATCCGCGTAACAATTTAAAGCGCATCTTAAGTCAAATGGAAGAGCTAGGGTTTACTGACTTCAATCTTGGACCTGAGCCAGAATTCTTCCTCTTTAAATTAGACGTAAATGGTGAGCCGACATTAGAATTGAACGATAACGGTGGCTACTTCGACTTAGCTCCTACAGATTTAGGGGAGAACTGCCGTCGGGATATCGCATTAGAACTAGAAGAAATGGGCTTTGAAATCGAAGCATCTCACCACGAAGTTGCACCTGGTCAACATGAGATCGACTTTAAATATGCAAGTGCATTAAGAGCATGTGATGATATCCAAACATTTAAACTAGTGGTTAAAACGATTGCACGCAAGCATGGATTACACGCAACATTCATGCCTAAGCCTCTATTTGGTGTAAATGGATCGGGAATGCACTGTAACATGTCCCTATTCAAAAATGGGGAAAACTCTTTCTTCGATGAAAAGGGAGATCTGCAATTAAGCGATACAGCTCGTCAATTCCTTGCAGGTATCATTAAACATGCAACTGACTTTACAGCGATCACTAACCCGACTGTAAACTCATACAAGCGTTTAGTACCTGGATATGAAGCACCTTGTTATGTTGCATGGTCTGCTCGTAACCGCAGCCCATTAATCCGTATCCCTGCTTCTCGTGGATTAAGCACACGTGTTGAGGTCCGTAGTGTTGACCCGGCCGCAAACCCATACTTGGCGATGGCTGTATTACTGGCTGCTGGATTGGATGGAATTAAGAATAACCTTCCAGCTCCTAAGCCAATCGACCGCAACATTTATGTTATGGATAAAAAAGAGCGTGAAGAAGCGGGAATCGTAGATCTTCCAGCAACTTTACACGCTGCATTAGAAAACCTTAAAACAAATGAAGTAATCGTTAAATCCCTTGGAGAACACATCTTCGAACACTTCGTTGAAGCGAAAGAAATCGAATGGGATATGTTCCGTACACAAGTACACCCATGGGAGCGCGAGCAATACATTCAAATGTATTAATCCTAAAAAAGTGTATTTTATTCAAAAGGAGTGGAGGCAGCATAAATGCTGCCTCCACTCCTTTTTTTTGGCCATCAAAAATATAAGCCGCTAAGTATACATAGCGGCTTATTACATATTAATGTACTTGACGATAAACTCCGACAACTTTTCCTAAAATGGATACATTTCGTAAAATGATCGGAGCCATGGTTGAATTCTCTGGTTGTAATCGGACATAGTCCTTTTCTTTAAAGAAGCGTTTTACAGTCGCTTCATCTTCCTCAGTCATCGCTACGACGATATCTCCATTGTTCGCTGTTTGTTGCTGACGCACGATAACAAAATCCCCATCCAAGATCCCGGCCTCTATCATACTGTCACCCATGATTTCCAGCATGAAGACCTGTTCATCCGAAGGTGCCATACGCTCAGGGAGTGGGAAGAATTCCTCGACATTCTCAACAGCCGTGATGGGTTGACCGGCTGTAACCTTACCGATTAAAGGAACGTTAACAACCCGCTGACGCGGTATCATATCCTCTTCAAGATTTAAGATTTCGATGGCTCTTGGTTTAGTGGGATCTCTACGAATAAGACCTTTACTCTCTAACCTGGCCAGATGTCCGTGTACGGTGGAACTAGAAGCAAGACCAACGGCTTCCCCGATTTCCCGTACGGAAGGTGGGTACCCTTTTTCTCTTACTGCAATTTTAATATATTCTAGTATGTCCTGCTGTCTTTTAGACAATTTTGTCATGTTCACGCACCTCTATTATAGATCTTATGTTCCCATTATAGCATGTCTTTCCAGCTGATACAAACATAAGTTCGAATTTCTGTTGACACCAAACGAATGTTCGTATTACAATGAATATAACAAAAACAGAACAAACATTCGTATGGAGGTATTTTTTATGTTAACACACATTTGGAATCGTTTCTCTTACATTATTATATTATTTATTTTAGCGCTTTTATCTGCAGCCTTTTTGCTAGTGGTCATGGCAAACCAGCCGTCATATCAAAGCATCACCGTTCAGGATGGAGACACACTATGGACTATTGCCAAACAGTACAATGAAGAATATTCTATGACGGTGGAAGAATTTATCGCTTGGGTCGGAGAGGAAAATAATCTCACATCATTCTCAATCAAACCCGGTGAATCACTTGTGTTACCTATAGAAAATCCAACATTATCCACCCATTCAGACTATGAATTGGTAATGAACGAAGAATAGAGGGATAGAAGATGAAGGCAGTAATTTACTGCAGAGTCAGTACAAAGAAAGACACGCAGGAAACATCCTTGGAACGTCAAGAAGAGGAATTAGTGAAATTAGCACAAGAACACCAATACGAAGTGGTTGCTATCATAAAAGATCAAGCAAGCGGTTTTGAGTTGGATCGCCCTGGTGTTCTTGAACTTCTTGATTTGATTAAAGAGGAGTCGATTGAGGCTGTTCTCATACAGGACGAAACAAGAATTGGTAGAGGGAATGCCAAAATTGCTCTTATTCATTGTTTATTAAAAGAGGAAGTCAAGATCATTAGTCAAACACATAGTGGGGAGCTTCACTTATCTGAATCAGATTCTATGGTGATTAATATCGTAAGTATGGTTGAGGAGTATCAAAGGAAACTCCATAATTTAAAAATCAGACGAGGTATGAAAAGGGCAGTGGAAAATGGTTTTCAACCTCATAAAAATCTAAAAAATAAAGGGAATGCAGATGGAAGAGAGCGGATTGAAGTACCCGTTGAGGAAATTGTCAGGTTAAGAAAGAACGAACTGACATTTGCTGAAATTGCAGCCACTTTAAGAGGGTTTGGGTATAATGTCTCCAAAGCTACCGTACATAGGCGTTTCAAAGAATATATGTCTTCATTGGAAAATGCGTAACTCTTGTTTTATCTCCTTTAATCTAGTAACATGACGATAGAATTAAGCTTTACTATTGGTTGTGTATTAGATTTTGCTTACTATGCAATAAAGGAGTTTTTATAGATGCTTTCAAAAACAAAAATGAATCGAATCAATGAACTTGCCAAGAAGTCCAAGAGTAGCGGACTAACCGAACAAGAAGCAAAAGAGCAGTCCAAGTTGAGAAAAGAATACCTGGAAACGTTTCGTCAATCGATGAAAGGGACCATTGAAAATACAAGAATATTTGATCCGGAAGGTAATGAAGTGACGCCTAAGAAGATTCAGGATATACAGACTAAGAAGAAAATGAACTAAATGAATGAACTGCCAGGTCCATATTATATGGACCTGGCAGTTTTTTTCATCTTCACCCCTTATGAAATCATAAGGTTTTTTATTTTCAACGATCATAAAGTCATGTTATCATTCAAGATAGTTGTATAAACTATCAAAGAAGATTAATATTAATAAGGTACATTAAGGTACATTAAAAGGAAGGATGTCTGACATATGTTTGATAACACAGATCAGTTAGCAATTAATACAATCCGTACATTATCTATCGATGCAATTGAAAAAGCAGGTTCTGGACACCCCGGAATGCCTATGGGAGCAGCTCCGATGGCGTATGCTCTTTGGACAAGATTCATGAACCATAATCCGAAAAATCCTGAGTGGTTTAACCGGGACCGCTTCGTTTTATCTGCCGGTCATGGATCCATGCTATTATATAGCCTGCTTCATTTATCAGGTTATGACGTTTCAATGGAAGATCTTAAAGAATTCCGTCAATGGGGAAGTAAAACTCCGGGTCACCCGGAATACAAACATACTCCAGGAGTAGAAGCTACGACTGGACCATTAGGACAAGGAATCGGTATGGCAGTCGGTATGGCACTAGCTGAAAGGCATTTAGCGACTACATACAATAAGGATCAATACGATATGGTAGATCATTTTACATATTCTATTTGTGGAGATGGAGACTTAATGGAGGGTGTGGCCTCTGAAGCAGCTTCATTGGCAGGTCACTTGAAATTAGGTCGTCTAGTAGTTCTCTATGATTCAAATGATATTTCACTTGATGGAGAGTTAGACAAATCTTTCTCTGAAAGTGTGAAAGGCCGATTTGAATCATATGGTTGGCAATATATTCGTGTTGAAGACGGAAATGATCTTGATGAAATTTCCAAAGCAATCGAAGAGGCTCAAGGTGATACTACCCGTCCAACTATGATCGAAGTTAAGACGGTCATCGGATACGGAGCTCCTAATAAATCAGGGAAATCTGCAGTTCACGGTGCTCCGCTTGGTGAAGACGAAATGAAGCTAACGAAAGAAGCTTATCAATGGACGTTTGAGCAGGATTTTCATGTACCTGATGAAGTTTACAGCAGATTCGAGGAAAAAATCCAACAAGCAGGTTCTGAAAAAGAAGAAGCTTGGGCTGACCTATTCATAAAATATAAAGAAGAGCATCCAGAGCTTGCTGTCCAATTAGAAGCAGCAATCAAAGGCGATCTTCCAGAAGGATGGGATAAAGATATCCCGGTATATGAAGAAGGAAAAGCACTGGCTAGCAGAGCTTCTTCCGGTGAAGTCTTAAATGCGATTGCAAAGAATCTCCCTTCATTCATTGGTGGATCAGCTGACTTAGCCGGATCTAACAAGACGATGATTAAAGATGAAGCAGACTTTACACATGAATCGCCTGAAGGTCGTAATATCTGGTTCGGTGTTCGTGAGTTCGGTATGGGTGCAGCCATGAATGGTATGGCTCTTCACGGCGGTCTGCACGTATTCGGAGGAACATTCTTCGTATTCAGTGACTATTTAAGACCTGCAATCCGCTTAGCTGCTCTAATGGGCTTACCTGTGACATATGTATTCACACATGATAGTATCGCAGTCGGAGAAGATGGACCTACCCATGAACCTGTAGAACAGCTTGCTTCACTTCGTGCGATGCCTAACCTTTCTGTCATCCGCCCTGGTGACGGAAATGAAGTTGCTGCAGCATGGAAATTATCATTAGAGTCTAAGGATCAGCCTACGATGTTAGTTCTATCTCGTCAGGACCTCCCAACTCTTAAAGGTACTGCAGATAAAGCGTATAACGGCGTAGACAAAGGCGCATATGTCGTATCTGCATCTGGCAAGGAACAGCCTGATGCCTTACTGATTGCAACTGGTTCTGAAGTACATTTGGCAGTAGACGCTCAAAATGCACTTGAAAAAGATGGAATCAGCGTATCTGTCATTAGTATGCCATCTTGGGATCGCTTCGAGAAACAATCAAAAGAATACAAAGAATCTATTCTGCCGAAGAGTGTGAAAAAACGTCTTGCTATCGAAATGGGATCTCCAATGGGTTGGGACCGCTATGTAGGAGACGAAGGCGATATTTTAGCTATTGATGGATATGGTGCATCTGCTCCTGGAGCAAAAGTCATGGAAGAGTACGGCTTTACAACAGACAATGTAGTTTCAAGAATCAAAGCGTTGATACAGTAATGAATTAAAGACATGAAAGGTCGACTCCTTAATACTCTTTAAGGAGTCGACCTTTTTTTAGCTGAATGTAATTGTCGATAAAATGAGTATGTTTGGAAGAGAATGGGTAAATGATGAAAAGTCCCTAAATATTACAACTTGAGCCAATCACCGATATTTTTGAGTTAACTTGCTCTTCGACAAAACTAGTGTAGATTTTCAACAATTTCCGACAATGACTCCTATCTAGTTGATTTATACTATATGAAAGAAAGGTAGGAGGGTGTAAAGGTGCGAAACTATCAAATCTATTGGATTGAGGAAATGTTTGTTCAGCACTATTATGGTCGGGAAAGAATATTCTATCAGCTGTTTTCCGAGTGGGAAGCAAGTACAGGGGAGCTTCACGATATCATCTCGAAACAAGTAAATTACATTACTAGGCCTATTCCATACCTTCCTACACAAAGACTCCTGCAGCACGAGATCATTAAAATTGAAGGAGCGGCTTGGGTTGATTCTGTTGCAACGATTGAAAGGGTCGATTCAGGTGCTACACTTGTTCTCAATGAGAAATGGATGACGCTGAATGCTTGGGGTCACGATGAATCTGAATATGTCTTTTTTGAAATCCTGCGCAGAAATATGGGTCAGCTCCTCGCAATTGATATCCAAAATGAACGTTTTGGGTGGTTAAAACCGATTAAACAAAGAAAATTTATATATTAATAAGAAATTATGACAGAAATATTGTATAATGTTTCATGGTTTAGTACACTTTTATAAGGACAACATGAAGGAGGAAGTAAGAGTATGTCAACGACTGGGTTACTTATTCTAGTTGGAGTTCTAGCATTACTTGCTGGAGTTGCACTAGGATTTTTCATTGCTCGTAAATATATGATGAGCTATCTTAAGAAAAATCCACCAATCAACGAGCAAATGTTACGCATGATGATGATGCAAATGGGTCAAAAACCTTCCCAAAAGAAAATCAATCAAATGATGAATGCAATGAATAAGAACATGAAGTAATAGTTAGAAGCACTCAGGTAATGAGTGCTTTTTCTATTTGTGACTATACTACTTACGATAAAGGGCTTATAACCCGTTCTTTCGTAATGGCTCTTTTCGTATATTTTGTTGCAATTGTAGATGAGAAAGTAATAGTTGATTTCCGCTCCAGGAAGCTCGCTTTCCGCGGGGCTGGCGGTGAGCCTCCTCGGCTGCGCCTCCGGGGTCTCACCTGTCTAGCTACGGGGCTTAGGGGCTCGAGGTCATAAGCCAAGTCTGCCAAAAAGGCAAAGAGCGCCTTTCCGGCAGACTCGTCTTATGCTTGTCGCCCCTGGGCAAAGCCCCTCCGCTTTTCGTACTGTCCAGCTATTCCCGCAGGAGTCGAGCCTCCTTCCGCTCCAATCAACTTTCTGAACATGTATCCTCAACGGTAAACAATAAAAACAAAAATTTTAGCAAACCATCTCATTCAAGGTAAGTAGATATTGTTCTTTTTAAGAAAAAGAATTATTTTTTCTAGTTACATTGTTTTCTTGCACACCTTGAAGCTCTGTCATGAAAACTCTGTTAAAGATGGTGAGGGGAACTGCGCAGACTCCGGCGGATTTTGGGCGTGCCGAGACCCCGGAAGCGAAGCTGAGGAGGCTCGGCCGAACGTCCGCGGAAAGCGAAGCAGTTCCCCTCACCATCCAGCATAAACTGGTTGACAGAGCCCTTGCAGATTCTATACTAGAAAACAACAACCTTTGCGAAAAGAGCCTTAGCATTTAGGCTAAAATGATTATTTTAGTCAATTCATAAAAACTTAATGATTATCATTCAGATTGAAATTGAATTTATGATAGAATAAAGTCCGGAGGGAGTCATATGAAAAAATGGATGATTGCTTCACTGTCTCTCATGATTCTTGTTGCCGGCTGCAGCAATAAGCCTCAAGAAGTGATGGATGAAGAAACACTTGAAATTCAAAATAGTGCAGCTGGAGAAGCGCGCGAATATCTAAATTATAAAGTGAACAAAGAGAAGAAATCAATCAATCGTGGTCTCATTACGATGATGATTAATAATCGCAGTGATATGGATGAAATCGAGACTGGCCTCATGTCTTTATCCACCGAGCATTTTTCTCCAGAGGATTATGTATACCAGGAAGGTCAATATCTTAAGGATCTAAATTCATGGCTTGGAAGAAAGTCTAAATCAAATAAATTAGGGCTTAATCCTGCTCTGGAGATTAAGGATGATATGGGCTGGGAACAACAAATGGAGCTTGAAAAAAAGAATCCCATGTATCTCGCTTATATCCATGAACAGAACTACGTTGACTCAGAAGGGAAGATAAAAGGGATTTCCCTCGGTCTTGCTATGAATACCGTAGATTATATTCGAGTCGAAGATGAAAATAAGCTCATGCATTTTGATGAGGCAAAGATCGATGATCAACAGTTAGAAGAATACGGAAAAAAGATAGCCAACACCGTTGTCAGTAGGCTGAAAGCAAATAAGGAACTAAAAGATGTTCCTGTTCTGATATCCCTATACAAACTTCAACCATTGAATAGCGTAGTGTCAGGCAACTATATTACCTCAAGCTATGTTGACGAAAATGATAAGACTGCAAAAAAATGGAACGATGTAACGGATAAATATTATTACTTTCCTAGTGATGAAGGGGAAGAGAAAGATCGAGATCTACATAATCGGATACGTGATTTAGAAGATTATGTTTCGAAATATTTTTCACACCAGGATATTGAGTTTGTCGGAAAAGCCTTATACCAAAAAGACACCTTGAATAAACTCGTGATTGATGTACATACAGGGATGGTGAAAGAAACAGAACTAATAGGCTTTTCTCAGGCGATTGGCCCTGAAATTGTTGATTACTTCCCTCACACACCCGTTTACCTATATGTGAAAACACCAAAGGGTCTGAAAGCAACCATTGTAAAAGAAGTGGACCAGGAACCATTTGTTCAAATCCATTAGCATAAGATGAACAAAAAGAGCATCTCTTAAAACATTAAGAGGTGTTCTTTTTTGTGTATAAGTCTTATCAAAAAAAAGATTTCTCATTTTTTTGAAATTTGGTAAAATAAAGAGTCGATTTTTATAGATACGGGGGAGACAAAATGAGAGTCTTTTTAGATTTAAAGTGGTTTTTTCTGCAAGAGAAAAAGTCATATATCACAGGTACCATCCTGCTTTTATTTGTAGCATTTCTTCAATTGATCCCACCAAAGATTGTAGGGATCATTGTGGACAGTATTAAAGGGAACACATTGACCCGTCAAGACATGCTGAAGTGGATTCTTATCCTCATCGCCACGGCTCTATCAATGTACGGCCTTCGGTTCGTATGGAGGATCATGATTTTTGGTTCGGCGACCAAACTTTCCCGCTTGCTCCGGAATCGTTTGTATCATCATTTTACCAAAATGTCGCCCTCCTTTTATCAAGAGAGAAGAGTCGGTGATTTGATGGCGCATGCCACAAATGATCTTCAAGCGATTCAACAAACCGCAGGAGTTGGAGTATTGACATTTGTAGACTCCATATCTACAGGAGGATTCGTGATACTGGCCATGGCTTTTACAATCAGCTGGAAGCTTACCCTTATTGCTTTGATCCCAATGCCGTTCATGGCTATGCTTACGAGTTATTATGGTACTCTCTTGCATAAACGCTTTCATAAAGCACAGGAAGCATTCTCATCCTTAAATGATAAAACACAGGAAAGTGTAACTGGAATCAAGGTTCTTAAGACGTTTGGACAAGAGAGAGAGGATATCGAATCATTTCGAAAGCAATCTGAAGATGTAGTGCAAAAGAATATAGCTGTTGCAAAAGTGGATTCCCTTTTCGATCCAACCATTTCAATAATAGTAGGAGTTTCATTCTTTCTATCCATTGTATTTGGGTCAAGATTTGTCGTAAGTGGAGAACTGACAATAGGAGAATTAATCTCTTTTACTACCTACCTGGGACTTCTCATTTGGCCGATGCTCGCATTCGGATGGTTATTTAATATTGTAGAAAGAGGGCGTGCGTCTTACGACCGTGTCTCTCAGTTATTAAATAAAAGGGTAGATATTAAAGATCAAGAAGGAGCGCTGGATCGAGTGCCTTCAGGAGATATAGAATATAAGATTGAGTCCTTTGCTTATCCAAATGAAGATGAGCATACTTTAGAGAATATTCAATTTTCCTTAAAGAAAGGTCAAACGATAGGGATCGTAGGAAAAACGGGAGCAGGTAAAACAACGCTTCTAAGATTATTACTAAGGGAGTTTGAAGGGTATAAGGGCGAAATAACGTTCGGCGGGGAAAAGATCCAGGATTATAAATTAACCCGTTTACGTGAAAGTATAGGATATGTGCCTCAGGATCATTTTCTTTTTTCAGCAACGATTCTTGAGAATATTGCTTTCACTCATCCACTTACCCCGAAAGAAAAAGTGGAAGAGGCGGCTGTACTTGCGCATATCCATGATGATATCATTCATTTCAGCGAAGGATACGGTACTGTGGTGGGTGAAAGAGGTGTTTCGTTATCTGGTGGACAAAAGCAAAGGATCTCGATTGCGAGAGCGCTGTTAATGAATCCAGAGGTACTCATACTTGACGACTCGTTGTCAGCTGTTGATGCAAAGACAGAGGAATCCATCTTGACATCATTAAAGGAAAATAGAGCCGGAAAAACGACCATGATCACTTCTCATCGATTAAGTGCGATTCAACATGCAGACTTAATCATCGTCCTTGAAGAAGGAATGATCACGGAGAGAGGCAGTCATAGTGAACTGATGATGAAAAAAGGATGGTATAGGGAAATGTATCTGCGTCAACAGTTAGAAGAAATAGTGGAACATGGGGGATAAGTTATGGATACGATACCGACGTTAACGGCGAAAGAACAGCGAAACATATTTTTTCGTCTAATGAAATATACAAAGCCGCATAAGAAAACGATTTTATTTGCATTTTCATTATTGCTTTTGACAACAATCGGCGATGTCTTTGGACCAATCATCATCAAGGTCTTTATAGACGATTATTTAACCCCAAGAGAATTTCCCTACGGTCCCCTTGTAGGATTGGGAGCGACCTATCTATTCATCCAAATTGGAAACGTGTTGATCTCATACTTTCAATTATTGAAATTCCAGGAAATAGCACTGAAAATCATTCAGCAGCTCCGGGTGGATGTTTTTACTAAGGTACAGGGATTAGGAATGAAGTATTTCGATAAAACCCCGGCAGGAAGCATTGTCTCACGAGTGACGAATGATACGGAAGCGATTAAAGATATGTTTGTGAGTGTGCTTGTATCATTCATTCAGGGAGCATTCCTATTAACAGGCATCTTTATCGCCATGTTTGCACTCAATCCCCGTCTTGCCTTCTTTTGTTTATTCATATTGCCGGTCATATTTATGATTATGAATCTTTACCGCAAGTTTAGTGCTATCTTCTATCAGGATATGCGCGAGAGATTGAGTCAGCTTAATGCAAAGCTTAGTGAATCGCTTCAGGGAATGTCCATCATTCAAATCTTCAGGCAGGAAAAAAGACTAAGAGAAGAATTCGGCAATATCAATGAAAAACATTATTTAGCAGGAATGAGAAATATTAAAGTTGATGGATTATTATTAAGACCCGCCATTGATCTGGTGTATGTAGCTGCCCTGATAGTCGTGTTAAGTTATTTTGGCGTGACATCATTCAATCAGACCATTGAAATAGGGGTATTATATGCCTTTGTAAATTATCTGGACCGTTTCTTTGAGCCTGTCAATCAAATCATGATGAGGCTATCCATGTTTCAGCAGGCCATCATTGCCTCTTCCCGTGTCTTTAAGCTGCTCGATGAAGATGAACTTTCACCTGCACAGAATGTGGAAAATCTTTCGAAAGGTACAATCATTGAAGGGAAAATAACGTTTGACAATGTTTCGTTCTCTTATGATGGGCAGAGAGACGTACTTAAGAATATTTCATTTACTGCAAGCCCGGGAGAAACAGTTGCTCTAGTAGGGCACACAGGAAGTGGTAAGAGCTCAATCATCAATTTACTCATGAGGTTCTATGAATTTGATCGTGGAAATATTCTTATAGACGGTCAAAACATTAAGTCGTATCCAGTAGAAGAGCTCCGAGGGAAAATGGGGCTTGTGCTGCAGGATCCATTTCTATTCTTCGGAACCATCAGAGATAATATTAAGCTTCATTCCGAAGAGATGACGGATAGAGAGGTGGAGGGAGCTGCCACATTCGTTCAAGCCAATACTTTTATAGAAAAACTACCTGAAGCATATGGGCATCCAGTGGTTGAAAGGGGATCAACGTTTTCGAGTGGCCAAAGGCAATTAATCGCATTTGCGCGAACCATCGCAACCCGACCGAAAATCCTTGTCCTGGATGAAGCAACGGCCAACATCGATACAGAAACGGAAGAAGCCATTCAAGAGGCATTATCAAGAATGCGAAAAGGAAGAACAACGATTGCCATTGCTCACAGGCTTTCTACCATTCAAGATGCAGATCTGATCCTGGTCCTTCATAAAGGAGAGATTGTAGAGAGAGGAAGTCATCAGGAATTACTTGTTCAAAAAGGTATTTATCATAAAATGTATCTTCTACAAAATGGTTTAGTAGATGGCATGGAAGATACCGTAACTGGTTCTTAAACGTATAAAGGGCAGACCCTATAGATGAGGGGTCTGCCCTTTGTTGGTTAATATTTATATTAGAATAGTATAATTGTAATCAATAATGCCTTAGCTCATTTGAGGTGAGCATTTTTTTATGTATAGGGAGTTGTAGCTATTTAACAGACGATCAAGTTCCTGACTAAATTGAATAGCTTGAGGTGACGTGAGTCCATTTTCAGCAACAATATCAATTAATTGAGCACGCTTTTTTTCAATTCGTTGGAGAAGCTCTTTTTTAGACACGGCTGTTTCCTTTCTTTTGTATGTCCTTACAAACGGAATACAAAACTAGTAATAACTGTAACTTTTTATTAGTATAACGAAAATCGAACTGTTTTTCAAAACAAAATTATTGGTTTTTTTAAAAAGAAAAGAGAGTTTAACACATTTGAAAAAGTAAAATGTGCATGTAATATAATGGTCACAAATCTTTCACACAAACATTCCTCATAGAATCCGGGTTTGTTTGATAGAATAGAGATATATACTGAAATGTAGGAGTTGTAAAAATGTCTGATATTAATATTTTCTTAGCATTTGGGGCCGGTTTCCTAAGCTTCATCTCTCCATGCTGCCTTCCATTATATCCCGCTTTTCTTTCTTATATAACTGGAATGAGTGTAAATGAGCTCAAAACGGATAATGCAATGCTTCAAAGAAGAAGTTTATTACATACTTTATTTTTCTTAGTCGGTTTCTCGGCAATCTTTATCGCCATCGGTTTTGGTACTTCCCTTATCGGAAACTTCTTTTTAGATTATAAAGATCTCATTCGTCAACTTGGAGCTATCTTCATTGTCATATTTGGATTGGTAGTCATCGGCGTATTCACACCGGAAACATTGATGAAGGACCGTCGCATTGAATTCAAGAATAGACCGGCAGGCCTTTTTGGCTCCGTATTAATCGGAATGGCATTTGCTGCCGGCTGGACACCATGTACCGGGCCGATTCTTGCTTCCGTTCTGGCTCTTGCCGCCTCTAATCCAGGTTCTGGTGTCATGTATATGACAGCTTACGTATTAGGGTTTGCCATTCCGTTTTTCATTCTGTCATTCTTTATCGGAAGAATGCAATGGGTCAGAAAAAACAGTGGAAAGATTGTTAAGGTAGGAGGATATGTGATGATTGCGGTAGGGATCATGCTATTCTTTGATTGGATGACCATCATTCTAGCTTACTTTACTTCGGTATTTGGAGGATTCACTGGGTTTTAAACCAAAATAGAATATACAGTTCATTACGTTTTATGGTATAGTTTAAATGGATGAATTAGGAAATAAGGTGCGATAGACATCGGTAGCGTATACGAGGAGGAAACATCTGTGGCAACGATACTTGTAGTGGATGATGCGAAATTTATGAGAATGACTCTTGGAAGCATGCTTTCCTCTGGCGGTCACGAAGTCGTAGGGGAAGCAGAGAATGGACTTATCGCAGTAGAAAAGTATCGTGAGATTCAGCCGGATCTGGTCACAATGGACATCACGATGCCTGAGCTGGATGGCATAGAAGCGGTTAGAAGAATTCTATCAGAGTTTCCCCAAGCTAAAGTAATCATGTGTTCTGCTATGGGTCAACAAAAGGTAGTGGTGGAAGCCATTGAAGCGGGAGCGAAGGACTTTATTGTGAAACCCTTTGACGAAGTGAGGGTAGAAGAAGCCATCAAAAGAGTATTAGGATGATAAAATCGAAAGAGAGATTAAAGCTCTATTTAATCTCTCTTTTTTGTGTTTTCGTTTTTATCTCACTTGGGCTATAATAGGGAAAGGTATGAAAGTAGAAAATAAAAGGATGATGATGGTTTATGATGATTGCTTCATCCATTGTTGCGATTTGCATGGGTTTTATGGTGATATTTATTAGAATGAAGGCTCAGAAAAAGCCTGTTAGCAGCAAGAAGATAATCTTACCTCCTTTGTTTATGAGTACAGGTGCGTTAATGTTCTTATTTCCAGTTTTCCGAGTCACTTTAGGAGAGTTTCTAGAAGCGATTACCGTAGGAATGATCTTTTCTATATTGTTGATCAAGACTTCCAAATTCGAAATTCGTGATAATGATATTTATTTAAAACGTTCTAAAGCGTTTGCATTTATTTTGATTGGACTCCTATTAATACGAATATTGGCCAAGTCCATTCTAAGTGCATCGATCGATTATGGTGAACTTAGTGGGATGTTTTGGATTCTTGCCTTTGGTATGATCGTTCCGTGGAGAATCACCATGTATCTTCAATATAGAAAGCTGCAACAAGAGCAACAAGATTTAACAACGAATTCAATTTAATTCAATGGGAAAAATAGCAGGGTGATTTCTATCACCCTGCTATTTTATTTGGGAATTTATTCACATGAGATTACGATTTCTTTACAAAGGAAACCAATATGCTTAGTGTTGAGGCAATTAGGGCAAAGAGAGAGATGAAGAAAATAACAAGAGATATTGGTGGGATAAGTATTGTTTACACTAGCAGATATTTGGACGTTTTTTCTGGCATTCTTTTTAACGCTGCCATTGGTCACCATCGTCCATGAAGCAGGTCATATCCTCGTTGCACGCATATTCGGTGCAAAGATAAAATTTTGTATTGGAACAGGTAAGCATTTAATGAGCATTGGTCCATTGGAAGTGAAGAGAATGTATTTTATGGAAGGTTGGTGTCAATATACAGAATTGAAGTATAACAAGGTGTGGGTTCATGTGCTTATTTATCTATCTGGAAGTTTATTTAACCTGATTGCGATTTTAGCCATTAACTTCCTAATATTTGAAGGAGTCATACCTGTTCACATCTTTTTCTATCAGTTTGTGTATTTCTCCGTTTATTTCATATTCTTTTCATTGTTTCCGTATCGGAATGGAGAGGGGAAACCAAGTGATGGACAAGCGATACTTGACGTCATTCGATACGGTAAGGCAGAGGATCCCATTGATTAATCATATAAAAAAGGTAAACGACTATCGTTTACCTTTTTTTGCTTTCTTCCATTTATAAAAGAGAAATGCAGCACCTATAATAAAAATTAAATATAGCACAATCGGAATAATCAGTATCGATCCCATTCGCTTTCCTTCCTGTCACCTAGAATAAATGTTCGTAAGGGGTTACATCTATTTGCATTTCGTTCAGTTTTTTTCGAAGAAACTTATGATCCCGCTTCGGAGTCGCCAGGATATACCCTCTTATGACCAATTCGTGAGTAATGGAAGAGGCTCTTTCTTTTAAAGCCAATTCTCCAATTTTACCTGCAATTTTTTGTTTCGCTACGTCTCTAAATAATTCGGGTACGGGTGTGACCAACTCATTGAGCATTTTCTTTTCCTCATCACCCCATAAGTGGATGGTTTCATTCACATAATGTTCTTCCCAGTCCAAATCGGATTTTCCATCCTCTTTAGGAAATCTCTTTAAGAATTTCCTGAACATAAAGAATCCACCAATAGCAAATGAAGCCACTAAAAATACGACCCAAAACAGTATGAAATATAAGAACCAACCTTCAAGCATGCTTTCACCTCAATTTTTCAAAAAGCGTATGTATCGTATTCATTATAGACAAGGGAAAAGCTTGTGACAAGAATATCGTCGTTTTTACAAAAGAAGTCTATACTGTTCTTAATTAGAAATGATATACTAATAAATAACAAATATCGCGAAAATTCTTTCTATTTCGATTCTCGTGCTTGGATGGATAGGGGGCTCACAGGATGATATATAGAGGGAGAATGGTATCAGTGCTTATTGGACTTTTACTAGTCTTAACATGGGATTTTATTTATTACTTTGTTCTGCATTATCCAGTGGATTTGAAAGTGGATTTGGTGTTCACTCTATTGATTCTCTTTATCAGCTACTATATGGGGAAAAATTATGACACAAGCTATAAAACTCTCGCTGCCCTGCGAAAGAGTGAGGAGAGAGTGAAGCTTCTAAATGAAGAAATGCAGCATGTGCTTCAGAGTATCGATGAAGTTGTCTTTCATACCAATTCTAAGGGAGAGTTTCAATTTCTGAATCAATCCTGGGAAGACTACACTGGATATACGGTTAAAGAAAGTTTACATAAGAATGCACTTCATTTTATATCCCTGCATGAACGTCATGAAATACTTCGAATGGTCAGACAAAGTATAAGCATGAAGAGGGAAAAAATGAAAATGGACTTCTCTTATCAGAAGAGGGATGGGCAGTTTCGTTGGGGTGAAGTGAATGTTAAGTTAAACTACAATGAAAACGGTGAACTTCTTGGGACGGTGGGAACCATCTCAGACATTACCGAAAGAGTACATAATGAAGAAGAATTGATAGAAATGAATGAAACGTTAGCCATAGAATCTCAAAAGCTATCTGTCGCCGGGCAATTAGCAGCCGGAATTGCACATGAGGTACGTAATCCCCTTACGTCGATCAACGGTTTCTTACAGTTATTAAGAGATGATGCCGATGAGAAGACGAAGGAATACTTAGGGATTGTCTTTTCTGAAATCAAGAGGATTGAACTTGTGCTGAGCGAATTATTGATTCTCGCAAAGCCGCAATCCGTTACATATAGACGAATCAATATCATTGAGACCCTTGATCATGTTGCGAAATTATTAAATACGAATGCTATTTTATATAATATTGAAATCCAAACCGATTTCCATGAAAGGGAGCTTCATATTCGTGGGGATGAAAATCAGCTAAAACAAGTATTTATTAACTTACTTAAAAACGCCATAGAATCAATGCCTCATGGGGGAACGATTACGATTAGTGCAGACTTGTCCTCTTATAACAAGGTTCAATTAACCTTCAAAGATGAGGGAGTAGGCATGAAAAAAGAAACGCTGGATAAACTCGGGGAGCCTTTCTTCACAACGAAGACGAAAGGCACGGGTTTAGGCCTCACCATATGTCTGAGAATTCTTCGTGATCATGGAGCGGATATCAGGGTGCAAAGTGAGCAGGGAGAAGGTACCACCTTCCATATCATGTTTGAAGCTGTTCAAGCTTCAGAAAGAAAAAAGAGGGAAACCTTACAAAACCAATGAAATAAGAGCCCTTATAGAACGAATATAAGGGCTCTTTCATTTGTGAAGATATGGCGGGACTGCCTGGGAATCGAACCCAGCGGAGACGGCACGCGCCTCCCAAGAGGTTTTGAAGACCTAGGCATGCACCAGCTCTACAATCAGCCCCGAAAATAAGTATATATATGTTATACCATAGAAGAAAAACTTGTTCAAATGTTTTTAGAATCTATAGGTACCATTGTCCAGTGTAAAAAGTTTGATGAACAGATAGAATAATAGGCTGTATATTTAAAATATTTACAAGATTTAAACTTTGTAGAAATTAGAAAATTCTTCTTTACCAGTCGATTCTCCCCGTGATAAGATACTTTTTGCCGGCTTATCATAAATTGAAGAAAGCGATTTCCAATAGGAATTGCTAACCTTCTATACTTGAACATGTTGATTGAGACAGAGAGGGGAAAACAAGTATGAAAAAAGTATGGTTTTTAGGTCTGGGTCTATCTTTAGCACTGGTTGGATGCTCCGATTCAGGTTCTGACGAAGCTAAAAAAGAGGAAACAACAAATGCATCGGAAGAAAACGAAAATGTTGCTGGAGATTTAATGGATTTTTATTTGAATTTAACAACAACCGTCAATGGTGTTGATATTGACCTTAATGGATATGAAGAAGCGATTGCAGGAGAAGAGCCTCCTGCAGGAGAAGAGTTGGAGAAAATGAAGGAAGCTGCTGCTGCATCAGCAACTGAATCTGCTAAAGCGGTAGAAGGACTGCAGATCCCTGAAGGTCTTGGTGATCAAGAGGACGCGGTGGAATCATTCCGATCGACTTTGACAGAATCATATAATATGAAAGCTGAAGCACTCTCAAAAGAAGGCGAAACTGATTTAACGGCAGCCAATGAAAAATTAAACGAAGCAGAAAACCAAATCAAAGAAATTCTTGATGAGGCTGGCTTAGTTAGCTCAAGCTTAATCAGTGACTTAAACGGTTAATCAAAAAAGCGAATCCAGAAGCTTATGGATTCGCTTTTTTACTATAAACAATAACGTAACCTTTTTCTTATAAATTCCCTATATTAATGTCGAGAGGAGGGAATAGGATGGAGACCATTATCGCTTTTGTGTCTGAGGTGGGTTTTCCGATAGTTGTCACAATGTATCTCCTGTATCGTATTGAGACAAAGCTGGATGCCGTGATTACATCGATCCAAACACTGCCACAGCAGTTAAAAGAATAATTGAAGGATACCCCTCATTATTGAGGGGTATCCTTTCTTATTTCTGGAGGTTCACTTTGCCTTAGGGTGAAATAAGAACAAACGTTCCTGGAAAGTGACATTTCCATTCACTTATAACTTATTAGTTTGATATAATTTAAGGAGATACTCATTGACCGGAGAGGAGACAACAGTGATGAAATTCATTCACACCGCCGATTGGCATTTAGGTAAATTGGTTCATGGCATATATATGACAGAAGAACAGCGATACATATTAGAGGAGTTTATAGAACTTGTAAAAAAGGAAGAACCTGATGCAGTCATCATTGCGGGTGATCTTTATGACCGGTCCGTTCCTCCTACAGAAGCTGTAGAGTTGTTGGACGAAGTTTTATACCGGATTAACGTAGAATTAAAGACACCGATTGTAGCTGTTTCTGGAAATCATGACAGTGCGGAGCGACTATCATTCGGTTCATCATGGTACAAGCATAGTCAATTCCACTTGAAAGGAAAACTGACAAATGACTTTACCCCAATCACCATTAAAGGGGTTCATTTCCACTGTGTTCCTTATGCTGAACCTGGTAATGTCAGACAAATACTAGAAGACGATTCGATTAACTCCCATCATGCGGCGATGGAGGCCATTGTGAAGAGAATCGAAGAGAAAATGAATCCAGATGAGCCGCATGTTTTTGTTGGTCATGCGTTTGTGCTTGGGGGGAAAACCACAGATTCAGAACGAACCCTTTCTGTTGGGGGATCCGGCTGTGTCGGTGCAGATGTGTTTAAGTCCTTCCATTATTCAGCACTGGGTCATCTTCATAGTCCAGATGCTATTAAGCATGAAACGATTCGATATTCAGGGTCTCTATTAAAATACTCATTTTCTGAAGCGAGTCAGCGAAAGTCAGTGAGCATCGTAGAAATGGATGGGGATGGATCCTTCCGTTTACGGGAAGAAGTACTAAAGCCGAAGCAGGATATGAGAGAACTCCAGGGTTTGATGGAAGAGCTTCTGGACCCTGCATTCTATCAATCCCAGAAAGTCGATGACTATCTAAAGATCACGTTACATGATGAAGGTACGTTAATCGATCCCATTAATCAATTGCGACAAGTCTATCCGAACGTTTTACATCTGGAGAGGAAAATGGACCTCACCGATGCCAAAAAGAAAAATACTTTCAAAGTATTGGAGGATAAGAAAAGGTCGGAACTGGATTTGTTTAAAGATTTCTACGGAGATATGACCACAGGTGAATTTACCAATGAAAAGGAAGAAGTCCTTAAGAACGTTATTGATAAAGCCAGAAAGGAGGTCGATCAAGCATGAAGCCCCTTCAACTAGTGATGCAAGCCTTTGGACCCTATGCAGCAAGAGAAACGGTTGACTTTCGCTCGTTGGGGAACCGCACAATGTTCGTGATATCAGGGAAGACAGGTTCTGGTAAGACGACTATTTTTGATGGAATATCCTATGCGATTTACGGGAAGGCAAGTGGGGAGGATCGCAGTCCGACTGAACTGAGAAGTCAGTTTGCAAGTAATGATGTTATTACGGAGGTAGAACTTACATTCAGTTTAAGAGGCAGATCGTATCGCATTTGGCGCTCCCCTCAGCAGGACAAAAAGAAAGCAAGAGGAGAAGGCTACACAACCATAAATGCCCGTTCTGAATTATACGTATATGATGAAGATGGAAAAGAACAGTTACTGGCGGCTAACGTCAGAGACGTGGATGAGAAGATCAAAGGTTTAATTCAACTGGATGCCAATCAATTCAGGCAGATTCTTATGATTCCCCAAGGAGAGTTTAGAAAGCTCTTAACTTCAGACAGTAAAGATAAGGAGCTTATCCTTCAACGTCTATTCCATACAGAACTCTATAAGTCCATCCAGGAAAAACTGAAATCGGAGGCAGACGATTTAAAGAAGTCAGTAGAAACCTCTATTGAAGAACGAACAAGGGAATTACTTAGAATTCATTTTGAAGAAAATGAAGAGCTTCAGTCACTTTTATTAGAAAATCCATTGAATGACCATCATATTCTTCAACTTCTTCCAGCTCACATAGAAAGCATGGAAATTAGGGAGAATGAAATGCAGCTTAATTATGAAAGTGTGCAGAAGAAACGAGATGCCCTCAAGAAGCAGCTTCAAGAGGCGGAAGGGTTGGTCAATCAGTACGAGCTTCAAGAAAAACTAAGGGCTGAGAAAGAATCCCTTTTAAAATTAAAGCCTGAAATCGAATCAATCGATCGAGACATAATATTAGCTCAGCGAGCATCCCGTTTAGTTCCACAAGATGAGTATTGCCATAAACTAAATCGAAACTTGAAGGAACTGAAGGGTCAATTAGCTCAACTTATAGAAGAAAAGAATGAAATTTCAGAAAAGCTTATAGTAGCTAAAGAAACATTTAAGGAAGAAAAAAATAACGAAAATCTCAGGGACGACGTTTCAAAGAAAATCACTCAACTCGAAGAAATGGAAAAAGATATAGATTCGCTGGATTTGTTGATGAAAGATACTAAAGAAATGAAAGAAAGATATGAGCAGCAGCAAGAAATTGTCAAAAAACAAACAGAACAGATTTCATTTTTACAAGAAGGCATAAAATCCCGGGAAAAACGACTTGAAGAAGGTGAAAATGGTCAAGCAGATTTATTTCAATTAGAAAAATCGTTACAAAAGAATCAATCCTTTTTAGAACAGATAAACGAAATAGAGAAGATGGATCAAAAATTTCAACTTGTCCTTAAGCAAGAGCAAATATTAAAAGAACAGTATAGTCACCTTCAGAGACAATGTTTGGACGCGTCTGAAACTCTTGCCCATTTAGAAGAGAAGTTGCACTCTGCTCAAGCAGCACACCTTGCAAAAGGACTGGTTGATCACGTTCCTTGTCCCGTTTGTGGCTCAGAGCATCATCCACATCCGGCCACTGGTGTTGATTCACTACCCTCTCAGGAAGATTTGAAAGCTGCGAAGGAAAAGCAGGAGGAACTCAACCAGGAAGAGAAAAGGATGAGCCTTGCGATTGCTCAAGAGGAAACAAAAATGCAGGGGATTCAGGATCAGATAGACGGTATCGTTAGGAAAATTCGTGAAAAGAAAAGCGACTTTAAACGGAACGAAATAGATGATACTCTTTCTCAAGTGACATCAGAGGTTGAAGCCTTGAAACGTACAATGGCTGAAAAGAAAAGGGAAGTCGAACAAGCAAAGCTAATGAGGGAAGAAGTAAGAAAAGGAAGGGAAAAGCTAGAAGAACTGGACGGCTCAAGATTGAAAGATTTGGATAAGCTACAGGAGCTTAATACTCATTTCCTTACGAAGGATACTACCCTTCAAAAGGTGAAGGAAGATATTCCCTATGAGCTCAGATCAAAATTTCAATTTAATAAAGTGTTAAAAGAGCAAAAGCAAAAAAGAGAAGAGT
The DNA here is from genome assembly GCF_008180865.1 of Rossellomorea aquimaris. Classification (GTDB taxonomy): domain Bacteria; phylum Bacillota; class Bacilli; order Bacillales; family Bacillaceae_B; genus Rossellomorea; species Rossellomorea yichunensis. Next base: position 771,220 of record NZ_VTEX01000001.1, read on the forward strand.
TGAAGACGGCATACGAGCGTGCCCAGAAGCAATACTATGAGCTCGAGAACTTGTATAGCGTAAAAGAGTCACAAGTGAGTGACAAAGAAACCCATATTGAAAAAGTTAATGCAGAGTTGAAAACAGAACGTGAAGCATTTCTTACGCTTCTTACAGAACAAGGTTTTTCTCACTATAGAGCATTCCAGGAAGCTAAAAAGTCTGAAGCAGAAATACTTGGTCTTCAAGAAAAAGTGAAGGAGTATGGTGAAGACCTGCGTTCCGTTTCCGATCGTCTATATGACATTGAAAAGCACTTACAGGAAAAACATAAGCCTGATGTGAAAAGCATAGAAGAAAACGTAGCACGGGTTACCGAGGAACTTAGGCTTGTAAATGATAAACTTAATAAAATCATGACAAATACGAAAGAGAATAAGTTAATTCTTGCAAGGGTGACATCCATTAATGAAGGAGTAAAGCATTTAGAATCCAGATATCAAATGGTCGGGCATCTGGCAGAAGTATCCCGGGGTCAGAATGCAAATCGCATAACATTTGAAAGATATGTGCTTGCATCATTCCTTGAAGATATTCTTCAAGTGGCAAATGAACGATTAATCAAAATGACGTCAGGGCGCTATCAGCTGATTCGAAAAACGGATAGAAGCAAAGGTAACGTCCAGAGCGGTTTAGAGCTTCTCATATTTGATCAATACACAGGACAGGAACGACACGTTAAAACGTTATCCGGAGGGGAGAGCTTCAAGGCATCGTTAGCACTTGCCCTCGGACTTGCAGATGTCGTGCAGCAGTATGCAGGTGGCGTCTCACTTGAAACAATGTTTATTGATGAAGGATTTGGAACATTGGACCCAGAATCCCTGGATCATGCCATTGAAGCACTGATGGATATTCAAAGCAGTGGCCGACTAGTAGGGTTAATTTCACATGTTCCAGAGTTAAAAGAGAGAATCGACGCCAGATTAGAGGTCATATCCTCTCAAAACGGAAGCAGGACTGAATTTCAATTTCTTGCTTAGGCTTATTAATACTTTGAATCTTCACAATTCCATCTGAAAAGGTCAAAGAGAATAGCTCTTTGACCTTTTTTTCTAATTAAGGAAAGATGCGATTCATTGTTCAGATTTGATTCGGTCATGAAAGGTCCTTAATTGGATTAGGAGGTTTGATTTCTTTTATGTAGGACATAAATAGAGATAAAACAATCAGAAATTTGGAGATAACTTATGAAAAGCATTCGTCCCATTTTAATTCCCCGACAATTAATCCTATTGCTCATCCTTTCAACCGGTTTATTAAATCATGTCATGCTTATCCCAAGTATCCTGAATGCTGCCGGGAGAGATGGATGGATCAGTATTATCTTAACCTACCCAATATTATTTATCGTCACATTGTTAATCTATTACATAGTAAAGAATTCCCCACAGGAAGGGTTCTATCATCTACTTAACCAAAAGTGGAACAAATGGTTTGTTTTCCTTTTCTCACTGCCAATGTGTTTATTTTTATTATCAAGTGCATATATAACCTTTGTTGATTTAATAATATGGTTAAGTGCATATTTCTTAGCAGATGTCCCATCACTATTAGTGGTAGGTAGCATCTTCCTTATCTGCTTCCTAATCAGTTGGTCAGGGATCAAACATATGGCAATCGCGAGTGGTATCTTATTGCCATTGGTTATGTTATTTGGCTTTTTTATTGCTTTTACAAACACCAATATGAAAGATCCCAGTCTATTGTTTCCAATTTTCAGTGATGGATATGAGCCTGTCTTTAAAGGGATGATTTATGTATTATCCGGGTTACTGGAATTATATTTGATTGTATTAATACAGCCTTATAGTGAAGGGAGAATTAAATTTCACCATTTAATCGTTCTTGGGCTAATTATAATGGGCTTGATGTTGGGGCCATTATCCGCTTCCATCATGGAATTTGGACATATAGAATCAGCAAATATGAGGTATCCAGCATATGAACAATGGAGAATTTTATCCATCGGTGAATTTATTACTCATTTAGATTTCTTTGCTCTCTATCAATGGTTATGTGGTGCCCTTATCAGGATTAGTTTATTCATGTTTCTGTTGGCTGTTTTTTTTACAAAAAAGAAGGATTGTTATCAAATTTCTCTAAAAGTGATGGTGCCCATTTTTCTAATACTACTGGTACTTATTTTTATAGATGTTGATACGTATTTTTTTTATAAGTTCTTATATGTGTATTTTTTTCCCGCAACCGTTGTCCTTTTCACCGTACAAATTATTTCGTCAGCAGTGGTCCTCCGATTTATTAAGTAAAGGATGTTCAAAATGAAGAAGCCTTCGAAAGAAAAGCGGATAGAGGAAGAAAAAGAGGACACTTTGAAAGAGTTAAAACAATTATTTTCAAAGAGTCATGATTTACTTATTCGAGAACATTTTTTTCACGATGAAGTCGTCACCCTGGTATATTTTGAGAGCTTGGTCGATCGACATTACCTCGATCAATTCATTCTCCCAAAATTAGAAGAAGGTCCTGAAAAGTCCTATTCAAAAAAGATGGAAGGGAATTTCCAAGCCGTAGATGAAACGGGAAAGACCCTGGATATGCTATCTACTGCTCTATTTAATGGGTATATTTTGTTTTTTATCGATGAAAAAATCATCTCATTACATGCAGGTAACTTTCCTAAACGGCTGCCCGAAGAATCCTCGCTTGAAACATCTATCCGCGGGCCAAAAGATGGATTCGTGGAAGATTTGAATACAAATATATCTTTAATTAGGAGAAGACTTTTCACTCCGACTCTTTCAGTGGAAAAATTCAAGATAGGTACCCGCGGTCATACAGAAATTGCCATTATGTATATGAATGATGTAATCGATGAACGTATTCTCAATGAGTTATATACAAGATTGGAAAAAGTGGATATTGATGTTTTAACCAGCAATCAACAGTTGGAATCGATGCTGGACGACAACCCTAATTCCATTTTCACTAATTTCGATTTCACAGGTCGACCCGATTTTATCGTTGATTCATTGGTTCAGGGAAGATTTGCCCTCTTGGTGGATGGCTATCCTACAGTTTCCATTGCGCCAATAAATCTCTTGTTACAAACTAAGTCACCAGAAGACTCAAGTATCAACTATGTATATGTATCTTTGGAAAGGATCCTGCGAGTAAGCGGGGTTTTGATTTCAGCTTATTTACCGGGATTATGGGTTGCATTTTCGGCTTATAATATTGAACAAATTCCCTATCTGCTCGTGGCGACGATCTCGATTTCCAGGTTCGGCTTGCCACTTTCCGCTCCTGTTGAGATGTTTATCGTTCTATTCTTGTTTGAGTTTTTTAATGAGGCAGGTGTCCGTCTACCCAGGGCGATTGGTCAGACGGTTTCTGTGCTTGGTGGCCTGATTGTCGGAGATGCCGCCATACGTGCCGGGTTGACATCCCCGACCATGCTGGTCATTGGAGCCATTACTTATATTTCCTCATTTACACTCGTTAATCAAACCTTGAAGTATGGGACGACGATATTAAGGTTCGTTGTATTGCTCATTAGCACTTTTTTTGGATTATTCGGTGTTGTAATGAGTTTTATTTTGACGGTTCTATATTTAGCGACAAAATCTTCCTTTGGTACCCCATTTCTTGGGTCAGTAGCCCCCATCAGTTGGAATGAAATCATTCGGTCATTTTTCCGTTTGCCTATTCAATTTTATAAAAACCGTACCCCTTCAACCAGTCCGGATGACAGTACAAGGAAAGGAATAAATCAGCGTGATCAACAAGACAGGTAGACTCATTTTCATTTCTTTGATCCTCTTATTGACAGGATGTACCGGTTCAAAAAACATTCAGGATCTAACGTATATTGTTTCGATCGGACTGGATTACAATGAAGAAAATCAGGAATACACTGCTTATCTTCAAGGTTTGAATTTTGCCAATGTAGCAAAACAGGAGGGAAGTAAGCCTACAGAACCTGTGCCGGCGTTTATTGGTTCTGCTTCTGGAAAAACACTGAATTTGGCTGTAAGACACTTATATAAAGCATCAAGGCCATCATTATTTTTTGGACATACAAAAACTCTTGTCCTTTCAAAAAATGTGTTGAAGTACAAATTTAAAGAGGTCCTGGAGGATGTGGGAAGAAATCGTTCATTGAGACCAAATCTGCAGATATTTACAACTGATGAGAGCATTGAAGAAATCTTTAAGGTGAACGGCTTATTTAATTATCCTCCCGTTTATACAGTTTTGCTGACAGAAGAAACTATAGAGTCTTTACAAGATGATATCGGGGCTACAAGTTTAATGCATTTCTTAAGGGAATACTATGAACCGATGGGCACGGCTTTCATTCCAAATATCAGTATTGATAAAAAATCCTGGAAGGCGGATCAACCGTATCCTGTACTTTACTTGAACGGGTATAGTCTGTTTCAACAATCACAATTCAAAGGAGACCTTCCTGCTAAACCCTCAATCATCGTTGATTGGTTGTTTACCAAAAAAAATCAAATAGATTATCCTTTGTATATTGATGATGAATTGGTATCTACATTTAAACTATTGACGAAGGAGCCAAAAGTAAAATATATGAAAGAAAAAGGTGATTTTCCCACATTTTCACTTGAAGTCAGCGTGAAAGCAGAGCTAATTGAAAAATTACAGGATGCGCCATATAAAGAAGTGAAAAGTACACTTGAAAAGTCTTTGGAAAATGAAATTGAAAAAGTATACAACATTGGGTTGGACAAACAAGTGGATCTACTAAATGTAGGTGAAAAATGGTATAGATACCATCCACTAAAGTTTAACAAACTTGAAGAACAGCCTTCATTTTATTTAACAGACAATTCATTGGATGAAGTGAAAGTAAAGGTGGATATCACTCATTTCAACGCCTATCGTTATGATCATAAAAGCTTGGAATAGGATTAAGGCGGAAAAACACCAAATAAATTGGTGTTTTTCCCATTTTCTCTTTCATTTTCCAGATCAATTGAATACCATGGAACTAGTAAGAATTAGATTGGAGGCATCATTGATGAAAATAAGTATCTACATATTATTATTGTTAGTATCAGCCGTAGTTGCAATTGGATGGAGCTGGAAGAGACTGTTGGATTTCAATACCTATAAAAAACCATTCTTGGAGGGAGTCGCTCTTCAATTTCTATTTCTTCTTTTTGCATCGGTATGGTGGCTCATTACAGAGGATACTTCAGATGGGGTCATAGGTGTTTTCTATTATTTTCTTGCTTTCCTTACGATAATGGTCGTTCACGGCTTTACCCTGCACTATTTATTTTCCAAGAAAAAAATGAAGGAACGGGAAGAATGAGTGTGGTCGGGGTCGATGCTGGCGGCACGTTAACCAAGATCGTGTATAAGGAAAATGGCCGGCTGCATTTTAAAACATTTTCAAGTGAGCAGCAAGAGAATGTGCTGCAGTGGCTTACACTCTTGGCCAAACACCATAAACTTTACATTACGGGAGGAAAAGCAGAGAAGTGGGGAGAGACCTTTCCACAGGCACATATTGTTGGAGAATTCATAGCGGTATGCAGTGGAGCTAAACTGCTCCTTAAAGAGGAAAAAAGTGACCTGAAACAGTTCATCCTTATAAATATAGGTACGGGGACGTCTATCTTTAAGGTTGATGAAAACGGATGTGAAAGGTTGCTTGGTAGTGGGTTAGGGGGAGGAACCTTTATGGGATTGGGAGGTTTACTGACTGGAGAATCTGACTATTACGAGCTGGTACGGTTATCAAAAGAAGGCAAACGAGAACTAGTTGATTTATCAGTGAGAGACGTCTATGAGGCAATGAATTCTCCGGTTCCTGAACATTTGACAGCTTCTAATTTTGCTAAAGGAGATTCATCTTCTAAGAAAGAAGACAAACTGCGGGCTCTAACGAATATGATTGCAGAAACCATTATTCTGCTTGCGTCTCAAGCGTCTCAAGCCCATAAGTTAGAGCATTTCGTATTTATTGGAAGTACGTTGAAATCAAATCCTGCTTTAAAAGAAGACCTTACACAATTTCAAGAGTTGTTATCCTACACCCCTATTTTTCCAGAGAAAGGTGCATACGCTGGAAGTCTGGGAGCGTTTGAAATTGGAAGGGAAGCAGAGCATTCACAAAATAGACAATGAATATTGCCTCTGCTGATTGTTTTTTTATCGCCTTTTTACTAACATAGAATGGGAGAGATAGATAAAGTCGGAGGAGATAAAGATGTCAAAAACCAAACCATTCCTAGTGGTGATGACCATCATCGGTATTCTCCTTGCAGGTTGCAGTAATAGTAACTTTCAAGCAGAAACAGATTATGAAGTGAAAGAATTTTCTTATACGAATCAAAATAATCAAGAAGTCGGTTTGAATGATTTGAAAGGACAAGTCTGGATCGCAGATTTCATATTCACTAATTGTGAAACCGTTTGTCCACCAATGACATTTAATTTATCGAAGCTTCAAGAAAAGCTGAAAAAAGAAGGAGTAGAGGATTACAAAATCGTTTCCTTCAGCGTAGATCCTGAAAATGATACACCGGACGCATTAAAAGAGTATATTTCAAACTTTGAAGCAGATACAAGTAAATGGGAACTGCTTACAGGCTATGAATTTGACGAGGTAAAGGATCTTGCGGAACATTCCTTCCGCTCGATAGTAGCCGACGATCCTAAATCCGATCAGATGATTCATGGTACCAGCTTCTACTTGGTGAATCAAAAAGGGACAGTCGTAAAAACGTATAGTGGTAATAGTGACGTCCCTTACGATGAAATTGTCCAAGATATGAAAACATTGATTGAAGAGGGATCTGAATAGACTTTATAGGAGGGAGAATCACAGAATGTCAGGTGATTCTCCTTTTTACTATTGAAATTTCATTCCAACATCAAGGTTTCAAGGATTATCATGATAAAAAAGGGAGCTGCTATGTCGGGAATACAGTATGGCAGGGTTTAGACTTAATGGAACGTTGAGGCAGGATTATGATAAAGTAAAAGAATCGCAACTAAACTAAAGGGCAGCAGGTGAAGAAACATTCGAAACTCAAAAGGTATGATGATGATTGATATAGCCATAACGTTATTTATATTGATATGGGTATTGAAATCTTTTTCAGATGGAGATGTATGGAAGGGAATCTTATTTGCCATTTGTTTTGCCATAATGGCAGGCGTCCTATTTTTCCGGTTCAAAAAGAAAAGATAAAAGAGAGGGAGAGAGGATGGGGAAAAAATATTATACGATTGGAATGGCCGGACATATTGATCATGGAAAAACCACTCTCACAAAGGCCCTTACTTCTGTCGATACTGATCGATTAAAGGAGGAAAAGGAGCGCAGCATCTCGATTGAACCCGGATTTGCCCCATTATATAATGATGCAGATATGGAGATTTCTGTAGTGGATGTTCCTGGTCATGAGCGGTTTATTCGTCAGATGATCGCAGGTGTGGCAGGGATCGATCTCGTTGTGTTGGTGGTAGCGGCAGATGAAGGGGTAATGCCGCAAACGAAGGAACATCTTGATATACTGGCGCTACTAGGAATCACTCAAGGCATTGTCGTGCTGACGAAAATATCGAAAGTTGAAGAAGAACTAAGGGATTTGGCTCTTGAAGAAGTGATAGATGAGTTGAAGGGAACAGTATTTGAAGGTGCTACTATCTTGATGGCAGATAGTCTATCAGGTGAAGGTGTCGAGAGGTTAAAACAAATAGTCATTACTACACTAAAGGGAATGGCTTCGAAAAGTGTCAGAGGCGATTTTCGTTTGCCGATTGATCAAGTTTTTACTGTAAAGGGTCAGGGAACAGTCGTAAGAGGGACTGTTTTTGAAGGAGCCTTGGACACTGGAGAGGAAATAATCATATTACCTCAAGGAATACATACGAAAGCGAAACAAATTCAAGCCCACCATAGGAAAGAGAATAGTGTTTTTGCCGGTCAGCGTGCAGCGATAAACCTTTCTGGAGTGGATTACAAAGAAATAAAAAGAGGAAACGTACTCGTCACATCCACACATTTTACCGTGACCAACACGATTGACGTGTGTCTCAAAGTATTACGTGCAGTAAACCATCCTATAAAACAAAGAATGCCAATTGTGGCTCATGTAGGAACTTCCGAAGTGATGGGGAAGCTTGTATTTTTTGATCGAAATAAAGTCGATTCGGAATCCGACGATATTTTATGTCAAATCCGGCTTAATGAAACGATTGTGGCCAAAAGAGGTGATCGTTTTATACTAAGAAGACCCACTCCAATGGAAACGATCGGGGGAGGCTGGATTATTCAGCCGAATGGTGGGAAATACAAATTCGGAGAGGAAACGATTGCCCTTCTTCAGTCTGAACGGCACGGTTCACCTCAGGAAAGAGTTCTAAGGCTGGTTGAACAATACAAATGTGTGGATGAAGGTTTCATCATTAGAGAAGCATCAATAACTCATAAAGATCTGCGTGATATTCTGGAGGGTGAGGATCAATGGATTGTATTTTCACAATCCAATGTTACTCATATGAAAATAGTGGATGAATGCGTGAATTCGATCGAACATATTCTTCGAGGATTCCATGAGGAGTTTCCTTTATTACTAGGGATCAATATTGGTGAGTTAAAGCAATCTTTAAAAAGGTACTCAGGAGCTTTAGTGGACTTTGCGATTGAGCAAAAACATTGGAAAAGAAACAATGGTTTTCTTAGTTTAGAGGAATTCATTCCTCATTTACCTCCTGAATGGGAGAAACGATGCAATCAGCTCATTACATTAATGGAGGCTGATGGTACACAAGTAAAAGACATGGAGAAGTATTTCCATCAAGTAGGTATACCTGAAAAATGGCAGTCTGATTTTTATCATTTTTTTATCCAGGAAAAGAAAATCGTTTCATTGGATGATAAAAAATCATATTCCTATCAAGTTTTTTTGAAAACTGTTGAAGAATTAAAAGAAAAAACCGGAGAAAGATTCGATATAGCAGATGCCAAAGCCGCACTAGGATTATCCAGAAAATACTTGATCCCCTTTTTAGAAAAGCTGGATAAGGATGGTCTGACTTTAAGGACCGAGGGTATTCGTAAATGGATTGGAACTAGTATAAAGGGATGAGGAATGAATGAAGATAGAAACAGTGATGTATTCGTTAGTAATGATACAGCGAGGGGACAAAGTGCTGTTATTAAATAGGCCGGAGAAGAAAGACTATCCCGGTTACATAGCACCGGGAGGTAAAATTGACTTCCCCGAAAGTCCTGCAGCAGGTGCAATCCGAGAGGTAAGAGAGGAGACAGGTTTACAGGTAGAAAAATTAAGGTATAAAGGGTTAGATGAATACGTTGTACCAGAAAAGGGATTTCGATATATCGTATATAATTACCTTGCCTATGAAACCACAGGTGAGCTCCTCGAAAACCCTCCTGAAGGTGAATTGGTTTGGGTCTCAAAGTCAGAAGCCTTAGATTTACCAATGCAGCATTTTTTTCAGCGAAAATTCCCTTTGTTTTTCGAAGAAGGTACTTTTGAAATCCACACTTCCTGGAATGGAATGGATAAAGAGACTGCTGAGGTGATGATTCGCACCTTGTCATAATGCGTCGCCTTCAAACATATATCATCGTAAATAAACTAAATCATCGTTGTAGCTTAAAGGAAAGTAGGAAAAGGAATCATGAAAGAATTATGGAGCGCATTTGGTTGGGTTCTTCCGATTATTGTGGTTGTGACGATTTCCCTTATCTTTGCGGTCTCCTTTTGGAAGAAAAGAAAAGGGAAAGGCAGATGGATGAATTTACTGCCTGTTCTGTTTACATGTATAACGATTGGAGCGATTTGTTTAATCACAATGACCCCATTGACGGGTGGAAATGTTTCAGAGGGATCTGTGAATTTTGATCCATTTTCTAACTTGAAGTTGAATTTAATTTACCGGAATCATTTAGATGTGCCCATTCGAAACTTGATGGCTAATATAATATTGTTTATTCCATTAACCTTTTTTATTGCTTGGTGGATGAGGCAGTCGAAACAGATTATTCTGATGGTGACATTTATCGGAGCACTTTTCTCCTTTGGAATTGAGTTTGCTCAATACTATCTTCCATTAGGAAGAGCAACAGATATTGATGATTGGATAATGAATACATTGGGTTCATTTATTGGTGGCCTTCTTTTTGTGTTCGCACGCTTAATCAATAATCTATTGAGAATCAACAAGAAGATAAACTGAGAGTATTAACGTTATGTTAATGCTCTTTTTTTCTGTGAATAATAAAAACGGCACAAAAGATGCCTGGAACTTAGATATATTTTGAATGGAAATGTATAGTCCTTCTCCTTAAACAAAAGCTAACACTACATAAAAGGAGGTGAGTTCTCTTGCTGAAAAAAGTACTTAAAGCAATCCTGATCACGGTTGCTTGCATCGTGATTTTGTTCCTCATCATGCACTGGGATGTGAAACAAGGTGTGAAGAACTATGCGAGAACTCACCCCATTACGGAAACCCTCTCTCATAAAGCCGCAATCGACGTCTACAATACCGGGAAGGACTTGTATGAAAAGTTGTTTGAGGATATTAAAACAGCAGATGAGTTTGTTTGGATTCATTTTTTCATTATCAGGGACGATCAGATTTCCAACGAGTTTTTTGATTTGCTGATTGAAAAGGCTAAGGAAGGGGCAGATGTTCGATTGTCTGTCGACTTCCTTGGTTCAGATATTAAGAAGGAAAGTATAAAGAGGATGGAAGAAGGAGGGGTGAAGATTGTTAAAAGCAGGCCACTATCCCTAAAAAATATCTTCTATTCCCTTCATCATCGGAATCATCGCAGGCTCGTTTCCATTGATCAAAGAATTGCCTATATTGGAGGCTTCAATATGGGGGACGAATATTTAGGCAAAGACCCGAAGCTTGGTTACTGGAGGGACTATCATATACGGTTGGAGGGTGAGGCAGGAATTGAAGTGGCCCAGCAGTTTAAAAGGGACTGGATCGAGGATGGGGCAGAAAGTATGGTGAGCGCAGATCCTACTCGTACTTCAAATGAAGATGAGGAGAGCAGCGTTCAATTCTTGTTCTCAACAGGAGACAGTATTGTAGATAAGACTGTAAGCTGGATTAACAGTTCGGAAGAGAGTGTCACAATTACAACACCATATTTTCTGCCTAATAGGAAACTTATATCAGCCTTAAAGAAGGCAGTGAAGCGTGGGGTAAAAGTGAAGATCCTCATCCCGAACGATACAGATGCATGGTTCACGAAGCCGCCAAGTTACAGAATTGAGAAAACTTTGTTAGAGAGCGGAGTGGATATCTATTTGTATGAAAAAGGATTTTTCCACGGTAAAGTGCTGGTCATTGATCATAAATGGGCTGATATTGGTACAGCCAATTGGGATCCACGGAGCTTCTACTTAAATGATGAAAGCAACTGCATCATTCGGGATGCAAAAGTTGCCGGCGAATTAGAATCACTCATCCATAAAGACATAAGTGATAGTAAAAAACTGACAATGAGGGCTTTTAATGAACTCCCTGCCTGGGAAAAAGCGCTCCGTAAAACGCCTGAATGGATATATTATTATTTCTAAGAATAAATAATTTTATTGAATAAGAAAATATGGTAAAGTGATTTCATATCTTATAAAGAATACACCTTACTGAAGAAAGGGATTGTCCATGAGCGAGCTCTTGTTTGTATCTTTGTTTATTCTTTCGTTATTGGCTTTTAAGTTTTTTAACGTGTTAAAGAAGAAACATGTATCAAAGTCTCACAAGTCTGTAGCAGTTAGTATCGTGATCTTCTCTGTTATCGGCATGATGTTGACGGTCCTCTTTTATCTTCCAAATGCATCTTAAAGAAAGCAACGTCTATACACTGATTTAAGATATAAGGATTAAACACACGGGAGAAAGGTTCTTGTGTGTTTTTTGTTATAAAAGAATTGGTTGTCACTAATGGACAGCTATACTCAGTATGAAGTTGTTCATCTATACGTAGCTGCTTTCTTTCGGCAGTGAATTTGGTATGATAAGAGAAGGTTTATTTGATGTAAGCAAGATTATGATTTAAGCATAAATCGTCGAACGTATAAATGTACGAAAGGCAATAAAGGAGAATATAGATGAAAGCTGCTATGATTTTTGACATGGATGGAACGTTATTTCAAACGGATCGTATTCTTGAAGCTTCACTTCATGATACCTTTCAACTACTTAGAGATGAAGGAATGTGGAAAGGAGATACACCTCTTGAAATATACAGAGAAATAATGGGTGTCCCTCTTTCTGTCGTGTGGAAAACACTTTTACCTCATCATTCCTTACATGAACATGGTAAAGTGAATGATGTATTTCATGAAAAACTGATTGATAATATTCAGAATGGAAATGGGGCTCTCTATCCACATACGGAGGAACTATTAACTTATTTATCAGGGAGAGGGTTTTCAATCTTTGTGGCAAGCAATGGATATCCTCAGTATTTAAAGACGATTGTGGAGTACTTTCGTTTGGATAAATGGATCATGGACTGCTACAGCATTCAGGAAATACATTCAGATGACAAAGGGGAGTTGATTCGAAAAATCAAAGAGGATCATAATCTGACACATGGGGTTGTGATTGGAGATAGATTGTCTGACTTTAAAGGAGCAGAGGCAAATCACTTTCTTTCGATAGGTTGTGCCTTTGACTTTTCTCAGGAAAATGAATTAAGTGAAGCAGATATTGTGGTTGAAAATCTCTTGGAGGTTAAAGAGTATCTGGAGGAAATGAAATAAAGGAGGGATCCGGGTGGAGGATGAACAACTAGCCGTCTTTGATGAACACGGTAATAGAATTGGTGTAGCCAGTCGTTCCGAGGTGCATACAAAGGGATATTGGCATGAAACCTTTCATTGCTGGCTTGCGCATTTTGATGAAAGTAGGGGAGAGACCATTATTTATTTCCAACTGAGAAGTGATGAGAAAAAGGATTTCCCCCGCTTACTTGATATTACCGCAGCTGGACATATCCTGTCACAGGAGAATATTGAAGACGGTGTGAGAGAAGTTCATGAAGAGCTTGGACTACTTATTACCATAGATGAACTGCAATCATTAGGGATTGTAAAAGGTCAGTTATTTCAACGGAATATGATCGATCGGGAACTCACTCACGTATTTCTTTATTCAAAGCCGGTTGAATATGACGAGTTTCAACTTCAGTTAGAAGAAGTGTCCGGTATTTTTCATTGTACTCTTCAAAACTTTAAGGCACTCGTTCAACAAACGAAAGAGGAAATCGACATAGAAGGATTTCTTGTTAATGAAACAGGGAAAAAGGATTTTATTAAGCAAAGGGTGAGTTACCATCACTTTGTTCCACATGAAAGGTCCTATCTTTTTGAAATTATTGAGCGCATATCGGCTCATCTTTAGAAATTAATTCGTACTTCCCATAGTCAATATGGTTAATAAAGGCTATTATAGTAATCTAGTACATACATAATGTGATAAGAGAGTAGGAGGACACACTTGAACGGCACAGCACATATGGCGATTGGAGCAGCAACAGGGTTTATTGTGGCCAACTCATTTGGATCTGGTCCTGACATAACGGCCGCACTTGTGGCAATAGGTGGGATATCCGGACTCATGCCTGATATGGATATTGACGGAAAACTTAGTAACAAGGTTACTTTTTCACCTAAAATGATCAGAGCAGTAGCACAAATCATTGGGTTTCTAATGATGGTATACAGCTATCTGGAAGGAATCGGGAAAGAACGATGGCTAGGTATTGGATATGGTGCAGGAATGATGATTCTCTCAAGTTTCATTACTCAGAGAAGAATGCTGATGATTACGGGCATTGGTGTGACAGCATGCGGTTGGCAGTTGAATGAAACATGGTTATGGTTGTTAGGTATCTATATTTTCTTTGCCTCATTCGTTTCACATCGAAGTTATACTCACTCTGTACTAGGAATCCTATATTATGGCGTGATTGCTCATTATCTAGAGTCATCTTTAATGATTGATGGGGTATTTGAAGCATGTGTAATCGGATATGCCAGTCATCTGATCGCCGATATGAAATTTCTTCCATTCAATAAGAGAGGCATAAAGCTTTTCCTTCCCCTTTCATCCAAAGAAATCTAAAATGTGTTTACACCCACTTGACCATTATTTCCCTATACATTAAAATAATGGAAAAACTTTAAATATGAAATGCGATGAGGAAGAAGAGTAGACGAACGAAACATTTCAGAGAGCTGATGGCTGGTGAGAATCAGTATGGTGAAATCGTTGAATGGGCTTTTGAGCATCCAGGCTGAAAATAAGTAGGTTATGGCGGAAGTCTCACCGATAAAAGGGACGATGTATCGAAGGCGACTTCTGTACAGATGAGTGCGTTTACTAAAGTGTAAGCGAATGAAGGTGGCACCACGGGTTTCCCGTCCTTTTTTAGAGGATGGGAAGCCCTTTTTGTGTTTATTTTTATTATTTTTCATCGGAGGGAATTGTTATGAAAAGACAAGTTCTGACTGGTATTAAACCAACAGGCCGTATTCATTTGGGGAATTATATTGGTGCAATCAAACCGGCATTACAATTGGCTGAGAACCAATCCTACAACACAGCTTATTTTGTTGCGGATTATCATGGTTTAACGAAGATACACGATAAGCATGAAATGAAAGAACTTTCTTATGGAGTGGCAGCAGCTTGGTTAGCACTAGGTTTGAATCCTGATCGAGCGATCTTTTATCGTCAATCTGATGTACCTGAAATCTTTGAATTGAGTTGGATTCTGTCTTGTTTTGCACCGAAAGGATTAATGAACCGTGCCCACGCATATAAATCATGGGTCGAAGAAAATAAAGAAAGCGGCAAAGATGTTGATGCTGGAGTCAATATGGGATTATTCACCTATCCAATTTTAATGGCAGCTGATATCCTCCTTTTTCAAACCGAGATGGTACCTGTCGGAAAAGATCAGATACAGCATGTTGAAATTGCACGGGACATAGCTGAAAGCTTTAACAAACAATATGGAGAAATATTTGTCATCCCTGAATATGTCATCCAAGAAGAAACGGCTGTTCTACCGGGATTAGACGGACGTAAAATGAGTAAAAGTTATAACAACACCATTCCATTATTTGAAGAATCAAAAAAGCTTCAAAAATTAATTAATAAAATCAAAACAGATTCATCACCCCCTGAGGAGCCCAAGGATCCTGACTCCTCCGTCATTTTTGCGTTATATAAAGAATTTGCAACTTCCGATCAAGTTGAAGAAATGAGAAGGAGATTTCAAGAAGGAATAGGCTGGGGAGATGCCAAAAAAGGGCTATTCCAAGTAATGAACTCTTTTATCGAAGAACCAAGATCGAAATATGAAGAACTGATGGCGAGTCCCCATATGCTTGATACCATCTTACAAACTGGAGCAAAAAAAGCACGGGAAAAAACAATCCCATTCATGAAAGAGATTAAAAGGAAAATAGGAATTTATCATTGAAATAGAACAGGGTGATGAAGTGCAGGGATCATTTTGTTTTTCAGATAATTCATAATTCTCATTGACATTTCTTCTTCTTTGTTATAAGTTATGGGAAAGTTATTTTTCACAAAATCATATAGTTTCTTATCAAGAGAGGTAGAGGGACTGGCCCGAAGACACCTCAGCAACCAGCCAAAGTTTTAGGTATGGTGCTAATTCCAGCAAGTTGATGTCAACTTGGACGATAAGAGGGAGAACGAACGTACAAAACCTTCTTATTTTCATTAAGAAGGTTTTTTTGTTTTTTCCCTTTTCGTATTCAAGATAGAAAAGGAGAGAAGAATGTTGAAAAAACATATTGATACAATGCTTGTCCAGGCGGGAAATCGAAAAGATCCTGCCACGGGTGCTGTGAGCTTACCCATTCATTTAGCGACTGCCTATGAACATAAGGGAGTTGGGCAATCGACAGGTTATGATTACACAAGAACAGGTAATCCAACCCGCGCCACCTTAGAAGACATCCTCACTCAATTGGAGGAAGGGCACAGAGGATTTGCCTTCAGCTCGGGGATGGCAGCGATTCAGGCTATCCTTAGCTTATTTTCCAGCGGGGATGAATTGATTGTTTCAAAAGACCTATACGGCGGTAGCTACCGATTATTCGTACAGTATGAAGCACAATATAGGATCAAATTTCATTTCGTCGATACAAGTGATGCCGGCTCCATAGAAGAACAAATTTCTAAGAGAACAAAGGCCATCTTCCTTGAAACACCAACCAATCCATTAATGAATGAAGCAAGTATTTCTGAGGTCGCCGGGCTCGCTAATCATAACGGATTGCTTTTAATTGTAGATAATACCTTCTACACACCTATTCTGCAGAAGCCACTTACTGAAGGAGCAGACATCGTTATTCACAGCGCTACGAAATACTTAGGGGGACATAATGACGTGCTGGCAGGTGTTGTGATTGTAAACACAGAGGTGTTGGCAGAAAAAATCTACACCATTCAAAATTCAATCGGTGCGGTTCTCGCCCCTTTTGATTGTTGGCTCTTATTAAGAGGAATGAAGACCCTTAGTCTCAGAATGGCACAGCACGAAAAAAACGCAAGAACGTTAGCGAAGTATCTTGATGCCCATGAATGTGTAACAGACGTATTATATCCGGGAAAAGGTGGCATGCTTTCCTTTCGTATCGCAAAGGAAGAATGGGTTTCTCCCTTTCTCCAACACTTAAAAGTTATAACGTTTGCTGAAAGTTTAGGAGGGGTCGAAAGCTTTATCACCTATCCCGCCACTCAAACACACGCAGACATTCCTGAAGAAGAAAGAAAGAGTTTGGGTATCTGCAACAGACTCCTGCGGTTCTCTGTAGGAATTGAATTTATTGATGACCTGATAGAAGATCTGGAGAATGTTTTTCAACAATTGGAAAAAGAGGTGTTTACGTATGAGTAAAAAACCATTTTCACTTCAAACGTCACTCATTCATTCTCACGGATTTGATAAAGAAACAGGAGCGGTCTCTACACCGATTCATCATGCTACGACCTTTCATCAACAGGATTTTGATCAATATGGAACGTATGATTACAGCCGTTCGGGAAATCCGACGAGGGAAACCGTTGAAGAAACGATCGCGGAATTGGAAGGTGGAGTAAGAGGCTTTGCCTTTTCATCAGGGATGGCGGCAATCTCCACTAGCTTCTTATTATTGTCGAGTGGAGATCATGTTCTCGTATCAGAAGAAGTGTACGGTGGGACATATAGAATGATTACCGAGGTCCTCACTAAATTTGGAATTGAATATTCATTTGTGAATATGAAAGATTTACATGAAGTGGCTTGTTCAATTAAGCACAATACGAAAGTGATTTATATGGAGACACCATCCAATCCGCTTCTGAATATCACCGATATTGAAGGAGTCGTAAAGCTTGCCAAGGCTAATGGATGTTTAACTTTTCTTGATAATACATTTATGACTCCCCTGCTGCAAAGGCCGATCAGCCTGGGTGTGGATGTTGTGCTACACAGTGCCACGAAGTTTCTTGCGGGACATAGTGATGTTTTGGCAGGACTTGCCGTAACGGGAAATGAAGAGATTGCCGGGAAACTTGCTTTCTTGCAGAATTCGTTTGGTGCTGTCCTCGGTGTTCAGGATTGCTGGCTGCTCTTAAGAGGACTAAAAACACTGCACGTTCGATTGAAGGAATCATCAGAATCGGCATATAAGATTGCGGCCTTCTTAGAAAAGAGAACGGAAGTAGAAGAAGTGTATTACCCGGGATTGAGCTATCATCCCGGTCGTGAAATTCAAGTTCGACAAGCAGAGGGTCCTGGGGCGGTTCTTTCCTTCCGGTTAAAAGGGGCAGAGGAAGTGAAGCAACTCATTCAAAATGTAAACATTCCTGTATTCGCCGTCAGTTTAGGAGCTGTTGAATCAATTCTATCCTATCCGTCAAGGATGTCACATGCTTCCATGCCAAAAGCAGAACGGGAAAGAAGAGGGATTACAGATGGTTTATTACGATTATCAGTAGGACTTGAAAACGTGGACGAATTGATTAAGGATCTTCAAAAAGGTTTAGATAGTATACAAAAGATCAAAAGAAATAACGTGATAAATTTATAAAAAAGGAGGGAATGTCATGAAGCCGTTGCTGGAAGCACTGAAAGAGAGAATCTTAATTGCAGATGGTGCGATTGGAACGTTGTTGTATTCATATGGAGTGGACAGATGCTTTGAAGAGCTGAATCTTTCTCACCCAAATGAAGTGTTGAAAGTCCATAAAGAGTATATTGATGCAGGAGCAGATATCATTCAGACCAATACGTATGGAGCCAATTATCAAAAGCTTTCCAGATACGGATTGGAGGATTCGGTTAAAGAAATAAATACAGCTGCAGTGCGTCTGGCAAGAAAAGCAGCGGGTGAAAACACCTATATTCTGGGCACCATCGGGGGAATCAGGGGCATTAAACAAAATGTGTCGCTGGAAGAAATCAAAAGAAGCTTTCGGGAACAGCTATACTGTTTATTATTAGAGGGTGTAGATGGCATTCTGCTTGAAACCTATTATGATTTCGAAGAATTAACCACTGTATTGAACATTACAAAACGTGAAGCAGACATTCCTGTCATTGCTCAAGTTTCTCTACATGAAACGGGAGTTCTTCAAAATGGAATGGAGATAAAAGATGCTCTTCAACAATTAGAGTTATTGGGAGCCGATGTTGTCGGCATCAATTGCCGCATGGGTCCCTTTCATTTGGTGAACTCATTAGAGGAAGTTCCATTACCTAAAAGGGCATTTCTATCCGTCTATCCCAATGCCAGTCTGCCAAACTATGAAGAAGGTCGATTCTATTACTCTGCTGAGCCTGATTACTTTGGAGATATAAGCAACGAATTGCGACTGCAAGGTGCAAGGATCATTGGGGGATGCTGTGGGACGACACCTGATCACATTCGTTCTGTAGCAAGCAGGTTAAAAAGCCGGGAGCCAGTGAAAGAAAAAGTGGTGAAAACAAAAAAGGTTGTTCAGTTATCGTCACCTTCTATCAAGGGAAGCTTGCTGCATGAGCAAGTAAGGAAAAAGAAAACGATCATTGTTGAACTCGATCCACCTAAGCATCTCGACACGAAGCTGTTCTTCCAAGGGGCTGAGGCATTAAAGGAAGCTGGAATTGACGCACTCACGCTTGCAGACAACCCGTTAGCATCGCCTCGTATTAGTAATGACGCCATTGGCAGCCTGGTAAGCTCAAAATTTGATCTTACCCCTTTAGTTCACATCACTTGTCGGGATCGAAACCTGATTGGACTTCAATCCCATTTAATGGGATTACACACGTTAGGGATACACAATATATTAGCCATTACTGGGGATCCGGCCAAGATTGGAGATTTCCCTGGTGCAGCATCCGTTTATGATTTATCTTCTCTTGAACTCATTGAATTGATAAAACAGAACAATGAGGGGATATCCTTCTCAGGAAAATCACTCCGGGAACGCACTCAATTTTCAGTAGGTGCAGCCTTTAATCCGAATTTCCGTCATTTAGACGCTTCTGTAAAAAGGCTTGAAAAGAAAAAGAAAGTCGGTGCTGACTATTTCATTTCTCAACCGATCTTTGGGAAAGAACAGCTGATTCAAGTACATGAAGCTACGAAGCATTTAGATGTTCCGATCTTTATCGGAATCATGCCATTAATCAGCTCAAGAAATGCAGAGTTTCTCCATCATGAAGTACCGGGAATCAATGTGCCGGAAGAAACAAGACAAAGGATGAAGGAAGCGGGAAGAGATCCCGTAGTTGCAAGAGCAGTTGGAATGGAGATAGCAAAAGGCTTACTTGATACAGCAATAGATCTCTTTAATGGGATTTATCTTATCACGCCTTTTGTCAGGTACGATATGAGCATTGAACTGATTCATCATATTCAAGAGAAAAACATCACAGAAAGAGAGGTTCCCTATGGCCATCACTTTGTTTGAAGAACAGCTAAGGAAAAAAATACTCGTACTCGATGGAGCAATGGGAACGATGCTTCAACAAGCGAATTTATCCCCGGATGATTTTGGTGGAGAGGAGCTTGAGGGCTGTAATGAAAATCTGGTATTGACAGCGCCGGAGGTCATCTATCAGATCCATCTGGAATATTTGAAAGCCGGAGCTGATGTAATTGAAACAAATACCTTTGGTGCAACCCCCGTCGTACTGGACGAATATGATATAGGCTATCAAGCATACGAAATCAATAAAGTAGCAGCTGAAATTGCCAAAAAAGCAGTTGAAGATGTCTCAACTTCCGAGTGGCCCAGGTTTGTTGCAGGATCTCTAGGTCCCACTACCAAAACCTTATCTGTTACTGGAGGGATAAGCTTTGATGCGTTGGTAGACAACTATCGTGTTCAAGCAGAAGGCCTTCTCGATGGAGGAGTTGATGTACTGCTGCTTGAAACGAGTCAGGATGCTTTAAATGTAAAAGCAGCAAACCTTGGAATTAGATCTGCTTTTGAATCCAGAGGGAAAGAGATACCCATTTTGTTATCCGGTACCATTGAGCCGATGGGTACTACACTCGCAGGGCAAACAATTGAAGCATTTTATTTATCCCTTGAACATTTAAACCCTTTGGTCGTTGGTCTAAACTGCGCAACCGGACCTGAATTTATGCGTGATCATATACGTTCTTTATCAAGTCTGGCAACTACCTATGTCAGCTGTTATCCGAATGCAGGCCTTCCTGATGAGGAGGGGAATTACAATGAGACGGCTGATTCACTCAGTGTAAAGATGAAAGGCTTTGCTGAGAAAGGCTGGCTGAATCTTGTTGGAGGGTGCTGTGGAACCACACCGGAGCATATCCGTGCCCTTTCAGAAGTTGTGAAGGGATTACCGCCTCGTAAACCTAATGAGTCTCATCCTCATGCAGTGTCAGGAATTGAAGCGTTCGTCTATGAGGATGCAGACAGAAGACCGATTCTGGTCGGAGAACGGACGAATGTCATCGGTTCACGTAAATTCAAACGATTGATTGCAGAGAATAAGATAGAAGAAGCTTCAGAGATTGCGAGAGCACAAGTGAAAAATGGAGCTCAGGTGATCGATATCTGCCTTGCAGATCCCGATCGTGAAGAAGTTGAAGATATGAATGTATTTATCCAGGAAGTAGTGAAAAAAGTAAAAGTTCCACTAGTCATTGATTCTACGGATGAGAAAGTTCTTGAGACCGCATTAAAATATTCTCAAGGAAAGGTGATCATTAACTCGATCAATCTTGAAGACGGAGAAGAGCGGTTTGAGAAGATAACAAAGCTTATGAAGGAGTACGGAGCGGCGGTTGTAGTAGGAACGATTGATGAAAAAGGAATGGGAGTGTCTGTAGAGCGTAAGGTAGACATTGCGATCCGCTCACATAAACTGTTAACAGAGAAATATGGGATAGCATCAGAAGACATCATCTTTGACCCTCTCGTCTTCCCTGTGGGAACAGGGGATCAGCAATATATCGGTTCAGCCAATGCCACCGTTGAAGGGATAAGACAGATTAAGGAAGCCTTACCTGAATGCCCTCATATCTTAGGGGTTAGTAACGTTTCTTTTGGACTGCCTCCTGTTGGGAGAGAAGTCCTGAATGCGGTATATCTTTACCATTGTACCAAAGCGGGGCTGGATTACGCCATAGTCAATACGGAAAAATTAGAGCGTTTTGCCTCAATTCCTGAAGAAGAAGTTCGAATGGCGGAGAAACTCTTATTTGAGACGACTGATGAAACACTGGCTGAATTCACTGCATTTTACAGAGGGAAGAAGAAAGAAGTAAAGGTACCTGTCAACACTATGACGCTGGAAGAAAGACTGGCTCATTATGTGGTGGAAGGGACGAAGGAAGGGCTGATTGCCGATTTAAATATCGCTTTGGAAAAATATGACGCTCCACTTGAAATCATTAATGGTCCCCTTATGGCCGGCATGAGTGAAGTCGGAAGGTTATTTAATGATAACCAGCTGATTGTAGCGGAAGTATTACAAAGTGCCGAAGTCATGAAAGCATCCGTTGCTCATTTGGAACCGCATATGGAACAAACGGAAAGTTCATCTTCGAAGGGAAAAGTGATATTAGCTACGGTTAAGGGGGATGTCCATGATATTGGTAAGAATCTCGTTGATATTATCCTCAGTAATAATGGATATGAAGTGATTGATTTAGGTATTAAAGTAACACCTCAGGAACTGATCGGAGTCATTCGGGAGGAAAAACCCGATATCGTAGGTTTGTCCGGACTCCTTGTGAAGTCTGCCCAACAAATGGTCATTACTGCTCAAGATTTAAAACAGTCTGATATTTCAGTTCCCCTTGTAGTAGGAGGTGCGGCCCTGACTCGAAAATTTACTACAAATAAAATCGGTCGGGAATATGACGGACTGGTACTCTATGCGAAGGACGCAATGGATGGACTGGACATCATGAATGGGATTCAACATGAGGAAACGAGGCTGCGGCTGGAAGAGGAGAGTCGTGAAAAGTTAAGTAAGATCGTTTCGACTGAAGACTCACCGAGACTAAATACATCTTCTGTTGCGGTGAAAGTACGTTCTACAGTTGCGAAAGATGTAAAAGTCCATGTTCCTTCTGATTTAATTCCACACACCATTAAAGAATTTTCACTTGATCAAATTCATCCCTACATTAATCAGCAAATGCTGCTCGGACATCATTTGGGGATTAAAGGGAAAATTTCGAGATTACTGGAAGAAGAGGACGAGAGGACGGTCGGCCTTAAAGCAGTGACTGATGAATTGTTCCAAAGAGCAAAAAGGGAAGGGATGATT
This sequence comes from Rossellomorea aquimaris, assembly GCF_008180865.1. Lineage (GTDB taxonomy): Bacteria > Bacillota > Bacilli > Bacillales > Bacillaceae_B > Rossellomorea > Rossellomorea yichunensis. The sequence continues at coordinate 794,093 of NZ_VTEX01000001.1, forward strand.
CAGGCATCTGCAAGATATCAATTTTTTCCTGCTCAATCAGATGGAGATGATGTTGTTATTTATCATCCGGAGGATTTTTCCATAGAGATAGAACGATTTCACTTTCCAAGACAAGCAGGAAATCAGCATTTATGTTTAGCAGATTACTTGCGTTCTGTAGAAAACGGAGAAATGGATTATGTCGGTTTCTTTGCCGTAACGGCAGGTGTGAAAATCAGGCAGTGGGCAAGAGAGATGAAGGAAGAAGGCAGATTCCTTGAAAGTCACGCCCTGCAGGCTATTGCCTTAGAAACAGCTGAAGGACTGGCTGAAAGAGTACATGAAATGATGAGAAGCAGATGGGGGTTCCCAGATCCCGTTGATTTTACGATGCAGGACCGGTTCCGGACTCATTATCAAGGACAACGTTTTTCATTTGGGTATCCCGCCTGTCCCGAACTTGAAGATCAGAAGAAACTGTTTAAGCTTATTCAACCTGAAAGAATTGGAATCCAATTAACAGACGGATGTATGATGGAACCGGAAGCATCGGTAACAGCGATGGTCTTCGCTCATCCGGAAGCAAGATATTTTAATGTATTATAAATACCATACTAAAAAGGCAACTCCCCAAAGTGGAGTTGCCTTTTTTGCTTTTGTGGCGAAAAGCTTAGCAGTCTATTCCTATTAATCTCTTGGAAAGACGAGCAGTGGTCCATTAATTTAAAATAAATATGGAAATTTAGAAAATGAAAGAATTTAATGGTTAGGGGATGAAGGATAATCGGCTTGTAGAGTAATAAAGGGGAAACACAGAGTCAAAAAGAGTGATCTTCTGTTTTAACACTTTGATTACTAAACTTGGTTTCGAGTATTTCCAGTATTCTTTCTTCTGAGAATCCTGTGACCATTGATAGATTGAGTAAACTGGGCTTAATTCCTATAGACACGCAGAAATGATAGGCACTTTGGATAGCGAGTGTTTCTATACACCTTCTTGTCAGATTATTTTTCATTCTCTCATCAGCTCCCAACTATTTTGACAAATGATTAAGTAGTAGGATTACGACATCATATTAAGATTTGCGGTTGGATTCTAGTAGGAGATTCATATACATCAAAATAGTATATCGAGAAATACCCGCTGTCTGTTTCTCAGTTAATACCCTCATTATACACTTTATATTGTGAATTGTAGAGTTGTTTTACAAAAAAATGTAATGTTTTTAGAATATACTAATAATTTTTCTGGATTTTTAAATATAATCTAAAGAGTGTAGTAAATGGTATTACTTAGGGGGAAAGTGATGAAATTTTTAAGTTTGTGCTTGATGTTGATTTTGTTTCTTTCTGCGTGTACTGGAATAGACGAAACTCTCCCGCATCAGGAACTGGATTTGAGGGAAGATTCTAAAGCACTTCAGGAATCTATTTCAGATTATGGAAATGGAATCTTTCTGTATGAAAATGAAAACGGAAGTTCACTTGTGGTGTTAAATGGAAGTGTGGTAGATCAAAATGCTAAAAAAGCTCCCTATTATAAAAACATTGATTTTGAAGTAAGAGAAGGCACATTATGGATTTCATTTACTGAACACTTCGAAAAAAACTATTTGCAAAAAGAGCTGACTAATCAATTAATATATCGCATTAACCGAAATGAATTCAAAGGGAGCTATGATACGATTAAAGTGTTGAAAAATGATAAGGAAATTCCCCTTACCGGTGTAATAATCGGAGAATTTTAGATGAGCAGTTTAAAGGGTGGATAGAGTAACTATACCAGAGCAAATGAAAGTGTGTGATGTTCGTTTAGGATGCGGGTGTTGACAGGGGGGCGGACCTGTAATGCTCATAATGAAGTGTGTCTGAATGGAAATTATGTATGAATGTGATATATAATGGGGATTGGTATAGGAAAATGTCGAAAGCGGATTGATCGACACAACTTTAAAACCAGAATCAATAATAAAGAAGAACCAGAGAAAAGGGTATGATTTCCCAACTAATCATTGTGTCAGACAGGGAAGAAGAAATTGATATAAATTTGTTGGATATCATAGGAGGAATCATACATGCATAGAAATCAGGAACTATATACATTTTTATTAAGTAAGGCTCGTCAATTAACGGAAGATTGGTATAACTCCCTGGATAAAAACACAACAAATGGTGTTTATTCTTCCTCAGATCCCAAGGTGATAGAAACTTTAAAAAATCAAAACTTTGAGTTTCACGGCATTCTTTGTAATTTGTTTGCTGAGGATAAAGAAACATTTAATCAGAAGATCGATGAATGGGTCTTGACCATTGCAGAGGATAAGGAACATCTAGAAACCCCAAATCACTATATTCTAAGAGAATTCATGAGGGTTAGACATCAATACCTGGAATTCTTGAAAGAATACGCCGAATCTCATATGGAAGAAAATATCTTTGAACAATTCAGCCGTTGGAATCAAGTCATCATTGAAGCATTTGACCGGGTTATGCTGCGATTTGTTGAGCTGCAAACGGAAGTTGTGGAGCAGCAGATCCAATCCCAGCAGGAAGTGATCAACGAATTAAGTTCACCTGTCATATCCTTGAATAGACATACTGCGCTTTTACCCCTTGTAGGTAATATCGATCCTACACGTGCGGAATTAATTTTAGAGAATGCGTTGGAACAATGTGTTAATAAGGAAGTTTCTCAATTGTTCATCGACTTATCAGGTGTTGTATTAATAGATACGATGGTAGCTCATCAAATCTTTCAGCTAATTGATGCACTTCAATTGATCGGTGTGAAGCCGATTCTATCTGGGCTACGCCCTGAAATCGCACAAACAGCTGTTCAACTGGGATTGAATTTTGACAACCTGACGATTACTTCTACCTTGTCACAAGCACTGACTATTAAAAATAATGAAGTTGAATAATCGATTATTTTAAAACATTCGTACTTGGTTGTACGGATGTTTTTTTTTTGTGGAGATATTAGAGTATATATAAGTGAAAAACATTTCGAAGTAAAATATCTTGAATTAAAGATAATTTTCGTGTATGATGAAGATAGAAATTAAGCAAGAATAATACTAAGGAGTGAATCAATTATGAACTTAAAACCACTTAAAGGGCAGCATCACGTTTCTGCCATTACAGCAAATGCAAAGAAGAATTATGAATTCTACACAAAAACACTGGGACTTCGACTCGTGAAAAAATCAATCAACCAGGACGATACATCCGTCTACCATCTTTTCTATGCAGATGAAAGAGGAAATCCAGGGACGGACCTCACATTCTTCGAAATTCCACATGCGGGGAATACGTATAAAGGGACAAATAGTATTTCATTAACAGCACTGCGGGTAAACTCGGATGAGTCGTTAGCTTATTGGAAAAATCGCTTTGAAGAGATGAGTGTTGAGCATGACGAAATTTCTCACCATAGTGGGCGGGCAACACTAAGCTTCCGTGATTTTGAAGGACAGCGACTCATGCTTGTGTCAGATGAAAAGAACGAAGGAGTTCCTGGAGGGAAGCCTTGGGACAAGAGTCCGGTACCCGTCCAGCATGGGATAGTTGGTCTCGGTCCGATTACGCTGACGGTTGCCCGTGGGGAAAACACGGCAATGGTACTGAAAGACGTATTAGGTTTTAGAGAAACAAGGACTTTTCCTTCAGATGTAGATGGACAACCGGATATCCGTGTGTTCGAAACGGGGGAAGGCGGTACTGGTGGAGAGGTATATCTTGAAGAAAGAAATGATCTTCCACAAGAAAGACCGGGAAGAGGAAGTGTTCATCATGTAGCCTTCCGTGTGGAAGATGAAGATGAATTACGTAAATGGGTAGATTGGGTCACACAAAACCGCTTGCCGAATTCAGGTTTTGTTGAAAGATACTATTTCCGTTCCCTCTACTTCCGTGAACCAAATGGCATTCTTTTCGAACTGGCTACAGACGGACCAGGCTTTGAGACCGATGAAGATTTTGATAATTTAGGTGAAAATTTATCACTTCCACCATATTTTGAAGCGCAAAGAGATTCCATAGAAGCGAAATTAAAACCACTAGATACAAAAGAATAAAGGAGGAAGTCAGCTTGAAACATATATTTAAACAAGGAAATAAAGACTTACCCACACTTCTGCTCCTTCATGGAACTGGTGGAGATGAGCGTGACCTATTACCGCTGGCTGATATGATTGAGCCGGATGCTTCTGTATTAAGTGTAAAAGGGAACGTGGATGAAAATGGAATGGCCCGTTTTTTTGCACGGTTACGGGAAGGTGTCTTTGATGAAGAGGATTTAGTATTCCGAACGAAGGAATTGAATGAGTTCATTGATGAGAGTGCTAATAACTACGGTTTCGATCGTCAAAATATTGTTGCGTTAGGATACTCCAATGGAGCGAATATCGCGGCTAGTTTAATGTATCATTATAAGGATGCATTAAAAGGTGGAATCCTGTTCCACGCTATGGTTCCTAGACGAAATGTCAAGCTTCCAGACTTAAGTGACGCACTTGTATTCATAGGTGCAGGAAAGCGAGATCCACTCATCCCCATGCAAGAAACAATGGAACTCGTTAAAAATCTTCAAGACGCCCGAGCCCAGGTAACAGAGTTCTGGACAGAAGGTGGGCATGAGCTTCGTCGTGAGGAAGTAGATGAAGCAAAAAGATGGTTTGAAGCGAATTTTAAATAATTTTTAGAATCCGGAAGGGAAGTCTTCCGGATTCTTTATTAATTAATTTTCTACTCTCTGATAGGCCTCTAGAATCCGTAGCTTTCCTAGGGTCAAAATCCCTCTCCATTCCTTTTCAGCAATTGGCCAGGTCTCGTCATATTGACCGAACCAGGACCAATTCGGCTGCCAATAACCTTCCTGGTGTTGTGTTTCAATCTCGACATTCAATTGCATATGTACCTCCTCTTTTAAGGCTTCATAAAACGGTGAAGAAGGATGACTGGCTACCTGCAATGGTTTGGCTATATATTCATTCCAGCGTGATGGATCGGTACAAACAGTTTTTCGTAAGGAAGAAGAAAGAAATCTATAAAGAATGGATTCCGTTTTCCCTTTCACCTCAGAAAGGAGTCGGTCATAACAGAGAAAATCATGCATCTCTATTGGGTGTGAAAGATTCTTTAGCTCTGTGATCGCTCTCTCAGTCCATTCTTTTAATCGAGGGTGTTCCGGACTAAATAAATGAAAATAACCTACTATTTCAGCGTTAGGGTTAGCCCAAGTTGTTTGAACGCCGCTATGTCCCTTTTCAGAATCAAAATGCCACCATGGTGCATGGGGAACAAAGTTAACCTCTTCAGACACAGCATGCCAGCCGTTGATTTTCTCATCGTATGTGTTTTGCAGGTAGCTCATCGCCTTTTGAACGATATGGTGTTCGGCTGAAAGCTTTAAGTCCTTTGCATACTGTAATCCAATAGTTGTTGCCATTGAAGATGAACTGTCCAATCGAAAATCGGGCTCTATACAGTTGCCGAATCCTCCGTCCATATTTTGAAAATTTGCTAGTTCTTTGATTGCTTCCTCTTTACTCCCTTCTTCAAAAAAAAAGCTGAATAGCTTTTGTTCAATTGGTCTTGCATTGGTTTTGATATACGTAGCTGCTGTATTCCATTGTTGAGATGTCATTTTCATAAGAGATGCTCCTTTATCGTAGTTTTGATATTCGCTATCTTAATACATTATCCATTGGGTGAGAGATTCCCTGCTTGTTACGATAATTAGTTGTAATACAAAGGTCCGTCCCTCAAAAAGGGAGAAGAATAGAAACTTCTAATATAATAAAAATCGATGCCTGATTTTCGGCGGCATCGTTGTTTTATTGAGGTTATAATAAAGGAAGAATGAAATTGTGGAGGAATGAGGATGATATCAGTCGAACTACAAAGGGAGTATTATCAAGCGTTAGTGGAAAAAAGATCGGATTATGAAGGGATTTTTTATGTAGGGGTTAAAACGACAGGTGTGTTTTGTCGCCCGACTTGTCCCGCTAGAAAACCTAAATTTGAAAACTGTGAATTCTTTGGAACAGCTCAACAAGCCCTTCTGGCGTCGTTTCGACCTTGTAAAAGGTGTAAACCCTTATCGCACCCGAATAGTATCTCAGATGTTGTAAAGATGCTGGTAGAGGCTGTGGAAGAAAATCCTGAAAAACGTTGGAAGGATAAGGATTTTCAGGAGCTATCCATAGATGCATCTACTGCACGGCGTCAATTTAAGAGGCGGTTCGGTATGACCTTTGTAGAATATGCCAGAGCACGGAGGATGGGAATTGCCATGAAGCACATCAGATCAGGCTCGATGGTGATGGACGCTCAACTTGCAACGGGATATGAATCAAGCAGCGGATTCAGAGATGCTTTTTCGAGAATTATGGGAACGCCGCCAGCATTGTCTCATCACCAGCACATACTAAAAGCAGCTTGGATTGATACGAAACTTGGTCCGATGATTGGAATTTCAGATGAAGAGTCTTTATACCTGCTGGAATTTGTTGACCGACGCGGTCTGGAGAATGAAGTGAAGAGATTGAGGGAGAAAACAAAGGCGGCAATCGTTCCCGGTTCTACGGAGCCACTTCGTTCTGTCGAAAAGGAATTGAACGCCTACTTTGAGGGCTCTTTATCACGTTTCCAAACCAAGTTAAAAATCAACGGAACACCTTTTCAACAAAACGTTTGGAGCGAATTGCAAAGAATACCTTTTGGACAAACCAGGTCCTACACTGAGATTGCTCAAAGTATTTCCAGTCCAGCAGCTGTTCGAGCAGTGGCAAGGGCCAACGGGTGTAATCAGCTTGCCATCATCATTCCATGTCATCGAGTAATACGAGCGAATGGAGATCTTGCCGGCTATGCAGGCGGTCTTAACCGGAAGAAATGGTTGATTGAACATGAATGTAAGATGAATGAGGGAATGAAGGGATCATTCACCAACTAACTCTATAGAGAAGAATACAATTGAACTAATATGATGAAGGGGTGGTCAAACATGAAATATGATGAAGTAATGGCAGCACTTGAAGAGATGGGTAACGAACAGACCAAGAATACATATTTACGTCACGGTGCACATGAACCATTATTCGGAGTGAAAATTGGGAATTTGAAAAAACTGGTGAAACATGTAAAAAAAGAGCAAGGTCTTGCATTAAGCCTGTACGAATCGGGAAATTTCGATGCCATGTACCTGGCAGGATTATCTGTAAATCCTAAAGAAATGAATAAAGGAATTTTACAGGAATGGGTCAATAAAGCAGATTGGTATATGCTGGCTGAATACACTGTTGCTAATATAACCGCAGAGAGCGACTACGCTATTGAATTAGCGAATGAGTGGATTAAATCGGAAAATGAAATGACGGCAACGGCTGGCTGGAGTGCCTATGCAGGGTATATTAGTATAACCCCAGACCACGAAATCTATATTGACGAAATCAAACAGTATCTGAAACATATTGAAAAAACGATTCATGAAGAGAGAAATAGAGTACGTTACGTAATGAATGGATTCGTCATTTCTGTAGGAGCACATGTAGCTCCATTGCTAGGTGAGGCAAAACAAGTGGCGAATAAAATTGGGAAAGTACATGTCGATGTTGGAAATACAGCATGTAAAGTACCGGTAGCGGCTACCTATATAAAAAAGATAGAGGATAAAGACAGAGTCGGAGTGAAAAGAAAGACATGCATTTGTTAAATAGGTAAAGGGAGATCGGAAATGAGCTCATATTGAATTTATTAGGCCGGGATGACAGTACAATAACCATATTTTCAATGAATTTATACTACAGATGTTTGTAGAATTTCAATTAGGCCACAACCAGTCATTTTCATTTCTCTGTTGCAGAAGAAGTGTATAGCTACTAGACTATGAAATAGAGTCCTTTATAGAATCGGGAGCAATGTACAGATGAATGTAGTAAGAAAGGGTACTATTTTAGGTATAGCAGCAAGCATACAAGGATTGGCCATGGCTATCTTTTTGTTTCCCCATTTTATCCCTTCAGGTGGCGCTGCAAGTGTGAGTGTGCTATTAAACTATTTGTTGCATGTCCCATTTGCCATTACTCTATGGGTGTTAAATGCTTCTCTTTTATTAGCTGCGGTTAAATGGTTAGGAAAAGAGAATGCACTTTGGACCATGTATTGTGTGACAGTCACGTCGTTTGTAGTTAATTTCTTGAATTCCCATTTAATCGGAACTGTTTCTTTTATTTTCGTCGATCTATTGATTGGCAGCATCCTTTTCGGAATTGGAATAGGCATTCTTTTCAGAATGGGAGCATCCTCTGGAGGGATGGACATTTTAGCACTTATTATTTCAAAGCTAAAAGGGTACACCCCAGGGAAGACTTTATTCTTCATTAATGGCAGTGTGTTACTACTAACAGGAATCGTAGTCGATTTAAAAATCATTCTTTTTGCCTTAGCCTGCCAATTCATAGGTACAAGAATCCTTGATATCATTTGTCAGGTGGAATTCAAACGAAGCCTCAACCGCCTTGAAAATCAGTAAACAGAAGGTCCGTCCCTATTGAGGGACGGACCTTCTGTTTACGATATTTCTTTGATGATGGATTTGACTGTGTGTTCTGGTGAGTTTTCGAAAAGTGAAATATATTGAAAAAGTTTATTTTTTGGAAGCAGGTGTTTTCTAATTTCTTTAGCGGTTTTTCCCTCCTGGTGTGCTTTCATAACGGCTTCTTGAAGGTTCTGAAGATAGGTTAGTTTCTTCTCTAAAAGCTTTCTTCCTTGCTTCAAGTATCCTTGATGTGAACAATACACTTCTTGAAAGGAATACTGCAGGGTCCTGTCAATTGAGCGAATGAGCTCAGGTACAGATTCAAATGAAAAATTAGAAGTAGGAGAATGGAATAAGTATAAATCACCTGAAAAGCAAATGCCCTTTTCTTCATCGATGAGAACGATGTGATCATCAGCGTGCCCTGGTGTATGAACAATTTGAAACGAATGCCCGACCGTTTTAAATACGTCTTCTTTAAGTGGCAACGCGTGAAATGCCTTACGGTTATGCCAGAACATAGCTCTGTAAAAAGGCAGTTTAGTGCTGTGAGCGCACTTTTGTACCCCTAACGGATGAATCCATTGTGGAAATGAGTAAAACCTTTCGATCCATGAACTGTTACCCGTGTGATCCTCATGATGATGAGTATGAATCACTCGTTGGATTGGAAGCTCTTTTACAATTTTCCGCACTTCGTTTTTCATACTATAAGGTCCTGTATCAATAAGGACATCGTCGACTCGAAAAATGTAAACCGGCATTTTCTGACCCATTGTTTGAACGTTTAATTTAAATGATTGTATCAATTTAGTTACCCCTTATGAATTAGTGTTATAGTACATAGTTCGGATGAAAGTTGAAAAATCCTGCATGAAGACATTTTTTTGAGGGGAATATCGTTAACCTAGTTAACTGAATGGATGTATATGGTATAATTTACTAATACTAATGTATCAAACGATATTAAAGGGGTTTTTAGTATGAAAGGGAAGCAGAAGTCTTTGCTCTTAATCCTGACCATCATGATGGTCATCACCATCATACTGCTGGATAAAATGGGTTTGAAACAAGCGATTGAGTCTTGTGAGAACCATGGCAGTGTAGCAGAGGTGGAAGAAGGAATCTTGTCATGGAATGTATCGTGTGAGGAAAAGTAATAGTGATAGTGAATTTAAATAGTGTTTAATTTTTAAAAATGGGTATGCGTTTGCGGACACTGCAATGAATACGGGGGACGGACCTCATTAACTTCTACTCCTGACAGACTTATAATGGTAAACTAGAGAAAAGAGTAGATGATTTACATAGGGGGAAGTACTTTGCAAAAGTGTGATGTATGTAAGAATCAGTTTCAATGGAAAGAGTTATTATTCTCCATTTGGAGGTCTTATAAACCAATAGAATGCAGTCAATGTGGTAAAAAACATACGATTAATTTCACCTCGAAATTTATTGTTTCTTTTCTCATAATTGTTCCAGCGGTAGTATTCGGATTATTGATTGCACCCGAACAGGGTTTATCAAAGCCGCTCACCTTTGGATTAATCGTTTTGTTGGCCATTATTATTTCACTATTTCTTCCGTTATTTGTGAAATATGAATATAAGAACAGATAAGAAAGAGAGCTGCCGATCACTGGCAGCTCTTTTCATTTACCATAAATCATCCGGAATAATTTACAAGATTAGGAAAACACTAAGAGAAAAAGAAAAGGAGTCGAAAGATGGAGGAAAAAAACATAAGGTTGACTACTGCAGAAATCTCCGCTTTGTGGACGACTTATATTAAATGCTCGGCGTTAAATTGTTTTTACACACATTTCCTTACTTACCTGAAAGACGAAGGAATCAAATTCATCATCGAAGAAAGTCTACAGACAAACGTAGAGATAATGAGTAAGATTAAGTCTTTTTTTATATCCGAAGAATTTCCTGTACCAAAGGGCTTTACTGATAGGGACATAGATACAACCGCACCACCCTTATATACTGATTTGTTTGCTCTTAGTTTTGTTTACCGCGGAGGTCAGGTCACGAGCGGTCATTACACTACTATAGTGGGGGCCGTTGCCCGTAAAGATGTATATGATCTTTTTGAAGAAGCGTTGACGAAATCATTATCACTATATAAGCAATCATTACAATTAATGTTGGAAAAAGGGATCTATGATCGTCCACCTAAAATGAATTATCCTCATTCCATAGAATACATCTCAGAGCAGCCATCTTTGTTGGAGAGTTGGTTAGGTGAAACAAGGCCGCTTAATGCATTGGAATTGAGCGAATTATTCTTTGTAATTGAGAGAAATTGCATCGGAATCATTCTATTGAAAGGATTTATACAAGTTTCGAAAGATATCGAAGTGAAGAACTATCTTAAAAAAGGAAAAAAATTAAGTGAAAAGCAGATTACCACTTTTAATCAAGTCCTGATAAAAGATGATTCATTTCCCACTTATCCTGTATCCATGGAGGTAACAGATTCAAATGTGGCGCCATTTTCAGAAAAATTGATGCTTTTTTTTATCGCTTCTTCAAACTCAGTGGGGCTGTCAACACTTTGTCACGCCATCACGATGTCTACAAGGAAGGATTTAGCTGTTCATTATACACTTTTTGTGACAGAAATCATGAAGTATGGTGCGGATGGTCTTAAACTGTTAGTTGAACGTGGATGGATGGAGCAGCCACCACAGCAGAAAAGTCGTGGGGATTTATGCGAATGATATCGATATGATTGGAGGTATATAGAAATGGTTTCGAAGATTCTTATTATTTTTCTAATTGGAATGATTACGCTGATGAAAGTTGATTTAATAAAAAATCGGGTTAAGAATGCAGTGAGGTATAAGTTCTCTAGTGTTGTATCGGCATTTTATATAGTGCGGTAGTATGAAATATGAAAGATAATGTATCCAAATCTTATTTTTAGGTTTGGATCTTTTATTTTCTTGTGGGTGAATTTGTTCATAAGTTACACTGTTAATGAGGAAAGCGTGTGCAAAGTAAAGCCCAACTGGAAAGCGGGAGATAAAATGTCCATTACATACAAATATTTTGAAGGAGAAAACGATTTAGCTCTTCAATATGATTTCTGGAGAAAAATAACATCCACGCTTCCCTTTGCCTGGAAACCGACAATGTCTCCAATATTATTTAAAGAACAAAAGGGATTTGACCCGAGATCACTCTGCTTTGCCTATGAAGGTGATGATCTTATTGGATACATGAGCTTTACAGGGAAAGGTGATTTTGTTTCTCTTGGTTACCCTTGGGTCTTATCAGGATATGAAGGGATTCAGGATGGATTATTTGAGCGGGTGAATGGTTTTGCTGTAAGCGATGAGTACGGAGGGAAGATTTTGGCTCAACGTTTTCGTGAACAGTGGAAGGATCAAATTCTTTATTTTGAAGCAAATGGATTTGAAATCACCAATGAATCCAAATTAATTGGCAAATATCTTTCGAAAGTAGAATCGACAGAAGATAATATAGAGTTCTCATGGAAGGTCTCCAATGAGTTTATTTTTGAAGATTGGCGTTCCATCATGGAGGAAAATGATGAAGTGAATGAAGCCCAAATCAAAATGATGGAAGAATACTATTCGTCCGTTGATTTTGACTTTTCCATTTCGTTTTTTAACGAGGAACAGATGATTGGCGTCATGGGAGTAACATTACGTGAAGATACAAGTTATAGTGAAGTATTGTCTTTTGGGATACTACAAGAATTCAAGATTCATAAGGGTAAAATGATTTGTGTGTTGATGAATGAGGCAAGGTCACGAGGAGCCGAAACAATTACATTTCATGCATCAGATATTCCTGAAGGGGATATCCAAAAGGAATTGGGTTTGTGAGCTTACGAAAGATGTCATGATGGTGAAGGAAGTATAGGCATCTTGAAATCTATTTGGAAATCATATTGATAGCAGTGCTGTAAATGTAAGGGATTACTATTATGGCAGGTGATCTGCCATTCATCACAAAATGTTCGGAATTTCTTCAGCTATTATATGACAAAGTGACTTCAGATAGTATAGAATGAAAGATAATTAAGGTAAGGCTTCAAGAGCATAGAGTGAATCATGCAATTGTTTTGAATATCGATTTTCACATTAATGATGGTTAATTGAAGTAAAACGGTTCTCAAATAATTCGCCTGATTCACTTCATTCTTTTGGTAGGTTGTGCTGTTTTAAGGAGAGAATTGATGCTAGAATACAACGTTCATCAAGGAGTCGGCAAAGAGTATGTGGTGTTTCTCCATGGAATTGGGGGAAACTCAAGAATTTTCGGCAAGCAGCTCGATATATTCAAGAAATCTTATAATGTGATAACGATTCATTTGCCAGGGCATGGAGAGTCCCCAAGTGTAGAATCATATAATGAAAAATTCACAATTGATTTAAATGTTCGTGAGGTTCTTAAAGTACTTGATCATCTGAAAGTGGAAAGAGCCCATTTTATAGGCATATCCCTTGGCTCGGTTCTGATTCACGCTTTGCTCCAAACTGCTCCAAATCGGGTGAAAAGTGCCGTTTTAGGAGGGGGGATAACAAGGTTTAATTTATTATCCAATACACTTCTAAAAATCGGTGACGCAGTAAAAAATATCATTCCATTTATGTGGTTATATAAAATTTTCGCCTATATCATGATGCCTAAGAGCAATCACAAAGTTTCACGAAAATTATTCATCCGTGAAGCAAAGAAAATGAACCGTAATGATTTTCTCGGGTGGTATCGCCTCACCCCTTATGTGAAATCAACATACGCTTCTGTACAAGAAAGGGCTTCTCATATTCCCAAGCTTTACATATCCGGGAAAGAAGATCACCTATTTGTACAGTCTCTTGATCAGGATACAAAAGGAGACCCATCTGCTACGAAAGTGTTCATTGAAGATTGCGGCCATGTTTGTAATGTAGAGAAGCCAAGGGAATTTAATCGACTGGCACTTGATTTTATTTATAAGAACCAGGGTGTACCATTACGCAAGGTTCAATAAAAACAGATGTTACCCATTTCTTTATCGAGATGGGAATTTTTTTGTTAATGTCTGTATTCCCATGGAATGAATATGAGAGAGTAGAGAAATCTCTGTTAAGTAATCTGATGGTTCTTAACAGGGATTTTTTTGTTCTCTGGTTAAGGAATTAGAGAAAGGGAATAGGGAGGGAGGGCGATGATTAGGTGATATTTCTTTTGATAGTTCCGTCCCTTAAAGGATTTATGAAACATTAAGAGAATATAGTACCTATGGGTGTGCTAAAGGCGGGTGAGGGTTTCTTGAAAGAGATGATGAATTTCAGGTATGAGGAGTATCCTTTTGTGTTGTTTTCCGTATCCCATGTAGCAGCGATGATTGTCTCGTTGGGATGTATGATCGGTTTGTATGTGCTCAGAAATAGATTAAGCTGCAGAGGTAAGGCTGTTTTAAAATGGCTTCTCATGGTGCTCCTGGTTTTGAGTGAAGCATTATTTCAAATTTGGTACATTATCAATGATCATTGGGATGTAGCCATAAATTTGCCGTTTCAATTATGTTCCATCTCATTGTATTTGTGCACGATCATGCTTATTACGAAAAACTATAAAATCTTTGAAATCAGTTTTTTTGCCAGTATGACAGGTGCTATTATAGCCATCGTGACGCCAGAGTTATTTTTTGGTTTTCCCCACTTTCGTTATTTTCAATTCTTCTTAGCACATTTGGGGATTGTATTATCCTGTTTGTACATGGTATGGATCGAAGGCTTCACATTGACGTTCCGGTCAATGGTGAGGGCATTCATTGCTTTAAATCTAATCGCTGTCATCGTGTTCATGGTGAACAGATTGGTAGGAGCAAATTATATGTTTCTTTCTCATAAACCGTATAATGCAAGTCCCATAGACTATTTAGGCGAGTATCCCTACTATCTCCTGGCTCTTGAAGGTGTCGCCATTATATTATTCAGCCTTCTTTATTTACCGTTTTATCTCTTAGAAAATAGGAAAAGTGGAAGAAATGTAAATACATGAAACTTTCCTGGGTTTCAATTCGTCTATTACATATAAGAAAAGTCAGGTGTAGGAATGATGAGTAATAGTATAATCATAAGTATTATCATTTTGGTTTCTTACAGTCTAGGGAGTATGACGGGTGCTTATTATATAGTGAAAATGTTTACCGGTGAAGATATCCGTTTACTTGGAAGCGGAAATGTCGGAGCGACGAATGCAGGTCGAGCTATAGGGAAAAAAGGTTTTCTTCTGACGTTGCTGATAGATGCCGGGAAAGTGATTCTTGCATTAATGATAACGGCACAACTGGCAGAAGGTGAGGGTTATTTTGTTCTCAGTTCTATATTTGTCATGATCGGACATCTGTTTCCAATCCAGCTTGGGCTTCACGGGGGAAAGGGAGTAGTTGCTTATTTAGCAACTGCATTATTTCTTAATCCCCTTACAATTGGGGTTTTCGCCATCACTATGGGAATCTCATATATGATTTTGAGAAAATACACCATTGCAGGTTTTCTTTCAATGGCAACCATTCCGATTACGGCATATGTGATTGAGGGTTCATTCACCATTTTTATCGGATTATTGTCACTTTTTGTGACGGTTCTGTTGGTCCATAAACGATAACTGATGCAATCTGCGGATACATAGGAGGTACGAGAATGGAAAACCTTTCTCTTCATTATAAAATTGCAAGTGAATCAAATGAGTTTCAACAAATCTATACATTAAATTATCAGACCTTTGTAGAAGAAATACCCCAGCACGAAGGAAATCCAGAACGCAAATTGATTGATAAGTTTCACGATGAAAATACATACGTTATTGCTAAAGATGAAGATGAAGTCGTGGGCATGATCGCGGTTCGTGCCAAGCGTCCCTTCTCTTTGGATTTAAAACTGAGTGATCTGAATGAATATTTGCCGGCCAGTGCCGTTCCTTGTGAAATTCGCTTATTATCTGTAAAAGAAGCATATAGAAGTACAAGGGTATTTTATCAATTATGTGAGCGTTTAGTATCTTTTTGCTTGGAGAAAGGATATACGATGGCTCTCATTTCAGGAACGGTTCGTCAGCTAAAGTTGTATAAACGAATCGGCTTTCAGCCTTTTGCTGATCTCGTGGGGGAGAAAGGGGCAAAATTTCAGCCAATGTATTTAACCCGTTATAGCTTCGAAAATTCGACGAAAGCCTTTCAGCGATTAATGATTCGCAAAACAGAAAGTTCAGTTCCGCTTTCCTTCCTCCCAGGTCCGGTTCAACCTCATGAAAACGTAGAAAAAGCTTTCAAAGGTGAAGCCATTTCTCATAGAAGCAGCTCGTTTATTCATGAAATGGAAGAAGTAAGAAGATCATTATGCGAAATAACAAACGCAAACTATGCAGAAGTTGCAGTGGGAACGGGCACCCTATCTAATGATATGGTTGCGGCTCAGCTGAAATCTTTGTCAGGCAGCGGTCTAATTCTTGCAAACGGAGAATTTGGGTTCAGGTTGATTGATCATGCAAACAGATTTGATTTACATTTTCATACGTTAGAAAGGGGACTGGAATGAAGCGATTTCATTAGGCGAAGTGGAAAGTTTACTCCGGGAAAATCAAAATATTAAATGGCTTTGGACGGTTCATTGTGAAACGTCGACAGGCTACTTGTATGATCTGAAAGGCCTACTTTCTCTGTGCAAAAGGTATGGAGTGGAGCTATGCGTCGATGCCTGTAGTTCGGTTGGGACCATTCCGGTGGACTTTAAGGAAGTGTACTTTGCCACAACGGTCAGTGGGAAGGGGTTAGGCTCTTATCCCGGCCTCGCCATTGTATTTCATCGAGATGAAATACAGCCCAGCCCATCAATTCCAAGGTATCTGGACATGGGAATGTACGAGGTGAATGCAAGCATCCCATATACCCACTCATCTAATCTAGTAAGGGCGCTAAAGGAGGCACTGCATTTTATTCAGTTTGAAATGCATGAAAATTTAGCTCAAAGAGTAAGGTATGTGCTAACTCAAGGAGGATTTCATATATTAGGGGATGAAAACTATTCTCCTGGAGTGATTACAATTGCACTGGAGAGGGAACAGTGTAGTAGGCAGTTTGGTGATGTTTGTAAAGATAGAGGTATTTTATTAAGCTACGAAAGTGACTATTTAGTAAAGAGAAATTGGGTTCAGGTAGCACTTATGGGAAGAAAAAACGAACGAAAGGTTTTGGAAGCAATGAACATACTCAACAAAGAATATCAAAGCAATGTCGATTCAAGGGTTGTGAAATGAACAGGTTATCCCGTTTTATTTCTCGCTTTAAGACATATAAATTAATTGGGTTTGCACTCATAACCTTATGGTTGAAGACCGTATTAGTTTCTTTTATTGGGTTTAATTTACATATCGAATCCTTATTGGACTTATTACTCATCATATTCAATCCTCTTGGTTCGTTAATGCTATTAATTGGTTTCAGTTTTTACTTCTCTAAGAAGATAAAACCCGCTGTTGTCATCCTTGTTATGGGGATTGCAACCGGGCTTTTATACGGTGATCTTTTATATTTTCGATTTTACTCAGATTTTGTTACTGTTCCGATTTTATTTCAGTTTAAAAATGTGGGGGGGATCGGACCAAGTACCTTTGAACTGATGAGTCCCTGGGATCTCCTTTTAATTGTAGATTTCCTGATTGTCGGGTGGTTATTAAAAAGAAAGTGGACGGCTACCTCTTCCATTAAGGTCTCAAAGAGGTGGAAACTTTCATATATCGGGTTGAGTCTAGTGTTACTACTTGTAACCGTAGGATTAGGGCTGATGAAATCCCCATATTTATTTGCTGAATCATATGATAGAGAGCAAATGGTCAAATCAGTGGGACCATACAATTATCACCTATATGATATTGGGGTTGAAGCTACGGTACCCTTCACCAAGATGCTTGCCAGTAAATCAGACACAGAAGCGTCCATTAAATATACACAATCCAAGAAACATAACAACTCCGATTTGTACGGTGTTGCCGATGGAAAAAATGTTGTACTGATCAGTATGGAATCTACCCAAAATTTTGTCATCAACCAAAAAGTCGATGGGGAAGAAATCACACCTTTCTTAAATTCATTAATCAAGGATAGCTTTTATTTCAATCAAATTTATGACCAGACAGCTCAAGGGAAAACCTCAGATTCTGAATTCATGATCGATACTGGTTTATACCCATTAGCAAGCGGTTCAGCATTTGTTCGCAAACCGGATAACCGTTATAAAAGTATGCCTCATATTTTGGAAAAGAAAGAAGATTATTATGCGGCAGTTTTTCATGGGAATGATCGCACTTTTTGGAATCGTGAAATTATGTACGAATCGTTAGGCTACGACCGCTATTTTTCAAAGAGAGATTTCAATGTTACGGAAGAAAACTCTGTTAACTACGGATTAAAGGATATCCCGTTCTTTGAGCAATCCATTTCGTATCTTGAGAATTTACCTCAACCGTTTTACACCCGTTTGATTACGCTGACCAATCACTTTCCTTTTTTATTGGAAGAAGAGGATAAACTTATTCCAGAGGCTTCAACAAATGAGGATGTTGTGAACCGTTACGTAACAACCGTACGTTATGAGGATGAAGCGATTAAATCATTGTTTAACAGGCTTAAGAAAAATGGTTTATATAAGGACACGATTTTTGTACTATATGGAGACCATTATGGCATCTCCGAAAAATATGAAAATGGAGTGTTCGAACTTTTAGGGCAGGAAGACACCCCGGTGAATCATGTAAAACTTCAACAAGTACCACTCATTATCCATGTACCTGGTGAAAAGGGAAAAACAATCAAAACGATAGGTGGAGAAATCGATATTCGTCCAACCATTCTCCATTTATTGGGGATTAAAACGAAGGATAATCTTTCCTTTGGACATAATCTGTTCACACGAAAAGAAGATCACCCAGTCATTTTCAGGGATGGTGACTTTGTAACTGAAAAGTACGTCTTTAAAGACAATGTTTGCTATGATAAGAGCAGTGAAGCAACGACTTCTGAATCATCATGTGAGCCATTTAAAGAAACCGTAAGAAAAGAATTAGGCATGTCTGATGATATTATTTATGGAGATTTGTTGAGGTTTTTAGATTAGACGAAGAAAACCCGGCTCTATTGTAGAGTCGGGTTTTGGATTGGTCATTTAATTATCGATAATATTATTATGTAAACTTAAGTCATTCCTTTTAGAATTCATTTCATAGAATCTTCCATTAAACCCGATCACTTCTAGACTAAATATACGGTTCGGGTCATTTAGGCTTATGTAGTGTCTATTTATACGTAATGTAAATAGTCCAGGAGAATAGGCTCCGTTTCCATTTGCAAGTTTAATTCTCTCAGTAATGTTCCCATTACCATTTTCCAATTCAATGATAGAGCAGTCTTTATTGCAATCCATATTGTATTCTTCATGCAGCCAAAGGGTAAAATCTTTTTCTGTAGGCTTATTGAGAATGGTTATTATGCAAAGGGTTACGATTACACCTATTAGAAATAGGAATGTCCATTTTTTACTCATTGTATTTAGCCTCCCACCAGGTTGTAAAGCCCTGGAAAATCTTGATAAATTAAGTGTATCACAGATTAAGAGAGATGAGATTACTCTAATATAAAAGCTTAGGATAAAATATCCTAAGCTTTTGGTTATGTTTATTGTTTGGTTGTGAGAGGGAGAAGAATTTTCACAATGGTACCCTTATTCAACTCACTTTCGTACTCAATCATTCCACCCATTTCACGAATGATTTTATTCGTCACCATGCTTCCAAGGCCGGTGCCCTTTGTTTTCGTGGTGTAAAAAGGTAAGCCGATCTTTTTTAACTCATCCCCAGTCATTCCTTTTCCCGTGTCTGAAATATTGATTACCACATTGTCCCTGAAAGAGTCTTCTTTTATAAAGATGGTGATTTCTCCATGTTCCTCAATGGATTCAATTCCGTTTTTGATGACGTTCATAATCGCTTGCTTCATATGATGTTCATCACCCTTAATATAATGGTTGTCGTTTTGCTGGAATAGTATCGTTGTATTCGAATAGGAGGCAAATGGTCTTAGTAAATCGACACAGTCCTGAATCACTCTTTCCAGGTTGAGTGTAGACAGTTGAAATTCACTAGGCCTTGCTACGCTAAGATAGTCTGTGATGATTTTATTCGTACGATCTAATTCATTCAGAATAAGAGGGGAGTACCTTTTAAACTGTTCATCCTCGGTGTCCTCGCTTAGATGCTGTATGAATCCTCTTACGGTTGCAAGGGGAT
Organism: Rossellomorea aquimaris; assembly: GCF_008180865.1. Taxonomy (GTDB): domain Bacteria; phylum Bacillota; class Bacilli; order Bacillales; family Bacillaceae_B; genus Rossellomorea; species Rossellomorea yichunensis. The sequence continues at coordinate 813,923 of NZ_VTEX01000001.1, forward strand.
TGCGAATCTCATGGGCAATTGAAGCCGCCATCTGTCCCACCATATTCAATTTGTCGAGATACACCATTTCTTCGATCTGTCTGTTCGTGTGAATCAAATGTTCAATAATGAATACAAGAGCCACAAAAGTAAAATAGAAAACGGTGAAATAAATAAAATAAAAAGTCAAATGAAGAATAGGAATAAAGCTGTTGATAATCGTGATATAAAACAATGAATGAACCAGGAAAATAATTGTACTGCCTAATAATTTATATTGTGTATTTAAAAGCATCCTACGAAAGAGAATGCCTATTACAAACGCAAGGACCGAGACCGTTATTCCAACCATGACATATGGACCGCCTATTAAATAGCGGAAGATGATCACGCAACCTAAAACGATCGATCCTGATAATAATCCGGCGTAGATCGTTGCTATTAAAATGGCGATCATGCGTAAGTCAAAATGAGTTTTTCCAAGGGTTTCAATCGGATAAAGCATACACAATAAAGCCCCAAAGGATGCTATAAGACCATAAGTGAGTTTATGTTTAAAATGTGGAACTTGTTTTTCTTTAAATGGAAATAATACGTTAGCATTATACGTAAATGAAAACAAAATTGTAATATTGACCAACAAAGTTTTGATTAATGTAATCAAAGAAAAGCCTCCAAAACCTAATTTACCTGGAAACAGAAAACAGTTCCAGCTTATCCAAAATATGAATATACAAGTATTAAAAATACTTCATTTTCCCCTTTGAGTCAAATATAATTGGCTGAGGGACGGACCTTGAAATGATAAATAGAAAATGGCTGGATAACTTGATTAGCATGATTAAAACAAGGTATTCGTTAAGCCAATGGAAGTTGGGCTGTGCTCATTTAGAGGTCCGTCCCTCACTATAAGCAGGTATTTTGGAGGGGATAATAGAATATATAAGTTATACAAGCTTGTTTTAGGGAGCTTTAGGGTATTGGTTTTCTGTTTGTTACATAGATCATTTTGATTCCAGTGAGATGAGTTCAGAAGTTGTCGCGGGATGTTTATCTTTGGAGGAGGAATGAAGATGATTGAAGGACAGGTAATAAATCAATTGCAGCAAGTGAAAGTAAAGCATAAGAAGATTCCCCTTAAAGAGGTAGTGAAAAGAGCTGTCCTCATTACCATCGGGGCGATGATCATGGCGGTTGGCCTTGAAATATTCCTAGTCCCAAACCAGGTCATTGATGGAGGAATCGTTGGTGTCTCGATTATGCTCTCCCATATTACAGGCGTTAAGCTTGGTCTTTTCATCTTTATCCTTAATATCCCCTTTTTCTTCATCGGATATAAACAAATCGGAAAAACCTTCGCATTCTCTACACTATACGGAATTATCATATTATCGATTTCAACTACATTTCTTCATCCGGTAGCTGCCTTCACCCAAGATATTCTGCTGGCTTCTTTATTCGGAGGGATCGTCCTTGGAATAGGAGTGGGTATGGTCATTCGTTACGGCGGATCACTTGATGGAACGGAAATCCTTGCTATTTTATCAAGTAAAAAGCTGCCCTTTTCTGTCGGTGAAATCATCATGTTTGTCAATCTGTTCATTTTGGCTTCCGCCGGATTTGTATTTAGCTGGGATAGAGCCATGTATTCACTTCTGGCCTATTACGTAGCTTTTAAAATGATAGATATTACGATTAAAGGACTGGATGAATCCAAATCGGTTTGGATCATAAGTGAAAATTACAAGGAAATCGGTGATGCCCTCTTACACCGACTGGGGAGAGGAGTGACGTATTTGAAGGGAGAAGGTGCTTTTTCAGGAGATGATAAGAAAGTGATATTCTGCGTCATCACTCGTCTGGAGGAAGCGAAACTTAAAGACATCGTTGCAGAACATGATCCATCCGCCTTTCTAGCCATTGCTGATATAGCAGAGGTAAGAGGTGGAAGGTTTAAGAAGAAAGATATTCATTAGACATGAGAGAAAGCGCCGTAGAGGGGAGCCCTTTACTGTGCTTTTTATTGATTTAAACTGAAAATTGATCGATTATGCTCTTTTCGTGACCATTCAGGCTAATGATTCATTGGAAGTGCTCTGTTCGGTAGCGTCCAATCTCTTATTGTCGTCCCCTTTCCGTTATAGTATGATAAGCTAGATTATCTCGAGAGGGGGGAAGAGAGTGAAGAAAATTATGCTGCTTGTGCTATTTTGCTCTTTTGAATTTTTCCAGCAGATGAACGATATTCAGGCTCATAGGGGAGATGAAGTCATTCAGGATCAAGCTCAGATTGCCTATCTTGACGATGATTCTTTCTCATTAAATCCTTCTCTTGTGATGAAGAAAATAGAAGATAAAGGCAGGATTCCTTTTAAAAGAATTCTGCCTCTAATTCCTCTGACTCTTTCCTATGAAGGACTATATGCCCGTTATCGTGGTGATTCAACCGGGTTTGGGGTCATCGTGAAATATCACTCCAACTATCTTTCATAACTGTCATATTCACAGCATGATTAAAAGATAGAGGAGAAATGATAAATGGACGTCATCATGTTAATAAAAGCATTTATATTGGGAATGGTCGAAGGGTTAACGGAGTTTGCTCCTGTATCTTCCACTGGCCATATGATAGTAGTAGACGATTTATGGATCCAATCGAAAGAAGTATTGGGTAAATATCCAGCAAATACGTTCAAAGTTGTGATCCAACTAGGCTCAATTTTAGCAGTTGTCATTGTATTTAGAGAAAGATTTAAAGATTTACTCGGATTTAAACACCGTACCGCAAATAAATCATCCAACTTAAAATTAACACATATACTGGCTGGATTAATTCCTGCTGTGATTCTAGGCTTGTTATTTGAGGATTATATCGATGAGCATCTTTTTTCGCTTAATACGGTCATGGCTGGTTTAACAATCGGTGCATTCCTCATGATTGCAGCGGATTTGTTTCGTCCCAAGATTGTCACAGTGGAGAACGTCGATCAGATAACACATAAAAAAGCGCTGGTGATCGGGCTTATTCAATGCTTATCATTATGGCCAGGTTTTTCGCGGTCTGGATCGACCATTTCTGGAGGAGTTTTACTTGGATTAAGCTACCGGGCAGCATCAGATTTCACATTCATTATGGCGGTTCCGATTATGTTGGGAGCAAGTTCGCTTTCTCTTATGAAGAACTGGATGTATTTTACCCCTGAGTTTTTACCGTTTCTATTGGTTGGGTTCTTAAGTGCATTTCTATTTGCCTATCTGTCGATACACTTTTTTCTGAAGGTGATTAATAAAATCAAGCTAATTCCTTTTGCGATCTACCGACTTGTTCTAGTCGCAATTATTTTTCTTGTTTTTATTTAAACACTCTTGACAGTTAGAAAATACTACCATATAATTTCAATAACAAATTTATTCTAAATTGAATATACTATACGAAAGCAAAGATGAGGACATGATTCATTCCGTTTTTCTTGATCAGAGAGCAGGGTCACCGGCTGAGAGCCCTGAAGAGAAAAGAATGATTTACCACCTCGGAGCTATTATGGTGAAATGTCAGTATCCATAATCGGGAAAACCGTTATCTTACTTAAGCGAAGAGTAATATTTTACACTTCTGAATTAGGGTGGAACCACGACCGCACTCGTCCCTTGGTTAGGGATGGGTGCGGTTTTTTATTAATTGAATAATAAAGTGATGAAGAGGACACGAATCATTTGCTGTTTTTCTTACCAGAGAACAGGGTCACATGGCTGAGAGCCCTGAAGAAAAGGAAAGGATTTACCACCTCGGAGCTATTATGGTGAAACGTCAGTATCCATAATCGGGAAAACCGTTATCAACTTTGAGCGGAGGGCTTTTGTTTAGCACTCCGGAATTAGGGTGGTACCACGACCGCATTCGTCCCTTGACAGGGATGAATGCGGTTTTTTATATATATAAAATGATTAGGAGGAAACAAAATGTCAATTCAATCTGAAGTGGAAAAACGAAATCACAGGAAATTAGGTCAGGAGTTGGAGCTGTTTGTATCGATGGAGGAGGCACCCGGGATGCCCTTTTATTTACCGAAAGGGATGCTATTACGAAATGAGTTAGAAGAATTTTGGAAGAGGGAACATCGGAAAGCTGGATACCAGGAGATTAGAACTCCCATTATGATGAAGCAGGAGCTATGGGAAAAGTCAGGTCACTGGGATCATTACCATGAGAATATGTATTTCTCAGAGGTAGATGATCAGAAATATGCGATCAAACCAATGAGTTGTCCAGGGGCAGTATTAATCTATAAAAGCAAGAGAAAAAGTTATCGGGAGTTACCCCTTCGATACGGTGAACTGGGATTGGTTCATCGACATGAGCTATCGGGTTCATTAAGTGGATTATTGAGAGTCCGTTCCTTCACTCAGGATGATGCTCATCTATTTGTTAGGGAAGATCAAATTCGGTCGGAGCTTCATAAAGTATTGGATCTGATCGATCTTTTCTATAGTAAATTCGGATTTGACTATAAGGTTGAGCTTTCGACTCGTCCGGAAGATTTTATGGGCTCCGTTGCATTATGGGATCAAGCTGAAGGAGATTTGGAAGATGTGCTGAAAGAGAGAGGTGTCAATTATCATGTTAATAAAGGAGACGGTGCTTTCTACGGGCCAAAAATAGATTTTCATATATTGGACGTCATTGGTCGAAGCTGGCAATGTGGAACAGTTCAACTTGATTTTCAAATGCCTGAAAAATTCGAGTGTGAATATATTGGGGAAGATAATCGAACAGTCAGACCGATTATGATTCATCGAGCGATATACGGTTCAATCGAACGCTTTATGGCAATCATCATTGAACATTTCGGAGGAGATTTTCCGCTTTGGTTAGCCCCACACCAGGTCAAAATCCTTCCGATCTCCGACGCACATTTCCAATATGCTCAAGATGTGAAGTCTCATTTAGAAAGAGAAGGGTTTAGGGTAGAAATCGATGATCGTATAGAAAAAGTCGGTATGAAAATCAGAGAAGCAGAGATGCAAAAAGTTCCTTATATGATGGTAATAGGAGATAAGGAGGTCGAGAGTGATACTATTTCGTTACGTAAGAGGAAGGAAGGAAACATAGGTATGTTGAAGATAAAAGAGGTTATGTTGAAATTACAAGAAGAGGTAAAGGGCTTGGGTGGTAAGGAGAACTAAATGAAAAATCCACTTGAACATTTCCTGTATTTTCTATACAATGAGAGAAGGAAAATTCTGAATAGTGCGAGAGGGGGAGAAGGTATGTTAATCAATCGTCAATCATATTTCAGCATTTCTTCCCCTATAAAAAGAACTAAAAGGGTATTCATTCCCTTTTTAGTTCTTTTTTTATGTCCAGGGGAGGAATATAGATGAGATACAAGCGTGTATTAATTAAATTAAGTGGTGGAGCGTTGGCGGATAAGGAAGGAAATAATTTTGGCACTGAAGAGCTTGATCACATTGCGGGCGAAATCATGTCGATCGTCAATATGGGGATTGAAGTTTCCATAGTTGTGGGCGGTGGCAATATATTTCGAGGAAGTCTGGCAGATACTTGGGGAATAGAGCGGGTAGAAGCGGATAGTATCGGAACTCTCGGAACCATCATCAACAGTTTGATGCTTAGAGGTGTGTTGAAAAGTAAGACCGACAAAGAAGTTCGGGTGATGACTTCAATCCCTGTTTCAACGGTTGCAGAACCGTATATTCGCCTTCGCGCCGTTCACCATCTTGACAAAGGATACATTGTCATATTCGGTGGAGGAAACGGTCAACCCTTTGTGACGACGGATTACCCCAGCGTTCAGCGAGCCATCGAAACGAATAGTGAGGCTATCCTGGTAGCAAAGCAGGGAGTCGATGGTGTTTTCACAAGTGACCCTAAACAGGATAAAAAGGCGAAGATGTACCATAATTTAAATTATGATGACGTTGTAACGAATAATATTAAAGTCATGGATCAATCAGCTCTGCTTTTAGCAAGGGACTATAAACTCCCTGTACACATTTTTAATTTCGACCAGGCAGGAATCATGTTGGAAATTTGCTCCGGTCAGAAGCGGGGGACGCTAATCAACCATGAAGAGACGAGACTTTGAGAATGGCCATTTTATTTACATAAACAAAGATGGGGGCAGTAAAAGATGGATTTCTCTTTTCAAATCATAACTCAGGAGCAAGCTGAGGATATTGCCTACAACTGGAAATATGATGGGGAATATGCATTTTATGATCTTACAGCAGATGAAGAGGATTTGGCAGAATTCTTAGATGGTGATCAACGTGGAAACACAACCTATGCTGTACTTGATCAAGGGGAAATGATTGGTTTTTACACATTTAATGAATTAATTGAGTCGACTATTGATATCGGTTTAGGCATGCATCCGAATCGTACAGGAAAGGGAAAGGGAGAAGCGTTCACGAGGGCGGGAGTTGATTTCTCAATCGCGAGGTATGCTCCTGAAACCTTGACTTTGTCCGTAGCAGCCTTCAATAATCGTGCGATCAAGGTGTATAAAAAAGTCGGCTTCGTTCCCATAGGAGCATTCATTCAAGAAACAAATGGAAGTTGCTATGAATTTATTAAAATGAGTTATCCCCTTAGTAAACAAAGAATAGGGAGAGCATAATGGATATCAAGATTCATAACAGATTTGATCCGGAAAAGCTAGATGAGATATGTGCTGTGTACCAGTCAAAACTCAAGTGTGACGGATGAGTATTTAGAATAAGGTCCTATAAACAAAAGAGACAGCCGCTTGGGACCGTCTCTTTTGATTACACCATTTCCTTATAGAGCTTTTCATACTGATTGGCCATTTCAAAGTCCAAATCTGTCAGACCATTTTCACTCCAGGAAGTCAACTCTACAATAACCAATTTGTATTGAATCGTTAGAAAAGGATGGTGATTCCTTTCCTCGGCTGCCTCTGCGAGTTTGTTGACGAACCGTATTCCTTCAAGGTAATCTCTGAACCGGTAGCGCCGTTCAATCCATTTCTCTTCTTTAATGCGCCATTTCTCAAGAGTTTCAAGTTTATGAGAAATGGCAGCTTCACTTAACTTCTTCATACCATTACTCCTTTCCTTCCATAAATGACATCAAGGCCATTTTGAATGAGACGTGCAAACCGATCCTGCTTACTTAAAGCATATAAGTCTTTCAGAATCTCTTCCTTTAACTGAGATCCTGGCTCGTGAATCTGCAGTAATTCAATAATTTCAAGTCTAAGCAGCCACTCTTCAGGGAAATCATCTTTCAGCCTGCCTACTATACTATGAATAAGATCTCTAGAAAAGGCTACTTCTCTCAGTTCTCTTACCTCTCTGAAGAGACTGTCCAATGGCGTAAAATCATGAGATCCGCCATCCTTTTCTTCGATAAGAGGTGTGTCCCCGAAGAAAGCATCATAATCTGCCGCATGTGGCCGTGCTGAAACGATTTCACTGCCTACTGCCAAATCGTAAGTTCCCCATGAAGGGTGGAATAAAACGTGTTCACCCAAAGTCACCATACATTCATCAATTGATATGAGAACAAGATGATGATGGTGAAAGACGATATTCGTCACATGTCCAGAAACTTCAATCTCACCATCAAATGTGATTTGCACCATTTTATTCATCTCAATGCCAAGCTTCCTTAAATCCGCTTCGGTCTGGTTCTCAAGAATGGTACCATCCTGAAGGATACCAATTGGTGCACCGAAGCCATCAGCATGATGATCTGTCCCGTGATGATCCAGTTGCTCGTTTTGGATGGAAAGTGAAGTAGGTCCTACGGTTTTGACGTAGATAGCTTCACCATGCTCATTTTTTATGACTTCTTTGAAGATGCCGGTGACTTGTAATCCTGAATTGTATTCGATATGAGCAAGTTGATTAGAATGAATCGCTTTATCTATAGCTTCTGTTCCACCTTTACGGAAAGCCATGGTCTCTCCGAATTTCTCGACTTCTTCAATGAGTTGTTCGAAACTTTCACAAACAAATAATTGAGTTTGCATGGAGGTAACATCATAGCTGGTATGGATGGCGTCTTCGATGGAGAACGGCCTTTTGATCACTTCACTTGATAAACAGTGCTTGCTTTCTCCAACCGATGAAAGCAGTCCTGCACCGAAGATCTTCGGTTGATGAAAATCACCAATTAATCCGAATTCGACAGTCCACCAAAAGATTCGTGAAATTTGTTCTGCTTCAGAAAGACCGGAAACGGCCTCTTGCTTTTCAATTAACACCTGCTTTGCTTCTTCAATTTCTTTCTCAGTGGAGCATGGATCCTCCATCACAATGGATAAATGCCTGGTTGCTTCAAATGCTTCGTGTTCTTCTTCAGTGGCAAAAGCGTTCGCTCCGATATTGCCGATTATCTTTACAAATCGGGAATAGGTTTCATCAAACAGAATGGGGGCGTGTCCGGCTGCTTCATGCAATATATCAGGAGCAGGGGTGTATTCGATATTCGATTTTTGACGAATATCTGTTGCTATTGGGAGAATACCGTGAGCTTGGAAATCAAAGAACGCTGTACCAGGGATCAAACCGTCTACAATTGCAGCGCCCCAGCCAATTTTCGCTAAGTGCCGGTTCATATCACTTACCTTAGGAATTTCGTGTATGTTAATACCGGAGGCTTTTAATCCTTCAGTGAAAGCTTCATGTGCGGTATCTTCAAGAAAGTGATGATTCTGTCTCATCACATAACGCCACACGGCATGATCGATAGGGGTATATGAATGATAATGTTGTTCAGCTACAAATTGGCGTAAATGACTTGGAATGGTTTGGTTCATATTAAATTCTCCTTATTTCAAGATATTGTTTAGTGCTTAAACGCTTTTATGCGCGAAAGTAGATACATACAAAAAATCCCTGCTGAATAAATCAGCAGGGACGAAAAAGATCGCGGTACCACCCTTGTTGTAAGCAAATTGCCTACCACTCGAATTGATAACGGACAATAACCGTCTTGTTCCACTACAGAACAAGAAGCTCAAGAAACGTAATTCATGATTTTCCTATGTACTAGTTCCCAGCACCACTAGCTCTCTATAACAGGGAGGAGATCACTACTTCAAATCCATCACAGCTCTTCACAAATATGTATGATCAAGATGCTTTATATCTTAAACGCTTTTATGCGTTAAAGTCAAGGGGGTTTTTTACGTGTATATGATGTTTATTTATGAATGAATAAAGGTGCTGGTAATTTCAATTAAAGGAATATGTCAGAAATAAAACTGAAGTTAACGTGCTTAAAAATAGCCCCTCAGATAAAAAACGCCAGAAAAACCTGGCGCTATTAGTTATAAAATTTGTGTTTTTTCCTGGTGATCCTGAAGTTTCATCTGTTCTAATTCCAGTCTCATTTTCTGGGTTTCAATCACAAAATTTTCGTGTTTCAGTTTTTCCAGTTCGAGTTGGTCTTCTATCATTTTTTGTTTCAGCTTGGATTGTTTTTGGAAATGGTCCGTTATGATTCCGAGGATGGGTATTGAAAAGATCATGATAACAGCAATGGTTCCAGTCATGACAATCCTCCTTTTTCTCCTAATCGTATTCGTTACTTAATAGTTAAATTATAACAAAACACGAGGTGGATTAGTATATAGTGTGGTAATGTTAAGATAGAATCTTCTTAGAAGAATATACGAATAAAAACATAAAAGAGTTTCATGTTTTCTAAATAAAGAGGAGAGTTTCAGTAACAATTATTTTTTCGCAGAGAATATCTGGACAAAGACAAAGTGGAATAAACTATAAGTTCCACTTCTTATGCACATACGTAAGCATCGTCTCCCGGTATTTTCTAACTATTGAATTCATGATGAAGTACGTGAGGATGCCGAAAATGGGGAGATTGATGAACATCCCGATAAAAAATGCTTTCCCCAATTGCAGCCCTACATCTACTGCTTCACTGGAGTAGTCTATTGACGGATCGATTACATCAATGGGGTAGAAGAGATATCCTACAACAAGATTCAAGTAAAAGAAAAAAGGGAAAGCCCAAATCAAGGAAACCCCTCCTACTAATCCAGCGAATGAGTTGCCTTTAAACACCTTTGCAATTGCTGTGGAAATGAATGGACCTATGCCAAAAGAGGGGACGAAGTTGATTAATAATCCAAACGTGAATCCTAATGCAATACTGTGGGAGTTATCTTTAAGACGCAATAGTTTAAGAGTAAGACATTTACATTGACGAAGCTTTTTTCTAATCATGAGATCAACACCCATTATCGTTTACTTTCATACTCAGTAAATAGTATGGTCAACATTCTGTTTTCTAAATATAAAATTTCATAAGGTTTTTTAGAAGTTTTTTCACAACATTTCTTTAAGAAAATCTGTAACATGGTATCCTAGAAGTAATAGAATTTTTGGTAGAGTGAGGATAAAAGATGAAACTAACGAAAAAAATACCCAATATGGTCACGTTGGGAAATCTGTACTGCGGTTTCTTATCAATTGGGTTTGCCGCTAGCGGACAATTTAAAAACGCAGCGATACTAATTATTATTGGCATGATGCTTGATAGCATGGACGGCAGACTGGCGAGGATGCTGCAAGCGGATAGTGTACTAGGAAAGGAATTGGATTCATTAGCCGATATTGTCACGTTCGGAGTCGCACCTTCTTTTCTTGTGTATTATACATATTTCTTTCAATTTGGATTATTAGGATTTATCGTGGCAGGGTTATTTCCATTATTCGGAGCCTATCGCCTGGCAAGGTTCAATACCAGTCCGCCAAAATCGTCTCTTCATTATTTTGTAGGGGTTCCGATTACGGCAGCAGGTGGGATCCTGGCGCTCCTCACCCTGTTTGGAGACTTTATACCGAATATCGTAACAACGGTCATTTTCACAGCAATGTGCTTTCTCATGGTGAGCCGTATTCGAATCCCGAGTCTCAAGGAAGTGCCTTTACCTAAGTACGGAACGATCGTGACTCTCTTCATTGGAGCATTGCTATTTGTCATCTACAAAGGGACCTATGAGCAGTTTCCCTATTTGATTTACATTGCCACACCCCTGTATATCGCATATCTGACGTATCGATTCATAAAAAGATAAAAATAAAAATGATCCAGGCATTCATTGCCCGGATCATTTTTTATTTTCCACTATGCAAAACCGTTTCCTTAAAATTCATAATATCAAAATGCAAGGACCAGGTCCCTTACAAAGTCAACTTAACGACTTATATAAAACCCATAACGAGTCCACCCACTGCTCCTGTCATCACGACGATCCAAGGTGGAAGTTTCCAAAAGACCAGCATGCTAAACAAAACTGAAGCAAAGGCAAAATCCAGTGGAGCAAGGATGGATGAAGTCCAAATGGGGTGGTAAAAAGCTGCTATCAGAATTCCAACGACAGCGGCATTGACTCCCATCAGCGCGCCTTTTATCTTAGGATTTCTACGGAGGGAATCCCAGAATGGAAGCGTCCCTAAAATGAGTAGAAAGGCTGGAAGGAAAATCGCGAAAGTCGCAAGCAATCCTCCCTGCCACCCATCAATCACAGCACCAATATAAGCTGCAAAGGTGAAGAGAGGACCTGGAACCGCCTGGGCTGCACCATACCCTGCCAAAAACGCTTCTTCCGTTAACCATCCGGTAGGAACAAACTCCCGTTCAAGCAGAGGCAAGACAACATGACCTCCACCAAAAACCAATGACCCGGAACGATAGAAGCTATCGAATAAAGCGATCCATTCAAGGGAGGTCAATTCCCTTAAGAACGGAAGAAGAAATAGTAAGCCGAAGAATATAACTAAACAAATCACTGCGAATCTACGAGAAATCGGGAAGTCAATTCGGGCTTCATCGTCGGGTTTATGTTGTTTAAAGAGTAGAAATCCAATGAAAGCTGAAAGAAGAATGACCCCAATTTGTGAAAACGCTGTCTGCCATAATGAAATGACCACTAAAGCAAACAATGCAATCGCTTTTCGTTTTAAATCAGGCGTCAACTTTTTTGCCATTCCTAAAATAGCATGAGCAACGACTGCAACTGCGACAATCTTTAACCCGTGGATCCACCCGGCATCTGCCACATCCAATCCTTGAAGAATAATGGCGAAAAGAATCAATGCAATGACAGAAGGGAGTGTAAAGCCTATAAATGAAACAATTCCTCCAAGAACTCCTGCCCGCATGATACCAATGCCCATTCCGACTTGAGAGCTTGCAGGACCGGGGAGAAATTGGCAAAGAGCGACCAAATCTGCGTAACTTTTTTCATCCATCCATTTTCGTCTCCGAACATATTCTTCATGAAAGTATCCTAAATGGGCAACCGGCCCACCGAAAGATGTTAGCCCCAACCTTGTTGAAATAAACAGTATTTCAATCAGGGACTTTAAACTTCTAGATGTTTTCATTATAATTTCACCTTCTTTGTTAGTCTTTGATTTCTTTAAATAGCTCATAGGCTTTATCACGTGCTTCACTGAGTACTTTATTGCCTTTATCTGTAGTCGAATAATACTTCCTGATCTTTCCCTCCACGTTTTTCTCTTCTTTTGTTAGTAGTCCGTCAGTCTCCATTGAGTGAAGAATAGGGTACAGTGTACCGGAGCTTATGCTATATCCATGTTCTCTTAATTCTTCTAACATCCACGTACCATAAATTGGCTCTTCTTTGGCATGATGGAGTATATGGATCTGGATAAACCCCAGAAAGAGTTTCCGTAATACTTTGTCTTCCAAATAAACACCTCCCAATATTCAAATCGAAATCCAATATCGAAAGTCGATATCAAAATATGATACAAAGACTGTAACATGAAAAGTGTGCTGATTCAAAGGTTTGACGGCAAATTTACAAACTCTTAACAAAAGGTATTTACGAATGTAAAAAAGCCATATCCGCAATGGATACAGCTACCGTTCATCAATATCTATATCTTGATAAAAAAATGAATAGGTTTTGACTAAGCCAATCAAAAATAAGCCAATGGCAAAGTAGGCGGGCAGAAGATGGATAAACGAGGTGTACCCGATAGCAAAATGAATATATATCCCCGAAATAAAGGCAGGAAGCCCCCCTATCAGAAGGGTCCGCCATACCCACTTATTTCCTTGCTGAAAGCCCCAAAGTGAGAGAGTTAAGACTAGTAATCCCACACTTAGTAAAGCACTGCCGAATCCCGCTCGATCATGTGCAATTACGGGAATGAGGTTCTGATTGAACTCATGAAGAATCTCCGGTGGCATACAGAGGTAAAGAAGATCTGTCGGAACAAAAACAGAAGTAACCCCAAAGTAAGAAATGACAAGACCTCCAAGAACAAAAGAAAATCCAAGTACGACAAATGCAAGTTGACCATACAGGGATTGCATCCATATGTTATGATTTCTTCGATTTCGAGATGAGGGAGTTCCTTTTATGCCCCTTGTATGAATCCAGCCATATACGTAAAAGGGTAGCAATATGAGCCAAAATAAAAGATGAAGCCAGTCAAAATAGCCATACCCGATAAATAAGAAAATTCCCAGAAATCCTGTAATAGCGGCAATATCTATGGACTGTTTGGCCCATAGGAGACCTCTCCTGACACCATGGAAGGAGAGCTGCATATACACAATCCCTCCTGAAATCATAGTTCCTGCTAACGTCATCCGATCATGAGCCATAAATTTTACAATACGGTCGTTGAATCCAGCAATCGATTCCCTCTTCATCCCCAAATAATGTTCATCATAGGGCAGAATCACCGACGTTAAACTAAATAGGAAGGCCAAGAGTCCTCCTATAAAAATAAATAAACCAAAATACCAGTAAGATTTCCATCCTTTTTGAGGGGGGAGCTGATCGTTCAAATCATCCAGTAATGCTTCGTTAATGCGTTTGGTTAAACCAGGACCCGAAAAAACATAACCATCTGAAAGAAGAAGGAGGTCTGCACCCGCACTTAGTAGAGATAGTGCCTGACTTGGTTCACGAACTCCACCTGAAGTGATGATTGATAGAGCCGGGATTGCTTTTTTGTATGAACGAACAGTTGAAAGGAGGTCGTTGAATTCATCTTCTTCTACAACGATTCCTGTAATATCCTCGACGTTTAATTCGTAAAGAAGTTCTAACGTTGGATTTAAGATGAAAATCGGTTTGTCACTATGTATAGTAGCGGGGATTTCTTCACTTTCAACAATATAACCATCTGAAAATCCATCTAATTTTTCAATCATAATAGATATTTCCTGGGGTGTCCCCGACAGTCTTATGATGAAGGGCTGTTTTTTTCTAATCTTCTTTAATTTCTTCAGAGTCCTCTCTAACCCAATAGATTCAAGTGGGTCCGAGAACTGTATACGCTGCTCATTATGATCTGCATTAGGGTAAGCGAATTCTGATGGTGTCTGTAAAGTCACCGGACCAATTTCTATAAAGCCAAAGCCTAAATGAATAAAGGCAGAGGTTCCGGTCAGTAAGGGATCAATTTTACCGGAGAGACCAACAGGGTTGGTAAATTCCATCCGTTTGATTTGTCGATACAGGAGAGGGGAACACTCTTCTCTTCCTAGGAAATGGATGATGTTAGGACCCAGAGGGAGAGAAGCGATCGTCCCCATTCCTCTATGTATAAGCTCTCTCGACATGTAAGCAGGGAGTTTGGATAAAGCGGGTTTAAATATTCCGTGATAGGACCAATCAGGCATAGCACATTCCTCGCAATATATTGTAATACCATCATTCTATCAGGGATTTTGATAGAGTGGGTGGTGAATTTAAAGTAGGAGTCAGTTACGTGAACAATTGAATTACTTTTTTGAAGAAAGAACGTGATATAAATAATATTGTGAATAAAGATTTCATAATGATTGTTTATGGGAAAGACCAGAACATTTTTTAGTTCTTTCTTCCTTAATTCCATTAGAGCGGTTATATCTTCTGATTTCCGTCGATATACTTTACAGGTTTATTTCAATGGAAAAGGAGAGAGTGTATGATTAAAAAGATTTGCATGACCGTTTTTGCACTATTATTATTGCTGCCGTCGTGGGGCCATGCAGGTTCATTCGGTAAGGATGATCCTTCTGGAGTTCCCGGGCAGTGGTATGTAGGTACAACTCCCTCGTATGTAGCCCCTTCCAAGCATCCTATCCTCTTTGTACACGGATTAAATAGCTCTTCTAACACATGGTGGAATGAAAATAATATGTATGACACAGCCTATCAAAATGGTTATGAAACCGCTTTTATCGATCTGTATCCAACAAAGAATATGTGGGATAACGGTGCCCTACTTGCCCAGAAAATTTGCGACATATACAATTACTACGGTGAAAAGGTAGTGGTTGTGGCCCACAGTAAAGGGGGAATCGATACGCAATCAGCACTTGTACACTATGGTGCTTATCCGTATGTCTCAAGGGTGATCACCCTTTCCACACCCCATTATGGTTCCCAACTGGCAGATCTTGCTTATAGCAGCTGGGCAGGGTGGTTGACAGGCATTTTGGGAAGTAAGAATGATGCCACCTATTCACTGCAAACAGGGTATATGAGTTATTTCCGCTCTGAAACGGATCATCATTCGAATGTAAATGGAAATCCAATCTATACGTTTGGCGGGACCAAATGGGGAAGCTTCGGAAGCTCACTATATTGGGGAGGATTGTACCTGGGTACTTATGGAAGCAACGATGGTGCCGTTACGGTCAATAGTTCAAGACTTCCCTATGGAACAGAGCTGAGAGTGGGGGATTGGAATCATTCGACCATCAAAGAAGGTTCCTCTACCTTTAATTTGTTCAGAAATTATTTGAATGAAGCGACCAATACCTCGGGGTTTAACCCGCAAAGTGAGGTCGAGACAAATGTTGCAGAGAACGCTGCCTCTTTTGTTAGAGGAGGAGAATATATTGGAAAGAAACATGAAAAGGTCTTTGTAGAACAAGGGGCTCTGTCCGTAACATTTGACTGGATTAGTAATAAGCCTTCGTCACAATTAATCCTAAGAGATCCTGGTCAAAAAACAAGTTCAATCTTCAAGGTGAAAAAGGATGAAAGTGAATACTTTAACGGTGCGTATCACCATACGGTAACCGTAAATGATCCTGCACCAGGGCAGTGGACGGTTGATGCATCGTCGTCTTCAGAAGAAAAATATCTCTTACACGTGTCTTTTGAAAGCACGATGAATGATGTAATGAGCATCCAATTAGCACAGGATGAAATCAATTTGAAAGTTAAGGACAGTAAGGTAAAGCATAAAACTGACATGACAATTGAATATTACAAGAATGGTAAGTTGAAGAAAAGTAAGGTGAAACCAAAAAATGACTCATTAAATCTTCCGAAGCTTGGAGAAGGAATTTATAACGTGACCATTGATGTAGAAGGAAGCAAGGACAAAAATACGTTCCAAAGAACCTTCATTAAAACGATTTACGTTAATGATTCTGGGAAGATTTATGGACAGTAGGATAGGTTGGGATTTTTTGGTGAGAAGCTGATATTTCATTAGCTTCTCTTTTTTTATAGAGGATAGGGACTGAATAATTAGTCTCCTGCTATTAGTTTGACAAAACTCAACCATTTCCGAAATGTCATAGGAACTTATATTCACACTCAGTTCCATAATTCGGTACCATAGTTTCATTTTTGCAAATGGAAAAGGGTTTCAATCCTTTTATCTCTAAATAGATTAGGGAGTCGAAATAAAAGGAGGAATACATAATGAAGAATAAATTAATGGTTGGAGCACTTTCGGGTGTGCTGGTAGCTTCAGGGATCGCTTTCTCTGCACCGGGTGCATCTGTACTTGCAAATGGTCCAGGATATAATGGGAACGAGACGATCAAAAACGAGCGATTACATAATTATGAAGAAATGGTGAGTATGCTTCAACATTTAGATCAGAAATCGGATGCTCTTTCCTTAGAAGTGTATGGTCAATCCGTCAAGGGACGAGATATTTACCTTGCGAAGTTTGGAACAAATGAAAACAATCCTACGATCCTTTATTTAACTCAGCAGCACGGAAATGAAACATTGACGACTGAAGGGGCTCTTCAGTTCATCAAGCACCTTACATCGAACTCAAAAGAAGTAAAAGAAATGCTCGAGAATGTGAATATTTTGGTTGCTCCGAGATTAAATGTGGATGGAGCAGAAGGAGACGTTAATTTCTCCCTTGAGGATTATGTTTCGGGGACTCACACCCGCTACAATGCGAATGAAGTCGATTTAAATCGTGATCACGTGGACCGCTTACAACCAGAAACACAAGCTCTTCATGGTAACGTCCTCCAAAAGTACAAACCTGATTATATGATCGATCTTCATCATCAAGGAGCCGAAACAACGCTTGGAGATACCGATGAACTCGTATCGGGATCTATACTTTACCCTACGAATGAAGAAGTGGATCCTGAAGTAGTGGAGAAATCGAAACGGCTGGGTACTGTTCTTTACAACACGGTGGAAAGTCGTGGATTTGGTACGTTATCAAAATACATCGGTGGCACAGCACCGACGATTAGCCGTAACGGACTGGCGGTTGAATATGGAATAGCAACTCTTCTTTTTGAAATGAGAGGAATGGCTGATCATTATCGCGATGATTATGTTCTGGGTCAAAAGAGTAATGGGTATCTTATTAAGCAAGCGGTCATTAGTTTAGAAGCTACGGCAAAAGCCATTGCTGACGGATCAATTGAAGATGCTGATACTTCTTTCTGGGACACGCTTCCTGAAAGCTCATACAATCGCAGTGAAAGTGAATAAAAATGTTGAAAAGGGGCCCTTCTTGACGGAAAGGGCCTCTATTAAGTTTGGAGCAATTCTTCAATATACTCTCCGTATTTTTCAGCAACGATCATGGCGCCGTGACTATTTAAATGAATACCATCTATTGTATACTTCAATCCCCGTTTATTAGAAAGGTGGTCAATTCGGGGAGGACTCTTATAAAAAAGAGCATCTTTCATGATGCTAAAGATGCTGGTGTTGATAAAATTGCTGCTGTCTCCAGTGGATAAATGTTGAAGGAAAACCTCTTGCATATTTAGAAAATGGATGGAGGGATTGTTGCCCGTGATGAATTGGATTATGAAAGATAGTTCCTTTAATTCCATGTTGAATTCGTTATCGAGACGCTCACCGATTATAGCTGGAGAAACCGCGATGGTGTATCGGGTTGAGGAAGAAATGTTCTTAAGTATGTTTCGATAATAATCTTTAAACTCATCATGATCTTTTACAACTGGCTGCGACTGAATTTTTAACAGCTTGGAGTATACATCGTTCACGCCGATCCAGAGAAATGTAAGGTCATAGTTTTTTTGTAAAGGGCTATCAGTGAGACGGTTATTTAAACTCTTAACAGTTTCACCAGGTTTTCCAAGATTGTCAAAAAGATAATTTGGATACTTTTTTTGAAGAAATGAGACGAATGATACCCCCGGTCTGCCTTCCGTTAAACTATCTCCAATAAGTCCAATTTTCATGGGATGCCCTCCTTTGTTTATATTAGAGCGGGTACTGATGATTTTTGATTATTTGTAAGGTTGAAATAGAGGAAGACTTCCAAATAGGAAGTCTTACTTTATTTCACGATCATCACTGGGCATTTAGCCCTCTTTGCAACTTTATGGCTTACGCTTCCCAAGACCATTTCCTGAAACACATTTAATCCCCGGCTTCCGATGACTACTGCATCGAAGTTGTTTTTGTTTGCATGCTCAACAATGGTTGGCCCCGGTTCTCCGTGTAAAAAGATAATCTCATAGTCGATGCCTTCATGCTTGGCTTTTTGTTCTATCATTTGCAGTTTCTGCTTCCGTTTATCTGCTGCATCCAGTCCCCAATGGTGCAGAACATCTTCCTTGGATTGCTTCCCATCTACAACGTATACAATATCTATTTTAGAGCCTTCATGGCATCTTGCGAGAGCAATCGCTTTTTCTCCTGCCCTTAGAGAGTGTTCAGATCCGTCTGTTGCTAGAAGAATATGTTTGAACATTGCTTTTCCTCCATCCGATGAAAGCGTTTAGTATTTAGTTCTATATTATTATTCAATTTCCTCTTCGGAACTTTAAGATTTATTTACATGTTTTTGAAATGATGCAGATTATCAGTGAAATTAAGAGTAAATGAAAGTTAAATTGTTATGTTTGCGCTTTCATAACCGTTTCACAAATTAAATCATCCATTATATAATGTCCCTTGTGTTAAACGGCCCCGACTTTCATGAGAGTTGAAAGTCATAATTAAACAGGAAGAGGTGCATTATGAGTTTAAGTCAAAAAATTAAATATGAGTGGTTTGGTAATATCCGTGGAGATGTGTTAGCCGGTTTAGTCGTGGCTATGGCATTGGTCCCGGAAGCAATTGCATTTTCTATCATCGCAGGTGTCGATCCAATGATCGGGTTATATGCTTCCTTCTGTATTGCAGTAGTGATTGCCTTTGTAGGCGGTCGTCCGGGAATGATCTCTGCCGCCACGGGTGCTACAGCACTGGTGATGGTGACGTTGGTCGCAGATCATGGATTACAGTATCTGTTAGCAGCGACCATCCTAACAGGTGTGATCCAGATTATCATGGGTGTCCTTAAACTTGGCCGCTTAATGAAATTTGTACCACGTTCTGTTATGGTTGGATTTGTGAACGCCCTTGCCATCTTGATTTTCACTTCACAATTACCACACTTTGTTGGAGAATCGTGGATCATGTATGCTATGGTGGCTGGTGCGTTGGGGATCATATATATTTTACCCCGCTTTACAAAGGCAGTTCCATCACCATTAGTGGCAATTATCGCTGTTACTATTTTCGCGGTGATGACAGGAAGTGGAGTACGTACAGTTGGAGATATGGGGGAGCTTACTCAAGCATTACCTATCTTCTTGATTCCTGATATTCCATTTAACTTCGAGACATTGCAAATCATTTTCCCATATTCTTTATCCATTGCAATTGTAGGGTTAGTAGAGTCTCTGTTAACTGCGTCTATTGTTGATGATATGACAGATACCACAAGTGATAAAAATAAAGAAGCAAAAGGTCAAGGGATTGCGAATATCGTATCCGGTCTTTTCGGTGGAATGGCTGGCTGTGCGATGATCGGACAATCTGTTATTAATGTTAAGTCAGGTGGACGAGGACGTTTATCAGCTTTTGTGGCTGGTACATTCTTGATGACCTTAATCCTATTGCTCAATGATTTCTTGGTTCAAATTCCAATGGCAGCTTTAGTTGGTGTTATGATCATGGTATCCGTTGGGACATTTGATTGGTCTTCGGTGAAAAACTTACACAAAACGCCGATTACAGACTCTCTTGTTATGATTGCAACAGTTGTCACTGTATTGTTTACTCATGATTTATCTAAAGGTGTTCTTGTCGGGATTATCTTAAGCGCTGTATTCTTCGCTTCCAAAATATCAAAAGTGAAGATTACCACGATGGCTTCTGAAGAAACTCATAAGAAGGTATACCGTGTGTCAGGTCAATTGTTCTTTGCTTCTGTTACGGAATTTGTTGAAAGCTTTAATTTCAATGAAGATGTGAAGGAAGTAACACTGGATTTAACTTCCACACATTTATGGGATGATTCAGCCGTAGGAGCTATTGATAAAATCGTTATCAAGTACCATCAGAATGGCGTGAAAGTAAATCTGATTGGTCTGAATACTGAAAGTAATAAATTAATTGACAAATTGGCTGTGCATAATAAGCCGGGTGGATTAGATAAAGCCGTTAACCATTAAGTAAGAATTTGAAAAGTCCTTGGTCAAGTGATCAAGGACTTTTCTAATTATATTTATTTGTACAATTTGCGCCCCAAAACTAAAGAATCATGAAAAAAGGTTGAAATAAGCATATAAGTATTTTATTATATAAGCAAGAACTTATATGAGAGCCTTTTGAAAGGTTCTTATTTTTTCTTATTATATAAGTAAATAATAATATGCTAATAAAATAAGTGTTTGAGGAGGTGTTTACATGCTTAAATCAAAAGTTGATATTGAAAGGGCGGCAACAATGTTAAAGCTTTTAGGGGATAAAACCCGTCTTACCATGGTGAAACTATTAGAATCCAATGACTGCTGTGTGTGTGAATTTGTCGAGATATTCAAAATGAGTCAGCCTGCCATCTCACAGCATGTTCGTAAATTGAAAGATGCAGGACTTGTGAGGGAATTAAGAAGGGGTCAATGGGTCTTTTACTCTCTTAACAAAGAAAGTGATGCGTATCCGTTTGTTCAAAGCTTGATGGAACACTTGCCTAATCAGGATGATCGATTAACAGCATTAGAAAAGCAAGGATTACGCATTTCTTGTAATTAGGAGGAGGGTTTCCCGTGTTATCAGTAATTTTAGCTACCATGATTTTTGTGGCCACATTGGTCCTCGTGATTTGGCAGCCTAAAGGATTGTCCATTGGCTGGTCTGCTTGTGGAGGAGCGATCCTTGCCTTAATTGTAGGGGTTGTCGACTTCCAGGATGTTGTGGCTGTGACAGGAATAGTATGGAATGCGACTTTAGCATTCATTGCTATTATCATTATCTCTTTAATTCTGGATGAAATTGGATTCTTTGAATGGTCTGCTCTACATATGGCGAGAGCAGCAAAGGGGAATGGCGTTAAAATGTTTGTTTACGTCTCCCTATTAGGTGCGGTTGTTGCAGCGTTTTTTGCGAATGATGGAGCTGCGTTGATATTGACTCCAATTGTTTTGGCAATGGTAAGAAACTTGAATTTTGAAGAAAAAATGGTTTTTCCATTTATCATGGCAAGTGGATTCATCGCCGACACGACTTCATTACCGCTTGTCGTGAGTAACCTTGTGAATATCGTATCAGCCGATTTCTTTGATATCGGGTTTGTAGAATATGCATCAAGAATGATCATTCCAAACTTCTTCTCATTGTTTGCAAGCATACTGGTACTGTATCTGTTCTTTAGAAAAAGCATTCCAAAGAATTATGATGCCAGCCAGCTAAAGAAACCGGTTGAAGCGATTAAAGATCAGCGTATGTTTAAGCTATCATGGATTGTACTTGGTATCTTGCTTGTTGGTTACTTTATCAGTGAATCACTGCACATTCCTGTATCGATCATCGCAGGTATCGTGTCAATTTTCTTCTTATTAATGGCTAGGAAAAGCTCAGCTGTCAACACGAAAACGGTCATTAAAGGTGCTCCATGGGCGATTGTATTCTTCTCGATTGGAATGTACGTGGTAGTGTATGGTTTGCGTAATGTAGGACTGACGAATGTGTTAACCGATGTTATCCAAGTTGCCGCTGATCAAGGGCTGTTCGTCGCTACGATTTCAATGGGATTCATTGCAGCGATATTGTCATCGGTGATGAATAATATGCCGACCGTTATGATCGATGCGATTGCGATAATGGATACGAACACTACAGGGGTTATTCGGGAGTCCCTTATTTATTCCAATGTCATTGGTTCTGATCTTGGTCCGAAAATCACCCCAATTGGTTCACTGGCAACCCTCTTATGGTTACATGTCTTATCATTAAAAGGCGTGAAAATCTCATGGGGGCAATATTTTAAAACAGGAATTATTTTAACCGTACCAACGTTACTCATTACCCTTATTGGTTTATATATCTGGTTAATGATCATATCTTAAAACTTACAACAAAAGGAGCTCGATTATTATGTCTAAAAAAACACTATACTTCCTATGTACAGGTAACTCATGCCGCAGCCAAATGGCAGAAGGTTGGGCGAAGCATCATTTAGGAGAAGATTGGGATGTGAAAAGTGCCGGTATTGAAGCGCATGGATTAAATCCTAACGCCGTTAAAGCAATGAAAGAAGCGGGAATTGATATTTCAAACCAAACGTCTGACATTATCGATCCTATCATTTTGAACAATGCAGACTTAGTCGTTACACTTTGTGGTGATGCAGCTGATAAATGCCCAATGACTCCTCCGCATGTCAAGCGTGAGCACTGGGGCTTCGATGACCCGGCAAAAGCCGAAGGAACGGATGAAGAAAAATGGGCATTCTTCCAACGCGTACGTGATGAAATCAGCGACCGCATCAAAACATTCGCTGAAACTGGAAAGTAAACAGAAATAGAGGGACGGACCTCATTGTGAATTGTAAATATGAGGTATTGTACAATAGGTCCGTCCCTCCTTATAAAGCCGAGAGATTCTTCTCGGCTTTTTTCATACAAGCTTAGTAAAGGGAGAGGGATTTTGATGGTTAAGGTTGAAATTTTTGATCCGGCAATGTGTTGTTCGACGGGGGTTTGTGGTCCCAGTATTGACCCTGAGCTTACTCGCGTCGCGAATGCTGTATATTCACTTGAAAAACGAGGGTTTGATATTAGCCGATACAATTTAGCGAATGATCCAGGGGCATTTGCTGACCATGAAGTGATCAACCGTATTTTACACGATAAAGGTCCGGATGCTTTACCTGTCACGCTTGTTGATGGGAAACAAGCCGCTGTTGGAAAATATCCTTCAAATGAAGATTTTTCAAAATGGTTTGAAGTACCGGCTGAGGATTTGAATGAGAAAAGAAAAGTACGACTGACATTGGATATTAATAAGAAATAAGAAAGTTGGGGTAGAATGTTCACATCGTTTCAATTAGAGGCTGTCCATCATACACCATTCCTCTTTTTTACAGGAAAAGGCGGAGTGGGGAAAACGTCTACGGCGAGTGCAACAGCCATTGCCCTTGCTGATGAAGGAAAAAGGGTGCTGATTGTCAGTACAGATCCAGCTTCCAATTTACAGGATGTATTAGAAACCGAACTTACCAATCAACCAAAACAAGTTCCAGGATTACCGAAATTATCCGCTTGTAATCTTGATCCGGAAGAAGCAGCAGCTTCATACCGTGAAAAAGTTATTGGACCATATAGAGGGAAGCTCCCAGAATCTGTAGTAAGTAATATGGAGGAACAACTGTCTGGTGCTTGTACAGTTGAAATTGCCGCTTTTGATGAGTTTACAAGCTTGCTTTCAGACCCTGCCATAGTAAATAAGTTTGATCATATTGTATTTGATACGGCACCGACAGGTCATACACTCCGATTACTGCAGCTTCCAACAGCTTGGACGGGATTCTTGGAAGAGAGTACACATGGAGCTTCTTGCTTGGGACCTCTTTCAGGGCTTGGAGACAAGAAGGATATGTATTCTTCCACTGTTAACGTTTTATCCGATAAGGAAAAAACAGCTCTTGTACTTGTTGCACGGCCGGATTCTTCATCGTTAATGGAAGCTGACCGGGCATCAACGGAACTCAAGGATATTGGAATAAAAAATCAAATGTTGATTGTAAATGGATTAATGGGTAAGCATCAATGGGATGATCCGATTGCATCGGCCTTTTACAGCCGTCAGCAAGAAGCATTACGTTCAATGCCGATTGCTCTTAAGGAAATTCAAACGTATTCGCTACCTTATGTAGCGTATTCCTTAACGGGAACGAATTCTTTGAGGCAATTATTCTCACATGTAGAGGTTAACCCGAATGCCGTAACTGTTGATGACGATGAATCAATTGAAATTCCCGGATTAATAGAAGTGATAGATGACTTCTCCAAGAATAACACCCGAGTCATTTTCACAATGGGTAAAGGTGGAGTGGGGAAAACCACTATTGCTTCTGCCATTGCTGTTGGATTGGTTGAAAGGGGACATAAGGTACATTTAACCACAACAGATCCTGCAGCCCACTTAACTCATATGTTCCAAGAAGAACGAGGGAAGGACGACTTAAGAATCAGCCGGATCGACCCGCAAGAAACGGTTGAGTCGTATAAAAAGTCTGTTCTTTCTAAAGCTGCAGAGGGTCTCGATGAAGAAGGATTGGCGTATCTGGAGGAAGATTTAAACTCCCCTTGTACCGAAGAAATAGCCATCTTTCAATCTTTTGCAGAGATAGTAGGGAAAGCGGATGAAGAAATAGTCGTGATCGATACTGCTCCAACGGGTCATACTCTGCTTTTACTGGATGCGACTGAATCTTATACGAAAGAAGTGTCGCGTTCAAAAGGAGAGGTGGAAGATCATGTGAAAAATCTTCTGCCACGTCTTCGTAATCCAAACGAAACGAGCGTAGTGATAGTGACATTACCTGAAGCTACCCCTGTTTTCGAAGCGAAACGACTCCAGGAAGATTTGCATCGAGCGGAGATTCACCCAAAGTGGTGGATCATTAATCAAAGCCTATCTGCAACGGACACAACAGATCCCGTGTTAAGAGGCAGGTCTGTCTCAGAGCGGGAATGGATACAAAAAGTGCATTACGACTATGCAAACAAGACCGCTCTCATTCCATGGATGAGTGAAGAAAAGATAGGGTACAAAAAACTGATGGACTTCTCTAAGTAAAGGTGGATAACAATGAATTATAATGAATTAGTGAAAGACCGAATTTATATCGGGGGTTTCGAAGATGTGGACTCAGTTCGTGATAAAGTGGATATAATTGTCGACTTACGAGCTGAAGCACCTGGAGTGGAATTTGATGATGTGTCCCGCATGCATCGTCCAATTGTAGAGAATGCTGATCAACAAGAAGAGTCCATAAGGCATGCAATCGATGAAGTGGTAACAGCCTATCAAAATGGCAAAAACATCTACTTCCACTGTAACGGAGGAAGTAACCGGACAGGCACGGTCGCAGCAGGAACTCTACTGTCACTGGGAGAAGCCTCCACACTCGAAGAAGCTGAAACGAAAGCAAAGAATGTCCGACCAAAAATCAACATCAAACCAGAACTGAAAAATGTATTAAAAGAGTTATATCCAAAGAATTGAGGGACGGACCTTAAAAAGAAATGGGGATTGTTTACAATGAATATTACGAATGAAGCAAAAGAATTACTGTTGAATGCAATGGAAGAGAACAGATCGGAAGGTATCAGATTTTTTCTTAATCAAGGGGGATGCTGTGGGCCACAAATTGGCGTTTCTTTAGATTCAGCTCAAGCAACAGATAAAGTGGAAGAAATTAATGGGGTTTCGGTTGCCTTTGATACGAATGTGATTTCTATGACTGATGATATCACATTAGATGTCCAAGATGGGGGATTAGTATTAGTGGGTGTTCCGGATAGCGGCTGCTGTTAAGGTCATCCTAAATAGAATAAGTCTGTTCTGGGTACTTTTGTACTTAGAAACAGGCTTTTTTTGATGATGAAAGAACAATTTCCAATGAAGAAAACCAGCAAAGGACATAATCCCTGCTGGTCTGGCAAACTCTTTAGTTAATTCCAACTGCATCAAATGATAGTTTAACAGCATTGACTTCGGCTGAAGTGCTTCCAAATAAATCGGTTGCAGCTTGGACTGCTGCAGCTCTTGCCTGACTGAAGGTTGAGGAAGCTGTCAGGTACACTGTATTCATACGATAATAAATATCCCCAAGCTTTTCACGGCCAATTCCGGGAACGGTTATTCCATAATGACTACCACCTTCACTTAAAAGGTAAGCCTGCTTATTAATGATTCCACTGTTTGTATGAACACCCCCGTTATCTCCTGTACCAGTATAACGTTTAGAGTAGTGGTCAGGGTCACCGTATTTAGCAGGGTTGCTCATGGAGCGGAGGGCATCACCGGATGTGCCAGGTGTATAAATATCTTCTCCAATTTCGAAATCTGGATTCGATCCATTCTCGTATTCTACCAATGTACCAAAAATATCTGAAATCGCTTCATTTAAGGCTCCCGATTCATTCTGATACACAAGGTCAGAAGTAAAGTCTGTCACCGCATGAGTCAATTCATGGGCAACAACGTCAATGCCGCCTGAAAGTGGGGCAAACGTCGTGCCATCCCCGTCACCATAAACCATTTGAGATCCATTCCAGAAAGCGTTATTGTAGCCGCTGCTGTAATGAACAGAAGACACCAGGCGAGCGCCTTGATTATCATAAGAATTCCGATTGTAGTTATCCTTATAGAAGTCATACGTGACACCTGCGAAATAATGAGCATCAACTGCAGGAGCATCGTATGCAGTATTAAGTACATTATCGCTATCTGACCACAATGTGCCCGGTAAGAAAAATTGTGGGAAGAAGGTACGATTGTTCATGTTGTATGTATACACACCATTTCCCCGAGTATTATCCTGCAAATAGTACTTTCCACTTGAAAGGGTTGTGTTCAACGGTTTAGAGTCACCCAATACGCCTTTACCGGTGCCTACTTGATTCGTTCCTGTGACTTCATGCATGTCATTGTATTTATTTAATATCTTTCCGGACTTAGAATCAATAAAATAGTTCCAGTTACCAGGAGACGGTTCTAAATAATTCAGGTTTACAAAATATGCAAAGGAAGCTGAATCACCATCTGTATAGACGACTAATTCCGGTTTAGCATCTCTTTCTAATTTTGGATGGAGTCCAAGGTCTTTCTTAGCAATCTTTAAGGCTTTTTTCGCGTTCACTTTCTTATTTAATGAGGTTATCTTTTGTTCCAAGTCAGCTACGACAGTACCGGAAAAAGCTTGAAGTGTGCCATCTTCCTTTACAACTGCTGACTGTGTGGAACCCCAAACAGGTACTCCATGGTAGGTTTGCTGAATGCGAACGACTTTATTTCCAAGTTCATCTTTTTCGACAGACAACACCTTGAACTGCTCGTCCGATTTCTTATCAGAAAGCTTGAATTTCGCCTTGTTCTTCTCTAAAAAGGAGAGGACGATTGTCTCCGCTTTTTTCCCGGATGGGGCAGATAGTAGTCCTGAAACAAATTCGGGTGTTCCTTCTTTTTTATTCATTTGAAAGAGAGCAGTGTCCGATGGTGCAGCTAAACTCCCCGTAGCCATCATTCCAGACAGTAAACCAATGGATAGCCCAACGCTAATGATTTTATTATTTTTCAAATCAATTCCTCCTTTTTTCTAAAAATTCTGTCAAAAATAGATTATCATACGAACGAAGAAGAAGGTATTGAGAAAATGAAGGACTTTTTGAGGATATAGAGTAGACCATTAATAGTAGTATTCAGGAAAATTTTCATGAAAACGAATCTTTATATAAGATATAAATCTTTTGTTAGAATTTGTAATTTTTTTAGTGTTAATATAAGCGGGTAGGGTTATAAAAGGAGAGTGGTTTTTTCTATTTTGTTGGGGAAATAGATTCAATCAATGTAAAACACCCCTCAACCAATTGGTTGAGGGGTGTTTTACACTTTTTTAGTATCTTACAGCATCGTAAGAGTTAATTCTTCCATGCTGGAAGTAAGAGCCTGTACCGCTGATAGGATCAGCTGTTTGTTCGATCGCTTGACGGATTTGAACATTGTTTCGTCCTTGCCCTGCAAGTAATCCCGCTAAACCTGCAACGTGAGGTGAAGCCATCGATGTACCTGACATGTATGAGTAGCCGTTGTTAGGTACGGTAGAAGCGATATCAACTCCTGGAGCGGTTACATCCACCCAAGTTCCATAGTTTGAGAAAGAAGCTTTACGGTCTCTGGAATCAACTGCTCCTACTGCAATGGCGTTAGGGTAAGAAGCTGGCTCAAACGTTGTTGATACTCCGTCATTTCCTGCAGCGGCAATGACGACAGACCCTTTGTTCCACGCATAGTCAACCGCACTTTTTAACGTTGTTGTATTACAGTCGCAACCAAGAGAAAGATTTAGAACTTCAGCGCCTTGATCTGCAGCGTAACGAATACCTGCCGCGATATCATCAAGTGATCCACTTCCGTTGGCATCTAATACCCGAACGGCAAGAATCTTTGTATTAGGAGCCATACCGGCAACCCCGGTTCCGTTGTTCGTTTCAGCCGCAGCGGTACCAGCTACATGTGTACCATGTCCATTTAAATCCATCGGATAATAATCATTGTCGACGAAATCATATCCACGAATCGTTTTGCCGTCTAAGTCAGGGTGGTTATAATCTACACCTGTATCAAGAACGGCGATTTCCTGACCGCTGCTCCCGCGTGCAAGATCCCATGCACTAGGTGTATACGTGTTTTGTGGTCCATATTGATATCCTTGGTAGTAATAATCATTTGGGGTCCAGGTGGCTGAGAAAGTATAGTTAGGTTCAGCGTATTCTACATTAGGATTCTTACTTAATGCTTTTACAGTTGCTTCTACATTTCCTACTTTTAACACTTCAAAAGGCTTCTTCTTACTAGCTTTTTCCTTTACTGCAGAAGCATTCACTTTTTTGAGAGTGTTTCCTTTTTCAGACTCTGCCACACCGTCTTTAAATTTTACAATAACCTCACCTTTTGTATAGCTGCCTTTTTCGAGGCTTTTACTGACAACTGTCTTTTTCGGGGCTTTCTCAAGAGGGTTTTGATCTTGTGCAAAGGCACTTCCTCCGAAACTAGGTACGAGAGCAAGTGAAGCAGCTAGAGATAAAGCAGCAATTTTTTTAAACTTCATAATAGCATTCCTCCGATTTTCTTTTTTTGGCTCAACGACAAATGAATGGATTAGTGAAACGTTTGCTTGTGGAATAACCTCCTCTTATGAAAATTCACAAGAATAATTGAGAGTGTGTATGAGAAAGTATGTATATGATTCTTGCTAACTAGGATTCTAGCAGACCCTTCCAAAAAACAGAATAGGTCAACAATTCAGAATATGTAAATTTTTGGGAGTTAAGGGGTGGCCAAATGCAAAAATCACCGAGATTCAAGAAAACTTTCCTCCACACTCCCACAAAAACAAAAATAACCATAGGAAAACAGTCCCGCATTTTCCCAACCTCATTATTAAAATTTTTGAGGGACGGACCTCCATTTTTATTGAAAAGAGTATGGTGATTATGCATAAATGCTAAAAATTGCATCATTAGAGAGATGGATTTAGAGGTCCGTCCCTCTAGGAAGGGGAGAGTGGAGGGCAACATTACTTATATTACTCAACATTACTTATATTACTTATAAGAAAAAGGACTTCTGTCTATGAAGTCCTTTAGGTTATGCTATATCATTTTAATGATTTTCTACTGCTTTATTTAAAGATTGATAGATTTTCAAGCTTGAAATGTTTATTCCCATCTGTACAAATTCGATACTCATTTCTGGGCGCATACCCGATAAAATCGGTTCGATTCCCAATAATTTAAGGCTGTCAATCAATTTCATGATTCCCTGTTGGAACAATGGATTCACTTCATACACACCGGAAAGATCGATGATTAATTTATGAATGGATAGCTTTTTACACTCAAGAAGGACATGCTCAGCCATCATTTCTCCACGTACTTCATCCACTTGTCCAATGAGAGGCAATACTGCCAAGTCGGAGAAGATGGGAACGACTGGAGTGGATAAGGACAAATACTTTTCTTCAGATATTTTCAGCTGTTCTTCTGCATACTCACTATATGCTTCACAAAAAGCAGAAATCATAGTGGTGAATGTGTGATCGATATCGTTTGTGATTTGCAGTAGGATATCTTTAGAAATGGTTGCTTCATTGTGCAAAACGATATTTTCTAATATCACTTTTTTATATAAGGATGATTTACTTATGGACATGTGCAAAGGAACTCCTTGGCCTGAAGCAAGTCTTCCAACTTCCTTTCCCCACTGACTTGATTTGTCTAAGTTATTTTCTCCCCTTAGCAAGCCTTCACCTATAAGTTCGATAAGCTGCTCAAAATAAGGAAGGCTTTCAATTCTTCGTGCTTCCACGTAAATTGTTGGATAAGCAGCTAAAAGCTCTGAGAAAATGTTATTGGCGATTTCATGCTTTCTCTCAATCAGTTGATCCCCAATAGAAGTAGTGATTGTGTGGTGAGTCATTTTTCTCCTCCAGATGTATGATTTTCCTTTATTATAAAGTATTATTAATTTTTAGTATAGGCTGGAAAGACTAGAATAATAGTATACCAGGTATATTGACAATATGATGTCATTACCTTATAATTTCATTAATTTAAAATATTTCCAATTAACGATGAAGAGAAAATTATAATGGAGTAATTGATGTACAGAGAGCTCTATTAGCTGAAAAAGAGCCATCATGTTCATTATGGTAAAAGACTTGGAGTTATGTATGAAGCTCTTTCAGGCAGTGAATACATCGGTTTCTCCCGTTATAGAGATAGGATATACAATGTATCCAAAGAGGTTGGTATGGTGACATGCCAACAAACTGAGGTGGTACCGCGAAAAATAAACTCTCGTCCTCAAGAATTATTTCTTGAGAATGAGAGTTTTTTATTTTGATAAAGAGGAGTGTTTTGTATGAACCCTGTATTACTTGAAGTTCCACCAGTGTTAGAAACGGAGAGGTTAGTACTAAGAATGCCTCAGCCAGGTGATGGCAGGTCAGTAAATGCAGCCATTAAGGCTTCACTATCTGAATTAAAGCCGTGGTTAGGATTTGCACAAAATGACCCTTCAGTAGAAGATACGGAAACGAACACCCGTGAAGCTCATGCGAAATTTCTAACAAGGGAAAGTTTGAGGTACCTCATCTTCCGAAAAGATACAAATGAATTCGTCGGTTCAACAGGCTTTCACAACATTGAATGGAGTGTTCCAAAATTTGAAATCGGTTATTGGATTGATACCAGAATGAGTGGGCATGGTTACATGATGGAAGCAGTTGGGAAATTGACCGATTTCGCCTTAACTGAATTAAAAGGAAAAAGAGTGGAAATCAGGTGTGAATCCACAAATGGGAGAAGCAGGAGAATTCCTGAAAGGCTTGGCTATATACTGGAAGGAATTCTGCGCAATGAGGATCTTTCGGTTGATGGGGAACGGTTAACCGATACGTGTGTGTATGGAAAATATAAATAGATGAAGCATGGTCTTAATTAAGACCATGCTTCATCTATTAACCGTCATTGAATTGACTACTTATTTTTAAGCAGATTCTTATGGTTTCGAAAGAATTTTTCTTATGAATGAATTTATATATTTTAGAAAAAACATGGGGACATTGCACCGGCAAAGGAGGAAGTGAAACCGCCTCGTTTACATATAGCAATTTTTAAAAGAAGAGGCGTTTCTAAAATGAAAACTGCCTATGTAATGAGTGACTCCTTAAGACATCTCCCAATCTTTTCTCAACAAACTATACGTTACAAGGTCTTCATAATGATCATATAACCATTGACCATCCCGCGTGATACCTTCCTTGTCAAATCCCAAACGTTCCGGGATGTCAATGCTTTTCTTATTGTTGATGGCACATTGGATTTCTACCCTGTTGATGCCCATTTCACTAAATAGATAGTTTAATAGAGCAGAAACGGCTCGTGTAATGATCCCTTTTCCTTCTGCTTCTTCCGAAAGAAGGTATCCAATACTGGTGCTCTTGCTTTTCCAATCAATATAATGCAGCCCGATCATACCGACTAATCTCCCTTGATAGCGTATTCCGGCATCGAATCCGTTGTTATCCGCATAATTCCGTATCCAGATGGGTATGATCGACTCTAAATCCTGTGGGGACTTCCGTTTATCGACCCAAAGAAGCCACTGGCGAAGATGATCCCGGTTGGAATCAATCAGTTCGTATAACTCCTCTTTGTGGTGCTGCTGAAATAGCTCGATCGAGATTTCTTGATCTACTTTGAAAGAAAACATGGGAACATCTCCTTTAATATATTTAGAAGATTATACCATATGTATGTTGCTTCTTTCTAGGCTTTTTATCATAATGTGATTCAACCGAATTTATTTTATAATAGAAGAACGAACAACAACTTAAAGGAGGTGGTGACATGGTAATGAAAACAAACTTACCAGAGTCCAAAGCGTCTCATGCAAAGCCTATTATTAGAAAGGCGATACTTTGCATGGGGGGACGCTGACTGATCGCCCTTAAAGTTCATTTCTAGTAAGTCGGCTTTGCACCTTATTTACTTTATTAATCAGAAAATAAGGGGCTGACTGAAATGAAATATGTGAAAGCTGAGAGTGTTTTACCACCATCGCTTCTTGTTGAAGTCCAGAAATATGTACAGGGGGAAACTCTTTATATTCCTAAACCTAAGGTGAAATACCGAAAATGGGGTAGCCGTTCTGGAAGTAGAAAAGAAATTGATGAACGAAATGGTGAGATCAAAGAGGCTTTTTTGAATGGAAAGACGATTCAAGAATTAGCCGAACATTATTATCTTTCAACGGAAACAATTAAGAAAATAGTGTATAGAAAGCGCTGATGATTATGTCAGTGCTTTTTATCTTGTATAGATTGATTCTGAACCAAACTCTACATATATTTTTGACATGTACCGGTTTATAGTAAAAATAGGGTTGCACGGAATAACTGTGCTCCTTGACTCATCTTAAAAAGCCGATTTAAGATGATGATAATGACAAATGTTTTTAGGAGCGATTAACATGGAACCATTTATTCGAAATGATCAATATAATTTCATAACGTATCAGACTCAAGTACTGATCAATGGATATTCAACAGTGAATGATCTAGGTGTCCTTCAAGCTTTGAAAGGACTTGTGAAAGATAAGGTGACAAATTTGTTCGATGAACTGTCTCAAGCTCAACTGCACATACTTGATCCAATCGGGAATATCAGGGATTCTGACCAGGCGGAGGATTATTTAATTGGATTAAAACCTTATGTAATTCCATTTCCAACTGTTTCTGAAGCCTCATTAAAAAAATTATTCCCCAAAGTGAAAAAACTTAAGTCACCTGATTGGGGAAATATCGATTTCAGGGATCTCTCCTATTTAGGCTGGAATGATTACGGACAGGAGCGAAAATATATTGTCGCTATGCATGAGGGTAAATTGAAAGGATTTAAGGGTACCTTCAAAAGCAGCAGCAAGAAGGGAATTTGCACGATTTGCAATACCTTTGGAAGCATCGGATTTTATATGTCTGAATCGAAAACTTCATCTCAAGGAACCTTTGTGAAGAAAGGGAATTACGTCTGCCAGGATAGTCATGAGTGTAATGAAAAGCTTAAAGACAAAGAGAAATTGGATGATTTTATTCAGAGAATTAATCATTAGTAGGGTGCGCCGAGCAAGTGTCTCGGCGTATTATTATTGTATTTATACTAAATTACGGAATTCCAATTCTTCTCAACACTTATAAATCCCTTGAAACATTACCATACTTTAAGTAGTATAGATAAGTAGAAAATTGTAGAGTTTCGAAATGAGGGTTTTAAATGGAAAAGAAATCCATATACGGATTAACATTAGATCAACTGACAACATGGTTGGTCGAGCACGGTCAAAAGAAATTCCGTGCCGCCCAGGTGTGGGATTGGTTATATAAAAAGAGAGTGACAAACTTCGCGGATATGAAGAATCTGAACGCGGACTGTGTACAATTGCTTGACGAACACTTCTATCTTCATACACTCACTCAAGAGGTTAAACAGGAATCCAAGGACGGCACCATTAAATTCCTGTTCAAGCTTGAAGATGGTAACTTAATTGAAACGGTTCTAATGCGATTCAATTATGGACTAAGTGTTTGTGTGACGACGCAGGTCGGGTGCAACATCGGTTGTACATTCTGTGCAAGTGGACTGCTGAAGAAGAACCGTGATCTTTCAAGCGGAGAAATCGTAGAACAGATCATGAACGTTCAACATCACTTGGACGAAGCAGGAAATGGGGAACGTGTCAGTCATATCGTCGTAATGGGGATCGGTGAACCATTCGATAACTACGATAACATGATGGACTTCTTCCGAGTAGTGAATGACCAAAAAGGTCTTTCCATCGGAGCTCGTCACATCACCGTTTCAACAAGTGGTCTGGCAGATAAGATTTATAAATTTGCCGACGAAAACATTCAAATCAACCTGGCCGTTTCCTTGCACGCACCAAACAATGAATTGCGTACGAAGATTATGAAAATCAACCGTGCGTACCCGTTAGAGAAATTAATGCCAGCAATTGATTACTATTTAGAAAAAACAAATCGACGCATTACCTTTGAGTATATCTTGTTAAGTGATGTGAATGATCATAAAGAAGAAGCCATTCAGCTGGCCAAACTGCTGAAAAACAAGCGTCACCTTTCTTATGTGAACTTGATACCTTATAACCCGGTTGACGAACACAACCAATATCAAAGAAGTACGAAAGAAGCGATTGTCGAATTCTACGGTACATTACTTGAACATGGAATCAATTGTGGAGTCCGTGTGGAACAAGGGACGGACATTGATGCAGCTTGCGGTCAGTTAAGAAGTAAGCAGATCAAGAAGGATAAGGTTAAATCTTAATACTTTTTATATGGAGCACATAGATTCCTAAGTGGAATTTGTGTGCTTTTTTTGTTTACTACATTCGAAAGTTATTGAATTAATAATTCTATAAGTATAGAATTATTTACAAGGTACAAATTTTGGAAATGAGGTGTTTCTATATGGATGTGCTCCATTTGACCAGTCGGAAAAGAGAGACGTATGAGGTAAGAATCGAGGCTTCTCTTCTATGGGAATGCGCTTTGGGGATTGCTGCAATCACAAATACAAAGCTTATTGATACATTAGAGAAACCAAAAGAGTCATGGGACCATTTGAAAAAATCTTTATCTGAACCTTTGATTGAGGATTTGAAAATGGTTGAAGAGAACAATACCTGGAAATCTCTACTCCTTTTGCTTCATCAAAGTGAGTTTAGGGATCTATCTGAATTCATTCTGTTTATAGATGCATTGGGCGATGAAAAACTAAGATTTATCTGCATTCCATACATAGGGATGAAATATCAAGAACTTCGAACGCATGCTTCAGAAGGAGATGAGTCATCAAGAAACAGTTTGAAAAAACAGACAGAGAATAACCCGTTTTTTCCAGATTATATTGATTTCATCTGCACGACCAATATTCATGACCTTAGGAAACATCTGACGAGTGTCATGACCCGATGGTATGAAGAAGTGATTTATCCTCAAAAAGAAACACTATCTCAAATATTGTCAAGAGATAAA
Organism: Rossellomorea aquimaris; assembly: GCF_008180865.1. Classification (GTDB taxonomy): domain Bacteria; phylum Bacillota; class Bacilli; order Bacillales; family Bacillaceae_B; genus Rossellomorea; species Rossellomorea yichunensis. The sequence continues at coordinate 849,818 of NZ_VTEX01000001.1, forward strand.
CAATCCAAGGAGAAGATGTGTGGAAATCTAAAGTCCGATGCGTTGGTAGAATGGGCAACGGGCGGTATCACTTATTTGCCTGAGCCAAGTGTGCATACAGTATTGTTGATCCCCCAGTCGATTTATCGCCCTTGGAACGTAGAAGGGGATGTTGAAGGAGTAAAGGTGTTTTATTACCCCGTAGCCAATGAAAGCATCTATCCTGATGATAAGGATATGCCAAGTTATTTTCTGGTTCAAAAACATAAAGCACTTGGTGATGAGGCGCGCCTCCGAATGGTGAAATTGCTGAAAGGTTCAAACCGTACTCTCCAGGAAATCACGAATGAACTGAACATGGGGAAGTCGACGGTCCATCACCATTTGAAAATTCTCAGGTCAGCAAGACTCGTAGAAACGCAGAATGGGAGGTATCGCCTGAAAGAGAATGCTGTTCAAGCTTTATCAAATGAATTGATGCAGTATTTAAATGATTATTAAAAGGGGAATTTGATATGGGAGAGCGTGTGGTCAAGGTGAATCAATTGAAGGATTTCCCACCCTTAAAGAAAAACTATTCTGTTTTCAGATTTATGGGTGGGAACCTTATTTCATTTTTCGGGGATCAAATATATTTAATCGCGATTCCTCTTATGGTATTAGCTATTACTGGATCACCTGTGAGTATGGGAATTGTAGCGGCTCTTGAACGGCTGCCGATTCTATTGCAGCCCTTCGCGGGTATCATGTCCGATAAATTCAACCGGAAGCTCCTGCTCCTTTTGTGCGATTTAGGACGATGCTTACTTGTTGGTGTTATTGGAGTTCTATATATCATGGAGATACTTGAGATGTGGATGGTATATCCGGTAGTATTCGGTATTGGCTTATTAAGCCAAATCTACAATACATCTCAATTTGCTTCAGTACCAAGCCTGGTGAGAAGAGAAGACCTACAGGCTGTAAATTCACTGAATACCGGTATATTTAATTTAGCGGTTTTTTTAGCACCAGGTTTAGGAGGGTTGCTCATTTCCTTTTTTAATCCCGGATATGCTCTGTTGGTGAACAGCGGAAGCTTCCTGGTATCTTTTCTTGCCATTGCGGGTCTTCGCATGAAGATGAAGGAGAGGGTTTCATCTAGCATTTCCATATGGGGGGATATAAGGGAGGGATTCGTATTCGTCGCAAAGACCAAGCCGATCTTGTATACCAATCTTGCCATGATATCTTCTGTGTTCGGAACTACATTATTTCTCACATTATTGGTGTTTCACCTGAAAGATTTCCTCAATGTAAATACGGTCATGATTGGCTGGCTATTATCAATGGGTGGAGTGGGTGCGATTCTCGGCGCTGTTACGTCAAACCTTTTTCGGAAGCGGTTTTCGTATCGGAGCATTTTATTTACAGCCTCTGTCATTGGAGGGCTATCGATCTTGTGTTTCGGCTGGGTAGAAACCTACTTTTGGCTTGTGATCATGAATGCAACCGGGACCTTCTGTGCTTCGATGATGAGCCCGTGCATCATTACGATCCGGCAAACGCTGACACCCGATCACTTATTAGGAAGGGTCCAGGCCACTAGCCGCCTCATGACATGGGTATCCATGCCCCTGGCCGCATTTCTTGCAGGAATATTGGCTGATTCCATAGGTACAGACCTAACCATCATGCTCGCTGGAGCCATCTCTACACTGGCCTCCATCCCTTATCTCCATCACAGTTTGAAAGATAAATAGAGGGACGGACCTCCCACAACTCTGTTTTATGGTAGGATGGAAATGGAAACTAAATTGGTGAGGCGAATGCAGATATGATCACTGAAAGACAATTGAAAGAGAAATTAAAAAAGATCGTTTTTATCCGTTTTAATATAAAGTGGCATAAGCACCATTACAACTAAGAAAGGGGAGCAGAGGATGCAATCGAATCATTATGACATCACGATCATCGGAGCAGGAGTGAGCAGTGTGTTTCTCGCTTACACCTTGATGAAGCACAATGAACATATCTCCATCCACATGATTGATCTCGGCAAAAAGCTGAGTGAACGTACATGCGGTTTAGATGAGGGGCGCGGGTGTACGTGTGAAGGAGTGTGCAGTAAATACATCGGATTTGCGGGTCTTGGAAAATCAGAGGGGAAATTTAATTACACGAATGATTTCGGAGGAGAGCTTGGCAGGAAAATTGGAAATCAAACCACACTTGATTTGATGAAGGAAGTAGACGATATTCTCTGTGAGTTTGGCGGTGACATCATCCCGTCCTATAGCACGAAAAATGAAACAGTATCAAAGCGAGCCAGAATGGTGGATGTGAAGGTTCTTTCAACTGAGGTCCGTCATTTAGGAACACGTTTAGCGAGTGATATTTTTCAAAGAATGTATGAAGTGCTCAAAAATCGCATTACGTTTAGTTTCGAAACTCATATTGATACAATTTCAAAACATGATCCGGGCTTTCACTTGAAATCTAATAGCGGTGACTTTACAACGGAGAAATTAGTGATCGGTACAGGAATGAGCGGCAGCACGTGGCTGAAAAAACAAGCAGCATCACTTGGACTTTTTCCAGGAAAGACACGTCTGGATATGGGGGTTCGGGTGGAAATGAAAGGGGATCAGCTTCAATCGATATTAGAAGATACGTTTGAAACGAAGCTGAAAATCGAAAGGGATTCATTCAGCGCGACGACCTATTGTATGAATCCGCGAGGGAGGATCATACGGAAACACCAACATGGACTCGTGATGCCAGACGGACAAAATGCCCGTGAAGAAGATATACCAAGTGCAAATTTGAACTTCAGTTTGTTCGTTCCACGTTATTTTCATTCCCATGGTGAGGCAATGGATTATGCAGTGAGCACTATAGGAGGGATTAATCAAGGAAGAGAGCGGATTGTCGTTCAGAGATTGGAAGATTTCAAATTACATAGGAATACAGAATCGCTAGAGGGGAACCTGATAGGTCCGTCCCTCAAAGCGGAATGTGGGAATCTTCGGGAAGAGGTTCCGGAATTATATAGTATTGCGCTTAAGGAATTTTTTGCTTCTTTGGAAAGCCTTATTGGGGAACCGATACACCATGATACGCTTCTTTACGGGTTAGATGCGAAGTATTATGAACCGAAATTACCGACGGATAAGAACTTTGAAACAGATGTGTCAAATCTGTATCTCATTGGTGACTGCTCGGGGGAAACCCATTCCTTATCGCAGGCAGCTGCAAGTGGTATTTATTTGGGGAAACATCTGGGGATATAGGGCTTTTACCAGTTAATAATAAATTTGGAATAATTTGAAACCTTTCTGTTTGTTTTTTCGTAATAGTAGAAAAGAACAGGCAGAAAGGATTTTTTTATGGGGTTGCGAGTAGAAAAAAACGTTTTGGAATATGAAACGAATGTAGATAATCATCCAAAAAAGGAGATGAGTATGTACTCGCTCCTACGTTTATTGGGTATTTTTATTTTCGTTGGGTGGGGAGCCATATTCTTCACAGTCCCCCTGGATCTGAACCATAAATTCGAATGGGTTCAAGTGAAGGGCATTCATGTAGATAGGCAAAAAACGATAGAATTCTTTCTATGTCTGATCACTGTTGGATTTATATATTTTGGGTTGCTATATTTATATTTTAAAAAATTGTGGGGAAAAACTTTTTTACTGATCTCTCTGTTATGTCTCGGAGTAATCGATGGTCTCTTTTTTTTCCTTTCATTATAAATTTTTTATTCATAAATATAATCATTTTCTAATGAACGGAGGCAGCTCAAATTGAATTACTATGTCAACCTATTAATAACGATAATCATCCTAATTATTGGAACCGGTACGGCATTCTTCATTGACCAATTCAGCAAACAATTAGAAAAATTTATTTCTTCAAGGTACTTATCCTTCACGATCATCATGATCCTCTTCACCCTAATGACTGGCGCTACGGTAATGACCAGCTCATTAGGAGGGTGGAGCATAATGGATACGGCTTTCATTTCCAGCCTTTGCTTTTTTGCACTGGGATGGCTCACCAATATTTCAAAACGAGCTGGAATTAATCAGGCATCAACGGCCGCTAAGTTCATCACAAATAATCAAATTAAATATGAATATGAATCAGCGAGTTCTTCTAATAAGAGTCCATATTTTATTGCGAGTCTCCTTTTTCTAGTTATGAGTTGGAATATCATTTTGGATGGCTTACAGTTAATTGAATGAGGAGGAATGTTTTTTGTCTGATTGGGGTGTCTTGATTCTATTATTCATGATCATTATGACAGTACTGGCTTTAACTGATTATACGATTATGAAAGTTACCGGACAGGATAAGAAGAAGAGAATTTGGGCGGGAGTCATATGTTTACTCCTTACACCTGTGGTTTTTATCTTGACTGGTTTATCCGTAAGTCCATTTGATCCTTCTGGGTTTGGAACAGGTATGGTCATGATGATATATGGAACTTTTTTCGCATTGAATGCCATAGGAATCATTGTGGTTGGATTGTTCACTGAATGAGGAAGTGGGGCTTTAAGAATTCTTACAATACAAAGGAGAGGTTGAGAGCATGTTAGAACTTTTTTCTTATAATTGGGAAATACGCGAAGAATGGTTTAATTGGTGCAGGGAAATTGATCCGGATGAACTGACGAAAGAGCGTACAGGCGGGATGGGGAGCATTCTGAAGAATCTCTTTCATGTAGTGGACTGTGAGCAAATTTGGATGAATCAATTACAAGGGAAACCCGTGATAAAAAAGGATTTACATACTATTTCGACACTTGACGAAGTCATTGAGTTTTCAGGAGTGACCAGGCAGCAAACGGAAAACTTTCTGTCATTATGGACTCCTGCCTATGGAAAGAAAGAACTCAATATGACAACAAGGTCAGGTGAAACATACCTCTTTACATACCAAAAAGTTTTGCAGCATGTAGTGACCCATGAGATCCATCATATTGGTCAATTATCCGTGTGGGCAAGGGAGATAGGTAAGAAACCGGTGTCGAGTGATTTGATTTTTAGATGAATAAGTGACTCCGAGGAAGAGGTTGGCTTATGAGTTTTTGGTTATGGGTTGCTATTTTCACAGTATTATCTGTAAGTATTGCTGTAGCAATCACTGCTGAAAAAAAGAATTAAACTTGCTTTCAAAGAATTTACATATAGGAAAGAGGAGGATATACAGTGGTAAATCAACGGAATTCACTGATCGAAAAAGTGAAAATCATTCATGGTGACAATTATGCAACCATTGAGGATACAAAGGAATTATCCACAGAAGAAATGAAAGAGCTCGTCAGATTTCTGGAACAGAATCCAGCCTATCATTCCTTGTCTACCCTAAAGATTCTTGTGAATCAAATATTCTCCCGGGAAGTAGATGAATATTTAGTGGAAAAAGGATATGAAATGGTTGATGAATTTGTTACAGTGTATAAAAAGCTTGAGAAGTCGGAAATCGAACACTCTTATACTTTGAAGAATTTACATGAGATTTCAGAAAATGAGTTTGCTCATATCTGGATGCAAACGATGGAGGGCTCCCTTAATGTCCAATCTTCCTTAACCATGGAAGAACATATGAAAAGTGTCACGGTCGAACTGGGTGACAGCTATAAGGATTCCTGTATTGCGATTTATGAAGGAGATCAGGCAATTGGCGTCTTAATGCCACATATAGAACCGGGCACGATAGATGAAGGAAGGTTGTTTTATTTCGGATTGATTCCTGATGAAAGAAGCAAGGGAAAGAGCAAGAATCTGCATAAACTGGCACTTAGTCTGTTAGCTAGTGTGTTTCATGCAAAAAAATATATTGGGGGGACGAGTAAAAATAACGCTCCGATGATCCGAACATTTCTTGCCAATGGGTGTGAAGTGAAGGATGTGAACAGGGTCTTCCTTAAGAAATCCCTTTAGTACTGTGACAAGCAATGTTATACTTGATGAATTGTTCAACAAGAAAAGGGGAGTTAAAGCCTTATGAAATATATGAAATCACAAATGAAACTGTTAATCAAAGATAATAAAGAATTGCAAGCCCGCCTGAAAGTATTGATGGATGAGATGAACTTAGAGCGTACGTTTGCTCTTAAAGCATTGTATCATTCAGAGGTAGCAGAAGGCGGAAAATATCAGGCTGCCTATCAAGCGTTAGACCAACCAAAGGAGTAAATCTTTTTTCTGTGAAATTCCGTATAGTACATTCATACAAATGACATAATCAGCGTTTTTATAGTGCATATAGACGGCAAGGTAAGAGAGGACATTCCCTCATTATCTTGCCTTTTCATTTTTCATTCAGAATAAATCTCCTGTTTTCACTCATTTCAGACTTTCCAAATTTGTAAGAAGGTTCCCTTCAAAATCATTAGGGTTTTCTCCCAAGATCTATATGTTTGACTTATAAAACCATATGTATTATATTAATTGACAGGTCAATGATTGACCCATCAATTAAATTAAGGAGGAGGATGCTTTGTCCATCTCTTGTCGTGAAGAAGAGAAGATAATCGTTCAACTAAATGATATATATAAGCAAATGAGTCCTAAGTTTGAGCGCTGTACCGGAATTAGTCAGTCTCGGTTGGATCTTTTGCACAAGTTGTTCGAAGTGGAAGAAATTAGTCAAACGGCTTTACAAAGAGAAGTGAATATTGATAGTGCAGCCGTGACGAGACACTTAAAGCAGCTTGAAGGAAAAGGGATGGTCTCCCGCCGTAAAAATCCTGATGATAACAGGTTTACATTTGTCCGGTTGACAGAGGAAGGCCGTCAGAAAATAGAAGCTTATCGTGAAGAGAAAGAGATCTTTATCTCTAAAGTCTTTAAAAGCTTTACAAAAGAAGAACGTTCGGTTTTATCCGACATGCTTAATCGTATTCAGGATAATGTACAGGACATTGAATACTAAATTTTACTCATAAAGGAGAATGCATCATGAATCAAACAAAAATCAATGACTTTAACCAAATCATCACAGGTCGTCGTTCCATCCGTAATTATGACCCGTCTGTGAAAATCAGCAAAGAAGTAATGACAGAGATACTAACCGAAGCCACTCTTGCACCATCATCTGTAAACTTGCAGCCATGGCGTTTTGTGGTCATCGATAGTCCAGAAGGGAAAGAAAAACTTGCACCACTTGCGAAATTCAATCAGACGCAAGTCAAAACTTCATCTGCAGTGATTGCGGTATTTGTAGATATGAACAGCCTTGACTATGCGGATGAGATTTACAATAAAGCAGTAGAAGAAGGGTATATGCCTGCAGAAGTAAGAGACAGACAGCTACCATCTATTAAAGGATTACTACAAATGATGACAACTGAACAGTTCAGGGAAATGAACCTCATCGACGCAGGGTTAGTATCCATGCAACTCATGCTTTCTGCACGTGCTCACGGATTTGATACGAATCCAATTGGTGGATATGAAAAAGATCAAATTGCTGAAGCATACGGGATGGACAAAGACCGTTACTATCCAGTCATGCTGATTTCAATCGGAAAAGCGGCAGATGCAGGCTACAAATCTGTTCGCCTGCCAGTAGAGTCCATCACAGAATGGAAATAAAAGATAAGAAAAGAGGAGAAAGTATATGATTATTATTCATGCAGAATTTCATATTAATCCAACAAAAGAACAAGCATTTTTAGAAGAGATTCGCCCACTTGTAGCAGCATCCAAAGCAGAAGAGGGAAACATCTCATATGACTTAATGAAAGATACTGAAAGAGGAAGTGTCTATACTATGGTAGAAGTGTGGAGGGATACTGCTGCCGTTGAGATTCACAATGCGAGTGAGCATTTTACTTCATTTGTTGGGAGAGCACCTGAGTATTTAGCGGCTCCTTTAGATGTGAAGATTTATGAAGGAAATAAGATAGAGAAATAATTAATTTTATGGGCATCTGACTTTTGGTTGGGTGCTTTTTTTATATAAAAAATGCCAGGCGCATAAGCACCCGACATTTCCAACTACACTTCGATAATAACTGGTAATATCATAGGTTTCCTTTTCAAATGCTTGAATAGGTATTGACCTACGTCTTTTTTGATCGCCTGTTTCATTTCTTTCCAGTCGCGAATATTTTCTGCAGACAATTCATCTACAACTTTTTTAACGAGATGGTTTATGTCCTTTAATAGGTCTTCTGAGTTTCGTACAAAAACAAATCCCCGTGATATGGTATCAGGCCCAGAAATAATCGAATGCTCCGACTTGCTAAGGGTAATGACAATGATAAGCATTCCATCTTCAGAAAGCTGTTTTCGATCACGTAACACAATTGATCCGATATCTCCGACGCTCAAACCATCTACAAAGGTGTCTCCTGCAGGAATGGTTCGCGTTTGCCGGGCAACGGAATTCTCGAAATCGACGACTTCACCGTTTTTTATTATAAAAGTATTTCCTGTTTCTACTCCTACCGATTCAGCCAGGATTCTGTGATGATGCAGCATTCGGTATTCACCATGTATAGGAATAAAGTAAGTCGGCTTCATTAATGTTAGCATGAGTTTTAAGTCTTCTTTATACCCGTGTCCAGATACATGCATCCCTGTTGTACTTCCACTTCCGTAAATCACGTGGGCACCAAGTTGAAATAAATTATCCAGAATACGTGATACGTCCTTTTCGTTTCCTGGTATAGGTGAAGCTGCCAGAATGACAGTATCACCTGGATAAACGTATACGTCCCTGAAGCTTCCAGTCGATAGGCGACCCAGTGCCGCCCTGGGTTCCCCTTGACTTCCCGTACATAAAATCGCAACCTTTTCGGGAGGTAATGCATCAATTTCACGGGCATCGATCAGCATCCCGTCAGGCACGGTTAAATATCCCCGTTCCATGGCGACTGAAACTACATTGATCATGCTCCTTCCTAATAATGCCAGCCTCCTGTTTGTCTTGATGGAAGCATCGACTACCTGTTGGACCCGGTTGACATTCGAAGCAAAGGTTGAGACAAAGATTTTTCCAGTGGCTTTCAAGAACGCTTCATCCATATGATTCCCCACCATTTGTTCAGAAGGGGTCAAGCCGCCCCGCTCCGCATTGGTGCTTTCAGAAAGTAAGACCAATACCCCTTCATCACCGATCCTGGCCATTTTATGAATGTCTGAGTATTGATGATTGGCAGGTGTTAAATCGAACTTAAAGTCTCCAGTATGTACGACATTTCCTTCCGGCGTATGAAATACGATACCTAAACAATCCGGAATGCTGTGACTGACCCTGAAGAACGAAACATCGATCGTTCCTAAATTCAGGATGGAATTTGAGTCGATGGTTACAAGTTTTGTATCTCTTATAAGTCTATGCTCTTCTAATTTTAGTTCGATTAAACCCAGGGTGAAATGTGTAGCATAAATGGGCATGTTAATCTTTTTTAGAAGATAAGGTATGCCACCTATGTGATCCTCGTGGCCATGAGTGACGATTAATCCCCGTATTTTATCTTTGTTTTTTTCAAGATAAGTAACATCGGGAATGATTAAGTCAATTCCCAAAAGACTTTCATCAGGAAACTTACCTCCACAATCGATGATGACAATATCATCACGATGTTGAATGACATACATGTTTTTTCCTATTTCATTGATCCCGCCAAGTGCAAAAATGGATAATGCCTGTTCATTGGTATGCAAGAATGAACCCTCCAAGACAAATTGTTTTGGTTATTATGCCCGAATAGGTTGATTTCATTAAGATAAACTTTTTGTTTTGAGAGATAAAAAGTTACGTGAAATAAATATATATATGGTAAATTATGTTATTATTGTTTATGAATGATACATACTAAGGAGTGATGATGATGACATCAACAAATGCATGGGCAGAAGTAGATCAATATTTTACGAGTAAACTTCAAGTATCAGATCCACTTATGGATTCTGTATTGAAAGCAAATAGAGAAGCAGAACTGCCTGCAATCGATGTATCTCCGAATCAAGGGAAGTTTCTCTCGTTGCTTGCACAGCTTAAAGGAGCGAAACGAATATTGGAAATCGGGACACTTGGAGGCTATTGTACGATCTGGCTTGCCCGTGCACTGCCTGAGGACGGCCGCCTTGTAACCTTGGAATATAGTGAAAAACATGCAAAAGTCGCTGCAAAAAACATACAAAACGCTGGAATGGAGCGAAAGGTGGAAATTAAGGTAGGTGCTGCCCTGGATACGCTGCCGACTATTGAAGGTGAATTTGATTTCATTTTTATCGATGCAGACAAACAAAACAATGCAAATTATTTTAAGTGGGCACTCGAGCTTTCTCAACCTGGAGCTGTCATCATTACAGATAATGTGGTACGTGGTGGAAGAGTAATCGATGAAAACAGCGGAGATGAAAGCGTTCAAGGTGTTCGCCATTTTGTTGATATGTTGTCTAAAGAGCCCCGTATTGATTCAACGGCTGTTCAAACTGTCGGGTCTAAAGGTTACGACGGGTTTGTAATGGGGATTGTGAAGGGATAAAAAAATATTATTGTATTTTATGGCATTTTTCTGTAAAATAAATGAAAATTCATAATCATACATGTCATGATAGGAATGAGTAGTGACTTATCTCCCTGGTGAAGAGAGCTGATGGCTGGTGGGAATCAGTACAAAGATAAGCGCGAATTACCTCCTTAAACATTCTCTGTGAACCTTTCTTAGTAGCAGAGAACGGCCGATCCGTTATCCGTATGAAGTGGAAGAGAAATCTTCAATGAGGGTGGTACCGCGTTAACCACGTCCCTTTTTTTGGGGCGTGGTTTTTTGGTGTGATTTTTGGTTGAGAGAGTGGATAACAGCGAAAGGTTCATTTTTACGGCGGAAGTTGAAATATATAGGCGGAATTTTCGTATTAACGGCGAATTTCCGAATATATAGGCGAAATCACAAATTCGTCGTTTCTAATCAGAATATATCAGCGTAATTAAAATGATCTCAAAGAACACGTTCAACCTGACGAATATTTAAACGATCATATTAATCAAGGAGGAATCACCATGCAACACAAATGGGAATCACTTTCACAAGAACAACAGGCAGAAGTGGAAAAGCAGTTAACCGTATACAAAAATGGAGTTCATGAAATCATCCCAGAAGCAGAGTTAAGGCAAAAACTCGTCAAGTCAATTGCCACAGAAGTACCATTGAAAATCAAGCTTGGTCTAGACCCAACCGCTCCCGATGTTCACCTGGGTCATACGGTTGTTCTGAACAAATTAAGGCAGTTCCAAGAGAACGGTCATATCATTCAGCTTATTATCGGGGATTTCACAGGTAAAATCGGTGATCCGACTGGTAAGTCCGTTGCCAGGAAGCAGTTGACTGATGAAGAGGTGAAGAGAAATGCCCAAACTTACTTTGAGCAATTTGGGAAAGTCATCGACAAAGAGAAGGTGGAGCTTCATTACAATTCCAAATGGCTGTCATCGTTGAATCTTGAAGATGTGATTCATTTATCATCGAAGATCACGGTTGCTCGATTAATTGAAAGAAACGATTTTTCTAACCGGTTGTCAACAGGGAAGCCAGTCTCGCTTCATGAGTTTTTCTACCCGTTAATGCAAGGATACGATTCCGTCGCATTAGAAAGTGATGTGGAGCTTGGCGGGACGGATCAGCAATTCAATGTGTTGATGGGAAGGCATCTTCAGGAGCATTACAAACAGGAGAAACAAGTGGTCATATTACTTCCTTTACTTGAAGGTCTTGACGGCGTGGATAAAATGTCAAAATCAAAACATAATTATATTGGAATTGATGAAAATCCTAACCAAATGTTTGGGAAGACGATGTCGATTCCGGATGAATTGATCATCAAGTACTTCAACCTGATAACGGACTTATCTTTAGATGAGAAAACGAAAATAGAGAAGGAATTAATTCAAGGGACACTCCACCCCAGAGACGCCAAAATACGTTTAGGAAAAACCATCGTGTCTATGTACCACGGAGAAGAAGCAGCTGCACAAGCCGAAAACAATTTTAAGGAAGTATTTCAAAAAGGCGCACTGCCTGATGATATTCCAGAGATACAGTGGACAGGTGAACGCAGAATGACCATTATCGACTTACTTGTTAACTTAAACATGCAAGGTTCAAAGAGTGAAGCACGACGGATGATCCAAAATGGAGGAATCAGAATCAATTCAGAAAAGGTTCTGGATATGCAATTGGAAGTAGAGATTGAAGATGGACTGATTGTACAGGTAGGGAAGAGGAAGTATAAAAAGCTGAGAATAAGGTAACTCCGTAAGAAAGTCGTCTAATCAGTATGAATAAGATGACTTTCTTATTTTTTATTAAATCAATTATTTTTGATGTATTGTTGTTGCCTCAATGGAAGATCTTGCATATAATGAGGGTATATCAAATAAATTTGATTTAAGAGGAGCTGATAGCATGAATAAACAAATTCCATTAAAAGATATATCACTGGATTCAACCTTCAGTAATTATGAAAAAAAATTCAAGGCACTAGCAGATCAAAAAAGGTTATTTATCCTGCACCAAATTACTGAAATGGGAGAAGTGTGTGTATGTGACTTATCTGATAAATTAGACTTACCCCAATCTAAACTTTCCTACCATCTGAAGATTTTAATGGACGCTGAGTTGATCTTGAAAGAAACGCGGGGCACATGGAGTTACTATACATTAAATCACACTGAATTGAATCATTTGTTATCAGAACAACTTTGCTGCTTGTTTAGGCGTGAATAAAGTGATTAATTTGCATGGTGACATCTTATGATTTATTCATCAAAAAAAATTGATGTATAATATTCAATAATTAATCAAATAAATTTGATTAATTAAAATGGAGGCAGTCAAAATGACTATGTTTAAAGATTTTATCAGTATCGCCCTTGAACTAACTGTGCTGTTTGTTGGAATATCCTTTGTGATTCATCTACTTCAAGGAGTTATTCCTTATAAAAGGATGGAGGAGCTGATGGATAGAAGCCATCCTCTGTTGAGTGCTCTGATTGCTGTTGGTTTTGCATTCGTCACACCATTTTGCTCTTGTTCAACCATCCCTATTGTCGTAAATCTATTGCGAAACAAAGTTCGTTTTCCAATTGTGATGATTTTCCTTTTTGCCTCACCTGTACTGGATTTAACGATTTTGTCCTTGATGACCTATTTACTCGGATGGAAAGTAGCCATTGCATACACGATTTTAACCACTTCTTTTTCTATAATCATAGGATTTGCGTTGAGTGCATTTGGATTTGAAAGACAACTAAAAAATGTCATGGTAGAAAATTTCTCAGTCCCTGAGAATGGAATCGACATTAAGAAAGCGATAAGAGAAACACTTACACTTATGAGAAATGTCTATCCATTTCTTATTATCGGGGCAGGGATTGGTTCGGTTATTCATGGTTCTGTTCCAACTGAATGGATTACAACCTATTTGGGAGGAGAGAATTGGTGGCTGGTTCCAATAGCTGCGATTATCGGAATTCCATTATATATCCGACTTTCTACAATGATTCCCATTTCCCAAATTCTCGTTGCTAAAGGAATGGCACTGGGACCAGTAATGGCTCTTATGATTGCATCAGCAGGAGCAAGTCTTCCTGAGGTGACGTTACTCCATAGCATTTTTAAGAAGAAGCTTGTACTCGCATTTATTGGCTCTGTCCTCATTATGTCTACTATGTCAGGATTCTTATTTTACTTTGTATAAGGAGGTGAAGAAAATGAAATGGTTAAAGAGTGTGATAGGTCAGAAAGAACAGAGGGATTGCTGTAAAGTGAAGTTGGTAGAAGTTAAAGATGAAAATGCTAAAAAAGAATGTTGTCAAAAATGAAAAATGAAGCCCTTGTTTACTAACGTAGGGCTTCATCTTTTTTTGAGGGGATGTGAGCTTGCGACTATCCTCATTCAAATCAATGAGTAGGTGCTTCGGTTAAATTAAAGCCAATATACTTTAACGCAGATTCTAAATTGCGTACCTTAACAATAGGTAGTTGAGATAATTGTCCGTTATCCTTTTCGTGAATCGCAATATCAGGTGTAATTCCTGTGAGGATGCTTTCAATACCCATTACCTTCAGTGATTTTACTAAGTTAATAAATACCGATGGAAAAATTCCATCTAAAATAAGCAGTCCGGATAAGTCGATAATAAAGTACTCTGTATCGTGACTTGAGCCATATTCGAGAACTTTGTTTATTATTTTATCTGCCCTTATTTCATCGATGACTCCCTGAATACTAAGACAGGCAATTCCTTCTGTAATTGGGATAATCGGAACACTCAAGTAATTCATATTAAATTTGGTTTGATCCAAATCCAGGATATAAGACAGGATATCTGCCATGGATTGAAGGTATTCAATATCCGACTGACAGAAATTTTTCTCTTCTTTATCCATGACACATAATGTCCCAAATACATCCCCTTGTAAATCTCTTAGCGTAACCCCGAGAAATCCTTTCACCCCTAATTGAGAAGTAACTTCAACTCTTTGGTGATCGCATCTTCTGCAAGGTTTAACTTATGCATCTCATTGTTTTCATTCATTATAATCAACCTACAATATGTATCTCCATATTTAACAGAGTAACCCTCTGGAATGATCTCTTCTTTTTCGTTATAAGAACTTAAAACAGTCATGGAATCATCGCCTCGTCTTGTTACATAAGCCGTTTGAACATTTAAGTGTTTGCTTATGCTGTGGAACAACTTTTTAGAGGTGGCTATTAATGAATGGTATTCGGATGACGCTAAATTATACTCATTAGACACGAATCTTTCCTCCTCCTCTAAACTAGAAATCTAAGAACTATGTAAGCAATCAAAAAAATACAGTTAATGTAACTATATAGATAATGGGGATGGATGTCTAATAAGAGACCTTTTTAAAAAAATACTTATTTAAGTTATAATTTACCTTATATTGAAATCCGAAGAGAGGAAATGGAGTGTGCAATCAGTTATTTGTTATATTCAATGCAGATGAGTTGTCTAATAAGCAATAAGAGAGTAAGAGGAGAACAAAAATGAGTAGAATCACAATAGAAAAAGCAACAATACAAGATGAAGAAGCTCTTACCAATATAAAAAGGAAAGTCTTTGGTGCTGAAAAAGAGAAATGGCTTTCATATGCAGAGGATGTAGTCGATTACAATATCCAGCCACCAGGCTACGACTCCATTGAGATGGGGAAGTATATGATCCATGAATTGAATTATTTCAAAATTTTTTATCAAGAAGTGCTTGTTGGAGGTGTTATTGTCACGTTAGAGGGAAAGCGCCATGGAAGAGTCGACCGTATCTTTGTTGATTCAGATTACCAGGGAAATGGAATTGGTTCTGCTGCCATAAGATTAATAGAAGAGAAGTTTCCGCAGGTGAAATCGTGGGAGCTTGAGACATCCAGCAGGCAGCTGAATAATCATGCCTTTTACGAGAAATTAGGGTACAAGAAAGTCTTTGAATCAGAAGATGAATTCTGTTATGAGAAAAGGTTACAACTTGATGCGACAGAAGAGGTTGAGACGAAGGAGATTCACATTCAAGGTGATACCTTGAGACAATTTGACCTTTCCCGGCTTCAAGTGGAGCAGAGCAACATGACGGAAACGGATTTCTATGGTATTAACGGGAGTCATTCCACATTTAGTAACAGTAACCTAAAAGGCGCTCAATTTAGTAATTGCAATCTAAGTGAATCCCGCTTTCAGAATATTAATCTCAAAAAATCCCTGATTGCTGATTTGAATCTTTCACATAGTGAATTCGCCCATGTGACTTTCGGGGGCACTTATTTTCATGACACAACTCTTGGAGAAGAGGGTGAACCTATAATTTTTGAGCGCTGTGTTCTTAAAGGGTGCCAATTTAAAAGTTCCAATCTGATTGATGTTAGGTTAATAGATTGTGAGACGGAGGGAATGAGGATCAATAATATTTTGGTGAAGGATCTTTTGGATGCGTATGAAATAGTCCATAAGAAAAGGTAAAGAGTAAATCTTCTGACACCCACTTTAGGCTG
Organism: Rossellomorea aquimaris; assembly: GCF_008180865.1. Classification (GTDB taxonomy): domain Bacteria; phylum Bacillota; class Bacilli; order Bacillales; family Bacillaceae_B; genus Rossellomorea; species Rossellomorea yichunensis. The sequence continues at coordinate 865,816 of NZ_VTEX01000001.1, forward strand.
AAGTCATAAGATACTTAATGACAGAGAGAAAAGAGAGGTGTCTTTCTAAATGAATCCTTATCAATTTTATCGTCAATTCAAACCTTTTCACTTAGATGGTTACTCGCGGGTTCAGGAGAATCAATCACTGATAAAAGATATACAAAAGGCAATTAACGGAGAATATAGTGCGATCGCTTGTTATAAAAAACTTGCAAAATTGGCCCCAACCGTAGAAGAGAAAAATCGCATTCGAGAAATTCGAAAAGATGAAATGCACCATTTCAAAGCTTTCAGTGATATCTATACGAATATAACAGGAGTCCCGCCCACCCCTCAATTGCAAGAAGGTTGTCCAGATGCATACAAAAGAGGTCTTGAATTTGCCATAAAAGACGAGCAAGAAACGGTTGATTTCTATTTAGAAATTGCAGATAGAGCCCAAGATACCAATATAAAGGAATCATTCCGTCGGGCTGCTGCAGATGAACAAAATCATGCCGTTTGGTTTTTGTTTTTCATTATCCCGAACCGTGGAAACAGGAGACAGGAGAGGCAAATGAATTACGGCGCAAAAGGAGCACTTGATGCAACTTCACTCACTGTACCTCAAATGCTCGTTTATGCCATGCAGGACGAATACTTGGCTCAAGCCAGATATGATCGAATCATTCAGAATTTCGGAAGTGTTCAAACCTTTATGAGAATAAAAGAAGCCGAGCTACGTCATATTACAGCTTTGCAAACCCTTTTTCAACGCTATGGTGTGCCCTTACCTGAAGATAATTCTCAAGCCTATACTTCAACTCCGGATTCGATTAAAAGTGCATACGCAGCAGGAGTTCAAGGTGAAATTGACAATATAGCTATGTATAATAAATTTCTGACTTACAATCTTCCTCAAGATGTAAGGATTGTCTTTACACAACTGAGAAATGCTTCACAGAATCATTTAGCTGCTTTTGAGAGAGGTTTAGCTAGATGATGTGACCACCTTTATGGGTGGTTTTTTTTATGAGATGGGTTTAAGGTTGGGAATGGGGTAAGGGAGGTGTTGATAGCACGCTAAAACCGTTGGATTTTGAATTTATTAAATCGCAGTTAAATTGAAGGTTCTCAAAATACCAGATGGTTTTATTCATTACTCAGCATATGAGGTATGTGAAGATCAAGCGATCCAGGATAATATGGAAAAGATCACGATTCCAGCAAAGAGTTATTTCATGACGCGCCATAAAAGGGTGATGATATTGTTCATACCTACCATCGTATTTACCAATGGTTCAAAGAGAGCGAATACCAACCTTATAAAGAACCGAATGTTGAATATTTCGATAGTCAACCGATCAAGCATGAGAGATACCCGAATGACCGAGATATAAATGATCCTCATTTCGACATCTTGTTTCCCGTATGGAAAAATAATGAAAAAAAGAGATAGATGAGCATTTCATCTATCTCTTTCTTCGCTTACTTAAATATCCCGAATGGCTTGCCTACAGGAAGTGTTTCTTTCCCAAAGTGAATGTTCAACACACTTGCCGCAGAGCCGTAGAAGCTGAATAATGCAATAAACAACTCAGAAATGGCCGCTAATTTATGCATGGCTTCAGGAGCGATCCCGAGTGTAGACAGGGAAAGTCCGATAAATAAGAAATCAATCAGTACAAAAATAATGAATAAGACCTTATGTGTTTCCATGGCGCCAACGGTCATGAAAATACTGAAAATCAGATAGCCGATATACGCAATCCCTAGTTGGTGTGGATCAACTGCCGCTGCCGCTGCTTCTCCAAACACACCGAATGAAATTAACCAGGATGTCCCGACACCAAGCCAAAATAAACCGAATGCCCCAAATGCAGTGGATCCGAATGTATTATTATGTTTTGCATCTCCAAAGCATGCAATCAGCTGTGCAATTCCTCCAAGGAAAATTGCCCATGGCAATACAAAAGAAACTCCATCCGTCCATCCAAGTTTCGCTGAAGAAGCGACAAGGGTAACCATAGCTAATCCAAAAAGTCCGATCGCAGATGGATCCGCTGTAGCGATTTGAACACGCTGAGTGTTTTGTGTTTGATTCATGATGATACCTCCTATTAAACATACTTGACTAATTTACATAAAAAAGTGTCAGTATGCAATAGAAAATATTATGTAAGCATAACTTTCATAAATATTGGCGGTATTTTAGATGTAGCTAAGGTGGGAAAGTGTGTATCGCTGATAAAATCGAAATTTCGATGATAAATTTAATATTTCGCTGATAAAATTTTCTCATACGCCAATCCTGCTCTCAAAACCTCTTCAAAGAAGTCGATTTCAGCAAGATTACGACTCATCAAATGATAATTCATCAAAAAACCCTCTATCTAATGAAGAAACTCCCGGTATATCTTAATAAAAGATAAACCGGGAGTCCTTTATTCTGTCCGTACACCCAATACACAACAAAAAAACGCATGAATTGAGTCTATCCTACATACATATCAACAGGGGACAAATATTTTACTCGAGCGATCCTCTAGAAGGAGGTGATGGTGGTGGAGAACTACTTTATTTTCATGCTGATGTTTCAAGCAGGGAGTTTCATCATTTCGTTGTTGAATCATATTGAAAAGTAGAGGGCTCCTTAAAGGTTTTTTCCGGACTATGACTGGCCTCATAGTTCGGTTTTTTTCTGTCGGATCGCTTCCCTTATAGTCTATGTAGATCATCTCGCGAATATACGTTTCTATTAATATAGTAATAGATGCCGTACTGTTTCTAAATTTGCCTATTGTTGTTATCATAAGAATATTGAAGAAATCCAATTAGGAAACATACATACAAACATTTCCAGGAAGGAATCAGACATTTGAAGGTCATACATCAAAAACTTATAAAAGAACGATGCGGTACCGTTTCTTTCAAAAGGGGAGAGGTCTATTATCGTTCCAATAAAGTGAAAATGGACGAGTTATATTCAAATTATTGTGAAGCGACGGTTATGGGGGAGGAAGATTTCTACGTAACCGTTACAGGGGAAGCTAATGGAGAACTCCATGCAAAGTGCAGTTGTCCCAAACTAGCATCGTTTGATAAAGATTGTCAACATATCGCTGCTGTCCTAATCGCCATTCATTATGAGCAGCGTAATGAAAATAGCCAAGGAAGGGAAGTAACAGAAGAATTTTTCACCTTGTTTCAAGATGAATCCATACGCTCCACTGGTCACCAGAGGCATTTTGAAAACAGACATGTTTTGCCATGTGAAATATTGATTAAGCCTGTCCCCGTAAAAACAGGTGGAGCATTGATCGGGATTGAATTAACGATTCATTCCATCAAGGTTCAACAGGTTAGAGAGTTTCTCCAGAGCATCAAAGAAGGAGTTCCCTTCCAACTTTCAGATTCATTCATTTTCAATCAACAACTTCATTGCTTTGAAATCGATACCGATACTGTAATCCAAAAGCTTATAAAGGTTGCCCAGGAAGAGAAGATATATTCTTCAACTGAAGAGAACAATATTGAACAATTGCTCATTCAACCTTCTTCATGGGAGGGGCTTTTACCACTTCTTATTAAAGCCCCAAGGGTTAAAGTGGAGCAAAGTCAGCACACCGTAGAGGGGATCAAGCTATTAAAGACCCCGCTTCCATTGAAGTTCCACTTTGGCCATAATGAGGGCGGAAGCTATCGATTACACATAACCGGGTTAAACAATATGGTCGTCCTGGATGAATATGAAGTCGTTCTTCATAAAGGAACATTGACCCAACTGAACACCAGGGATTGCAAGCGTCTTTCTGAATTAAAGCGACTTCTCACCAAATCAGGTACAGACTCGATTCCCATTCCTCAAGGGCAAATAGGCTTCTTTCTAGAGAAAGTAGCGATTGGTTTAAAGAAATTGGGGAAGGTCACAATCGCGGAAGGAATTTCCAGAAGGTTGGAAATGGCGCCACTTGTTGCAAAGCTGTATCTTGACCGGGTGAAGAATCGCTTGCTGGCGGGTCTTGAATTTCATTACGAAAATGTAGTGATTCACCCATTAGAAAATCGTGAACCACCTTCGGGATCCTTACTAATTAGAGAGGTGGAGAAAGAAGATACCATCCTTGAATTAATGGAAGAGTTCTCTTTTGGAAAAACAGAAGGAGGTTATTTTTTACACAATGAGGATTTAGAATATGAATTTTTAACGTACGGAGTGACAAAGATTCAGAATCTTGTCCAAATCTATGCGACTACCGCAGTGAGAAACCGTGTATTCAAGGGGAATAATGGTCCGAAAATCCGGGTCAAGGTGAAGAAAGAACGAATGAACTGGCTGGAATTCAAGTTTGAAATGGATGGGATACCTGACCGACAGATCATGGAAATCCTAGAGGCATTGGATGAAAAGCGTAAATATTACCGGATGCGAAACGGATCACTTCTGTCCCTTGAAACCAATGAATTTCAAGACATTCAGCGATTTCTTCATACATCACAAGCAGAGAAAAATGATTTAATCAAGGGACTCGAGCTGCCGTTGCATCAAAGTCTCCAACTCCTTGATTCAGTTGATGCGAGCAACACGTTCAAATTAGGGAAATCGTATAAAGAGTTCCTGCAACATATCATGAACCCTGGCAGTATGGAGTTTTCCATACCACCAACCTTGAACACACTGTTGAGAGAATATCAAAAAGAAGGCTATCGATGGATGAAAACTCTGGCCTTTTATGATCTGGGCGGGATCTTAGCCGACGATATGGGATTAGGGAAAACCATCCAAAGCATTTCTTTTATTTTTTCTGAGTTAGATGAGATTCGGAAGCAGAAACTTCCGTCTCTGATTGTTTGTCCTTCGTCCCTCATGTATAACTGGCAGAGTGAATTTACGAAGTTTGCGCCTGAAATTCAAGCAGTGATCCTGGATGGAAATAAATCAGAACGAATGAAGAAGCAGAATGGATTAAAGGATATCGATGTGATCATCATTTCCTATCCTTTACTTCGAAGTGACATCAAGTGGTACGAGCAGCAGAAATTTCACACGGTGTTTTATGATGAGGCTCAGGCGTTCAAAAATCCAATAACGCAAACGGCAAGAAGCGTAAAGAAAATCGAAGCCAATCACCGTTTCGCATTAACCGGTACTCCTGTTGAGAACTCACTCGAAGAGCTGTGGTCTATCTTTCACGTTGTATTTCCGGGGTTATTTCAAGGGCTTAAGGATTACAGTGGTCTTACAAAAAAAGATATCGCTAAACGAATCCGCCCGTTTGTCCTGCGCAGGATGAAGGAAGATGTTTTATCAGAACTTCCGGAAAAGCGGGAGATCATGGAATCGGCGGAATTACTGCCGGCTCAAAAGGAATTGTACGCTGCTTATTTAGCGAAGCTGCGTCACGATACGCTTAAGCACCTGGATAAAAATACTTTGAGGAAAAACAGAATCAAAATTCTGGCTGGTTTAACCAGACTTCGACAAATATGCTGTCATCCAGGATTATTTGTAGAGGGCTACCAGGGAACATCGGCAAAATTCATTCAGCTAATGGAGATTTTGGAAGAATCAAGGCTTTCAGGCAGAAGGGTGTTGATTTTTTCACAGTTTACTAAAATGCTTGAGCTCATTGGAAGTGAGCTTTCGGCAAAGGGAAAGACCTTCTTTTACCTCAATGGCTCAACACCTTCTGAAGAGCGGGTAGGCATGTGCGAAAGATTTAATGAAGGAGAACGCGACCTGTTTCTTATTTCATTAAAAGCGGGAGGTACGGGACTCAACTTAACAAGCGCTGATACCGTCATCCTCTATGATACATGGTGGAACCCTGCTGTCGAAGAGCAAGCAGCGGATCGAGCCCACCGCATGGGGCAAAAAAATGAAGTACAAGTCATCAAGCTCATTTCCCCCGGAACCATTGAAGAAAAAATGAATGAGCTTCAAGAAAAAAAGAGACACCTCATTCAAGAGGTGATCGATCCTGACGAGAAAATCGTTTCTTCCATCACGGAAGATGAGATTAGAAATATATTATCAATTTAAGATTTAGGGTTGTAAAGGTGGGGCCTTCTATAATGAAGCCCCACCTTTTATATTTTCAATCAGCAAGGTTTTTTATCAAGTGTGGGTCATTTATTTACATTCTATAAAGTTAAGACTGGAAGTTACAGAATAAATCTTTATAACAAACTCATCAGCAAAAATTTTGGGACCTCTCATATTTTCTTAAGCTGGGCACGCGTGTATTATTTTAGAATATTATTGACCACGCTGGTCAAAAGTGGTTATAATGAAATTGACCAACTCGGTCAAACGCCTGTCCCTAAGAAGGAGGATGAGAAAATATTGTTTAAAACATTAAACATAGATCCTGAGAAAGAAGAAAGGATCATAAATGCAGCAACTCATGTTTTTGCGAAGAATGGTTACCAAAATGCCTCAACAAACGCGATCGTGAAGGAAGCAAAAATCTCAAAGGGAATTTTATTTCATTATTTTAAAAGCAAAAAGGATTTGTATGTTTCACTGTATGAACATCTATCCGACTTATTCACTGAGAAGATTTATGAGCGTATTGACTGGAACCAGCGTGATATTTTCGTTACGATTCGTGCAGAAACATTGATAAAGTTTGAGCTTTTTGCCGTTTATCCACATCTGATAAATTTTCTTACTAGTGCATTTATCGAAGAAGCACCGGAAGTAAAAGATGATATCCAACAGATTAAAGCCAAAATGGTGGAGAACAGCTTTGCAAAATTATTCACCAATATGGATACATCAAAATTCAAAGAAGGAGTCGATGTGAAAAAGTCGATTCAAATTATTTATTGGACCTTTGAAGGAATTGCCAATCAACAGCAGCAAAAAGCTAAGACACTTTCCGTAGAAGAAATTAACCAAGAAGAAGTGCTGGCTGAAATTGATTCCTACATCGAATTATTAAAGGCATCATTTTATAAATAAGAAATAGGAAAAGGGAGGAAGAGATCCATGAATGTGATAGAAATTAATGAACTGACAAAAACGTACGGAAAGTCTAGAGGGGTTATCGACATCAGTTTCCAAGTGAAAGAAGGGGAGATCTTTGGCTTTATCGGGCCTAACGGGGCAGGAAAATCAACGACGATTAGAACTCTCCTCTCGCTGATTCATCCGACTAGCGGCAATGCGAGAATATTTGGAAAAGATTGTGTTGAGTTCGCTCCAGAGATTGCGAAGGAAGTAGGATATCTACCATCTGAAGTGTTCTATTACGACAATATGAAGGTGATGGATCTTCTCAAGTATTCTGCCAGTTTCTATAAGAAAGACTGCACAAAGAGGATTAAAGAATTAGCCGAAGTGCTGAACTTAGATTTAACGAAGAAAATTGATGATCTCTCACTTGGAAATAAAAAGAAGGTGGGAATTGTTCAAGGATTGCTCCATGAACCGAAGCTCATTATCCTGGATGAACCAACATCAGGTTTGGATCCTTTAATGCAGCAAAAATTCTTCGAACTGCTTCAAGCTGAAAATAAGAAGGGAGCCACCATTCTATTTTCTTCTCATATATTAAGTGAAGTACAGCGACTATGTGATCGAGTAGCGATCATTAAAGAAGGAAAAATCGTTCAAGTTGAAAAAATCAGTACATTAAAAGAAAACAATCATAAAAAATTCAAACTTGAATTGAAAAGTGGTGTAGATCAATCACACTTCGAGCTTGAAGGTGTGAGCAATCTTGAAATGTATCAAAATCATGTCAGCTTCCTGTTCAGGGGGAATATCAACACAGTGATGAAGAAGATTGCCGATGTCCAAATAGCTAATCTTTGGATCGAGGAACCGGATTTAGAAGAAATCTTCATGCACTATTACGAAAAGGAGGCTTGATCCTCTATGAATATCTTTTTATATGAGTTAAAGGCTTATCGAAAGTCAACGATTATGTGGACCAGTGCACTCGTTGTATTAGTGATCCTGTTTATGTCGATGTTTCCTTCCATTTATAAAGAGATCAATGAATTTAAGAAGCTCCTGGAAGGATTCCCAGAGGGGGTAAGAAAAGCGTTAGGTATTCAGGTGGACACTATAGGCTCTCTAAATGGTTTTTATTCGTATATATTTTTGTACATCACATTATGCGGTGCGATTCAAGCCGTGAATCTGGGAATCTCCATTAGCTCGAAGGAAATTCGTGAAAAGACAGCTGATTTTCTGTTGACTAAACCAGTTACCCGTACAAAGATCCTTTCTTCTAAAATATTCGCAGCTTTAACATCGCTGCTTTTTACAAATATCGTGTATGTGATTGCAGCAATCACTGTGGCTAATATGGTAAAAGTGGAGGATTTCAACCTGTATGTATTCTTGCTGATTTCTCTAACTCTCTTATTCACTCAATTGATTATGTTTGCTGTTGGAATCATCATTGCTGTTGTATTTCCGAAGGGGAAATCGGTAATCAGCTTATCACTAGGAGTCGTGTTTGGCTTTTTTCTAATAGGTATGGTTGCAGCTGCTGAGAAGGCTACTCGCTATTTATCTCCGTTTAAGTACTTTGACTATAGCTATATCATGAACCAAGAGGGATATGAATGGTCATTCCTGATCTTGGGGATGTTCCTGATTGTCCTTTCATTGATTGGAAGCTTCGTTATTTACAACAAAAAAGATATTCATACGGTATAAGGGGAGGGGTTCAAGATGAACGTATATATAAGAGAAATGAAGGCTCACCGCAAATCCCTCATCATTTGGTGTATAGGGATGATCGCCTTGATTGGTTCGGGAATGGGAAAGTTTGCAGGATTCTCTTCTTCAGGTCAATCCATGAATGAGCTAATGGCTCAAATGCCAAAATCACTCCAAGCATTTCTAGGGGTAGGCAGTCTCGATATGTCCACGGCCAGCGGATATTATGGAGTGCTCTTTCTGTATATAGTGTTGCTCTCAACGATTCATGCAGCAATGATTGGTGCAACAATCATCTCAAAGGAAGAAAGGGATAAAACCGTTGAGTTTCTGTTCGTAAAACCCATGCCAAGGAAGAGAATCATAGGGAATAAATTGTTGGCAGCCTTCACGCAAGTTGGGATTCTGTCGATCATCACATGGTTAGTTTCTTTACTTATGGTAGGAAGGTATAGTGATGGAGAATCCATTACCAGCGATATCGGGATTTCGATGATTGGAATGTTAATTTTACAAGTATTATTTTTAGTAATCGGTACAGCGATTGCTGCTTCGACCAAAAAGCCTGGAAAAGCCGCTACGTTAGCAACATTCGTTCTTTTAGTCACCTTTATCCTTTCCTTTGCCATCGACCTGAGCGGAAAAATCGAAGGCTTGAAATACCTCACACCATTCAAGTATTTTGAAGCGAAGAATGTGATGGATGCTGGATTGGAATTTGTATTTGTTGGGATTTCAGTTGTTTTGATAGGGGTTCTGGCGGTAGCTACCTTTGTTCTTTATGAAAAGCGGGATTTAAATGTATAGAAGTAAATAATCTAGTGAATTGCAAAGATAAAAGGAGCTTCTCCACTAAGGAGAAGCTCCTAAATTGATAGGTTTATAATTTTGCTTTTAGTTCTTCAATCTGCTCTAAATGCCTCTTCTCATGATACCCGATAAAAGGTACCCATTCATCTAATCGGATAAGTCCGAATATAGGGTGAGGATACGCTTTTTTCTGTAATTCTACTTTGCTTGTTGTATGGAGAAAGGTGAGAAGATCTTGACGAGAAGCTTTCAGTTTGTCCTTCATTTCTTGAATTGTAAGATTTTCTTCTGTAGGAACGACAAATGGAGGTGCATCTACTTTCGTCGTACGATCTACCGTATAGTGGATCGGCTTGGATGGCACTTCCTGTTCCTCACCTTTAGCTAACGTTGTTTGAATCGCTTTCGTCAACGATCTTTCCATTAGATACAGATGGTCCAGCACTTGAATGATTGTCCATCGGTCTTCTACAATTCTTCTGTTTAAATCCTCATTGGTTAAATCACTCACACTATTTAATAGGTCAGAACGGATGTCCTCAATTAGTTTCATCTCTTTGTCCATATAAATTCCTCCTCATGGGTGGTTTCAACATCCATTTTACTCTTTTAGGAAGATGGACGTACAGTAATAGCACTTTTGAAAAAAAAAGCTCAGGAATCTGAGCTTTTCAGGATTACGGAATTTATATACTTAACTTTCACTTCCAGCGTGTTCTACTTCTCCGTCAAAATCAGGAGCAACAGCTTTCCGGATGAACAACGAAATGAGGAAAGCGACAGCAGCCAAAGCAAGAGCAAACCAATAAGCATGATGTACACCGTAGGTCATGGCATTGTTTAAGAGTCCTTCTGTTAATTCACCCGATTTCCCTTCAATATACCCGGCCTGACTTTGTGTCATAATGCTGACAAATATTGAAACACCAAGAGCTCCTGCGACTGGCTGCAGGGTGTTTGCTATGGCGGTCCCATGTGGATATAGATGCTTTGGCAGTTCATTTAAACCATTCGTTTGTGCAGGCATCATGATGGCTGAAATGGATAGCATCAGAAGCATATAGACAAGAACGAATAACCAGATCGGTGTAGATGGATTAATCGTGCTAAAGAAAATCATTACTCCTACTAAGGTTAAGGTTCCTGGGATGATCAGTTTTCTTGGTCCGTGCTTATCGAATAGCGACCCCATCGTAGGAGACATCAGACCATTTAAGAGAGCCCCAGGAAGTAATAATAATCCGGCTGCTTTTGCAGAATATCCGAGAGGTCCTTGTAAGTACATGGGCATGACGATTTCGGATGCAAACATAGCCATGATGACAATGACGAAAATCGATACTCCTCTCGCATAGCTTTTATATCGGAAAACACGAACATCGAGAAGTGGTTCTTCAAGCTTTAACTGACGTAAGACAAATAGTACTAAGCTTATAACCGCAATTGAAATAATCACGATAATTTTCAGAGACGTAAACCCGGCAGATTCTTCTCCCGCCGAACTAAATCCGTAAACAATTCCTCCAATACCAATTGAAGAAAGGATAATGGACAAGATATCCACGCTGGGACGAGTGATTTCGCCGACATTTTGTAAATATTTTAATGCGAATAGAATTGAGAACACGGCGAAGGGAATGACCGTAATGAATAACCATCTCCACCCTAACAAGTCGACAATCACACCAGAAAGTGTCGGGCCGATCGCTGGTGCAAACATAATGACCAGTCCGAACGTACCCATGATTTTACCACGGACTTCCGGCCGGTAAATTAATAATAAGGCATTCATGATGACCGGAATGAGTAGACCGGTCCCAACCGCCTGAATCATCCGGCCGGCAAGCAACATAGGGAAATTCATGGCACATGCAGCAATCACCGTGCCGAGAAGAAACACACTCATCACACCGATAAACATTTGACGAGTCGTGAACCATTGGATAAGCAGGGCGGAGATAGGCATCAGCACACCCATGACGAGCATGAATCCTGTTGCTAACCACTGAACCGTGGGAGCATCGACGTTAAATACAGCCATTAATTCGGTTAGGGCGATATTTAACAACGTTTCATTTAATATGGCAAAAAAAGCACCGATCATAAAAGTAATGAGGATCGCTTTTGTATTGATTTTTGATGACATGTTGTTCCTCCATTAAAGATTAAAATAAAATACTTATCTATAATGCTTGATTTTGAATGATTTCTCAAGGGAATTGTTCCTTAAATCAAGAAAAAGAGGGGTGTCACATGGACACACCTCTAAAATATTCTTATGCTTCGCGCTTATTTCTTCTAAATCGGTGGAAGACAAGATACATCATCGGAACTATGATCAACGTTAATACAGCAGAGAACAGGATACCTGAAATAATGGTAACTGCAAGTGGTGTGAAAAGGGCATCTCCGCTGACTGCAACAGGAATTAGTGCCACAATCGACGTGAGAGCTGTCAGTAGAATTGGACGAATACGGGTACGCCCTGATTCTACAACTGCTTCCTTCAAGCTCATACCACTCTTCAATCCCTGTTCAATAAACTCAATCAACACGACAGAGTTCCTCACAACGATACCGGTTAAAGACACCATCCCCATGACAGCCAGGAAGCTGATCGGGGTTTGAGTAACGAATAACCCGAGAATTGCACCTGCAATGGCAAGATAAACAGCGACAAGCACTAAGAACGGAAGTGATAATGAATTAAATTGAAGAGCAATGACTAAATACACTAGGAAAATGACTATGGTAAATAGTACTGTGATCTCCGCGAAGAAGTCATTCTGAGCTTCATTTTCCCCGCCTAATGTAATGGAATAATTGTTGTCGTCTAGGTTTTCTCGTACATCTTTCACTATATCCTGGACATTTTCTTTATAATATTCCTCATTCTCAGGAAAAGCACGAATCGTGATTGCACGTTCCCCGTCTTTATGAGGGATGAGTTGAAGTTCTTCTTTCTTTTCAGGAGTCACCAGCTCTCCAAGGGAAATCAGCTTCGGTGGTCCAGCAGGATTAGCTGTTTCAGCGGGAACCTCTAGAGAAGACAGATTCACTTCATCATCATTTCCTTCTAATACCAGTGTCATAGCACGTTTCGTGACACCATTATCAAAGGCTTTCATCGGAATGCCTTCTGTAGCCAATCGGAGTTGTTGGCTGATCTGATTGATTGTAATACCATTTTCCTCGAGAAGCTCGCGGTTTGGAACATATTCAATTGTGGGCTCCATTTCCCCAACATTATCAACGACTAGATCAGTATCGAGTTTTTCAATTTCAGTTGAAATCCTATCACGAAGTTCAATCAATCGATCCATCTCAGGACCAGAAACCGTTACTGTGACAGGAGCCCCTGCCGGAGGACCTTGCTGGATCGTTTCCATGAAGATCAACGCATCAGGATATTCTTCTCTAAGTTTGTCAGTCCATTCGTCAATCAGACCTTGAGCCGTTTGATTTTCACGATCGACTCTCGCAACCAATTGACCTGTATTTTGACCGGAATTTGAAAGAGAGCTGTTAAATAAGTTAGGTAGTCCTGAACCAGCAAAAGCCGAGGTTTCATAGACACCCTCATCCGTTTTTAATAGTTGTTCCATGTCTTCTAAAGTGCTCGCTGTTTCATCAATCGTGGTACCGATTGGTAACGTTACATCAATCGTTACTTCTTCGCGGTCAGCTGACGGGAAGAATTCAAATGGTGTAAGAGCAATCAGACCGAAGATGGCGGTTGTGAAGATGAGACCGATGGCAGATACCAAGACAGGTCGTTTTGAAAACTTCTTTAGAATAGTATCAGCATAAAAGTCAGCCAGCCTATTCAATGGTTTTCCTAGTAAACCGGGTGCATCTGGTACTTTTTTCGTTGTTCTACTATAAAGCAGGTATCTCATGATCGGAACAAAGATCAGTGCAACAAGTGTTGATGCGATGATCGTCGTTATCAGCACAGTCGGCAATGCTCTTATGAACGCTCCGTTTCCGCCTGATAAAAATATAAGAGGAAGGAACGTGAATACAATGGCAAGAGAAGAGGTCACAATCGAAACCCAGATCTCTTTGACACCATTTACGGCTCCCATAAGCGCACGATCACCAAGCTTGTAGCGACGTTGAATATTGTCATTCACAACAATTGAGTCATCCACAAGGATACCGAGAGCAATGATGGCACCGATGACGGAGATCTGATTAAGATCCACACCGGAAAACGGCAGTGGAATCAACCCCATCAGGACGGAAATCGGAACGGCTAATGCAACCACGAACGCTCCAGAAACGGTAAGTCCCAATGCCGTTGTCAAGATAACAGCTACAACGGAAATAGCAAGGGACATAAATAATCCATCAAAGATGTCTGTTACAATCGTGGCCTGAGAGTAATAAGGTTCAAGATTCACATCAGAAGGAAGAGATTTTGCCAGTTCATCCACTTTGTCGCTTACTTTCTCATCCACAGAAGGGATATCTTCCCCTGCCTGAACAAATGCTGTAAAGGAGAGGGAAGGCTTGCCTTCAAATGTGACAATATCTTTATCCTCTTTAGGAGCAATTTCAACGTTTGCTATATCTTGTAAAAAGACCGATTCTCCATCAGGATTCTTGCCAACAAAAAGCTCGTTCATTTCATTAAGAGTTGAGTAATGATCAACCGTTAATTGAACGACTTCCTTATCGACTTCTTGTTTTCCTAGAGGAGTAGGATAGTATTCATCATTAATCGCACTCATGACAGTAGAAGGATTGAGTCCGGATTCTTTTAGTTTATCCTGTTTTAATTCTATGACAATTTCTTCTTCAGGTAATCCTTTTACCGTTATACTGGAAACACCTGAGATTTCCTCGACTTCTTCCTGCCAACGGTTCATTTCTTCACGAAGAGTAAGGAGGGATTCCTTATTATCACTTGTGAGGTGGTAGGAAACAATCGGCATTTTTACCGTGGATTCGTTAATTTCCGGATCGAATACCTCGTCAGGAAAAGAGGTGGAAGCATCTGAAACTGCTTGTCGCACATCTCCAAACACTTCTTTTTTGTTTTCTCCATCTTCAACCTCTACAATAATAGTAGAGAAACCGGCTGAAGAGGAAGAGCTGATTTCTTTAATTCCATCGATGGACTGCAGAGAAGATTCGATGGGATTGGTTACCGTCCTCTCAACAGAGTCAACGGTTGCACCTGGATAAACGGTGCTGACCGTTCCAATGTTCACGCTTGTTTCAGGTATTTCTCGCTGTGGTAATTGTAAAAAAGTAAAAATACCGATAATCACAAACAACAAGACAAAAATCAGTGTGATTTTGGAACGGTTTAAAATAGCTTTCAACATGAATGTTATCCTCCTTTGATAATGTTTTGACTCATGGGTCAAATGTTTTTTTATAAATTGAATATTTACTGATATAGCAGCTGTTAATCGGTTGACTCACTAGTCATTTTACATGTATTTTTTCTCTAGTCAAGAAATAATGCTCTTCTATTTTTTGGAGAGTATGGTTAAAATGATAGAGTGAATTTTCTCTGGATTTAGAGGTGTAGAAATTGGATAAACGTAAATCAATACTCGAATCAGCCGTAGAGCTCTTTGCAGAACACGGATATAATCATACATCCATGCAGCAAATCGCCGAAAGTGTCGGCATTTCAAAGGGCTCCCTATACTCATTTTTTCAATCAAAAGAAGATTTAATCATATCGATTTATGAACATTATCAGCAACTTGTCTTCGAACGGGCTTTTGTCGTCGGGCTAGAAGGGAATTTACCACCTCTTGAACGGTTCGCAAAGCAGTTTCAAGTCCAGTTTGAAGGGATACTTGAATATAAGTCATATATGAAGATGCACATGCGGGGAGATTCCTCGAAGAATAGTGAGAAATTGGCTGCAATGGAACACCGTATGAGAGGACGGTTATTTAGCTGGCTCGAGCATAATCTATTAGAAGTATTTGGTGGTAAGATCAAACCTTACATATGGGACCTCATGTGGATGACCCAATCCATCTATTCATCGTATATGATGCTTTTGATTTCTACCAACGATACCCTGGATCCTTCTGTTCTCGGGAAACATTTAGTGAGACAGATATCCCTTCTTGCTGAAGATTTTCTCGAAGGTAAGAGCAAGCCATTATTAAATGATAAGATGATGAAATCATTTTCTGTAAGCATGGATCGGGAAGGGGCCTTCATTTCATTTGAAAAGAGGGAGAATGCCTGGAAGGGATTGTATGAGAAAATAAGCGGGTTGAGTGTAGAAAATGTCAAGTATTACATGAATATCGCCAATCGGATTTCAGAGGAATGCCGCCAATCGGAGCCGGACGAGTTGATCATCAAAGGGTTATTTCGATTGTTGATGGATGCAGAGGAATTGAAAATAGAAGCTGAAGAGTTAGAGATGCAGCTCCTTCCTGATAAATAGGGAAGGAGTTTTTTTTGTTGAATAGTAGAAATAGATAGAATTAGAAATTTAATATCATCAAGAATGAGCAAAAGAGTTTCATTAGAACCAAAAAATCACACAATTCCAGTAGTTTTTCTAGACGTTTGGTAAGACAAAGCTCCTATTTTTCAATACCATAATTAAGACCATATCATTTAAAGGAGGGTTTTTATGGCATTTCCCAGTAATTCACAATATACCCCTGTTTTAATTGGGGGAACACCATTATTTGACGTCTTGGGAGATGAGAGTCCCGTATCGACGGATATAGTAGGAAATTCAACATTTCCTGCAGGATTCTTCGCATACGATGGGACCAATGTTTATTTTAGGTTAAGGCTGAATGGGGATCCACGAAATAATCAGTTAACAGGCTTCAGAAATTTCTCATGGGGGGTTTTGATCAACACTACTGGTGTGGCAGGAACGTACGATTGGCTCTTTAACGTTGATGGGTTGAATAATCGTGTAGGTTTGATTCAAAATACGGTGAAATTAGTAAATTCGTGGAATGATCCAGCAAAAGGGACTGGCGGCGGAAATCCTAATTTCGCCCAGAAGATTACCAATTTTGATTTTGCCAGGGTATCGCCTGCTGATTCCAGCATTGGTGGGGAGCAGGATTTCTTTCTTGATTGGTTTCTCCCGGCAAGCACCGTCTTCTCTTTCTTGGGCATAAATGCTTCATCAGCTATTCGTGCCGTGTATTTTACCTCTGCAAACGCTAATAACTTTAATAAAGATTCCTTAAGAACGAGCGAGGGTTTTTCATTTGCAAATGCATTGACAGACCCCATCACTCCAGCACAAGCTGATATAAGAGCAAAATTAACAACGAATAAGGTATTGAACACCGGGCCACAAACAGTTGTTCTTGGCCAGCAAGCAAATTGGAGCGGCTCCATTACAGTCACCAATTCCGGGCGTTCTCAAGCAACATCTGTCTTTCTGGATGATATTATCGGGCCTGATGTCGTTAACTCTTTTGTCGTGAATTCCACTTCACAAGGATTAACAACGTACAATTCAGTGACTAAATTGCTTACCTGGAATGTAGGGAATCTGAATCCCGGTGCCACTGCAACATTAACATTTACATTAAATGGTGCATTCACGACTAGTGGTTCACGGAATTTGGATAGGGTACAAGCTTCAGGTTTTGATACTTCATCAGGGAATGCAATACAATCAAACACATCCGTCGTCAATATCACTGTCCAGCAGACCGCCACAATCAATGGGATAATTACCGATCAATCAACAGGATTGGTACTCCCGAATACAACAGTGTCTCTTCTTCAAGGAATGAGCACGATTGCTACAACTCAATCAAACGCAAGTGGATTTTATACATTTACGAATGCAGTACCTGGAAACTATACAGTACAGGCTGCTTTAACGAACTATGTAACAGGATCAGCTAACGTAACGGCAGTAGGTGGTACATCGACAACGGCGGATATTGCACTTGTACCTCAGCCGAGTACGATTTCCGGAAATGTATCAAATGGCGGTCCCATTAACAATGCAGCCGTCCAGCTTCTCAATAATTCAGGAACCGTAATAGACACCACATCCACTAACGGAGCAGGAAACTATTCTTTCGTAAATGTAACTCCGGGTATTTATAATGTTTCTGTTATCGCAGCCGGTTTTCAATCTCAAGTAAAATCCGTCATGACAGCGCCCAACCAGGCAGCGGTCGTCAATTTTACCCTCTTTGCAAATCCGGGAGCTATTTCAGGTACAGTCCGTGATTCCTCCAATAATACAGCCATCCCACTGGCAAATTTAGAGTTGATTGATTCAAACGGAGTACTCATTGCCACCACGACGGCAGATGGAAGCGGTCAATATTCCTTTAATAATTTCGCTCCAGGGAATTATCAAGTCAGGTCTTTCGCTACAAACTATAGTACAACGACAGTATTTTCAACGGTTACAGCTGGCAATACCACAATAACCAACATTTTCCTTGAGCCCAATCCCGGCTCTATTCAAGGCACGGTAGTAGACGGAGATACCTTGATGGCCATTTCAGGAGCCTCAGTACAGGCAGTGAACGGTCAAAATGTCATCGTAGCCTCTGCAACAACAAACGGAAGTGGACAATATTCATTTGATAGTCTTCTACCTGGATCGTATTCTCTTATCTTTACAGCTGATGGGTTTGCGACCATAAACCTCGGTGCGGTTGTTACATCAAACACTTCTACAACTGTGAATGCGTATTTATCCAAGCTTGCTGGAGCACTTCAAGGAACAGTACTGGATCCCAACGCCGCCGGGATACCAAGTGCAACGGTTACCATATTCCAAAATAATATTCAGATTAATTCTGTAGTAACTGACGCAAATGGTAACTACATGATCTCCGGACTGCCTCCAGGAAGCTATACGGTTGTTGCTAGTGCACCCAATTACACCACTGAAACCGTTGCAGCAATGATTGTAAATGGTCAATCCACCTCGTTAAATATTACGTTAAACGAAGATCCAGGTACATTGACGGGGTTTGTTAGAGACACGAATAATGCCCCGATTGCCGGAGGAAGTGTTACGGTTCAAATCAGTACCGGGGCAGGAATCATTGTTGCTACCACTGTCACGTCACCTGACGGATCCTATACGGTTCAGAGCCTTGCCCCCGGGAATTACACCGTTGTCGCAGCAGCATCAAATTTTCAGGCTGCCACTCAAGGGGTGACTGTTGTTTCGAATATGACCTCTAACGTGAACTTTAACTTGGCAGCTGATCCAGGTTCAATATCTGGAATCGTATCAAATGCCCAAACAGGCACGCCAATAGTTGGTGCAAATGTGGAGGTAAGAATTGTTGATTCAAGTGGAGCAGTCATCGCGACCGTTTTGACAGATAATAATGGAGAATATGTTGTAAATGGATTGGCTCCAAGTATTTACTCGGTCCTGGTTTCAGCACCAGATTTTCAAACCAATGCCGCTACTGTACAAGTCACCTCAAATCAAACAGTGGATGGAAGCATCGCACTTGAACCTGATCCCGGTCAGATAACGGGGACAGTCTTAGACAGTGTTGGGAGTAACCCTATCCCTGGAGCAAGTGTCAGCATCGTGAATAGCTCAGGAACACTGATTACAACGGTATTAACGGATCCAAACGGAATATTCATGGTTCAAGGACTCGCACCTGATAACTATACAGTGAATGTATTTGCAAACGACTTCCAAAACGGGACAGTGGGAGCCCTAGTAAATTCAGGGCAGACAACGCCGGTTTCGGTTTCACTGGAACCTAATCCAGGAGCGATAACGGGGACCATCAGCCCCCTTGTAACGAATACAACTATTCAACTTCGGAATGTTAACAACGTATTAATCGATTCAGTCGTGCCAAATCAGGATGGGACATTTTCATTCAATAATTTAACGCCGGGAAACTACACTGTTTTAGGATCGGCTCCTAACTATTCAACTGCCCAGGCTGGAGCTTTCGTCCTGGCGAATCAAACTTCAACCGTGGATCTGACTCTTACCCCAAACCCAGGCACAGTGTCAGGGATCGTGACGGATAATCTTGGAAATCCACTTGTAAACGCCATTGTACAAATCCTTGATCAAAATAATAGTTTAATCGGTTCAGGATTCACTGACTCATCTGGACAATATATTGTCGGAAATCTTCCAAGCGGATCATTCAATGTGGTTGTCAATTCACCTGGGTTCGGGCAGGTCATTACAGGGATTTTCGTAGAGGTGGGTCAAGATTTAAGTGATGTAAATATTTCCTTGATACCGAACCCGGGCTCCATCAACGGTCAGATCACTAATCGAACCACAGGAGAACCGATTTCAGGAGTAACTGTAATCATCATTGATGGAAGTTCTCAAATTCCAGTCGCAACAACAACAACTTCAGTATTTGGAAACTATTCAGTTAGTGGCTTATCACCGGGCTCATATATTGTCTCAGCAACTAAAATGAATTTTACCACAGAGCAGATTGGAGCCATTGTCATTAGTGATACAGATACGAGAGCCGATTTGTCACTAGGAGAAAATCCAGGTGCATTAGAAGGAAATGTTGAAGACACCAATGGAAATCCAATAACAGGAAATGATATTCAGATTTCAGTGTACAATGAAAACAATGTTCTGGTAGTTGCATTTTTTGCAAATTCAGACGGCACATACACTGTTCCATCTCTCGCGCCGGGTACGTACTTCATTACAGCTACGGTACCGAACTTTTCTTCCTCAACCGTTTCAGCAATCGTAGAATCCAATCAAACTAGTACTGTAACAAACGTATTAGCTGCAATTCCAGTAATGTTAACCGTTCAAGTCATGATTGAAAACACTGCGAATCCAATCCAAGGAGCAACGGTCACGGTGAGGCACGCCAATAACATCCCAATTGTAACAGGAATCACAGATGAAAGTGGATTTGTCACGTTTTTCTCTTTACCAACAGGCACATTGAATATCACAGCTGATGCTTCTTCGTTTGGAACGGATACGAAGTCTGTTATCGGTGGCCCTGGGGATATTCTATTTGCATCCCTGAATCTGGCGCAAAATCCTGGTCAACTCCAAGGGTTTATTTCAAATCTTACTAACGGAAATGCAATCGCTAACGCCGTCATTCAACTATACGATTTCACGAATGTTCTCGTCCAAACCACATTATCTAATCAAAACGGAGAATATACCTTCTCGAGAGTAACTCCTGGAGTGTACACGGTCATTGCCAATGCATCAGATTTTGGACCGGAGACGGCTGGTGCCATCGTAGAATCCAATCAAACCAGTTTACTAAGCTTTGCATTAAGTGCAAATCCGGGTATCGTACAAGGATTTGTCCGGGACTCGCTCACGCTTAATCCGATTCCAGGTGCAAACGTCGAAGTCAGGGAGCTTTCCGGATCGGGTCCAATCATTTTTACCACGATTACGGATTCGAATGGGTTCTTCCAGACGACGACCCTCTCCCCAAGGGTATATGTATTAGTCGGAAGCAGTCCTGGTTTTGGCACAAGCGCTGTATCGGCAGAAGTGATGAGTGGAGGTGTTACTGAAATTGAGCTTCTTCTTACGCCCAATCCGGGGTCCCTTGTCGGAACTGCTAGAGATGCTGCGACATTACAAGCCTTGACAGACACATTAATCAGGGTCATCGACAACCAGGGAACAGTAGTAGCGACCGTACAAACGTCTGTTGACGGAACATATCTTATCGAAGGTCTTGCTCAAGGAAGCTATTCTGTAGCCGCCATTAACCCTGACTATCAATCCGAAATTGTTCAAACAAACATTCAGCCTAATTCTACGACATTATTAGACTTTAATCTTCAGGGCAATCCCGCGACTCTTAGTGGAAACATCGTTGATGCATTCGATCAGTCCCCTTTAACCGGTGTAATTGTTGAAGTTTATTTAAGTGGAACCGACATTCTGGTGAGACGTGTCCTTACTGACGAAAACGGAAACTATTTAATCGAAGGACTGCCGCAAGGAACCTTTGACGTGAAAGCTCAGCTTCAAGATTACGCCATAAATGTGAATACCGTATTTTTATCACCTGGTGATAGTGAAGTGCTAAATGTTGAACTTGTTCCATTCCCTGCAACGGTTAAAGGAACGATTAGAGATGCAGACACATTTGATCTACTTAGCGGTGCACTTGTACAAGTGGTTATACCAAATACCGACATCGTTGTTGGGAGCATCATTACATCCAGTGACGGTACGTATTCTATCGGTAATTTACCACAGGGAAGCTATAATGTAGTCATATCAGCAGACGGCTATGCCACTGAGGTTGTACCGGTCATCCTTGCTCCAAAAGGGACAAAAACGGTGAATGCGAATCTTGACCCGAATCCAGCAACCATTTCCGGCGAGGTATTAAATGCTCAATCGGCTGCCGGAATAC
Organism: Rossellomorea aquimaris; assembly: GCF_008180865.1. Taxonomy (GTDB): domain Bacteria; phylum Bacillota; class Bacilli; order Bacillales; family Bacillaceae_B; genus Rossellomorea; species Rossellomorea yichunensis. Next base: position 887,632 of record NZ_VTEX01000001.1, read on the forward strand.
AAGGTGCGTTAGTGAGAGTTTTTAACTCTGACGGCGTGTTTATTACAAGCATTTTAACCGATGAAAATGGTTTCTACTCAATTTCAGGTTTGGGAGCAGGTCAATACACTGTTATAGCGAGTGCACCCGGTTTCGCAGATGGCATTAACATCGTTACGCTATCACCGGGTGAATCCGAATCACTGAATTTCAGCTTATCAAACCAAACCGCAACTCTTAGAGGAATTGTACGGGATAACGTGAACAATCAACCGCTTCAATCCGCTCTTGTACAAGTTTTCAGAATAGGTACAGCGATCCCGATTGCCTCTGTCCTTACCAATGGCTCTGGTGAGTATGTGATTGAGGGGTTAGATCCAAGAGAATATCGAATCGTCTTTTCGGCTGATGGATACACAAGTGAAGTCTTCAGGATTTTCCTTACCAATGGTGAAGACCGGACACTTAATGTGAATCTCCTGCGCCAGCCAGCAACCATTGCAGGTAATGTAACCGATGCGACAACAGGACTGCCGATCCAAAGTGCCGGCGTCATTACGGTGATCAGTGGAAGTGGAATCGTAGTAGCGTCCACCTTGACGGACCAAGAAGGAAATTATATATTAACTGGTCTGGCACCTGGTGATTACAACGTGATCTTCTCAGCTGATGGATACGTCAGGTCGACGTTCAAGATCACATTAAGCCCGAATGAAACAGCCATCCTCAATGCCGCTTTAGAACCAAATCCCGCTACCATTACGGGAAATGTACGTGACGTGAATACGCTCGATCCGATCGGGAACGCAATCATCCAAGTATTCACACTCGATGGAATATTACTGGGAGTTACCCTTACAGATATGAATGGTAGTTACATCATTTCTGGTTTGCCTGGGGGAACAGTCGTACTGGTCGTGCGTGCACAAGGATATCAAAGTCAAATGCAAAATGTCACCGTGACAAGAGGTAACACGACGACAGTCAACTTCTTATTAGAGGATAATCCGTCAAGCATAAGTGGGATTGTCACTGACATTCGAACAGGCGAACCCATTTCCCAAGTTCTTGTTCAAATCTTCCCGATAGGTTCCATTGTTCCGATTCGTTCTACCTTAACAGATCCAAATGGATTCTATATCCTAACGGGATTACCTGCAGGAACCTACGTGATTCGATTCACTGCAGCAGGCTACCCGGTCAAAGAGATTTCCATTGTACTTGGAGAAGGCGAAAGCCTACAGTTAAACGTTCAATTAGGAGAAGAAGCCCCACCTCCGCCACCAGGAAGTATAAGACCTGAATGCATCTCTGTAGAAAAAGTGTATGACTGGGTCATCGCAACCCATAACACCACTCAATCCGTCAGTCTCTCACCTGATTGCAGGGAGTTTGTAGATGAACTCGTGGCAAGAGGAGATGGAATACATGTAGAGTGTCAGCTCAATCCAAATACCGAGACGAGATGCTTGCTCCTTTCGTTCGAAACTGGAACACCGGGTTATGTAGTGATACGGGGGCAAGCGTTTTTGCTTGTGACCATCCAATCCTTATTTAATGAAGAAGATTTCTGCACCATGGAAGTACCAATCTTCTTTGATAAAAAACTAGCCGTATGCTTACCAGAAGGAATGGATGCAAGCAATGTGAACTGCTCTCTTATGGATATCAAGTGTCGTGAGAAAGAGGGAAGCCTCACTCGTGAACAAGTGAAACTTCAACTCATCGCATGCCTGGAAATAGAAATACTTCATCCAGTCGTTCTTGAAGTTTTAGGAACTTTCTGTACACCAAGGACCAATGTCAAGCGTGTGGAAGAAGAAGAAAAGGATATGTGTTAATAATAAAAAGAGGTGCCCTTCAGTGGAGAGCACCTCTTTTTTATGGGGAATTATTAAAGATGAATCAGTAACTTGAACTTCCTTTTTTTGTTTCTTGAGATTTTCTAATGTTTTTTCGATGGAAGGGAGAATCTTCTTGTTCATTTACGACACTAAAGGGATTGTTGTCTAGATCAAAGAAATCAAACCCTTTCATACCACCAAAGTCCTCAATAGGGGTAGTGACAACACCTGCACTCTTTAACTTCTCATGCACAGCCTCAATATTGTCTACTAAAAAATTAAAGTACACATTTTTCCTCTTCCCACTGATGACAAATTCAGTAGGCTGAGGGGATTCCACCTGAACCAATCCTATTTGAGTGTCACTATTAGGGAAATAAAAACCTGCACCACTATCCCAGGTATCAATCTTTCTCACACCTAAATGCTTTTCATACCATTTCATCGATTTCTCCATGTCCGTCACCGGGATAAATACACTACCGACTTTAAACAAAAAACTCACTCCTTCTATTTGGAATTCATTGGTATAACGATTATACTAGAATAAAAGTTACAAATGTTTTTAAATTTTTTTTGAAAGGACGAAAATGTTGATTTTTGAGGAACTGGAAACTACGATTCTAAAACTTTATAAGTATTGTATGAAGCTATCTGGTTCTATTCCAGAAGCAGAAGACCTTGTTCAGGATACCCTTTTGAAAACTTACAGATTGATGAAGTCAGATCCCGAACGAAACTTATCCATGTCCTTTCTCTATACCATCGCCAAAAACCTTTTTATCGATGGTAAAAGAAAAAGCAAAGATGTGGTTTGCTTTCATGAAGAGTATCATTTCGAATCATATGACTTTACCGAATATGACTCTCTGTTGGAATGTCTATTTACAGTGTTACCCCTTAAGCAAGCTATGCTTCTCACATTGAAAGACGTGTATGGATACTCATCTAAAGAAATCGCCTCAATGCTTCGAATCAGCGATACATCGGTCAAGACCGCTCTTCACCGTGCCAGAAATAGACTGATGAAGGGTGCTCCATATGCAAATTCTGATAAACAACTCCTTTTTGAAATAACAAACTCTATCAAGGAATCAAATACATTACGATTATTTCAATATTATCGACTGCTAGAAACCAAGTATTACAGTGCCTCGAGAAAATCAGTGAATACTATTAGCTATGTTGTTGATCCAGATGGAAATGTGTTAGAAATCATCAGTTGAGGAGGTATAATTATGATAACGCGTAACATAAAAGTGAAGAAAATTGGTGAATTGAAATTAATAGGTATTCGAGTCGTATGCCCCGGTGACCAGTACATAATAGAGATTCCAAAAGCTGCTTCTAAATTGAAAGAAAGGGTCCATGAGATTAAGGATCTTATAAATAAGCAGATTCAACTTGGTGCGTTCATTGCAGAGGACACTACTGGCGACTTGGATGGATACTGGGTAGGGATGGAAGTGGAGAAGATTGAAGTTATTCCCCCTGGCATGGTGTCATTAACGATTCCGCCACAAACCTATGTAAGTTCCTTTTATCAAGGGACGAATCATGGAATTAGAGATGCATATCGTGACATGCATGAATGGGCAGGGATAAATGGATATGCAAGACGTAGAGATTTATGGCACTTAGAGAAATTTTATCGTTTTGATAGTGGTGAACAGGTAGAAGTGGAATTGTTGGATACAGTTGAATCGAAGTGATTGGATGGCTGACTCTATAATAGAGTCGGTTTTTTTGATTGGACGTGAGTGGAGAGGGGCATATCGTGTTATAAATTTTGCAGAAAAGGTTGGAAAGCTTGCAATCATGGGTTTGAGACCGATTCGCCGTTAAATTAGAAATATCGCCGATAAAAGTAAATATTTCCCATTAAAATAAAATTTTCGCCGTTAAAACGAAAATATCGCCGTTATCTCCTTTTTCAGCACATGCATCATCATGAAAATTAAACCCTAACGGACCCAACCGACCGTTTCATAACTCTTTCACTAAAAAATTCTAATTTTTAAAAAATTATTATATAATTCCCAAAAAACCAAAAAAGACTACACAATGATAGGTATCGCATACACTCCACACCTCTCATTACACCTCTTGATCCAACAAAAATTCACAGCCAAAACTTAACCTTTTCCACCACTATTTTCCGACATAATGTTTCAAAATTCCACAAATGGGGTAAAAGAATGTTGGCGCAATTATACGGTTATACTAAATCCGTGGGTCGTCAGGACTAGATTAGATCCTGGACGGCTTTTGTTTTGCCCAAAATACATAAATAAAGGAGGGTGTAAACTGTGGAGAAATGGATGAAGTTTCTGGAGGTTAATGCACCTCGAATTCTTGACTTGACGATTGAGCATGCAGTGCTCGTCGGACTTGCGATTTTCGTTGCCCTTTTAATCGGGATACCTTTAGGGATATATTTAACAACCAATGATTATTTGGCGGAGACCGTGCTGCAGATTGCCTCGGTTATGCTGACTATTCCCAGCATTGCCTTGTTTGGGGTGATGATTCCGATTTTTTCAATCATCAACCAGGGAATAGGATTTGTTCCGGCCTTTGTGGCATTGGTTCTTTATTCTCAGCTACCTATTATACGGAATACATATACAGCGATTCGAAACGTAAGTCCTGAGATGCGTGATGCGGCGAAGGGGGTCGGGATGAAGACTCATCAACGTCTGCTGCGGGTGGAGATCCCAAATGCATTCCCTGTAATCATGGCGGGGATCAGAACAGCCGTCGTCTTAAACATAGGAATCGGTGTAATTGCAGCTTATATCGGAGCTGGTGGCCTCGGAGTCCTTATTACTCAAGGGATTTCCAGAGGAGACAATTATTTAATTATTAGTGGATCTGTAGCAGTGGCGATATTGGCTATGATTGCAGATGCAATCCTATTATGGATTCAAAAGCGATACACACCAAAAAGCATTGCATAAAGTGGAAGAGGTGAAGAGATGATTACATTTGATCATACAACGAAAACTTACGAAGGCGATGTGACAGCGGTTAAAGGTGTCGACTTTACCGTTGAGAAAGGTCACATAGTCGTATTATTAGGTCCATCAGGGTGTGGGAAAACCACCTTATTGCGAATGGTGAACAGGCTGGAATCGATTACAGACGGAAAAATCATCATCGACGGGCAGGACTCAATGGATTTAAATCAAATTGAATTGCGTAGAAAAATCGGGTACGTCATTCAAAGTAACGGACTGTTCCCTAATATGACGATCGAGGAAAACGTTATGATTGTTCCTGACATGCTAGGCTGGAGCAAAAAGAAAAAGAAAGAGCGGTTCAATAAGCTGATGGAAATGATCGGCCTTAACGGAGATAAGTTCGGTAGGAGATATCCACATGAGTTATCCGGAGGTCAGCAGCAAAGAATTGGTGTTATTCGTGCGCTGGCAGCAGATCCTCCAGTAATGTTGATGGACGAACCGTTTGGGGCACTTGATCCAATCATTCGTGAAAAAATACAGGATGAATTTCTGCAGATACAGCGTGAAGTGAAGAAAACGATTCTTTTTGTGAGTCATGATATCGATGAAGCGATTAAAATGGCAGATAAGATTGTTCTATTGCGTGGAGGAGAAATCATGCAGTACGACACTCCATCAGAAATGCTCGTCCGTCCAAAAAGTGATTTTGTATATGAGTTCTTTGGTAAAGATCGTGCCATCAAAAGTTTAAGTTTACATACGATTGAAAACTTGAAGAACATCATAGGCTTAGCTGACTTTGATGAATCCATTCCTGATACGAAAACGATCAATATTCGTCATGATCTTCGAAATACCTTGTCAATGCTTTTAAATCAGGAAGCTGACCAGGTCATCGTGACGGATGACGCAGGTATTAAACAAGGGGCCATTACGATTGATCTTGTACAAAAATATCTACACTATGAGATCAAAGGAAAAACGAACCTGGTTCAGAAAGGATGATTCTGTGAATACAAAAAAGGTTGTCAGTAATGTCGTTCGGTATTTCGTATATGCACTGGTCATCCTTTTCTTTGCCTGGGCTATTAAAAATGAATACTTCGATTATATGTTCAGTCAATCGAAAACGTTTCTCCTTTTATTGAAGCAGCATTTACAGCTGGTATTTGTTTCTTCCATATTAGCTCTTATAGTCGCGATCCCGGCTGGAATCTTGATTACACGAAAGCAGTTCAGACGAGCAGAGTGGATCGTGTCTAATACAGTCAATTTTGGCCAAACGATTCCTAGCTTAGCGGTTCTTGCACTTATGATCAGTATATTAGGAATCGGTTTTAAAACAGCCATTTTTGCACTGTTTATTTATTCCCTTTTACCGATTTACAGAAATACGGTTGCTGGAATTGACTCAATTGATGAAAATCTTATCGATGCTGCCAGAGGAATGGGGATGAAGCCGTATCAAATCCTCTTCCGTATTGAATTACCCAATGCAGCATATTCGATCCTGGCTGGAATCCGAACAGCGGTCGTATTGAACATCGGTACAGCTGCCCTGGCTTATGTCGTCGGTGGTGGAGGATTAGGTGTATGGATTTTTACAGGTATTCAATTGTTCGATAATGGATACTTAATCTCAGGTGCCATACCTGTAACGATACTAGCGATACTGGTAGATTTACTACTGCGATTGGTGGAGAGAATCGTCGTTCCAAAAGGTACGAAACAAACATTAGAAATGTAATTCATAAAGCAGGAGGTGACGATCGTGATACGGTATTCAAAATGGATAGGGATTCTCATCCTGACTCTTATGCTAAGCGCCTGTTCGAACGTAGGGATAGGAGGCAAACAAATTTCTGTAGGTGGAAAGAACTTTACGGAGCAATATCTTCTTTCAGAGATGACCGCTTTTCTATTAAAGGAAGAGGGTTTCAAAGTAAAGCAAATGAACAACCTGGGAAGTACGGTTGTTCGTAAAGCATTGGAAAACGAGCAGGTGGATATGATGTGGGAATACACGGGAACGGCCCTTATCACATATATGGGACAAGAACCGATGTCAGACCCCGAAAAGACCTTTCAAAAAGTGAAAGAGCTTGATGCGAAAAGGAACATTCATTGGATGAATATGTCCAATGTGAATAACACATACGCACTAGTCATGAATAAGGATCAGGCAAAGGAATTGGATATTGTATCAATCAGTGATCTGGCTGATTATGTCAATAACAATCCTGGCGAATTAACAATGGCGTCTGATGCAGAATTTGCGAATCGTCCGGACGGTCTTCCAGGAGTAGAGGAATTGTACGGTTTCAAATTCGGTTCGGGACAGATCAAACAGATGGATCTCGGCCTGACCCAAAGAGCACTGAATAACCGCCAAGTCGATGTTTCGGTTGCCTTTGAGACAGATGCAACGATTGTAGATTATGACCTGGTGACGTTGAAGGACGATAAGAAATTCTTTCCACCGTACCGGGCCGCCGTAAGCATAAATAAAAACGTTTATGAAAAATACCCGGAAATCAAAGACATCACGGCTAAATTAGCCGATAAACTTAACAGTGATATTATGAGGGAGCTAAATTACAAAGTGGATATTGAAGGGAATAGTGTATCCGTTGTGGCTCATGACTGGCTTGTTGAGAATGAGTTGATTAAAGAATAGATCAATGATAAAAAAAAGAACTAAACCGCCTTTGGTTTAGTTCTTTTTTGAATATGATAGCCACTTTATAGCTCATTCGTCTAAGCATAAAACAATGGAGTGAATAGTCTATAGTAATTACGTCTTTGTTCAAGGCAACATTGGAGGAGTTTTCTTGAAACCTACTGTGTCTATTGTTATACCTTTTTATAATTGTTCATTTGTCGATCAGGCGATTCGTAGTGCATTGAATCAATCTTACTCGAACGTTGAAGTAGTTGTAATTGATGATGGATCAACAAAAGAAGTTGAGAGGCTAACACCCTTTTTAAATCAAATTAACTACTTCAGAAAAGAAAATGGAGGAACGGCATCGGCTGTAAATGAAGGAATAAAGAGAGCAAGTGGAGATTATATCGCTTGGTTGAGTTCAGATGACTATTTCGATCATCTGAAAATAGAGAAGCAATTGGATTATATGTTACGAAGGAGGGCTAAGGCAAGCTTCCATAATTATGATGTTATTAACCAAACAAATGAAGTGTTGCTCCCCTGCATTGGAAAGAGATTTACCAATGCAGAAGAAATATATCATACCTTTTTGACTATCAATCCTGTCAATGGGTGTTCCATCATGGTGCATAAAGATGTGTTCAGGGATATAGGATATTTCAGTACAGAATTTAAATTCACGCAAGATTTTGAGATGTGGAACAGGATGTTAATCAATGGGTATGTCATATATTATTTAGATGAGGTTTTATTGAAGTATAGATCACACCCTGAGTCGGGAACGAGTAAACATTCTGACAAATTGAAGAAGGAGGTATCCATTATTAAACAACATTATCATCATAAGATCCTTCATTATCTGTCAGAAAATGGGGCTGCATTGAAGAGCATCAGATTCTAAGAATGAACTGATCATGAAGAATTTACTGGACTCCTAATACCATTTACCACATACAGAATACTGATCAATTCATATTTGTCAGTTTAAATCACCTTGGCAGACTCCCAACCGAGCCAGAAGAGACACTCTTCTGGTATATTCAATTTAAAAATAGTAAACTTACTACATATTAAGGAGGCACTTAAATGAAAACTGAAAAACAGAAAATGCTGGACGGTGATCTTTACGAACCATGGGACCCGCAATTAATGAGTGAGAGAAAACAAGCCCGTTTTTTAACTCGTATGCTAAATCAAACCACAGAAGAAGATGATGAGAAGAGAGTGGATGCCATAAAAAGGTTGTTCGGATCTACAGGGGAAAACGTATATTTAGAGCCTGACTTCAGATGTGATTATGGATATAACATTCACGTCGGCAATCATTTCTTCGCTAATTTTAACTGTGTGATTTTGGATGTGTGTGAAGTCCGCTTCGGTGAAAATTGTATGCTCGCACCTGGAGTACATATTTACACAGCGACTCACCCAGTGAATCCGATTGAACGAAACAAAGGACCGGAATTCGGGAAGCCTGTCAAAATCGGAGACAACTGCTGGATCGGTGGAGGCGCAATTATCAATCCCGGAGTGACGATAGGTGATAATGTGGTTATTGCTTCTGGTGCAGTTGTGACAAAGAATGTCCCGTCTAATGTAGTGGTGGGTGGAAATCCTGCCCGTATCATCAAGGAGATTGACTTGGAAGATAAGAGGTAATCTTTTTCAAAAGGTTGTTTCTTAAAGGTTGCAGTTTAACGAACTACGTAATTCATTGGACCTGAGAGGCATTACTTGCTTCTATTCAAAATAAAATTGGTCAACTTTCTTCTTGAAAAGGGTGAAATGATGAAAATACAAGCCATGCTCCCGTCAGTTTGGGAACAAGTTAGTAACATTTATTTAGAGGGGATCAATACAGGAAACGCGACTTTTCAACACGTAGTACCTTCTTGGGAAGATTGGGACGAAACACATCTTAAGGATTGTCGGATTGTAGCAATCATCGATGGGCAAATAGTTGGTTGGGCCGCCCTGAGTCCCATCTCAAGTAGGTGCGTATATGCAGGCGTCACTGAAGTCAGTGTGTATGTCAGTATGAAATATAATAGAAAAGGTATTGGGAGCGCCCTCATGAAATCATTAATTGAACAAAGTGAGGAACAAGGAATTTGGACCTTACAGTCAGGGGTTTTTCCAGAGAACCTTTCGAGTATTCACCTTCATAAAAAATATGGTTTTCGTGAGGTAGGCATAAGAGAAAGAATTGGAAGACTGGATGGAGCCTGGCGGGATGTGGTGCTGCTTGAAAGAAGAAGTGACAGAGTTGGTAATGAAGATTATTAAAAGCCAGGATGGCTCGATTCACCCTAGCTCTGAAACAATTAAAACTTCTCCGGAAACTGCTTTACAATTCCAGCTGTTAGGGCATCAGACAGGTGAAGAATATGGGCTCTCCCTTTATCGAAGCTTGTAATGTTTCCTTTCCAGTCTTTCTTGATACGTGCGACTGCTTCATCGCTGACGAATTGCAAGTGCATATATAACAGGTCTTTTAGCGCATTTTCAGACAAGTAAGGATTTGCTTTTGCTAAAAATCCTGCAATGTCATCTGCATTTCGATACCATTCTTTGTTTAATTTCTCCACCGCTGCTTGCTTTCCATTTTTTGCGGCATCAACGATTTTTCCTGCCAATACAATATGCTCAGTCAACAAATCAGCCAGCTTATTACCAGCCTCTTCGCCGTAAAAAGGTTTTATTGCATTCCCGATGTCTTTTTGATTTTGAAGTAATCTTGCAAGGACCACATCCTGATCCTCTAATCCATCAACGGCACTTATAATATAATTACGGGTATAGATGACATGCTCGTTCCATAAGATTCTCATGTCTTCTTTTGCTTTCACGTTGGCTTCGCTTACACATTCAGCCTGCTTAGCTTCTGCTGAAGTACTGAGTGCAGGTAAGAAAGAAAGTGTTATCATAAACCCCACCACAAGAATTCCAATCTTTTTCACTAATACTCCTCCATTCATTTTGCTTTCGCCTTTTATTATTCACTTCTTTTCCCCATTCACTCATAGAAACCTAATTGGTAAAATGTGCTGATATATTTGAAATAGTAATCGAGGATGGAAGGTACGTAGAATGGATGCGGATTTCTCTCTTTTTTAGGGAAGCCGTAATTGAAAAGAGATTCAATTTTTTTTTTAAAAAAAGGCTGTCCAATTTCTATAAAAACTCGTTGCTTGTCCTCACCTTCCACTCACTCTCGGCATAAAGTATTCTATGGAGGTGATGCATTGGCAAGAAAATTACAAGTGTATCTTTTCAGCAGTCCACCAGCAACTCATTCCAAGTATGACTTGGGATCTCCTTCCCTCTCAAATATGTACGTTGCACAGTTTGGGGTAACTCTTCGACTCCTGACTCATTAAAAGAACAATGGTTATAAGATCAACAGTTCATACTGAAAAAAATGAAGCGAGCACCAGTATGAACCTCCGCCGGCCAATTGATACAAAATGATGAATAAGAACGAGAGTAAAGAAATAAAATAAAGAAATAGAATAAAAACACCTATAAGAAAGTTTCCTCCATAAAAATAGAATCGTGCATAAAAAATGTTCCCTTCACTACAGGGAACATTTTTTCGTATTATCTTAGAGGAGAAAGCAGGTAAAGTCCAAGCAGGCTTGTCCATATGTGAATATAGTACTATATGTCATACTCTTAGGAGGATATAATATTGAAAACTATAATGATTGATCCTGGTCATGGAGGTACTGATCCAGGTGCTGTTTACAATGGGAATGAAGAGAAAACCTTCAATCTCTCAACGGCACTCATTGTAAGAGACTATTTGTTGAAAAACTACAATGTGGACATTTTGATGACGAGAACTGGTAATGAAACGCTTTCTTTAACGGAAAGATCAAACTTTGCCAACCGTACTAATCCTGATTTTTACTTGTCCATCCATCATAATGCTGGGGGTGGAACCGGATTTGAGAGCTATGTGTATAATGGCAGTGTTCCTTCCCAGACGATTACCTATCAGAAAATCATTCACGATGAGGTTACTTCAGCTATTCAATCATCTTATAATGTGATTGATAGAGGGAAAAAGAGAGCGAATTTTCACGTATTACGTGAAACGAACATGTCTTCACTTCTACTTGAGATTCTATTTATTGATAATCCAAAGGATATTGCGTTAATGAACAACGCTGCATTTAGAAAGACTGTAGGTGTGGCAATCGCAAGGGGTGTTGCTAAGGCTTTAGGTTTACCTGCGAAAATAGTGAATGAAAAAGAACTTTTCAAAGTGATCGCTGGATCATTTACGAAGCGTGAAAATGCTGAAGACCAAGTAAATGAGTTGAATAGAAAAGGTTTAAATTCATTCATTGATACAGTGGTGGTCTTGGGGAAAACGTATTACAGGGTTCAAACTGGTGCTTTTACAGAAAGAGTGAACGCAGAAAAACAAGTGGCCACACTAAAAAAAATGGGTATTGAAGCATTTATTTTAGTAAGAGTTGCCGATGATAGCCCCAAGCCCCCTGTACCATCTCCAACTGATCCGCCAAAACCGACACAGCCTCCTTTGCCGCCGGGAATACAGTATTCAATTTTGGGCCCATCTGTATTACGAACAGAACAATTGGATGACTTTGTGAAAACGATTAACCCGGATGCGCCACTGTTAGGGGGATTTTATCTCTTTTACGGGAATCTTTATGGAATTAAAGGTGACGTAGCTTACGCTCAAGCAATACATGAAACCAACTATTTCAGATTCACAGGACAAGTCAACCCAAATCAAAATAACTATGCAGGGATTGGTACTACCGGTCCTGGAAATGACGGAGCATCATTTAAGACTCCAGAAGAAGGGGTTCTTGCTCATATTCAGCATCTGTACGCGTATGCTTCAACCGATCCAATTCCACAAGGACAATCACTCGTGGATCCCCGTTTTTCATTAGTCACACGAGGGAGCGCCAAAAACTGGACAGATTTGAACGGAAAATGGGCAGTACCGGGGACAACCTATGGACAAAGTATTCTTTCTGTTTATAAAAGAAACATCCAAGATGCGATGAAAGCTATAGAGGAACAAAAAATTGAGTTAAATGATACTCTTGAGAAACTGAAATGATGATAGTGGGGTGCCGTGATGGATGGCACTCTTTTTTTGAGTGGAAGAGGAAGCAGTGTATATTTGTCTTTTTTTTATCATAATCCTGTGCTCCAGAGCAAATACTAAACGTATGTTCGGGAGGTGAACCAGATGGAAAAGAAGAGCTTTGAACAGGTTTATGAAGAATACAAGAAGCAAGGTGAATTTCAAGCTGAAGTAGAAATGGCTCAGGAGATTGCAACTGGAGCAGAACAGATTGTAGCCGTTCGCCGAAACGAGGACGACGATCTCATCGCTTTTAAAACCGAAAGCGGGAGGGAGTTGGATTATATCACTGCACTAGAAGAAGCAAAGTCAGGAAAACTAGCTCATGTCGATGTGATTCATCGGTATGGGAGAGATGTTCTTCGCAGTGAACCCGATGGAATAAAAGAGAATAATCTAAGTGAACTTCCTTCTTTTTAACAATAATAAAATCGAGCATAAAACCAGTGTTGGTTTTATGCTCGATTTTATTATTAAGGGAATGCTTCATCAATCAACAACTTTATGAATAAATCCTATTCCCACGTTCAGTCCTCATCTTTCAATAGATGATAGATCATTCGTTCCCGCTCATCAAAAAATTGCTTCATAGTCTTATAATGGCTGGTTTCTTCCAATGAAGACTCTTCTAAACCTTCTTCTGTTAATTCAATCAGGGAAGAAGAAGGGTATGCCATCAGAATGGGTGAGTGAGTGGCAATAATGAACTGTGAGTCATCATTCACAAGTTCATGTATCCTGGAGAGCATGGATAACTGCCTTAAGGGGGAGAGTGCGGCTTCCGGCTCATCCAATATGTAAATCCCTTTACCTCGAAAACGATTCATAAAGGTTGAGAAAAAGGCTTCTCCGTGTGATTGCTCATGGAGAGATTTCCCTCCAAAAGAATCAATCACTCGCGGCCCAAAAGAGGGCTGCTGATCCAATTTTTCTATATTCGTCGCAACATTGTAAAAGCTTTCTGCTCTCAAGAAAAAACCATCCTTTGGTCGTTCGACGCCTCTCACAATCCTTAAGTACTTATCCAGATTCGAATACGAATCATACGTGGAGAATGAAAAGTTCAGCGTACCTCCTTCAGGATTAAAACCAATGGCCATTGCAATGGCCTCAAGGAGAGTTGATTTCCCCATTCCGTTTTCCCCCACAATAAATGTAACATTTGGGTGAAAGGAGAGGTCTGTCAGGCTCCGAATACTTGGAATATGAAAGGGATACGAATGAAAAGAAGGAACGTTTTCCCTTTGAAGTGACACTTTTCGAATATAAGATTGAGAAGATAAAGACATAATGTCCTCCTTTTTATCTATAGGTTAGCATAAAAAAACAGAATCCGGGTACAAAAAAATGCCATCACGATTTACGTAATGGCATTCCATTTTATTATCTTATCTTGAAGGTTCGAGAAGAACAACACTTTCTATAGTTGTAGCCAAAAGACTAATGTCTGTAAACTCTTCAACTTTCATTGAATCCATATATGTGATTTGAAAGCAATCCCTGTCCAACTGGTAGGTAACGGTCATAACGGGTGAGTGATCATGACTTGATATCGTATGAACGATCTCACTATCCTTGAATTCCTTAAGAGTATTGAGCATGGTTACGATATTTTCTAGTGACATATAACATGTCTCCCTTCTACTTGCTCGAGGGATTGACTAAATACAGTCTCGTAGACCCAATGAAACTTAAGTATAACACATAAACGTATAAATAGAAACGTTTGTTCTGAAAATGACTGGAAATGAGCTTTTTGTCACAGATATCATACGTATACCCCCTTTCTTGACGTCATATGATGTAAGAAAAAGGGAGGCGGGTGATGAGATGGTAAATCAACTTTCAAAAGATGACCCCTCCAAATTGAACTATCCAGACGATATGCTGGCCATTATCCGGAATGGATTAAATCCAACCAAACCCAAAAAAGTGATAATCATTGGAGCAGGAATGAGTGGTTTAGTCGCAGCTTCTCTACTGAAAAAAGCCGGACATGAGGTAACGGTTTTAGAAGGAAATAAACGGATCGGGGGCAGGGTATATACAGTTCGTAAGCCATTCACACCCGGTAATTATTTGGACCTGGGAGCCATGAGAATTCCCGATAACCATCAGTTGGTGTTTGAGTATATCCGAAGATTCAAGCTTCCTTATCATGAATTCATTAATAATTCCCCAAGAGATTTACTATTTGTAAACAATATCCTTACAACAAGGGAGCTATACGAAAATAATCCAGCCATTCTACAGTATCCTTTACCAGAAGGTGAGCAGGGTAAAACGGCTTCGCAATTATTCCTTGAAGCAACCAAACCCTTTATCGAATTGTATAATAACAGTGACCATGAGGAACAACAAAATTTAATAAAAAAATACTCTGGCTATTCGATGGGACAATTTTTAGCAAATAACCCATACGGTAAATCATTATCCTATAATGCAATCCGGAAAATCAATGTCATTCTCGGGATAGAAGGATTCCCTGAATTCTCCTTCGTCGACATATTAAAAGACATCATCTTTCCTATATTCAGGAAACAAACAAAATTTTATCAAATAAAAGGAGGAAACGACCACTTACCTTATGGATTTGTCCAAGAGATTGGGTCACACATTCTACTGAATCAAAAAGTGACCCACATTATACAATCCGATGGCGGAGTAAGCGTTAGATCAGTAAACTCCGCAGACGGATTGGTACGGGAATACAATGCCGATTATGTCATTGTAACCATACCATTTACTGTCTTCCAGTATATCGATGTCGTACCTTATGATTCAATATCCTTCAAAAAGTGGCAGGCGATCCGGGAAGTAACGAATATTCCATCCGTCAAAATAGGAATCGAATTTCGTCGTCGCTTCTGGGAAGATATGGATTACGGAAACATCGTGTCAGATCTCCCCACACGCTTTACGTATATGCCGAGTCACGACAAGGGTAGCAATAAACCAGGGGTCATGTTAGCGAGTTACAGCTGGGGACAGAATGCACTCTTATGGAACAGTAAATCAAAACAAGAAATCATCAAAGAAGTATTAGAAGACCTATCTAAAATATATGGCGAACAGGTGTATACTGAAATGCTGAATTATGTAGTCTACAACTGGAGTAAAAACCCATTCTCTGCAGGATGTTTTACCCTTTATACCCCTGGTCAGGCAAGTGATATCGGGGATTATATCAAGATACCCGAAGGCAGAATTCATTTTGCCGGAGAGCACACATCCTCTTTTCATGGTTGGATTGAAGGGGCGATAGAGTCGGGGGTAAGGGCAGCCAATGAAGTGAATAGCAGATAAGGGATTAAAATGCATGAGTTTACTCATGCATTTGTTCGTATAGAAGTTTTTATAAAAAATCAATAATATTTTATTGGAAAACAATAAATCTCATTATATAATTTAGAAAAACATGGTATCAGAGGTGTGTTATGAAACGAGGAACGACGATTTTTTTAAAAGGGGCAGTAATGGCAATAGGAGCGATTGTATTCATCCTTTGTATTGTCTGGTTGCCAACCATGGCGAAGCATTCGGCCGATCTATTTCCCCAATTCGCTTATTTGAAATGGCCGATTTTAATAGGATTATACTTAACAGCGGTTCCATTTAATTTAGCGCTGTACCAAGCTTTTAAGCTTTTAACGTGTATTGAAGAGAACGCTTTTTCGACGAAGGCAATAGTGGCTCTTCATCGAATAAAACTGTATGCCTTACTAATTACTGCCATTTATGTGTCAGGAATAGTGTTTCTACTAATCCAAAATGCTCTTCATCCGGGTATTGCTATGGTCGGGATCATTATTAGCTTTGCGTCTGTCACCATATCGATATTCGCAGCAGTCCTACAAGAATTACTGCGGAATGCACTTAAACTAAAAGTTGAAAATGATTACACGGTATGAGGTGAAATAGGAAATCCGACCGAATCCCGGAAAAAACCTTCTACTCTATCAACACCCTGCATAAAGTTAACTATTAAATACTTTATATAGGGGTACTGATGATGTCGTATAAGTCTCGAAACAACAATAGCTTAGTCCCACTAGTATTCGTCTCTATGAAGGCCATCATTCGGGTAGTATTGATCGGTATCGTACTCATGTACTTGACCGTATGGTTGATCTCGTCAACTGCCATAAAATTGAGGGTGGATAGTTTACTGTATTCATCAATGTCGGAACTAGTACCGAAGGAAACGTTTCTTATGTTGTTGTCACAGGAAATGACAGGATTGCGGGTTACAAATGAGGCAGCATTAAACAGTGATTTTGATTGGTTGGAAAGCGTCACGAATGTTTCACTCCTTGATCCGCGAAGTTTATTTGGACGGGAAATCCCGGGAATCGAAAATTATCATACTCACATAGCCGTTGCGGGGAAGGGGACTGACATTACGAACCTCCCGAATGAATCACCGGCGCCAACAGAAGATCAGTTGAAAGATCAGGAATTCGATCAGAGCCAAATTGATCAGGCAAACAACAACTCGGGAGACGGAGTTCAAGAGATTGATGAAAAATCCGTCTACATCTATCATTCACACAGCTGGGAAGCGTTCAGCCCGCTAATTAAAAATAACGATTCGAAAGATCCAGCGAGTACCAACGAGAAGGTCAACGTCATTGCTGTAGGGTCCAAATTAAAGCAAGAACTTGAAGCAAGGGGGATTGGGGCAGTTCAGGATAAGACAGATGTAAACAAAGCACTCAAAGACAAGTCATGGACATATTTTGAATCCTATCAGTTATCAAGGGGACTAGTACAAGAAGCCATAGCCCAAAACGATGACTTAACGTACCTGATCGATATTCATCGGGATTCTCAGCCGCGGAGCATCACTACCAAAACCATTAACGGTAAAAACTATGCACGCTTATTTTTTATCGTAGGAAAAGAAAACAAAAACTTTGAAAAGAACCTTAAGATCGCAAAGGAATTGAATGCTAAACTGGAGGAAAAATATCCTGGCATCAGCCGGGGAGTTTTCATCAAAACAAGAGCAGAAGGTAACGGGGTTTACAATCAGGACCTAACCGAGAGAGCCATGTTACTTGAGTTTGGCGGAGTTGAAAATAATTTAGTGGAATTGTATAACTCTACAGAAGCGTTTGCGGAGATTTTTGCAGAATATTACAAGAAGGATGCTGTCGAGGTAAATGCACAATAATTGAAAGGGAGAAAAGACGTATGCCGTGTGGTAGACGTCTTTTTTCTTTTCCTGAGGAGATTGGTTTCCGTAACTGACACAATTATAATCTATTGTTCTTTCTCCAACGATATGCCAAATAAAACATCCCAACCACCACCGAACCTGCCAATAGAATAACCGTACCCTTATCCGCATCTAACACATTCATTACCACGAATGCCTCAATCAACAACGAAGGAATCTTCCCGCAAGAACTGATCACAGAAAAGGCAACAATAGAAATAGAGCTAAAAGCAGCGGCAACGGTTACCACACTTGAAGGCACAAATGGAACCATGCGGAACAAAAATAGAAGAAAGATCCATTCCGTTCCAGACGCTTCTTTTAATTTAAGAAAGTATTTGTTTGACAGAATCTGATCAATACCTGCAAACTTCATTCCTTTTCGGTACAAATAAAAACTAACAATGGCCCCTAGGGATTCACCAAGTATGGAAATCACGATTCCTGTCCAAAACCCAAATGCGGAAATATTAAAGGCCGTTAAGAAGACACTTGGCAGGAAACCAAGGATACTGATGAGTATATTAATGAATATACTGATAAAAATGAGAGACCAACTATCTAAGCCGATGAATTCATTCATGAAATGTTGCAGGGTGGAAGTCATATTTTAATTCCTTTGTAATAGATTATAGATTATCAGAATAAGACATCTGGAATGTTTTTGAAAGAATTTCTTTAAAAATGGATTAGATAATCGTCCATATATGAATCAACTTTGTCAAAAAACTAGAATCACAACGAGGAGGATGTGCAGTTGAATGCATACATTTAATTTAACTATAGAAAAAAAGGAAGCAGCATTCCATAACCTAGGATTGCTGCTTTTTAACTGCTTAATTTTTCACAATTTTTCCAATGGATGGACCCAACATCACTATGCGGATGGCATTCCTTTTGAAGATATTTGTATTCATCCTCAAGTTCTTGCAGCGTCAGCTCGAATAATTGTTTGTCGCCTTTTTTGAAAATGTTGTGGACAATTAATTTGTTTATTAACTCATTTCTACGATTTTGAATAGCTTCCTGGAGAATTTCCCCCATATTTGATCACTCCTCTTATTAGTATTCGAACATTGGAAGTGGCTCCTTCATTGAAAAGAGCCCTCTTCCTAGTAGATAAGAAGAAGGCTTTATGTATCAAACTTCAACTCATCTTCCAAGCTCAATGCTTGTGGAATTAGCACAGTGTTCTACGATGTAGAATCTGTTGCTGAGGCATCATCGGGCCAGTCCCTCTACCTCTCTGGATAAGTAGCTATATAGTTGTCATGGAATACTTATATTATATATATGAGTATTCATAGTTGTCAACTAGGAATTGAGAGATAGATATAGTTAATAGGATAGAATAGGGATATTGAAAATAAAATATAAAGGTTTAAACTAACCTTCATTCCGATTTATTCCCAATTCAGACACAGAATCTTTTTCTAATCAACAATAAACATGATAATCTGTATACATAAACGCAATTATTGGAGTGAAACGTATGAAGACAGTGGTTGTCGTAGGTGGAGGAATTACAGGACTAACAGCTCTGTACCATCTTCAAAAAATATCCATAGAACGAGAAATAGATATCGAGTTAATCTTAATCGAGCGAGATCGGCAGCTTGGCGGCAAAATAAGAACTATAAGAGAAGGCGAATTCATTATGGAAGCAGGAGCAGATTCCATCGTAGCCCGAAATGAAGGGGTTCTTTCTCTAGTTGAAGAACTTCAACTTCAAGAGGAATTGGTCTATAATGAAACAGGCACATCCTACATTTATACAAATGGGGAATTACACGAGATTCCCCAAGATACGATCTTCGGAATTCCCATGTCAGTTGAGTCACTTAAAAGTAGCACCCTGGTGTCAGAAGAAGGGAAGATTGACGCTCTTAAAGACCTCGAATCGGAAAATACACATTTTACAAAAGAGAGTTCCATCGGTGAATTTTTAGAAGCATTCCTGGGTAAGGAACTTGTCGAGAAACAGATAGCTCCAGTATTATCAGGGGTTTATTCCGGTAATTTGCATAAACTCACTATGGCTTCAACACTTCCGTACTTACTTGATTATAAAAATGATTACGGCAGTATCATTAAAGGTTTATCAGCAAATAAACAAAAATTCCAAGGGGCATCCAAAAGAAAGTTCATCTCGTTTAAAAATGGTTTATCAACCATCATCGAACGGTTAGAAGAAAAATGCTCAGGTGCCACAATTTTAAAAGGTGTAGAAATAAAAGCTTTTCAAAAAACGGGTGATAAATACAAACTCACTCTTAATGGTCATGGTAGCATTCAAACGGATTATGTAGTTTTCGCAACACCTCATGATGTAACCCAAAAGATACTGACTCATGAACAACTGGAACCCGATTTTAATAAACTGAAAAACTCATCACTGATTTCGATCTACCTCGGATTTAACATTCCAGATGCGGACCTTCCTGCTGATGGGACAGGCTTTATCGTATCAAACGGCCGAGATGTGAAATGCGATGCATGCACATGGACTAGTCGGAAGTGGAAGCATACATCCAATAACCAAAAACTATTATTGAGGCTTTTTTATAAAAGTACAAACCCCCATTACAATGAGTTGAAAGAATATAGCAAGTCAGAACTTGTAAGTACGGCACTAGAGGATATCAGAAAAAGCATAGGTATAGACTGTGACCCGGTTTCTGCTGAAGTAACGAATTGGAAAGATCTGATGCCAAATTATCATCTTGAGCACGGTCAGTCTGTCCAATCTTTAGATAACAACCTGGCAAACGAGCTACCAGGCGTGAAGCTGGCCGGTTCTTCATATTATGGAGTGGGTATAGGTGCCTGCATTCAGAACGGAAAGAAAACAGCCGAATGGATTGTAGATTATTTAGAGAAGAATACATGATTTATATTGACTAAAATTCGACATTAAAGGAAAAAAGCCTGGCATCCAGGCTTTTTCTTTTAATTAATGCGATTTATGATAGCATAACTACTCTTTCTTTTTGAAATATGCAGCCGTTTTCTCTAGTCCGGAAATCAGATCATATTCAGGTTCCCAGTTAAGGTTTTTAAGCGCTTTCGTGTTTGATAGATGACTGTGTAAAATATCTCCTTCCCGTTTCGCTTCGTAGTTTGGCTTTTGTAAAGAGTGGATTTGGTTAGAAAGCAAGGTATAGAGTAGATTGATGGATGTTTGGGTGTTGGTGCTGATATTGAGAACTTGGTTGTCAGCATTTGTGATGGCAAGAAGATTCGCCCGGGCCACGTCTTCTACGTATACAAAGTCCCGTGTCTGATTTCCATCCCCAAAGATGATTGGTGTCTCATTGTTTAATAGTTGCTCAATAAAAATGCTTATGACTCCGCCTTCACCATCGGATCTTTGCCTTGGTCCATATACATTGGCATAACGCAAAATGGTATACGGAAGATTGTAGAGCCTATTAAATAGTTTGATATAAGTTTCAGATACTAATTTTGAGGTGCCGTAAAAGGAAATAGGACTAGTGGAACTCTCTTCCTGAATCACCTCATTTGTATATCCATATACTGCACTCGAAGAGGAGAAGATGAATTTTTTCACATCGTATTTAATGCTGTACTCCAACAACTTTACGGTTCCTAATACATTGACTGCGGCATCTTCTGCTGGATTTTCCAATGATTTGGCTACGCTCACTTGGGCAGCGAGATGCATGACGATGTCGGGTTTTTCTTTTTCGAAAATTCGTTCAACTTTATCAGATAATAGATTTTTTCTATATATTTTGACTCCATTTGGCACATTTTCCTCCCTGCCATTAGAAAGATTGTCGAGGATAATAGGTGTGTGACCCTCAGCGAGCAGTAAATCTATAATTTGGGAGCCAATAAATCCGGCACCGCCTGTAACTAAAATTTTCATTTTTGATCCTGGATCAGTTTATTCTCCCTCATGATGAGTCTCCTTTCTTCATAAATATGTTTGATAGATCTGTTCAATCTTTCTCGTCATTTCTTGGCTTGTTAAGTGTTGACGAGCATAGGATTCAGCGGCTTTAGCAAACCTATCACGTTCTTCCCTGTTGGTAATGAAACGCTTTATCGCTTGTGACAGCTGTTCGACGTTACCAGGTTCACAAAGGATGCCTGTTTGTTCATGTCGGATCATTTCCGGGATTCCCCCGCATGTAGTGGAGATGACCGCTTGCCGGGAAAACATCGCTTCCATGACGGATAGGGGGAAGTTATCATTTACAGTTGCTAACACATAGATGTCCGACATCGAAAGAATATGGGGTATATCGTGTCGTTTTCCAAAAAAGATCACGTTATCTAGCTTAAGCTCTTTCACTTGTTCAATCAGTTTTTCCTTCATAACACCATCTCCGACAATCCATACTTCTACATTGGTCAGGTGTTCCCGAACCTTGGACAATGCTTCTAGAAGAAATCCATGTCCTTTGCGTGGAGATAATCGGGAGACGCATGTCAGGATGATGTTTTCATGAGTTTTATGAGGAAGTGGTTTGAAATCTATCCCCGTATGAACAGTGACCATTCTTTCATCTTTTGCACCGAAGTCCATTAAGTTAGGTCTGAAGGAATCTGCAATCATAACGATTTCAGTACTTGATCCAATACCTATTTTTTCAAGCTCAGTAAAGTAGGCTTCTTCAATGGAACCTTTCTCCATTTTATTGAATTTCAAGCGGCTTTTCGTAAAGAAGCCGTGTGGAGTAAAGAGTAAAGGTTTTTTGTACGTTTGATTTAAATGTCCCAGAATGAAAATGGCAAATAGGTCTTGAGCGTGAATGATGTCATATTGATGGAGATTTTTTTCTTTGAGAAAGTGTTCAAATACATGAAGGTAGCTAAGATTTTTTACGATTTTTTCATTTGCGTTTCCGTAGCGGTTAAGCATAAAGTTACGGGCTTCAGAGGCAGCTTGGGGAATCCATACTTCCAGCAGTTCTGAAGACATATGGTTGGGCGCAAGTACATCTACAATATGACCGACCTTTTCAAAGCCGTTTTTTATTGAAGTGATGTAATGTGATAATCCCCCTGTATGAGGGTATTGAAAAAATGTAACGTACAAGATTTTCATTGGCTTTGAATCACCGCCTTTTGTCTTCTGACCGAATGGTTGGAGAGTGAGAGACTCTTTAGAGTCTCTTTTCACATCATAATATTGATCCATAATGGTAAGAAGAGAGGGATGAATGTTGAAAGGGGGCATTCGACTCAAGTTTTTTCATCCTTTCGTGTCTATTTATAGATTCCCAGTTCACTTCCCCAGGTTGATATTTTTTCTAAATGGTAGGGAAGAAGCTCACCTCCGCGGTTGTCAAAGATCCTTCTCAGCTGAGTGTGTAATCCTTTTTCGAGGGTTCGTTGAAGGTACGCCATTTTGTACAGGTGAATCGGTTTGGTTTTAAACTCGATCCCATATTTCTTCATTTCATTCGTGTACACGTCGACTGCATGGGTACGAATTTCTTCCGCATTGCTTTGCCAATCCTTCCGAAAACCTAGTAAAATTTCTACGAGGACAATCATATCAAACCATGTAGGGGAATACTTGGCTGATTCCCAATCGATGAATTGAATCGCCCAGGGTTCATTTTTGCTGACATCTTTAGAACAGATATTCTGCATATGAAGATCTCCATGAGTAATGGAGGAGCCGCTTGCCAATAGTTCGGGAAAGAAGTCAGGACCTTTACTGTATAAGTTTTTTAGTGATTTATAATGTGGTTTGATGATGTCCTTCAAATTTTTATCCTTCTTGGCATTGTCTAGAAATGTCATTGTATTAGAAATGAATTTTTCCCTGTCGTCTTTCATTTTTGCCGAGTTGTAAATGGGAAACCAATTTTGAAAAGTGTTTTTTTCTTTCTTGAAATTTTCTTCGTACGTGTGGGCGTGAAGTTTTGCAAGGGTTGGGATAATATAATCAAAATGTTTGGGTGTAAAGGTCAGCTGTCCACGAATTTGACGGACAAACTCCATGAACACCCACGTATCACTTCCATGTTTCACAATTAAGTAGATTTCAGGAAGAAACTCTTTTAAAAAAGGGTAAGCATGACTGTAGACATTAATCTCGACTTCATTTTTGTATTTGGTAGAATGGTAGATTTTAAAAATGATAGGGAAGGTGTCTGTGTGTGTTTGTAACTGAAGCTGATAAATGCTGCTTCTCTTAGTTGATTTAAGGTTTTGTATTGATGTAGTAATGATGCCTACTTTATTCCCAAGGGATGTGGAGAGTTTTTCTTCAATTGAGTGTTTTTGAAACATAGAATTCAGTTCTTGTGGTGTGTACATATTCAATCACTCCTTCGTTTTCTTTTCCACGCATTCCGCAGGTGAGACAGGGTACTCCTGATAAAGGGCATAGGGTCATCAAAGGCAAGAAGGGCGAATACCTTTTTTCCTCTGAGTCCATAAAAGAAATCTTTTAAACTCATTTCCCCATATCTTCTTTTTTCAAGAAAGGTAAGGAAGTACCGTACCAGGTAAATCCATTGAACCCCGTCAATTTGCTGCAATTTTGGAGATGGGTGTTGGCCTGTAAGATACAGGTAATATTGAAGGGTGAAATCAACTCCGGAGGGACCGGTTAAACTATGGGTCAGCCAGAACCTGGGATTGATTTCAATGAGCTTATATTGCCCATCCCGTGGATCTTTTTTATATTCGATCATACTTACTCCTTTTAGTCCCAACTCTTTCAATAGTGGAACACCAACATCGACCAGATCAGGTATTCGTTTGCTCACGATATGTGCTCCCGTTCCGAATTGTGCAGGGAATTGGTGGTTTTTTTGGAGAGTGAAAAGGGCAAGTAATTCCATTTCATCATCGAAAAATGTGGCAACTTTATAAAAGCATTGGTTGTCTCCAGGAATGATTTCCTGAATAATAAGCTCACCGAACTTGCGATAAACAGGATAGATTTTCTTTAATTGGATTGCGTCTTGAATATGAATGGCTTTCTTATTTACATGTTTTCTGAATTCATGTCCGAACACAGGCTTTAAAATACAGGGGAAATCTAATTGAGTAATCGCCTCATCAAGCTGCTCTTCATTTTCCACAAAAAAGGTTTTGGCTGTTGGAACATTATATTCCAATGCTAATTCATAGGTTTTCTTTTTATCTAATAAATCCATAATTAATGAGTGATCAGGATATAAAAACAAGTAGTACTGGGATAATTCGTTCCTGTATTTTGAGATGAAGACAACATAATCATCTGCACCTGCGTAAAGCACAGGCTTCATACCAAGATTCACCGCCATTCCTTTTAAAAAAGAAAGCAGCTCTGCTTCTTGGTTTAAGGGGCTTGGACATACCCCACATGTTGCAAGTCTTGATTTTCCCTTTGAATAGGGACCTTCTGTATCAAATGCATATACATCAATTCCTTTTCGGGAGAGGGCATGGATGATGCCAACTCCATTAGCGCTTAAATCGAGGACAACAGCTGGATGTGATGACAACATCATTCATCCCCCGAATCTATTAGATTTTGGTAAATCCCTTCAATCTTGCCAACCATGGCTTCCCGAGTGAGATGATTTTTGGCATATCGATACGCATTTGCGCCCAATTTCTTTCGCAATGCTTCATTTCCGATCAAATGTTTTAGTTGAGTTGTTAACTGGCTGACATTGCCTGGCTCAACAATGATTCCCGTTTCATTATGATGAACAATTTCCGTAATACCACCGCAATTAGTTGTTAGGATCGCTGCACCGCTATGCATGGCTTCAATAATGGAAATGGGAAGGTTGTCATTTATGGTTGGAAGAACAAATATATCCGTTTTACTTAATATGGTAGGGACATCATCGCGTTTACCTAAGAATCGAACGTTTGGTAGTCTCAATGATTTGACTTGAGTTTCAAGCGCTTCACGCATTTCCCCATCCCCGACAATTTGCACCTCAACCTGAGAACTTGTTCCATTAATTCGGGAAAGGGCATTAAATAAATCCGAATGTCCTTTTCTAGGTCCAAGTCTTGCGATGCATGAAATCACAATTTTCCCACTCGTTTTACCACGTTCAATGGTTTTAAAATCAACTCCTGTATTAACGGTTGTCAGTTTTACAGGTTTCGCTCCCAGTGAACTTAATGGATCACGGAAAGAGTCACTTAAAATGACCATATGGGTCGCGTATTCAATCGCTTTTTTCTCAATCTCTTTGTAATACACTTCTTCTACAGACCCTTTTTCAATTCGGTTAAATTTGACCCTGCTAAAGGTGAACATTCCATGTGGGGTGAAAAGAAGAGGTTTACCTAAATCTTCATTGAATCTCCCTAAGATATTGGCTGTGAATAAATCCTGAGCGTGAAGTATATCGTATTTTTCCAATTTTACAGATTTCATCATCTGTTCATAGATGTAGAGCAAACGACAACTTTGTATGATTTTACTTGTGTATGAACCGTATCGTTGCTCAAAAAAAGTCTTTAATTCAGGGACGATCACCTCACGCAGCTTTTCTACATTCACTTGTGAAAACTGATTCGGAGCAATGACATCCACTTTGTGACCTAAAGACCTCAATCCTTCTCTTAGAGTAGTAATGTAATTTGAAAGACCACCTGTATGAGGATAGTCCCAAAAAGTCGCTATCAAAATGGACAGTTTCTTACTGCCAGGTTTACTTTTTTTCTTTTTCGACTTTAATTTCTTTTTCCGTTCTTTTTTTCGTTTAGAATCTTTACCCTTATCCTTTATTTTTGCCGTTATGGGTTTTGACTTTACTCCATAATAATTATCGAGAGCAGAAACAAGGTAAGGATAAGGAAAAAATAGTTCTTTCATTTCCAGACCCTCCTTATAACTTCAAATGCTTCAGCATACGGTACCCCAATCGTCATGCCTCGGACACTTGCTAAATTTTTGACACCTTCATAGGAACGCGGATGTGGAAACTCTCGCATTTCCACTTCATAATGTTTTAAGGAAGCAATTTTTTGAACAATCTCGGATGAAATGTTCACATAATAATTCGGTTTAAATTGCTTATCATTTGTATGGGTATTCCATTCACTTGAGGATACCGTTTCAAATGTGATCAATTCAATCGACTGTCTATTTGGTAGAGGACGCACTGCTGTTAATACGGCTTGAAACGTAATTTGGTGATCGATATTCAAATCGCCGTAATGATGGGTAAAAATCTTAGTAGGCTGATAGATATCGATTAATTTTTCAATTTCCTTGGTAAATAGATGAAGAGGCATCATTTCTAATTCCAGGTTCGGATGCTCCAGAAAAATAACTTCTTTAATCCCAATCTCTTTGTTTGCTTTCCGGGCAAGCTGTTGAATGTGATGGGCCTCTTCTTTTCTTCCGTTTGCTGTAATGATCGAGACGACTCTATTTCCTTGATCCACTAACCTCTTTAGCGTTCCAGCTGTCCCAAGTAGTTCATCATCTGGATGTGCTGCTATGACCAATACAGTTTCTTTCATTCCCTTCACCCCATTTTAATCTCTATTACATTACTATATGTATCCTTCTATATTGTCGAAACAGACACCAGCACAGGGCTAATGTCTGTTTCTTATTTTTTCTTTTTTGTTTGACCGATACTAATTCCACCGCTGATAATTTGTAATCGTACATATCCATCACCATCAATCCATATGAAGAAATCTGGTCCGGCTGTTAAAAATGTTCCTTGCTGATCAAGTAGTTTACTTCCCGCATATACATTGATTTTGTCACCAAGTGTGAAATATTTATTCAAAATCGTGGTATGGAAGTCGTTTTTATCCTTGACATGAGAAGAAGGTGAGACTGGCTTACTAACCTTTTCATTAGTTTTCTGGTGGAATGATTGTAATTTTGATTCTTTAATTGGGTTGTTGTTGTGTAAGATATCGAAATCCTGCTCTATAGTAGTTTTAACTTCATCTTTTACGATGTTTTTTTGTTTGTGATTCCTGTATTCTACTTGGTTATTAGTGCGATTTAGTTTGTATTTCACTTCATTCCCTGGTGACTTGGAACTTAAGATATCAGATTGAACTTTTTTAATAGATGGAGTAGATTTTGTTTCGTTTTTTTTCATTTTCACAGGTGAAAAGTCTGTTGGCTTGACGTCCTTTTTGACTTCTTTGACAGATGAAGCAGAGTGTAAGATATCAAAGTGAGTTTCTGCAGTAGGTGCAGGGGAATTTGATTCATCACTTGCGGATTCTAAAGATGAGTGATCTCCGCGATTGTCTTTATTATTTCCTTCTTTAGCTGGTAAGCTCGAGTTTAAGTTTTCATCAGCACTTTTCTCATATTCATCAACGATCTTTTTTGTTCTTAATTCAGTGCGATTTAGTTTGTATTTCATTTCTTTACGAGGAGGGCTTGAGCTAAGGATCTCGAAGTTGAATTCAGCAGCAACCATCTTATGTTCACTAACGATTTTCATAGCCCTGACGCAAGTGCGATTTAGTCTATACTTGACATTTTTCGCTGAAGGAATCGAGACTGGTATGTTGTTTTCGGTAGAAGATTTTATATTACTATCTTCGTTTACGTTTTTATTCGATTTGTTATCGAATCTTGATGTGTATGGGGTTGTTTCATCATACGAATTCCCGGGTTGTAGAGTGTCAGTATCCATTGTAAATGATGATTGGTTAGAAAAATCTTTATCAGCTTCATTTAAGCTGGTATGAAGCTGCTCATCATTTTTATCTTCCAGAAGGTCATCATGTAAAACTGCTTTCATTTTTTCTGCTGCTTTCAAACTCATGTCATGAATACCATCTTCAATAAACGAGCCGGCAGAGTAAGTTTGTTTCGTAACATCTGATTCTAATAAGTGTGAGGGACGCATAGATTTCATTTCGTGCTTTTTTATGTCATGTGGTTTTTCCTCATTAGAAACAATATCACTAACTGGTTCATCAACCTGACTTTTTATATAGGTATTTTGATCATTTTGATGAATGTCTTTCCTAGTCTCTTTTCTTAATACTTTCTCCTGCTCGTGCTTGATTTCGATAAACTCTTCTTTACATTCTTCATTGTCACATTTACTGTACGATGGATTATTTTTTTGTAAGGGTTGTAGGGTTGGTGCGCTTGCTTGATATTTTAATTGGGGAATACTGTTGTTGGGATCGATATAATTAAATCTTTCGAATGGTCGCACCTCTCGGGACAGTAAGCGCGGACATTTGCCACGTCTTTTACGGAGTTTTGGCTTAGATACTCGAGAAAGTACTATGCTGGGTTGATCTTCTGTTGTCAGAGTGATGTCGAAAGAAGGTCGCTCAGTCGATTGATGGTGAGTATTAGTTTCGTTCAAGCTGCTCATCATACTGTGAATGATTTGAGATACATGAGTTTGATTTAGAAAAGGAGCATCTTGCATCTGTTCTACTACGGGAAAAGTAACAGATTCTTTTTTGGGTTTTTGGTAGCTCACAAAGATGGATTGATTGTGACAAGGTACCATAAAGTCATCGTAATAACAGGAGGAAAAGATCCTTGGCAATATATATTCATTAATAAAAAGATAACAATTGGGCATGTGCTTCACTCCACGTCTCTGTATCTATTAATAACCTATTCAAAAGCCGGGTTAGAGTGAGCGGAATTTGGGTTAATACGATAAAAATAGGCTATACATTCCTTTTTTACATACATATATTGATTATGAATTGTAGACAAATTGTAAAGGAGTGGAAAACCTATGGTAGAAGATTATGATGATTACACTAGAAAATATTCCGATCATCATGACGATGAAGAGCATTGTGAGGGGGACCCCGATGAGCAAGAAGAGTTATGCTCAGAAGGCGCCGGGGAAAAAGAAGAACCAGGCAATCAAGATCTTCCAGAAACAGATGAGAACTGTACACACGAACATGAAGAGCATTGTTCAAATCAGGATCTTGACGACCTCCCGTGTAAATCCGTTGAAGGCGTGTTAAATTCAATGTTCCAACTTGGAGATCATCTTGAAGTTTTCTTTGAGGATGAAATGATTGACAGCGGCGGGACATTCGTAGCAGCATTCGACAATATCCTCATTTGGATGGATTATAATGCAAATGTCAATTTCACAGATTTATGCGGTCCGATCAGTGTAAGAAAAATTGGCTCCAAGAGAAAGAAAAACCGGAAGCACTATGACAAAAACAAAAATGAGCCTAAACATAAAGGTGATAACCAGATCGAGAAGAAGAAAAAAGGCAAATCGGAAAAGAAAGAACAAGGTCCTCGGAAAAAGGCTGAAAAGAATAAACAGTCCGACGTTAATGAAGAACTGCTGAACTTCGTAAAGCTTGAGAAAGAAGAACATGAGACTGAGGGAATGTCCCAGGAGAGTCTAAATCTTCAACACATACACGAGGACAATGAAACAATTGAAAATGAGAGTATCACTGTAGAAATTGTTGATTCCTCTGGTGATGAAGGAGAAGACTACGATCCCGATTCAGTTGATGAAAAAGTAGGGTTAATCAATTTGCTCGTTGAAGATTACTCGAACGATTCAGATGAGGAAGAAGAGGAGTACACTCCACCATTGGAAACAGATGAAGATCATTCTGAGGAAAAAGAGTCAGATGCAGGCAATGAAGAGAAAGCAGAAAACGAAAGTGACTCACAAGAGGTATTAGAGGTGGAACTGGCCATCGATATCCAAGAGGAGAGTCAGGCTTCTTCACTGGTAGAAGAGTTCGAAAGCCAAGAGGAGACCCTATTCAGTATAGAGGAAAGCCCTTCAGAAGATACCTTGGAACATTCACTAACCAACTCACCCCTTGAGAATGATAAAGAATAATTAATCTAGTAAAAGACTAATTCGAAATATTTTTATGAAATCTAGTTATCTGCCTTTACGCATTTAACGGTTCAGCATAAAAATAGAGTAAACACCGAAAGGAGGAAACATAATGTCTAATTTGTTCAAAGATGGTAATATGGCTGATTTTCTTAATAAAATTTTATCTTTAGGTGATAAAATCGAGGTCCTATCTGGTGACGAAGAAATCGAAGAGGGTTCATACGTTTACGCAAGCGATAACTTCGTTGTATGGGCTGATGATAACGGCCATATGAACACGTCTAACTTAAATAATGTTACAGTTCGTAAAGTTTAGTTAACATTATTTAGAAACGAAGAAAATGACTGGACGCAATCCAGTCATTTTTTCTTTTGAAGGAAAAATGAAAATGATAGGTAAAAGCCCTATCATTTTTCGTGTATTTTAATATAAATATATAGACTGTTGAATGTTAAAAGAGAAAGGAGGAGGCATTATGGGATTTTCCGATAAACTTAATAAAGTACTCAAGCTTGGTGACAAAATCGAGGTTATTTCAGGAGCAGAAAAAATAGACTGTGACGGAACATTTATAAAAGCTGAAGATCACTATTTAGTATGGTCCAATGGTAATGGTGACGTTTTATTTACTCACCTGGATAGGGTAACGGTGAAAAAAGTATAATCATTTTTGATAAAAATTCCAGGGATAGTACTTTATTTGGGAGTACTATCCTTTTTTTGATTCAAGGTGCTTGTCCTAAAACTTATTAATAAAACATTCTTTCCTTATTGATTAAAGGAAAGAACGTTCTTGTATCTATGATATTTTAGTGAGGAACTTCATCATATGGAACTACTTATGTTTCTTCCAAGCATCATGGAGCTCAGGATTTAAATTCTTTACATTTTCCAGGAATGCGCCTGTTAAACCAAATTTCTTCATTCCTTTTAACAACTTCGTTGGAACAGGTGAGTCGGATGTAAATGCTCGCTTGTGATCAATCACTTTGAATTCACCATTTTCATCCATTAACATATGGCGAACCTCCGTATCCCATCGAGTAAAGCCTAATCGTTTAAATTCTTCTAAGACGAATAATATTTTTTTAGTCATTTCTCCATCAATATAGCCGTGTCGTTTCATATGACGGGCAAGGGATATTCCTTGTACAAACTCCATGACAATGTAATTATCACCAAATTCATAAAGACGAGGCATAATGGCCGATGTCTGACCTATCTTCATCGCTTCTAGTTCCCGTTGATGTGTTTCTTCCTTAAAGAAGTACTTAACAACTTTGTCCTCAGCTACCTTATAGATTTCCCCATCTTTCCCATCACCAATCATTTCAAAGGCTTCCAGGTCTTTCTTTGAAATTTTTCCGTTAAAAAAGTTCTCCATTGATCATCACTCCTTTACATGGTAGACTTTCACTTTTTTATATTGTATGGAAATAGATTCAGTTTCGTAACCGAGCAAAATGCTGAAATTTCTTAGAACTTGGATTAAAATAATGCTTCTTAGCAAAGTGTGTTGTTTAGTAACATACGATCCAGGGGTTCAATCAATCAGAGTGCGCTTGATATAAAAACTTCATAAATTTAATCGTATGAATTAAAGGAGGAATTATTATGGGTAGTAGCAACTGTGCCAACAGCAAAATAAATGAGTTACGAAGAAGCAGGATGAAAAGGAGCAAAAGCTACTTCTGATAATCATGGCATGAAATTCCATCAAGAAATTGGACCAAAGGGAAGCAGCATTTCCAGTAACTCAAAGAAAAACTAAAGATAATGAAAAAAGGAAGTTGTTAATAGTAAGCCTATTCTCTTTCTCTATTAATGAACAATAAAACCGAAGGAATGAAATAATCTCTTTAGTATTGATATATCAAAAGCTGGCTCATCCTATAGCCTGACGCTTTCTCAGCAGAGGCTGCCATATTATAGTATTCTTCCAATATAATAGACTATCGTTTATTTATAGAACCACAGGATGTTTGTCTACACGTACTATTCATATCTTTCATAAACTATAGTAATTCTGTTTAGTTATTCATCATTTGATTAATAGGATTAAAATATTGATATATGAAAAGTAGGTGAGTAAATTGGGATCTAAAAGAGGTCATGATAAGGAAGACAAGCATAAAGTGTGTAAGAAAAAAAGCGAGAAAAGCAAAAAACGAGGAAAGCGAGTACCTCAAGAAGAGTTAGAACCCCAGGATGTCCAAGTAATTCAAGGTGAACAAAGGCTTCAAGGCGAACAAGGACCTCGAGGCGAACAAGGGCTTCAAGGCGAACAAGGGCTTCAAGGCGAACAAGGGCTTCAAGGGGAACAAGGGCCTCGAGGCGAACAAGGGCTTCAAGGCGAACAAGGGCCTCGAGGCGAACAAGGGCTTCAAGGGGAACAAGGGCCTCGAGGCGAACAAGGGCTTCAAGGCGAACAAGGGCTTCAAGGCGAACAAGGGCCTCGAGGCGAACAAGGACCYCAAGGGGAACAAGGGCTTCAAGGCGAACAAGGGCCTCGAGGCGAACAAGGGCCTCAAGGGGAACAAGGGCTTCAAGGGGAACAAGGGCTTCAAGGGGAACAAGGGCCTCAAGGGGAACAAGGGCTTCAAGGGGAGCAAGGGCTTCAAGGGGAGCAAGGGCTTCAAGGGGAGCAAGGGCCTCGAGGCGAACAAGGACCCCAAGGGGAACAAGGGCCTCGAGGCGAACAAGGGCTTCAAGGGGAACAAGGACCTCAAGGCGAGCAAGGGCCTCGAGGGGAACAAGGCCTTCAAGGCGAACAAGGACCTCAAGGGGAATCGGGCCCTCCAGGAGAGCGTGGAATACAGGGTGTAACAGGTCCTCGAGGGGAATGTACATGCAATAGTAAGTACTGTAATGTGTATAGAATTGGTGGAGATCTTATAATACCTGACCAACCTGTTTCCTTTAACCATACTGGCATTAGTTCTGCTGGGGACTTTATTCACTTGGGAACTTCGATAATCGTAGTAAATGAAGGAGACTACAAAATTAACTATAACGTTGTATTTACTAGTGGTAAAACAGGATTTAGTAGAGGAGGAGCATACGCATTATTCGTGAATGGTTCAATAGTTGCATCCAGCAGGTATGGTAACCAACTAGGCATCTTCACAAGTGCACCTGTGACCCTCGATTCCATTTTTCAAGTTAATGGAGAAGCGATTGTTCCTATACCAGCAGGAGGAAAAGTAGAACTTAGAAATATTGGGCATACGACAGATAACCTCATTGGTAATGTGGACAATACTCCAACTAATAGTGCAGGATTAACAATGTTAAAGCTAAATTAATAGTAGGAATTAACTATCTGGAGGGCGCTGACCGGACATGCGGAGGTCAGCGTTTTTTTATACTGTTCCAATTACCTCACTGCTATTTTCCAATTCTTCATTAACCTCCCACATTTATGGAATTAAATGTTAATATATTTACTGAGTGATCTCTCAATGTTATTGATACTATAAGCATAAATTAGAGATGGATAATAATGAGGACATCGTATAATTAGTATTTTAAAAAGGAGGAAATTCAATGGCCAGATTACCAAGGGTTGTCCAAGCAGTATTAAATGACTACCTGATTTTATTTAACAAATACTTGCCAAATACGATGGAAGGGTTGTATTTACACGGTTCCATCTCGTTGGATGCGTATGTGAATAATTCCAGTGATATCGACTTTATCGCAGTTACCAGCCGCCGAATGACACCTGAAGATGCTGAGAGTTTATATCTTATACATAAAGAATTAGCGTTACAATACCCTAAGCCGGAAATGGATGGAGTTTATATCATTCAAGGGGAGATAGGGAAACTTAGCACAAGCGAAACAAACGAGTATCAAGAAAATGCATATTACAATAATGGTGAATTATATTTTGGCGAATATTTTAATTTCAACCCAATCACTTGGTATTTGATTAAGCATAAGGGGATTAGCTTTATGGGACCTGACACGGCTTCTTTTGATGTAACTATTTCTTTACACCAATTAAGCTCTTATGTTCTTTCCAATATGAATTCGTATTGGGCGGGAAGAACCCGTGGGATGGAAAATTCAATCGAGGACATTATGAAATATCCGACTGAAATCATTGATAATGAGATAGAATGGTCCGTCCTTGGTTTGCTTCGTCAATACTATACATTAAGAGAATCTGGAATTACCTCCAAGCAGGAAGCTGGAGAATATGGACTGCAACATCTTCAGGATGAATGGCACAACATTATAAGGGAGGCCATGAATATTCGTGATGGTTTGAGAGTGAGTCTCTTTAACACAGAAGAAGAACGGATTAAACATACCCTTGGGTTTGCAAAGTATTTAATTTCTAATTGTAATGATATGTTCTTTCCTGCTAATATTAATCATACATAAGGTTCCAATTCCCTAAATCAGGGTAAAGATATCGTATACATACTTAAAAGGAGGATAACGCTGTGAAACAAGCCATGCTTATCGTTAACCCCTCTTCTGGGAAGGAAAAAGGGCAGGATTATAGTGAACATGCTCTTGAGACCATGACAACGATGGGGTATAAAACGGAATTGCGCATTACAGAAGGGGAAGGAGATGCCATGGATTTCGCCAGGGAAGCATGTGAGCGAAAATTTGATTTCGTCGCAGTGATGGGAGGGGACGGAACAATCAATGAAGCGATTAACGGAATAGCTGAGCAGTATCACCGTCCTCAAGTTGGTCTGATCCCACTCGGAACTGTAAATGATTTCGCACGAGCTTTAAATATTCCTTTGAAACCTGAAGAGGCCATTGACATATTCAGGCATAAACATGTGCAGAGGACAGATGTAGGAAAAATCAATGACCGATACTTCATCAATATCGTCGCAGTAGGCGCGTTGGCAGAAGCATCGTTCTCAACCCCCGTCGAACAGAAGTCTAGGCTTGGTCCACTTGCATATATAATCGAGGGAATGAAGAAAATGAAAGAGAAGCAGCCGTTTGAGCTTAAGGTCCATTCCGCTCATGACTGGGAAGGGGACGCGCTTCTTATGCTTGTTGCCCTGACAAACTCTGTCGGAGGTATGGAAACCATTGCACCCGAGGCCAAAGTAAATGACGGTAAGCTCCATGTCTTTATCATCAAAGACGTAGCCCTTCCTCATTTTTTATTGCTCCTTCCAAAAATCCTTTCAGGAGAACTGGCAGAAAGTGAACATGTCCATTATATGAAAGTCACAAACCTGGAAGCGTCATCGTCATATAAGATGATTGCCAATGTTGATGGGGACGAGGGGGACAAGCTGCCAATTACAATAGAAAACCTCAAGCAGCATCTGGACATACTTGTACCACCTACAGAATAGGAGGAACGAACAATGAAATTAGAAATTACCGAGTCTGCAAAAGAAAAACTATACGAAATCCCTGATGGCAAAATCATTCAGCTATCACTTGACCGCGGAAGCTGCGATATAGTGAACAATCTCTATGAAATAAAGCTAGTAGAAAATAGAGAACCTGATTCAACAGAGAAAATTATCCAATCCGATGATTTGTACTTCATTGTTGACGGCGACTTCGAAGATACCTATGGACACGAACTCACGATTGACTATAAAAATAATTTCTTTGTGTTTAAAAATAAAAATCAGACGTTTAATAATCGAATTGGACTCAGGTACGTGTAAGAAGGAGACGGGACTTTCTTTTTTTAATGGTAAGTGCTGCGTTGTATAGTAATTATATACTTTATGTGTTAACATTACTTCTTACAGCAAACAAAGGACGTGACATTCATGATAAAAATTGAAATCCCACAAGCGGATATTTCCATAACGGAACGCAGACAACCTAGAGACTCAGAAGAACCGAAGATCAAAAGTATCCAAGGGTTCATCGATCTTCACGAAATCCCAAGAGACAAGGGTGGCATCATCTTATTTTACAACATCAACGACGAACTTCTCTTCGTTGGGAAAGCACGTAAACTAAGACAAAGAGTCAAGAAACATCTTGAAGATGCCGTATCACCACTACGTAACCACAGAGGCGAAATCTATCGAATCGATGTTGCCATTGTTGAAGATGCGATGGATCGTGAAATTTACGAAACGTATATCATCAACAAATCCCAATCGAAATATAACGTAGACAAAGTTTTCTATAAATAATATAAAAAGGAACCAGTGTCACAAAAAATAGACGCTGGTTCCTTTTGGGTTAAAAATGGATTTCATCATGTAGTATACGTCTTTCATGTTTTTCACCTAATCACAAACTCTGGATTCCATCTTACCAACAACTCTTCTCGAACTCCATAATATGTCGTATTAGTCCGATCCGTCACTCCATAAGACACTACACATCCATCATCCGACCAAGCGATGTTGATTGTTACTATGACTGAAGGTCTTTTCACTCCGGCAATCTCAATATCCACTGACTGATTTAAATCAAAAATCGTCCGAAAACTAATCTCTTCCCGATGGATCGAAGGAGGGGAAGGAGCATCTTCTATATTCACAAACTTCTTATCTCGATCATGGATGTCATACGTAATAAATGACTTCCCGGGCTTTATCCAGTACATTATTAATTCCACACGTCCTGCTTTTAATGGTGTCCCCTTAAAAGCTTCGTGAAATAGATCTTCATACGTAATGACTTCGTTCAGCTTAATGGGATTGATGGTTCCGTTCACAGAAGTACCCCCTTGGTATATGCCTATATATGGTCATAGTTATACATATTGGAGGTTGGGCTTCAATAGAACAGGTAGTTAACCGCAGAGAATTAACCTTTCAAAGGAAGAAGGTCAGGAAAAGGAGTAGTTGAGACGAATATGTGCCCAAGTGGGTTTATACTCGTTTTTTCTTTCTAAATAAATAAGAAGACTCGTAAAAAACGAATCTTCTCAAATAGGATATTTTCATTTCCCGTACATCATTGATAAACAAAGCTCTTCATCTGTCATCACATAGTTATGAACTTTCTCAAGTGTTTCTTTCAAAACAGGAGATAAACTGTTTTTAGAATATGCACAGACAGATAGCAAGCCTTCCTGTATAACGTAATCATCTGAAGTTGATTCAAATTCGTTGAGAATGGTTGCATCTGGTTCACTGGATGTCCACTCGACATGGGCCCAGGTTCTGATGGAAGGATTCTGCTTCTTTATGATGGAAATGTCTTTCTGGAAATGCTTAAGTATATTTTCAGTATTAAAGTCACCATTAAAAAAATAGTAATCAAAGTTATCAACTAAATAAATGGAAGATTGTTGCTCCTCATTCAATATCCTTTTCATTCTATTTCTGACCTTGGAGATATTTCTCATGCTTTCTATAACCAGGATATGCTGGTTATTCTCCAATCCAGAGCGAATAAATAGCATAAGGTTGCTAAGATAGGTTTCTTCTGACTGAAATTGATAAAAGACATGGCCTTTGTGTAACGTTACTAATTTCACTTCATTTAACGCTTCCATTACCTCACCTCACATCCATTAGGAACCAGAACTTCTATGGCTGAGATGCATGAGCCTTCAGAAGTTGGATTATATAAATCATAACACAATTATTTGTCATTCCATACACATTTTGTTACTTGATTGTATAGAAGTTTGAAATTTCTGAAAATAATTAATTGATTAATTATAATTTCAAGAGATACAGTTGATCGATAGAAAAAAGTTATTGGAATGAATTGTTTTATAAATGATACTATTAATTCAAGTGGTTAAAATAATTGAGAATAGAAAGGGAAAATAATGACTTTTCATTTTACCAAGGTAATCGAACCAACTCCTGTCATTGTAGATGCCATGAATCGCTGGGAAAACAATCCAGACTTAGTTCCATTAATTCGCCCCAATAAAAACAAGGAGGAACTGGAACAACAGTGGCAAATAACTTTAGAAGAGTTCAAAAACCGTTTAGACACCCATCATTTTTATCTTATTTATATAGATGACAAGCTTGTGGGAGAAATGAATTACATGGTCGACCCAAGCCATCTTCACAAAAGAGCACCCGGAACTGCTTGGATAGGAATTACAATAGGTGAAGAGGGTGGACGTGGAAAGGGGATAGGTTTCAAGGCTATCCAATATTTGGAAGAAGAGATAAAAAAGCAAGGTCTAACAAGAATTGAATTGGGTGTATTTGAGTTTAATACCCGGGCATATAAGCTTTATCAACAGTTGGGATATCAAGAAATCGCTAGAATTGCTGACTTTACTTATTGGAAAAATTGTATGTGGTCTGATATCAGGATGGAGAAGTATTTAGGAGAATGAACTTGAAAAAATAGATGAACTTAAATTACAAGATTTGAAAAGAGAAGAAGTCAAAATAACTTCCTTAACCTTCCATTTTCTGATACATTTCTGTAATAAATGTAATGTTCAATCTTTATCATCTATTGGCACCACCCACGCTAATGGGTTTGTATTAAGGCAAGATTGGGTCTGAATAATTTTGTATAACCTCCCTATTAAAAGCGGCTTTGAGGATATTCTAAACCAACACGATTATTTCTGGGAGCATAATAAGCATCGCTTTAACCATCCAGCTTCATACAAAAATACACATTTGTAAAATCGTGGTAACCTTTCTTTTTTTGTAATCAAGTAAAATAAAATTAGCTTAAAAAAGGGGGGAACCACATGCAAGAAAACATTCATAATTATGAAGATTTACTGGAGATGCTGGATTCATTTTTAAGGGAACCTACTCACTTTTGGGATGAATTTTTTTCTGATCGTGACAAATCAGTACCAATATTTGTGAATGCACCTGACGAAAATTTAGTATCATATGTGGAAACGGGAAGGATTCCGGCTGGAAAAGTACTGGAACTCGGTTGTGGGCCAGGCAGAAACTCGATTTATTTAGCGGAACAGGGCTTTGAGGTAGATGCAGTTGATTTATCAAAAACGTCCCTCGATTGGGCAAAGGAACGTGCAGATGAAAGGAATCTTACCATCAACTTTTTACACCAAAATATTTTCGACTTCACTAGTGAACAGGTGCAATATGATTTCATTTACGATTCAGGTTGTTTTCATCATATTGCACCTCATCGAAGAATGAGTTACATAGATATTATAGCCAATTCATTAAAGGATGAGGGATATTTCGGTATCACTTGTTTTCTTCAGGGCGGAAGGTTAGGAGGTTCTGATATATCCGATTGGGAAGTATATAGAACAGGCTCACTTATGGGTGGACTAGGTTATACAAAGGAAAGATTAAAGAATGTATTCCGTTCATTAGAAGCTATAGAAATTAGAAAGATGATCGATAAAGTTGATTCTGATAACCTATTTGGCGCATCAGACTTATTGACTGGTCTTTTCCAAAAGAGGTAATCAAAAGAATGGAGCTGCTAAAATTAACTAAAAAAGGGATGACATGATCACTAATTAGTGATTTGTCATCCCTTTTTCACACCCTGAATCGAGACAAGAAACGCAAAAATTCATTTTGTACTTTATGTTGATACTTTGTAATGGCAAAGGTTTTTGCTTCCGGCATGGGAAAAGCTTTTGTTTCAACCTCTAAGAGTCTTCCTTCCAGCAGCTCTCTCCTGACTGTAGTCGAGGGAAGATAGGAAACGCCAAGGCCTTCTGAGATGAATCGTTTCGTAATATGTGTTTGTGAAACCCTCATCATCCTGGTTTTTGGATAGAATTGCTTTATTGTATAACAAAGATCATCCCAATAGGCAGGGTGATTATGGGTCAATAAGTAATTCGATGCTAATAACTCCTCTTCTTCCAATGGTGGGGCTGATTCGAAATCCCGTCCATCATGAGGAGCCACCAAAATGACTTTATCGGAAAACAATAGAGTCAGTTCAAGTTCAGGACTAAAGCAAGGAAGGCAGGAAAGTCCAATATCGACTCTTTCCTCTAAAACAGCCTTCTCTATTTCAGCAGATTCAATAATTTCAACCGAAATCTCGACCTTGGGATGAGATTCTAAATATTGTTTTAAAACAAAAGGTAATATATTATCAGCAATCAAGGGAGATATTGCCATTTTTAGTGTTGTCGTGTATCCCTGACTAAAGGATTGAAGCTCATAGATTCCTTCCTCATAGATCTCGATCAATCTCTTAGCATGTTGTAAATAGGACCTTCCCGCTTCTGTCAGCTTGAGTTTCTTTCCTTCTCTCTCAAATAGGATAACTCCCAGTTCTTTTTCAAGTTGTTTAATGTGTACCGTAACGGTCGGCTGTGATATATATAATCGCTCCGCCGCTTTCCTGAAATGATTGAATTCAGCTGCCGTAATAAACGTTTTCACCACATTCAAATCCACTTTTTTCACCCTATCTTTATTAATGGCTCTTTTCGCAATGATTGTTGTTTTCAAGAATAGAAGCTGCCAGTGCTCTGTCAACCGGTTTATGCTGGATGGTGAGGGGATCTGCTCTGCTTGCAGCTAGCGTTCGGCCGAGCCTCCTCAGCTTAGCTGAACGGGTTTTCGGCTCGCCCAAAATCCGCCGGAATCTGCGCAGTTCCCTTCACCATCTATAACAGAATTTTCTTGACAGAGCTTCAAGGTGTGCAATAAAACTATGTAACTAGAAAGAAATAATTCTTCTATAAAAGGAAATTCAATCTCTACTTACCTTTAAGAATTCATGCTCAAAAAGTTGATTCTCACTGCAGGATGCTCGACTCCTGCGGGAATAGCTGGACAGTACGAAAAGCGGAGGGGCTTTGCCTAGGGGCGACAAGCATAAGTCGAGTCTGCCGGAAAGGCGCTCTTTGCCTTTTTGATAGACTTGGCTTATGACCTCGAGCCCCTAAGCCCCGCGGAAAGCGAGCATCCTGGAGCGGAAATCAACTATTACTTTCTCCTCTACAATATCAAAAAACTATATGAAAAGAGCCTTATTAATTAATAAATGTAATCAATTTAATTAAATATATTTAATTTTCTTAATTATAAATCCATTATACAATAATTGTAATGAAGGAAAAGGGGATGAAACGAATGTTTAGTGAAGGATTAAAAGGAATTATAGCTGCACAAACAACGATCAGTCATATCGATGGTAAGGAGGGCGTCCTCATCTATAGGGGATATGAAATCGGGGAACTCAAGGACCTGTCATTTGAAGAAGCAGCTTTCTTATTATGGTATGGGTATCTTCCAACGATGGAGGATGCAGTGGACATAAAAAACAAATTGAGCACGTTCCGATTCATAACGCCTGCAATGAAGGAGATCCTTCATTCTTTGCCAGTTGAAATGGACATGATGAGTGTATTAAGAACCGTCATCTCCTCTCTAGGAGGACCAGAATACACTTGGAAGCCAACTATTGAACAGGCAATGAGATTGACGGCCGTTATTCCTACCATCATTTCCTACCGTTTTAATATGAATTTGGAAAAACCTTTCATTGATCCGGATCCCCAGCTGAACCATGTGGAAAATTATCTCTATATGCTATCCGGAAACAACCCGTCCAAGGCTGTTGCTGATGCATTGGAAACGTATATGGTCCTGACCCTTGAGCATGGAATGAATGCTTCTGCTTTTTCTGCAAGAGTCACAGCCTCAACGGAATCCGATCTGGTTTCAGCCATCACTTCAGCCATCGGAACAATGAAAGGACCGCTTCACGGAGGAGCACCATCCGGGGTCATTGATTTACTGAACGAAATAGGAACTCTTGAAAAAGCGGAAAATGTCATAAGAAGAAAGTTGCTGAAAGGAGAGAAGCTGATGGGGTTTGGCCATCGGGTGTATAAAACTCATGACCCAAGAGCCATCGCTTTAAGAAATACCCTGTTAGAAAATAAGGGGGATGATCACTCTCTGGATCTAGCACTTTATGTGGAGAAGAAAGCGATTGAACTTTTAGCTGAAATTAAGCCGGGGAGATCCCTATACACAAATGTAGAGTTTTACGCAGCTGCCATCATGAAATCGATTAATCTGCCATCAGATCTCTTCACACCGACTTTTACGGCCAGTCGCATCGTTGGATGGACTGCACATGTATTGGAGCAGGCAGAAAAGAATACGATATACCGGCCGCAATCCGAATATATAGGAAAACGAAACAGTTAGTGGAAACAACCTGCTTGTTTACACAACGCAGGTTTTATTTATTGTAAGCGATTCAATGTAAGCGTGATATAATTAATGTATACTATAATAGGAGTGATATAGATGATCAGTAAAGTCGGTCAAATCATGTTATATGTCCATAACCAGGATGAGTCGGTACATTTCTGGACTGAAAAAGTCGGGTTTACAGTTCTATCCGAAGAAGATAACGGGCAGGGGATGCGATGGATTGAAATCGCCCCGACGAAAGATGCAGAGACAAGCATTGTGCTTCACAACAAGGAATTGATTGCTAAAATGCAGCCCGAACTTAATCTCGGAACTCCATCTTTAATGCTATTCACAGACAATCTGGATGAATTACATAAAAACCTATCTGATAAGAATATAACGGTGGGACAAATTGTTGAAATGCCTTCTGGCAGAGTCTTCAACTTTGCGGATTATGAAGATAACTACTTTGCTGTCATGGAGAAAAATAAATAAAATGAATACTAGAAAGCCCGAGATCTTAATATGATCTCGGGCTTTCTATATTCTTTACTCATTTACGTCTCGTGAAGACTAATCTAACAATTAGGTTTCTTATCCAATACACCAAGGTGTGATCCAATCAATAAAAACTGAAAAATCAACAAGTACAATAGTCAAAACTGACCCCAAGACGCTTAGAGTTTCTAGGCATACGTTTTTCTTTTGATTGAAACAAAACTTGGCATTTTTTTGGGAATGTTCGTTCTAATGGAGGATATTGGGAGATTTTGTCGAATAGAAATAATACTCGTTGGTATAAGGTTAAATTTTTCATGATTTAAAGGATATGGAGGTAACGAACGTGAAAAATTTAGATGGGAAAGTTGTTGGCTTTGAATTAAGCAGTCAGGAGCCAGAAAAAGCGGCAGCATTTTACTCAAACGTATTCGGATGGGAAGTGGCTGAACCTCAATGGGACTACTGGGCAGTCTCAACCGGGCAAGGTAATGAAATGAATGGGGGTATAGGCAAAGGGCCTCATGATTATCCACACGGTACACGTATGCAAATTGAAGTACAATCCATTGACATATCCATTTCTGCAGCAAAAGAAAACGGGGCGATGGTTGTCAGGGATAAGATGGAATTTGGTGATTTCTTCCTTGCATATTTGGTGGATCCTACCGGAGTGGGAATTGGGTTGATTGAAAAGAAATAATTGAGGAAAGAAAATCTCATATGGCAAGGATAATGAATCTACTATTAAAAGGAGAATAGTCATGCAAAAGTTAGAAAACATTAATAAAGCGATGGATTACAAGAAAGCGATTATCACTCACCTGGCTGATCAAAAACAACAGTTTGAAGAAGGGTTGATTCCAGAAGAAGTGATTTCAAACAAACAAGGCAGGATTCAAATCCTTACTCAAACTGCCATGATTGAGGGGGAAGTGAATTTTTTTGATGGTGATGAAGAGATGAAGACATTCTTTGAATATGGGCTCGATCGGTTTGGGGAAGAACTCCAGGAACTTTCACCTGATATGATGGCAACAAATGCAACAGGCCCGATACATATTAAAAACGCTCGATTCAAATCAATTTCAGCC
This sequence comes from Rossellomorea aquimaris, assembly GCF_008180865.1. Taxonomy (GTDB): domain Bacteria; phylum Bacillota; class Bacilli; order Bacillales; family Bacillaceae_B; genus Rossellomorea; species Rossellomorea yichunensis. The sequence goes on from NZ_VTEX01000001.1 coordinate 931,893, forward strand.
CCCGATTCTATTATCGAGATGGATGAAATGATTGTCTTCTCGGATCAAGTTGTTGGAATGGCTATTGTTAAATAAAAGGAAAGGAGCGTCACTTTTGTTTGAAACCGTATTAGGAAAACCGAAAAGCGAGATAACTGAATACAAAATGAAATATAGAACCGCCGTAAAAGCTGTCATCATTCAAGATCATAAGATTCTTCTCATGCATTCAAACAGGGGAGATTATAAATTTCCTGGTGGCGGGGTTGAAGAAGGTGAAACCTTGCCTCGTGCCCTGATAAGAGAGGTGGCTGAAGAAAGTGGCTTTATAAACTGTGTTGTTAATGAGCCCCTTGGAGTCGTGATCAAAAGGCATGTGGATGTGTTTGAAGATGATGCCTTATTCGAAATGACTTCCCATTATTTCAAATGTGAATTAACCGACAGAGAAAGAATACCACAACAATTAGAAGGATATGAATCGGAACTGGATATGAAACCAAAGTGGGTTACACTGGATGAATCGATTGAGGAGAATGAAAAACTGATGGACCAGTTTGATAACACCCGCTGGATTAAACGGGAGAACTATGTATTGAGAGAGTTGAAGAAGTTATATAATTAAGAACCAGCTGAGCACTTATCTGATATTGGATAGGTGTTTTTTCGTTCCTTTTTATCATTTTTTCAGTACACGCTTTTCAATATGAGAAAAAGAGCTGCGAATTCTAGACATCAGCTCTTTTCAATATTAATATAGTTCAATACCTAAAAATTCAGGCTGTATTTTTTCAGTTCTTCTGTATCATTTGGCAATGTTACATAACCTTCTAATTTCATATCCAATTTTTCAAGCAGTTTGGAGGAAGATTCATTATCTTTGGTGGTTATCGCTACCAGGCGCTTTATCCCCATGTCTTTTGCAAAATCAACTGTAGCGCTTGCCGCTTCAAATGCATACCCTTGAAATTGATAGTCAGAGAGAAAGGCAAATCCTATATCCACGTCTTCGAGGCCGTCACGCTTAATCAATCCACATAAGCCGATTGGTACGCGATCATCCTTACGTTCTGCCAAAAACAATCCAAACCCTTCCCGTTCATACATTGTTTGGGGACCACACACGATATAATCCTTTGCATCATCCATAGTGCGAATTCCTTTGTCTCCAATGTATTGCAGCCATCCAGGTTCATTTAGTAATTTCATAATAAATTCTGCGTCAGTTTCCTCAACCCATCTCAAGGCGAGTCGTGATGTTTCTGTTACCTTCATATGGAACACCTCACTTTATTCATTCCATCCTATTTTAACTCGAAACATAAAATTGGTGTAATGATTATTTGTAATGAGCAGGGAAAAATAAATCGAATAAGGGAAACGATTGTAAGCTATCTACTATTCTTTCTGCTAAAAGGTTGCTGCAGTGTTCCACCCCTCTCATCATTGCGAGACACACACCTAAAAAAAATCCAAGACTACTATTCAATTTTCTTCATGTTATAGTTTTCTTTATATAAAAGGCTCTCTTCGCAAAAATTGATGTTTTCTAACATAGAATCTGCCAGGGCTCTGTCAACCAGTTTATGCTGGATGGTGAGGGGGAAATGCTTCGCTTGCAGCTAGCGTTCGGCCAAGCCTCCTCAGCTTAGCCGAACGGGGTCTCGGCACGCCCAAAATCCGCCGGAGTCTGCGCAGTTCACCTCACCATCTTTAATGGAATTTTCATGACAGAGCTTCAAGGTGTGCAACAAATCAATGTAACTAGAAAATAAATTTAAATTCTTCTTTCTTAAAAGGAAAATCAATATCTACTTATCTTAAATAAGATTGTTTGCTAAAATTCTTGTTTTAATTGTTTTCTATTAAGGATACATGCTCAGAAAGTTGATTCTCGCTGCAGGATGATCGACTCCTGCGGGAATAGCTGGACAGTACGAAAAGCGGAGGGGCTTATGACCTCGAGCCCCTAAGCCCCGTAGCTGGACAACTGAGACCCCGGAGGCTCACCGCCAGCCCCGCGGAAAGCGAGCATCCTGGAGCGGAAATCAACTATTACTTTCTCCTCTACAATAGCAACAAACTTTACGAAAAGAGCCATATAAATTGAACATAATTGAGGTGTAAAACATGGGGAATAAGTTTAAAATAGAAGACCCAAAGATCCCTGCTCGTTTAGAGTCTGCTAATTTTCAAGATGTCTATTATGAAGAAGATCCATTTCTATCGAATTGTATGATAGAAAATGCGAGACTTGATCAGGAAGAGATCAATCAGCTCGTGTTATCAAAAGTGTTGTTTAAAAATGTCTCGTTCGTTGGTGCATCCTTCCCACGGACGGATATGACAGATGTCGTCTTTGAAAACTGCGACCTGTCGAATGTAAACTTTAGCGAGGGAATCATACATCGGGTGACCTTCAAGGAATGCAAATTATTAGGTGCGAATTTTTCGGGTGGTAATTTAGGCAATGTCCGTTTTGAAGAGTGCTTGGCAAACATGAGTGACTTTGTTGAAGCACGATTAAAGCAGGTGATATTTAACCAGACCTTTTTACAAAATGCCAACTACTCTGACTGTAAACTCCTGAAAGTAAACTTTGATCGATGCGACCTTAATGAGATTGACTTCACCCAGACTGACCTCAAAGGAATTGATATTAGTACCTGCAGGTTTACACGTATAAATGTAGCTCTTGAATATCTTTCTGGTTGCGAAGTTTCGCCTGAACAAGCGATTGGATTTGCCAGCTTATTGGGATTGAAAGTGAAGGAGTAGGCGTAAAGGAGAGTAGAGGTTGTTCTCTCTGTCCACTTTTTTAAGTAGCATTCGTGAAATAATCCACTGAATCTTATAAAATGCATGAATTCATTAAAGCTGGCATATTCATATATCAGGGCCCATTGCTTTCAATTCGAAGGGGGAAAACAACATGACCATCTTCATCTGGGTTTTACAAGGGATATTGGCAGCGATGTTTTTTATGGCGGCAGTCGGAAAATTGACTGGATCGAGCATGCATCGTGGTGTATTTGATCATTTGCGTTTACCTCAATGGTTTCGGGTCGTCACTGGATTGGTGGAATTAACCGGTGCCGTACTATTGGTACTTGGTTATTGGTATGAAACGTACATTGGTCCCGGCTCTCTCATTCTTGGCGTCACAGCTATCGGTGGAATGCTTGCCCATATTCGTGTGAAAGATGGATTCAAAGATGCTTTTATGATTGTCCTTCTAGGAATTCTTTCATTTATATTACTTTATTTGGTTAGGTAGCGTTGATTGGCGAAATAATAAAATGATTTCAATCGAGGATATTGATAATACGAAAGGAGTGGAGTACAAACCCACTCCTTTTCCTTTCGTTTCTTTACAGTAAGTGAAACTTTTACAATTTCGTTTCGTACATCTTAATATGCATTTGAGTTGGAGGAGGGTTTATTAATGATCAAAGTTGAGAACATAAGCAAGCGATATGATTCGATTCAAGCACTTGACGATATTCATTTAATTATTCCAGAAGGCTCTTGTTTTGGTCTGGTAGGACCCAATGGTGCAGGGAAATCGACACTTATGAAGATCTTATCCGGAGTTTTACAAAGTTTTAATGGGGAAATCTTCGTCAACGGGCATTCTGTCATGAATGAAAGATTAAAGGTGAAAAAGTTCATTGGATACATACCTCAAGATATCTGTCTGGAAGAAACCCTTACTGCCAAGGATAATTTAATGTATTTCGGGAGCCTTTATGGACTGAAAGGAAAAGACCTTCAAGATCGTTCCGAAAAAGTGCTACAACAAACCGGTTTAAAAGAACGCGGGAAAGACAAAGTCATCACCTTTTCAGGAGGTATGAAGCGTCGATTGAATATTGGCTGTGCTTTACTGCATAATCCCTCCATTGTGATCATGGATGAACCTACCGTAGGAATCGATCCACAATCAAGAAACTCGATTTTCTCTATCATCCACGAGTTAAAGGAGAAGGGAAGTACCATCATCTATTCGAGTCACTACATGGAGGAAGTAGAGCAGCTATGTGACAGCATCGGACTAATCGACAAGGGGACATTAGTCGAATGCGGAACAATGGAAGAACTACAGCAAAAATATAATAAACCCTCATTGTTTATTTCCGGAGAAGGTTTAGATGAAGTCCGCTTATCCGTACATGGTCAGGTCAAAGCCAAAGGAAATGGATTTCTTTTGCAAAGTGAAGATCCTTTGATGACGCTAGAACAATTGATTGTCGAGTTCCGCAATCAAAACATTATGCCAAGAAGGCTTGAAATGTATCAGCCAAAACTGGAGGATATCTTTTTCGCTTTGACTGGAACACAACTGCGAGATTCATAGAAAGGGTGGATGAGCATGTGGGCTATTGTAAGGATGGAATTAAAGAAAAATATTCAGGATAAAGGGTTATGGTTTTGGACGTTTATTTTACCAATCGTGTTTATTATCGCTTTTGTCTCTATTTTTTCAGGGGATGAAAAAACAAGTTATAAGGAAGTTGTTACCCAGATCATTCCCGGCTACACGATTATGTTTGCCTTTTATATCATGATCTCCATGGTCATTGCATTTGTTAAGGACAGGGATAAAGGGATGGTGTCCCGTATCGCTAGTACCCCATTACCGATCAGAGACTATTTTATCGGAAAATGGATCCCATTTTTGGTGATTGTGCTGATCCAAGTGGCAGTATTATTTGGTTTCGGTGTGATTGTTTATGATCTCCCATTAGGAGATCCATTCGCATTGATCATGTTATCTTTGTCATTAGCATTTATTGTAACTGGTTGGGGTATGGCACTCGCCGTATTGGTGAAAACGGAAAACATGGGGATTGCGATGACTCAGATCATAGCCCTTGGTGGAGCTATGCTTGGGGGGTTATGGCTTCCGGTAGAACTCATGCCGGACTTCATGCAAAAAATCAGCAAGGCATTGCCTCAGTATTGGGCTATTGAAGGTTACAAAGAAGTGATCCTTGCAGATGGCACAATAAGGGACATTTTGTTTAATATAGGGATTTTGCTTATCGCTGGAATAGCGGGTGGTTTTATTGCGCTCGCAGCTTATCCACGATTCCTTCGTTTATCAAAGAATTGAAGTGTACTAAAGGCTTCCGATTGTGGGAGCTTTTTTAATTTTACAAATGACATTAGTTTAAATGGTAAATATGAGGTTCTAATAGAAAATAGTGGTATAATTCAATAGTCTGAAAATTGCATTCTATATTTATCTGGTTTCTTGGCATCGTTCAATGGGGTTAATAAAGAATGAATAATTTCAAGTAACGACAAGGTATTGAGGACAATTAACAGGCTGGGTTCTTTAATAACGAAGGGGGAAAATAAATGAATTCAAACAGTGTGAAAATAGTAGAAGTAAATAAAGATAATTGGTACGATTGCTGTCAGCTGGAAATTTCCGATGATCAAAAGGCATTCATCGAGTCAAATGCAATATCGATAGCTCAATCAAAATTTGAACCGTCACTAAAGCCCTTTGCCATCTATTATGAGGACAAAGTGGTCGGCTTTTTAATGTACAATACTGTTCCAGAAGAACTCGATGCTTTCTGGGTATACCGAATCATGGTGGATAAAAGCTATCAGGGTAAGGGTATTGGAAAAACTGCAACTGCCTTGATGATAGAAGGGATGATTGAAACCCTTGATGTCGAAAGGATTGTAGTAGGGTATCATCCTGAAAATAAAGGGGCACACCATTTATATTCCAGTCTGGGATTTGTTGACCAGGGGGATAGATTCGGCAGGGAAATGGCTGTTGTGAAAAATTTGAAGTGATAAGAAATAATACAGGAAAGGCCAAGTTTAGATAATTGGCCTTTGAGTATCCTGGTCTTGAAAACTAATCAACTATCATTTTATGTCCAACATTCCCCGAATCCTTTCTTTCGCTCCTTTACGCCACTTCTTCACTGCGGAAATCGAAACATTCTCTACCTCTGCAATCTCACTTACCGTCAGCATGTGGATACATGTATAAAGCACCCATTTTCTCTGATTTTCAGTTAAGCCCTCACAGTAACTGTACAGTAATTCTTGTGCCAACCCATCATTCACTTTTTCATCCTCCACGATTTCAAAAAATTCCGCTTCTTTGAAAATACTTTTCTCTTCATTCCTGTTTTCACTTGTTAATTGAGATAGTATTCTGCCACGTACAAATGAATAAGCATATGCAGGGAAAGCACCTTTTTCTGGATTGAAATTTTCATGTGCTTCCCAGAGTGCAATGAGACCAGTCTGATAATATTCATGCTTATTTTTGTATATGTGCAAAGAATGAATCACTTTATGAATCATTAAATCATATTGCTTATAAAGCTCTTCAAATTTCTCCAACTCAGATTCCTTCTGATTGGCGCGCCTCTCTTTGTATTCCCGGGTAGCTTAACCATACAAAGAAAAAGGGAGGGGAACAAAATGAGAAAGCGTATGTAAACCTGAAGTAAACACAGAGTAATTAATGGAGGTGTATCCCACTTTTACTCTTTAAAAACACATTGTTTACCTGAATTATCATCGTTAAATACGGAAATACGAATCAACATTGTCTCATTATTCAAGATTTATTCCTTGAAGGACATATAAGGTATTCGTTTACCAAATTAGATCTTAAGGCAATACTAGGAGTACGAAGTGATGCAAAGGAGGGACTAACATGCCAAGGAAAGATGAATCCTCAACTGAACAAAAAGGTGAACTGGTACAGGAAAGAGAAAAAAACGAGATGCTCGAACGAATGTTAGCGGCTGTTCTGAACTATTTATCCGATGATGAAATAGAAGAGATTGACCTTGAATATCTCCTGACAAATACAAAAGATCTTAGACAATGGTGGGATCAGTACAGGGAGAAAAACAAAAAGCAGGTTGAGGAAGAAATCAAAAAGTCTTTGAGCAAGTTGACTCTTGAAGAACTAGAAAGTATCAGGGAACAAATAAAGGAAAAAAATGGCTAAGTCATTAATGACTTAGCCATTTTATATAGAATTTTTTAATTTATCACAATTCTATATTACATTAGATTGAAGAAGTCCGAAGTTAGCTTTCCATATTCTAATGTATACATAATATTATTATGTATACTATAAAAATATATAATAAGGAATTGATCATATAGAAGGTGAATGGATAATGGAATGTTTTTGAGGGGTGCAAGCATTGGAAAAACTAGCTTATAAGGTAATTTATGTTAAACTAGAAAGAGATTTATAGGGGGGGGAATAATCATTGTTCATTGGTATCTTACCTCAGCATTTGCATTAATCTTAATGGTCTTCAACGCTATGATTGAAAAAAAATTAAGGAAATCATTTCATATTACCAAAGAGGAAAGGAATGAATTAAGACACCCGGTACATAAATGGGGGGAGAGAATGCTATTAGTGCTCATGGTATCCGGAGTTATCATAATTCTTTTCAAATATGAAAATATCATTAGCCCCGAATTGTATTTTCTGTCCTTCTTCATTGGTCATCAGGTATTTAGAGCGCTCATGGAATGGTTGTTATACCGCAAAACAAATGAATATGTATTAACGATTTCTACTATTGCATCTGCCATCGCCATGTTAATCTTCATGGCGATTCTTGAGCAGCTATCAATATAGCAGAGGAGAATTCATGACAAAAGCATACGTTCTGTTTATAGGGGGATTATTTATATTTATGCTGGGTGTTTTCTTATCCATTCAGTGGATTGTTGTTGGAACCTTGTTTAGTATCGCTGGTGGTTTATTTATGGGGAGCAGCTCATACTTTTTGGGCAAGAAAGCTGTGAAAAGACGATGACACTGGTTAGTCATTTGATTGAGTTAGAAAAAACGCTCCGATTGAGCGTTTTTTCTTCATTATAATAGGCAAACCTTTCATTCAAATCCCCTTAGTAATTTTTCGAAACAATTGATTTGCAATCGCCACCACCCCGACTGGCATTTGATTCACGATAACGGTCAAAGACATTTCACAGTCAGGATAATAAAGTGTCACTGATTCGTAACCATGTATCCCGCCCTGATGACCAATGGCTTGTCTTCCATCATCAAAGGTATATTGATGGAGTCCCAAACCATAGGACTGCTTCGGGTCATCAGCTTCGAAGAAACACATCATTTCAGTCAAAGATTTCTTAGATAGGAGATGACCGTTAAAAAGAGACTTCATAAACGTTTGAATATCTATAGGATTGGAAATGAGAGCACCTGCAGCCCATACAATCGATACATTAAGATGCGTAATTTCTGATATTTCATCTGAAAGGTCTGTCAGGTCAGGGGTAGCTTTAGAATAACCTGCCCCAAAGGGTTTTCTCAGATCATTCGTACTGGGAAAGTATGTCCTTTCCAATTGAAGCGGTTGGATGATCCATTTATCTAATAGCTTTTCTATTGATTCTCCGGTGAGTTTTTCTGCTATCATTCCAAGCAGGATATAACCTGTATTCGAGTAGTTAAATTCAGTACCCGATTCAAATTGGAGGACATGGCTGGAAGCTAGTCTGATAAGGCTCTGTGGAGGGAATTCATCATGAAGGCTGGATACTGCGTGCTGGATACAATTTGTTCCTGCAACATCCATCCATATATAGTCCTTCAAACCACTTCTATGTTGTAGCAAATGACGGACGGTTATATGAGTCCCGTCTTTCAAGATGCCGGGTAAGATGGAATCCACAGTTTGTTCAAGTGACACAATGCCTTCATCCTTCATTTTTAAAATAAGTGTGCTGATGAAGATCTTCGTAATGCTCCCGACCCGTAGATGATCATACGGGTCCAACTTTACATCTGATGCGATATGACGAACCCCTGCTGCCATTGGATAGTCCTCCCCAGTAGAATCTGTAAAACACATTGAGATGCCAGGAAGCTGATATCTCTCATGAAATGAACGGACTGTATTCTCAACCAATTTTCGTTCTATCAAAATAATCATCCTTTCGAGTTGTAATTAAACTAAGTGTATCAATGGTTCATCTTAAAGTACTCAGTCTGGAAACCGAAATCTCTTACTCCTAAGGGGGAAATCAAAGAGTCAGGCAGGATATGTGATGCCTTATATGGAATGGTATTCTAGTACTCTACAAGAAATGGAGGAAGCTATATGCTCAAGAGTCCGATCAAAAACAAAGTGAACCTGGTTTTTATTCCTGTAAGTGACATTGAAAAGTCTAAAGAATGGTATTCAAAAATGCTCGGAATCGAAAAAGGAGAAGACCATTTCGATCATCTATTCGTTGCCGACATGGATGGTGCTGGTATGATTCTTGACACAATGCCCATGTGGAAAGACGAAAATGGAAAAGGACCAAGACTGAATTTCCCTGCCATTCAATTTGCCACTGATGATATCCATGATTCCTATCAATTTATGAAAGACAATGGTGTCGAATTAGTAACGGATATCCAAAATGATCAATACTTTGTTTTTAAAGATCCTGATGGGAATGTGTTGATGGTTTGTCAATAGTCAACGTTTAATAGTTGGGAGACTTTCTTTTAGAGTCTCCCGTTAGTATACATATGAGAAATGAAAGCAATTAGAAGGAGAGATTATCCATGCCCATCCGAAATTCAGCTAAAGCCATCATTATAAAAGATGATAAAATCCTGCTCACTAAGAATAAAGACGGGAATGGATTCTTTTATCTATTTCCAGGTGGGGGCCAGGAACAAGGGGAGACACTTCATGAAGCTTTAAAAAGAGAATGTATCGAGGAAACCGGAAGGGAAGTGGAAGTAGGGGAACTCATACATATACGCGAGTACATCGGGCAGAACCATGAACATGCTTCCTTTGATCATGACGTACATCAGATGGAGTTTTATTTTAAATGTTCAGTTTTCAATGATATGGACAAAGATCTTGTCCCTACCAATCCAGATAGTCATCAGGTAGGGGTCGAATGGATGGATTTGACTGAGTTAACGAAGTGTAGATTATATCCTAAGAAAATCATTCCGTATCTAAATAAAGAAATAGCTCAGGAAGTATATCTTGGAGACATCAACTAATGTAACAAGCTCAGGGTTCATACTCTGAGCTTGTTACCATCTAAAGATACAGAGTGTCTCCCCGATGAATCGGTGGTTCAATCGAGAACCTTCCAATTTGCACATCAATGATCACCAATGCTTTCTTCAAGCGATCCTTCCTTAATGCTCCATTCCCATAGGTGGTTTCGGTCTCCTGACTAACTCTCCACTACAGTTCGGGCAGATAGAGTCATTTTTAGCTGTACAATCCTCACAAAATGTACATTCATGCACACAGATATACGCGTCATCCGTCAAAATCTTCCGGCAGGCCTGACAATCCGTCTTCATTTCCAATCCCATATGTATCTCCCTTTCTATTCATCTCTTTCCATTATATTCTAAAATGCGTTAATATAGTGAATATATGGAAAAGTATTTTATGATAGAAGCGGAGATTATCTGGTCTCCTATATACGAAAACAAATTAACATTGGAACCGAATCCAATCCATGTCGGGCTCATCATGTATATTAAAAAGGGGGAGTTCGCTGATATGGAGGATTAGTGAAATGTTTAGTTTGCATAGGATTCTGGAATAGTATGATTTCGCTGATATATTTGAAATTCCGCTGATAAAATCGGTATTTCGCTGATATATCGAAAATATCGCTGATAAAAATCGTTTTTCGCTGATAAATAAACACGTAAGTCTAAATTTTATAAGATAGGGCAGGGAACATCCTCACAAAACCACTATTAATTACAAGAAACAGCTTGGATGACGACGCAAATTCCCTTATTCGGGCGAAATCTGCCACTACTTGACTATTTTTCAATATGCAATATGAACCTTCGACTAAAAACAGAAATGGAGGACACCCCATCATGATCAAAGCTGCCATATTCGACCTGGACGGAACCCTACTGAACAGAGATGCCTCTGTAGTTGAATTCATCACTAGCCAATATGAAAGACTGGATAAATGGCTAAGACATATCCCAAAAGAATCGTACATAACCAGATTCATTGAATTAGACCAGCGCGGCTACGTATGGAAAGATGAGGTGTACAAGCAGCTTATAGATGAATTCACTATTCACGAATTAACCTGGGAAGAGCTGCTTGAGGATTACATCAGTGAATTCAAGCACAGCTGTGTACCTTTTCCACATTTACATAGAATGTTGGATGAATTAAGAGAAAAAAATATCAAACTGGGAATGATCACAAATGGCTATGGCCAGTTTCAAATGGACAACATCCTGGCTCTTGATATAAAAGCATACTTTGATGAAATTCTAGTTTCAGAGTGGGAAGGCTTGAAAAAGCCTGACCCTGAAATCTTCAAGAGAGCGTTAGTAAGGTTGAATTTAGAACCTCATGAATGCATCTTTATCGGGGATCACCCTGAGTATGATGTGTATGGTGCTCAAAAAGTCGGGATGAAGGGTATTTGGAAGAAAGACCATCACTTGAGTCATGCGGAACAAGCAGATTGGGTGATTGATGATTTGATGGAATTGCCGGAATTTATTGATCATCTGAATTACAATCGAGATTGATCAAACCCGATTTTCCTTTGATTCGTTATAAGATATAACTAGAAAAACATATTCAATAATTTCATTATGACGCCATTTCGGAAATTGGCGTCATAATGAAATCTGTTTATCCCCCACTATCGCAACGGAATTATAACCTCTGGAAGTAGGCCCTTCTAATAATTCAATATTCTTAAATCCCCTGATTTTCATATTTGGGATTAGGTCTTCTTACAACATTCTTCGAATATTCATCCAAGGTATGCCGTTTTTACCGTCACTTAATGTAATGATCAAGGAACCTCCTGGTTTCAACACTCGATATATTTCATTGATTGAATCATGTATCGATTCCCAAAAGTATACTGATTGAATGCTATAGACCTTGGAGTACATCCCATCTTGAAAAGGAAGACTATTAACATTCCCCAACACAAATTTTGCACGACTATTGTATATGTTAGCTCTATTTCGGAATCTTGCGGATGCAAGTGCAGTTTGGGATAAATCAAAACCGACTACTTTTTTAACGTTTGAATCCCTTAGTACCCTTTTCACGGCATATCCAGCACCACAGCCAAGTTCCAATACATAATCGTTATCCTGCAATTTAAGCAATTCCAACGTCCACAAAGTCTCAATTCTATGTTGACGAACCATTTTTTCACCGAAATAAACCCCTAGTAAACCCTTTGGTGCTTTGTATTGTTCATTAACCAAATCGATTATTCGTTTTTTCATCAAATGTGTTCCTCCTTGTATATGAGTAACTAATTATAATGTCCGAATCACTAATCAAACAATACAATATAAGTTATATTTAGTATTAGAAATACTTATATGAGGTGAAAAGATGGACCTTAATCAATTACAGGCATTCGATTTTGTGGTAAGGCTGGGGAGTATCAGTAAAGCTGCGCGATATCTAGATCTATCTCAACCGACTGTCACGTTAAGAATACAGGGGTTAGAGAAAAAAGTAGGAGGACCGCTTTTCACTCGGGTTGGAAGAACGGTTGAATTAAGTGAATTAGGAAAAGGATTTTTGCCTTATGCTAGACAAGCGATAGACTTTCTGCAAAAAGGGGTTGAAAGAGTACAGTCTATTCGAGATGGAAAGATTGGGCACGTCACGATCGGGACTCTCCCAACCTTCACGACAGGTATTTTTTCTTCACTTATACAGAAATCACATGAACAATATCCAGATATTGCACTTGAAATCCACACTGGACATAACCAACAAATCATTGAAATGCTTTATGACGGATCGGTTATGTTGGGATTTATAACACATCCCTACTTTAATACAGACTTGAATAAGTATTGGATATTCCGAGAACCTCTAAAACTTGCAGCTCATTATGCACATCCACTGGTTAAGATGATGAAGAATAAAACTCTCTCAATTATAGATGTGCTCCCGGGTAGTAAGCCTTTTATTCTGGTTGATTGGAATCACGAAAGCCTTCAATGGCAAAAAGCACAGTTGCAATCTGGGACAGATTATATAGAACTGCCACCTTTAACCGCATTGGATTTTTTGGAAAATGGAAAAGGAGTTGCATTATTAACTGGAGACTTAATCGCAAAATCCGATACTATCGTTGAAATGGAAATAGTAGATTCCCCTCAAATAAACCGGGAAATAGCAGTCGTTGGTTTGGTTTCTGCAGATTCATTACCAACTTCATATAATACTTTCTTAAACCTTATAAAATAATAAATTATCCGTTTCTTGAAAACAGAATTAGAATATCTGTCATTAAATTCATTAAGAATGAAAATGTTTAGAGTCAATCCTCTTCTTTGTATATCATTCATCCCGTTCAAAAGTCGCACCTAGCTTTCACCAATCAAACCATAAAGTACTTCCGATATAACCGTATATTGTAAATAAGAAATTATACGGTTTCCCTTGAAAATGTGTAGAAATTTCTTTATATTTAGTAAATAAAATTTACCAATTGTTGGAGGAGTCTACCTATGAAGGACATGAAAAAATTATGCAACTCCATAAATAATTGTTTTGTAAAAGATGACTCGAATACTGAAAAACTACATATGGGCGAAATCGTTCACATTTTGCGTGTGAAGTCTCAATTAACACAAGAGGAATTAGCTCATAAAGCAAACGTGAGTGCTCAAACGATTAAGAGGCTTGAAGGAGGAAAGGGCAAAGTAAGTGACATCACCTGCCGATCAATATTTGAAGCACTTGGAGTAAATATTTCTTTATTAACGGAGCTTTTAGAGAAATGACTTAACTTGATGTATAAATGATAGAGAGAAGGAAGTGTAAAAGTAGATGAACTTATTGGGGGCGTGATTTTTCCCTTCTTTTCTTAAAAGTTTTTAAGAAAGATATGTTCATCATGATTAAGAATATATGCTATTACATACAACTGTCTAAAATTTCTAGCAAATTACAAAGGTGCAAGATTGATATCAGGGTTTGGTAGGTGCTATATTATTCTGAATAAGGTATGAATTCCAATCATACCTTTTATAAAGTTCAATCCAAAGAAGGGAGAACTTATGGATAATAAATGGGAAGCAGCACTACCATCTCTTTCTCAGGTTACCGTGTTTTCCAATCTCAATAATGAACCTGTCAGGATCCATGGAGGGGATGATAGTCTAAGATGCATCGGTGTCGGGACGGATGCAGCGGTATTTCAATCCATTTATGCTCCAGAGTATGCGTTCAAATTGTACGCGGAGGATAAGGGATCGAAAATTAATATAGAAGAAAAAGTGTACAATACCATTGGGAATTCACCCTTTTTCTCAACCTGCTATGCCGCTTACGATAAATTTCTCGTTTTAAGTTATGAAGATGGACCAACACTATTCGATTGTCTGCTCCAAGGAATTCACATTCCAAAACAAGTAATTCAAGATGTTGAGGATGCCAGACAGTATGTTCGTGATCAGGGATTGAATCCCCGTGATATTCATTTAAAGAATATATTGCTTCAAAATGGAAGAGCCAAAATCATTGATGTATCTGAATACGTCCTTCCAGGAAATGACTTTAGATGGGAGCATTTAAAGAAAGCATACGAAGAGCATTACCACCTCATTGATGGAAGAGCCATTCCGTTTTGGTTACTTGAAACAATTCGAAAATGGTATAACTCATGGAATAAGCATTTCACTTCTTATGAAGAATTTATGAAAATTGTTTTAAAGTTTACTTCATTTAAAAGAGACTAAAAAAGCATTCAGAGCAATAAAAGCTCTGAATGCTTTTTTCTAGGTAAAGGTACTTCCAGGTGCCAATACCACCTTGCAAGTAAGTACTTCTCAATCCAGTAAATGAGGAATTCTTATATGAGTTTCTCATGCTAATACAATCAATCTCAATTGAAATCTTACATTTTCCCCCCTTCACTTTCTATAGAAGTAAGAGTGAAATCAATTGTAGATGAAAGATAAATTTGTCATAATCTATTTATACTTCAATTTTATGTAATTCAATAAAGAGGAGGGGAAACCATGTGGAATCAAAACAACGTTTCTAATTTACTCGGCACACCTTATCCCATCATCCAAGCAGGAATGGCTGGTGGAGTCACTACTGCAAATCTTGTATCAACGGTTTCAAACTCGGGAGGTTTGGGATCCCTGGGAGCAGGATATATGTCAGCTGATGATATGAAACGAGCAATCAAAGAAATAAGAAATCAAACGAATCAGCCTTTTGGGGTGAACCTCTTCATACCAGAAACTCCAATAGTAAAGGAAGAACAAATAACCAACACCCAAAGATTATTGGAGCCTTATAAAAAAGAATTACACCTAACGGACGACCGTCCGTTTTCAGAGCTGCAAACCGATTTTGAAAAGCAGCTAGAAATCATCTTCAATGAAAAGATACCAGTTTGCAGCTTTACGTTCGGCGCACCATCTAAAGAGCTTGTGAAAGAGTTAAAAAAGGAAGGAACTATCGTGATCGGCACTGCGACGACTGTTGAAGAGGCAGTTGTCAATGAAGAGCGCGGTGTAGACATCGTTGTCGCCCAAGGAAGTGAAGCCGGTGGGCATCGGGGCACGTTCCTAGGTTCATTTAAACACTCAATGATCGGAACCTTTTCTCTCGTTCCACAAGTGGTGGATGCCGCAAGCATACCTGTGATCGCTTCAGGAGGGATTATGGATGGAAGAGGGGTTATTGCAGCACTTGCATTAGGGGCAAAAGGGGTCCAAATGGGAACTGCTTTTCTTACATGTAATGAGAGTGGGGCTGGGACTTCCCATAAAAGGGCTGTTTTAGAATCAGCAGAAACTCATACGGTCATCACAGCTGCCTTTAGCGGGAAACCTGCTCGAGGGATTGTCAACAGATTTACCAGGGAAATGCAGGAATTCGAGAGACAATTACCTCCTTATCCCATACAAAATGCGCTAACGAAAAAACTGAGAAAAGAAGCGGGCATTCAGGGAAACCCAGAATTCATGTCCTTGTGGTCTGGACAAAGTCCAAGGCTCAGCAGGGACATATCTGCTAAAGATCTGCTCGAATCCATAGTAACTCAAGTGGAAGAAACGCTAGGGAGGTTGAATGAATAAATAAGTCACTCTATACATTTCATAGTCCCAATCTCACAAATCCTATTTTCCAAATATTAAACCTTGTAATCATTTCTAGCAAAGGTATAATTTTGATATAAGGAAAGCGTTTTTTTATTTATCGTTAATTTTCTAAATAGTTAAAATCCATTCGTTATGTTGCGTTTTTAGGAGGTACAAATGAGAGAAATATTACCTGGATCTGTACTGTCTCATATTCAGTATGGTTATCAAAAAGTTCCTAAGAAGGTCAAAAGTCAATGTCCAAGTTGTTCCAAGGCAAGTGAATTTGTTTTGAAGGCCAATTTTTATCAAGTGAACAAGACAGGACTGTTTGCAGAGGCAAATTGTTCAGAATGTAAGAAACCAGCCCTATTCGTTATTATGCTGAATGATGATTTGGTCAATCGTAGAGAGGAAGCTGGCCTTTATATTTATGATCCCCTGGCAACGAACGGACCGTTGGATCAGATTCAAGGAAATAAACGGATCCCTCAGGACCTCGTCCGATCATTTCGATCCGCTCTAAATGTCAGCCAGTCGAAGGATAACTCTGCCACAGCCGTAATGTCTAAGCGTGTCCTCGAAAGTGTTCTGAAGAATTTTAATGGGGACAAAGTAAACGGGCAATCCTTATCGGAACAATTCGATCAGTTACCCAAAAATGTCGACCTTACTAAGCCAATCCAGGCGCTGAGCCACCTTGTCCATCCAAACTCTCCCTTCTATGAAATGCTTGAATTGGAAAGGGAAATTGACGATGAAACAGCAGGCTTATTGATGGAATTATTAGAAGGCCTCATTGAATACTTATTCGTTCTTCCAGAAAAAATCGAAACGTTACAAGAAAAAATTGAAAAGAAATATTAGTAGAAGTAGAGTGCCGTTTCCAGCACTCTACTTTTTTTATAGTGGTTTTAACTTAAGTGAATACAGTGCCTGATTCACGTCATCGATGTCATAGATTTTCTTCTCAAAACAAAACTGAATCACGAGATCGAATCGGTCGTTTCCTGATAGGGAGAAACCGGCGGCACTCAACAAATCTTCGGTTTCTTGCTCCGACAGTTCAAGAGAAAGACATAGTGCTACTACTGTCCTTTTACTCGGCTTGTATTCAGGAATCGATCTGATTTTTGAAAAGTGCTTTCGGTCGATCCCCGCTTTTTTGTAAATGAAATCATCTGTCTGGCCCGTGGCATCGATATGCTGAAACAACCTCTCTGAAAAAGACGCTGATTGATGCTGTTCAATAAATTCTTCAAGCTCACTGGAGTAAATCTTTTCGTCTAAGAAGGGTTCTTCTTTATGTATATCATATATCCGTATTTCTCTATTTGTTTCCACGAAATCATGAAGTTCCTGCAAAATCTTATCATTAAGCATACGTTCACCTCCAAATTGTCGCTTACGAGGCGACCCATTTCTTTCTATTCGTGGTTATGATTATATCAGAAACCATGGAGAGAGGATGGAAAAAAATGAATAATGACTTAACCGAAATTATATTCCTGTTAGACAGAAGCGGATCAATGGGTGGACTTGAACATGAAACGATTGGAGGTTTTAATTCTTTTATTGAAAAGCAGAGTCAATTACCGGGTCAAACACTCGTTACTACCGTTCTTTTTGATGATAAGGTCGAGCAATTATGGAGTGGGATGGAGGCTGATAAAGTAAGGCTCACACAAGAGGAATATTATGTACGCGGTTGCACTGCTCTAATGGATGCTGTCGGAAAAACGATCCTCAAAGTTGGTCACAGCTTATCTGGTCTTGAGGAAGAGGAGCGACCAGGTAAAGTCATTTTCGTTATCACAACCGATGGTATGGAAAATGCCAGCGTTGAGTTTTCCGCAAGTAAGGTGAAGGACCTTATCAATCATCAAAAAGAGCGATACAATTGGGAGTTCGTTTTTCTAGGTGCGAATATCGATGCTGCTGAAGAAGCTCTGAATATCGGGATTGACATAGAGAGCTCCTATCAATTTGAAGCTTCTTCTAAAGGTGTTGAAAAGATGTATGATATAGTGAGTGAGATTGTATTTCAGAAGAGACGCTGATGTTAATATTGAGTATTGGATCTCATCTATCTATTAGATGGGATTTTTCATTATAGAAACGCTTAATGAATAATGAATTCGCCGTTATATTTAAAACTTCGCCGATAAAATTGAAATACGAGGTTCAATCGGACTAATAGCAATCAACACACCAAAATTCCAAAGTTAACCCAAACAAAACATATGAAAATAACCCCAACAATCAATATCTTTCTCGATTCTAAACAGAATTTATTTAAATTTTGCCAAAACTAGTTTATCATTATAAGGTAGATTCAATTTAATCCAATTGGAAGTCAACGGAGTTAAAGGAAGGTACACTATGTCGACAGAAAACGAAAAGAATATTACCAGAATACATATGGATGGGAAAGAATACATTCTCATCGGAACTGCTCACGTGTCGCGTCAGAGTGCGGAGCAGGTAAAAGAAGTGGTCGAAGCCGAACAGCCTGACACGGTTTGTGTCGAGCTGGATGAACCAAGGTATCAATCAATCGTCGAGGGTGATAAATGGAAAGATACCGACATCTTTCAAGTAATTAAAGACAAAAAAGCAACCTTACTTCTTATGAATCTTGCCATTGGATCATTCCAACGGCGTATGGCCAAGCAATTCGGTATCAAACCAGGGCAGGAAATGATACAAGGAATTGAATCGGCTAAAGAAATTGGTGCTGAACTCGTCTTGGCTGACCGGAATATCCAAATTACGTTTTCCCGTATTTGGAACAGTGTCGGATTCAGTGGCAAAGCGAAACTCATGACACAAATCATTTATAGCATTTTCAGTACCGATACGATTACAGAAGAAGAACTAGAGAAGATCAAATCTCAAGATATGCTGGATTCAATGCTAAATGAATTCACCCAAGTGTTTCCTAAATTGAAAACACCATTAATCGATGAACGGGATAAATACCTTGCCCAGAAAATCAAAGATGCCCCGGGAGAGAAAATTGTAGCAGTGTTAGGCGCTGCTCATGTACCCGGTATAACGAAAGAAATCTATAATGAACATAATCTGGACAAGCTGAACGAACGTCCTGCTAAATCAAAATGGCCAAAGATTATCGGCTGGGCCATTCCCGTCATGATTCTTGCCGTGATTGCCTATACCTTTATTTCCAATCCGGATGCAGGTATACAGCAAGGGATCAGTTGGATATTATGGAACGGAGGTTTCTCTGCACTTGGCGTAGCCATCGGGTTAGGTCATCCATTAGCGATATTGACAGCATTCATTGCAGCACCATTTACCTCGTTGAATCCACTACTGGCAGCAGGATGGTTTGCAGGATTCGTTCAGGCATATTTCCGCAGACCGAATGTCGGTGACTTTGATTCACTATCTGAAGACGTTCTGAGTGTAAAAGGATTCTGGCGAAACAAAGTAACGCGAATCCTCCTCATTGTCGTGCTTGCTAACTTAGGAAGTACACTTGGCACTGTAATTGGTGGGGCAGATGTAGTCCGGTTGTTTCTTGAAAATATAAAGTGAAGTGAAATAAGCTATCCTTTGCGGGTGGCTTATTTTTTTACAAAATTTTTTTGGGATATTATGTTAAAATGTATAGAATAATGATTTGTTTGGAGGGATCTTTACTATGAACCACTTTTTAAGCAGATATGCCCACTGGTTACTTCTCCTACTTGTTGGCTCTAGTTTTGTTATGGGATTTACACTCTTTACTCACTCTGTTCAGGGAGTTATCGCTGGTGTATTCGGGATTATGGGATTAAGTGGAGTGGCTTATCTTGTTTTTCATATTGAGAAACAGAGAAGGAGGGAGACTAAATAATACAAACAGTAAGGAATGATTGAGTTCAGGAGGCAATATGATGTATCCAGAATCACTAGTAAACTTGATATCTATTAACAACGATGTATTGTGGGGAGTCCTTTTAATAATGGGACATTTAGTCTCCACTACACTAGCATTAGCCATATTTTCATCAATTCTGCTTAAAAATAAGAAAAACGGATTATTATTCCTTATTCTCTTGATTGTCATGGGGGTGCTGACACTCTATAGAGTAATGAGTTATTCGATAGCATTAGGATTAATTATCGGTTTCATGTATATCATGTTATGTTTTGTTACCTTTATTTCTTTGAAAAAGAAAATGACTATGAAAAAACAATTGTGATTTGGTTATATACTTATATAAGATAGAGTGATAGAAAGGACTGTCTATATGATATGCGTCATCAGACACGGTCAAACAGACATGAACAAAGAGGGCAGATTACAAGGAAGAAACGGCCTTCCCTTAAATAAAGAAGGTTTCAGACAAGCTGAATACTTAAAGTACAAACTGTCACAGATTCCTTTTGATTATGTCTTTTCATCTCCACAAGAAAGGGCGATTCAGACGGCTGAAATTGCCGCTGGAAAGAAAGCCCTCATAGATCCAAGATTGGATGTTTATGATTTAGGTGAAGCGGATGGGCTAATGAAAAGCGAAGTGGAAATGGATGGGATTCTCCCTGATGCCAGAATTTATAAAGGACTTGAAGAAACAGCTTGTTTCATGGAGAGAATTTTTTCATTTATGACTGAATTAAAAAAAGAGTATGGAAATAATGAGAAGAACATCCTGATTTCAGGTCACCGTTGTACAACAGGGGCAATGGGCTCATATTTCACAGAAGGGGCAAGGGATGAAAATATCTTGAAGCACTCCTCTAATAATGGCGATTTCAGATTATTTTCCTTCTGAACGATAGACATACTGAAGGGGGATAAGATGATTGAAGAAAATTTGTTCCTGGTTGGGGGATTACTTTGTAGTGATCTGGAAAATTCACTAATTATTAATGATCACTATGTGTTTTCAAATAAGATCATTGGGTAAATAGTAAGTAGCCTTTTATCCGCAACCTTGTGAGGAGAGAATAATAGGAGCTGTGACAATCGTTGCTAAATATACATGACAAATATTCCATTGTTTTGTATCAAACACATATGGCAAAAAATCAAGCTTCTCGCAAATCTCAGAAAATTACGATCCAAATGCTCTCTCAGTATACAGGTTTCTCTGAGGAAATCATTCTCGAAGCACTTGAGTTTGGAAAATTAGCACCTGATTTATCTATTAGATAATCACCTACGTGTAAAGGTCTAAGAAAATTATTTTCTCCTCCAAGGTTGACCATTAGTAAACCTGTAATGTAGTTGATTCATTTTTGTTACATAATTAATTTTTTAAGAATATATTGAAAAAACAAGCCTATATTTATTATAATAACAGAAAGGATTTATAGAGGAGGATCTAATGGACACCCACAGGAGTAAAAGGATATCCAAGTTATACCGAAAGTTGATTACTTCTGATGCAACACAAGCTTTCCTTATTTATAAAGGCCTAGATGAGACAACGAAAGCAGAATTACTCGATTTAGTGGCAGAGATGGGCTCTCAGCACTCAGAGAAACTTTTGAACAAAATCAGCTAATATACATTAACCGAGTGTAAGACCTGGAGAGGAGATTTCTCCAGGTCTTTTCATATGAAAGGTTCATTATCATAAAGACGAATTGCTGTTGGAAATATATCATAAAAATGAAACTGGGTCATTTGTCCTTCATCAAACGCTCAAACCCAGGGAAATATCATCTATATAAACAAAAGAGTGCGGTGTGATTTCGATTATGAAATCCATCGCATTTTTAGATTTTATTAGATTTAATGATTCCAATTATCTAATTATTGACTAAAAAGAGGAAAAATTCTTTTTGGTGAAACGAAACATAGTTCTATTATCCTTATTTTATGAAAATAGGAATAAATTCCTTTTTATTCAAAAAATTGTTGTAATTAGGCGAATTAATATTTATAATATTAAGAAAATTTAATAAATATTTCCTAGGAAAGGGGGGCACTATATGAATGTATATATGTCGGTGGATATGGAGGGAATTACAGGCTTAGTTGATCATACACAGGTAGATTCGGGCAAGCATAATTATGAGCGTGGGAGAATCATCATGACGGAGGAAGCGAATACGGTAATATCTGCTGCCTTTGAGTCAGGTTGCGCCGAAGTACTGGTAAATGATAGTCATTCACAGATGAACAATTTATTAATTGAAAAGCTGCATCCAGAAACAAAGTTGATATCCGGTGGAGTGAAACCATATTCCATGATTCAAGGGCTGGATGAGAGGTTTGATGGGGCTTTTTTTGTGGGTTATCACGCAAGGGCATCGACGAAGGGTGTGATGTCCCATTCGATGATCTTCGGCGTTCGCAACATGTATATCAATGATGTTGCCTTGGGAGAGCTGGGCTTTAATGCGTATGTTGCAGGATTTTACGGGGTTCCAGTGTTGATGGTTGCCGGAGATGACCAGGCAGCACTTGAGGCAGAAGCATTGATACCCAATGTTACGACAGCCGTCGTGAAAGAAACGATTTCCCGTTCTGTGGCAAAAAGCCTGACACCTCAGAAATCAGCTCAATTATTAAAGGAGAAAACCGAAGAAGCGATACATAACAAAGAAAACGTAAAACCTCTCACTCCACCTGACCATCCGACATTGCGAATCGAATTTGCGAATTACGGACAAGCGGAGTGGGCAAGCCTCATGCCAGGGACAGTGCTAGAAGCAGGCACAACGACTGTACGATTTGAGGCGAAAGATATCCTGGAAGCCTATAGAGCCATGCTTGTAATGACTGAACTGGCGATGCGAACAACATTCTGTTAGGAAGTGTGAGATCAATGGGTACATATTTGTTGAAAAGACTTCTCGCCATGGTGATAACGTTATGGCTGATTGTGACATTAACATTTTTCTTAATGCATGCCATACCAGGGTCACCATTTAATGAAGAGCGTAATACAAGTGAGATCGTACAGCAAAATTTAGAAGCTCATTATCATTTGAATGAGCCGTTGATGATTCAATATTTTCTCTATTTAAAGTCACTTATTTCATTAGACTTTGGTCCATCAATTACACAACCATCACAAACCGTAAATGATTTATTAGGAAGGGGATTTCCAATCTCCTTTGAATTAGGAATGATTACTCTCGTAATTGCCGTATTGTCTGGCATAATTTTAGGTGTATTGGCTGCTCTCAGACATAATGGGATCATAGATTACATGGCAATGACCTTCGCCGTACTCGGGATTTCGATTCCAAACTTTGTGATGGCGACATTACTTATTCAGGAATTGGCTGTAAACAGGGGGATTTTCCCTGTAGCCACATGGACGAGCTGGCGTCACATGGTTCTTCCGACCTTGGCATTAGCAACAGGGCCAATGGCCATCATTGCCCGACTGACTCGTTCTAGTATGTTGGAAGTATTAACCCAGGATTATATTCGAACAGCCCGTGCCAAAGGATTGTCACCAATCAAGATTGTGTTTAAGCATGCCCTGCGAAATGCCTTACTTCCGGTTGTAACTGTACTGGGTACTCTAGCAGCAGGAATATTAACAGGTACATTCGTCATTGAACAAATCTTTGCGATTCCTGGAATGGGAAAGTATTTCGTGGAGAGCATCAATCAGCGTGATTATCCTGTCATTATGGGTACGACTGTATTTTACAGTGCATTTCTCATACTTATGCTGTTTTTAGTAGATTTAGCTTATGGTTACCTTGATCCCCGGATAAAGTTACATAAGAAGGAGGCGAAATAATGGGAGTTCCAAAACACCAAGAACCAAATGTGACTCCAGACGTACTGGATGAGTGGTTTACACCCAAGAAGAGGAATAAAGATGATGCTGAAGCGGTGGTCCGACCGAGTCTTTCCTATTGGCAGGATGCGTGGAAGCGTCTTGTGAAAAATAAGCTGGCAATGCTTGGCTTTGTTTTTTTAATCGGATTAATTGTGATGGCAGTCATTGGCCCCATTATTTCTCCCCATGACGTAACGAAGCAAACACTTTCGAACCAAAACCTGCCGCCTTCCGGTGATCACTGGTTTGGTACCGACGATATGGGTCGAGATGTATTTACCCGTACGTGGTATGGGGCACGGATATCGTTGTTTGTAGGTTTTATGGCCGCACTCATTGATTTTGTAATCGGGATAATATATGGAGGCATAGCAGGTTATAAGGGTGGCAAGACCGATAACGTTATGATGCGTATTGTTGAAATTCTATACGGCTTACCTTACCTACTAGTTGTGATTTTATTAATGGTCGTGATGGGGCCGGGCCTACTCACTATTATCGTTGCCTTAACCGTGACGGGCTGGATCGGGATGGCCCGAATTGTAAGGGGACAAGTGCTCCAAATTAAAAACTATGAGTTCATTCTTGCTTCTAAAACGTTTGGTACGAAAACAGCCCGTATCATACGGAAGAACCTCCTGCCTAATACGATGGGACCGATTATCGTTCAGATGACACTGACCGTACCAAGCGCTATTTTTGCAGAAGCATTCTTAAGCTTCCTTGGATTGGGAATTCAAGCTCCGTATGCTAGTTGGGGAGTCATGGCTAATGACGGCTTATCTACGATTCTATCAGGCTATTGGTGGCGATTATTCTTCCCGGCTTTATTTATTTCTCTTACAATGTTCTCATTCAACGTTTTAGGTGACGGATTACAAGATGCACTTGATCCGAAACTAAGGAGGTAATCATCATGAATCAAGTATTATCTGTCCAAGATTTACATGTACATTTCTCGACCTATGGGGGAGAAGTCAAAGCGGTTCGGGGAGTGAGCTTTGATTTACATAAAGGGGAAACGCTTGCCATTGTCGGAGAATCTGGATGCGGAAAGAGTGTAACATCTCAAAGCATTATGAGATTAATTCCGAGTCCTCCCGGGAAAGTGACGAACGGCAGGATACTATTTAAAGGAAAAGACCTTTTAGATGTAACCGAACCGCAAATGCGTAAGATTCGAGGGGCCGATATTTCGATGATTTTCCAGGATCCCATGACGGCTCTAAATCCTACCCTGACAATAGGGGAGCAAATCATAGAAGGAATTCTGCAGCATAACGACGTTTCCAAGAAACTGGCCAGACAAAAAGCGATTGAGATGCTGACACTTGTCAGTATTCCAAACCCTGAAGAACGATTAAAGCAATACCCCCACCAATTTAGCGGGGGAATGAGGCAGCGGATTGTTAGTGCCATGTCACTCGTTTGCGAACCAGACGTTATAATCGCCGATGAACCAACAACAGCTCTCGATGTAACCATTCAGGCGCAGATTTTGGAATTATTCAAAGAAATCCAGCAGAAAACTGGTGTCTCGATTATTTTGATTACCCATGATTTAGGAGTAGTAGCTCAAGTTGCTGATCGTATTGCTGTCATGTATGCCGGTAAAATTGTAGAGGAAGGAACCAGAAGAGAGATCTTCTATCATCCTCAACATCCGTATACACAAGGGTTACTAAAATCAGTACCTAGACTTGATCTTGATGGGGAAGATCTGATTCCAATACCCGGTTCACCGCCTGATTTATTTTCACCACCTGTTGGATGTCCTTTCGTTCCCAGGTGTGAAAAGGCGATGGAAGTGTGCGACCGTGTATATCCATCGAAAACACAGCTATCAGATGATCACCACGTTGACTGCTGGCTTCAGGATAAACGTGCCAAAAAAGCGATGCTTTCATCGATTAGCTTAACCATCCGTTAGGTTAATTGTTTGATAGATAAAAAGAATAAGAGGGGGAAGAACATGAAGAAGCTATTATCACTTTTTTTAGTAGGAATGCTCTTGTTTGTATTGGCAGCTTGTACAGCTACGAAGGATGCAGGCAGTGAGTCAAGCAGTGAAGACAGCAAGAAAGAAAATACTGGAAAGGTTCTTCACTTGAATAATGGTGCAGAACCGACGTCTTTTGATCCTCCCATTGGATTCGACTCCTATTCCTGGACAGCACTAAACAATTTAATGGAAGGGATGACTCGCTTAAACGCTAATCATGAACCCGAAGCGGCAATGGCAGAAAAATGGGACGTGTCTGAAGACGGAAAAGTATACACATTCCACATTCGTGACAATGCCAAATGGTCTAATGGAGATGATGTAACAGCTGGAGACTTCGTTTTTGCTTGGAAACGTCTGTTGAATCCGGAAACGGGATCACCGGCTGCCTTCTTAGGTTATTTCATTGAAGGTGGTGAAGCCTTCAATACAGGTACAGGGTCAGCAGATGAAGTGAAGGTAGCAGCGAAGGACGAGAAAACGTTTGAGGTCACTCTATCAAGTCCACAAGCGTATTTCTTAAGCGTCATTGCGAATCCAGCGTTCTTCCCGATCAATGAGAAGGTTGCTACCGAAAACCCTGAGTGGTTTGCAGAAGCTGATACATTCGTTGCAAATGGGCCTTTTAAATTAACTGAATGGGAGCATGACAGCCACTTTGTTATGGAGAAGAACAATCAGTATTGGGATAAAGATTCAGTGAAATTGGATAAAGTTCACTGGGCAATGGTGAACGATACAAACACGGATTATCAATTATTCAAAACGGGTGAGCTGGATACAGCAGACGTACCAGCAGATTTAAGTAAACAGTTATTCGAAGAAGGGAAAGTGAATGTAGAAGATCAAGCAGGAACCTACTTCTACCGTTTCAATTTAGAAAAAGAACCTTTCCAAAATCAAAACATACGTAAAGCATTTGCCATGGCGGTAGATCAACAGCAAATGGTCGACTTTGTAACAAAGAATAAGGAAAAAGCAGCTTACGGGTTCGTATCAAAAGGGTTCAAAGATCCTTCTGGAAAAGACTTCCGGGAAGCAAATGGAGATTTAGTGAAAACAGATATCGAAGAAGCGAAAGCCCTTCTGAAAAAAGGAATGGAAGAAGAAGGATACGATAAGCTTCCTGAAGTAACCTTAACGTACAGCACTAGTGATACACATCAGAAAATCGCTGAAGCCCTTCAACAAATGTTCAAGGAAAATTTGGAGGTTGACGTTAAATTAGCCAATATGGAATGGAACGTATTCCAGGATGAGCAAAAAGCATTGAAGTTCCAATTATCACGAAGCTCATTCCTGGCAGATTACGCAGACCCGATCAACTTCCTGGAGAACTTCCAAACTGGCCACTCTATGAACCGAACAGGTTGGAGTAATGAAAAGTTTGACAGCCTAATAAAAGAAGCCATGAATGAAGCAGATGAAGCGAAGCGCTTCGAATTAATGTATGAAGCAGAGAAAATCCTAATGGATGAAATGCCGATCATTCCAATCCACTTCTACAACCACGTGTATTTACAAAATGAAGATGTATCCGGTATCGTTCGTCATCCAGTTGGATACATGGAATTAAAATGGGCAGACAAGAAATAAGTGCTTGAACTAATAGTGAGTGGAGAAGACGCAAGGCTACTTGAAGCCTTGCGTTTGCTCCCTCTTTTTCTACGAAAGGGGTCATGTATGGTGATAAAAGCTTCAAAACTCAAAGTAGGAGATACAATAGGAGTCATTGCTCCTGCAAGCCCTCCGAAACCTGAACCATTAAAAAATGCCTTATCATTTCTTGAAGAATTAGGTTTGGACATAAAACTGGGTAAATCTGTCCATAAGAAATATGGGTACCTGGCAGGTTATGATCAAGAGCGGATAGAAGATATACATATGATGTTCAAAGACAGTGACATTAAAGCCATCATTTGTGCTTGCGGTGGTTTCGGCACAGGACGGATCGCATCCCGATTGGATTACAACTTGATAGGGAAAAACCCGAAGATCTTTTGGGGATATAGTGATATCACTTTTTTACATACAGCTATTCATCAACAAACTGGAATCGTGACATTTCATGGGCCCATGTTAAGTTCTGATATTGGTCTTTCGGGTGTACATAGCTTAACTAGGAAGTCTTTTGAACAGTTGTTTCATGCGAAAGACATCGAGTATACAAACAAGCTATCCCCGTTGGAAACAGTTGTAGAAGGTATAGCAAGCGGACCTGTAATAGGTGGAAATCTTACCTTATTGGTTAGCACATTAGGGACTCCTTTTGAATTGGATACAAAAGGTAAAATCCTATTTATCGAGGATATCGATGAAAAACCTTATAAAGTGGACCGAATGATGAATCAGCTGAAAATGGCGGGAAAATTCCATGACGCATCCGGCGTCATCATCGGGGATTTCAAAAACTGTGTGCCAGAAAAACACGAACAATCTCTGACTCTTGATGAGGTGCTCAAAGAACATATTTCAGATGCAGGTATACCTGTTTTAAAAGGCTTTCATATCGGTCACTCTTCCCCTAGTGTCGCCATACCATTAGGAAGCATGGGACGAATGAATACGTATAACCAAACATTTAGTGTAGAATCCGGCATAAGAGAGGATGAGAATAAGTGAATATCCATAAACTGGAAACATCCAGAACAGCTGTCCCCCTGCATACCCCTTTTAAAACTGCATTGCGCACCGTTGAAGTGGCAGAAGCCATCGTTGTGAAATTAACGTGTGATGACGGGACTGTTGGATGGGGAGAAGCACCGCCAACAGTTGTCATTACAGGGGACAGCTTATCCAGCATTGAATGGGCCATCCAACAAGTGATCAAGCCGGCCATTATAGGTAAGAGTCTCTTAAATTATGAGCAGCTTTTTCAACAATTACATTCATTACTTGTTCGTAATTCAAGCGCAAAGGCAGCTGTAGATATGGCCTTATATGATTGCCTTTCTCAGCACTGCAATCTTCCACTCTATCAATTTCTCGGCGGGTACCGTCATGGGCTGGAGACCGATTATACTGTGAGCGTTAATAGTCCAAAGGAAATGGGTGAAGATGCAGAAGCCTATGTGAAGCAAGGCTTTAACGTACTGAAGGTCAAAGTGGGAAAAGATGATATCGAGACGGATATAAAAAGAATTCATGAAATCCGCCAACGAATCGGGTTTGATATCAAAATTCGACTCGATGCCAATCAAGGCTGGGAATCGAAAGCGGCAATCAAAGCGATTCGTAAAATGGAAGACCTTGATCTTAACATTGAGTTAGTCGAACAGCCTGTACCTGCTCATGACATTGAAGGGCTTAAGAGAGTCACTGATGGAGTGGATACACTGATTATGGCAGATGAGAGTGTTTTTACACCATATCAAGCATTTGAAGTGTTAAAAACCCGCAGTGCAGACCTGATCAATATCAAACTCATGAAAGCCGGGGGCATTTATTACGCTCAGAAAATTAACGATCTTGCGGAGGTTTGTGGTGTCGAATGTATGGTAGGGAGCATGATTGAAACGCGCCTCGGGATTACGGCAGCCGCTCATTTTGCAGCAAGCAAGAAAAACGTGACACGATTTGATTTCGACGCGCCTCTTATGTTGGCAAAAGATATTGTAGTGGGAGGCATAGAATATAACGGTCGAATGATCACGCTGCCCACCCAATCTGGATTAGGGATAGAGAGAGTACTAGTTTAAATGAATACGAGGGGGAATTAATATGACGACAAAAGCGCTAATAGCAGTACCCGTATCAACTGTATGGACATCCAAGGATTCAGCCCGTGATTTGGATTCATCTGCCGTTTCCAATCCCGTGCAAATCAACGAATGGTTAGAATCCTTGACGCATGAATCCCGGTTGGCTCTTTGCGATGAAAACCGTATACAATCTCAAGCTTTATTCGGACAGGAAGTATTGGTGATGGAAGAGGAGGACGGTTGGTCTCATGTGATCATTCCAGACCAAGCCACATCCAAAGACAATCAAGGATACCCTGGTTGGGTCCCTAGCGTTCAACTTTCACACAGGGAGTTCCCTCAAACGGATACATATGCCATAATCACAAGCAAATTTGCGGATTTAATCAATGAGGATGATGAGGTGGAATTGGAACTCAGTTTCCAAACGACTTTACCCGTTGTGAAAGAGCACGATCATGTTATCGAAGTTATGACTCCGTTAGGTACACGCTTCTTAAAACAGAAAGATGTAATCATCTCAACCACGAAGGTTAACGACCAAAAGGGTAGCGGCCATGACATCGTCACATCAGGAGAAGCCTTTCTTGCTCTTCCTTATTTATGGGGAGGGATGACGAGCTATGGGTTTGATTGCTCAGGCTTCAGCTATACCATGTGCAAGGCAAATGGTTATCTGATTCCTCGTGATGCAAATGACCAGGCAAAAGCAGGAAAAGAAGTAGCACTGAATCAATTAGAGCCTGGTGATCTTTTATTTTTTGCTTATGAAGAAGGGAAGGGGAGCATTCATCACGTTGGAATCTATCATGGTGACGGACAAATGATCCACTCTCCCAATACTGGGAAAACCATTGAAATTCTCTCACTGAAAGGTACCTACTACGAGAAAGAGTTATGTATTGCAAGACGCTACTGGGAGGAAACGGAGGAATCATCATGACGAATCACAAACTACTCGAAGTAAAGGAATTGAAAAAATACTTTCAGCTTGAAAAAGGTAAAACCTTAAAGGCAGTGGATCGTATTTCATTTGATATTTATAAAGGTGAGACATTCGGATTAGTAGGGGAATCGGGTTGTGGGAAGTCGACTACAGGCCGTACCATTATCGGATTGTATGACAGGACAGAAGGGGAAGTCCTGTATGACGGGAAGAACGTTCATACACTCTCTGAAAAAGAAAAGCTATCCTTTTATCGAAACATGCAGATGATTTTCCAGGATCCGTACGCTTCTCTTAACCCACGTTCAACGGTACGTGAAATCATTGCAGAACCGATGGAGGCCCACAATTTATACCGGGATAAAAAGGAACAGATGGAACGTATTTATCAGTTGCTGGAAGATGTCGGACTGAATAGGGATCATGCTAATCGCTATCCTCATGAATTCAGTGGCGGACAGCGTCAGCGAATTGGCATAGCACGAGCTCTCGCCCTTAATCCAGATTTCATCATCGCAGATGAACCTATTTCTGCTCTTGATGTTTCCGTTCAAGCTCAAATCGTAAACCTATTGAAAAAGCTTCAAAAAGAAAAGGGGTTGACCTTTTTATTCATTGCTCATGATCTTTCCATGGTAAAGCATATCAGCAACCGAATCGGAGTGATGTATCTGGGACATATGGTTGAATTAACCGAAAGTAAGGAGCTTTACAAAAAGCCTCTTCACCCTTATACCCAAGCATTACTATCAGCTATTCCCATCCCTGATCCCGATGTAGAGGATGAGCGTGAACGAATGATCATTCAAGGGGAAATCCCCAGTCCAATCAATCCACCAAGTGGCTGTGTATTCAGAACACGTTGTCCTGTAGCCATGGAAGCGTGCGCCAGCCATAAACCAAAATGGAAGGAAGTAGAAGAAAAGCACTTTGTTGCTTGTCACTTGTACGACAATGAAATCACCAAGGATCATGACGAAGTAGCGGTCACAAAGTAAAGGATGAAAAATGGATGAATGAGAAATTATTAGAGGAAAAAATTTTGGACGCTATTGATAAATGTAAAGGCAGGATCAGTGTTGCCATTGACCTGCCTTCACACTCCATCCAAATCAATAGTGACACTCCTTATTCTGCTGCAAGTTTAATCAAGGTTCCGATCTTACTTGAAGGCTATCGGCAGTCAGAGCATGGGAAAATCGATTTAGATGAAACGGTAATGGTCCCTAATGAGTATAGAGTGGGAGGGGCAGGAGTGTTGTCAACACTATCCGAAAGAATTTCGTTGACGGTAGAAGACCTTCTCACACTCATGATCATTGTGTCGGATAACACCGCGACGAATCTCATTATCGACCGTTTAGGTACAGAAGCGATAAATAACCTTTGTAACTCTCTAGCATTAAAACACACTAAGCTTATTCGGAAAATGATGGATTTTCAAGCAATGAAACAAGGGTATGACAATTTCACCTCTGCTTCTGATATCATCACCTGTTTACGCAGTTTAGACCAAGGGACGCTATTTAATCAGCAAAGCCGGGATAAAATGCTATATATGTTGCATCAACAGCAATTTAATACTAAGCTTCCTGCAAGGATGGATAAAGAAAAAATCTATATAGCCAACAAAACAGGGGAGTTACCTGGGGTTGAACATGCTTGTGCAATTGTTCGATCTGAAGAAAAAACTGCCTACATAGTTGTATTAATCGACGAACTTGATGAAAACGAATCTGCGCGAGACACAATTGCCGAAATCGGAAAGCTTTTACATGATTATTTAACTAAGCCTAATCTGTAAAATAACAGAAGTGTCCCTATAGATTCTTTAGATATTTTTTGTTGTCTATTTATGTAAGTCATTTTCGTTCTTACTAGAAAAAATTTTTATACATAAGAAAAGCATCCTAATTCCTAAGGATGCTTTTTTGCTTTTGCAATTGTATAAGAGCGGTGTGAAGGCTGGCGAAAGTGGGAATATGTTTAATTACGATGCCGAGGTTGACCATTGTTTGAGCAATTTCAGGTCTAATCCCTGTTAAGACGACTTGAATTCCTGCTAATTTGAGTGCAGCTACCACCTTGAATAGTTGATCTGCAACCATCGTGTCAACAACCGTTACCCCTGATAGATCAATAATTAGATAACTCAGGCCCAATGCCGATCCTTGTGATAAAGACCTTTCCATTAAATCCTTTGCACGTGCTGAGTTGATATCCCCTATAAGCGGCAAAATGGCGATCGTATCAGTCACTTTCACAATAGGGATCGAAAGCTCGGAACTAATTGTTTCAGAGTGGGGGTGGGAGTGGGCCATCGTAAGGCGGTATATGGCTCGATCCACACCAGAATGAAAAAGAGAAAGAAGTTCATAAAATGTATCAATTGACAGCTCGATCTTGATGGAATCTGTTTTAATCATGTTACCAATCTCATCCCGAAAATAGCGAAGATCTTCTATCGCTACCTCGAGGGATAAATCTAACTGCCTAAAGAGAGTAACTGAAGAACATGCCCATCTCGAGATAGTATTGCTATTAGGAGTTCGCAGAGACTGGGCTAATAGCTCAATCATTTCCTCTCTCCATTTCCGCAGCGATACATTTACAATATTTGGGTAAGGAGCGTCTCCGTTTGTTCTTCCTTGAATCAATTTCGTCTTTGCATCCACTATGTTGTTAATGAATTCAAGATATTTGTTTTCATCATGAATGGCCTTCATGGACATTTGATAACCTCCTACTATGATCAAAACTTTGAGTTTCACGATTATGTAAATATATTTGGAAAAAGGATAGAGGAAACGCTGGGTATTATGTTATGCTTTTTTATAAGGAGTACATAAGCAATGATACTAAATGAGGACGTATAGATGTCTCATGAAGAGGTCACTTTACATAAAGAAGATTCACACCATGATGAAGATAAAAGCGTAGGATATATAATTACTTTCCTACCATTCTATTATATCGAAAATAACCATTTGGGAATGTTTCTGTTTAGCCACCCTCTAATAAAGTTTAACCATTGCTTTTCTGCCATTAAGGTTCAGAAAGGGGTATTGAGGATTGAATAAAAGAACTTGGCTTATTAAGTTAAGAAAAAGGAAGAAGATGACCCAACAGGAAGTGGCTTCCAAAGCTTTTATTGAAAGGTCCTACTATGCTCAAATCGAGAACGGGATCCGTAAACCGAGCAGTGAGGTCACCGTCAAGCTGGGAGAAGTGTTGGATTTTCACGCATCCAGCTTTAATCTTGAGGAAAATCCATTCTCGATTGCCTTAAAGAATGCACCAGTCGTGCTCGCTCATTGTGATACTCAATTACGCTATACATGGATCTTCAATACTCCTGATTTAATTCCAGATGATCATATAGGAAAAACAGACGTTGAGCTAAATGATAATGAAGGAAACCGGTCATTAATGAGGTTGAAACAGGAGGTTCTGGACAAGAAGTCTCCCTTCAGTAGAGTAATCTCGATTCCGTTAACTACAGGAACAGTATCCTATCAGGTGTATGCCCACCCCTTATTAAACGAAGAGGGCACCATTATTGGGGTCGCCACAGCTTCTACTGAAATAAATACTTACAACCCACAAGATGGGATTAACAAACATAAATAATGTAAAGATACTAAAGGCGTAGATTCCAGTGAGGAGACTCGCTTTTTTATTTGGTGAAGATTCTTGGCACTCTCTCTTCAGACTGGAATTCTCCAACTTTTTTCCGCATTCAACATCGTGAAATTATATATTTGTATGAGCATATATACGTCATGATGTAAAAGAATTGTCAGTGTTTTGAAGGATTCCAATTGGGTCTTGCACCTAGAATAAATCAATAATTAAGTATCAAATCAAATTCCTTTACATACCATATTGGGGTATAGTATATTTTGAGTATGGAGGTGGGAAGATGACCGCTGAAAAGAATGAAAAAGATCCTGAAATTAACCCATCCGTGATTCAAGAAGAAGAGCGTGTAATGGATCATTCTGCATGCTCAGACGAAGGAGTTCGGAAAAGCCATCACTCTGATAATGTTAAGAAAAACCTTGTGACGCGATTAAATCGTATTGAAGGTCAAATAAGAGGAATTAAAGGCTTGATTGAGCGCGATACGTATTGTGATGACGTTATTACGCAAATTTCCGCCACTCAATCTGCCCTTAACAGCGTAGCCAAAATTCTATTAGAAGGCCATATGAAAACATGTGTTCTCGATCGAATTCAAGAAGGTGACACAGAAGTATTAGATGAATTTATGGTTACAATCCAAAAACTTATGAAAAAATAAAGGAGAGGTTACAGATGCAAAAAGAATCGTTAACAGTGGAAGGTATGTCTTGCGGACATTGCGTTAAAGCAATTGAAGGAAGTGTTGCTAAATTAGACGGTGTGAAATCGGTGCAAGTAAGTTTGGAAGAAAAGAAAGTAGAGGTTGAATTCGATGATTCACAAGTAAAGCTTGATGACATTAAAGAAACAATCGATGATCAGGGATATGATGTAGTGTAAGAATACTGTGCTTTCTCAGCACGGTTTTCTTTTACAAAAAAGTATACCCCATATAGGTATGGAGGGTTGATAAATGGCTGAGCATAAAGAAACCAATTTAGATATAACAGGAATGACTTGCGCTGCTTGTGCGAATCGAATCGAAAAAGGTTTAAATAAAATGGAAGGTGTGGAAAACGCATCGGTCAACTTCGCGATGGAGAGAGCAGCGGTAAAATACAATCCAGAAGAAGTGGAACCAAGTGATCTTCAAAAAAGAATTCAAGATTTAGGTTATGACATACAACTTGCAAAAACCGAGTTTGATATTACCGGGATGACCTGCGCTGCTTGTTCTGCAAGAATCGAGAAAGTATTGAATAAGCAAGATGGTATACAACATGCAACGGTTAATTTGGCCTTGGAAAAAGCAACCATTGAGTATGCCCCTGGGACTATCACTACAGATCAAATCATAAAAAAGGTTGATTCAATCGGCTACGGTGCAACAATGAAAAATGATGAAAATCAAGAAGAACAAACCGATCATAAACATCAAGAGATTCAGAAGCAAAAACGTAAGTTCATATGGTCACTATTATTATCTCTGCCCCTATTATGGTCAATGGTCAGTCATTTTGAATTTACATCGTTCATTCCATTACCTGAAATCTTAATGAACCCTTGGGTGCAAATGGCATTAGCAACACCTGTACAGTTTATTATCGGGAAACAGTTTTACGTAGGTGCTTATAAAGCATTAATAAATAAGAGTGCCAATATGGATGTTTTAGTCGCACTTGGTACATCGGCTGCTTACTTTTACAGTGTGTTTCTTGCCTATCAGTCGATTGGATCGGGAATGCATATGGTTGAGCTATATTTTGAAACCAGTGCTATTTTAATCACACTCATTATTCTCGGAAAATTGTTTGAAGCCAAGGCAAAAGGTCGTTCTTCTGAAGCCATAAAGAAGCTTATGGGTCTTCAAGCTAAAACAGCAACGGTGGAAAGAGACGGGAATGAAGTGGAAATTCCTTTAGAAGACGTTGTCACAGGAGATATTGTCTACATCAAACCAGGTGAAAAAGTTCCTGTAGATGGAGAAGTCATCGAAGGTCGTTCAGCACTTGATGAATCGATGATTACAGGAGAAAGCGTTCCGGTGGATAAATCTATAGGTGATACATTAATCGGTGCCACAATGAATAAAAACGGATTCCTTAAAATGAAAGCTACAAAGGTAGGTAGGGATACAGCTCTGGCACAAATTATCAAAGTGGTGGAGGATGCTCAAGGTTCCAAGGCTCCTATTCAAAGGTTAGCGGATACAATATCGGGAATATTTGTCCCAATTGTTGTAGGAATTGCAGTCCTTACATTTCTTGTCTGGTACATTTGGGTTAAACCAGGTGATTTTGCCGAAGCACTCGAAAAACTGATTGCCGTACTTGTGATTGCCTGTCCATGTGCCCTTGGATTAGCGACTCCGACTTCGATAATGGCAGGATCCGGACGTGCAGCTGAATTCGGGATTCTCTTTAAAGGCGGAGAACATTTGGAATCGACCTATGGAATTACAACCGTTATACTCGACAAAACGGGTACTGTTACAAATGGTGAACCGGTATTAACAGATGTAAAAGTGGAAAGTGGTTTTGATGAAGAGGATTTTCTTGCTTTGGTTGGAGCGGTGGAACGGTCTTCTGAGCATCCACTTGCTGTTTCAATTGTTAAAGGGATTAAAGAAAAAGGAATTACTTTATTAGGCAGTGAAAATTTTGATGCTATACCAGGGTATGGTGTAAAAGCAAAGGTAGAAGGTACAGAGGTGGTCATCGGTACCACAAAATTGATGGAACAAGTAGGTGTTCACATCGATTACGTGTTAGAAACCAAACTAGCCCTTGAAACAGAAGGGAAGACGGTTATGCTTGTTGCTATTAATGGGAACTATGCCGGCCTTGTCGCTGTAGCGGACACTATAAAAGATACTTCGAAAGAAGCCATTCAACGGTTAAAGGATAAGGAGTTAGAAGTCATCATGATTACTGGTGACAATCAGCGAACCGCTGAAGCAATTGCGAAGGAAGCTGGCATTCAGCATGTAATTGCGGAAGTATTACCTGAAGGAAAAGCAAAGGAAGTTCAAAAACTGCAGGAGGAAGGAAAGAAAGTCGCGATGGTCGGGGATGGAATTAATGATGCTCCTGCACTTGCCATGGCGGATATCGGAATGGCGATCGGGACAGGTACAGACGTTGCCATGGAGGCTGCCGATATTACACTTATCCGTGATGACTTGAACAGTATCGCCGATGCTATCTTCATGAGTAAGAAAACCATTCGTAATATTAAACAAAACTTATTCTGGGCTCTAGCCTATAACTCACTAGGCATCCCCATTGCCGCAATGGGATTCTTAGCGCCATGGCTTGCCGGAGCTGCAATGGCATTTAGTTCTGTGTCCGTTGTGTTGAATGCCCTGCGTTTGCAGAGAGTGAAGCTTTAAAATTTAAAAAAGATCAAAGGTGACATGACCTTTGATCTTTTTTAAATTCTATAAACTTGTCTCTATTCAACAATTCAAACGGCATGGATTATCCACACCTATTGACGATTCTATAAATGAATGGATTTATTATTAATATTGATCAATATGTGTCCATCATTCCTAGACTCCTTCAGCATCTTTATGGGGGACCCAATCCTATTTCGATCTTTATTCGGGGGACCAATGACAACCGAACCCTTTATTGGTGACAAAGCCTCGGCGATAATTTCAGCGTTGATGCCATAGGATAGCTCGAATACCTCCGGTGGGGTTAAGCGCAACGTATCCGATCCCTCGGCCGTTTCAAATTGATCATTATTAAAAAATAGATGCAGGTGTGCGTTATCTGATACCGGCGTGATCCAGTGCCACCATGCCATAGGAATAAACACAACCTGCCCCGCTTTAGTACTGTACTTATGAAGCTTATTTGTATCGGGATCAATGATTGATATGACGGCTTCACCAGAAACGACAACATCCAATTCCCATGCATTCGGATGCCAGTGAGGTTCGCGTACATGACCCTTTGATAGGTACAGATCTACGAATGCACCTCCTACCATAGCCGGCAATTGAGTGGAAGTCACTTCATAGGCGATATTATCTGGGTTTCTCTCAAAGAATACATTCTTTTTCGAATCAAAGAAGAGGTTGGGTGTACCACTGGTCTTCTTAATATTAGTATTATCAGGTACATAACCTGATTTCCCCATTTCATTTCCCCCTTTTGGTAAATAACCAAATAATTCAACCTATAATGTTTATATGATTGATCGGGGGAATGGGTGAATGCATATATACGCAAAGGTACGTCTTAGATATGCTTTCTAAGAGATGTGGTCTTTGAAAAATAGAGAACCTCAATTATCGATCCGTTTCCGTGAATTTAATATCAATCATCTTTTCAGTATCCGTTTCAAACTGAATGTCCACAAATACACCAAATTCTTTCCCGCCGCGTTTTAACCATAGCTTAAATTTCTCAGTCGATACCTTCGATCCGTTTTCTTTACCGATATGGAGATAGTCAACGATCGCTGCATCAGGATATTTCTCTTGCGTCTTTTTCACAGCCAGACTTCCCCATTTAGCATAAGAAGGTATTTCTTGTTGAGCGAGCACCACCGGATTGAACTCAACGATGGTCGTATTGGCGAGAAAAAGCGTGAAGAGAATCATTGGAATAAGTCGTTTAATTTTCATTATCATAACCTCTTTTTATCTTGTAGGTTTGTCCAGTCCACCTGAAAATATTCTACATTTTCCATTTCTCTTACAATTACATAATTAAATGAAATCTTTTTTTCTTGTTAGAATATTCTTTACTTACTACTCATAAAATCTTAAACTGTGGGTGTGGGAAGAAAATATTACCAACAATATGAAAGGAGGCGATGACGATGATGACAATCGTCGATGCAATTCAAAAAATAAATGAGGATGAGGTTCTATATATTAAAACCTAGCGTAGGAGGACATTATGAAGACTACTTTGGAGCAAGTGAAAATCGTAGAATATCATGAAGGATTAGCAAAAGGAATAGCGAA
Organism: Rossellomorea aquimaris; assembly: GCF_008180865.1. Lineage (GTDB taxonomy): Bacteria > Bacillota > Bacilli > Bacillales > Bacillaceae_B > Rossellomorea > Rossellomorea yichunensis. Next base: position 971,027 of record NZ_VTEX01000001.1, read on the forward strand.
AATGTGGAATGAAAGCCGGGAAAATTGGGGTGGAGATTCTGTTATTACAACAGAACAAGACGTAAAAGACAAGGAAGCTAACTCCACAAACCTCCATCTGTTTTTGGCAATGGTGGGAGATGAAGTGGCAGGCTACTGCGGGTTGTCTGAATATCGCGAGGACGAAGGTGCCTTATACATTCCTCTTTTGAACGTGCACCCCAAGTATCAGGGCTTAAAGCTCGGCAAACAGCTCGTACTGAAAGCACTAGAAAAGACTGTGGAATTAAAATGGCCGAGACTGGATTTATTTACCTGGGCGGGTAATACAAAAGCCGTCCCTCTATACAAGAAATGCGGATTTTTCTGGGAAGAGCGCGATGACACCGTTCACCTGATGAATTTTATTCCGATGGTACTCCAAATTGACTGTCTGAAGCCGTTTTTTGAGAAGCATGATTGGTATACAACGAGTCAGCGTTTAATTGAAATCAAACCCGATGGCCTGAAAGATCGTGATCATACTTATTATGAATACAAATGGGAAGCAGGAAATGAGTTCGTTCGAATTCAATTTGAACGGACGGGAAGAGGCATTCGCTTAATTGAAACGAAGGATTTTTTAGTGGAAATGAGGCTGCCTGACTTTAAGATACTCGAGAAAAAAGAACACAATGTGACTTATCATGTAGAAAATCGCAAAGAGAATCCGGTTGAAATCTCCCTAAGAGGAGTATCAACTTCTCTTGTAAAGCATGAATTCCATGAGACCGCATTAGTGGGTAAGAGCTGGATTGGAGAATCCACTGTCAGTGTCGCCATGCCATGTAGTCAGCCAAGTCCTTGGAAAAAGCACCCGACTGTCGGGGTGACAGTGGATGTGGATGGTCAATCAATCCCGTTAGCACTAGGGGTCTTCCCTAAACAAGCTGGGAATCTTCATTTAAGATCGGTAAAAAAGTATTGGAAATCCCAGGGTAAAGGAATGCTCTATCTTGATTTGGAAAGCCAATTAGAAGAAGAAACTACCTGGACGATTAAACTGCCTGTAAATAAGGTAGTAAAGTGGGAAACTTCAGAAGTGATGGTGAAAATCGAAGGGAAAAAGAGAGTTTCGATTCCACTTCCGATCCAGCTACTGAAAAATGGCTTTTTGTCAGTAGAGGTGAATGTTTCTGCTGAACGAATAAACGGGGAGGCGACTACTTTTTCCACTCGTCTTTCATTGGCTCTACCGGGTTTTGGGGCAAAATTTGGTGGCGAGACAGAAGAGAATTGGATCGGGTTTAACGGTCCGCATTACGTAGAGATTGAAAAACGAAACCATATCGTCAAAGTAGGCTCTTTGAATGCAACCCAAGATCCGATAACATTCTTCACACCAAAATTCGGAAAACCATATAGTGAAGAGTTTTCTAAGAAAGAAGCCTCTTTTGTAGAATTTATCGAGCTTCCTGAAGCTTTCGTGATGAAAACAACACTAAAGTCGGATGCATTTTCCTCCATGCTTCTGAACACCTATTTTAAAATTTACGGTGATGGATTAGTAGAAATCAAACATGAAGTAGTGAATGCCGGAGAAAAAGACAGGAAGCATCTTTCCCTAATTCAGCCCGTTTTTATAAACTTCGAAGGAATGGCTATCCCACAAAGGGATGGAGTCTTAATCGGGAATGAGTCCTTGGTTCCTTTTATGGAGTATATTAATGATAAAGAAATGGCTGAACGTTGGATTTTCACATGCTCTTCGATTGGAGATACTATCGGACTTGCATGGCCAGAAGAAGCTCTTGGAAGAAAAGATGATTGGCGAATGGCCCTTGAATATGAAATCGACCTGATACAATCCCAGGAAGAAAAGTGTTTAGGTCCCATCCAGGTCGGGATCAATACTTCCAACCACTGGTCTAAGTGGCGGGAGTTGGTGGTGGGTGATGAAAGGGAGTTGAAAGAGCTGCCCCTGTATGCTTTAGGTAAAACACATGGAGATATTGTTTCTTATGTTGGTAAAAGGGAAAATTATTCATTCCGATCCATGTTGACTCCCTACATTCATGGTAAATTAACCGTTAAATCAGATAATGAAACATTCACGAAAGAAGTGGATAAAGCTGAATCAGTCACCCATCTGAATCTTGAACTAGAGCATTCATCACCAGGCGTAAAATGGTTAGATGGGCAATTCGAATCCAAAAGTCACTTCGGAAAAGTAGAAGTAATCCAACTTGTTAAGGGGAAGAGGGAAGTAAGGGTTGAGAGGAACGAAGATGTTTGGTCTGTAGATAATGGCGTCATTTCATTTAAAGCATCATCTGCTTATTATCCTGGTATCTATTCCTTATCGATTGACGGTAAGGAATCGTTGGATCATCTATATCCAAACCCGGGTCCACGGGCGTGGTGGAATCCTTGGGGTGGAGGTATCAGATACTCTTTCCAATCCGTTAGTTCCTATTCAATGTTGAAAGAGAATACTGCAATCGGATCTGTAACAAAGTTGGATCAACAAGGCCATCAGTGGGCAGGAATTTGTTTAACGACAGAATTCAAGGAGCATGAAAAGATGAAGGGTATTGTTCTTCGTCAATATGCTTTAACACTTCCAGAAGTGCCGGTCCTGGCTGTATACGCAGAGATTCAGCAGGATTCAGGAAGAACGTATATGAAGGAGTTGCTGGATTTAGAGGCTTTCTTCATGACTGGAAAAACATTAACATCCAGTTTCGTTAAACTTCCGACACAAGGGATGGTTCATAAATACTATGCAGGCGTCGAGGAATTCGTATTGAGAGATACACCATTTATTACGGTTGGATCGGATGATCACCAAGAATCTGTGACATTTGTTCACCCAAGCACCAGAAAACGGTCAGAAGCATACTTAAATCAAGATGTTCTTCTAGTAGCATCAACAAACGAATGGTCTGCAGCAATGGGGGAAACCAACGTAATCGAACCAACTATCCTATTCTACGGTGAAACTCAATCTGCACAAGCAATCAAACCACTACAAAACATTCGATTCACCTAAAAACTCCACGAACCTACCCCTGCCGTAGGTTCGTGTTTTTAATTGGAGAGGGACGGACCTCCAAATGTTCCAAATTGCCAGATTATCAGATTTTCAGTTTGTTGGAGGTCCGTCCCTCACAGTTAAGCAGTACTATTGATTTTTATTTATATTCTTTTCACCATCATGGTCTGTATCCTCATCCTCCATCAATCCACTGACCGCCTGTTTAAATTCTCTTAAAGAAACACCGGCAGCTTTTCCGAGCTCTGGAAGTTTGCTTGGTCCAAAGAATAGTAATGCTACGAACAAGATAATCGCTATTTCACCGAAACCCAGATTCATTTTTATTTCCTCGCTTTATTAATAAAGTAGTTTCAATACGAAACTTTGCTTTAACTTACTTTAAGTCGAATATCTCAACAATTTCTCTCCACTTAATCATCATATCCCATGAGAATCGAGGGACGGATGAGATGATGCTATTTCCACTCATTTCTCCAGATACCAGTATCGTTCCAACAAAGCTAAGTAGGAAAAGAGAACAGAAGACATAACAAGCAATAGATTCCTTACGATATTCATAATTTCTCATATGAATGCACCTCAGTTTAATTTAATTTTCAAGGACCAATGTTTAATTTAAATAGGCACTGCAAAAAAACTCTTAACTGCAAAGAGAAAAAAGGGGTTACGAGATCACATGTAATTTTAGAATGAAAGGAATCAGAGGTAATTTGAATGGGACATGACTACTTCAAGAAAGCCCAATGAGTCTGGAAAAATCTCAGTGCTAAATAGACATCCAGCTAAAGGGATTAATTTGAAGTGTAATGTTGGAAGAATGGATTTTTTATTAGAAGTCATACCATCTTGTTTCTGAACCAGTGAAGAGGCCACGTTGATAATCATATCTGCATCGGTTAAAAACACATGGTCAGAAATAGTATCCACATTATCAAAACTCAAGAATACCGGGCTTTGATTCTGTTGCTGACCTGGAACTGTCCCTAACACCATGCTCAATACCATCAATAACAACAATCTCATCACAGTCACTTCACCTCCCAAGATAATATTAAAACTAATTATAGCTTAATTTCCCCCGGTGTCTATAACAAGTTAAGAGGGACGGACCTTTAAACGAGGAGGAAGGGAGTAGGTGCTTGATAGTATACCTTTTTGAGGTCCGTCCCCTAAAAAGGTGTTTCTCATATTAATCCATAATGAAATGTTTATTTCAATCAAAAAAAGGTGAGCATCAATTGCCCACCTTTTCAACATTCACTATTAATATACTTTATCGCCATTAAAGATTGAATTCTTTACTATTACATAATCCACTGTTCGGATTGCTTCAAGCTTTGTTCCACCAGCATAAGAGATTGAAGATTGAAGGTCTTGTTCCATTTCGATCAACGTATGCTCCAGTGACCCTTTATGTTCAACAAACATCTTTTTACCTTCAACATTTTTCTTTTCACCTTTTTGGAACTCTGAAGCTGATCCAAAGTATTCTTTAAAGAGCTTGCCGTCTTTTTCGATTGTATCTCCCGGGGACTCTTCATGCCCAGCAAATAGGGAACCGATCATCACCATGGACGCACCGAAACGAATGGATTTTGCTATATCACCGTGGGTACGGATACCACCATCAGCGATGATTGGTTTTGTAGCGGCTTTTGCACACCAGCGTAGAGCAGCAAGTTGCCAGCCACCTGTTCCAAAACCGGTTTTGATTTTGGTAATACATACTTTTCCTGGTCCAATTCCCACTTTTGTAGCATCGGCACCGGCATGTTCCAATTCTCTTACAGCTTCTGGAGTACCAACGTTCCCTGCAATCACGAAGCTCTCAGGTACGTGTTTTTTAATATGTTGAATCATGCTGATTACCGCATTGGAATGACCATGGGCAATATCGATTGTTATAAATTCCGGCGTCAGCTTCTCTTCTGCTAACTGCTCTACAAATGCATACTCTTCATCCTTAACACCTACAGAAATAGAAGAAATCAAACTCCGGGACTTCATATCTTTAATAAAAGAAATTCGTTTTTCAGGCTCGAAGCGATGCATGATATAGAAATAATTATTTTCAGCTAAATATACAGCGATTTTTTCATCAATAATGGTCTGCATATTGGCAGGTACGACAGGTAACTTAAATGTATGTCCACCCAGGGTCACACTCGTATCACATTCAGAACGGCTGTTAACCACACATTTTGCAGGAATTAATTGAATATCTTCGTAATCAAATACATTTTCCATTATTACACCCCTAAACACGAATATTAAAGTTTATATATTTTATAAATGTTCGTCCATAAGGTAATTTACATCATTTTCTTATCAATGTCAAAGATTTTTATCATTTTAGGAGGAAAGGCTTTAAATTTTGGCACAAAGTCTTGATCCAACAAGTATTTAAGCGTTTGCAAATAAGTGTTTTTGAACCACTGAAAGAGAGACTATGTTACAGTATAAGGAAGAAGAGCTTAGAAACAATCCGTATGATAGGAAAGGTGGTTAAGCTATGTACTGGGTAATCGCTCTATTCGATGAAAAGACTGAAGAGTTGATACAAGATATATGGAAGGAACTTACCGTTAAAAATATTTCTTACTATGAGGAAGAAATCAATGATGCGCGTCCTCATATTACGATAGGAAGTTATGAAGAATTAGATAAGCAAAAATACATACAAGCATTAGAGGAGTATTATGAACATAAAAAACCGATCGATATCACTTTCAACACCGTAGGTTCATTTCTAAACTTTGGAACTCTATTTTTCTCCCCGACCATCACAAGAGAAATGCTAAACTTTCATTCGGATCATCATGATTTTTTTCACGAATTCAATGAATCAGCTAATCCACTCTATCTTCCTGACAAATGGATTCCACACTGCACTTTAGCCAATAAGCTTTCACCGGAAAAATTATCTCAGGGCTTTAAGCATTGTTTAGAAAGAGGAGACTTAATTGAAGCGAAGTTAACTGGTATTGCTTTAATTGAATTAGTCGATGATTCAAAGAATTGCATAGATGCTCCGATCGTTTATTCAAAATCATTATTGGAGTAAAATGCAACATCTCTGCAGTGACGATTCTTGGTTGATTATGGTATCCTAGCGAAGAACGACTCTTCAAGGGGGTATACCAATGATGGAACTAATCAATATTATTTTATTCCTTTTATTCATCGCATGTAGCATGGAGATTTTCGCAATGGGAAAACAGCAAAAACAAATGGATGCAACCATTCAGGAGCTGAGAGACGATATTAAGAAATTAGTGAATCACGACAGGTAGTAGAAAGTACAGATGCTTGCTTTAACTTCCTGATTCATATAACTCACAAAACGCAATGGAAATCGCTCCATTGCGTTTTGTGATGAGGTTATACAAATTGATTATTTTTCCGGAACTTCTCCATCAGACCTTTGGCATACACGTTCGCTTTCCCCACATCTCCTTTTTCCATATAATAATCAAACAGCAAAACGCCGTAATGCTCCATTGGGAGAACGTAGCCCATTTCCTGAAAATGAGGATAGGCTTTATCTTCCAAGTATTCAAAATACCCTTTTTTGTCTTCATTGACATTCAATTGGTGTAACGTAAAGAAGTGATAGAACGTTTTGTTATCAGTTTTTTTGGATAGAGTCAAGCCTTCTTCTATAATTTGAAGTAACTCATCTTTCGAGGTCCGTCCCTCTTTGGTAAGGGCATTTATGTATCCTTCAAGTGAACCGAGGTAGTTTGGGTCCTGGGGTTGACGGGTGTTGACGGACTTTTTGTAGAGTTCGCTTGCTGACTTGAATTCTCCACTTCTTAGTTGGTGATAGGCGTAGTTATGGTGAAGAAGTGCTCGTTGGTGCTCCAATTCGTAAGCTTCTGCCATGTCTATTAATCGTTGGTATTCTTTGCTTTCCACATTGGAATCATCGGACTGTTCAAGTTGGAGAAGCATCAGCATCTCTGACTCGATCATCCGGGAGAAACTGCGCATCTCTACAAAGAATTGCAAGGCTTTATTCGCATAAAAATAGGCTAATACATTTGAATGAATGGAATGGTAGGCAACAGCTAAATCATAAAAACATTCACGATTTGAATAGTCGTCCAGGCTAATCTTCTTAAGCACTGAAATGGCTTTGAAGTAATCGTGGTTTACCCTCATGTGATAAATTCCATTAATGTGCAGCAACATATTTTGCTCATATGGACTAAGTCCTGACCACATCTCCATTTCTTCAATAAGACGTTTCGCAAGTTGATTTTCCCCGGAAAATAAATGATATCGAGAAAGAATCAGAGTATACGTACGATAAAAATCCTGAATCTGCAATAAATGAAACCCTTCCAGTTTTTTCTTTATGGAATCTGCCTTGTTCTGCAGTTTCTTAATGATTGATTCATGCCATTCTTTAAGAAGGGAATCGATACTCTTATAATTCTCTATTTCCTTTTCCATATGAATTCCTAATCGTTCACTTAATAAGTGGATTGTTTCTTTTGAGACCTCAGTAAGTCCTCGTTCTATTTTACTAATATGGGTAGTTGAACAAATTCCTTCTCCCAAATCCTTTTGTTTAATCTCTTGTTGTTCTCGATAGAACTTGATAATTTTACCTTCCAGCATGATCTCATCCCCTTTGCAATCGTTCCAATTCATCCAATATTATCATAACCCCAATTAAAAATTGTCCATTTAGCAGTTTTTCTATTAATTACCGACAGAAAATAGGTCTTTGTCAATTGATAATGTGATTGTAACTAATCAAAAAGACCTAATCAAAACCCCGATAGCTACTGAACAGAAAGAATACTAGAATATAGTTGTACTACTATTAAGAATACTTGTTAATTAAGAAAAGAAAGAGGTAGGAATTATGAATCCACACTCAATCGCGAAACGATCGGCAGTGATCGCCATTTCCACGGGTTTACTGTTATCTCCGGTCAATACCTTGTCCACACCCACCGTTACGGCAACGGACCTGAAAGCAGAAGAAATATTAGCATCTTTAACAGAAGAGCAAAGACTTGCTTTGAAACAGTTGGAGTTAAACAAATTGAAAGGTCTTCAAGGCTTCAATGAAAGCGAATTGAATTCTGAAGAAGAAATCACAGTCATTGTTGAGTTTCACTCAAAACCATCTGATGTAGCCGTGTTAGAAGCTGCAGTAGAGGGGAAAGAGTTAAAGAAAGAAGAGGCTAAAGCGAAAGTTGACAACGAACACAAAGTCTTTAAACAAGATGTAGAAAAGCACCTATCAAATCTAAACAAAAAAGAAAAAAAAGCATTGCCAGAAATCACACAAACATATAAAACCGCCTATAATGGGGTGGCTATAAAGCTACCAGCCAATCAGGTAGAACAGCTCCTTCACTCAAAAGCAGTCAAAGCAGTGTACAAAAACCAAACATTTACGGTTGATCCCGTTAAAATGGCATTGCCGACAGATATAGATCGTAACATCACCACATCGGTAGAGAGCCTGCCTTATTTAAAAGTTGACGAATTACATAAAGAAGGGATAACAGGGGAAGGAATCAAAGTCGGTGTCCTGGATACGGGAGTGGATTATCATCATCCAGATTTAAAGGAAGCTTATAAAGGCGGTTATGACTTTGTTGACAATGACAATGACCCAATGGAAGCAACATATGAAGATTGGAAGGATTCCAGTCAGCCGGAATTAAGTCAAGTAGGCTCTACTTATTACACTTCACACGGTACACATGTATCAGGAACCATTGTCGGACAGAACAAGAACGATAGTGAAGTATCAGTTGAGGGAGTAGCCCCTGATGCTGATCTATATGCTTATCGCGTACTTGGTCCATACGGAAGTGGGTCCTCTGAAGGGGTCATAGCAGGGATTGAAAAATCTGTAGTAGATGAAATGGATGTTATCAATCTATCACTTGGCGCCAGTATTAACGATCCTTATTATCCAACAAGCACAGCGTTAAATTATGCTGTACTTAATGGGGTAACCGCTGTCGTATCAGCCGGAAATTCAGGATCTAATGATTTCACTCTTGGATCACCTGGTACAGCAGCACTGGCATTAACCGTTGGGGCAAGTGATGTACCGGTTTCACAAACCACTTTTACAGGAGAACTACCAGGTGGATGGTCCACGGAAGTCATCAGCATGGCAAGAGGATTTGCTCACCAATTTGCCAGCTTAGATGATAAGTCCCTTGAATTAGTGGATGTAGGCATGGGTAATATGAAAGACTATGAAAATATAGATGTCGAAGGAAAGATTGCTTTCGTACAACGTGGCGATTTTGCTTTAATTGACAAAGTTAGGTTTGCCAAAGAAAATGGGGCTGAAGCGGTCATCATGTACAACAATGTGGAAGGTCACGTTGGTTATAATCTAGGCGAATCTACTCACTTTATTCCTGCTTTCTCCATGACCAAGAAAGCCGGGGAAGAGTTGAAAGAAGCAATTGCGAATGGAGAAAACACTTTCACATTTAGCAACTTAGAAGAATCTTTCTCAGAAGGGGACAAGTTGGCAGATTTCAGCTCAAGAGGCCCAGTTAATAAAAACTATGATATGAAACCGGAAATCGTCGCACCAGGCGTAAGTGTTCTATCCACCTTCCCTTCCTATATGGTGAATCCAGAAAATCCGGAAGACTATAAATATGCTTATGCAAGATTGAATGGAACTTCAATGGCGTCTCCTTTTGCCGCTGGTGTGGCTGCGTTACTTCTGGGAGAGAATTCTGACCTTGAACCGTCAGATATCAAAACAATCCTTATGAATTCCGCTGATCCATTAAACGAAGATTACAGTGTATTTGAAGTCGGAGCAGGTAGAATCGATCCTTATCAAGCACTTCACAGTCAAACGAAGATACAAGTAAATGATGAAACATTGCTTCCTAACGGAGAAGACCTGATTACAATCAAGGAACAAACCGGGGGCTTAAGCTTTGATAATCAGATCGTATCAGAAGGTTCCCACATTCGGGTAAAAAAGACACTCGAATTTTCGAACGACAGTAGTAAGAAAAAAACATACAACATAGAGATTGTAGAAAATGTTCAAGAAGGAACCAATAGTCTGAAGGAAAACGGCGTACAGGTGAATATTGACAAATCAATTAAGGTCAATGCCGGGAAGTCAAAGAAATCAAATGTATTCCTAACAATGCCCAAGACAGCAAAAAAAGGCATTTATGAAGGATACTTAGTCATTTCCAACAGCAATGATTCTAGTGAAAGCTACCGGGTTCCTTTCAGCGTGAAGAAATCAGAGGAAGGATTCAACTCACTGGATTTACTTACACCAGCAATTACGCCTTCACATTATAATCATGCTTTTGATGGATTCAGAACGACGACGGCAATGGTGTTATTCAATTTAAGCTCGCCAGTAGACACGATGGATGTCATCCTGCAAGATGGTAAATCCGGAGAGGACCTGGGCTTAGTGGGAACACTTGATATGAACGGAGCAGAAGACAACCGTGATTATTTCTTACAAGCCTTTACCGGTGAATACTATAAGTTCACCGATAATAAAAAGGATCCCGTAGCATCTGAAACGAGTATTGCCCAACCAGGTCATTACAAACTGAAATTCGTCTCAACCTTACCAAGCGGAAAACAGAAAACCATTATGCATGATTTGTTCATTGATATTGAAGCTCCCGAAGTAAAAAGTTCACTCGACAGTGAATCTCCTTTCATTGAATACAAGCCTGGACAAAAGACAGTGCCATTCGAAATGGAAGTGACGGATTCAAACGTCGAAGCCATGCAAGAAGCAGGAGTGGACATTGACCAATCGTCCAACTTTGCGGTCTATACCTATGGATTCCCTTTACCAAACGGGCCTATCTATATGGACGAAAAGGGGAAATGGGTGGAAGAAGTAGAGATGAATGAATACTCAAAATCTCTTTCATTCAACCTTATTGGTTATGATAAAGCAGGAAACCAGGCGAAATGGAAGGAATACTTCTTCGTGAAAGAAGGGACTCCTGTTTCGTATACAAAACACGATGTAGAAACTGCAAGATCAGGAGATATCTTAAACGCTTCACTCGTATTGGATAATCTTGACGGAGTGAAAGAAGCAACCTGGTCGTTTGATAATCCAGGAATACAACATGTATACCTTGTTGAAGCTGCATTGACAAATGAAGTTAGTGATTATGCATCCATTGAAGTGGAAGGAAATCAAGTAAGAGTGAAATTCGACGAAAATAAAGCATTTGACCGAACAGAAGTAGTGGATGTAAAAGTAAGAGTACAAGACGAACTATTCTACCCGATTGGTTACATCAAACCTACAGCTATTATCATCAATGCAAACGATGAAGAGCAGATCTTGCTCAGTGCCGGAAATCGTTACAATCTAAAACCTACATTTAACCGCGTTCAAGGAAACTTGGCGCCAGAAGGGTATCTTGCTGAGGGTGGAGGTTTTACTGAATACAGAGATTGGGAGAAAGTAGGGGCTTCAATTAAGGTGACAAATCCTTCTGGGTATGATCTTGATGCTACCAACTTGCTTAATGGTACTTCTCGTTTTGAAATTGAGCCACTACCGTTAAGTAAAGATGACTATACATTTGAAGTAAGTGTTCCTGGACATTTTATGACAACACATGAAGAATCATTTGGCTTCGAATACAAAGGGACATTATACGGAGAATCAGAAACTACCCACATTAGCTTAGTAGGAGGAGACGTAAACCAGGACCATGTAATCGATATCCTAGATGCGATCGCAATCCAGGAGGCGTGGGGGACTGATAACCGTGCGGCTGATATCAATTTTGACACAGTCGTAAATGAAAAAGACTTGAGCTTTGTTGAGAAGAACTATTTGCAGCGAAACGAAGACGCAACGAATCCACCAGCACCTGCCGATTCCTGGGGTGGAAAGACGTTGGAATCCATAAAAAAAGAATTAGGACTTTAATCCATTTACCCTAGTGTAAGTTGGTAGGGGGTGTATGAAATGAAGAAGTTATCATATGCACTTCCTGAAGTAAACACCTGATAAAATCCTATAAGGAATGACCTCTTTCTGAAGAGATCATTCCTTATTTTTCTCAAATGATTCCCCTGTCATCACATTCATAAATCGCGCGAAAAACATCTCATACTCGAACGAAAAGGCAATCCGATGCTTTTTGGCTGTTTCTTCAAACTGAATATACGGTCTGATATCAGCAATGCTTTGTCCCCGGTGGATGCCAGTGCTGGAAGTCACTACATGAACGGGTAGGTTTCGAAACGTGAACATGTCATCATTGACTGCTGACATGAGGGTGATAGCATCATGTACCGGGCTTCCTTTAATCAATGGATTTCTCTTCTTATAAAAACCATAGTAATAGTCCAACAGAGGCTTAACAAGCTTCGATCGACCTTTATACTCGATGTAATCAACCATTTCAGGAGTTACAATCGCATGGTCAGTTACGTTTAAAGGGATGATGGTAAGATTATTCGCATATGTCAAAACAATCTTAACTGCAATCGGATCGGAATGAAAGTTTGCTTCAGATACCGCCGTTACATTGCCGGGTACCCAGAACGCTCCGCCCATAAGGTAGATCTTCTTTACTTTGTTCATAAGAGTCTGGTATAAGATGAACATATTCGCAAGGGATGTCAACCTTCCGACATTTACAATGATCAATTCATCTCCATATTTCTCTATCAATCTGATAATCTCAAAGAAATTTTCAATAATTCCTTCATAAAGACCAGGCTTAATTGGTCCAAGTCCATATTCTCCATGTATTTCAGGATAGAATTTAGGCTGTTCTGCAGTCATCGGAACCTCTGCTCCGCCAATAATCGGAATCTGATCGATAAGGTTCAACTGTTTCATAAGGTAGTGAACACTTGCCACAGCACGGGCTCTTGGGACATTTCCATAATCAGCAACAACCCCGACCAATTCAATCTCTTCACTCAGATAAGAATAGATCAAGGCAATGGTATCGTCGATTCCTATATCTGCAAATAACAATACCTTCTGCATGATTCATCCACCACCTCGGCAACATTTAATACTAGTATATGGAAAACAGTATTCAGATTATGTATTGGGGTACCCCTTCTAAAGAACCAAAAAATTTCACCATACAGGTTGAACTTTACGTTAACGTCAATGGTAAACTGGAAGTATCCAAATTTTCTAGCAAAGAGATGATCAGAATGACATATACGATAACTCAGCTGGCAAAAGAATTTAACGTAACGACACGCACGATAAGGTACTATGAGGAACTAAATTTGTTGCAACCGGTAAGGAGCGAGTCAGGAAGGAGGATCTATTCGAAAAGTGATATCACCAAATTGAAATTGATATTCAGGGGAAAACGATTCGGCTTCTCCTTGGATGAAATCAAAGAAATGATCCAATTATTTGATCAGGACAGAACCGGAAAGAAGCAATTAGAACGCACGATTGAATATGGAACCAAACGAATTGAGGAAGTCACAACATTTATTGAAGAGCTCGAAACAATGAGAACAGAAATGGAAGAACTAAGGGATGAGTTTACCAGAAAATTAAATGAGACAAGGGAGACATCAGATTGAATTTTTCAAGAAATGCGACGGGGAAGGTTATGAAACAAGCATTGCGTGTCGAAATACAGGAGGTAAAATCATGAAAAAAATTGAAAACTTCTATCGTGAAGATCCTCATTTCAAGGAACTCATGAAGCAATATCTGGACAAAGATTTTTTCGGCTGGGCAGACCAAGAGCTGGACGCATTCGGTGAGTTGTGTGCAGGGGAAATTGATGATCGAGCCGTACACACCGACCGTGAAGGTCAGCCAAGACTGATCAAATACAATCGATTGGGAGAAGAAATTTCTGAAATCTGGGTGAATGAAGGATATAAAAAAACGGTGAAACAAACCTATAACAAGGGAATAGTAGGTTATATCCATAAGGAGATTCCTGCACTCGGCCATAAAGGAAACTATGTATATTCCTATGCACAAGGCTATCTACTATCACAAACAGAGCCTGGTTTCTATTGTCCTGTCACCCTTTCCATGGCTACTGCCCTGCTTCTTGAAAAATACGCATCCGATCAGGTGAAAAAGAGATTCATGTCTCATGTCCTTTCAACAGGCGAAGTTGAATTATACGAGGGGGCTACATTCTTAACAGAACGTCAAGGTGGTTCCGATGTTGGTGCCAACGATACAAAAGCGGTGAGAAATGGTGATACTTATCAGCTTTTTGGTGAAAAGTATTTTGCATCCAACTCTGGGATGTGCGGCGTGACCATGGTGCTTGCCCGTATCGATGGTTCTGGCGATGGAACGAAAGGACTCAGTCTGTTTGCGGTTCCATGGAAGAACGATGATGGTTCACTGAATGGCATTCACATTAGAAGATTGAAAGATAAACTCGGTGTCCGTGCGGTCCCATCAGCAGAAGTGGAATTCGATGGAGCTGAAGCCTATCTTGTAGGAGAACCGAATCGCGGCATATATTATATGATGGAGGCATTGAATCTTTCCCGTGTCTGCAATGCCGTTGCCTCGATTGGAATCATGAGAAGAGCCTACATAGAAGCAAGAAATTATGCATTTTACCGTGAAGCATTCGGTCAGACATTGACCCAATATCCGATGATCAAAGAAACATTGTCTCATCTTGCAGCAAAGCATGAGGTAGAAACGAGTGCAGTATTTTATCTCGTTCATTTATTTGATCGCGTCGTATCAGATGATATCCCGACGACAGAAGAAGATTCAGCCCTAAACAGGTTACTAATTGCGATTTTGAAAAAGGAAACGGCTGAACAAGCGATTCATTTCTCCCACGAAGCCATTGAAATGCACGGAGGAAATGGCTACATCGAAGATTTTGTTTTGCCTCGCTTACTTAGGGATGCCCAAGTATTGACGGTGTGGGAAGGAACAGCCAATATTTTGGGACTTGAAGTATTAAGGTTAATGAATAAACATCGCGCTCATGAGTACTTTTTGGTGAAAATGAAAGAAGAGTTATCCAATTTGCCAGAAGAGCTTCTGTTGTTTAGCACCCCAGTTACAGATGGTATAGAAAAACTGGAACAATTATTGGAAAAAGTAGCAGTAGGGGACGTCGACACCCAAACATATCATTCAAAACGAATCGCTGAGTTAATGGCCAATATATTCGAAAGTGTCATCGCACTTAAGGATGCCCATACAATGGGCGGAGATAGGAAGCGGATGATTGCTGAAGTATTTATCGAGCATACATGGAAACAAACCGAATGGATTGATGAGGAAATGAAATCAGTACAATATTTCGATGAAATTGTTGGTGTAGCTGTAAGAGTGTAAAAAATAATTGGCCCCTAAGCTCGGCTGGAGTTTAGGGGCTTATATTATTTTTCGCAACAGCAAGGACAATCACATTCCTTTTTCGTCTTACACTTACAGCGTTCACATGAACACTCTTTTTTCACCAAGAAAAGCACCCCCAAATATGACTTTAGTTAATAATCATCGTAACCAAAACTTTAATTTTAATACATTCAGGTTGTGGTTAGAGGATGTTTTAATAAATTTTTTAGGAAAACAATAAAATCGCGGTTTCTTGTTAAATATGAGTATTTAAAATATATTGGTGATTTCTGATATGGATTGAATAACACGGAAAGGGTAAAATCGACCATATTGTTATGGTAACTAACCACTCCGACAGGAATTGAGTTATTTACAAATAATACAAAATAATATCCATTTGTTTACATGTATAATTCAATAAGGTAATATATGTAATTGCAGGAACTCATTAAAAGGGGAGGAAATGATGATGAAAAAATTATTGGTACCATTTATCTAGTTATCTATGAGTCTATTTATTGCTGCATGCAACAGTGAAGGCAGTACCGAAGAAAAAGACACTGAAAAGAACACTGAAGCAACAGAGGAAGAAGCAAAGTCAGATGAGATGGAAATGAAAAGCGCTCTATTAGACTATCAAATGGAGATAATAAACACGGTTAATGCGAATGATTCGGCTATCTATGCATTTGAAGCAGCTAAAGCAAAGGAAGAAGACCAACCATCTGATGAAGAAATCGCAAAACTGAAAACTGATGCAGAAGCTGCAGCAAAAACCGTGGCAGAAGATGTTCATGCTCTTGAGGTTCCTGCCGCACTTGATTCTAAAAAAGAGGAAATCCAAGGAGCGTTAGATGACCTTGCAAAATCGTACGAAACTCGAGCTGCCAAACTTTCAGATGAGGCGAACGCCGAATACACAGAATCAGATGAACAATTCGCAGCGTTTGAAGAAAAAATGGCCGCCGTTTATGAAGAAGCAGGCTTGACCAAACCTAGTTTTACAGCGGATATTGTAGATTAATAACGAAAGATTCATAGGCAGCAACAATTCCAAGATCAATAGGACAGCACTCGCTGTCCTATTTTTTATGCCTTCATAAAAGTTTACTCAACAAAACATTTTTAACCTCTTCATAATAAGATAGCTCAACTAAAGAAGGTTGCTATAGACCCACATGAATGCGGATTGATATGATAAACACAATTAAAGTGTGGAGGATTTAACCAGTGGATCAAGAAAAATATAAACAGTTAAAATTAGGTGAACGCGGAGCTATCATCAGTATCCTTGCATACATCGCATTATCAATAATAAAGTTTATCATTGGCAACACGGCCAATTCAGAAGCATTGCAGGCAGACGGCTTGAACAACGCAACAGACATTGTGGCTTCTGTTGCTGTACTTATTGGTCTGAAATATTCCAGAAAGCCTGCAGATCTGGATCATCCCTATGGTCATTGGAAAGCAGAAAGCGTTGCCTCTCTAATTGCCTCATTCATCATGATGATTGTAGGGCTTCAAGTACTATATAATGCCATACAGTCTGTATTTGACGGAAAAACCCAATCACCAGATCTTCTTTCAGCATGGACAGGGGTGGGTGCAGCTATAGTCATGTATCTGGTATATCGCTATAACAAAAGACTGGCTGAAAAAATAAACAGTCAATCCCTTATGGCGGCTGCCAAGGATAATCTTTCAGACGCATGGGTGAGTATAGGAACAGTAGTCGGAATTGTTGGAGCTCAATTCTATCTTCCTTGGTTAGACCCTCTGACGGCCGTTTTTGTAGGTCTCTTAATTTGTAAAACCGCATGGAATATTTTCCGGGAAGCTTCACACTATTTAACAGACGGATTTGATGAACAGTTGATTCAAACATATGAAGAAACCATTCAAACCATCCCTGGTGTAAAAGGGGTTAAGGATATACGTGGGAGAAACTATGGGAACAACACTGTCGTGGATGTAGTTATTTTAGTAAGGTCAACACTTGATATTAAACAGGCACATGATATTTCAAGCGTTGTAGAGAAAGAATTGATGAAGAAGCATGAGGTGTACGATGTGCATGTGCATGTGGAGCCGAATTAATATGTAGGAGGTTTCACATATACTTTATAATAGCTTGCAATTATGAACTGCTGAAGAAATTAGGAAGCATCAAAAAGGACCCATGCCGGGTCCTTTTTGATGGATGTCAATTCATATTAAATAAAAGCGTAGATTAGATTCAATCCGATGAATTCAGCCTATGACAAACATTCAGTGAAGTCTAATCAGATAAAATTCAATTAATTTGAAAATTAGGTAAAATACCTATTGCATAAAATAACCACGTGATGTTAAAATTCATTCACACGGTAAAAATAATTTTACCGTGTGAATCCAAATAACAGGTGATACAAAATGAAACCCATGTTCATCATTAAAGAATATGATCAACTCAAAGCACTCAGCGATCCGTTTCGAGTCAAACTTATGATTCGATTAGTTGAAAAACCCTATACCGGTCAACAGTTATCTGAAATATTCGATCTCTCAAGAGCTCGCATTCATTATCATTTAAAAGAATTAGAGAAACTCGGTTTGATCGAAATTGTTAAAACTGAAGAAAAGAATGGCATCGTCCAGAAATTTTATCAATCTGTTGCCAGCGGTTTTTATCCGGATTCAAGCATGCTTCCGCATAAAGAAGAAATTACCGAGACGAAGAGGCATATGATGTATGGAATGCTTGACAGGACAATGGCAAGAGTATTATCAGCACCACCAGAAGCCTTTGATCAAGCAGGTCCCGAAGATCCGACTGAATGGAATATTCTTGCTACTTCCTTAGAATTAAAAGTAACAGATAAACAATTTAAGTCGTTTATTGATAAATATTTCAAGCTAATAAAAGAATATCAAGACATAACAAAAGATAATAAATCGAATCCAGAAGCCAACTATTACTATCTTACATCTTATGGTTTCCAAGTTGATGAATCTGAGTATGAAAATAGAGTACTTAAAGAAGAAAAAGACCGTTAATGGTTTTTTTTAGACTGACTGTAAAATTAATTTTACTGATTAAGAATATTTTTTCGTCAAAACGGTTAATAAAATTTACAGTATGAAGGAGAGAGTTCGTATGAAAGAATTATTAATGAAAAACCGTAATTTTGCCTCATTATTCTTTGGGAGATTGGTGACGAATATGGGGGATAGTATCTATTATGTGGCTGCCATGTGGCTCGTTTATGAGCTGGGTGGAAGTGCCTTTTATACAGGGTTAGCCGGATTTCTTACCTTAATACCCGGAACATTACAGTTTTTAGTAGGTCCCCTTGTTGATAAATGGCAGATTCAGAAAATGCTGGTCAGAACCCAAATCATTCAAGCAATCCTGGTTATGTTAATTCCATTGGCACATTTTATGGGGTATTTAACAGTCTCGTTCATACTCATCATCATGCCGATCATTTCTGCTCTTAACCAATTCACCTACCCTGGGCAGGCAGCCATCCTTCCAAGAATCGTCAGAAAAGATCAACTTGTCAAAAGTAATTCACTATTCTCCTTTGCCTTTCAAGGGGTGGATCTTGCCTTCAATGCCCTTGCAGGAATCCTCATCACCTTAGTTGGCGCCATCACCCTCTATATGGTCGACGTTGTCACGTTTATTGCAGCAGCCATTTTGTTCAGTCTTCTCAAAATGGAATCCGAAAAGAAATCAATAGAAAAACAAACTGTAGGCGTAGCCTTAGCAGAATACAAGAAAGATCTAATTGAAGGTTTTACAATCGTATTCAAATCCCATCTGGCGAAATTTTTATTGGGATCAATCGTTGCAAACTTTGCCATCGGGTCCATCTATGCCATTTTGCCGGCATTTGCTGATGACAGAGGTGGCTCAGAATTATATGGTCTTTATTTGGCAGCCATTTCCGGAGGTGCATTGATCGGAGCCCTTGGTGCATCCTGGTTAGAGCGCTATCCGTTGGGTAAGCTTACGATTGTATTGTTCTTCTTGGGTGGAACTACTTGGATGATCTCAGGTTTTATTCCTATGAATAGCTTAAGCATTTTATTATTCGGCATGTCATGGATCCCGATCGGTGCCACCAATGTCATCATCGGTGCTGCTCTTCAATCAATCGTTCCACAGCATCTGCTCGGAAGAATTTTTTCTGTCACATCATCTCTAGGGGCAATGGCCATGCCGTTCGGATCCCTTATTGGCGGCTATCTTGCAGGTATATTCAGCAGTACGTCTGTATATATCGGGAGTGCTGGTGGAATCTTATTTATTTCCCTCGTGTGGATTTTAAACAAAACCTTACGTTCCCTTCCACACACCTCAAAGCTTAATCCAGAGGAAGTAGGCTTTGCAGATGAGAGCGTAACGGTTCCATCTTAATAAAAGCAACATCCCTTCTCAAAGAATTCCCATAAGGAAGGATGTTGCTTTATGATAAAACCCATTACTATGACGTGAAAGTAATGGATGATAATGGTAAACTAGAAGAATAGTACATTCAATATTAAATCCCATGGCATTTAGAATGTATTCTGGCATATTCGTATAATATTTGGGTTTCCTGGATGAACTTATTTGGACATTCCAAACTAGCAGGTCATCACGCTGAAAGTCAAATAACAGCAAATAAGGGGATGAACATTTAATGAAATTTCGTTCTAAAATTGATCGATTTTTTATTTCTGTGATTTTCATATCATTGCTTCTTATCACTATTGCATATTTAATTCCACTTATTTTTATAGGTCGCCCATCCATAATGGATATCATTATCGTTGTAAGCTTATATGCTTTTTCAGCAGGCTTCATTATATGGACAGGATTCTTTCAGCAATATGAGTTATGCGAAGATTACCTATATATTAAAGGAGGTCCGTTCAGGAGCCGAATTTTCTATGGTGATCTTACCAGAGTGAGAGCTACCCGGGATATTTCCTCTGGATACAGAATCCTATCTTCCAGGGATGCCCTTGAAATCTATTACCGAACCGGGTTTTGGGAGAGTGTTAAGATTTCACCTCGGGACAAGGAGCTTTTTCTATCTGAGCTGGATAAACGCTGTTCCCATTTGTACATTCAAAGTTCACCCCAAATCAATTCTAAATAATCTGAAACCTTGTTTGATTCATAACCGTATACTATATCAAGAGGTGATGAACATGACAGGAATATTATTCATTATACTAATCCCAATCGTCTTCACAATGATTGCTTTAAATCTTTCCCATTCATCAAAAAGAGTCGAAAGAAGTGGGGATGGGGGCTATTATGGTCCTTATGATGGTGGCCATGATTCAGCAAGCAGCTGTGACACCGGATTTGGCGGTGGGGATTGTGGAGGTGGTGGAGGAGGCGAATAACTTGCTTCCTTCTGTTTTTTTGCTCGTGACGACATATGTAATACATAGGAGATGAACACCGTTGAAGCGCTATTTTATTCAGCACCGAAATTTGGACATTCATATTACAGAATGGGGGGCCTCTTCAGATTCCGTAATATTTTGCCTGCATGGACTTGGTAGTACCAGTCTCAGTTTTATAGAAGTCGCTGAGGAATTAAAAGAGCATTACAGGATCATTTCAATTGATGCACCTGGCCATGGTAATACCCCTCCTTTTGAAAATGAAAAAGACTATGAGATGGATAAGATGGCTGATTGGATAAATGAAGTAACTGTTCTTCTTGAATTAGATTCTTTTTACTTCTTATCTCATTCATGGGGGAGTTTTGTCGCTCTTTACTACGCTGCAAAATACCCCAAAAGGGTACGCGATAGCATATTAATTGATGGAGGCTACCAGGGGAAACGTCATTCGAACCAAAGCTTAGAAGAGGAGGTTGATTTTTATAACAAAGACTTTGAACAGGTTTGGGAATCATGGGAAGACTTCCTGGCCCTCGTCAAAAGTGAAACATTAAACTGGAACCCCATAAAGATGGAAGCTGCGAAGGATCTTTGTCTCTATAAAGATAACCGATATTATTGGCATGCACGTGGTAGTACTGCCAGTCACATCATAAGGGCCATGCACAAGGATGAAGCAGAGGATATTTATCACAAGCTGGACTGTTCGATTCTATTATTAAAAGCAACCCTTCCCCATAGCATGGAGGAAAGCCGTAATAAGACTGCCGCTCTTTTCAAGGAACAAACCAGGGGGGAAGTAAAGTCGATTCCCGAAACCACTCATCTACTGCATTGGGACCGTCCTGAGATTGTAGTGAGGGAAATCAGGAACCGCTGGATATAGAAAAAAACGAGGAAGCACTCATTCTATGATTCTATTACAAGCAATGAAAGACCATGAATATACTCTTTGGATTCAAGAATCTATTAAAGAGTACGCAGAGGAAAAGACGAAAGCCGGTAACTTCCAAAAGGAAACTTCATTAGAGCAAGCCGAAAAAGAATTTAATCAATTACTGCCGGATGGACTGAAGTCAAAGGAGCATTATTTATTTACTTTAATTGATGGTGAAAACCAGGAAGAAGTAGGGACTTTATGGATTAATGTACAAGAGGACGGTAAAGAAGCATTCATTTATGATATTAAGATTCATGAAAGCAAAAGAGGGAGGGGGTATGGAAAAGAAGCCTTAAAGTCCTTGGACTCATATGCGAGGGAAAAAGAAATATCAAAAATATCGCTGCATGTTTTTGGTCATAACAAAGTGGCTCTTTCCTTGTACCAGAATACAGGGTTCGAAGTGACCAATGTCTTGATGTCAAAGACTCTTTAAGTTCGAACAAAGGACACCCCGGTGTCTTTTTCTATGATAAGGAGAAGATACAACTTGACTGCCTCAAGTGAAAAATACAGTTATAATGACAGTTATTTTTCAATAGGAAATACAGGAATACTAATTCTTGGAATGGTTGTACTAATCCTGATCATCGTATTCCATTCCATATTTTTTAAGAAAAGAAAGTAGGAGCCCTATGAGAATCGTAGGATATGCACAAATAGACGATTTGGAATCACTTATACAAATAGATTGTCAAGTGATTGGAAACGAAAGCAGGTATGAACAAATCCAGGAGGCAATAGTAGAAAAAAGGTGTTTAGTCGTTAGAGAAGGAGAAACTACTGCCGGGTTTCTTATATTTAACAACCACTTTTTCGGAAACACTTTCATCTCTCTCATCATTGTTTCACCAGAGGAAAGAAGGAAGGGCAATGCCTCTTTACTATTGAAACATGTTGAAGAAATTTCGCCGTCAAATAAAATATTCTCGTCCACTAATCGATCAAACGAGCTAATGCATAAAACTTTTCAAGGAAACGGCTATTCTGAAAGTGGAAAGATTGAAAACCTGGACCCGGGGGACCCGGAGATCGTTTACTATAAACAAAGAAGATAGGAAAGGGAGGTCATGGATTGGTTATCATTTTAGCCATTTTTCTATTAATCTTTTCATTTGATTTCACCAAATTCAGAAAGCAAAATCAAACCATGATTGAGCAAAATGAGAGAATTATCAAGCTTCTCGAAGAAATCAAGAATAAATAATTACATATGGAAGAAGGCTCCTTACTATGGAGCCTTGCTTCAATCGATTGTAATGTAATCCTCATCCAGGCTTTCTACTCCTTGATCGAACGTCAGCTTCGTTTTAAAGAGGTAGCGAACCCCGTTTTCTTCGGAGTATGGCAGAGATTTAGGAATCCGGTAGGTGAAGGATAATTTGTTTCGTTCTTCAGCCTTAATGCTATCAGATTTTAAAACGGTAGTTGAATCAATGATTTTTTCTTCCTTGCCATTATTATCAAGCATCACCAGGTCACATTCCACCCGCCTCAGCTTTTGTTCGATAATGCCTCCTTCTAAAAAGAAGTAACCTTGTAAAAGTTCTCCTTGCTTGAACGTATTTTTAGGTAAAACAAGATCAATCTTCGCAGAGCCTATACCAAAGAGAGACATATATTTACGTAAAATCATTAGCCATTCTCCTTTTTTGTTGAAGAATATTTATTATCTATTTTTTCTTCAATTTTGTTCATCTCATTTTTATCGTTTAATATTTCATTTTTGTTTTGTTCTATTAGTTGAGAGAGGTTCGTTTTTAATTTTTTCATTACCGATAACTTCCTTTCAAAATGAAGTGATATAGAAAAAGACCTTTACCGGAATCGGTAAAGGTCTTTTTAGACATATATAAACCTTCACCAACTGGTAAAGGTCTCGCTAACAACATGGTTGTCAATAAAGCCGAGAGTGATACACTCTGTAATGACGACTTTATTGTTACAGCTACTCCCCTTTAGGAGAATATTAAATTATGAGACTATCATAAACGATGGGGGGAGGGTTGTCAATGAATTTGGGTTTCGGGGTGAAGTGACGAGATTTTATGTCCTGTTACCTCGTCGATGTTTTTACTCAAATCGTCATACCACTTCTTGGTTTCTCCAGGGTTTTCACCATTCAAAAAGATGTGTTGATCATTCACCCTTATATAAATATAAGGAGCTTCCTTGTGTATAAACAACAAGCTTTTCCCATAACCTTTCACTTTGAATTGTCCTTTAGACATGGTGGAAAGACCGAATCCGTTGATTTTCCAGGTGACTTCTGGCATATCTTCCATTAACTCAACCGTTTCAATCTCCTCAAGCTGCCACACTTCTCCATACAAACCAGTGACCTCAAATTCCTCATCCTTAACGATCAAATCATATTTTTCATCCCCGAGATAAGTGAGGACACTCACAAATCCTAAAACAACCACAAACAAAGTAGAACTAATCCAGAAACTTCTCTTCCTTTTGCCTGAAACCTCAAATTTGGATAGATATACAAACCCCCCCATTAAAAAGACAAGCATATAACAAAATTGAACTTCTATTACAAATGGAAAAGAGGTGAAAGCAAGGGGAAGAAGGATAAGCATTCCGACCGCAGTATAAATCAATAAAGATCCGGTCTTTTTGGGGTAGCCATTTTTAATCAACTCTTCTTGTTCTGTCATACTCCGCGTCACAAAGCCCGAAATCAGCCAATAATTTTTTTGGGATCGGATCGCCCAACCTAATAATGAAAAAAGAATTATAACAATTAGTTGAATCCCAATCAGGATTCCCATGCACGTTCCTCCACTCAGTTTATGGATAGTATATTTACGATTTTATATTGATTTGGTTTCAATTATTTGGTGTTTTACGGGCGATAAATCATGTAATACCCAATAAACTCATTTTCGATTAGCCAATCCCGGGCATATTAATTTCTTAACTTAACGCTGAATACAGGAATCGAGCTGGAAAATAGAGAACTATGTGGGTAGAATAAAATGTGAGAACCAGAAAGGGGCAGTCGAATGTATGAATTGAAAACAAGACAAAATGACAGCAGTGTGATTGAATTTATCGAAGCAGTACAGAACGAAAAAAAACGCGAGGATGCATATAAATTGCTGGATCTTTTCACAGAGACGACGGGGTTTGAAGCCAAAATGTGGGGACCAAGCATTATTGGGTTCGGTTCTTATCATTACAAATA
The DNA here is from genome assembly GCF_008180865.1 of Rossellomorea aquimaris. Classification (GTDB taxonomy): domain Bacteria; phylum Bacillota; class Bacilli; order Bacillales; family Bacillaceae_B; genus Rossellomorea; species Rossellomorea yichunensis. The sequence continues at coordinate 995,913 of NZ_VTEX01000001.1, forward strand.
TAAAACAGGGCACGAAGGGGATGCTCCGTTAGTCGGATTTTCACCGAGGAAAGCGAAAATAAGTCTATATTTCGCACCAGGGGATCCAGAGAGAGAAAAGGTATTGAAGGTATTCGGTAAGCACACAACAGGAAAAGCATGTGTGTACATTAACAAAGTAGCAGATGTCGACCAAGACGTTTTGAAACAATTGATAAATCAATCTGTGAGCTTTCTTCAAAAAACATACCCCAATCCTTAATTAGGATAATAAGGAGGAATTAGTCTAATTTCCATGACTAATTCCTTATTTTTTTTACGTTGAAGCTTTATATTTGATATTAAAGAAAATATCTTATAATATTAATCTCGAATTAAAACTATTTCATTTCGAGGTAATCAAGTTAGTTTCAATGAACTGGATGATGAAATTCACAATTAGAAAGGGACGATTCAACATGACAAAGGTTTTATACATTACAGCACATCCGCATGACGATACACACTCCTATAGCATGGCAGTAGGAAAAGCATTTATTGACACATATAAAGTGGCAAATCCAACTCACGAAGTTGTGAATGTAGACTTATACAAAGAAAACATTCCCCAAATTGACGCTGACGTATTCAGTGGCTGGGGAAAATTACAATCCGGGCAAGGATTTGAAGAGCTTTCACAAGAAGAACAAGCAAAAGTTGGCCGACTTGGTGAATTATCAGATCAATTTGTTCAAGCTGATAAATATATCTTTGTTACTCCATTCTGGAACTTCTCCTTCCCTCCAGTAATGAAGGCATATATTGATTCTGTATCCGTTGCAGGGAAGGCATTTAAATATACAGAACAGGGACCTGTTGGGCTTTTAACTGACAAAAAAGCTCTTCATATTCAAGCTCGCGGAGGTATTTACTCTGAAGGCCCGGCTGCAGCAATGGAAATGGGTCATCGCTATCTTGACGTCATGATGCAATTCTACGGAGTTCCTTCTTTCGAAGGCTTATTCGTAGAAGGTCATGCAGCTATGCCTGACAAAGCTGAAGAAATCAAAGCAAATGCGATTGCAAGAGCTAAGGATTCAGCACAAACTTTCTAATAGAAAGAAAGAGTCAACTTCGGTTGGCTCTTTTTTTATTTTCCGTAAAAATGAAACTATTTTCTCTATAAATTCGTATGAGAACATACAGAAGGAAGAATAGAGGAGGAAGAAGTATGAAAGAACAATTTTTTATCGATATTGAGGTTTCTGATTCATTATCAAAAACCTTACAACATCTTATTGATACAAAAAGAGCTGAAACGGGATCTCAAAATGTTTACATTCAAAATGTCATTCCATCAGGGGACAAACGTTTCACGGTTATTTTAGAAGTTCTTCAGGAAATCTATTAATCTTACCTGAGAGTACTACACGTAATACTCTGCACCAAAGGTGTAAAAAAAAGAGAGACCCTCCATAACTATCGAGGGTCTCCTTGCTTTATCTCTTTATAAACATTTGCGTCCAATAATGACCGTACGATCCACCCTTCACATAGCCTATTCCGATTTCTGTATATGTTGGGGATAGGATATTTTTTCTGTGTCCTTCGCTGTTCATCCATGCTTCAACTACTTCAGCAGGTGTCCTTTGCCCTGCGGCAATGTTTTCACCTGCTGCTTGATAGGAAATTCCGAAATCCTTCATCATTTGGAAAGGAGAGCCGTATGTTGGGGATGTGTGGCTGAAATAGTTCTTCGCAATCATGTCTTCCGACTTATAACGTGCCACACGTGATAATTCCCAATTTTCCTTCAGTGGAGGTAAACCAACTTTTGATCGTTCCTGGTTTACCAGCTTCACCACTTCGTATGTATAACTTTCAGCAGTCTGATTTGCTCCTGGTATGTTAAGGGTTTGTCCAGGATAAATCATATTCGGGTTGCTGACATTCGGGTTCGCCGATATCAACTCAGATACACCCACCTGATGCTTTACGGCAATCTTCCACATTGTGTCTCCATAACTCACAGTATACGTACCTGCTGCGGAAACATTAGAAGCTTGACCAAAACCAATGACAAAAGTGACAGACAACAATAAGATAGATAAAAGTTTTAAAGTTTTCATAGTTCTATTGAAATATAATTCTGTTAATTTTGAAACAGGTAGTTGTTACCACCATCCCGGTAATCCCATAAAATCAACATATAGTAAATATTACTAGGATATTTTCATTCTGTAAGATGGTGACTATATAATCAGAGTTAATTAAATTCCAAATCATGGTCGTTTTTGGGTATAATGGAAAATAGTAACTATTAGTGGTCTGATTAATAGATTCTTTGAAGCAATGTCTATTCCTAAAAGAGCGAACTCAAGATTATTGAAAAAATGAAACTATATTCTTTATATGATCGTAAAACAGGAAAGGAAGAAATTAAATTACGCATCCTTACTCTTCCAACTTTCATTTCAAAGGGGACTTCATTATGTGGATCAACTTATTCTTCATGATTATCTTCATCATCGGGATCGTATATCTCATACGGTTTCGATTAAACCTTAAATATTCCGCTGAAAAAGCAGTCAATGCCCTGTATCCAACCAATGAAGAAGATATGTATAGCATTTTGATTCCAAATGAATTCAAGGTGATGCAGCCTTTAACAAAGGAAACAAAATCTTATCAGTGGGTGAAATGGGGGACGGTAGGCGTCATTAGCCTGTTAACTGCATTATTAGCGGTTGTATACTTCACCGATATGCTTCATCAATCTATTTTTAGCGTTGTCTATCTCTTTTTCATTCTGATCAGTTCCATTAAACACCGTGGAAATTTTTATTTGTTAACTGAAGGCCTAATACTGAATGGCTATTATGTTCCATGGAGCAGGGTTAAAGGATATGAAGTAGAAAAGATTATTAAGTGGCACGAGCTGTATGGCCTGGATGACAAAATCAATCAAGCCTACAAATTAGAGGTGAAGGTGAAAAACAAATGGATTCACCCACAGTTTGTAGTGGTCAGAAATCAGAAACATTTGGAAAGAATCCTATCACTTTTAGAAAAGCAAGGAGTGCAGAACATAAAAGAAAGATCCCACAACCCAGTTTCTAAAAATGTATAACAGTACACATAAACGGAAATGACACACCGCCTGTTTCTGTTTCACCTTATAATGCACGAACAATCGGATCTCTATGAACTTCCATGATAAAAAGGAGCCACAAAAATCATGGGAGTTATTCGCCGGAATTTAGCTATTTGCTCTAATCGAAGACAGCTGGTAGTGAAGGTTATGAAATTAGTATTTAAGGAGATGACAAAATGAGCTGGTTAAATTGGAATGACTTATTAGCACCTTCCAACCCATACGCTGCAGTGTTCTTTGGAATAATCCTCACCCTCATTGTTGCATGTAGTATCTGGTATGAAACCAAACAAAAACGAATATTGTTCATTGCAATCGTAACAGGTGGTTTGACAACCGTAATTGGAGTGGGGCTCCTCACAATGATTGGATTCTATTAGAAAGGAAGGCGCATAATGAAATCGCTTTTTTTCGTTATTGTAGGTGCACTTTTAGGATGGGGGATCACCGGCTTTTTCACCAATGGATTTGAAACGGATTATTTATTCATTCTTATTATCGGTATTGTTATTGGGTACAACATCGGGAGAAGTAAGGAAAAAGAAGACTTTACAGAATCCCTTTAAGAGAAGTGAATATTTCTTCAGGGGATGGAACGGAATTGATTATTTATGGATATGAGTATCCTCCAGAACGGCCGGATAAATATTAAGGTGTCTCTTAGTTTTGAAAGATTTAATAATGAAAGGGGGATAAAAATGAATAGACTGCCTGCAATTGAAGCAGCCAAGAAATTTGTATTAGAGACCTTTCCAACATGTCAGGCAGCACTTCTCGGTGGCAGTGTGGTCAGGGGAGAAGAAACAAGTACATCCGATTTAGATATTGTCATCATTGACGGAACCCTCCGTTCAGAATACCGGGAATCTTTCAACTTACATGGATGGCCGATTGAAGCCTTCGTCCACACGAGTGAAACGATTCGGGACTATTTCCAAAAAGACTGTCATAGAGCCCGACCTTCATTGCCAAGGATGGTATCAGAAGGAATCCCCATCATCGATCATCCCTTCATTTCACGCCTCAAAGAAGAAGCAAATATTCTTTTGAGGGACGGACCTCCAAAATGGAACACTCAAACGATTGATATGAAGAGATATTTCCTTACTGATGCTTTGGATGATTTTATTGGATCAGAGGAGAGAGGAGAAAGCATCTTTATCGCGGGCTCCATTGGGGAATCCCTTCATGAGTTTGTACTCAGAACCCAAGGTCATTGGATTGGTGCCTCGAAATGGATTATACGGGCATTGAAAGAATATGATGAAAGCTTTGCAGAGGAATATGTAGAAGCTTTCGACCACTTTTATCAAAATGGGAACAAACAACTCATTGTAAGGTTGGTGGACTCTGTATTGGAACCACACGGAGGACGTTTGTTCGAAGGATTTTCTTTAGGAAAGAAGTAAACTATAAAAGCCCTTCAAGAAGAAGGGCTCATTTCAATTCTGTCATTATACTACTATCTGAAACTCATCATGATCGACACTGTTTACACCATCGTCGAAGACCAGTCGGGTGACAAACTTATAAGAAACATTGTCACTACTCGGTGGAAATGAATCTGAAAGTCTGCACGAAAAGTGAATGGTGCGTTGTTCGTTTGCTTTCATCGTTGATGAGCTTAATATAGTATTGTGATGAAGAACAGATGAGCGGTCACTATTCTGATCGTACTGTAAAAGGTCGGTCTCGATCCTTTTTAATTTCTGCTCCACTCGTCCTCCTGTAAGTTCATATTCCCCTTTAATGACGTCTCCCGGGCAGAACTCTTTTTTGTTCAATACCAAATCAATCTTTGTTGCACCAATACCGAACCTGCACATCAGTTTACTAAACATAACAGCCATTCAACCTCTCATTCATCTAGTTACCAATTCTACGCAATAAGGAGAGCTTTGGTTTCACTTTTCTACACCTTTTCTACGACTATATTCTAAAAGAAAAGAAGCCCTCCTGTCTATAATCCTTCTTCGACATATTTCGCGTTATTCATAAGCGTTATGGGTTTTTTCCAACGTTCAACCTCCAAACACTTTTCCCCAGATAATGAATCATACCCCGGATGAGTATACTAATTGGAATTTATACCATAAAGAGGTAGAAATATAGTCTGAATTTCTATAAAATAGGACTAGAACATTATCATATTTTGGTAAAATACTAGCTTGTGAAGGGGTCATTCAATTGAAGGAAAAGAAGAAAAAGAAAAAAACCCATGTGCCTTTGAGAATGAATTTACTGTTTATTACGGTCTTTTTTCTCTTTTCACTTCTGATTCTTCGTCTTGGGATTGTACAAATCGTGCAGGGAAACCATTATGAAGCGGAAGTTGCAAGAACCGAAAATGTGAAATCACATAATGGAACACCACCAAGAGGAAAAGTCTATGATCGTTATCGAAATGTAATCGTGGACAACGTACCTTTAAATGCAATCACTTACACCAGAACACAAACGACAAAGCCAGAGGATATGTTGAAAGTAGCAAGACAATTGGCTGAGTTAATCGAGATGGAACCAGACAAAATTACAGATCGAGATCGAAAAGATTTCTGGTTATTGAGTCATCTAGAAAAAGCAGAGAATCTGGTGTCAGAAGATGAATTGAAGAAACTTGAAGATGATGAAGATCTTACAAAAGATGATGTGAACAAAAAGGTTTATGAAATGCAGCTCCAGAGGATAACCGAAGAGAACATCAAATCTTTTAATAAAAAAGAAGAGGAAGTTCTGGCGATTTTCCGCGAATTTAATACTGGTTATGCCCTTACTCCTCAAATCATCAAAAACAAAGATGTTTCCATGGAAGAAATGGCAAGAGTCAGTGAACGTCTTTCAGAGTTGCCAGGTGTTAACGTTACCACGGACTGGGAAAGAAAATATGTGAATGATAGTACGTTGAGAACGATTCTCGGAAGAGTCTCGACCGCACAACAGGGGCTCCCAAGTGAACTTGTCAATGAATTCAAAGCTCAAGGATATGCACTTAACGACCGTGTTGGAACCAGTTATTTCGAATCACAGTATGAAAACGTTCTAAAAGGTCAGAAGGAAGAAATCGAATACATCACGAAAAATGGAAGCGTCCTTGATACACAGCTCGTCAGCGAAGGTCACAGTGGGAAGGATGTCGTATTGACCATCGATCTCCAGCTTCAAAAAGAAATCGAAAAGATTGTGGAAGAAGAGCTGAGCAAACAGGCATCCCAATATTGGGAATCTCCATTCCTGGATCGGGCATTTGTTGTCATGATGGATCCACACACAGGTGAAATCCTTTCCATGGTCGGAAAGAAATATGGAAAGAATGCAGATGGAAAGACGGAGATGCAGGATTATGCTTTAGGTACATTCACTTCTGAGTATGGAGTGGGATCTGCGGTTAAGGGAGCTACTGTATTGACGGGGTATATGACTGGGGCGTTGAATGTAGGGGATGTGCTTTATGATGAACCGATTAAGATAAAGGATACGCCAGTAAAAAAATCTTGGTTTAATGGATCGAGATATCTTAGCGATATACAAGCTCTTGAAATTTCGTCTAACGTCTATATGTTTAAAACAGCAATAAAAATTGCAGATGGAACTTATCGTCCTAATCAACCTTTGGACATTAACACTGATGCCTTTGATACTATGAGAAATTACTATAGTCAGTTTGGCTTAGGAGTAAAAACAGGAATAGATCTACCAGGAGAAGTAGAAGGGCTTAAAGGGAACGAACGGAAACCAGGTATGTTAATGGATTTTGCCATTGGGCAATATGATTTATACACACCGATGCAACTTGTCCAGTATGCTTCCACCATTGCTAATGGAGGCTATCGCATGAAGCCACATATCATGAAAGAAATTCGTGAACCCAGCCAAGAGAGAGATAAAGTTGGACCTCTCCTATATGAAAACGAATCCCAAGTTTTAAATCGTATTGATGCAACAGAAAGAGAAATACAGCAGGTACAGAGAGGATTTTATCAAGTCGCTCATGGAAGTAATGGTACTGCCAATAACTTTAGAAGTGCACCTTATGATGCTGCAGCAAAATCAGGAACGGCAGAAGCTTTCTATTATAGCCCTGAAGAAAAAAGACAATATGAAACATTCAACACCACTCTAATCGGCTACGCGCCTTACAACAACCCTGAAGTAGCCTTTTCAGTTGTGTTACCATATTCACACCAGAACAAAGATCCTTACGTAAACAAAACCATCGCCAAACGTGCAATGGACAAATACTTCGAGTTGAAGAAGCAATACGAAAAAGACGGATACTTTGACTCATCCACAGAAGAAGAGGTCCGTAATGCCGATCAACTTGAAGAGACAGAAGAACAAGGAACTGAAGAGGAATAAACAAAAACGCAATCCTATATATTGAAGGATTGCGTTTTTGTTTTGGGTCTTCTTGTACTTACTTTTAATTTTTTGCTAAGTGGGTTGAAGTTAACTACCAAGACATTTACTGGAATTCTGAATTTCAAGTAAACGTGAAACTTATCCATTTATAAAACGTACATATATATAGATATCTTCAGTTGATGGGGGTGAATCATATGTTATGGTGGATCATCGGTATTGCCGTCGGATTCGGATTACTAAGTGGGCTTCTAAGAAGAACGTTTTCAAAGAACTCCTTTGAAGCAGGAAATCAAAACCAGAGACAGATCCAGGAAGAAGAACGAGTGAAAGCCGGCAGCTGGTTTACTGGCGGACAGTAAGCAAATGTGTCAGGGGGAGCCTCCTGGCGTTTTTTAATGACTATAAACCCTCAGCAAAGAGAGGGAATAAGACATTTATTTGCTTTCCACTATGGTAAAATTAGTAAGATGCATATCAACGTTCATAAGAGAGGTCCGTCCCTCTATAAAGAAAGGAGAAATTTCATGTCCATTAAGTATTGGTCTCAGGTGGGTGTTGGTTTTTTGGTCTTTGGATTTACGGCATTGTTTTCCTGGTATGAGGGGAGTGCGCTGTTGGATGACCCTTGGGAATGGAAGTATTCAACTCCGTTCAGTGAGATGATTTACGGTAGCATTTCAACGAAGGAGCAGATAGTGGATCTCGATTTCTTTGTGTACGCTGCGAAGTTTTCACCACTGTTTCCAAGCATGATGATGATGAGCGCCAGTTACCTTTTAGTTCTACTTGGATACAGATTTCTTAAACATCGTGGCTTTCCATTATTTCTAATTCTGTTTGGAGTGATGTATCTTTTGATGAGCGCATTTATCGTGTCCTCCCCTACAACAGGCGGGAACATTCTTTTTTGGTTATTTGTCTCAATGGGACTTTTCCTGATCATTCTCGCCACTCTTTTTCACTTCTCGTCATCTCTAGGTATGAAGAAGCAAGCCAAACAAGCATGATAAGGGGTAGGTTCTCTAAATTCTTTTTACATAAAACCATAACGTTTAACTGTACGGTTTACCTTAAATAAAGTATACTACTCTAGAGGTGATGTCCTTGGGAAGTTGTATCGAATAGGAGAACTATCAAAACACAGTCAAGTGTCCAAAAGGACGATTGATTATTATACAAAAATGGGTTTATTGGAATGCGATCGATCACGTAATAATTATCGGTACTATCACGAAGATGCGTTAGCTGACTTAAAGATGATTGAACAATGTCAGCAGATGAAAATGACATTACATGAAATCAAAGATCGAATAACGGTAATGAAATCTGAGGATGTAGATCCCTCTATTTTAGAAAAACAAGTTGACCATATTCGAAATGAAATGGATCATTTGCATAACGAGTTACATGAGGTCCTACAGGCTATGGAAGCCCTGGGTGATGATGAACGTAAACGCATGTTAAAACAAGTATCCCCACAGGCTTTGGCCTTATTCCAAACATTAATGGTTTTTTCTGGTTAATCCAGCATAATAGATAAACAACTACAGGAGAGTGACTTTTTTTTGGACGATATACCACTGAATTCATTAGTATTATTAGGAGCATTAATACTTTTATCTGCCTTTTTTTCATCGGCGGAAACGGCTTACTCAAGCGTGAATAAGATTAGACTTAAGAACTTTGTAAGTGAGGGAAGAAGAGGGAGCATTAAAGCTCATTATATTGCTGAAAACTTTGATAAAGCCCTGTCTACGATATTAGTTGGAAACAACATCGTGAACATTGCCGCAGCCAGTATTTCAGCAAAGCTTGCGACAGATATTTTTGGAGGAAACACGGGTCTTGTCATCAGTACTTTTGTCATGACTTTATTAATTCTGATTTTTGGTGAAATCCTGCCTAAATCATTGGCAAAAGAAAATGCTGAAACCTATTCTTTGACCATATCAGGCGTGCTCTTTTTCTTAATTAAAGTTCTTACACCGATTAACTTCTTTTTTATCAAACTAAAAGAGTTGGTATCGAAGTTCTTCTCGAAAAATCACGAGATGCCGTCTGTCACAGAGGAAGAATTAAAAGTGATGCTTGATATTAGTGAAGAAGAAGGAGTCATCGATAAAGAAGAAAGAGAATTGATTCACCGCTCGATGGACTTTGATGATATCCTTGCAACCGAGGTTTTGACACCCCGGATCGATGTCAAGGCTGTTGAAGTGAATCAACCGATTGAAGAAATTAAGGAAATGTTCTTTGAAGAGCGATTTTCTCGAATTCCGGTTTACGAGGATCATATTGATAATGTGATCGGAATTCTTTCAGAGAAAGAGTTCTTTACTCATTTGATCAAATTCGGTGAAGTAAACATCCGGGAATTGATTCGGGAACCAATGTTTATATTTGAATCTGTTAAAATCTCGACTCTTCTTACTAAGCTTCAAAAGAACAATGTGCATATGGCCATTGTAGTGGATGAATTTGGTGGAACAACCGGAATCATCACTCTTGAAGATATCCTGGAAGAGATTGTAGGGGAAATCTGGGATGAGCAAGATGAGAAAACTCATTCTATGAGGAAAATCAGTGAAAAAGAATATCAATTCGATTCCCAATATCAATTGGATGAATTTACAGAGTTACTCGATGTGCCAGAGCCTGAAAGTTCTTACCATACACTTGGTGGATGGGTCGTTGAAAGCTTTGAAGACCTTCCATCAGAAGGTGACAGCTTCGACTATGAAAACTTGAAAGTGAGCGTAGAAGAGGTGGATAATCGCCGGGTACGTACGATTAAAGTTGAAATACTAGAAGAAAACACCGAAGATATTGTTCAATAAGCAGGAAATAACAGGCTCTTCATTGCCTGTTATTTTTTTGGTTCATTATTGATAACAGGAGGATGCTGTTATATGCATGAGACAGAAACAAGAGAAGCTCTTTTACGGGAACTGGAAGTCGTAAATAAATGGGCGGATGATCAAAAAGGATTATGGTTTTGGGAGAAGCTCGGGCGCATTCCCTTTATGATCCTGGACCGGATCACTCCTCAAATGGTGCATAACAAGATTGGACAAGCACTGGATGAATTAGGAAGCTTCATACAAAAGGGCGGAAGTTACCTTACAAGCGAGAAAGAAGTCATTAAGCGATTTACTAAGAAAACAGCCAATCCTCATTTAACAGTAGAAGAGATCGCAAAGCTGCCCATTTATGATATGGATGAAGTAAGCGAAGGGATAGTGGGTATGAGAAAGAAGGTTGCGATGACCCAGGGGGCCACTACCGGAATCGGTGGCTTCCTGACTCTAAGTATTGATATACCTTTCATCCTCGGCATATCACTTAAGACTCTTCAGGAAATCGCTATAAGTTACGGGTACGACCCGAATGATCAACAGGAGCGTATTTTCATTATTAAATGCTTACAATTCGTTTCCTCTGATATTGTCGGGAAGCAAGCGATCCTTCAGGAACTATCGGACTTCAACAAAAAGGATAGGGAGAAGAGAGAACAGACCCTTTCCCAGCTGCAAGGCTGGAGGGAAGTAATGACCAGCTTCCGTGACAACTTCGGCTGGAAAAAACTATTCCAAATGATTCCCATAGCAGGAATCCTGTTCGGCTCCTTCATCAACAAATCCATGATCTCAGACATTGGCGAAACCGGTCGTATGCTCTACCGAAAAAGACGGATCTTGGAGAAGCTGGAAGAGGGACGGACCTCTGAAATTTAACTATTCTGGAGAAAAGGTTATATATCAATCTTTTTTAATGGTGAATGCAGATCAGAGGTCCGTCCCTCTGATCTTTTTTATGTTGATGAATTGGAAATTCATGCTAAGATTGAAGAAAACTTGGGGATGTTACTATGGTGATGAATATAAATGGTTATACGATAGATATAGATACTTTGAGGAATTGGGGGAGGAGGCTCATTCCTGAGGTGGAGTGGTTTTATTTTGCTGATGATTATGATTCGCTTCCTATGGAGTCCATGGATTCACTTGATTATTCCCAGGTACCTATAGACCTCCGAACCTCTTATGCTACTTGGGGAATTAGGAAAAATGCTCGATTCTATTCTAAAGTGGCTCCAGAATTATTTGTATCATTGGAAAAAGAAACACAAGATGACATTGTGAGACAGCAATGGGAACTTGGAAGAGGACTCCTTTTCACCTTAGAAGATCTATGTGAATTACTTCAAGTCCCTACACTGGACATACCTGCTACCACACTTGATACAGGCGAAGAGATCATCCTATTACATCGGGTCCTCTGGTATTCTCTTTCAGAAAAAACACAATTTACGTTTCTATTAAACTACGGAGCCTTGTGGATAGATGAACAATCCATCTGGAAAGGGTTGTCTGCAGAAAGGAAACAAGCCATATCCAATCAGGCTCCCCATCTTCAACGATTGATCGATACCTTTTCATTCAAGAATGGCCCCAACTGTTTCGCTGCAGTCGCTACGGCTGTGACAAAGAACCAAGCTTATAAAGACCAATGGATGCAGGGGGAAGATTTGCTATTGATCCTTGAACGGGCCGAGTATTCTCCAGTTGATACAACTGAATATAAGCAAGGTGATGTATTCGTTTGGTTCAATCAACACAAACAACCCATTCATGCGGCCTATGTACTGACAGGGAACTATGTCTTTAATAAGCACGGACAAACGATGTTTAATCCGTGGCAAATTTTAAAGATAGAAGATGTATTAGCATCATGGGGGCAAACTGACACGTCCGTCATAATCTTTAGACGGTAATAAAGGAGGTTCCTATGAAAAATAAAAAGTGGTTATTTTCGCTTATCGTACTTTTCTTTATGATCCTTAGTGGGTATTTCTATCAAAAGGTGACTGACCGGACGTATGAGGGAATGACGGTCATTCCTGAAGAACATGATGACATCCCTTTATATGATGGTTTGGAACCGACAATGATTGATTATAAAATGAAAGGCAATCACTGGGTGCATATATATGATTTTTATCTTGATGAACTTCCAAAATTGGGGTGGGAGATAAGCGAATCAGGATCAGCACTTGATGATCCTGAAGCTGAAAATGATTGGAGCGGCTTTTATTCTATCTGGAGAAAAGTAGGCTTTGATGGGGAGTTATCAATCTCATCCCATTTTAATCAAGGGGAAGACCATACAGAAGTCACGTTTGACACCCATCCAATTTATCATTCATCTGTTTGGATAGAGGGGATCCCCAAAAGCGCATGCGTATATGTGGATTCTGGTAATGGACCTTGCCAAAAGATGATTGATAAAGAAATCATTCAGTCCTTGGTTGATTTTATTAATGATGGCATTGAATGGGATGACCAATCAATCGAACCGCGTTCGCAAATAAAAACCTATAAGTTTGATCATGTAACAGTTGAAGTCCTTTACGAAGGAGACAAGGAAATTTATATAAAATCGGATAAAGGGACAAAGGTAATGAAACCAGAACCTGAATTCCTGAAACTCATTAGTCAGTAAAGTAAAAGGGACCTCCAATGGAAGTCCCTTTCATTTATTCATCTTCGTTCTTATCTTTATTAAACCAAAGTGGTTCATCATTATCCACTTCGCCATTATAGTTAATGAGCAATTCTTCGCCAGCTTGAATGTCTTTATAGGCAAAAAAGTCGAAGGTATGGTTATCAAAATTTATCTCATAAGTTGTATTAGGTGTATAAGAATGATTAAACAACATTCCATAACCTAATAGAAGTGCTGTATGATTGATTCCGTATTCAAATACATAATCCGCCAGGAACGTTTTCTCAATATGTTCATGTTCCTCATTGGGATAGGGGATGACTGGTGCTTCATGAACCAGCTCTCCTTTGGCTATATCTCTTTTTGCAAAAACGCCGCGATTAAGATCACCGTCACTAAGGGACGATATTTTCACTTCGATCATTATGCCACCTTCTTTCTAAATCCTTTAACTTAGTAAGCTTGACACGAACTGGATAGAAATGCAACATCCAATCTTTATTGTGGCCTGCCTACTTAAAACAAATTCCCAAAAAATGCTTGAATGCTTCGTGCACTTCGTACTAGCCAGCTAGCCTTTTCTACTGATTCAGCGGCATAAATATCAACTTTATAGGAAGGCTGTTTTTCATCAAAGATATACTCATTCTTTTCCGGGGTTTCAATTATCATTTCTCCGATCTTTTCTCCTTTTTCAATTGGAGCTTGAAGGGTACCATCATCATTAAGCTTTTCTTCATCTAATTTGACTGAAGTTTTCACTTTATCTTTCTCATCTTTTGTTACTCGAATGGAGAGAGGCTTGTCTATCTTGATGGTTACCGATTGTTCTTTACCGTCAGGAACCTCTAACGTTGGTTCCTTATTCTTATCAATATCACTCAAACTATATTTAACCGTCTCAAACTCATCAAATCCATAATCAAGAAGTTCTGTTGTTTGAATAAATCGCTCGGCACTGCTGGGCTGACCATATTCATCTTTGGCATCTAAGATGACTGAAATATATCGTACCCCATCCCGCTCTGCAGTTCCGGTAAAAGTAGAACCTGCAAAGGGTGTCGTACCTGTCTTTAATCCATCTGCACCTTTATAAAAATAAGATTTATCTTTCAATAGGCCGTTTGTATTCTTCATAACGAGTTCTTCATCTGTACCCGGTCTGAAGATTTTGGAAGAGAGACCCGATGTTTCTAATACTTCCGGAAAATCATGAATGAGGTAATACGCCAAAGTGGCCATATCTTCAGCCGATACCATGTTTTCATCATTCACATCGGTTCCTTTTGGAAACATGCCGAGCATATCATAGTTACTTAAACCGGAAGAATTAACAAATTGATAATTTTCAAAGCCGAGTTCCTTCGCCTTTGCATTCATCCGCTTTACAAATTCACCCTCGGAACCTGCTACAACTTCGGAAAGTGCAATTGCTGCACCATTTCCTGATTTGATCACCATGGCATCATACAGTTCTCTTACTGTATACTCTCCGTCCGCTCTTAAGGGGACATTGCTCAAGCCGGGTGCATTCGCCAATTGATAGACTTTGTCGCTTACTTTATACTTTTGATCCCATTTAATCTTTCCTTCTTCAATGGCTTCTAACACAAGGTATTCTGTCATCATTTTCGTCATGCTGGCAATTCCGAGGAGCTGATCTTCATGTTCCTTATACACAATCTTACCGGTATCTGCTTCCACTAAAATCGCAGCATCTGCATTAATATCTAATTTTGTCTTCCCATGCGCCGTTTGCTGAAAAGGCGTCATGGCCATAAGGGATATCATCAAAACCGACAGGCTATGCTTCACCATATTCTTTTTCAAATCAGTACCTCCAAAAAACAATTTTACGCAACCAAATTATTTTACCATACAAGCCTCACAAACACCCCAATTCACCACAACCTTTTCAAATCGTTCATATTATTGTAAATAATTGTTTCACGCAAAAAAGTAAAATGTTACCATAATAAGAGGGACGGACCTCCATTGAACCCTGGAAATAAGAGTGTCCCATTCTTTGGATAAATGGAGGTCCGTCCCTAAACTGACAAAGGGATGGAACTGTATGGTGAGAAGAGTGTGGCAGGTATGTTTTGAGTTGGGGTTGATTTTGTTTGGGATTATATTGGTAAGTGCAACGTCTGCACTGTTTGAGGGTCAGACGTTTTCATTACATCGTTTTTTCGTTGTGTTGATGGATGTCGGGGAAGAGCTTCTGACACCGCAAGCGATCATTTACGAGAACCCGAGTTCCGGGGAGGAAAGAAGTTTGTTTCCCATTATATTTTTAGCCTATTGGAGCAGTATCAGGATCTTTTTTCTGGCTCTGGTTATTTCCATATTGCTTTCTACGATATTATTAATCGGTTATTATTCTTTGGGGGAATATTTCAGAAAAGGTATTCAGACAGTTGGTTTTTTAATAGGGGGTCTACCCGATCTTTTCGTGATTGCTCTTTTTCAATTGGGGATCGTCTGGTATTTTAAACAAACCGGAATCTTGATCTTAGACGTGGCATCAGTAGGTGAAAACCAGGTGATACTGCTACCGGCTATCACTCTATGTATACTTCCTACATTTTTCTTTTTCACCAACATGATTGTCTTCTTAAAGGATGAGGAGGGGAAGCCTTATATAGAATTGGCGAAAAGCAAAGGACTTGGGAGGTTTACTATACTTTTTAGCCATACGATTCGAAATGTGTTGATCAGTTTAACCTATCACGGCAAACAAATCGTTTGGATGATGCTTTCGAATCTACTTGTTTTGGAATATCTGTTTAATGTATTTGGTGTCACTTCATTCTTATTTTCCTACAATCAGCCTTCCATATTTGCGATAACTTCCATTCTCCTGTTCATTCCGCTCTATCTTGTGCTAAAAAGCCTTCAGGCACTCATTGGGAAGAAAATCGGGAAGGAGATGAGCCTATGAAATCGAATCGTTATGATTGGATGAGCTTCATTGGTTTCTCAAGTATACTCATTGTTCTTCTATCTTGGAGTATGGCGTACAATCTCTCAAATGAGGAAATTTCACAGACTCTCATCCTGTTCAATGATGAAGGAAAAGTCCTTGGAGATTCACCTTTCCCGCCATCCATTCAGTTTCCTTTTGGAACAGATCGAGATGGCTATCATATGACCGATAAAATCATTCAAGGAGCACAATATACGTTAGGTGCAGCCATCACTATATCATTTCTTAGTTTTCTTCTGGCTTTCCTGTTTGGAATTGCAGGAGGATTCACGAAAAGCAGGCTCAGAATCGTCACTCAGAAGGTTTTTACATCACTTTATTTCATCCCACAATCGATTATAGCTTATAACATTCTTCACCCTTTACTGTGGGAGCCTATGGAAGGGTTTCAGACTTCGCTAGTAGAAAGGATGGTCGTTGAAATCGTCGTTCTGGCCATCATCGTCACTCCTACGACCGCCATCTTGATCGCAAGCGAAGCTGAACAGATTCTTCAAGAGGAATTCATCATTTCCTCAAGGGTCCTTGGTGCACGTTCTTTCTACATATTTTATAAGCATCTTATGCCTCATCTTAAGAACCGGCTATTTGTCATTTATCCCAAAATTGTGATACAAGTCCTTCTGATCATTGCTCACTTGGGGTTTTTCACTTTGTTTTTCGGAGGAACAGATATCTGCTATCAACCATTTTGCCATCCACCGAAGCCATTCGTCCAGGAATGGTCAGGATTGATGGGAACAAATTATTCAGAATTGTACAATGCGTGGTGGATATTTCTCATGCCCATGATCTGTTTCGCCCTCACCATTCTCTTGCTGAATGGAATCGCTCATTCATTAGAGAGAATCTTGGAGAGAAATGTTTCAAGGAGTAATCCAACAGTAACTCTAAGGGACAATGAGACTTATAAACCAGTGGAATTGAATGAAGAAAGTTTTACATTAAGGGGACTGCGTAAATGATGTTTAACCATTCACATCCCCATCTCTTGTAGCAAGTCTACCAATCTGGTAAAATTATCTAAAAAAGTTTGGAGAGAGATTATGATTACATACCCAATACTAAAAAAACACGCAACCCTAGGTGTGACCGCCCCTTCATCGGGAGTACCCTCGGAACTACATGACATTCTCAAGCAGTCGATCGAAAAAATGGAAAGCAAAGGTTACACTGTTCAGTGCGGAGAGACTGTGTGGACGCAGAGTAAAGCTAAATCTTCCTCTGCTCAAAAAAGAGCGGCAGAATTGAACCAAATGTTGCAGGCCGAAGAAATCTCCCTTGTCATCCCACCATGGGGAGGTCAACTTCTCATAGAAATCCTGGACCTCATTGATTATGAAAAAATCAAATCGAAATGGCTGCTGGGTTATTCCGACACGTGTGTGCTCTTACTGGCACTAACATTAAAAACCGGAATCGCCACTGCACATGGAACCAATCTTGTTGATTTAAGAGGGGAGTACTCCGATCCAACGACGGCACAATGGGAATCCGTTCTCTCTACGAAAGAAGGGTCTTCTGTTATTCAGTATTCATCCCAACACTATCAAAAAGAATGGAATCACGACCAGCCTTCTCCAACAGTTTTTCACTTAACAGAGCCAACTGTTTGGAAAACCGCAGGGAAACAAGATGTACAGGTCAATGGACGTCTACTCGGAGGCTGCATAGATGTCATCAGGCATTTGATCGGAACGCCTTACGGAAATATAGCAGACTTTAGAGAGAAGCATATAAAGAATGAATCCATCCTGTGGTACTTTGAAAACTGTGAATTAACGACAGCTGATCTTCGCCGTTCACTACTACAGATGAAATTAGCCGGCTGGTTTGAACAATCTTCCGGAATTCTCTTTGGAAGAAGTGCTAGCAACACGCCTGTTGGTGATTATATGATTGAAGATGTCTACCAAGAGCTATCAGACGAGCTACAGATTCCAATCGTGTATGATATTGACTGTGGGCATCAGCCTCCTCAAATTACATTTATCAATGGAGCATATGGAGAGGTAGAAGTTTCAGGTGGAAAAGGAAAAGTCATACAATCATTCAAATAACCAATAAAAAACGTCCTGCTCCAGGACGTTTTTTCTGCTTACTTCTTCAAAAAATTATATCGTTTTTCATTCAACATCCACATGATGTATCCCCATACCCATCCGCCTGCTACACAGCATACGATTAAAAGGGGAAGGTAGTCTCTGACCACTACATACAGAATCACTGAAAATACCAATCCAGTAAACAACGACCCATATACAACTGAAAAGAACCATTTCCCTTTATTTCGAATGGTTTCCCATCGTCTCCAGTAGTCGCCATCCTGTTCCCTGCTGTTGATAAAGAAAACACAGGCATTCATAAAAAAGATAAGGCTGATGACCAGATACATGTAGGATTTTGGGTCTAACCAAAACACTAGAAAATTAATCACAGATGTGAAGGAGAACATGATATATATTAGTTTATTTTGTTTTATTTTTTCCATTTCAGCGCCCCCGATTCTTATGTATTATATCAAACAGCTTTCAATAACGACCAACAAATTCCAAGATATTAAAGGAAATTGCCTGCAGCTTCTAGAAGACTAATGAGGACCAGAATGAAGATGAGGGAGTTTTTTGTAATGATCGCAAATGACTTTAACACTCAAGATAAGGATATTATGGGATTGGGTTTATGGTAACGCCTAAAAGAATTCACATCATAGGCTCCGTCGGAAGCGGAAAATCCACACTCGCTCGCAAGCTTTCAAGCGAAAAAGGGATTCCCTATTATGAACTTGATGATGTGATGTGGAGAAGACACCCCGATGGTGATAGTAGAAATACGGAAGCCCATCGAAGTGACATACTTACCTCAATACTAAATCGGGAATCATGGATCATCGAAGGCGTACATTACCAAGAATGGATGTACAAATGTCTTGAAGAGGCAGAGCTTATCATCTTTCTTGATACACCTAAATGGAAGCGGAACTACAGGATACTCAAACGCTACGTCGAAGAGAAATATGGATTCAAAAAAGGGAACTACAAGCAAACCTTAACGATGCTTAGAAAAATGCATGGATGGAATCGCCACTACGAAGAGCAAGAAAAGCCCATCGTCATGCGAATTCTCGAACCCTATCAATATAAAGTTAACATCCAAAAAGGATAAAGGAGCAATCAGCATGTTTACATATAAACTAAACGACGAATTAGAATTAAGGCTTCTCGATATACAGGATGCTGAACGAATCCATGAACTGACTGATCAGTCAAGATCCTATCTGCGTGAGTGGCTCCCATGGGTGGATTACTCAAAAACGGTTGAGGATTCAACGGAATTTATTAAAGCTACACGTTTAGGCTTCGCGAATAATAAGAGCTTAACTACTGGCATCATTTATCAAAATGAAATAGTTGGAGTAGCGGGATTCAACGTACTTGATTGGGCGAACAAAGTGGCATACATCGGCTATTGGCTAGGTGAAGGCTACCAAGGAAAAGGAATTATGACGACAGTTGCAAAGGGACTCACGACTTACGCATTTGACTACTATAAAATGAACAAAGTCGAGATAACCGCTGCAGAATTCAACCATCGCAGTCGGGCAATACCCGAGCGTCTTGGTTTCAAGGAAGAAGGGAAGTTGAGGCAAAGAGAATGGATTTACGATCATTTCGTGGATCATATTGTATATGGGATGCTCGCAGACGAGTGGAAGATGTCTTGAAAAAGACCGTACAAGAACCACTAAAGGAATTGATCTCCTGGGTTGAAGACATTAAACATAAAAACGGGAGTTCTGCTGCATCCCTTTATATAATAAAAGATGACCAAGTTGTTTTGGAGCATTATAGCGGAAGGCACTCCCATGAAAAAAATTCTTCTCATATCACAGAAAAGGCTCAATATAATGTAGCTTCTGCCCGAAAGCTATTTAGGCCTTACGATTGCCTACGCTTTACATGATAAATATATCTCTGGCCTAGATGATCCAATCACTCAGTATTTTCCTGAGTTTGATAAAGATCTGTATAAAGACACAACGATCCGTCATCTTGTAACCCATTCCCACGGACTCGATTCCGATGAATATGGATACATATTTCGGGAACTCAAGCCTGGTAGCAGCTGGGCATACCGTAACGTGGGTGTGGATATAATGACAAAATTAATTCACCGACTTTATGGGAAAGGGTTCCCGCAACTTTTAAACGAGAGGGTTTTTACTCCTTTGGGGTTTAGTGAAACGGGATGGAGAACGGAACCAGATGAAAATCTTGTACCTATCATCGACCGCATTGATAAACCTGCACTCCCTGAACTCGGGACAGTCTCAGATGGCACGGAGAAGAATTTATTTGTATCTCCCAGGGAATTTGCTCTCTGGGGGCAGCTGCATGTTCAGAAAGGCATGATGAATGGAAGACAAATCGTCCCCTCTAAAGTGATTGAGACTGCCACCACCATTCAGAATGTTTCGTATTCTGATTCCACTATTCCTGGGAACGGTCTGTTTTGGTACGTTCAAGATATTCCACGAAATAAAAGTGAACTGGGGGGGAGGGTACCTTCAGGTGCTTATCAAATAGTAGGTGTCACCGGTCCGACGATTCTTGTTATTCCTGCTTATAATGTGGTGGTGGCAAAGATGTATAACAAGCGATACAACTACGGAGGGGACCAATACCTTTATTATTTACGGGAGTTCAGTAATAAAGTGGCAGACCTATTTTCCTGAAGAATGATTAAACAATAGGTCAGGGAATGGATTACCAAATATTCGGAAACACTAATGGCTATATTATGAGTCGGGTTATGGGGGGATCCCATGTTTCATATTGTAGTCATTGTAGTAATTATTCTCAGTTCCTTGAAGTGGGGATCCTGGAATAGATGGAGAGAATTTCTGCCCACCATCTATTACTTTAGTTTTTTCAATATGTTTTATCAGTATATCAGTTACACGATGAAGGCGGTTTGGGAATTAGATGGATTTTTCATCAATATGTTTGTGACGGATTCTCTTTATACGATGATCGCTTATCCTTGCCTTGTGGTTCTTTTTTTAAGTAATTACCCAGAAGAAATCAGATTGAAGATCCTCTATTATTTAAAATATATAGGTGTTGCTACATTAATTGAATGGGCAGCGGGAAAAATGGATTCCATTGAATATTTCGAAGGCTGGAACCTGTGGTGGACCATACTGTTTTATTTTATTATGTTTCCCATGCTGCGCCTTCACTACAGAAATCCTGTTAGGGCACTGATGCTATCAATATTCGTCATTGGTTTCTTACTTATTAGCTTTGATTATCATGTACTATGAAAAAACGGTGAATCCACATCTTGGGACTCACCGTTTTACAATGTAAAAAGAGTTATAAGAACAAAACCATCAATTCTTCATCGAAATATTCATCGTTATATTTCAATGCCCGCTTTTCTGTCCCGTAAGGCTTGAATCCACAAGAATGATAGAGCCCCTTCGCTGTCTCATTGGTTGTGACTACAGTAATCATGACTTGTTCAATGCCATCCTCGGCCTTAGCTTGTGTGATGGCAGCTTGAAGCAGCCCTCTTGCGAACCCTTTCCCTCGATGAGCAGGGGATACATACATGGCAAAAATCGAAGCTTTATGCTTCATTTTTAAAGCTCCTTCACGCACAAAAGTCACCGATCCGACTAACTTTCCGTCATCAAAGCAACCAAACGTGTAGCTGCCCTTTTGTACAAGCCTCTCTGCTGTCATTTGAATTGGATTTTTACGGGCAATCGCTTCTTCATAGCTGCTGCCGAAGCTCGAAGGACTCTGTTGCAGCATTTCCAAACGAAGCTGCCAATAAAATTCGGCGTGTTTTTCATCGAGTAATTGAATTTCCATTATTTTCTGACCTTCTTTCTGTTACATGATATGATGAGAGGAGCATTAATTTTAGCTATTCAAACAGAATTCGACATTAAAGATGGAAATCCTTTAAATTGGAGGTATATGAATGGAAGATTGTCTCGGATGCCGCCTTGCAACCGAAAAGGAGAAAGCATTTATTATATACGAAAATGAACACGTGTCCTGCTTTTTGGACCATGTTCCGTATCACCCAGGACATACACTAATTCTCCCCAAACGACACAAAGTGGAAGTAACGGAATTAAATGAAGAAGAAAGCCTCTCCGTAATGAAGGCTTCACAACTAGTAGAACAAGCCATTCAGGCTCTATATGAACCAAATGGCATTACCGTCTGCCAGAATGGAGGCATATACAACGAATTAAACCATTATCATATGCATGTTATCCCTCGTAATGAGGAAGCGGAAAGATTCGGAGACTTATTCTATGGTGAGGCCGACGTTGAAATATACAGTGAATCCCTGGAAGAAACCCAGAAGAAATTGAAAACCTACATAAGCAGATTACTGGAATAGGAGTAAATAATATGACGTTCATTAAAGATTTCGATGAAAAATTAAAACAATACGCTGAGCTCGCCATCAAAGTGGGAGTAAATGTTCAGCATGATCAGCCCCTATGGATTTCTGCTCCACTCGGAACTGAAAAATTCGTACGCATTGTTGTAAAAGAAGCATATCTTGCCGGAGCAAGAAACGTGCATGTTCAGTGGTATGACGAGGAAATCATGAGAACACATTATGAACTTGCCCCGGATGACACATTCTACGAGTTTCCAAGCTGGCTGGCTGCTGCGCATGAATGGGTTGTGGACCATAAAGGAGCCTTCCTTCAAATAGAAGCCAATGATCCGGACCTGTTGAAAGGAATAGATCCAGACCGTATCCTAAATTTTGAAAAAGCAAGTGGAGATGCTCTGGACCGATTCTATGAAGCGATTGAAAAGGACCAGATCAGCTGGTCCATCGTAGCCATCCCTTCTCAAAAATGGGCGGACAAAGTGTTTCCAGATTTACCAGAGAAAGAAAGAATCCCGTGCCTTTGGGACCGTATCTTCACATCCGTCCGTATCAATCAAGAAAATCCAGTCCTTGCTTGGCAAACACATATCGAAACCCTAACCAACAAAGCAAGCGAACTCAATCATTTAAAGCTCAAAAGCCTGCACTACCAATCGGAAGGGACGGACCTTACCATAGAACTACACGAAGACCACCTATGGCTCACAGGAGCAAGTAAAACACCAGAAGGAACACATTTCATTGCCAATATGCCAACAGAAGAGGTCTATACTGTCCCTGTAAAAACCGGAGTAAATGGAACGGTTTCAAGTACCAAGCCACTTGCTTACAATGGTAACGTGATTGACGATTTCACCCTTACTTTTGAAGATGGAGAAATTAAGAAAGTCACAGCAAGAGAAGGGGAGGAAATTCTGAAAAAATTGATTCTGACAGACGAAGGAGCAGCCTATCTTGGAGAGGTGGCACTTGTACCACATCAGTCACCAATCTCTGATTCTGGCGTTCTATTCTTTAACACCTTATTCGATGAAAATGCATCCAATCATTTAGCGATCGGTTCCTCTTACCCGACTTGTATAAAGGATGGAGACACCTTATCCGATGAAGAACGGGAGGAAAAAGGACTCAATGAAAGTGTGGTTCACGAAGATTTCATGATTGGTTCAGAACATATGAATATTGATGGAGTGTGCCGTGATGGAAGAAAGATCGCTATTTTCCGTAATGGGAACTGGGCTATCTGATGTTGTTTTGCAACATTTTCTAAATCATATCATCCTATAGCACCCTACCTTAAAATGAAATAGATGATTAAATAATTCCACTTAATAAAAGGAGAGGTTAGATGATTTATGAAATGACTGTACAAGTCCGCGTAAGTGATATGCAAAAAGGGCAATTATGGTATGAGACTTTATTAAATCGCACTCCTGATTTCATTCCTCACGAAGGATTTGCAGAATGGGAACTCATTCCCGGCTGTTGGCTCCAGGTAGCGGAAGGGACCCCAACGCTCAATTCCGGTCCCATCCGTTTGGGTGTTGAAGATATTAGCAGAGAACGGGAAAGACTGTCATCCCTTTTAGGTATAAAGCACTTTGACATCCATGAAAGAGAAGAAGTCCCAGTGAAGTGGGCAACCTTTCAGGATCCATGGGGGAATGGAATCGGTTTGTTCCAGTATCAAAGTAAAACAGAAATGCAAGAGCGTATCGGATTCATTTTAGGAAAGAAATAAGGTCTTCTCTGGCCAATATCCTGCTAACGAATGGAGAATAGCTATGAATGAACACTTAAGATTAGTTAAGCCAACCACTGATTTAGAAGAAGAGTATCTTGATTTTTATAATGAATGGAAATCAAATGGAGGAGACATGATCCCTTGGGTCATCAAAAAAGATCCCAATCCCTTTTCCAAAATGGTCGACTCCTTACTGCTTGCTGAAAAAGGAGAGAACCTGCCGAATGGATGGGTACCTGACTCGACTTATTGGCTCGTTTCAGAATCCGATCGAATACTAGGGGTCGTAAATATTCGCCATTCCTTAACGGAAAAACTTTCGCAAAATGGAGGACACATCGGTTATGGAATCAGACCTTCTGAAAGGAGAAAGGGCTTTGCCACTAAATTGCTGACTCTTTCCCTCCAAAAAGCACACTCGATTGGAATCGATCAAGTGTTGATTGTGTGTGATGCATGGAATAAACCTTCGGAGCGGACAATCTTAAGTGCTGACCCTGTAAGGGATGAAGATTTTATCGAAGAAGATGGTAATGTGATTTTTCGCTATTGGGTTGATACAAAAGGGCGAAATTGGGAATAGTGCTATTTTCCTTAATGAATTCTTTATCTAAACTAGCCCTTGTCTTAACTGCTCCCTAAAGAAAGATACAGTTATTTATGATATAATTTCCCCTTGTGAAAAAGACCATTAAAAATAGTAAGGGAGGGAAAAAGAAGGTGAGTTTTGAAGGTCAGAAGATATTACCTGCCATCCGGTCCATGAAGGATTTTGATAAAATGCTCGAAACCTCTTTCCAGTACGGTGTGTTCCTCGATCTCCATGTTGGAATGCTGAAGAGTGTATTCGATTTCGCACGAAAGGAAAACCGAAAAATGTTCCTGCATTTAGACTTAATCCACGGTCTATCCAGTGATGAGTACGCAACAGAATATATCTGTCAGGAAATAAAGCCTTATGGCATCATTTCTACTAAAGGAAATGTGATTAAAAAAGCAAGACAAAAAGGTATTTTTTCCACTCAAAGGATGTTTGTCATCGATTCAAGTGCTATGAATCGCAGCATTGAGCTTCTACATAAAACAGACCCTGACTTCATTGAAGTTCTTCCTGGAGTCATCCCTAAAATCATTACGGAAATAAGAGAAAAAACGGGGAAACCTATTTTTGCGGGAGGGCTAATTGATACCGTTGAAGAGGTGGAATCCGCTCTTGAGGCTGGTGCTACCGCCATCACTACGTCAGATCGTGTGCTATGGAAGCATTTTGACCAGAATTAAATTCTGAAAAATGTATTGACAACGTTTTCATAGTGGAGTAACATTATCCACAAGTTAATACGTTGTGAAAGAGATGAAGAGACTCACGTGAACTGCCTATTTCCAAGGGGCATTCCGTGAGTCTTTTTATTTTTAAAAAATTATGAAATGAGGGAAAAAGCATGACAGCATTTTTAGGAGAAGTAGTTGGTACAGCCTTACTCATCATTTTTGGTGCAGGGGTTTGTGCCAATGTAAATCTTAAGAAATCATTTGCTTATAACGCTGGTTGGATTGTCATCACATTTGGATGGGGTCTGGGTGTCGCCATGAGTGTATACGCCGTTGGACAATTTAGTGGGGCACATTTAAATCCTGCTGTTACACTTGGACTGGCTTTTAATGGAGATTTCCCATGGGGTGAGGTTCCTCAGTACATCTTAGCTCAAATGATCGGAGCGATGATTGGGGCAGCGATTACATTTCTACACTTTCTACCCCATTGGCATGCAACGAAAGATCCCGGTGTGAAATTGGGGGTATTTGCTACAGGACCTGCCATCCCACACTATTTTTCAAATTTATTAAGTGAAATCATTGGAACTTTTGTGTTAGTAGTAGGATTATTATCTATAGGCGCGAATACATTTACAGATGGGCTTAATCCATTTATCGTCGGTTTCTTGATCATTGCTATCGGAATTTCTCTCGGTGGTACCACAGGGTATGCCATCAATCCTGCCCGTGATTTAGGACCGCGCATCGCTCACTTCCTGCTGCCGATTCCCGGTAAAGGACCATCCAACTGGGGATATTCCTGGGTTCCTGTAGTCGGACCTGTTCTGGGAGGTTCATTTGGAGGCGTATTTTATAAAGCCATCTTCGTTGGACAAGTCACAACAAGCTTCTGGGTAGTCCTAGTTGTTACACTGGCAGTACTTGGACTTGCTTATGCCAGTGACAGAAAGATCAGCTTAGCTCAAAAAGTGCATCAGCTATCAATCGATAATTAATTTTTTGGAGGGATAACAAAATGGAGAAATACATTTTATCATTAGATCAGGGAACGACAAGTTCAAGAGCGATTCTATTCAATAAAAAAGGAGAAGTCGCCCATATTGCACAAAAAGAATTTACTCAGCATTTCCCAAATCCGGGTTGGGTTGAACATAGTGCGAATGAAATTTGGGGATCGATTTTAGCCGTAATTGCAAGCGCTTTATCTGAATCGAGTATTAAACCTGATCAGATTGAAGGGATTGGAATTACCAATCAACGTGAAACTACTGTGGTTTGGGATAAAGAAACCGGCGATCCGGTTTACAACGCCATCGTGTGGCAGTCACGTCAAACAGCGGGGATATGTGAAGAACTTAAATCACAAGGTCATAATGATACGTTTCGTGATAAAACCGGATTATTGATCGATGCTTACTTCTCTGGTACCAAGGTTAAATGGATTCTTGACAATGTAGAAGGTGCGAGAGAAAAAGCGGAGAAAGGAAAGCTCTTATTCGGGACGATCGACACATGGTTGATCTGGAAAATGTCTGGTGGAAAAGCCCACGTAACGGATTATTCCAATGCTTCCCGCACGCTTATGTATAATATTTACGACCTGAAATGGGATCAGGAGCTACTTGACATATTAGGCATTCCTGAGAGCATGCTTCCAGAGGTCCGTCCCTCATCCGAAATTTATGCCAAGACGGTACCTTACCATTTCTTCGGGAAGGAGATTCCGATTGCCGGTGCAGCAGGGGATCAGCAGGCGGCATTGTTTGGACAGGCTTGTTACGAAGAGGGTATGGCAAAGAATACGTATGGAACAGGATGCTTTATGCTGATGAATACAGGTGAGAAAGCCGTAAAGTCTAATAATGGTTTACTCACAACCTTGGCATGGGGAATTGATGGAAAAGTGGAGTACGCTTTAGAAGGCAGTATTTTCGTGGCTGGTTCTGCGATTCAGTGGCTTCGTGATGGACTTCGTATGCTTAAAGATGCCAAGGACAGCCAAGGGTATGCAGAAAAGGTTGACTCAACAGATGGCGTCTACGTTGTTCCTGCCTTTGTAGGATTAGGAACTCCTTATTGGGACAGTGATGTTCGGGGGGCCGTGTTCGGTTTAACAAGGGGAACATCTAAGGAGCATTTTGTAAGAGCCACCCTGGAATCCCTTGCTTATCAAACGAAAGATGTACTGACAGCGATGGAAGCCGACTCCGGAATCTCCCTTAAGAAACTGAGAGTCGATGGCGGTGCTGTTAAAAATGACTTTTTAATGCAATTCCAAAGTGATATCTTATCTGTTCCTGTTGAGCGACCAGTTGTAAATGAAACAACTGCTTTAGGTGCCGCTTATTTAGCTGGATTAGCCACAGGTTTCTGGGATAACCGGGATGAAATATCAAAGCAGTGGAATAAAGACAAGCAGTTTGAGCCGCAAATGCCTGTTGAAACCCAAGGAGAACTATATAACGGATGGAAAAAAGCTGTTAAAGCAGCTATGGCTTTTAAATAAAAGAAACGTATGATATACTGATTACAAGTTAATAAATTCGGTTAGAGACCACGAGAGACCAAACCTGCATTATGGAACCATTCACCATAATGTTAGTTTTGGTCTCTTTTTTTATGGTTAAACAATAAGAGTGAGAGTACAGATAATATATAGATACCTGAGGAGGATCCACTTATGACATTTTCAAGTACTGCAAGAAGAGAAGTGAAAGAAACATTAGAGTCAAACCACTTTGATATGATTGTGATCGGAGGGGGAATTACTGGCGCAGGAATCGCCCTCGATGCTTCGAAACGTGGAATGAAGGTGGCATTGGTCGAAATGCAGGATTTCGCAGCCGGGACTTCCAGTCGTTCGACAAAGCTCGTTCATGGCGGATTACGTTACTTAAAGCAATTCGAAGTGAAAATGGTCGCGGAAGTAGGAAAAGAGCGTGAAATCGTTTATGAGAATGGACCTCACGTAACGACTCCTGAATGGATGCTGCTCCCCCTGCATAAAGGTGGCACATTCGGTAAATTCAGCACATCGATTGGATTAAAGGTGTATGACTATCTTGCTGGAGTAAAGAGAAGTGAACGAAGATCCATGCTTTCAGTTTCAGAAACATTGAAGAAGGAACCTCTTGTGAAAAAAGATGGCCTTAAAGGCGGCGGGTACTACGTTGAATATAGGACTGATGATGCCCGTTTAACGATAGAAGTCATGAAAGAAGCAGTTGCACATGGTGCCACTGTCATAAACTATATGAAATCTCAACGATTCCTATATGATAATAAGAAAGTAGTCGGAATTGAAGCTGAGGACCTGGTGACTGGGGATACGATTGAAATCCGCGGTTCAAAATTTGTCAACGCTGCCGGCCCATGGGTCGATGATGTTCGAGGAAAAGATTATAGTACGAATAACAAACAGCTTCGCTTAACCAAGGGAGTTCATCTTGTCATTGATCAAAGCAAATTCCCGCTTCAACAAGCGGTTTATTTCGACACACCTGATGGGCGAATGGTATTCGCCATACCGAGGGATGGGAAGGCCTATGTAGGGACAACAGACACATTTTTTGATCAGGATAAAACTTCTCCCCATATGACTTCAGAGGACCGGGATTATATCTTGGATGCCATTCATTTTATGTTCCCCGATGTATCTGTAGGAAAAGAGGATGTAGAATCGAGCTGGGCAGGTGTTCGTCCATTAATTTTTGAAAAAGGGAAGGACCCTTCTGAAATTTCCCGTAAAGACGAAATTTGGGAAGCCGATAGCGGTCTCATCACGATCGCCGGCGGGAAGCTGACAGGTTACCGTAAAATGGGAGAAACCGTTGTGGACCTTGTATCGAAACGTTTACGTGAAGAGAACAAAAAGAAATTCCCAGCATCGTCCACGAAATATATGCCGATCTCTGGAGGTCATGTAGGCGGATCGAAAAACTTTCAAGCGTTTATTGATCAAAAAGCAGCTGAGGCCCTTCAATATGGACTAACAGATCAAGAGGGAAGGAAGCTTGCAGGAATGTACGGATCAAATGTGGATCAGTTATTTAAACTCGCTCATGCTTATAGTGGAGCAAGTGATGAAAGGTCCGTCCCTCCTTATTTATATGGGCAACTGATTTATGCGATCCAGGAGGAGATGGCAGCCACTCCGGTTGATTTCTTTATTAGAAGGACTGGTGCGTTATTCTTTGATCGTGAGTGGGTGGAGAAATGGAAGGAGCCTGTGATCGAGATTATGGCGAAGCTTCTGAACTGGAATGAAGAGAAGGAACAGCAATATAGAGTGGAATTGAATAATGAGCTTAAGAGTGCAGTAGTGCCAGTGGATTTGCAGTCGTAAGCAGGTAAAGGGCAGAATGAATATCTGTCCTTTTCTTTGTATACACTGGGAATTCCTGTAGGGCACATGGTAAAATTGGGATAAAGATGTCAACTTGGGGGGATGCTGGTTGGAAGAAAAAAAGAATACCAGGGGAAGGTTCCTCCTATCACTGTCAATGTCTTCAGTAATTGCCTTTGCAATCACTTTCTATTTCGAAAAAGGTGACTCTATTACAAGAAAGGGTGCATTCAGGCAGCACCTTGAACAGTTAGAATTCGAGGGCACTTACCATGATCTGAAAGTTGTATCAGAAAAAGAAGCCGGGGAGCAATACCTCCTTCTCTATACATATATGAATAAGGATGGAGAAAAGCAAATCGGCCTGGCCCTATATAGAAAAATGAATGTCCTTCCCCTTTATGAGCTATACCGGATTAATGATTCTCCACAATTATCTGTCGGAACGGAATTTCTCCCTTCTAATCAGTTTATCGTTTACGGTGACCGGGACGAAATTGAGGCTGATTACTTTACATTCCGGGAAAATGTCCAGTTCAATCGAATAGAGCTTGAAGAGAATGATTATTTCATTCACATAGAACCTTACGCGGGCATGCTCCATGTTCCTCAAGTGAACTTTTATTCTAGTGATGGAACAATAGTTGCTTCGACGCAGGCAAAATAATCATCCATAAATATGCTTACAATTATATAAATATATGAATAGTTGATGAAATTGACCGTATATGACTATTCATTTCCCGAGAGAACTGTTCATCCCTTCTTAGTGCTGTTGAATATCATATCGGGTTGCTGTAAATTAAGAATAGAAATTGACACGACTTCCTCGTCAAAAGGGTGGCTTCAATGGGATGAAGCCACCCTTTTTTTGCATTTTTTTAACAATAAACTCAGTGGATAAGAACCTGGAAAAGAACATTATTGCTATACTGATAGAAAGAAAAAATGGGGAGGAAGCTGGAATGAATCATAAAATAGCTGTGGTGACGGGGGCAAATAGCGGGTTTGGTTTTCTCTCAACCCTGGGGCTGGCACAACTTGGATATAAAGTAATCGCCTCCATGAGAGATCCTCAAAAAGGAAGTGCATTGCTTCAACGTGCTGAGGAACTAAAGGTGGGGCATTTGGTTGAGATTCATCCATTGGATGTAACGTCTGAAGCATCCATCAAGGAATTCTCTACCTCTCTTAATGATTTGGGCAGTGTGCACATTCTCCTGAATAATGCAGGGTTTGCCGGTGCAGGATTTGCAGAAGAAGTTACAATCGATGAGTTCCGTGAACAATTCGAAACGAATGTTTTTGGAGTCATGAGAATGACTCAAATTGTTCTCCCTTATATGAGAAATCAAGGAGAAGGGAAAATCATCAATATGAGCAGCATTAGCGGCAGATTCGGCTTTCCTGGACTCAGTCCTTATGTTTCATCCAAACACGCATTAGAGGGATACTCCGAAAGTCTGAGATTGGAGCTTAAGCCCTTCGGCATATCCGTGCACCTGATCGAACCCGGTTCTTATCAAACGAATATCTGGACATCAGGAAAGAAAGTCACTCCACTCTCGATGCAGAAAAACTCTCCTTACTTTCGCTACATGGAGGCAATCAACACGGAAATTCAATCAGGTGAAGATACACTTGGGGATCCAAGGGAGGTTGCCTCGATCGTATGTGAAATAGCACAAAACAAGAAAAAAACTTTTAGAATTCCCATAGGCAAAGGAGTGCGATTAACCCTATTACTCAAAACCATCCTGCCATGGAGCACTATGGAAAACATCATATTAAAGAAACTCAGAATGAAAAAGACCAAAGAGGGACGGTCCTTATAGTAAGCACGGATAATGTCTGAATATAAAGAATTTTATTATATGGAAGGAGAATTTTGTCAAAAGAGAGAATATGCTAAAGGAGACATTTCCTTAAATTCATTTATTAAATAATTGTATGAGTTTAAATGCTTCCACACGAAATGAGGTGATTGATTGAATGAATGGAAGGGTGCATCTGCTCTTTGCATGCATGAAAGTCGTTTATTGATGGTATTACAAGGGAAAGAAGAAGAAAAGAAACGTTGGTCGGTCCCTTCAGGGGGGATGGAATCAAGTGAATCCCTTCAGGAATGCTGTAAACGTGAAGTTTGGGAAGAAACAGGCTATGATGTTGAAGTAGGAAAACATTTGTATACTAAGTGGGGGAATGAAGGAAGTATTTCTATAAGAATTCATTACTATGAAGTCATGCTCCTTGGAGGAGAGGCAACCATACAGGACCCTGATCAATTAATACATAAAATAAAATGGATTTCACTTCAAGAGTTAAAGAACCTGCCCCTGGGATTTCCAGAAGATCACTCCATTCTGGAAGCCTACATGAGCAAGAAGCTAAACACACTATCCATTTAGGGGAATAGTATCGATTTAGCACAATATATTATAAAGTATTTATCTATAAAGGAGAGAGTAGAATGGTAAAGCGAACAGGAGAAGTAGTAATGGGAGTAATCGGAATTATCTTATCCGCATTATTTTCCATAATCGGAATCGTACTTAATATGGGAATGAGTAATCCTGAGGTCATGTCCCAACTCGAAGAAGGTATGGAGAGTGATCCAAATATACAAAATGCGGAGATGAATGCAGGAGATATAAGCTCCATTATCAACGCTGCTGAATCAACTGGATCTTACCTTGTTATATTAGGAATCATTGCGTCCATCCTGGGGATTATTGCTGTACTGACCATTGTAAAAAATAAAAAACCGGTATTATCCGGAATCATGTTTATCATTGCTGCCCTTGTCATCGGAATTGGCACGATAGGATTTGGTTTCGTACCTGGCCTCCTGTTCCTGATCGCAGGAATCATGGCACTTGTTCGAAAACCTAAGAAAACAGATCCTGTGTATTAATAATGCTTTAAGAGAATTTTTTCTCCAAGCTACATCTTTCCGTGAAGTTTTGCTCGTACTCATCTTGCTTTCAGACTCGATTTATACTATCTTAAAAGTAGAGCATAATGATAAAACAAGAGACACTGGCGGCAACCAATGTCTCTTGCTACACAGCAAACTGCAAGGAAAGCAGTGGCCCAATAGAGAAAGGAACATAACTCTACCCTTCAAAGTTTAGGCGCTTCATGAGGGTGGGGTTATTTCTTTTTGTCATTTGAAATAACTACGGCAATGATGGAGACAATTAAAGAGCCAAAGGTAATCATTAGCGTTAACGCCTCATACGTTGTCACTATAAGCACCACCTCCTTCTATAAGGAAGTGGCCACTCCCACCCTACATTCACTGTGTGCTTCAAATTATATCACAAACAACCCCTGTACATTATAGGCAAGAGGTAGGAAAAGCTTACCCCTATCAAAAAAACATACAACCCCTTCATGAACCAATGAACCATCAGATACGATGCGATTATTTCAAACTTTCTTCAAAATGTGTTAGCATAGATATGCTCATATTAGTCGATTACATAACATCACGAAATTCGAGGAGGAACACACGATGAAACAACGTATAGAAATGCTGAAAAATTGGTTAAAAGAAGAAAAGATCGATGCAGCATTTATCAATTCAACTGAAAACGTATTCTACTTAACAAAATTCCACACAGATCCACATGAGCGATTAATGGGACTGTTTGTATTTCCTGATGCCGAACCCTTTGTGGTCGTACCTGGAATGGAAGCACGTCAAGTGAAGGATGCCGGCTGGAGTAACGAAGTGATCGGCTACTCTGATCATGAAAACCCATGGGAATTCATTCAACAAGCCATTCAAAGACGAGGAATCGATGGCAGCAAGGTGGCTTTCGAAAATGAAGTCGTAACGTATGGCCGCAGTCAGGCGTTTATAAACATTTTCAACTCACCGACTATAGTGAATGTTGAAGACAAATTAAATGAGATGCGTGTAGTGAAAGATGAGGGTGAAATCGCCATCATGCGTCGAGCAGCAGAAATGGCAGACTTCGGGGTTGAAGTAGGTGTAAGTGCACTTCAAGAAGGCATTACGGAAATGGAAGTTCTTGCGAAGATCGAGTATGAATTAAAGAAAAAAGGGATTCGTGAAATGTCTTTCTCTACGATGGTGCTCTTTGGTGAAAAAGCTGGAGATCCACACGGAAACCCAGGAGACCGGAAGCTGAAGGCAGGAGATTTTGTCTTGTTTGATCTAGGTGTAGTCCTTGAAGGATATACTTCTGACATCACCCGCACATTCGCTTATAAATCCGTTTCAGACAAGCAAAAAGAAATCTATACTACCGTTTTAAAAGCAGAACTGGCTTCACTGGAAGCAAGTAAGCCCGGAACCCGTATTGGTGATCTGGATCAAATCGCACGGGATATCATTACAGAAGCAGGGTATGGAGACTATTTCCCACACAGGATTGGTCACGGCCTTGGGATCAACGTACATGAATTCCCATCAATGAGCCATTTAAATAATGGGATATTAAAAGAAGGAATGACCTACACCATTGAACCTGGAATTTACGTACCGGAAATTGGCGGTGTAAGAATTGAAGATGATGTGCTGATAACAAAGGATGGTTACGAAACCTTGACTAAATTCCCTAAAGAACTGCAAATTATTAAATAAGACATAGAGGAGGCTAACGGCGTGTTAGCCTCCTTTTCATGAAAAAGAAATGAAACCATTGCGAAGGTCATTCGTATATACTAGAAGAGAAAGCTAGGGAAGGATGAAATTCAGTGAAAAAATTTATCATATTAATAAGCTTTTTCATGCTGGCAGGCTGTGGAATCCTCGAAGAAGCAAACAACAGTTTGACCTATGTTGAGGAAATGACCGATTATCTCAATGAAGCAGAGCAATTTGCCAACGATTTTCCTGGATTAGTGGAAAATGCTGCGGCAGACCCATCCACCGTACCGGCTCTTGAAACAAGATTAAAAGACATGAAAACAGAAATACAAGAAATCAATGATCTGACTCCGCCTCAGCTTGCAGAAAACATCCACAAAAAAGTGGAAGGATATAATGAGCAAGCGCTGGAAGGAATTGATCGAGCCTTAGTAGAAATTGATAAGGGAGAAGTCCATATTTCTGAGTTACAAAACCTTGAGATCGTAAACACTTTTAATCAGTTACAAGAAATTAAAGGCAATCTGGAAAATTTAGGACAATAAGCTGATGGTGTTACGGATAATACTTTTTATCCGTAACGCCATCATACTGTAATATAACATTACCCCATTTCCACTCTAGCTACAGTCACATCGCCCCCTTTAACCCCACAAAAAATCAACCCTATTTTATCAAGTAGATTTGTATTAAACTAGTTTCAAATATGACCGAAAAAAACAAATATGATTTCTTACGTATAGAACAAGAGTTCTTAAAAACATGCTATAATAATGGAATCATAGAGATGGACAGGAGATTGTTATGAAAGTTGTTATTGCCGAAAAACCCGATCAAGGAGCCACCCTCGCTAAACCATTCTCTCATCGAAAACGCCAAGGATATATTGAAATACAATCTAATGATGTGTTCCCTAAAGGAGCTTATATCACATGGGCTGTAGGTCACCTCTTTCAGCTTCAAGCCCCGGAAAAATATGAAAGCAGATGGAAAAAATGGACGTTAGAAGACCTCCCCATCATTCCTCAACGATTTCAATATGAGCTTCAACGGGCAAAAGCGAAACAATTCGCAGTCATTAAAGAACTTCTAAAAAAAAGTGAAGTCACAGAAATCATCCATGCAGGGGATGCCGGGCGTGAAGGTGAGTTGATCATCCGGAATATTATTTCAATGGCCCGCGTGCAGAAGCCCATGAAAAGATTATGGATATCATCCCTGACAGAGAAAGCCATCATTCAAGGGTTCACCAGTTTGAGAGAAGAAACGGAAATGCGGAGCCTCTATTATGAAGCCTATTCCCGTGCTTGTGCGGACTGGCTTGTGGGAATGAATGCATCGAGAGCTTATAGCATTCTGCTAAAGCAGCAAGGTATGTCGGATGTTTTCTCTGCAGGAAGGGTTCAAACGCCGACTCTTGCTTTGATTGTAAAAAGAGACGAAGAAATAGAGCAATTCAAAAGCGAACCCTTCTGGGAAGTGAAAGCTGTCTTTCAAATGGGAGACCACACGTACGAAGGGGTATGGCAAAAGGATGGAGAATCCCGAATTCAAACAAAGGAACTGGCAGAGAAAATTGCTTCGTTCTGCCAAGGGAAGCCTGCAAGCGTACTGGAGATGAAAACAGAAAGAAAAGAATTTGCTCCTCCATTGCTTTTCAATCTATCAGCTCTTCAAGCAACGATGAACAAAATATATAAATTTTCACCCAAAAAAACACTGGATGTCCTACAAAAACTTTATCAAAAGGGCATTGTATCTTACCCAAGGTCAGATTCACAATATGTAACGAAAGGGGAAGCTGAAACCTTTCCGGAAATATTGTCTAAGCTTCAGGAATACAGCCCTTACAATAGCTGGATCCCCACTCCTAATGATAGCCTGCTGAATAACAAGCGTTTTGTAAATGAAGCAAAGGTTTCAGATCACTACGCGATTATTCCAACTGAACAAGTAACGGACCCTCAATCGTTATCAGGGGACGAAAGGAAAATATATGATGTTGTGGTTAAACGCTTTATCGCTGCACATCACGACAAAGCTGTGATCCATTACACTACCATCACTACCGTCGTGGACGAACGGGCTGAATTCATTTCTAAAGGGAAGCAAATTCTTCAAGAAGGATGGAGACAGGTTCTGATGCAGAATGAAAAGGATGACGAACCGCTCCTGCCACCTGTTAAGGAAAGCGACAAGGGCAAAGTCAAAAGTGTCCATACGAAGGAAGGAAAAACCCAGCCACCAAAGCGCTACACAGAGGGTCAACTGATTACATTAATGAAAACAGCAGGGAAATACATGGATAATGATGAGCTCGAGAAAGTGTTAAAGAAAACAGAAGGTCTGGGTACCGAGGCAACACGCGCTGGAATCATAACCATGCTTAAAGATCGGAACTACATTGATATCCAAAAGAATATTGTCTATCCTACTGATAAAGCAAAGGTTTTGATTCGTGCAATTGGTGAAAATGTGTTGGCATCAGCTGAGATGACAGCAAAATGGGAGCAACGACTACAGGAAATAGGAAAAGGGCAAGCTTCTGCACCCGAGTTTATGGAGCAAGTGAAGAAATTAAGTGACAAACTTGTTCAAAACGCTCTTCAAGAGGCAAATAGATGGAATTTCGAAGACCTTGATACTGCTTCCATCCAGCGATCCAAAGGGAGTAAAGGAAAAAGGACAACGAAAACCAGCGTCGGCACCTGCTTAAAATGTGGCGGGAAAGTGGTTGACAAAGGAAAGTTCTACGGCTGCTCCAATTATCAAAAAACAAAATGCAGCTTCACCATTTCTAAGACCATTCTCTCGAAGCGTATAACACAAGGAATCGTAAAAAAAGTGCTTACGGATGGAAAATCCGAGCGTATAGACGGTTTCAAAAAAGGAGAGAAGGAGTTTTCAGCATACCTTAGTTGGGATCCTGTTGAAAAGAAAATTCAATTCGTATTTGATATACATTAACTCATCTAAACGACTCTCATAAAGGGAGTCGTTTTTTCTGCTTAAAACCTTTCAAAAGAAAATAATTGGACTACAGAAGTTTAATTTCATGAGAAGAGGATAAAACAAAAGGGTAGGAAAACAGCTATATAAAAATGGAGGGTACACATTGAAAAAGATATTAATGGTCTTAACGAATGAAAGCAAAATTGATGATGAACACGAAACAGGTCTTTGGTTATCTGAGTTCGCTGAACCATATGAAGAATTTAAGAATCAGGGATTTGATGTAGATGTGGCTAGCTTAAAGGGAGGCCGTATTCCTTTAGATCCTAATAGCCTTGATGATGAACAGGTGGAAAAGTGGAAGGGTGTCACCAAAGAATTGGATCAAACAATGGTCCTTTCGCAATTGAACGTTAACGAATATTCAGGGATATTCTTACCGGGCGGACATGGAACAATGTTTGATCTCCCTGATAGTCAGGTACTTCAGCAAGCACTGGCTCACTTTGCTGAAAACAACAAAGCCATTGGATCTGTATGCCACGGTCCTGCTGGATTCGTTGGAACGAAACTCTCAAATGGAAAATGGCTGGTTGAAGGAAAAAGCATGACAGGGTTCACCAACGAAGAAGAACAGCAAACGGGCCTTGATTCATTAATGCCTTTCTTATTAGAAACAAAATTAAGAGAGCAAGGAGCTCAATTTGAAAAATCTGAAGCATGGAGTGAGCATGTCATCACCGACGGGAAATTCGTGACCGGGCAGAATCCACAATCCAGTCAGTCAACTGCAGAAGCGTTCGCTAAAGTGCTTTAAAACGGATGTTCTTTCTAAAGAGCATGAGGTTATGAAACCTCATGCTCTTTTTTCTGTTATTCACTACTCTCTAATGACCTGCCAATTGTGATAAAATCGTGAGAAGACTATATAGCGAGGAGAAAATTATGCAGGTTGTTCGAACCATCATTCAAGTTACCATTCTATGCTTATTTTATGAATTGGGAAAGTGGTGTACTGACTTCTTTCATTTACCCATTCCCGGAAGCGTTATCGGGATGCTTTTTTTGTTTCTACTTTTATTAACGGGGGTAGTGAAAGAAAGATTATTAATGGACGGTACAGGATTCTTTCTAAGACATTTTTCCTTCTTTTTTCTTCCCTTGTCAGTTAGCGCAATGGTTCTGGGGCCATATTTTATTGATTTCGGATGGAAGCTCATTGTCATTCTGGTTATTAGCGGGATAACAGGATTTGTAGCAACCGCCTTATCAGCAGAGAGATTAATAAGAGGGAAGGAGAAGCGAAGCCATGATACATCTCATTAGTTCACTTCTGGCAATTGGCATTACAATATTGTATTTTATTTTTGGGGTAAAGATTCACCGAATTTGGCCAATCCCCATAACGATTCCTATTTTTATTAGTACCCTTGCTGTTATTGTCACATTACTGATTATCGATATTCCATATAATCAGTATGCAGACTTTGCATCTTACATAACCTATTTACTTGGACCAGCTACCGTTTCCCTTGCATATCCCCTTTATCAGCATCGAAAGTTATTAGTGCAGCATGTACAGCCGATCCTTTTCGGTATCCTTTTCGGAAGTGGTATGTCTATGGTTATTTCTTATTTATTCAGTATGTGGTTGGGGATCCCATCTGAATGGAACCGCTCCTTGCTTATTAAAACCATTACAACCCCAGTAGCTGTTGATATAGGGAAAGTAATTGATGCGAATATAGAAGTCATTCCGACGGTCGTCATTGTGACAGGGATGTTCGGTGCCATGGTCATCCCTACTATTTTAAAGTGGCTGCAAGTAAAACACCCCATAGCAAAAGGACTGCCATTCGGTGTGATATCCCATGGAGTTGGGACGGCACAGGCTATTAAAGAAGGGGACAGGGAAGGCGCAGTAAGTGGTGCGGCTATGGCATTAACCGCCACGATCATGTCCTTCGTCATCCCCCTCCTATTTCTATTTGTTGGATCTAGTAATTGAATGGAGCGAATCCCATTATAATTAACCACCCTAGTAAACAAAAGCTTTCCCTTTAAAAACAGATTGTGATTCGGTATAGTAAGGGAAGGTGAAATTTCAAAAGAGAAGGAAGATAATATGATTGTCAAAACTGATGAAGATTTAAAAGCGTTAAAAGAGATAGGAAGTATCGTGGCTAAGATCCGTGATGAATTACGCTCTCATACTAAGCCTGGCATAACGACAAAAAAGCTTGACGATATGGCCGGGAAAATGTTCGAAGATAACGGAGCCATTTCTGGCCCTAAAGGGGAATATGACTTTCCCGGTTTCACATGTATTAGTGTAAATGAAGAAGTGGCTCATGGAATTCCCGGTGAACGAGTAATCAATGAGGGGGACCTTGTCAATATTGACGTATCCGGTTCTAAAAATGGTTATTATGCTGATACAGGAATCTCATTTGTTGTTGGGGAGGGAGACCCAACACTTACAGATTTATGCGAAGCGGCATTAAAATCATTCCAAGCGGGACTCCAGAAAGCAAGAGCTGGATCAAAACAAAACGGTATCGGAAAAGCGGTTAATAATGAAGCGCGAAAAAATGGTTATACGGTGATCATGAACTTAACCGGCCACGGTGTAGGAAAGTCTCTTCATGAGAAACCTGATCACATCTTAAATTATTTCGATCCTTGGGATAATGCACTGTTAAAAGAAGGAATGGTCATTGCATTTGAACCCTTCATCTCAACCAAGGCACAAAACGTAATCGAAAAAGGTGACGGCTGGACCTACATCACACCCGACAACAGCTTCGTTGCCCAAATCGAACACACCATCATCATAACCAAAGACGAACCCATCATTTTAACACAATAAAGCAGTGAGGGACGGACCTTGATTCCTAGGAGTAACTCCTAGGATCAAAGGTCCGTCCCTCTTTTTGTATAAGTTTTGTACAACTATGATTGATTTAGATACATATGAGGGAATTGGATGGCCTGAATAATTGAATCTGAATTTCGGGGCATGGTTCTCTTAGACATCCAATAAAACATGCTTTAATGAGTTATTAAAAATTTACAAACAAAATGATTGTCATAGGAAAAAAGTTGGGGTAAAGTAGATATATTGAAGTTATACAAAAATTATACAAATAACACAAAAAATAACATTAATTACCGGAGGGCCCCATGGCTGTTTTATTTTCAAGAAAACCCAAGACTGAATCTGTAATCGTCCCTACATCCAACGTCATTGTCCTGCAAGACAAAAAACTGAATGAAAGATTGCACTATATGCAATTCCAGGAACACCATTTAAATGAACTAAAAGAAGTTCTCCCTGTCTATGAGCAGTTATCCGATTCCTTACTTGATACGGTATTGGATCATCTCTACAAACACCCAAGTTTAGTAGAGATTGCTGTTAATCATTCCAGCCGAGAGCGATTAAAGAACGTTTTCCATGATTACTTTCGTTCTCTATTCTCTGGTGAATTAGATGAAGAATATTTCTCAATGAGGGAGAGGATGGGGAAGACCCATAACAGGAATGGAGTTACAATTGATTGGTTTATATCCACCTACACAACCATTCAGCATTTATTGATTCCTAAGATTGTAGAACTTTATCAAAACGACCCATCTAAACTCGCTTCCGTACTGGTCGCAATAGATCATGGTATCCATTTGGACGCAAGTATTGTATCTGAATACTATATACAAAGCAGAATGGATGAGCTCGAGAAACTTCATCAGGAAAACCAGGACCTACAAGTAGAAATGTTCAGCATGAATACAGAACTCGGCTCTTCATTAAGCCAAACAGAAAAAAGTCTAAATGAGACCGCTACGAAGGCGGAACGTATTCGTGCAGAATCTGAAAACACAGAAAAGAGCAGCAAAAATCTTCTTCAGCTTTCCAAAATGAACAAAGATCAAACAGATAATATGATCGAAAACTTTGGCATCATTACTGAGCAAATCAAAACCCTTTTAAACGAGATTCAAGGGGTGAAAACAATTGCGGAACAGATTACGCCGCTTTCAAATTCCATTCAGCAAATAGCTGAGCAGACAAATCTGCTTGCACTAAATGCCTCTATCGAAGCAGCACGAGCCGGTAATGAGGGCAGGGGGTTTGCAGTCGTTGCTTCTGAAGTGCGAAAGCTTGCCGAAGACTCAAAGGAGCTGAGCCACTCCATTCATCAGCTCGTAAATGAAAGCAACAAGCAAATCGGAGTTGTCTCAGACCGGGTTCGAAATATGACCGACTTAACGGAGAACTCCCGTAATGAGATAGGGAATGTACAAAATGGCATAATGACCGTTCAAATGGAAATGGAAAACTATATGGGTATGTTCAAACGAAATCAATCTGAATTAAATCACATTGTTGAAGCCATCAGACAAATCAATCATACAACAGATGAATTGGTTCAGTTTGCTTCTACAATCATTCAGAAAATGAATAAATAGAAAAAAGGGAAACTGATTTCTAATACCGGTTTCCCTTTTTTCTATTAAACGATTTTCGTTTTACCACACTCTTGACACTTTCGATAAAACTTCCCATCTAATACACGAGATTTGAAAATATTGTTCCCACATTCGCAGCGACCACTGTGTTCGTCGGGATCATCTTTATAAAGTACGATATTTTCATCCTGATTTTCCAACCTTGTCAGCCTCCAGTTCAACCGATACTTCTTATAGTATAGTCGGAATCATCTTGCTTGTTAAGGTTAAACTTCCTCCTTTTCAAGACTATATCTTCTTCAATTAAATATTATTTAGAGCATTTACGAATTATTCACCTACCAAAAAACAAATAGCTTTCTAAAATCATCGTCAAATAGAATAGAATCCTTTAACTATTTTATCCATTAATACCCTTTATACCTATTATTTTCTATTATTATTAACATAGTATTCCTCTACATGATAGTTTATACAGGAAATCGCTTTCTATTACAGTAGTGAAATATTCTTGACGCAGGATATTAAAGTTCCTGTTATTGAATTGAGATTTTACTATGTTAGTATTTTCCCTGTTAGCAAAAATAAATATACCGCTAGCTACATAAGGAGGAATTTTTCTATGAAACTAAAAAAATCGATTATTTCTGTGGCTGCATTTACTACACTTGCAGTGTCTGGTGGAGCTAGCGCTTCAGCACAAGACATCGAAGTTAATAAAGGTGACACTTTATGGGGAATTGCGCAGGAATACGGTACATCAGTTGATCAACTCATGAAATGGAACAATTTAAATTCACACTTAATCTATCCTGACCAAGAACTCAAGGTATCATCCAAAGAATACTATACAGTTAAAAAAGGTGACACACTCTGGGGAATTTCTTCACAATATGGAATTTCCGTTGACAGTTTAATTGGCTGGAACGCACTTGAGAGTGACCTGATTGTCCCAGGACAAGAGTTAGTCATCAATTTAGAAGATAAAAAAGCACCTTCAGCTACTGCAAATACTTCTGAGCAAGCAGCAGCTCCTGCTCAAGAAGAAGAAACAGCAGAAGTAGCTCCAGAAGCTGAAGCGCCTGCAGCAGAACCAGCTGAGGCACAACCTGCTGAAGAAGAACCGGCAGCAGAACCAGCTCCACAAGAGGAAGCTGTAAAGGAAATCACTGTAGAAGCAACTGCTTACACGGCAAGTTGTGAAGGGTGCTCAGGTACGACAGCAACTGGCGTAAACCTTTTAGAAAACCCAGATGCAAAAGTAATTGCCGTAGACCCGGATGTCATTCCTCTGGGATCAAAAGTATATGTTGAAGGATACGGCTATGCAACTGCTGAAGATACAGGTGGAGCGATTAAAGGAAATCGAATCGATGTGTTCATCCCATCAAAAGATCAAGCAGTTGATTGGGGCAGAAAATCAGTTAACGTAAAAATCCTTGAAAGTAAATAATAGTTCGGAACCACTGAGAATTCATTCTCAGTGGTTTTTTGTTTTTCAATACATTTATAATTGCTTATCTCTTTAACACATGATGCAAAAGGAATAACTTTCTTAATAGTCTCTTCATTACCAATTTCCTTCTCATTCATCTCCGCTTTTCAACTAACATTTTCCTTCAAATGAAAGAGTTTGAAACAATTCCAGCTGAATCGACAGAAAACAAAAAATATTACATGCTTGTCATCTAATTGTTATCCGTTTATAAACACTTTGTTATATGTCTGAGGTAAGTCTATGTTACTATTTCAACTGTTGGTTTCATAGACCAAACACAAAAGGAGGAATTTCACAAGATGAAAAAAGTATTATTTTCCATATTTTCCTTCACAGTTTTTCTAACAATCGGACTTACTTCTGCCTCTGCAGATTCAGACGATACTGCAATGAATGATTATCATAATATAGAACAAGGCGATATTCTTTGGGAGATTGCAAATCGATATCATGTTTCGATAGATGAGGTTGGTACTCGCCAACAACTTTTAGAAGAAGGTTATACTGTGAATAACGTACAAGAAGAAGGACAAGCTGTTAAATCCGCTGATACGGAAACTTCAGGGGACAACGTTGTAAAAGAGGTTAACGTAACGGCTACGGCGTATACAGCATATTGTGAGGGGTGTATAGGCATTACAAAGACGGGGGTGGACTTAATCGAGAACCCTGATGCCAGAGTCATTGCCGTCGATCCAAGTGTCATCCCACTGGGGTCTAAGGTATATGTAGAAGGATACGGTTATGCCCGTGCGGAAGATACAGGTGGGGCAATCAAAGGAAAACGTATCGACATTTATATGGAAAAAGAAAAAGATGCCCTTAAATATGGTGTACAGGATGTCAAAGTGAAAATTATTGAAGAGTAACGAATAAGAAAGGACGCCGACTTAGGCGTCCTTTTTGTATCAATAAACTATTTCCCTTGAACTTCAGAACCTTTTCTAGCAGAAGGAGCTACGGACTTTATCTCAACTTCCTCACCCATTTGTTGTTGAGCTAATTTTTCAGCTGTTTCATGTTGCGATTTGTTTTGTTTGTTTTTCATGACTGGACCTCCCCCGTACATTCTTTTTATTAACATTCACCGATACATGAAAATTACTACAAGAACTTTATCCAGAATTCCCAATTAAAACTTCAAATGATTTAGAGGAAACCATTAATTATATCCTTCATAACGCCTATTCTCCCAACATAAATGTTAAGCCTTATTTGTCAAACCATGTTCGACTTAACGGATAAATAAAAGGAAGTTATTTCCAGTTTTCCATACAGAAAAATTCCTGAATGCACTTTCAAGTCAAAAAAAGAATTGGAATGAAAACGTTTAAATGACAAACACTATAAAAAAATATAATGGTTATCACTTGCAAAGTTAAACTTTTTTCTGATAGGGTAACAAATGTTGGTTTTATGAGAGTGTCGTGAGGGAATAGGTAATAAGTAATCATTCCTCCACTATCCTCAGAATGCACATATTCCCATCTGCATTAACTGAGACTCTTTCACGATGAAGATTATTGCCGCTGGTGTACATACTAAGACAAACACCCTTAATCCGGCTGTCGTTACCTTCATACAGAAAAGAGCAAAAAAACATTGAAAATGGAAAGGAGAATTTTATGAAGAGGATATCAAAT
This sequence comes from Rossellomorea aquimaris, assembly GCF_008180865.1. Lineage (GTDB taxonomy): Bacteria > Bacillota > Bacilli > Bacillales > Bacillaceae_B > Rossellomorea > Rossellomorea yichunensis. The sequence goes on from NZ_VTEX01000001.1 coordinate 1,040,864, forward strand.
GTTTTCTGGATTACCGTTGCATTGGTTGCAGCTTCTGTTGCCTATGGTGTCATCGCGCCAAAGTCATTCGAAAATGTAACAGCTGATATGCAAAGCTTTATTACCTCAACATTCGGTTGGTATTATCTTATTTTAGTAACAGTGATTGTTATTTTCTGCGTATTCTTGATCTTTAGTCCAATCGGAACGATTAGATTAGGAAAACCAGACGAAAAACCTGAATACACGAAAGGAACATGGTTCGCCATGTTATTTAGTGCAGGGATGGGAATCGGTTTAGTATTCTGGGGGGCAGCGGAGCCGCTGTCACACTATTTGACGCCTCCACTTGCTGAAGGTGGAACGAATCAGGCGATCAAGGAATCAATGCGTTATACGTTCTTCCACTGGGGAATACATGCTTGGGCGATCTATGCGATTGTCGCTTTAGCACTCGCTTATTATAAATTCCGTAAAGATGAGCCTGGTTTAATCTCAGCTACGTTGAGACCGATCTTTGGAGATAAAGTGAACGGTCCACTGGGAACGGTCATCGATGTACTGGCTGTATTCGCCACTGTTGTCGGTGTTGCCACAACGCTTGGGTTCGGTGCAGCACAAATTAACGGAGGACTTTCATATCTACTGGGAGTTCCAAACAATTTCACCGTTCAGTTCATTATCATTGCGGTTGTAACCGTCCTATTTATGATATCGGCATGGTCAGGATTAAGTAAGGGAATTAAATATCTATCTAATACGAATATGGTATTGGCAATTGCACTGTTCGTGTTAATGTTCTTTATCGGACCTACATTGCTCATCCTTAATATGTTCACTGATACAATCGGTGCTTATATCCAAAACATCGCTGCGATGAGTTTCCGGATTGCCCCATTAAATGAAGAGCATCGCGGCTGGATCAATGGCTGGACGATTTTCTATTGGGCATGGTGGATTTCCTGGTCTCCATTTGTCGGAATCTTCATCGCACGTGTATCACGAGGCAGAACCATTCGTGAATTCTTAATCGGTGTGCTCCTGCTGCCTGCTTTAGTCAGTTTCATTTGGTTCGCTACTTTTGGTACATCTGCCATTGAAATTCAACAAGCAGGAACAGATATATCAGGACTAAATACAGAAGAGGTATTATTTGCTGTATTTAATGGATTTGAATGGTCAACGATTCTTTCGGTCATTGCCATCACATTGATCGGAACCTTCTTCATTACATCTGCTGACTCAGCTACTTTTGTTCTGGGGATGCAAACAACTTATGGATCATTAACTCCGCCAAACTATGTGAAGTTAACTTGGGGACTTGCTCAGTCTACTGTTGCATTAATCCTGCTCTATAGTGGAGGACTACAGGCATTACAAAATGCATTAATTGTCGCAGCGTTGCCATTCTCAGTCATTATGGCGCTGATGATGCTGTCTCTGTATAAATCACTGAATCAAGAGAAGAAAGAGCTTGGATTATACATCAAACCTAAGCCAAGAAAAACAAAAGAACCTAAAGAGCACATGTAAATTCGTTTAGCGCCTGGAATTTTTCCAGGCGTCTTTTTTCATATCAAGCACTTCCCATCTAGACATTTTACTCATTTTCCGCCCCACCTTTATATGCAAAACCCACTGTTCATAGGCAATCTGTTCCTGGTGCATTTCATAGTTAAAAAGAGAATGATGATTTTAATTAACCTACAATTTGTCCTCTACATACATTAATATCGTAGTAAGATAACTGGAGGTGACTGATGATGTATGGATATGGATACCCTGGATATGGATATGGCTGCGGTGGTGGTGGCTACGCTGGTGGCTTTGCGTTAATCGTAGTTTTATTCATCCTATTAATTATCGTTGGAGCAGCGTTTGTTTGTTAATAATAAATGAATGATGGCTAGGTGACCTCAACTGAGTCAATGATTTCTCTACCAACATCCGGTGAAGAGAGAAGTGACTACTGGGGGGTCATCTTTTTTTATACATATTGATTGTCACAGAGTTGTTCTCGTATTAGAATACAAGAGGAATCAATACTCTTGTAAAGGATCGAGCCCCGATGACTAAAAAATTCGCACAAAAAAAGCGTCCCAGTAAGAAAAAACGATCCTCACCATTTAAGATCGTCCTTATACCCATCATCGTCATAGCTGTTTATTATGCCGTAAATAATGAAGAAACCACTTATAACCTGTCCTCATTGGGTAAAGAAGAGGTACCGTCCGAATATATTCCCATTTATAAAGCAGCTGAAGAGGAATACGGGGTACCATGGTATTTACTGGCTGCCCATCACCGGGTCGAAACAAAATTTTCCACCATGAAAACTCTTGTGTCTCCTGTGGGAGCAGAAGGACACATGCAATTCATGCCATGTACATTTGTCGGTTGGTCACACCCGAGTTGCTCAGGCTTAGGAAAAGGGAATATTCCACAAAGCCAAAAAACAGACCCTGAAGTCATTGAAAAGTATGGTGGTTATGGGGTCGATGCAAATGGAGATGGAATAGCCGATCCATTTCAAATTGAGGATGCAGTATTTAGTGCTGCAAACTATCTGGAACGAAATGGAGCGGCTGACGGAAAAATCGAACAAGCAGTATTTGCCTACAATCATAGCGACAAATATGTAGAAGATGTTTTGTACTATGCAGATCGATTTGTAGAAGATGAAGAAGAAGAGTCAGGCGAGGCTATGTAATTTTTAAATATATGGAGAAGAGCCGGAATGTAATATCGGTTCTTTTTTATTTTTTTAAACAGATTTGAAAAAAGGAGGGGCATATTCCCAATAACCCAATAATTATATACACTCCCATAATAAATTGATATGATAAGGTTCGTGAATTTTTACGTTTGGCAAAGGTGATTCAGATGAAAACGACAGAAATGATAGAAGAGTGGCAAATCGCTCTGGATATGGAAATACTACAACTAAAAAAACAGGAAACATCTGGAGTTATGATAGAGGAGGGCAGATGTATCCGCAAAGAAGAAAATGCCTATATTTATTGGTTCACCCTTAGTTATCCTGCGTCTTTACCAGAAGGAGGGGGCGTAGTTTTTAAGAGAAAGCAATCAAGAATCACAGGGGTTGTGATTAGTTCAGAGGATCGGGAGTGCATGATTGAGCTCGATCAATTCATTGGTGACACCATTTCTTATGGTCAAATATTGCATGCCCCATGGGAGATATTAGAGAAGTTAATAGAAAGATTAGACGAAGCAAAAGAGCGCCACGAAAAAACAGAGCGTATTCATCATGTGATGAATCCAATACAAGAAATACGGCATCCGAAGACTACGTTTAAAAACCCTTTACACGAAGCATATGTTCGCAGTAAGTATAATCCTGTTACCTATCTGTGGGGACCACCTGGAACAGGAAAAACCTATACACTTGCCAGAGTAGCTGCTTATCATTATTCTGAAGGAAAAAAAGTGCTGCTTCTTTCCCATAGTAATGCTGCAGTTGATGTCTTAATAGAAGAAATGCATCACTTTCTCAGCAGTCATGACCGGTGGAAGACAGGCGAAGTCATCCGTTATGGTACCAACCGGAAATCGTATAGTGAAGAAGTTACAGATTTAAGCGTGCTCCAATTATTAGAACAGCTTGACCCCAGCCTTGCAGAGGAGAAAGGAAAGGTCGAAACCTACCGGAGGAGGTTAAAAAATAAACTTGCTAAAACGTACTCAAGTTATGATTCAGAGAGGTTGTCTCAACTAGAGGTTCATTACCAAAAAATCAAAGAAAAGTTTAAACGAAGAGAAGGTGAACTTGTCATAGACGCAAGGGTCATCGGTACGACTCTATCTAAAGCTGCGATTGATGGCATTCTTTATGAAGAAGAGTTTGACCTTGTTATCGTGGATGAGGCGAGTATGGCCTATATACCTCAGATAGCATTTGCTGCATCCCTTGGTAAAAAGGTCATTATTTGCGGGGATTTCAAACAGCTCCCGCCTATTTCTACGTCCTTTCATCCGATGGTAACCAAGTGGCTGAAGGAAGACATCTTCCATTCGGCTCAGGTGGCACATGCCGTTGATAAGGGCAAGGACCACCCTCAGTTATTATTGCTTCCAGAACAGCGGCGAATGCATCCAAGCATTTCTGCATTTACCAATCACTATATCTACCATTCGAAGGTAGGTAATCACCATTCGGTAGAATTGATGAGAGCGGGGATTACAAATAAAATGCCTTTTCCTTCACATGGAGCGGTATTATTTTCACTCAATGAAGGTACCGAGTGGGCAGAGACTCAAAAAGGCTCACGTTGGAACGTCCTATCCAGTTTAGTGACGATCCATCTTACTCTGGAAGCGATCGAGGATGGGATGCAATCTATCGGGATCGTGACCCCCTACCGTGTCCAGGCCAAATGGTATAACCTGTTATTGGACGAATTGGTAAGGAACTCACATCCTCATTTGAATTTATACGCCGCTACGGTTCATGGCTTTCAAGGTTCGGAAAATGACATGATCCTTTTTGATCTCGTTGATGGAGCTTCCCATGGGAAACCGGGGGCACTCCTTACTCGGAAAGGAAGCGATAGGTTACTGAATGTAGCGATTACGCGAGCGAGAGGGAAGTTCGTTCTTATTGGCAACGATCAATTTATTCAGGAGAAGACCCATTCTTCCCAACCCATCCATCAGTTTATACGACATCTTCAAGAGGAAGGGCATAAGGGAACAAGTTCCTCACTCAGTCCTTCCTCGACTAAGAAAATGAAGTGGACTGATGTAAGTGATCGAAACAGACTGGTGAAAGATTTTAAGGCAGCTAAACAAAAAATCGTAGTGAACGTTGGACATGTGACAGATATCCCTCAAGAGATATTGATCATATTACGCAAAGTATCCACTGAGAAAAACGTCATTATCCAATGTAAGGACAGCAGCGCTTCCCAATCTGGAATCAGCTTCAAAATTAAAAAAGCAACAACTGATATTCCATTCATCGCCTTAGATGAAAAAGTCATCTGGTTCAATTCTTTTGCCAAAGAAAGGAACCGGTTTCCTTATCATGTGAGGATTTTATCGAAGAGAATCACTGGCCAATTCCTCAAACTGACTGAAGAGAAATAAGCGGTGGTCCTTTTGAAAGTTAGTAGCTTGAAATCTACTTCTCTCAAAAGGAGTCGCCGCTTAATTATTTTTCAACCAGTATACTCCATTTTTGCTTCGTCAGCACCCGACCAATTATTCTAGCTGATATCGAGTGAAGTCCTAACACCTCTATATACTTTTCCGCTTCACCCTCAGGCAAACTTACTAATAATCCTCCTGAAGTAATCGCGTCACATACAATCCACTGATCTTCCATGGTGATACTCGGATCATAGTGCACTTTGTCTTCAAGCCACTGATGGTTCGCTTTCGACCCACCAGGAATGACTCCTTTGGCTGCTAATTCCTTCGTCCCTTCTAATAGGGGAATGGAAGAGTATGAGAACTCTATGGACACATCACTGCCTTTAGCCATTTCAAAGGCGTGACCCATTAAGCCAAAGCCTGTTACATCTGTCACTGCATGCGGATGAAAGTCTTGTAAAACTTCTGCTGCAGATTTATTTAACATGCTCATGACTTCGATCACATCTTTTTCTTGGTCTGCCGACACCATCTTACGCTTAATACCTGTCGTTAAAATTCCTACACCCAGTGGTTTTGTAAGAACCATAACGTCTCCTTCTTTGGCACCGTTGTTTGTCCAATATTTTTTCGGGTGAACGATTCCAGTAACACTCAAACCGAATTTCGGTTCTTGATCGTCAATGGAATGGCCGCCGACCGTCACAGCACCAGCTTCGATTACTTTATTTTGTGCACCGGACAGAATTTCAGTAAGTATTTCACTTCCGAGCTTTTTGATTGGAAACCCTACAATGTTTAAAACCGTTTTAGGCGTTCCACCCATAGCATAGACGTCACTTAGTGCGTTTGCCGCTGCTATTTGACCAAATTGGTAAGGATCATCCACGATCGGGGTAAAATAATCTACGGTTTGTACCATAGCCAGATCATCTGTCAGTTGATAAATACCACCATCGTCAGATGATTCGCTCCCTACTAACAATGCTCCATTAAATGGTTGAGGGGGTAGTTGACGCAACACTTGCGTCAAGTCACTAGGACTAAGTTTGCAGCCTCAGCCAGCTTTTGAAGAAAGTTCTGTTAAACGGATAATTTCTTCCCTGCTCATTCACTTCACCCCTTTATGTATGAATATTCTAATTGTACAGGATAAAAATACAATCGGGCAAAGGAGAAGTGACGGATGGGTAAAAATCAGGAGGGGAGAAGGAGAATTTGCATTTGTAATTTTACTAAATTAGGCTTTCACCTTAAAAACAGGATTATTATTAGATGATAGGGATCAAAACAGCACTGCAGATAGAAAAAAGGTAAGTATTTGGAGAAAAATAGAAGCTATGGTATTATGCACACAGGAAAATATATAAATAAAGGAGGAACATAAGATGAAAAAGGTCTCGATTACAATTGAATTTTGCATGATGTGAAACTATGCACCTAAAGCCGCGAGTTTCGCGGAACAACTGTTTACCCATTTTCGTTCAGACATTAAAGAACTAAAGTTAATACCATCCTCAGGTGGCGCTTTTGAAATTTCAGTAGGAGGAGAAAAGGTTTATTCTAAATTAGATACAGGGGTGTTTCCTGACATAAACCTCATCATTTCTTCGATTGAATCCCTATAAACATGGTTAAAGGTCTGAATTTTTCACTTCAGACCTTTTCATCTATTTATAGAGGGTGGTTACTCATTAGATAACCCCTGAACTCGGATGACGAAGGAAGTGGGGGTGGGACATTCTTTTTTTGGGACATTGATTTCGATGGTATGATGCTCGATTGAGTAGGTGATTGCCCGTTGCTTTAAACAAAAGGGAAAGCGAATGGTTCGATTCCTCACCTTGATTTCGTCCTTCATCAGTATCGATACGATTAATTGAGTGTTATTTTTCTTAATGATTAATTCCTCTGGATGAATATTTTCTGTTTCAATTTCTACGATGAACGCTTCCGTTGTATCCAGAAAGTCGACTCTAAATTCTTGTTCATCCAATTGAACCGTAGCAGGATCCAATAGCCAATCCTTCATATTCTCCTCCCAGTTCTCTAAATAGAAATCCTCCCTTTCCTTGCTCATTTACACCTGACCCCCAACTTATTCTTTTACACATTGTATTCTTTCTAATTTAAATGGTGAGGGTGTTATAATCAGTATAAAGAATAAAGGAGGGTTCATTGTGAAACAACTCGTCAGACACATTCCGCCCATCTACCTACTACAACAATCCAATCAATTCCATACTCTCCTTAATAAGCATGACCTCACTAAAGAAAGAGGGACGGACCTATTAAAAGAGGTGATTACATGCTGTCGGAATTCCCTGCTAAATGAACAATGGCAAGGACCTCATCCATCAACAGACGAATTTGTTAAAGAAGTGTTTGCACAAGCGGATACCTTGATGAAAGAATCGCATTCTCTTTCTCTTCGCAAGGTTATTAATGCAACCGGAACCATATTGCATACGAATTTAGGACGGGCCAGATTGGGACAAGATGCCATTGAACATGTCCAAATGATTGCAGGTCACTACAGTAATTTAGAATACGATATTGAGGGGGGGAATAGAGGTTCGAGGCATACCCATGCTGAAAAGTTCATCTGTGAGTTAACTGGAGCGGAAGCGGCCATGGTTGTGAACAATAATGCAGCAGCTGTTTACCTTATTCTCACTGCCCTTGCGAAACATAAAAAGGTGATTGTCTCCAGAGGGGAGCTCGTGGAAATCGGAGGATCATTTCGAATTTCTTCCATCATGGAAGAAAGTGGTGCTCTGCTCTCTGAGGTTGGAACGACCAACAAAACCCACTTAAGGGATTATGAAGAAGCACTATGTGAAGAAACAACCATGATCATGAAAGTCCATCAAAGTAATTTTGTGATAAAAGGATTTACATCATCCGTTTCCACTGATGAACTTGTTCAGTTATCCCACCGACATCCCCATATCCTATATTATGAAGATTTAGGGAGTGGTGCTCTTTACGACTTTGAAAAAATGGGGATCGGAAATGAACCTGTGGTAAAGACTGTCATTGAAAAAGGGAGCGACCTCGTTTCTTTTAGTGGAGATAAATTATTAGGAGGGCCCCAGGCTGGTATCATTGCAGGAAAAAAACAATGGATTGATCAGCTTAAAAAGCATCAGCTGGCCCGGGTACTGCGTGTAGACAAAATGACACTGGCAGCTTTAGAGATGACACTCATGCATTACATAAAAGGGGAGGAACAGGATAAAAATCCGACCATTGCATCCATTACCCGCAAAAAAGAAGAGGTTTTTCAGCAATCTACACATTTCGTAGAAGAAGGCAATTCCCTGAAATCGAATTTCTTATTTAAAATAATTGAAGGAAAAAGCCAGATTGGTGGAGGGACGATGCCTGACGTTGAATTAGATACTTATCTCGTTTCAGTTACTCATGACAAATTGTCTGCCCAGGAAATTCATGAGAACCTTAGAAAAGGGAACCCTTCAATCTTAACAAGAATTCAAGAAGAAGCCGTTCTCTTTGATCTGCGGACCGTCTCCTTCCTTGAACAAATGGACATTCTCCATGCATTAGAGAATCTGCAATAGAGGATAAAAGGGAGTGCGGATTGTGTTATCACAACCCCTGCACTCCCTTATTTATTGGTTACATATCGTGATGGCTATGTTGCTTTTGGCGAGTATGGTTACGATTCTTCACTTTATGTGATCCACTTAAAGGTTCCTGCTGCCCAGACTGCTTCGGAGCATTTTTACGCATATCTTTGCTATCATTTTTGTTCATAAAGCATCCCTCCTGTTATTAGAATGCTTTGCTCTAAAACAGTTTATTCATGGGTATATTTTTCAGCCTATCTGACCATACTAAAAAAGCTAATTTCAGAATAAGGAGAGATTATCCATGCCTTACCATAAAGACAAACAACAAGCGTACCAAGCTGCAGAGCAAAGCGTTACTGAAATACAGAATACAATCAATGAACTTGTTTTAGATGGAGCGAGTTACGGTTCACAACTGGCTCATTTAAAGAATGAGGTAAACGAAGCGTATCAACAAATTGAAAATGCACTTGAAGTGGCATCTGAAACACAAAGAGCACAGCTCCAACAATTCAAATCAGACTTGTCTTCGATCGTCAATGAAGTAAATGAACAATCATAAAAAATCAGAAGAAACAAAACCCGCTCTGCTAAACATTCGCAAAGCGGGTTTTGTTTTTGGACAAACGGGGTAGGGGAAGAGAGATGAAGATATTTACATAAATGACGGTGATTAAACCAAACTGAGTATGTTTATAAACCTCGTTCGTTTAACCACCGATCATTTGAACTACTGATTGGTTTTGCGTTTTTTATTAAACTGACGTTGAGCTTCAGTTAATGGTTCATTTGAATATTCTTCATTGTACCCGGCACCTTTTCCTTGTGCCTTCGCTGCATTCATCCCGTTGATTACATGATTTGCTTTACGTTTAGCCATTGTAGGACACCTCCATATGGATAGAATGCCACCATCATCAATCCTTTATAAGAGGGAAAGGCTAGCAGATTTATTTTATCACGATAATATTTTTATGAAACTGACACGTTTTGACATGGGGGAAAATGTTGATTTACCAATATTTTTCTAGAAACCTAAAGGAGTTTATTATTTTAGATAAGAAAAACTTATCAAAAACAATAACTTTATTGTTATTTACTTATGTAATCGCTTGTATTAAGATGTAAATGTGAGAAAAGTTCGTTAGTTTTTTAGAACGAAAACTTTTCGACTTATTGTTTGATGTAGTTTAGAGGGGGAATTCGAAATGGCAAAGAACGATGTATTTAATGCACGATCTTCTTTCGAACTAGAAGGAAAACGTTATCATTACTATCGTTTAAAAGCGCTTGAAGAAGCAGGAGTAACAAAAATCAATCGTTTACCTTACAGTGTAAAGGTATTGCTCGAGTCTGTACTTCGTCAGTTTGACGGACGCGTGATCAACAAAGACCACGTTGAAAATTTAGCAAACTGGGGCTCAGCTGAAGTGAAAGATGCGGAAGTTCCATTCAAACCTTCCCGTGTCATCCTTCAAGATTTTACTGGGGTACCAGCAGTAGTTGACTTAGCGTCTTTACGTAAAGCAATGGCTGATATTGGTGGAGATCCACAAAAGATCAATCCTGAAATTCCAGTTGATCTTGTAATTGACCACTCCGTACAAGTAGATAAATATGGTACAGTCGGTGCTTTACAAGCAAATATGGATCTTGAATTCGAACGAAACGCTGAGCGTTATCAGTTCCTTAGCTGGGCTCAAAAAGCATTTGAAAACTATCGTGCTGTACCGCCGGCAACGGGTATCGTACACCAGGTTAACCTAGAGTATCTAGCGAATGTCGTTCACGCTGTTGAAACAACAGATGGCGATTTTGAAACATATCCGGATACATTGGTCGGTACTGACTCTCATACCACTATGATCAACGGTATCGGCGTGTTAGGTTGGGGTGTAGGTGGAATCGAAGCAGAAGCAGGAATGCTTGGTCAACCTTCATACTTCCCAATCCCGGAAGTTATCGGGGTAAAAATGACAGGTGAACTTCCTAATGGAGCAACAGCTACTGACTTAGCTCTTAAAGTTACACAAGTATTGCGTCAAAAAGGTGTAGTAGGGAAATTTGTTGAATACTTCGGAACAGGAGTAGCAACATTACCACTTGCCGACCGTGCAACAATTGCCAATATGGCTCCTGAATACGGTGCGACATGTGGTTTCTTCCCAGTTGATTCAGAGTCTTTAGACTACCTTCGTTTAACAGGCCGTGACGAAGACCACATCAAAATGGTTGAGGAATATTTAAAGAAAAATGATATGTTCTTCACTCCTGAAAAGGAAGAACCAACATATACAGATGTAGTAGAAATTGACCTTTCTGTAGTGGAACCTAACCTCTCCGGACCTAAACGTCCACAGGATTTAATTCCGCTATCTGATATGAAAGAATCTTTCAATAAGTCAATTACAGCTAAAGAAGGCGTTCAAGGCTTCGGTTTAGATGCGTCTGAAATTAATAAAACGGCAAAGTACACAACGGAAGATGGTAAAGATGTTGTTATGCCTACCGGAGCGATTGGTATCGCTGCCATTACATCTTGTACAAATACATCTAACCCTTATGTTATGCTGGGTGCTGGCTTAGTAGCGAAAAAAGCAGTAGAGCTCGGAATGAACGTTCCTGATTACGTAAAAACTTCTCTGGCTCCAGGGTCAAAAGTTGTAACTGGTTACCTTAGAGATTCAGGTTTACTATCTTACCTTGAAGATATCGGCTTTAACCTTGTAGGGTATGGTTGTACGACTTGTATCGGTAACTCTGGTCCATTACGTCCGGAAATTGAGAAGGCTGTATCAGACGCTGATTTACTCTTAACTTCAGTACTTTCTGGAAATCGTAATTTCGAAGGTCGTATTCATCCATTAGTGAAAGCAAACTACCTTGCTTCACCACCACTGGTTGTTGCTTATGCATTAGCTGGTACAGTGGACATTGATCTTCAAAAAGATTCTCTGGGTAAAGATAAAGACGGAAATGATGTATTCTTCAGAGACATCTGGCCTTCTCAAGATGAAGTCAAGGATGCTGTGAAATCTACTGTTACTCCTGAGTTATTCCGTAGAGAATACGAGCATGTTTTCTCTGAAAACGAGCGTTGGAACGAAATCAAAACAAGTAATGAGCCACTTTATAGCTTCGATGATCAATCGACATATATCCAAAATCCATCTTTCTTCACTGGATTAGCAACTACTCCAGAAGATATCCAAGGATTAAATGGACTGCGTGTTGTTGGTAAATTTGGTGACTCAGTAACAACTGACCACATTTCTCCTGCAGGCGCGATCGGTAAGGATACGCCAGCTGGTAAATACCTGCGTGCTAACAATGTTGAACCACGTGATTTCAATTCATACGGTTCTCGTCGTGGTAACCATGAAGTGATGATGCGCGGTACATTTGCAAACATTCGTATTCGTAACCAAATTGCTCCAGGAACAGAAGGTGGTTTCACAACCTACTGGCCTGACAATGAAGTTATGGCAATGTACGATGCTTGTATGAAATATCAACAAGATGGTACTGGACTAGTTGTTCTTGCAGGAAAAGATTACGGTATGGGATCTTCCCGTGACTGGGCAGCAAAAGGTACAAACCTTCTTGGTATCAAAACGGTTATCGCTGAAAGCTATGAGCGTATTCACCGTTCGAACCTTGTCATGATGGGAGTGCTTCCACTTCAATTCAAAAAGGGTGACAGCGCTGAATCTCTAGGTTTAACAGGTAGAGAAACGATTTCTGTCAATGTGACAAACGATGTTAAACCTCGTGATATCTTAACGGTTACAGCTGTAGCTGAAGATGGAACAAAAACAGAGTTCGAAGTACTGGCTCGATTTGATTCAGATGTAGAAGTAGACTACTACCGTCATGGTGGAATTCTACAAATGGTTCTACGTAATAAATTACAGGCATAAAGTATGCTTTCAAGCCCCGGGTCTTCCCGGGGCTTTTTTTGTGTTCAACAATTAAGGCTAAATATCACTTGAAATTCCATGACTAAATAGAGACAAGCTATCATAAGATGATAGTACTATCATTCCTATGAGAGGAGCACTCCTTTGAAATCTATCTTTGGCATGTTGCTTGTAACTTTATTAGTATTCACGTTCTATATGGAAAATAAGTCAGAGCCCACTTCTTTTTCAGAAAGCACGTTCGGTCAAGCTACTGAGTATGATCAATTAATCGATATAGAAGAAGGAGAGGTGTCGGAAACTACCCCTGCAGAGAACTATCCTGGCCCGAATGTCGGGGACAAGGCCATCGACTTTAAATTGGATACCCTTTCCGGGCAATCAATCACTTTATCTGAATTGAAGGGAAAGAAAGTGGTTCTCAATTTCTGGGCTACTTGGTGTCCACCGTGTAAAGAAGAAATGCCGATCATGCAGGAGTTCTATACGAAATACGGGAAGGACGTTGAAATCCTGGCAATCAATATCGATCCCCAATACAACGTAAAAGAATACCAAAAAGCAATGGGACTCACATTCCCGATCCTATTAGACAAAGACGACAAAATCAACAACGCATATGACATCCTAACAGTTCCAACCACCTTCATCATCAACGAACAAGGAATCATCACCCACAAACAAATCGGCGCCATCACCAGCCTTGAATCCTTCACCGCGCTAATCAAGTGAGGGACGGACCTTCAAACTGCTTTAATTATGAAATACCGTTGACTGGGGACGGACCTTCAAACTGCTTTAATTATGAAATACCGTTGACTGGGGACGGACCTTTAACTTTAGATTTTTCGAAATTCAATTATCCAATTCCCAAAATCCGTTCAGAAAAACCATCTCTACTATTGTGACCTTTGTTTAAAATATCTGACATTTGGATATACTACTTATAACAAACCACAATTGAGAGTGAGGGGATTGGATTGCGCAGACCGAGAAAAAAATCATTCGCGGATCTTGTGAAAGAAAACAAAAAGCAGCTTCTTCTAGATCAGGATGCCATTGACGCCATTGAAGAACGAATCGATGCCAGACTGGAAATAAAGCGCCCTATAGGCAAAGCCGAGTAAGGAATTACGAGGCTTATTTTTTTTTCCCCTGAAATAATACTGCCAATTATTACGCCTATTCTTCCTTCCCATTTTGGTAATCATACTAGTAAGGAGGGGAAGTTTATGAGTAATTCAAAGGGAAGTCCGAATCATTTTGCACCAAACCATATTGGTACTCAATCAAGAGCAGCAGGCGGAAACAAAGGAAAACAAATGCAAGATAAGTCAGGTAAGCATGCGCAAGTCATCCAAACTAAGGGTGAATAACACTTACCTATGGGACGATAAATGTAAAGGGACCGGCCTTAAGGTCCGTCCCTCAATTCAAATAGCAGGAGGAATGAAGGATGGCATGGGATAAACCGAATCCGGATGATCGTAGTGATAATGTAGAGAAGCTTCAAGGCATGGTTCAGCATACGATTGAGAATATGGAGAAGGCTGAGGAGTCTATGGCTTTCACAGACAGTGAAGAGCAGCTTCAGTCTATTAAAGCGAAGAATGAGCGTCGAAGAGAAAGCCTGGAAGCTTTCCGTAATGAAATCAAAGACGAGTCTCATCAAACAGAGCAATAACACCTGGAACCCGAACGGAGAAGGCTCTTAAGAGAACCTGTCTGTTCGGGTTCTTTCATCAATAAAACGTTAGCAGGCTTCACTCACTTTTAAGCCTATTTATTCAATGCCATCTCCAATCTATGTTAAAATGAATAAGGATACTGATTAGATGAAGAGGGTGTAAAGGATGCATATTGCTGAAAAAACCATAGAGGTACGATACGCAGAAACCGATCAAATGGGTGTTGTGTATCATGCGAATTATCTTGTATGGATGGAATTAGGAAGAACGCAGCTTATAGAAGATCTCGGCTTTAAGTACGCTGATATTGAAAAAGAAGGAATTCTATCTCCAGTTATAGATCTCAATGTCAGCTATAAATCACCGGTTCGATACGGTGAAAAAGCGTTTATAAAAACGTGGGTTGAAGAATATGATGGGCTCCGCATTACATATGCTTACGAAATCTATAATGGTCAAAACCAGCTTGCCATCACGGGACAATCGAAGCATGTTTGTGTCAAACAGGAAAACTTCCGTCCGATTTCCATCCGTAAACTGTTCCCTCATTGGCATGAAGCATACGAGAAGGCGAAGAAGTAGTGTATACATAATGGAGAGGTCCCTTGAAAAATATTTTAAAGAGGCAAGACGGAAAGGAAGATCTCCATGGCGTTCGGCTTAACCAAACACGAATTACACGCATGGAAGCAGCGTGTGAAGCGGGGAGAGATTGCCTTTCTCACTCACTATTGGCTAGATGACCGATTTCCTCATGCACGATCTGTCACGAAAGTGGGCTGCTGTGATCTCGATGCATTAACTCAGTGGGGAGATAAGTACGGGTTGAAAAAAGAATGGATCCATGAGAGGGAAGACGGTTTTCCTCATTTCGATCTACTGGGAGATATTCAATATGACATTCTTCATAAAGAGGGGCTCGACGACCATATCTCACGCTTCCTTAAAAGTAAATAATAAGGCTGGCGAATGCCAGCCTCTTCCATGAAACGTTACTTCTTGTACTCATATGAAGGTTCTTGAAGCTTATCGTCAAACTCGACGTATAAATCATGACCATCAAAAAACCATAAATCTCTCTCTTCAATAAAAAATTCCCTGTTCTCGATTTCAATTCGTTCACCGAGATCAACCGGTTCGTCTTTATTCACTCCTAATGAAAAACTATCATGCAGAGGACTGGAACCTCCATAGCGTACATAAAAACGAACTTGATCGCCTTCCTCTACAAGCATTTCGTTCATAAACCACGTTAGGGCTTCTTTTGAAATATGTATCTTCATCGATGAGACTCCTTTCTCTACAGGTATTCCTCCAGAGTGTTTCATGTTTCTTTACAAAGAAGGTTTCATTTCATATTATATACATAGAAAAGAAGGAACATCTACTAATACGCATAAAGGATGAGATGAATGAATACACAAGCATTATTATACTACATAGGTGCATTTATATTTGGCGGATTAAGTGTATTGACTTTCCTGCAATTACACGATGCGAAATATCAGATTGAAGCCGGCACCTTTATTATCATTGCTGCTCTCATTTATTATGGGATGGTCACTCTATTTTTTAAGGGCAGCCGTAAAACTTTCTTGATGGCCAACGCCTTATTGGCTGTATTAGCTCTTGGAGGCATATTCTTTAATTCATTGCTATTCGGTGGACATTAAAAAACGAGCTTCCCGTAGTGGAGGCTCGTTTTTTTCAACTTAGAAAATTAAGGTGTTAACACATGTCTAGATGACTTTAGAAATGTCACCTTCAGCCGGCCTCAAATTATTCAGGCAGGCCATTCACCATATGCGAGACCATTTCTTCTTCTGAATAACCAATCAGCCCATTCTTCTTAGCAAACTCCAGAGGGTAGATTCGGTAGTTATTGTAATGATTTTCTGAAACAAAGGTTGGCTGAAATTCAATGGAAGGGTACGCAATCTTGGAACTTCCCGGCTTCATCGTTTTTTCTACTTGAACCGTAACCATTCCTCCAATATCTTTGAAATCATCTTTCTGTCCTGAAAGAAAATTCCCTAATGAATAGATTACTACAGCATCCCTGCCATCGCTCGTTTTGTATGTTTGGATTGGCTGCAGAACGTGTGGATGATGGCCAAAAATGATATCAACACCATTTTCCGTTAACACATTTGCCAGTCTTTCCTGTTCCTCAGTAGGGAAGCGTTGGTACTCATTTCCCCAATGCAAACTCAATACGACTAAATCAACCTTCATACTTTTAGCTTTCTTGACTTCTTGAATCATGTTTTGCTCATCGATTAGATTGACTAAATAGTCTTTCCCTTTTGGCACAGGGATGCCATTTGTTCCATATGTGTATGAAAGCAGGGCAAAATTGATTCCATTTACATTGAAGGTACGAATTCGCTCCTTGTCTTCCTTACTTTTAAATGCACCCACATATGTCATGGATATCTTCTCATAATAGTCGATTGCACTCAGAAGACCTTTTTCGCCTTGATCCAATGAATGATTATTGGCGGTCGTGACAGCATCCACCCCCACGTCTTGTAAAGATTTCACAATCTCTTTCGGACTATTGAAGAGCGGGTAACTGGAAACGCCAAGTTCCACTCCAGCCGGGGTTGATTCCTGATTTGCAATTAGAAAATCAGGGGCAGCCAGCATGTCCTTTATAGGTGCAAACATAGGGCTGAAGTTATACCCATTTTCATCTTTTGCATCATTATATACTGTATCATGGAGAAGAATATCTCCGATGGCGGCAAGTGTTGCATTAGACTTTATCGATTTCCCTGAAGCTTGAACTTCTTTTGTTGTATGAAGCAAAGAGGAGAGGTTCTTATTCTGTTCTCCTTCAGCAGAGGTGTTCCAGTCTGCATATTGCTTATTTACAAGAAACCCGATCACTAAGAGTAAAGGAACACAAAGGAATACTCCTATCATTATTCGCTTTTTATTCATATTCATCATCCTTTATATATACACTACCTCTATTTTACAAAATAACAGGGGAAAGCGGGACATATTTATGAAAATATTGAGGAATATTCTCGTATTTTTGTGAAATTTGAATTATTTCGTTCAATCATGATCATATTTGTCTTTTTATATCCATCATCTTTCTCAAAGGGATGGAAGGCTATACCTATTTGATTTTCTAGCACCATAAAAAAAAGCCACCTCTACAGCCAGAAACTCTCCAATAGAATAAGGGAGAGTCTGTCTCTTAGGTCGCTTTTTTATTAGAGCCACTTGATTTTAGGTTCCGTTTTGTTTTTGATTCGGACAATATTCGCACGATGTCTATAAACAACGAAAATGGTCAGGATTCCTACGACAATAATGAGTGGTATATCTCCTGTGAAGATTGAGTACGTAAAGGCGAGCACTGCTGCTATCATAGAAGAGAGTGATACATACTTGGTTGCATACAAGCAAATAAAAAAGACTGCCAGTAAAATTAAAAATAAGATGTAATTATAGCCCAGAAGAACACCCGCAGAGGTTGCTACCGCTTTTCCTCCTCTAAAGTTTGCAAACACGGGATACATATGACCAATCACAGCAAATACCCCAGCCAATAACATATGTACATCACTTTCAAATAGCAAAGGTAAGAGAGTGGCTACCGTTCCTTTTAAAATATCCATGATAGTGACAATCATCCCGGCCTTCACACCCAAGGTTCTGAACGTGTTGGTTCCGCCAAGGTTTCCACTCCCGTGCTCACGGATGTCTTTTCCGTAGAATGTCTTCCCAATCAGTAACCCTGAAGGGATGGAGCCTAATAAATAAGCTAATACAAGTATAAGGGCAAAAATCATCATCACTGCTCCTTTTAAATAACTAATCCGTTCTTATTTTAACATGTTTTCCATAGGATGGGGAGAAAATAAGCAAAAAAATTAGTACCTGTTCATAAAAGTAGATAATATCTTTTATTACACTTAAAACTGATTCACAAAGTGAGAAGTATGTTAAAATAAACACACTTTACATAGTTGAAATGAAGGTGTACACATATGCAATTACTTTTATCGGCGTTTCAATGGGTGGCCTTTATGATCGCAGGCTCAATTGCCGCTCCCATTGCCATAGCTGACTTGTTTCAATTGTCTCAAGCAGATACGGCAGGGTTCATTCAGCGGACCATCTTTGTATTAGGAGCCGCCAGTCTTATCCAAGCATTGGTTGGTCATAAACTTCCCATTAATGAAGGACCGGCTGGACTGTGGTGGGGAGTTTTCGCCATCTATGCAGGTTTTTCAGGAACCCTTTACAACAGTCACGAAGAAGTGCTGACCGTTTTACAAGGGGGGATGATTGTTAGCGGTGTGATTTTCTTTATTCTGTCTGCAACAGGACTACTAAAGAAATTATCATCTTTATTTACACCAGCGATTACATTTATTTACTTAATGCTTTTGATTCTCCAATTAAGCGGATCTTTTATCAAAGGGATGTTCGGGATACAGCATGAAGGACAATCCCTTCAGCCATTTGTCTTATTAGGAAGTATCATAACCATCCTTTTGGCATTATACTTTTCCGGTCATAAACGAAAGTGGATCCAACAGTACTCCATTATTCTTGCCCTCATCTCGGGCTGGCTAGTCTTCATTCTCATGGGACTGAGTGAAAGCGTGACTGTTTCTGACAGCTGGTTTACATTACCGGATATGTTCGTCTTTGGAGCACCTGTATTCGATACCGGTGTCATTGTGACATCCATTTTCATTACATTCTTGTTAACGACCAATATGATTGCTTCCATTCGAGTGATGGAAGAAGTTATGAAGGCAAAGGGGCAGCCCACATATGAAAGGTTTACGAAGAGCGGCTTTGCTTCGGGACTGAATCAGCTGTTCGGTGGAATATTCTCAGCCATTGGATCTGTACCCATTTCCGGGTCTGCCGGGTTTGTTGCCGCTACAGGGATGTACTCGATTATTCCCTTTATCCTTGGGAGTGCGATCATTATGATCATCAGTCTGATCCCAAAAGTAATGAACCTATTCGCAAGTCTTCCAGCTCCGGTTGGCTATGCCGTTACAACGGTCATCTTCATCAAAATGGTCGGCCTTGCCCTCGGAGAGTACAGAAAAGAAGAGAACGTCGAAAGAATTCATTTTGTCGCAGGCATCTCTCTCATTATAGGGGTAGGAGCCATGTTTGTGCCCCCATCCGCTTTTAAAGACATGCCTGTAGTGGTCGCCTCCATATTGAACAATGGATTGATACTCGGAACCATCACAGGAATCATCGTAGAACAATATATTCTGTTTAAGAACAAACATCACACTGAAGCCAGCAAACAATAGTTTGCTGGCTTTTTCTTGTCTTTTACAGCAAGAAGTATCTTGTATGAGGAATCCACATTATTCATACACTAAAGCAACAAAGGCAATTTCTTGGACAACATGTTTACCTTTTGTATAATGAGGGTAACCCTTCTATGTTTAGAAAATTTTCTCAGTTCATAAAGCAGGTGGAAAAATGATTGAATTTAAGAATGTAACGAAAGTCTACGAAGATGGTACAGAAGCCATAAAGGGTATCAACCTGACGATTCCAAAAGGAAAACTTGTTGCCTTGATCGGACCAAGCGGATGTGGGAAAACGACCACGATGAAAATGATCAATAAGCTCATTTCTCCATCCAGCGGAACGATTCTCATTAATGGTAAAGATACTTCCCAAACCGATGAAGTGGAGCTCAGGCGTAATATCGGCTATGTCATACAGCGCATAGGATTGCTTCCACACATGACAATCGAAGAGAACATTAGCCTGATTCCCCGTTTAAAAGGATGGAAGAAGGAACAATATGAAGGCCGGGTTGATGAGCTTCTAAATCTAGTCGGACTTGAACCTAAAGTGTATCGTAAACGATACCCGCTTGAGCTCAGTGGTGGACAACAGCAACGGGTTGGCGTCATTCGTGCCCTGGCAGCTGAACCGCCTATCATTCTGATGGATGAACCTTTCAGTGCCCTTGACCCGATCAGCCGGGAGCAGCTTCAGGATGAATTGAAAAGCATTCAAAATACAATACATAAAACGATCGTGTTTGTCACACATGATATTGATGAAGCGTTAAAGATCGCGGATGAGATTGCAGTGATGCGTGATGGAGAAATTGAACAGATCGCTACCCCATCAGAGCTTTTGTCCCAACCTGCAAATGAATTCGTTCGGGCATTTATCGGTGAGGACCGCCTGAACGCTCGACAAACTCAGATGCAAGTAATCGACATGATGGAAGACAATACAAATTACGTGCACTATGAAGAATCGGAATATACTTTGATACCTTATGACGCTACGGTCCAGGAAGCTGCAAGAATACTACTTGAGACTGGAAAACCCTATCTCATGGTCATTAAAGACGGCAAAAAGACAGGAAGCGTCACGGCCAGAGGGATTCTTCGTGCAGTAGCCTCGGAAGGGAAAAAGGAGGCACGTTCGGTATGAATACATTTTCGCTATTGTTTATCAACACCATTTCAAATCGCTCGGATGCCATCTTAAACGGATTATTTGAGCACCTGTATTTATCATTCGTATCCATTTTCATAGCAATTGCCATCTCTTTGCCGCTGGGTATATACATATCACGAAAAAAGCAAACAGCTGAATTCTATATCGGAATAACAGCCATTTTCCAAACCATCCCCAGCTTAGCACTATTTGGTTTCCTCATTCCCCTATTAGGTACAGGCAGTATCACAGCGATTATTGCTCTGACCGTATATGCACTCTTACCGATTCTCAGGAACACGTACACAGGGATCATCGGTGTTGATGAGGGAGTCATAGAAGCCGGCAGAGGGATGGGGATGACAAACTCACAGCTTCTGTTTAAAGTGGAGCTTCCTCTCGCCCTGCCGTTCATTATGGCGGGTATCAGAACCGCAACTGTCTTAACGGTGGGAGTCGCGACGCTTGCAACCTTTGTAGGCGCGGGGGGACTAGGTGATCTCATTTACCGGGGACTATCCACCTGGAATAATTCTTTAGTACTTGCAGGGGCTATTCCTGCTGCCTTACTTGCACTTTCTTTCGACTTTTTATTAAAGCTTCTTGAAAGAATGACAACACCTAAAGGATTAAAAGCACGGAAATAAAGCATATTCAAAGGAGAGTAAGAATGAAAAAGATATTAAAACCATTTATATTATTAATTGCCCTATCCTTCGTGATCTCAGGTTGCGGAAACGGTGGGGGGAAAGACACCATTACGGTTTCAGGCAAGATGTGGACTGAACAGTTTATTTTAACGCAAATGATGGCTGAACTTCTCAAAGAGAAAACAGACCTGGATGTTAAAGTGGAAGAAGGACTGGGGGAAGTATCGATTTTGACGCCCGCTCTTGAAAAAGGTGACATCGACGTATATATCGAGTACACAGGAACCGGACTCGAAGCGGTGTTAAAAGAGCAGGCGAAGGAAGGGGCTTCAGCTGAAGAAATTCTATCTCAAGTCCGTAAAGGATACGAAGAAAAATTCAATGTGACATGGTTAAAACCACTGGGATTCGAGAACACGTATACCCTTGCTTATACTCAAGATCAGGACTTTGATGCCAAAACGTTCTCTGACCTTGTTCCCCTTTCGAAAGATTTAAGCTTTGGTGCGCCGCATCAATTCTACGAACGTGAAGGTGATGGGTACGATGCATTTGCAGAGGCATACGGTTACGAATTCAAAGCGAAAGAAAGCTTTGACCCGAACATTATGTATGAAGCAGTGAAGAACGGAGATGTAGATATTATTCCGGCCTTTACAACCGATGGAAGAATACAACGTTACAATCTCAAAACGACTACGGATGACAAAGGATTCTTCCCACCCTATGATGCTGCTCCTATCATCCGTCAGGAAGTTCTGGAAGAGCATCCTGAAGTAGAAGAAGTCCTGAATGAATTAGCAGGACAAATTTCTGAGGAAGAGATGAGTGAGATGAATGCCAAGGTGGATATGGATAAACAAGATCCCAAAGATGTAGCGCGTGAATTTCTCCTATCCAAGGGATTAATTGAAGAGTAAACGATCAAGAAGTGTCAGAAAGGATTAGGAGTAGCAACACGTCCTTTGTCCCTCTGACACTTCATTCTGTTTAGATGAATTTATAAAATTTTGAAAAATTAAAGGGAAATATGATATAAAAGAAGAATAGGTCTTAAGGAACAGTCAAGAATGAATGGATAAGGAACGATGAAGGAGTTGTAAGCATCTATGGAAAACCCATCCCGACAAGAAATTGGAAACATCCTTAAAAAATCAAAACGCATTGCGGTGATCGGATTAAGTGACAATCCTGCACGTACATCTTATATGGTCTCAAAAGCGATGCAGGATCAAGGCTATGAGATTATCCCTGTAAATCCAACCATTGATTCCGCATTGGGTGTTAAAGCGGTATCTTCTCTGAAGGAGATTGAAGGACCGATTGACATTGTCAATGTATTTCGCCGCTCAGAATTTTTACCAGAGATCGCGATAGAATTTGATGAAATCGACTCTAACGTGTTTTGGGCGCAACAGGGTGTAATGAATGAAGAGGCTTATCGCTTTTTGAAAGAACGTGGGTATACAGTCATTATGGATCGCTGTATTAAGGTTGAACATGCTTTAACCAAATAACTCTCACTCGTAACAAGCGGCTCTTACCGCTTGTTTTTTTTCGGGTCGACTTTTCTTCTTTCACCACAAAAAATCCGGTTCATACAGTAGAAAACAGTCTGTTTTCAAGGCTGTTCTAGGAAATTACATTTGCGAAAATCAAATAAAACGCTACAATAAGCAATAGTGGTTTACCTCAGAAATGATCAAAACAGGTAAACGAACAAACGTTCTTGTGTTATAGTTAACATATACATAACCAATACTACCGTACAAGCACTATTTACGGATAGAGAAGTTTTGAAAGGGGAATGTTCGTGGCCAACCAGAATAAGACCATGGATTACAATGATGATGCCATTCAAGTATTAGAAGGTTTAGAAGCCGTACGTAAGAGACCTGGAATGTATATAGGCTCTACAGATTCAAGAGGATTGCATCATTTAGTATACGAAATTGTCGATAATTCGGTGGATGAAGCATTAGCAGGCTTCGGAAATGAGATTATTGTAACGATACATAAGGATAATAGCATCTCTGTGCAGGATAAAGGACGCGGGATGCCTACTGGAATGCATAAGCTTGGCAAGCCCACACCTGAAGTCATCTTGACTGTGTTGCACGCAGGAGGGAAATTCGGTCAAGGCGGGTACAAGACCAGTGGCGGCTTGCATGGTGTAGGTGCCTCAGTCGTAAACGCCCTATCTGAATGGCTTGTTGTGACGATTGAAAGAGATGGAATGAAGTATGAACAGCGTTTCACAAAAGGTGGAAAACCGGAAACCACTCTTGAGAAAATCGGAAAAACAAAAAAATCCGGAACCTGTATCCATTTCAAACCTGACCCGGAGATCTTCAGTAATACCACCTATAATTATGAAACGCTATGTGAGCGTCTAAGGGAATCTGCATTCCTTCTTAAAGGATTAAAAATTGAAATCATTGATGAGCGTCATGATCAGAAGGAAGTCTTTCACTTTGAGAGCGGGATCCAGGCCTTTGTTCAATACTTAAACGAAGAAAAAGATGTGCTTCATAACGTAGCTTTCTTTGAAGGAGAAAATCATACCATCGAAGTGGAGTTCGCCTTTCAATTTAATGACGGGTTCTCTGAAAACATTCTGTCATTCGTGAACAATGTTCGTACTAAAGACGGAGGTACCCACGAAGCCGGAGCAAAGACCGCCATGACCCGTGTCTTTAATGAGTACGCACGAAAAGTTGGGATTTTAAAAGATCGGGACAAAAATCTTGAAGGGACCGACATTCGTGAAGGCCTTGCCAGTATCGTTTCTGTGCGTATACCGGAACATCTCCTTCAATTTGAAGGGCAGACGAAAGGAAAGCTCGGTACGAGTGAAGCACGTTCAGCCGTGGATGCGGTTGTTTCGGAGCACCTTCTATATTTCTTAGAAGAAAATCCCGATACAAGTTCCCTTCTTATTAAAAAATCCATAAAAGCCGCCCAAGCCCGGGAAGCAGCACGTAAGGCAAGGGAAGATGCGCGTAACGGAAAGAAACGAAAGCGATCTGAAACCGTTCTATCTGGTAAATTAACACCTGCTCAATCGAGAAATCCAGCCCGTAACGAACTCTATCTTGTGGAGGGGGATTCTGCGGGAGGTTCAGCGAAACAAGGTCGTGACCGTAAATTCCAAGCGATCCTTCCACTTCGGGGGAAAGTCATCAATACTGAAAAAGCCAAGCTTCAGGATATCTTCAAAAATGAAGAAATCAATACAATCATACATGCGATCGGTGGTGGAGTCGGTCCGGAATTCAACGTCGGCGACATCAATTACGACAAAATTGTCATCATGACCGATGCCGATACAGATGGGGCCCATATCCAGGTTCTTTTGCTGACCTTCTTCTATCGCTACATGAAACCATTATTAGAAGCGGGGAAAGTTTATATTGCACTTCCTCCTCTCTACAAAGTAAGTAAAGGTACAGGAAAGAAACAAAAGCTTGAATACGCATGGACGGATGAAGAGCTTCAAGGAGCCATCTCTAAAGTTGGTAAAGGGTATATGATCCAGCGCTATAAAGGTCTTGGAGAAATGAACGCCGATCAGCTGTGGGAAACGACTATGGATCCTGAAACACGTGCATTGATCCGTGTCCGCATTGATGATGCTGCACGGGCTGAACGTCGGGTGACGACTCTTATGGGAGATAAAGTAGAGCCGCGCCGTAAATGGATTGAAAGCAATGTAGCATTTGGATTAGAAGAAGATGGAAGTATTCTTGAAAATGAAAACATTACGGTCGCAGAGGAGGGGTAATACATGACAACTGTAGAAAGATATCAAGACTTACCTCTGGAGGAGGTACTTGGCGACCGATTTGGACGTTATAGTAAATACATTATCCAAGAGCGTGCATTACCTGATGCCCGTGACGGGTTAAAGCCCGTACAAAGACGTATCCTTTACGCTATGTACGTGGATGGAAACACACAGGAAAAAGGATTCCGAAAATCAGCGAAAACCGTTGGTAATGTTATTGGTAACTACCATCCACATGGTGATACATCTGTGTATGACGCCATGGTGCGTATGAGTCAAACGTGGAAAGTGCGTAAATATTTAGTCGAAATGCACGGAAATAACGGAAGCATCGACGGAGATCCGCCTGCTGCCATGCGTTATACAGAGGCTCGACTTTCTGCTATCTCCATGGAGCTCTTACGTGATATCGATAAAAAAACCGTGGACTTTGTACCAAATTTTGATGATACATCCAGTGAACCAACTGTTTTGCCTTCACGTTTTCCGAACCTTTTAGTTAACGGTTCTACTGGTATCTCTGCAGGATATGCAACTGACATTCCACCTCATCACCTTGATGAAGTCATTGATGCGACAATCATGCGTATGGAAAAGCCACAAAGCACGGTGGAAGATTTAATGACGGTCTTAAAAGGACCTGATTTTCCAACAGGGGGCATCATTCAAGGGGTAGACGGCATCAAAAAAGCCTACGAAACCGGAAAAGGAAAAGTGGTTGTTCGTGGAAAAGCTGATATTGAAAACATCCGCGGAAGTAAACAACAGATCGTCATTACGGAAATTCCTTATGAGGTAAACAAAGCGAATCTCGTCAAGAAAATGGATGAATTCCGTGTGGATCGCAAAGTGGAAGGAATTGCAGAAGTTCGTGATGAAACAGACCGCGATGGGATGCGCATTGTCATTGAGTTAAAGAAAGATGCAGATGCTACTGGCGTCTTAAACTACCTCTATAAAAACAGTGATCTTCAAATCGCCTATAACTTTAATATGGTTGCGATACATAACCGTCGTCCTAAACTAATGGGACTGCGTGAACTATTGGATGCTTATATTCAACATCAAAAAGAAGTAGTGACAAATCGTACCAGACATGATCTAAATAAAGCGAAGGATCGCCAGCATATTGTCGAAGGCTTAATGAAAGCTCTGTCAATATTAGATCAAGTTATAGCAACGATTCGTGCTTCGAAAGATAAACGGGATGCGAAGGATAATTTAATTCAGCAATTTCAATTTACTGAAGCACAGTCAGAAGCGATCGTCAGCCTACAGTTATACCGCTTAACGAATACAGACATCACTGCACTGCAGGCAGAAGCTGAAGAATTAGCGAGAACGATCGCTGAGTTAACGGCTATACTGGAAAGTGAAAACAAACTTTACAGTGTAATCAAAAAAGAATTAAAAGGCATCAAAAAACAGTTCTCTGATGCTCGCCGCACTAAAATTGAGGATGAGATTGAAGAAATTAAAATCAACCTTGAAGTACTGATCGCAAGTGAGGATGTCATGGTTACCGTTACCCGTGATGGTTACATGAAACGAACTAGTCTACGTTCCTATTCTGCTTCAAACGGGCAAGATCTCGCGATGAAAGAAACAGACAGACTCCTTGGTCAGTATGAGATGAACACGACT
The DNA here is from genome assembly GCF_008180865.1 of Rossellomorea aquimaris. GTDB lineage: Bacteria > Bacillota > Bacilli > Bacillales > Bacillaceae_B > Rossellomorea > Rossellomorea yichunensis. The sequence goes on from NZ_VTEX01000001.1 coordinate 1,067,708, forward strand.
GATGTACTTTTAGTGTTCACAAACAAAGGGAATTACATCTATTGCCCTGTACACGAGCTCCCGGATATTCGCTGGAAAGACCTTGGTCAACATGTTGGAAACATCGTACCGATAGATCGCGATGAACAGGTTCTAAAAGCGATACCGATTAGAGAATTTGATCCATCCCAATATCTATTATTTGTAACGAAGAATGGAATGATCAAAAGATCTGAGCTTCCCCAATACAAAGCACAGCGCTACTCCCGTCCTCTAGTAGGAATTAATTTAAAAGGAGACGATGTGCTGGTCGATGTACACTTAACAGATGGTTCCTATGATATATTCATCGCTACACACTTAAGCTATGGTCTTTGGTTTTCCGAGGAAGATGTGAACATCGTCGGACCACGGGCAGCTGGTGTAAAAGGGATTAACCTTAAAGATGACGATTATGTTGTGTCAGGTAAGGTCATTAAAGACCCAGTGAAGAATTACATTTTCTTGGCAACCCAGCGAGGGGCTGTAAAGAAAATGAAATTAGCCGAATTCGAAAAGACATCCCGTGCCAAACGTGGAGTCATCATGCTGCGGGAGTTGAAATCAAACCCACATCGTGTGGTAAGAATAGAAGTGGTTAAAGATACAGATAAGGTAGGTCTGATCACGAAAAAGGGAATAACAGAAGAAGTGCTTCTTTCAGACCTTAGACCAAATGACCGCTATTCAAATGGGTCATTTGTGATTGATGAAGGGGTTAGCGGATCTGTTTGTGAAACGTGGGCGGAATCACTGCTACCCGAAACAAAAGAATAATATCCATTAAAACGACCAGAACTTTTTCTGGTCGTTTTTTTATATCCGTATGCTATCAAATGAATATATAATGTATATTCATTCGAAATTGTTGTACAATACCAGAGAAAAATTGTACAACAATTAATATTATTTCAACAATATGAATTTATCAGTTGAATAGACATCTGTTTTTTGATAGATTATAAAAGTGTCTGAATGGGTAAACATACATAGGATCATACATTATTTGTCATAAACACAAACATCTAGGGGGAACAATTATGGAGTTATTTACAAGTATAATAGGCACCTTAAATGACTATATGTGGTCATACATACTGATTGTGGCGCTTATCGGTCTCGGTTTATACTTCTCATTACGAACAAATTTCGCACAATTCCGTTACTTAAGAGAAATGGGAAGATTATTGACAGATAAAACAACGATCTCAGCAGAAGGAAAACGGGGGATCTCTTCCTTCCAGGCTTTCACCATCAGTACCGCATCCCGTGTCGGTACAGGAAACCTTGCCGGTGTTGCTACAGCGATTGCAGGCGGTGGACCAGGAGCCGTATTCTGGATGTGGCTGATTGCCCTTTTGGGTGGGGCAACAAGCTTCGTAGAGAGTACACTTGCACAAATCTATAAAGTGAAAGACGGAAAAGACGGCTACCGAGGTGGTCCCGCTTACTATATGGAAAAGGGATTGAATGCCCGTTGGATGGGAATCCTGTTTGCCATTATCATTACATTCTGTTTCGGCCTTGTGTTCAATTCGGTACAATCCAATACGATTTCTCTTGCAATGGAAGAAGCGTATTCATTTGATCGTTTGACTGTTGGTATCATTCTTGCCGTGTTAACAGCTCTTGTTATTTTCGGAGGGGTAAAGAGAATTGCCAGTGTAACTCAAATTGTCGTTCCAGTCATGGCGGTTCTATATTTGATTCTGGCATTCTTTATTCTAGTCACCAATATCACCATGCTGCCAAATATGTTTGTGATCATTTTCGAAAATGCATTTGGTATTCGTGAAGTAGCAAGTGGCGGAGTAGGGGCAGCCATCATGATGGGAATCAAACGCGGTTTATTCTCGAATGAAGCCGGTATGGGTAGTGCGCCGAACGCAGCCGCATCTGCTGGTGTCACTCATCCCGTTAAACAAGGACTAATACAAACACTTGGGGTGTTCACTGATACCCTGCTTATCTGTACAGCAACAGCCTTCATGATCATCCTGTCTGACCAATACACCACAGGGATCGATGGCATCCAGCTGACGCAGGCAGCCTTAAGTTTCCATGTAGGGGAATGGGCAGATACATTTGTCGCTGTCGCTATATTCTTGTTCGCCTTCAGTTCGATTATCGGAAACTATTACTACGGGGAAACCAATATTGAGTTTATTAAATACAGCCCGGTTACTCTATTCATCTACCGAATGGCCGTTCTTGGCATGGTGATTTTCGGAGCGGTTGTCAAACTGGATATTGTTTGGAGCCTGGCAGATTTATTTATGGGTCTCATGGCGATCATCAACTTAATCGCCATCACGTTATTAGCTAAAATCGCGATATCTGCACTAAAAGATTACCGAGAACAAAAGAGACAAGGGAAAGATCCTGTTTTCTACTCCAACTCTATTAAGGGGTTAAAAGGAATTGAAAGCTGGGAAGCAAAACCTGAAACAACAACAGAACAAAAATAATATGAATGGACCAACCTTTATGATGGGTTGGTCTTTTTTTACTTGTTTTATACTAAGAAAAATGCAAAAAAGAAACGATAATCATTACATAGATTTTCCTTCTTTGGTGAAAATAAAAGTGAATAATTTTCTAAAGAGGAGAGAGAACCATGAGAAAAGAATTACTATTTGCTTTCGGTGCTTTCTTTGTTATGTCCCTCCATGCCATTGCAGGAAACTTCTCCAGTGAACCAATGGAAAAACAGCCTGTAAATGAAATGACTGTCAATGAGTATACAAAAGATGTAACCGGCGATGGTAAAAAGGATACGATTACGCTTAAGGCGATTCCGTTTTCTCCTGATGCCCTATTTCTGAAACAAATTTGGGCGGATATTAAAACGTCTGAAGGAAGTAAGATTCGAATTGATTATGAAGGTGGTTATGAGCCGAAGATCCAATTCGTTGATTTAAATCATGATGGAATAAAGGATATGCTGTACTCATCCGCTACAGGGGGAAGCGGTGGCCTCTATAATGTAGCCCTCCATACGTTAGCAGATAATAAGCTGGTCGATATCGGATTACCTGAGCCGCTAACCATCCAGGCTCAATTTGAAGATGATTACAAAGCTTCCATTACCTTTGTAGATACAAATCAATCCTACACAGTCGATTTACGTGACCGAAAAGAAGACTATGATCGATTAGGGATATACACAAACGGAACCTTAAATGAACCTATGGAATTAATGGTTTTACCGTATGCATTTTTTGAGCCGACTAAAATCACCGGCAAACCTGGTAAGGGATTAAAAGGATATCAGCAAATAAGCGGTGCTTATAAGGCAGATGGCATCGGAACGGCCACATCTTATTGGTATTATGAAAATGATCAATGGAACTTGATGAAGATAAAGTGGAAAGCAAATAAATAGCTGAACCATTTCTAGGCTTTTATCATAATCTGTTGTAAGCCCATTTTTGTAAAGGAGGCTTACACATGAGTGAATTCAAGCCTGAAAAGCTAACTGTCACGTATTTACCTCCAGCTTCAATATTCAATCCCATTGATAACCGTAAGTATACATTGACCCATTCTGATACGACGGGTGAATTATTTTTAAGCGTTGGTTGTCACTTTGATTTAGAGAAGATCAATCCATCCATGAGGGACGAAGTATTAGGAGAATGGAGAAGAGACCTTGGTCAATACACTCTTGCGGGAACCGTGTATGTGAGTGGGGGAGAATATGACCAACAGCTATCCAACGTACGATTCATGATTTTCAAAAAGGAACTCCCATTGGCTTTAACAGCAATGGTAAACGGTGATAAGGGCTTCTACACGTACTATCCATGGCTGTTGGATGCACCCATCATCGTCTGCTTTGAATCTGTATTCCCGGAATTTCAGCAAACGCTTTATTTCGGGACACCAAGACAATATTTATTGAAATAGCGCTCAAGCATAAAGAGGTTCAGATTCAATGTGAACTCTTTATGCTTATTTTTGTGCAGCCTCACTACAAGTATGTATAAAGAGGGCGGCTTAGATGGAACAAGTGGGTGTATGATTAGATAGGGGTTAAGTAAGCCAGAGTGAAATGTTTAATAAAGTAGAAAATAATCGCAAAGAAATCGACTGACCAGGATGATATTATGTAAACTAACAAATAAGTATGAACGTGAACGCAGCTAACAAATGAAATAATACATTAAGAAGAAAAAACAAAACAGTATTGAAATCAACTAGTTAAATTATCAGATAATAAAAAGAAAATCCTTAAAAAATCATTTGATATCCTGATACAATAATTAAGATGCATGACCAGATTGAATGTATCATGAGCAGAATGAATTTAGGAACTGATAATAAACCAAAATAAATGAAAAGGATTAACCAAATTTAATTGTTGATGTACAGTGTCTCATTTTTATCTTTTGTCTCAATATTAACAGTATACTTGTGATATGATACTTAAATCAGTTATTTCACTTATGTTCCTATAATAAATATTATGTAAACTGTAAACTGGAAACGATCGTTGAGGAATCGATAACTTTATCCCCCCTCCACTTCTGATGCCGTGCGACACAGATTCTTCACATCGATTTAGTTAAATTCTTTATCATTCCTTAAATCAATTATCCCAATATCATCCCATTTGATTTGTAGATTATAAAGGCGTTTTACCATTTCAACTTAATTCCCTAGATATTTTTGAAACGGAAAATACCTCAGGACAAAAACAAATTCACCTGCATCTTTTTCCTCTCACGATAATAATTTCTTATCATAGGATATGGATAAGATTTATTCTCTTCATTCACAAATTGGTTAAGAAAGCTGTGATTTGACAAGATGAAAAACTGTAATGATGATTACTTCTCATTTCAAAATCTACAGGAAATTGGGATGTCATTTGACAAGGTCTTTGAACATATTGTAAAGTTCATGCGATTGGAGCCAAATGGTAACTATCGATTAATGGTAGGGACTGATTCTCAAGTTCATCAATCCCATACCACCTTCATAACAGGGATTGTGATATTAAATGAAGGAAATGGCGTGTGGGCATGCATAAGAAAAGTGTTAATCCCTAGGAGAATGCTGCAATTGCATGAGCGGATATCCTATGAATTGTCATTATCCGAGGAAATTGTTTCGTTATTTACTGAGGAAAGAAAAAATCAGTTAATTGATATAATCCTTCCGTATCTTTATGAAGGAGCTACATTTTCAATCGAGGGACATATTGATATTGGGGCCGGAAAACAGAATAAAACAAGCAAGTTTGTTAAGGAAATGGTCGCAAGGATGGAAGCAATGGGTGTCGAACCAAAAATTAAACCTGATGCCTTCGTCGCTTCCAGTTATGCCAACCGTTACACAAAATAAAAGGCTTACTATTACATTGTTCTCTAAATTAAAAATACCAAACAAGCGGAAATATTCCAGTCTGTATTGATGTTTAGTATACATCCATGGTTCTTTCTTCTCGGCTATTTCTTCTCATTCTCAAACAAATGAACATCTGCTCCCTCCTTATCTGATCAAAACACATAGAAATTAGGACTTCTGCCCAAGCACAGTGGACAAAGTTGCATAGTATAGAGTAAGTCGGGGTCTACCTTGACAATTTTATAGAAGATAGGGGGATTTATTATGTGGTTCCCATTTTTCAATCAGTGTGATAGAAACAGAAGAGATGATTTTCCTTGTTGTCGTTTTTGGGACAACTTAATGTTCATCCACTGTTCATGCGATGATGACTATGACGTTTGCGACATGCCAAGAAGAAGAGAATTCGAAGAACAAGAAGTGAAATGTTTTAAAATTAAGGACAAGCATGACTGTAAATGTCATAAAAAAGATCACCATCATCGTGATTGCGGATGTAAAAAGCATGGACACCCTTGTGGATGCCATAAGAAGGATCATCAACATAAATGTCATTGTCCTAAATGCAAACGCAATTTCTAAGTAAAAAACCTATACCACTGATAGTTTTATCTGATAAAGAGGTTATATACTCTCTATGAGCACGGGGGTCCCCGTGCTCAATTTTTTTCGTATAATTAAATATATTTTTAAGTTAACGCTTTTTAAAATCTTTGTTTTTCTCTGGTTTACGGGCATTTTCGCACCAACTTGCTTAATTCCACCAAAAAGAACAAGCGTTCGATTCGTGGTATCTGTTTTGAAAATCGACTAAATTCATTAAAAGTGAAAAACTTTACTATACATTGTCAACGCTTCGATCTGCTCCAAGTCCGGCTCGTATCCAATACCTGGCGCTTCAGGTACAACTATATATCCATCTTTCATTTCCACCTCAGGTTGAATGATATCCCGCTTCCAGTAATGAGAAGATGGTGCCGTATCCCCAGGCAGGGTGAAATTCCCCAATGACGTGATGGCAATGTTGTGAGTCCTTCCTATCCCTGATTCAAGCATCCCCCCGCACCACATAGGTATATTGTGCTCCACACATAAATCATGGATTTTCTTTGATTCCGTGAGACCTCCGACACGTCCGATTTTCAAATTAATGATCTTACAGCTTCCGAGTTCAATTGCTTTTCTCGCATCCTCAAAACTATGAATACTCTCATCTAAACAGATTGGCGTTTTAAGTTGAGACTGCAACTTTGCATGATCAATGATATCATCATGATCCAAAGGTTGTTCAATCATCATTAAATCGAATTCATCCAGAGCTTTGAGGGTTTCGATGTCATTTAGAGAATAAGCGCAGTTTGCATCGGCCATGAGTGGAATTTCAGGAAATTCCTGTCGAATCGATCTGATGATCCCGGTATCCCATCCTGGTTGAATTTTCACCTTGATCCGCTTATAGCCTTCTTTTAAATAATCTTCAATTTGTTTTAACATAAGTGTCTCGGATTGCTGAATGCCTACACTTACTCCTACTTCGATTCTGTCTTTGGTCCCCCCTAGTGCTTTTGCTAACGGGAGGTTGTTTTCCTTTGCATATAGGTCCCAAACTGCAGCTTCAATGGCCGCTTTTGCATTATTATTGCCTCTGATTTTCTTAAATTTGCCGGTCACCTCATCAGGATGTTGGACCGCTTCCTCCTTAAGAAGAGGGATCAAGTGGTCGCTCATCATATGCCAGTTGGTTTCCACCGTTTCTTCGTTATAGATCGGCTGTGTGATCGCGACCGACTCCCCCCATCCTGATATCCCTGAAGCTGATTTCACTTCAACGAGAATAATCGTTTTATCCGTTTCCGTCCCTACACTCGTCGTAAAAGGATGCAATAAATCCATCTTGATCTGTCTAAGAATGATTCGTTTAATTTCCATTATCATGATCACCTTTCTCCATGAGGTATAGGTATTGTCCGGGGTGTTCATTATCTTTGACTAGGTCTGTCACAATCCAGCCATGATTTAAGTAATGAGAAAAGACATCTCTTGTTTTTTTCCGCCAATCGATAGCAAGTGAAAGATTTTCCCTTTTGATCTCCTGAAAATGTCCCGGAACCGAAACGGAAATGTGATTTTGGCTTATGGTTAAATCCACCTTATCTACAAGCCACCCATGTTCACATTCTTTTAAATCAATAGCAGAATGAAGGTCATTCCCTGTCACACTATTACTCTTCGATTGACTTATCCACCATTCTACAAGAAACCGGTCCGTCGCTATTCCTGCATTTAATTGATCGGACATTTCTCCATATATATTGGGGATATACTTACGCACAACAGCACCTAGTTTATGTAAGTTCAGGTTACCGTTCACAGTTTCCAACGGATCATACGTCCAGGTGATGACATCATATCCCATCTCACCGGCTGTATTTTTTTGTGCTCGTTTCAACTTTTCTCCAATCCCAAATCTCCTGAAATCGGGATGTATCCCTAAACTATGGGATACAAGATACACCTTTTTCCCATCAAAACCGGGAAAACTATATTGAAAGCCGATAAGCTTCTCCTGATAATAGGCTCCAAGAATAAACCCGCCGTTCTTCACCACAGCTACACTCTGATTAACCGGTATAGAATCTTCAAAACTCCACACAAGTGACTCCAATTTTCTGACATCCTCTAAATCCTCTACATTGTGTAGCATCCGGATCTTCAATGATGATTGTTCTTCATGTTTCACGATCTCTACCTCCTCATATCCAGTCGTGCCGATCCGCTACTAATAACATCTCTATTAATATCTTTGTTCCATAAACCAGAGATTCTTGATTAAATTCCATTGAAGGATGATGCAATCCTGGTGAGAGACCACATCCAAGCCCAATCATAGTAGAAGATAAACCAGGATGATTGAGCGAATAAAAATGAAAGTCTTCTGCACCAGGAGAGATACATGCCGATGCCACATTGTCCTCTCCAAGAACCGAACGAATGGCTTCACGAGACAGCTCGATTGCCCGTGGATCCCTTACAGCCGCTGGTAGATATTCTTCCACTTGATAGGTGATGCCGGTATCCGTTTCTTGTTGTATACCTGAAATCACCTGTTCTGCCTTTTCCAATAATGCTGTCATGGTGTCATTCGATTCAGCTCTTAAATCGAAGGTGAAATGTGCATTTTCCGGAATGGAGTTGGATGATTCACCTCCGTGCAGCTCCGTGATCTTAATGGAATAATGATTGTTGACATTCAACCTGATCCGTTTGACCGCTTGAATTAATAAAGAGGCTGCCTCCAGGGGGTTATTCCCGTGTTCCGGCCTTGCTGCATGTGCAGGTATTCCTTTAATCGTTCCCTTAAGCGTAGCAGTAGAGCTATGAACGATGACGGGAGCAGCTATTCCATAAGGGACCTCCATTTCAGGTCGAAGATGAATCCCTCCAAGAAACTTAACATTATAGAGAACATTCTCTTCTATCATTTTCAGAGCCCCTGCTGCCTTTTCTTCAGCGGGTTGAAAGATAAAGCGAACCGTATGATTCAGTTTTTTTTCCGCAAGAGCAAGAGCAAGAGCTGTATACAAAACCATTGTACTATGGGCATCATGACCACAAGAATGATTCGGTTTAACCACCCCATCCACTTCTTGAAGCAATGCATCCATATCGGCACGAAGAGCAATTACCTCTGACTGCTCACCCTTTAATTCTGCAATAAATCCGTAGTGCCCTTCGTATGTTTTAACAGAAAAACCAGCCTCTGAAAGTTTAGTTTTTAAATAGCTGGATGTCTTTTCTTCCATCCAGCTCGGTTCAGCCAGCTGATGCAGCTCCTGATAGGTTTTTAGAATCTCATCATGATGTTCATCTACAAATTTCATTGTGTTTCTTCCTCCTATCAAAAAATCATATGTGCAATCACTACGACAATTGGTAGAGTAATACATGTCCGGATTAGAAAGATCAAAATCAAATCTACGATACTGACAGGCAGCTTCGAACCGAGAAGCAATCCACCCATTTCAGACATATAGATTAATTGTGTAACAGATACACATGCAATGACAAAACGGGTAAGTTCACTTTCAATTCCACTACCGATAACAGCAGGAAGGAACATATCGGCGAATCCGACGACCATGGTCTGGGCCGCTTCACTTGCTTCAGGAACTTGCATGATGGTAAGGATTGGTTCGAAAGGTTTCCCAAGATAGGTGAAAAAAGGTGTATACTCTGCTATCACTAATGCTACTGTGCCTATCGCCATAACGATCGGTAAGACACCAAGCCACATATCCAATACGTTCTGAACGCCTTCTTTCACGACAGAAACAGGTCCATTATTTTTTTTAGCCTTCGATACAGCTTGGTGAAAGCCCCATTTAACAACGGAGAAATCAGATGGAATCCCTGTTTCGTTCTTTAACTCAGTTCTTTCATAACCAGTATTCGGTTTTCTTGATAATGGTGGTATCCGTGGCATGATTAATGCAGCTACAAGACCGGCAAAGATAATCGTTGCGTAATAGTGAAGGAAATATTGCTCTAAGTTCAAGTAAGAAATGACCACAATCGTAAACGTAATGGAAACAACCGAGAAAGTAGTGGCAATCACAGCCGCTTCCCGTTTGGTGTAATACCCTTCTTCATATTGCTTAGTCGTCAGAAGAACACCTATTGTGCCGTCTCCTACCCATGACGCCAGGCAGTCGAGTGAAGAACGGCCCGGTAAAGTGAAAACTGGTCTCATCACTTTCAGCAATAAGGCACCAAAGAACTCTAATAATCCGAAGTTAAGAAGGAGCGGAAGGAGTAAACCAGCCAGTAGAAAATAGAATAGGAATCAGATCATAGATTAAGAGTCCACCCGTATTTTCTGAGAAAACCATCCCTGGTCCTAATTGATAAATCGTCATCACGGCAAACACTGTTCCAAGGACACGTGCAACAAGCCAAAACGGACTAATGATTAAAAGAGTGCTCAAATATCGACTTTTTGTAATAAGGGCTGGTTTGATCGTTATCGCTATGAGTGACCCTATGACAGAGAGCGCCATAATCATTACTGTCATAGCAGGGATAACTTCACCTAAATGCACATTAATTTGTCCGGCTAAATAAGCGACGGGAATCGTTATGCCAGTTTCTGTTGTAATCGGTACAATAAATAATAGGATTCCAATCAATGATGGGACCAGGAATTTCCATATGTCAATGGTAGTAAATGCTTTCGCTTCTATTTTTTCATTCGTTTGTGAGACCCCGTTCATACACTCTCCACCCCTCTGTTTTATTCAATAAATAACCCCTGATTTGTATATAATTGCTCTAGCTTCCTTTGCCGAATACTTATATTGTCTTGATCTCGATGTTGAAGACCTATTAAAATGATTTCAACTAAACTAACGACAGATGCAATTGAATGATGTCCTGAATTCATCCCTTCTTCGGTTGTGAGTGTAAGGTCAGAAATCTGTCCGATTGGTGATAATTGTCTATTGGTGATCGCAATGACATAAGAACCTCGTTTTTTTGCCTCCTCCACAAGCTCAATGGAATCTGTGCGGAAACGGGGAAACGAAAACATAACCACAGTGGAACGTTGATCCAAATCACATATATCTTCAGGTGAAAATCCTGCTGGACTAGAGAGGAATACATTTGCCCTGTATTGTTTTAACGTATAATACATCCAATACGCCGCTCCATAAGAACTCCCAAATCCACCAATATAAACTCGCTCTGATTGTATTAAGCGATCAATGGTTTTCCAAATTTCTTTCACGTCTAATTGACTCATTAGCTGCTCCAGGACGGATTTTTCTTTCTCAATGACCTTACTGAATACACTCTCCTCACCACCATCTGTAGAGGATGAAGGAATTGATTCATTTCCATTAACCTTCTTCTTCTCTAACCAATCCCTTCGCACCACTTCCTGCATTTCAGAATATCCTTTAAAGCCTAACGCATAGCCTAATCGGATCACAGTTGTTTCACTTACACCAACTTTCCTCCCCATCTGAAAAGCCGTGAGTATCGCTGCTTCACCTTGATGTTGAAGAATCAACTCAGCCACTTTTTTTTGTCCGGCAGATAAGGAAGTATAGTTTTCTTTAATGATTCGTGCAATCGATTTTTGAACCATGACTTCTCCTCTCTATTCATTGAAGGAAATCCTTCTTTTTTTTAGTATAGTGTATTATATACTTCATATTCAATGAGAAATTTTATAATTCTGATATTTCCAAGTAGAAAGAATGCAGTCGAAGCGAAATGCTTCCTTTTAAAAAGACTTCACAACCTGAAAATGGCGCCCGATATAAAATATCAGACGCCATTTTATGGAAAACTATTGAATGATCTCTTGTTTTTAAACTTAGTTACTTTCTTGAGATCCTTTATATTGTTTTGGTTTCTTGATAGGTTCCTTTGTTGGTTCTTTCACTGGTTCTTTGCTTGGTTCCTTTGCTGGTTCTTTACTTGGTTCCTTTGCTGGTTCCTTTGCTGGTTCTTTACTTGGTTCTTTACTTGGTTCTTCGATTTTTACTGGACCTTCTTTTTCAGGTTTTTGTTCTTCTCCCATGTCTTCTTCTTTTTCTTGACCTTCACCTGCTCCTTGGCCTTCACCTGCTCCTTGGCCTTCGCCTGCACCTTGACCTTCACCTGCTCCTTGGCCTTCGCCTGCACCTTGACCTTCACCTGCTCCTTGGCCTTCGCCTGCTCCTTGRCCTTCACCTGCTCCTTGGCCTTCGCCTGCTCCTTGGCCTTCACCTGCTCCTTGGCCTTCGCCTGCTCCTTGGCCTTCGCCTGCTCCTTGGCCTTCGCCTGCTCCTTGGCCTTCGCCTGCTCCTTGGCCTTCGCCTGCTCCTTGGCCTTCGCCTGCTCCTTGGCCTTCGCCTGCTCCTTGACCTTCGTTTTTACCACCTGATGGTGATGGGAACTTCAGTTTTGAGTAAGTATAGGTAATTGATTCAAACGTTTTATTATCCACTGCACCTGTAACTGGGAGTCCATGTTTTTTCTGAAAATACTTCACTCCCTGAACAGTGGTGCCATCATACTTACCATGAATTTTACCTGCGTAGCTCCCTATGGACTTAAGCATTCCCTGAATGACATAAACATCGGGTCCTTTTGCATCTTTACCAACAGCATTACTGACTGAAGACATGGAAAGGAGCAATATAAGAGCTAGAACAAAAGTGCCGAACCCCTTAATGATTTTATCCCCCAGGCTGCTTTTTTCTTCGTAAGATTTTTTGGTTAAAAACTTTTTCATTTCAGTACACCATCCTTATGTTGAAAGTTATAGTTACAAATCTTACTATCCCCAAAACATCTCGTCTCATGACTCGAATTGCGAACATTTTTTCAAATTATTTCTACCTGACGTTTATGTATTTTTGAAAAAAATAAATACTTGCATATATGAAATTTAAGGTAAATTCCCCATCACCCATTCTTAAAAAAAGATGTGAACAGAGAAAAAAACAAAAAAACACTTGAAAAATTCAAATGTTTTTTTGTCCGATACTTTCCACATAATATATTTTGATCATTCTTATCCTTGCAAACCGGACTGAAAGACAGTTGGACAATCCGTACGGGTAGGCTGATAAAAGCAATGACTTTTGAATCGGCCCGAATTTGCTTGATTATACCATTTACTTGGACAATTCCCCGCGGGCTTGAAAAACCACATGCTAAAACTTGCTGGATGTATCCGTCGACCATTGATTACTTTTCTAGCCATGTCGAGTTCGTTACTTCTTGCCCTTTGATAAAAGTATCCTTTTTGCGTAGCTTCGAACCCTCCAGGGCTTTGATAGACCATTTGTTTAATGCTTCTGATATTCTTAAAATCCAAACAATCACCTAATACCCGATTTACACCTACATTCCCGACCATCATCATCCCTTGATTTCCTTCACCCTCAGCTTCTGCTCTCATTAACCTGGCAAGAAGTTTAACCTCTTCTTCGTTATGCTTTATTAACGGCATTATATCACCCTTCCCCATATTCCTCATATCAATATATGGGCAGTCGGACTGTCCTATACTCAGTGCCTAATCGCCATTATCAGAAAATGTAAAGAAGGTCCTGCGAAAGGACCTTCGTTTTATCGCGAATTTTCTTTCCGAAAAATATTATCTCTAAGTAAAAACTTTTGAATCTTACCACTTGCATTCCGAGGAAGTTCTTCTACGAATATATATTCACGGGGACGTTTATAATCAGCCAACAAATCTCCATTTTTCAAAAAGAGATCGAGATCTTGCGAAGACAATGCAGGATTTTTGGACACAACAACGGCAATCACCTGTTCTCCCCATTTTTCATGAGGCTGACCAAGGACGGCTACATCTACAATATCGTCATGGGCGTGCAGTGCATCCTCTACCTCACGGGGATACACATTTTCTCCCCCTGATATCACCATATCATCCACCCGATCAGCGACGTATAGATACCCATCCTCATCCATATAACCTAAATCACTGGAGTGATACCAGCCTTTATACAATGCTCTTTCCGTTGCTTCTTTGCGATTGAAATATTCAAGCATTGTACAGGAACCGCGAACAATGATTTCCCCGACTTCACCAGGCTTACAAAGATCATCCGGTTCAGAAGGACCGTTTTCATTCGGTTTGACTACACGTATTTCATGATTATAGGCAGCCCTTCCTGCCGAGCCTGTCTTGGTTAACTGCTCATCCTGAAGGAGGAAGGTAACTGCCGGACCCATCTCAGTCTGACCATAGGCTTGTATCAAGTCAATCTTCATTTTCTCATGGAGAGCCCTCACAAGGACTGGTGCCATCGGGGCTGCTCCGTATAGACCGATCCGTAAAGAAGAAGTATCATAATCATCCACCCCGTGTTGCAGAAGCATGTTCCACATTGTTGGCGCGGCAAAAAAAGAACTGACCTTTTCCCGCTCAATCACTTCCAATACGGTTTGCGGTTGAAACTGATGAACGATAATATTTTTCGCTCCCGCTTGAACGCGCGGAAGAAAGCAGCAATGAAGCTCGGCACAATGAAACATAGGTGCTGTAACAAGTCCTATATCATTTGGTGTCAGTCCTATTACAGATGTACAAATCAAGCTTTGCTCAGCCATATCTCTATGCCTGTGAAGCACACCCTTTGGCCTCCCGGTAGTCCCGCTCGTATACATGATCGCATATGCGTCTGTTTCTTCTACCAGGATGTCTATTAAGTCATTAGAACATGAATTCACAACACCTTTATAACTTTGAGAAAAGGTAGGGGCATCTTCTCCAACATACCAAAAAAGGGTCTGTGGAAAGACTTGTGAAATCTGCTCAATTGGAATGGTGAGAGCTTCTTCAAAAATCACTACCTTTGGTTCGGCATCTTCTAAAATGTAGTGTATTTCTTGAGCCTTTAACCGGAAATTAATTGGGTTAATCACCGCACCAATCTTTCCACAAGCAAAGTACACAGATGCTAACTCCAGCGTATTATATAAATACGTCGAAACCCGATCTCCTTTTTTCACACCAGCCTTTAGCAACGCATTGGCTACACGATGAACTTCATCCTGCCACTGTGCAAATGTTAATCGGGTACCTGTTTTCTCTTCTACAATCGCCTCCTTGTTCCGAAATTTTTCTACCGTTTGATCAAAAA
Source organism: Rossellomorea aquimaris (assembly GCF_008180865.1). Classification (GTDB taxonomy): domain Bacteria; phylum Bacillota; class Bacilli; order Bacillales; family Bacillaceae_B; genus Rossellomorea; species Rossellomorea yichunensis. The sequence goes on from NZ_VTEX01000001.1 coordinate 1,082,743, forward strand.
TGGATCCTGTTGTTGCGTACATATTTCTCCCCCTTTAATGAAGTTATTTATACCAATTTCAGCAATATTCCCTAATCAATTATGTTCGAGATTGTTGTCCGTATACCCTCCTTTAATATCTGATAATTCAGAAATATATCCATAAAGAAAAACGTCACCTTCTACTTGAGAAATGGTGACGTTCTTTCTACAACAATAATTACGACGCTTTCTGCTCATTCAACACAACATTGAGCTTACGTTTAGAAAACACGTTAAAAAACATATTCAGTCCAATGGCTGTTATACTTCCTGCAACAATCCCGTTATCCGTCAAGATTCGGATGCTGGATGGCATCTGAGCAAATAATTCAGGAACAGCGGTTACTCCTAATCCCATTCCAACTGAACAGGCGATAATCAATAGATTTTCTTGAGATGCGAAATTCACATGGCTAAGCATTTTAATCCCATAAGCTACGACCATCCCGAACATGGCCACCATCGCCCCTCCCAATACTGAAGCAGGAATCACTGTCGTTAAAGCACCAATCTTTGGTACCAATCCAAGGATCACGAGAAATGCTCCTGTTGCATAAATTACACTGTTTCTCTTCACACCCGAAAGCTGGATCAAGCCTACGTTTTGTGAATAAGCGGTATAAGGGAATGCATTGAATAATCCACCAAGTACGATTGCCAGCCCTTCAGCACGGTAGCCCCTTGATAAATCCTCTTCTGAAACCTCTTTATCGCTGATATCAGCGAGAGCAAAATAAACACCTGTTGATTCCACTAAACTCACCATCGCTACAAGGATCATGGTTAGAATGGCTGTTATCTCAAATGTCGGCATTCCAAAGTAGAAAGGTTTTGCCATATGAAACCAGGATGCATCCCCAACCGCACTAAAATCTACTTTGCCTAAAACAAATGCAACGATTGTTCCTGCCATCAATCCCAGTAAAATGGAGACAGAGCGAACAAAACCGGTAAAGAATTTATAGAGGATTAAAATAAAAAATAACGTACCAAAAGCAAGAGACAAATTTTCCAATGAACCGAAATCAGCACTCCCTTGTCCCCCTGCCATATTGTTCATGGCTACTGGAATCAAGGTAATCCCTATGATTGTTACTACAGAGCCAGTGACTACAGGAGGGAAGAAACGAACCAGTTTCCCAAAGTACTTACTGATTAGAACGACGAATAAACCTGAAACCAGAATGGAACCATAGATCGCTGAAATACCATACTGGCCACCAATCGCGATCATTGGCCCTACTGCCGTAAACGTACATCCGAGTACGACCGGAAGTCCTATCCCGAAGAAACGATTCTTCCATACTTGCAATAAGGTTGCGATCCCGCACATGAAGATATCTATGGAGACCAGATAAGTGAGCTGTTCTCCCGTTAATCCTAATGCTCCTCCTACAATCAGCGGAACGATGACCGCTCCCGCATACATAGCGAGTACGTGCTGAATCCCGAGTGACGCCAGTTTAATAGGTTGATTTTTCATTATACCCGCGCCCCCTCTTGCTTGAATGTCACTTTCCCATTTTCAAGGGATTGGATTTCCGCTAATGATTCAACTCTGTATCCTGTTTCACGAACGAGCTTGCCTCCGTCTTGGAAGGACTTTTCAATAACAATCCCGATTCCGGCAACATTTGCGCCTGCTTGCTTAACTAAATCGATTAATCCCAGGGCCGCTTGTCCATTTGCCAAGAAATCGTCAACCAATAGGACACGATCATTTTCTCCTATGTATTTACTGGAAACAGAGATTGTGTTTTCTTCCTGCTTCGTGTAGGAGTAAACCTTCGATGTAATAACCCCTTCTGAAAGGGTTAACGATTTACGCTTACGTGCAAATACAAGTGGAACATTCAATTGAAGAGCAGCCATCCCGCCAGGAGCAATTCCGGACGACTCAATGGTCAACACCTTCGTAATTCCCAGATCTTTGAAACGACGTGCAAATTCTTTCCCGATTTCCATCATCAATTCAGGGTCCACTTGATGATTCAGGAATGAATCTACCTTTAATACAGTACCTGAAAGGACGACACCTTCATCTTCAATTTTATTTTTTAATAAATTCATATTCAAAACGCTCCTTTACTGTAATAAAACCTGGAAGTCTACAAAAAAAACCCAAAGGCTATTGTTCTCTTGATAGAGTGAGACAATGACCTTTGGGTTAGGCAAAGAGCGTCCGAATTGACGGACAATCCATTGCTCACTCATAGTCGAATCATTTACGGTAATCCGGTAGAAACTCGCGAGCCATATCCCCGCTATTATATGAGTGTGCTTCTTTTCGGTTTATAATACGGATTATATCGGTTCTTTTCGATTTTGTAAAGACGTATTTCTTAACGATTAGGATACTTTTTTCCTTTTTCGTTCGTGTTTGATGAATTCACGACAATGCATGTCACTAACCAGTGAATCCTTTTCAATGGTAAGCGCACATTTGGATATGACCCAGTAGTGTTTCCGTATGAGGACGTGAGCTCAACCGAAGTGGGTCAATCAGGAGATATTCCGGACTTTATTAATCACGTTAAAGCGACAATCAGAAGGTCATCGGTGAAAACACAGGCTGAAGCTACGCAAGAATCTTCCAGTTTCGCCGACGAAAACGAACGTTTTGCATCGAAAGCTGTCATACTTGACGAGCGGTATGGAATAAATTGGAGAAGGTGATGCGAAGTATGTCGCAAGTCCTACAAACACAACGAGAGGGGAACGGAATATGAAAAAATTAATGGCGGTTGGGTTGGTGTTACTATTAATGACGGGGTGCATGAACGTAGAGACAAGCGAAGAGGAAAGCAAAGCAGCGCCGCCGAAGGTTGAGGAGAAGGCGGAGAAAACTGAGCCAAAAGCGCCAAAGGACAACACCGCAGATTACGACAAGGCAGTTGCGAACATGCTCAGCGGACTGTCGACCACGATGTCTGATTTTAGTCAGACCTTAATCGAAGGTTCATCCGATCCGTTGCTTATGGTATCTGCAGAATATCAGCAAGACCTACAGTACATTTGTGATAAGCTATACACCGACATTCAGGAGTTTAAATCGCTGGACATTCCGGCTGATCGAAAGGAATTGCACGACCGCCTATTGGATGCGCTTAGTCACTTCGAGATAGTAGCAACGGATACTCCGGGGGCAGTAGAGAACCTGGATGCGAACCGGCTGACCGAGTTGACTGGAGACATGACTGTCGGTAACGAAAAACTTGTAGATTTGACAAACGACCTGAGCGAGATGATGCAATGACGAAAAAGCCCGCCACTCAAATTGTGACGGGTTGTTTTTATTGCTGTTCCAAAGCCGAAGATAAGATTTCATGATTTACGACATACCCATGCGTCTCTCTTATTAGCCAACGGAATTAATCCGAAAGGTTATACAGGAACGCTTTGGACATGCGAAAATAGATACGACGATGAACATATACTCGCATGTATTCCCGTCAATGCAAGGTGAAGCTGCAGACAAAATTGACGCCTTCTTAAAGTATTCATCCACTTTACACCCGTTCAGAAAGTTCCTTTAATAGCTTCTTTTTCTCCCCATCAGATAAGTCTGATGCCTTGATTTCTTTTCTCTTTGAGGCAATGAAACCAAGCTTTTCTATATAGGAATCATCAAATGGTTGGAAGATTTGATCGGTAAGCTTTTTAGCTAAGAATGGACTTGCTCCGCCGGTTGAAACGGCAATCGTTAAATTCCCTTTCTGCCTATAGGAGACCATCTGCATATTTCCGCAATCACCGTCATCCACCACGCATAAAAGTTGGTTTTCCTCAGAGTGTATTTTCACCTGTTCATTCACCCATCGTTCATTCGTGGCAGCGATGACGATAAAAGCATCTCGTAAATCATCTCGTTCCACTTCTCTTTTGATCCATAGAATCCTTTTTTCTTCATGTAATGCTTGAATTCCATCAACAGCTTCAGGACTGATGACTTTTATCATCGCTCCTTGCTCTAGAAATACAAAGAGCTTCCGATAGGCCACTTTCCCTCCGCCTACAATCGTAACTTGTTTTCCGTTTACATCAATCATGACTGGCAGCATAGGATTCTCCTTTAACGCTGAGGGTTTCATTCACACGGTCCAGGAATGCTTCTTCCACAAGGGGGTCATACCCTAAATAATCACCCAGAATGATATGCGCATTTTCCGTTTGGCTGATCTTCCTTTCAATTCCTTTCATGAGTAAACCGGTAAACAGCAAGTAAGGAATGAAAATGACGTTTCCATTTGTATTTTTTACAGATTCCAACGTGTCCAAAAAGCTTGGTGAGGCTGCTGTTAAGTAACAGGTCCTTACATCTGCTAACTTAGCCTTGGCTTGCACAAGTTCAGCAAGAGCTCCTAAATCCTTTGAAACATCGGGGTCTGAACTTCCTCTCCCTATCAATACGGCGACGGTCGAAGAGTCAATTGAAGCAGCATCGCGTATTTTCTTTATAACACTTTCAGCCATTTTATCGTGAACCCCAATGGGCTTACCATACGTTACCGTAATCCAGGGGTAGGCTTCTTGACAGTTTTGAATTTCATCTGGAATGTCTTTTTTTGCATGAACCGCAGTCAGAAGGAGAAGGGGAACGACGGAAACGTGTGAAGCCCCTTTTTCCACGCATGCTTTAAACCCTTCTTCAATGGAAGGTGATGCAAGTTCAAGAAAGCTTATTTCCTGGATTTCCGCTTCCACTTGATTCTGGCACCTTTTAATAAAATCTATGGCTTCTTCACGGGCTTTTCTAATACGACTTCCATGGCACACGTATAAGATTGCGTGTTTCATTTAAAGTGCCTCGCTCATGATCGATTTCTTTTCAAAGGTTTCTTCAAACCATCGAATCTTCTCCCGGAAACGGACCACTTCTCCTACGATGATCATGCTTGGATTCTCGATCTTTTCTTCTTTCACTATATCGTTTATCGTTTCCAGAGTCCCTGTCACGGTTCTTTGCACTTCTGTTGTTCCCCAGTGGACAAGTGCCACAGGAGTATCCTTGCACTTCCCATATTGAATGAGCTTTTCTTTAATGTAAGGGAGATTCCCCACCCCCATATATATTGCCAGGGTATCGATTCCTTTGGCCAGACTCTCCCATTTTTCATCTTCTTGTTGATTATTTTGTTTATGCCCTGTGACAAAGGCGACACTTGAACTGGATTCCCGGTGTGTAACGGGAATCCCTGCATAGGCAGCCGCTGCTATACCTGAAGTGATACCGGGGACGATTTCAAAGGGAATTCCTTTCTTGGCAAGTGCTTCTGCTTCTTCTCCTCCCCTTCCAAATACGAAGGGGTCCCCTCCTTTTAATCTCACCACTACCTTTCCGCTGGCAGCATAACGCACGAGAAAATGATTGATTGTTTCTTGTTTCATCGTATGATAGTTTGGCAGTTTCCCGCAGTATATCAAATCGGCTCCTTTTTTCGCATAGGTGAGAAGCTCTTTATTCACCAGACGGTCATATAATATGACGTCTGCTTTTTGTATTGATTTCAATGCTTTTAATGTGATTAATTCAGGATCTCCAGGACCCGCTCCCACCAGGTAAACTTTCCCCATCCATTATTCCTCCTTAAGATTTAATGATTGTTTCCTGTTCATGCAGAACAAACCCTGCACCATTTCCCCGGATTCTACGTTTCTCGTAAAGAGAGATGTCTACCACATCAGGTTTTTTCAAAAAATACTTCTCAAGTTCTATTTCTACTAGATCAAAGGCCAACTCATCTGATTCAGCCGCGACTACGACAATCGTGACAAAAACGCGAGTAGTGACTTCAAATCGATACAAATTCATCCCCTGTGCCTCCTTAAGCTTCCTGAAGTAATTGGTCTAACGATTCTTGAAGGGGAGCGGTACCAACCCGGTTGATATAGTCAAAAAAGGCTTCTCCCGGTTCTTTTGTTTGTTTAAAATGAAGGAGCAATTGCTTGACCACCCCTGTCAGTTTGCCGGCCTCCACTTTCCCTTTTAATTTTTCATTCAGTTTTCCACCGTCCTGAAGAGTTCCTCCTACGTATATTTCAAATGCTTCGATCATCTTCTTATCTTTCGTTCTCATTTTAATTCCTTGAAGCCCGATATCTGCGATTTGTCGTTGACCGCATGAATTCGGGCATCCGACCATGTGGATTCTGACAGGGACATCCAATGAAAGTTCCTGATCCAATTGATTGGCGATTTGTCTCATCCGTTCCTTCGTTTCCACTAAAGCTAAATTACAATATTCGATTCCTGTGCATGATACGGAATATCCGATGAAGGATAGGGGACTTGTTGAAATGCGATCAAAGATTTTCTCAGAAAGCAAAGCATCAACGTGTTCATCTGGTATATTTGGAATGATGAGATTTTGAGAGTTACAGTTTCTCAGTTCTCCATTACCGTATTTCTTGGAAATCTTCGCAAGCTCATATACTTCATCAGAATTTAAGCGCCCAACCGGTACATTCAGCCCCACATAATTGAGTCCCTCCTGTTTCTGTGGATGTACTCCGTAGAAATATCCCGCATTCCAACCTTCCACGGCATCCACTCCCGCAGGTAAAAGCTCAACATACTGTAATAGCGTTTCCTTGAATTTCTCTGGACCCCAATCTGCCATTAAGAATTTCAACCGGGCCATATGTCTTTTTTCCCGATAACCGAAGTCGCGAAAAATCGTGGTGACGGCTATCGCAACTTCCTTCACTTGGTGAGGAAGGATAAATACATCCAACTCCTGGGCGAGGAATGGTCTTGCGGCCAATCCTCCACCAACCTTCAGATGGAAGCCGACTTCTTCTTTACCGTCTATCAGCTTTTTTGCCGGAACAAAGGAAACACAATTGATTTCAGCATTCGACGCATTCTTGATATTTGCGGAGATTGCTACTTTATATTTTCGAGGTAAATTTGAAAAATCTTCGTTGTGCTGGAAGAAATCATATACGTCTTTCACAATGCTCCTTGTATCGAAAAGTTCATCAGGGTCGATTCCTGCCAGGGGATTCCCGACGATATTACGTGTGATATCACCACATGCACCGGCAGAAGACAATCCGACCTTCTCCAGACGATTAAAGATGTCGGGAATCTGTTCAATCTTCAACCAGTGAAATTGGATCGCCTGGCGGGTGGTGATGTCATAAACGTCTCTTCCATACTCTTTACAAATGGCAGCAAGTTCCCGTGCCTGTTCATAGGTCAGGATGCCCGACGGGACGTTCACTCTCATCATGAAATAGCCGTCTTCCTTTGGTCTTTGTAAATACAAACCTGCCCATTTAAACTTATCCCACTCTTCTTTCGGAATCGAAGAGAATCCGTTTTCCGCATAGTATGGGATATCTTCAAAGATAGACAACCCGTCTTTTTCCAATTTCCATTGTTCCGTTTTATTCAATTTTTCATTTGACTCCCATGATTTTGAATATGCCATGCTTTTCTCCCCCTATATAAGCTGTTTTTGATTCAATACAGTTAGTAAGTACTCCACGCATTCTTCAATTGAATGTTTTTCTGTATCCAGTACCACTTCCGGTTTTTCAGGTTCCTCATAAGGAGCACTGATTCCTGTGAAATGAGTGATTTCCTCTTTACGGGCTTTTTTGTACAATCCTTTTGGATCACGTTTTTCACATTCTTCTAACGAACAATGCACATATACTTCGATAAATTCATCAGTCTCCACTAAATTTCGTACGAGAGCACGGTCTTCCCTGTAAGGTGAAATAAAGGCCGTCAGCACAATTTGTCCGCTATCGATGAAAAGTTTGGACACCTCACCGATTCTCCGGATATTCTCCTTACGATCTTCTTCCTTGAATCCCAAATCATGATTTAATCCATGACGGACATTATCTCCGTCCAGAACATAGACTTGTTTCCCTAGTTGGAAAAGGGAGTGAGACAATGCATTGGCGACACTCGATTTCCCTGAAGCGGATAAACCCGTGAACCATAAAATAAAGCTTTGATGTCCATTTTTATTTCGTCTCTCCTGTTTCGTTACTGCGGTTTCATGCCATACGATGTTTTCTGTTTTCTCATTCAACCCCGTACCCTCCTTAACTCGTTTGTCCAGCTTCTTGTTTTAGACCTCTAATTAACACTTCGATCACTTCAGGGCGACTGAACGTTGAAGGGGGAACTTCCCCGTTGCGGAGCATCCCTCTTACTTTTGTCCCTGACAAAATAACGTGATCGTTCTTATCATGAGGACATGTTTTCGTAGTCGCCATCCCTTCGCACCTCTCACAGTAAAAACTATGCTCGAAGCGGAGAGGGGTAATCCCTATCTCACTTTCACTGAACTGATCAAATATTTTCTGCGCATCATAGGTACCATAATAATCGCCAACACCTGCATGATCTCTCCCGACGATAAAATGCGTGCATCCATAATTTTTTCGTACCAGTGCATGGAAGATGGCTTCCCTTGGACCCGCGTACCTCATGGCAGCAGGGAAGACTCCTAAAAACACACGATCTTTAGGGTAATAGTTCTGTAACAGAACTTCATAACTCTCCATTCTGATGCCCGCTGAGATATCATCTGCCTTTGTTTCGCCAACCAAGGGATTTAAGAAGAGTGCATCCACGGTCTCCAATGCCGTTTTCTGAATATACTCATGGGCCCTGTGAACAGGATTTCTCGTTTGAAATCCGACAATCGTTTTCCATCCCTTTTCCTTAAACAACTTTCTGGTTTCACTTGGGTCAAATGTATACTCGGTGAAAGGTTTGGAAAGACGTTTAATAAGACTGATTTTCCCACCTACGTACACATCTCCCCGTTGGAATAATTTCTTGACACCTGGATGATCCGCGTCGGTCGTTCCGTATACGAGAAGAGCTTCTTTCTGTTTATCCGGTTCATAAATATCCTCTACTTCAATGAGTCCATAGGTTTCTCCCTTATAAACAAGACGGCTCTTTAAGCCTTTCTTTACGACTCCTGCTTTTTCTTTTGCTATGGGCAGGGTAATCGGGATACTCCATACATTGCCGTTTCGCAATCGTAATGTTTCCACCACCTGGTGATAATCTACTTCGGTCAAGAATCCATTTATAGGGCTGTAAGCACCTATTCCAATGAGTTCCAAATCACTTAACGCGGTTTCGTCTAAAGGGATTTCATGGAGAATATCCTCATAAGATTCTTCTGGTAAATATGATTGAACAAGTGTTCCTCCGTGGGGCTGTAAACTCATCATTTATCCTCCTTAACATATAGTTTTAATCGGAATTAAGATTAAATTCCGCCTCCGTCTTCGTGAACGGATCGCCTTTCTTCATTGATCACCCGCATAAGGGATAATGCTCCCACAGTTGCGATAATGACGCTTATTGGAACCACGATCGAATACATATCGCTATCGATCACGAGCTTTACTAAAAAATATGAAATACTGAGTGAAATCAAAGGGGATACCACCCATATTTTGACGATTTTTTTGACAATTTTCTTTTGCAGCATATGTTTGCCGTTCTTCGCCATCCCGAGGCCAATGATAGAGGACGAAGTAACCTGAGTCAGCGGGATCGGTAATCCATACAGTGAGCTCACCATCACAAGGATCGCTCCTGTAGAGGAAATGACAATTCCTTCGGCTTTTGAATATTGTGTAATTTTTTTCCCGTTTGTTTCCACTACTTTTTTCCCCAGTAAGACAGCTCCGAGGGCAACGAATAAACCTCCCAGCCAAATCCCCCGCGAGGGAGACATTAAGCCCGCACCCACTAATGGACCGACGGCGTTGGCTACATTATTCATCCCTGCCGAAAAGGCTTCAAAGAACCCAGCGATGATCAAAAGGTATGCAAGCCACTTTTTTTCAAAATGGAAACCGCGCTTTTCAAGCTTTACTAAACCTATACCGAATACCCACGTAACTCCGAAGGCAATGACCGGGACAATCACCCAGAATGACATGATCGTTAAGAGTGACTTCACATAAAGAACTTGATATGCGACTCCGACTCCTACAACCGCTCCGACCGTTACTTCACTTGTAGACAGCGGGATCCCGATCACATTTGCCAGAAACAAGGAGATGGTGGCGGATAACAATATGATGACCACGATTTTGATGGAGAGTACATGTTGAGGGATAATCCCTGAACTTATGGTTTTAACTACTTCTCCTCCACCTAATACCGCCCCGCTCAGGACACCGGCTGAGCAGATCCATAATGCAACCCTGATGTTCTTTATGGCTCCTGCACCATACGCAACACCCATCGATGCTGCCGCTCCACTGGCACCAATGTTCATAGCGAAAAACAAACTTATGATCAGGGCGAATACTTCAAACAAAGAATGTCACCTCTTTTAATGAAGACCGCATTCGGTTTTCCCTTTTCCTTTCCATCTTCCGGAGCGGAGATCATTGATGTCTATGGCTTTCGTTGTGCAATGAAAGCATCCGATACTTGGATACCCCTGATCATGAAGTGGATTATAGGATAGGTTATGTTTATGGACATACCTCCAAATCTCTTTCCAGGTCCAGTGAATCAAAGGGCAAATCTTAACCGATTGAAACTTATCATCTTTATTGATGAATTCAACCTGACTTCTTGTCGGTGATTGCTCCCTTCTTAATCCTGAAATCCAGGCATTTCCTTTGGATAAGGTTTCTTTTAAAGGGTCGAGCTTTCGAATTTGACAGCATTGGTTCGGATTTCGCTCCCACAACTTATCACCATATGTTTCTGCTTGCTCTTGGATCGTCAATTCAGGCTTTTTCATATGAATGGTAATACCCGGATACTTTTCCTTCACCTTTTCAATCGTTTCGTAGGTTTCTTTGAAATGAACACCTGTATCAAGAAATACTATGGTTGCTTCAGGCTGTACTTTGGTTAGGAGGTCGATTAATACGATCCCTTCTATTCCAAAACTGCATGCATATACGACTCTTTCACCATAATGATCATACGTCCACTCAAGTACGTTTACCGCTCCTTTATAGACCGGATCAATTTCAAATTGGACTGATGGTTTTTTCCAAGTTTGATAGGTTAACATGATACACCCCTTTCCCGCTCATCCAAACAAAAAGAGGCGATAACAAGATATAGGGATTTCCTTTATCTGTGTTATGCGCCTCTAGTTTGTCTAGTCAGCTTATTTAATTCGCACTTTCTCGTTTTTCTCCAATTGAATGACTTTACCGTCCTGAACCACAATGGTAATTGACCCGAAACTCATCGTCTTCAACATCGAAGTGATCTTATCCACTACTACATCATACTGTGCTTCTTGATTATTTTCTTTAGTCACATGATTCCCCCAATTTTCATCTTATCCAGAAAAATCATGAATGAAAAAAACAACCTTCCATTTTGGAAAGTTGTTCAGGTAAGAATACCTTATCTTCCAAAATGACTTCACATTTTGCTGGAATTAGCACCTTACATAACGTAGGTTGCTGGGCTTCGCGGGGCCAGATCCCTCCACCACTCTGGATAAGAGTTATTAATTTTAATATTCTAAATAATATCACATTCTGCTGGGAAGTCAACCCGAGTTTTTCTATCGGATTTAAGTATTTTGACTTATTTTTCTTGGAAATCCTTCATTCTCTTTATTTCTATTCGCTTTATGAAAGCTATAGGACACTATTTTTACAAGAATGATCAAAATAATTGAAATATCAATTTACCGTCAATCACTTTCTTCTGGTCCTGATTGACGGCAAAAACTTTAAAATGCAAATGATCATCCTGTTTTTCTGATACTTCTGCAATCAATGTAATGACATCGTCCAAAAAAACCATCCCTTTAAAGCGGACGGTATACTCTTTGATAAATCCTTCTTCATAATGATCACTAAAAAGCTTGGAGACATTACCCATTGACCACATGCCATGGGCAATGACACCTGGAAGACCCAATTTATGTGCCTCATCATCAATCGTATGAATGGGATTATAATCCCCGGATGCGCCTGCGTATTTGATTAAGTCGATTCTCGAGACTGGAGCTAATTCAACAATGGGAAGCGTTTCACCTATATTAAAGGATGATAGTTTAGTCATTTTCCCAACCTCTCTCTGACCGCTTCAGTGATAATGACGATCGCTTCGGAGGTGAAAATCCTACTCCCTCCTGAGTCTTCTCCGATATCTTCTATTACAAGAAAGCCAAGTGTTCCACCCGACCCTTTCCGCTCATAGTAATCTTTTATCTCTGTATAACACTGAATACATTCCCCGACCTTTAGTGGTCTTTCATAATGAAAAGATTGTTCCCCATGAATTAATCCGACGTTAGGTAAATGAAAACTTTCAATCGTTCCATAGTCGAACACTCGTGGAAAAGTAGGGGGAGCAATATTCCCCCTGTATCTGGACCTTTTTCCTGCTTCTTCATCCACATATATGGGATGTGGATCACCGATGGCTTCGGCAAACTTATGAACCGCTCCTTTTTCCACACAATTTTCTATGGAAGTTGAGCGTTTACCGATATAAGATTGAAACATATCCTTCACCTCTTTCTCCCATTAGGCTTTAGGCCCTCCAGCTACGTAGAGGATTTGTCCATTAACGAATGACGATCTTTCATCCGCAAAAAACGCCACTGCATTCGCTATATCTTCCGGTTGTCCGCTTCTTCCTACCGGAATGCCTTGAAGACTCGCTTCCACCAGTTGTTCAAAGGTTATTCCGATCCGTTTTGCCGTTTCTCTAGTCATTTCCGTTTCGATAAATCCTGGGGCGACAGCATTGGTCGTAATACCCAGAGGACCAAGCTCTATTGCTAGAGTTTTCGTTAAACCTTGAAGACCTGCTTTAGCCGTAGCGTAATTTGCCTGTCCCCGGTTACCGAGTGCAGAGGTAGAAGAGATATTGATAATTCGGCCATACCCGTTCTTCACCATATATCCTTGCGCTGCTTTCGCTACGTTAAATGATCCTTTCAAATGCACATCCATGACCGTTTGCCAATCTGTATCAGTCATTTTAAACAGCAGGTTATCTCTGATGACTCCTGCATTGTTGACGACAATATCAACGGAGCCGAAAGTTTCAAATACTTCGTTTATGGCCTCTTCTACCTCCTGGGATTCTACTACATTCGCAACCTTTGTATATAGTTCATATTCGCTCAATTCCTCACTGACTTCCAAAAATGCTTTTTCATTCACGTCAAGGATGGCAACTCTTGCCCCTTCTAGAGCAAAAAGCTTGGCAATCTCTTTACCGATCCCCCTGCTCCCGCCTGTTACTAAAGCTACTTTCCCTCTGAATCTTTCACCCATTCACATTACCTCCCTATCCCTTTAAACAAATTGGCCCACTTTCACATGCCCTTTTAATAGATTCCGTGAGATGATCAGTTTTTGAATTTCATCAGTACCATCATAAATCCGCCACAATCTTGCTTCACGGTACCAGCGTTCGATGGGAAGCTCTCTTGTGTAGCCCATCCCTCCGTGAATTTGAAGGACCCGATCCACTACCCGATTGCCCATGTTGGATCCGTACAGCTTGGCAATCGATGCAACATGGCGATTATCTTCTCCTTGATCCAGTGTGAATGCAGCATTTAGCACAAGCCATCTGGCAGCTTCGATTTCCACGGCAGAATCAGCGATCTGCCATTGAATCGCCTGTCGATCCGCTATTGGCTTTCCAAATGACTCTCTTTCCTTGGAATAATCAATCGCCATTTGCAGTAGACGTTCTGCTGCACCTACCGCTTGTGCACCCACAATCCAGCGTGCGAACCCGATCCATTCCAGGCCAAGATTGTAGCCACCATCGATTTCACCCAGAATATTTTCTTCAGGCACACGCACATCATCAAAAAACAGACTGGCAGGTCCCCATTCCCCCATGGTATGAATGTATTCAGATGTCCAACCCATGCTTCGATCAGCAATAAAACAGGTTACTCCGTTCCGACCCGTTCTACGATGCTTTTCCTTATCAGTCACCGCCATGACCATGACAAAGTCTGCTTCATTTCCGCCCGTAATAAAAGTTTTTTCACCATTTAACACCCACTCATTTCCATCCTTCACTGCGGTCATCCGGATGTTTTGGGTATCGGACCCGGCTCCCGGTTCCGTCATGGCGAAGCAGGACTTTTTCTCTCCGTTTATCGTGGGAAGCAAATAGGTTTTTTTCTGTTCTTCGTTAGCATAGTATAGGATGTTATCTGCATAACCACCGAAACTGAAAGGCACAAAGGTTTTGGAGATTTCCATATAAACAATGGCCATCATCATTTGCCCGAGATCCGCTCCGCCGTACTCTTCTGGTGTATTGATCCCCCAGAACCCCGCTTCCTTTGCTTTTAACTGCAGCTCATTTCTTTTCTCCGGGGAAAGACTTGGTTTTCCTTCCCGTTCATTTCTTAGCACTTCATTTTCTAATGGTATTAGTTCTCTCTCAACAAATTTACGAATCGTTTTTTGGATCATCCTTTGTTCATCTGTTAACCTTAAGTTCATCCAGATTCCCCCCTATAAGATGGATCGTATACTAACCAGCTAGTATTATGGCTGCAGGATTACCTTTCCTACCGTTTTTCTTGCTTGCATGAGTGTATGGACCTTAGCTGCATCCTTTAAAGGAAATACATGACCAACTGTTACTTTCAATTCCCCGGACGCGACATAATGAAAGATTTCATGAAGGGTTTTCTGCGTTAGTTCAGCATCTCTCATAAGAGGAGGCAGGAAGAACCCAATAACAGACTGATTCTTTGCCATCAAAGAAGAAGGATAAAATCTGCTCTGCTCCCCGCTTGCTACTCCGTATATGACCATTCTTCCGAAATAATCGAGACATTTTAACGTTTTATAGAAAATATCACCGCCAGCCATCTCCAATGCCAGATTTACACCCTTTCCATTTGTTGCTTCTAAGACATCTGCTTCCCAGCCATCTAAAGTGTAATTGACTAATACGTCTGCCCCCATGTCCCCAGCAAGACGTAATTTTTCTTCTGTACTTGCCGTAGCGATGATCTTACCTGCTCCAAAACGTTTTGCCAGTTGGACGGCAAGCAACCCAACGCCACCAGCCGCTGCATGAATGAGGACGGTTTCTCCCTGCTGCAACCTACCCAAGGTTTTTAATATATGATAGGCACTTAATCCTTGAACAGGTATGGCGGCCGCTTCTTTGAAATCCAATCCATATGGGAGCGGGATCACCGAACGCTCATCTGTAAGGGCAAATTCTGCATAACCTCCGGAATCCATCATGGCTACAACACGGTCTCCCTTTCTTACTCTCGTCACATCTTCTCCCACTTCCGTGACGATTCCCGCCACTTCAGAACCCGGGATATATGGTAGTTGAGTTTTTACCACATATTGCCCTTCCCGTCTTGCTGTATCAGCATAATTGACTGCTGATGCTTGAACTTCAATGAGGACTTCTCTCCCTCGTGGTGCAGGAACATCTATATCCACATTTTCTAATACATTAGGGCTTCCAAACTCTCTGAACTGAATGGCTTTCATCCTGATTCCTCCTATTTTCCCGTAAAAGTTGGCCTTCTTTTATCTTTAAATGCTGAAACTCCCTCAGCATGATCTTCAGTTGAAATCAACAATGTTTGTGTGATACGTTCTTGTTCGAGTATCTCATCCAATGATAAGGTGAATGAACGATCAATCATTTTCTTCATCATTCCATATGCTTTACTTGGCCCCGAGGCTAACTCTACAGCCCAATCAGTTGTTTCCTCATCAAGGTTTTCAGATGGGACAATACGGTTTAGCACACCTAAGTCAAATAGTCTTCCTGCAGTCACAGGTTCTCCTGAAAAGAAGAATTCTTTCGCTAAATGAGGACCGATGATGCGTGGAAGAAAATACGACCCTCCTCCATCGGAAATAAGACCTACTTTAGAGAAGCTTAAAGCAAATTGACTATCTTCTGAAGCGATAATCAAATCGCAGGCCAGGGCAAGATTAAATCCGGCACCAGCTGCAAAACCGTGTACCGAGGCGATGACCGGTTTTTCTATTTCTTTTATCGCTTTAATGCATGTATTTAATATCCCGATATGTTCATAGACTTCTGTTGATGTCGCGCTCCCCATCGTTTTCACGTCGCCGCCTGCAGAAAATGCCCTCCCGGCACCGCGAATCACAATGGCTCTGATTTCCTGATTATGATCAGCCTGCTTTAGTGCTTCAACGATTCCCGTAAGCATGTTCTCATCAAAGGAATTCAAGCTATCCGGTCTGTTTAATGTCAATGTCAGTACCCGGTCAGTGGTTTCTAGTAATAAAGAGGATTTCATCGTTTTTGTTCATCTCCTTGTCTTTATTCCTGGCGACCTAATGCAGCTTGATTCCCCAGGGTGATCAACGATTTCGCAAACCGATCAAATTGATAAAATCGTGAATCTCTCGTTTGCCCCATCTTAAAGCGGTAATAGATTTGTTGCACAATGACGGCGAGCTTAAAATATGCAAAAGATAAATAAAAATGGATATTGTTCACGTCTCTGCTGCTTTTCCTGGCATATTCTTCGATAAATTGCCTTCTGCTATAAAAACCGTCCATGATCGTTACTGGAGGCTTCCCAAGACCGAATTTTAATAACTCTGGATCATCATTCTGTATCCAATACCCCATAGCGACACCTAAATCTGCAAGAGGATCGCCAACGGTCGCCATCTCCCAGTCAAATAACCCCACCATTGATTTCAGGTCAGAAGAAAACATGGCATTGTTTAATTTAAAATCATAATGAATGATGGTCGATTCAGCATTACCTGGAACATTCTTTATCAACCAGTTTGTCAGCTGATCGACTTCGCGGATCTCACTTGTTTTGGCACGCTCGTAACGTTTGATCCACCCGTATACTTGTCTTTCCATAAAATGTTCGGGCTTGCTGATTTCATGAAGAGTTGTTTTTCGGTGATCAATGGAATGAAGTTCAACCAGTTTAGAAACCATTTCCTCCGATATTTTCCTGCACACATCTGGTGTCACATGGAGATGCGGGGGAAATGAAGTATCAAATACTTCACCCTTTTTTCTCTCCATGATAAAAAATGGACTGCCTACGATCCTTTCATCATCAGAGAATACATACGGCTCCGGTGTAACCCCGAAAAATGGCTGAATTTCTGAAAGGATCCTATACTCTCTTTTCATATCGTGGGCCTTCGGTGCGACCGGTCCTAATGGAGGGCGTCTCAGTACACCTTCCCATTCACCCATTTTAAGTAGATACGTAAGATTTGAGTGTCCCGCAGAAAATTGTTTAATTGAGAGCTCTTCATGAAGGAGGTGAGGGAAATGCTCATTCAAAAAGCTTTTTAGATTGGTGGCATTCAGCTCTTCTCCTTCTCGCACCGATACCGTTTCATACCCTGTTTTTTCAGACATCTTACCCCTCCAACATTAAGAATATTCAGTTTTTTACGAGTGCAGATGAGTGTTTAACTGCGCCTTTAACAACTCAGGGATCATTATACTTTGATGCTCAAGGAAATCAAAATAAACGATAACCGCATTTCCCTTTGCGATCAATTGATGGGTGTTCGCACATAAGATATCATGCTCTAACTGAAAGCTCTTTGATCCAATTTTTGATAGATAGGTGGTGATTTTCAGCTCTTGATTAAAATACCCTTGTGATACAAAGTCGCATTTGGTAGAAGCCAGAATAAAACGCCAGTCTTTCACATCCATATCAAATCCGAGTGATTGAAAGAATTTAATTCTTGCTTCTTCTAAATAAACAAAATAAGTTGTATTGTTGATATGACCTAATGCATCGGTTTCGCAAAATCTACTCGTTACCGTAATGGTTTCCATTAGTCCGCCATCTCCTTAAATAAATACTAACCAGTGGGTATGTTGATTCAAAAGGAAATCCTGTAGATGATTTCCCCTTTACTCTGTCTCAATCCCTTTTAATACCATATCGACAAAAGTCCGGGCAATTTCCTGATCGGATTTCGCACCATCAGGCTTATACCATTGATAGCTCCAATTCATCATTCCGAGAATTCCAAAAGCTACAATCGAAACGTCAAAGTCCTCATGAAAGTCTCCGTTCTTCCTACCTTCTTTCAGGAGAGTTTCAATATTATAGCGATACATATCCCGCTTAGGCTCTATGGCATCCAGACTTTCCTTGCTCAAGTGTCTCATTTCTCTAAAAAACACTTTCGCACTGGCCCCTTGCTCTTTAATGTCCAGAATGGAAAGATGGACAATATCATAAAGTTTTTCCATGTAGCTCTTCCGCTCATCGCCAAGAACTCTTTCCTGTTTAGATAATAAGCCATCAATATAGCGCATGTGAATTTCCTTTAACAGCTCTTCCTTACTGGAAAAATAGTAATAAAATGTCCCTTTCGTTACACCAATGGACTCTACGATGTCCTGGATGGAAGTTACAGTAAACCCTTTTTCATCAAATAAGCGTACAGCATGTTCTGTAAGTTTTTCTTTCATCTGAAATCCTCTCATTCTGCAAATATCACCTGAATTATATCATATTACCTCACGCTTTCACGCAGAGCTCTTCGTAATATTTTCCCAACACTCGTCTTTGGAAGCTCATCACGAAACTCAATGATTTTTGGAACTTTGAATGATGACATGTTCTCCTCACAGAAATGAACCAATTCTTTTTCAGTTGCCTGTTCTCCTGTCTTTAAGACGATCACTGCCTTAACCGTTTCGCCTCTATAAGAGTCCGGCACACCTATTACGACAGCTTCCTGTACGCTTGGATGCTCGTAAATGATTTCTTCAACTTCCCGGGGATACACATTGTATCCTGATGCAATAATCAGATCTTTCTTTCTGTCCACAATCGATATATAACCTTCTTCATCCATTCGGGCGATGTCTCCCGTGTAAAGCCAATCATCTCGAAGGGCGTGAGCAGTCTCTTCAGGTAAATTCCAGTAGCCTTTCATGACTTGAGGGCCTTTAATAATGAGTTCACCCACATCGCCTAAAGGGACCTCCTTAGTGCCAGTTGCTAAATCGACTACCTTATAGTTTGTGGATGGGAATCCAATTCCGACGGTTCCCGGCTTTCTTTGTGCAAAAGCGGGGTTGCAATGAGTCGTCGGTGAAGCCTCTGATAATCCGTATCCCTCTAATATTTTTGCTCCTGTTTTCTTTTCGAATTGATTCAATAACTCAACTGGCATTGGGGCGCTTCCACTATTACAAATCTTTATTGAATCAATGCCGTACTCTTCTGCGTGGGGATGATTGGTGATCGCAACGTACATAGTCGGCACACCTGGAAACAGGGTGGGCTGTTCATTCTTAATCGTTGTTAACACTTCTGTCAATTCAAATCTTGGAAGCAAGATCATTTCATTTGCTGAATAGACCGCAAAGTTCATACAGGAATTCATCCCAAATACATGAAAGAACGGAATCACACTCAGGCTTCTTTCTTTCCCAGTTTCGATGCTGTCTTTAAAGAAAAGTTGACTTTGAATGACATTTGAAAGAATGTTTTTATGAGTGAGCATGACTCCCTTGGATACACCGGTAGTCCCTCCCGTATATTGAAGGACTGCCACGTCTTCTTCAGGTTTGATCGACACCTGGGATACTTCACCATCCCCCACCATTAAAAATTCATCATAGGTGTAGTCCGAAGCACTGTTTTCCCCCTGGAGGCTGACTATGATAATCGTCTTGATCTCTGTTTCCTGTTGTATGGATTTGACCATATGATAAAAACGGTCCAATACAACGATTGTCTCAGCTCCCGAGTCATTTAGCAGATGGATTAATTCCCTTTCAACTGACATCGGATTCACCTGTGTGACAATTCCCCCGAATGTAAGGATTCCATAATAAGAGATCACATATTGCGGACAGTTCGGGAGCATGATCGCTACCCTGTCTCCTTTCTTCAATCCAATATGTTGAAAGGATGAAGCAAGCATGGAGACGGCACCTTGAAGTTCACCATACGTTATCCGTTTTTGATAAAAGCTAATACATGGATGATCCGGGAATGAAGAAACGGTATGTCGAAGCATTTCTGGTATTGAAAAATCAACCGCAGGAATTTCAGTCTCATACGCTTCAGGGTAATGACTGAGCCAAGATTTAGTTGTCATAAAATCATTCCTTCCATTTCAGATTACTCATATACTAATTCTGCATGTACCTTAAAAGATTAATCCTCCACCATCAACAGATAGTGTGGCACCGGTTATAAAGGACGCCTCTTCAGAAGCTAAAAACAGAATCGCTGATGCGACTTCTTCTGCATTTCCAATCCGTCTTAGAGCATTTGATTGAGAGATAACCGACCATTTCCTCTCATCTTTCTTCCAACCATTGATGATGTTTGTATCAATAACCCCAGGCGCTACTGCATTCACTCGAATATTATCCTTTCCATATTCCAGGGCAGCATTTTGTGTCAGTAGTATGACACCACCTTTAGCCGAATTGTAGGCTGACACGTATTTGCGGCCCTTTAAACCGAGAAGGCTCGATACATTCACAATTACACCATCTTTTTCATCAATTCAGGTACAGCATACTTCATTCCCAGAAAAATGCTCTTTAGGTTTGTATCCAATACGGCATCCCATTCGTTTTCGTCCAGATCAATACTCCTGACTTCCGACTGGCCGATTCCTGCATTATTGATAAGGATATCGAAACCTCCGAAATGTTCCACCGTTGTATGTACGAGGGATTGAATGCTTTCACTTTCCCGCACATTCGTCTTGACAAAAAGTGCACTTCCTCTTTTTTCGTGAATGAGTCTGACCGTTTCTTCACCACTTGCATCATCCAGATCTGCTACGACCACAGCAGCACCTTCTTTTGAGAACCTTAGTGCTGTAGCGCGCCCAATTCCTCCGCCCCCTCCTGTAATAACGGAAACTTTCCCTTGTAATCTCATCATCATCCAACTCTCTTCCTAGCTCTCTACAGGAGAAGCTTTTTCGTGTTTTCTCAATTCCAATTTTGCCAATTGAGCACGGTGTACTTCATCAGGTCCATCAGCAAGTCGCAGAGTACGGGCACTTGCCCATTGAGCTGCCAACGTGTAGTCATCCGATACTCCTGCTGCCCCGAACGCTTGAATGGCCCGGTCAATCACACGTAAAGCCATAGAAGGAGCCACCACTTTAATCATGGCGATTTCCTGTTTTGCTGCTTTATTGCCGACTGTATCCATCATGTAGGCTGCTTTCATCGTAAGAAGACGGGCTTGTTCTATTTCAATTCTTGAATTCGCAATCCATTCTCTTACGACCCCTTGACTTGCCAATGCCATTCCAAATGCATCACGATCCTGAACACGCTTACATAATTCTTCAAGTGCCCGCTCTGCTGCACCGATCAATCTCATGCAATGATGAATTCGCCCCGGTCCCAACCTTCCTTGAGCAATAGCGAAACCTTTTCCTTCACCCCAGATCATATTTTCTTGAGGAACTCTTACATCGGTAAAGGTGATTTCACCATGACCATGAGGGGCATGATCGTAACCGAACACAGGAAGCATACGTTCAATTTTCACACCTGGTGCATTAAGTGGGATGATAATCATTGATTGCTGTTCATGACGACTCGCTTCTGGATCAGTTTTTCCCATCAAAATTGAAAAGCTGCACCGAGGGTCACCGGCGCCTGATGACCACCATTTCTTCGCGTTAATGATGTATTCGTCTCCATCCCGGATGATACTCGCCTTTATATTCGTTGCATCGGAAGACGCGACATCAGGCTCAGTCATAGAGAAACAAGAACGGATATTACCATTTAGAAGTGGGATAAGATACTGTTGTTTTTGAGTGGGAGTCCCATAACGTTCCAACACTTCCATATTCCCTGTATCAGGTGCATTGCAATTAAACACTTCAGGGCCGATCAGAGATCTCCCCATGATTTCACAAAGAGGGGCGTATTCTACATTATTGAGCCCGGCCCCATACTCGCTTTGAGGAAGAAATAGGTTCCATAATCCCTGTTTCTTCGCTTCAGCTTTTAATTCTTCCATGATTGTAGGAACCCCACTCCAGCGGGTTTCTTGCTGATTGAGCTGATTTTCATAGAGCGATTCATTCGGGTACACGTATTCTTCCATAAAACGGGATATTCTATTTTGATATTCTTGTACTTTTGGAGAATAGGAGAAATCCATTACATCCATCCTTTCTTAACCACAACATGTAATACTTCTCACTCGGTTACATCGCTGAGGATCCACCGTCCACGACGAGAACTGAACCAGTGACAAAGTTAGATGCGCGAGCCGCCAGGAAAAGTGCCGCTCCTTTTAAATCATCTTCGGTACCAAATCGATTTAATGGTGTTCCGTTTAAAATGGCTTCCCCTGCATGAGATAGAATTCCTTTTGACATTTTTGTTGGAAAGAATCCCGGTGCAATTGCATTGACATGAATTCCGCGGGATCCCCATTTCACTGCTAGATCCTTCGTGAAATTGATGACCGCTGCTTTACTGGTGCTATAGCCAATGGCATCCATATAACGTGGGTCTGTACCTTGAAGACCTGCTACGGAAGCAATATTAATGATTTTTCCTCCCTGTTGCTCGATCATTAATTTTCCCACTGCCTGTGACATAATAAAAGTACCGTTTACATTTACATTGATAACTTTATGCCAGGCATCAAGAGGCATTTCTTCTGCAGGTGCCCCCCAGGATGCACCACTGTTATTCACTAAAATATCAATGCGGCCGAACACCTTCTTAGCTTCATCTACAACGTGCTGTACATCTTCAGGATTAGTGACATCACATTTCAATGCCAGTGACTGGACACCTATTTCTTCTAGTTCCTTCTTCACGTCTTCACATGCTTCAACGTTTCTCGAGCATACTACAACGTTTGCCCCCGCCTCAGCAAACCCTGTAGCGATTTGTTTTCCGAGCCCCCTGCCTCCTCCAGTCACAAGGGCAACTTTACCTGATAAATCAAATAATTCATTCACATGCATGTTCGTGCCTCCTCATCTTTTACAGCATTTCATTCACACACCTTAGATACTAACCGGTCGGTATGTTTAATTCTATAGTAAAGAATATAGTCTGAATTTTCAATCATAATCACTGGAAATACCTAAATTTATTTTCATACAAAAGAAAAACTGACTCATATATGAATGAGCCAGCCCACTTGTTTACGCTTCTGCTTCAATGATTTCTTTGTTATACGTTTCGCTATCCAAGTCCCCTGTCACTTTACTTGTTATCACCCCGGATGTCATCGCACCACTCACGTTCACTGCTGTACGCCCCATGTCAATCAAAGGTTCAACAGAAATCAAAAGACCCGCTAACGCTACAGGAAGGTCCATGGCGGATAGAACCAGGATAGCCGCAAATGTAGCACCGCCTCCGACGCCTGCTACACCGAAGGAGCTAATTGCCACCACTACGATGAGCGTAAGAATAAAGGAAGGAGTTAATGGATTGATTCCGACTGTCGGCGCAATCATCACTGCAAGCATGGCAGGATACACACCTGCACAACCGTTCTGACCGATGGATAATCCGAATGATCCCGAGAAGTTGGCAACCCCTTCTGAAACCCCCAATTCATTCTTTTGTGTTTGAATGTTAAGCGGAAGTGTTCCGGCGCTGGATCTTGACGTAAAAGCAAATGCTAATACAGGAAATACTTTTTTCATATAAGTGACCGGATTTAAACCAGTAAGAGTAAGCATGATTAAGTGAATGGCAAACATGATAATCAAGGCAACATAGGATGCTCCAACAAATTCTCCAAGCTTCATGATGGCATCAAAATTACTTAATGCCACTGTTTTAGCCATGATGGCCAACACACCGAATGGAGTGAGTCGTAACACCAAAGTCACAATTCTCATCACTACAGCATAGACGGAATCAACGATCTTCTTGAAGAATTCAGCAGCCTCTGGCTCTTTGCGCTGTGCCCCCAAGTAAGCGATACCGATAAAAGCAGCGAAAATCACGACAGCGATCGTCGAGGTTGCTCTTTGCCCGGTAAAGTCCAAGAACGGATTCGCAGGTAAAAGCTCGAGAATTTTTTGAGGATAACTCTGACCTTCTAAAGATGTTGCTCTCTCCTCTAATTGAACACCCCTTGCCGCTTCTGCCTCTCCCTGATCAATCTGGATCGCTTCCAAATCAAAAGCCACGGTCGTAGCAATCCCGACAGCTGCAGCAACGGCTGTTGTGCCTACCAGCAATCCAATGATCAGCACAGAGATCTTCCCTAAATTATGAGACCGTTTTAATTTAGTAA
This sequence comes from Rossellomorea aquimaris, assembly GCF_008180865.1. Classification (GTDB taxonomy): domain Bacteria; phylum Bacillota; class Bacilli; order Bacillales; family Bacillaceae_B; genus Rossellomorea; species Rossellomorea yichunensis. Next base: position 1,107,018 of record NZ_VTEX01000001.1, read on the forward strand.
AGGCTGATATAATCGACACAAACACTAAAGGCATGACAATCATTTGCAGTAGTTTAATATAGCCGGTTCCTACGATGTTAAACCATTCAATCGATTGTGTGACATTTTCATCCCCGGCTTCATATACCCACTGTAATCCAAGACCAAATAATATTCCGAGCCCCAGAGCGGTAAACACTCGTTTTGAAAACGAAACATTTTTCTTTTGCATATAAAGTAATACACCAATGAGAACAAGAAACACCAAAATGTTTAACAAAACAAACCAGACATTCATTCTTAACCCTCCCTCTTATCGTTGATGATGATACAAGTTAGACCGAGGTCTACTGTATAGTATGATGAGGGAGTATGAGATATGTTGTTATAGTGGTTTTATTTTTTATTGTGGATCGATTACAATCGTAAAAGCTTTTGTTGAACAACTTGGGCTAAGTTTTCCGTACGAAAGGGATGTCTTGAAATCGCAGAAATGATTGCTACACCGTCCGCACCAGCTGCCAACACTTGAGAAGCATTTCTCGAATGAATGCCTCCGATCCCGACAAGGGGGATATCGATACCATTTGTTCTTATTGATCGAATGATTTTAGGGCCACTGACCTCTCTACAATCATTCTTCGTATTGGTAGGAAACATTGGACCAACTCCAAGATAGTCTGCCCCTGACTCCATAGCTAACCTTGCTTCATTCACGTCATGAGAGGAGACACCAAGTATTCTATTTCCTATTTTCCGACGGACTTTTTCGATAGGTTCATCCTCCTGACCGATATGTACTCCATCAGCGTTCAATAATAAAGCCAGCTCTACATCATCATTCACGATAAAAGGAATACCGTGTTTACGACATAAACGCTGCAGCTCATGAGCCAGCTCAACTTTCGCATCACCTTCTAAGGCTTCCATACCTTTTTCACGAAATTGAAACATGGTAACTCCGCCTAAAAGGGCTTCCTCTAATACATGTGCCGGATGCTTCTCACAATTAGGGCTTCCCATCACAAAATATAACTGCAGACTTTCTTTTAGATTCATGCATTCATACCTGCATGGTACGCCCAATGATTCGTTGGTCCGTGCTCACTCCCAATTCCCAGTGAGTCACTGATTGCGGCAGTGATAAATTGTTTGGCTGTTTGGACAGACTCATTGACTGTAAGTCCTTTTGCTAATTGTGCGGTAATCACAGCAGAGAATGTACAACCTGTTCCGTGAGTATGTGGTGTGAAGACTCTCGGACTGCTAAACTCATAAAATCTTTTTCCATCAAAGAGGATGTCAGTCGCTTGACTAGATTGAGCATGAGATTGATGCCCGCCTTTTATCACCACATGTTTAGCCCCCATTTGGAATAATATTTTAGCCGCTCTTTTAATGTCAGCTTCAGTGAGGATTTCATGCCCGGTTATGGCCTCCGCTTCAGGAATGTTCGGCGTGACCACAAACGCAAGGGGGATCAATTCATTGATCAAAGCGTTAACGGCTTCCCTCTCCAATAAAGCTGCTCCCCCTTTTGCTATCATGACAGGATCCACAACGAGCTTCTTCCAGGAGTGTAATCGAACAAAGTCGGCAACATGAGAAATAATGTCTTCGTTCACCAGCATGCCCGTTTTGATGGCTTTGGGAGGTAAATCTTCAGCAATCGAGGTTAATTGATTAATGACAGCCTCAGCTGATAATGGATACACACCTTGTACACCTCTAGTATTTTGCGCCGTCACTGCTGTGATGGCAGACATTCCATAGACTTTCAGCTCCTGAAACGTCTTGAGATCTGCCTGGATCCCAGCCCCACCGCCACAGTCAGATCCGGCAATCGTCAATGCTTTTTGAATCATGTTGTTCTCCTCCCTTTATCCCAAGTAACGATGATAAACCGATTTTGCTTCCCTTATATCTTTTGTTCCGTGAACGAGAGTACGTCCATCACGAAAGAGTACGATTCGATAAGATTCAACCTCGAATGAAATCAAATATGGATTTCTAACAACTTGTTTCCCCTGGAGTTCTAACGATTTTGATCGTTCAATAAGATCGATGCCAGGTTTTGTAACTGGACGGATCTGAACTGAATCCCTCCCACAAAGGACTGCTGTTTTCGTTTGATTTTCGTATTTCAGACTGGGGAATGTACGATGCTCTCCACATGAAGGGCATCCATCCCTTTTCAGCTTGCTCACATCCAGGGAAGTATGCTCATTTTTCCATAAATCAAACGAGACCACTTTATTACCCAGTGCCTCCATGTCTTCTACCAGTATCTTTAATGCTTCTGTAGTTTGATAGGCCACAACTGTGGAAACGGCAGGGCTGATGATGCCCGCTGTATCACAGGTCATTCCACCGATTGGAAAAGTGTCGATCAAACATTGAAGACAGGGAGTGATACCGGGAAGAATAGTGAATGATATTCCGTAACTTCCAACACAAGCACCATAAATCCAAGGAATGGAATATTTTTGAGAGATATCATTTATGATCATTCTTGTATCAAAGTTATCCGTTGCATCGATGATAAGATCTACGTTCTTGGCAAGTCTCAACATCTCTTCTGGCATGGCATCCAGTATATGCTCTTCAATATTTACAGTTGAATTAATTGCTAGGAGTCTTTTTTTTGCCGCTACAGCTTTTGGGATGCGGTTTCTTGCATCTTCCTCGTTATACAGCTGCTGACGTTGTAAATTACTCCATTCTACATAATCACGATCCACAACCGTCAACTTCCCGATACCAGCACGCACCAAGGCTTCTGCATTGCCTGTTCCCAGTGCTCCCGCCCCGATCAGCAACACATGTTTATTTCTTATTAACTTTTGTCCCTCTGTTCCGATGGGCTGAAACAGCGTTTGTCTTGAATATCTATCTTCCATCAGACACTCATACCCTCCACTGGGCTGCTTGCTGTTGCATAACGTTTCTTCGGAATTCTTCCAGCCTCATATCCGAATCGTCCACCTTCAATCGCAAGTCTCATAGCATTCGCCATCATAACGGGATCGTTCGCAGAAGAAACGGCTGTATTGAGTAATACAGCATCAGCCCCGAGTTCCATTGCAAGAGCTGCATCTGAGGGAGAACCAATTCCGGCATCCACAATGACCGGTACCTTTGTTTGCTCAATAATGAAAGTGAGATTGACAGGATTGATGATTCCCTGTCCAGATCCTATAGGGGAAGCGCCCGGCATGATGGCATGGGCCCCCAACTCTTCCAATCTCCTTGCAAGAACAACATCGTCAGAAGTATAGGGAAGCACTGTAAAGCCTTCTTTTATTAATTCTTCTGTTGCTTTCAGTGTTTCGACAGGATCGGGAAGTAGCGTTTTATCACATCCGATCACTTCTACCTTAATCATGTCACAGAGCCCTGAAGCTCTCGCCAATTGTGCATGCCGGACCGCTTCCTGAGCACATTTAGCCCCTGCCGTATTCGGTAATAATGAATAGTTTTCAAGATTCAGTTTTTCTAAGAAATTAGGTTGACCAGGTTCAAAGATATTCATGCGCCTTACCGTGAACGTAAGAATTTCCGCACCAGAAACCTCGACAGCTCTTTTCTGGATATCAAAATCAGGGTATTTTCCCGTTCCCAGTAAAAGTCTTGAATGGAATGTGTACTTTCCGATTTTCAACATTTCAACCGCCTCCTACAAATTGGACTAACTCTAAGATATCCCCATGTTTCACTTTGGTGGTCTTGTGCTCTTGTTTTTCAAGAATGGTTTGGTTCTGTTCAACGATGATCATTCGGTTTTCCAGGTTAAAATGATGAATCAATTCCAATACTGTTGTAATTGATTCCGGCACCGTGACCAGCTGACCGTTAATTCGTAATTCCACCTTCTCATCTCCTTACGTATGAAAGTAGGGGATGGGATTCCTTCCCCTCTATCAGATCTGCAATCAATACCCCTGTTATTGGCGCCAGGAGTATACCATTACGATAATGCCCCGTTGCAATGGAAAGTCCCTTCCATTCCTCACTTCTCCCCATAAACGGCACCCCTTGTTCTGTTTGAGGCCGTATCCCGGCCCAAGCTTTTTCCCACTTGGCATCAACCAATTCTGGAAGGATGGATGTGGCCAAATGCATAAGGCTCATTAATCCACCTATGGTAATCTCTTCATCGAAGGTATGGGGGTGCTCTGTTGCACCTATTAAAAGACGCCCCCACGCTTTTGGAACAATGTAGCAGCCTTCTGTAAAGATGGTCCTCTCCACTATTTTTCCAGGGACTTGAACGGAAAAGCATTCACCCTTAACTGGAAAACTTTTGAACTTTATATCCAGTCGATCCAAGAGGAATCGACTCCAAGCACCGCCAGCTACAATCGTTTCATCTGCATAAAAGTCACCTTTAGACGTCCTGACTCCAGTAATTTTGTTTCTCTCTTTCATAAAATCATACACGTCTGTATATTCACTGATTTCTGCACCCTGCATTTTCGAAGCCGACCCTAAGGCTTGTGTAAGCTTTGGTGCTGAGACGTTCCCATCCTTCGGAATATATAATCCGCCTGCCAGATCTTTTGAAAGATGAGGTTCATAGGAAAATAGAGTGTTGGCGGAAAGCCATCTAATTTGTTCCCCTCGTGATGCTATAGAAGCCGTTTCTACTAACTCCTGTGCTTCCTCCTCCGTTCTCGCCAGCTTAATCATTCCATTTTCCACATATTCAATGTCCATTCCACTGATCTCTTTCAAATCCCTTGCTAAAGAAGGATACATATCACGGCTCTCCTTCGCCAGATGATACAAAGGGCCGTCCCCCTTCAATTCGGTTTGAACGCCGAGCATGCCTGCAGCTGCTTGCGATGCTTTTCCTGCCAGTCTATCCTTCTCTATCAGGAGAACTTTCTTTCCTCTTTTGGACATTTGATAAGCAATGGAGCAGCCTATCACCCCTCCACCAACAATCAAAGCATCATACTGTTTTATCAAGCTACCTCACCCCCTGTGTAATTGTTTATAATAGGATCGGGCTGCCTCTAATGGATCTTTTGAAAGCAAAATACCTGATAAGACAGCGACTCCTTTTGCTCCGGTTCCCGTAACCTCACACACGCGTTCAGGTGTAATGCCTCCTATGGCAATAGTGGGAATCGGGACGGTTTGAACCACTTTTTCTAAGCTTGCCAAACCTCTGCCAGGCATACCCCGCTTTGAAGAAGTAGAATAGATATTTCCATAGAGCAGGTAATCCGCTCTGCTTACCATTGCCTGTTGTGCTTCTTCCACGGAATGGACAGAAGCTCCAATCTGTAAGGAAGGAAAAGTACTCTTCACTAAGCTGATATCCGCACTTTGATGGCCAAGCTGCACGCCTCTTACATTCTTCATAAAGGCAATGTCTGCCCGATCATTGACACATAATTTTGTTAATGGAACTCCTGCTGCTACTAGTCGATCTATGGCCACAGCCATTTCTTTCCCCGTCCACTGCTTTTCGCGAAGATGGAGCATGTCGAGATATGGATAAACGGACTTCGAGATTTTCACTAATTCTTCCACTGATTGTTTTCCTGTTGAAATCACATGTAATTGTTTTCTCGTTTCAATTCCCATAGCGAACATCCCCCGTCGGAAAAATAGGTAGATGGATAGAAAAATAGTAACTGAGCGCAATCATGATGAGAATGCTCCCCAAGAAGTATCCATCATACTTGGAAAAGGTTACGCTGTAGTAATAGGTTCGTTGCCCACTTCCTTTAAAACCTTTTGTTTCCATGGCTACGGCAATTCTGTGAGCTCTTCTGATGCTCTGGGCAAGCAGGGGTATGGAATGCGATTTCAATTTATGGAATACGTGCCTTATTCCTCTCCGTTCTTCAACTCCCCTGACTCTCATCGCGTTTCGTATCGTCAAGAATTCTTCAATCATGATGGGGATTAATCTGAATCCGGCCATAAAACTATACGCATACTTAGGTTTTAATCTCAGTTGCTGCATGAGGGAATAGAAAAGCTTCACCGGTCTCGTAGTAAGAGCAAATAGTAATCCCAATATAGCGAATACGATGGTACGCAATCCAACATGGATCCCCCGATAAAAGCTCTCTTCGGTAATGTGGATCAATCCCCATTTCATCCATGTTGTTTCACCTTTCCCAAATAAAATCATTGATGAAGCTGTAGAGATGAAAACAAGAAAAAAGGGTAGGATCATTAAACTGACGGTTCTATATGAATACCCTGAGAAAACCCATAACAGGAGAAAAAGGAGAAAGCTCAAATATAACAACAAGTTAAGATAATGAATAAAAAGCAGAATTACAAAAATCCCGATCAAGGTCAAGAGCTTAAAGCTGGGATTGATTTGATGGAGCCAGGTTTCTCTATGCTCGATTTCTATATTCATATTGCTTTCCTACCAGCAATCTCATTAAAGAAATCCTGGGTGAGACGCCCATTTTCAATGACCCATACTCTGGATGCAAAGTGAGTAATGATATTTTCATCATGTGTCACCATCAGAATGGTAGATCCTTCTTTTTGATAGTCTTGAAGCATCTCAAGTAACGCAAACGTATTTTGAGAATCCTGGCCAAAGGTCGGTTCGTCCAATAATAGAATATCTTTATTCCTGACAAGTGACGCTGCGACGCTTAACCTCCGCTTTTGCCCCATGGATAAATGATAGGGATGATGATGTTTGTATGGATCAAGCTTGAATCGCTTCAATAGTGCATGCACCTTTTCCTCCACTCTTCCTTCATCCACTCTCATGAGCCGAAAGGTATACGCAACTTCATCAAACACACTGTGTGTCACAAACTGAAACTCGGGATTTTGAAAAACAAACGTACATTCCTCGGGAACATTCTTTCCATTCACCTGTCTTCCATATAATTCATACGTCCCTGTCGTTTGGATGAATGTCATGAGACTGTGGAGTAATGTTGATTTCCCGGCTCCGTTCTTTCCGGTGATTGCAATCCATTCACCTTTAAAGCTGACGGCATTTTCAAGGTGGATCTTCTCCTCTTTTTGTATATATCCTTTGAAGTTCTCTAGCTTTAGATTCTTTTTTCCAAACGGGGCAACCTTCTCCGGAGGATGGGAAGAAAGATAATCTTTCCACGCCCCCGGATACCATACCCCTACTGATTTCAATGTTTCCTTGAAATGTGATAAAATGTGAGCCTTTGGACCATCAGCCACTATCCTTCCATTCACATCGAAAAGAATAATACGATCAATGATCTCCAATACGTGAGTCAACTTATGCTCAACGATAAGTAACGTTTTATCTTTACATGTCGTCTTCACTGTTTCCCATACAGATTTGGTGCTTTCTTCGTCTAACATGGCTGTAGGCTCATCCAGAAATAGTGTTTGGGGATGGCGCGCAAGAGCAGAAGCAATGGCCAATTTTTGCTTCATCCCCCCTGATAGAGAGGAGATTTTTGTATGGGAATCCGTCAGACTTAAATTCACTTTCTCTAACAGATCGTTAATTATCTCTCGCATTTCGTCTCTTGGAATCTGGTTGTTCTCCAAAACAAAGGCAAGTTCCTCATCTACATAGGGCATACAAAATTGAGCGTCCGGATCTTGAAAGACATACCCGAAGGATTCAGGACGCTCAATCGAGTCAGCTTTCATCGGCACATCTATCGAATGGGGTATCACACCGGATAAAACCTGGAGGAGTGTGGATTTTCCACAACCAGATGGCCCCAGTAGCAATACCTTTTCCCCGTCTTCTATCGAAAGGCTTATGTCTTTAAACATCAGTTTCTCTGAACCGGAAAATGTAAGGCGCAGATTTTCAATATGCATCGTCCTTCCCTCCTTTACTGATTCAGGGCATCATAATCTTTTTGGTCCGCACGTCTGACCAAACTGGTTACCCCCGTTTTCTCCAAAGCCTTAACAAGATAAAAGGCTCCCATGCCTGCTATCACGATGGATCCTATTAATCTGGCAACAATAAAAAGTGACAAATTCCACAGAACGAGGTCTCCCATGTACCCTTTAAAATAGTCCATCAGAATTGAGCCAATTGCTGAGCCCACAGCTGCTGTACAAATGATGAGGACATCATAACGCTTATAGCGGGTGATAAGAAAAATCAACTCTGCAAACAAACCTTGGATTAAACCGAACAATAGTACCTCGAGACCCCATTCACTTCCCATCAGAAATTCCCCTGAAGAGGCAGCAATCTCTGCCAGAAGTGCGACGCCAGGTTTCCGAATGATTAAAAAAGCCACGGTTGCAGCCATGAACCACATGCCATAGATCAGTTGATCAGCATGCAATCCAAATGGCTTTAATAGGTTGTAAACCGGTCCCCATAGCTTATAGATAATCCCAAAACCTATGGAGATCACGACCGTTACTAAAATGTCCGTCAGCTTTAATTTAGACATGTATTCTACCTTCCTTACCTAGAGATGCCTGAAACGGCCACTTCTCAAGTGTGTATGCCATTTCCCAAAACTGTAATTCATAAATGCTGCTCAAAATGAAATTCTCTTTCATTCGTTCCTTATCTGTTTCTGTCATCGTTTCTGCCAATACATCCAGTCGCTGGATCTGTTCTTCTACTAGCTCCCCAAACCACTCTCCACCATAAGCTGCGATCCACTCCTGATATATGACCTCCTCAGGTGTACATGATTTCAAGCGTTCACCGATCTCATAATACAACCAGTAGCAGGGGAGTATTGCCGCCAGGATATCTGCGAGCCCCCCATATTGTGCGGAACGATACATATGCGACGTGTAGGCATAGGCAGTTGGAGCAGGTTTGAACTGCCGTTTTTCTTCTTCCGTAATCCCTAAACGGTTTGAGAAATTTTCATGAAGGGAAAGCTCTGCTTCATTCGTTCCTACTGCGTGTGTTGCCATTCTGGATGTAGTATGTAAATCTGTTGCTTTGGCTGCACCGAGTGCCTGCACCTTCGAAAAGTGTGAGAGGTAATAGGCATCCTGCAGAATGTAGTATCTGAAGTTTTCAAGGGGGAGGGTTCCATCCCCGATACCTTTAACGAAAGGATGGTGAAAACTCGCTTCCCAAATTTCCTTCACTTCGTTTCTTAAGTACGCTGTAAATGACATAGTATCTTTCTCCTTTTCCAGACGACCCGAAATGGGCAACAAAAAAAGCCACTTTCATTATGCATAGTGCATACAGAAAGTGGCTTGAGATCAGTTTGATAGAATTCGATTCTATGTGACCGTCAAACACCACTTCCCTACGCTGGTTTCAACCAGATCAGGTTCAAAGGGTCTTAAAGTCACACTTTAATCTCAGCCTTTTAGAAGGCACCCCTAGTGGATCGTCCTATGAAATTTTGTATTCGATGTTATCGTACCACGATTCTTTCACTTGTCAACAGCAAAAAGAAAACCTTTCATCATTTTTCCACCTGCCCTTTCCACGCAAAATCAATCATAGCAAAGGATACGCCCTATGAAAAATTAAATGGAATTCATTTAGCGTTAAACTCTTTCAAAGCAAACTTAAGTGATTGCCAGGAATGTATAAATATACATACGATAGATTACAGTAATACAAAAACTACCATAAAAGCAGGGACGGACCTCCAACATGGAGGTCCGTCCCTGCCCATCATTTAAACCATCCTTTTTCTTTTGATTGCGTGATGGCTTCGATTCGATTTTTAACTTCAAGCTTGTCGAGTATGGTTGAGATGTAGTTTCGGACGGTGCCCGTTTTGAGGCTAAGCTCCTCGGCTATCTCCTTCGTGTTTTTCCCGTCAGCAACCAGCTCCAACACTTCTTTTTCACGGTCAGTCAGGGGGTTCTCTTCACTATACACATCGTCCATGAGCTCCGGTGCATAAATACGTTTACCCTCCATTACAAGACGAATAGAGTTCGCCAGTTCTTCACTAGGGCTGTCCTTTAACAAATAACCCTTCACGCCACCTTTTAATGCACGCTGGAAATAACCGGACCTTGCAAAGGTTGTCAGGATAATCACTTTGCAATTTTCGCCTTTTAATTCCTCTGCTGCTTCAAGACCTGTCTTTTTAGGCATTTCAATATCCATGATACAAATATCCGGCTGCATCTCGTGAACGAGGGCAATGGCCTCTTCTCCATTTCCTGCCTTTCCAACCACTTCCATATCATCCTCTAAACTAAGTAACGAGCCTAAGGCACCTAATAGCATTCGCTGGTCTTCTGCAATGACAATTCGAATCATTCCATTCCCTCCCTGTCTGTTTGCTTGATCACTTTCGGCACTCTCATAATCAAAGTGGTCCCATTCTCGGAAAAAACGTCTAAGCTCCCATTCACAAATTCTAACCGTTCTCTCATTCCGATTAATCCGCTGCCTTTAGACTGTGTGTAATCTCCCTCGATTCCCATTCCATCGTCCTTCACTATGATGGTCATCTCTTTATCCGATTCTTCGATGATCAGCTCACAGTATGACGCCTTGCTGTGTTTGACAACATTCGTCACGGCTTCTTTTAGGCACATGCTCAAGATATTTTCCAGAAAGAGTGATGCCTGGGGCAGCATGACCTCATCATCCATCATGAAATCAATTTCCGCTGCCTTTAATAGCTGTTTGATCCTTACGATTTCGTCTTTTAGTCGAATTCCCCTCATTTGAGATACCATTGTCCTTACTTCACTTAAAGCCGTTCGTGCCGTTTGCTGAACATCCTTTAATTCGCTTCGGGCCTGCTCTGGATCTTTGTACACCAATTTTCTGGCCAGATCGCTTTTCAAGCCGATAAGAGAAAGCTTTTGACCCAGTGTATCGTGTAGATCACGGGCAATCCTCTGGCGTTCCTCCTGCTTGACCAAGTCTGAAATACGTTTATTAGCATCTTCCAACTGGTCTTCGAGCTGCACCTGTTTATTTCGGTTATAAATGTTAAACGGCAACAGAATGACACTTATCCAAATGATCAGAATAAAAGGAAATTGAGATAAAAATAATTCATCCTGTATAACAAAATTATAATTGATCGATGCCGTCGTTAACACCAAGTGAATGATATATAGGGTTAAAAACGCCACCCGGTTTTTTATATTCCCATTATAGTAGGCAATGTAAAAAGCAAAATAGATAAAATTAAATTGAATGGTCATGGTAATGGATATCGCGATTAAAATCGATGTCCATAAATAAACCGGCCAATCCCTTGAAATAAAAGCAAATCGTAAAGAAATAAAGAACATGATGGTCAAGGAAATCCCTACAACTATTTCAATTGTAGAGGAGGACTGAAAGATAAAATAAAATGGCAGGATACTGATGATGCTCCATATGTACGGGGAAATTCCGGAACCTTTTTGTATGTTGATTAACTTTTTCGGCATTTGCACAATAAAATAACCTCTTTTACTTTCAGTTTTTTTAACTTTGTAACCTATAGTATGACATAAATTATACCCATTTTCATACAAGCGGTATAAGAATTCCCGCCCGTTTAGACAAGAAAATCGTATGAAATTCATCATTAACAAATACTAATATTTTCGATTCTGAATCGCCTTTTGCTTCTGCATGATTTCATAGGATTTATGGATAATATCTGTTAAAACATCACCTTTGTAAACTCTTCCAATTTTCGTGTTTTGCTGATAGTATTCAACGATTTCATCCAATTTCTCTGATGTTTCCTTATTAACCCTTACATTAAGTTGCATTCTTCCTTGATCTGACAAGGTTCGCCCTCCTCCCCTATCTATCTGTTAGCAACTGCTAGCACTTTGTTATCACTAGTATAACAGATGCTATCAATCATATATACCGACAAATGACATGAAAAGCTCGTTTCAATATAAAAAAGCCCGAGCGTCAATCCGCCCAGGCTTTCCGTTCAATTTTATTTAGTTTCAATCGAGATTTGTACTGGTTCGATATCCATCTTCACATTGAGATATGAGTAATCATCTTTGTTTCCATCTTTATAACCCCAAAAGCCTTCCGATTGATCTCCTTTTTTGAAAGTCAGTTCAAATCCTTCATCATTAGAAAAACTATAGCTTTTCACTACATCCTGTCCAAAGTTATCAAGAAGGCTATAGCTTAAATAATTTGCAAGTGAAGGGTGCGGAGTTAATACTCCTGTATGGGGAGCAGCAATATATTCGTAGTATTCATAGTCTTTTGTTGAAACTTTATGATTACTGATCGCATATTCCTTCGTGTTTAAATTTAATTGATCACCTGAGGTAATCCATGATAAGTGTACATTTTTATACGTATGCGATGATTGTGATAGATCTGACTGACTCAAATCTACTACAGAAACACCGCCTCTACCTTTTACCTCAATGGTTTTCGCTTCGTTATCCACTATCATCGCTGTATCTTCATCGATCCCATACGAGAATTCATTTTCTTCTCCATGCTCAGCAGTGGTTGCAATTAAACGTCCCAATCGTGCTTTTTTATCAAAATGCTGATCCACGATACCGTACGGGAAGAATCCTAATCCCTTTTCAAGATATCCAGGTCCGCCTTCTTGTTGAGACATGCCGTCATACGTATCAGTGAAGCCTTTTGATAGAGTGTCATAGCTTCCACCACCTGCGATCATCACATCGCTCATGATTGCAGCTCCTGCACTTGTACCGCCAAGAACGGCTCCATCACGATAGATCTCCCAAATATTTTCAAGAGCTAATGATTGAGTTCCATCTTGGTTTAACAATGTTTCGGTGATATCCGTTTGATCTCCACCGACAAACCAAATGGCATCGTACTCCAGTATACTTTCTGCTATATCCGAATTATTTTTATTATTCATCCAGTTAGACTCATCTTCCTCTGACTCTTTAAAATCATGGTTTGATAGAGGAAGAATGTCGATATTTTCTTGGGGTACACCGAATGATGACAAATCCTCTTTAAATGCATGTGAAGACTTTAAACTGGAACTTGCAGCAGGGATAATCCCGATCTTCCCATTTTCCCCTGCCCGATTGATAAATTCGCTGTACACTTCTTCATTACTACTTCCTAAAGCTCCTCCAACGATTACAAGGCTGCCTTTTGTTTCAGGATCAAAAGTACTTTCAGGTACTTCTAATGAGGAAGAAGTAAAGTCATGTGAAAGCTGATTTCTCTTATGAAAATGGACGGATACAGGTGAAACATTCATTTCCACATGCAATAGGGAGTATGAATCCTTTTGACCATCCTGATAACCCCAATATCCGTTTGTTTCATCTGTCTGCTTAAACTCCAGCTCAAAGCCATTTCCTTCACTATCGTAAATATAACTATTAATCTTACTTACCGCCTCATTGTCCACCAGGGAATACGACAGGTAATGTGGCAGTGTTCCATAAGATGATAGAATTCCGGTAGCCGATAGGGGTCTAAAGTTATAATATTCATAGTCTCTTGTTTCAACCTTATCCTCGCTCATGTGAAATTCTTTCGTTTTCACATTGAGCACATCACCAGGAGAAATATAACTAAGATCAATGTTCTTTATTTCTTTTCCTGTTAGTGTGGATTGAGATACATCCACTATCGTAATATTACTTCTGCCTAATACTGAAATCGTTTGTTTTTCATTGTTTACCACCATCGCTGTGTCTTCATCAATTCCATAGGCAAGATGATTTTTATTCGTTTCGTAGCGGATGGCTGCTGCCGCTAGTCTACCCAGACGTGATCTTTCATTAAAATGTTGATCCACAATTCCCCATTGAAAGAATCCAAGCCCTTTTTCAATATAGACAGGTGCATATTCTTCATTCGAATTGGATACGTCTTCCGTTATAAACTCTTGACGAAGCCCTCCTAAACTATCACCGCCTGTAATCATCACATCACTCATGATGGCCGCTCCGGCACTTGTCCCACCAAGAACGGCTCCTTTGCGGTAAACCTTCCAAATTTCATCTAAAGCTTTCGTGTTTTTTCCATTGCCCTTAAGTAATGTCTCTGTGATCTTGAGTTGATCTCCACCGACAAACCAAATACCTGTCAGCTTTTTGATTTTTTTTGTTATTTCTTTCTTTTGAGCGTTATCTTTCCATTCGCTTTCGTCTTCTTCTGTCCCTGAGAAATCATGAGCAGATAGAGGAAGGATTTCAATAGCTGTTTCAGCTACACCGTAGGAAATCAAATCTTCCTTAAATTGATTTGATGACTTCAGAGATCCTGAAGCAGAAGGGATGATTCCTATTTTGGCTTTCTTTTTACCCCCTGATAGTTTAATGAATTCTTCATAAACAGCCGAGTTGCTGCTGCCTAAAGCTCCTCCGACAATCAATAGACTCCCTTTGATGCTGTTTTCGTTTTTCTTGGCAAATGTACTGGAAGTTGCCAAGCTGCTCATAACTGCAAATACAGTTATAACAATGAATAGATTCTTCACTTTACCCCAATAACCATTCATCAACATTTCTCCCTTCTATTAATCTATTTTCAATTAATTATTATGCAATTTCCATGCCAACTCTAAAGTATCTGAATTATCAGTCACGCAAGAAGGAAAGGGTTAAAATGGGATGTTTATGGTGAGGCAATAAATGAACCAATAACAAAAAAACCTCTACATTCGTTTGGTTACGAATGTAGAGGGTCCATCTAATATCGATCACCCGATATTTTCCTCACAATATGAAAGAAGGAGACTTTCTTCATCTTCTTCTAATTCAAAGTCAAGATACGTCTCAGTGTTTCTTTCTACAATGGTCGACTGTACGATCCTGGAACCATTCTCGTCTCGAACAAAAATGACTTTTATGTAAATACCCTGTTCTCTGTATAGCTCATCATCCTCGGGTACTTCAATATCAAGAATAACTTCATATCGATCTCCATTTAGTATACCGGTAGGATCTTTCAGTTCCTCGGCACTATGAGTGGTAATATCCATTTATCTAACGTCCTTTCAATGTGAAGCAAATTTCTTTCATCATCCTATTATACACCTAAACCGGCGGATTTTAAAAACGTATTCCTCTATTCAGCCTAGTAAGTAAATGAATGGGCTTGCTCACCAAACTTCGTTATAATAGAAATAGATACAAAGTTTAAGGAGAGAATGCAATGAATTCTAAAGAGATGCAAGAAAAAATCATTGAAAATTATCAAAAGGACGAGCATATGATGATTCTTGTGTTTGCGCAATGGTGTGTGAATCATGACCTTGATCCTGCAACCCTTTATCAGAAAGCTTATCCCAATCAAGGGGAAAATCCCGCATTATTGCAAGGAATTGACTTAACGGTCCCTAAAGAAGAGTCTGAAGAAATTCCCGACACGACTTTACTGGGTGTCCTCTCCCTATTTGGAAACGACGACCTGGCTCATGTCGTCACAGAAGAAATCAGCAAGCGCCCTGGTAAAAAGGGATAATAGTAAGAGGGACGGACCTTGTGAAGGTCCGTCCCTCTTACTTTTCACATGAAATCAAAGTAGTAACGAATGATGTGAAAGAATATGGGGGATGTGTAGGTTAAACTGTCGACACGATTGAGGTAACTTTCTTTTAATGAAGCAAATTTTTTTTGATCACCGATCAGGAGATCACGTTTCAACACAGAAATCGTCAAGCTTCCTACGAAACCAGTTACGCTGATAATCAAGCCCGATAGGATTCCGAATTTCATATCGAGAGGAGTTAAAAAAGGATAGATAAAATAAGATACGCACGTCGTCACCAACACAGCAGCCAAAAAGCCTTCCCATGTAATGGCTGGATTAGAGGTTGGAACTACCTTACGCTTCCCGATGTATATCGATACAACAAACTGAACAATATCACTCACCTGGGTCAGCACAACTAAAAAAAGCACTAGATTCGCACCACTTGTTGGATTAGCAACCTGATAATAAGCAAGGTGACTTAACCCGAAAACCATCAGCATCAGCCCCCATTGTGTCGAGCTGACAGAGCGGAGGAACCCCAATGTCCCTTTCCCCAATAATCGTGGCAGAGGTAATAACAAAAACACATAAACTGGAATAAACACAATGAACATCCCATACCATCCAATATAAATCCAATAAAACTGAATGGGGATCGATAAGTAAGCCCACAAGAAAATCCTTCGATCCGCTTTTCTCGTTTGCATCATAGAAAAGTACTCTTTAAGAGAAAAAAAGCAGAGGATCATCAAGGAGAACATGGATACGATCGGATTAAACAGGGTAGCCAAACAAAAGACAACAAACATCCCCCACCAGGTTTTAACCCGTAACGAAATTCGAGAGAAATCTTTCCCTCTTTGCTTACTCTTAATCTGTAAAAATAGGATGTTCACTACCACCAAACCGATAAAAATAACAAATAAAGTCCATATGGCCGATTCCATATCTTCCTCCTTAAAATGACTATATTTCAAACGATAAAAAATACTGTATAATTAAGCATATGGGAAAATCTACTACTTTAAAAGAGGGAATGAGAAATGCAAAGTAATTATATTTATATTTTACTGACCGACACGGGAACTCTTTTTACCAAATCCATCAAGAAATATACAAAAGCACCATACAACCATGCCTCAATCTCCTTTGACCGAGACTTAAACGAACTATACAGCTTCGGGCGCAAACATCCAAACAACCCCATTAGTGGAGGATTTGTTAAAGAGGATATATTTCATGGGACCTACAGCAAATATCCCAATACCACATGTGTAATTTATCAATTAGAAGTAACGGAACGAGATATTGTAAAAATGAGACGGGTTTTAAATGTGTTCAAGAGGAGTCGCACGAAATTTCTCTATAATTTATTAGGGGTTTTCGGGGTATCATTGAATGAACCTGTAGAATTCAGTAACTCGTACTTTTGTTCTCAATTTGTGGCAGAGATTCTTCAACGCTCAGGAATCAAATTATGGAATAAACTTCCAGCTTTAATTACACCAGAAGATTTCAGAAATCATTCACATTTGAAGCTGGTATATGAAGGTATATTATTTGACTATGAACCAATCAAACGAAAAAAAGCAAAATAATCCCCCTCGATTACGAGGAGGATACTTCTTTAAGCCTCATCCACCTTTTGAAGGAGGTGAAATAGAAAATCGTATATGAGCTCATAGGTAGCAAGCATCGTCAGTCCTTCATGAAAATCAGGGAGATCGTTTAAAGTAATGTTTAAATCCCATAATCCATCCTCACCATTAAACAATAAGTCATAAGATGTTTGGCCTTTAAGAACATTTTCCAAGTAATCCTCAATTTGACTGCGATATTTTTTTTGAAGCTTCAACCCCAGCATCGCATCATACGTTCCAAACACGTCATCCACTTCTATCGAAACAGCCTCCACCCCGATCACATCAAACCAGCTCAATTCAAGGAAAACAAACTCGTTTTTATGTTTTTTCAAGTAGGTGATCGGCTGATTCAGGAATAGGAATGATTCTTGAGCGATTAGTTCTTCCGTTTCCTTTTCGCAACGCTCTATATAAGCTTCTTCAAAACGCGAACCGGATTCTCGTGCCCCTACCTTGTCAGCATCCAGTAACCCATTCTTAACTGCAAATTCTTTTTCCTGTGGAAATAAAGCAACGCTACCATTCGATTCTTCGATATACTGCAGTAATCTCTTTCTTAACATCCTTTACCCTCCGCAAATGAAATTTCTCTATTTCTTTTATGCACTACTCTAACTCTAAGTATACAGGACAGTGATCACTTCCGAGTATTTCAGCGTGGATTTCTGCGGTCTTTATAGCAGGTGTTAAACGGTTTGACACAATAAAGTAGTCAATTCTCCACCCAATATTCCGTTCACGGACATTACTCATATAGGACCACCAACTAAAGGCATCATCCCTTGTTGGGTGGATATGCCGAAAGCTATCGACAAACCCTTCCTGGAGGAGCATGGTCATTTTCCCGCGCTCTTCATCTGTAAAGCCTGAATTTCCCCGATTTGATTTGTCATTTTTCAAATCTATTTCTGTATGTGCGACATTCAGGTCCCCACAAAGAACAACAGGTTTATGTTGTTCCAAGTCGGTAAGATACTTCCGTAAAGTATCCTCCCACTCCAGACGTTCACTGAGCCTTGACAGATCCCTTTTTGAATTAGGTGTATATACATTCACTAAATAAAAAGAATTATACTCACATGTAATGATCCTTCCCTCAGGCTCTATATCTTCATTAATGCCATAAGAGACAGACAGTGGCTTCTCTTTAGTGAAAACAGACGTTCCTGAATAGCCCTTTCGCTTCGCATAATTCCAATATTGATGGTATCCATCTAATTCTAATGAGATTTGCCCATCTTGAAGCTTTGTTTCTTGAAGGCAAAAAATATCTGCGTCCATATGTTGAAAGTAATCCAAAAATCCTTTTTTTACACACGCTCTAATTCCATTTACATTCCACGATACTAGTTTCATATTAATCTATATAACTCCTTTACTCATTGCAATACCCTTTATTATCCTACCATAAAACCAACCGAAGACATTCATTATACTGATATAATATATTCGGATACGCGATATTATTCTGATATAACTTCAGCTTAACCTTGAAATTTTGGCACAATAAAAACCATGCGTCCGCATGGTTTTATCGTTTATTTTTTCGATTATAAGATCTAGAAGAAGGTTTTTTTCCTGTCCTTCTCCCTGTAATGTCAGGCTTCGTTTCAGCTGCTGTCCCCTCCGAATGTGTTGAAGGTTTTTGTTTTAATGAGTTAGAGGATTTTTTGCTCGTTATTTGTTTATCTTTGAACTCGTCTTTTTTCCTTTTCAGGGATTCCCGTTCCTTGCTATTTCCTTGTCGTTTAACTCCCTTTTTCTTAGCGGTTGTTTTTGATTTTAAAGAAATGGTATTCCCAAGGTTTTGCTTTTGAATCCGACTGTTCAGCTCTGCTTCAATTCTGTCCAGAAGGCTTCTTTCTTCAGATGAATATAGGGTATAAGCTAAGCCTGTTTCACCCGCTCTACCTGTTCTTCCAATTCTGTGAATGTAGGTTTCGGCATTTTCAGGCATGTCATAATTAAATACGTGAGTGACTCCCTCAATATCCAATCCCCTGGAAGCGACGTCAGTCGCAACTAACATTGGTACGTCGCCGGTTCTAAATTGCTCCATTACAATTTCACGTTTCTCTTGTGGGATATCCCCGTGGAGTTCAGCCACTTTGAACCCTTTTGATTTCAGGACTTGATATAATTTCGTGACCCGCCGTTTCGTTCTGCAAAAAACGATGGATTTACTTGGTTGAAATGCCTCTATTAATTGAATGACTGTGTCTTGCTTGGCCCTATCCACTGTATAAATGGCAAATTGATTAATGGAAGTGGATTTTTCAGCATCCGCCACCTCGATATATTGGGGAGTTTTAATATATTTGCGACCCAATTTTTTGATTTCAGCAGGAATCGTCGCAGAAAATAACATCGTTTGACGATTAGCCGGTGTTTTGCTTAAAATTTCTTCAACTTTATTTAGAAAACCTATCTGGAGAAGTTGATCTGCTTCATCAATGACCAAAAACATAAGATGAGATAGATCGAGATTCCCTTTTTTAAGATGATCCAATAGCCTCCCGGGAGTTCCAACCACAACATTTACATTCTGTTCCAGTTCCTTGATTTCCTCCTCATGGCTTTTACCACCATAAACGGAGATAACGCTAAATCCTTTGTTTTTCGTTGTGAGCTTCCTTATTTCACTTGTTACCTGGATAGCCAGCTCACGAGTCGGGGTAATAATCAAACTCTGAATATGAGGGGTGGCAGATTTACTTTTCTCCAGAATGGGTAAAACGTAAGCAAAGGTTTTACCAGTCCCGGTTTGAGCCTTAGCCATGACATCTTTTCCCTCCAAAAGGGTCGGTATCACATTTTCTTGTATGAGTGTCGGTTCACTTATTCCATTAGTAGATAAGGTTTTCTGAAGACTTTTTGATAGTCCCAGTGATGCAAACGAGTTCAATGATCATTCCTACTTTCTTAATAACAGATTTGACTTGTCTACTAATAGTGAAGGTTTCGTGGTGAAAAAGCAAGAACAAAAAGGATCCCAAATTGGAATCCTTCATGCTAATCGTTATAAACCAGCACGGGTATTTATCAACCAAATAAAAACGCGATCACCTAATGATCATCGCGTTTTTATGTTCACTCAATATACTACTTCTTTATAACCTCATTTATTTCCTGAAAGATTTCTTCTCTAATCGTATTCACCATTGAAAAGTCCATGGCTCTTATATAGATGGATTCGAGTTGTTCACGAAGGCATTTAGCTTCTTTAAGATATGAGATTGCTTCTTTCATTTTATCCTTATAGGCTTTTGTCGTACGTTCTATATCGGCAGCATATTTTTCATCTGTCCCTTGAGTAATGCATCTTTCATACATATCGATGATTTCATCAGATTCGAGTTCCGGGAAATATTCATGTGGTGCAGTACTATCGAAAATAGCGATTCCTTTTTCTCTGATGATCAACATATCAAGACTATTCGGGTCAAATCCACAATGATAAACCTCTATATCATAGCCTAATTCCTCTCCAGCAGAAGCAATTTTCTTTAACATCGTCGACTTTCCAGACCCTGCGCGCCCTTTGATAAAGTAGCGCTTTTCGACATCCTCTGTTAAATTCTGAATGTAGTCAACTGCTCCATCAGGAGTCGCGGCACCTAAGAACCGATGTTTGACTGTAGAGGATTTAGAAAGGCTCTTATCTTCAAAGAAGAGTGAAATTAACTCATTTGTTAATTGATTCGCTTTTGTGAAGTCCATGTTGGAAATGTATATCTCTTCAATGTCATCATGAGCACTAAGTGATGCAGCAAAGGTATCGTATGCTCTCTGAAAGAATGAGGCAATTTTATCGTTTAAGCCAAGGATTTCCTCTTTGTGCGGCAAAAGTTTCTTTGAGTGCCATGCCGCTCCTAAATTCACATATTCTTCAATAACACCGGGTGCTTTCGGTTCTATAATATGAGGAGCCGTCCCATCCACAATGCCGACCCCAAATTCAGGGAAGAGAACACCATCGATCGAGTGATTATCGGAAGCGCAATGTAAATATTCAACTTCTAGTCCCTTTCCCTCAAACCGTTCTCCAACCGACTTCATCAATGAGGATTTACCTGTACCGGGACCACCCTTCAGGATATAAATTCGCTCTAATCCATCTAAAACCGAATCATATAGACTGTAAAAACCTTTAGCCGTATTTCCCCCAGCATAATAATGACGAACCTTTCCTTTCATGAAATCACCCTTTCACATCATATATTTAAACATATGATGTGGGGTCTAAATAGGTGAATACCCAAGTAAAGCGTAAAAAAGCACTTCCACGAATGGAAATGCTTTTTATGTATAGCCGTGAATCAATCGTCTCCGTTTAGAAAGTCTCCGATTCCACCAAGTAAACTACCCTCACCAGTCGAACGGCCTCCCCCCTGTGGAGCACTTGCATAAATTCTTTCAGCTAAGCGACTGAATGGAAGTGACTGAATCCAGACAGTTCCTGGTCCACGTACAGTGGCAAAAAACAAACCTTCTCCGCCAAGGAAGGCAGATTTGATTTTCCCTACATACTCGATATTGTAGTCCACATCTTTCGTCATGGCCACTAAGCAACCCGTATCTACCCGTAACATTTCGCCAGGTTGAAGTTCTTTTCTATAAATCGTCCCTCCAGCATGTAGAAAGGCTAATCCGTCGCCCTCAAGCTTCTGCATAATAAATCCTTCACCGCCGAAGAAGCCTGTTCCTAATTTCTTTTGAAAATCGATCCCAACAGAAACTCCCTTTGCTGCACATAGAAAGGAATCCTTTTGACATACAACTTTACCGCCTAATTCACTTAGATCAACCGGGATGATTTTTCCTGGATAAGGAGCAGCGAATGATACATGCTTTTTCCCCCTCCCCTCATTGGTGAATACGGTCATGAACAAGCTTTCACCCGTTAATACACGCTTCCCTGCACCAACAAGCTTTCCTAAAAACCCACCGGTCCCGCTGCCCTTGGAACCATCTCCAAAAATCGTTTCCATCTCTATGCCGTCTTCCATCATCATCATTCCACCAGCTTCGGCTACGGCACTTTCTCCTGGATCCAATTCTATTTCAACAAACTGCATATCATCCCCATGCAATTTATACTCGATTTCATGTGAATTCATTCATTATTCCTCCTTTTAAATTCAAGCATATTTACCTATTCTCCAAGACAGGTACATTTCCCTTCTCCCACTGATTTTTCACAATAATGAGATTTCAATCAAAAAACACCACGGTACGAATAGATTCGTACGTGGTGTCTTTCAGTTAAGTTTACGGTTTAGATATGTTCTTACCATAGAAGATTTCATCCATTTCCATTTTCACTTTATCTGTAATTTCATCCATTTCACTTTCATCCAGTTTATCTTTTGTATAGCCGAATAAATAGTTATTTAAATCAAATTCTTTCAACTTACATTTTGTATGAAATATATTCTGAGGATACACATTGACATCGATCATATCATATTCATCTTTGATTTCCTCTGGTATGTAATTCTGAATTGAATTAATATCATGATCGATAAATAATTTTCGTCCGTTGATATCACGTGTAAACCCTCTCACCCGATAATCCATCGTCATGATGTCTGTGTCGAAGGAGTGAATAAGATAATTCAATGCCTTAAGTGGAGAAATTTCCCCGCAAGTAGAGACATCGATATCTGCCCGGAAAGTAGAAATCCCTTCGTGAGGATGATACTCAGGATACGTATGAACCGTGATATGGCTCTTATCAAGGTGCATTGTAACTGTGGATGGTAATGGTCCGGGTGATTCATCAAAATGTTCCGTAGGCACTTCAACTATCGGTCCTTCAGAAACCAGGATTGTCACACTCGCTCCCTGTGGGACATAATCCTGCTTAGAAACGTTCAAGACGTGTGCGCCAATAATATCCGATACATGTGTCAGGATCTTTGTTAACCGATCAGCATTGTATTGTTCATCGATATATTCAATATACGCTTCACGTTCTTCACGGGTCTTAGTATAGCAAATATCGTACATATTAAAACTCAATGACTTCGTTAAGTTATTAAATTCATGTAGTTGAATTCGTTCTTCATGAGATAATTTCATAGTGAATTTCCCCTTATATGTAAGTTTGTCGTGCCTGCCTATGCTTTTATCTTACCCAGAGCCAACCATACTAAAACAGGTTCTTTTGATTGAAGATGGTTGAAAATGGGTACTAAACATAGTGAATAAGCATTTCCCTTTTTACTTATTTATAAATTTGGATACAATGGAAGATAGAATGGAGTGTTAGCGATTGAGACGATTGTTTTTACTTATTATAATAGTTGCTTTTGCCTATATATCAAAACCCGCATGGGAAGACAAAGTGGAAGCAACAGAATTCGATTCTGTGCTCACAAAAATTGAAGAAATAAAGAACAGTCCTAAAGTGAAAGACACCTTCAATCAACTTTACAACGAAGTAAACCTTCTGCTCATAAAATTGGACGAATCATTTAGAGATCTGGAAGATCCGTCTGATACAAAGGAAGAGACCCCTGTAGAAAAACCTGCTTTAACTGTACCAAGTGATCAAACCTTCTCTATCTATAATATTGTAATGGGAGATTCAAAAGATAAACTTGAACAGGAGCTGGGAGAGGCAAAGAGACAATCTACTAATGAATACGGAGTTTCCTGGAATGCATATCACGAAAACTACCGTAATTTCTTAATGATTTCTTATGATGAAAATAACCAGGTTAATGGCCTTTACACCAATCAAGACCTCCTTTCCTCCTCCTCGGGTATTGAAATGGGGGTATCCAAAGAGGTGGTTCAGAATGAACTCGGTGAACCACTCTCAAATATCCGAAAAGGCTTGACTCTATATCAGCTCCAAAACAATGGTGAACAGGAAGTCTATCAAGTGGATGGAAGCTACGTAACTGTGTTCTATGACAAGCATGAAAATGACACCGTCACGGCCATACAAATAATTGATGAAAGCCTGGAAGCAAATAAGAAGAATTTCTATTCAGAAGCGAGCCCCGAGTTGAAAGAAGGATTTGAATTCCAGCTTTTTGACCTCACAAATGCTACACGTGTTGAAAAAGGATTAAATGCTCTCTCCTGGGACGATCAAGTCAGGGACACTGCAAGAAAACATAGTCTCGACATGGCGGAACAGAACTATTTCAGTCATACCAATCTAGAAGGTGAATCTCCATTCGACCGAATGGAAGAAGATCAGGTAGCCTTTCGTACCGCAGGAGAAAACTTAGCCTATGGACAATTAAGTTCCATCTTCGCCCATGAGGGACTGATGAACTCAAAAGGGCACAGGGAAAACATCCTTCAACCCCATTATGAGCATTTAGGTGTCGGAGTCGCATTCAACGGAAAAGCACAGCCGTATTTCACAGAGAACTTCTTCAGTAATTAAAAATTCATAGCCACTAAAAAAAGCAAGTGAGGATCTCTCACTTGCTTTTTTGCTGAGTATTTTTTAGGGGTTATGATTTAGATGGAGGAACATCGCATCCATTTTCGTCACAAGCCATTCCGTCTGTTCCCAGTGGCTGAAGTGAAGCCGGTTGATTCTCCTCTTCCCATACTTTCTGGATGGAGCTTAATAATACGTCACTTGGCTGTGCACCTGAAATAGCGTATTTACGGTTGATCACAAAGAATGGGACACCCTGTACACCAATTTGTCTTGCTTCTTCTTCATCGGTACGTACATCCCGTGTGAATTCTTGACCATTCAATACAGCTAGTGACTCTTCTGCATCCAATCCCGCTTGTTCAGCTAATCCTACCAGCGTTTCCTTGTCACCGATATGCTTTGAAAGAGTAAAGTGAGCTTGTAACAGTAATTCAGTAAGCTCTGCTTCCTTTCCTTTCGTTTTCGCATATTTTGTCAGGCGGTGTGCATCGAATGTATTCGTCGGAATACTTGAATCAAAGCGGAAGTCCAGACCAACCGTTGCAGCTTGTTTCGTCATGCTGTCTGTCATGTTTTTTGCTTGGTCAAGAGAGGTTCCATACTTTTTCGAAAGAATTTCCTGAATGCTCATGTCTGTTTCCACAGGTGCATGTGGATCTAATTCAAAGCTCTTGAACATGACCTCGACTTGATCTCTTTCAGGGAATTTTTGGAGAGCTTCCTCTAAATGACGTTTCCCTATATAACAAAATGGACATACAAAATCTGACCAAATTTCAATTTTCATACATAACACCTCTGTTTACATTTTCAATTCTTATCTGATCGTACCATAAATCGCATGTTTCCACTTTAAAATTGCTCACGGCTTACGAATATGGAGGCTTCCTTCTCGTTCTTCTCTTCACTCTGGCTGTATGACACCTATCACAAATTGGAAACCCGAAGTTTGGAGGTAATTTCTTTCCGCATTGTTTACACGACTGACTCATACTTGTGACCTCTGTCCTGAGACTTTCGTATACTCCATCGGCGATTTCACTTCTAACCCGCTCCCAGTAATAGGCCTCTGTTTGTCTTCCCAAGCGATATAAGAATAAGAGATGCAGACCGACAGCCTTGTAGGATACCTCTTTTTGTTCCAGGTTTTTGTTATTTATAGGAGGATCGGGTAACTCTTCTCCGTTTACAATGGCGTACATGCACTCTAACCATTGCTCCGTTAACTGAGCTTCTTTTTTCGAAAAAGGAAGATGTAAGAATCCATACAGGTCATTTAACGTAAGCTTTGCCTCGATATCGGTTCCACGAATTAGTTCGTATAACTCCCTTTCTTCAAACAGGGTGGCTTTTTCCGTGCCGTAAGGACTTTTGAATTTCTCCCAAAAGTAGAAAAACGTATCAAGGTCATGGTAATAGCGTTGAAAACGTTCAAACACACCGCTTGTCGGTGCGATGGCAAAGGTTTCGAGAGATTGATCGGGCTGATCTAACAGAAGCTTCATTACTTTAATATCCTTTGTAAAAGCTACTTTCCCTTCATTGTACAGACCCTTTCTCCCAGCACGACCGGCAATCTGCTTTACTTCCTGTGATGTCAGCCTTCTCCTTCTCGTTCCGTCAAATTTATCGGTTTCCAGGAATACAATCCTTCGTATCGGTAAATTCAAGCCCATTCCGATTGCATCGGTTGCCACTATTATATTTGTCTTTCCATTAATGAATTGCATCATTTGTTTCTTTCTTGTTTCAGGAGGCATACTGCCGTAAATCATGCTGACCTTATGCCCATTATTTTGCAACCTTGATGCCGTATCCAAAACTTTTTTACGGGAAAAGCAAACGAGAGCATCTCCTTTTTTGGCATGCCGCAATTGGAATTCTTTCGATTCGACTTGCAAAGGAATTTCTCTTTTGTAATCATGGACTTCGATGTTTCCTTCACCCACTAATTCCATTAGCAGGTCCCGGACATTTTCACTTCCGATGATATGTACCTCTTTTGCCCTTGCTTTTGTAATAGCACGGTACCAGGAGAAACCTCTATCTTGATCGGCCAGCATCTGAGCCTCATCGATTACGATCACTTCATATTCGTCCTTTTCACGGAACATCTCTACCGTAGACGACACGTGCTTTGCCAATATAACTTCTTTTTCCTCTTCTCCTGTTTTCAGATTACAAGGTACTCCATCTGCGTTCAATGTATCAAATACCTCGAGGGCGAGGAGGCGGAGTGGAGCTAAATACATGCCGCTTTTCGCTTCTTTCATCCGGCTAATGGCATGATGGGTTTTCCCAGTATTCGTTTCACCGATATGGAGTGTATACTTGATATCCCCACGGAATGAAGGACTATACTCCCTTCCAAAAATATCTTCCATCATTCGCTGTTCTTCTTCCTGCTTCCTTTTCAACTCTGCTAACTCAGCAGCCTTTCTCTTCTCCCGCTTATGTTTATCACTTTCATACATTGAAAGGTGAATATTCTCATCAAAAGGAACTTCTACAAGCTGAAATAAGTCCACAACATACTCCTCTTGAATCCTGGTGAAAAAGGTCGACTTCAATGTAAGGAGAAAATGGTGACTAAGCCTGCTTAAACGTTCTTCCGATAAGGGCTGACCGAATACATCATCGTAATCCGACAATAATTCTTCAGGCATATGACAGAGGAGCGAGCGATATACAATTTGCTCTGAATAATAAAAGACGAAACGCTCATACGGATAGAAATAGGTTTCGTATTCCCATACGTGTCCATCCCAGTTTTCACTCTTCTTGTGAATGGAGCCTGTAAATTCCTTAAGGAAGTCAGATACTGTTGTAAAAGAATCACTAGTGAAGTTTCCTTCCTCTGCCAGTCTCTCTTCCAGCATATATGGTTCAGTATGACGATATTTTGTTTTTGATCCCAGATCTTGTACAAATTTTTTAGCAAATAAATAGCGTAACTCCACATACCAGTATAATTCAAACTCATCCATTTGCTTATTTATGAAGGAGAGGATTCCTTTTTGAATATCCTTTTGAAGGGCTGCTTGCTTTTTTTCTTCGTGCTGTTTAATATAGTTTTCTCTAACATGTTGATGGCGCCCCTTCCAATCGTTTGCTGAAGGTGGATGTTCCATTAACCAGTTTAAAATATGAAAAGGCTGAAAATCTCTTATCTCATTGCGAAATAACTTGTTAATCAGTTTCTTATCTGTCCCTTCAATATCATAACCTTTCTTTCTCAAGAAGGCTTTTTTATGGCTGCGAAGAACATCATTGGTTACTTTGTTAAGCCAGATATTTGTCCAGATATTGTGAAAGAAAGCACTTCTTTCTGTAACATAATCCTGAAATGAAGGACATTTCTCATGTTTCTCTAAGTAAAGTGTGATATCATTTTCTATTTTTCGTTTTGTTTCCTCTATGGCTTCTTCACGAAGTAATTGAAGGTTTTGCATGGTAAGACCCCTTTATATGTTTTACGCGTTATCCCTAATGTACTTTGTAGTGTATGTATTTCTTCTTTATCTAACAAATCTCTTGCTTACAAATAGTTCATTATAGCATACAAGCTGCACTTAAATGATGATAAAATTTAACAGAACCACGCAAGCCCCATAGTCCAGGGCATGCATGTCATTGTTTGCCTCTCTCGATCGCTTGCCCTACCGCTTCAGTTAGTTCCATGGTGAGCTCGCGCACCATTTTTTCAAATGTAAATTCAAGGATTTTAGCCAGTGAACTTGTAGATTCAATTGTTAGCCCCCCCGTCATAGCCGTGATGGAAGAGTTAACTTCATCAGCCTTAAAAAAACCTTCACCTGTAAACTTTTGATTGATCCCCCTTAATATGAACTTAACTTCGGATGGCTCCTTCCATTCTGTAATCAGTACCTTTACATGCACCTTTTTGCTCATCACTCCAACACGCAGGGTGAATTTCCAAGTCGATTGAACGTCAGAAACAATGGTATGTTCTTTGTATCCAGGAACAAGAGGCGCCCAGGCATTCATATCACGAATGAATTCCCATACATGTGTGCGTGATGCATGAACGTTAACATGATGAATTCCTATTCCCATGAAAGTCCCCCTTTCCTTTTAATTGAGAGGTCCGTGAATAGTATGTATGGTAAGTGGCTATTATGCCTTATGGGACTTATAAAAAAGAAGCTTCACAAGGAAGCCTCCTATTTCATGTTATTCACGATCTCGAGAACTTCATGGAGCTCTTTGATTTCATAATCAGGAATGATATCATGAGGTTTTTGTTGACGGCGATTAATCCAAACCGTTGTGATACCGAGATTTGAAGCCCCGAGAATGTCTGTATTTAAATTATCTCCCACCATGATCACTTCGTCCTTTTGAAGCCTAAGCCTCTCTAGTGCATGAAGGAACATCGCTGAATCCGGTTTCCCTTTTCCGATATCTCCTGAGATGATAATTTCTTCAAAATAAGGTACGAGTTCAGGAGTGTTATCAAGTTTTGTATTCTGTAAATGGGGAGATCCATTCGTTAATAACAACAGTTGAAAGTTCTCCTTCACTTCATTTAGTACACGAAAAGTATCTTCATACACAAAAGGTCTCTCTTTTCTTTCCATGCGAAATCTTTCTGATAATTCCTCCCCAAGATATTCGTCCTTGATGCCTAAAGACTCTAATCCTGACGTCCAGGCCTTTTTGCGGTAAGTTGGAACGATTTCTTTCATCTTATGGAAGCCTTCATCATGTTCATCCAGAAAGTCTCCCCAAAGTCCTTCAAAAGGGTTAATACCAATATTTTGTGTGAATTCATATGTATCATAGGTTGAATACAACTTAGTCGCGGCTTCTCTTACAGTATGCTCTAAATCTTGGGGATCCACCCCCACCCTCGCCTGGGCATAACGGCAAGTTGCTTTAAACGCCTCCTCTATACTTTTGGAGTCCCATAATAATGTGTCATCCAAGTCAAACATGATAGCTTTAATCATCTTCTTCTCCCCCTTTTTCGTTTAAGCCTTAACTTATATTTTAGATTACTAGCTATACGGGAATTAGTAAACCAGGAAGAGAAATAAATTTCTTCACGTTATTTTCAACGTTTTTAGGGAATATAACTAAAAACAACGTATATTGAGGTGATTTTTACATGTGGATTGTATATGCAAGTATAGCGTTAATTGTGGTTGCTATAGTCATGTTGGGTGTCGCGTTAATGAAAACAATGAAGACGACCAGGCCCATTATTAATAAAATGAATCAAACGGTGGCGAACATTCAAACCAGAATGGACAAAATTTCTTCTGAAGCAAACCTGCTACAAGAAACACAAGGGGAGATTCAGGGAGACATCGAATACAAAAAGACGACCATTACCAACACCGTTCAAGAAGTCAAACGCACACCAGAAGTATTGAAAGGATTTTTAACCAGCTTGAAGAAATAAATAAGTCACCTTACTCTTTAGTGAGGTGACTTATTTATATGTAAAATCAGTTTACATAATATAATTAAAGTTCACTCCCTACTTCTCACCCTGAGTTTATACATGATACAATCGATGGGACTAGTAAAGAGGAGGAGATGGTATGAAAAATTGGGCATTTGTTTCTGACTTTGATGGTACGATCTCTAAAAAGGATTTTTATCATCTTGTACTGGAGAAATACTTTGAAGAGGGACAAGCTTTATACAAACAATGGAAGTCTGGAGAAATAAAAGACATCGACTTTTTGCGTCAGGTTTTCACGTCCATACATCAAGAAGAAAGGCAGATCATTGAAGATATACATTCTCTGGAGATTGATGAACACGTTCCTTCCTTCATCCGCAAAGTACAGGCACAAGGAGGGGACTTTTATATATTAAGCGCAGGGACAGATTACTATATTCATCATATTCTTGGGCAGTACGGAATTAGAGGCGTTGAGGTATACTCAAATGAAGGATACTATAAAGATAAGAATGTACATTTAAATATTGATCCTGAACATCCACATCACTCCGAAAGATATGGAATCGACAAATCAAAAGTTCTTACTGACCTCAAAAAAGAGTATGAAACCATATATTTTGCAGGTGATAGTGAACCAGATAGTCATCCTGCAAAAGTGGCAAACGTCACTTTTGCCATGAAAGCACTACAGGATATCCTGAAAGAAAACAATACCCCACATATTGAAGTGGATAGTTTTAATGACATTGAGCAACATCTCATACGTATTGGTGTGCTGCGCTAAATCTTTTTGCTTATCCTGCCCTTGCGTGATACAATGATCTTGCCTCTCCCGAACATTCGCTTGTTGCGGGACACTTAACCATGTACGGACGGGAGG
Organism: Rossellomorea aquimaris; assembly: GCF_008180865.1. Taxonomy (GTDB): domain Bacteria; phylum Bacillota; class Bacilli; order Bacillales; family Bacillaceae_B; genus Rossellomorea; species Rossellomorea yichunensis. The sequence goes on from NZ_VTEX01000001.1 coordinate 1,137,729, forward strand.
GGCCACGCTAAAAAACCTTCAGACTGAATTTCCTTTAGGAATTCGGTCTTTTTTATTGGCTTTTCTTCATAATAAATATAAAAAAGCCAGCCCCCGATTGGGAACTGGCTTGAGATACTAATGTAAGGAGCCACATTTGCCGTAATTTGATATAAGAAAGTTTTAAACCACCACTCCTCAAAGTGGGTGTTTGCAGAAGGTTTCCTGTCGTCCTCAAATCGTGGAGGCTTGACATTCCAACTTCGATGTAAAACTCCCTATTACAGTTTAAAGGTTAAAACTTCGTTATGATTACGTACAACGCAGCCTGTATTAGTATAATACATCATCATGAATAGTATTTCAACTATTGTTTTTCTTTACCATCAATAGATATTAGCTAACAAAAGAATCGGACCAAGGTCCGTCCTTCTTTCATTACGCGTCGTATACTTCCATTTTCTCCATAACGTCACCGTTTTTCATTGATTTAGCGATGTCGATTCCTGAAGTCACTTTTCCGAAGACGGTATGAACGCCGTTCAGGTGAGGTTGTGGTTCGTGAACGATGAAGAACTGACTTCCTCCCGTATCTTTACCTGCATGGGCCATGGATAATGAACCTTCTTCATGCTTATGTGGATTTCCTTCTGTTTCACATTTGATTGTGTAACCAGGGCCACCCATACCATTCCCATTAGGGCATCCGCCTTGGCTTACGAAACCAGGGATGACACGGTGGAAGCTTAAACCGTTGTAGAAACCTTCATTTGCTAATTTTTCGAAATTTGCCACTGTTCCTGGTGCTTCATTTGGAAATAGATCAAATTCGATTTTTTCACCTGTCTGAAATTGTATGTATCCTTTTTTCTCCATTATTAACAGCTCCTTTTTTATAATAGGTCAATCAATATAATATCATTGAACAATTCTAATGTCACTTTAAAGGTCCGTTTTCAATAGGAAAACAATTCGTTGAACGTACCACTTCAATTATTTTCACCGTTTTTTCCTGCTGTTTTCACTTTCCCTTAAATCTTCGGGTACAGGTTGTCATGAAACACCATCCTGTTCGAATAAGCTTTAATAGAAGTCATTTTTCTTTTAGGGAGTGAAACATATGATCGAAAATTTATTAAGTGGTATTTCAATCGATCCCCAAGTCACTGTACTCGTTCCAGTGCTATGGGTTTTAGGGTATGCATTGAAGCGGACTCCTCATATTCCGGATTGGTTGATTATTTGGATCTTGTTACTCGCAGGGGTTGCTGCCAGCGGCTGGACTTTGGGGTTTGATTTCAATGGTATTGCCAATGGATTCATCGCAACGGGTGCAGCGATTACGACCCATCAATCTGTGAAACAGACGTTTTTCGCACGGGTGAATGATCGAAATAAAAGAGAAAAAAAGAAATAGGGACGAAAAAGGACTGGTCCACATGAAACTAAAATTACAGTTTCTCATGGCGCCAGTCCTTTTAATGGTGCATTTATTTTGCTAATACTTCAATGAATTCTCTCATATAGTCTGGTAAATCAGGTGGTCTGCGGCTTGAAACAATATGACCATCTGTGACGACAGATTCATTTACCCAGGTTGCCCCTGCATTTTCCATGTCATCTTTTATTCCCGGTGTGCTGGTGACTTTTACACCTTGAAGAATTTTGGCTGAAATCAAAACCCAACCTGCATGACAGATTTGACCGATCGGCTTCTTACTCTTATCCATGGTTTGAACCATAGAAATCACATCTTCATAGCGACGCAACTTATCAGGTGACCATCCACCCGGTACGAGGATGGCATCATAGTCTTCCGGATTGATATCTTTAAACGCGTATTCTGAAACAATCGGAACCCCGTATTTCCCGATGTATTCTTGATTTGCATTTTCACCGACAATATGTACAACTGCCCCTTCTTCACGCAATCGTAAAACAGGATACCATAGTTCAAGATCTTCAAAATCTGCACTTACTAATTGAATGACTTTTTTACCCGTTAGCTTCAACAGGATCCCTCCTCACTTATCTTCACTATCATTGTCTAAGTTATGTAAAGATATTGCAAACAATAAATCTTAGTTATACGGACTATACTTCTTAATTGCCTGAATGATTGTTTTCGTTTGGAAATAGGATACAAGGAAGGCAACTAAGGTCATGATAGAACCAAACGTGTATAGAAGTTTCGAAAATTGCTTGAACGAATTTTTTTTCAAAAGAATCACCTTACCTTCAAATTTGTAACAACACCCTCCTATTATTCCCATTTATAAAAGAAGTATGATATAGAAAGGAACCTACTATCCAATCATATAAAGTCATGATAAGGCATATGTTGATAGTACTTTTTCTGAAAGGAGTGAGCCGATGAATAACCGCCACTATTCATTTAATCCTGAAATGAGAAGTGAAGAATGTTCCATACCGTTTTGTGCCCAAACCAATGATCCAGCCCCTCTCTTTGTTGCTGAGGCATATGATAACGCCCAAAAGAAAATAAACACCGTTAACTTAGAATCGTTCAGGGGTAAATGGGTTATTTTGTTTTTTTATTCCAGTGATTTCACCTTTGTTTGACCTACCGAACTGGCAGCGGTCGCTGCTATTTATCCTAAATTTCAAGCATTACAAACTGAAGTTTTTGGAATAAGTACGGACAGTGTGTACTCTCACAAAGTGTTTACTGAAGTATCCCCATCTGCTTCTAAAGTGCAATTTCCGTTAGTGAGTGATCGAAACCATCAAATAAGCAGATCTTATCGTGTATTAAATGAGCGTGCAGGAGCTACGTTCAGAGCTACGATTATCATAGACCCTGAAGGAATGATAACGTCAAAAATGATATACCCGCCTGAAGTTGGTCGGAATACCTATGAAATATTGAGAATGCTGGAAGGTATTCAATATGGAAGAAAAACGGGAGCAGGCGTTCCTGCAAATTGGCTGCCGAATCAATCGGGGATTCAGAAAGATCCTGACTTCATTGGAAAAATATAAAAGACGGCTCCACTGATTGTTCAATGGGCCGTTTTTTATTTTAATTCTCCAACAGTTTGATAAGAGCTTGAGTGCCGCTGTTTTCTTCACCATTATGAGCCAATTCTTCATATAATGAGAGGGCTAACTCTAACCCCGGTGTTTTGATTTCCATCTCCCTGGATGACTCCAGGGCAATCTTAAGATCTTTGATAAAGTGCTTTACATAAAAGCCGGGAGCATAGTCCTCATCAATCATTCGTGGAACGAGATTGCTAAGGGACCAGCTGCCTGCCGCTCCCGAAGTGATACTCTTAAGCACATTATCTGGATTCAAACCTGATTTCTTCGCATAAAGAAGGGCTTCACTTACTCCCATCATGTTAGAGGCAATCGTGATTTGGTTACACATCTTCGTATGCTGTCCCGCTCCTGCCTTCCCCTGATACACAACATTTGAACCTAAAAGGTCTAAAAGTGGCCTTGCGGTTTCGAATGATTCCTCGCCTCCCCCTGCCATGATAGAAAGCCTCGCTTCTTTGGCTCCGATATCTCCACCTGAAACGGGGGCATCCAATGTGGACACTCCTTTGCCCTTGCCTACTTCAAAGATTCTCTCTGCTAATTTTGGAGATGAAGTAGTCATATCAATTGCTAGTGAATCACGTTTTAAGTGATGAAGAATTCCATTTTCACCGAGGTAAATTTCTTCTACGTCTTTAGGATATCCTACGATCGTAATGACTGCATCCGAAATTTCAGCCACTTGCCTTGGTGTGTCTGCCCATTTTGCACCTCTATTGATGAGGTGCAATGCTTTATCTTTCGTACGATTGAATATGACCACCTGGTAACCGGCCTCGAGCAGATGACCAGCCATGCTTTGCCCCATTACACCTGTTCCAATAAATCCAATGACACTTTGTTTGGTAATTTCCTTCATTGACTACATCCTCCCTTGCTTTACATCTATGTATATTTTTAACTAGAACTCTATAATTGTCCACTCCTGTATTTAATTGAATCTATCTCTAATGTTTAAATTCATGTATGCCGGGAAAATAAAGAACATACTACACAAACTATATAATTCCTGAAGGAGGAAGAATAAAATGAGAGTAAATAAAACCTTACTTGTTGGTGCGACGGTTACGGCTGGTTCATTAGGATGGATCTTATCATCGAAGGAGAAACGTAATCAGCTGCACAATGTTAAAGAAGGATTGGTAACGAAATTCAAAAAGAGAAGAAAAGAAGACCTACCTGTTGAAAAAGGTGGAAATCCAGACCCTGCAAATATTGAAGACAATTCCATGGTGAGTGAAGGAGCCATGACATCGGTTCAATATTACAATGAAAAAAAACAAGATTAAAAAAGCTGAACGGGTGGGTTTAACCCCCTCGTTCAGCTTTTTCAATTCAGCATAAAAAAATATACGGTTACAAATATAAGGACAACGGTTGCTACAATCGCCATCATCTTGATGAAGGCATCTGCAGATACAAATGTTTGTGTATTTATATGTCGCCTCGTTCGGTAGTAGTTAACGGTCGATCCAATAATGATTATTAACCCGATAATGATGGAGACTGCACTGATGGAGACGGCGATTCGATCTTGGACGGCATCTCCTTGAAGCGAGTTATAATGCAAGCTTGTTGTGAGGAAACCAATCCCGATAATAGCGATCGCTGTTCGAATCCATGCCAGGAATGTTCGTTCGTTTGCTAAGTGCTGCTGAATATATTTTGATTCATTTGTTCCGTTCATGCATGGCCACTTCCCTGGTTCTTCCTTTTACATGCAATCATCCTCATTGAGGTGATTGCATTATTTAACTATGCTCTTTTCGAACTACATTACCTTTTTAATTTATCGCACTGCGCATCTGTTTGGACCTGTTTCCATTTCCCGTTGTTCATCTTCTTCCGGATGCATATTACCCATGTTTGTTTCACGGATCTTTTCATAGCTATTTGGTTGAGGAGGAAGATTTTCCGTAACTGCTTTTCGGAATTCCTGCTCATCTTCAATATTTAACCCATGATTTTCTCTATATAAAGACTTTAGAGGATGAGACACCGATCCATCTTCATTCATCTCATCGATTGTCATAAAGTGTGCAGGCAAGACAATTAAATCATCCGCAAGTCCTTTATATCTCGTATACAGAGTTTTTCTCAAGTCTCCTACCCAGTCTTCTGCTTTACCAGCTAAATCCGGTCTGCCTATCGAATCAATAAACAGAATATCACCGGTTAATAAGTAGTGATCGTCGACGATAAATGAAGTGCTCCCAATCGTATGTCCAGGTGAGTATACAGCTTTAATGGTCGTTTCCCCCACATGAATGACCGTGTCACCACTTAATTCTTTATATTCGTATTGAACGTCCTCTGCATCTTTAGGAGGCAAATAATAAGGAGAATTGTATTCATTACATAAAGACCGTCCGCCTGAGATATGATCTGCATGTAGATGCGAATCAAGTACTGCCTTCACCGATACTTTATGGTCTTGAATAAATTTCTTATAAGGCTCCAAAAGTCGGCTGGGGTCAACGAAAACTACTTCTCCATTTGAAACGATCGCATAGGATAAACAACCTTTCCCAATTCGGACAAATTGATAAAGTGAACCACCTGAAACATCACCGATCTTAACCGGCTCTAAATATTCACTCCAGGCCAGCATGCCCCCGTTTACGGAATAAATGTTGTCCATTCCTGCTTCTACCAGCATCTCTGCCGTTTTCTTAGAAGAATTTCCTTTTGCACATATTACGTAAAACGCTTCATTATGTGGTAAAGTGGATTGAACAGATCCCAGATCGTCCTTCAGTTCGGAATAAGGCTTGTTTATTATTTCTACGTTTTTCCCTTCTACCTTCCAATCATCGTAAGCATCCTTTGGACGAACGTCCAGAATAAACATTCTTTCTCCATTAAGTATCTTTTCCGTTAGTTGTTTTGACGTCAATTCTTTTACTTTTGACATATGATGAATTCCTCCCTCTTATTATTTTCATCCCATCGTAAATAAATTATCCTATTTTCCACTTTTTAAACCTATAGGGGTATTTAAGATAAATATTTATCAATCCGTAAATGAAAATGGAAGAAAGAATTTAATCTATTTTACCTTCCCATGCAAGCATTCCGCCGTTCATATTTGTTACATTGAATCCTTGATAGTCTAGAAACTTTACAGCTTGAATGCTTCTGCCACCGGATTGACAGACCACGATGTACTCTTTCTTCTTGTCTAATTCATTCATTCGAAATTCGAGAAGTCCTAATGGAAGGTGGATACTTGATGGGATTCTCCCGCTCCTCACCTCAGCTACTTCGCGGACATCAATAATATTTAATGTTTCTCCAGCTGTTAATCGTTCATTTACCTCTTTTGCTGATATTGAATTCATTCATCTTCCCCCTATTTCATTAAGGTCATATAACTTTCTAATTGGACCAGGCATTCATCCCGCCTTTTACATTAGTAACGCTTGTGAACCCTTGTTTTTCAAGGATATTACAGGCACTGGCACTTCTCATACCACTTTGACAGATCACAATGATTTCTTTGTCCTTGGATAATTTGTGAGCGTTTTGCTGTAAAGATTGTAAGGGCATATTCTTAAATTGTCTGATGTGATTTTGTTTGAATTCTCCAGGCGTTCGAACATCAATAAATTGCTTATCACTGTCACCAAATAACGGTTTTAATTCAGTCGTAGAAATTTGTTTGATGTTTTTTCCTGGTTTCTTCATCATCAGAAAAAGAAAAATGAGTATAGCTAAAATAATAACTCCAATAAATTCCAAAATTTCACCTCTTCTGTCTACACTTATCTGATTCTCAAAAGCATTTATTTTATACCTCTATAATATACCCCATTAGGTATTTAGTCAAGTCCTGTATCTCCAAAGAAAAACCGACTCTATCCTAAGAGTCGGTTTGATATTTTATAGATAATAATAGTAGCGTTTAGGTGGGCCCTTAAATGGGGTATTTACAATCTGTCCTCCAAGGAAGCCTAATCCCAGACCAATTAAACCTGCACCGATTGGATTAATACCATACCCGTAGCCTCCTGCCGGCCCAAATGGTGGTGGACCGTAACCGGGCTGTGGAAATCCTTGTGGGGGAAACCCTTGTGGTCCCGATGTACTACCATAAGGTCCTTGATTATAATAACCTGGTCCTCCACCGAATCCCCCTCCTTGAAACTGGTTACTTTCCCATGGTACATAGCCTTGATACCCTCCTGGAGGATTGCCGTCATATCCAGTCCCAAGGTTTGGAAATCCGGATCCGGAATTAAATAGATTCATCAAATTCTTTCTGTATATGGTTCTCCTCTCATACATCTTCGTCACTCCTCTTTATTAGCCTATTAAGAAATGGGAAAAAGGGAAGGGCAAATGTCCATGTTCCGGGAAAAGTAGTGAGCGATGAACGGATTTCCACTCCCGAACCCTGCTGTAATTCATGCTAAAATGGAGAAAACTAATACGGTAAATGTTTCTTATATCATAAAAAATTCACTAATTTCGTCTATAATAAAACTTATGCCATTGAATGTGTAGAATGAATAGGAGTGGTTTACGTTGAAAAAATGGAATGTCCTGATTGTGGATGATGAGAAGGAGATGAGGCAGCTGATCAAACTGTATTTAAACAGGGATCAGTATTTCTGCTTAGATGCAGAGAACGGTCTCGCTGCTCTTGATCAACTGAAGAAAACACATGTGGATATCATGATTGCGGATATCATGATGCCATTCATGGATGGTTATCACTTACTAAAAGAGGTTCGGGAAACAAACGAGGTGCCCTTTATCTTCCTTTCGGCAAAGGGAGATGATTTAGACAAGGTGAAAGGACTCAGGCTTGGAAGTGACGACTATATGGTTAAACCTTTTAATGCTGAAGAACTTGTAGCACGAATCGAGACGATCCTGAGAAGATCCTACGGAACTCAATCTTCCCAACATTCGATGATTGAACGATATGGACCGGTATCATTTAATTTAGCATCAAGGACCATTTCAGTTGGTGAACTTTCACCTCGCTTAACCTTAAAAGAATATGAACTTTTCTTGTTCCTTGCCCGTAATCGAGGAAGAGTGTATAAGCGAGATCAGCTTCTCGATCAAGTATGGGGAAGTGATTATGAAGGTAGCGATCGTACAGTGGACACCCACATTAAAACATTAAGGCTGAAATTGAAGAACTATGGACATTTGATCGAAACCGTGTGGGGCCTTGGCTATAAGTTCGAGGGATCCGTTTGAAAAATACAAACCTGACTCTCAATAAAAAAGTCTCTCTGCTATTATTAAGCAGCTTATTTCTAACCATTGTCTTTTCTTTTCTTTTTATTCATTTTCTCTATAAGGATTTATATATTGGGACCGTTAAGGATTCACTGCTCTATCAAGGACAAAGGACAGCTGATCACTATCACTATGGTGACGTAAGCGGGAGTGTAAGGGATAAAATCCTTTGGTATAATGTGATCTCCCCTTACGAAGTGTCTGTTGTGGAAAAACTTGAAGACTTAACCAAAAGCTTCCCCTATCGTATTGACCAAAATCCTCTCATCAATAACGACGACAAAAGAGAATTGGCTAAAGGAAATCCGGTAATGAAAGAAGGATATGTAGCAGAATTTAAGCGGAATGTGATTGGAGCTATCTTTCCTCTTATGAACGAAGAAAGATTAATGGGGTATTTACTCATTTATATCCCCTTGGCTGAAATGACGGAAGTCTTTAGTAAAGGGATCCCTATATTGGTGCTCACAGGTGTCATGTTTTATTTTGTATTGTTCTTGATCATTCAATCTTCTTTAGGATCATTATTTAAACCTGTAAGGGAAATGCAACTATTCTCAAATAAAGTCGCTAAAGGTGATTTTTCTGGCAGGTTGAATGTCACCTCTAAAGATGAAATGGCGGAGCTTGCATTGACCTTTAATAGTATGGTCGATTCTCTGCAACATCAAGAAGAAAGAAAGCGTCAGTTCCTTTCGGATGTTGCTCATGAATTAAGGACTCCCCTAACCTATATTGGTGGATACGCAAAGGCATTGACTGACAAGGTACAAACGAATCCTGAAGAAATGGAAGAAAGCCTGCATCTTATTCAAAAGGAATCGATACGAATGCAAAAATTAATTACTGAGCTACTTGAATTGAATAAATTGGAGGATACATCTTTTTCTTTGGATATTGAGCCGATTGTACTCTCTCAGTTAATAATGGATTCATTAGCTCTTATACGTCCCCATGCTGAAAACAAAAAAATGGATGTCCAACATGATTTAAATGAAGGATCCATTATTAATGGGGATCCCAACCGGGTCATGCAAGTATTCTATAATATTCTTGATAATGCATTGAAATATTCTCCTGAAGAGAGTTGCATTTTCATTCAGTCCTACGAGGAAGATGGATTGGCTGTTGTACAGGTCGGGGATAACGGTATTGGCATTCCTGCAGGTTCCTTGTCCCGCATCGGAGAAAGGTTTTACCGCTCCGATTTGTCTAGAACAAGAAATACTGGAGGATACGGCCTCGGTTTATCAATCGCGAAAGAAATCATGTATAAACACGATGGTTCTTTATCTGTAGATAGTGAAGAAGGCAAAGGAACTACCGTCTATCTAAGATTTCCTTTAATAGAAATAAAAGACTGAGTCAATTGCAGACTCAGTCTTTTTGCTAATTAATACAAAATAGTCAATTACCCAAATAAATTTTTTATAGATTTAAAGAAATCAGCGATGGCATTTAACAAGCCCGTAAAGAAGTCAGACACTTTCTGCCCGAACCCTTCATCTTTGACAATTTCCTTAATCGTGGTTTGTATGTCATTCGTTAAATCATCTAATTGTTGTTGAACGTTATCAAAGTTAATATCCAGTGACCTCATTTTTTCAAACAAATCGATTAATAACTGGCGATCCTCCGGGCTTAGCTCGATGTTCAGAGTTTGGAGCTTCTCTTCAACGATTTGTTCAACTTCTTCTTTTGTAGCAGGATCTTGTTCGGCTATTTCCTTCTTTATTTCGGTTAAGAGGTTGCTGACCTCTTCCTTATCAATCCCAGCTTCTTTGGCAAGTTCTGTTGCAACGGTCAATTCCTCGTTGGCAACTTCCATACGAACCGTATCAAGTTTCTCTCCACTAACATCATACGCTTTATATATCCCGACTAATGCAGAATGTCCACTTACCTTTACAGGGGATGCCACATCTACTACTGCGTTCTCTACCCCCGCTGTTAATAAAGCATTGGAATACATCGAATTCGTCACTTCCGTAATATTTTCCGGTGTCACAATATTAACCTTTAGACCTTCGCCTTTCTCTTTGCGAGTAATCATGGCGGAGGAAAACATGCGTGCATTCCGATTTTCACCATCAATATACTTCACAAGGTCTTCACCTGTTGCTGTAAACTCTTCTACTTGTGTTCCCTCATCAATCCCTAATTGCTCTTGAACTTCTTTTTTCTGTTTGCTTGAAAGTGTTTCTCCGTATACGGCGATAGGCAGCCCGAATTTTTCATTGATGCTTTCTTTATCATTATCTGCAGCAGATGCTGGCTGAATGAGGCCCACCATTAGTGATAATAGTAAGGCAATACTAATCAATTTCTTCATTAATCAATCTCCCTTTTCATGATGGATAGATAATAGAGCTATTCCACTCTTCCATTGTACTAGTCTCATTAAGTATGTTCATCCATCTAGAGTCTTATTTCTTCCTGTTGATTAGACGAACAATACCAGAGGAAAGTTACAATGACTTTTTGTCCACTACTATAACATCAACGAATCCACAACACAATAAAGCTTAGTTCTGTTCACTGTTAATCCTCTATATGGTAGAAGATACTAGGTGAATTAGAACTAAGCTCAAGATGATTTAGAGTATATCGAGCCAGATTTTTATCGCTGTAGCCAGGATTAAAACGGCTAGAATCATTTGAAGAATCTTTGTATTCATTCTCTTTCCTGCCATTGCGCCCAGTGGAGATGCAATTAAACTAGCTACGACCATGATCATAGCCGGTAAATATTCCACTTGACCAGTCGATATCTTTCCGACTGTTGATCCAATTGAAGAAATCAACGTGATGGCAAGGGATGAAGCGATCGTCATTCTTGTCGGAATTTTGAGGACCACCAGCATAATTGGTACTAATAGGAAAGCTCCTGCGGCTCCAACGATACCCGCTCCAATCCCGACGATCAAGGCAAGTATCGCCGCTAACCACTTGTTAAATGTAACGTCTTCGAGTTTTATATCATCAATGCCTTTTTTGGGAATGAACATCATGATAGCTGCAATTAATGCAAGAATTCCATACACAATATTAATTCCAGCCTCACTCATGAATTTTGAACCATACCCGCCAATGAAGCTACCGAATAAAATACTTACACCCATGTAAGTGATGAGGGTTTTATTTAAAAATCCTCCTTTTCGGTAAGCCCAGACCCCACCTAGTGTGGCAAAGAATACTTGAACTGCGCTAATACCTGAAACTTCGTGAGCAGTGAATGTTGCTACTCCAAGCAATGGCGGAATATAAAGGAGCATGGGGTATTTAATGATACTACCGCCGATCCCTACCATTCCTGATATATACGAGCCGACAAATCCGATTAAAAAGATTGTAATAATAAAGGCCAAATCCATCGTGTTGTTCCTCCTCTTCTAATAAAACGGGAACCTTTCTGGCAGGTTCCCATTTTGGTTATTTGTTTAGATTAGTACGATAGATTAACGAACTGCACAACGATTTGGTCCAATTTCCATCTCACGCTGCTTCTCTTCATCTGGAGTTACTTTACCCATGTTCGTCTCACGAATTCCTTGATACGCGTTTGGCTGAGGTGGAAGGTTTTCAGATACTAGCTTTCTGAATTCTTCCTCGTTCTCGATATTTAAACCATGGTTTTTTGCAAATAATGTTCCCAGCTTTTCACCTACAGATCCATCTTCATTTAATTCATCAATAATCATAAAGTGGGCCGGTAAGACGGTAAGCTCCATAGAAAGGTCTTTATACCGCTTGTAAAGACTTTCTCTAAGATCAGCTACCCAATCTTCTGCTTTCCCGGCAAGGTCAGGACGTCCAATGCTATCTACAAAAAGAATATCACCGGATAATAAATACTTTTCGTCAATGACAAATGACGTTGACCCGATTGTATGACCAGGTGAGTACAGAGCTGTAATATCAATGGTTGTATTTCCAATCACGACATTATTCCCGTCTTCAAGTGAAGCATATTCAAAGGTAACTTCTTCAGCATCTTTAGGCGGTAACCAATAGGTTGCATTTGTTGCTTCTGCAATGTTACGTCCACCAGAAATATGATCGGCATGCAAGTGAGTATCAAATACATTTGTAATCGTTGCGCCTTTTTCTTTTGCAAAGTCGATAAAGATATCAGTCATACGAGTAGCATCGACGATCGCTGCTTCACCATTGGACACCACCATATAAGATAGACAACCTTTACCTAAACGTACAAATTGATATAGTTCTCCACCATTTGTTAATTCACCCACTTTAACAGGTTCCAAATGTTCGCTCCAGGCTTTCATTCCACCTTCGAGGTAGGATACGTCCTTCCCTTCATCTGAAAGCATATCCGCTACCATAATAGAAGAACCTTCTTTCGCACACACGACTAGAATTTCTTTATCCTTTGGTAGTTGATCCATTATTACTTCTACACCATCTAAAAGATCGAAGTATGGGATGTTTAGATATTCAAATTTTTCACCTTCAATTTTCCAATCTACAAAGGCATCTTCATTACGGACATCCAAAATGAATAAATCTTCCTTTTTCATTACTTTTTGTGCTACTTCTTTTGAATTCATTGGTTTGACTGCCATTAATTTAACCTCCCTGTATTAGTGGTATCATCTTACTTCACGTTCGATTCAACGTCTCCAGCCCAATCGCTCATACCTGGAACTACATTGATTACATTAAGAAATCCTTTTTCAGCTAATAGTTGCGCCGCCATGTCGCTTCTGTTTCCTGTCCGGCATACTACATAAATATCCTTGTCTTTATTAAGTTCATCCACTCGGGTTTCCAATTCTCCAAGTGGCATTGAAATCGAGCCTGGAATATGTTTGAATGCATATTCGGCCTTTTCACGGACATCCAGTACGACGATATTTTTATCGCCTAGTTTAGTAGACAATGTTTCATTATCTGTTACTGACTCATGTTTACGCTCTACCGTCTCTTCCCCACTTGATTTGCGGACAAAATGCTTCAGAACATCTCCTTCTTCAATGGTTCCGAGATAATCGTGCCCGGAACTTTTTGCCCACGCTTGAAGATCAGCCTTCGATCCTTTGTCTGTTGCCTGAACTTCAATCACTTGGCCAGCTTCCAGGTTATTCATGGCCTTCTTTGTTTTTACGATCGGCATTGGACAAGCTAATCCCTTTGCATCCAATACGAAGTTTGATTCAATCGTGTTCATATATAAAACCTCCAATTACCTCATAGGGTATATTCCGTTGCAAAAAAAATTAGATGAATAGGTTCACATTACCATTTTCAGCATCCGCTAAATACGCAGCTACTCCAGCATACTCAATTTCTTCTAATAATTCGTCTTTGTGTAAACCTAATAAATCCATTGTCATGGTACATGCAACCAGTTTAATATCCTGTTCTCTTGCCATCTCGATTAAATCAGTCAAAGGCATTGCATTATGCTTCTTCATGACACCTTTGATCATTTTAGGACCCATACCCATGAAATTCATGTTTGATAACCCCAGTTTATCTGCGCCACGAGGCATCATGCCCCCAAACATTTTCTCCATAAATCCTTTTTTCACAGGAACCATTTCTTCTTTTCTTAAAGCATTCAGTCCCCAGAATGTATGGAAAATGGTTACGTCATGATCATAAGCCGCAGCTCCGTTCGCAATGATATATGCAGCCATCGCTTTATCATAATCTCCACTAAATAGAATAATATTGGTTGTTTTTCTTTCTGACATTGTATCTCCTCCTATTTACTATAAGGGGTATTGATCCCCTTAAAAAAATTTATCCTTTTTTGATCCAGAATGTAAATACATCATTTTCTTCACTTGATTCGAGCAATTCATGCCCAGTAGATTTAGCCCAGGCTGTCAGGTCACTTTTAGCACCTTTATCCGTTGTTTGCACCTCTAAAATTTGACCAGCTTCAATTTCTTTTATTGCCTTTCGAGTTTTCACAATCGGCATCGGGCAGGCCAATCCTTTTGCATCTAGTACTTTATCTGCGTTCATTAATAATTCCTCCTCAGAATGATTGGTTTTAATACCCATAAGGGTATATTATATGATATAAAAAAAGATGTCAACTCTTTTTGTTATCGACTCTTAACTAATAAATTCACTGCTTCTTTTACAAGGGCTTCTGTATTTTCACCACTCTCTTGTGAATCCCTTACACATTCAACAAGGTTCATACTGACAATTAAGCCTACGGAACGGTCAAGAGCTGTTTTTGCTGCGGAGAGTTGTGTAATAACGTCTTTACAATCTTCCCCTTGCTCCATCATTCTTACGATTCCACGGAGCTGCCCTTCAACACGTTTAATTCGATTCTTAACTTGTGAATTGTATTCCATAAAGACACCTCCTGTTGGCTCGTTGTTTCCTGCTACAATTAAAATAATATACCCCAATAGGTATAATGTCAAGAGATATTTCACCCTTTTCTTGAAATCAGCAAAATAAAAAAATGAGTACAATTCCCTTCATTGTACTCATTCTTTCATTATATTAAATAGAAGGCCATTTGCCTTTTGGCCATGTATTCCAATCGGTTCTGAATGAAGGCAACGGGCTCTTCCAGATAAATCGGCACAATCTGATCCCATTCAGGAACGTATTGTTTAATATTGAATTCCATGGCATAGCATGTATTTGCTGTTAGAGGGAGGTCGCCCTTTATAGGGATGTCTCTTTGTTGATCATATAATCCCAATAAGGACCCTGCTTCATGGCAGTGGTTTCCTACGGGGTGAGAATAAAGCATCGCCTCTATCTCTTCATCTCTTGCCTTTTTCATTACTCGATGAAATACTTCATTGCCGTTTCTCCCCACTTTCATTTCTTCTGTAATGATATCTTCAAACCTCAAGGCTGTTTGTAACGCGGACTGAAGTCCTTCAGGAGCTTCTTCCTCACCTGGATAGAGAACGTATGCGAGTTGCTGGGTGTCTGTCGCTAAACCGAGATAACGAATCCCAAAATCCAAATGTACAATATCTCCACATCGAATGATTTCCCCTTCTAATCGTTCCATCGCTGCCCCTTTTCTTTGTAAATCCACCGTGGGGTAAAATGACGTTTCCATTCCTAAATCCAAGACGCATTGCCTTAACCAATCGACTACATCTTCTGTCGTTGTGATACCAGGATGGATCACCGCTCCGGATAAAGCTTCTGCCGCTATTTGCCTCGCAAGTTCCGCTATTGAAGGATAGGCTGTAAGTTCCTTGGATGACCTTATAGACAGCCAATCAACAATGATGTGTTGGGCAGACACAAATTTATGTGAGTACTCATCAAGTAATATGTTTAAATGCTGGTAAAACGAATGACTTAAACCATCACTTACAGCAAACGTCGGGGAATAATTCAACGCAATTGTATCAGGGCAGTGAACTTCTACAAGACGCTTAAGGCACTCCCATTGATCACAATCTTCCGGTTTCCAGACACGTTCATAAAATGGCTCAAAGTTCGGATTAGGATGCAGTACCCACCTTTTCAGTTGTTGATCTCCGTCAAGATAAAACACTAGAATCGTCAATCTCCCGGAACCGTCTATTGATGCCGGATAAAGACTTTTCAGAACAGGATCTTCATTATACTCTCTCCCAGCAATAATCCACATATCAAGATTATGCTTTTTCATTAAGGAAGGTAAAAGGGTATTAAGTCGATGAAATAGCCATCGGTTCCGTGTTTCTTCTCTTTTCTTCAACGGAAGAATTCCCGGTAAATGTTTCATATCTCCACTCATGGGTATCACTCCCTTGTTTCATGAATTGATTTCATTACATTTTCGACAAATAATGATTTTTTCCTCCTGAAAAATAAAAATGACCATTGGATAAAATACCCCCAATGGTCAGCAGCTCCTATGTATTCTCTTTTGCTAAATGGTTCTTTCACCACTAATTACTTCTTTCTGTAGATAGTCTACAAACTCTTCAAGATGACGGGGTGAACAGATATCTTCTTCTAATAGAGGAATTCGATATAAGGTCTGGTTTGTAAACTTCTCTCTCATCAGCTTTAGGTATAATTTTTCCTGGTCCTTTCTTTTTTGCAGGAATTCTCCATCTGCCTGAATCGGGAGGATCTTATTTATGATCAGTCCCCCAATATTCAATCCGTGTTTAGACATCAATTCAATGGCTTTTTCTGTCTCCAGTATCGGGAGCCTTTCAGGAACGAGTACAAAGATAAATCCTGTTCTTTTTTGATCCAGTAGAATCCCCCGTACTTTTGAAAACTTTTCACGACGCTTTTGCAGGACATCATAAATGGGGTCCTCTACCGGCTCGCCATCATTTAATAGCTGTGAATAGTTCTTGTTTGTTTTCTTCCGCCTATCTAGCATCCCGTCCATCCATACTCCCATGAGTTCAGGAAGGGATAAAAGTCGGATCGTGTGGCCTGTGGGCGCTGTGTCAAAAATGATCTTATCGAACTCATCTCCCTCCTCGAGAATGATGGAAACCATCCTGTCAAATAATGCAGCTTCTTCTGCCCCGGGTGCCGAAGCTGCCATATCGATTTGACGGTGAACCTCATTGACCATCTTCGATTTAACCATTCCCTTTAAATTTCGTTTCACTCCGTTAATGTAATCATGTGTTTCAACCTCAGGGTTAATTTCTATACCCCATAGATTTTTGAGTAGAGGAGTTTTATCCCCCTTGATTTCCTGGTGAAAAATATCTCCCAGGTTGTGGGCGGGGTCTGTGGAGATGATTAGCGTCTTTTCTCCCATATTCGCAAACATTACGGCTAATGCAGAGGCAGACGTTGATTTCCCTACTCCTCCTTTACCGCCTACAAATAGAATCGTCTGGTGTTGTAATTCATTCATGTATGAATCCCCCCTCCCTATACTTCAACAACATCTGATTCCATCCAAGGGTGAGTGCTCCATTCCCATTCTCAAATGCCAATCGTGAAATTTCTCTATTATATATGGATAAAGTTCCAATGTGTAATAATAAACGGGATTCGGCAGGCCAAGCATATCTGAATAGAGCAATAATAAGAATAAATCATCCTCATCTCTCAATTCCCTGGCGATTTCCGTTTTGTGAGGGAGGGAAATGATTTCATCGTATAGCTGTATGATTCTTTTAAACTTTTCTTTCATAGACGAATCCATTCGTGCTCCCCTCCTTATTGTTGTGTCTGTAATGTGACTTGTTAATTGCGATAAACTTGTTCCTCCTTTAAAAAGAAGTAGAAAGAGGGGGCAAAGGACCCGAGTCCCCCTTATCTATCTCATGACTAAGCAGAGAACTGTGAAGGATCATCTCCCTTTTTGGATAGGGAAGATGCCGCAGTTATTAAAATCCATAAAGTGAAAATGAGAATGATACTACCAAAGATAAAGAGCAGCATATTCCCTTCTGATTCTCCTACACCTGACCATTCAAACACGACTTGGTTAATCATCGCCCATAAGGTCATGAACATAAGGAATACCATTGGAATTAAGGTAGCGATATAATTCCTTCCTTGACGCTTAAGCCAGATGGTAATCAGAAGTAAACTGATTCCAGCAAGCAATTGATTCGATGTACCAAAAAGCGGCCATAGAAGGTACCCACCCGACCCGAATCCTTTAGGGCCTTGAGGTAATAAAGTTAAAGCTGCACTTGAAACAACGGCAATCGTCGTTGCAACATGAGCATTTGTTAAAGGATTTACGTTGTACTCTTCTCCCAACTCCGCGATGATATAGCGCATCAGTCGAACAGAGGAGTCCAATGTTGTTGCAGCGAAGCTCACAATGATCACTGAAACAATCGTAGCTGCGATATCAGCAGGAATTCCCACACCTGTTGCAAGTTGTCCGGCTCCTTGGATGAAGACACCAAGCCCAGCACCGCTTGCTGCAGCAAAACCGCTGTAAGTAGCTTGGAATTCTTCCACGTTCGGGAAAAATGTGATACATGCAATGATCGCTATCAATGCAAGTGCCCCTTCACCTACAGCTCCTAAATACCCTACAAAGCGTGCATCCGTTTCTTTATCCAACTGTTTTGATGATGTGCCTGATGAAACCAATCCGTGAAATCCGGAAATGGCACCGCAGGCGATTGTGATAAATAGTAACGGGAACCAGGAAACATCTGCAGCTCCGTTTGTCATTGGTGCGGTAATTTCAGGATTTGTAAACAAGAGTCCAAGATATAGCAACCCTAACCCAACGATTAATTGATGGGAGTTGATATAATCACGTGGCTGTAATAGCTTCCAAACAGGTAGAGTTGAAGCTATGTATACATAAATCATCAGAATGATGATCCACACCAGGAAAGCCATACTTGTTGAACTTAAGCCAAACAATGATGTGGCCTCTTGTCCACCAAAATAACGAACTAAATCAATTTGCAAAAAATCAACACGGCTTGCAATGACAGCTGATGCATACATGACTGCCAATGCAACGATTGAAGGCAACAACATGCTGCCATTACGCTTATAAACCGAATACCCAATCCAAACTGCTAATGGAATCTGAATGAACACCGAGACGACACTAGCAGGGAAAGTAATGAACAGATTTGCAATAACCCAGGCAAATACTGCGTTCACCATCAACACAAGAATTAAAATAATAAATAGAAAAAGTACTTTTGCTCTTTTCCCTATTAACTTATTGGCTAATGAACCGACGGATTGTCCTTTGTTTCGAACTGAAAGAACCAAAGTTCCAAAATCATGCACCCCGGCTGCAAATACTGTTCCTAATATGACCCAAAGAAATGCTGGAAGCCATCCCCAGTAAACGGCGATTGCAGGTCCTACAATCGGAGCCGCCCCTGCTACAGAAGTAAAATGGTGACCCCACAGAACAAACTTATTCGTTGGGACGAAATCGACACCATCTTTGTATTGGTGTGCAGGCGTGACATAATTCGGATCCAGACGGTACACCCTCTCAGCAATAAGCTTGGAATAATATTTATACCCTAATAAAAAGACAAGCCCCCCTATTACAGCTAACCATATTCCACCCATCAAATTCCTCCTTCTTTTTTTAATTTGTACACATTTAAATATCTGAATTTTTAGAATGTATACGCTTACTACATTTTACATTGGGTTTTTATGGTTTTCAATGAGAACATTTACTCTTATTGGTCTTATAAACCAAATAAAAAGACAGATTCAATAATAGAATCTGCCTTAGAGTTAGACGACGTATATGCTATCTTCGTCTGTCGGATCTACCGCTTGGGGTATGTCTACTGTGGTTCTTAAAATGGTTTTGTTAGCATCCGTTGTTTTGGGATGATCCGTAGATGTAGGAAATGTGAAAGAAATCCTCTTTTCTTCACCCGCACCAATTGTACCGATCTTATCAAGGATAATCGTGTCTAAATCTTTTTCATGATAAGAAAAGTCACTATCCTTTTTATCCTCCTCATATTTTTCAAGAAGCAATAAACGAATTTCATTAATAGGCTGATCGGCCATACCACCGATCAAAATGACTTCACCTTCGATTGAATCTCCAGGAGAAATTTTCGTTTTGTGCACGATTGTATCTACTTTAACATGCCCTATCCCAATACTTGACAAAAACTGTTTAAACATATTTCAGCCACCTTTCCATGTCTAATTGTCTTTAACCTATCATGTACCCCTCTTATCCATCTATTCCTACATATTCTGCGGATTTTCCGCAAACAATATGAGAGAAACATTGGAAAGGAGTGAATAAAATGAAAAAACTGGTTGTATCTATCTTAGCTGTATTCTTGATTAGCTTGAGTGTCGGTACATTTGCAGCAGCAGAAGGTGAACCACAAACGCCTAAGGTAAACCTTACTGAAGAACAAAAAGCCGAGCTTGCCAAATTGCATGAACAGATGTATTCAACAAAAAAAGAACTTGTGAACAAATATGTAGAATATGGCGTCTTCTCAAAAGAACAGGGAGATAACGTACTTAAAATGATGGAAGCTAAGTATCAAAAACTGAAAGATAATGACTACATGATGAGATGGCATCCACATTCACACCATGGAAAAAAACTAGATCAAAAAGAGTAAGCGGAAGGGCTTTTTTGGCCCTTCCCTACTAAAATGATCAGAATATCCCCTCCAGTAATTAAGAAAGATTCCTCAATATTTCAGACACCTTGTTTATTTCTTCCATTGTAACATCATAATGAGTGGTAAAACGTACAAGAGTAGGACCAAAGGTCACTGCCTGAATCCCCTTTTCTTTTAACTCATCAATGAATTGGTCTGCTGTTTCTCCTCTTCCCTTTACATCTGCAACGACAATATTCGTATCAACTTGATTGATTACTTCAATACCCTTACAGGCTTGAAGGGTTTCTTTAAGTACGATTGCTTTCTCATGATCTTCCACTAATCGTTCTCTCATAGTTGTTAATGCAACCAATCCTGGGGCAGCAACCAGACCTACCTGTCTTAACCCCCCGCCTAATCGCTTTCTCCACTTTCGGGCACGATTAATGAATGTATGATCACCTGCGATGATAGACCCTATAGGGGCACCCAAACCTTTGGATAGGCATATTTGCACAGTATCACAATGATCAGTGAACTCCCTGATATCTCTTCCACTAGCATATACTGCATTAAAGAGCCGCGCTCCATCGATGTGCACTGGAATTGAATGTTTTTTCCCTAGAGTATAGATCGCTTTCATATTCTCTGGAGACACAATTGCTCCACCTGCACGATTATGTGTATTCTCCAAACAAATGAGCCCTGTTTCTGGAAAATGCTGATCTTCAGTACGTATAGCCGCTTCTACTTCAATCGGATCCATCTCTCCATTTATCCCTTGGATCGTACGTGTTTGAACACCTGCCAATGCGGCAACCGCTCCTGATTCATAGTAGAAAATATGAGAATTCGCTTCTAATAGAATTTCATTCCCTGGACGTGTGTGTGTTAATACAGCAACTTGGTTACCTTGAGTACCACTTGTTACAAATAGGGCTGCTTCTTTACCGAGTAAAGTGGCAGCTTCTCTTTCAAGCTTTATGACTGTAGGATCTTCTCCATACACATCATCCCCTACTTCAGCCTCGAACGCAGCCCTTCGCATTTCTTCTGTTGGTTTTGTTACTGTATCACTTCTTAAATCGATCAAAATGAAATACCTCCTCTTAAACCTTAAACTACTTTCATTATAACAAAAGTAGGTGGTTGACGAATCAACCTTGAGATGAATAAAAGACCATACAAAATACCCAGAAAAAAATATAATTATAGGAATATTCAAAACATTTACCTTTTTTATATGTTACTATTTTAATAATCAATTACCTGAACGAAATGAGTAAATAAAACCAGTTAGAGGAGAAGGTCATATGACAATCGGTTCTAAAATCCGCTTTCACAGACTAAAACGAAATTTAACACAAGAAGATTTATCAAAAGGGATTATTTCCGTATCATACCTTTCCAAACTGGAAAACAATCAAGTTACTCCGTCAAATGACATAATTAATTTACTCTGTGACCGATTAGGTGTAAATAATCTTCTTGATACGACTGACCATTTGAACAAACTACTTGAGAAATGGAATCATGCTCTACTGTGGAATAAAACAGAGGACGCCAAGTCTATCAATGAGGTCGTTAAGAAGGACCTTGATCAGACGGATGATCTCATTCCACATTTATTCTATAAGATCCTTTGCTTTCGTGTTCAACTAATTAAAGGGAACCTTCAGAACGCGTTGGATAACATGAAACAGATTCAATCCAACTATAAAGAACTGACCGATGCACTGAAATTCTATTATCACAAATACAAAGGTAACTATTATTATTTGATTAAAGAGTACGATAAAGCCATCGGAGAACTGAAAGAAGCTGAAACCTGCTATGTAATTGGAAATGTGATCAATGAAGAAGAAAGAGCAGATTTATATTATTTATTCAGCCTGGTCCTGACCCGTTTAAGTAGGTACCGATTAGCAATATTCTACGGGGAGAAGTCACTCTCTATTTTCCAGGGGGTCTATTTCCAGAAAAGATGCGCTGAGGTGCATTTGATTTTAGGAATTTGCTATCGGCGTATACGTTATAGCGAAGAAGCGATAAAGCATTATGAGTGGGCCAATTTCATTTCTCAATCCATAGACTATACGTCGTTAAATTCCAAGGTAGAGCAAAACCTGGGATATTTAAAATCATTTATGAACAAGAGCGATGAAGCCATTCAGCATTATTTGCGAAGTATTGAATTGAAAGGATCGGACGAAGAAGGAAAGCTGTACTCTATTCTCTCTCTGGTCAAGGAATATTATAAAAAGAACCAATTTTCCGAGGTGCGTTTCTGGTTACCTAAAGGGTTACACCTTTGCTCAAAAGAAAAGTTCCCCGATAAATTTTATCAATTATCTTATTATCAGTTTGCATTAAATGATTTTCCACAAGGTTTTGAGGCGTTTATGAAGGAATATGCACTCCCCTTCTTTAAAAAAAGCGGATCCCATCTATTATATGCTGAGTATTCTAAATTCCTTGGCCAATATTACCAAGGGGTTAGAAAATATAAATATGCAGCATTTCATCTAAATGAAGCTAATCTCATTTATGAAGAAATGTTAACTGTATAGGAGGTGAAATGATGAAAAAGGTGAAAAAATTATTACTAATCACAAGCCTGACTGCTATGGCACTCTCTGGTGTTGTCGTAATCAACTCCAATGAAGAAGAGTTCCCACCATACTCAGGAAAATTATAAACACAAAGCAATCAGGACTGGCCTATTTTGGACCAGTCCTTTTCAATTGTTCAGCTTATTAGGCAACCCACCCGGGAATAAAGAAGTTCTACATACTTTACGTATACTCCTATCAATCAATTGATTGGAAATTGTAATTATTCAATGAAATTTTCTGAATAAAGAGATATAGTTAGTATTGAATACATATTTTAGGGGGATTTTAGATGAATACATCATTTGAAAGTAATTTAGAAAGATACGCAGATTTAATCGTACAGGTAGGACTAAACGTGCAAAAGAATCAAGAACTTCTGATTTCTGCACCTATTACTGCGTATAAATTTGTTCGACTTGTTACTAAGAAGGCATATGAAGCCGGTGCATTAAATGTACTAACCGACTTCTACGATGAAGAGTTAAAGAAAATCCGCTTAGACAGTTCTTCTGAGGAAGGATTGAAAGCGTTTCCTGATTGGAAGGCAAAGGGATTTATTGAAATGGCGGAAAATAATGTCGCGCTACTAAATTTAGCGGCACCAAACCCTTCACTATTAAGAGATTCAGATCCAAAAAGGGTTGCCATTTTGAACAGAGCTTCCGCTGAAGCAATGAAAGATTTTTCTGCTTATATCGGCGGCGGAAAAATCAGCTGGTTAATAGCGGCATTCCCTACAATCGAATGGGCTCAAACTGTCTTCCCTGAACTCTCTCAGGACGAAGCAATCGATAAACTATGGGAAAACATCTTTTATACAACCCGGACGGATCAGGAGAACACGGTAGCTCTATGGGAATCTCATATTAGTAATCTGAATAAGAACGCCGACCGTTTAAATGAAAGCAAATACAAAAAGCTTCATTATAAAGGACCTGGAACAGATCTTTCCATCGAATTTCACCCACAAACAAAATGGATCAGTGCCCAGTTTACAAATGATCAAGGAATTCCCTTTGTTCCGAACCTACCAACGGAAGAAGTGTTTACAATCCCAGTCAAACAGGGTGTAAATGGGACTGTCACGAGTACGAAACCACTTAACTATAGCGGTACGTTAATCAGGAACTTTTCACTAACATTTAAAGACGGTAAAGTGGTAGAATTTACAGCTGAGGAAGGATATGAAACCCTGAAAAATCTGCTCGAAACAGATGAAGGTGCCTCCTATTTAGGAGAAGTGGCATTGGTTCCTCACAACTCCCCCATTTCTAATACAAACATTATCTTTAACAACACACTTTTTGATGAAAATGCTTCTTGTCATATAGCGCTGGGTAGAGCATTATCAGTGTGTGTGGAGGAAGGCAAAAATATGACGGCGGAACAATTACAGAAAGTAGGTTTTAACGAAAGCATGATTCATGTAGATTTCATGATAGGATCAGCTGAGTTAGACATTGACGGCGAAAAGGAAGACGGAACGATTGAACCTATCTTCAAAGCTGGTGATTGGGTTTAATATTTGATTTAGAAGGAAGAATAATGGTGCAGGCTTAAATAATTTATTTAAGCCTTTTTTTATTGAGGTTTTCGTTCATGGATTGTTTTCTCTCAATCACGCTTTTGGAGAAAAGGGTTACTATTATAAAACCTCGCCACATAATTGGTAAAAGTTACATATAATATGACAAACAAATTTCTTTTTTAACATATTCAATACTTCACGAATCCTTTACAATAGAAGTATACCTTTTTTAAAGGAGCGATTTCCTTGTCGATCAATCACAAACATTCGTTTTTATGGAGTGGCATCATTATCTCTTTCTTCACTTTATATATAATATTTCGCACTACAAATGTACAATCCAGTGAAAAACCCTTAACCGTTGAAGAGAAATATCCCACTGTCTTTGTCCACGGGTACAAAGGTACATATAATTCTTTCAGAACGATGCTGGAACGTTTTGAAAACCAGCATGGCTGGGGTCAAAAAAAATTGGAGATTTATGTGTCAGAGAATGGCAGTGTGGTGTATAAAGGATCTCTTTCCACAAATCCCACTTCACCTCCACTCGTTCAAGTCATTTTTGAAGATAATCGGGCATCATTGGAGAAACAGGCGATTTGGTTAGAAAATGCCATGAAGCTCTTACATCATCAGTTTGACGTTTCAAATGTAAATATTGTTGGCCACTCCATGGGCGGCCTTGCGTCAACAAAATATATTCTAAATACCAGGGATAGCTCGTTTGTCCCCCGGACTCATAAATTCATTACGATTGCCACCCCTTTCCTTGGTGTTACGAAGGATTCCTATGATCAAATCAATACAGGCGCAGCTGTTATAGACTTAAAACCTGAATCACGTGCATTGAAGAAATTATTTCTCAATCGCCATTTAATCCCTTCCGATATAAACGTATTATCCATAGCAGGATCGGGTGATGATGTGGTGAATGTTCAAAGTGCTATAGGCAGTCAATCACTTTTTGAAAAAAACCAATATCAATCCAGGATCGTGTATGATCCATCCATTTCTCATAGCGGACTACATGAAACGATAAAAGTAGACCGGCTTGTAGGAGATCACTTATGGGGTAAATGATCTGCTTCCCTATTCAGATAGTTTTATATCTGAATAGGGAAGTTTTTTAATGTACAGTTGCGTAAACTTCCTTTACGTTCTATACTACACAAGACTAAACCTCAAGGTTAGGATGAGTAGAATGACAAAAGAAAGAATCATTAAAGCAAACCCTAAATACATACAACAATTCCAAAAAGGATTCCCCCTTCTTAATAAAGAAAATGTGACAACATCAATTGAGAATATTCAAGAAGGAGAAGTTCTCAAACTTGTAGACAATAACAATGGCTTTATCGCCAAAGGCTATTCGGGAATACAGAACAAAGGAATCGGATGGCTTCTGAGTTGGAAAGAACAAGAAGCAATTGACAAAGACTTTATCTTTAAAAAGCTTCAAGCTGCCATCAATCAACGTCTTCACTTCTTTTATAGTGAAGATACGACCGCGTTTCGAGTGTTTAATGGTGAAGGAGACGGATTTGGAGGAATCACCATAGACTACTTTGATGGATACTACCTCGTTCAATGGTATTCAAAAGGAGCCTATGCCTTTAAGGAAGAAGTTATGCAAGGGTTAAGAGAATTAACGGATTACAAAGGCATTTATCAGAAAAAGCGATTTGCACAGGAAGGAAAATATGTGGAAGAAGATGATTTCGTTGAAGGAACCCGCCCTTCATTCCCTCTTCTCGTCAAGGAAAATGGCGTTCAATTTGCCATCTATTTAAATGACGGCGCAATGGTAGGGGTTTTCCTTGACCAACGTGAAGTGCGTAAACGAATTCGTGACTCATACTCTGAAGGAAAACGAGTATTGAATACGTTTTCTTACACAGGTGCTTTTTCTGTGTTCGCTGCACTCGGTGGTGCCCTGGAAACAACCAGCGTTGATCTCGCTAATCGCAGTTTAAGTAAGACTATTGAACAATTCAGTATTAATGGGATCGATTACGAAGCACAAAACATCATTGTAGAAGATGTCTTTAAATACTTTAAATATGCCGTAAAAAAAGAACTCTCCTTTGATCTTGTGATTCTCGATCCGCCAAGCTTTGCCCGTTCAAAGAAACATACATTCAGTGCAGCTAAGGATTATAAAGATTTGTTAAAAGAAGCGATTACCATTACTGAAAAAAAGGGTACCATTGTGGCATCCACTAATTGCAGCACCTTCAATATGAAGAAATTCAAAAGCTTTATTGAAACAGCCTTTAAAGAAACCAATGAAAAATATAAAATACTCGAAGAATACACACTGCCGGAAGACTTTAAAACCCTCAGTCAATACAAACAAAGTGATTACCTTAAAGTCGCCTTTATTCAAAAACTATAATGGATAGGGACGGACCTTTAAAGGTCCGTCCCTCCTCCTGTCTTTATATAGAGAAAAGGTGGTAAAATTTCAATTAATGCGTTTAGGTTTATTGTTTCTATAGATGACAGAATAATCTGTCATTATTTCCTCGGAAACCGCATAATGCGACATATCGCTTGAACTTATTGGAGAAAAAGATCGAATAAGGAAGTCTACTGATGAAAAAAGCTGTTTTTCTTGATCGTGATGGAGTAATTAATGAGGTGAAAACAGAAAGAGTGACATTTGTTAATCGACCCGATCAATTTTATTTCCTGGAGGGAGTCCTTGAAGCTATTAAATTATTGACTGATTCCGATTTTCAAGTTTTCGTCGTTACCAACCAGGGTGGAGTTGGGTTAGGATATCTATCTCATGAACAACTTCAATCCATTCACGATCATATGTTAAGGGAAATTGAAAAGGCCGGGGGGTTCATTCAAGAGGTATCCTGTTGTACTCACAAGCCTCACGAAGGTTGTGGGTGCAGAAAACCTGAAGCAGGGATGCTCTTGGACCTGGCAAAAAAGCATGATATTGATATTGGCCAATCGTATATGGTAGGTGATCGCGAGGTAGATATTGAAGCTGGTCGCAAAGCGGGATGCACTACTGTCTTACTTTCAGACAGCCCCTCTCATCTATATAACGCCGATCACATGTTTACTAACTTAATGGATGCTGCTGAGTTTATCCTCACTAATAAATAAGTCTCAAAGGTGCCCCAAACGGGACACCTTTTTTTATCCCATATTTGATTATTAAGTGCTTTCGTGAAGCATTGAATACTTCCATTCAAACTTACATCGGGACATCCGGAAGATCCCGTTTTATCGTTTTCAAAATAGGGAATTCTATGGTAAAGTACTATGGGACTAATGAGAACGGGAGGTATTCGATGAACCAGCAGGAATTATTACAAATTATACGAGATCACTACCCCTTTGATGTTCTGACCACTGAACAGCTAGATTACATTATTTCCGGTTCTAAATACACCACTTTTAAAAAGGGTGAATTCCTTTTTCATGAAGATGAAACGGTAGAAGAACTTGATATATACTTCCTTGTCTCAGGGCTTGCGAAGAATGTTCTCCATCGCTCGAGCGGCAAACAGTATTCACTCCGATTCTATTATCCTGGAGACTTAATCGGGATTATGATTATGCTTACAAGCGGTGAAATGACATTTTCCGTGCAGGCAATAGAGGATTGTACTGTGTTCCGCATTCGAAAGGATCGACTATTGGAGATAATGACCAAGAACAATGACTTTTCAAAGATCATCTTCGAAAGCATTGGAAATCGCATGAAAACATTGTACGATGAAATAAAAGCGAAATCTGCCAATGAATCCGACGACGAAAATATCAACCTGTTTCGAACTAAAGTACATACGTTAATGGATCGCCCCACCTTCATTGACGAAAATGCCACTGTTCTTGACGCAGCCAGAAAGATGAAAAAAGAAGATACATATGGTCTAGTGGTAGTAGATCAAAAGAAACAAATGAAAGGGATTCTTACCCAACATGAAATCCTGTCTTATATTACAAACCCGATAATTAGTGAATCCGTAAAAGACTGGATGAAGAAAAAACCGTTTTGGATTCGTGATGAATCCTTTGCCTATGAAGCCCTTTCTTATTTCAAACATGAAGAAGTGGATTTTGTACCAATCATTCGCAATGATGAAGTCGTTGGGGTTCTGACGAGTACATCATTTCTCAATATACAGGATTCAAATTATTTGGACCTCTCATATAAAATCCAAAAAGCTGTATCGAATGACGAACTCGTAGAGCTGGCAACTGTTAAAAGTAATACCTTTCAACAGTTCATTCAAGATCTACTCCTTCAAGATAGTTTTGGCTACGATATTTGCGAAGTGATCTCAAACTATAATGATCGCCTTCACCGAAAAATCATTCAATTAACCGAAAAAGAAATGCGTCAGGAAGGCTTCGGTTCTGCGCCTATCAATTATTGTTTTATCGTCATGGGCAGTCAAGGCAGGAGTGAGCAAGGCTTTCATACAGATCAGGATAATGGAATCATTCTTGATGATTATAATCACTTGTCCGATCTTAAAAAGGTTGATTTGTATTTCCAGGCATTCACCGAAAAACTCAATTTAAAGCTTGCTGCATGCGGTTTTCCTGAATGTACTGGCGGAATCATGGCGAAGGAACAGAAATGGAAACGATCTTATACTGATTGGAAAAAGGCAATTGATGAATGGCTATATGAAATAGATGCACAGGAAGTTCAAAACATTACGATGTTTTATGATTTCCGCCCCATTTATGGTGATTACTCCATCGCAGAGGAAATTCGAAATTATTTAGCGGAAAAATCGAAACGGTCTCTCAATATGCAACAATTATTAAGAAAAGATGCCCTTCGTTTCAAACTTCCTGTTGGCCCTTTGGGACGAGTCAACCTGAAACCCAGGAATCATTTGTTTAACATTAAAAAGTCGGGGCTTTTGCAAATTGTCAATATGATTCGCATTCATTCGGTAAAATACGGAATTAAAGAAGTCAACACCATAAAGAGGGTTCAAGCATTGAAGAAGATGCAGGCATTCCATCCAAGGGATGCTGAAAATGTAAAAACAGCGATGCATATTCTCCTCACTCTCCGTACAAAGCAAAACCTAATTGAACTTGTAGAAGGAAAACCATTAAGTAATGATATTGATGTACGTACTCTTTCAAAAGAAGATCGTCAGAAATTAAAAGAATCCATCCAGATTGCTAATCGACTTCAACAAGTGATGGAAATTAGTTTTAATAGGAACCGGGTGGTTTAATGAATGATATTGGAATTAATGTGGGTTACCGCATTCTGAAATATTATTTATGGCAGCAATTTTTCTTTCGCTTTCAAGTGAAACGGGAAAAAGAAAAGCTTTCCTACCATAAATTATCTCGTGCCCTAAAAGAGTTTGAAGAAGAAAAACCCACGCTACAACAAAAACATTTATTCGACTGTGACTTTACCATATTCGACCTTGAGACAACGGGCTTTTTTCCGGAGGTAGGGGATGAAATCATCTCGATCGGAGCGGTTAAGGTTAAGGAAGGTAAAGTGCAACGGAGAGATACATTCTACCAGGTCATCAATCCCCTTCAAACGGTGTCGAGGGATACGAAGCGATTTACAGGTCTGAGACGAAAAGACTTTCTGAATGGTGTTACGTTACCTATCGGACTGGAGCGATTTATTGAGTACAGTAAAGGAACGATCTTAGTCGCTCACCCAGCTAGTTTCGACATAAATTTTCTCCAAAAACGGATTTATAAGTGGCAGCTCCCTTCATTTGATCCTGAATATGTCGACTCTTTTTCGCTTGCCAATGGATTATTGGAACGGGACGATTGCTACCTGGACTCCCTTGTAAAACGATTTGACATCGACTACAGGACACGGCATCATGCTCTGAATGACGCTATCATGACCGCCGAAATCTTTGAAGAGCTATTAAAAATCTGTTATCAGCAAGAAGTTCACACGATAAAAGGATTGAATGAGTTTATACTGGAGGAGACAAGCTCGGGCTTTTAATCTGAACTCTTCCCTCCTGATAACTGATTAATGAGAAAAAACGCTTGAGGAAATTACCTCAAGCGTTTTTCTATGTTGATTATCGGATTTGTCCAGTTCCATGCATCATATACTTAACGGTTGTTAACGCTGGGAGCCCCATTGGTCCTCTGGCATGAAGTTTCTGTGTAGAGATTCCAATTTCAGCACCGAATCCCAACGCACCTCCATCAGTGAAACGAGTGGAAGCATTATGATAGAGGGCGGCAGCATCAACGAGCATCATGAATTTCTTCGCTGTTTCTGTGTTTTCCGTGACAATCGCTTCTGAATGCTTTGTACCATATTGTTCGATGTGATCGACTGCTTCATCCAAAGAAGGTACAATTTTCACGGCAATATCCAGACTTAAATATTCATTTGCCCAATCTTCTTCTCCGGCAGGTTTCGCATCTTCAATCGCTTCGACAACTTTTTCATCTCCGTGAATGGATACATTGTGCTCCTTAAGCTTTTCTACAAATGCACTCTTATTTTCTTTAAACCAGTCTTCATGCAAGATGACGGTTTCAGCTGCATTACATACCGCTGGACGGTCTGTTTTTGTATTGATGATTATGTTTAATGCTTTTTCCACTTGAGCTTCTTTGTCAATATAGATATGGCAGTTTCCTACTCCAGTCTCAAGGACAGGTACAGTTGCATTATTAACGACAGCATTGATTAATGCACCTCCACCGCGGGGAATCAGCACATCAATATACTCTTTCATCGTAAATAGCTCACCCGTTGCTTCTCGATCGGTTGTATTAATGAATTGTACTGCATCCTTAGGAATATCCGTTTTCTCAAGTGCTTCATGCATGACATCCACAATTGCTTTGTTCGAGGTAATGGCATTTGAACCACCTTTCAGGACAATGGCATTACCGGATTTTAGTGCTAATCCGGTTGCATCAACCGTTACATTTGGACGTGCTTCATAAATCATTCCAATTACCCCAAGAGGGACTGTTACTTTTTGAACTTGCAGTTGATTTTCAAGAGTCCAATCGGATACTATTTGTCCAGTGGGATCTTCCAGGTCAGCTACTTGACGGAGACCACTTGCGAAATCTTCAACACGTTCTTTTGAAAGTGATAAACGATCCATAAATGCAGCTTCGAAGCCCTTTTCTTTCCCTCTTTCAAGGTCTTTTTCATTTTGCTTTAGTATAGATTCGTAATTCGCCTCTAAATGATCGGCAAGTATATGAAGGGCTTTATTTTTTTGGTCGGTAGTCAGCATACTCAGTGTTTTAGAAGCTTTCTTTGCTAGCATAGCTTGTTTTTTTACATCAGTTTTTTCTATAGTTAAAGTCATCAAATACCTCCTGTTTTTTTGAAAAAGAATTCTACCGGATTGTGCAGGGGAAGAATGAGACAAACTCCTTCTTTTATACTCCTACTGGGATGGGTAAATCAACATGACATACTAGTTGGTCAATTTCGACTGCGATTTGATCAGCTTTGATGTCTGTAGGATTTTTCAGTTGTCCTGAACGGAAATTGACCATTCCCAAACCAATTTCTTCATTTCGATTATCAAGGATTCGCACCACTGCACCTTTATTAAATCGGCCTTTTACAGTATAAATATCATCAATTGTTAAGCTTTCTTTTTGTTCCAGAATACGGTCTTTCGCATCTGAATCGATGGTGATTTCACCTTCGGGACCTGAGTTGAACGCAATCCATTGCTTTTTGGAATCAAGGTTTACGGAATCTTCTGCCGTTTCAAAGTACGTCCCTTTTGCTGTATGTTGGACAGCATCGTAAATAACATCTGAGTTTCCTGATTTACCTAGAAACGCAGGAATTCCAGAAGCCATTGTGATCTTAAATGCATCGATTTTCGATCTCATTCCACCAGTTCCTACAGAACTTCCAGGCTCTCCTGCCATGTCTTCGATATCTTCAGTAATTTCCGTTACGCTTTCTAGCAGTTCAGCATCTGGATTTTTACGTGGATCAGAATCATACAGTCCGTCAATATCAGATAGAATGATGAGTTGATCAGCATCCACTAATGCCGCAACTTTGGCAGACAGGGTATCATTGTCTCCAAATTTCAGTCGATCAACCGTTACTGTATCATTTTCATTGACAATTGGGATGATCCCTCTTTCAAGCAGGACATTGATTGTATTTCTTGCATTGTTATATCGGTCTTCATCAGAAAAATCACTACGAGTGATCAGAATTTGAGAAGCCACGTATCCGTTGGAAATTAACAGATCGGAATACGCTTCAATCAATAGTCCTTGACCAATAGCTGCTGCTGCCTGCTTCTCCGGAAGAGAGCTAGGACGTGTTAAACATCCTAGTTTACGATAACCGGCAGCGACGGCACCTGATGAAACAAGCAATACTTCATGGCCATCATCCTTTAAACGGACAACTTCATCTACAAGGCGTTCCAGTTTTCTACGACTCATTTCTCCATGCAGGCTTGTTAATGAACTACTTCCAATCTTGATTACGATACGTTTCTTCTGATTATTTTGGGACATTCAATCACTCCTAGTAAAAAGGTCCGTCCCACGCCCCTCTTTATGTGTGTAGGGACGGACTTGTATTTCTTGTTTGGTTGGTATTAGTTATTTGGGGTGTTTAGGATTCGATGTTTGTTTAGCTAGTTACTAATTGTTTGGACTGTAAGGATGAGCTTATTTCTTTCGATCGTTTTTCTGCTCCCTTGACAGCTTCTGAGATAGCCTTACCTCCGCCGAACTCTGCTAGTGCATCCAGTCCTGCAGCTGTAGTACCATTTGGGGATGTTACATTCTCTCTAAGTTGAGTTGGTGATTCTTCACGCTCAAGCATCATTTTGGCTGCACCGAAAATGGTTTGAGCTCCGATTTTACGTGCTAATTCAGGATCTAATCCGGCTTCGGCACCTGTCTTTTCAATGTGTTCCATTAAATAGTAAAAGTATGCCGGGCCACTGCCTGCAATGCCCGTGAAAATATCCATCTGACCTTCTTCAATCACGAACACTTCACCAATGCTCGATAATAACGCTTTTGCATTTTCCATATCTTCTCTTGAAGTAAAGCGACCTGCACTTATGGCTGTAGCAGATTCTTTCAACATACTTGACGTATTTGGCATAACTCGGATAACAGGCTGACCTGCAGGTAATTGCTCTTCCATATGAGAAGTAGTGATTCCTGCCAGAACCGACATAATCACTGTATCGTTTCTTACTAAGTGATTAATTGAATCTAATGCTTTATCAATATCCTTCGGTTTCATTGCGAGAATAAGAATATCTATCTCATTAAAGGGTAGATCATCTTTTGTTAAAGCTGTTACATCGTATTTCTCTTTCATTTCCTGAAGTCTTCCTTGATTGCTTCGATTAGAAACAATAATTTGTTCTGATGGGATCTTTCCGCTTTGTACAGTACCTGAAATCATTGCTTCCGCCATGTTTCCTGCACCTAGAAAAGCAATCGTTTTATGTTTTAACAATCATATCCACTCCTCTTCCTACATTATTTTTCGGGTTTTTAATCGTACATTCAATGTTTAAGTTTAATATTAAATATGAAAGAATTGTTTGTTGTTAAATTTCCTGGTTAATGTGTCTAAAAACCTTTGTTGTCGTGTGTTTGTTCACAACGTTTATAATCGTAACATGCTGGTATATGATATCAAGGGCAATAAAGGAAGTAGTTAGGAATTAGCCGAAATACGAAGTGGAAGCGTTATCATTACCATTTATGTTAGTCAGATTCCTTCTAAAGGCTATATATTGGCTCAGAGAGCGTATAATCAGAATTTTTACTTTTGCTTTACTGCTTGAATGAGAGTCGATTTTTCCAACACATACTGTCAGGTCAGTTCTTATCGATGTATTCATTCCTACTTCCCACTCGTCAAAAAAAACCCGTTAAGCATTTTTCAGCTTTACGGGCTTTATAAATTCATTCAGTTGTAACTTCGTCTGAGCTCTTACCATTAAGAAAATCTTTCAGAGCTTGTATATTTTCTTCAAAATTAATATCAAGTACAGATCCTACACCGCTATAGCTGCCAAAACCATACGACCCTTCAACTGGAATGGTGAGCTTATCCATATCACTGCTATTACTCAACAGGATATCTTTAGCGATGGAAATTTGATCAAGCTTACTCATATTTGTCTGAATATAGGGTTGAATGGATCCCGCCATTTTAGGAAGCTTTGTCACTCCACCTATTGAGAGGACCTCATCTTTAAGAGCATTTATGACTTTTTGTTGTCTTTCAACCCTGCCAAAGTCTCCCTCTGCATCAG
This sequence comes from Rossellomorea aquimaris, assembly GCF_008180865.1. GTDB lineage: Bacteria > Bacillota > Bacilli > Bacillales > Bacillaceae_B > Rossellomorea > Rossellomorea yichunensis. Next base: position 1,172,482 of record NZ_VTEX01000001.1, read on the forward strand.
CACGGAACCTTGCATACCCCAATAATTCTTTCCCATTTAAGTTTTGAACACCAGGCTGAAGGGAAACGCCAATGTTTTCCGACATCGCCTTTTCCACATCCATTTCAATTCCATCAGGTGCCAATACATCAACGGATTGTTCAAATCCTTTGAAGTCGACTACCATGAAATATTGAATATCAATATCGAAGTTGTGTTTGATGGTCTTTCTGAGCAATTCTGGTCCACCTAAATAAAATGCTGTATTCAGCTTATAGTTTTGGTATCCCGGTATTTCAACATATATATCCCTCATAAAGGAAACGAGTTTGGTTTCATTTGTTTTCGGATCGATCTGTGCGAGCATCATCGTATCGGTCCTGGATTTCTCCTCGCCTCTGCTGTCGACTCCCAATAGCAGTACGTTTACCTTACCGTCCTTATCTTTCACACCATTGAATGTATAATCTTCTTGAAGCTTATCGTCTCCAGCCATTTTATATCCGCTATAAAATTGAAACCCTGCATAACCGAGTAAACTAAATATAAGTAATAATAATACCAATATCACTTTTCTTCCGCGTTTTTTCTTTTTAGACTTGCGATCTAATCGTGAATCCATTTCTTCACCTACTTTTATGACATTCATGAATTACTGATGATAGTATGAAATAGTACTCTATTCGAATGAAATTGACAATCAAAGAATCTTGGATGAACTAACACATTTCTCCATACCATTTGAAAGTATATTTTATCACAAATATCCATAAAAGTATTTATTTGTTCCTACCACTGCAAATCGAGTGAATGGAAGAAATCATTTGTAAGGTCTTTTACATCAAGCTCCTCCGCTTTTCTGTATGAAATGATGAATGAAGTAGAAGGCCCGCTGGATTTGTCCAAGTCTTGAGTTGAAGTGACATTCTCTCTTCTTAAAGGCTTCCCTGATAAGAGAGAAAGTTCATGAAGAACGCCTTTAGAGCCGACTGGCATTATATCGATGATAGATGAGTGATGAACACAATTCATAAATAGAGATAATGGAGCGATGAATGTATGTTGGTCTATCACTTCATTTCCTACCAAGGGGGTTCCGATAAGCGCATAAGCAAGATTTGAACAAGAGGAAATGGGACTTTTCTTGTTTCTCATGCCAATACACGTAACTCCAATGGCCGATTGATTAAGACTGATATTCGATTCAGTGCTCCCTGTAATAGGAATACCATCCAGGTTCATTTCACTTAATCCTTTTTTCACACCACTGCAATACTGATCCCATACAGCCTCACTTGTAAAGTTCAGTAATTGAATAGCTTTGAGCCTTGCCCCCACGGCCAAACATTCCATCACTGCTACACGGAAACAGTAATAACCCACTGTCTCAGGATCCGCAAGGACTACATCTTCTTCCTTATTTCCAATCCCTCCGCTGCAATCAGAAGCCAGTATCAGCTCTTCCTGATCTGAAATTGAAATGGATATAACATCTCGAAGCTTGGTCATGCGGTTTCCCCCCTATTCACTTTTGAATGCAGAGGAGGATACAAGAAGTGTGCTACCGTTAAATTAATGAAACTGGCTATTAATAATGAAGGAATAATAGCATAGTAAAATGAAGGATTAAGGATGAATATAAATGGAATTCCTGCTAGTAGACCGTTTCCTATAAAAAACAGAATGGCTGCAAGTACCCTTTTTCCTTTCGCAAACACATATCCAAATATCCATACAAAGAAGGCCATTTCAATAGCAATGAGAACATGAAACGGTCCCAACGGGAAACCAACGTATAAGCTTGATAGTAAGTGTCCTCCCCCTGCAACGATTGCACCCCATCTCCGATTGTAAAGGGATGCAATTAATAGTGCAGGCATACTATCTAAAGCAATCGTCCCAATTACAGCAGGTATCTTTACCATTCCACCGATCGCAGAAAAAGCCATAAACAAGGAAAGTAATAAAAGAGTCCTAAGATTACTTTTCATTTTTTTTCTGAACTTTACCTGTTGAAAATACGTTTGCGCTGCGAATGTATTCAACATCTTTTACATTACAACGATAATTGATCACACGTGCTAAGGCAAAAAAGTAGTCGGATAATCGATTGATATACTGCAATGTCACAATAGGAAAGTCCTCGTCCGTTTTTGAAAGCGAAACCATGATTCTCTCTGCTCTTCTTGTAACCGTCCTAGCTATGTGAATACTTGATGAAGCTTTCACACCTCCTGGTAAAATGAACTTCTCAAGTGGAGGCGCTTCCTTCGTAAACCTATCAATCTTCTCCTCCAACGTCTTGACGGATTGAGTTTGAAGTTTGATTTTTCTATGCTTAGAAACGTTGGATAGATCACCGCCACAATCAAATAGTTCATGCTGAATCGTCTCTAAATCCTGTAGGACATCCTGAAAACGCTCGACATCCAGTTCTGAAACGGCTTGCCCAACAAAAGAATTCACTTCATCCAATGTACCATATGCTTCGACACGAATATCATCTTTATCTACTCTTCCACCGATTAAACTTGTTTGACCTTTATCACCAGTTCTTGTGTAAAGCTGCATACTTACCCTCTCCTTTATCCTTTTAGCGATGTAGCAAGGCCGTACCAAACCAGCCATACTTGCTTAGACATTTTCGCCAGATCTTGATAAACCCATCCTGTCATATCCCGCCATTCCCTGGATAGCTTTTCCATTGGGACAATTCCTTTCCCGACCTCTGAACCTATCCAGATCACTCTACGATCAGGGTCTTCTTCTTCCCACTGCTTTAAGGTTTGCATCAAAATTGTAAAAGACTTTCTGACTTCGGAATCATTATTTAAAATGGTTGATCGAATTCCATACTCAAGTCCCTCTATTACGATGACAGAGTTTGAAAAGTTGATATCATCCAAATGAATCCTTTCTCCACTAAATAATGGAATCCAGGTTGCATCAGTTTCTTTAAGATTAAAATGGGTTTTCACCCATATGCTTTTCCCATTAAAGGAACCTCCCGTAACGAAGTACATGTTTGATTCCTCCAATCATTTTCTGTCTTCCATACCATTTCATACCCTTCTCCATGGTTGACCTTCCATTCCCAAAACGTTCTGTGAACATGTCCAGGAGATAAAGAAGTTAATAGATGTCGAATGACTCCACCATGAGTAATAACGGCGTACCGCTTCCCATTGTGCTCTTCTATCTGGGCAACGATCTGTGCCCAGGCTAAATCGACTCGTTTTCCAAATTGTTCTATCCCTTCTCCATTTGGTGGAGAAATGGATGGGTCCAATAACCATTCTTGATAAGCATTGTCATCCTTTAAGCTCTCATAGGTTAGACCTTCCCAGCCTCCAAAGTGTATCTCTCTTAAAAGGGATGAAGAGATTAATGGAGCATGAGGAAACAGAAAATGAGCGGTTTCTAAACAGCGATTAAGATCACTCGAAAAGCATCGTTCATACTCTTCAAAAAAAGTATTTCGCCTTTTAAGTAATTCGATTCCTTTTCGAGATAAACTGGAATTGGTCCAGCCGAGGTATTTCCCTTTCTCATTTTCCTCTGTTAAACCATGGCGAATACATGCAATAACCATATAGTCATCCATAAAAACAACTCCACTCCCTCTACACTGCCCCCGATTGTATCACCGGACATACCGCCAAACCATTTGATGGATCTAGAATAAACAAAGAAGAATATAGCTAACGTCACCAGGCTGAATAAAGCATAAAAATTAAAGCAATTTAATAAGAAGCTGCCGACTCCACCCAGCAATAAACCAGAAACAATCCATATAAGATCATAACCGGTCACATTCTTTCTGAAACCATATCCCATTCCAGACGTCTGGGCTGCAGGGATAAGGATTATACTCGCCCCCATCACCATTCGACTTAAAAAGGGAATCGACACAAGAATCATACCTATCAAAATAGTGGAATGGGTTTGAAGGATGGTTTCATAAATAAATAAAAACCGTGAAGAAAGCAATACCACCAGTGACAAAACGCCAAAGGCGCCTACCCTCGGGTCTTTCATTATTTCTAATCGCTTTTCCTTATCTCTATAAGAAAAAAAGGCATCACTTGCATCCATATAGCCATCTAAATGAATACCGCCCGTTAATACGATTGGCAATACCCAAATAAAGAATGATATACCTAAAGGGCTTATGTGCGTAAAAGAATTTAGAAAAACATATCCTCCTACAAGAAACACACCTACAAATAAACCTAACAGTGGAAATGTCCGGACCATCCACTTCATTTCCCTATTCCCTATTGAAAATTCTTTACAGATCGGCAGAATCGTAAAAAACTGCAGGTTAAGGAGAAAGCTTTTAAATAGGATCATGAGGAAACCGTCCTTCCTCATTCGGACCCCTCTTTTTCACAACTGGGATTCCCACCGTCATTTCAATTGCCACACATGCTTTTTTCACCATTCTTATGTGCAATGCACCAAGCCGTTTCTGGAAAGTAAGGATATCCTTTGAATCAATTGGAAGGTCAGAAACCAATTCATTGCTAACCAGGAACAGTACATCAACTTTATTTAGCAACTGTACGATAGATTGATAGATTTTCTCTTCTATATATTGACTTTTCTCCTCATTACTATCATACATCTCATTTGTTAAAAGAGTCGTGAGGCAGTCCAACAGTACAACGGAGTGTTGAGGAATTTGGTTGATTATCCTTTCAATTGAATTGGGACATTCAATCGTCGTCCATTCCACAGCAGACGCTTGCCGGTCCTGCTGGTGTTTCAAGATTCTTTGCTCCATCTCCCTGTCAGTGTTTACTCCACAAGCAAGATAGACCAATGGAACGTTTGACTTCTTCTTCTCAATTGCCCATTTTTCAGCAAAAGAGCTTTTGCCGCTTCTAACCCCTCCGGTAATAAAATATAGGGCTCCCAAGCCGATTCCCCCTCTCCTCAATTACCTTTTCATTGAAATGATTCTACTCTGTTTGATCCAAATAGCGTTCAATGGCTTTTTTTGTTACCTCATACACACCGCGCCCAATCAACTTCCCTATTGGTGTAATCGGTCCGGCAAACGGTTCCAGCTCTCCTTGTTGACTTGAGGAGATCAGAATACTGTCGGTCGGTGTCCCGGTTGCAAGTTGACCAGTTCTTCTGTCCCTCACATTCATGTCATGTAGGGCCCTCACTTTCGCTTCTGTTGAGGTTACAAGGGCTTCTATATATGCTTCATCTGAAAGATTCCCATTTATGAACACCCATGTATTAATCGTGCCTGGCCTTAAATCAATATCATATTGATAACTTGTCGAGACATCAATCGCATTCCCGACACCGGCTGTCACTACGACGAATACGGAATGCCCCTGAACTTCGAATGATTCGCAAACCATATTATTTAAAGGAAGCGCCGTCATCATGCCTACAGAAAATGAGGGGTCCAGGTCTTTATGAACAAGAAATTCTTTCATGTCCTCTTGATAATCTGAACAGTCATAATCTGCAGGGACCCTACGATTGATAAAGTGCCTGTACCACCCGATTCCTGCACCAATAATTCCTGAGGACATGCATTTTAATGGGTAAGGAGCAGAGAAATGTATGTATTCTTCTCTTACGTTTAGGTAGCTTTCATCTAACACAAAGTTCTCTGTCGCACTCTCCTCAGGAACAATGACCATTTGAGGTTTTGCAACTAAAGGATGAGCTTGTTTCTGAACCTTTGTATGATACACCTCTTCTATATGTTTCTCTTTCAGAACCTCTTCCGGGTGATGGAGAAGTTTGGTTCTTCCATTATCTAAGAGAAGTAAGCGATCACAGTATAAACTTGCTAAGTTTAAGTCATGAAAGATTGCGATTACCGTTAATTTTTCGTGTATTGTTTGATTTTTAATTAAATCCAACAATGACTTCTGATACGAAAGATCGAGATGATTAGTGGGTTCATCAAGCAACAGGACCTGTGGCTCTTGAGCGAGAGCCTGGGCAAGGAATACCCTCTGCCGTTCTCCCCCGGACAACTCATGAAGGAAGCGGTCCTGAAAGGAAGTAATGCCCGTTTGATCCATTACCTTCTCCACGATTTCAGAATCCCGTTCAGTCGTTCCTTTAAAGAAACCTTTTTGGTGAGCATATCTCCCCAGCATAACCGTCTGCCTCACCTCATAGGAAAAGGATTCTGTCGATATCTGAGGAAGTACCGCTACCTGTGTGGCAAGATCCCTTGAAGAGAAATGATGCAGTTTTTTTCCTTTTAACCTTATGCTTCCATCCATTAATGGAAGCAGACCCGTCATGGCTTTTAACAGCGTCGTCTTTCCACTTCCGTTAGGTCCAAGAATCCCAAAGAATTCTCCTTCCTCTATATGAAAATTCATGTCTTCCACGATTATTTTATCGTTATATCCTACTGTAACACCGTCTACATCTATCATGATGAAAGCCCTCTTTTCTTCAGGAGAATATAAGCAAACATCGGGGCACCAATAAGAGCTGTTATCACTCCAATCGGAAGCTCGGTTGGTGCAATGATGGTTCTTGAAATGAGATCAGCCAATACGAGAAAGCCTCCCCCAACAATGATGGACAAAGGAAGTAAGTGTCTATGGTCATGCCCTACGATCCTTCTTAGAAAATGAGGAATTACGAGCCCCACGAATCCAATTGTACCTGAAACGGCGACAGCCGCTCCCGTGAGGATACTTCCAGCAATTAAGATGAGGAGTTTTCTCTTTTGTACGGATATCCCGATATGATGGGCTTGTTCTTCACCAAAGCTCATGCCATTCAGTTCCTTGCCATTGAGAAACAAAACGATCACTCCAATTAAGAAAAAGGGCAATATAATCGTAATGTAATCCCACCCTCTCATGGATACACTTCCAAGAAGCCAACCGATGATCTGTCTTAATTCCTCTCCCGTCAGGGCAATCATTAAGGATATAAGGGAACCTAAAAAAGAGCTGAAAATGATCCCTGTTAATATGATGGTTTCTACCTTCATGGTTCTTTCAACCTTCTGTGCAAACCATAATACGAGGAACACGGTTATAATCGAACAAAGAATACTGAGAAAGGGAAGCGTAAACTTCCCGATGAACGGAATGCTCCAATTAAAGAACAACGTAATAACAGCACCGACCGATGCTCCTGAAGACACACCCAATGTATATGGATCAGCAAGCGGGTTGCGCAATAGTCCTTGAAAGGAAGCTCCTGCAATTGCTAAGGAACTTCCAACCAATAATGCCAATAATACTCTGGGCAATCTTATGGCATACACTATATTTGCAAACATTGGATCAATTTCTTCCGGTAAAGGGTATCCAAACCATTTAGCTCCAACGATGAACAGAATATCCTTTGGCGGGACAGAGACGGTTCCAATCGAAATACCGGCGAGAATTGCGAATAGTAAAAACGTTACAGCCAACCCGTATGTTATCCATATTTTATTCTGCAAATAACTCCGGATAGATTGACTTTGCAATTTCCTCTACTCCTTCAACTAATCTCGGACCAGTACGTGTGACCAGATCTGAATGAACATCATGGACATCTTCATTTTTTACAGCAGTTACATCTTTCCAACCTTCTCGGCCCATCACTTGTTCTTTAGGATTTTCACTATAAAAACCATAGGTTGTAATGATGACGTCAGGATTTGAAGCGATGACCGCTTCTTGATTTACTTGGACCCATCCCTTCTGATCACTCATCACATTTTCGGCATTTACTAGTGAAAGCATTTGATCAATAAAAGTATTTTTTCCTGTCGAATATATGTCAGGGGAAGGTGAAACCTCTACATACACTTTTTTCTTTTCAGATACACCACTGACTTTTTCCTTAATGGATTCAAGATCCGCTTTCATCTCAGAAATGACAGACTCAGCTTCATCTTTCTTGCCTACCAATGTGCCGATGTTTTCCATCGTGGTGTACACTTCCTCAAAGCTATTGGCATCACGTACGATATAGACCTTTACCCCTGCACCTCGAAGCTGTTCTAACCCTTCTTCCGCCGACACAGCAGTGGACTCATGAGCAAGAACCAAATCCGGATTCAGACCGATGATCTTCTCAACGTTAAATTCCATTCCACCTATTTTTTCTTTCTCCGCCGCTTCTTTTGGATAATTATCAAAATCTGAAACACCTACGATTTCCTTATTCAACCCTAACTCGAATAAGATTTCTGTGTTGCTCGGAATCAATGAAACAATATGCTTAGGTTGCTCATCCAGCGTGACTTTATTATTCAAGGCGTCGTTTACTGACAAAGGAAAAGCAGATTGCCCCTGGCTGACTTCCCCGCTATCTTTATTCTTTTCAACATTTTCATTGTCAGTACCGCAAGCTGAAAGGAGTCCTAGAGATACTATTAGAGCAAGAATGATTTTGAATGTGTGTTTCATACGTTTTCCTCCTGTAGATGAACTTATTCCCAGACAAAAAAACATCTCCAGTGGGACTAGAGATGCTGTGTAAGATGCATAAAAGGCTTTAAACCGTTAAACATGCACATTACACCTTTCTATCCGCGTAGATTTGGTGCGAAAGAAATCAGGCAGGTCTCCTGGCTCATGGTCATTGTTTGCTGCACCTTCCCATACCCATTGGTACAGTGGCATTCATACAGCTCACTTCCATTTACAGTGGCGGGACCGCGTTGGAATTACACCAACTTCCCTATTATGAAGCAAAGAAGTATCGTCACTTCCGCTTCACCTGATCTCATGTCGTATGTAATTATTCCGTTCAACAGAATTATACACAAGATTCTATGGTTAGTGAATGAAATTTGATAAACTTTGCTGAAAATAGCAGGAATCTCTCTTTTCGAAACAATCCAGGTGCAAACTTCGAGCTAATAGATTGTCCCCTCCATTATTTCGTGATAAAATCTGTTTCAAGCAATCGCTTTACTGCTTTAGAGGAGCACATATGGTACAGGAGGTTCAGCAATGAAAGAAAAAAGAGAAATCGCTACCTTTGCTGGTGGTTGTTTTTGGTGCATGGTAAAGCCATTTGATGAATTACCGGGAATTATTGATGTCGTATCGGGTTATTCAGGAGGCCACCTTGAAAACCCAACATATCAAGATATAAAAGCAGGAAATAGTGGACATTACGAAGCTGTTCAAATCACATTTAATCCTGATTTATTCCCTTATGAAAGATTATTAGAGCTATACTGGCCTCAGATTGATCCAACGGATGATGGAGGACAATTCCATGACCGCGGCAATCAGTACCGGACAGCTATTTTTTATCATAATGAACACCAAAAACAATTAGCTGAAAACACAAAGAACGAAATAGTAGACAGTGGACGATTCAAGAAGCCTATCGTCACAAACATCCTTCCTGCTTCCACTTTCTATCCGGCAGAAGAATACCATCAAAAATTCTACAAGAAAAATCCAGATGAATATAAACAAGACCGGGCAAAATCAGGTCGCGATGAATTTATAGATAATCATTGGAAGAACTAAATAGTGGGATGAAAAAAACTCCTTTCGCCAAACTAATGGCAGGAAGGAGTTTTTGTATGAAGAAAAATGAGAAAAATACAGAAGACAATGAGCAGGTTATCGGGTTTGAAGGCCCAGGGAAAGTCGTCAATTTCTTTGACCCCTATCCTGATGAAGATGAAAAGAATGTAAATAACTCGGATACAGTAGATAATCATCCTTCAGAAAAACAGTAAGAATATAAAAGGTGAAGATTATATAAATGTAACCTTCACCTTTTCATATTATCCAATGAAACGATTCACTTTCACTTGCTCATTAATGATTAATTCCGCTGTCAATTGTCCTGAAAGTGCAACCATTGGCACACCTCCACCTGGATGGGTGGAACCTCCCACAAAGTACATATTAGAGAGCACTCTGCTCTTATTCGGAATCTTGAAGCCTCCATTAAGCTTTCGGTCTGTGACAGTACCATAGATTGAACCACCATTCGCCCCATAAAGGGTTTGAAGGTCGTTAGGAGTGAAGGTATATTCGTATTCAATATGGTCCCTTAGATTGGATACGCCCATTTTCTCCAGCTTATCCAGCACTTTGAGTCGATAAAATTCTTTGTATTGAGTCCAATCCTCCCCCTCTTTTAATGGTGGTACGTGTGTCAACACAAACAGGTTTTCTTTTCCTTCAGGAGCCTGTGTGGGATCCGACTTCGACGAGATACCAATATAAATCGTCGGATCATCAGCCAGCTGAATCTCATCGAAGATTTGCTTGAATTCTTTTTTAGGGTCCTTACTGAAAAAGAAGTTATGGTGAGCAAGATGATCATATTTACGATCCACCCCGAGGAGCAGAACCAATCCTGAAACCGTAGGGGCATACTTGCTTAGTTCCTCGACTTCCTTAGCAGACTCATGATGATCAGCCAATAGGGATTTGTAGCAAGGGATCGCCTCTAAATTCGATACCACGATGTCCGCCATCAGCTCTTCCCCTATTTTCGTCCGTATTCCTTCAGCACGGCTGCCAGTGGTAAGAATATCCTCAACTTCACAATTTAAGCGAATCTCTACATCGAGTTCCTCCAACACCTTGGCCATTGCCTCTGCAATTTTATACATTCCGCCTTTTACGTAATGGACTCCCAGCCCCAACTGAACATGTGTAAGCTGTGACATGATGGCTGGTGCATGGTAAGGTGACGAACCGACGTACATGATCAGGAAATTAAACAGCTGCTGCAAATGCTTGTCTTTAATGAATTTACGATTTGCAGCATCCATGGATTTCATCGGATCCATTTGCAGTAATTCTTTGACCGGATGCATCGTGCGTAGGTCCTGCAAGCCATTGATGCTCTTTTTATAGAAGCTTTTCATTGTGAGCTCATACATCTTTCCACAGTAGCTTAAATAGTTAAAGAAATTATTCGCATCCTCCGTGGATGTCTTTTTCATTTCTTCTAACATTGTTGGAAGATCCGAAGATACATCCAGGACCTTTCCGTCTTCAAAAAATGTCCTCCAGCCCGGTTCCACTCTGATAATATCCACATAATCATTCAGATCACGGCTTGCATGAGCAAAAACTTTTTCCAGAACCCACGGCATCGTAAGGATCGATGGGCCTGTATCGAAAGAAAAGCCTTTTCCTACTCTTTTGTTTAATTTTCCGCCAAGTCTTTCCCCTTTTTCAACAATGGTCACGTTAAATCCTTCTGATGCAAGACGGATCGCTGTTGACATACCTCCTAATCCGCCACCTACTACTATCACTTTCTTCTTCATCTCATTTCCTCCTTACGAGAAAGATCGTTGTCTACTGAATCGCTTATTCAGCTTTCCATTGTGCCCATTTTGATTGACTTCAAACAAATTTGACATGAATTTACACACACAAAACAACCAATCCATTTAAAAAAAGGTATCACCTTTAACCAAAATGGTTAAAATGTCGATAAAAACCAAAAGATCAGAAGGTGAAAAAATGTATATTTGGTTAGGGTCTATTATTCTTACCGTTTTCCTTTTTACTAGAATCCCTACAGTCAAAAAGTCCATTCATGTAAGGAATAGCTTTCTCGTAAAAAAATGCTCCATCATCATTCCTGCCAGAAATGAAGAACTGACAATTGGAAATCTATTATCGAGTATTCAGAAGCAATTTATTCAGCCGTTTGAAGTGATCGTGGTAAATGATGGATCGAAGGATCGTACGAAGGCGATAGCTGAAGAGTTCGGTGCAACAGTGGTGGATACTCCCCCTCTTCCAAATGGATGGAACGGAAAATCTTGGGCTTGTTGGAATGGTGCGGAAGCATCCAAGGGAGAATTCTTACTGTTTGTGGACTCAGATACATGGTTCGAGCAAGCAGGACTTCTAAGAATTTGCGAGACTTATCAACAACAGCAATGTCAAGGAGTTCTGAGCATTCATCCCTTTCATAAGATGAATAGTGGATATGAGACTTTATCCATGATGTTTCATTTAATCGTATTCGCCTCAACGAGTGTCACTCATCTCCTATCCGGGCTGGTCAGACCTTCGGGTGGGTTTGGTCAGTGCTTCCTGTGTACAAGAGATGTATATCAGCGAATTGGTGGGCACGAAGCAATCAAAGGAGATATGGTGGAGAATTTTGCTTTAAGTCAACGTGCAAAAAAATGTGGAGAATTAGTAGTAGCAGCGAGCGGAAGCAATGCCATATCCATGAGAATGTATGGGAACGGATTGAGTGAGTTATTCTACGGGTGGTCGAAGAGTTTCGCTTCCGGGGCAAAATCGACAAACATCATCCTCTTGGTACTATCTTCTTTGTGGATTACCTCACTCGCTTCTTTTGTCATTCATTCGCCGGTAATGGTATGGACAGATCCATATATTTATATGATTCAATACTTTTCTTTAAGTATTTACTTGTATCTCATTCTTAGCAGGATTGGAAATTTCACCATTATTGAGACGCTTTTATTTCCAGTCCATATTCTATTCTTCGTGATGACATTCTCCCACTCGGTGTTTACAACATTTTTGACGAAAAACACAAAGTGGAAGGATCGATACATTTATTTAGAGAAAGGAAAGGATGAAAAGATGAAATGATCATCCTTGTAAATATTTTTGCTTGGGTAAGTATTCATTTCGTTATTTCCTTTTTGACATCCAGATTGACCAACAAACAACTCCAAAGGTTGTCCCCCCTCTTTCATCCTCTTGAAATGGAAGCTGGGGGTGGAATATTTGAGTTTTTGAAGATTAAAAAATGGAAGGAATATATACCTGATGCAGGGAGATGGTTTCGTGGTGGGGTAAATAAAAATGAAATCGGCCTCACTTCTCATCAGGGTCGGATCACCTTCCTATACGAATTGACTCGTGCCGAATTATCCCACTGGCTGCAAATGATACCGGCACCTTTCTTTTTCATTCTAAATAATGGAGTCGAGTCCTGGATCATGTTCCTATACGGAATTTCATTTAACCTGCCCCTTATTCTCGTGCAGCGCTACAATCGAATGAGGATCGTTAAGATAATTGCTCAATATTCTCCGTCAAAATCTCGCCCATCAAGGAATCTAAGACCACACATCTCTAACCATTTTACAAATAGTGAATAAATTTTTAAAAATTAGACCATTTTAATGATAAGAACCGAGGAAGTCCTCCACTTCAATAGCCATACATCACCCGATTTGCTCGGTTCCCTCTTCTTTTTCTCCCCATGTTCCATATAACCCCTATATGTAGATATTTGTCGAACAATTAAGTCTCTTCTTTTTCCCATCATTATGCTAAACTAATTGCATCAATTATGAGGAGGAAATAACATGCAAAAAACGTTCAAAACACTTTCAACATTTCAAGGAGGAGTGAACGTTTAAGTTCCTTATACATGAAACGACGCTCCTTCTTCCGGGACAATAGTACATTATTAGGAAGTAGGAGACATATATGGACAAACGAACCATTGCATCCCATAATATCCGGGTGCTATTTTGGATTTCTTTTTTTGGTACGATCAGTTTTCTTCAACCAGTCTTGACTTTATTCTATTTTGAAAGAGGATTAACTTCTTCTCAAATTTTGATTCTACTCATGTTTTGGAGTGGAGCTGTACTAATTGGAGAAGTTCCAACCGGAATGTTTGCTGACCGGTTTGGGGCAAAATATTCATTCTTGTGTGGTTCTGTGCTTAAAATCATTAGTATTGTGCTCCTTTTATTTGCCTACGATCCTTGGATGTTTTTCTTATACAGCTTTATAAATGGGTTTAGCGTGACTTTTTTTTCGGGGGCTGATGAGGCACTAATTTATGACTCGCTCAAAGAATCCAATGAAGAAAATCGCATGGATCATGCAATGGGCAAAATTCAATCTGCTACATTTGTCAGTATGCTGATTGCGGTAATATTCGGCTCTTATTTAGCTGAAGATTTAGCTGACAGCCAATTCAATCTACTTATTATCTTAGGATTGGCATTCCATTTAATAGAGGTATTCTTCGTCCTCAAAATTAAGCAGCCCTCTATGGACTCCTTCAAAAGAGAGAATCCTTTTTCTCAAATTAAAAGTGGTCTGCACGTGATTCGTCAAGCACCAGAGCTTTTGCTGATGTTTCTAAACGTAACGTTGGTCTTCATTCCTGCAGGAGCTGTTTATCAATACTTCGATCAGCCCTTGATGAAGGAGGCAGGATTGCCTGTTTATTTAATTGGCGTTTTTTATGCCATTTCGGCAGTCATGGGTTATTTTGCTTCTAATTCCATTGGGTGGATGACTGCAAAGGTTTCGAGGGTGAAGCTTATGAGTGTCTCTGGTTTGTTAGCCGTAATAGGCTTACTGTTATCCGCTTTATTTGGTTCATCATTATGGATTGTTCTGGGATCTTTTTTCGTTTTAAGACTAGTTCGAGCAATCCGTTACCCGATATACGCTCAATTAAGCAATGATCTGATTCCATCCGGGATCAGGGCGACAACAATTTCCTTGCTTTCCATTGTAGATTCCGTCCTGGACCTTGTCGTGTTCGGAGTGTTATCTACAATTGCAGTAACAGGATATTCAACTGTATTGATCGGATGTGCATTCATCGCATTGCTAGGCACGATCCTGCCTATTAAATCCGTAAGTATGCAGAAAGCCCAGCAAAATGTGAAACAAATAGAATCATAATACAAAAGAGTGCTGACAGTTATGGTCAGCACTCTTTTATATATGTTCAAGAAAACCAGGAAGGACTACACCCTCTGGGCGAGCCTCCCGTTATTGCTTTTACTTTTTTAAATAAGTCCAGCCTTCTTCTTGATAAACCCGGTCTTCCTTCATGAGTTTTCCTAGGGCTCGTTTGAAGGATGCCTTGCTCATATTAAAGCGATCTTTGATGTCATCCGGCTGGCTCTTATCCCAAAAAGGAATAGCTCCATTCCTTTCTGCAAGATACTCCAGAATGACCTCAGCATCATCAAGCATTTTGTCCTGCTTTAACGGTAAGAAAGATACATTTAAGTTCCCGTCATCCTTAACGTCGATGACTCTCCCTTCAACCAGCTCTCCCAGTCTTGGTTCCGCTTTTCGTTCATTCTCATGAACGAAGCATCGATATCCTTGTTCGGATAAGAAAAAGGTTCCGACTCTAAGCAGTCGATACACACGTCCTTGCACTTTTGCGTTCATCATTTCTGTAGATGCTCTTCTAGACACCTGCTCAATGATATTTTCAGTCGCTAATCGTCCGTATAAGCGGTCCTGCTTATCACGATTCAGTGTTAAAAACAACTGATCACCCGGGTTTGGCCAAAGTTCCAGGAATTTAGGAAGATCATCTGCCGAGACTAAAATATCCTTAGGAAGGCCAATGTTAACGAAAACACCTAAATCCTCCCTTTTATCCACTACCTCAGCCCATCCGTAAGCACCGACTTGTACTTTAGGGATACGCATTGTCGCTGTAAGGCGAACATCCTTATCATGATAAAGAAATACCTTCACAGTATCTCCTTCTTGAATTTCTTCTGTTATTTCAGAATGATGCAATAGCACACGATCTATTTCATTCGTTAGAAAGAAACCATAAGGTACTTCATGATCAACGAATAAATCCACTACCGTACCTGGTTTTAAAGAAGACATTATTCTAGTTCCTCCTATTTCAATTACTTATTAACTTAAGTTCTCTCTACTCAAGTTTTGTATTCACTAAATATAGCTTTTTTCAGTGATTATGTATAGTACATGAGGCGATTTTAATAATAAACCATCAATTTAGAAAATAATGAATTCACGAACATTTAGTTGTTCCATTGACCTGATGAAAGTCACTTGATATGATGCTTCTAATTCAATTATAACAAATTCTCATACACCTTGTATAAGTTCAAGAATAAGGCTTGAACGTTTCTACCAGCTACCTTAAATGGCTTGTCTACAAGATAAAATAACACGATTATTTTTATCCTGTGGATATGACTCTGGTTAACTTTTGACCGGAGTCTTTTTATTTTCTACTTGGAGGGTTATTTATGAAAACATTCTTTCAATTTGCTGAAAGAGGAACAAGTTATAGAAAAGAAACGTTAGCAGGTATAACGACCTTCCTTTCAATGGCCTATATTCTTGTCGTCAATCCAATCATCCTCAGTCAGGCGGGAATGGATAAAGGCGCATTATTTACAGCTACTGCCCTGTCGGCGATTGTAGGGTCCCTATTAATTGGGGTACTTGCAAACTTTCCAATAGGTATTGCACCCAGCATGGGACTTAACTCTTTCTTTACCTTTTCTGTATGTATCGGAATGGGCGTTCCATGGGAAATTGCACTGACCGGAGTATTTGTGGCAGGCATAATCTTTATGATCTTAAGTGTCATGAAAATTCGCGAGAAAATCATCAATGTCATTCCACAGGATTTAAAATATGCGATTGCAGGTGGAATCGGATTCTTCGTAGCCTTTATAGGATTTAAAAATGCAGGACTTGTAGTTGCCAATCCAGAAACCTTTGTCTCGATCGGAAATCTTTCTTCTTCTAATACACTTCTTGCAGTCTTCGGATTCGTTATTACATTGATGATGTTAGTTAAAGGCATTCGTGGAGGAATATTTTACGGAATGGTCGCAACCACTGTCCTCGGTATGATTACAGGGAAGATCGAGGTTCCTCACTCCATTATTGGTAAGGTCCCTAGCTTAGATCCTACATTTGGAGTTGTTTTTACTCATTTAGGTGACATTTTCACCCTTGAAATTATGGCGGTGATCTTCACATTCCTATTTGTAGCATTCTTTGACACTGCAGGGGCATTGATTGCTGTTGCCAGTCAAGCGGGGATAATGAAAGATAATAAGATTCTGAATGCAGGTAGAGCTCTTTTAGCTGATTCCGCTTCAGGAGTGGCAGGAGCGATCTTCGGGACTTCAACAACAGCCTCCTTTGTAGAATCCTCTGCAGGAGTAGCCGTTGGAGGCAGAACGGGATTCACTTCAATAGTAATTGCTTTTTGTTTCTCCATCGCTCTCTTCTTTTCTCCAATATTATCTGTTATTACTCCTGAGGTAACTGCACCTGCATTGATAATTGTCGGTGCTCTAATGGCTACCGAAGTAAGGCATATTAACTGGAGTCGCTTGGAAATCGTTATTCCTACATTTATTACGATTATTATGATGCCCTTAACCTTCAGTGTTGCAACCGGGATTGCCTTAGGGTTTGTCCTTTATCCATTAGCGATGATCTCGTTAAAAAAATGGAAAGACGTTCATCCAATCATGTACATCCTTTGTGCATTATTCATAATTTACTTTGCTTTTTCTTAAGACGAAGAGAGTGATTGCTTGATTTAATCAACTCTGCAATCACTCTCTCTTTTATGCTATGGATGTTTATGAAAACTTCTCACTGCTTCATCGGTAGGAAGAAGGAACGTCATCATCCCTAGTAGTGGAAGGAAGCTGCAAAGGATCATGACGAAACGAATGGTGAATAGATCTGCGAGTCCCCCGAAGATGACTGCACCTACAGCTCCCATTCCAAAGGCAAGTCCAACGGTCAGTCCTGATACCATTCCAATTTTGTGTGGCAAAAGCTCTTGTGCATACACGACGATTACACTAAAGCTTGAAGACAAAATAAACCCGATGCAAAAGATAAATGGGTAGACAATACTTAAAGATAAGTAGGGTAAAGCAAGGGTTAACGGGGCAGCACCTAACATTGAAAAGAAAATGATATTCCTTTTTCCAAAACGGTCTGAAAGCGGCCCTCCCAAGAATGTTCCCAGCACTCCCGCAAACATAAATACAAAAATGTATGCTTGCGCTTCTTTAATTGAAAGACCGTAGTCTTCAATCAAATAAAACTGGTAGTAATTGGATAACCCAGCTCCATACCACGAACGGGCAAACACTAAAAACACTACTAATACCATTGCCCATTTAATTCTTCTATGAATCGGGTTTTTCTTCACGTTTGTCTTGTTATGTCGGTTCATCTTTTCATTAGAACGTAATTGTTCAGAGTACCAATTGGATACATGAAATAAAACAATGACCCCTAAGATTGCTACAATGGAAAACCACAAAGCCCCTTTTTGGCCAAATGGAACAAATATAAATGCCGTAATCAATGGGGCAAGTGACTGCCCGGTATTCCCACCTACCTGGTAAATCGATTGAGCCAGGCCTCTGCGGTTTCCAGCTGCCATATATGCCACCCTTGAACCTTCTGGATGAAAGATGGCGGAGCCGAAGCCGATGAATAACACCGACAAAATGATCCATAAAAAATGGCCGGATAATGCAAATCCCACCAAACCAATTAAGCTTGATAGCATTCCTAAAGGAAGTAAATAAGGTTTCGAACGTATATCCGCATAATAACCGAATACTGGCTGCAACAATGAAGAGGTCATATTGAGGGCAAATGCGATCCAGCCGATTTGGGTATAACTCAGCTGCAAGGATTTCTCAATGATTGGAAACATGGCCGGAACAACTGCCTGTAACGTATCATTTATAAAATGACCAGAGCTAATGGCTAATAGAATACCGTAAATAGTAGGATTTTGCAGGGGTTTCACAGCTGTTTGAGCCAAAAATGTCACTCCTCCCTTTTATTTCGTTACTCTAAATAGTATACTGAATTCCCTGTCCATTTCCTACAGGCAAATAAAAAAAGCCGAAGCAATGTTCGACTTTTCATTATTAGGATTACCCTCTGTTCGGAAAAATGCGTTTCAGCATATCTGCCATTTCTTCTCCCAGACCCTCAATCGGTTTTCCGTTCTCTGCTTTGTTTGCATAATCTCTCATACGATCAGTGAAGTCAGGATTAGTTGAAATATAAACGTTATCTATATTTCCGTTCTGACTTTTCACTTGATCCGAGATCTTTTTCTCCAAGTCCTTCGAAACTTTCCCATTCATTTTATCTTCAAGTACCGCCGCTACATACGCGTTTTGATCTGTGGTCAAAACATAAGCGCTCTTCACTTCATTAAGACTGGCCACTTTATTTGCCTCTTTTTCCGCCAGTGAATAATTTTCTCTCATTGTCCCGTCATTGACATACTCACGATTATTAACATAATCACGATTTGCCTGATCGTTTTTGTAGTTCACCTTTTCCAAATTCCGGTTATTCATTTCTTGTCCTTCTTCATTCATGTCATTCCCCATACCGCAACCTGTTGCAATGCCCATGAACAATAACCCTAAAAGGGATATCAATAGATATTTTTTCAATTTGACTACCTCCTAAATATTATTCATCTTTACTATCCCCACAGCACTTTAAAACTATTCAAGGACTGATTTAGCGTTTAATCCAACTCATATTTAGGGAAAACTCATTATGTACAATGTTATGGAGGTGAAGAAATGGGCCAGGCTGCTTTATGGGGAGGAATTGCCAGTTTATCCCTACTAATCGGTGCTGTTATGGGAATTTATTTGCCCATATCAAAACGAATTGTCGCTTATATCATGGCATTGGGAACGGGTTTGATCATTGGTTCTGCCACCTTTGATTTACTAAGTGAGGCAGAAGGGAAAGCGAACCTGCTCCATCTCACATCTATGTTCTTACTAGGGGCGCTCATATTCACTCTTTTCGAAATCTTCATTTCAAAGAAAGGTGGAAGTGAAAGAAAGAGGTCAAAGAAGAATCCCCATGGTCACTCAGGATTAGCAATTTATGTAGGAACCATAATGGATGCAATACCAGAATCCATCATTATTGGAGTCAGCTTTATAGGAGACCAATCCATACAATGGGTGTTCATCATCGCCATTTTCATCAGTAACTTACCTGAATCGTTATCAAGCAGTATCGGTTTCAAGCTTGACCAATATAGTACAGGTAAAATTCTAACCCTGTGGGGAAGCGTAGTCGTTCTCTCATCCCTCAGCTCATTGCTCGGGTATACACTTTTACAGGATGCATCGGAAAGCATATCTTACATAATCGGAGCGTTCGGGGCAGGCGGATTAATAGCCATGGTATCCTCTACGATGATGCCAGAGGCGTTTGAAGAAGGTGGGCCCATTGTCGGATTTCTGTCTTCATTGGGAATCATACTTTCTTATATACTGACAAACTTGTCTTAACCCATTTCCTTTTAATTGCTTTGGTATAGCAAAAACGTCCTTAAGCAAATGCTAAAGGACGTTTTTTACGTTTATTCTTCATGATCTATAGTTAAACCCTCAACAAACCGTTTTCCCATCAGCTTATCTTTTTTCCGATTTTCTTTACTGTTAAAGATAATATCAAAATCATAATCATCGGGGTATAGCTCTTTCGCCGAAACATAAAGATCCAGACGTTTATGATTAATTATTCTTTTCTCACCCTTAATTTGCACCGTGTAATCCCCTCTATCATCTGGTCCTTCATATACAATCCCGAATTCTCCACTCGCTGAAATTTTAACATTATCACCTTTACTAAATAATTTACCTCCACTCTCCCCCTTTGATGAAGATTTACTATGGTTCCTTTTTTTATATTTGTTTACGATAACCTGCTTTTCCATTTCCTTCTTCGCATGATAATCGATTTCTCCCAGGTCATAGTATTTCTTTTCTCTATACGTTATTTCATGGGCCTTTTCAATGATCTCAGGGTGCATCCCCAGCTTTAATGCAATGGCAAATGCTTGACTCTCGCCTCCCTTACCCACTACGAGCTTATAAGTAGGTTGTAATGTATCAATATTAAATTCCATACTTCCGTTCACGAAGCCTTCATGCTCTTCTGCAAAATGCTTTATTTCACTGTAATGGGTAGTTGCGAGTATCGTGGCTCCCTTTTCATATAATTGATCCAGGATGGCTGTGGCCAGCCCCATTCCTTCAAGGGGATCTGTACCGGAACCTAGTTCATCTAACAGAACCAGGGTTTGATCATTTGTATCCTTTAATATATCGATAATATTTTTTATATGGGAGCTGAAAGTGCTTAAATTTTGCTGAAGACTTTGACCATCCCCAATATCTAAAAGAATATCTTGATAAATACTGATTTCACTACCCTTTTCTGCGGGGATATGAAGGCCGCATTGGGTCATGAGAGTGAGAAGGCCCACCGTTTTAATAGCGACTGTCTTACCTCCAGTATTAGGTCCGGTTATCACTAATGCATGAAAATCCTCACCCATCTGAATGGATAGCGGTACTGCCTTTTTTCCAAGCAGGGGATGAACCGCATTTAATAAATGTATTTGATGATTTTCATTTACTATGGCGCTTACTCCATCAATGGAACGGCTATACTTCGCATTTGCAAATAGGACATCGTAATGTACCATCGTCTCAATCGCCAGCTTCAATTGTGGTTCATACGATTGAACCAGCCCTGTTAGCGCCCATAGGATGTTCTCAACTTCACGGTCTTCCTCAAGTTTATAATATAAAAGCTGATCTTGCTGAATGCTTAATTCATCAGGCTCAATATAGAGAGTCGATCCTGAAGCAGATGAATCCAATACCGCTCCTTTCATTTTTCCTTTATATTCTTTCTTGATGGGGAGAACATACCTTCCATTTCTCTGGCTAACAATCGATTCTTGTAGATAGGATTTATATTTGGCTGACTTTACAATCGCTTGAATTTTATCCTTTAACCGATCCTCTTGAATCCCCATTTGTTTTCTAATCCTTAACAACTCTTTACTGGCATGGTCATCTATTCTTCCATTACGGATGCATCGATTGATTTCTTCCCCGATCTCAGGGATCTCTTCAATTGAATAAACATATGAAGATACCCGTGGAGCCACCCATTTTTTATCCTCCATGAATTTTTTGATTTTTTTACACGCATCCAGAAAATAATAGAGGCTTGTAAATTGATCTGGTTTCAAAGGCACCCCTTTATTCAGGTTTGCTACAATGTTTTCAACTCCATCCAAAGCATGAATCGGTATACTCGCACTTTTTTCCAGGATACTTACAGCTTCCGTTACTTCACCTAAACGCATTTCAATTTGGCGTTTGTTGATGGATGGCATTATGTTCCTTAATTCCTTTTTCCCCTTTTCTGTAAGGGCATACCGTGTCAACTCTTCCTTCACTTTGTTAAATTCTAATGTTTGAAAAGTCTTTTCGTTCAATGTTTTTCTCCTCCATATAAAAAAATAGACCACAATGAACAATGTCCATTGTGGTCTTACTCACTCGTATACTGACTTACCAATAATAATCGCATGTGTCTACGTAAAACGTGAATCGTTCATAACTGAAGGTTAGAAACGACTGCACAGATTCCCGATCCATGTACACAAAAAGAGCTGTGCACAAAGACACAGCTCTCCTATTACAGGGTTGAGTATGCTATGACCATTGTTCTTAACTACACTTTGAAGGCAAAGCTAAATAAGCTTATTCAATAACCTGTTTTTAAGGCTATTGCCTGCAAAATGTCCGTATTCATTTCACGGTTAGTTAAGAACGACACCTAACATAGAACATACTCCCTTTGTATACAGTAATTTAACTCATGTATAGTTTACGATGTATGGGATTCATTGTCAATAGGCTACTGTACAGACCTTTTATATTGAAACCTTTTCCATTGAAAACGGATAAAGCAACCGACACAGAATCCCCCAAGCGCGACGGACGCTGAAAGAAATACCATTCCAGAAAAAAGGTAGAATCCTGTGCTCCAGCCAGCCAGAGCACTCATGATTGCTCCTCCCAAGCAAATCACGGCAATCATGTTGTTAAACCGCTGCTGGTCAGCGTCTTCAGGTGGATACGATGAATACTCTTTCTTTAAGAATATCCTCCCTGCCCTTATGACGGGATTGAACTTAAATATCATAGCTGATAACCCCACCATAAATGGAAGCAATAAGAAGAATTCTATTTGAAGCATCCATGAAATGGCTATAGTAGAAACGATGAACCATTGATTTAATTGTACTAAAGGTTTCGGTATTGAATTGAGTAAAGGTGATCCCACTTTAATTCCCACCTTTCTGATTGGTATTTAAGTAATTAAAGTGTAGCGGATTCATCAGAAAAAATCAAAAGAAAAAACCGAAAGCAGCCGCCCATTTTTTGGCTGATTCCGGTTCTCATCATTTACAGGTTCCTGAGTATTTCTGCATGACGCTGTTCATCATAAGCAGCCCTCAAAAACCTTCGCTTGGCTCTAGGTTCTGTAAGCTTGTTAGATATGGATAAATAAAAGGATACCGTTTCACTTTCATCTTTAATGCTTTCTCTTATCCCTTGCCGGTAATTTGAAGGCAGGTCTCTTGGATTGATTAAATTAATGGTTGGGTATCGACCTGTCAGTTGCAAGTACGATTGTGTAAACCCATTAAAGTGACGGATCTCATCCTGCCTTATTCCCAAGATTGCAAGCTTGGCTGTATCATTAGGGGCAAGCTCTGCCAGTTGTGTATAGTAAGATATAGCTAGAAATTCGTCATTAATGGCTTTTTGTATATCTCTTCTCAGTTGTCGATCGATTTGACGGTCATCCTGATTTTCAAAATAATATGGATATTGATCGTACATCAAACATCTCCTCCTAAAGCATAGCCTTTTACAGACTATGATAGAAGCCCATCCATAGTGATGATCTGCATCATTTCTTTAACTCGTATCGATGCTGTAACTCTTCAGGTGCCATCTTCACTATAAGCTGAAGAACAAACGCAAACACTGCCAAATCATCAACAATTCCAAACAAAATAAAAACATCGGGAATCAAATCAAACGGCAGCCAGAAATACCCTCCCACCAACGCAACTGACAATCCCTTCTTAAATAGCGAAACCTCTTTAGACCGAAAAAAATCAACCAGAAACGGAACCGACCTGCGAACATTAAAAAGAAATCTCACCCGCTTCATAAACCTCATCATTCGTCCCTCATCACCAATCTTTTTTTTCTTACGTTAGCATAGCAAACTAAATTAGGGAAGAATTTAACGTATCTATATAACATCTTCAAGATTTTCAGCTCATTTCCTTAAAAGTGGTAGCGAACCCCGCATCCCCACCATTTCATTCAAAATCCTTTATCCGCTTATGTAAATAGCCGGTAAATTTCTCACTGTTCCCGCTAACACTCTATCTTTTTAGCATACTCGCGTGTTATAATCTTTTAGATTGAGTATTAGGAGGTATATCACACATGATTCAAGTATCAGATGTAAGCTTACGTTTTGGTGATAGAAAGCTATTCGAAGACGTGAATATAAAGTTTAATCCAGGGAATTGCTACGGACTTATCGGAGCAAACGGTGCTGGTAAATCAACATTTTTAAAGATTCTTTCAGGAGAAATCGAAGCGCAGACCGGCCATGTATCGATGGGTTCAGGTGAGCGACTTGCTGTATTAAAGCAGGATCACTTCGAATATGAAGAATATGAAGTGCTGAAAGTTGTCATTATGGGGCATACCCGTTTATATGAAGTCATGCAGGAAAAAGATGCCATCTACATGAAAGAAGATTTCTCTGATGAAGACGGCATGAAAGCTGCGGAATTAGAAGGTGAATTCGCAGAGCTTAACGGTTGGGAAGCTGAATCAGAAGCTGCGATCCTACTAAAAGGCTTAGGAATCAATGAAGAGCTTCACACGAAACAAATGTCCGAACTAACGGGTGGAGAAAAAGTAAAGGTATTATTAGCACAAGCTCTATTCGGCAAGCCGGATGTTCTTTTACTGGATGAGCCTACCAACCACTTGGACATACAAGCGATTCAGTGGTTAGAAGACTTTTTAATTAACTTTGAGAACACAGTCATCGTTGTATCACATGACCGTCATTTCCTAAACAAAGTTTGTACTCATATTGCTGACCTTGACTTTGGAAAGATCCAAGTTTATGTCGGGAACTATGATTTCTGGTATGAGTCCAGTCAATTAGCACTTAAAATGGCTCAGGATCAGAATAAGAAGAAGGAAGAAAAAATCAAAGAGCTTCAGGCATTCGTTGCCAGATTCAGTGCGAATGCATCTAAATCAAAACAAGCCACTTCACGGAAAAAATCGTTAGAGAAAATTTCATTGGATGACATCAAGCCAAGCTCACGTCGTTATCCATATGTACAATTCAAGCCGGAGCGTGAAATCGGAAACGATGTTCTGCGTGTTGAAGGTCTTACAAAAACGGTTGACGGAGTAAAGGTCTTAAACAATGTTTCCTTTATCCTGAATAAAGAAGACAAAATTGCACTTGTAGGAGCAAACGAAATCGCCAAAACGACTCTATTCAAAATCCTTGCAGGTGAAATGGAACCGGATAGCGGCACATTCAAGTGGGGAGTTACGACATCTCAAGCTTACTTCCCGAATGAAAACTCCAAGTACTTTGAAGGAAATGAACCATCCCTTGTGGACTGGTTACGTCAATACTCACCGGAAGATGAGAGTGAAACATTCCTTCGCGGATTCTTGGGCCGCATGCTTTTCTCAGGGGAAGAAGTATTGAAAAAGCCAAGTGTCCTTTCAGGGGGAGAAAAAGTTCGCTGTATGTTATCCAAAATGATGTTAAGTGGTTCAAATGTTCTGTTATTAGATGAACCAACAAACCATTTAGATTTGGAATCTATTACTGCATTGAATAATGGATTGATAAACTTTAAAGGTGCGATGATTTTCGCTTCCCATGACCATCAGTTTATTCAAACCATCGCAAATCGCATTATTGAAATCACCGAAGATGGTGTCATTGATAAAGAAACGACTTATGATGAATTTCTTGAGATGAAAGCTTCTATGAAAGCTTAATGTGAACCAGAAAAAGCAGGCAGCCAAAAGGCACCTGCTTTTTTTCATTCCCTCGCTACAAGGTCATTCATATTGACCGTGTTTAACCAAGTAGCCTTTAATCTGAAAATAGCCTATTTTTTTCGGTAATTCTTCTTTAATCGGCTTTAAGAGGTCCGTCCCTACTTTCTCGACTGCTTCTTCGATAAGTGTTTCTTCTTCTTCTGTAAAGAGGATGGTCCAGTCATTCGTGATGCCTTCCTGATAGGCACGGATAATGTGATTTTCAATCGTTGCTGTACTCATACCCCGTTCTTTCGCAATTTTTCTTATATCCATGCTCTCTGTGAACAACTCATAGCTGATTAAATGGGACGCTGTGTCAGAATGACTTGTCTTCCGTGATCGCGAAGGCTTGACGACCTCAACTTGATGTTCGGGATTCTCAGATAAAAAAACAGAAATTTCGTTTATGAAAATTTCTCCATACCGATTCAGCTTGTTTTCACCGACTCCACTAACCTGCAGGAATTCCTCTGATGTTTTCGGCATCTTCACACACATGTCCTGAAGCGACTTATCGGAGAAAATAACGAAAGGTGGTACTCCTTCAGAATCTGCAATCGATTTACGGAGTGTTCGCAAGGTCTGGAACAAGCCATCTTCTTTAGGGATGATGGCCGAAACAGTAGGCTGGACCTTTCTCGTTACGCTTCTTTCCCCCATTAACACCTCTTTGCCTTTTGGTGATACTTTCAGGATAGGAAAGCTCCCCCCCTCGACTTGTATGACACCCTCTGAAATCAAATAATCGATAAACAGGCCGACATCCTTCTGAGATTGCTCCTTTATTAATCCATATGTGGAAAGCCGATCGAACCCCCATTCCAGGATCTTTTTGTTCTTTGACCCTGTCAGTACACCGCTGATGAGTGAGGTTCCAAATCTTTCATTCATTCGCATCATACAGGATAATACCATTTGTGCCTCTCTCGTTACATCCTCGGATTCCCTATCATCCAAACAATTGCTGCAATGACCGCAAGCTTCCTCTACATGTTCACCAAAATACGCTAAAATGTAGTTCTGCAGACATGCTTCTGTATGGACAAAGTCAACCATTTCGCGTAATTTCTGCATCTCATTATCATGTAATTCCTGATTTACGATATTCTGGTCAATGATATACCGCTGCGTCTGGATATCTTGAGGTGAAAATAATAAGACACATTCGCTGTCCACTCCATCACGACCTGCCCTGCCAGCCTCTTGATAGTACCCCTCCATATTCTTCGGAATTTGGTAATGAATCACAAAGCGTACATTTGATTTATTTATCCCCATCCCAAATGCATTGGTCGCAATCATGATGGTAATGGAATCATTCAGGAAAGCTTCCTGCTGTTCCTGCCTTACTGTATCAGACAGCCCGCCATGATATTTCCCAACGGAAAATCCCTTTTTATCAAGATAAATATAAAGGTTTTCAACTTCCTTCCGTGTAGCACAGTAAATGATGCCGGAATCCTGATGATTCTTTTGTACATACCTTTCTACCCAACGCTTACGATCTTCACCTTTTACAACCTGGAAGAACAAATTCGTCCGTTGAAAACCAGTTAATACTTTATATTGATCTGGAATGTGTAAATGATGAAGGATATCAGCTTGTACCTGTGGAGTTGCAGTTGCAGTCAATGCAAGAATGGTGGGATTTGATTGAAGTTGATTAACAGCGTTATAAATCCCTAAATAGCTTGGTCTGAAATCATGACCCCATTGGGATAAACAATGAGCTTCGTCAACAGCTACAAGGGGGATGGGTAAAGAATTGAGGAATCGAATAAACCCAAACGATTCCAATCTCTCAGGAGCAATATAAACGAGTTTGTATTCACCTAAAGAAATCTCTTCCATCCTGGCCTCTACTTCACTATTCGATAACGTACTATTAATGTAGGTTGCTGGAATCCCTTGACGAAGTAACGAATCCACCTGGTCTTTCATTAAAGAAATGAGTGGAGAGATAACAAGTGTAACTCCATCAAGCATTAGAGCAGGAATTTGATAACAGAGCGATTTCCCTCCTCCTGTCGGCATGATCCCTACTGTGTTTTTTCCATCAAGTATGTATTCAATAATATTCGCTTGTCCATCCCTGAATTCGTCGTATCCAAAGTACTGCTTTAATACTTGTTTTGTTTCTACAATCACATTTTCCCCTCCCAATAAATCTAACTATTCCTTTATTGTATTCCAGAACGGGGAACGTGCCAATAGGGTTTCCCATTTTTCAAACATAAGGCTGTACATTCGTATTCATACACGTAATGTACAGCCTTATCATTACATTAAAACCACTTGACTGTTTTTTCTTCTTTATTTACTTCAACAGGTTTCGACAGTTTCCAAAAACTATCCCATACAGTATCTTTACTCTCAGTTGATGATGAACCTTTAACTTCTTTCTCTTTCTTGTTAGACATGGTGCTACCTCCTTTAATACATAAATACATTACATCCTATTCAAATGTAAAAAAAGAGTTTAATAATTTTTCAAAAAACACCTAAGAGTATGAGGCTCATTTTGCCTCGACAAGAAAAAAGAACCAATCAGAATAGATTGGTTCTCTACGATCCATTAGGATGATTTCATTGTAGGATGTGGATTGTCTACAACTTGTAATACCTTTGTAGATGTCACCATATCTTCTTTACAAAGCGGACACTTAGGAGTATCTTCACTTTTGAAGTTATCTCTCATCCAGCCTTTGCAATCTTCAGCGGAACAAGCCCAAATCTTTGTTTCCTCAGTTTTAATTTCTTCCTCAACTTGATTTCTACGACCAAAAGCCATTGAACGTCCTCCTTTAAGGTAAGTAGGATTTCCTTGCTATGCTTTCTAACAGGAAAATAATGATTGTGGTAATTTATGCTGCAGATAGTATGTGGTCAGTTATGTGTAGCTAGTGTAATCGAACAATTTCTGCGATTGTTTCCATTATACCATACTTGACACCAATTTAATATATGAACTCCTCAGTAAAGGTAACAAACGCACCATATGTAATGAAGGAAGAAAAAAAGATCCTTCATTATTTTTTCTTTTTGTTTCTGGAAGAAGGTGCCTCTACCCCACCTGATAATTCCTGGTTGGTCGTACCTTGTCCTTCCACTTGAGAAGAACCCAGCACCGCTTTTGACGGATCTTTTTTCTTCTTGCTCATCTGCTTCACCTCCACTCCTACCTTGCCCAAAACCTCTACAGTATATGTATATTTTAACCACCTTCCTCTTTGATAGGGCACTTTTCGCAATGGTTATCGTTTATTAACATAAGATCTGCTTGGGCTCTGTCAATTGGTGTGTGCTGGATGGTGAGGGGAACTGCTTCGCTTTCCGCGGACGTTCGGCCGAGCCTCCTCAGCTTCGCTTCCGGGGTCTCGGCACGTCCGTATTTCCGCAGGAGTCTACGCAGTTCCCCTCACCATCTATAAGAAAATTTCGTGACAGAGCTTAATAATGACAAAAACAATTATCTAAATGAAACAGCCTTTCAAAAGATCTTTTTACGGCTTGGTGCTTCTTACATTAAACAAAAAGAAGGAATTTTTGATCCAGGAAAATAATTCAATGATCCACCAATATATATGTCTACGATTTCTATAGGGGAATACCCCATCTTGTAGTGTTTTTGTACTCCTTTGTAGATAGTATGTTTTTGGGAACAAACTATCTAAATAGGAGCTTTTTTTGTTGTTTGTCTATCTATACCTATAGCCAGTAATAATGTAATATCACAGAGTGGATTGGAGCGGAAGGCACTTGACTCCTGCGGGTAATAGAGGAAAGGTCGAGACCCCACAGGGCAAGGCCCGAGGAGGATCGACTTCCTCCCCGCGGAAAGCAAGTGCCTGGAGCGGAAAGGAACGGTCAACATTTTGTTTACAAATCACTTATCCAAAACAAATTTACGTTTTTGAAAGTTGCGCAAAACTCTGGGTGACAGCCAGAAGGAGCAGAATTACAAGTAGGCTCACCACCCGCCTCGCGGAAAGCGAACATCCTGTAGCGGAAACAACTATTACTTTCTTCTGTAAAATTGCCACAAAGTTTACTAAAAGATCCTAGATGAAAAAATACCACCTTATGATTAAGAAAAGGATTCATGGGAAGTCTAATCAATAAATTAAGGTTTAGGGTGTTGAATTCTGTGTTTAGACGTAGAGAAGTGAAGAAAGATATAGAAAAAGGGTCCCCCCATAGCTTTGATATAGATACATTTCATAAAGAAATACTTTCATTGGTAAGCAATAGTGAAGATTTGGTAGTCAGAATCATTACAAGAGGCGAACAGAAGCTTGCAGTAGTATATTTTGATGACTTAATTAATACAACATCTATGCAGGACAGCATCATCAGGCCTCTTGAGGAATCCACAGGTGACCTGAATTATCAAATCATCCAGGATACGATCAATATTGCGAAACTTACACAGACGAATCAAATTAATGACGTTGTAGAGAACATCGTCAATGGGACGGCTTATATTTTTAAGCAAGGGGATACTCATGGGATATTAGCGGACGTTGCTGATAAAGGCACAAGGGGTTTGGAGAAAGCTGAAACGGAATCCCTGGTGTTTGGTCCTAAAATTTCTTTTACAGAATCGATTACAAAGAATTTAAATTTAATTCGATCTAATATCAACGATCCTAAACTATGCGTTGAAACCTTCATGATTGGGTCCAGAGCGAAGAAAAAAGTTCAAATGGTTTACATAAAAGACATTGCTGAGGAAGAGAACGTAAACACGTTTAGACAGCGCATTACGGAAATTGAAGTCGATAGTATAGTGGATTCCACAGTACTTGCTCAGATGATTGAAGATAATTCATTTACATTCTTCCCGCAATTTATAACGACTGAGCTGCCTGACCGCTGCACCATCTCACTCTTGCATGGAAAGATCTGTTTACTTGTCGATCGCAGTCCTACAGCGATCATCGGACCATCTACGTTTATGAATTTCTTTGAATCGACGGAAGACATATATATGAGATGGAATATGGGGACGTTTTTAAGATTGATTCGCTTTGTGGCGATTTTTTTCTCGATCCTTTTGACACCTGCCTACGTGGCCGTCCTGACATTTCATTATGAGGTCATTCCTTCTGCTCTTCTTGTTTCCCTGGGACAGTCAAGATCTAACGTCCCATTCCCTCCCGTGTTCGAGGCTATTTTATTGGAATTCATCATCGAACTCCTGAGAGAAGCAGGAGCAAGATTACCAACAAAGGTTGGGCAAACCATGGGGATCGTAGGTGGTATCGTCATCGGTCAAGCATCAGTGCAAGCAGGATTTACCAGTAACATTTTGATTATTATCATCGCAATATCCGCCTTGGGTTCGTTCACTGCTCCTAGTTATGCAATCGGTACAGCCGTGAGGATCATCCGCTTCCCGATCATCATCATGGCCGGGTTATACGGGGGGGTGGGAATCATGTTTTGCCTCTGTTTTATTCTCATTCATTTACTGAAAATAACAACATTGGGCAGACCCTATCTATCACCCATTTACCCATTTAGGTTTGCAGACTTCAAATACAGTCTATTCCGCTTACCTTATCAGTATTTAGTCCAACGTCCCATCTCCAATCACCCCACAGATCAGGGCCGAATCCCTGAGAAAAAAGCAAAAGAGAAGAAAGACGTTGATGAGTAAAGGATGAAATGTATGGATATTAATGTAAAGCCAAAGGAACGGTTAATGTTTAATGCCTTTTTGATAATGTTTATCTTACACACAGCCCAAACCGGAGTGGGGATTGCAGGGCTGCCCAGGATCATTTACATGGAGGCAAACAGGGACGCATGGATTTCAATCCTTTTGGCTGGAACTCTTGTATCTTTTGTTCTTTTTATCATGGTAAAAATGCTTGAAACATACGATAGTCCCGATCTGTACGGTATTCACTTGGACATTTATGGGAAATGGTTCAGCAAAGGATTTAACATCCTGTATATTGGATATTATCTCAGTGTCACTTACGTGATCTTAATGAACTATATTGAGATGGTCCAGGCGTGGATATTCCCTAAAATGCCAACATGGCTCTTGATGGGCTTATTGATTTTTTTAATGGTTTATTGTGTATTGGGGGGAATCCGGGTAGTGGTCGGTATTGCTTTTTTAGGACTCATCCTCGCCTTCTGGTTAGTATTTATGATCTATACTCCAATTAAATATATGGACTTCAATCACCTACAACCAGTCTTAACATCTTCCCCGAAGGAGATTATGATGGGGATTTACAAATCAAGCTTTACTCTCATTGGCTTTGAATTAATATTATTTGTGTACCCTTACATAAAGGATAAGAAAAAAGCACTTAAATTTGGGCTGATCGGTGCAGGGTATTCATGTTTTCTCTTTACGGTTGTGACCGTTGTCAGTATCGGTTTTTTCTCTGAAGATGCCCTTTTAAAGACCATCTGGCCAGTCCTGTCCATGTTTAAGATATTGAGGATTCCAAACTTGGAGCGATTTGAATTTATTGCCGTTTCCTTCTGGATGCTGGTCATCCTCCCAAATATCTGTCTTTATTTCTGGGCAGCTTCAAGAGGAATGAAAAGAGTATTTAATGTATCTCAAAAAAAATCCATTTACCTCTTCGCCATCCTGCTTTGGATATTATCCCTATGCGTGCAGGATCGTCTCACGATGAATACCATTACAGACAAGGTTGGGACGTCGAGTTTTATTCTTTCATTCATTTATCCCTGCTTCCTATTCATACTGGTTAAATTGAAATTCATCGCTAAGAAGGAAAAGGGTGTGAATGTATGATTAGAACCACCATGCTCCTTCTGCTTTGTTTCTCTTCATGTTTCTTAAGCAGCTGCGTGGAGACAAGGTATTTAGAAAAGCTGGGATTGATTACAGCGGTTGGATATGATCAGGCTGATGACGAGAAAATAACCGGCACAATGGTCCTCTATCAGTTTAACCCAGCCATGCAGGATGTTGAAAAGGTACTTATAAGTAAGTCAAAGACGAGTAAAGGGATTCGTCTGTCACAGAATTTAGAGACCGATCATAAACTTGTTTCCGGTCAGTTAAGGATTACTGTATACGGAAGGGAGCTTGCGGAAAAAGGGATTTCTCACTTGGTTGATACGTTGGAACGGGATTCTTCCATTGGGAATATGGTGTACTTAACAATAGCTGATACGACTGCCGAAGAAATCCTCAATTATCAAATGACGGAAAGACCATCGAACATGGGGACATACTTATATAACTTGGTCAGGCAAAATGTTGAATCGGAAACGCTTGTTTCTCCAACGCTACAGGAATTCATCACCGATTACGGCAGTGTCGGCAAAGACCCGATCCTGCCATTGCTAAAGGCATCAGACGGGAAGGTTGGTGTGGATGGGTTCGCATTGTTTACAAGGGATAAATTCATTAAAGAGATTAAAAAAGACAAGATTTTTTTTATTCGATCTCTTATGGAAGATTACAATGCCGGCAGTGTCGAAGTGGAACTACCATTGGAAAAGTTCGAACCTTACTTAACAAGTCCTCATCTTCGACAAGAAAAAGATAAGGTTTATATTATGATTGATAGTATAAAATCATCTCATAAGATAAAAACAGAGAAAAAAGCAACACCATCTTTTGAAGTGAAATTGAAGATCGAATCTCGTTTGCTTGAAATGTCTGAAGAAATGAAGTTGTCAGATCCGAAAGCGTTAAGATTACTTGAAGATGAGATTGGGGATTATATCGAAAAGAACATTAAAGAAATGATCTTGATGCTTCAAGAGCAAGGCACGGACCCGATTGGATTTGGAATGGAGTATAAAAGTATAAGGGGACACGAAGATTTATCGAGGGAAAAGTGGGATAAACTGTACAAGGATGCTTCTTTTCATGTGAAAGTAGAAAATAAAATCATTCGCACAGGAGTGATTGATTGATTAAACCTAAGGGTCCATCCAATAAAGGTGGACCCATTTTTATTATTGTTGAATTCGATCTGTGATTTCATTGATGACGGACTCATCCTTTATTTCCATCGGTCCGTCATTTTCAAAAATGATCAATCCGTAATAGACCTGCAGATCATCGTCACACGCTTCGCAAAAAAACGCTTCACCTGCGTCCCAAAACGCAATAGAGTGCAACTTTTTACTTTTTGACTTACGATGGCTTTGACTCAGTCGTCTCATTTCTTCAAGAAACCTTCCGATTGCTTCATCCCTGTCATTAAACGTCCACTCTTGAACAATATCTTTTTCCCAGCCTTCAAAAAACCACCAAGGCTCTGCATCACTTTTTGTGGTCATGACTCTCCAAGTATTATTCAATGCTTCACCCTCCTTTTTTCCATGTCCAAATTGTACAAAAAAAACGAACGAAAGAAAAATATTTAAATTATACTACTCTAAATTATTGACAAGTTCCCTCCTGTACAAGCATAGGTTTAATAAAAAAGACCTATTAGGATCAAATCTAAAATAAAAGGGAGGAAAAACATTTGAATTTTATTGTATTAAAGAAAGGCTCCATCATCGCATTATTAGTTACCATTATGATCATTACTGTCGGCACGATTTGGGCATTATCTTCTAAAAACTCCTATCCTACCGTTTCATTATCAGATAAAAAGGGTGAGAAACAAGTCATTCAGCTTGTCACAGGGGAATTCAAATCAGAAACACCATCGGGAAAAGAAATAGAAGCTTATCGATGGGATCCGGGTACGATTGTAGTTGAAAAAGATCATCCAGTGGAATTGCGCATTTATGGCGTTAACGGAATGGAACATCCGTTCTATATCGAGGGGACCGATATTAAAGGTACAGTGAAAAAAGGGGAAGAAACCGTTGTAAATGTGTCGTTTTCAAAAGAGGGGACGTATAGACTGATATGCGAAACACATGAGACCATTGATCGTAACGGTCCAATGATTGCGTATATAGTAGTTGATTGATGCATGAATTGTGGGTACTCTAATATGGAAGTTAGCCACTTGGAGATCTTGGGCATGGCATCCTATTACAATGCCATGCCCATTGCATACCCTGCCGCTCCAAATACGATCCCAATGAGATAACTTGCGAAAAAATAAAACAGGCCCATTTTTATATTTTCCTGGAGAAGTCTCAATACCTCCCAGTTTAAGGTTGAAAAGGTAGTAAATGCTCCACACACTCCGATCCCGAAAAAAAACATAACATTCTCCTCGGCACCCCTTCCAACCAGAATTCCCAATAGTAAAGAGCCAAACCCATTAATCAACAGAGTCGCTTTCGGAAACCGCGAACTACTGAATCGCTTAACCACGTTCGCGACTATAAACCGTCCGATTGCCCCAACACTCCCCCCTAATGCGATCAACAATATGCTAACTCCCATGACCAATCATCCTCCCTTTCCTTCCAGAGACAAAGCCCAACCATGCAAAAAGCATCCCTCCAAAAGAAGTAATGGACATATACAAGAAAAGCATGCCCCATTGCTTCTGCAATAAAAAGGTGACCAACTCGATACTAACTGTCGAAAAAGTTGTAAATGAGCCCAGGAACCCTGTTGCAATAAGTAAATACGATTTTTCATATTTAGAAGACCATCGACTATAGAAATAAGCTAATAGAAAGCTTCCCAGGAGATTCGCCGTTAATGTCGCGAACGGTAACCCGTTTTGAATGGTCCAGAGATAACTAATTCCCCACCTGCAAAAACTTCCCAACGCTCCACCGATCCCGACTAATAAATATTTCATTTTGTAAAACATCCCTGTTTTATAAGATTTTTTTGTGTGAAACCTTTTGCTCACAATTTCGTATGTACAATTACTATAGTTTCTTATGCCATTTAGGAGTATACTTTAATGGAATAGAGTTAATGCTTTAACAATTATTTTGATCAGTAAATTGAAGGAGTCTTCTCCATTGACATTTATCATTATACAAGACTTATTGGATTTTTACTTAAGTCCATTACATTTTAGTATCGTATTACTATTTTTCATCGCTTGGATTTGGAATCACTTACCTGGCACATTTCATCTTTACGTACGACCCTATGATAAGAAAGTTGAAGGACCAAATATCATCGCAAAGTGCGTTGCAGCTAATGAAATGATTCCTATCGGGATCCGGTTCATTACTTGCATGAAATTCCAATTTTATCACACCGATAATGACGAAGAATCCTCTTCTGTTTGCTTTTAACCAGCAAGCATTTATACAGAGGAGGAATTATCATTGAGGAAATTTTCATTCATCATGCTACTGGCACTATTCACTCTATCAGGGTGTCAAAGTGCAACCACTGAAGGAGCGTTCTTTCACGACTATCTTGTTAACCCGTTTTCGTTTCTCATCCATGAAATAGGTACCTTCCTGGATGGAAACTTTGGTCTTGCGATCATTGTCATTACCCTTCTTATTCGTCTCATTCTTTTTCCTTTTATGCTTAAAACGTATAAGAATCAACAGGAGATGAAAGGGAAAATGGCTTTAATCAAGCCGGAGATGACCCACATTCAAAAGAAGATAAAAGAAGCGAAAGATAAAGATGTACAAAAGAAACTGCAGCAAGAAATGATGATGCTTTACCAAAAACACGGAGTGAATCCTCTTAATATGGGATGTTTACCTTTGTTAATTCAAACACCAATATTGATAGGGTTATATTATGCGATTCGGTCATCGTCTGAAATCGCAAGCCACTCCTTTCTATGGTTTAATTTGGGACAGCCGGACTATATAATGGCCATTATCGCTGGATTGGTTTATTTAGCCCAAGCCCGGGTATCTTTAATGAATATTCCTGAAGAACAGCAGGCCCAAATGAAAATAATGAGCTATCTTTCGCCCATTATGATCTTTATTTTTTCATTTAATGCGCCTGCTGCCTTGCCCCTGTATTGGACAGTAGGAGGGGCATTTCTCATCTTACAAACGATGATTGGTAAGACTCTTTATCATCAACAACCTTCTTTAGAAAAACAAGAAAGTCATTAAAAAAAGGGAGCTCGCAAGCTCCCTTTTTTTAATCTAAATATTATTTTCAGGATTATTTTTTGACAGATCCTATTCGAAAAATGGAAATTCCCATAATGAAAAGCAGGATCATGTAAATAAAAAACGGATAGAATAGGATTTGTTGTCTTAATTCATCTCCGAAAAATAATTCTGTGCTTTCACTCGAAGCAACTGCGTTTTTATGTTTTACGGGAGATTTCATCACAGGACTGAGATTTGTTGTAGCCATTTCTTCATGATCTTCGTTATATAGTGTTAATACTCCCTTTCGATCCAGGCTCTCGGTGAACTTTCCATTCATAGGCTGGGTATATTGGAAATCCTGATTAAGCTCAAAAGAAGTATCCTCATATTGAAAGACCGTACCTTTTGGAATATGGCTTCTGGTGAAACTGTTCAAGCCATAATCAAGTAGTTTTCTGGTATCTGAGTAAATGGCTCTCTTCGACTGAGCCTTCATTGTAACAATGACCAGAGAAAGGTTTTTATTTTCAGCAGAAGTCACAAGCGTATGTCTGGATTCATCTATGAACCCATTCTTCCCTCCGGTCACTTCCGGATAAGGAAGTTCTCCTTTCACCATTTTATGATGATTATAAAGAGTAGTCTTCCATCCCTCAGTCGACCAATCAATGGATTTCAAACTAAATAGCTCTTGAAATTGTTTGTTTTTTAAAGCATAGCTAGTAATCACTGCCATATCATAAGCCGTTGTATAGTGATTCTTACCGAAGAGTCCATGAGGGTTTTCAAAATTTGTTTTCTCTACGCCAATTTCGTTTTTTAAAAAGATGTTTAATTTTTCAACAAATTGCTGAACGGATCCCTCAGTGTGTTCAGCAATGGCAACCGCTGCATCATTACCGGAGTTGACCATCAGCCCCTGGAGCAACTGCTCCAAAGAAACACTTTCCCCTTCTTCTAAGTAAACGGTTGAGCCTTCTGTATTACTTGCTTTCTCACTTATTACCACCTTATCATCAAGGTTTGCATGCTCGATTGCATAAATAGCTGTAGCAATTTTGGTAATGCTTGCAGGATTCATTCGTTTTGTCGAATTTTTCGAGTACAATATACTCTTTGTTTTAGAATCTATTATGATAGCAGAATCACTAATGATGTTTTTAGGTTTTTTTACATTATTTTCTTGAGCTGATACGATAGAGGAAGAAAAGAAAAATAAGATCAGCACAACGAACCATTTTTTCATATATCCACACACCTGTCTTGTCAATGTACTAACCCATTCTATCAAAAATGTTATATATATAATCAGGAATCTGAGAAATGTTAAGAAATTGAAAGAATGGTGTCAAATCCTGACATCGATTTCAGTTTGTATAATAAAAGGTATCTATATTTCCATTTCACCTTCATATACAATAAAATAAGAGTATGAATATGAAACCTTTTTGCTCATTAAATCGTATTTAACGTAAGCATCTTTATTAAGGGGTAGATGAAATGAATACATTTCTTCAATTTTCAGTAAGAACAGTCATCTCATTCAGTATAGGGACCAGTAGTTTTATCGCCTACTTACTCCTATTTGACTTAGGGTTTCCTCTTACATTCTTGTCAAGTCTCGGTACAGGTATTCTCTTTTTCTTCGTCGTAAAGGGATTCCAAAAGAGATGGTGGCTGAAAAAAAATGGACTTTCCTCACAGGAATTTCGATATATTAACAAGAATTTAAAAGAAGCGAAAGAAAAAGTAAAACGCCTTCAAAAACAACAATTAAGGGTAAGGTCACTTGGGGCATTTAAGCAAATCCTCGAGTTGAACAGATTGAGCAGAAGAATTTATCAACTTGTAAAAAAAGAGCCAAAAAGATTCTTTTCTGCAGAATCATTTTTCTTCTACCATCTGGATTCAGTTGTTGAAATCACAGAAAAATATACGTTTCTTGCTGCACAATCCGGGAAAAACAAAGAAGCATTCTTATCACTTCAACAAACCCGGACTACACTTGATGATCTGACAGGGTCATTGGAGAAAGACTTGCAAAACGTACTGGCTAATGATATGGATACACTACAGTTTGAACTAAACTTTGCCAATCAACATTTATCTCATAAAAAAGACTTAAAATAGATATCGGAGGTTTTACGATGGAGCAACGAAATGAACAATCTGAACTGGACCTGCTGCTTTCCAACCCGTTTGGAGATGAAATGCCTGCTGTAAGTGAGCAGACAAAATCTCCTTTGCTACTCGACCGCTTACCAAAAGAACAGCAGGAAAAGGCAAAACAATTGGCGGCGCAGATTGACTATAAAGACTATGAAGCGATATTAAAATATGGAACTGCCGCTCAGACCCAGCTATCTACTTTCTCCCACTCCATGCTCGATCATGTACAAAAACGGGACATCGGCCCAATTGGCGATGTGTTAGGAGATTTAATGAAAAAGCTCGAGCAAATGAATCCGGATGAGCTAAACACCAAGCAAAAAGGTGTCTTCAAAAAGCTATTCCGTAAAGTCTCTTCCTCCCTGCAGGAGGTCCTTTCCAAATACCAAAAGATCGGCTCACAGATCGATCGCATTTCAGTCAGGCTCGAACATTCAAAAAAGACCCTGCTTGATGATAATCGATTATTGGAAACTTTATATGAAAAAAATAAAGACTATTTTCAAGCTCTGAATATGTACATTGCAGCAGCTGAAATTAAACGTGAAGAGATTCAACATACACTGCTTCCTTCATTACGCAAGAAGGCGGAAGAAACGGATGACGAGTTAATTTATCAGGAAGTCAATGATACGATGCAGTTTCTAGATCGATTGGATAAACGTATTCATGATTTAAAGCTAAGTAGACAAATGACCATTCAGTCTGCCCCTCAAATACGCCTGATACAAAATACGAACCAGGCACTGGCAGAAAAAATACAGGCATCGGTGCTCACAGCCATTCCTCTTTGGAAGAATCAAATTGCCATAGCACTGACTCTTCTGAATCAGCAAAAGGCTGTAGCCGCTCAGAAACAGGTTTCACGCACCACCAATGAGCTCCTTCTGAAAAATTCAGAAATGCTTAAAACAAATAGTATTGAAACCGCACAAGAAAATGAACGTGGAATCATTGATATTGAAACTTTGAAAAAAACACAAGAAAACCTTATTTCCACCATTGAGGAAACCTTGGCCATTCAAGCAGAAGGACGACAGAAACGTCAGCAGGCAGAACAGGAAATGGTCACCATGGAAAACGACTTAAAACAAAAACTCATTGAAATCAGAAAGTAAAAGAGGAGCCGATATGGCCCCTCTTTTACTATTTTTCTTCATTATGAACAATGCTATCCGTTATAGCATCATATTCCTTTTCAGCGATAGAGCTAGTGATGATTTCTTCTTTTTCCAGTTTGGCAACGGCCTCATATTCTGCGTATAAAGCGTGTTTTCTCAGTGTCGTAAGCTGGTCTGCTTTTAACACTGGATTTCTTTTGAATAGATTATCCAATTGAGCTTTTAACATATCAATTCTTTTTGTATACGTATCGATAAGCTCATTTGATACAGGGTCTGTAATATAGAGCTTTTGTTTTACCCGGTGGATTTCACCGATGGCTGTTTCATATCTGTGGAGTTGACTGAGCAATTTTTCAAATTCTGCATGTCCTTCTTCCTTTGGTTTAATCCCTAATAAATTTATCAGTGGTTTGATCGTCAGCCCTTGAATGACAAGGCTGAATAATACCACACTAAAACCAAGAATCAGGACGTCTTCTCTGCCTGGAAAGTCTCTTGGCAGACTAAGTACCAAGGCAATGGATAACGATCCTTTCAAACCTCCCCAATTCAAAATATGCTTCCATTTATGAGGGAAATTCCCAATGAGAGATAAACTTGTATAGACGGCAATACTTCGTGCCAAAAGCACTAAGACTATGGCTGCGAAAATATACGGCCATTTATCAACTAAGTCAATCCTTGTTATTTCAAGGCCAACCATTAAGAAAACGAGGGAATTGGCGAGTAACGCAGCTACATCCCAAAAGCTGTTAATATTCAATTTGGTTGTAGGACTCATACCAATTTTCCCGCCATAATTTCCAAATATAAGAGCCGCAATGACGACCGCGATAACACCTGAAGCATGGACACTCTCTGCAAGAAGGAATGAACCATAAAACAAAATCACGCTAAAAATGATTTCCAACGGATAGTCATCGAAGTACTTCGTTAATATGGAAAATGCATAACCGAGGGAGCTTCCAATAATGACCCCCAGGGATACTACCCGGATGAACTCCCAAATCCCACTTCCAAGTCCAGCCCAGCCTGCATCGATATAGGATAGTAAATAGTAAGCTGAAATATTGAACAGTACCACGGCTAAACCGTCATTAAATAAGCTTTCACCTTCAATGACAACAGCCAACCTCTTCTTTACCCCTACACTTTTGAATATGGATAATACACTGACAGGGTCGGTCGCACTCATCAATGCCCCAAAAACAAAGGCTGTCGGGACCGGAAAGTCAAAGAAGTAATACGCTGTAAATCCTATTATCAAGAAAGAAATGAATGTTCCACCGAAAGCCAGTGCTATAATCGGCTCCTTGTTAGCTCGCAAATGGGTAAAAGGCAGCTTCAAAGCTGCTTCTCCCAAAAGAGCTGGTAAAAAAAGTGTGATAATGACAAAATTAAATACTTCCCCTTCTGTTATAAAATCCTTGAGGGGCTCAAGGATTGGTATATTGAATAACCCGATTAGGGCACCTACAATGACAAGGGCAATTGGATAGGGCTGTTTGAATTTCTTGGCAATTGCCGTTATGCCTGCTGCGATCATCACTAAAATAAGTCCCAGTTCAAAAATATGGTGCATATCTAACTCATGCATAATCACCGTTACCTCCCTTTCTTCATACATTTTTCCTCATCTCTTTATTTATTAACCTTCCCTTCGGCATGAATATGACTCCCATTTGAATGATTTTTCACCATACAAAAAGGCTCTTTTT
Organism: Rossellomorea aquimaris; assembly: GCF_008180865.1. Taxonomy (GTDB): domain Bacteria; phylum Bacillota; class Bacilli; order Bacillales; family Bacillaceae_B; genus Rossellomorea; species Rossellomorea yichunensis. Next base: position 1,214,196 of record NZ_VTEX01000001.1, read on the forward strand.
GTAAAGATTGTAGTTTTCTAGCATAGAATCTGCCAAGGCTCTGTCAACCAGCCTATGCTGGATGGTGAGGGGAACTGCTCCGCTTGCAGCTAGCGTTCGGCCGAGCCTCCTCAGCTTAGCCGAACGGGGTCTCGGCACGCCCGTACTTCCGCAGGAGTCTGCGCACTTTAAGAGAATTTTTGTGACAGAGCTTAAAGGTGTACATGAAAACAATGTAACTAGAAAATAATAATTCTTCTTCTTTAAAAGGAAAATCAATTTCTACTTACCTTAAATGAGATGGTTTGCTAAAATTCTTGTTTTTATTGTTTTCCATTAAGGATACATGCTTAGAAAGTTGATCCTCGCTGCAGGATGTTCGACTCCTGCGGGAATAGCTGGACAGTAAGAAAAGCGAAGGGGCTTTGCCCAGGGGCGACAAGCATAAGACGAGTCTGCCGGAAAGGCGCTCATTGCCTTTTTGGCAGACTTGGCTTATGACCTCGAGCCCCTAAGCCCCGTAGCTAGACAGGTGAGACCCCGGAGGCGCAGCCTAGGAGGCTCACCGCCAGCCCCGCGGAAAGCGAGCATCCTGTAGCGGAAATCAACTATTACTTTCTCCTCTACAATAGCAACAAACTTTACGAAAAGAGCCTTGCGAAAAGAGCATACAAAAAAAGAATGACCTTCTACGATAAAGTGAGAAAAGTCATTCTTTTATTATACATTTTTTTCCTCTCTTTTCGAACTTAATGAATTTTCCACTTACAGATTTTCACCAAACCATGGAGAGTAATATTGTTTCTTTGAGGTTCTTTTTTGCCGCCACCCTTTTAGATTCAAGATGTGATTAATTCTGTGATATTCATGAATCGCGGCATTCATATCAGAAATATTGTTCATCCTATCCATCCCCTTTAATGTTATTACTTTCAGTATATTGCAGGTAAAGGGGATCCGAATGAGATGGATGATTGATTTTGTTTCAGCCAAAGGACTGATTTTAATTCCTCCTCCCCCACCCCAAAAAAAAGACGACTACATGTTTCCCATGTAATCGCCTTGTTCCTTCATCTATATACTTTTGTATAGAAGTTTCCGTAATAAAGGAAACAAAACCTCAGGGAGTTCTTCTACATCCGAAACAAGAATGCTGTAATTCCCATATATATTCTGAATGGTTTTTCTTTGTCCCTCATCTATTTCGCCGTTCGCTAAAAAGACGTTGATGACTTCTATCCCTTGTTTTCTTGCGTCTAATACAGCTTCATGAGTATCAACAATCCCGTTTTGCTCATAATCCATGGCCGCTGGCTCACCGTCTGAAAAGACAAGAAGGAATTTCTGTTTTTCGTTCCGTCTAATAATCCGTTCTGTCATTAACCGAATGGCAAAGCCATCCCTATTATCTTCTTCAGGTTGGAGCTGCATGATTTCTGAACCACTGTTAGGTTTTAAGGAAGAATAGAAGTCCAGTACAGGGTTCATATAATTTGGTTGACTGGTCTTTGTCGCCCGGTTGGTATCTTCCCAGAAGCCGACAACTTCATGTGGCACCCGAACGGACTTTAAAGATTCATGAAATAACGTAATACCCTGCTTTGTTTGATCCATTTTGTCATACATCGAACCTGAACAATCTACCAATAATGAGAAAACAGCATCTATTTCAGATGAAGGGTTTTGCTTTTTATAGAAAAGTCTTGGGTTATCGTCTGTGATAAAGCGCAATAACTTTTTGTTCAGCCTGCCGAAGTGCAAATCACTTCTAGGCTGGATTCGCTTATGCTCCAATGTTTTCTCGATCATTTTCTGAAGTTTCTTTTGATAAGGAGCAATTATCCCTTTGTTAAGGTTATACAAGTGCTTGTCTTCAGAAGTAGGAATGGTTGGAGAAATAAAGTGAGGTACAGCAAAGCGATTGTCCTTTCCATACTCAGCTTCTCCACCACCAAGTTCATCTCTTTCTTGCTCCTGTGGCTTCACATTTTGGTACTGCTCCTGCTCCGTTTCTTTAGCTGAGCCCTGTACCATAGCCATTGCCTGGTCTCCATCATCTCCTTCACGGACACCTTCGCCCATAAGATCGGATTGAGACCCTTGATCTAAGTCAAACTGAAGGAATGACTCCCCTTTGTCACTCGTTTCCCGGTGCCAAGTTCGGAATTCTTCATCTATCACTTCTTCCTCCCCTGTGCTCTCTTCTTCCAACACATCCTGATTAGCAAGGGGATCTTTTCTTTTTAAATCGTCAAATGTTTCAGTAATCAATTCCTCCGTGTTATACACATCTTCAGGTAAATGGAAGTATTCATTCAACATATCTTTTTTTACAATCTCATCTATTACTTCTACCATTTCCAAGCAAATTCTTACTACATCTTTGGTGTTACGGGTTTCAAAGAATCGGGTGATTTGCCGATGCATAAAGGGCATTGCTAAATCAATATCCTCATTTATCCTAACAGGTTCTTCTAATGGAGATTGTGCATGGAGAAGAAGGAATATTGAATTAAATAATGCATCTGTAAAAACACTTTTCGTAATGTTTACTTTAAGCTGTGCTTCGAAGTGCTGGCGATATAATTTTCTTCTTGTCTTAAATGACTTCTTAGTTCCTGGACGCTTTGATTTACAGATTTCCTCTAATCGAGCCTCTTCACCAATGACAAATAGCTGCTTGGCAAATCGGGGAACAGACGTTCCTTTCACCTTCTCAATATAATCGATAACCTCTTCGTTCATGGTTTCATGAAGATTACCGATCGTCCTTAAATAAATATCACTTTTCAATCCATGTATTTCTTCTTCTTTTTTCCGGTGATCCCAAAAATGACTGACATAAACCGTTCCTTCTTTATAATCGAGATAAGAAAACGGTCCGTATTTCAAGTTCATATCGGCATTTTTGGAAAGTGTTTTCGTCAAATCAGCCATTTCCATCACTAAAAAAGAGTCAATGGTTTCATCATTAAATTGGATAAATCGATGCATTACATGTCCCTCATTCAAATAATGTTTCAGCTATATTTTGTATAGCCGCTTTTTCTCGTTCGTCTTCCAGTTTATCTACGATTCCACGTTGTATAGCCCTTTTTGCCGGCAAGTAAACGGCTAAATCACAGGCATCTAAAAGGGCACGTATGGATGCCGCTTCCTCTGAAATTTGACCATTTTTCACTTGAACCATTAAATCCGAAGACAGGGCTACAAACTGAGTAATAAGCTTAGAATCGGACAGCTTGCTTTGACTTTCAATCACACTCTTTAACGTTTCCCCTTCGATATACGGTACATCTATTACAACAAAACGATTTTTTAACGCTTCATTTAATGGAACTGTGCCTACATATCCTTCATTAATTGCCGCAATTACACCGAAAGTTGGCGCGGCTTTGACGATTTCCCCTGTAAATGGATTCGTTATACTTCTGCGGTAATCCAACACACCATTTAAGATCGGCAGCGTTTCAGGCTTAGCCATATTGATTTCATCAATATAAAGGAGATGCCCATTTTTCATCGCTTGAATAACAGGTCCCTCGATGAATTCAATGGTGTTTTTTCCGTCTCTTTCGCTGATTGTTTTATAGCCCAGTAATGCTTCTGCATCTAAATCAACCGAGCAATTTATACTGTGCATCGGTTGGGAGAAGATGGATGACAAGGTATCTGATAGCTTCGTTTTCCCTGAACCAGTGGGTCCCTTAAGAAGAAGATTTTTCCCTAACGACAGAGAGATGATACTATCTTCAATAATATAGTCTTCACTAGCAGTATACCCCCCTTCTCCTATTAATGAAGAATGCTCAGGAGATGAGAATAATTGTTTTCTCTCGTTTAATATATAAGTAACCGATTCTGGTAATAACCGTTCAACATTCATTTAATGACATCCTTTCCATTTCACATACTAGACATTCTACATGTAATAACGCTTACACTGCAAAGGCTATGCCTAATTTTGTTTCAATGCATATATTTTAGTTCTGGATTAGCAACCAATTAATATAACAAAATGTAAAAAAACACCCTTGATTGGGTGTTTCAGCTTCTAAACTTCTAAATCATATCGAGTGAACCCTCGATATACATACATTCCAGCTTTTTGATAAACAATGGTTGCGTCTGTATAGCTGTCACTGTCGACTGAAAGAGCGGCTGTAGTCATTCCTTCCTCTTTCAATTTTGAAAAAGCATAATTGAGCAAATAATGGGCGAGCCCTTTGCGACGCCACTTTTTGCAAATCCCCAAATGAGTGATTTCCCCTAATTTTGTTTCATTGTTAACCGAACAAAAGACAAAACCTACCAGGGCATTTTCTTCTCTTAATACAAACCAGAGATCGGGGTCAAATGAGGGGCGAAGAAAACGTTTCTTAAATTCATCCAGGGTGGATGGGTGATAATCAAAGTGATCCGAGAACACCTCTTCAAACACCTGATGAAGACTCTCCGTTTCGGTATCGGGATTGAAGCTTGAAATACAATATGATGAAGAGACTGATGCAAAAGATAGATCTTTGAGGTCTTTTTTCATCTGAAACCAATATCGAGTTGGTGTAAAGCCATGTTTCTCAAAAGCCTTTTTCTCTTTCTCAAGATTCCCAGATAGGATAATGGTTTTTGAATCTGAATTCGTTTCTTTCTTTCTCCTGGCTGATGTAAAAAGCTCTTCTGCCATCTCACCAATATAGAGCTCCATATGATCGTTAGGAAGGGCAAGGATTAATGAAGGTAAACGGTGATCTTTTTCAGTAAGTATGGAGATAGCTACTAAATCCCCTTCATCCCAAAGCCCTCTTCGGTCAGCTTCGGGAATAGAATCAATCATTTCTTGAATATCAGCTTCACTCGTTTGAACCTCTCCATATACTTCAGTTTCATAAGTCTTGAAAAGGTTATTCAGAGATGCTTGGTCCTCCGTAGAAATGATTCGTTTACTAAATGAGTGTTTCATTCGCTTTTCCCCATTTGCACCATATTTTAGTAGCCATCAAAAAAGCCGGTTTCTCCACATTATAAAGAAACCAGCCAGAAAGAAGTGGTTTATACCTCTTCAAAGTACTCTTTGTAGAAGCCTCCCATTTTCCCACTCTCATCGATGACGAAGTAATACTCTTCAGATTCGTTTTTCACATCGTATTCTTTACCAATGGTTAAAACATTTTCAACTGTATATTTCTTCGCATCCGTATGTACACATTTTACCTTTTTTCCGGTATTGTTTTCCGTCCAAGTTTTATGAATCAATTCAATAACCTCCTTTATGAATGTACTATGCTAATAGTATATTCTTACAGAGCTATAAGTTCAACTACTATCTCATTTGTCAGTTTTTTTGTGAAACTATCACTTACGATAAGAAAATATGGTATATTATAGGAGGAATTTGCAGGAGAGGTTCGATTAAGATGGTGAGAAACGGTTTAAAAAGAATAGGTATGTTCACTTTTGTTTTGATAGTTTTTTACATGAGCACCCACCGACCTAATGAAGAACAATTTTATTTATGGCTTTTAGATGAATACAATATTGAATGTCATGAATCCATAACATGTACGAAGAAACTTGAAGGGAATTCTTATTCAACCCTGATTGAAACAGGCTCAAATGTTAAAAACGGCTACTTGCTATTCAACACAATCGGTAAAATATATGAGGATGAAAATGGCTCAAGAACCACAATTAAGGCATTGGGTGTATTCGGAAAGTATTTTACTATTATTAAGGATGAACAAGATAGCTAGACTGATTAAAGAAGAAGGCATCTTTGATCAGTCTTTTATTATTTTCGATAACGTACCTTTTTCCATTTAGAGGTATCAGGCGTTTTTTTCAAGGTAAAGACAATACTGTACACGATAATCCCGATGAATAAAATGGAGAAAATGATGCCCGCCTTCACACTTACTTCTTCCAGTAATCCCTGAAAACTTTTTGGGAAATACCTCCCTATCTGAAAATACACAAAACCCCAAACGAAGGCAGACGGAAGAGCATATAAGAGGAACTTCATGAAAGAAATCCCTTTTGACGTTCCTGCAATATAAGGCATGAATAATCGGATGCCTGGTATAAAATAGCTAAACGAAATGGCAAATGGACCATACTTATTAATCCATTTTTCACCATTGTCAATGAGTTTCCTTGATTTATCTCCCTTCATAAATCGAGATATTAATTTCGTTCCGAAATACCGGCCGTTTAAAAAGGCGAAGATTCCATAAGAAATCAATCCACTATACATAAAGAAAAAGGAGGTATACGGGTTGAAATTTCTCCATTCAGATAAATATCCCGAGAGTGCAGCAGCGAGTTCGTTAGGTACTGGTAACCCTAAAAATACAATCCAGCTAAAAAGAAACATGGCGATATATCCAAATTGATCGACCAATTGTAGTAAAACATCCATCGTACCACCCCATTTCACACAAAGCGACTATTTTTTCTCACTTATCAAAACGGCCTGCGCATTTCTATTCACTACCCAATATTGATAGGTTGAAAACGCTTGGAAGCCCAGCCTCTTGAGAATGGGGGCGGAGTGACCGACTCTCGCCTGACAGGTTACAAACCGACATTGCGCTCGTTTTGCCATATCCAATCGATGGGCGACTAATGAAGAATATACTCCTCCATGCCTTGCTTTTTGGAGCACCCCTCCTCCATTGAGGTAAAGGACTTCATGATCACGGCTGAACCGATAATTTCCGTATCCAACAGGATGGCCCTCCTTATTGTAAGCTAATGTGAACCCACCATCCGGTCCCCATTTGCTCATAAACTCTTTTCTTTGTTTAAAGATGACCGGTTTGTCTTCTTCCCGATAACTCCATATGGAGGAACTGATTTCTACAAGATCATGAATGTGAAGGTCACTTTCAACAGTAATGACTCTATGAGCAGGTGAAGGGATGAAATGATCCTGATTCAGATCAAATACCAGCCCCTGATAACGCTCTTCCAGAAGACCATCTTGTGATTGGAGGAATTCCTCTTCCTGATTGATAAGTGGCTCCCTGATCCACATACTAAAGGATTCCTTTCCATAAAACTCTTCAATCACCTTCCATTTCATATGAAGTTCGTTCATATTATTCACAATGAATTTAGGTACCTTATTAGCAAATACATTTTTCAACTGTTTATTTTTAATTGCAACGATTCCATCACTGTGTAAACTATCCACTTCACTCGGTATCAATCGATCTGGATAGTCCCAATGGTGTGATTCTATTGCAGTAAATAATAGATCATCACTTACCTTCATGACTTCACCTCCCGGAACTCATTCGTACATCTACTCTTCTCCGATAAGAAGATTCTGCACCTGCTCTTCCGTCATCCCTATTCCAACTAATTGTTGCTGTAACTTTTCATGATAAGACTTGCTTACATGTGGCCTGCTGCCACGTAGAATCTCTTTTGCATAATGATTTGGGGGACAGGTTTCCTGACACTTATCTTTCACAATAAAGGTTAATACGTCCTTGTAAAGCTTCCCACCAATCTGTATGTCGATGAAAGCTGCTCTATACCATCCAGGTGCTACCCCTTCTCTAGTGAACAAGTATTCCACTGCTTGTTGAGGGAGCTCATATACTACCCCTTCCATCGTCCCTTCATCCTCAATGATGTCTCCCCGGCCACCATCATGTACTTTAAAGAGATACTTCATAGAATATCCTTCTAGAACCCCTGCACCAAGACAGTTTTTAAAATGGTGATCTACTTGCGCTATTTTAAAACGCTCATCATCCATGCAAGAACCATACGCAAAATAAAGGATCCTATCAGGCTTTTCATTTAGAAACTGGTGTACTTTCCAATCTCCTGAATGAATTTCTTCCTGGAACAATTCTTCGTTTTCAGAATAATAAACAAAAGCTTCCTGCGGTCCATTATCCGTTTGGACAAGTTTAAGCTTTCGCATATAAAGGTTTTCTTCACGTTCTTCGATGAAATCCTCCAATTCATCTAACGGTGATAATATACTGGGGTCGATTTTATATAATTCGCCATAGGTGGTCCCGTTGCCTTCTTTTAGTGCAGGATATCCTCTTTTAGTATCGTAAAGTACCCCTTCCACCCAAGCTTGTTCCCTAATCAATATGGCTTCCTTTAATAAAAAATGATTGCTTTCGTGTTTTCTTAACGTCCCATAAACAAAAACGTACACAGATGACCCTCCAATTGTTTACATAATTATATTATTGTTAATATATTAATGAGTCTTTTCTTTATTTTAGCAAATAGTCTCTGAAATTTCAGTTATCTAATACTCTACTATACTTTTTATTTCCGCATGAAAAGGACATTCCCTGTGAATTGGGAATGTCCTTTTCGAGGAAGCGTTTTCAATTTGTTAATTACTTTTAGGCAGGGCTGCTTCTTTCGCCTGCTCTCTTAAACGAAACTTTTGAATTTTCCCTGAAGCTGTCATTGGGTACGAATCAGTAAACTCGATGTACCTTGGAATTTTATGACGGGATATCTTCCCTGTACAATATTCTCTGATCTCTTCTGCTGTTGCAGTGAGGCCATCCTTCATAATAATCCAGGCCATAACTTCTTCACCATAGACTTCATCAGGAATTCCAATGACTTGAACATCTAATACCTTTGGATGGGAATAAAGAAATTCTTCAATTTCTCTCGGATAAATATTCTCACCGCCTCGAATGATCATGTCTTTTAATCTTCCTGTAATTCTACAATAGCCGTGTTCATCCATGACCGCTAAGTCACCAGTATGCAGCCAACCTTCCTGATCTATGGCTAACCTTGTAGCCTCTTCATTCTTATAGTACCCTTTCATGACGTGATACCCACGCGTACATAACTCCCCCTGGACACCATGGGGAACTTCCCTGCTCGATCCAGGCTCCACAATTTTCACCTCTACATTTGGCAAGGCTTTTCCAACCGTTTCCACCTTTAATTCAATCGGGTCATGGGTACGCGTCTGCGTAATAACAGGGGAAGATTCGGTCTGCCCATAGGCGATGGTTATCTCATCTGCCCCCATTTTGTCCATGACGCCCTTCATTACTTCGATCGGACAGTTACTTCCGGCCATAATTCCAGTACGCAAATGGGAAAGATCGTATTGTTCAAAGTCTGGGAGGTTTAACTCGGAAATAAACATGGTTGGCACCCCATGAAGGCCTGTACATTTTTCATCCTGTACCGTTTGGAGAACCTGCTTCGGATCGAATTCCTGTAATGGAACCATAGTAGCCCCAACAGATACACATGCAAGTGTACCCAATACACATCCGAAGCAATGGAAGAATGGAACTGGAATACATAAACGGTCTTCGTTCGTCAATCTCATGCACCCTGCAATATTATAACCATTGTTTACGATATTAGAATGGGTAAGCATGACTCCCTTAGGAAATCCTGTCGTTCCTGAAGTGTATTGCATATTGATGGCATCATGGGGGGAAAGGCTTGAAAGTCTTTCATCCAACTCACCTTCCTCAACATCATCCCCTCTTTCCATAATATCCTGCCAGCTATATGTACCTGGATATGTCTTCTCCCCTAAGACAATTACATTTTTTAAATAAGGAAGTTTTGAGCTCTCTAATTCTCCGGGCTTAGACGTTTTCAATTCGGGACAAATCTCATACAACATGTCTATATAGGAAGCACCTCTGAACTCTTCCATCAAAATAATCGTTTTACTGTCAGATTGCTTTAATAAATATTCTAATTCAGCAGTACGATAATTAGTATTTACGGTTACCAGTACAGCTCCCATTTTCCCTGTCGAAAACTGACTTACTAACCACTCAGGAGTGTTAGAGGCCCATATCGCGATATGATCTCCTTTATTGATTCCAAGATTCATAAACCCTTTTGCAGCTTGCCTGCACTGTTGGTTGAATTCATGATAAGACCATCTTAATCCTCTGTCTGCGTAGACAACCGCTTCAACCTCAGGCTGTATACGAGCTTTTTCTTCGAGTAATTCACCTACAGTTGCTTGTATTATCTCCGACAAATGAATATCCCCCTTTATCTGTGTTCATGCTAAGCCTGGAACCTTTCAGTATATGAAGTCAAAGAGGTTAGATTCTCAGTTACTTATGCGTGTAATATTATCACAAAAATTAAAATTTTCAAACTAATTAATAAGGATTTTTTGTCTTTATTACTATTAGGTGAATAGTTCCAGATAGGAGTTAGATGACAAGTTTCTACATGCTAGCGATGTGACAAACTTTTAATATAGACAAAAAGCGTCTTCTCTAAACCTTTTTCTACATAATAACTAAAAATACTACTTAAGACGTAATTTATAAAAAACCCTTTTCAAATCAGTAATTTCTATGTAGAATATATAGAAAATATAGAAAATTCTATATTTTATACATTCCTGGGAGGTTGGTCATGAAAATCTTAAGTAATGAACAGTTGGTGGCAGCTTATCGTGATGCTGAGAAACAAGGGAATGATCAAGACTGGATTTTGCTTCTTAAGAAAGAAATTCGTAACCGAGGATTAAAGCCTTTTAGGAAATCTTGACAATGAAAATTAAAAAAGAATACTAGATTATATCTCACCCCCTGAGATGCGATTTTTACGACAGACTCATACTCACTTGAGTCTGTCTCTTTTCATTCTTATTCATTTAAACTGTGCTACTGAATTCAGCTTCATGCTCTCCAATCGATGATTGAGAAAAATCAACAACACATGTTGAAGCGTATTCATTATAGAACTATGCCTTAACTGTGTTTCTTAATTTTGGATCCATGGTAGTCCTCAATTTGTTTGAATTGCTCATTATCCAATAAACCTATTTTATGAAATAGATACGAATATTGAATCACTTTTTTCGAATTAAAATTCTTCATCATTACGTCTCCCTCCTATTCATGTCCGAGAGTTTCCTTTAGCAAACTTTATTTTAGTTATCCATATTTTATTCTCTTAGTAAAAAAACGTGAAAAAAAGCTGATCCACAATCCACTAATGGATGTATGAATCAGCCAAACATTCATCTATTCTTATTCAATCAGGACTACTTAGCCTTCTAGTAGTAAGTCTTCTGGATTCTCAAGTAAATCTTTTACCATTGCCAGGAATCCAACTGCTTCTTTCCCATCAATAATTCTATGATCATACGATAAAGCAATGTACATCATAGGGCGGTTTTCCATTGTATCTTTATCGATGGCCACTGGACGAAGCTGAATTTTATGCATTCCTAAAATCCCAACTTGCGGTCCGTTTAAGATTGGAGTCGATAGTAATGAACCGAATACCCCACCATTTGTAATCGTGAATGAACCACCTTGCAGATCCCCAAGAGATAATTTATTGTTTCTAGCCTTAGTAGCCAGTTCCATGATTTCCCCTTCGATTTCTGCAAAATTCTTGCGTTCACAATCGCGTACAACAGGTACTACCAGTCCATCATCCGTAGATACAGCTACCCCAACGTCATAGAATTTCTTAAGAACAATTTCATCCCCATCGATTTCTGCGTTCACGTATGGGAACTTCTTAAGAGCCGCTACGACTGCTTTTGTAAAGAAACTCATGAAACCAAGTCTTACATCGTGGTCATCAAAGAATTTATCCTTTTTACGTTTTCTTAGCTCCATTACTTTACTCATGTCAATCTCATTAAACGTAGTAAGCATTGCAGCTGTTTGCTGAACCTCTACTAAGCGTTTCGCAATCGTTTGACGACGGCGTGACATCTTCTCACGAACTACCGGCTTTCCATCATCTTTTTTCGCAGGTGCCTTCTTTTCTTGAACAGAAGGTTTAGATGGAGCTTCTGCCGGCTTATTGCTATAGGCTTCAATGTCCTGCTTACGGACACGGCCTAGAGGATCTGTTGGCACATCGGAAAGATCGATACCTTTTTCACGTGCCAACTTACGAGCCGCAGGAGAAGCGATTGGACGATTTTTTTTGTCCTCTTTCGCTGGTGCTGCTTCAGTTGCCTCTTCTTTCTTCTCTTCCTGTTTAGGGGCAGGTGCTTCTTCTTTTGTTTCAGAAGTAGCTGGAGCTTCCCCACCTGCACCAACAATGGCAATAACTTGACCGACTTCAACCGTATCGCCTTCATCAGCTTTAAGTTCTTGAATCGTACCTGCTTCCTCTGAAATGACTTCAACATTCACTTTATCTGTTTCCAGCTCAACGATGTATTCGCCCTTCTCCACATAATCCCCTGGCTGTTTCAACCATTGTGCGATTGTACCTTCTGTAATTGATTCTGCTAATTCTGGAACTTTAATTTCTGCCACTGTGATGTCCTCCTCTTTCTTATCGAGTTAACGCTTCGTTAATAATTCGTGATTGTTCTTTTTTGTGTACTGTTGGTTCACCTTCTGATGGACTGGAACGTCTGCGACGACCGACATAATGCACTTCAACACCCTCAGGTGCAATGTCACGGAGTCTTGATTCTGCAAATGTCCATGCTCCCATATTCTTAGGTTCTTCTTGAATCCATACAATTTCTCTAAGGTTTGTATATCTTTCCAGGATGGCTGATATATCACCTTTAGGGAAAGGATAAATTTCTTCTACCCTAAGAATGTGTAACCAATCTTTATCATCGATATTTTGAAGCTTCTCTTCTAAATCTATCGCAATTTTTCCGCTACATAATACCACCCGTTCAACAGCATCCTGGTTCTCACCAAGACCCTTTTGCTCCAGAACTGAATGGAATTGTCCGTTGGCTAATTCCTCAGCTGTAACGGCAGCAAATTGATTACGGAGCAAGCTTTTCGGCGTCATGATTACAAGTGGTCTTACTTCTTCTTTTTGTAAAATGGCCGCTTGGCGTCGAAGAATATGGAAGTATTGACCAGCAGTAGAACAGTTGGCAACCGTCCAGTTATATTCTCCACCCAGTTGCAGGAATCGTTCTAAGCGGGCACTTGAATGCTCAGGCCCTTGACCTTCATATCCATGCGGTAATAACATAACCAGGCCGGTTTTTTGACCCCATTTTGCACGGCCGGCAGAAATAAATTGATCGAACATCACCTGTGCCATATTGGAGAAATCACCAAATTGAGCTTCCCAAAGAACCAACGTCTCAGGTGCAAATACATTGTACCCATACTCATATCCAACTACAGCTGTTTCAGTAAGGGGACTATTAAGAACAACAAACGAAGCATGACTGTCCTTAAGATTGTGTAAAGGAATGTATTCTTCACCGGATTTTTCATCATGAAGAACCAGGTGACGTTGAGCAAATGTACCACGCTCTGAATCCTGTCCTGTTAATCGAATCGGCGTACCATCCTTCAATATAGAAGCAAACGCTAACGTCTCAGCATGGGCCCAGTCAATTTTCCCTTTACCTTCAAATACCTGGCTGCGTCGCTTTAAAATGCGCTCCAATTTCTTGAACACATTAAAGCCATCCGGCCATTGAAGCAGTTCATTATTTAAACCTTCAAGCTTGTTAAAATCAACACTCGTATTAATTTCCGGTAAGCCATTTGCCACATACTCTGGTGGAGCAAGAATGGTATCGGGATCTTCGTCTTTAGCAGGTACTTTATCGTAAGCCGCTTTTAATTCTTCTTCGATGTCAGTATCCATTTTCTCTACATCTGCTTCAGTGACGATTTCTTCTGAAATTAATTTATCAGCATATAGTTTCTTAACATTTGGATGGTTTTGAATGACTGAGTACATTAATGGATTCGTCACCATCGGTTCATCCATTTCGTTATGACCAAATCGACGGTAGCCGATCAAATCAATGACAAAGTCTTTTCCAAAGGTTTTACGATATTCATAGGCGATCACCGCTGCAGCAAGACAAGCTTCAGGATCATCTGCATTGACATGGACAATCGGAACTTCAAAGCCTTTGGCAGTATCAGATGCATATTTCGTAGAGCGTGAATCACGGCTTTCAGTCGTGAAGCCGATCATATTGTTCGCAATCAGGTGAATCGATCCACCCGTGTTATATCCGCGTAATTGACTCATATTTAAAGTTTCAGCTACAACACCTTGTCCAGGGAAGGCAGCATCTCCGTGAATCATGATGGCATAGGAAGATTCCGGTGATTGCTCTGGATAACCCTTATCTTCACGAACTTCTTGTGCAGCACGTGTATAACCAGCCACAATCGGGCTCACAACCTCTAAGTGACTTGGGTTATTCGCCAGGGTAACACGCGCTCGCGCTGTTGACGACTGTAAAGGTGAGATTTCGCGATCAGCACCTAAATGGTACTTAACATCACCTGTCCATCCATATGTAATCCCAATTGATCCTTCTGATGGAATCAGATCCTTGCTTGGGGCATGTTGGAATTCAGCAAAAATCATTTCATACGGTTTACCAATAACATGGGCCAATACGTTTAAGCGCCCTCGGTGTGCCATACCGATATTGACTGTTTTCGCACCTGATTCAACTGAATAACGAACCATTTCGTCCAGTAATGGAACCATAGAATCAAGTCCTTCAATGGAAAAGCGCTTCTGACCGACAAATGTACGGTGAATATATTTTTCAAATCCATCCACTTCGGCAAGCCGTTTTAATAACGCAAGTTTCTTTTCCTTAGAAAGAGGAGTGAAATAGGATTCTGATTCAATCTTTTCTCTTAACCAATTCTTTTCTTCAAGCTCATGAACATGAGCATATTCAAATGCCAGTTTTTTAGTGTAGACCTGTCTTAAATGATTGATTGCCTGCAAGCCATCCTTTATGTGAGAAGGTGCATTCGGGCATAAGAAATCAACAGGAATCTGCTTTAAATCTTCTTCAGATAAATTAAACTCAGATAGTTCAATCCTTCTTGTGTCTATATTTCGGTCATTAAGGGGATTAATATCCGCAGCCAAATGACCATATGTACGAATATTATCTGCTAATTTGACTGCAGCTACCATTTTACTTAACGCGGTCGGTTGTGCCGGCAACGTGAATGATGTATCCCCATGCTGAGCACTTGCGATTACTTGTACGTCTTCAGTTGTAGGAGGGCCCCATTGTTCGAATAATTCTTTTAATTCAGGATCTACGTCTGTTGGATCCTCCAAGAATTGTTCATAAACCTCCATTACATAGCCTAGGTTAGGTCCGTAAAACGATTGCCACGGTTCCCCTTTTGCCGATTGCTTTTTCATTGTGAAAAACCTCCAACTATTTTGCCAGTTAGTATAATTTGGGTATCATGTATTCTTACAATTTCAAAGCCATATTTCATTATGCAAGAATAGTAATTTTAAACACATTAAAACGCTTACAAGGACATTTTATCACTGTGCAGTAGTAAGATAAAGTCTTTATGACAAATTTCTCAAAATTTTGTTTTCCGTATGATGCATATGGATATTACTTATATTCCCATAATAAATTACAAGAAAACCTTTTTGTATATCGACTATTCTGAAATAATATTTTATTAAGCGCTTTCTCTTTCACCTTCTTGTATCCTTGATGTGAGGGTACTTTTTTCATAAACCATCTTACTACTGTTACTAAAAAAAACCAAATATTTTTTGTTATTTTTCATAAATTTTTATAGATTATAAGACTTTCAGAATGATAAAGAAACTTTATGTAATTCATTTCTTCCATATTGCAAATGAACTCATCGCCCATACATTGCATACAATATAACAATCATGGCAGTTGGTCTATATAGATAAAGTGAGGTGGTTCACATGTTCCCATGGAGTTTATTTCCTTTCAATAAAGACATGAAAGATCAAATGAATCAGATGAATCCGAAAGAAATGGATTCCTATATACAAGGTATGATGAAAAAAATGTTCCCGGGCGGATGGGAAGGTATGATGAATCCGAATGATATGATGAGCGGGGCACAATCCTTTATGAACCCGATGGGCAATCAGGGGCAGAAATCTCAGCAGGGGCAGCAGCCTTCTCCTTCTTCAAATTCAATACCTGCAAATGTCTTTGAATCATTTGAGGATATTTACATCCGTTTTCAAGTTCCAAGTGAAGAGTCGATGAAGCAATTGAAAATTTTCCACACGTCGAATCAGGCAATTATCGAAAACATCCCTGAACAGGGTGAAAGACAGGTCATTACACTCCCTTGTCTAGTGAAAAAAAAAGGCGCAGTGGCTCAATATAAGGACGGCATATTAGAGCTGAAAATACCTAAAAGCATCGACATGCAATATACAGAAATAGACGTCTCAGATAAATATTGAGACGTCTTTTCTCGTAGAATATATTTAGTGAGCATACTTAAGAGAGATACGAATAATGGTACCTGCGGGTTCGTTTCTTAAGGCTAAGATATCACCGTTGTAGTTTTGGATGAGCTTTGATGCAATGGCTAACCCCAAACCATATCCGCCTTTTTCACGACTTCTGGCCTTATCCACACGGTAAAACCGGTCAAAAACCTTTGGAAGATCATCTTCTGGAATTCCGATTCCTTCATCTTTCACCTCGATCATCACTTCTTCGTCACGATTCACCAGCTTTATTTCAATGTTTGAATGCTTATCAGAATACTTAACGGCATTATCTAACAAGATGATCATAATTTGTTCAAGATGCCTTGGCATAATAACCACCATCGCTTCGTAATCCAACTCATCCAAGCACAAAAAAGTGTGTTCTTGATGTAGAAATTTAAAGTCCCTAATAACCTTATCAACCACTTTTTGTGGATTGGCACGAGCGGTTTGAAGGTCAAATTTCTCACGATCCGCCCTGGAAAGTTCTAGCAATTCACCTATTAACCTTTTCACTCTTTCAAGTTCTTCCAATGATACCTGTAAAGATTCTTCCAGTATCGACGGATCTTTTTTTCCCCACCTGTTTAACAGAGCGAGGTGTCCTTCTAATACCTGTATAGGCGTTCTTAATTCATGTGATGCATCTTCAACAAATTGTTGCTGTTGCTGAAACGATTTCTCGATTTCGCTCATCATTTTATTGAAAATTTGAGATAGGTCACTGATTTCATCATGGGCCTTCACAATCTCCACTCTTTCATGAAATCCTTTTCTTTCGATGGATCTCATTGTTTCAGAAAGCTTATTTAATGGACGCACAAAGCTTCTAGCCATGAAATAGCCGATAATTGCACTGATCAATAGCGCTAATACCCCCGTGATCGTCATCATCCAAAACAGGTTTTTCATGATCTTTTCATATCGGCTCAAAGGCTGAATCATTTCAATATATCCGTTGAATTGACTAGATCTTATCGGAGACCTCCCAATAAGCATTTGTTTTCCCTCAGATTCAATGAGTGTAACTGCCCTCTCTCTAACGGGTTGAAAAGGAATGTAAAAAGCTGATTCATTTTCGCCTCGTATTTCCAATACTTGATCACCCTGACGATCTAAAATACGTATAGTCTGGTCTTTTTCAGCTATTTGCTTCATCAAATCCCTGCTATCAAAGATGTCCTGGAGCTGTATATTTGGCCCTTTTTGTTTAAAAAACACCGTAATTTCATCCAGAACACGACTAAAGTTATTTTCTTCTTCATCCACCATCCACTTACTGATTGCATGATATTGAAAAAAACTAAATAAGAAAAAGGCAAGGAATATGGCTGAGCCAGCCGCTAATGCCCACTTCACTTTAAGAGAAGAGGGCTTAAATCGATTCATGAATGTATTCATGTCCTCATCACATACCCGGTACCGCGTACAGTTTGGATGTAGCTATCTTCATCAGGCGAATCAATTTTATTTCGCAAGTATCTTACATAAACATCCACTACGTTCGTTTCAACCTCAGTATCATACCCCCACACTTTATTGAGAAGGGCTTCACGGGTCAAAACAATATTTTTATTTTCCAAAAAGGCGAGTAAAAGGTCATACTCCCTTTTAGTGACCTCAATTTCATGTTCAAGCTTAAATACTTGCCGTGACTCCTTTTGAACGGTGATATCACGGTAATGATACGTTGTTTGAGCCGAAGCTGTTTCTTCATTTCCGGCTCGTCTAAATACGGCTCTCAATCTCGCTAACAGTTCTTCAATAGCAAAAGGCTTTACGATATAATCATCTGCACCGCTGTCCAATCCTGATACACGATCCATTACACTATCCCTTGCCGTAATCATGAGGATCGGAATAGCCTTCACTTGCCGGATTCTTCTGCAAACCTCAAGTCCGTTTAAATTCGGCAGCATTAGATCCAATAAGATGATGTCCCAATCCTCGTTCAAGCCTTTCTCTAACCCCTCTCTCCCATCATAGGCAAGACCCACTTCATATCCTTCATATTTAAGTTCCAGTTCAATGAACCTGGAGAGATTTTTTTCATCTTCTATGACTAAAATTCTTTTCACATCATTCACCTGCTCTAAATACTTAATACGTCTTATTTTATTTTACTTTTGCTGAAAATAAAATCATTAAGCGCTTGAAAGATTTCAATTCCTTGATATGTCATTAAAGTAATGGCAGTAAAACTGAAAAATAAAATAGGAATTATTCGAATCCACATGGTTCTTACCTCCCTTTTATCATTACAGTCATCTTCCTCCACTTTCATTAAATTTGAATGAGAAAAGGGTAAGTTTTCACTTAGAGAAAGAAAGAAAAAAATCAGAAGTTTACATAATGATATTATAATCAAATAATTAAATGGTATGAAATTGCTCCTGTTGAAGAAAATAATAGTGTTATAAATAAGAATGAGGTGCACGAAATGGAAAGTAAGAAAAAATTAGATTTACTGGCGTTATCTTCTATTCCTTTAGTTATGACACTCGGGAATTCAATGTTGATCCCTGTTCTTCCTCAATTAGAAAAGGAGCTTAACATTACTGGATTTCAATCAAGCTTGATCATTACCGTCTACTCCATCATAGCCATACTCTGCATTCCAATTGCCGGTTACTTATCCGATCGTTTAGGGAGGAAAAAAATTTTAATACCCAGTTTAGTCATTGCAGGAATCGGTGGCCTCATTTGTGGATTTGCTTCCATATACGGTTCTAACGCATATATTTTTGTAATGGTAGGAAGGGTTGTTCAAGGAATTGGTGCCGCCGGCGCCTTCCCCGTCGTCATCCCTACCGTCGGTGATCTGTATGAAGATGATGATCAAATCACCAAAGGGTTGGGCATAATCGAGACATCTAATACATTCGGCAAAGTTCTAAGTCCGATACTTGGTGCATTATTTGCAGCATGGATTTGGTTTATTCCCTTCTTTTCCATTCCAGTATTTTCACTTTTATCCATTCTTCTCATCGTCGTTTTTGTAAAAGTCCCAGCAAAAAAAGAAGAAGTAGCGAAACAAACCATTAAAGAATTTGTTCATGAGGTGGGAATTGTCCTTAGGAAGGAAAAGAAATGGATTTTCGGAATTTTTATTATCGGAATCATTTCCATGTTTACTTTATTTGGATTTTTATATTATTTATCAACCCGTTTAGAGCAGGCTTATGGAATTAACGGAGTAATGAAAGGACTATATTTAGCAGTTCCACTCCTTTTTTTATGCCTGACCTCCTATATAACCGGAAAAGTGATTGGAAAGAGCAAAGACAAGATGAAGTGGGTCATCGTATTTGGATCCCTAATGAGTTCGGTTGCTTTCATACCATTAATCTTTACTGAAGGAAAATGGATCATCTTGAGCATTTTTTCCATTGCTGGTATCGGAATGGGTGCAGCCCTCCCCTGTTTGGATGCATTGATAACAGAAGGAATTGAGAAGGAACACCGTGGAACCATTACCTCCATATACAGTTCAATGAGGTTTACAGGTGTCGCTTTAGGTCCTCCTTTAGTAGCGTTGATTGAACCTTTGAGTACCTTTATCATTTTTATAATTCTAAGCCTATTTTCCAGCCTCGTCGGCATGTTTTTCATTAAAGTTCCAGAAACTCCCCCGCAAGCTGTCTCAACTAAAAAGGCTTAGAAATTCAATCCATGATGAAAAAAACGGTGCTGGATGCAGCTCCGTTTTTTATTGCAGCCACTTTTCTGAGTAGAATATAGAAAGCTCGTACTCTACGATCCCAACATGTTTATTTCGAATCATAATGTGGTAGATATATCCATAAACATGATAAGGATCGTAAGGGAGGAATATATATGACTTGGATAATCGTGATTGTTTCTCTTTTTATACTTCTCATTCTGGCTGAAGAAGTCATTAATTATTTTCTACGTACAAAAGTAATTGATCATCAGCCCAAGGCGAAAAAAAGCGAAGGAAAGATGAAATCTTTGTTTCATAAAGTAAAGCTGAAACTGACTCATTCACAGTAATTGGTGCTACATAGACTAAAAGGTGGAGAAGTTTTTTCTCTGCCTTCCACTTAAATCACTTCTTTGACACAATATGCATCGTTTCATTTGGTTGATGTGCTAACATATCTTTAACCTCTTGAGGATATACTTGTACTTCAGAAAGTTCTGCAATGGGAATCCACTTATATAATAAACGATCGCCTTCCAGTCCATGAAAGGCGTCCTTTTGAAAAATTGCCCTGTCTGTAGATTTCACTTTATAATAAAATCCAATTTCATGGAAATCCCATTCTTTATACGGAAAGAAATTTTCGTTCACCATGATCAATTGTTCTATATGAATATCTATCCCTAGTTCTTCTTGCATTTCTCTCTTTAAACTTTCCTGTGATGCCTCTCCCATGGCGACTCTTCCACCGGGCAACGACCAGTAACTGTCTTCCACTTGTTTATGTAATAAAATATGGTCCTGTTCTATCCAGACGGCCACTACCCTGTAATTAAAAACGTTTTGCTTTTGTTTAAACAATATCCATTTGCCCCCTCCTTCCCCTCATTCTAACCCATAAAAAACCAATTCCATCTAAAAATATACAAAAAGAAGACAAAAGCTTCAGCAAAACTTTTGTCTCCAAAGGAAAGAAATTAGAATGGGTCTTACATAATAAAGATTTAAACAAAAAGAAAGCTACCCCACTTTCTTTTTGCTTAGGGAGTGATAAATCCTTATTCATAAGCAAGATTCATTGTAACGGGTGAAAAAGTGAACTCTATTAGAACAAGATTAAAATTTGATGAGAAAATCATTTTCTTCCTTAATTCCCCACTACTCTATCAGAAAGCATCCAGATTAAATTTATGATATGATAAATAAGAATTCAGAATGTTACAATTCATTCTAGTGGATGAAAGGATGGAAAAATGAAAATCGATTTAAACTGTGATTTAGGAGAAAGTTTTGGTACATATACAATTGGACAAGATGAAGAAATGATGAAATACGTGTCCTCCGTCAATGTCGCTTGCGGATTCCATGCAGGAGACCCCCTCGTAATGAAACAAACAGTCACAAATGCATTAAGTCACAACTTAAAAATAGGTGCTCATCCAGGGTTGCCTGATCTTCAAGGCTTCGGAAGAAGAATGATACAAATAACCCCTGAAGAAGCATACGCCCTTGTACAATATCAAATTGGCGCCCTACTCGCTTTCATTGAGGCACAAGGAGGTAAGTTGTCACATGTTAAACCTCATGGTGCCCTTTATAATATGGCTGCGAAGGATTCCGAACTGGCTGTATCGATTGCTAAAGCAGTATTCGACCTTGACCCTGGATTAACATTGTTCGGCCTTTCTCAAAGTGAGCTGACAAAAGCAGGTGCGGAAATCGGATTGCATGTTGCACATGAAGTCTTTGCCGATCGAACCTATCAATCTGATGGTTCACTAACTCCCCGTTCCCTTCCGAATGCCGTACTTCATGATGAAAACCAAGTTGAAAAGCAAGTCTTACGAATGGTTGAGAAACAAGAAGTAGTTTCAACAGATGGTGAGGTATTATCAATTAAAGCGGATACCATTTGTCTTCATGGAGACAACATGGCTGCTTTGAACCTTGCAAAAAGATTATATGAAAAGTTAAGTTGAATCATATAAGGGCTATACATAGCCCTTATTCTATGGAGAATGTAAAGGATTTGTCTATTGTATAGAAGATAGGAGCAATCTCTAATGAATAAGACTTTACTACTCGAAGGGTTCCGTTGGATGTTCATCTTACTTGTTGCTTGTGTCATCATTCTCTATGGTTATCAGCGGTACCTTTTGCACTCTAGCATTGAAACATCTCTACAAACCGTATCTCCCGACTCAACCATCATAGGAATCATTCAAACTCATACCACTGACAATAAAGAAAAAGTGTATGAAGCTCTATACAAGACAACAGACGGCAAATGTTACCGAGCTTCATTCGAGCGTAAGGGGCGCACATTCATAGGAAACCAGGAGGCATCCTGCGAATAGGGTGAGTAGACAGATGAACCGAGTTATACATATCTTTCCTCATTTCGAATCAGCAGAAGAAAAATAAAAAATCAGAAAATTCATGGGATTTCCCCCTCGTCAGATTACACTCGTTTTCCCGTCTACTGCGATTATTCCAACTTGTGAAATTTGATAAAGAGTATGTCTGGTTTTAATCAGGCCATTTAGTGGAATGTAGAGGAATATGACATACATGGAAAGGATCATTGCTATGATAAGAACTCTTACAATCGATACAAAAAAACGTGATGAGATGGTTGATATCACTACTTATGTCCAAGACATCGTCATCAATGAAGAAATGAAGGAAGGTATTGTTGTGGTTCAATCCTTACACACCACAGCCGGAATCACGGTGAATGAAAATGCGGACCCAGATGTAAAAACGGATTTTCTACGTCGATTAGACGAGGTATATCCTTGGGAACATACGCTCGACCTTCATGGAGAAGGAAACACGGCTGCTCATTTAAAGACAAGTACGGTAGGACACTCTCAAACAATCATTGTCACTAATGGAAGGCTTCAATTGGGAACTTGGCAAGGCATCTACCTCTGTGAGTTTGATGGTCCTCGCTCCGGAAGAAGGGTTTCGATAAAAACGATTGAAGCTGAATAAGGAACGAAAAGACTCGGGGGCTTTCTACCGAGTCTTTCTATTCGATAAAACGATCTCTAATGTATTGCGAAGGCAGCATACAAGAATCTTGTTTTCCAAACCATTTATATCTATTCTTCGCAATCCATCTGTATACCCTATCTCTTAGGGGCTTAGGGACGATTATGCATGTATTGATAAGCTTCCATGGCCATGTCAAATGAGAGCAAACCTTTAAAGCAGCTGTTGATTCCACATACGCTTTATTTTCTTCAATTAATACAAAGCTATCTGTAGTATTCGGAATGTTATGCTTCTGTAATAATTGTTGACCAATATCGCTTTGTAAGGAAGCAAATTGGAAGATCCCTTCAGGATCACGTTCGATAATAAATCGCACACTACTATTGCAAAAATTACATATGCCATCAAACAAAATTATTGCCAATGAAATCACACCGTTTCAGGAATATCCCATATTTACTTCTGATTATAATAGAATTCATAACTTCATTCCAGGAAGTTATCTGCTCTCAACTTTTAAAATGCTCGGATAGGTGACCTACTTCATTGTAGGAATGAACTGCCCATCGTTCACTTCTAAAATGGAGATTGGTCAGGCAGCCGTTAAAAAGCTTCACATGCTCCAGTGCTCCCTTTTCTTGATGAAACTCCCGCAATACTGCATTGATGACAGCACCGTGAGCAACCAACAGTACCTTCTTTGCGGGAAACTGAGCATGAATCTCTTCCAGCCCTTCCTGCACCCTCCCGACCAACTCTTCATACGATTCCATATACGGAAAGTTAAAATCAGGATACCGCTTTTCCCTTTCTTCACGGGATAATCCCTCTCCCTCCCCAAAATGGCGTTCCTTGAAATGATCCATTTCCACAATTGTCAGTTTCAATGATTCATTGATAATTTCCGCTGTTTTTCTCGCTCTCATTAAAGAAGTGGTTATGAGAACATCCCATTCTGATTTCTTCAAAAACTCCCTGCATTCTTCTGCTTGACGTTTTCCAGTTTCATTTAATGGTATATCTGTTTGGCCCTGTAATTTACCCAATAGATTCCATTCAGTTTGACCATGTCTTACTAAGCATATTTGAGTCATTTCATTTACTCCTTCTGTCAAATTTCTGTTTCTATTTGTCCGTACAATATCATGCTTCAAGAAATCTATAATTCTACTAGATTTTATGATATACTATATTACCATTAAAAGAGATTATTTCGAAAGTTTTAAATAAATGAGGCAGTATAAGGAGTTGGCTGAAAAGGATGAGAGATGAATTATTATATCTGGGTCAAGAAATCGTTTCACATAAATCTGAAATTGCTAAAGGTGTAATTGACTATCAGGAACAACGATACTCCGAACAACTTAAGTTTTCAGGTGTTAACATGGAGAAAGTCACAGAGTGGAGAACTGAGTTAATACAAATATTGGGAGAATCTTTACTTGAAAATCAAAAGGATTCTCTTATTAAAATAAAAGAGTGGACGCAGAAAGTTGGGAATATTGCTATTGAAAAAGGTATCTCCCTAAACGAATCTTTAAAAACTCTATCAACATTCCGTACGGCCATTTGGGATTTCTTCCATCATCAAATTGACAATCAAATTTCAGCCTCTATTATGCTGCAATCAAACAAAAAGATAAATCCCTTGCTTGATGAAATTGCTTATCTTTTCAATGAGCTATTTATTAAGCAACAGAAAGATCAGTTGGCCCTGGTTCATTCTGCCATGGATGAACTATCAGCACCGATTGTGCCGATAGCTGACAAAATTGCAATTCTTCCTCTTATTGGGGAAATTGACACTCATAGATCCAGCTCTGTTATGGAAACGGCACTAAAGAAAAGCTCTGAATTGCAATTAGACTATTTATTTATTGATATATCCGGTGTAGCAATCATGGATACGATGGTTTCGCATAATATCTATCAAATTGTAAATGCTTTAAAAATGATGGGTGTACAATCGGTATTAACAGGAATTCGTCCTGAAGTTGCCCATACATTAGGGAATCTGGGTATAACCTTCGACGATTTAAAAACCAGCTCCAGTTTAAAGCAAGCCCTCGAAGACATCGGATTCACTCAATATGAGGTTGTCCTCCCCCTATAATGAAAACCAGAAGCCACATGCAGCATGGCTTCTGGTTTTTTGGTTATTTACAAACACTAGGCACTCTTATTTATTTTATGATGAAATAATAGTTGAATGCTTTGAACAGCCATATATATGGGAATCGACCAATACATTTCATACCCTTTATCGAAATGGAATATACCGATTCTGACCGTGAACCATTCCATCAAGATAGAAAATGCTGTCCAGATCAATAAATAAGCAAGGTTCATAATCCCTCTTATCTTTAGCTTTTTATATATGTATATGAAGAAATAACTATAAGGGCCATACATGATGTAACTTACAAAGTCAATTGCCTGGTAAGCTGAACTGTCATTGACATCATAAAAATCCCATGGAGGAATACTAATTGTATGATCATAGAACATTCCAATTGAGATGCCATAAATATAATGACTTAACCCTTCGAGGAATGAAAATATTTTTGGAGTGATCCAGATCAATAAAAGGAGAGTGAATAGACTAATGATGATAAACCATTCGTTTAAGTCAAATGACCTCTCATAGATTCTGTCCACTGTCTCTCTCCTCCTTTTTCTGCAAATAATAAAGCCCTTGACCTATCCAAATACACATCAATAAATATGTTCCATTAATGATAATTGTATTTAACAGGCTCCAGTGAGGATACTCAAGCGTTTTAAAGTGTATGTGAAGGATATCCAATACACTGATAAAGCATAGCAAACATACAAATAATAAGAATCGATAAGTCCTATTCCCGTAATTCAAGTAACCGTTCACCATGACAATCCCGACTAATGGCAAAATGCATTCCCGGTTTATCAATAAGCTGATAAATTGAGTGACATCCTCTGACGCCTTCATCCACTCCAGGTTATTGGTCATAATCGTAATATAGTTCGTTGAAATGATCGATAACACCATGAACTGTATGAAGTTTGAAGTAAATGAAAGCTTTTTTCGCATAAAACTGACAATATAAATCAGTATGATCAATATGGAAATAAAGAAAGGAAGAGACATTGATTTCTCCTTAGATTTTTCTTACTATCCTTGCCTTAATCGACTCATTACATAACCAAAATAGTGACAAGAGAGTTTGGATGTTTGTATTGTATTGCAAGGGGAAAAGAGTAAAGGAGAATAAAGGAGGTAATTTTATGAAACATGAATCTATCACCCCCAATGCAAGAGATGAAATAAAAGAAGTCTTTGTGGATGGTTTGCAGCGTGACCTATCACCTGAAGAAGAAGGACTTATCACAGGATGGACTCAAACCTTTAACAAAAGCGAACGTGCAACCATCATTAATATGCTAAAAGAACTACTAAACAAACATAAAAAACATGACTAAACCTAAAGCGGAGGCTGCTTGGTCAGAGGCGACAAGCATAAGACAGGACTACCGGAAAGGCGCTCTTTGCCTTTTTGGTAGTCCTGTCTTATGACCTCGAGCCTCTAGCCGCCGGAGCTGGATGAACCAAAAGCGGAGGCTGCTTGGTCAGAGGCGACTAGCATTAGCAATCCGTCATAATGCGAGAATAAAGAAAAGGCAAGCCTGAATTAAGGCTTGCCTTTTCTCTTTTATAGTAATGTTCCTCTTACCTATCACTCGTCAAATCTAGAAGTTTATCAATATCAATGCGATAGATTGGGCGATTTATATCCTCTTGTCCAAGTTCTACGGTATCTTCTAGTACATCATCAATGTTCATACTTTTAAATACCTCCCAAGTTGTGTGTCTACTCTGCATGGCTACAAACCTTTTGCATTCTTATCAAAGAATACGAAAGAAGGATCCCATTCATGGGGGTACTTACAAAATTATTTTTTAAGATGAATTGTAGGTAATAATCTTAAATTTGAATCAAATGATTCACTATGTTAATGTTAAGCGACTATTGATTCTACTTAAATAACAAAATGGGTAGAATAGCTTTCTCCTTAAAGGAGGCATTTCAATGAAACGATTTTCCATGCTTCACGTTCCTCAGGATTATAGGCATAGGGGGCGTCCGGCGGTTACCGTTCATGTTCTGCCTGTTCACAAAGAATATTTCGCGATAGGTAAATCATTAAAAGGGAACGGCCGGGCTGCAAACAACAATGAAAAACTAGCCGCATATTATGCGTATCTAGATACTTTAACATAAACGCTCTTCTCTATAGAATGACTTATTAAAAAAAGCTGATCAGATAAGTTTCTGATCGGCTTTTTGCATGTTGAAATGACTCATTCCTTTATCCCAATTGTTTCTTAAATTCATTTAGCATACACTGGTGGCTTCCCACAATAGTATCAGGTAATTCTTCTAGATTACAAAACTTTAGTTGAATGGATTCAGAGTGTTCTGCTTTCATTTCTCCACTGTACTCATTTGTAAAGTAGGCTGTGGTGACTACATAAAACTCATCTCCATTTTCAGCAATAATGTATTGATCCGCACCAGAATATACGTTTAACAGATTCAACTTACCTAATGTCAGATTCGTCTCTTCCTTCACTTCTCTCCTCGCCGTCTCTTCCGTTGTTTCTGCCAATTCCATTAATCCCCCAGGCAGTCCCCATGAACCGTTCGGAAATCTCCTTTGCTGCAGAAGCACTTCCTGTCTGTCATTCAAAATAATGACGACCGAACCGACTAAAATAAGAGGGCGTGTTCCAACAATTTCTCTTAATTCTTCTATGTAACCCATTGATCATTCTCCTCACTGAATCTGCTAACGCAATGATACCCAGACCAAATTAGTCCGTTGTATACTGACAAGCCTCAAAACCATTACCATCTATATCCCAGAACTCAAAAAACGTAACCTCTCCATCCTTTTTTATCTCTCCAACCTTTACGTCCTTTTCCACAAGCTTTAACCGGGTCTCTTCCAGTGCATCAGAAAAGAGAATCGGCTTGACGGATGAGGGACGGACTTCTCCTTCTTGAACCGTTAAAGTAGAGTCTCCTTGACCTATTTGAAACACAACATACTCTCCCGAATCAAAAACGCGCTCAAACTCCAACACCTCTACATACCATTGAATAGACCTTTTTAAATCTTTTACACACATATGGACCGTATCCACTTTAGAAAACAATGAAATACCTCCTTCTTTCTCTCTAGTTTTTTAATAGTGTTAAGTGCCCGACAATCTCTTTTGCTTCAAACTTCTCCATTGGCGGAAGTGCCACTACTGTTAAAGATCCCTCTTTAATTTCAGTCAATCCGCTATCATGAATACTGAAATATCCATCACCCTCTAATTTCTCCAGCTCACCGGTTTTTCCCTTTAAAACAATTTTTTTCATTCCAGTCTGCACCCATTCTACAAAGTCTGCTTGTCGATCTTGAAAAGGTGAATCAGATGACATCATCGTCAGCGTACTAAGAGTAGCAGCATGTGCCACTTGCGCTGCCGTTTTCCCTTTTGACCTATTAAGTTCCTTATTAACAATAAAATATTGAACGAGATCACGCTTATTCATTCGTCTAATCAGCCCTTTTTATCATTTAATACTTGTTATTTTAACATGCGAAGGAGATGTACCTCAGTATTATTTACTTCCTTCTTATTTTCACGTAATTATTTTCAACTGAAACTATTTTGACCCTCTCTCCTATTTTATAATCTAAATATTGATCACAATCCAACTTATAGGTGTGACCGTTATCAAATTTCATAGAGCATGAAGGATCGCTGCTGTTTTCATCTATAACCTCACCTGATTTAATTCCTTCCGAACCTTTTTTATCATTCGCCGGAAAGTACTTTTCCTCAATCATTACCCAGTCCTCATGACTGATAACCACCAGCTTCAGAATAACGAGCCCCGCCAGAAGAACAAGTAACATACTAAGTATCGCAAATTTTGCCCGTAAGCCCATCATGTATATCCCTTTCCTTCCATATAAAATCAACAAATGATTATATGAAAGGAATCTGATATATATTCATTCATTTGAAGAAAGTGGATTATCTTCCCCTCTTGCATTTATTTAAAAAGAGATATAAACTAAAACTAACGACCGTTAGTTAGTTTGAAGGGAAGGTGAATGAATATGAAGAATGACAACAAACAACTCATAAAAGATGTCGCCTTGGAACTATTCGGCCAAAAAGGTTATGAGGATACCTCATTAACGGAAATTGCAAACTCGGTTGGAATTAAAAAGCCATCCATTTACAACCATTTCCGAAGCAAAGAAGATATATTTATGGAAGTGATTGAGGATTTAAGTGTGTCTGAAGTGACTGCCTATAAGAATGCATCGAAAAAAATGAATATAAATGAACCACTAAAGAATGTACGAATCCTCTTTGACCTATTTTGTCACCGATTAGTTACAACCAAAGAAGCTCTTTTATGGAAAAGAGTCACATTCTTTCCTCCAGAAGTGTTTAAAGATCTTATTCAAAAACAATTCATTCATTTTGAACAGGTGACAACAGCAATTTTGGTATCGATTTACCAAGAAGGTCAAAAACAAAAACTGTTCAGTGACATCGAGGAGGATGAATTTATTGCCTCCTTTTTATGTTTAGTGGATGGTGTCTTTTTAGAACATCACTATTACACAGAAGAAATTTTCAGACAACGAATAGAATCGGCTTGGAAGGTTTACGAATTAGGTATATCAAGTCGTAAAGGAGAGTAGCATTATGGGTTGGATATACGTTATTATTGGTGGAATTTTAGAGATTGGCTGGGCTACTGGGTTATCCCTTTCGGAGGGATTTACAAAACCTATCCCAAGTATTGTCACTGCGGTTCTCATCTTAATCAGCTTTTATTTCTTCTCAAATTCCATGAAATTATTGCCAATCGGAACTGCATATGCCGTCTTCACCGGTATTGGAGCAGCCGGCACTGCCGTTGTAGGAATGGTATTTCTAAATGATGGGATTAGCATTTTGAAAGTTGCGTTTATTACACTACTCATTTTTGGAGTGATCGGCCTCAAAATGAGTGATAAAGAAGAGCAAGATACAGGGAGGTCTTACTAATGGCGTGGATGTTACTCATTTTTGCCGGGTTCTCTGAAGTTGTGATGGTAACGTTTATGAAGCTTTCTGAAGGATATAAGAAGCTGGCCCCTTCCATCGTAAGCTTCGCAGCAGGAGGTATAAGCTTTTATTTATTATCCCTTTCTCTACTAGATATCCCAGTAAGTACAGGATATGGAATCTGGACCGGGATAGGATCTGCAGGTGCTGTCATCATCGGGATGATCTTTTTCAGGGAAACGAAGGATTTAAAGAGATTATTTTTTATTAGTTGCATTATAGGGAGTATTATTGGTTTAAAGATTGTTTCATGACTGTAATAAAAATGTCCAGCCATAGTATTACTAAAGGCTGGACATTTTGATAAATCTTAAAAATACATATTAATTAATAATCCCGTGACCCACGATATCCACTTTTATAGTCGGTACAATGGTAATGGTGGGGTATGTTTCTGTCCAATTTATTTTTTCCCATGTTTTCGGATGATAAGCAATCAATTCTCTGCCAATTCCAAATAAATCAGAGTTGGCGATTTGAATTTTTTCTATCATTTTTTGGGCATCTTCTGTTAATTGCTTTGAAATTTCTTTGTTTAGGTATTTAAGTTTATTTTTGTCGGTTAATTTGTCCTGAGGGTACTCTGCGATTGAAACATCCATATTCGTGTCGATACCTACCTGAATATTGTCTGGTGTGTCTGAGACAATTGTAAGTTTTGATTTAGATTTAGCAACATTGTACGTAATATAATTGTCAATGTTCATTTTTTTATCATTGTCAATTTTTGTAACGAACCGAGTTCGCTTTGCTCTTTGATTGTCCATAAGCAGATATAAAGTTGATTCTTCAAAGGATAAAGTCCCCGTTAGTGAATTCTTGTGGAAAATTGCTGTTCCATCTAGTTCAACTTCACCATCTTTCATTTTAATAAGTGGAAGCGCAAAATCCTTTCCTTCATCAAACATTATCGTACAAACCGTCTGTAAATTTTGTTTAGGTATACCTGTAGAGCCTTCCGCACTTGTAAGTATTTCAATCAGAAACTCAGATATCAAAACATTTTTCTCATTCAATTTAGATAGAATTTCTTCCCCGCTTCCTTCCACCACGGCCAATTTCGCAGAAATAGAGCTATTGGGATCGCGGTAGAAGATATCTAAAAATTTATAAATATCTTTCTTGGCTAATTCTTCCCCCAATAAGAACACCCGGTTTTTTGAGGGTTCAAAGACTCCGGAAATCTTCCTGTCCATACTCATCCTTGTCTCGCGAATCGTTTTCCCTTCACCCTGTACCATAACATTGGTAGGGGTTCTATCCTTAAAGTCACGAATGATGGCAGTCGCTTTAATGGTATCTTCATCAACCATATCAAAGGAAGAAGAAAAAACAAGCCTTCCGTTTTTAAGTAAACGTTGATCCCAACACCCCGCCAAAGAAAGGTTGATGAAAAGTAGAACCAATCCTATAATGTACTTTTTCCTCATACACGTTTCCCTCTTTCCTTCTTCTTGAAAATAAAAGAGACTCCCAATAATATAAATGGAATGACAAGTACAAAGAGATAGGATATATTAAGCACCCATTTGTTGTACATATCCATTTGTGATGCTTTATTGGGAACTAAGGCTATGATGAAAGATAAACTGCCAAAAAATATCGTAATGACAGGACGTTTGATTCGCTTAAAGATATGGGTACTTCCCTCCGTCGATAAGAAAAGGTAGCTGGTTAACGAAGTTATTACACTGACCACCCAAAGTGAAACAAATACCAAATCAACTCTCTCAACGATTTGCAAATACAGGGATTTCACATAATATAGAACCGGCTGAGGGATGATGACTAACTCTTCAGGACTGAACGTTATTAGACTTACAATGGTGAGAAATGCATACATCAATGTCACAAAGAGATTGGCCATTGTAGCTGAGAATAAGACAGACCGTACCCCATTATGCTGGAAATAAGGAAAGAGAAATAATAGTAATTCAAAGCCAAGCATTGAAAAATAAGCTTCTTTTACCCCTTTCAAAATATTGACGCCGCCGGAGTGTCCAATTGGGAGTAAATATCTCCAATCCACAGGGTACATGAACAACACAACGATAGAAATCATAATCAGAAAGAAAATCAGTCCCGAGACCACAACATAAACATTGCAAATGTCGGATAAAAGTTCCTTCCCTAAGTAGATTGCTGTTCCCATTAAGAGAAGCATGATAATCCATTTTGGTGTTAGTGTAAGCACCCACGTTTTAATGATAGCAGTTGAGTACATCAATATAAGGCTGGTTACAAGTAGTCCATAAAAGACATAGGATACATTTATGAATGTACCCCCTGCTTTACCTACTAATTGTATTGAATACTGGAAAAGAGATTTAGAGGGAAATCTTCTTCCTAATACCCAAAAAATTGTTATAAATGATTGAACAACAATACCAGCCAGTAATACTGAAATCCACGCATCACCTTTCGAAACGGAAAATACGTTAAAAGGAAGCCCAAGAACCCCGACTCCAATTTGTGTTTGAATAATGAATAACATCAATTGAATGGAAGTGAGATTACTCTGATTCTTCATTTTTTTTCCATCCTCGAGGATCCGTCGTTTTCCACTTATACTGTGGTTTCAAATCCTTTGGCCTTTCTTTCATCAGCCACATAGGTACACGAATAAAGGTGTCTTTTAGTGACTTGAAATCCAAAGGTGCCACAGGGTATAAATAATATTGGCCCAATGATTTAAGCGTCGACATATGTATCAACAACAACATCAAACCTATTACTATTCCGAGAACCCCAAATAAAGCAGCAAAAACCATTAACGGAAATCCCAGTATCCTGACGGAAGTACTCATTTCGTTAGATGGAATAACGAAAGACGATATAGCTGTAATTGCGACTACGATAACCATCGTATTGGAAACCAGGTTTGCTTCCACAACAGCCGTCCCAATTACAAGTCCTCCCACAACACCAATGGTTTGAGCAATAGGATTCGGTAAACGTATGGCAGCTTCACGAAGTAATTCTAAGGTCAATTGCATTATTGCTGCTTCAATCAATGGGGGGAATGGAACATACTCCAGGGAGCTTTTAATCGAAAATATTATTTCTACCGGTATGATTTCATAATTATATGAAATGACAGCGATATAAAATGCGGGTAAGCAAAGTGTTGCAATAAAACTGATTAATCTAATGAATCGTACAAATGAACCGATAAATGCCCGATTATTATAATCCTCTGCCGTTTGAAAGAAAGAGAAAAAATTCACAGGCAGAAGTAAAACGGTAGGACTTCCTTCCATTACAAGAGCAATCCTGCCTTCCATTAGATTTCCGGCTACACGATCTGGTCTTTCCGTATTCAAAAACTGGGGAAAGGGAGAAAACGAATTATCTTCTAAAAATTCTTCAAAGTATCCAGGTGACTGAATCGCATCTACTTGGACATAATTGATCCGGTCTTCAATCGTTTTCAGCAATTCAGGATTTGTCAAATTAGATAAATAAACTAAAGCGTACTTTGTTCTTGTTGTTTCTCCTACACTTGAGTATTTCACTGTCAATTTCTTACTGGAAATTCTCTCTCTTATTAAATGCACATTTTCTGTAATATTTTCACTGAACCCTTGATGTGATCCTCTAATCACCTTTTCATTTATTGGTTCAAAACGATTAGTAAGAATTTTGGGCATACTGATAAAGGTCAGGATTTCACTGTCTTCCGTAATTAATAGGCAGTGTCCATCCACCATTGCGCTGAGTGCCTCGTCTAAATACAAGGTTTCTTTAATACTATTACTACTAACGACATCACGTATTTCGCCTGAGCCTTTTTCTAATATAGGT
The DNA here is from genome assembly GCF_008180865.1 of Rossellomorea aquimaris. Classification (GTDB taxonomy): domain Bacteria; phylum Bacillota; class Bacilli; order Bacillales; family Bacillaceae_B; genus Rossellomorea; species Rossellomorea yichunensis. The sequence goes on from NZ_VTEX01000001.1 coordinate 1,248,041, forward strand.
TTTATAATATATGTCTGTAAGCTCCTATTATCAATGACCGAATCAATAAACATAATTGTCATTATTTTACTATTAAAGGTTAATTCTCTTATTATTAAATCATCAGTATTAAATAAACCGTTACGAAAATAAGAAATTTTCTCTTCTAAAGTGAGAAATTCGGGAACTACTTCTTCTTTTTCTGAAAGCAGCTGCTTGGGTATTCTTCTATTCCTTTTATTAAACGAACTCATATTAGCACCTTCAGTAAGAATCTTTTTTTCTATGTTTCCCAAAGGAGGTGCTATTATGCATCCCCGAGGCTCATGTTAACGTTCCTTTCCGTAAAAATGCATCCCCCATACATCTTCTAAAATAGTGATGAATGTTTCGTTTATATGTCCCCATTGAAAAGAATCATCCATGTGTAGATTCTCCAGAGTCCCGTTCATTATTAGTAAGTCATTACTTATGTAGTCTTCAAAATTCCTAACAATGGGGTTAGGAACCTCCTTTCCATTAACTCTTGCTCGAATCATAGATGAAATGGTGTCCTTTATTTCTTCATTTATATTAATGTGGTAAATCATTTCGTTCATCCCATTTGGAGGAAAAGTTTGAAACTCTTCAATCCATTTACAAGCAAGCCACGGTCTGATAATCGTCATCCATTTCTTCAAATCTTTGGTATCCTCATACAGATACTTTTCAATATTGCGTTTAGCCATCTGGTTGTAATGAATTAAACAGCTGGCGGGAGAAAAAGTCATGTCTCTCAGCTCCCTGATATTCTTTATAACCGAGAGCTCCCTATACACGTTTTCATTTGTTAGCCACTCCAATAGAGAGGGGTTTGATTTCCGAAGTAGTTTGAGTGCTTTACTAAGGTCCCAGCCGCTGAATTCAATGGAATCGTATGTAGACTTTATAATAACGTCCTTGGTCTCTTGAAGATTTAAATATGCGGTAACCTCCCGAATATAAATAAAACGGACATCATAATCACTCTCATCTGTTTGATACCCCCATGCACGACTCCCGGCTTCAACGGCATACAGAATTATTACTCTCTCTTCTATTTCGATATTTTTCAGCTCACCTAGAATGATTTTTCTCACAAAATAATTCTCCTTAACTTATCTTTATTAGTAGGGTTTTCCTTTCAGTATTTGATATACTTAATCACACAAACAAGTCGATAGATAGAGGTGAATAGCTTGACCAAGAAAAAAATGTACTCATGGAGCCTGCAGGTTCTCATTATTCTTACCATTATTTATGTTTCAACAAAGATCTCCTTTTTATTTGAACCGATTGTCGTATTCGCTTCAACATTATTTTTTCCTATCATCATTTCAGGATTTCTGTATTTTTTATTAAATCCATTAGTCAATCTCCTGGAAAAAGCAAGATTACCGAGAACCATTGCCATCATCGTGCTTTATGCTGCTATCATTGGTGTAATGGTGCTAATTATTGGGAATATCGCGCCTATTCTCACAAAGCAGATAACAGGGTTGTTCAATGAACTTCCGGAGTATGCAAGACAAACGAGGAATTTCATCGAATACTTATCTGAGACTCAACAATTCAAATGGATGATGAGTCAAGACTATGTGTCACTAAAAGATGTAGAAAAACAGCTAATGGACTTTGCCAATACTTTACCAGATAATATTACAACTGCTCTTAAAGGAGTAGTAAGTGTACTGACCAGTATTACGATATTGATTGTCACCGTCCCTTTTCTATTATTCTTTATGTTTAAAGACGGTCATAAATTTCCTAAGGCAATCTCAAAATTCCTTCCTCCTGCCTACCGGGAAGAAGGGATCAACACTTTAAAGGATACGAGTGATACACTTGCCGCATACATACAGGGACAATTGACGGTAGCATCCTTTGTAGGAACCCTGACTTTTATCGGGTATTTGATCATTGGACTCCCCTACGCATTGGTGATGGCGTTAATAGGGGCGGTAACGAATATCATTCCATTTATCGGCCCTTTTATCGGTGCTGCACCTGCCATCATCGTGGCCCTGTTTGATTCACCGACGAAAGCCATTCTCGTCATAGTGGTTGTAACGATTGCACAACAAATAGAAGGGAACCTCCTTTCACCTCTTATTTTAGGAAAGCGGCTGGATACTCATCCAGCGACGATTATCATTTTATTGCTGGTGGCAGGAAACTTAGCGGGTATCCTTGGAATGATTTTAGCCGTTCCTTTTTACGCGGTAACAAAAACCATTGTGTTAAATTTAGTGAAGTTTATTAAACTGAGAAGATCTGCGATTCAAGAATGATAGTGGAGAGACAACCGGGCTAGCCCGGTTGTTTATTTCTGACGTGACAAAAACGTGGAAGTTGAACCGAAAGAAGGTTAAGGAGCAGATATGATTGACTCGATCCCGACAATCATATTTGTTTATACATAATCACATGCGGCCCGATTGGTTCTATTTCAAATACATCCCCCAACTGAATTAATCCCAATTTCTCATAATATGCCCCAGCCGAAATTCTGGCATTGCACCACCACATTTCGCACCCTTTATCTTTAAGAATTTCTTCACTGTATTCGATGAGCTGCTTTCCAATGCCATTCCCCCTGTAATCCGTAAGGGTGGCCATTCCCCTTAACCGGTAAGGCAGATATCCATTCAAACCCGGTTGTTCCTCCTGATAAAAGGAACCGATACTGATCAGCACTTCTCCTTCAAAAACACCAATGTGGAAGGAACTGTCGTCTAAATCTCCTTCGTAACGACACTCCTCTATCGATTGAGTCGGCCTTAAGATTTGTTGTCTAATGGCATATGTATCGGTAGCTGAAATAAAACGAATATGAATCATTTTCACCCTCCATTTTTGATCTCTAGTTTTTCATCCCTATTTTATCATAGCATCTTCGTCATATTTGAGGTGAATAAGAAAAGGAGCCATCCCTCCATAGGAGATTGCTCCTCTTGTATCCTTATTTCTTTTTAAATAACTTATTTGATGCACCTTTGACTGCCTTGCTTGCGGTGTCTACTGTTTTCCCGACCATTTTGTTCCCTGTATTGCTTAGATTTTTCACAAAATCTGCCGATGTATCTGACACTTTCCCTACAAGTCCGCCTTTACCGCTTACACTTTTGATTATTTCGTTAGCTGTGTCTGCCGTTTTATTCACTAGCCCGCTGGCTTGCTTTGAAGTGTTCTTTACAAAGTCACTTGGAGTATTTCGTTTATCTTCAGCCATGATGTTCTCCTCCTTAGAAAAAGACTCATCACTATCCCTATGTCAACCAATTTAAAAGTATGCTGATTCAGGGACTATCCTTATACCCCTTTTTTAGAAATTCTGTCGATAAAACCGTTTCGTGCATATCGCCATCTCTCTTCTCGACCCAATAGGCCGAAGCATGAACTCTTGAACTCACTACTTTATAAAGACTTTCATCAATAAAATGTAAAGCAGCACCATCATCCACCCCATAGCCTGCTTGAAATATCCCTTTACGGATGAATGAATGAAATTGGGTACGCCTATCTTCTTCGCCGTCATAATGAGGGGAGTGGCTTCCTTTTAAGAATCCCAACCCTTTAATCGTTTCTAATTCTTCACCATACGAATCAGTAATTCCTTCTTCAAACCAACAGATCGAACCTGCGCTCAAACCTGCAAGAATCGTCCCTGATTCCCAAGCTTTCTTGATGATAGAATCGACCTCCCACTCTCTCCATAGGGCAAGCATACTTTTTGTATTGCCGCCACCCACATAGATAATATCCTTTTCAAGAAGGAACCCCTCTAAATCTTTGGTAGGCAATTTGAATAGTGATAAATGGGAAGGCGTACACTGAAGCGAGAGAAAGGAATTGTAAAATCGCTCTATATAACCCTCAGCATCTCCACTGGCTGTAGGTAAAAAGCAAACCTTTGGCTTAGATTCCCCGGCCTGATTTATTATATATTGATCTAAGAGCAAGTTCTCAGGCTCCATGGAAAATCCGCCCCCACCCATTGCGATAATCTGTTTCATTGAATCAACACTCTCCCTCTATTCGAAATTCCCAATAAGTATCTTAATCCTATCAAAATCTGTGACTATAAGCGTACATTTTTTACAATTCAAGAAGAAAAAACAATAGAAAAAACCCCCTATACGAAATAGAGAGTTGATCACTTACTTTATTACTTCTACTGTTAATAAAATCACTTACCAGCACCAGACGTTTTTTTCTTTTTCAATTTCATTTCTTTTTGGAATGAAAGAATTAATCCATATGTCATGACAAATAAGATGATACCTAATGGTAATGCTGTGATGATGGTGGCAGCTTGTAAACCGCTGATTCCCCCAGTGCCCATCAAGATCGCTGCAATGGCAGCTAGTACGATTCCCCAGCTGAACTTCACGAAGAATGGAGGGTTCAAGCTTCCATTGGACGTTTGCATCCCCAGTACAAATGTTGCAGAGTCAGCCGAAGTCACAAAGAACGTGATAATCAAGATGAGGGAAATAATCGACAGCACCCCACTTAGAGGCATTTGATCATATACATAAAATAGTGCCGTCTCCAAACTTTGACCCGCTACATCTACGCCTTGAACAAAGTCGTAATACAATCCTGTTCCTCCGAATACTCCAAACCATAGAGCGCATACGATTGTAGGAACAATGATGACGGCGATGATAAACTCCCGAACTGTCCTTCCTTTTGAAACCCTCGCAATAAAAGTTCCCACAAACGGTGTCCATGATATCCACCACGCCCAATAGAATATCGTCCAATCCTTCACCCACTGATTATTCTCCACATTAAAAGGTGAAAAGCGTAATCCCATACTAGGAAGGTTCTGAACATAGCTCCCAAAAGTGGTCAAAAACAATTCCAGGACAAATTGCGTAGGACCTGCGATGAGAAAGACAATGAATAACAAGACCGCCAATATCATATTGGCATTGCTCAGGTATTTAATTCCTTTTGATAAACCAGAAGCAGCAGAAGTAATAAATAGGACCGTTGCAACTCCCATGATGATAAGCTGAACTTTAAAGTCAATCGGGGTTCCCATCAGATAATTAAGTCCACTATTAATTTGTTGTGCACCAATTCCAAGTGAAATCGCCACACCGAAAAGTGTGGCAAACACAGCGACAATATCAACAATATACCCTATTGGACCTTTCACTCTATCTCCAATGACAGGATATAATGTGGCACTCATCAGTCCTGGCATGTCCTTCCTGAATTTATAATATGCAAGTGCCAATGCTACGACCGCATAAATGGCCCAGGCATGGAATCCCCAATGAAGATATGTATAGCGTAATCCGATTTTAGCTGATTCAATGGTCCCGCCTTCCCCATATGGTGGAGTGGAGTAATGAGAAACAGGTTCCGAGACCCCATAGAAAAGGAGTCCGATTCCCATTCCCGCACTAAAGAGCATGGCAAACCATGTCAATGTGGAATATTCAGGCCTATCAGTGTCCTTCCCTAATCGAATCTTCCCATATTTACTAAATGCAAAGAAGATGGCGATGATGAAAAAGAATGAAGCTGAAAATTGATAAAACCAGCCAAATTTGTCTAGAAGAACTCCTTGAGTATTGGACATGATATCGATTAATGCCTGAGGAAAAATAACCCCCCAAGCCACAAAAATGATGCCGATTGTAATCGCAATCCAAAACATTGGTGTAAAATTTTTCAAATGACTTCCCCCTTAATTCGTTGTTGTAGCTCTATCATGTAGAAATAGGTAAGTAAAGAAAATAAATGCACGAACTTATTAGTACCCCCCTTTTCCAAGGGATAAACTAGTAAGTAACTGGAAAGTGAGGGACGGACCTTTACCAGGTCCGTCCCTCACTCTAAATTTACATATTCCAAATTCACATTTTTATATTGATTTTTCGTGTATCTTTTTTTCATTTAGGGGCAAATTATAGTAGACGGAGGTGATAAACATGACTAACAACAACAACAACAAACCACAACAACAAAAAAATGAAGCAGAATTTGCACAAGAGCAAAACGCTGCTGAAAGAGCTAGAAAAGCTGCTAAACAACAAAATCAGCAAAATCAACAAAACCAACAAAATAAATAAAACATAGGACACAATTGAATACTTAATTAGAGACTAGTCAACTGACTAGTCTCTTACTATTAAGCCCGTTTCTCTTAGCACAAGGATTTCTTTAAACCATTCCACAATGTGTAAATGAACTTTCATAATGACTCCTATGGGTTGGCTAGATCCTTATCATGATGTTACATAGAAAAACCTCCCAGGATTGTTCCGGAGAGGTTAGTGTGATTAGCTTATTCTTGATGTTATGTAGTGTGCACATATAAAGAAATAAGATATATAAAGGGAAAAAGAAACTCACAACGATTTCCCCTGGCAGGTTATGCCTGCTCTTTCTTTTTCAACGGTTTGTACGCAACAAAAACCGCAAGTACTGCGGCTACGACATTGATCAAGGTCCCAATAACGGGAGAACCTTTATATCCATCACTATGATATAAATTGGTTAAAACCAGACCAGCAATAAGACTTAGTATGATGTTACTTCCTATGAAAACTCCAATAAAAACAAAAAATTTCTTAGCGTTATTCCACAAAATTCAGCACTCCAGTAAATAAGTATCGTTAACAGTACAGTAACAGAATTATTGAGGAAAAACCACTATAGAGGCGTACTTTTTAGAGTCCGGTATCCACTGGATGTGGGAAAACACAAAAAAACAGAGTACGTCAGCTGACGTACTCTGTTTGGAGTTTTACGATTGAATTACTTTTGAACGTTAGCTGCTTGTGGTCCACGAGCACCTTCAACGATTTCAAATGTAACGTCTTGACCTTCTTCTAATGATTTGTATCCTTCACCTTGGATAGCCGAGAAGTGAACAAAAACATCGTCTTGACCTTCAACTTCGATGAAACCGAAACCTTTTTCAGCGTTAAACCATTTAACTTTACCTTGTAACATAAAACAAGTACCTCCTAGTGCAGTTGCACATAAAAATATTTATATTCCTGCTCTGATTAAGATTCAAGACGAATGTTCTTCAATCATGCATATTAACCGAACAAAAATAACTATCTTTACTATAACAGAATCTCATGCAAAACTCAAGAAATGTATGGGGCAATTTGTAAATTACAAGTGTGTTTCTACTCTGCCATTGTTGGATTGTGTTCTTTTGTATATAGTTTTTTGATCATACGTATTTGTCCCCTATGATTGATTTCATCTTCAAATACATGAAACCACTTAAAGAAGTTATTTCCTTTTTCACCATACCACCAATCCGTTTCTTCATATAGCCAGGATTCATCCAATTGTTTGAACTGTTCCACCGTTTTGTTCCTGGTCATCTGTAAGTTTTCCAGGTAGAATTCGACTCCATTTCCTTTAATCAATTCGGCTGCCTTACTGCCTAAGCTTAAGGCAGGTTCTAAGGTCGTTGCGTATTCTTCAATTTCATCATCACTTAAATTTTCAAAGGTCAAGACCTGATAAATTTTTTCAACTGCATCAAAATGAGCAAGAAGCATCCCGATTGAATTTGCCTCATCATGACATCTGTAGTCAAGCATTTCCACCGGTAAGTTCTCCACTTCACTGATAGAAGTGAACCGTGCATAGTCCATCATTGATAGGAGTAAAGAATAGTCTTTCTTCATTCCATTTTTTTCTTTAATTAAATATATTGAGTTGATTTCCATTGTTTCTCCCCCCGGTTTATTCTTCTCTTACTATATATTGGATAAATAAAGTTAATCTCCTTGTTTATTTTGTCGATTATTCAATTATTCAGGACTGTGCTGGGGATCTTTTAATAAATCACGTATCTCTTTAAGCAGCTCTTCCTTCTGATCGACCTTTATTTCCGCTTTGATCTCCTCTTTTCGCTCCATTTTCTTATATAACCGAATAATAAAGAATATGGCGAGGGCTATGAGGAAGAAATCCACAACGTTTTGCAGGAAGACTCCATATGTAATGACAGCGTCTCCTACCGTAACTTTTAAGTTCGCAAAGCTGATGCCACCAAGCAATATACCAAGAAGGGGCATTATGATGTCATCCACCAGGGATTTGACGATTTTACTAAAAGCTGCACCTATAATGACCGCGACTGCCAGATCTATGACATTTCCTTTCACGGCAAACTTTTTAAACTCCTCCCACATTCGCATTCTCCTTTTGTTTACATTGAAGTACAGGAACCTTGCCTGTCAGGAGTTAGTTTGCCACAATTATACAATTTTATATAGTAGTATGAGTTTCTTTATAGCTACAACAGTTTTTTAGAATTACATGGGAAAGGAGAGAACAGATGATGTTCTTTTCCCTCAGATACAAGACAGGTTTCTTCAATATGTACTAAGGGTAAGCCGGAAGTTTTCATCAAAGACAGTGAATTTTATTTAACACATCGATTCATAAATCAATGCCCACCCTTTGGTACAATTGTTCCAAGGAGGGATAATATGTTTTGGATATGGTGTGGACTCCTTCTTTATGCATTATTTCTTGCACCTGGAAAAGTTTTTACAACTGATCCTATTGTACAGAACTTACTTACTGGTAACTTTGCTGAGGTGGATCCACTTGTTGTAACTGTTTTTAACTTCCTTGGCCTTTTCCCATTATTGTTTGCTTCATTATTGATCCCAGTTGAACGGGGCAAACCCCCCGTATGGCCATTTATTTTAGGATCATTCGTTTTGGGGGCATTCAGTCTTCTCCCTTATTTTTTCTTACGAAAGAGAAAGACCCCTTCATCAAAAAGAAACCCTAAATGGATTCATAAAATTCTCAAATCCAACGTTTACAGTATTCTACTTATTCTATTAGCATTCTCTTCGTCCATCTATCTTCTAAATGGATTTTCACTGATCGCTTATTGGGAAGCGTTCAACAATTCAAAACTTGTAAGTGTCATGACAATTGATTTCTTAGTTCTTCTCTGGCTCTCATCCTATGTAATGAAGACTAAATACAATGTCACACTTTTTCCTATTCTTAGCTACATTCCCGTTATGGGTCCGCTTGTGTTACGATGGATAAAATACAATGGGAGGAAAACTTATCATGTTTACGAAGATACCAAAAGAACAGAAAGACACGATGATTGAACGGATTCAAACGTTTTATTATGAACAGACCGGTGACGAAATTGGGGATTTAGGTGCTGAAAATTGGTTCGATTTCTTTATGAAAGAGATTGGTCCATATCTCTATAATCAGGGAGTGATGGATTCTAAAGATGTATTGATGGATAAGATGCTTCTTCTCGAAGATGATTTGTATGCTTTAAAAAGACCGGTAAATACTAGATGATCAATACAGACAAAGGAGCAGGACAATGCTGTCCTACTCCTTTGTTACGTTATGAAGAACTGCATCATCAATTCGACCGTTATCATTAACAAGTTCAATTGTGACAGCTTCTTTGTCTTTATTCTTTATTTCTCTTATCAACTTGTCGATCTCTTCCGGTTTTTTAATATCTACAGTTTTCATAACCTCAAACTCTTGCGGAGATTCTCCCTGTTTACGGCTCTTTAACTCTTCATCTGCGTAAATCAGATCCGTTCCCAGGGCATTTTTAATCGTGGTTCCCTGCAGGAAGAAACGGGTTTGAAACGGAGTATCAGGTTCAAGTTCTTTGTCTGTGACCACTCCTCTGAACGTAATCGTATTGGCCTTTTCATCTATTGTCACTCCACCACTCACGACCATTTCAGCAGCATTCCGGTTACATGCACTCAATAGAACGGCCATAAGTATTCCGGCTATGATTACTACTTTTGATGCTTTCACTAAGGTGTCCTCCTTATATGTATGTGCATTAATATTTTACCAAATGTTGAATGAAAAGTGCCAGATACAATTTGCACTGTACTTTTAATGCAAAATTAGTGGGATTTAATGATAGGAGGCAGTATGGATACAGGACAGGGAACTTTGTGAGGTGAAACAGTGGATTAAAAAAGAGGTCGGTGGTCAAAGGGCTTTGTCATTCAATTTTATCGATTGATAAACATACGAAAAATTACTTGGTGGCCGGATCAAAGTCGCCATCTTCACTCTTTGTTGGAGGAAATGGAGTGCATACTGATTTCCGATATAACTTATAGCTTTTTTGATATTTCATTATGTTGGTTTGATCTTACCACCAATCGATGACATCAAGTAAATCAGCCGGACGATTGTTAAGCTATCGCCAGCTAGAGAAAATAAAAGAATTCCTATTCATTACTTTGTGAGATGCTTGTTACATACGGCTTTAAGGATAAACATTTTTTCTTGTAGACTTAACATTCTCCAACACTTTGCACGAATAATCATAATGATCTCCCCTTTCCTTATTTTCATACTCTTTTACTTACTTGTCTTTACCTCCTTTTCAACCATTACAAACACTTCAATTTGCTACATATTTACAAACAAAAATACTTTCTCCGACATGTTGCCCTATCGAAAAAAGTATTAATTGAAAACATATGTCAATACGTATAGGTAAATGTAGAATTCTTTTTGAAAAAGATCTCGTTTTAATTTGAAATCATGTTTAATAATCATTGATCTCGTGGAACTTTTAGAAAGCACCTTATTAAAAAGTCCATTTACGAAAGGAGTTTCACAAAATGATGAAGTACCCTGGCTGTTAGCCCCCATATTACTTTGTCTTCATAGTAATAAAAATGTTCTTTCATATTTCTCGCTTGCCAGTTGTAATTTTCTCCACCGGGAATCTGTTTGAAGGGAAAGCTCTCTTCTGGCTCCATCTTGAACTTGATGTTATACAAGTCCGGTTCCCTTTCCTGAAGATAGGTTAATGGTGTAGTAAAGATTTCATCCACTTCAGCTTGATTAGGTTTTAATTCTTTTAAGGATACATTTATCTTGCCTACATATGGATAAATGATCGTCCCAAAAGGAGATACGATATAATCAAGTGGATACACATCTGTAATGGTGTCCGTATGAATTCCCAGTTCTTCTGATGTCTCACGAATAGCTGCTGCTTTCTCATCCGAATCACTTCGATCTATCCTTCCTCCAGGAAAACAGATTTCTCCAGGTTGTCTTCTCATGTTTAAGGAACGAACTTCAAATAAAACATGTGTTTGGCCGTTGACCTCAATCAAAGGAAGTAGAATAGCATATTCAGAAAATGTTTCACTTCCAAGCACTTTCGGAGTTCTATCTTTGAATAGCTGCAGTATCTCATTCACATCCATTCTATCCCCCCCTTCTTTAGATAATCTATTCTATGATTTTCTTTATTATAGTATGAACAAGTAGCAAGACCAAGCTATACGTCTCCCCACTTTCCTATTTGATCTATAACACTATCGTATACTGAAAGAATCTTAGAAGTACTATTTTTCGTATTGGACATCCTCTTTCCCACGACCTTAATTCATTGCCTAGTATCCAAATAAAATAAACATCCTGCTGAACGTATTGGCAGGATGCTTTGTTACTTATTGTTCAGGATTTATTCCTTTCCATTCCTGAATTCCATCGTCTTCGATGATCCCCAACGTTACGTCCGCAATGTCCGGATCACTCATTAATTTATCTTGAACAGAGAATTTAATATCATCTGCTTCCGAAAGGGGTAATCCCCTTTTCAGTTCAAGGTAAGATTCAACATGATAGTATCGACCTTCCTGAGTGATTCTCAGTTTAAAGATATCGATTACTGCTTCGTGCTCAAAGATCGCACTTGCGATTCGGTCCTCGACTTCCTTTGGAGCAGCCACTCCTATCAGACCGACCATGTTGTCATAACCGACTCTGAAGGCGACTCCAACCATGAGGAATCCAATGACAATGGTGACGATTCCATCCAAAAGCTGATAGGCAGAGAAATAGGACACCAATACCGCAATCAGAGCTAAGATAGCCCCTGAAACAGCGACCAAATCCTCATAAAAAACGAGCCTTGTCGGTGGTGAAGCACGCTTTACGTTTTTAAACGCTCCTGAGAAAATTCCCAAACCCGTGCTTTCAGCTCTTGCTTCCTGTCCGATTTCCTTCATTACTTTATAGAGAATGGCACCATCGATAAGGATATTCAGTAATAATACCGACACGTTCAGCCAAATGCCCTTTACCTCTGCGGGATGTTTAAGTAAATGAATCCCTTCCCGTATGGTTTCATAGGCCATGATGGAAACAACGATAACCGCAATCATGCAGAAAAGATTGATGACTCTTCCAAATCCTGTCGGGAACTTATCCGTAGGTTGTTTTTCTGAAAGAACACTTCCTATAAATACAAAGCCTTGATTCACTGCATCAGCTAACGAATGCATCGCCGAGGCAAACATTGCTCCACTTCCACTGATGAAGTAGGCTATCCCCTTTGCAATCGCCAGAATACCGTTCCCCACCATAGCGAAAAATGATGACTTGTTTCCTTTCTTCACTAATGAAATAAAAGATTGATCCCCCACATTTCACACCACCTATACTTAATTCTTAATAAGTAGTATCTCACCAGATAGAACTTTCATAAGCCGATTGACGAACCTTTTCAGCTTTTCTATACTGTAACAATGAATGTATAGATGATTACATAAAACGAATTTATTAAGGTCAGGAGAACAAAACATGGATTTTACTATTCAAAACCTTTCCTTCTACTTAATACAGGTAGAGGGCAAAGGGGAAGAAGCCGATAAACGGCATAAGCATTTTCAGACGTTAACTGGTACCGAATATGAAGAAAGTCCATTAAAAAGCTTTTTAGATGGCGAACTAACCAAAATCGTGAAACGGAAAGTAGATCGACATTCAAAGTCCGAGTCTGCCCCAACAAAAATTGGACGATTTGTAGTGGAACCAGGTCATGAACTGACTTCCAATCCAAATTTTAATTTATTTCACCGCACACGTTATGCTGAAAACAAAGAGGACTTTCGCGAAGCCTGTGATCAAATTGTTCAAATGTACTTAGAAGCGAGTGCTATCCGCGGTGGTGCATTCCTCGTTGCGACTGCAAAGCTGACTAAATTCTTCGACGATCCTTTTGTGTTCATCATGAAATGTGATTTTGAACCAAAGGTTGCCACCATTACCGATGAAGCGACTCTGATTCACAATGTCGAAATGGCGATTACGACGAAAAACATGAAATCCATCCAATATCCTTACATGCCTGAAGAAGGCATGATGGACTCTGCCGAAATCAAGATTCATCAAGCTTCACACGCCAGATACTTTGAAGATTTCTTGAAATGGGTGGAATATGAGAAGTCCATGCCGGAAATCGTGAAATCTCAGGTTTACGGCATGGTCAAGGAACATATTTCAGAAACCTATGCCGAAGAGAGTGACGAACGGGTTGAATTTGAAGAAGCAGTGGAAGAATGGGCAATCAGTCCAAAGCGTGAGCTTCAGGAAAGGTTCACGACTGAACAAGTGGTAGAAGCCACCTCCCAAATCGTCGAACAGTCACCTGAAGTCGAACTGAAGGTGAAACTTGATCATGTATCCGTTAAAGCTCTTCTTTCCGACTTTGGTGACAGCATTCATCTTGCGAAAGTAAACGGTCGATATGTACTGATGATCGAAAGCGAGTCCGTCATGTTTGAAAAAGGCTTCTCCCCACTGGAATTTTTAAAGCCTGATGAACTGCATGAAGTGATTCAGCGAATACAAGAAAAAGAATAAGATAGAGCCATGTTTTAAAATACATGGCTCTTTTTCTAAGAAATCTCTTGTCTAGATGAAGGAATTTTCATAAAATTTAGTAAGTAACTTCTTTACATTTTGATTAATTGGAGATGAAACATGCTTACTTCAAAACAGCTTCAAGACATTAAAAGCCTGCAGATCGTCTGCGAAAAACACGAAGAGATAAATTTAAAACTTAACTGGGATATGCTTAAAAACCGTACAAACAGCCTGGATGATTTTCTTCTTTACGAAGAGGAGCAACTGATAGGATTTTTAGGGTTGTACGGCTTTGGTGAAACATATGAATTATGTGGGATGATTCACCCGGATTACCGTAACCAACAACTATTTCGAGAACTATTCCAGGAAGCCATACAATCACTAAGGTCACGATCTGTTCAAAAACTCTTACTGAATTCTCCCGGCTCTTCAGCTTCCGGGAAGGGGTTTATTGAAAAAATAAAAGCCACTTATGATTTTACAGAATATGAAATGAAGTGGAATAAAAAAAGTTTGTCCTTAAACAACACTGATCTTCAATTACGGAATGCTTCTGAAAAGGATATAGAAACGATCATTGACCTTGATGAAAAATGCTTTCACGTTGTAAGGTCTGATGCTGAATCATACACCAAGAGATTACTTGAATCAGGTGAAGGAAACTTAATGATTGTTTACAATGGAGCCACCGTAGGGAAGATTAGAATTCAACGAGTGGACAATCGAAGCTTTATTTATGGCTTCGCTATCCATCCCTCCCATCAGGGAAAAGGCATCGGTAGAAATGCCCTGTCTCAAGTCGTGATGAAGGAATCCGAGTGGACCGGCGATATTTACCTGGATGTATCGGCTACCAACAGGAATGCCCTTAAGCTTTATGAATCAAGTGGATTTCAGACCTTCTATAGTCAGGATTACTACCAGTTTCCTTTATAAGATTTAGCCATATTAACGAGGAAGAGCACAGAGGTTCAGACCCCTGTGCCTTTTTAACGGTAAAATTTATGTTCTATTTTCCACGTGTCTTCAATGGTCAAAACACCGTGGGAGAAGTAAGGAAGTTTACGTTTATCCGTGGGGGATCCTGGATTAAACAAAAGTCTCCCTTTCATATAGCGGGAATATGGGATATGTGAATGACCAAAGACGATCAAGTCTACCTCATCAGATTCGAACGCTTCCAGAGCTCTTTTCTCCGTTGTTTTCCCCTTCCCGTGTCCGTGCACCACACCGATTTTCAGTCCTTTTTTCTTGATGATTCTTTTTCGGGGAAGAAGCGCTTGAAGATCTGCATTGTCCCCATTTCCGACAACGGCAATCAGTTCTCCGTACTCCATAAACTCTCGATAAGCATCAAGGGTTTGAAAGTCTCCTGCATGGATGATCAAATCACTACTCATGAGATCTTCCTTCAGAATTTCAGGAAGCCCTCTCCTTTTTTTAGGCATGTGGGTATCGGACACGACTATAATCTTCATCTCATACTCCTTTTGGTTTCACTGTGCTTTCTGTTTTAATTGTTTCCGTTCTGTCTCAATTTGATCAAGGTCAATACGGTTAAACAATGGTGTTGTCGCTTCAATGCTGATTTCTACCGGCAAAGATACTGGAGCCCATACGGATTGCCCGCTCATACCCAGTTGATCAGCCAATTTTGAAGAAGTGAAGGGGAGAAACGGTTGAATGAGATTCCTTAAATTACATAATAGGTACAGGAATTCCTCTAATATCTTTCTTCCTTCCTCCCTATCCTCTTTTAATACATTCCACGGTTTCAATTCATCAAAACGCTTATTCGACCATCGAATGAATTCGAATGCTATTTCAATTCCCTGTCGAGTGTTCCCTTCCTCAATCGATTGCCCAACCGAATAAAATGTTTCTTCTATTTTATCCTTAACAACATTAGGCATAATAGAGAGAGTAAGGTTATGACCAAATTCTTTCCCATAAAATTTCAACGTGCGTTGAGCCAGATTCCCCAGAGCTCCCAGCAGTTCACTGTTATGACTATAAATGAATTCTCTCCAGGAGAAATCTGCATCTCTCTTTTCCGGTGCATTAATGGTAAGAAAATACCGAATGGAATCTGGATGATAGTCGTTGAGAAGTTCCTTCACCCAAACAGCCCAATTCCCGCTCGTTGAAATTTTCCTTTTCTCAAGGGTTAAATATTCATTTGAAACAATATAGTCAGGAAGATTCCCTTCGCCAATTCCTATAAGAATGGCGGGCCAAATAATACTATGAAAAGGGATATTATCTTTTCCATGTACATAATAGGACGTGGTTGCCTCCTGCCAAAAGTCCTTCCACTCACGCTGATGCTCCCTCGCCCACTTTTTTGAAGCACTCAAATAGCCACTCACAGCCTCTATCCATACATATATTTTCTTATCTTGAAAACCTTGAATCGGGACCTGCACACCATTCTCTAAATCCCTTGTAACCGGTCGGTCATGCAAGCCTTCCTTTAAATAGCGATTTGTAAGCTGAAGGGCATTATCTCTCCACCCGGTGCCGTTATCCATCAGTAATTGTTGAAGAGGTTCCTGTAATTTAGAAAGGGAGAAATATAAATGCTTTGTCGTCCTAAGCACCGGTTCATGACCACAGAGCTTGCAGGTTTTATCCATTAAATCAGTCGGGTCTAAAACCGTCGAGCATTGATCACACTGATCACCTCTTGCCCTCGAGCCACATACGGGACAGGTTCCTTCCACAAACCGATCAGGCAAAAATTGATGATCATGCTCACAATACGTTTGCTCCACTTCTTTTTCATAAAGCCAGCCCCGTTGATAAAGAGTGGTAAAGATGTTTTGAACTTCTTCATGATGATGTGAGTGATCTGTTCTTGTGTACTCTTCATAACTAAAGCCTAAAGCGTGGAAACACTCCAGGAACTCGTGGTGATATCGATTCGCTACCTCTTCAATGCTTTTTCCTTCCTGTCTGGCCCGAATACCGATGGGGGTCCCATTACAGTCACTTCCTGACACGTAGAGAACATCTTCTCCTTTTAGACGGTAATATCTTGCAATAATGTCCCCTGGCAATAGGGCTGCGATGTGACCTAAATGTAACGACCCATTTGCGTATGGCCAAGCGCCACCAATAAATATAGTCATGACCTTATCCTCCTCCTGAAAAATATAAAAAACCCCTCGTCCTTAGATATCGATCGACATCTAAGGACGAGGGGTTGAACTCGTGGTACCACCTTAGTTTATAGCTTGCTCACACAAGTCTATCTCAGCAAGTACGGAGCATATAAACAGCTCTTATACCGTGACAATGATAACGGATGCCCACTCCCGTTCCACCCTACACCAAAGCGGTTCGAGTAGAATGCTCCGAGACCATTTTCCATAACGAGTTACCCTGCTTCTTTTCAGCTTCCGAAGCTCTCTGATTAAGGACTCATCTATGTACTCTTCTCATCAACGCAAGTTAGATTTGTTTATATTATGCCACTTTTCCAAAAAATTGCAACATCGCTTTAAAGGTTTTAATTGTGAGTATTAGTGGAAAGGTGTATAGACGATACTATTTTATTAGACCAGATTTCAGCAAAAGAGGTGATGCCCTGTTGTTTTCATTACAAAAGCAATTCAAGCGTCCTAATGGATTACTCGGCTGGTTTGTCGGAAAAGTAATGGAATTCGATAATCGAAAAATAAATAATTGGTCCATTAAGCAATTGTCCATTAAAGATGGCGATCATATTCTGGAAGTAGGCTACGGGCCCGGATATTGTATTCATCGCATTTCAAGTCGTTTTCCTAAATCGCTTGTGGATGGGGTTGATATTTCTGAGACAATGAAGAATGCTGCACACAATAAGAATGAAAAAGCCATTGAGAATGAAAGAGTTCGGTTATTTGTTCATGATATTAGTCAATTTGAATTGAACAATGTTGAGTACGATCGGATTTTTTCCGTCAATAACTATCCTCTATGGAAAGACCAGAAAAAATCACTTTCACATTTATATAATATGTTAAAAAAAGGTGGCACCCTTCTCATTACCGTCCAACCACGCGGGGATGAGGAAAGGGATAGCAGGGCGAAACACTATGGCGAGAAAATTTCTGAAGCTTTGCATGAAGCTGGCTTTAAAGATATCACTCTTTCTTATTGGAATGTTAAACCCGCTTTAACGGTATGTGTGAAGTGTGTGAAGTAGATTTGCAAAAACAAGCACCTCCTTAAGAAAATCAATTCTTACAGGAGGTTTTTCCTTTACCGTTTAAATGTTCTTAATCCATTTTAACCCGTACAAATCATCAATAAATTCCCGTTGACATCTCTAAAGTTAAAATAAGAAAAGTCGGGAAACGTGATGATCCCGGATTCAAATGTGACTTTCTTTTCGTGAAAGTCTTCTCTTACTTTTTCAATTTGAGTGGTATGGAAATTGCACATTGGAACATTTGAAGCAGATGGAGTGAATCCTTTTTCCTCTTCTAAAGTTAGTGATGTTTCCCCCATCTGAAAAGTATAAACGGGAAGCTCCTCAATCTCATTATACTGCACTGGATCGACTTCAAAACCCAGTACTTTTTCGTACCAATCCACAGAATCCTTTAGATTAAGAACGGGAATAAACACTGTATTCATTTTTCTTTGAATCATGTGAACTCCTCCTTATTATGTAGCCGGCTTTTCCACCAGATGGAAATCAATTTGATTTTCGTGAACTTCAAGCCGGGCTTGGATTCCGTTTGGAAGGATAAACATAGGGTCAGTATGACCAAAATCCAGATCCGTAACGACTGGGATTTCATACTCCTCTGTGACACGGGATAAAATGCCGGCCGGTTGATTCTCTTTAAAGCCAACGTGATCATGAAAACGTCCAACGACTAGACCATTAATTTTCGAATATACACCCATGTGACTGAGTTGAGTTAAGTATCGATCAATTGACGACGGGGTTTCCTCTGGATCATCTTCAATACATAAAATGGAACCATCGAGATCTGGAAAGTATTCTGTACCTGCAAGAAGGAGCATGGTTCCCATATTGGCTGCAATGATTTTTCCTTCTGCTCTCCCTTCTTTGACTACATGAGGTCCCTTATTTACAATTTGTTCTCTTAATCGATTGTCTTCTTCGTCCCACCATAGATGTTCCATTACATAGGAAGAAGAGGCGGAGTAATCTACTCTTTCACCTTGAACGAGTGATTGGAAGAAGTGTTCCTTTGTGTATGTTTGCAGTCCTCCATATTCTCCAAACTGTGGCAGAACGGCAGGTCCAAGATATGTTGTGAGACCGGTCTTTTGATAAATGGCCAAGTGGAGAGCCGTTATGTCACTGTATCCGAGGAATATCTTTGGATGCTTTTGGATTAAAGAGAAATCCAGAAAATCCAGTAGTTGATGAGAACAGGTTCCTCCAATGGTGGTGATGATGGCTTTTACATCTTTATCCCTGAAGAGATTATGTAGGTCCTCCACTCTTTCCTCGATGGTACCAGCCATATACTCTTCAATTTTCAACGTGTTTGGCGCTACTTTCACGTTAAAGCCTAAATTCTTAAGCTCTTCAATCCCTCTTTTCAATCTCTTAGGGCAATGAGCAGCGACTGGGGAAGATGGGGAACAAATCCCGATTGTATCTCCTATTTTTAATCGATTTGGAATCGTCATCTGCTTGACCTCTCCATCAAATATGTCTTATAATGTCAGATTAATAGAAATAGTAGTACAATACAACCTTTATCTTCGCATTTCAGGTTCAAAAATAAAACAGCCAGCCCACTTAGGACTGACTGTTACCATTTTATTCTTCTGTATTGTTTTCTTCAGTGTTGCTTTCTTCTTCCATGTTTTCTTCCGTTTCAGTACCTGTGTCTTCCTCTGTGTCTCCACTGCATCCGGCTGCAAATGTTACTACTGATAGAGCTGTCATTGACATTAATAACCACTTTTTCATACTTTTCATTTTTAATAGCCTCCTGTTATGATGCTTTGTTCAACTACATCTCTATCATACTGATTTCAGGAGGAAAAAGAAGGTTATTTACCTTTATTTAACATACATTTAGAATCTGTTAATCTAGGCGTTCATTTATTTACGAAGAATTCAGTAATCTTTACAATTTTAATTCTTTAGCCTTTGAAGCACTGATTAATTCTTTTATTTCATCAAATGATCCATGCTGAATCAAATCGATTATTTTGCTTCCAACGACCACTCCATCACAGTATTTACTCATGGTACTCACATGTTCAGGAGTAGATATTCCAAACCCGGCAAGTACTGGGACTTGACTGTTTTCTTTTAATTTATTCAGGTGATTTGAAATATTGTTTCCAAATCCTTCTCTCGTTCCAGTAATACCATTAATCGTAACAGCATAAAGGAACCCTTCAGTGACGGAAGCCAATTCCTGAATTCTCTCTAACGGACTCGTAAGCGTTGCTAATTGAATAATGGCGATTCCATTTTCTTGAGATGGCTCCCTAACCAATTCATGATGTTCAAGTGGCAGATCAGGAATGATCACACCGTCCACCCCTGCATTCTTACATTCCTGAAAGAAACGCTCTACTCCATATTTGTAAATGGGATTAATATACGTCATAAAGACTAACGGAATGCCAATTTCCTTTCTACTCTCATTAAGCACTTCAAACACCTTTTGCAGTGTCGTCCCGTTCTCCAGTGCCCGCTTCCCTGCCTCTTGGATGGTCGGGCCATCGGCAACGGGATCAGAGAACGGAATCCCGACTTCTATGGCCGTCGCCCCTCTTTCTTCGAGCATTTTCAAGGTCGATATCAAGTTCTCTATACCCCCATCCCCTGCCATCACGTAAGGAATGAATAGTTTGTTTCCTTTATCCAGTTCAGCTTTATACGTATTCTCAAGAAATGATTTACCCATGTTGACTACCTCCCAGTAACTCTTTCACTTGTTCCACATCTTTATCCCCTCTGCCGGATAAACAAATCACTACTGACTCTTCTTTTCTCATTTTTCCTGCTAACTTCACCGCATAGGCGACTGCGTGTGAGCTTTCAAGTGCTGGTATGATTCCTTCTGTCTGGGACAGCTGCTTAAATGCATCTAATGCTTCCCGGTCTGAAATGGACGTATATTCCACTCTATCAATGTCTTTCAAGTAGCTATGCTCCGGCCCGACACCAGGGTAATCAAGGCCTGCTGAAACAGAGTGGGCTTCTTGAATCTGCCCTTCATCATTTTGCAGCAGGTACATCATGCTGCCATGAAGAATCCCGACGGACCCCTTTGTTAATGTGGCTGCATGTTTGTCGGTTTCAACCCCGCTTCCAGCCGCTTCCACACCGTATAAGTCAACTTCCCTATCATCAATGAACGGGTGAAACATTCCGATGGCATTGCTGCCGCCTCCAACACAAGCGACAATGGCCTTAGGGAGGCATTGTTCCTTTTCGAAGAACTGTCGCTTTGTTTCCTTACCGATCACACTTTGAAAATCCCGTACCATTTTAGGAAATGGGTGTGGCCCTAACACGGAACCGATAATATAGTGTGTGTCCTCTACATTTGCTACCCAGTAGCGCAGGGCTTCATTGACTGCATCTTTTAATGTGGCACTTCCCTGGGTGACACTCACCACTTTCGCTCCCAGTAACTCCATTCTGAATACGTTGAGCTTCTGTCTGCGAATATCTTCCTCCCCCATAAAAATGACGCAATCCAGGTTTAAAAGGGCACATACGGTTGCCGTTGCGACACCATGCTGCCCTGCTCCTGTTTCCGCCACGATTTTTCTTTTGCCCATCCGTTCTGCAAGCAGTGCCTGACCGATTGTATTATTGATTTTGTGAGCACCCGTATGATTGAGATCCTCACGTTTTAAATAGATTTTCGCTCCACCTACCTGTTTGCTTAGATTTTCAGCAAAGTAGAGTGGGTTTTCTCTTCCTACATAATCCTTTAAATAGTTTTGAAGTTTCTCTTGGAATCCTTCATCCTTAGAGGCTTCATCATAAGCCTTTTCCAATTCTTGAACTGCCTTCATCAATGATTCCGGAACGAACCTTCCCCCGAATTGCCCGAATAACCCTTTTTGATCTGGTTGTGCGTATATCATCTCAATTCCTCCATTCATTGATTTAATCAATCGTTATACCGACTTCGCCTCTCGAATAAATGATTCTATCTTCCTTCTATCCTTCTTTCCATCCGTCTCCACACCACTTGAAACATCCACCATATAGGGACGGACCTTTGTGATCGCCTGCCGAATATTATCCAGATTCAATCCACCGGCAAGGATCAAGTGTTGAGGGATGTTTAGTGAATGGACATAATCCCAATTAAACGTTGTCCCATTCCCTCCACGATATGGCCCATTTCCACTGTCCACCAAAATCATCTCTCCGCCAAAGTGTTCGATCCCATCTAAGTCTTCTTTTTCCTTTATCGAAACCGCCTTGATAAAAGGGAGATTGAGACTATCACAAAATTGGACTGATTCATCGCCATGAAGCTGTAAGTAATCTAGATTTACCGTTCTGGATATTTCCTCCATCTTATCTTTAGCCTCATTTACAAACACGCCAATTTTTAATACATTCGAAGGTAGTGAAGCACTTATTAGTGCCGCTGATTCTACGTCAATTTTTCTTTTACTATCAGCGAACACGAATCCTATCGCATCAGCTCCCGCTTCAAGTGCCCACTGCGCCTCTTCTTGTCTTCTTATTCCACACACCTTTACTCTGGTCATTTTACCACGCCTTTTCTCACTTGTAAGGAAGCAAGCTTAGTTGCAGGGTCATCACTTCTCATTAACGTCTCTCCGACGAGTACCCCATCCGCACCTGCGTTTACGACTCGGTGACAGTCATCTTCATTTCTTATACCGCTTTCACTTATGAACACGATATCTGTTCCATTTACCATGGAGCCGAGAGTTTCTGTAATCAGAAGATTTACTTCAAAGGTTTTCAGGTTACGATTATTCACACCAATAATGGTTGCCCCTAATTCCAAAGCGACATTCATTTCTTCTTCATTATGAACCTCTACCAGAACTTCCAGGCCAAGCTTCGTTGCATAAGAATATAATTCTTGTAATCTATTATCATCCAGGGCAGCCACTATAAGAAGAATGACATTTGCCCCGGCATCTTTGGCACGATCAATCTGGATTTCATCGATAATAAAGTCTTTACACAGAATAGGGAGGGAGACTGCTTTTCGAACATTTGCGAGATCTTCCATACTCCCTTTAAAGAAGGGAGCATCGGTTAATACCGATATGGCACATGCTCCCGCTTCTTCATACTTCTTGGCTTGAACCACGGGATTCACTCCTGTTCGGATATCTCCTTTTGATGGAGATGCCCTCTTAATTTCTGCAATTACCTGCAATCTGGATGCTGATTTTAAAGCTTCATATAAGGAATGATCGGGAGCCCCCTTATAATTATAGGATTCATACCCTGCATTTTTTAACTCTTCCACTTCCACTTTCTTTTTTTCAAGAATGGTTTGTAGTATGGTAGACAATTAAATCACCTGCTTTCGACGTTGTTGACTATAACGGACCAAGGAGTGGAGCTTTTCTTTAGCACGACCGCTTTCTATACTTTCCCTGGCAAGCTTTACACCTTCTAGAAAAGTGGCTGCTTTGCCATGAGCGTACAGACCGATTCCAGCATTGAATAAGACCGTATCAGTGTAAGCTCCTTCCTTCCCACTTAATACTTGTTCTAAAATAATGGCATTGTCTCCCGCGTCCCCCCCACGTATCTCTTCGAGGGAATAATATGGAAGGCCGACATCTTCTCCCTTTAATATAAGTGAAGTAATTTCCCCTTGATCCAGCAGAACGAGATGATTTTCTCCTGCTAATGAGGCTTCATCCATGTAATCAGCTCCATTAAGCACAATCGCTCGTTTTCTGCCTAATTCATGTAAAACATGCGCCATCGTTTCTAATTTATCTCTTCTATATACCCCTAGGAGCTGAGTTTCCAGATGAACCGGATTCGTTAATGGTCCAATAAGATTAAAGATGGTAGGAATCCTTAATTCTTTCCGGACCTTCATTACCTTTTTTAAACCTGAGTGGATATGGGGTGCAAATAGAAAAGCAATATTGGTTTCATCCAGTAAACTTTCCACCTCATGTGATTGAAAATCGAGGGCTACCCCTAAATGTTCTAACACATCAGCACTACCTGTTTTACTGGATATACTTCTGTTACCGTGTTTCGCGACCTTCACCCCGGCCCCGGCAAGAACAAATGCACTCGTTGTACTAATATTAAAGCTTTGGGATCCGTCTCCACCTGTTCCGCAGTTATCCAATATTCCTGGGGCCGTGCTTTTAATCGGCATCGCTTTCTCCCTTAAAACTTCAACAAGGGCGGTAATTTCATCTACAGTTTCCCCCTTCATTTTTAACAAGGTCAGGAAACAGGCGATTTGACTATCCGTTGTTTCTTCATTGAACAATTTCTCTACTGCCTCTCTCATCTCTTCTCTCTCTAATGAATGCCCGTTAGATAGCTTCTGTAGATAGGGTTTCACGGTTATTCTCCTTCCTCATCTGAACTAAAAAGTTTTGAATGATTTTCTTTCCTGTTTTCGTACCGATGGATTCCGGATGAAATTGAAGACCGTACATCGGATACTTCATATGCTTTATCGCCATGATTTCTCTATCATCCATGGACAAAGCGACAGTCTCTAACTGCGTCGGAAGGGTCCCATTCTTAATCACCAGGGAATGATATCTCATCACCTCTAATGGCTGTGGAAGATATTCGAATACTCCGCCGCCATCGTGTTTAATGAGGGATGTTTTTCCATGCATGACTTTCTCAGCCACTTCGATGGTTGCTCCGAATGCTGCCCCGATTGCCTGATGCCCTAAACAAACCCCTAAAATCGGCACACTAGCGTGAAGATTCTGTATTATCGAGATACAAATGCCCGCATTTTCCGGTTTCCCAGGACCAGGTGATAGAATGATTCCCGAAGGATTCAATTCCTTGATTTCTTCTAATGAAATAGCATCATTCCGTTTCACGATTACTTCTTCACCGAGCTCTTCTATATACTGATACAGGTTATACGTAAAGGAATCATAGTTATCAATAAGAAGGATCATCCTGTCACCTCCAATAATGATTTAGCTTTATTCATCGTTTCTTCATATTCACTGGCTGGGTCTGAATCATAAACAATCCCGGCACCAGCTTGAACATATGCCGTTTTATCTTTAAGAACCATCGTCCGTATGGCAAGGGCAAAATCCAAATTCCCATTTACCCCGATATACCCGACAGCACCTGAGTACACGCCGCGCTTTGTGGTTTCAAGTTCATTGATGATTTGCATCGCCCTGATTTTCGGTGCTCCACTGACGGTACCTGCCGGTAAGCAGTTTGATAATGCTTCCAGTGGTGCTACTTCTTCTTTTAATTCACCCTTTACTTCCGAAACGATGTGCATGACATATTTATATCTCTCAATTGTTAAATACTTTGAAAGGTAAATGGAGCCGATTTCACAGACTCTGCCTAAATCATTCCTGCCTAAGTCAACCAGCATTCGATGTTCAGCGATTTCTTTTTCATCTGTCAGTAATTCCTTCTCGAGCTCCCTGTCCAGATCATGTGTTTCTCCCCTTCTTCGCGTTCCTGCGATTGGATTCGTGGTGATTTCCCTCCCTTGAACTTTCAGCAAGCTTTCTGGTGATGCACCCATTACGACATAATCCTCGAAATCAATGAAGAACATGTAAGGGGACGGATTGGATTTCCTCAAGCTTCTATAGAATGAAAAGGGATCTCCAGAAAAGGACGCCTTAAGTCTCTGAGAGAGCACGACTTGAAATATCTCACCTTCTCCTATGGATCGCTTTGCCCTTTCCACCTTTTCCATGAATTCATCTTTCGAGGTTTGAGCATGGAAGGACAGTCGATCCAGCTCCTTTTTATGAGTTTTCAAATACACATTGTTCAGCTCAGCCTCTACTTCCTTCACCTTTTTATCCAAATCTCCTATGTGATCCTCTGTCCACTCATTCATGACGACAATAAATACTTTGTGCTCCAGATGATCAAACACAATGACTTTTTCATAAAACATGAGATGAATATCCGGCATTTCCAATTCATCTTGGGGAGTTATACCGATGTCTTCGTAGTGTCGAATAACGTCATATCCCAGATATCCAATCCCCCCACCTGTAAAAGGAAAAGGCGCACCTTCTAATTGGTTGGAAGGTATGAGGCTTTGAATGATTTCAATGGGATTTCCCTCTATTTCATCAATTTCATTTACAGATGATTTTTTTAACTGTACGGCATTTCCGTATGCTTTACATTCTAAAAATGGATCACTCCCTACAAATGAATACCGACCGGATTGTTCATGCTTCAAAGAGCTCTCCAATAAATATTTTTTCTTACCTTTTAACGATTGAAAAAGTGAGATGGGTGTAAATATGTCTCCATTTAATTCTTTCACTACATAATCCAGTGCTTGCTGTTTCATCATTTCATGCCTCCAATTCAATGTTCCGCTTAAAATAAAATAAAAAAGTCCCCTATGAACAGAAAGCTCTGTTCATAGAGGACGATGCTGACCGCGGTGCCACCTCTGATTGGGATACGCTGACGTATCCCCTCTTGCTTCAAGTACGGGGTCTATCACCCGATACTCTATCCTTTTAACGGTGGAATTCCGTACGATCCTACTTCCATTCAGATCATCTCTCATAAGTCCATTCCACACAAGCTATCATGCCAAGGTCTCACCATCCTTAGCTCTCTGTCATGCATCACTTGAATGTACTCCTCTTACTCAACGATTTATCATTATTAAGTTATAAAAAAAGGGCATCCCTATCCATTTACATCATGTAAAGGACGAGATACCCGTGGTGCCACCTTTGTTGACTGCCTGAACAGTCCACTCAATCGTATCGAAGCGGTTTGCTTGAATACGCGTCTTTTGTAACGATAAGACATTCGCCAAAGCCTACTCCCTAAAAGTTTCGGTCTGGAGGCTCAGAAGTCCATTCCCAAAGATCGTTCACACTGGTTCTCACCAACCACCAGCTCTCTTAAGTGTCGATCAGAGGTACTCCTCTTCGTCAAAGCCATTCGCTCATTTAATTAATTGTTTATTATACTAATAGCTTTCCTTCACAATGTCAACTATTTATATAAAATAATATTCTGGTATGTATCAAAAGGTTCACACAATGGAAATCATCATTGAATCGCAAACGGGCTTATAGCCGATTTCCATATAAATCTTGTTGGAGGTGGGATTATCCAAGTCCGTATAAAGGGAACAAAAGGAGTGGTCCTTCAACAAAAGACGGCTCAGTTCTGCTACAACAGAAGACGCGTACCCTTTTCTCCTGTATTCTGAAGGGGTGTATACAAAATTTACGGTAATGCCGTTTTCCGTTTTTCTTGCACCCCGTGCCATGGAAACAGGCTTCCCATCCACTTCCCACAAAAACACATATGGTTCATTTTCAATCATATCCCTTGACCGATTCAATGCCTCTCCCTCAGTAAGAGCCAGTTCCCCGGTATCTTCTACAAAACCTATCAACCATTGGGCAAGGAGCTCTTCATGTTCTTTACGCACAGCTATCATCTTCCCACCGCTTAACGGGATATCATTCACTTTACCCAGTTGATATACACGCTGATTCATTTTCACATTGTATCTATCTCCCGTTAAATGACACCAAGCGTGTGTCAATTGAAGTGCGAGCTCCTTCTCTGCTAAAAAACCCGGGAAGTTGATACCCGTATTTCCACAAAACGAATGTAGCTCTTTGACTATCTCATGTACGCCTTCTTTCTCCACCTTAAGTGTACTGACAAGGTAATGAGGAGGGGTCATGATTAGAGATCCCATCACCGTCCCGACCTCATTTTCCACTAAAAGAAGAAGAGGATCTTTATATTTGTCACTCGTTTTCATCGTGTTCAACAAACCCAAAGGCAGGTTATTCGCCGCTTCATCCTCCATTAAAAGGGAATGGACCTTTTCGTGGAAGACTGTCGGGTCTTTATACTGTATCAACTTGTACATATTATCACCCCATTCCCAGAATTCGACATAAGTAGTCGAGGTTCCTTCTTACCTCTGAAGTTTTCTGCCTGTAATGGAGTGAAATACATGGTAAGCACTTACAGATACACCGATGGTCCCTGCACCTGGAAAGACTGAATCTCCACATACCCATATATTTTTCAATGGAGTCCTGTGAGAGAGACTCTTGAAGAGAGCATGGTCATTAGATTGAGGAAATCCACCGACTATGCCCCCGGGCCGCCCGGTAAATCGTTCCCATGCTTTAGGTGCCCCAGTGTAAATATCTACAATGCTATCTCTTATAGTTGGAATGACTGATTCTATGGAATTGATCAATTTCTCCTTAAGATCCTCCTTGTATGTATCATATTTTTCTTTGGTTTTCCATTCTTCTAATTTAGTATGTGTTGATACCGTTAAGGTACGGAATCCTTTCGGGGCACGCTTACGATCATTTGGATGGGATAGCGATAAGAAGAGATGGTCCCCTTCTGTCATATTTCCATTTGGGCTTGCACAAATTTGGGAAAACAACGGATAGG
Source organism: Rossellomorea aquimaris (assembly GCF_008180865.1). Taxonomy (GTDB): domain Bacteria; phylum Bacillota; class Bacilli; order Bacillales; family Bacillaceae_B; genus Rossellomorea; species Rossellomorea yichunensis. Next base: position 1,276,356 of record NZ_VTEX01000001.1, read on the forward strand.
ATTCCGGTAGTGATTCTTCTTTCAATAACATGTATAGGGACATGGTGCCCCAAATTGCTTCATCCTCTTTTGCTTTTAGATAGGTATCAAGTTTGGGTGTATATTGTGGGGGAAGAAGATTTTTTAAGGATTGTACCGGAACGTTGCATACAACATGATTTGCACGATATTCATTGCCTCTATGATCAAGGATTATCCATTCTTCACCAGAATGATCACGGTCGATGCAAACCACCTTTCTCCCTAAAGTCGCTTTAACCCCTATGGATTCTGAAAATCCGACAAGACTATGGGCTATTTCGAATAATCCACCATCCAGATAAAATGCTCCTTCATGATAAATATCCAAACCGAGGCATCCCAGCAATAAAGAGCATTGATCGCTGGTCACCTGCATGCTATCGATCAGTTGTCCATCGATAAAATGCTTAAAAGAAGAATGTTGGTGGATTCCGTGTTTTTCTAATAAATCGAGCATTGTTTTCTGGAAGGAAGGAATCAGTGTCAGAGTTCTGGGGTGTAAACTCATCGTTAGCTCCACCCAATCTTTTAGCGTTTTAGGAGGAAGTATCGGGAGCGCGACCATCAGCTTTCGAATTTCGTCGGCTATCCTGTACACTTCTTCATAAAAAGCGCTGAGCTTCGATGATACTTCGGGATATGCTTTCTTCAACTGATTCACATGTGTTTCCCTATTACGGTAGAATATCAGTGTTTTGTCAGGAAGATGAATGTCCATAACCTCATCAAGCATGAAAGACACAGGGGGTTCTATCCCTAAATAGTCAAAAATACGCTGATGGATCCCTCCTTTTTCAAAACCCATTCCAAGAGTCGCCCCTACGGGAAATAAGGCTTTTCCTCTCTGGAATTTACCAGCGCATCCTCCCCATTCCCTGGAAGCCTCAAGAATCTGTACATTGTAATCAGCACTTCCAAGGAGTGAAGCTGCGGTCAGACCGCCGATTCCTCCACCTATTATAACAACAGAATTTTCCAAGATACTGCACCCCATTCATTGATTCTTTTCTAAAATGTACGCTTTTCCCTTATTAAATACAAAAATGGATGGGTTAAACCCATCCATTCTGCCGATATTGTACTTGAGTAAAAAGGGAAACGACCACATACATGAAAAACGAAATGACAATTGGAAATATGACCGTGTGCATATCCAGATAATTAGGTGCGAAACTGTGAAATAAAATGTACGCTACCAGTCCTGAAATCATAGAAGCAAAGGCACCATGAGCATTTCCTTTTTTCCAATATAAACCTAAAACGATTGGCCAGATAAATACAGCTTCAAGTCCTCCAAATGAAAATAAATTAAGCCAGATAATTAATTCAGGCGGACTCAGCGCCATAAGAAAAACGAGTATTCCCGTTATACTAGTCACCCAAAAGCTGATTTTTTTGACTTGTTTTTCCTTTGCATCCTTATTGATGAAATTCATATACACATCTTTCACAATAGCCGAGGATACAATCAATAATAACGAATCCACTGTCGACATGATCGCGGCCATTGGAGCAGCCAGGACAATCCCGGCAAGCCATGGTGGAAGAACTTCTAATGCGAGAAGGGGCATGACTTTATCAGCCACTTCTATTCCCGGGACTACGACCCTTGCAAGCACACCAATCAAGTGCATACCGAGCATAATGGACCCGACCACAATGGTTCCGATTATGAGCGCTCTGTGCAAGGATCTGGAATTCTTATAGCTCATGGCTCTAACTGCCACTTGAGGTAATCCGACAACACCCACACCCACTAAAATCCAGAAAGAAGAAATATAGCGGGCACTTAATTCTCCATCAGGACCATGTGGACTTAATAAGTCAGGGTTTTCCGCTTTCAATCCCATCATGATGTTCTCCATGCCACCTCCGGCTATGATAGTGGCAATCAACAGAATAATGGTCCCACCAAGCATGACCACACCTTGAATGGCATCCGTGATGGCAACCGCACGAAAGCCCCCGATAATGACGTAAACAAGTACCGATACGGCAAACAGAAAAAGAGCACTCTCGTAAGATAAACCGGTTAAAGATTCAATGAGCCTTGCTCCCCCTACCCATTGAGCAATCATGGCTGAGAATAAAAAGATGATAATACTGATGGCCGATAGAATCGTGATCTTATTACTGCCATATCTGCCTTGTAGATAGTCGATCAAAGTAACGGCCTTGTATTTCCGGGCCATAATCGCGAACTTTTTCCCAAGTATAAGGAGAACAAAGTAACCTGTCACAACCTGTGACATGGCCAAAAGAACCCACGATAAACCATATGTATATGCTGCGCCCGGCCCTCCGATGAAACTACTGGCACTTCCATAGGTCGCAATCATGGTCATCGCCAAGATAAATCCGCCAAGCTGACGGCTTCCCAAGAAGTATTCCTGGACAAAGGAATCTGCTCTACTCACATTTCTGGCCGCATAAATTCCCACAATAAAAATCAAGATTAAAAAAGCGAATAAGGGAATCAATGCCATACTATTCATGATCATCCCCCTCATCGTCAAAAGGAATGTCAGTAAGCATGTACTTTACGACGATAATCACTAACAATACCATAAGAAAAAAGCCAACGATGCAGCTGTAAAAAAACCATTCAGGCATCCCGAGGATCCAATCGTAATCTGAAACCTGTTGACCACCTAAACCGAATGCAAAACCATACCACCATAAGAAATTTATAAGAACAAGTGCTATTCCTATCAGTGCCTCGTGACCAGCAACCCTGAACCGTTTATCTTCATTATGATCCACTTACTTTTACCCCTCCTTGAAATACACATCCTTTAACAATTTACGACAGGAAGAAATGAAATGCAATATAAAAAGACAGACCGGAACCATATGCATCCGGTCTGTCTTTTTATATTTAATAAAGGGGGTTTTTCATGAACCATTCTCTCTATTGAAAGAGGGGGAACTCTTTTGTTTAAATGAGAATGATTTTCAATATCATTTTAATCCCTCTAATAATAAATGTCAACATAAAACTTTTATTTATATAAGGAAATATTTGGTGCCTTAAAATGTGAATTATGATAAAATTCTAAATTGAGCTTATATTATAGAGATAGAGAATCGAGGGGGATATGTTTGAAAGAGAAATTCAAATCATTTGGAATACCTTTAGTGTTAATCATCCTGTTTATAGGAGCATTATTTCTTCACCAGCTGTTACAAGTAAAAGAACAACCACAGCCTGATTGGAGTAGATCCATCCCATTAAACTACACTTCTGAAGAACGCCCTGTTATCTTTAATGGAGATAAAGCACTCTTCTTGGCAAGTAACGGGAAAATTACAGGGTTTACTTTCGAGGGGGCACTGGATTCAACCAGTGAAACAACGCTAGACACCAGCGTTACCCGGGGCCACCCTTTTTGGACAGACGGTACGAAGGTCATTCAGATCAAGGATGACAAGTTAATCTCTTCAGAGAATAATGAAGTAATGACGATTGCTGAGGAAGCAACAGGAACCAGTGCGGCAATGAACTTTGTGTATTTCTGGAATAAAGAGAACCTTTTTTCTCTTAATCCTACTGATTTATCAACGAAAGAGGTTTTCAGCTTTTCTAATGAAATCCTGGACGTCTATATTGGAAATAGTGGCAGTGCCGTAGTACAGGTTAAAATAGATGACGGTCACTCTCACCTGTACTACATGGATGAGACGTTCCAAGTAGTGAAAAATCCATTTGCAATCGTAAACACAGCAACGAATCACCACATTAATGGATTAACCTTTACCGCGGAAAATAATCAATTAACACTTCTATATAATGAAGAGATGAGAGCCCAGGGCACATTGTCATATAAGATTTTCAAGTTACAAACACCGATGGATGAAATAGGATCTTCTATTTTGAAGCCCACAAAAATCGATTTTATGAACGAAATGTCAGGGAGCAAACTTCAAAGTCCAAGAACCGCACAACTTCTTTCCATTAATGGAGAAAAATCCATTCTCTTCACATCTGAAGGTCATCGGGTTGGGGATGAAAATGCGATCAGTCTATATGTAGCACCCTTCAGTGACTCTAATCAATTAACAGCGGCACCGGTCAGTACAACAAAACATTTTACTTATTCTCCACTTCAGCTTACCAATAAGAATATTGCTTGGTTGGATTATGATGGAGATACGTATGAATTATTTGGTGCTTCACAAGATGCACAAGTTATCGCCGATAGCATAGAATGGTCGAAACGAAGTGTCAAAGAAGCCGTAAACAATTCCGTACTAATGATATTCAGCAGCTTAATCACGATCATGGTTTCATTTTATTGGGTACTGCCTTCCCTATTTCTTTTAATTCTGCTTTATATTTTTAAACCAAATATATTTGAGAAGGAAGAGATCAACTGGGTTGAATATGCCTCTATCATTATGTTTTTAGTAATGCCGATAACCTTCATCACTAAAGCGATGGGCGATTATTTCTACTTTGCTGCTCCGGAATACCTGATGTTTTCAGGAAGTGAATATATAGTATTACTCGTTATCAGCGCCATTACTTCACTATTATGGAAAGTTGGGAGAGATCCTGACTGGGGTACTTTTGGTGGAGTATTCTATTTCATGGGTATTTATATTCTACTCTATGCCACTTTAATTGGACCGTATATTTTTAATTTATTTTAATGATAAATGGAAATAAGCGCTCAGAAGAATTTCTGTGCGCTTTATTTCTATTTAATTCTCTCTTTCTTTCCAATGTTTTCGTTTATGGAAGTAAGCATAAATGACGATACAAAGCGTCAACCATGCACCTCCCGCAGTGAAACCTCCAAGAATGTCACTTGGATAATGCACCCCTAAATACACTCTGCTAAGACCAATCAATAGCACTAGGAAGCTGACAGCAATGACACTTGCCCACTTATACCGTTTATGATCTAATGCCCGAAATAATATGAATGCAAGGGTCCCGTAGAATACAAAGGAACTCATGGAATGACCACTGGGAAAACTATAACCGCCTTGCTCGATCAGTGCTTCAATATCAGGTCTTTCCCGTTTGAAAATCCATTTTAGCAGCCAATTAAATCCTGCTCCTGTTGTGATGGTAATTCCTACAAACAGAGCAAGTGGATACTTCTTGAGAAACAAAAGTATGACCACAACACAAATGGCAAATATTGTGATCCCTTCCACGCCACCCAAAAAGGTAATCGACGTCATAAAGGTCGTTAACCCCGGGGAAATGAACCCTCTTACAATCTCAGAAACACCATTGTCAAATTGTGCGATTTCATTTTCTTTCCACTCCTCGACAATCGTCACGAATCCCCATGTAAATGCAATTAGACAAATGACTGATAGGACAACAAATATTCCTTGTTTTATTTCTTTCTCCTCCAAAACTTGTCCCTCTCTTTATTCACGACTTATATTTTATTGAGCTTTTTTCTTTGAAGTCGTTTTCTTTTTCGTTTGTTTTTTCGTCTTTTTAGGTTTGGATGAATCAATGGAGGCTTGAAGTGCCGCCATTAAATCTGTCACATTTTCTCTTGGCTCTTTTTCTTTCGTTGTGACTACCTTTTCCCCGGTTTGCTTTGATTCAATCAACTGACTCAAGCGTTCACGATACTGATCTTTATAATTCTCCGGTTGAAATTCAGTTGTAAGCTGATCAATCAACATCGTTGCTGTTTCCAGCTCTTTGTCCGTTATTTCATCTTCTTCTGGAACATTCGGTACATCACCCGTGCCTCTTACCTCATCTGGATAATGAATGGTTTCCATTACAAGCGTATTCTCATACACCCGAACGATGGAGAGTTGTTCCTTCGAACGCATCGTGATCTTGGCAATCCCAACTTTCCCGGATTCCTGAAGAGCTTTTCGCAATAATGAATATGCTTTTTTCCCTCCATCATTAGGTGAAACGAAATAACTCCGATCAAAGAATATGGGGTCGATTTCCTCCATTTTGATAAAGTCTACTATTTCCACTGCTTTATCCCCGTTTGCTTCCTTCAATTCCTTCAATTCCTCTTCTTCAAGAACGACAAATTTCCCCTTGGTCACTTCATAACCCTTAACGATGTCATCATGTTCGATTTCTTTTTCACAAGCTGGACATACTTTTTCATATTTAATTGGAGTATGACACTCTTTATGAAGTGAACGAAGCTTTATATCACGATCTTCTGTAGCAGAATGAAGTTTAATGGGGATGTTCACCAGTCCAAAACTGATAGAGCCTTTCCAAATCGTATGCATATATCAATACCCTCCTTCACATAAACTAATCCCTTATCATTATCATTTAGTTGATCGATACTCTTCATTCCCTTAAACATTTGGAAATAAATAAACCCTCATTGGTCACACTAATACTAAAAATCAGGTGAATAGATATGAAACCGATGCTACCTACCTTATATGATGAACTCCCTGAAAATGAGGACTGGCTTTATGAAGTGAAATATGATGGGTTTCGCGCAGTTCTCAACGTTCATTCTAAGAATCAGATAAGCCTTCAAAGTCGAAACGGGAAGGAATTGCTTCCTCACTTCCCGGAAATTGAAGAACAGATTAAAACTTTACTCAATAAAAAAAACTTAACCGTTCCTATCATTTTGGATGGGGAGATTGCCCTGTTACGTTCTCCCTACAGCAGTGAATTCTTTGAATTGCAGGTAAGAGGCAGAATGCGCAATAAGCATAAAATTGATCATGCTGCAGCCGGGAGACCCGTTAAATTTCTGGCTTTCGATTTACTCCAGTTTGGAAAGAAATCATTTGCCCCCGAACCCTACCTTACAAGAAAAGAAAAATTGAAAGAGGTTTTTACCTTTCTTCAATTGCCGTTAGATCCGTCGCCTTCTCACCCATCTTCCCTTCAAATGGTTTCCTATTTCAAGGATCGGCAGGAAATATGGGAACTTGTAGAAAAAGAGGAAGGTGAGGGTGTTGTCGCCAAGAGGAAGCATAGTAAGTGGGAAGCGGGAAAACGAAGTACGAGCTGGGTGAAAACCAAGAATTGGAAACACTGTCACTGTTTCATCACTGCGCTTGATGAAACGAACGATTACTTTCACATTGGCATTTTCGATGACGAAAAGATTATTCCTATTGGCTTATTTCACTTTGGTCTTTCTCCTGAAGAGAAAAAAACATTAAAAGCAATGATTAAAAAGAATAGTACGAAGAATGAGCATTCCCTTCACTACATAGACCCGGCTATAACTGTGGAAATTTCATATTTGAATTGGTATGAGGGTCAACTGAGAGAACCACATTTTCATCGATTTCTATTCTCCATTTCTCCAAAATCCTGCACAATGGAGCAATTCAAGCTGGACGAAGCATCCATTCCTCCTGGGGTTGAAATCACTCATCCTGATAAGGAATTGTTCCAGAAAGTCTCAATGACTAAGCTTGATTACGTTCGGTATCTTAGGAAGATGTCCGTCGCTATTTTGCCTTTCCTGCAGGATAGGCCATTGACTTGTATTCGTTTTCCACACGGGCTCTTTGGTGAATCATTTTATCAAAAAAATACGCCTGATTACGCCCCTTCATTTATTGAAACGTACAAGGAGGACAACATCGACTATACGGTATGCAATAACTTGGAGACATTGATTTGGCTTGGAAATCAGCTTGCATTGGAATTTCACATTCCTTTCCAAAGGACAAAGGATTCATCGGTCACTGAAGTTGTCTTTGATTTAGATCCACCAGGCAGGGATCAATTCTCCCTGGCGGTTAAAGCGGCTTCCATTATGAAAGAACTATTCGACCGACTCAACCTGCATAGTTTTGTTAAAACGTCGGGGAATAAGGGACTGCAAGTGTATATTCCCATACCTCCGGGTTACTCATGGAAGGACACCGGCTTGTTTACTGAATTCATCGCACACTACCTTGTAACCAATTATCCTGAAGATTTTACGATCGAGCGGTTAAAAAAGAACCGAAAAGGCAGGTTATATGTGGACTACATTCAGCATGGAGAAGGAAAAACCATCATTGCGCCTTATTCCTTAAGGGGTAATGAAGATGCTTTAGTAGCAACTCCACTCTGGTGGTATGAAGTAAATGAGGACCTTCATCCAGAACATTTTACTATAGATGTTGTTCTGCAGAGGTTCCAGAAGATGGGATGTCCCTTTACTAGATTCGAATGGGTAAAAGACCTCCAGCCATTTGATAAGGTGATTCAATTTTTGAAACAGCAATCCAACAACAAAAAAAAGAGTGTCCCAAAAGCTTAGCTCTTTTGGACACTCTCGTCTGAACTTGCACATCAGGTTCTTTTATTCGTTTAGGCGCTCATAAATACTTTACTATCGACAATTGATTTGGCATGATTTTGAAGCAGTTCGTACGTTCCTTCTTCAGTGAAATCCTGTCTGGAAATCTCACGATAATCCTCAGGATGCGAGATAGACAATTCAAACTGGGCCTGGTAGAGATATGTTGCATTCCCGATCAACTCCATATTGTATTGCCCTTCACCTAATTGGTTCACCACGACACGTACTTTTCCCCCATTATTATATACATCTATTTCCTTGCCGAATTCATTCTGATCGAGTAAGCATGTCACAAGACTGGAAGCAGACATAGCCGTTCCACAAGCATTTGTAAAGCCTACACCTCTTTCGAATGTACGAACATAAATCGCACCTTTTTCTAATGGATGAACAAAACTTACATTGACTCCATCAGGAAAGAGATTATTGGGACCATTTACTGTTTCAGCAATCGTCTTCTGTTCATTCGAAAGAATATGTTCTGTGCTTACAACACTAATTAGATGAGGGTTGGGGACCGCAAGTGCAGTAAACGATAGCCGATCTGAAATTTCAGGAATCATCTCGTCCACTAACGCCTCACGATCCATATTCATCGGCAATTTATCCAATTCAAATAATACAGGAGAAATTTCAACATTATACGTCGGTATATTTTCATAGATAGCCTCTTGTGCTGAAACACGCAGATCAGCTTTCATCGTCTGAATCACAATCATCGTTTTGTCGAGAAGCTCACACACATAGCGACCTACACAACGAAGTCCATTCCCGCACATGGATGCTTCAGATCCATCTGCATTGAATACCCTCATTTGTGCATCGCAATGTTCACTTGATAACACAAATAGGATTCCATCCGCTCCAATACCCGACTTTCGATCACATAGCGCAAGGGCAAGATTTTGCCTTGCTTCTTCAGTGAATTCATAACCATTCGTCATTTCATCAATTAGTAAAAAGTCATTTCCTGAGCCATGACATTTAATTAGATTCAAGTTCATCGTGAATCCCTCCACGGTAATTTACTAGTAAACTATTCTTAATAGTCTTAGCTTGCCACAAACAAGCTCTTTTCGCAATCATCTCACCCGATATTATTTAAGATAATCCTCTTGGTGTGACTTGTAGAAAGGTAAAAGTTGAATTTCTTCGTCCATTTAGAGACAATGGGGATGGGTGATGATGATCATGAAGGATGAGTATACTTTTCGGTTTCAAGTTCAAGAGGTAGAAGAAGCGGGTGACGAATACCATTCCCGGGTAGTGACTGTATTGGCCCATATTCTGAATGACAAAAAAGACCTTTTACATGAAGGTCTCTTTCGTGTGCGTTTCAATCAAATCGGCATTTATCCTTTTCCTAAAGATGTAGCCCGACAAATATCTTCTAAGCACCTCCAGCGGTTACTTCTAGTTGAATTGAAGAGATATATAAAGCCTCAAAGAAAATATCTGACCCCAGGGGAATATAAACGTGTTTGGTAACTAACTGATCTCTGCTATTTCATCTTGTAAGAGGTCTCGTGCCCATTTACATGATGTTTGATAGCATTCCATCACATCTCCTTTGTTCAACTTCAGTTCGGCCATTTTTGTTTCGATTGCTGTCCAGTCAGCTTTTTCAAACAAAATAACCAGCTCCAGAATGTCTTTGAACTCGTTTGAGGTACCCGTTAGTGCATCACAGATTTCGTCATTCAATGGTAATTCATTCAGGATTACTTCAATTGGCATAGATAATATCGTTTCCATTAATGAAAACATACCCGTAAGGAAATAGCTCGACTTCATTGAACCGCGATTGTGCTTCTCTGCCAGCAGCTCACACATTTTTGCCCTTGTTAAAGATAATGTAATAACTTCGTTTTCTAATTGCTTCCTTTTACCAACCTGCTCCCTAACCGCTAAAACATAAATCCACCGTTTAATTTCCAGAAGACCCAATAGAACAATAGCCTGTCGAATAGAATGAATTTTATGTTTAGGTCGGTAAGAAGGTGAATTAATTAATTTTAAAAGTTTATAGGACAAAGAAAGATCCTGTTCAATCAATCGACTAATCACATCAATGCTAGGTTCCGTCATTTCCAGACTTTGAATAATCGAATAATAGGAATGAAAATAGGTAGGTACGTCATGGGTAGAAATGATTTTTGGTTTACTAAAGAAATACCCTTGAAAGAAATGGTAACCGTTTTTCCTTGCTTCTTCATATTGTTCCACTGTCTCCACTTTTTCTGCCAGGAGCTTGTACCCCAGTAAATTAGCGAAAACTTCAATCGTTCCCCGGTTAGTGTCTGTGGTATGTAGAAAATCAACCTTCACATAATCCGCAATTTTCATTAATTTTAAGTAGTTAGGATCCGATTCATTAAAGACAAAATCGTCTAATGCGATTTTATAACCCAGCTCCTTTAACTCTAAGCAAACCTTCAGGATTTCAGGACTTGGAATTACATTTTCCAAAATCTCCACGACAATTTCCTTGGGTTTGAAGTAGGTAGGCACTTTATCCCTTAAAAGATTTTCTGTGAAATTGATGAAGCATGGCTTACCAGCGGACAAGCTTTCAAGACCAATATTTAAATAGCTGTTAATAATGACATCGGCCGTGGCCTGGTCTCCATCTATATTTGGAAACATATTCAATTCATTGTTTCGGTAAAGAAGCTCATAAGCTACGGTTTCTCCATTCCGATCAAAAATTGGCTGTCTCGCTACAAACACTTCCATTACACTCACCCCTGCTGGTTTCCTGATATATGCATAAAAATAGTCCTAAAGTTTCATTAATCCCTATAATAATACCAAGAAATATGTGGAAAGTCCACGGAATTTGGAAGTAGCTGTAAGGACAAAAAAACTCAAGCAGACAGCTCATAACTACGATTTTAATCGTAATGATGAGCAAATCCACTTGAGTTCTTTACCGCTTTAATGAATCGAATGAACAAAAAAGTTCATAAGGAACAATGCAGCAATGATATATAGAGGAATGGATACTTCTCTCGCTTTACCTGTAGCCAATTTTAAAATTGGATACAGAATAAAACCGATGGCAATTCCATCTGCGATACTGTACGTAAATGGAATCATTGCAATGATAAAAATGGCTGGAAATGCCTCTGTTAAATCACGAAGATCCATATGTCGTATATTTTGAATCATTAAGCCGCCAATGATAATGAGGATTGGGGCGATAGCATGATCTGGAATCCACTTTAAATACGGAATAAACAACACAGATCCCAAGAATAATACTCCAGTAGTCAAACTCGTTAATCCCGTACGACCACCCGCTGTCATGGCTGCAGCACTTTCAACAGTAGAAACCGTCGGACTCGTTCCGAAGAATCCTGATGTAAAGGCAGAAAATGCATTAGCCTGGAACGCTTTAGAGTATTTATGAGGTTGATCGATCATATCCGTATGTCCATGAACGAGACCGATGTTTTCAAATACCAGCACCATCGTGACAGAAAAAACCGCAATCCAAAACGGAATCTCCAAAATGGCACTAAAGGATATTTGACCGAAAACCTGACTGTATTCACTTAATTGGAAAGAACTGGACTGAATCGACGGTTCGATTCCAAAGATGAATCCCAGCAAGGTTCCAAAAGCAATACTCCATAAAAATTGACCTTTTACATTTCGAACAAACAAAAATATCGTCACCAGGAAAGTCAGCACAGTGGCCAACACCTTTAATTCCCCAAAATCACCAATCATGATGAGTGCGCTCTCTCCTCTTTGGATGAGACCGCCTTTTTCAAGACCGATAAACATTAAAAACATCCCTAATCCTACAGTGATGGCTTCTTTTAATGTTTTGGGTATGGCTTCTGATAATACTTTTGAAAGCTTTGTAAATGCAATGATCATAAAGAGTATTCCTGAAATCACTACGACAGCTAAAGCTTCCTGCCACGTTAAGCCCGATGATTTTACGAGTGTAAAAGTAAACATCGCATTAATACCCATGCCTGGAACCAGAAGTATTGGTGCATTAGCCCAAAAGGCCATCACCAAACACCCAACGAAGGAGGCTAGAATGGTTGCCATAACCGCTCCTTCAAATGGAATTCCAGCTTCAGAAAGAATTAAAGCATTCACAGCGATGATGTACACAATCGTGAAATAACCGATTGCTCCAGCCATCATCTCCTGCTTCATCGTGGTACCGTGATTCTTTAACTGAAAAATACCTCCACGTGCTTTCATATAATAATCTTCCTATAAAACTGCCCTCTCCCTACCCGCTCCTCCCATAATAAGGGGAGCCACAAAATACTATTCTAGCAAAAGGTCTGACGTTTGCCAATATGTATTTTGATGGGTACAGGTTGTTTCTCCATCAGGAATACCGACGAAAAGTGAAATACTCCAGAGGCTTTTGTGGTAAATCGAGCCATTTTACAAATTTATCCACACACCCCAGGTCCGTCCCTCGTAAAAAGCCAAGCCTCCCAAAAAGGAGGCTTGGCTTAGTTGAAAAATTTTACTTATCAATCTCACGAATCAAATTGGCCATTTCAATGGCTGATACAGCTGCTTCCCATCCTTTGTTTCCTGCTTTTGTGCCGGCTCTTTCGATGGCCTGCTCGATTGTATCTGTCGTCAAGACTCCAAAGATGACGGGTACCTCTTCCTGTAGGCTTAGATTGGCCACTCCTTTTGCAACCTCTCCGCTTACATATTCAAAATGAGCGGTTGCTCCACGGATGACCGTTCCCAGGGTAACAACGGCATCATATTTCCCTGAGCGAGCAAGTTTTTTGGCAATCATAGGTATTTCGAATGCACCTGGAACCCAAGTGACAGAAACATTTCCTTCTTCAACGCCGTGGCGCTTTAATGCATCTTCCGCCCCACCCAGAAGTTTTGATGTGATGAACTCATTGAAACGTGAAACAACAATGGCAACCCTTAATCCTGATCCGACTAAATTACCTTCATAAATTGTTTTCATTGTATTTTCCTCCTAAAATTTAAGTAAATGTCCCAGCTTAGCATGCTTTGTTTTTAAATATTTCTCATTTTCGAATTTCGCCGGCATCTGGATCGGTACTCGATCTGCGATTTCTAATCCGTAACCGTTGATTCCGGCAATTTTTCTAGGATTATTGGTCAGTAGACGCATCTTTGTTATGCCTAAATCTCTCAGTATCTGTGCTCCGATTCCATATTCCCTCAAGTCATCACCAAAGCCCAGTTTTTGATTAGCTTCAACTGTGTCATAGCCTTCTTCCTGGAGCTTATAGGCCTTCAATTTATTGATTAAACCAATCCCACGGCCTTCTTGTCTCATATAAAGCAGTACACCTTTTCCATGCTCTTCAATTTGAGTCAGTGCTGTGGCAAGCTGCGGTCCACAATCACAGCGATTGGAACCGAATACATCTCCCGTCAGGCATTCAGAGTGAACACGGACCAGTACATCTTCATCCTCGGACCACTCTCCTTTCACAAGTGCGATATGCTCTTTACCTGTAAGGTTTTCTGTGTAAGCAACCGCCTTGAAGTTTCCGAATTCGGTTGGAAGTTCAATTTCCACTTCTCTCGTCACAAGCTTTTCTTTTTTGCGTCTGTACCTGATCAGATCTTCAATGGAGATGATCTTAAGGTCCCATTTATCAGCCAGTTTCATTAATTCAGGTACTCTTGCCATCGTGCCGTCTTCATTCATGATTTCACAAATGACGCCTGATGGTTGTCCCCCTGACAGAATAGCCAAATCGATGGCGGCTTCTGTGTGTCCTGCCCGTTTTAGTACTCCGCCTTTTTTGGCGACAAGGGGAAATACATGACCGGGTCTTTTAAAGTCCTCGGGCATTGAGACCGGGTTCAATAATTCCTGTATTGTGGTCGATCTCTCAAATGCACTAATCCCAGTAGTTGCGGATTTATGATCGACAGAAATCGTAAAGGCTGTTCCATGAGGATCCGTATTTGACATCGTCATGGGTGCAAGCTTTAGTTTGTGTGCAATCTCCTCTGTTATCGGGGCACAAATTAACCCTCTTCCTTCTTTAGCCATAAAATTTATGACTTCTGGAGTCGCTTTATCTGCAAGTGCAATAAAGTCTCCCTCATTCTCACGGTTTTCATCATCTACTACGATAACGACTTTACCTGCCTGTAAATCTTCAAGAGCTTCTTCGATCTTATTAAACATGGGGCAACCCCTTCCTATTAGTCAGCGAAACCATTTTGACTTAAAAAATCATAGCTGATGCGGCTTGAATTACTCTTAGACTGTTCCTTTGCTTCATAGAAGCGATGAAAATATTTAGCCATTACATCACATTCAATATTGACACGATCCCCTACTTTTTTTTCACCAAGAACCGTGTCCCCTCTCGTTTGCGGGATCAACGAAATCGTAATGGCATTACTTTTCACACCAAAAACAGTAAGGGAAGTGCCGTCTATTGCGACAGAGCCCTTCATGATAAACAAGTGGCTCTGATTTTCCGGAATGGAAATGTCCATATACCAGGCATTTTCAACTTTCTCTATTCTAACGATCGTTCCTACTCCATCGACATGCCCATTAACGAAATGCCCGCCGAAACGACCGTTAGCAGCCATTGCCCTCTCCAAGTTCACTTTAGAACCATGGGACAGGTTTCTGAGCGTTGTGCCTTCAAAGGTTTCTGGCATCACGTCCACTTGGAATTGCCTGGAACTGAATGAAGTGACGGTTAAACAGACACCATTCACACTGATGCTATCTCCAATATGAACATCTTCGAGAACGCGGCCTGCTGTTATCGTCAGTTCCATGGATGAGGAGGACTTTTGCATGCGTTCAATTGAGCCGATTTCTTCAATGATTCCAGTAAACATCCCTTTCTCCTCCTTTCAAAAAGGCTATCCCTTAGGTAAGGCAATTATTTTAATGTCCTTTCCTACTCGTTCTATGCTCTTAATCTCCATTTCAAGACCTTCTGCAATGGTCGGGAATCCATCCCCTCCAAAACTGGTGAAGGCAGAGCTTCCGCCTACAAGCTTGGGAGACATGTACAGAACCAATTCCTGAAAGGCTCTTCCCTTTAAAAAGGAAGAATGAATGGTAGATCCACCTTCTACATAAAGGGATCCTATATTCCGGTCACCCAGTTCTTTTAATACTGTGTGAATGTCCATCCATTCCTCTGAAAGGGTGATGATTTCACAGCCTGATTCCATATAGGGCAGCTTCTGTTCTTCATTGACAGAACTGCCTGTAAAGATGAGGGTCCTGCTTTCCGAGTCTTTCACTACATGAGAGTGGAGAGGTGTTCGTAAAAAGGTATCTAATATGATTCGAATGGGGTTTTTTCCACCTTGGGGCAAACGGGTGGTAAGGTGTGGGTTATCCTGAATAACGGTATTGACTCCTACTAATATCGCGTCATGCCGGTGACGATCATAGTGGACATCTGTGCGGGATGCTTCTGACGTAATCCATTTGCTATCTCCTGAAGCTGAAGCTGTTTTCCCGTCTAATGTGACAGCTGTCTTAAGTGTTACATAAGGTGTACCGTATTGAATGAAATGGAAAAAATGCTTGTTTAGTTCGAGTGCTTCTTCTTCAAGCTCTCCGACCATTACTTCTATGCCTGCATCCTTCAACTGTTGAATTCCTCTTCCCGCTACAAGGGGATTTGGATCAGTGCTGGCAATATGGACCCGCCTCACTCCGCTTGAAATCAGCAGCTGTGAACAGGGAGGTGTTTTCCCATAATGAGAGCATGGTTCCAGCGTCACATAGACGTCACTCCCCTGTGCTTTGTCTCCCGCCATCTTTATGGCATGAACCTCTGCGTGACCTTCTCCTGCTTTGAGGTGCGCACCCATTCCAACGACTTCTCCATTTTTCACCACAACCGCTCCTACGGCAGGATTGGGTGAAGTTTGACCTTGGGTGGTCTTGGCCATAGTGAGGGCAAGCTTCATATATTGTGAATCGTCCAATCGTTTTACCTCCCTTCTTTTATCACTATTATTCTAAAATAAATAAACCCCAAGTAAGTTTTTACTTGGGGGAAGTTGGCATGACTGAATAAAGCATTTACATGATTACTTTTTTTGGAAACAAAATCCTCAAAAAGATAGACTTCTTGCGTCTGCATCAAGTAAATACCGCCGTTCCTTCTCCCATCCAGACTATCACTGTCGGCTTTGGAATTTCACCAAATCCACCGTCTAATTTTCATTAGCCGGGTCACGGACTAAGAGCATGCGCTCATCACCGCCGGTAGGGAATTTCACCCTGCCCCGAAGGAAACCTATTCGATTAACATTATTCTATCATAGTTTCATAAATGAAATCATGTAAGGAGCACTAAAATTATATTTTTGTACTATTTTTTGAATATATATTAGAAACCTCTCTCTATTTCTAATTGTAAGCACTAAGAAATTGCTGCAAGAATAAAAAAGAATGCCTCCACTAAATAGAAGCATCTCTTCATTTATTATGCTAATAGCTTCCTGCATTCTTCCGCACATTCAAAACAGGCTTCAGCGCAGTCCTTACAATGCTGTTGGTCATGAGAATTACATTCTATACCACAAGCATCACAGATTTCTGCGCAAAGGACCAGAATTTGTTGAACAAATTTACTGCTTCGTTGCAAGACATTAATGGCATAGGAACAAATATCCGCACATTCCCGGTCCAGTTCAATGCACATCATCATTGCTTTTTCTTCCTTAAGGGATGCATGATAGCAAACATTACATGCTTCCAGACATCGGTGCAAAGCCGTTAAGCATGGTTTATAATCAGCATTCATAATCTCACCTCCACAAATGTTCCTTTTTAGCGTACCCAAATGAAAAAAAAGGATTACTATGAGGTAAGAAAATAATCACTGTCTACATACCATAGGAAAACAAGGAGCCAATCCAGTTCTTCGCTATATGTTTCATAAAAAGAAATATAACTATGGTGATAGTCGAAGAGCTTTTGAACAGTTTGAGGAAGATATCCTTTTTGTAAGGATAAATAATTTTTTTTATTATAATTCAAGATCCATCGTTTGTTTCCTTTATAAATGATAATCGTGTCACCTTCATCACTGCGCCATTCAATAGCAGTAGAGCTCTGGTACTTCAAGTGAAAAACCCTTCCTGCTCCGCCCTTATCGATTTTCATGGACCTGCTCCATTTTAAGAATGTCAGTGGTTGCTTATGTTTTCGGTGGAGCATATAATATTTCGGGTTATTGATCAAGGACGTCCTTTGAATAAAGTATTCTGACCATCCATTCGTTTTTAAGTAATAGGAACCTTCTTTCGTCTGAACTCCGACTAATGAATGCCGGGATTCAGGTATTGTTTCATAAAATAATCGGTTCGCTTTCCTTATCTCCTTCTTCATACTAAAACTGAGATATAAATTTGAGCACGCAGGTATAAAAATTAACAGTGGAAAATAAAATAACTGTTTGGTCACAATCAGCATTCCTACACCTATGAGAAAATACATAATACTGCGATAAAGCAACGTATATTGTTCATTTTTGTAGATTTGATAGAGGTTCATGAAATGCTCGTCCTTTCAAGGAATCTCTATCATATGTATGAAAAAATCCCTTAAATAGACCATTTAAATAGAAAGAGCCAACGCTTGCAGAATCCTCAATAAAGAGATGGGAAGACTTTTCTGCCCTTCGTTGGCTTATATGTTATGAGTGCACTGGAGTGACTGTGCGATTCCATTCCATTATTTTTTTATCCTTTGCCTCTGCATCATGATAGCCTTGCCAGTACAATTCGTCCAGCTTTTGTGGATTTTTTTCAATACGGCTCACTTTTAGAGGATGTTGGGGTTGAATGATCAGGACATCCCCATTCTTTTCTCTCGTTTCTAATTCCTTGATTGTTTGATTGTAACGCAAGTAACGGTTATACATCGTTTTATGTAATTCAGGATATTGAGGGTACTTTTTTTTCACAAGGAAAGAAAATCGTGAAGGCTTTTTATAATAGCCTCTGTTTCTAGTTAATATGACTACATTTTTCTTAAACCCGTCCTGCTCAGCTTTTTCGATGGGAACAGGGTCACTTATTCCTCCATCTAGAAGATGCCGGGATCCAAATTCGACGATCGGAGCCACAAATGGCAGGGAACTTGACGCACGGATAATCGTAAGGAGCTCCTCACCATAGTCTCTTCTTGAGAAATACGCCGGTTTTCCTGTATGACAATCTGTGGTGCCGACAATAAATTCCGTTGAATTAGAGTGAAAAGCTTCATAATCGAAAGGGACCAGCTTATTTGGAATTTCATCAAACACGTAATCCATCCCAAATAACTCTCCTGTTTTCCAATAGTTTCGCCAAGATAAATATTTCGGATCACGGATAAAGTCTACATTCACCTTCTTATTGCGTCCATTTTGCTTAGACAAATAGGATGCGGCATTACATGCACCCGCAGAGACTCCGACAACATAAGGAAACTCAATGCCTCTTTCAAGGAAGTATTCCAATGCTCCCGCCGTGTATATCCCCCTCATACCTCCACCTTCGAGAACGAGGCCTGTGTTTTCAATCATCATCTTCTTGTCTACCTCCCTAATGATGCAAGAATTTACGTCACCGGTATTGAATAAACGATAATATCTTCCCACAAAATAGTGAGAATGTGTACTAATTTGCTCACTGTTCAAGCCACTTATTGATTTCATTCTCGATTATTCCGACTCGATCTCACATTCATCGTTCTCCACAGGAATAAGCTTAGCGTTACACTCTTTTTCATAAAATTCGATGGGGCCTGCTTCCTTTAATACGGCGTACATATACCCTTTCTCTTGCATGCAATGTAATGCATTATATAGGAGTCCTTTTCCCACTCCTTTATGACGGGTGTGTGGCAGTACCCCCATCGGTCCGTAAATCCCTTTTTTATTTTTATACACATCAAATGCTGCGAATCCAATAAATTCACCTTTTTCTTCCGCTTTGATAATCGGGATGAATTCTTCTGATGATTGAAAGGCCTGTATCAATGTTTTTGACCATGATTCTCCAAAATGCTCCTCGACCCATTTCAATAGTTCTTTTTCATCTTCAGCCTGTACGGGGCAAATTTGGAATTCAGGGTCCACTTCATATCTCCAATCTTTGTTCAATAAATATACCGTCAAATCCCGGGCCTTAGTAACGGATCGGATAATCCTTTCATGAGGCATAGAACTAAGTTCTTTTTGCAGCTGTGGGTGTTCTGGTAGATGGGCGTAAAACGCTTTGATAATATGACCTTCGTTTAAAAACGTTTGGTTGTATCTTTTCATGACTTCAATCGACTTGTTCCATACCTTTCTTGCGTGTGTGGATAATGGAATCGAAAAGCGATCAATTCGTTCTGTATCAGAAGTCTCTGCAGGAATGATATTAGATATGTTTTCTATCTGTTTCATATAGGGCTCCATAAGGTGATACATCTCCCTTAAAGTACCTTCTTTTACGTGAGCGGCTCCTAAATATAGATCCATGCTTTGAACGCTTTTATGATGATTCCTTTCGGCAATCATATTAGCGTTTTGAATCAACTTGTTTACTTTGTTGGTGTATTGAAGTTCTATCATCCTGCCACCTCCCTTCTATTACCATTATTCGACAAACAATAAGGTAATCCTTTTACTATTTAATGAGGTCCGTCCCTCAAAAAAGGCAGCAGACCTGGTCAGATCAAATCTTTTTTCTTGTAGAGTGGTGGAGCTATGAGCAGGATAGCCAGGCAAAGGGTGGTGGTAAGGATAATTGTCCCTGTCAGGTGATCCGGCCACGTGCTGTGAAGAATGATTTCATTTACATAGTTGGTTAGCTGACTTGGGGACCACTTAAAGGTTCTGGTCATGAATCCTGACACAAAGGTTAATAGTATGGCGATCCCGATCGTACAGAATGCTGCAAGGCCCGACGTTTTTACTAAACTACTAAAGAAGACGACCATTGTTAAGATAAAGGTAAGCCACAAGCCATAGACGAGGAATCCCTGCACGAATGGTGTAAAACCAATCCCGTTGAATAATACATGAATATAATACCAACTGGATAGCATCCCAAGGCCATAGGAGACCCACACCAAAACAAATGCGGCCATCCATTTGGAATAAATATAAGCTGCGTATGAGACGGGCTTAACCAATACCATTACAGCATTTCCACTCTTTCTCTCTCCCGCAATCATTCCCATGAATCCTAATACGATGATGAGGACGCCAAAGGTACTAAATTGGCTGATAGTCGACAATAATACTTCTTCAGATGAAGGCGTGGGAATGCTGATGACCGTTCCTTCCGGCAGATCTCCTACTGAATTAAGAATGTCTGGTAAATAAAATGCCGTCAATGGTTCCGTTAATCCAAATAATATGAATACGAAAGGCATCCAAATCATTTTATAATTTCGTGTTAGTTCCAGTATTTCTTTTCTGAATAGTATCCAGCATGTTTTCATTTTTTTATCACCTCCATGAATAGTTCTTCAAGGCTCTGTTCACTTGTTTCCAATCTAGTCACTCCCCAATGCTTTTCTGAAATCATTGAAAAGATTCTCGCTCTATCTCTGTCCAGTTCACTAACTTCGAAAGAGAGCCGATTTCCTTCTGCTACAAGATGATGAACCCAATCTTTTTGCAGCAGATAGGGTTTATACTTTTCGCTATCTTCGTTAAAGTACAGGTTCAATCTCGGTGTCTGGTGCCTTTCCTTTACTTCTACAAGTGGACCTTCTTCAATCAGCTCTCCACCGTGCAAGAACAGCACGTCCTCACAAACCTGTTCTGCATCATTCAAAATATGTGTAGAAAAAAGGATCGTCGTTTCCTTCTTTAACTTTTTTAACAGCTCCAGCACTTCTCTTCTCCCGAAAGGATCTAAGGCAGATACAGGTTCATCAAGGATTAAAAGCTTCGGTTGATGAATAAGAGCCTGAGCTATCCCTAATCGCTGCTTCATTCCACCAGAATACTGACCAATTCTTCGATTCTTTCCTTCCAACAAACCTACCAACTCTAAAAGTTCTTCACATCGATTTTGAGATGTTTTCCTGGTTAATCCTGCGATTTCACCGGAAAAGGTGAGAAATTCTTTTCCTGACATCCATTCAAAAAAGGAAGGATATTGAGGCAGGTAGCCTATCAATTGCCGTATATCTTTAGAGGCACCGCTTGAGGAAATTGATCCATTAGTAGGTGTAATCAACCCTGCAAGCATATTTAAAGTAGTGGTCTTCCCTGCACCATTAGGACCCAGCAGAGCTGTACAACGACCTTGTTTTAATTGAAAGGAAACGTTTTTTACGGCAAGCTTTTCCCTATACTTCTTTTCTAAAGAAGATACTTCTAATACGTTCATCCATCATGTCTCCTTCCAAAAATGAAATACACAACCGGTCCAACGATATTGATAAACAGGATAATGAGAACCCACAGCCATTTTGGTCCATTCGTTGATTTAATCCGGATCAAATCACTCACTGCAACCACCATGAGTATGAATTGAATAAGGATGACAGGAGCAATAAGCCCCCAATTTATTGACTGAAACGCTTCTTGTAATTCATTCATCTCCGATTCCTCCTTTTGTTTACAAATATAAGACGGAGGAAAAAGAAAATCGTTCATTTTTCTTTTAAATAAATTTCTAAAACAATAAAAAGCACTGAGCCCCATGCAATGAGGTTCAGTGCTTCATTATTGATGATATAAGGGATACAGCTTAGTCACTTCCGTTTTAACGGTGTCCACCAGGGAAGGAGGAGTTACGACTCTCGCCTGACTTCCAAAATTTAAGATCCAGTTTACTAGTCCATTACTGACACGGGCTTTTGTTGTTAGAATAAAATGGTCTTCACCATCTCTTTGAATGTTAACATCCTTTCCGAACTTATCGATGATCACATTGATGAGGTGGTTTTTAAATGAAACTTTAATCCATTCTTCATCACCTGCAAACATATGAAAGGTGGATTGTACATACTTAGATACATCAAAGGGTTCGTATGGAAAGGTTTCAGAAAGGGGTTCTACATTCCTTAATCGATCCACACGGTAGTGGCGGATTTCATCTGCTTCAAAATAATAGGCGATGAGATAGTAGAAATCATTTGCCCATGCAAGGGCATAGGGCTTCACTTTATAAAGCTTTCCTTCATGGCTCAAGTTAAACTGTTTCTTCACATCGTAACGACCGTATTGGAACGTAATCATTTTACGTTCTGCTATTGCTTCATGAATATCATGGATAGCGAGGCGAATATAGGGACTTTCACTTTTAATGGAGGAATCGATTTGAATTTCATTATGCAGCTTTTTCCCTTGATGAAGACTTGTGAGCCGCTTTATTTTTCCAGTCAGCTGCCTCGTTTCCTTCTTTGATATGAATTTGGCAGAAACGACTGCATCGATGAGCATGCGAAGTTCATATAGCTCGAACAAGCGATATTGATGACTATAATATTTAGGCAGCCCTTCTTTTTCCTGGTTTATGGTGACATCGAAATTATTTCTGATGAGATGCTCAAGGTCATCTTTTAATGAATTCTTATTCAATTTCACGTCAGGGCCAAACATCTGCTTAAAACGCAGAATAATATCATCCAAACTCAACTCATGTTCCTCATCCGTCTCTTCACTCAAAATACCCATCAACCTAAGCACTCTCTCTTTATTATCCACCCTCGTCATTTTGACATGCTCCTTTCGGGGACAAACCTAAAACAGTAAGATATTTTTATTAAACTATCAATATTCCGATATTTTTGTCAACACTTTATTTCTAAAATGATTATTAATGCATCAGAAAAAAGAACCCATGAATGCTCATGGGTTCCCAGCTGCTATTTAAGTAATCGAAAGACCGTTGGAATTCTATAATGCTCTCCCTCATAGGCTCTGATCGCTCCCAATATTGTAAAGATCAAGGCCAGGACCCCCACTACAGGAGCCAGAACAAACCCAATCAGCACCACCATCAAAATGGTGCTTACCAAACCATAAACGGCATATGAAATAAGAAAGTTGAAGTATTCCTTCCCATGAAAGTCCACGAACTCTGATTCATCCTTTTTAATAAGCCAGATGATCAATGGTCCAATGAATGCTGTGAAGAAGCTTAATATATAAATAAGAGCAGCCATCATTCTTTCATCTTTTGTCGGCATATTGAAATTCCTCCTTTTCATTGCTCACCCTAAATTAGAGTAAACAGAAAGTTTGATTCTATCCTCCTCTATATTTACGTGCATTCAGTCAGAAAGTTTCATCCAATCATGCATTTTTTTGAGAACACTTGAAGAGAGAAATTCATCAAACTTCAGGACAGTCCTCATGAAATCTGAAAGGGTGGAATATATGTTAAAAAAGAGGAGTTTGTCCTTAGTGGACTTGCAGAAAGGTAGTGGTGGATTTGAATAAATTTGAAGCCTTCATTCTGGGGATCATCCAAGGTTTAACAGAGTTCCTTCCAATCTCAAGCACAGGTCACCTTTATCTGGGGAGGCTTAGCTTTGGATTGGAGGAAGCTGGACTTTTCTTGGATACGATGCTTCATATCGGAACATTGATCGCTGTTCTCGTTGTGTATCAAAAGGAACTTCTCTATATGCTGAGGCACCCCTTTAGTAAATTATCGTGGATTCTCATCATTGGAACCATCCCGGCTGTAATCGTTGGTTTTTTGTTCGAAGATTTCTTCGACTCAATCTCAAAGTCGGGTTCCACCATCGGATGGGAGTTTCTTGCAACGGGATGTATTATGTATGTTGCAGACGGAGTGAAAAATGGCTATAAAAAACTGGATGATCTTTCTTACACAGATGCAGTGGTGATCGGAAGCTTTCAAGCAGCAGCCATCTTCCCGGCATTATCAAGGTCAGGATTAACGATTGCGGCAGGTTTATTCAGAAAACTGGACAGGGAAACCGCGGCTTATTTTTCCTTTCTTCTCTCTACCCCTGCCATACTCGGAGGGATCGTGCTTCAAGGGAAGGAAATGATAGGAGGAACTGTTGAAGCGATCTCTTTTTCAAGTTTAGCCATCGGAACAGTAAGTGCCGCAGTATTCGGATACTTCGCCATCCTTACGATGGTTAATTTTTTGAAAAAGCACTCCCTTAAAGTTTTCTCCTACTATGTGTGGGCACTGGGGCTCTTGATTCTCTTTCTTCAATACTCTGGGATTATGTAGGAGGAACACGATGAACCATGAATCGATTGTACAAATCCTGACACAATTAACTGATTTGGGTTACGCAGGAATCGCACTTGCACTCATGATAGAAGTGATTCCAAGCGAGCTTGTATTAAGCTATGCAGGCTTTATGGTGAATGCCGGTAAACTCTCCTTCATTGGAGCGTTCCTTAGTGGGGTCATCGGTGGCACACTTGCACAACTATTTCTCTATTGGCTTGGCTACTATGGTGGCCGACCCTTCTTCGAGAAATATGGAAGGTATCTACTTATTCAGCAAAAGCATTTGACGGCTGCTGAAACGTGGTTTGATAAGCATGGTACCATCGTCATTTTCACCGCTCGATTTATTCCGATCGTCCGTCACGCCATCAGTATTCCGGCTGGCATCACCCGGATGCCTCTTTCTACTTTTACTCTTTATACCTTTGCAGCCATGCTTCCCTGGACATTATTGTTTATGGTCATCGGGATGGAGCTGGGTACTCACTGGGAGCACATTGAAGTAATCGGAGTACGCTATATTAAGCCTTTGAGTTTCATTGCAATTGTTGGAACATTTGTCTATCTATTTTATTCCTATTGGAGAAACAAAAGGAAGGATTAACTTCTTTTTTTCCATGAAATTGTTTAAAATAAGAAAGAAACAAGACCCACGAAAGGATTACCTATGAATTCGATACTATTAAAGAACGCAACTATATACCCCATCACATCAAAGCCCATACAAAACGGCTCTGTACTCATAAAAGACGGAAAAATCAAACAGATATACTCAACTAGCGTAGAATCATCCCGAGAAGTTTCAGTGTATGATTGCCAGGGGAAATTTCTTTTCCCCGGTTTCATCGACTCCCATACCCACCTGGGATTATACGACGAAGGTACAGGGTGGGCAGGTAATGATGCCAATGAAACCATCGAGCCCATGACTCCTCATATCCGTGCATTCGATGGCGTTTATCCATTGGATCCAGGTTTTAAAGATGCCCTGAAGTACGGTGTCACAACGGTGAATGTCATGCCGGGGAGCGCAAATGTCATCGGTGGTACGACTTCTGTGATCAAAACCTATGGCTCAACGATTCGTACGATGCTCATCAAAGAAACCTCGGGATTGAAAATTGCCCTGGGGGAGAACCCGAAGCGGATTCACAGTACCGGCAACAATGATTCCATTACAAGAATGGGCATAATGGGTATGCTTAGAGAAGCATTTTTCTCTGCTAAATATTGCGATCAACCTGAAGATCTCAGGGTTGCACCTTTAGTATCTGCATTAAAACGTGAAATCCCGGTTCGGATACATGCTCACCGTGCAGATGATATCTTGTCTGCCGTCCGGTTTGCCGAGGAATTCAATTTGGATTTTCGTATTGAGCATTGTACGGAAGGACATCTCATTTCCGAGGAATTTCATGGTAAGAATGTAAAGGTTTCTGTAGGGCCGACCTTTACGAGAAGATCGAAAGTGGAACTAAAAAACAAAAGCTGGATCACGTATCAAAAACTGACGGAAGCTGGTGTCGAAGTATCGATCACGACAGATCACCCGTACACCCCCATTCAATACTTGAATATGTGTGCGGCCATTGCTGTTCGTGAAGGGTTGGCAGAACAAAAAGCTCTTGAGGGCATCACCATCCTGCCCGCCAGAAACCTTGGTGTATCAGAACGGATCGGTAGTATTGAGGTGAACAAGGACGCCGATTTAGTCCTTTGGAGCCACCACCCTTTTCATTTTATGGCAAAGCCCATCATTACGATGGTGAATGGAGAAATCGCTTATCAAAACGTGTAGAAATTTGTTAAAAATTTTCATCAAAATTTAGCATTTTACCTATTTCCTTTTTGTTATATTTCGTATATGATACAAATGGATATTATATTTCCGATTACATTGTTCTAACGAGATTTATTTTTATATAGAGTGATTGTAATGAAGGGAAGGCAAAAGGTGCGCCACCAGTTTCTTGACTGGTCTTAGTGGGTTCGATTCCCACCCCGAAATTTTTTAGTTACCATTTAAAAATTTCGAGGGTGGGATCGTACGCAAGTAGACTGCCCTCAAGGAGGGTCTACTATGATCAAGAAACGTGAATTACATGAGTGTCATGAGCTCTATGACCTGATGGTGCACCCGGATGTCTTCCCTTTTGTGCGTCAAAAAGCTCAATCCTATGAGGAGCTCCTATTCTTAACGAAACAAACGATTGAAGCTGAGGAACGTGGAGAACTCATTTCACGAACAATTTTGGACGAATGGGGCAACCCGATCGGAACGATAAACTTATTTGATATTCAAGAAAATGCTGGATTCCTGGGAACCTGGATCGGCAAGCCCTATCATGGAAAGGGATACAATCAGCCAGCCAAAGATGCATTCTTCGCAGAGCTATTCTTTGAATTGGGTATGGAAACCATCTTCATGAGAATCCGCAAAGTGAATACCCGCTCCCAAAAAGCAGCAGAAAAACTTCCATATGTTTTAAAAGCGAATGAAACAAGGAAATCTCTTTACGAACAATTAAATGCTCAAGAAGAAGTATATGATTTATATGAAATCCCTAAAGACTTATATACACTTTATCTATATCAGCATCAACAATCCCAAGACGAAGAGCAAGCTTTGGAAGCTTAGGATAAAAACCCGATTTCCATATGAGGAAATCGGGTTTTTGTTTAAAACAATATAGAAGACCTTTCCTCACACAGATTCAGCGGGAAAACGAATGATATGATCTCAAGAAATCAGTATAGCTCACAAAAAAAGGGAACTGCTGATAGTTGACGTCTTATCTCTCTTTCAAAAGAATGACACTAACTACAGGCAGCACCCTATTTTATTTCTTTTTCGCTACTTTCTCGAAATACAAATTTCTAACGACAAAGGTTTTATAATTCTCCAATTTTCTTTTTTCCAGCGGATGATAATTGATTCCCGCCTTTTTAAGCTCTTGAAGGTACCACCCTTTGGAAAATTGATAAGCCATTGTACCTCTCCCCTTCAACCATTTATATACTATATGCTTAAAGGAGAGTACAATGACTTTTTATCGTGACATAGATGAAAGTTCCTTATACATGTCTTGAATAGTATAAGCTTTTTGACCCTTTTCCATGTTGTGGATATAGGTATCTCGATTTTCTTTTAACTCCTTGACTTTCACGAGGAAGCTCGTTTCGGTCAGCTCTTCTTCTTCCAGCTTTAATGCATATCCATGCTTTACGAAGCTGTTAGCGTTAAGGATCTGATCTCCCCGGCTCGCTTCCCTTGAAAGGGGGATCAGTAACATTGGTTTTTTCAACGCAAGAAATTCAAAGATCGAATTAGACCCCGCACGCGATATCACATAGTCTGTCATCGCTAAATAGTGAGGAAGCTCACCTTTTATGAATTCATATTGTCGATAGCCCTTTTGGGTATAAGTTTCATCGATATTCCCTTTCCCGCATATGTGTATGATTTGAAAATGGGATATCAGGTCATCCAGATTCCCTCTTACCGCTTCGTTAATTTTTCTGGCTCCAAGACTCCCACCCATAATCATCAATACAGGCTTATCTTCATAATACCCTGTCAATCGTTTTCCTTCCCTCGCATCTCCTGTAAACAACTCTTCACGTATTATCGCTCCTGCACATAATGATTTATCACTTGGAAGAGATTGAACCGTTTCAGGAAAAGTAGTGAAGATTCTGGTGGCGAATGGAACCGCTAATTTGTTAGCGAGTCCCGGTGTTACATCTGATTCATGAATCGCTACTGGAATCTTTGCAATCTTGGCAGCCATGACGACGGGAACGGAAACAAATCCCCCTTTTGAAAAGATGATGTCAGGTTTCGTCTTTCGTATGACAGCTAATGCATCGAACACGCCCTTCATCACCCGGAATGGATCCGAAAAGTTTTTCCATGAAAAATATCGTCTGAGTTTTCCACTTGAAATACTTTCGTACGGAATATGAGGAAACTGTTCAGTTATGATTTCCTTTTCGATTCCGTCTTCCGATCCAATATACGTTATCTCCCAGCCTTCTTTTTCAAAGTGTGGGATCAGTGCCGTGTTTACCGTAACGTGACCTGCTGATCCACCACCTGTAAATAAAATACGATTACTCATATGTATAAACTCCTAACTCGATTTTCTAATAGCTTTCTCATTCATCATTATACACTTTACCAAAAATGCAGGTGGTATAGAACTAAGAAAATTTGACAAAACGAAAAGGTTCCTCCTGTCATGATCAATAGGAACCCTTTTGAATCTCTCGCGAAGCACCCATAGGAACATGTCATGAAGGCTTCCTAAAACATTGCTTTATTATCTCGCTTCAGTATGTAGTTCGCTACATTTCTTCCGCTTATTGTGACCATCGGGGAGCCACCACCCGGATGAGTCGTACCCCCGACATAGAAGAGGTGCTCAATGTCCTTGCTGACGTTGGAAGGGCGAAGGAACGCTTCTGTCATCCGGTGGGAAGCAAGACCATATAGAGAGCCTTTATAGGCGGAGAATTTTTGTTTGATTGTATTCGGGGTATATACTCTCTCTACTTCCAATGATTCACGTATTGGTAGACCTTTAGCTTCTAATTTCTGATAGATCTTCTCCTTATACGCATCTGCTTGCTCGTAGGACAGAGGAGCGGCTGGAGCATTCACAAGGATGAACAAATTGCTTCCCTTTGTAATACGGGAATCTGTAGCAGCTGAATGACTGATATAAATCGTAGGATCACTTGGCAGCTCTTGCTTCATAAAAATCTCCGAGAACTCCTTTTGATAATCTTCCGTGAAATACACTTGGTGATGATGAACGGAATCCTGATAGGTCCGTAACCCTGCCAGAATGACAAATGCGGAAATGGACGGTTCATAGGCATCCAATTTCCTATCAGGATGGCTTGGTCTATCTTTCTCTTCAATAAGATTCTTCGTAGCACTGATAAAATCTCCATTCACAATCACATCATAAGCAGAGATCGTATCGCCGTCTTCAGTTACAACACCCACTGCTCTCTTGTCCTTGACTACGATCTCTTTAATTCTTTTTCCCAGGTGGACAGTCCCCCCCTGTTCTTTAAAGAATTGATAGAAACCCTTAGCTATCTCAGTGTTTCCACCAATCGTATAATACACCCCTTCTTTCATCTCGAGGTGGCCGATCAACGAAAAGGTCGCAGGACACGCGTACGGTGATGATCCAATATATGTTGCATATCGATTGAACACCTTCAACACATCCTCATCCTGAAAGAACCTTCGATGAAAATGATCCATCTTTTCAAAGGGACGGACCTTCATAAAGCTATAAGATAGCTGCGGGGAGAGAT
This sequence comes from Rossellomorea aquimaris, assembly GCF_008180865.1. Classification (GTDB taxonomy): domain Bacteria; phylum Bacillota; class Bacilli; order Bacillales; family Bacillaceae_B; genus Rossellomorea; species Rossellomorea yichunensis. Next base: position 1,306,193 of record NZ_VTEX01000001.1, read on the forward strand.
AATCCCGCCATGAACCGAAAACCCGGTAGAAAAACCCCCGCTCGGCTAATGTATATAACTTTTCCACTTCCCTTAAGTACTCTTTGTAATGAGATGCCCCGTACGGATCCAGCTTTTCAAGTTCCGCAATCATTTCCTCCGGGTCCGCTGATTGATATAGAATTCTCCCATTGTGAAAGACATTTTTCGTATGTTTTACAAGCCTTTTAAACTGAAAATAATGAGTAGAGTCTCCCCCTGCATCATTGATCACCGATTGAAACACTTCAGGCATGGTAATGGTATTCGGACCAAAATCAAAGGAATATCCATCCATTTCAACAGGCAGCATTTTCCCTCCCGGATGATGGTTCTCTTCTATGATCGTTACATTGTAGCCTTTGCTTTGGAGAGAAATTCCTGCGGACAATCCCCCTAATCCTCCTCCGATAATGACGATATCCTTCATGAATAAGTCCTCCCCTTCCAAGCGTATCCCTGTTTCTTCATTCCTCTCAGCATCGAAGCCCACATTATGATGATAAAGCTTATAGAAGCAACCGGCATGATAAGAAAATGCCATCTGGATTGATTGGAAGTAATATCAATCAAGAGGGTTTGTACCCATATCGCAACCAACGGAACACAATAGCTCCCTTCCCCTGCCATTAATCCATATAGGAACAGAGGAAGGGGCAATATGTAAAATACGAAGTAAAAAAGGGAAAGGAGAAAAACGGAAATTGGATTTCTCCCTAATCCTATATAAATATTTTTCAAGAACCCCTCCCATACTTCCCTATTGGTATCATACATATGACATGTCACGTCATATGTATTGTTGACGATTGTTACCTTCCAACCCTTTTCTTTCACTTTCCTCGCAATATGCACATCTTCTAATAAAGACGATTTCACCGCTTCATGCCCCCCGCAGTCTTCATACGCTTCCTTTTTAAAAAACATAAAAGCCCCGTGTGCAGCCGTAAATGCTTTATTCGTCGTATGATTGGCAACTCCAATGGGTAAATGAAAATATACCAGGAAGTGTTGAAACGGAACCAGCATCTTACTGAGTAAAGTAGGGATGGGAAATTGCGGAAATCCCGTCACAAGCCCTGCGTTGTAGTGTTTCATCTGGAACAATACTTTCTCAATGATCGATGGGGACACCCGTACATCAGCATCAAGGAATAAATAATACGTTCCGCCTGCATGTTTGCTAAGTTCCTTGCATGCATGGACCTTTCCTACCCAGCCTTTTGGGAGAGGCTTCCCATTGACTACCTTGAAACGGGAATCCCCTGTCGTAAGTTGATATAGGAGCTCTTTCGTACGATCCGTCGATCCATCATCTAAAATGATAAATTCAACATGTGAATGGGTAATCTTCTTTATATTTGCAATTAATCCCCTCACATTCCTTTCTTCATTTCTCATTGGCACCAGGACAGAAACAAGGTCATTAGAAGATAACTTACTGGAAAGCTTCGGCAAAAAGAGGAGATTGATGAATGTGACCAGTACAAATATGAGCGTGATAAGGATATAATAATTCATTGTCTATTCACCTCTGATTCCTTCTTTTCCAGAAACTCAACCATTCACTATTTGTAGGGAATCCTTTGAGTAATAATTGAAAACTTGACAGGTCTTCCTGAATGATATCGGTTTTTAGAGAATCGAGCCTTATTTCCATAATCGTCCTTAAACTGTCTGTAAGTTCTTTTCTTGATTGATTTGTATGATCTCCATTCTCTTCACAGATCCGGATAAATAATTCAGGCCTTTGATCATGACGAAATGTGTAATAGAACGTGACAAACGTAACCTTTACCCCTGGGTTACGTTCAATTAAGAAGCCCGGACCAGTCATAAATGAAAGAGGTCTCATCTCAAGATGCTCTTCCTTCCCCTGTGGAAAGATCCAGACGGTTTTTTTCTGTTGCAGGCATTTTTCAGCAAACTTTAAAGAAGAGACTAGGTCTTTGGGTGAATCAGGGTTCACAGAGAATGCTCCGATTTTACGAAAAAAAGAATAATCCTCCATCCCTTTCTGACTCATCATCGCATAGCTGTCTTCTTTTATAACATGATGATTTAAGTAAAAGACCATCAACCCGTCCCACCAGCTCGAGTGATTCGAGAGTATCAAGTGTCCTGAAGGTGATTTCGTTCCCTCCCTCTGGTCATCGATCCATACACGATAAAAATGTTTTTTCAGCTGAAAAGTAAGGTAGTTGGCCAAGATGCGTTGAAATCCCGGACTTTTCTTCGGTTCGATCATACTACCTTCTCCAATCGTTTTCTAAGTAAGAGAGACACACCGTAAAATGCCAACGTAACCCAAACAGCCAGCCACAGGCCTTCTACGATCGCTGTCACGATAAACATAAAGATCACGAGGAAATACAAACGTCTCATCCGCGAGCTCCAATGTGAAGAAACTCCCTCGAGTTTTATCCAATAGTAAAGGACAAATTGTATGAAGAAAGAAACAAAAAACCAGCCCAAGAAATTTTGAGTTGGAATGTCATAATACATCCCATCCTCATCCCATACCCAATACTCCCGGCCTTTAAAAGCAACCGGATCAATAATCAGGTCCATCGTCACCGCTAAAATGGACGTGACTGTGCTATAGATAAACGCTCCCATTACAGTCTTTCTTTGATATAGCAGAAATTCATAGTGTGCCATACTCGTAAATATCACCATGACCCAGGCAAAGCCTATGGTGATTGGTACGCCAACCAGTTGAAAGCCAAAGTCTTTCTCATAATGATAAGAACCGAATATCAGACCATAATGAACGCCTAAAGACTCCGCGAAAATCGTAAGCAGCATAATACCCAAAGCGATGATGGCCCCGATTTGTCCTCCGAATTTCTTCATTGCATAAAGAATAGCCAAAATACCGGCCAAATATAAGAAAACGGCATTCGCCCATTGAAGGGATGGAGGAAGCCAATCAAGAGAAACGAGAATGATCCCCACTCCGTACCATATTAAAAACACAATCCAAATCCAGTCCTGCCATTGTTTAATCATTCTCTGCCTCCCTGACGACTTAATCTTTTCAACACCCATTATATAAGAGTGATCCGATAAAATGCATATTTGACTCTCTATCACTTGAAAATATGATACAGTATGATAGTGAATTTATCATATGTTCAAGGGACGTTTAGTAAAGGAGCTCATTCTATGAGAGAAACACACACTATTAAAGATAAAATCAAACAATTTTCCCTTATTCTCATTCCCATTCTGGTCACCCAGCTTGGTATGTTTGCGATGAATTTCTTTGACACCATCATGTCAGGGAAGTATTCTCCCATCGACCTGGCAGGTGTCGCCATAGGTTCCTCCCTTTGGGTACCGGTATTTACGGGGTTAAGTGGCATCCTTCTCGCGGTTACCCCAATCGTCGCTCAATTAATAGGAAGAGGAAATAAGAAAGGTGTTCCTCACACTGTGCTTCAAGGCGTATATGCTGCCATTGCTCTATCACTTTTCGTGATGATTGTCGGTGCATTCGTTCTTAATCCAATTCTGAATGGAATGAACATAGAAACACAAGTCCGTACTGTAGCCAAGGATTACCTTATCGGACTTTCGTTTGGAATGATTCCATTGTTCATCTACAATGTTCTGAGATCGTTTATTGATGCATTAGGCATGACAAGGGTCACCATGTTTATTACATTGCTTTCTCTTCCGATCAATGTGGTATTTAATTATATTCTGATTTTCGGAAAACTCGGTTTTCCTGCATTAGGAGGAGTTGGTGCGGGTTATGCATCAGCCATCACCTATTGGGTCATCACTCTCATTGCCTTTTGGGTCGTGCATACAAAAAGTCCTTTTAGTCAATTTTTTGTCTTTAAAACCCTTCATAAGCCAAACCTACTTAAGTGGAAAGAGCTCTTTCAAATCGGTGTGCCCATCGGTTTATCGATTTTCTTTGAAGTAAGCATTTTTTCTGCCGTTACTTTGTTAATGAGCAACTATGATACCGTTGTTATTGCAGCTCATCAGGCAGCGATCAATTTTGCATCTTTTCTCTATATGATCCCTCTGAGTATATCCATGGCATTAACTATTGTTGTAGGGTTTGAGGTAGGGGCGAAAAGGCTCCGGGATGCAAAAATCTACAGCTGGATGGGGGTAAGCTTTGCATTACTATTGGCAATCATATATGGCGTGATCTTGCTCGTGTTCCGTTCAGAAATCTCGCACCTTTATTCAGATGATGCATATGTATTGGAATTAACAGCTCATTTCTTATTGTATGCCGTATTCTTTCAGCTATCAGATGCCATTCAGGCTCCGGTACAAGGGGCACTCAGAGGATACAAGGATGTTAATATCACCTTTATAATGGCACTCATATCCTATTGGGTGATTGGATTACCTCTGGGTTATCTACTGGCAAACTACACTGACTTCGGGCCATACGGATTTTGGCTCGGTCTGACATCCGGATTAACGGCAGGTGCCATAACATTGTCAGCCAGACTATTATTCATACAAAAAAAATATCGAAAACAATATAGCATTAAAAGTGAATAAACCCATAAATGAAATCAATAGACACGGCAGATTCATTTTTCTGCCGTGTCTATTCTTTCCTTCACTGACGAAATACCTTTCCCAGGACATCCTTGCCCCCTGTAACGGGAATGATGGAGCCGGTAATAAAATCAGATTCCTCTTTACAAAGAAAAGAAATGATCCTCGAAAGGTCTTCCCCTGTTCCTGGTCGCCCTACCGGTGTCCCCGGATCATGAAATTGTTTAGCTTTAAAGATCTCCTCTTCTTTCCATTCGCCTACGATATCTCCAGGGCAGATCATATTGGCGGTTATTCCATTACAAGCTTCTTCTATTGATATCGTTTTCGTAAAGGAAGCAAGTCCCGCTTTTGCTGCCGCAAACGCGGAACGGTAGATCCAACCTGGTGCTGTTTCAACTCGATCATAACCAAAAGTAATGATTCTTCCCCAGTTCTTTTCACGCATTCTTGGAATGATCAGCCTGGATAAATAAAAAACGCTATTTAAATTTCCATTTACTATGTAATTCCATTCTTCCGGGGAATAATCTGCAAATGACTTCCTCTCTTTCACGTAAGGACCTGCATTATGGATTAAGATATCGATACTTTCGACTTCATTCCATATCTCTGTTACCATTCGTTCACATTCTTCCGGTACAGAAATATCACCTTTGATCGCTATTATTACATTATTAAATTTCCCCTTCAAGTGGGAAACAAGATCCTTAACAAATTGATCGTTTTGCCTATAGTTAATAATAACGGTATAGCCTTGTTTCGAGAATTCCTCTACCGTTCGCCGGCCGATTCCCTTCGACCCTCCCGTTATAAGCACAACTTTTTCTTTCATCCAAGCTCACTCCACGTACTCGTTATACTTCAATAGTAAGAATGATTATGTCGAATTGCAAATGTAAGCTCTTAAATAATGCATTCATGTTCGATAAGAGTACTATTTCTTGCATATTTTCATTAGGTGAGAAAAGACTAACTTAAACACTTCATCCGTTTTTAAACAAAAAAAACAACCTCTCCAAAAGAGAGGCTGCTTTCATGATTGTGTTATATTATTTACCAATGAACTGTTGAGTCCAGTAGTTACCGTTTTCTACATGTCCTACACCGATATGAGTGTAGTTTGAGCTTAAGATATTTTTACGGTGACCATCACTGTCCATCCATGCTTGTACTACTTCTTCCGGAGTAGGTTGACCCATAGCGATGTTTTCACCGGCAGAGCTGTATTCAATGCCGAACTGCTTCATCATGTCGAATGGTGAACCGTACGTCGGGCTATCATGGGAGAAGTAGTTATTCGCTTGCATATCACGAGACTTTTCACGTGCAACTTTGCTTAGCTCAGTATCTACTTTAAGAGCTGGAAGACCTTGCTTTGCACGCTCTTGATTTGTCAATTCAACCACTTTTTGCTCATATTGGCTTAATTGACCAGTTTCTTCACTAGCTTGTTGTTCTGGTTGTTGTTGCTGTTCGTTTGCTGCAGGAGCTGGTGCTGGTGCTGGTGCTTCTTCTTTTGGTGCTTCTTCTTTAGGAGCCGGTGCTGGCGCCTCTGCTTTTGGTGCTTCTTCTTTAGGAGCCGGTGCTGGCGCTTCTGCTTTTGGTGCTTCCTTAGCAGGCGCTGGTGCTGCCTGAGCTTTAGGAGTTTGTCCATTTAACAGCTCTTGTACATTAATATTCTTACCCTCGATTTGGTATTTTGCTAGAGTATCTTGTACAAATTTATTTAAATCTTCTTGATTACCACTATATTTAAATGCGTTCACTTGTTGTGCAACCTTATCTGTCGGACATGGTGCTGCAGCGTCAGCTTTACCTGCCGCGAATGGTGCTGCTAATAAAGTGAATGCTGTTGCAGTTGAAATCATCATTTTCTTATTCATAAAAATGAATTCCTCCTTAGTGAATGTGTTTTTCTTTGCTGCACATTCATCATACCACCCTGTTTTTGTTACATTTACGGGAGAACTTGGTAACTAGGAATCAATTGTTCTATTTTGAAAGACAATTACTCTATAGTAGTATAGTAATCACTGATTCTAGTAGGGAGAAATGTATTTCTGAAATGATTTACTTACATTTCCAATGATTGTATTATTTAGTCCTGAAGACTAATAATTACCTGTATATCAATATTGACAGCTTTTTAAAGGACCTATCATTGTAACGGATGTTACAGTAACATTTCACATAACATGCAATTTCACCCTAAAGATAGGTATTCATTACATTTTTTGTCAGAATCAATGATGATATATCCTTCTACTGGAAAGCCAAGACGTTTTAGTTGTCTAACCCCTACATTGCATTCAATGGGATTACTCCCCAATACCACGATAGAACCATCTGGGATGTCGCGGGAATGCCTTCTTATATATCCACAGGGGATTGCTATAATGTTATCGCAATCCCCTTTTGAAGAATCTTGATAATCCCGGACATCTACCACCACATGTCGGGAAGTTAGCTCAAGAGAAGACCACTGTTTTGTTCTGACAGGGAAATATCGATAGTACATCATATAAGAAAGTACACTAAATAGAAGGAAACTTATTACTAGCATACTGGCATCATCCTTTTTAAAATTATCTAATCACCATTATATACCTATGCGGGTATATAATGAAGGGAAATGCTCAGAATGAGATGTTTTGAATATTTTTTTATATTCCATCATTTATGGATACGCAAGGTCCACCCTCACTCAGTTATGCCTGTAAAACATTTAAATATCTTTATGTATCTCTATTCAATTGTGAGACCATTTCAAGATGTACCTTTATTAATGATACTTGCTCTTCACTCGTCAGGTCCGATTCAATAATTCTCTTGGTAGCTGAGAGGTATTTTTCTTCTTTTGATTTACGCACTCTTGGATGACTATTGCCGTCCAATAATTCACGTTTAATGGTTTCCTTCAGGATCTTTTCTGAAGAAGTACCCTCACTTATTAATAATCTGTTTTTCCATATCTGTCTGTACGCCTCTAATAATGCATCGAATGATTCTAATCTCATGTTCAATCAATCCTTACATAATAAGTTTATTTATAATGCATACTAGAAAAAAACAAAGAAAGGTGATGTACATGACTACACCCTATCGCTGTCCCAGCTGTAAAACGAATCGCACCCGGTTTAATATTATACAACAAGTATCTCAGAGTGTGAAACTCGATCCTTCCTCTGGAGAAGTTGTACAAAGTTATGAAGAAGGTCAGATCGAGCCTTTTCATCTTGCATACAATGGACCGGACTTAAAAGTACAATGTGCCGCTTGCGGTTTAGTAGAGGATGAGATGACGTTTAAGAAATTTGGAGAAAGTACGATGTAATTCTTCTTAAAAAGGGGTAACTGGTTGGCACTGTGTTTGAATACAGATCCACCCGGTTACCCCTTTTCTTATTTAGAACTGGAGCCAATCAATGATTGGAAGCTTCTTTAAGCTTTGTTTCTTTCTCTTCTTCAGTTACATCTTTATTCGACATACGTAAAGGGATTTCGTTCATAAAGAACGTTAATACAAAACCAACAAGCAGTATGATAGCACCAATAAAGAAGACATTCGTTAAAGCGAAACTTAACGACTCTCTCACTCCTTCGAGAATGGTTGCGTAAATCCCTTGGAATTCTTCAGGTAATGTTGATTGTAATTCTTTTAATTTCTCACCATTCATTATGTTTTGCGGATCCTGAAGCTGCTTCAACACTCCTGATGTTTCAGGATTTGTAAGAAGTGGTGAGTCTTTCACTTCTGACATTTTCTCGGTCATCTTTGAAGACATGGAAGTATTCATCACGGTACCCATGATGGCTACACCAATCGTACCGCCGATTTGTCTGAATAATTGGGTGGCAGCGGTAGCCACACCAAGGAACTTATGCTGAACAGCGTTCTGAACCGTTAAAGTGAACACAGGGAAGCTCAGCCCAAGACCTGTTCCTACTATAATAATATTGATTAGAGCCGTTGTATTGGTTGTGTTCGTATCCATAAAGGATAGAAGAATCATTCCTGTACTCATGACGAACAAACCGATTAGGGCAAGAAATTTATATCTGCCTGTCTTCGTGATGATCTGCCCACCAACCGTACTTGCGATCACCATACTCAATGTCATCGGCATCATCACCAAGCCGGACTTAGTGGCAGATGTCCCCATGACCCCTTGAATAAAGAACGGCATATACATAATGGCTCCAAACATCCCGGCACCCAGGATAAATCCAATGATATTGGATAAAGTGAAGATTTTATTCTTGAACAATTGAAGTGGAAGAACGGGATTACTTGCTTTCTTTTCCGTAATGATAAATAAGACAAAGAATATCACCGTTGCCGACAGTAACCCTATGATCGGAAGGGAAACCCATTCATAATCATTTCCACCCCATGTAAAGGCCAATAATAATGGAATAATCGTCAGAGTAAGCATAACAGAGCCCAAATAATCCACTTTCAGTCCTCTATTTGGTTTTTGTGAAGGAAACATTTTATAAATCATCCCAAAGGCGATGAAACCTACTGGCAGGAAGACCCAGAATACCCAATGCCAATCTGCATTATCAACGATCCAGCCTCCTAATGTAGGACCGAACACACTTGCAAGACCAAATACACTACTCATTAAACCTTGCCATTTCCCTCTTTCCCGAGGCGAAAACAAGTCTCCTACAGCCGTAAACGCAGTAGACATGATCATCCCGGCTCCAAAGCCTTGAACCCCCCGGAAGATGATTAATTGAATGATTGAGGAAGAAAGTCCATTTAAGAATGACCCAATCATAAAGACTCCAATACCAAGGAGGATGAATGGCTTTCTTCCATACATATCCGATAATTTCCCTACTAATATGGCTGTTACCGAACTGGTTAACATAAAGATTGTAAATACCCAGCTATAGTAGTCAATTCCACCAATCTCAGAAATGATCCTTGGTAAAGCCGTTCCTACTATCGTTTGATTCAATGCTGCGAATAACATGGCTGACATGATGGCTATCATGATCATTACTTTTTTACGATGTTCTAAGTGTTCCATTTTTAAGTCTCCCTTAATATTTATAATAATAATAATTCACTTACTTAAGTAATTAAGCATAATAGAAGGGATGACCCATTCCGGTCAACCCTTGCTCTCTCATGCTTACACTTATTACTTGCGATTCGATGCTAATAATTTTTCAAACAGTTCGATCAGGTGGTTTATTTCTTCTTTATCAAATTTCACAAATAGTTCCTGAAAGTATTGAGTCTTTTTTTCTTCACATTGAGAAAGCATCTCTTCGCCCTGAGGTGTCAGAGCTAACTCTACTACTCTACGATCTTCGTTAGACCGCATTCTTGTGATATAGCCTTTTTCTACTAATGTATCTGTAATGGAAGTGATGTGACTTGCCGATACTTCCATACGTTTGGATATTTCCGACGATTTCAATGCCCCATTCTCGCTAATGAGCTGAAGTACGCGAAATTCTCCATTGGAAATGAACTCACCAAAGATGGTTCGGATATCTGATTTCATCATTCTAAAAACGGATCTGAATAATCCCTCTAACTCGTACATTTCTTTTCCCACTAACAATCGACCTTTCTCACTTCTTGCACTAAATAAATAGTTCACTAAGTTAACTATTATAGTTTAAACATTTTCTTATGATCTGTCAATGGTCATGAACCAGTCAAGACCATGACGGTTCTGACTCCCATCTTGGAGAATAGAATGATACTGATTGATAGTCCGATCCCACATAGAAATCCGGTCAGCAACCGTAACGTATTCGTACTAGTTCTCCACTTCCACTTCTGGGTGTATGCATCTGCCAGTAGGGGGGATATGAGCATCCCCACATAAAGCAAATGAACGAATGATAGCAAAGGAAAATACAACCAAACGAACGGGATCCCGATTAGAATGCCCATGAGAATACCCATACAGCGGAAACATACGGGAAATTGTTTCCCCCTGACGACGAGTGAACGTTCTCGTATTCTGTGACAGGGCATAAAGGATAATGTAAGGATGCCTTTCACTCTATTCCCTCCTATGGACTGCAGTCCGGAGTACAATCACAGTCCGGTGAATCACAGTCAAACTTCTTTCCCCGTGGAAAAGGAAGACAGTCAGGTGAATAGATTGCACAGTCCCAACAATCATTGGTCCTTTCCCTTTTATGTTTTTTTCGCTGATAATACACGATCGTTGAAATAAACATGATGACACTTAGTACGATGAGGCCAGTAAAGATGATGAACTGCAGAGTGGTCTCATGTATACTCAACCCGTATAATCCACCGATAAATAAGATTAGTTCTACACTAAACAATAGAAACACCATGAATTGTTTCTCCACCCCTTAGGTTATTCAGTTATATCTATCTCCTGCAATGAACGTATTACTTCTGATTTATGTAAATTTTCTCCAATTATGACGAAATTGGTAGGATATTTCATGTCACCCGGCATGAATAAGGGCATACCATATGAATATTGAAACAAGGTTGGATTTTTTCGACCCTGTAAAGGAACATACCCCTTCATTCTATAAATGCTGTCAGGTTGATTTTTCACCCATTCTTCAAACGCTTCTCCATTGACTGATCCATTGAATGTATACACGATTGCTTGTAAGGTTAAATGCTCGCCAATGGATGCTTTCTCATAGGAACCGTTTCGGTTATCCGCTTTTAAAGAGAATAGATCTGTCATAGAGACCTTTGAATAGTTCGTTAAGTACACTTTAGCATTTGGGTTGATTTGCTGAAGCTCATACGAGAATGTTCCCTGCTCCATCTCTGTAAGCAAATCCATCTTATTCGCCACAATATACTCCGCATGGCGAATTTGTTCCCTCATCAAATGTAAGACGGCCGGACTGAATTCACCCCTATTTCGCCACTGTAGTCCATCCACAACAGTAACAATCCCCCTAAATTCAAACTGATTTGCAAACAGTGGGGATAAGATGGAATCGACAACCTCAACGGGATGGGCTGCTCCTGTTGTTTCGATTACCAGTACATCGAAATTTTCGTTAAGCAGTAATTCCTGAAGCTGTGACTCCAGCTTTTCTGCTATGGTGCAGCATATACACCCATCAAGCAACTCCCGCAAAGCCGTATCTTTTTCAACTTCATCACTATCGATGGATACACTTCCTAATTCATTCATTAATACAGCCGGTTTTTTATTCTGGTCCTTTAAGGCTTGAAGTAAATCTTTTAATAACGTCGTTTTTCCACTGCCAAGGAATCCGGATAGTATATAAACATCTTTCTTCATTTAATCTTCCTCTCTTTAGATCTTATACATATTCTATTAGAAAGCGCTTGTGAACACAATGAAGGTATTTTGTAAGGCTCTATTTACAAAGTTTGTGGCTCTCCTAGACATGAAATAAGGAGTTGATTTACGGGGAATTGCGGTGAGTTTTCGTGGTTTCACCCTCTGGATCAGTATAACCCCTAAAAAAGTGAATTTTTCATGAGTTTGTAGTTTAAAACATGGACCGTTCCTTTCCGCTCCAGGCATAAGATTCCCCGGGGAGGAAGTCAAGCCTCCTCGGGCTTTGCCCTGCGGGGTCTCGACCTTTCCTCTATCTCCCGCAGGAGTCAAGTGCCTTCCGCTACAATCCACTCTGTGCTACTACATTCTTACTGCTAATGAGTATAGATAAACAAAACACAAAATAGTTCCTATTGTATATCCATGTATGGAGCCCCAAGGCATTTGGAACCAAATGTTTATCGCCATGATTGCCTATATCCTTTCCTAGATGACTAAAAAAGAACGATTAACAATCTTATCAGTAGAAAGTGTTTTTTCTCCCACCGTAGATAACCTCTTGTAAATAGAGCAGTGTTTGTTTTCTATTAATGGTTTTTCAGATTTAAGCTCTGTCAGGTAGTTTTCTTATAGATGGTGAGGGGAACTGCGTGGACTCCTGCGGAAGTACGGACGTGCCGAGACCCCGTCCGGCTAGCTGAAGAGGCTCGGCCGAACGCTAGCTGCAAGCGGAGCGGTTCCCTTCACCATCCAGCACTCACTAATGGACAGAGCAAAAGCAGACCTTATGTTAAAAAACAACAAACTTTTAGAAAAGAGCCATTGTAAAAAAGGGTTTTATTGTCTTTCTACGCATAGGATGAAATAACCAGGAATCGAGTCAACTTAGATAGGTTATGGATGTTATTTATTTCTTTATTTTATCATTATAAAAGACTGTTCCATTACGGCAGGATTAATAAACATGTGAGTACTATAAAGGTGGGGTTGTCATTGTATTATGAGAAGATTGTTCCGCTTAAGTTAAGAGACTTTTTGAAGAATCCTTCTCATGAGACATTGAAGGATCTGTTGCTTCATAATACGGGTGAAACGGATTACGTGGATTTCAAATCAGATTGGATTGAATTCACAAAAATGGCGAAGCATATTCTGGCTATCTCCAATACAGGAGGCGGATGCATCATTATTGGAGTGATGCAATATGATGATGGATCGTTAGATTTAAAGGGATTGTCGGATGAGGAATTTTTAGATAAAGCAGATGTTGATAATAAACTACAGCATCTGCTTCCAAAATACTTACGTTATCGAACCGAGGATTTCATTTTCCCAAAAGGTATTCACCCTTTGTTGAGCTTAAAACGGTTCCAGGTTCTCATCATTGACTATGATCCGCGATACGTTCCATACACCTCTATTGTGACAAGAGGTGAATTACGGTATGGGGCCATTTATGCCAGACAAGGGACGAAGACAATCGAAGCAAGCCACGAAAAATTGGTGGACGTAATTCTCCGTAAAGTCCAGTCCGGTGGGTCGGATAGTGATGAGCGTACATTAAGAGAACATCTGGAGCACCTTAAAATTCTGCATTTGGAACATGATCAAGCTGAAGACATGAAGTACAAAAAATACCTGCATGATTTGATTGTAAGAAAGATGAAGAAAATAGAATCTTTCCTGGACCTGGATTCATCCGAATTTCATTCTTGGTAAATCACTCACCCGTTTTCAGAAATTCACTGATAGCTTCTAGATTTCTCTGTTCATCCATGTCTAATACCTGGCCAGCATTCACAGTAGTAAGATCCGAATAGCTCCCTTCTATTGGCACTCGAAGTGTATCCACCCGGTCCACTGGATTTAGCATTAATGACATTCCATACTTTATTACTTCACTCATTGGTGTAGAGGTTTCTACGTTTTTTAAACCTTCTCTCATAATGGAAACGACAGTTGAAATTCCTTCGCCGGACTGCATCTGCTCCATAAGACTCTTTTCTGCTAACGTCATGATTTCCTGCTGTCTCTCCACTCGTCCAAAATCGCTTTTTATGTCTCCCCTAAACCTTACATATTGTAAGATTTCTTCTCCTTTTAACACTTGCTTCCCGGGATCCTTTGACCATTTCCAATACTTGATCATCGGTTCTGACACTGTAACCCCGACCCCTTCTGGAAAAACGAGATCCATCACGTTTATAAAATCATTAAAATCCACTTTCACGGTATGGTGAACATCTATGTTGAAATTATTTTTTATCGTTTCAGCCAGTAGTTCTTCTCCACCCCACGTATACGCATGATTAATTTTGCTCTTTTCATATCCAGGGATGTTTACAAATGTATCCCTCATGATGGAAACAATCTTGATGGATGTAGATTGTGGAGTATATTGAGCAACCATCAATACATCTGCACGGGCAGATTCGTTCTTTCGTTGATCTGAACCAATTAGAAGTACATTAACAGGAGATTTTTTATCCTGAAGGACTAAAGGAAAAATCGATTCATCCTTTTCAACTAAGGAATGCTTTTGCGATTGAACTTCTTCTTTGGGTGCGGGTTGTTCTCTCTCACCCCAGAAAGGCGAACAACTTACAACAATGAATACAGAAAATAATAAAGTCAGCAGTAAAGCTGATTTTTTCATAAGATCACCTCATATATACTCTCATTGTTGGTACATCTCATATATTCTATACGAGTAAGAAGAAACCAATAGCCAAAAAAAAAAGATCTCAGGTACTTCACCTGAGATCTTCCACTTAATTATTTTTGTTTAATTCTTCGATCGCTTTTTTCACTTGCGGATCGTTTTCTTTTAGTTTATCTCGAAGATTGGACATAAGCTTAACCGTCGTTTCAGCATTTAACGTTCCAGTTACCTCTAGTTCATTCTTTTCCTGGAACTGCTTAACCGCTTTTGTCGTATCTTCATCGTAATATCCATCAACGTTTCCTGGATTCAAGTCCAGTGCATTCAGCATTTGCTCTGCTGTTTTCACCTGATCGGATAGGTCTGATTCCTTTAGTTCCTTTTCAGGATTGATGTATGGAAGCTGCGCATATTCCGGCATCTTCACTTCAATATCGGGAGTGATCCCCTTTTCATGAATCCAATTGCCATCCGGCGTTAACCATTTAGCAGTTGTAAACTTCATGTTTGATCCATCTTGGAAGGTTTCGGCTGTTTGGACCGTTCCCTTACCAAAGGTTTTCGTTCCAACAAGAGGTAAATCGTTTGACTCACTTACAGCAGCTGCTAAGATTTCGGCAGCACTTGCGCTTCCACCATCAACAAGAACAGCAGTTGGCACATCTACCTTCTGCCCTGATTCGGAAACATACTTCTCCACTTTACCGTTGCTGTCTTCTACTTGGAATAAAACTTCACCTTCAGGAACAAACAAGTTAGAGATTTTCACAGCTTGATCAAGTAATCCACCGGGATTTTGTCTTAAATCAAGAACAAGTTTTTTCATCCCTTTATCGTTCATGTCATTTAAAGCTTCCGTTAATTCTTTATACGTACTCTCCGAAAAGCTCGTAATTTGAATTTCAGCTACACCATTTTCTTTCATTTCTGCATAAACCGTTTCAATTGGAATTTCATCCCTAGTAATGGTTACTTGCATTGGCTTATCCTGACCTGGTCGCTGAATGGTCAATGTAACCTTTGTCCCTTTTTCACCTCGGATGAGTAGAACCGCATCGGTGACAGACATTCCTTGTATACTTTTGTCATCCACTTTCGTGATTGTATCGTTCGGCTGTAATCCGGCTTTCTCTGCCGGAGAACCTTTTATGGGAGAAACGATGGAAATGTATCCTTCTTTCTCTTGTATTTCTGCACCGATTCCTTCGAAAGAAGAAGAGATGCTTTCCTGGAATTTTTCAGCTTCTTCTACATTCATATAATCAGAATAAGGATCTCCCACACTGTCAAGCATCCCATTAATAGCACCGTTTACTAAGGTGTCCTGATCAAGGTCTTTAAAGTAATTTTCATTTAACTTATCATACGCTTCATAAAGTTTTTGAAACTCTGAACGTTCGGTTACTCCTACATTTACTGCCTTCTCGTCTCCAAACGCCAGTGCAAATGTTGTAATTCCTGCAGTTGCAAATACAAGGAAAAACAAGAGCATTACAAATTTAAACTTCTTCATTTTTATAAAACTTGAATGGGTTTCTTGTTGTGATTGATCTGTCTTATCTTGTTCCAAAGCTTTCCACCACTTTCGTTGCTATGTATCTTGTGTGAATTTACCGACTACACTATCACGAAACAGCTATATGAGCAATCTTCCAACTCATAGCTTCTTTATTCTATCAGCTTTTCAATATTAACGAAAGGAAAATCCATTGTCATGATTATGATGTGTCAAAATCGTTGTAAAAAACCCTACTGTACTGACAGCAAATAAAGAATATAAGAAAGACTCCGTACCGATGATCGGCCAGCCAACCACTAGCACGATGCTATCAAAAGCAAAAATTAATTTCCCTACATTCATTTGAAAGCTTTTTCCAATCAGTTGAGCCAATAAATCAGACCCTCCCGTGGCGGAGTTCCCTTTTAACATAAGGCCGATCCCAATACCAACAAATGTCCCTCCTAAGAATGCGCTCATAAGCGGGGGAAGAGTGAGAATATTCTTCCAATGATGAAAAAAATCTATCATTAACGAGGATAACCAGAGACCGTGAATACTATTATAAAAAAGTTTTCTGTCCACAAAAAAAGCCAGCATATATAACGGCACACTCAGTAAGATAATCGTGAGACCCGGCTTAAAACCAAACCAGTAATGAGCAATAAGGCCAATCCCGATCATACCCCCGTCCAGGAAATGATGCGGCACGAAAAAAAGATTGATGCCGATCCCTACAAACACACTTCCTATGATAATAATGCTAAAAGTCCTCAACATACGTTTCACCCGCTCACCTCAAACTGGGACAGCCCCTATTATTGTTGTATGTGAACTCTTGAGAAAACAGAACAACCCAGGGCGTAATGATCGAATAACAGACACCATTATATATCACATTTCACAAAGAAAAGGGTCAGGAGCCAAAAGCCCCTAACCCTTGAAAAACCATTATATCTTTTTCACATTATTGAAATATTCCTCTAAAGACCAATCGTTTTCATGAATGACTTTAGCTGCATCCTTACCAACATACCTGAAATGCCAGGGCTCATACTGGTAGTGTGTAATTGAGACCTTATCTTCTGGATAACGAAGGATGAACCCATATTTATAGGCGTTTTCAGCAAGCCATTTCCCTTCCTTCGTATCGGCAAATTCAATATTTACCTGGAAGTTATTACTTTGGCTTGAAATATCCATGGCTAATCCGGATTGATGCTCACTTTGTCCTGGAGGTGCCACGGCCATAACGGCTTTTTCTTCTCCGAATTGAGCAATTTCTCTTTCCAGCAGCATTTTTTGATATTCATATGAACGATAACCTGAAATAGCCGTTAGTAAAATCCCTTGTGATTTGGCGTCAGCGAACATTTCCTCCAACTGTACTGCCGCTTCTTTACGAAGATACGCCTTTTCAAGTTCTTGATCACCAAATACAAATGGAACATTTGGGCGAACCAAATCAGTTGGTTTATATTCATCTAATGCGTATTCCTTATTTACAAGCGCTAAAAGGTTGGAGGGATTTTGAATCACTTGTTTTCCATCCACTACTTTCACATCATTAAAGTATTGAGACTCTAATTGTAGTTCAGGGGGAACCGCTTCTTCCTCTGAAGTGGGAGTCTGTTCTTGTTCCGACTGTTCATCCTGCTCAGGTTGATTTCCTGGAGTTTGCTGCTTAGGTTCTTCTTCTTTCGTTTCTTGTTTGTTCTGGCCAAATAAATTCTCTGACCAATCTTGTACTTGTGAACACCCCGATAACATAATCAAGGAAGCAGCCGTTACGAAGATGATCTTTTTCATACTTTCACCTAGTTTCTCTAAAATGTTTCCATCCAACATCTTATCATGTAATAAGATTTCTGTAAGCAGGATATACTTCACAAAATGAAAAACTGCCTATAAACCCGGAAGTGGGAATGTAAGCAGTTTCTTTTGATCGTAAATGGATCTACTCTTGAATAGCGGCTTCCAATGCAACTTCGATCATTTCATTAAAAGTTGTTTGACGCTCATCTGCTGTCGTTTCTTCACCTGTTAATATATGATCACTGACTGTAAGTACAGATAGTGCATTGCGTCCATATTTTGAAGCTAATGTATATAGAGCTGACGTTTCCATTTCAATTGCCAGAATGCCGTATTGAGCCCATTTTTCGTGCTCTGCATTGTCATTGTAGAACATGTCTGCAGTAAATACATTTCCGACCTTTAAGTTAAGGCCTTTTTCCACGCCGGCATCATAAGCCCTTTTAAGTAAATCAAAGTTAGCTGTGGGTGCATAGTCAATCCCGTTAAACGTTAATCGGTTCATTTGAGAATCGGTTGATGAAGTCATAGCCAGAATGACGTCTCGAACCTTAACATCCTTTTGGATAGCACCGCAAGTACCTACACGGATCAGGTTTTGTACGTTATAGCTTTGCATCAATTCGTTGATATAAATGGAAATGGATGGTACGCCCATGCCTGTCCCTTGAACTGAAATTCTTTTCCCTTTATATGTCCCAGTGTATCCAAACATATTACGTACTTCATTATAACATGTTGGGTTTTCCAGAAATGTTTCTGCAATGTACTTTGCTCTTAGTGGATCTCCTGGTAATAAAACCGTTTCTGCTATTTCATTTTCTTTTGCATTAATATGTATACTCAATTTCATTTTCCTCCTAACAAGTCTGTTGAAACACCATTGTAATCCTTTTTTATTTCTTATGCAACGCTTGAAAATGGAAGGATAGAATGCAGTGTATGGGGTCAAACTAACGACAGAAGGAGGGATTCACATGGCTAAAGAAAAAATGAGTAAAAAGCTGAAGCAAGCAGTTCAGCATGCAAATGAAACAAACCCTTCTACCCGTACAGGGACACAACCTAACTCTTCAAGAACTGAAAGACTTAAATCATAACGGGGAGGATGATTTCTATGGGAAAAAAACACCGAAACAGAATCAATGCTCCTAAGAAAAATAACCATATCCCAAAAGAAGCACTGGATGCAGAGCACAATGCACATGCAAAGGAAAATTCAGCTCAGAACCGGAAAAACGGTCCGGGTAATCACATATAGATATTGCCAATAAAATAAAGGAAAGAATCTATCTTAACTCGATGAAAGATTCTTTCCTTTTTTCCGTTGTTTCATATTTAATGAATCAAGATCCTGTTCACTCTTTTCCATCCATTCGGCTGAAGGCGATAATAATAATGACCCCTCCGCCCCTCGTCAATAAAGATAATATCACGTGTAGCAATGTATCTGCCCTGATAATCCTTAGGAACCAAATCAGGTACGTTAAATGTTCTGAACGCTTTATACAGGGCTTCTTCATGATTATTTGCTTCAACCGAGATTCGATACACCTTTTCATAGCCTTTATCCTCTCCATACTTTGGAGTTTGGAAAATGGTCATGTCATAGTTCGATCTCAAAAGCTTGGGACGAATGATTTTTTCAAGTAAAGGCATGAGCACCCCTCCGTCATTATGTTGTACTCATACTATTACACAAAGACGTTGTCGAATCCTTCATGGAAACATAGGAATCTTTGTCGAATCGAGCCATTAAGCGAATTTATTTATCACATCTTTCAGTTTAGATGAGAGATGGGGAATATCTGACGTTCTTATTGTCAGTTTGACCATGGATTCGTCCATTTCAAGAGCTTCTGCTAAAAACCCACCTAACCCTCTTGCCCGTCGATCCACTTCCATGAGCAAATCCACCTGTTCTTCCGATTGATTCAGGAACATCACTTCAAGTTCATCTAATTTTCGCTGATATGGACCATCAACCGGTACGAATTCGAATTCCTGTATGAATGGGTAGCGGCCTCTGTAACGGCGTGGTGCCTGCTCGCATTCAACCTTACGAATCCTGAAGCCCAGTTCCTGAACTGATGTGAGCACCGCATTCGTCAATTCATTCGGTATGATTTCTATATAATCTTTGTCTTTAGGGTCAACTGCATTTTTAATATCCAAGCCGGTAGCTACCCACACCCTTGTATTCCCATACGTGATTGGGGTTTCAAATGGCAAGGTAAAAGTAAAAGGAAACTCTTTCTTTTCATTTTCGCCGATGGTAAAAGGATCGGATATTTGCACTTTTTGAATGGGTGCATAGTCAGTATACTTTTTGTCATCTGATTCACGAATATATGTAGTAAAGAGAGTTAAATAGATAGAATCGATGTTTTGATCTGCGCTCCCTCCTGTAATTTCTACTATACCCTTTGCTGTTTCACCTGCTTGATAGCTTGATTTTTCTAATTTTGTATCTACTGTAGCTGCTCCGATTCCAATTGAAGCAAACACTTTGTTAAAAAAAGACATATGATTTTCCTCCTCGATTATCTTTCTTGTCGTGTATCAATCACTCGGGATAATTCCTCCAGAATCTCCTCAGCGTCCGTAAACCCGGAATCAATCTGCAGAAGTCTTCTGATCACCATCCTCGTATCATGATGAATGGTAAGTTCTTCTTCCCAGCTTCTTTCCTTTTTCATCGTCGGTTCATACGAAGAATACAATAAAAATAACAGAAAATGCCCGATTGCGTAGAAATCACTCTTCTTCGATTTATCCCTCATATAATCCTTATGTTTCCCTGGGCCAGTTTCTGATGTTGCATTCATTTCACAAGCAAGACCAAAGTCTACTATTTGAAGCGTTCCATGATCAAGTAGAATATTAGGGATCCTTAAGTCTCGATGAACGTATCCATTTTCATGGATCCATTGAACCAAGATGACCAATTGTACACCTAACTTTAGTGATTCTCCCTCCGAGTATGTTATTCCTTCCTTGAAAATTAACTCTTCAAATGTTTGACCGTGCATTTTTTCCATTACGAAATAAGGGATCTTCCTATACTCACCTGTTGTATAAACGGATGGAAACCGGGGATGAGATAAAGTTTGTAGTGCATTAATTTCATTTTGAACATATTGGACGTGATTAGAAAATAACTTTTTGTAAGGGCGAATTCTTTTTAATATGGCTTCTTTTCCACTTGAGTGGTCGATGACCGAGTAAGTTGTACCATAGCTTCCTTTTCCAACTAATCTATTGATATGGTAGCCATTGATGTTTTCTCCAGGGTTCCACGGCTGCTCAAAGCCATCGATCAGTCTGCGAAAAAGCGTGTGTAGCATAACCCGTTTCCTCTCACTCAATCAACTGCTAAAAAAGCTGGAAAAAAAGCTTTTACTCTTATGCTTCTTATAATGCTGATGTCCAAAATGTTTATGTTTAGGTGATTTATACTTTTTCCACGCATCACTGGAGCTGTATCGATGATGTTTCGAACCTAACAGACTTTTGATTATTTTCCTTAACATAAGCAAACCTCCCAAAATGTTACTTATCCACTTGTATTACTATATACGTTTCATTTAGAAATTAGTTTCAAACATAAAAAAATATCTTGGTGGAGCGTGATCCCTTGACCTTTTCACCGTTTCAGAAGTTTTTAAACCTTATTAAGACCGGAAACAATGACCATACGCGGCCACTTCTTAAAGAGAAATCTATTTGCGAACTTTATAACATAGCCATCCAAGAGCCTGCTCCGATTGTTAATTTCCCTCAGGATCTTGAACTGTACGAACGTATTATGATGAAAGTAAAGGATGCTAATCTCAATAACGTTACAAGAACTGCATGTTACATTGATTTTTTCAAGAAGCACCCTGAAATCCACTGGTCGTTTCTTGCTCATATGGTATCCAGGAATGCCGGCTATCATATGACTGACCTTCGAAATAATCTGCTTTCACACGTCTTGTCCAAAAAAGGGCAAAATGCGTTTTTCTCATTCCTCGAGTTGTGTAACGCAGCCATATTTCAAGATGCGTATCCTCAACTATTACTATATGAACAGTGGAAAAGAACGGGGCATGCTTCTTTTCATCTTCTCAAAAAATTCAACGTTTCCATTTTCATGAAAAGTATATGGAATGATTATCTCACAACGGGTAATGAACAAGTTTTAACCATAGGGCTCATCATGAATGAACAGCATATGATTCAAAAGAGAATATTAACGGGTATGAAGAAATCAATTGGAGTGGAAGAATGGCTTTTCCTATTGCAGGATCGATTAGAATTTGCTTCTATTCTCTTCCCGTATGGAAAACATTCCCCCTTCTCTCTTGCCGGGCTTTCTCTATCCCACTTTGAACAGGTTAATCGCAGAATTCTGTTTGGCAAGAAGTTATACGGAATTTTATTTCATCGCTCTGTCTTCCCTTCCTCATACTCATATGCGACTCACCATTCCCACAGCGGCTCGAGAGCAGATTACTGGCCACACATATATTCCAAAGAAGATAAAAAAACTCGTCTATATAGTCCCACTCTATCTTCTGCTTGGGATAACATGCCTTCTTTCACAATCTCTCCGTCTGACTGGTTTGCTGACCAGCCGATCGAAGTGATGGCACCTCTAATGACGATGGTGATACCTGATCGCTTTTCTATGACAAAAAAGTGGAAAGGGTTGACCTCAATTCTTGTGAATCTAAAGAGGGATTAACTCAAAATAAAGTGCCTTCATGTTTTTCTGTAACCCGAAAAACATGACAGGCACTTAAGAGTTAATCCCCATTATGTGAAAGGACATTCCTTACGATGTGATTTCCAATTCGATGGTTGAAAAGATTCTATACATCTTCTTCCCATTCTTCATCAATGATACATTTGGCAATCAGATACTCGAATGTGATATCCGCTATTTCTTCAAGCTCATCTTCTGACGGTACATATCCTCTTTGAACGAGTTCTTTCATGAAGAACTCGGCAATTTCTTCGGTGTCGATAAAGACTTCTATCTCCCGCATGTGATCGCCCCCTTTGATTCTCAATTTATGACAGAACTCTTCCAGTTATGCTATGAGAAAAAAGTTTTCATAAGACTTAAGAGACAAGCATAGACTTTATCATCAAAGATAAGGAGCGATTCGATGTTAAGCACATTTACTCAAAAAACGAAAACGATATTAAAAGATTTAGAAAATGGTGAGGGAATGATTGTTTCAGGAATGCAGTGGATTCTTCGGGTTGTATTGCTTTCATTTTTAATTATAAGCGTTCCGGTTTTTCTGTATATCATGTGGCTTATTCCTTCTCTTTAACAATAGATTGTGAGTTTGTATGAGTTCTCAATTGTTCTAGCACATAGTCCATCTTATTCTTATATTTAGTATCTTCAAAGAGAAGATACAGTGCTTTGTAATCATTATAATGATCCAGAAGCTGATCAATCCAACTCGGCTTTGGGTGAGCAGGTGAACGAAGCGATTTTATTTTGCCTTCTTTTTTCTGCGGAAATACGAATCCGTATTTCTTAATAAAGGCTTCTGCTTGCTCTTCATCTGCAACTAAGGTGATTTCATCTTCGTCTGCTTCTAACCACTCTCCATCTGTAATTCTCATTAACTCATAAATGACGTCTTCCCAGGCATCGTCCTTATAACGCCATATTTCTGTCCTGAAGCCAACCACTTTAAAGAGATCCTCTTCATACCCCTTAACGATAACAAGATCTCCGAATAGAAATTTATATTCAATATCGATCTGTTCCTGTTCAAAAATGTATCCATCATAAGAATCAAGCAATTCTAATGCTTTCTCCTTGAAAAGCCCTTCACTTTCGTTTACCTCATATAAAAACTCACCATCGAGTTTTTTAATATCGGTGATTTTCCCGACAGTACCATAGATTGTTACGACTACCGTTTCTCCAACTCTGAATCTAGGCTCTTTTCGTTTCTTCATTCTCCCCTCACCCTTAATCGCCTTTTTTATATGATATGCAACAACAAGCATATCGGTATACACGAAAAGCCTTTTTAAAAAAGGACCGACATTTGTTTTGAACAAATGTCAGTCCATTGGCTTTAAGGATTATTTGGTTAAACTTTTTCTTCTAATAAATAGGCGTCCCATGCCATATCGAAAATGGACATATTTTCAAGATAATGACCATTCATTTCAAGGTAAGAACTAATCTCATGGTATTGTTTTGATTGTTTAGGAAAGCTATGATCATCATAAGCTGAATTTGCGAAATGAGTTAATTCATCCTTGGCAGTAGGCTGCCTATATTTCATTAAATAATGATAAAAGGATTTTCTCACCTGTTCCACCTACCCTTGTTGTTTCTTTTCTAAAAGGATAGCCGAAGAAGATGAATTCGTAAAGTGTTTGCTATACGGAAGTACATTTACCAGAATGATCCACGGTTAAAATCGAAAGTAATTTTTCTTTAGTAGACGGGGAAGTTCCATTAAATCTGTGTACGTGATCACTTTATCGATTAAATTGGTGTCGATTAACATAAGCTGGTCTTCTATTTCATTGATGACCGCTTCTTCCTGATACTCCATTCCACAATGACTGCAGCTCATACTGGGGACATTCGAGATTTGAATCGCTCTAGTACCATCGGGGAGCTCCCAATACACGTTCGATTGATCCTCATGAGCTGTCTCTCCTTCACACCATTCGCATATTTTCGCCTTATTTTTATCCATTGATGGTTTTTTCCTTATCATCATTTTTATCTTGTTCCATTTTTGATAGCATCGCTTTATGCTTCTTTTCTTTAAGCTGATCTCTCTTTCCTCTGAAGTCCTTAAGGGAATTGTGATCCGGATTTTCCTGATATTCCTTTCGACGTTCCAAACGCTTAAGTCCGCTCGGGGTGAGGGAAGAATGGGTTTGATTCATCAAGCCGGCAATTCCAATGGTAGGTTCTTTAATCTCTTCATCATGATACACTTCTTTAAAATAATCATCTGCCCTGCCCGCTACGTATTCTTCAGGTTCCGGATAGGTTGAGATGACTCCTTCAAAATTACGGACGACCACTTTAGAAGCACTTTGAGAAATAAGATAATTCGGTTGAAGGGAAATTTTCCCTCCACCACCAGGGGCATCCAACACAAAGGTAGGTACGGCATAGCCGGATGTATGTCCCCTTAAGCCTTCAATAATCTCCAGTCCTTTGGAAACAGGTGCCCGGAAGTGGCCGATTCCTTCTGATAAGTCACATTGATAAATATAGTATGGACGTACCCTGATCTTAACAAGGTCGTGCATAAGCTTTTTCATAATAGGCACACTGTCGTTTATACCGGCGAGAATAACCGCTTGATTCCCTACAGGAACCCCAGCATTTACGAGCATCTCACACGCTTTCTTGGACTCTTCCGTAATTTCGATCGATGTATTGAAGTGAGTATTCAACCACACGGGATGATATTTCTTCAGGATATTACACAGGTTCTCGGTAATCCGCTGTGGAAACACTACGGGCGCCCTCGTTCCAATCCGGATGATTTCGACATGTGGAATCTCTCTTAAATTCTTTAAGATGTATTCAAGAATCTGGTCATTAATCAGTAGACCATCCCCACCCGACAGCAGTACATCTCTTACACTGGAAGTATCCCGGATATATTCAATGGCCGCATCAAGTTGCTTCTTTGGTACGCCCATTCCAATTTGTCCCGAAAACCTTCTTCTCGTACAGTAACGGCAGTACATGGAGCATTGATTGGTTACGAGAAATAACACTCTGTCAGGATATCTGTGCGTCAATCCAGGAACAGGGGAATCTTCATCTTCATGTAAAGGATCCTCCAGGTCATACTTCGTTTTATGAATTTCCTGTCCAATCGGAACGGATTGCATCCGGATAGGGCATCGCGCGTCATCCTCATTCATCAACCATGCATAATAAGGAGTAATATTAAGCGGGATCGTTTTGGTCGAAATCTTTACACCTTCCTCTTCATCCGGTGTCAGGTTTACCACTTTCTTTAGGTCATCAAGGGTTCTGATGGTGTTTGTCAGCTGCCATAACCAATTATTCCATTGTTCATCCGTAACGTCTTTCCAGAGCTCAATATCCTTCCAATCCCTTTTCGGTTTATAGAGATTCATTTTCATCTACTCCACCAACTTTCAAAAAAGTATCTTTCAATCAGGAACAGAACTATACATTAGCCTATGAAATAGAATCCCAATCGGTTTTCATCTTTTACATTACACTTAAATCTTTTTCCCAAATGTTCATATCTTCCATTTTGTCGAAGATGATGCAATTGTTCGCCAGTCTTCCGCCGTATCGATATCCAAGCTGATGGAATACCGCATTCATACCAAATGAAAGTGCCCTGGCAATCGTATAGGCACAGAAAATGTCGCGGTTAAGCAGTTCCCATTCCAACTTTCGGATCAGATGTTTCATATACCCGCCTTTTCGATAGGAAGAGCGTGTAGCACAATCCGTCAATTCGGCGTTCTTAAAGGTTGAGGACACATCGGCGGAAGCAGCACTGATGATTCTTCCTTCCTCCTCGATATAAACAAAGATTGTCCCACTTTTCATTGACTCTCTCACATAGTCGGGATTGTGTAATGGTACAGGATATAACTTAAATACTTCCTGATAAAGGTCGGCCAACTGCCCTGCATGCTCTTCGGTCGCGACGGAAATCGGTATAGAACCTTCGCTTTCATGTCTACCGAGCTCCTGGACGGATTGAAGAATGGCATCCTCATCCCTCCAGTACGAGCTATTTCTTCTTTCATCTGTTAAAAACTTACTCATAAAAAAAGCTTTATCCCCATTAAAGTATGCGTTTACTCCCCCCTCCAAGATGAAACCTTTTTCGAATAAATAGAGAGATTGTTCCCTTCTTGCTTTCACAATTACCTTTTCATAAAGATTGGACTGAGTTTCCTTCTTCACATACTCCCACAATAATACCGGGTTGCCTCTAAACTCATCCACCCGCAGCCTTCTGTTATAGCCATCTTTATAAATAGCAGCTTCTATCTTCGGTTTTTTAATATATTCGTATGTCTGCATTCTTATAAGCCCCTTTTTTACCAACATATGAAGTGATAAGGTAAGTTATGAAACAAACCATTATAAAAAGGAACAACCTATGTCTTAAATCATGAGGGTTGTTCCTTCTGTGGATGATATGAAGTTAATAAACATTGAAGCTGACCAACGGTATGTGAAAGGGTAAATATCATTTATTACTCTATACCCGTAAACAGGAAAATTATGACTCTTTATTACACCAATCCAAAATAAATAAGGAAAGTATTTCAGCAGTCTGATAGATTTTATTCAATTCGATGTATTCGTTTGCGTCATGAGCCACTTCAGTTGTTCCAGGACCAAATACGACGACCGGAATATTCCCTCCCCTAGATAAGATTCCACCATCCGTTCCCCAGGGAGAGGCTTCGATGATTGGGGTGGTTTCCAATACTTCATTGGCATGATAGCAAAGCTTTTCCACTAATTCATGCTCACAGGAAAGGTCCCCCGGCTGCCATCTTCCACCAAACCATTCGATTTCCACAGGATGACGATCAAACCATGAATCAACCTTATCCATCTTAGAGAGGGCATCTTCTACCTCTTTTTCTACTTGTTGTAAGGACTCCCATGGTCCAACCCCCACCCTTCCCTCAATGATAGCAAGATCAGGAACGGAGGATGGCCACTTCCCGCTTTCAATTCTTCCAATATTGATGGGTAATGGAATGGGAATATTTCTATACAAAGGATCATCCACCCTCTTGTTTCTGGATAATTCCAGTTCTTGAAGAGTTTGAATGACGGTATAGGCTTTATCAATGGCGTTTACCCCTTCATACCTGGTGCCCCCATGTGCCGATTTCCCTCTTACTTTCAGGCGGAACCACATGGATCCCTGTTGCTTCGGAAAGATCTTCATGTTGGTGGGTTCGGGAATAATGGCAGCATCTGCTTTATACCCTCTCACTAAGGCGGCAAGGGTCCCGGTCCCGCCACTTTCCTCCTCTATCACACTTTGAAAGAGGATATCACCTTTCTGTGGGATGTTTAACTCCTTCACGATTTCCAATGCAAGGAGTAAAGCAACAGATCCCCCCTTCATATCGGTTGACCCTCTTCCGTAAAGCTTTCCTTCTTCAATCACACCACCGTATGGGTCATATGTCCAATTCTCCCTGTCTCCTTCCGGTACGACATCGATGTGTCCATTTAAGAGGAGACTCCTGCCCCCACCTGTTCCTTTTAACACACCGACTACATTTGGGTTGCCTTCGAAGTTCTCACGATCACATCGATAAAAAGGATGGTCCAACACATCCGATTCTTTCACTTCCCAAATGTCCAACTCCAAGCCAAGCTTCCGGCATTTCTCGATGACAATCGCCTGGGCCTTAGATTCATTGCCCCTGACACTATCTTCCTGCACTAACCTTTGCAGGAGCTTGATTGTACTTTTCTTTTTTTCTTCTATTATTTTCTTGATGAGACGGTGAGTTTCCAAATCGGTTCCTCCTAGTCTATATACTTGATAGCGGGGCTCAGTGTATAATGAGCTTCTGTTGTCTCTTCAATATCTTGAAGTGTGTATGGATTAAATAGTTCTTTTAATATCAATCTACCATCCTCAATTGTAAATACGGCCCTGTCTGTAATGATCATTGAAACGCATGATCTCGTGGTTATTGGAAGCGTGCACTCCCGAACGATCTTGCTTCCACCTTTTTTATCCAAATGGGTCATGAGCACTATGACTCTCTTTGCCTTCGAGGCAAGTTCGGTTGCACCTCCCATCCCCGGTACTTTTTTGCCTGGTATGATCCAATTGGCAAGATCTCCTTTTTCGCTGACTTGCAGGGAACCTAGAATCGTTAAATCGACTTTGCCCCGGCGAATCATGGCAAATGCGATGGAGCTATCTGTATAACAGCCTCCATTCATCAATGACACAGG
Source organism: Rossellomorea aquimaris (assembly GCF_008180865.1). Classification (GTDB taxonomy): domain Bacteria; phylum Bacillota; class Bacilli; order Bacillales; family Bacillaceae_B; genus Rossellomorea; species Rossellomorea yichunensis. The sequence continues at coordinate 1,335,001 of NZ_VTEX01000001.1, forward strand.
GTATCCTCCCGCATTACACAAGTTTTCGTCCTCCTGCCCTTGCACAGGTTCAGGTCCGATTCCAATAATTCCGTTCTCCGATTGAAAAACAACGGGAAACCCCGGGGGAAGATGATTTGGTACAAGTGATGGTATTCCGATCCCTAAATTTACGATCATATGCTCTTTCACTTCCAAAGCTGCACGCTTTGCTAACTTATCTTTCAATTCGTTTCCCAGGCCCATTTCCAGTCGACTCCTTTAGATAAAACAATATGATCTACAAAAACACCCGACGTAACGATTTCCTCAGGATCCAACTCGCCGACATTCACAATTTCTTCTGCCTCTACAATCGTGATATCTGCTGCCATAGCCACAAGGGGATTCGTATTTCTGGCACTTTTATCATAAATAAGGTTCCCATATGTGTCGGCTTTTTTGGCATATACTATCCCAACTTCAGCATCCAGGGCTGATTCATATAGGTAACGGTCTCCATCTATCTCCAGTATCTCTTTTCCTTTATTTAAATAAGGATCATCCACACCTATTTCGGTTACGATACCCTTCAATCCCACTCCACCAGCCCGGATTCTTTCAGCCAATATGCCCTGTGGAGAGAATTCAACTTCCAGCTTCCCTTCACTCATCAATCGACCTGCTTCCGGGTTAGACCCGATATGGGAGGCAATCACCTTCTTTACTCGGTAATGTGCAACCAGTTGTCCGATTCCGATATGAGGAAAGCCTGTATCATTTCCAATAATCGTGATATCCTTCGTTCCCCAATCCAATAAGTGCTTACATATAGTAGGAGGAGAACCCACCCCTCCAAATCCGCCAAACATCAACGTCATTCCATCATTAAAAAAATGTTTTATATTTTCATAGCTACTTCTTTTATTATGAAGACGGGACATATTTAGATCTCCTTCCAATTCTCTTCTACTAGTTGAAAGGTCCTTCTGAGTCTCTTAACCATTTCCTCGAGCTCCCTTTTCGAACTGTTCAATGGAGGAGCAACCATAATGGCGGATCCCTTCCTACCATCTATCCCCGCCGCTGCGGGATATAATAAAATCCCACATTCAACCCCTGCTTGAACAATATAAGAAGTAAATGGTGCTCCAAGGGAATTCAGCTCTATTCCCAACATCAGTCCTTTTCCTCTTACATCTTGCACAAAGGAAAATTCAGTTTTTAATTTTTCTATTAGATTTTTCAAGTATGTTCCTTTATGATCGACACCTTCAATCATCTTTTCTGAGTCAATCAGCTTTAGAACAGCAAGTGCTGCTGTTGCAGACAGAGGATTTCCACTAAATGTATGACCGCTCATAATGACTCTTGATCCATTCAATATCGGCTCCATAATGTTATCGGAAATGAGCGTGGCAGCAATTGGGGCATATCCTGCACTTAGTCCTTTTCCTATCGCTACAATATCGGCTTTTACTTGCCACTGCTCTAAAGCTAAAAAGGTTCCAGTCCGACCACACCCTGTCATCACTTCATCTGAAATAAACAAAATATTATGTTTCTCACAGATTGACTTTATCCGTTTATAATAACCTTTTGGAGGAGTAATCGCCCCACCTGCCGCACCGATGATCGGTTCTGCCATAAAGGCAGCAATATTATCGGCTCCTATTCTGCTTATCATCGTTTCTAATTGAGAAGCACAGGCAAGATCACATGATGGATGCGTTTTTCCAAAAGGACAGTGAGCACAATAAGGCGGCTCGACGGTCGGCCAGTCAACTAAAAAGGAGTCGAATCGTTCTCTTCTGGATGGATGTCCAGATGCGGATAATGCACCGAAAGTGATTCCATGGTAACTCAGCCATCGGGATAAAATCTTTCTTTTCATCGGTTTTCCTTGTTCCTGCCAATGCTGGATAGCAATTTTGATGGCCGTCTCAACCGCCTCAGAACCACTATTCACGAAGAAACTCCATGGATAGCCTGTCTTATCGTGAAGAAAGGATGCTAAATCCTCTGCAGGCTGATTACTGAATTGAGAGCGATACACAAATGCCACTTTATTTCCTTGATTCACAATTGATTGAAGAATTTCTTCCATACCATGTCCTACATTTGCGGTAACAGCTCCAGAACAAGCATCTATATACTCCCGGCCATCAGTATCGTACAAATACACACCTTTTCCATAGTCAATCGTTGGATAGTGTTCACCAATCAACGGCTTTATTAAATGCGAATGAGGCATAATCCCCCTCCTGAAAGAATCAGATTCGTACTCTCTCTCGATTCGCTGATCTGGTTGCATAAAAAGATTTCCCTACCATTATTCATATGTATGAAAAACAGAATCTTTCTTTTCTTTAAGAAAAAAGAATAATACAAATGAATTTTTTATTAAAGCTCAAAGCCTCATCAAAAATCACAATTTTTTTCAATAGGCTCTTCTCGTAAAGTTTGTTGCTATTGTAGAGGAGAAAGTAATAGTTGATTTCCGCTCCAGGATGCTCGCTTTCCGCGGGGCTGGCGGTGAGCCTCCTCGGCTGCGCCTCCGGGGTCTCACCTGTCCAGCTATTCCCGCAGGAGTCGAGCATCCTGCAGCGAGGATCAACTTTCTGAGCATGAATCCAAAATTGAAAACAATTTAAACAAGCTATTTAGCAAACAATCTTATTAAAGGTAAGTAAAGATTGAATTTCCTTTTAAGGAAGAAGAATTATTTTTTCTATTTACATTGTTTTCTTGCACACCTTGAAGCTCTGTCATGAAAATACTGTTAAAGATGGTGAGGGGAACTGCGCAGACTCCGGCGGATTTTGGACGTGCCGAGACCCCGTTCGGCTAAGCTGAGGAGGCTCGGCCGAACGCTAGCTGCAAGCGGAGCAGTTCCCCTCACCATCCAGCAAAAACCTGGTTGACAGAGCCCTGGCAGATTCTATGCTAGAAAACAACAATCTTTGCGAAAAGAGTCTTTCAATAAGAGTTTATTGAGTGAAATGTACTAAGATTCTTAAAAATTCGACAAAAAGTTCATAAAGTGACTAGATAAATTAGGTCGATATGTATAAAATAATGGTAAGTTCATCCTATGATGCTACTTTTTGCTTATCTTCAGGAGGGGGAAATGGTGAAAAAGACAAGAGAAAAACATCTGAAAAAAGCACCAAAAACAAAGAAAAATAAGAAAGAAAAACAAAAAAAGACATTGGGAGCCTTCTCATATTTCCGGACAATCCGGGGAAAAGTGGTTCTGTCTTTCGGTTTATTGACCATTGTCCTTCTAGTCCTTGCCTCAACTTCTTATTTCAATATGATGAAGCTTGAGAAAGAGATCAACACGCTGATTACATATGATATGCAGGTTGATACAAAGGTGAAGGATTTATCGAAGGTCTTAAATGAGATTGAAATTGGAGAACAAGGCTTTGTCATTACAGGGGCAACGGGATTTTTGGCACCCTATCAAAATGGTAAAGGTCAGGTAGAAAGTCACATCGAAGAATTGAATACTCTATTACAGGACGATCAGGAGCAGCTTGATAAATTGGATAAGATAGAAGCTCAATATGGATTTTGGATCCAGTTCGTTGATCGGGTAATCGAGACAAGGAAGGATAAAGGACTTGAGCAAGCAGCAACACTCGTTGAATCTGGTACGGGTAAGAAATATCTGGACGGAATCCGCTCATATGTAGATATGATTGTAGTCGACCAACAAAAGGATCTGAATAATCGTATTGATTCTCTAAATCAACAGGTTTTTCTGTCCAAAGTCGTTACCATTGGCTTATCGGCATTTGCGGTTTTATTGGCTATCTTCTTCGGCATCATTTTATCTCATACAATTAAGACGAACACCAGGAAAATCAGCCGCTCTATTTTAGAGATAGCAAACGCAGGCGGAGATTTAACAAAACGAATTCATGTGAAATCCAAGGATGAGCTAGCTGACCTGGCATCTGATACAAATCAGCTTATCGCCGGAATCGCCATCTTGGTGAAGCAGGTTTCGGAAATGGCCGAAAACGTATCAGCCAGCAGTCAGGAACTTCTTGCTTCAGCCGAAGAGACATCAAGGACGATTACTTCCATTGCAGAAACATCCACTGAAATTGCAGCTGGAAGCGATCAAACAACAAGTCGGATGTCTACCTCATTAGAAAAAATGAATAGTTTGGAAGAAGCCGCCCGTTTTTTATTCAATCAAGCAGAACAAGTACGAGAAACTGCACGTGATATGAGGGTAGTTGCTGAACGAGGCGGCAAAACCGTTCAAGCCTCTTCATCTAAAATGTTGAACATTGAAGAAACCATGTCCAATACAAGTGAAACCGTCGAAGCGTTAGGACAGCGTTCATCACAAATTACGACGATTATCGGTACCATTACTGATATTGCAGAGCAAACAAATCTTCTTGCATTGAATGCTGCCATTGAAGCGGCACGTGCCGGTGAGCATGGAAGAGGCTTTGCCGTTGTGGCAGATGAAGTCAGGAAACTGGCTGAACAATCCCGACAAGCGGCAAAAGGGGTTACAGAAATCGTACACAGTATTCAAGAAGAAGTGAATGTCATTATTAAGCAAAATTCTGATGGAGTAAAAGAGGTTATCGCAGGGGTCGAAATCACAAATGAAACAAATGCCTCCCTTGAAGATATACTAAACCAAACCACAAAAACAACTGTTGTAGTGGATGAGATGGTTGGTCATATTCAGGAAACCCTTAGTCTCAGTCATGATGTAGCAGCTTCATTTGCCTTGGTCAATGAAATTGCTGAAGCTACTGCTTCTAACACAGAAACCACTGCTGCTGCCTCCGAGGAAGGATCAGCTGCGATGGAACAAGTAACGGCAAGCGCTTCAGAGCTTTCACAACAAGCGGAAAAATTGAAAGAACTTGTTTCAAGTTTTAAAATCTAAGACTAAAAAAGAGCCGTCGTGTGACGGCTCTTTTTCATTTCTCATCTAACGATAAAATCTGGAATCACTTCCCGCAGTAGCAAACGGCTCCAATAATAATTAACAGGATGAATAACACAACAATCAACGCAAAATTATTGACACCGGCAACTGGATAAGCATATCCACCTTGATAGCATGGATCACAACCATAACCATAGTTCATACCTATCACTCCTCAAAAAATATTTATTTACATTACACTGTATGTCATTCACCTAGAAATGGTTTGTGTATTTGCCTAATTTATTTTAAGGCAATTTCTTTTCTGTACCATAGCCTTTCTATATAATAGGAATAGATTTTAAGAGAAGACAGGAGAAATGACAGTATGAAATGGTTTTTAAAATCGTTTATTAACGGTGTTCTAACAATTGTTCCGATTGGATTGGTCACTTATGTAGTTTATAAAATGTTTCTATTCCTCGATGGATTATTAGGAAATGTTTTAAAACCATATCTTGATGAAAATTATATTCCCGGTATTGGACTACTCGCAACCATCGTTCTATTGACCGTGCTCGGTTGGCTTTCCACAAAGTTTTTTACTGGTACGATCATTCGTATAGTTGATATCCTTTTACAAAAAATCCCCTTTGTGAAAACGATTTACTCGGTCATCAAAGATACCATTCACTCCTTCTTAGGAGAAAAGAAGTCCTTTTCCAAAGTGGCACTCGTCAAAATGCCTGGTACAACAATGAAATGCCTGGGCTTTATTACGACAGAGAACCTTGCAGATTTGCATAATGACCTGCAAGATCACGTAGCAGTATACGTACCTCAAACGTTTCAAGTAGCAGGAGTCACCTTTTTGATTCCCAAAAAAGATATTGAAATACTGGATATAAAATCTGAAGAAGCGATGAAGTTTATATTGTCTGGGGGAATGACGACGAAGAAGGAAAAATAGTTGATAAGCTGATTAGACAATAACATTGCGGTGATTTGCGTCCCGATGGACACCTTATAAAAAAAGACCGGCAATCAAGCCGGTCCATACCTACTATATTATTTTGTCGAAATTTCCAATACCTCATCTTGTCCTGCTGTAACAGAGGTCAACTCTTTTTTCACTAGTTCAGCCATGTCATCACCGTTTGTTAAGATGATTGGCGTGATGGTACTTTTTGCTTTTTCTTTCACAAGGTCTAAGTCATATGTAATTAATGGATCTCCGACATTCACTTTGGACCCTTCTGAAACATGTGCTTCAAAGCCTTCACCGTTCATTGAGACTGTTTCAAGACCGATGTGGATAAGAATTTCAGCACCGTTTCTCGCTTTGATTCCAACTGCGTGCTTTGTTGGGAAAAGCTGCATGATTTCGCCGTCTACAGGTGAAACGACCTTACCTACAGTAGGATCAATCGCAATCCCATCTCCCATCATCTTTTGAGAAAATACTGGATCTGGAACCTCTTCAAGTGATTTTAATGTACCCGTTAAAGGCGCAACTGCATGGACGATTTTAGGTGCCTCTTCTTTTTTACCGAAAAGCTTTTTTAACATAGTCATTCACCTTCCTATATATATTTTATATACACATATGTAGCGCAATGTAAACATCAGAAATCTATTCTAGCACATATGTGAAGACTTTCACAACACTTCATTATCTTAAAATAATTTTTTGTATTTCCCATATCCTTCTTCGTCAAGCTTCTCAGCCGGGATAAATCGAAGAGCGGCTGAATTAATACAATATCGAAGCTTGGTTGGTCCCGGCCCATCATTAAAAACGTGACCCAGGTGAGAATCTGCTTCTTTACTCCTCACTTCCGTTCTGACCATAAAATGACTGCGGTCTTCTTTTTCAGTGACTTCCTCTTCATCGATCGGCTTTGTAAAACTTGGCCAACCACAGCCGGCATCATATTTATCTTTAGAGCTAAAGAGAGGTTTTCCTGATACGATATCTACATAAATTCCCTCTTCAAACGTATTCCAATACTCATTACTAAAAGGAGGTTCAGTGCCGTTCTTTTGTGTGACATCATATTGTTCAGGAGTTAACGTTTTCTTTAAATCTGCCTTACTCATTTTTCTTCCCCCCAATGATTTTCAATAAATGCTATTCTTCCAGACCCTCGGCTATATCGATTATAATGACCAGGGTTCTTTTTGTAATAACCCTGATGATACTCCTCTGCAGGATAAAATTCCTTCGCAGGCAGAATTTGAGTAGCAATCGGTTTTTGAAACTTGCCTGACTGCTCAAGTTTCTTTTTAGATTCTTCCGCCAGCTTTTTTTGTTGTTCATTATGGTAGAATATAACCGTTTTATACGAATGTCCACGGTCAAAGAATTGCCCGCCTGGATCGGTTGGATCAATCTGCTGCCAATATACTTCCAGTAATTCCTCGTAAGGAAACACTGATGGATCGTATTCAATTTGAACGGCCTCATAATGTCCAGTCGTTTCTGAGCATACTTCTTTATACGTTGGATTCGGAACGGTTCCTCCCGTGTAACCTGAAATCACAGTGCCAATCCCCGGCTGTTCATCAAACGGTTTCACCATGCACCAAAAGCAACCTCCTGCAAATGTAGCTTTTTCATAATGCGATGCATCCGACATGCTCATCATCCTTTCCATTTCATTCTCTTTCACAATTCCCTTTGTAAGAGATTTTAACGCATTCATGTTAAAAGGGAAAATATTAAGCTTGTTGAATTGGTTTACAGTTAACAATGAAAAATAGACCCTGGAGTTATCCAGGGTCCTTCTTACCTCTTTTATTTAAGCTTCCTCTGCTTACCGATATTCTTCCATTTTTTTCGTTCTAACGACTCCAGTCGCTTATTCCCTTTTCTCTCCATATAGGCAATTTCTCTTTGCAACTTCAGATAATGCCCGTATCGTTCCTCTGACAAAGTACCCTCTTTTATCTCAGCTCTAACCTTACAACCAGGTTCATCCTCATGGCGACAATCGGTGAATCTGCATTGAAGTGCCAAATTTTCAATATCGTGATACTGAGTGGATAGCCCTTCTTGTCCCTGCCATAGTTGAATCTCCCTCATACCGGGCGTATCAATGATGGATGCACCACTATCCAATAAGAATAACTCTCTGTGTGTTGTGGTATGACGTCCTTTATCATCTGATTCCCTGATTTGTTCGGTCTTCTGAACATCATTCCCTACAAGGAGATTTGTGAGGGTCGATTTTCCCACACCGGAAGAACCTACAAGCGCTACCGTTTTTCCCTTTTCCAGATAGGGATGCAGTTCCTCAATTCCCTCATGATTTACAGAACTTATGGCTAACACTTTAACCCCGAGCAATTTGCTTTCAACTTCTCTCTTATTCTCTTCAATATCTTCACATGTATCAGATTTGGTAAGAACGACAACGGGATTTGCCCCGCTTTCCCAACATAGTAGTAAATATCTCTCCATCCTTTTACTGTTTAAATCATCATTTAACGAAGAAAGAATAAAAACCGTATCTATATTCGTGGCAATGATTTGCTCCTCCGCTTCTTCTCCTGCTTTTTTTCTTGAAAATTTACTTGTTCTTGGCAAGACCTTTTCAATGATTGCTCCTTCTGAGCTCAGGAGAACCCAATCACCTACTGCTGGAAGATCTTCACGTTTTACCGTTTGGAACCTGAGTTTCCCGGATATTTTACTTAAACGATCTTCTGTTCTCGTCATGACCATGAAGGCACCCTTTTGCTCGGTCACAACTCTTCCTAACATGTATCCTTCTTCTTCAAAGTGTTTCATCATTTCAAATACTTCTTCTCTATTATTCAATTCAGTTCCTCCCAAAATTAAAAAAATCCGTTGCGCAGTTCTACACGCCAACGGATTTTTCAAGATTGAAAGAATGAAAAAATCAGATTATCCCGTTAAAAGTGAGTTGACGCGTAGAACCATTACGAAGCATATTTAGTTTACTTGTATAACAAATCAATAATAAGTTCATATGTCATCACCCACTTTCTCAAATAGTAATTTTATTATCCATTATTTTCTTCTATAACGCAAGAAATATTTCTGATTTATTCAAAAAATAGGTTCTTTCACCATTTTTTCTCCTACGCATAATCTATTGTGTTAATAAACAAAAGGGAGAGATACGGATGAGCCAACATGATTATTTGAATAAAGCAGCGATGTATGACTTATTATCCGATTATTATAAATACACAGATCCATCCATGCATATTCATTATTATCAAAAACATTTAAAATACATGAGGCTTGCAATGCAAGCTCAGCGCGCTGATATGACTACATCCACACAGCCTTCTTATGTCCGCGTTTTACATGCTGTACCCGATGCACCGAATGTGGACGTTTATGTGAATGGAAACCGTGTTTTACGCGATGTTGCCTTTAAGGATGTCAGTGATTATTTAACCTTGCCAGCTGGGAAATATCATATCGATGTTTACCCTGCAGGTACAAGTGTAACGACTGTTATCAGTAAAAAAGTAAAAATTGATCCAGGTAAAATTTATACTCTCGCCGCTGTAGGTACTTTAAATAAACTGCAACTTCTTCCATTCCTTGATGATCCTACGGTTCCCAGCGGAGAAACAAAGGTTAAATTCATACATCTTTCCCCTGACGCCCCTGCAGTGGATATCGCAGTAAAGGGTGGAGATGTCGTATTTCCTAATATATCCTTCAAGCAAGCCACAGACTACCTTGGATTAACCCCGATGACGGTCAATCTTGAAGCCAGAGTGGCAGGAAGCAAAAATACCGTACTGAGTGTTCCGAATGTTAAATTAAGCCCTAATCAAGCTTACACCATCGTAGCTGTCGGGTTAGCCAACGGAACCCCTGAATTAGAAGCCATTCTATTAAAAGGATAATCATGTCTGTGTCCCGGTTTGTGCCTACTTACGCCCGCATACGAAAAAGGTGGCTTCCATCGGGAGGCCACCTTTTCCTATTGAGCACGATCTACCGGTACTAATAACCGGAATGAAATATTATCTTCCTTTAAATTAAATTCGTTCGCCCTTACTTTAATATCACTCTTCAATTTCATGTCCTGTAATGATACGTATATTAATTCATCGGTAGGTTGTATCTTCACCCATTCCGGAAAGTTATAAGAATCTCTTATTACCTTCAATACGTATGAAACCGGCAGATTCAATTGTCCTACTGATATGGATTTCTGTTTCAGGAGGATGTCTCCATTTTCCAGTGCTTTAGGTTCAAAATCCAACTTAAAGTCTAAGTTTGATGTAAATACCGGAACAGACCCCATTAATTCCACGTCGTCTTTTAACTGAACCTCATAATCAACAGGTCCCTTCATTCCTTCTTCTTCAATATAATGTTCAATAATAAGATTTAAGTCCTTTTTGTTTGTTTCTACGTTAAACCCTACTTCTTGATTGGTGTTTTTGTTGTCTTTAGGCAGTGCATCATCTTTAATCGGCATAAAAATCATTGAAACAATGATGGCTAATCCTATTAATACAACTCCTAAAAGAACAAAAAACCCTACCTTCCATTTGTTCTTCATGACGGCTGCTCCTCTTCCTCAACAGGTTTCTTTCTATCTGTTAATGTAGCTAATGTTTCCCCGTTTGTCAGGTTTATAAACATGCGATCTGCTATCATTTTGTAGCCTTCATCATTTGGGTGAAAGTAGTCTTCAAATAATAAAGTATCCCCTGCATCAATAAATAAGTCCTCTATCTTAACGAATAAGGTTTTATCATAATCTGAAAGAATCTCCCGGCTGGCATCATTCCAATCATGAATCACCTGGTTGACTTCTTCAATATCAGAAAACCATGTATTGAATGGATTATATAACCCTACAAGAACGATTCCTGCATTTGGGTTATAGCTCCTGATCTTTTCGATGATTTCTTTTAAACGTAATTGGTATTGGCGTTTTTCTTCTTGAAACACTTCTAACTTCAAGTGTGAAAGATTTTCACGAAAGATTTTCATAACGTCGTTTCCGCCAATTGTGATCATGACTAAATCTGATTGTTCGATCGAAGTTTTCACGTCTTCTTTTTTCAATCTTTTTAATAATTGGTCGGTACGGTTCCCTCTTACCCCATAGTTATGAAATTGGGCGTCTTTCACTCCATCCAATGATTCCAGATGTTTCTCTAAATAAGGGACATATCCACCCTTTTTCGTACTGTCTCCCACACCTTGAGTTAATGAATCTCCCACTGAAACAACTTTTAAGTTCTTCGGTATAAAGGTATCGTTCGGATTATCTTTATCCCACATGGATACTTCTCTTGTAATATGCTCAGCAGCATCTTCTAACGAACACCCTGACAGGAAAAAAACAAAAGCGAGCATGATAATCGGTAGTTTTTTCATATGCGTCACCTCGCTTGCATTTTAGTATTATTATATCACGCTTGTTTCGTCATGAAACGTTTGTAAACAAATCATTAAGAACATGTAAATTTATGTGACTTTGTCAATCTACCGGCTGGGCCCAGATTTCAACGTCTCGAATACCTCTGTGATAAACTGCCTATAGTTGAACTGCTTTGCGATCTTATGGATCTGCCAATTTTCTTTTTCCTTTGACTGCCTAAAATCTCCTATGCTCTGACCAAAAGTCCAGCCTGTATTGGTCGCAACCCTGATAGGAACTTCTTCAAACATCATTTTATCGCCATCCGCAAGTGCCCACATGGCCAATAAATCGTGCAAGGGACTTCCTGAAATATCTGGGTACGTTTTCTTATAGAACTCATAATAATAATCCACCATCGGTTTGATGATCTGCCCGACTTTGTCATTTGATTTCAAATAAAATTCATGGAGATGATCAATCATTGCAGGTGTTAAAAGAGCATACATAGTTACATCTAAGGGGATGAGATGAATTTGTTTGGGGGCGAGTTGAATCAAGATATTGGCAGCATAAGGATCTCCATAGAAATTCGCTTCTGCTGTAGGGGTCACATTGCCCGGTACATGAAATGCACCTCCCATCACATAAAATTCTTTCACCTTTTTCATTGTTTCCGGGTATAGCACAAAGGCAGTTGCCAAGGAAGTCAATCGACCAGCAGAGTATATATATAACTCACCTGCATACTTATCAATTAGTGAATTGATTTCATAAAAGTTTTCGCTTATTTCTGAGTTGTCGAGTTCTATATCATCAAGTGATATCGGTCCCAGGCCATCAATACCGTGTATATCTGGAAAAAATTGCGGTTGTATGCCCGTCAAAGCAGAGACCGCTCCCCCGATAACAGGTATATCGGTGATTCCGGTAATACTTTGAAGATATTTGACGTTTTTCAATGCACTCGCTTTAGAGACATTTCCATAATCAGAAACAATTCCTACAATTTCAATCGTATCACTATAGTAAGCATATAATACTGCGACAATATCATCGATCCCAAAGTCTGAAATCACCAATACTTTTTTCTTATCAGTCAAGTCCGGCCACTTCCTTTCATTTGATGTCAATATAATAAGAAAGAATCATTTTTTAGCTATTGGAGAGATCAGACCAAACTTCTTACCTATTATACTTCTATGATATGATTGCATTGGTTATGAGGACGCAATAAGATTCATAAAATCATCAAGAAATGGTACAAACCTGCTTTTTTAAAAGTGGTACAATACATTTATAATCGCGTAGGGAAGGAGAACGTATGAAGAAAAATCTCTTATTATATTTCACTGTTGTTATTGGTTTATTAGGCATTCTTGCCGGTTGTTCAAGCAATCAGGAGGAGGAAGCTCATCATGATCATACAGCCGCCAATGGGGATCTTAGGGAGGAAACTGCTTCCGTTGATACACTTCCCTCTTTTCTCGATGATAAGGACGACAATATGAAGCTTATCTATTCTTCAGCTGCTAAAAACCCTGAGCTGTTACAATATATCCCATGTTATTGCGGGTGCGGTGATTCTGCCGGGCACGAGAGTAATCTGAATTGCTTTGTTTACGAAATAAAAGGGGACAAAGTGGTATGGGATGATCACGGTACCAGATGTCAGGTGTGTTTGGAAATTGCGGCAGAATCCATTGTGAAGTACAAGAATGGTGAATCCATCAAGCAAATTAGAAACTTTATCGATGAACAATATAATGAAGGTTACGCTAAGCCTACCCCGACGCCTATGCCTTCATAATGTTAAAAAACAGCAGATGATTCTGCTGTTTTTTAACATAGAAAAAAGCGAAAGGAAAATTCCCTTTCGCCTTTGGTTAGATCAATCTGTGTAATACATAAATCCTATCGCACCAATTCCTGTGTGGGTACTGATGATTGGTGTTGTCGGAACGATATCGATTTGGTCGTAACCTGTTTTTTCGATAATCTTAGCTTTAAGATTTTGAGCCAGCTCCAGGCCATCGGCATGAACAAGCCCTACGCCTCGAATTGTCTTCCCTTTTACATCGTCTAAAAATTTCGTTGTTAAGTATTTTACAACCTGTGAATGGCTTCGAACCTTTGCAACTGGAGTGTATTCGCCTCCTTCTAATGAAGCGATTGGTTTAATATTTAGCAAGGAACCGATCATTGCACGTCCCTTTCCGATTCTACCGCCTTTTGCAAGGTTTTCAAGTGTATCTACCACAACGAACAAGTTTGTATTTTGACGGATCGTTTCAACTGCTTTAAGAATTTCTTCCAATGGCTTTCCTTCTTTAGCAAGCTTGGCAGCTTCAATTACCTGAAAGGCCAATCCTTTAGAAATAAAGCGGGAATCTACAACCGCCACATCTGTTGAAGACATTTCTGCAGCAGACTCAGCTGAGCGCACAGTACCACTCATTCCACCTGTCATATGTATGGATAAAACTTTCGAACCATCTTTCCCTAATTCATCATAAAGTTCCACAAATGTTCCTGCCGGTGGCTGCGAACTTTTTGGTAATTCCTTAGAAGCTTTCATTTTTTCCAGAAAGCTAAGTGGTGAAAGATCTACTCTATCTAAGTATGTCTCTCCATCGATTGAAATGGACAGAGGAACTACATGAATATCCAGTTCCTTTACGACGTCATCTGATAAATCTACTGTTGAGTCTGTTACAATCTTAATTTTGGTCAATTTTGCCACATCCTATCTCCCATATCATTAGTATTATATCGTTAAATGCAAAGGAATTAAATAGATACGAAGGATTTCCACAACCGGTTGTCTAAATTGATATATTTTTGAACGTGTATTTTCCGTAATTGTTTCATATATGTAGTGATAAGCACATAAAAAGGACTGGTCCCACGTAATAATACGCTAAAAGACCAGATCCCAAGAAAATTATGCATTATTCTTTAACTCTTCTGATTGATATATTTTTTCATACTCTGACCATTTCGTCGTTCTCTTTAAATGTTCTCTAAAGCTGTACATGGTCTTAGGCCCATTCTGATTGACAACCTTTGAAATGAATTGATGAAGCCTGAGGTTTACCCTTAGATAGAGCGGGCTATCTTCCTTCATGACAGGAACTTCTAAGATTTTGACCTTCCGTCCATCCTTTGATTTGAACTCAATGGTTTTTGTCAGCAAAGTATCAATCCTCTTTTTCACCCGTTTATACTCTTATTATACCCCATTTAATGGCGCATAAAATGTCTAATCGTGCAAAAACTCTAATATTTTTTCTCTAAATCGGCTATGAAACAGGCACAATACATTCGGGGGAATCATGTTTGGATGAATTGACGATATCGGATACCTGGTATCCTTTCATTTGGTCTTTTTGAAGCGGCGTTAAAACCGAAGAAGCTTCTTCAAAAGAGTAATCGTCTGTGTTTACCCATTTCTCAACCGCTTCCTGACTCGTGAGAATAACAGGCATTCGTTCATGTACTGGTTGTACAATGGCATTTGCACCTGTCGTAAGGATTGTGGAGGTTGTGAACTCTCCATTGCGATCCCACAATCCGGCAAACACAAATGGCTCTTCTTCTTTTAATTGAAATCTTACAGGTACCTTTTGATCTTTCTCCTTCTTCCATTCATAAAATCCATCGGAAAAAATCACCATTCTTTTCGAATGGACAAGGGAATTGAAGCTCGGTTTCTCCAATAAGGTTTCACTACGGGCATTGATCAACGGTTTCCATTTCTTCCGATCGGCCCAATGAGGCACGAGCCCCCACGTTATCTCTCCTGCTCTGCGCTTGCCCTTATGTGAAATAAGGGACAATACTTTTTGAGTTGGAGCAATATTGTATCTTGGCTGCCACTCTTCAAGGAATTCATCAATTAAGTATTGCCTTACTAATTCTTCTAGTGGGGTTGTTAAGGAAAATCTACCGCACACAATTGCCACCTCATTTGTTTTCTTTATTTAGGAATATACATCATTATGAGAAGAATTTCTAATCCAAAAGGCGCACTTTAACCCTTTACTATGTTAATGATTGCACAATGACGATAAGAGGATTATCATAAATATATACAATATTGACTCATTGAGCGTTCAATGAGGGGATAATAGAAAGGATGAGACTTCTTTGACATATGATTTCGATTTTTCCAATTGGAAAGAAGAAGTTGCGAACGCCATTACCCACGGAATTGGATTGATTTTGAGCATCCCCGCTTTAGTAATGTTAATCATTTTCGCCGTTCACGAAGGCACTGCATGGCACGTTGTCAGCTTCTCTATCTTCGGTGCTTCAATGATACTTCTATACTTATTTTCAACTCTGTTACACAGCTTTAAGCCTTCAAAGGTAAAAAATCTATTTGCCATTTTAGATCATTCGGCGATATATATCCTGATCGCGGGCACGTATACACCGTTTATGCTAGTCAGTGTGAGAGGTGCACTAGGCTGGACATTGTTTGGGATTGTCTGGGGACTCGCAGTTGTAGGGATTGTATTTAAATGTTATTTTGTTCAACGTTTCCAGGTCGTTTCCACTCTCTTTTACCTGGTAATGGGCTGGCTCGTTATCATTGCCATTAAACCGTTGTACGCAAGTCTTACCGGTGCCGGATTCGGGCTGCTGCTGGCAGGTGGGATCATGTATTCCATAGGAGCCATTTTCTATGTGTGGAACAAACTGCCTTACAATCACGCAATCTGGCATCTTTTCGTCCTGGCAGGAAGCAGCTTTATGTATTTCTGCATTTTGTTCTACGTTTAAGGATGTTATGGTTTTTCAATAAAAGGGTACTGACGGAATATCCCGTCAGTACCCTTTTATGATCTTCTCATCTATTTACGTACATATACATTAAATTCATAGTCGTAAGGATTATTCTCATCCTTCAATCCTTTAACAGATGAGATACAAGTGAAATCCTCCCATGGGATGGAAGGCATGGTCGTGTCGCCTTCAAATTCATGATGAATCTCTGTTACATACAACTTATCTACATGGGGAATGAACTGCTTGTACACTTCTCTTCCGCCCATAATAAAGATTTCTGAATCTCTTCCTTCCGCCCAATTTAGGATATCCTCCACAGAATGCAGGACAAGACAGCCATCCGGTTGAAAGCTTGTATTTCTTGTAAGAATGACATTCTCCCGATTTGGTAACGGCTTACCGATGGAATCAAACGTTTTTCTTCCCATGACGATTCCATGTCCATCCGTCGTTTTCTTAAAAAATTTCAGGTCTTCAGGAAGCCTCCATGGCAATCCATTGTCTTTCCCAATCAATCGATTCTGATCCATTGCCCAAATAAAAGAGATCATACACTCACAGCTCCTTTAATATGTGGATGCGGATCATATTCTTCAAGGTTGAAATCATCAAACTTAAATCCGAAAATATCTTTCACTTCTGGATTGATAGATAATGATGGTAATGATCTGGGTTCTCTGGAAAGCTGTAAATTCACTTGATCAAGGTGATTCTGATAGATATGGACATCACCAAAAGTATGAACAAACTCTCCAACTTCCAGATCACATACCTGGGCTACCATCATCGTTAATAGAGCATATGAAGCTATATTAAAAGGAACGCCGAGGAATACATCAGCGGAACGTTGGTACAGCTGACAGGATAATTTGCCATCGGCTACATAGAATTGGAATAAGCAGTGGCAAGGAGGCAAAGCCATATGATCTACATCCGCAACATTCCACGCACTTACAATCATTCTTCTGGAATCGGGATTGTTTTTAATCGTATCAATGAGGTTCTTAATTTGGTCAATCGTTTCCCCGTTTGCTCCAGACCATGATCTCCATTGGTGACCGTATACTGGGCCTAACTCTCCATTTTCATCGGCCCATTCATTCCAAATCCGGACACCGTTTTCCTGAAGATATTCAATGTTTGTATCTCCTTTTAGAAACCAAAGGAGTTCATGGACAATGGATTTCACATGCAGTTTTTTAGTTGTAAGGAGAGGGAATCCTTCTTTTAGATCAAAACGCATTTGATAACCAAATGTGCTTATCGTGCCTGTACCTGTTCGATCTTCTTTCTTGGTGCCATGTTCAAGGACATGTTTGCACAAGTCTAAATATTGCTTCACAACGACCACACCTTTTATAAGTTTATAGTTCTTTAAAGAATTGATATGTTGCTGGTGCCTTCTTTTTTAGAAGATTTCTAGTTTCAGAGTTTAAATAATACATAGCAAATGTTTCAGCAAAATATTCTTCTTTGTATTGAAGAAAATAGGGTTCGTTCGGGAATACCCGTGGAGCTTCCCTCTTCCAAATAGGCAAAAATTCCAGCTCGTAATTAAGATCCGTTAAGACGTAACGATCAATACTGTGAGCGAGTTCATGTAATTCCAGATTAGTCGAATTATGCCCCTTCCCTTTCTCACTATGACCGATTTTCACTAATACAAGCTTCGATCCACCGATCCCGGGAACGTCATCCCATGTAATACTTTTATTAGTGTACCCTCTTGGGGTTACTCCTTTCAAGTGACTTGTGGTAGAAAAATCGGTTAATTTTTTTTCAAACAGCCTTATTTTGATTTCCTGTGAATTCGTAGACTCTAAGAGTGCGGTCGGAATATGATCTAATCTTTCAATCATTTCCATAGCAGCTGTTTTATCATAAGCAGCATGTGGCAACAGGACCATATTTTCTAACTGTTTACTGGATTGAAGGTGTAATTGTGTTTTTAGAGGAGAATGCTTTAAGAGGGTTCCACTGTAGTTGGCTTTTGAGTTGGTCCACAGAATGACCAGAGTAACCGAAATAGCGAGGATGATGAATATACGCTTCAATTATTGTCCCTCCTTTCTTCTAAGGAAAGTATCATGATGTTATTACTATTTTAACATAATGATACAGTTGTTTTTAGGAGAGATTGTTTCCAATAACTAAAGCGGAGGCGGCTTGCTCAGAGGCGACATGCATAAGACGAAGCTGCCGGAAAGGCGCTCTTTGCCTTTTTGGCAGGTTTGACTTATGACCTCGAGCCTCTAGCCGCCGGAGCTGGATGATAACTAAAGCGGAGGCGGCTTGGGCAGAGGCGACATGCATAAGGCGAACCTGCCATTCGAATTGGAACAAAAAAGCAAGCACGCATAATTCACGCACTTGCCTTTATTCTTATATGGACGTTGAAATCAGGAGACACTCATCCATTGCGGCGGAGTGTTTTTATCCCAATATATACTTCCTAAATCATGATGTGCTTGAAATTGATCATGCACTGTATGATAGTGAAAGTTGAAGTAATAGCCATCTTTAGGCGGATGGTCTTTTCTTACATGGAACCGTATGACATCTTCACCAGAGCGTTGGTCATAAATATGAAAAATCTTTTCTGTTTTTGCATATTGGGGCACTTCTGAAATAGTAAGTGACGTTAAGTCTTCTTCTGGGAATTGAACAGCTGTATCAGCTATCGCCTTTTCGATCTTAGGAAGGATTAAAGACTTGAATTCGTCTTCAATGACAGGCTTGATCTTAGTCCCAAACTTTTCATAAGCGTTTTTCTCTGCTTGGGCCATCATATTCACTATGAAATCCTCATGGGAAATGGAAGACTCCTCTTCCAGTACTTCCTCTGGAACAGATTCAACCGACGAAGGCTTCCCATTGCCTTTTGCCATGGTATGATTTTGTTCATTCAGGAAGGATTGTGAAGGGGAAACAAGTCCAAATGTTAGAATGGATAGCAGGATAAAAAACGACTTTTTGAGCCAGATTGACATAGATAACGTCCTTTCCTATGTATTACGTCTATTATTATACTATTTCTTACGGATAAAAAGTGAAAAAGGTTTCATTTTTTTGTAGGATATAAAAATATTTATGTGGTAGTATATTAAAGAGGATACTTTGTAAGGAGGATAACTAGATGGATACAGGACTTATGATCAATATCGGATACTTACTTCTATTAGGTTATTTCATTGTACTAGGATTTACTGATTAATACTTAGATGATTAGACAGGCTTAAGATGCCTGTCTATTTTATTGTTAAAAAAAGGTTATTTTCACAAAGATCATTTTTTAACAAAAGGTCTTCTTCTGCTCTGTCAACCGGTGTGTGCTGGATGGTGAGGGGAACTGCTCCGCTTGCAGCTAGCGTTCGGCCGAGACCCCACAGAGACAGTACGTCGAGAAGGCTCGACTTCCTCCCCGGGGAATCTTGTGTCTGGAGCGAAAAGGAACGGTCCCTGTTTTCACACTACCAATTGTTTAAATTATTTTCTTCTTAGGAGAGACATAATTTTTGCGATTAGAGCTAAATAATAGACTTTTATACTCGAATGATCCCAAAGTGAAATTTGGCTGATGGTCTTTTGATTACGTGAAATCCCAGTTCTTCGAATAATGGGGACTGATAGTGCTCTTTTAATACTACCCGCTTTTTGGCTACCCTTATTGCTTGTTCTATTCCTTCTTTTGTTAAGCCTGTATAGCTTGCCCAATGGCGGATTGGGTTGATTCCATGAGAATCTGTTAAGGCATCTTCGAACATGGGATCAAGGTAGACGACATCAAATGCATCATCCGGAATACCTTTTAATTCTTCCTGAAAATGTCCATTGATGACACTGATTCGATTCATGGCGCTATTCAGATCGTGAAGTGGAGATACCCAGTCCTGAAGTCCGTGATGAAGGATATGTGAGATATACTTATTCGCTTCAATTCCGACTACTTTCCCCTTTTCGCCGACTATATGACTGGCGATGATACTATCTGATGCAAGACCTAGTGTACAGTCCAGAAAACTCATGCCCTCCTTAAGATCGGCAGCCTCAACGAGTGGATCGGTCTCTCCGCGAATGATTCTCTTGATTCGGAAGGAAGCGGAATTAGGGTGGAAAAAGAATGGTTCGCTATTGTCTTCTCTAGTATGAAGTTCTAATCTCTCTTTTCCGATCACTAAACAGTCTTGTTCGTGCAGAGTCATATGGTGTAGAATCGATCTCTTTTTTCTGGGGATATAGGGAATATCGAGTACCTCTGCTGTTTTATATGCTTTTTCTATGACTTCCTGGTTCGCTCTCCCACATGTTGTTACAAACACGATAAACATTCCCTCCTTTAATGGTACCATTTTGCTTATACAAATTTTTTATGTTTATTTATCCTACCATAAAAGAAACGGATGACAGAGTCACCCGTTTTTTTGGTCTTTAGCAATTTTCGTTAAAAGCTGTGGATAAATTGGAAATGATAGACGAAATATCATGATCTTCAATTTCTTCCCTTGGGATGAAATGAACGACTTTTTTTCCTTTAAGTAAAGCCATTGACGGGGAGGAAGGCTCGTACCCTTCGAAGTACTCTCTCATTTTGGTGGTTGCCTCTTTGTCTTGCCCTGCAAAGACAGTAACGAGGTGATCCGGTGTTTTTTCATTATTCATGACTGATTGCGTTGCAGCGGGTCTTGCAAGTCCCGCTGCACACCCGCATACTGAGTTAATAACGACCAGGGTTGTTCCATCTGCATTGTCCATATAATTCTCAACTTCTTCTTCTGTACCCAATTCTTTGAAGCCTGCTTGTGTAAGTTCTTGTCTCATCGGTATAACTAACTGCCTCATATACTCTTCGTAAGCCATTGACATTTATAATCAACCCTTTCCCACTATTATTGGTGACGTGCTTCGGTCATCTGTTTCCAAACAGATCCTTTTGCTTCTTCTCCGCCCTCTATTCGTTCGATGGCCATTTTCACTTGAAGCTTCACTTCGAATTCAGGGTCATTTTCCGCTTCCCGTAAGCCAGGCAATGCAGATTCATCCCCTACCTCATAAAGGAACATGGCAGCACGCCATCTCACAAGTTTACTCTTATCCTTTAAGGCTAGAATCATTTCAGGAGTGGCTTTTGCAAAACCTAAGTCCGAAAGGCAATCTCCAGCCGTTCTCCTTACTGTGACTGATTTATCACGTAACCCTTTATACAACAAAGGAAGAACTTTTTCATCTTCAATCATTCCCAAATAGACAATAGCCAATCGGCGAATGGATACTTTCTCGTCCTCCAGGGCTTTCTCCAGCAGAGGCAGGTCATCTAAAGTCGGATCCTCCATCGCATCAAGCTTCTGATACCTTGTTTGCCAGTCCGGCGCTTCAAAGTCCGCGACACTTACCTTTTGCTTTTTCTTGTAAATGAGAGGTCCTTTGGAATCGGTTGTTTCCTGTGCTTCTTCTACAAGTGCTGCCAGCCTTTCAGAAGGATAGGCTGCAACTAGTTCTTCCGTCACATTGTTACCAATCTCATCTAAGTCTCCGTACCGGATACCGTAATCTTTCCACTTTCTGAGAAGGACGACATTATCCCCATCTTTTTGAGACTGACCGATCGCTTCCAGGAATGGGGTCGGAAGTGAAAATCGCTTCTCTTGTTCCCCGTCTGTCACCTTTACTTGCATCGGAATTCCTTTGAACATCTGCACGCTAACATTCACTTCACCAAAATGTTCTTCCATGGGAGATTCATTTTCCTGGTCCAGAGTATCTTCACCGAAAGCTTTTCTAACCTGTGGCAAAAGCTCCTGCCAATCGAATTTCGCATTTCGCTCAACGGCTAAGAAGTCGGCAACATGATAGACCCCTTTAATACCGTCTATGGCAAGGATATCTTTAATGACGGGAGGAGCCCCGTCCGTTTCATCTTTTTTATAATTATTGCTCTTCCCGGCTTTCATTTCCTGATCAAGAAGAACTTTCATCGTATTAGGACTTGGAGTAGGTTCAATCGATACTATCCTCAAGCTTGATACCCCTTTCTATAAACAGTTCTTATACCATCCATTCTAACACAGTATCCATGATGCCTTAAACGAAGAGACTTATTCAGCAAATTCGGAAAGGTATGTCCATCTTTCAATGAGCTCTTCCAATTGCTCGTTAAGATTTTGACTTTCATTCATTAACTGCTGTGCTTTTTCAAAGTCACTGCCGACCTTTTGCAGCTCAACATCTGCTTCTTTTATCCTCTGCTCGATGTCGGCCATCTTTTCTTCAATTTCGTCCCATTCTCTCTTTTCCATGTAAGAAAGTCTCTTTTTCTCTTTTTCCTTCTCTTCCTTCACGGGAGCAGATTCTTGCTTCTTGACCGGATCCTGCTTCTTACTTTTCGCTTCGTTCTTTTCCAAGTACTCAGTATATTCCCCAAAGTAAAAGTCGATTTGTCCATCTCCATTAAAGACCAGTAATTGCTCAGCTGTTTTATCTAGAAAGTAGCGGTCATGGGAAACGGTTATGACAACACCTGAAAATTCATTTATATAATCCTCCAGAACGGTGAGGGTTTCTGTGTCTAAATCATTCGTCGGCTCATCAAGCAAAAGGACATTCGGTTTTGACATCAATAACTTAAGTAAAAAGAGTCTTCGTTTTTCTCCTCCGGAAAGCTTTCGGATCAATGTACCATGCGTACTCATTGGAAAAAGGAATCTTTCCAACATGGAAGTAACTGAGATTTGCTCGCCTTTATCCGTCGTTATATATTCTCCTGCTTCCCTTATATATTCGATCATACGCATATTCTCATCAAGTTCTTCATGACCTTGAGTATAGTATGCGACCTTTACGGTTTGGCCTTTGAGTAAATCACCACTTGTAAGATCGTCGGTTCCGGCAAGAAGGTTAAGAAATGTTGATTTTCCGCTCCCGTTTTTACCTACGATTCCGATTCGGTCTTTAGGTTTAATAAGGAAAGAAAACTCATCTAAAATTCGCTTGTCTTCAAACATTTTTGAAGCATCCTTGAACTCAAACACTTGTTTACCCAGACGGTTTCCTCCGATTGCCATGTCAACCTGGCCGCCCGAAGGACCTGAAGACATCGTATCCTCTAAATTTTCAAATCGTTGAATTCGAGCCTTTTGTTTAGTGGTTCTGGCTTTTGCTCCCCTTCTCATCCAGGCAAGCTCTCTTCGATAAAGGTTTTGCTGTTTTTCGGATATTTGGCGTTCCACTTCTTCCCTGGAAGCCTTTGCCTCAATAAAAGAAGCATAATTTCCTTTGTAGGAGTAAAGGTTTCCTCCATCCAATTCGAAGATTCTGTTCGTTACCTTATCGAGGAAATAACGATCATGGGTCACGAGCAACACAGATCCGTTATACTTTCCTAGATAATCTTCCAGCCATTTGATGGACTGGTAGTCTAAATGGTTGGTCGGTTCGTCCAGGATTAATAAGTCAGGTGTTTCAATCAGGACGCCTGCCAGCGCCACTCTCTTTTTTTGCCCACCTGACAGCTCGCTCATTTTCTTTGAAAAGTCGTGAATTCCCAGTTTTGTTAAAATGGATTTCGCATTTGCACTTGCATCCCAGGCGTGAAGTATATCCATTTGCTTTTGAGCTTCAAATAAATCTTCTTGTATTCGAGGATTTTCTGAGTTGTTCTCCATTTCCATAAGGGCCATTTCATAATTCCGCATAGCCTGAATGATTTTTGCTTCACCACGAAACACTTGTTGTATCACGGTTAAATCCCCATCAAAAGCAGGCTCTTGCTGAAGGTAGGCAATATGATAATCGCCCGGCTTAGAAAGCTCTCCGGTATCATATTCTTCCATCCCGGCAATGAGTTTCAATAGGCTTGATTTACCCGTTCCATTCACCCCGATCAGTCCGACTCTTTCTTTCTCGGTAATTGAAAACGATATATCTTTAAATAGAGTTTTCTCTCCATACGTTTTAGAAAGATTCTCAGCTGTTAACATTCTCATTCTTGACCAGTCCATTCTTTATTAAATTGCTCTAAAAACCGCAGCATGAAAGCATGACGTTCCTCTGCCAGTTTCCTTCCCGTTTCCGTACACATTAAGCCTTTCAACTTCAATAACTTTTCATGAAAATGATGGATACTGGAACTATCCCCATTTCTATACTCCTCTACGGTCATTTCCGTCCTGACTTGAAATTCAGGGTTATAAAGTGGCCGACCTTTCTTACCTCCATATGCAAATGTTCTTGCAATCCCTATGGCACCAATGGCGTCAAGGCGATCGGCATCCCGAACGATTTTCGCTTCTAAAGATGTTAATACTCCTTCGTGACCACCTTTATATGAAATGGAATAAATAATCGATTTCAGTAATTTCGTTTCAGCTTCCATAAGAGACAGAGTGGATAGGATGTGATCCAGCCTTCTCTTCCCCTCTTCTTCTTCCACGAACTTATCATCCGGAACATCATGTAGCAATGCAGCCAACTCGATGATATATGTATGGGGTACATTTTCTTCCCTGGCAATGATAATTGCCTGCTTTCGTACACGATCCAAATGATACCAATCATGTCCAGTAGACTCACCAAGGTACTCACATTTCAAATAGTCGATTATACCGTCCAGCTTTTTCCGTTCCATGGTCACCTTCTCCTCTATTGTACCAAATAATATCCTCTAATCAGAATAAAAAGGAGTGGATGTATGATTCTTCACATCCCTCCTTTCTCTACTAATTCTCTTCGTTATCTCCAAACCAGCTTATTCCGATCGTATTAGCGCCTGCATGTACTCCGATGACAGCTCCCAAAGGATATGCCCCGAATTCTATCTCCGGGTACGTTTTTTTCAATTGGTCTATCCATTCTAATGCATCTTCCCGGTTTAACCCGTGTAATACGGATATTTTCTTTATTTTCTTCACGGATAGAGCTTGATCTAAGCGATCACTCATGCTCGTCAATCCTTTTTTAATACTTCTTACCTTATCCTTCACTTCAAGTTTTCCATTCTCTATGGCAAGCATAGGCTTTACATTGAGAACACTTCCAAGGAAGAAAGAAAGCCCACTCATTCGTCCACTTTTATGTAGTTGCTCTAAGCTGCCCACCATTACATAGGTTTCACAAGAAGCGATTCTTTTTTCAATTGCTGCTTTTATTTGTAGTGGATCTTTTCCTTCATGCAGCAGTCTTTGACCGTACAGGATCAATTCTGTCAATGGATTGGAAATGACCTTGGAATCTATACAGATAATGTTCGGCAGGGTATCCTTTAACAGTTCTGCAGCTTGATGGGCAGATGAATATGTGCCGCTGAAATGGGAAGAAACATGAATCGAAAAGATATAATCATAGTCCTTGGATAATTCTTCAAACAACTCTTTAAACGTCCCGATTGAAGGTTGTGAGGTTTTCACTTCTACCTTTTCTTCCTTTAATTTCAAGAACAGTTCTTCCGGAGATAAGTCTACGCCGTCTTGATACTCCCGCTCCCCAAAGAGTATATTCATTGGAACGATATAGATGTGATTTTCTTTACTACTTGAATGAATTGGAACAAATGCTGTGCTATCTGTTACCCAGGCTATTCTCATTGTAAAATCCCCTTTTTCTATATAATGATAAACTCTTTGTAGTACTAGAAGTCTATTCGATCAAGCTGTTGTAATGTATCAACGGAAAATGAGATCATTTGAAGAACATCATCCACCATTTCTTCTGTAATGACTCTATTAAAAGTCAGTACCCCCTCGTACGCAGTCGGTTGAAGAGAAGATATAACTTCTTTCCATTCCCAATTTTTATCCTTATTCCATGTTTCTTCAAGAAAAGACCGGCAATGGTGCAACTTCTCATCTCCCTTATAGACGATGAGGATATCAGCTCCTGCCATATTCTTTTCTGTCATCATCTTTCTCTCTGCCAGAAAATGACCCATATCAGCTTTTAAATGAAATTCAATCGAAATGGATTTCTTGTAAGGTAAAGAATAGTGAATTTGATAGCAACGCTCATAGTGGGCAAAGTCAAATAAATCCTTCCGGTCAAGGATTTGGATTTCCCCTGTCAAATCAAGATCATAGACAGCTCCTTCAAAGACTACCTTTAAGTTATCAAAGGCTGTTGGATCAAACATGTTCTCCTCTCCTTTCAAACCTCAATGACTAAAATAACCCTACAGCCCTGCCGTCATCATCCACATTCATTCCGAATGCTGCCGGATTTTTTGGCAGGCCAGGCATGGTCATGACTTCTCCTGTTAATGCAACAATAAATCCTGCTCCGATCTTCGGCTTAAGCTCTCGGATTGTGATTGTAAAATCTTCAGGACGGCCGAGTTTAGATGGATCATCTGATAAGGAATATTGGGTCTTGGCCATACAAACCGGCAGGACGCCCCACCCTTGATCTTCAAACTGCTGAAGCTGCTTTCGTGCTTTCACCGTGTAATCTACTTCTTTCGCTCCGTAAACCTTTTTCGCAATCGTTTCAATTTTAGATTGGAGTGAATCAGAAAGTTCATATAGACGAGAAAATTCTTTCGTGTTCCCTTCTATCTCATCCAATACCTTTTCGGCTAAGTCTCTTCCACCCTCTCCACCTTTAGCCCATACATCGGTTAGTGAAACTTCTACTCCCAGGTTTTCGCACCACTTTATAAGGGTCTGGATTTCGTCATCACTATCCGTCACAAATCGATTAACCGCAATCACATAAGGTACGTTGAAATGATCTAACGTTTCCATGTGCTTCTTCAGATTAGATAGTCCTTTTTGCAGTGCCTGAAGATTTTCAGTTTGAAGATCACCTTTCCCTTGACCTCCATGCATCTTCAGAGCACGAATGGTGGCAACAAGCACGATGGCATCCGGTGCTATGTCTGCAGCTCGAGATTTGATATTCAGAAACTTCTCGGCTCCTAAATCAGCACCAAACCCAGATTCCGTTACAACATAATCAGCCAGCTTAAGAGCCGTTTTGGTTGCCATGACACTATTACACCCATGGGCAATGTTTGCGAATGGCCCGCCATGAATAAGGGCAGGAGAATGTTCGATCGTTTGAACGAGATTAGGTTTTAAGGCATCCTTTAACAATAAGGTCAGCGCACCTTCAACTCCTAAATCTTCAACGGTCACCGGTTGTTTTGAAAAGTTGTATGCGACAACCATTCTACCAAGCCTTCTTCTTAATTCCTCAAGATTTTCAGATAAACATAGAACAGCCATAATCTCAGATGCCACTGTAATATCAAATCCGTCTTCACGGGGAACACCTTGCACCGGTCCACCTAAACCAACGATGATTTGTCTGAGGGCACGGTCATTCATGTCCAGAGCCCGTTTCCATACGACCCTTCTTTGATCAATATTCAATTCATTTCCCTGATGGATATGATTATCTACCAATGCGGCTAAAGCGTTATTCGCAGTCGAAATAGCGTGGATATCACCTGTGAAATGAAGGTTGATATCCTCCATGGGCAGGACTTGTGAATACCCTCCTCCTGTTGCTCCGCCTTTTATTCCCATCGTTGGACCAAGTGATGGTTCCCTCATGGCAATGATGGTGTTTTTATTTAACTGATTTAACGCATCCCCGAGTCCAACCGTAACCGTTGATTTCCCCTCGCCTGCAGGAGTCGGGTTAATCGAGGTTACAAGGATTAATTTCCCATTGGCATGGTCCTTGAGTTTATGTATCGCTTCATAGGATAATTTCCCTTTGTATTTACCATAAAGCTCTAGATCATCTTCTGTGAGACCGATTTTTTTCGCAATGTCCAGTATCGGTTGCATAGTTG
Source organism: Rossellomorea aquimaris (assembly GCF_008180865.1). Classification (GTDB taxonomy): domain Bacteria; phylum Bacillota; class Bacilli; order Bacillales; family Bacillaceae_B; genus Rossellomorea; species Rossellomorea yichunensis. The sequence goes on from NZ_VTEX01000001.1 coordinate 1,362,815, forward strand.
ATTGTTGAGCAATTTCAATATCTGATTTTACTTTTTTCTTCGTTGTCGTCACTTGAACTCACCTTCTAGTTTCATATTTACAGCTAAGCAGCATGTACTTTTATTACATTCACTATTTACTTTACAAAATAGCATGCATTTCCTTAAAATTCATTTACAGAGAGTTTGTACTCTGTAACGATTGTATTTCTTTATTTTACACTATAAATCAACCTTATCTCTTTTAAGTTTATATCTCCACCATTATATCCTTCCTAATAAAAACATGACCGGTCCTCACATTTGAGAATCGATCATGTTTTTTTATTTTTGGAACATAAACAAGGTCATAAAGGTTAAAGCCTGTTTTAATTCATTTGTGAGATTCTCTGTTATGGACGACTTCACACCCTTTTTATATACCCAGTCTTCATCGACCTTCTTCCACCCTTTTTCACCAGCCAGTTTCTCTAATTCCCATGGCATCATCGTATTACATATAGCTTCCTTTCCGTGTAAACGAGGAAAGGCATTATCTCTGGGGTGAGCAGTGGGACCTAATAAACCAATACATATGTACCCATTCGGAGTCACAACCCGTTCGATTTCGTTTAGAGTATGTAAGGGATCTTCAGTCCATTCAACTGAATTTATCGCCATGACGGCATGAAATTGTTCATCTTGAAATGGAAGGGATCGCAAATCACCCTGTAGAAATGATAGTTGGTCCATTTCTTGCTTCTTCGCTATTTCAACCATTTTCCCAGAAAAATCCATCCCTGTGACCACATAGCCCTTCTTATATAACAAGTAGGAACCATATCCGTCACCACATCCTAAATCAGCTACACGATTCCCAGTATCAATATGTTTAGTGAAGAATGGGATGATCGCTTTCCTACTTCCGCTCGTCCACATTTCAACACTTCTTTCGTGCCAATAATCTGCATTGTCTTCCCAGCGGGTTTTCGCACTTGTATGCCATTCTGAATTTTTCATATGTACACCTCAATAATATTTTCTCTTTAGTTTAATATTCTCATTCGATAAGCGAAAATCCTTCTTTCAAGGGTGAAGACTTTGGGAACGCGGAATAAATAATAATATTATGTAAACTTAATAGACGAATTGGCAAGCCGATTATGTTTTCCATCCTTTTTGTCCATACTAGTCCTATAATCAGAACAAGAAAGGTGATGTTGTATGGAAGAGATTTCTAAAGTTCAACGGAACTACCATGGAGACATTATCAGTTTCCAAACTTCTTCTGGCCGTATAATCTCTTATCGAAAAGCTGTTTTAGAAGCTTCTGAGGGATTACTTCAAGGAGTGACCTTGAATGAGAATGAATGGGGAGAAACAGAATTATCAAGTATGTCCGTTGATGATGGAAGCTTCAATGACTATCCTTCAATTTTTTGAACGGGACCTTTTACTGATTTATGCACTAAGAAACAGTACCTAAATACAACAAAAAGGACATTCATGCCATGTTGCATGAAGTCCTTTTTTTCTGTTTCAGTTGCCATGATTTTTATTCACTACGATTTTGAATGGTTCGAAGTTCTTCCACCCGGTCCTTCTCTTCATCGAAGAATTGGACGAGATCTCCAATACGATCAATGGAATCCCAGCTTAAGTGGTGTTCGATTCCTTCCACGTCTTCATAAATATGCTCTTCTTTCACTCCAATTACACGAAGGAATTGTTCTAATAGTTCATGTCTATATACTAAACGCTTTCCTACTTTGTTTCCTTTTGGAGTCAGAACAAGCCCGCGATATTTCTCGTAAATGAGATAATCGTCCTTATCTAACTTCTGCACCATTTTGGTAACCGAGGAGGGGTGAACAGATAAAGCTTCTGCTATATCTGATACTCTGGCATAACCTTTGTTCTCAATTAACATATAAATCTGTTCTATATAATCTTCCATACTTGGTGTAGGCATTCTGTACCCTCCAAATTTCCATAAATATCATTAAAAGTTTACTATAACTACAGAATGAATACAACCCAAGCACTTTAAATTACTCCTCTGTCAACCGTTGATTCAGCACCCTGGATACCAACCCGTGTTTCGGTGATAACATCCATACGATGAAGAAAACAAGTCCGGCGGACACTGCCATTGCACCTGAAATGGACACATCGAACATCTTTGCCCCGTAATATCCGATGATGCTATCAAAGACTCCAATGCCCCCGCTTAAAAGAAGCATCACTTTATATCGGTCAGTAAGTAAATATGCTGTAGCTCCAGGGGCAATGAGCATCGCTACCACGAGAATCGCACCTACGCTATCAAATGCGGATACAGTCGTAACGGATACCAGACCCATTAATATATAATGAACCGCAAGTACCGGGATACCGATAGCCGCTGCCATACTTGGATCAAAAGAAGTTAATTTAAACTCTTTGAACAGAAGGAAAATGATGAGAATATCCAATAGCAATACAAATCCCAGCATCACAACTGATTTAGGAATGTCCCCAAGTATTGGCAATGACAAGGTATTCCAAGGGACGAATGCAATTTCACCCATTAAGGCATGCTCCACATCCAAATGAACATTCTTAGCAAACAATGAAATGAGGATGACCCCTACAGCAAACAGGGAAGTAAACACTACACCTATTGCAGCATCTTCCTGGATCCCGCTGGAATTCAATAACTGAACCATAAAGGTAGTCAACAATCCAGCCACTGCTGCACCGATCAACATATAAAATCCATTCATACTTTGGCTGACAATGAATGCCATAACCAGTCCGAGGAGCACGGTATGGCTGATTGCATCTGCTAACATCGACATCTTTCTCAGGATTAAGAAGCATCCTACGATGCCACAGGATAAACCTACTAAACTACCAGTCAGAAGAATCCATAATTCATAACTCATATCCTTGCCCCCCTCTTCTGCTTGACATCTTTACGTTTAAGAAAGGATATTGCATATAAATATCGGACATTTTCATTTGCAGCTTTGTGAGTTGTTCTTTTGATAACGCCTCTTTTTCTTCCTTTTCAATCCACTGGATATCAAGTGACCCCAACTCACTCGGGTACATTTCTTTCAGTTCCATGATTTCATCAACAAAGCTGAATTGCTCCGCTTTCATTAGCCCTGATTTTGTAATCGTCAATATTCCATCCTCTTGATTCAGGTAACCTTTTTTCATTAAATGCTTCAATACCCGATTAAATCTTAAGTTAGAAATATTGCTTTGTTGAAATATATATTCTACACGTATCGTTTGTTTACCGGATTCATACATCTTTTTCAGTATAAAGCGCATAGCCAGTCGATCATCATTTTTCAATCTTTTCAATATAACCGAGATTAATCCGCGCTTCGGAGAGAACAGCATGGATATGATGAAAATAACTGTGGCCGTCAATACAATGAATGGGCCGGTCGATAACCCTTTACCAAGGGTACTGATCAGCGTTCCGATTGCCCCTGATAAGCCTCCGACCATTCCAGATATAAAGACCATTATCCGTAATGAATCCGTCCAGTATCTTGCTGATATGGCTGGAGTGATCAGCATAGCCGCCATCAGGATGACGCCTACTGCTTGAATTCCGATGACAACCGTAATAACCAATAAGGAAACAAAAAGAAAATTCAAAAATCCTACAGGAAGCCCGATTCCCTTCGCAAATTGAGGATCAAAGGTACTTACCTTAAATTCTTTGAATAAAAGTGACGTAATAATAATTAAAGCCGCTGCCGTTAAGCCCATAAGCTGAACATCTCTCCCCACCAGGGAAGCTGCCTGCCCAAAGATAAAATCATCCAAGCCGCTTTGGTTACCCGTAGGCATTTGAGCAACCTTTGTTAAAAGGACGATTCCCAATCCAAAGAATACAGACAATACTAAGCAAATAGCCGTGTCTTCCTTGATTCTCGTTGTGTTCGTAATGAGTTGTATCGTGTAAGCAGCAAGTAGACCCGTGGCGGCAGCACCAATCAATAGTACAAAGAAATTTTTCTCACCCATGAACATAAATGCAAAACAGATTCCCGGCAATGCTGCATGGGCGACCGCATCCCCTATTAAGCTTTGTTTCCTTAGTAAAGCAAAGCTGCCTAAAACTCCGCTCGCAATTCCCAGTAATAAAGTACTAAGTAATACCCATTGGGTATTTCCGTCCGTTAAAATCGATTGCCATAAATGATTCATCGTATTCACCTCTTTCTATGGATGAATTAACATTTGATCCTTTTCCAGGAAAGATAGTTTCCCACCATAGGTTAGTTGTAAATTCTCTATACTAAACACATCTTTTGTCGGACCATAGGCTATCGTTTTTCTATTCAGTAACAGCGTCCAATCGAAATACTCTGTAACAGTCTGTAAATCATGATGAACAACCAATACAGTCTTGCCTTGTTCCTTCAATTCATTCAATAAGGAAATGATTGCTTTTTCCGTCGCAGCGTCCACACCAACAAATGGTTCATCCATGAAATAAACTTCCGCTTCCTGAGCCAGTGCCCTCGCAAGAAAAACCCTTTGCTGCTGTCCTCCTGATAACTGACTGATTTGTCTTGATGCAAATTGAGTCATTCCTACTTTATCGAGACACTCCATTGCAAATTGAACATCTTTTTTTGATGGTCTCTTAAACCATCCTAAATGACCATATCTCCCCATTAATACGACATCCAATGCATTTGTAGGGAAATCCCAATCTACAGATCCACGCTGGGGGACGTACCCGACTAATTTGCTTTTAGGGGAATAGGCTTTTTCAAAGATTTTGATATCACCGGACGAGCGGGGAATCAATCCCAGAATGGCTTTAATTAATGTAGACTTCCCTGCACCATTAGGACCGACAATTCCGATTAACTTACCCTTTGGAACAGAAAACCCTACGTCCATCAAAACCGGTTTTCTATGATACGCAACGGTTAACCCCTTAATATCAACTGAATTCATGGTATCGCCTCCTAAGACTTACTTTAGTCCCTCTACAATCGTATCAACGTTATGCTTATACATACCGATGTACGTTCCTTCTTCTGTACCTTCTTTGCCCATAGCATCTGAGAATAATTCCCCGCCTTTTTCAACTTCATGGCCTTTATCTTGCGCACCTGCTATAACGGCGTTGATCGATTTTTCAGAGATACTTGATTCTACAAACACAGCTTTGATGTTTCTTTCTACCAAAGTATTTACAAGAGACTGAACGTCTGCTAATCCATATTCAGCATCAGTACTCAGACCTTGTAATCCCATAACTTGAAGATCGTATTTTGCTCCGAAGTAATTAAATGCATCGTGAGCTGTTACAAGAACTCTTTGTTCCTCTGGAATCTTTGACATTTCTTCCGTAGAGTATGCTTTCAGTTCATCTAATTCGGCAAAGTACTTTTCAGTATTTCGAATGTAGTCTTCTTTGTTTTCAGGATCTTTCTCGATCAACCCGTCCCGCACTTGCTCCAATGCAATTTTCCATAAATCAATATCGAACCACACATGTGGGTCAGTTGCCGTATTATCTGCCTGATCCTTACGCAGTTTATCTTTAGGTATACTATCAGCGATTGCATAAGTCGGTTTTTCCTTGTTCATTTTTTCGAAGATCTCAAGCATTTTCCCTTCTAAATGGAGACCGCTATAGAAAATAATATCTGCTTCCTGAAGTTTACCAATATCCGACTGTTTAGCTTTGTAAAGGTGAGGATCCACACCAGGTCCCATTAAACTTTGAACCTCTACATGCTCTCCTCCAATATTTTTAACTGCATCCCCTATTTGCCCTATTGTTGTCGTAACGACTATTTTATCGTTTTTAGTACCAGTGGTAGTAGCTCCACAGCCTGATAGGATAAGTCCTGACGCTAAAATTATGATCATCCCGACAAGAGCCATTAATCTTATTTTCATGTTTGATCTCCTCTCCAACCCAATTTTTTTGATATCTACTACATCTACCTTATTCATCAAACTTATATATGTTCACTTTTTTTTACACAAGTAATTTCTTTTTTATAAGACTACAAAAGTTTCCTTAGTGCAATAAAAGTTTCCTTAGTGCAAATTTTATTTCCTTACTCAATATTTGTCAATACATATTAACCAAATTGTTTAAACATTTCAGCAAAAAAGGAGGGAATGTTGACTCGAAAATCGTCATATTGTATAGTAAAGACATCATTGAAGTGTACGATTTTTATGCTTATTTCCAATGTATGAGAGTCAATCATTTCGTGAAAAATATTTTTCAGAGGCACAAACGTGCTTGAACGATTTAGGAGGATTCGAAAATGCAAAATGGTAAAGTAAAATGGTTCAACAATGAAAAAGGATTTGGATTCATCGAAGTTGAAGGTGGAGACGATGTATTCGTTCACTTCTCAGCGATTCAAGGTGAAGGGTTCAAATCATTAGAAGAAGGTCAAGAAGTTTCTTTCGACGTTGTTGAAGGAAATCGTGGACCTCAAGCAGCAAACGTAGTTAAATTATAATCGTTCGAACAATATAGCATACCAAAGGGCAGCAATTCTTATGTAATCCTAAGAATTGCTGCCCTTTATTATTCAATTCAATTTTTGTCCGTAATTTCGAATTTGTTCACCAATGGTGCATTTTTCTATACAAAAGCGGTGAGCATAGGTTTTACCATACTCTTTGCGAAAGTGAGCTTTAAGTAAGCAGTCGTTACAGTAGGTGTCTATGAGCTCATCCACTTTATCCACCACTTCTTTTCGATTCATGTGATCACTCCTAAGCTTGTTCAAGGACTTACTGTGTATTGTTATTTATAGAGTATATAATAGGGAACGAAATTATTCTATTCGTTTATTACTGTGGACTTTTGTCCCTTCTAAAGCTTGATTGGCAAGCTTATCCGCTTCTTTATTATCTTTTCTATTCAGCACGACCCAATTGATTTTCAATCGAAGCTTTTTGATGAGGGCTTCAATACGATCGAGCCACCGACTCAAGCTCTCTTCATAACAAGGCCATTCCCCTTCCAACTGTTTTATTACCACCTGGGAATCTCCATTAATCGTACAAGGAGCATTCTTCACGCCGATTTCATCAAGCAATCCAAGGGCAATATGTAAAGCTGCGTATTCTGCTTCATTATTATTTTCAATTTCCTCGAGAAGTTCATTTTTTCTGATTCTAAATGATTCTCCACCTTTATCGTAATAGATGACAATCCCTGCACCGGCAATGAGCGATTCCTTATCAAACCCTCCGTCGAAATATACAACGATGTTTTCTGGTTCCTTTTCTAATTCCTTATTCAGTTTGACAAATTCCTTTCTGGACCACGAATTCCCCATTTCATCTATGATTTCAAGATCATGGACTCTTCCGGTTTTCATGAGATCATCGATATGAATCATTGTTTCTTTTCTTGGGAAGTAGTTGGATTCAAACCATATACTTGACGCTGTTTTGCTTGCATATTTAAATTTTAATTTCATTTCCATAATCATTCGCTCCTTTTTCTTCATATGATTGTTCATTTATACTTTTATTTGTATAATGAGGACTATTGTTTCATTTACACGTTCATTAGGAGGCCTTTATATGTTTAATATATGGTTTGGATTAGTCTTCGTTCTCATTACATTCTCTTTACTTCTGCTTATGTATCGAATGTTTGGACGAACTGGACTGTTTGTATGGATAGGGGTATCCACGATACTTGCTAACTTACAGGTCGTTAAAACGATTGAAATTTTCGGGTTGACCGCTACTTTAGGGAATGCCATGTACGGAACAGCTTTTTTAGTAACAGACATACTTAACGAAAAATATGGAAAAAAAGAAGCCCAGAAAGCGGTGTGGCTGGGTTTCTTCACTTTAATCGTTATGACTATTATTATGCAGCTCGTGTTAGTATTTCAACCACATCCTGAAGATTTCGCCCAAGAATCTCTGGCAACAATCTTTGGGATCATTCCAAGAATTGCTCTTGGAAGCTTAGTCGCTTACCTCGTGAGTCAATTAACAGACGTGTATATCTTCACGTATTTAAAGAGGAAATTCCCTTCAGATTCACAGTTTTGGATTCGCAATAACGGGAGTACGATGGTAAGTCAGCTTTTGGATACTCTTGTCTTCACAAGCATTGCTTTCCTGGGAGAATATCCGATGGATGTCTGGTTTGAAATATTCATTACTACCTACCTCCTCAAATGGGTCATATCCATTATTGATACCCCATTTGGTTATGTAGCAAAACGATTCCCTAAAGATATGTGATAGTTGGATAGAGCCTGGGGATCTGGTTTTCCCCAAGCTCTTTTATAGAAGGGATGAATCATGGATTCTTACTCCCTGCCTTCTATTTTATATGCTACTATAAACTTATTCTAAAGATGTACTTTGAGGTGAACTCATATGATCGAAGTGAATATTGATGGAGCAAGTGCTGGTAACCCCGGGCCAAGTGGAGCCGGTATATTTATTAAAGACAACGGAAAAGTGGAAAAACACGCCATTCCTTTAGGGGTCATGGATAATCATGAGGCTGAATTTATAGCCTGCAGGAAAGCTCTGGAGATCTGTTTAGAAAAACATGCTGATACCGTTTGGCTGAAAAGTGATTCTCAAGCTGTCGTTCATGCGATTGAAAAAGAGTTTGTAAGGAATATTCAATATAAACAGTTGCTCGATGATATATTGGACTTGACCAAGCAAGTAGACCTTTTCTTCGTTAAGTGGATACCCAGTAAGGAAAATAAAGCTGCAGATGAGCTGGCCCGAAAAGCTATTCATCTGAACTAAAGAGTGAAATAGGAGGCCGATTGGTGGCTCTCCCATTTTTTATGGTGTGAAGTTTGGGATCGAATGGAATTGCTTTGATTTATCGACCGTTATCTGGATTTATCGACCGTTATTCAAATTTATCAACCGTTCTTTCATTTTATCAACCATATTTTCAATATACCGACCGTTCTACAAAAATCGACTGGCTCACAGACCCATACCAACAAAACAAAGACCATCAAAAAAGAAGCAATCCCTTTCTGATGGTCTCATGTCTTATGCTTATCGGGTCTGACCAAGCCGCCTACGCTTTTCTATTGTCCAGCTTCGGCGCCTAGACCCTCGAGATCATAAGTCAAACCACCCAAAAAGGCAAAGAGCACCTTTCCGGGTGGTTCGTCTTATGCTTGTCGGGTCTGACCAAGCCGCCTACGCTTTTCTAGGCCAATCCCTGATTCACCATCCATCTCAGCGCTTCTTTTCGGGATGGGATGTTTTGGGAATGAAGTCTTTCTAATATGGACATGTAAAAACTGCTATCGAATTGTTTTTGAGCTTTTAATGTGATTTCAATGGCGCTATTGACCAGTTCATCCGGGGCATCTGTGTATTTTTTACCAAAATAGATGAAGCCAATTGCGTCTTCTTGAAATTTGAAGCCTTTGTTTTCAAGATCTATGAGAAATTCTTCGGTTGTCTTTTTCACGTTTCTCCTCACCTTATCGCCACTTTGTCTTCTCTTATCTTACAGAAAATTTTTTCTTTTGCCTATCCTTTTTAGAAAACAGGAAGGCAATGTAGCCCATAAATGAACCAAGTAATGCCCCTCCGACTACTTCTTGAGGTTGATGTCCCAGCATTTCTTTCAGTCGCTTTGGCTTTTTCTCTTCGAATTCTACCGCTTCTTTATCATGAGCTTTGCGAACGAGCTCATCCAAACTATTCACTTTAAGGGTCAGTTCACCCGTTTGTCTTCGGATTCCTTGTGCATCGTACATGACGATTAGACCAAAGATAAATGAAAGAGCAAAGTCAATGGTTCTGCCCCCCCTCTTTAAGGCAATAAATGTTGTTAACGAAGCAACCCCTGCACTATGAGAACTTGGCATTCCCCCTGTTTGGAAAAATAGCTCAGGTTTCCATTCCTTCTTTTTTAAAAAGTGCAGTGGTATCTTCAGACCCTGTGCGAGAGCTATACTGATAAGTGCTGTAACAATCCCTTTATTCACCCTTACACCTCCCTGCCTTTAGTTTGTCCTAAAATTCTCTGCACATAGGATATTTATTATGAACATAGCCAAAATAATAATGATTACAGAAAAGGAGGGGTTTCGGTATGACAAAAGGAAATAACAAAAACAAAGGTAGAAATGCCAAAAGCGTGAATCCACAAGGAATATCACAGGATGCAGAATTTGCCATGGAGCCGAAGAGCCAATTGGAAAATGCGGCTAAGAAATCGAATACAAAGTAAGCATTTCCACGTAAAAAGTGTCAGGGGCCAAACGGATCCCTGACACTCCTATAAATGGCTAGCTTGTGGCAACCATCACATTAGAACCTACTAAATATCTTCTAAGCACCTTCAACTCTAATTCGTCCACAAATGAAAGAGTTTCATGAGCTACGTTATTCCACCGAGCTTCCTCTACCGAAACAGACAGGGGCACACCACAGTGAATCTCGGCTAACTTTCTTGAAACATGAAGCATGTCAAGGTCGGCTTCAATCTTTTTCTGTTGGGATGGGGTTAACTTGTGCAGGTTCTCGAGTATACCTGAGATATCCTTATATTGTTGAATCAGCTTTAATGCCGTTTTCTCTCCGATCCCTTTTACCCCGGGATATCCATCACTTGTATCACCCATTAATGCTTTCACATCAATAAACTGCTGAGGAGTAATTCCTCTCTCTTCCACAAAAATCTCTTTCGTATAGGTTTGATAGTTACCAAAGCCTTTTTTCAAGAGCATAATGTCAATATTGTCGTCCAAAAGCTGCAGGAGATCCTGATCACCGCTTAGAACGGATACTTTGCGATCGGTTTGATGAATTTTGGCAAGAGTCCCAATACAATCATCTGCTTCGTAACCAACTACACCCACATTCGAAAGATTGAATCCTTCTGCCACCTCTTTTGCAAGATCAAATTGAGGGATCAGTTCAACTGGTGGTGCATTCCGATTCGATTTATAGTCATTGAATACTTCATTACGGAATGTCTGACTCCCCATATCCCAGCATACTATGATATGTGTAGGCTTTACATGATCCGCCGCCATCAGTAAATGCTTCATAAACCCCTGAACTCCATTAGTGGGAAGTCCTTTTGAGTTCATCATGAATTGACCCGTTACAGCTGTTGCAAAAAAAGATCGAAATAATAGTGCCATACCATCTATAAGTAATAAATGCTCATTTTTATTATTCAATTCTTACACTCCTCATCGCTCATTCTCGTTTTTGTTCACTTTATAAAGTATAACATATACGAATAAATAGCTAATTGGAAAAGTGATGAACCTTTTCCAATTAGCTATTCGCCTTTATTCCTTCTCAACCGTGTGATTCTCATAGGACACCCAATCACTGTAGCTTCCAACATAAAGTTTCACATGATTGAATCCTGCTTCCTTAAGAGATATGAAATTAGGGGTCGCTGTTACACCTGAACCGCAATAGACAATCACTGGCTCATTTTTATTAAGATGGGCGAATCGATCATACTGCTGTTCTCCTTGAATAAAATATCCATCCTTCACACCCTCGGTCCATGGAAGATTGGTGGCTCCTGGAATATGACCCGGGATGCGGTCTATCGGTTCTTCTTGGCCTAAGTATCTTTCCCTGCTGCGGGAATCGATTAAAGGAGTGTCTCGAACCCCATCTGCGATACTCCTCACCTCATCCAGAGAAGCTACAATCGTTTCATTAAAGCTTGGACGATAGCTTTTTGAAGGGTACACAGGTACGGTCGATTCTGTTTTCCCTCCAGCCTTTTCCCAAGCTGCAAATCCACCATTTAAGATATATACCTTCTCATGTCCAATATATTGGAACAACCACCAGCAGCGGCCTGCGAAGGCACCTTCCTTTTCATCATAAATGACAACCGCTGTATCATTATCAATACCGACATCCTCCACCTTGCGCAAAAAGTTCTTCATATTCGGAAGGGGATGGCGGCCCCCATGCTTTTTCACATATCCTGATAAATCCTTTTCTAAATCGAAAAATACGGCTCCCGGAATATGATTCTCTTTGTACCTCTCCCGCCCCTCTGCCGGGTTTCCCATAGAAAATCGACAATCAATGATTCTTAGATCCTCATCATGAATATGACCTCTCAGCCAATCCGTATCGATAATTGCCTTCATGATATTATCCCCCTCTTCTTCATTAATGCCAGTACTTCCTCCTTAGGTTCCCAGCAAGAGAATTGATAAGTGGTTTTGGTTTCATAGCCTAGTCGGGAACAGAAATAGGAGGTCTTCTGATCAGTCTTGATTCCTCGAATGTGAATACATGTAGCACAGCAATGATAAGTATTCGCCACGACCTTCCTCCTTCTTTTCTTTAAGCTTGAATCTGTTCTAGTTGCTTCAAATCATACTTTAGCTTGTTCAGGTCCTGAACGGTCTCTAAAGCCTCCATATTTGAATTGATCTGCTCCATCACCTGAATCAACATTTCTTCTTTAAGTGTGTCAAACTCTCTGTTTAAATACGAAACACCCCAATCTTCCAGCCGTTCCTGCTCCTGTTCTAAATAGCTATCTGCAGGCTCTTGAAGTAATGCTTCCAATTTTTCCTGAACAATCTTTTTTCCGCCTTGTTCAAAGAAATGCTTCGGATTCTTAAATGAAGAAAAGGCTTCTTCGAATAGTCGCAGCTCTGTTTGTTTAAATGCGTTCTCAAATTCAATGGTGCTTTCGTTTTTGTAGTCCTGAGGAGATAATACCAGTTCTTTCTCAACCTGTTGAATCATTTCTCCAAGGACCAACCACTGCTCAGTCAGTATTTTCTGAATGAACTGCTGAATGCGAAGAGAAGTGGCTCTCATTTCCTGTGCCAGATCAAATCCGATACTTGCAAGAAATTCCTTCAATCCTTCCTTTATCGCTTGGGATTGGTTGGAGTATTGCAGAAACAATCCTGAATGGAAGGCTTCCTTATAAAAATCGGATACCCGGAAAAATACCCTTTGCTTCACATAAAACACAAGTTCCTTGGATTCTTGATGCATTTCGACCTCAAGTGGGTGGACGGATTTGGTATCGATAAGTGAGCGAACCTCATCCTTTGCATCTTTCAGCTCCTGTTTGCGTACTTCCTTGTATGTTTTATCACTTGAAGCCGTATGAATATATTGTTTAAATCGTTGCAGGCCTCTATCCCATTCACTGAGAGCGGACTCAATACTCATGCTCACTAATTCATTCTGTATAAAAGTTTTGAATTCCTTCTTAAATATATCCATTCCTGACTTTTCAGAATCTGATTCTCTAAGAGCCTGAAGAGAAGATACTCCAAAGATCCTTGGAAAACGGATTCCATATTGAATCAGCTGCGTCTCCACATAGTCGATCACTTCATTTTTTTCTTCCTCGTCGCTTGCAAGATCGATGGCATTGACGACAAAGAACATTTTATCTAATTCAAACGTGTCCTTCACCCGGCCCAATTGAATGAGGAATTCACGGTCTGCCTTGGCAAATGCATGGTTGTAATAAGTCACAAATAGTATCGCATCCGCATTTTTGATATATTCAAATGCTACTCCCGTATGACGTGCATTAATTGAATCTGCTCCTGGTGTATCGACGAGTGTGATTCCCTGCCTTGTAATATCACAATCGTAATAGAGATCGATGGATTCCACAAAACAAGCTTGAGCTTCATCCGCCACAAACCCTCTATACTCTTCAAGATTGGCCTTTATTCTCATTCCAAGACTTCCTTTAAAGGCCGGATAACCATTATAAAAAGCCTGCAGGAATGAAAGATGTACATTTTCCTTACCGCTTCCTTCACTCGTTAAAGCAGGGACAACCTCCATAGCTTCATCCAGTGTTGAAACACTGCGATTGAAATAGGATAGGGAATGGGCAATGTCTTGAAATAGCTGGTCGTACGTCTTGATTTGGACGTGAGCGGTCTCATGCTCACCGACTTCTGATACGGGATTGATTCGATTGATGGAGGCCGTTGTCGGATTCGGACTCACCGGGAGTATTTTCTTCCCTAATAGTGCATTGGCAAATGATGATTTCCCCGCACTAAACGCACCGAATAATGCGATGGTAAAGGATTGATTGGACAGCCGCTCTTTCTTTCCTTCTAATAAATCTGCCGTCTTTCCAAAACCTTTGTATCTCCTGAATACGCTGGTCATCGTTTCTAAACGTTCGATAACCTGTTCAATAGAAGCTTGTAGGTCTTGGTGTGGCTTAGGCGAAATCTCTTCCCTTGTTCGAATTGTTTTCTCTTTCTGAGCAGTCTCAATGTCAGGTGCAGTAATATAATCTTCCGCTGTTGCTTTCCATTTCCCTATCCATTGTTTGATCACAAGATCAGCCTGTCTTTGATCGACCTTAACACTCATTAACTTTCCAAGTTGAGCGACCTTCTCTTCATGCAATGTGTTCCATTGATAGATGAATGCTGTTTTCTTTTGGAGTTCCTTAAGGTCTTCCTCTAAAGCTGAATTCTCTTCTGAAGAGGCGCTTTCAATTTCATTCAAAGTATCTTCAATTAAATCATTTGTATAGGCCCTGGCTTTCCTCTTTAACTCCTCAGAAAGATCATCACAGTATTGGAGGACGTAATCACTCGTTATTCCTGCACCAGGTTTGATCATATCCATTAGGAATTGTTCATCCACTTCCAGAGATAATTGATCCCACTTGATGCGTTGGTCTGATGAAGGACTGTATTCTTTCAGCATGTGTTTTCCCAATGTCTTAAGATGCCATTCTAATTGAGACTCGACCCGTGTATTTATATCGTCTTTAAACTTCTGGATCCTGACCGTTTTTTCATCTTCTGTTTTTTGTTTTGAAAATAAAAATCCTACTTTAAAGTCTGATTGTCTGCTTTCCAGAAAATCCTTCGCTAATTCTCTCGTTTCAAACGGCATTAAATACGCATTTTTCAGGATTTCCCTTCTTTCTTCTTCAAAATGCTCTTTTATCGCTTTTACGTTCCCTCTTGCTAATGTTTCAATTAAATTTTTCTCAGTCTGAAGAAGGGAATCTTTGTCATTCCATTCTTCGGGTGTCAGGATGTTTCTTCCTTTTTCCTCGATTTTTCCGAGCTCTTCCTCATACCACTTTTCATGCTCAGACCTCAATTGGGAGATGGCCGATTCTGCAGAAGCTTCAATCAGTTCACTTTTCTTCATCACCTGCTCTTCAATCAAAGATTCTAATTTTTCAAGATCATTATGAGGATGATGTGGAGCTTTTAAACTTGTAAAAAACATCCCATTGGGTACAACACCCCAAGATGCAAAGGAATTCTCTACACTTTCTTTAAAGTCGCTGAATGACAATTCTTCTTCCTGGTGTTTATCAATCTGATTTACAATGAGATACAGCTTGACTCCATGACGGATCATTTCCTTTGTGAACTCGAAGTTCACCTGAGATTGAACATGGTTATAATCCATCACATAAAAGACGGCGTCGGCGAGATGGATGGCCGATTCCGTTGACAATCTGTGGGCATCATCCGTACTGTCTACACCCGGTGTATCTAAAATGGATACACCCTCGGGCATCTCACTTTTGCTACGACCTATTTCAACAGAGTATACTTCCTCACCGTTTTTGCAGAAGTCCCTAATGGTGGCAAACTCATACGGTGCCTGAAAGTATAGGTTCTGGGAATGATGATAATGAATTTTTGCGAAATCCGTTGGTGCATGGTGCACCTTTACTAAATTTGCACTGGTAGGAATCGGACTAGACGGGAGGATTTCTTCTCCCATTAAGTGATTGATCATCGTTGACTTCCCTGCAGAGAAATGGCCGCAAAAGGCTAGAATCAATTCATCATTGTGTAATTTCTCTGCTAATCTTTCTACCTTTGAAGCCCGCTCGTCGTCTCCGGATTGAAGGAACCGATCGTGGTAGGCTGTAAGTTGTTGCAATGTATTATGTAATTGTGTACTTTTATGCTTTATCTGACTCATTGTAATAGTTCCTTTCTGTTTTCAGAAAAATGGTAACGGTTTTATTTTATCGTATTTATCTCAATTTCTCTATGAAATCATATCAAGCAAAGGAAATAATGATAACGGTATCAGTATATGCAGAGGTTTTATTGATTGAAAAACAAAAAAGCCCTCTTCCGGAGAAGAAGGCTTTGTATCTATTGAGTTGTTTCGGTTGCAGTCAGGTTTGAATGAACAAAAGTTTTTGAGTTTTTCTGGTATGAAGATATTTTCTTTTTTTGTGCTGAATCCTTCATCACATTTGATAAAACATACTTCATCATGAAGCCATACACTATTACAGTAAATACGATCAGAAACCATACCATATTTGTCTCCACCCTTTTGTTATTTTATAAATGAGAATAATTTTCATCTTCAATTAGAATCTTATCAAAAACGATAATCATTTTCAATAAGAAATTTATTTTTCTTTTTTGAATAGTGGAATCCAGCCTTTAGTATGAAGGTGAATCCTTTCGTAATCGGTTTCAATTCGGAGGGCATTTTCCTCCAATGGGATCCGGATAGAGAGAATGAATTGATTCAATAGTGCAAAGATAAAAAGTGTCCAATAAGCATTAAAGAGCAATGGGACAACTAAAAATTCCAATGTAACGATAAAATAATTAGGATGTTTCAAAAATTTATAAGGACCTTTCGCGACCACTTCAGCGTTCGGAAGCACAATGATCTTCGTATTCCAGTACTTCCCGAGGGAAGTAATCACCCATATTCTTCCCAGTTGAGTCAGGATAAAACCAGTCAACAGGAGTGGCCAATAGGCATTAACTCCTTTATGAAAGATCCCTCCTTCTATTAGTAAAGAAACAAAAAACGCTATATGGATGGCGACCATCATTTTATAATGGGACTGCCCATATTCTTTAGCTCCCAGTTCCTTCATCCACTTTTCATTGGACTTGGCAATGAATAGCTCCACAAGTCTCTGAATCATCAGTACTAAAAAAAACAGAATGAAATAGAGCATCATTCCCACCTCATCAAAAGCAGTTCTGAACTAAACCCTGGTCCTAAAGCGGTTCCCAAGCCTATATCTCCACGCTTACAGCCTTTATTCATAAATTCCTTCAGCACATACAAGATGGTTACAGATGACATATTCCCATATTCCTTCAACACCTTCAAAGATTCAGAGGTCATACTTTCATCCATCCCTAAAGCTTCCTGGTAGGCTTCAATCACTTTCCTGCCGCCGGGATGAGCCACGAAATGTTTAATGTCTTCAAGCCTAATACCATTAACGTTGATGAACCCCTCCACATTCGGACGTAGCCAGTTCCTTACAAGTGTTGGTATATCCTTTGAAAACACCACATACAGTCCATTATTCTTTACATCCCACCCCATCACATCAAGGGAATCCCGAAGCAGTGTCGACTGAGTGGCAAAAATGGTTGGCAAAGGATGCGTAATGCCTTTAAGCACTGGACTATCATCACCACAAATAACGGCACAAGCCACCCCATCCGCAAATAACGAGGTACCAATCAGATTGCTCTTTGACCGATCTCCATGCTGAAAGGTGAGAGAACAAAGTTCAATGGAAAGGACGAGAACATTCGCTTTAGGAAATGCTAAACAGTACTCATAAGCACGTGACAATCCACTCGCTCCACCAGCACACCCCAATCCCCAAATTGGTATTCGTTTTACATGAGGTGAGAATGGCAGATGATTCATGATTCTTGCTTCGAGACTTGGTGTCGCGATACCTGAGGTTGATATCGTAATAATCGCATCAATATCTTCTAATGTAAGTTGATGTCGGGATAAGCTCTTCTTAACAACTTTGCTGCCTAAATCAACTGCATGATGAATGAATTCATCATTCTTTTCTTGAAAGGTATGCTCTTCCGAGAACCAGTCGATATCTTTTACGAAATAACGGCTATCTATTTCACCATTTTCAAACACGGAGAGAAGACGTCCGATATCTTTAAAACTTTTGGAAAACAACTGTTTCGCAAATTCTGCCGCTTCTTTTTGCGTAATTTTCACAGGGGGAATCTCGGTTTCAACTGAGAGAATTTTGGGCATAATCAAATCACTCCTTACAATTCCATGTAAGGATAGCTTTTCCATTCACTCACAAATCATGTATTAGATTCCCCTTCTCTTACCAAAGGAGCGATTGAAACCCTCCAAAATGTTCATTATTATGAAAATAATACTAAATTACACATCTTTAGTACCAGGTATTATGGTATGATTACAGTGACAAAATAGCGGAGGATACGACATGATTTTAACGAGAAGTGTAACAGATATTTTAAATAGTTCAATTGAAGCCCTTAAAGGGGTGATCCCCTTATACATTGACGTTTTACAGCCCTCGTTATTGACTGAGCCCTTTAGTCAGCATAAAATCGGAGTACTCATTGGAATTACCGGGGATGTAAGGGGCCGAATGATTATTGATGGTGAAGAAGAGTGCTTTCAATCCCTTGGGGCTTCAATGTTCGGTATGCCACTAGAAGGAGAAATGCTTGAATCTTTTGCAGGTGAATTAGGAAACATGATTGCAGGAAACCTTGCTACTCTATTAGCTCAAGCCGGCCATACCCTGGACATCACTCCCCCTACCGTCATTGTTGGTCAATCAAAAATGTACGGGTTCGAAAAACCCCTAAAGCTGCCCATAGTCATTGAGAATGTGGGACATTTCTTAGTAATTCTAATGATTGAATAATTGCCCTGAAATAGATAAAAGGCTAACCTCAAGCATATTGGTTAGCCTTTTAGTGTTTAGAAACCTTGAATCGTCATGCCGCCATCTACAAAAATGGTTTGACCGGTAACATAATTCGAAGCATCCGATGATAAGAAAACAGCCGGTCCCACAAGTTCTTCCAGTTCACCGATTCTTTTTAAAGGTGTTACGGCCAAAATATCGTTTACATATTCTTCATTTTGCAATAATTCTGCCGTTAATGGTGTTTTAAAATACCAAGGCCCGATACTATTCACATTGATATTGTATTTTCCCCATTCCATGGCTAAAACCTTCGTCATTTGAATCATGGCCGCTTTCGTCGAAGCGTACACAACCCCCGTACGTAAGGCAACATGACCAGCAACAGACGCTATGTTAATGATTTTCCCCTGCTTCTTTTCCTTCATATGTTTACCTGTTTCCTGACTCATCATAAAAGCAGATTTTAAATTTGTATCCATGATGGTTTGCCACTCTTGATCCGTAACCTCAAGGGCAGTAGAACGGATATTCATTCCTGCGTTATTAATCAAAATATCAATGGAACGTTTTTGATCTTCTATGTAAGCAATCGCTTTTCGAATTTCCTCCCTTGATGTTATATCTGTAGGGATTATATACGCCTTTCTACCCAGCTTTTCTATTTCACTTGCCACATCTTCTAAATCATTCCGCGTTCTAGATAGCAGGACAACATCCGCTCCTGCTTCAGCTAAACCAATACTGAGAGCTCGTCCAATTCCACGGCCTGCCCCGGTGACCACTGCCAATTTATCGTTTAATGAAAATGAAGGTAAATACATCTTCACACCACCTCACCAATTATTTGAATCTTCTATATATTAACACAGTCCCTTTGTCGATAACACTTTAACCGTTTTTCTTATTTCCTTGTCCATTTTGAACATGAATATTGATTTTCCCCTCGACATCGATGTGACATTGAGGACAAACCGTTTTCTCAGAATAAATCTGGCAGCACTGTTTACAATAATATTTTTCCATCGGATAGCCCCCCATAAATTGCTCACTCATACACTCTATGCACATTCTTGACAGATGTGAACCAGTGAAAGACCTATCCCTTCCTGACTTCACATTTATTTCACAATATTTCAAGTAACCTGTGACATTTATCACAGATTCATAGCGGTTTACACCTTTATGATAGTGATAACAAAATCAATCATCCAATGAATGGAAGGAATGAAATATATGCCGAAACCGGAATTTCATCAAAAGTCAGAGGTTAAGGTCGAAGAGTCTACTTCTTTAAAAGGTACTTTTATTTCGGTCCTGTTTCTAGGCGGATTTTTAGTGCTTACATGGCTAGGGGTATTCATCCTATTTTTAAATCGTTTTTAACTTTGAAGGAGTGGTTTACATGCACATGCATCGTTATGAAAAATGGTGGTTAACGTTAGGAACAGGGTCTCTTATTTTATTTTTAATTATTTTAGGCATCAGTGCTTTTCACCAAGGACATCAACCTCCAAGCGCGAAAGCATACGTCAATCCTGAGCAAGTGGATAAAATCTCGCCTTTTAACGAGCCGGGATTGAAGAAAGTAGAAGGAAAGGCTTGGGATTACGAATTAGTGTTTGTCGCATCTGCCTTTCTCTACACGCCCGGGGAAATTGAAATACCTAAAGGATCTACACTTAAAATCATCGCCACAACAAAAGATGTTGTTCACGGATTTGAAGTTGCAGGAACAAATATTAATATGATGCTTGAACCAGGGTTTGTCAGTGAATATACAACAACCCTTGATAAGACAGGGGAATTTCTAGTTGTCTGTAATGAATATTGTGGTGTAGGTCATCACACAATGAAATCTATGATTAAGGTGGTGGACTAAAATGAAGCGATTTGTAAGGATTGATAAAAAAGATGCTACATTGGCGATGGCACATATTTATGTAGGCTTTATTGCCTTGGCACTAGGTGGATTGGCAGGATTATTACAAGTGTTGGTGAGGTCAGGGAAGTTCATATTGCCTGCAGGGATCGGCTATTATCAGGTGTTAACGGTTCACGGTGTATTACTGGGGTTGGTATTGACCACTTTCTTCATCTTAGGATTCCAGCATGCTGCCATTTCGCGAACTTCCGGTACCTATTCCGGGAAATCCCGCTTGTTTGGCTGGTTAGGCTTCTGGGTCATGCTTATGGGCACAATCATGGCCGCTGTTATGATTCTATTAAATGAAGCAACTGTACTATATACTTTCTATGCTCCTTTGCAGGCCCACTGGATATTTTACTTAGGGTTGACCTTCGTCGTTGTTGGAAGCTGGTTGGGTGGAGCCGGCATGATCATCAAATATGTAAGCTGGCGAAAAGAAAACCCTGGACAACCAAGCCCTCTGTTAACATTCATGGCCATCATCAATACCGTCTTATGGATTGTCGCCACCATTGGTGTGGCTGGAACGGTTTTATTTCAGCTCCTTCCTTGGTCTCTCGGTCTCGTTGATCGGGTAGATGTACTTGTTAGCAGAACATTATTTTGGTATTTCGGTCATCCCCTTGTATATTTTTGGCTGCTGCCTGCCTATATGGCATGGTATGTCATTATCCCAAAAATCATTGGCGGGAAAATATTTTCAGATTCGTTAGCCAGACTTTCCTTTATATTGTTCCTCCTATTCTCTATCCCGGTTGGTTTTCATCACCAATTAGTGGAACCGGGAATCGACGCGTATTGGAAGTTTTTACAGGTAGTTCTTACCTTTATGGTTGTCATACCTTCCTTGATGACTGCATTTTCTCTGTTCGCAACCTTTGAAATGTACGGCAGATCCAAAGGAGCTACCGGATTGTTTGGATGGTTTAGGAAGTTACCATGGGGAGATGCCCGCTTTACAGTGCCATTTATCGGCATGGTTGCCTTTATCCCAGCGGGAGCAGGCGGATTAATCAATGCATCGAACCAGATGAACCAGGTTGTTCATAACACCATCTGGGTCACCGGTCACTTTCACTTAACCTTGGCCACTTCTGTTGTCTTGACGTTCTTCGGTATTGCCTATTGGCTCGTACCTCATTTAACAGGACGCGTCTTGACGAAAGCAATGAACAAGCTGGCGATCGTGCAAGCCATTGTTTGGTCTGTAGGAATGGGCATCATGTCAGGTGCCATGCATGCTGTCGGATTACTCGGCGCTCCAAGAAGATCCTCTTTTTCAACTTATGGGGATGCACCGCAAGCCCTTGAATGGATTCCGTATCAAGTCGCACAAGCCATCGGGGGAACGATTCTTTTTATCGGGATCATTCTGGTTCTATACATCTTTATCAATCTGGCATTCTTCGCACCTAAAGGAGAGGAAGAATTCCCAGTCGGTGAAAAAGCCGAAGCAACTGAGAAAACACCAATGGCTATTGAAAACTGGAGGATTTGGTTAACCATCTTAGCAGCCCTCATTCTTGTTGCCTATACCGTTCCTTTCATAGACATGATTCAAAACGCGCCTCCTGCTTCCAAGGGATATCGTTTGTGGTAAATAGAAAAGCGGAGGCGGCTCGCCCTGGGGCGACAAGCATAAGCCAAGTAACCCGGAAAGGCGCTCTTTGCCTTTTTGTGTTACTTGACTTATGACCTCGAGCCCCAAGCCGCCGGAGCTGGACATATGGAAAAGCGGAGGCGGCTCGCCCTGGGGCGACAAGCATAAGCCAAGTAACCCGGAAAGGCGCTCTTTGCCTTTTTGGGTTACCTGGCTTATGACCTCGAGCCTCTAAGCCCTGGAGCTGGACATATCGAAAAGCGGAAGGGCTTTGCCCAGAGGCGACAAGCATAAGGCGGCCCCACCGGAAAGGCGCTCTTTGCCTTTTTGGTGGGGCTGACTTATGACCTCGAGCCTCTAAGCCCTGGAGCTGGACATCGCGAAAAGCGGAAGGGCTTTGCCCAGAGGCGACAAGCATAAGGCGGCCCCACCGGAAAGGCGCTCTTTGCCTTTTTGGTGGGGCTGACTTATGACCTCGAGCCTCTAAGCCCTGGAGCTGGACATCGCGAAAAGCGGAGGCGGCATGGTCAGGAAGGAAATTACTAAATGTATACTTATACTAATGGAAAAGAGGCTGCCTCGGGCAGCCTCTTTTCTATTTCTCTTTAATAGGAACAAACAACTCTAATTTCCGTCTGGAGTAGTCTTTTTCATAGCCATTTTCCTTAATCCAATTAAAGATCGAAAAGTAGGCTTGTTCTACTTCCGTTGACAGCCCTTCATAAAGAGCGTGAGCATAGACGCCTGCAGGGAGAGACAGTTCGACTAACCCCGGTGGAAGCTTGTCCACACGATCAACCTCTACGGTACAATAATACGTAAAATCAGTCGCTCTGTCATGGAAAGGAGCGTATATGCATTCATCTCCATTGATGTGGTGAATGGATGGGATCATCTGTAGAAACTTAGTGAATAGTCTCGGGATCTCTGCCCCTTTTCCATATGGACCTGTCCAGCCTATTCCAACAAGCAATTTATCCTCTAGTGATGCAACGTTTATTTCCATGATTTTGCCTCCATTGTATTCGTTAATTCAAGGAATATACCTTTGAATACTTCTCCGTTAAATACTCGGCCAAGTACTTTGCATTAAGCCCTTCTCCAGTAACTTCCCTGATGATTTCCAGCGGTTTTTTCATCTTGCCCCACTGATGGACGTTTGTCGTCAGCCATTCTCTGATGGGAACAAGATTTCCCTCTTCCAACAGCTCTTCATAATGAGGAAGATCTTTCAACATGGCACGCTTAAACTGCGCAGCGTACATATATCCTAATGCATATGACGGAAAGTAACCGAAGCTCCCACCAGCCCAATGAACATCTTGAAGGACACCTTCACCGTTATGAGAAGGGCGGATTCCCAAGTACTCTTCATATTTCTGATTCCAGATTTCAGGAAGATCCTTCACGTCTATCTCATCATTAAATAATCCCTTTTCAATTTCATACCGGATGATAATGTGTAACGCGTACGTTAATTCATCTGCTTCGATTCGGATTAAAGATGGCTTCGATTCATTGATTGCCCGGTAGAAATCGTCTTGTTCAACGGAATCGAACTGTCCTGAAGAGTAATCCTTCAGTAAAGAATAATTCTTCTTCCAGAAAGAATGATCTCTTCCTACAAAGTTTTCATAGAACAGGGATTGAGATTCATGGATCCCCATAGACGTTCCCGTGCATAGTGGTGTACCAATCAAATTCTTGGAAATGTTCTGCTCATACAGAGCATGTCCACCTTCATGGATTGTCCCGAACACGGCTGTTCTCCAATCCTTCTCGTCATATTTAGTTGTTACCCTTACATCACCAGGGTTTAAACCAATCGCAAATGGATGGACGGTCTCATCCAATCTGCCTGAGTTAAAATCATACCCCATTTGCTCAAGGATCTTTAAGCTGAAATCCTTTTGCTTATCCTTTGGAAAGTGTTCAAAGAGGAAATCGGTATGTGGCTTATGTTCCGATTCGGAAATCTTATGTACAAGCGGGACAATTTGATCTCGAAGATCGCCAAATACCTTATCTAACACTTCAACCGTTACACCTGGCTCATACATATCCAGTAACGTATTATATTTGTTATCTTCGTAGCCCCAGTAATCAATAAAGCGTTTCGTAAATGCCACCAGTTTTTCTAAATAGGGCTGAAACATAGAGAAATCCGCTTTTTCTTTGGCTTCTTCCCATACACCTTCAGCTTTCGATTGTAACACCACGTATTCCCTATATTCAGAAGCGGGAATTTTTTTATTCCGATCATACTCTTTTTGACACTCTTCTAACAGCTTTTGTGTCATGTTATCCAATTTGTCCATTTCTGGCGACAGTTTAGCCAGGTATGCAGCCATTTCATTTGAGGTCGACATTTCAAAAAGCTCAGATGAAAGCATCCCAATGACTTCAGATCGTTGTTCAACCCCATTTTTCGGAGCACCTGTCCGTAAATCCCATAACATCAAACCAAGCGCTTCGTTGTAGGCAGACATTTTTTTTACATAATCATGGAAACGATCTCTTATTTCTATTACTGATTCTTTCATTCTAAAAAAGCCCCCTTTTTTTACATTCAATCTATTTTATCATATTTTTCTGGCAACTTGGGTCAGAAAGATTGATAGAGAGACGATTAGAGAAGTCATAGTAGTCGAAGAGTAGATGTCTCTACATACAGAAAAAAACCGCCCAATTCAGGCGGCTCTTCCAACACTTTATGAATTCAACACTTCAATTCCAACTGGTAAAACGGATTCTACCAACTGTTTATAAGCTGCTTCATGACCGTTCACCAAGACATGGACGCTTCCTTTGTCCTCGCTCGTCCGAATCAATCGGCCAATACCCTGTCTCAGTCGAAGGAGCATGTAAGGAATGTCCACTTCTTCCACTGAGTTTTCAGCATGATTTCGTTTCGCATCAAACACAGGATCCCTAGGAGGGAATGGGAGTGAATAGATAATGACTTGGGAAAGTGACTCTCCTGGCACGTCCAAACCTTCCCATAAATGATAGGAGCATAGAACTGTAAAGGTTTCCTGCTGGAACTGCTGGACCGTTTCACTAATTTCCCTGTCACCTTCATAAATCACATTCCAGCCCTGGTTTCCCTGCTGCTTTTGATATTGTCTAAAAACATTCATTTCTTCCTTAGTAGAGAAGAGAATCAACGACTTCCCTTGGTTTTTCTTCAACATGTCAAAGGCATACTGATTTTTAGAATCACTGCCTTCTTCCAATGAAGGAAGAAAAGCTTTCATCATGTCTTCGTATTTATAAGGAGACTCTACCGAGAACCTTTCATATTTTTCAATCCCCAGCGATTGAGAAACATAAGAGAAGTCTCCATTATAAGAAAGGGTGGCAGAAGAGAAAATAAATGGGATATTTTGAGAAAAAACTTGTTCTCTCAAAATTTCTTCCACCAATCTTGGCATCACAACAAAGGTGTGTTCTTCTTCTGACGTTTCCAACCAATAGATTCCTTTTTCATCATCTATGAATAGTTTCAAGGAAAACTGAATCTGCTCAAGATACTCTTCTACTACCTTTAGTAAATAATCATCCATGACATACATTTCTGATTCAAAGACTAGCTCATTTAAAAGATTTTCAATTTTCTCAGTCAGCGCTCTCCCTTGCTGTAATATGGCTTCGGAACGCGAAATGTATTGTCTCTCAGAACCATTCTCTCCTTTGGATTCTTTCTCCAGGAGTTCGAACCACTTTTCATTATCCAGAATGATATCTTCAATGACATACAACGTTTCTTCCCTCATATCAGACGCTGAAAGCTTCTCCAGTAAGCCTTCAAGGGTCTCCATTCTCATGCGGTAAGTCATCGCTTTTTGAGAAGCAAATTCCAATAAGTGACCCTCGTCAAATACAACAGAGCTCGCTTCTGGCAGAAGTGGAAGTTGCCCTTCCCGTTTGCGGGAGTCTTTCGTCCAAATATGTTCCATATAAAAATCATGGGAACAGATGATTAAGTCTGCTGCCCCCCGGTAATGTTCACGATGAAGTGTAAGACCACAGCGATGGCGATAAGAACAAGACATACAGTCCTGAAGAGAATCCCAGCCAACTTGATTCCATTCTTCATCAGATAGATGAGCATATTCTTTTCTATCCCCATAATGACTAAAGCTTCTCATGGATGAATTATCGTGTACAAAACCCGGTAATTCCTCCCATATGTCCTGGTACCCCTTGTTTTGGGGGATGTTTTCTTCAAGTTTTTTTATACATAGATATTGTTCTCTGGACTTTGCCAATCGAACATCTATATCAAGATCCAGTGCATTCTCAAGCTTCTGTATGTCCCCTTCCTTTTTCACAATCTGCTCAATGAGCGTTTCATCCGCACACGCAATGATTGCCGGTTTGCCAGTATATCTGGCAAATGATAACGCATATAATAGGTAGACAAGGGTTTTCCCCGTACCGACACCTGCTTCTGCAAACATAACCTGCTTATTTTTATATGCTTGATTTAGCTGAAAGGCCATAAATACCTGTTCATCCCGTAAATCAAATCCCTTTTCAGGCAATAGATCATAAAACACGTCACCGACCCAATCGGATAATGCTTCATAAAATGATTGCTCCTTGGTTAATTCAAATGGTAATTTTCTTCTCATGAGGACCTCCTGCGTTACACAATATTTCTAATTTACTAGAATTCTTTCTTATTGAAAAGGGATAACCGTCATTTTTTTAATTGAAGGCTTTAACAATGGCTCTTTTCGCAATAATTGTTGTTTTCAAGAATAGAATCTGCCAGGGCTCTGTCAACCGGTTTATGCTGGATGGTGAGGGGAACTGCTCCGCTTGCAGCTAGCGTTCGGCCGAGCCTCCACAGCTTAGCCGAACGGGGTCTCGGCACGCCCGTACTTCCGCAGGAGTCTGCGCAGTTCCCCTCACCATCTTTAACAGAATTTTCATGACAGAGCTTCAAGGTGTGCAAGAACACAATGTAACTAGAAAAAATAATTCCTCTTCCTAAAAAGGAAAATCAATTTCTACTTACCTTAAATGAGATTGTTTGATAAAATTCTTGTTTTTATTGTATTCCATTGAGGATACATGCTCAGAAAGTTGATTCTCGCTGCAGGATGCTCGACTCCTGTGGGAATAGCTGGACAGTACGAAAAGCGGAGGGGCTTTGCCCAGGGGCGACAAGCATAAGACGAGTCTGCCGGAAAGGCGCTCTTTGCCTTTTTGGCAGACTTGGCTTATGACCTCGAGCCCCTAAGCCCCGTAGCTAGACAGGTGAGACCCCGGAGGCGCAGCCGAGGAGGCTCACCGCCAGCCCCGCGGAAAGCGAGCATCCTGGAGCGGAAATCAACTATTACTTTCTCCTCTACAATAGCAACAAACTATACGAAAAGAGCCTAAACAAAAGAAAAGAGACGCTCTATACAAGGGTAGTTCTACCACTTGTATGGATGTCCCTAGTCTCCCGAGAATGCACTCAGTCGTATATTCTCTTTTTCCTTAACAATTCATATTGAAAAGCCTGATCAAGGTTTTTCGTCGCTTCATCCAAGCCGGCTTGAATGGCTGCTCCTTCTTCTCCTGAAATGGAAGAAATAGAGCTTTGTAATGCCTGATAGATTTTGTGGTAATCGATGAAGGAATGGTCCATCCTCTTTCACTCCTCTGAAAATGATAGAACTATTATACGCAGGAAGTGAAAGGGATATTCTGAACTTCTTTTCTTTTTTTTGTACTTGAAATGATTACCCTTTTCTCGGTGGACGCGGGCCAAAGTACTGGTAATAATCTGTTCGAATGAATCCGTTAAACAATTTACGTTTTTTCGTAGCTTGTTTACCGTAGCATTGTTCAAAGTTTTCATGGGAAGTCATCATGTAAACAGACCAAGTATCGAGCTTCTCGAAAGCTTTCCCCATTTCCTGGTACATTCTTTCTACTTCTTTTCTTTCTCCCAAACGTTCACCATAAGGAGGGTTTCCGACGATGATGCCATATTCCAGTTCTGAAGTGAAGTCTCTGACTTGCATTTGTTTAAATTTCACCAAGTCTCCAAGCCCCGCTTCCATTGCATTCTCTTTGGAAACTTCGATCATTCGGTGATCGATGTCCGTACCCAGTATTTCAAGAGGCTGATCGTAGTTAGCCAAATCCTCTGCTTCCAAACGTGTTTTCTCCCAGACCTCAGCAGGCATCATTGGCCACTTCTCTGACAAAAACTCACGATTGAATCCTGGAGCAATATTTTGCCCGATCAAGGCCGCTTCAATCGGAATGGTTCCAGACCCGCAAAATGGATCTACAAATGGACGGTCAGGGTTCCATGTCGTTAATTGGATAAGGGCAGCTGCCAGTGTTTCCTTTAAAGGAGCCTCACCTTGTCCGATTCGATAACCCCTCTTATGAAGACCTTGTCCACTCGTATCCAGGGTGATGCTTGCTACATCTTTATGGATCGCCACCTCGATTTTAAACAAGGGACCGGTTTCGTCAAGCCACGCTGTACGTTTGTATGCTGTACGTAAACGTTCAACGATTGCTTTTTTTACGATCGCCTGGCAATCAGGTACACTGTATAGCTTTGATTTGACCGATTTCCCCTGAACAGGAAATTCCGCGTCTACTGGAAGGAAGTTTTCCCATGGCAGTTTCTTTGTATTTTCAAATAGTTCATCAAAGGAGTACGCTTTAAAGTCTCCGACGAGAATCTTTATCCTGTCAGCTGTTCTTAGCCACATATTGGCTCGCGCAATCGCTGTTTCATCTCCTTTGAAGATGACTTTTCCGTTATCCACCTGACATTCGTAGCCCAATTCTTTCACTTCTTTTGCAACAATCGCTTCTAAGCCCATCGCTGCCGTTGCAATTAATGTATATGTACTCAAATTCGTCACCCCGTTAATCATTATCTTTATTTCAATAGTATGGTCTTGTTTCCTTAAATATAAAAAGGACTGATACAAAAGAGCAGTGTATTACCTGCATGTATCAGTCACTTGCATTATTTAATCCATATTGCTCTTATCCCGTAATAGTGTTCTGTAAGCCATGTTTTGTTCCGTTGTACTACAAACGACTCTTCGTCTCGTACTCGGGTGGTAATCATCTATCTACAAAGGAAGCTCCTTTGTCCCTCTCTTCGTTCGTTTCCTCTGAGAGGATTCCCCTACCTAATTTTGGGTTTCTCGCTCGTGGGGTTTACCTCGTTCCACTCCTGCCATTTCTAACAGGACTTCGTCACTGTGGCACTTTCAAGGTAGTCACACCATATCCAAAGGACTTAGGTGTTTTCCCTGCCGTCAACTCAAAACTTGAGCTGCCCTAGCTTATGAATTGGCTAGGCACGAACACTACGTGCATCTCAGCACCGTGCGAGCATGGACTTTCCTCTACAACTTAACGTTGCAGCGATTACCCGAACACCATTAAGGATCAGCAATAACTAATTATACTGTAGTTCTTCCGAGTATTCAACTGGAAATATCAGTCATACAATTTGTTTCCAAATACGTGTTTCTCTAAATTAGACAAGCGCTTAAGAATATCGAAATTCGTTGTGCCTGTCTGTTGAGCAGGAGCAGCGGAGCGTTGTTTACTTGCTCCCTCCACTTGTTTCTTCAATCGCAGGTTCTCTTGTTGCAGATCTTCTATTTCTTGATGGAAGGTTTCATAATCTTTAATAATCAAATCTAAAAATTTATCTACGTCTTCTGGTTTATATCCCCGCATACCACTTTTAAATTCTTTTTCTAGGATATCCTTTGCGGTTAATTTCACTTTATCTGAGATCATTATATTCACCTCTATATTTATCACTATCATTTTTTCAAATAACCATCAGTTTGTCAATTATAATTGTTTTCGGGGCTATACAATTCCCGAAGTGTTAATGAGTGATAAAACATCCTCTACTCAATCTTCCACTGCTCTTCTTCGACGACCCATTGCAGATCATGGAAGGTGATCGCCCTTATTTCAAAGGAAGGATCAGTTTCTTTCTTCTTCTTTGCTTCTTGATAGAAGTACCTGGGTGAGCCTTCTTTTTCTTCATCATACAGTATCACTAACGCTTGGCTTTTTTGCAAGAATAACTGATTTTTATTTCGGAATTGCTGTGGACTCTTGTAAGGTTCTTTTGAGATTGACTCGACAAAATCAGCTTGAGAAAGAATGAGTTCATAGTACTCTTTATTCACGTCATTCCAATTTTCTTCTTGGGAGAGAAAAGGAGTCAATATAGCCAGTTTAAGATCAGGATAATCTTCCTGAAGCTCAAATACCACTTCTGCTCCCCAAAGTTCAACCCCAAGTTGCCCACTAATGAGTACCCATTCTAAATCTTCATCCAAAAGGGAAACTAATTCTTTCTTTAAAGCCTGCTTTATGTAGTAAATTGCTTTGTCATCTTGCTTAAAAACTCCTAGTTCAAAGGATTTATATCCGGTTATGCACGCAACATTACTCAAATGCAAAACTCCTTCATTAAACTTTCAGGACAGACAATTTCTCTTTAAAGCTTAGTGTGTCCCAATCCTTTACACTCTATTGTAACATATTTTACGAATTACGAGGTCAAGATCCCATTCTATCATAATAAAAGTTCACCATCATAAAGAAGAGATGACTCTAATAGTCATTAGTCACTTTTGCAGAGCGACACAGTGTGTCGCTCTGCAATTGAAACTAACCTCTTAGAGGCATCCCTCGGAAGTCTTCACTCAGAAAATTATCGTCCCATACCATATGGTCCGAATGGTGGTCTTGGACGCGGTCCGGGTCCGAATCCTGGGCCAAACCCCGGTCCTCCTGGGCCTCCAGGGCCTTGAGGTCCTCCTGGTCCACCCGGTCCACCGCCACAGTTGAAATGTTGGTGTGAAACACTGTCTACTTGTGATTGTGTTTGTGGGAAATAATGTTTATGTTGATACATAACATTATTTACATTTGTCGTGTGAGTAGGGTGAATGTGTGGCACCTCATAGGTGTTGCATGACTGATTCACACAACATTTTGTCGGGTGCATGACTGCAGGAAGTACTTGATTAGGTCTTGGTCTTTTATACATAGAAACGCTCTCCTTTCATCTCTTAGTTGTTACACTAATAGCCTATGAAACGAAGAGGATACATGTACTAATACAAATACCTATTTTTAGGAAAACATTTTGCAGACTTACATAAAGCTATATAAACTTTCCGGATAATTGGTAAAAACAAAAGCCGTTAAACCAATGACGACAAAGAACAAAATTAAGATCGCTCGGTTCATTTTCATCATCCCATCTAAATATTAAATATTTTCAACACAATTAACTATTTTACATCTACTTTTGAAAATTCTCAATATAAAAATAAGGAGTTTGAACCACTTTTTTAGTATAATTTATAAAAATTTGTGAATCTAGGATGGATGGTTTGTATTCTTATTCAATTTTCTTGTTAACCGGCTCTTTCGATGATGAAGTTTCCCTATAAAGACCTCGTGCTTTTGACTGTTTGCTTCCTCAGTTTCAATCAGCAGTGATTCGAGTTGCTCACATTTTTCTAATGCTAACTGGAAATTCTTCGTTTTGTGCTCATACAATTTAGCCAGTTCCAACAGTGCGACTTTTCTAATGGAAATAGGGGCTTCTTTCCACAATCGTTCCCATAACTCTATCGCCTTCCATTCTTCTTTGTCTTTCTTGTATTGAAGAGCGAGGAGGTGCATCGCCTCATAATTTGTTCTGTCATCTTCTCTAATAATCTCTTGGTAACGTTCTTTTGCAATCTCTCTGTTACCTGTGTATTCAAGCCATCTCCCGACCTCGAAGCGCTCTTGGTCAGTGGCTTTTTTATGAGCATTCAATAGTTGAAACGTTAAATGCGTATAGAGAGTGATCAATGACAATATATCCAGCTCATTATGGGTCATAACTTTGAATATACCTTCAGGATCCTTACGCTCGATATAATCAAAATATATCATAGGGGCTAAATATCCTGGAACATCGTCCACTCTATTAAATCCAAGGATCTTTCGCTCTACGTTTATTAATTTTACAGACTCTAACCTGTGCTTAAAGAGTCTTCTGGATCCGTGATAAAGGTCAAAATGCCCAAATGCGGGCAATTGGGGGACATGCTTTTTAATGAGTGTATGCCTTGTCTTAACTTGAGGCCAATCAAACGCTTTTCCGTTATATGTCACGAGTGTGTTATAATCCACATGGCTTAAAAAACTGTGATAGAGAGGTATTTCACTTCCCGGTTGAGGCAAAAAATGCTGGGTCACAATCACCTCTGTTTCTGTCACCCTCCCATGTCCCAATAAGAAGATTGTATTTCCAACCCCACCACCTAAACCGGTCGTTTCCGTATCAAAGAAAAACATTTGTTCATGAGTATGCCCTTTAGAAGACAAGGGATGGACACCCGCAAAGTCCTGCCAAGCATCCACCGCGCTAATAAAATCTCTAAACGTGTAGTCCCCATGTTGATGATCGATTGGATATCGTTTCTCTCTCACCAGACAGAAATCACCGTCAATATCGTACACAGTGGCACCATTTTGTTTCCATAAATCAAGAAATGGCAAGTCTGCCGATTCCTGCTCTAAAATGGGGGGCTGACTTTTCTTATCTTCAGCGTCTTCTTCTCTGATAAGATGTTTTTTCATTCTTGATAATTTATTTTTAAGTGACATATTGATTCCCTCCTTCTTTTATTGAAGGAAAAGATGAAGAAGCTTTAATGTATCCACTTTAGCTGTGTCCAGTGAATGATCAGTTCCAATACATGATGGACAACCAGTTTTACACGGACACCGCTCTATCATTGCAGATGTCTCAAGGAGTATTTTCTCCATCTGTTCATACACCTTTTCACTTAACCCGATCCCACCAGGGTACCGATCGTAGATAAAGATCGTAGGTTGTTCATTGTGTGCAGCTTTTATTTGTGGCACTACAAAAATATCACTGGGGTCGCACATCACAAATAAAGGAATAATCGATTTCAAGCTTTGTGCTGCCCCTATGAGGCCTTCTTCCAAACGCTCCTGACTTAATGAAGCAGCGTCTCTTAAAGAAATCCAGCTGGAACTCGTGTGGAGTTCTTCTTCAGGAAGATGGATGGGTCCAGATCCAATATTTTCGTGGGTATCAAATTTAATTTTCTTGAAAATCGTTGCCATTGCTTGAACAGTTACATCCCCATAAGCTACGTCATACCTTTCCCCCGTGCGAATCTTGTCTGTTTCGAGTACTCTTAATTGTACAGCCAGATTGGCATCAGTGAAATAATCCACGTCCACTTCCCATACATACGCTTTCTTTTCTTCCCAATCCAGTTCCTCTACTTGAAATTGAACTCCCTGGTGTAAATAAATCGCTTCATCATGCAATAAGGTCATAGCTGAAAAACGATCCATTTCCCCTATTACTTTCACGGCTGAGATGTCTGTTTGGTCAATAATAATGACATTTTCCTGTGAAGCTGAGCGAAGGCTGATGTTATGGGCAGGAAACACATCATTCATCCAATACCATTTTTCACCGTTCTTATGAACCACACGTTCTTCCACTAAAAATTCTAGAATATCATCAATATCGTGCCTGCCAAATTGTTCCCCTTCCTTAAAGGGGAGCTCATAGGCAGCGCACTTAATATGATCAATAAGAATAATCAAATTGTCAGGGTTGATTCTCGCCGTTTCTGGGGTTTGCTCAAAGAAG
Organism: Rossellomorea aquimaris; assembly: GCF_008180865.1. Taxonomy (GTDB): domain Bacteria; phylum Bacillota; class Bacilli; order Bacillales; family Bacillaceae_B; genus Rossellomorea; species Rossellomorea yichunensis. Next base: position 1,396,716 of record NZ_VTEX01000001.1, read on the forward strand.
TAATCCGGATGCTCAATAATGAACTGATCTAATGGGCTTGAGCTTGCCACCATGATGACCAGAGATTCCCCATGCCTTCTGCCGGCTCTTCCAGCTTGCTGCCAGGCACTTGCGATCGTCCCGGGATAGCCCGTCATGATGCACACTTGTAATTGACCGATATCTACCCCTAATTCAAGGGCATTCGTACTGACAACTCCGTAGATTTCACCAGATCGCAAGCCTTTTTCAATCTCCCGGCGTTGAGTCGGCAGATATCCTCCCCTGTACCCTCTGATTGATTTCGATCCTAATTGACTCTTCACTAATTCTTGTAAGTAGGTAAGGATAATTTCCACCCTTACCCTGCTTCTGGCGAATATGATCGTTTGCACCTTATTCTTCAATAATTCACCAGCAATTCTCCTGACCTCCAGGGTCGCACTCCTGCGTATATTCAACGGTTTGTTTACAATCGGGGGATTGTAGAAAACGAAATGCTTTTTGGCACTTGGTGCACCGTTATTATCTATTAAATTCATTTCATTTCCGGTTAAATGCTCTGCCAGTTCTTTCGGGTTTGCAATCGTTGCCGATGTACATATGAAAATGGGAGAAGCTCCATAAAACTCGCAAATCCGTTTCAATCTCCTGACCACATTGCTTACGTGGGAACCAAAAACCCCCCTATATATATGAAGTTCATCAATTATTACGTATTTAAGATTCTCAAAAAGAGACACCCACTTTGTATGATGAGGAAGGATGGCTGAGTGGAGCATATCAGGATTCGTTATGACGATATGTCCAGCTTTCCTTACTTTTTGCCGGATATTGGCGGAGGTATCTCCATCATATGTATAGCTATTAATAGAAGCTTCAGCTTCTGAGATGATTTCGTTCAACTCACTTTTCTGATCTTGTGCGAGTGCTTTAGTTGGAAAAATATATAACGCCCGTGCATCCGGGTTGTCCATGATCGTTTGTAATACAGGAAGATTATAACAAAGAGTCTTTCCCGAGGCTGTAGGAGTTACTGCGGTAAAATTCTTTCCTTCCATTGCCAGCCGAAAAGCGGAATGTTGATGGGTATAAAGCTTTTCGATGCCTCTTTTTTGCAGCGCATTTATTATTTTATCATTTATCTCCAGTGGCATATCTACCAATTGAGCGGGTTTTTCATCTATGGTATGCCAGTGAACAATCTGTTTATTAAAATCATCTTCTCTTTTAAAATGTTCAATCAACTGTTGAAGATTGTTTTTCTTAAACACAGGTATCACCTCTTCTATTCATTTTACCGAATCTATGTTCGAAACTAAAGAAAAAAAACCAGGATATCTTTTCCTCAATTATTTAATAAGAATGTAGGGGAGTCTAAATCGATTTATATAGAGGTATAGGACAAATGCACATATTCAGCTAGCATTCATACACTAGTATGAATACTTTTGCGTGAAAGGAGCATACCCATGTCGAACGAGAAGAAAGGTTTTGGTGACCTGATGCATTCCATGAACGAGTTTTTTCATGAAAGACCTATGAAAGGAATGCTTCAAAGCATTGATGAATTTTTCACATCATCCTCTAACCCATTTGGTTCTTTCCCGGTTGAATTAACTGAAACAGACAATTATTATATCGTGACTGCACAACTTCCAGGTATTAAGAAAGACCAGATTCAACTTGATGTGTTCCCTCAATACATTACGATTTCCGTAACCAATAAAGAAGAGTTTTCCGAGGAAAATGACCAAAATCAAATGATCAGAAGAAAGCAATCCATGAAAAAGAGCAGCAGGACAATCCCATTTCCAAGAGTGGTTAATGAAAAGAATGTGAAGGCATCTCATAAAGATGGATTACTGACTGTGAAGGTAGACAAAGAAACCGGTAAACGAATACCTATCGAATAAGTTTCCTAATACAACTTTAAAAAAGGAGTTGCCAAATCGGCAGCTCCTTTATTTTAAAATTTAAATATCCCACCTAAGCCTTTTACAAGAGAAGAAACTTGATTTTTATATACCCAATACAGTTCAATTAGTTTCGTATCAAGGTTTTATGGTTTTCTAGGTATACTTGTTATCCTCATAAAAATATAAGTGCGTGGTATTTGTGTGGTCAATCTGTGGTACACAAAAAAGAAACCCCTTCTCAATGAGTTGGGGTCTTTCTTTTCAAAAACGCATTAATCAACTTTCGATTTTTCCATATAAACTCACGATCCATCTCCATTTCTCGTATATCCTCAAAGTGTTCATTCTTCCTGTGGTATGTGCAACTCCCATCCTCATACTGCATTAAGGTAATCCCGTCTAGTTTGATGTAGTGTTTCAGCCCATCCCATTCAGCGTAATCAGAAAAGTAAACTAAGAAGTGTGAAGCGTCAATTTTCTTCCTTATCATAATATCGCCAAACCTCCTAATATGAACGTGATGATTACACCCCATTTAGCGAACGAACGACTGAACATATTGCAAAGACCAAAGACGCCAAGACTAACCACTGCCAGGAGAGGAAATGCGCTAATGTAATCCGTAACAAAATGCTCGATACCACCACCAAGCGTTTTCTCATATAACCACCCCCATACAGTTGGATAATCGTTGTTCGCAACATTCCCGTTATACATAAACCGATCCCAGGCACTTCCTGTGTATTCTCCTACTTTGTCAGCTAGTGGAGTAGGGTCGATAAAGTGACCGTTCTCCTTTAGTCCAAAGTGTAGATGTGGGCCTGTGGAGAATCCTGTATCGCCCGATAAACCCAATGTTTGACCTTCTGCCACCTCATCCCCTTCCTTCACAAGAATACGGCTCATATGCCCGTATATGCCCGTTGTACCATCACTGAATTTCACTAGTACCCCTTTCCCTATGTTATCTGCTCCATAATCCACTACCTTTTCCACAACCCCATCAAAGACGCTGCGTAATGGTGTTCCCTCGTTTAATCCAAAGTCTATCCCTGTGTGACCATTTGGGTGGAGTTTATCTATATCTCCGTACCTTGATGTTATCCGTACTTTCATCATTAGAACCCTTTCATAATATCAACTAGGATATTTAGTAGCATTGGCATGAGGTTCACCAGGATGACTCCTAATCCAGCGTTACTCATGAGGGTGAATCCTTTCTCCTTTTGGCTAATGAGAACCATAATGGCCCCGAATAAGACCACTATACTCGCTACTGGATAGGCTAAAGCTTGAATGAGGTTGGTAATAGGCTCGAAGGCAGTCAACATCTTGTCGTATATCTGATCTTTCGTCATGGCTACAACAGGTGTAGCTTCATACGTTGCAGCACTCGCTTTAATGGTGGTTATAGGGAATACGGCTAGTGGTAGGAATGTACCGAATTTAGCAACGTTCCAAGCGACTGACGGGGTTTCCTTGCGATTCATAAACTCTTTAATGCTCATGCGTTCTGTTTTCATGGGGTTTCCTCCTAGATGTAATCTTGTGCCAATGACACGTTCACGTTTAATCCCTGGCATAGTTCAAGCAATTGTTTCTGTCTGTTGTGAGTTATCGTTATCCAATGGAATTGAAATTTCAACCCGGTCAATCTGACAATTTCACGATACTTTTCTATCTTCTTTCGGTTCTCGCTCATCTTTTGGGTGTGATCCACTTCGACTATATGGATGGTGTCTTTCTCTTCAAAGTGTGCATCTGCTACAATCTGAACATCCTTCACCTTTAATTTGATTTCGTTCTTCCAGGTGATGGGGCAACCCAATGAGATATACATGGAATTCCTCATAAGATAGTGGGTGATTTGTGGTGTTCGCCCTCTACATATTTTGGTTGCTCTCACACGCTCTCTACCGGCTTTGTTGAGGTAATACACGTTTTCTACATGCCTAAAGGATGAAACGTATTCAGACATATCCTTCATCACTCTAGTAGCGTTCCTATCGCTTCCTAGACGGTGGAGTTTTTGCAGCTGGCTTCTGCTCAAATAATCCAACTTCTTCAAGCTCAAGAGAATGTTTTCCTGTCTCTGTTCCTTCTTCATGATGTTGTGCATTCTTACTCTCCTTTCTTGCTTGGAATCGTATATGTGGCTCTATGTTGTCTCTAATGGTCTTATCATCTATATAAGGTGTTTGCACCTCGATTAGTTTTAACTCCTTGTATAAGGCTCTCCCTTCGATTGGCGGTAGTGATTCAGCACCACTCTGATCTAATGCGACATTGGAGGCTATTGCTGTATCGAGCACAAATGAAAGCCGCCCCATACACTGTCTCTTTATTTGAGACCTGACCACCTGCGCAGTTGGATATTGTGTCGCGAAAATTAATTTTAATCCACTTGCTCTACCCTTCCTTGCGATATCAGTTAGATACCCCTGACACACATCATCATCAGCTAGGTCAGCCCCTTCATCCACTATGACAAAGTGACGTTTTTTAATCCCTGCATCCTTTACATTGGAAAATCCGTTTTGTTTTAGATAAGCATTCATGTTACTCATTTCATTAATCGCTTTTTCCAACGCTACCTTTGCTTCTTCTGGGGTTTCAGCGTACGATTTCACTTGTTTTAAATTCCGATAACGATTAAGTTCCAACCCATCTTTCAAGTCAATAAAAGTAAATGTGACGTCATCAGGGTGATTTCCGACAAGAATATTAATCGTGCTATTTATCCAGTTTGATTTTCCATAACCAGAAGTTCCGGAAACGATGATATGATACACCTTTTCAAAATCAATGAGTATTCGTTTGCCCATGCGATTGATCCCCACTACTGCTTTCCACCCATTTATTTTTTTTGCAGTAGCGTCCTCGAAAGTATATTTATCGGTTAATGGCTCGTTATAAACTCTGAACTTCAACATCCCATCGAATTCAATATCCACTTCCTTCTTTAATGTGCGTTTCTTTTCGATAATCGTTTTAATCTGATTGAATATATCCGCTTGTAATTTGAGCTGCTTAAAATCCTTCAATGAAATATCCAGTATCGTCCCCTTGATGTTCAACCCATCCTGGAAGTTGTGAAGCTTCTCCTTGAATTGTTTGTAAGATAGTCCATGTGGCATCTGATAAACGTACTCACTCCACTCACGATTGCCACTTTTACGATGAATCCGAATTTCTTTACCGTCCTTAGAAACGAGTCCACAGTTCTTTGCGATTAACTGAATTTTTTTATGATCGCTGCCACCTTTGTTTTTCGCAAAATGACCAAAAGCAAAGACACCCCCACCGATTAAAGTTGTTGTGATTTCAGCTAACACAGACACCACCTCATTTTCTATATTACTTTAGTAATAACTCCCAACTAATAAGAAGGATTGGTACAGGGTTTGAATGTTGACCAGTGAACAAAAGAGTTATTCCTAATCAATTTCTGATGTAGACATTTCTTTGGTATGTTCTAAAACAATTTCCTTTCTGATTGCTTCGGTATATTCCTACCATATGTCTGATATGCCCACGAATTACATTGTCCATATAAAAATAATTGTATTTATTAATCATTAGTTGTATAATTAGTATATAAAGGAATATTAAAGAGAGGTGTTGAATATAACTAGTAGCTTAGATATAAGGGAGTTAGCAGGAATGAAACCACGCATTAAAGAATTGATCGTAGCAAGAGATTTGAAACAGAAGGATGTAGCGATGGAATTAGGGGTTACACCCCAACAATTAAGTAATTGGGTTAAAGGTGTGTCATATCCTAGAATGAAGCAAGCGTTTAAATTGGCTAAGTTTTTGGAATGCAAGGTGGATGATTTATATGTCGGGGATGTGAAAAATAATAGCGAATAAGGAAGATATTAAAGTTAAAAATGAATTAATTAGAGAATTAAGAAAATCTATATTCACTTGTGATGAATGTGGACATAAAGCGCCTTAGAAGGAGTAAATCATGATCTATACCATAGAACTACAGACACGCATAGTGGGTATGGGAGTGACACAGTATAACCGGTTGTGTGAGCCATTGGATAAGAATATTCATAAGTGGATATATGAGGTAAGGAAAGAATACGGGTATCGTGATATGGAGATTGTGAAGGTTACAGTGGATGGTGAGGATGTGACGGAACGAATAAGGAGGTCGTGATTATGGACAATGAAACTCTTAAAAAGTTTTCCTTGGAATTAAAAGATTTAATGAAAAAATATAACATGCAATCCATTAGAGCTGGAGGTGAAAATTTCATAATTCATTATGATAATGAAGATGACAAAATAAACCTCATAGAAGGTAAATATAACTTTTATAAAGCGCAGTTAGCATTAATAAATGGTGGTAAAATTGATTAACCTAAAGAACGAATAAAAGCCCCCTACAATTAAGTAGAGGGCTATATTTATTATAGGGCTTTCTTAACCTCTGCATATGTGGCTAAACGATCAGGGCCGGCTAACAAAGTAACTTTATCAGCTTTGATACCGTCTTTATCGCCACCCACTACATACATGTGTTTGACTTTATCCTTACTTTCAGCAAATGTCCGTTTGTCTGGGTAGATAGGACAGTTGATTTTCTTCGCTAATAGTTCGGCTGCTGGGTAGTCGTTAACGGAATTAATGATAATCGCATTCTCCACTATTTTCATTTCCTCTTTTGGTTTTTCTGCTGGTTTCGATTGCGTCTTAACAGGTTGATCTATTGAGTATAGGAACGCATTCCACTTTTGTTTGTCCTCTACAAACGGTTTAGGGCAATTCTTTCCGGTTACATCGTAATGACGTACTACTCTATTTTTGGTATCTCTCAATTGTGGGTATTTATCTTGAAGATACTTAATCACTAAGCGAGTACGCTCCACTGTATCAGGATGTAATGATCCGTTTTTCTCGATACACATTTCTATTCCTATTGTAAGTAAATTTGCGTTACCACCTGGATAGTAAGAGGTCGAAGCTTTCAACGCTGATAATTTCAATGTTTGGTCATTGGCATGGTAAGCAACTTCATTTAGAGGGATGATTTCAACTGCTTCATCCTTATCAACGAATATATGCGCCCCAGCATAACGGCCACCTCCACCATCTGAACCATCGAAGAATTTCTGGTGGTCTTCTGCGTTTGCATGAGGGTTTGCCGTATAGTGAACGACAATAGCTTGTACCTTAATTAAAGAGTCGCCTGATCGTGAGTATTTGTTTTTAATAACGTGGTCTTTGCGATAATTAAGTTTCACCATTATTTATCATCCTTTCCAACTTTGTTCGGGTCAAAATACTTCGTCAGAAACTTCACGTCAATTCCTATACGGCTGAAATTCTCAATAATGCTGATACCTTCATATGCGACAATCAACCCTACTCCAAGCTTTACAAGATACCCCTGTGACCCTACATAAGCATCCACGAAAACTAAAAAAGCTAACGCTACGAATAACGCTACCTTTCGGATTAATCCTATAAAGTTGATGGAAGAGTTTATCTTCCTTTCTGCTCCTGCTGCTAATAATCCCGTGATGATGTCAAACATGATAAAACCTATAGCTACATACCAGAAGTTCCCCACTACATTTGTTATATCGAATCCATAAATTAATAATTCTGATGGTTGTTTGTCCACGTTGTTTACTCCTATCATTTTTTATTCCCCCTTTTATAATTAAAAAAGACACCTCGTATGGATGTCCGTCTGTTTATTTTTCTACTAGTTGACCGTTTTCCACTTTATAATCGGATGGTTCAATTGGTTCTGTTAAAAAGAAAAAGTGTTCATATTGTTTATCTGGAATGATTCTAGGTCCAGCCACAAATAATGTGATGTTTCCTTGTTCGTCTGTATTGCAAAACACCAAGAATCCCATGTTATCCCTCCAAATATCTGTCAAACATCCTTGCACGCGCTTTAATGCCGCCTACTGTTGTGCGTAACTCTACGGCTAATTGTCTCCTAACTCCTGTAGGTACACCTAAATCCACTTGTACGACACTTACTGTTGATTCGTCCACAGAGCTAGAACCACCATAGCCTAAATATTCACCTGAAACCATATCCTTGATACGGATAGAAGATGTTGCTGCTGCATCATCTACATTTGTGAAGAAAGAGAAAACCGCATACCTTGAAATGTGTTTCATGAAGAACACACCTAAAGTGGCATAAGTTGAACTTGTAGTCGTGAGCCAAAAACCTTCCTTGGTAATAGCACCTTCATAATATTCCGGGTAAGCCGTGTTGATAGAATGTTGCATATCTAAAATCCCATCATTGACCGCCTTGAATCCATCTGGACGTTCTAGTGTGAAGGCTCCTTGTGAAATGTAAAGACCCTCTTGATTGTATTTAGCGTATTTATTTGGATTATTAGCATCTATCGCCATCAATGCGTTTCCATCCCAATAAAAAAGACCATCTTCTCCGATGATCTGAATATTGTTTGTATGGATTTGACCAGCCGTTAAAACGTCTGTATTGACTCCTAAATAAGTGATAGCCTGTCGGAACGTTTGACCTCCATCATCACTGATGCCCAATCCGGCAGAATTGAACAAGACTAATCGATTTGGATTGTCTGGGTCACGCGCAATTATGCCGCTCTCGAATTCAAGTTCGGTCTGCGCGTTTTGTAACGCTTCTGTAGCCCTTCTGACCGCTTCATCCATGACGTTGTATGGTAAAGGTTTAGAACCGTCTAAGATAGCATTAACTTGCTTCTGAGTCTTTGAGAAGCTTGCCATTTTATCAATGATGCTTTGCTTAAAATTCGCAAGGGTGACAGACGTTTTCACCACTTCAAACTTTTCATTATATTCCTCGTCTATCTCCATGATACGGGCTTCTGTGTCGATGTTTAACGGCTCGTATATGAGAAAGATTCTATCCCCTTCATTCGGGACCTCATACGTGTACCCGGCTCTTCTTAAATCCACAATGTCTATGCCTATACTTAGATTCGGAATATCCTGTATCTCGCTCTTGAGTCGTTCTAACAGTCCTTCTGTTGTGGTGTATCGTTCATCCCTTACAGGTTTAGCGTCACGCACACCGAATATAGACACGTTGGGGCTTGTGTAATCCGTTTCTACACCCTCCGCACCAAACCCCTTAATGTAGGTCGAAAGGTTGCTTGTGTCCACTTCCTCGGAAAGAGACTTGACATTGTGATTGAATCGGAATTGAACATCTGTATCTGATCCGATTTTCTCACGGAATGTTAGGTGTGTTCCGTCCCTTGTGTATTCTGCATTATATCGTTGCAACAGTGTCTGAAACAACGCTATACGGTTATCGTCACCAAAATTCTCGAATGGTTCAGCGTAGAAGGAATCGACTATGGAGAAAGTGATGTTTGTGCCGTTGAATACAAAATTTAAAGCTGCCGCAAACGTCATGCTACCTGTGTGTTTTTCGTATTGGTGTGAGTCGATAAGAGAAGCGAAGAAGTCATGTATTGCCACTACTTCTTTATACGATGCCTTCCCCTTTGTATTTCGCTTTATATTCTTAATCCGGTAGATGTCACCTTTATATTCGATTGTGGATTCTTCCATCACCATAGGATAGGAATATTCGTTTGTAGGCAAAGGAAAAAGGAGAAAGCGCAAGACTCTCTCCCCGTTCAGATTCCTATTACGGGCCAATCCTTTAAACCCGGTTAGAGGTTCAGATTCACCTTGTAAATTTGTAACGATTAGCAATGAATGACCTCCTTCCCTCTATTGCACAGTAGTGTCCGATTATGCTTCACGTTCTTTATTTTCATTTGATTGTTCGATTATCCCGAATAAGGTTTTTCTTAAATACTCTGGATAATACTTCAACACGTCATTGTGGTTTGAATAATTCTCTAAATCAACCTCTATCCTAACCCCTTTGTCCATTAAAGCTCTTTGTAGAGGTATAACATGTTCAGTGTAATGCATCTCACCTATACCACAATGTATCCTTATATCAGGAAACACTTCAGATTCTTTAACGACTTCATATAATAGATCGTCTAAAAAGACCTTGTTTTGTTCCCTTACTCCACCGGAAATATATTGAGCTATATATGCATTAGCGATATTTTGCCTTATTAAATACGAACCCAGTTTTGTTTGTGGAGATGCGGAAATCACGTGTCCATAGTTATATTTAATTCCGTAATATAGTGAGGCATACCCACCCTTACTCGAACCCATTGTGATGATATTTTCTTTAGGTATTTCATTTTCTTGTGCTATTTTATCAATTAACCCAGCGATAGATCGCTCTACTGCAAAATCCTTGTTCTCACCCAGATAATAGCACCCTATCATACCATGATCATCAAGAATAAAGAGTTGATTAACTTCTATATCCATTATGGTTCTCATGTAATTGTATCTAGGAGGAGTCCCTACTTTAGGAATCCCTGAAAAACCCACGGTAAGAAAATTGCTTTTTTCATTCTTTTTAAAAACATATTTAATTTCTTTTTCGCCGTAATAAATGGCTTCTTCTTTAATTTTTTTTGGTTTTTTTATAACTTCAATATTTTCACCTGTGTTAATTTCACCCGTTGCATTTGTCATGAAAATTCCCCTTTTTCTCTTAGTTCAAGAAAATTTTAACATGACTAAATGTAAATTGTATAGAAAATTAAAAAAGAGCCTTAAATTAAGACTCTCGAATCGTAGAAGCTTCCTCTAATAGTGAAGGAATTAGTTCATATTTGTTTTGTAAGAAAGCGCCATAGATTTCACTCATTTTTTCATAGTATTTTGCCTTGCTTTCAGTTTTTGTTCTGTTGATGAATACTGAAAGGTAGTATGACCAACGATTTGACCATTCATCGTAATCATTATCTTCAATAATTTTAAGAAGATTTTCTTCTATTTTTTCAGCATCACCAAAAAGAAAAATCACATCTTCCTCATTTTCTGAGTTTTTATCCCAAACTTCCCATTCGTGTCGATTTAATTCAGCTTTTTCTAAAACGTTAATGCTATTCAAATAAACCCCCTCCTATTTATTTGAATTTTAACACAAACTTTTCCAAATTTCGACTGTTTTTTTAACTCCATATAATCCCTTGACTCCCTTGTATAGCATTAAAGGCAGTTACATTTGTATCACCTAATGCCGGTGAGCCTACACCATTTGTGGTAGAACAATCAAAAGCATTTAAAAACGATCCGCGAAGGATAGATAAGTCTTTATTGCCTGAATCTTTAACAGATGCGGAACGAAGATTAATAGATGATCCTTGTTCGCAATACACACCATGATTACCAGAGTTTGATATTGATGTACCGCTTGCATTAATGGTACCAACTCTGTTTGCTATTACATTGAATCCACCAAATCCTGTTACTGTCGCTTGGTCAATATCTAGGGTTGAAGCATTTTCGCACAATACTCCATTAGATGTATTTCCAGCGTTCGCAGTAATAGAAGTTTTAATAGCGTGAACATTAGAAGCACCTTGCGAAATAAGTCCAATTTTACCCGTATTTTCGATTAATGAACTTTCTAAATACGCAATAGACCCTCCTGTAATTTGGACGCCATTATCTTGTGCTCCCGAGAAATTTCCGTTAGGTGCTGAAAAAATTGAACCGCGTTGCACTTTAACCGCTGTACCTAAGCTATTTTCAACATTAATGTTTAGACCATATACTCTTGACTGCCTACTAATGTGAATTGATAATGGTTCATCTAAACTTTCTGCTCCTCCACCTCCAAAAAAGGCATTATCAACAAAAGCAGTTGAAACACGAGATACCCATAATGCTTGTATTCTCCCACCAGTAAAAATCGAGCCCTCTGCCCATACTCTACTCGTTTTATTAACGTACAATCCTCTATCGTAGGTATTTTTAACACCTGCTCCTACGCTGACATAACCGTCAGATTGTTCATCTAACCAAACACCAGCACCACCTTTTAAATTAGCGTTGATTAAACAAGATAATTTCGGAGCGTTCGCTCTGTATGCCTCAAGAAAATTCCCAGTATAATCATCTGAAACAAGTACCTCTGCATCTACAGAACTAATAATAAAATGACTATAATCTCCATTTTCAACCTTTAACCCTTTTGATGGTCGGTAACCGCTTTCCATTTGTAAAGCAATAGTTTTACCTTGTTTCGGCTTCCGTTCGCTTAAATTATCAATTGCTTCTTGTAAAGTGTCGAAATCTGAAGGGATATTAACTGTAATATCATCAAATTGAACTTGCGCTTTTTCTACCAACTGCGTATCAACTTTATTCAAACGATCATTCAAAACAGGCTCCCCACCACGTGCTTGAAGAACCTCTGCGTCACTTGTACCACTTTCGATAACGATAGTGTTTAATTGTTGTTGGACATCATCAGAGGTTGCATTAGCTTGATTAGCCACTATTTCTGCATTCTCTGATTGTGCTTTTGCTTCATCTGCTGTTTGTTTAGCACTAGATGAATCAGCCAATGATTTGTCTACATCGACTTCTATGTCGTCAACATTTGCGTTATAATCGTCTCGGAAATTCCTGTCTAGGTTTACACCTAATTTTCTATATCTCCCCATGTTTCAACCTCCTTTAGATGTAATAGAAGCGGAAATCGAACGAGATTGTAAAAGTGTCCGTCGCTCCCGTAACTTCAAGTTCGTTCCATCCTGATGCAATGGTGATTAATTTTCTGTTGGTATCTCTGAAAATAGATAACCCATTCTTAGTGGAACGAATGCCATCTAGTTTAATTGTGTCTAAGTCGTGTGTTGTGCCTGTGTAGCTCCACTCGTCACCTGTAGTGATGTTCTTTATTTTCAGGTTATTAGAAGCACCCATGAACTCAATAACAACAGGTGTGTGAACCTCTCTCGGATCAATCTTTTCATCCCCTGCGTTGTAGATGGAAAATAAAGAGGTTGTGTGCGTGTATTCCGGTTCTTCGACTGTTAACCCTTGACCTATCTGCCATAGTTCAGAATCGAATGTTAGAGGGTCTAGGGTGGTTCCTATGGAATGACTGAATGGAGAGTAGGATTTAAACTGCACACCAAAGACTCCCGTGTTCGCTATTCGTTCAAGATCAATCGTTGACTCGGATTTTACTTTCCACCTTATCCCCGGCATTTCGCTAGGACGGACGTAATAAGGTTCTTTGCTTTGGAACAGTTTGAATAGTTCGTTTCTCATTAAAGGATAATCTGCGTAATCCATCGCTCTGGAAAAGAATGATGCGTTAATCATCCTTGATTTGTAACGAGAACCTAAATCAATTTCTCCTTCACCTACGACGTCAGAGTCCGTTTCCAAACTAGGGGAGTCAGGGCGAAAATAAAGCGTATCAATGCCCAATGATTTCAAGTCGTATAATGCACCGTCCACTCGTTCAATGATTAGATTCATCCTTTCACACCCCCGAACATTAGTTTAGTTTGGACATTCTGTTGTTGCTTGGACATAACCTCATCGTATAAGTCCCTGTCGATGTTGCCTTCTACTGTGATGTAGGTGTTATTCACTTGTTGACTCCGTAACATATCTTTTGTTTCGTTTGCAGTACTAACTTTAGAACCTCTAGGTAATCTAACCAACTCCGGGCCACGTTCTCCCACCATGGCTAATCCTCCTGGTGCGTAGTTCGTGCCTGTGGCATAGCGTTGAACACCACCTAATCTTCCACTAGATGAAGTACGTCTTTCTTCAACTTCCACTGTCTTTTTTGATGCTGGTTTGTTGTTCCATGAAGTTAACCAGTCATAAGCCGTTTTGATTGCGCCTGTGACTTTCTCGAATACTTTAACAACTCCTTCAACAATGGTAATTACTGCATTGAATGCACCTTCAACAATACTTTGTATTTTCGGTAAATGTGGTTTAATCCAATTCCATAAAGCTTTAAGCACTGGGAGTAGCAAGTTTTCAAATATACCCCATGCGATTTTAACCACGTTGGATATAACTTTGAAAACACCCTCGACTATGCTTCGTATCTGCGGCATCTTACTTTGAATATACTCGTAAAACCTCGCTATGATCGGGAGTATATTGTCCTTAAAGAAAGCCCATACCATTCTCGCCACTTCAACTATTCTGTTGAATACAGTTGATATGGTTGCTTTGATTGTCGGCATATGACCTTGTACCCAAGAAAACAAACTCGCAAAGATAGGAAGTATATATGTCACAATGAAATTCCAAACCAACTTCATGACTTCAACTGCTTTTTCCATTACCGAAACAATGGTATCCCTTAATGAATTTAATTTCGGGGAATTATCCTCTATCCATTCCGTGATTTTACTCCTAATTTTCTCAACCCACTCAAAAAGAATTAAAAAAACAGGCATTACTTTAATTCCTAAATCAGTTACCAATGCAGAAAAGGTGGTTTTCACTTCATTCCACTTCAACTTAAACGCATCAGCTTTTGCTAAATTATCTTCACTGATTACATTTGCATTACCTTTCATTTTCTGTAATTCTTCATTTGTCATATTTAATACAGGAGCCAACTCTTCACCTGTGGTTGATAACATAGCTGTTGCAATTGCGTTTCGTTCTGTCGCGTTCTCCATGCCTTGTAATCCACCGATAACATCATTGAATAATTGTTCTTGGGTTTTTAGTTTTCCGCTGGCATCTGTAACCGAAACACCTAGCTTATTAAACATTTCAGCATTTTCACCTATACCACTTTGAGCTTCCATTGCTCGTTCAGCAAGCATAGCCATATCACCAGATGCTTGTTCCATGGAAAAACCAAATTGTTTTGCTACGTGATCCCATTCTTGAAACCCTTTGGTAGACATACCTGTAACTTGTGAAAATTTATTAATCTCCGAAGTGGCTTCGAGTGTTTTGGATAACAACCCTGTCATAGCAGTCCCTGCAACCGCAGCAGCAGCTCCGATAGCAGCACCAGCAACCCCTACACCTTTTGCCATTTTTCCTAATGTTCCACCTGTTTTCTTCGCTTTCCCTTCAACCTCTTCTAATCCTTCTTTCGCCTCTTTGTTATCTATAAATACAGATCCAAATAAACGGAACAATTCAATAAGTCCTCACCTACCTTCATAGGTACAAATAAAAAAGCACCCCCTATTTGGAGTGCTTCATGTTTTTCAATATATTTTCTGCATCTTGTATAACTTCTTCATCTGTTTTCTGTTTCTTAGGTGGTTTCTTTAATTCTTCGAGATACTTTGAATAAGGGATAAAGGTTTCTTCCTCCATATTTGGATAAACAGAAAGCCACTGTTCCCACACTCTACTTTCAGCAATGTTCTCTTTTGCTTTCGCTAATACCTCTGCTCCTGTCTCAATATCCAAACCCATAAAAAAAGACACATCAGAATAGCGATTCATCACTAAATCTAATGTATCTATTTCATCAATTTGGTAACAGAGTCCAAAAAACCTTTTAGCCCTGGCATTTCTTTAAACTCTTGCAGCACTTTTGCAGATTCTTCAAAACTAAGTTTCTGGAAATCTTCTTTACTCATACCTTTTAGATCAGCAAGGAAAGCCGTCACTTCTTCTTCTGCATCCCCTAAGTTTTCAAAAAACTTAATAATGATTTCAGCCCCTAATGATTCTTGCGTGTGTTCCGCACTGAAATTAGGCTTAATCTGCATCTTCTTTAAAATACGACTCACTGTGAATACATCGGTAAATTTTAAGCTACGCATTAATTAAACCACCTCTTTGGGAAAGTAAATTGTATATGGAGGGGTTTCAATATCTGCACCGTCATAATGGCCCATGAATACCATAGGGACAATCGCTTCGTTATCATCCTCGGTTGTAATTGTCAGACCCTCTACAGAGATAGCGTTATGAATGACCACAACAATCGGTTTATCAGAACCCGTGATGCGCCCGACTAATGCAACGTTATCAAGGTAATCGTCAATATCAATCTTTCCTTTACCTGTGATAATGTCATAGTTCGTATCTGTCGTATCTACATCAGAACCAGCGATTGCTAACGCTAAGTTATTAGCTGTTAACTCTTTCAGATTCACTGTTAATTGAGGTTCTTCTGATACTAGGATGGTGTTACCCTTCGCACGACCTCGCACACCGTCTACCTCAATAGCACGTGTTTCCTGTGACAGAGCAAATTCGTTACCCCCACTTGTCGCTCCTAGTAGCTCTCCTGTGAAATCTCCTGTCACATCGTCAAATTCTAAGTTTTTATATACCGCCCCTGCATCAATTAAATAACGTTCTGCGGTCTTAGCTGAATATCCGTTTGTTACTACTGCCATGTAACTTCACTACCTTTCATATGTTTTAACCTCGTAACGCAACTGAATACGTCTAATATTTTCATCTGGATCGGGTAACTGTAACTGATTGAGTTTGCTAAAGATTAAGAGGTGATGTTCATTTAGGATTCGAGCCTTTTTCATAGCATCGTTCACTTTACTAACTTCCTCGTAAAGCCTTTCTGTGTCCTCTAAAGACTGCCAAAAGGTTTTGTCATCCCACAGGTCTACCTCAATGATAAAGTCCTCTCTATCGCTCTCTGTGTTGTTTGAATTGGGTAACTTAAACACGATATACGGATAAACTGCATTTTGATTAGCTTGCGTGTCGTAAACGCTCCATGTGGTCGATTGTGAAATGATGGTGTATAAGGATTGGATAAGATTTTTCATAGTTTGAATAACCTTTCAGCGAGGGCTTTGATTTGTTCTTTGTTACCCTCTACCGCAGGAGTTAAATATGGTTGAGGTGACATTCGAGAAGTGCCTTTCTCAACAAATATCGAGTAATCCACGTTAGTTCCTATCTCCACACTACGTTTACCTTCGTTAACTTGGTGAGTTATACTCCCCCTCAAATTACCACCTACTCTACCATCATCATATTGACCAACAGGCGCTAACGACTTTGCTTGACCTTCTGCAAATTCCCCAATACCCAACAAAACACGTTTTTCAGCATCATTTAAGGCTTTGAACACATCTTTTTTATTCGATTTAAACTTCATTATGTTCACCTTCATATTCAATCATGATTTCCAAATGTCTGTTGAGGTTCATGGGATTGTCCACGTTTCGCACGTTAAACCGTTTACCATTAGCGATAACCCGGTCTTGTCGTTTTATATCAGCCACTTCACCGATTAAGATATGAGTGGAGTTTTCAGCGATTCTATCCGCTTCGACTATTTCGTTACCTGTTAATTGGTCAATGATCCCATCATATTCAAGGTGAAATACCCACTGATTAAACGAACCACCCATTCCGTTATCAACACTTGTATAACGCTCCACAATCACCATATAAGCTTTCTCCTTAGTCCTTTTAATACACTAGGAGGATAATCGGTTACAAAGCTTACAGAGTGCCTTGAAAGGCTTTCGGACGCATAGCCTGTTTTCACATTTAAATTGTACTCAATCATATTAATGGCATTGATTTCGTATTCAAGTGGCAACTCAACCACATTACAGTAACTTTTGAGCCATTCCTCAACCTTTGGAATTAGACTTATTATTTGCTCGTCCTTTTGATCTGTCTTTATCCCCAGACTGTTTTTTACTTCTTTCAGAGTCGTTATCATTAGAACCACTCACTTTCTTAGGCTCTTGTTTTCTATGTCTGCGTAATAGCATGTAATCATCCTTTCATAATAAAAAAAGAGGGCATTAAGCCCCCTTCTTATGCAGTAATTGTAATTTTAACCGCTTTAGAATCGTCCGCAAGGTGAACGCCATAATGCTCATCCGCAGTAATAACAGTTGTTTTATTTACGATGTCACGATCTGATTCGACCATTACACCACGTTTCATATAAATAGCAAGCGCCCCCTGTTTCACTAGGTAAGCTTCACCTTCAGCAAGTTTGTTAGAGCGTACTACTTGCGCCCCTAACACTTCACCAAATGTACCATTTTGAAGGATAGCGTCACCTAGTTCAGATGCTCTAGCCCATTGTCCGGCAGCATCTTCACGAAGCACCGCAGCATCTTTAGGATTCGCAATAAGAACCATTGAACCTAACTCTTCATCTCCGAATACCTGTTGTGCTGCATCCACAGTTGCTACATCTAATTTACCACCAGCAGCAGTCGCATAAGTCAATACTGCGCTTTGAAGCGCTGTAAGAGCATCGTTGTCCACTTTGTTAGCAATAGCTAAACCTAGTTGACGTTGTGCTTCCCCAATAGGATCACCATAACCAGAAAGAGCCGCTTCATCTGTGATTTCTACCCCTTTACCAGCCTTTTTGATGGAGAAGGTATCAGTAGATGTACTCATTTGGTCAAGTGGAATTGATTCCCCTTCTGCAATATCAGCAGCATCACCGATATAGCCCCATTTTGGTACGGTTACTGTATCACCTGGACGTCCTGCAAGTTCATTGTTCACTCTCGCAAGTGGAGCAAATCGGATTAAGTTAGGAAGTTGAGCAGAGATCATATCTGCCATTACTTCGGGATTTACAAGATTGGATAATTGTGTTTGTGCCATTTAGGTCACTCTCCTATTCAGATAATTGTTTGTATTGTTCGGGATTCTCGTTATAGAGTTTGACTCTTTCTGAATATCCCATTTGATTAAATTGTTCTTTTGTCAATCCTGTTGGTGTTTCTTTACTATCATTCGGCTTGCGCCCTTTGAGGGAAGGTTCTTCCTTCTGCTCAAATAAATAACCATCAGACTCATGTAGGGCTTTTAGCTGCTCATCTAGCCCTAGCAACTTATCACCATCAAGTTTAATGGCTTCACTGTTCAACAATGCTTTAACGGCTTTCGGATTCTTCGCTTTGGCAGATGCAAGGGCTTCACTCAGTTTGAAGTCAAACGCTTGTTTATCAAGTTTCTCTTGATAGTCTTGGGCTGTTTGCTTATTTGCTTCTTGAAGGTCTGCAATTTGTTTCTGCAAATCTTCGTTACCATCTGCCTTTTTGCTCAAATCCTTTAATTGTTTGTCACGATCATTGAGCTGACCTTGTAACTCTTTGATTTCTTCTATCTTGTCATTCAATCGGCTACGAGGTACTTTCTCTTTGTCCGCTTCATCAATCGCCTTTAAAACATCATCAACAGTTTTTTCGCCGTTGGCTAATTGTTCGAGTAATTCTTTCATGGTACATCCTCCTATTTCGCATTAACGTAGTACGCACGATAGGTTTACCTTTTGTTCTTTAACGTCTGCATAAGGTAAAAAAGACGATAAAAAAGCCACCTCATATGAAGTGACTTGGTAATCTATTTAGTTTGATTCATTAATTTAACCTGTCGTTCCATTCGTTTTTCTGCTTTCTTCTCATGTACTACGAATACCGCGTGTATTGCGCCTGGTATCCAGAAGAATAATGTTAATACTAGATTGATAAAGCCTTGAATTGGCTTTCCTGACAAGAACACCGCTACAGGTGGTAATAAAATAGCTAATAAGTACATCATAATGATTCCACTCCTTAATAGGTTATACTGGTTACTTCTATACTACACCATATATTTCCTCTTTAGAAGTGATCTATTTCGACAGAAACTTTTTAATGTCATAATCTCTACCTAATATTTTTTGAAGCTCAAAGCGTATAAAGTCCTTTGTGTGACTATTTGTATTCGGATGGTTGTAGACATCCCTCACCATCATTAAACACTTTCTCGGCAACCCTACGTCAGATAAATCTATCTTCAAGCGCCCACCCCCTTTTTACAAGAGTATGCGCTATTGCTTGTTTTGTAAACGTGGCTTATTTCGACACATTGTTTTTCCATTCGGAATAGGTTTTGTATTCTGTGACACCTTCACCTTTTACACGTCTTCTATTCGGTTCGAATCCTTCTACAATACTTACCATCGTGCAACGGCAGTTTATAGTATTCTCCGGGCTTGAGAAGTTACCAGGTGCATCCCCGGAATCACCATCTATTTCAAAATTTTCATCAAGATCAATCGTCACACCATCTAAATCCCCATGAGAATCACGTGTTTTTTTATCCAGTGTAGCCATCCATCGTTTTTTTATATTAACCCCTGCATCTGACGCTTCTTGCATAGAATCAATTTTTGCTCTGTTCCTAACTCTATTCGTTTCCGTCTGTACAATGCGTGTAGCTTTGAACGCACCCACTCCGAAACGTTCCTTTACCTTTTTAGCCGTCTGTCCATAAGATTTCCCTTGTATTAGCCCCTGGGTGATTTCTTCCCTCAATTGACGAGCGAGAACTAATTGCCCCTCTTTGTGACGGTTGATGAACCCCACTCTGTCTAAAGGGTTTTCAATGGCCTGTAAGATAGCTTTCTTATTCATAAGCGCATATCCTAGTGAAGCCTTCACCTCATTCTCCAATAGAAAGGCAGTACGTAAGAATGATTCTTCGTAATGTCCTGCAATTCCATTTTGGAGGGTTTTAGCATTCTTCTTGGTTAGTTCGCTTATCTCTTTTGATATGGACGCTTCAAGGGCAGCCAAACGATTGTATTTATTCGCTGCGTTAAAGTCTCCGTCTGTCTTTTCGTATAATTCCGCTAACTTCCCACGTATTTCTTTCAATGAACGCTGATAATTCGCTATGAGTTCCTTCTCGACACCCCGGACATGACGATCTAACGCTTTATCCTGTTGGAGTTGTTTCTTCTGGTTCATCGTCATCATCCTCAAATTTAATTATGGATGCGTTCTGTTCTTCCATACGGGCTTTTTCTTGTTCCAGGTCTTGAACCCAAGGGTGATTGGCCATAATGGTTTCATCACTGATAACCCCTTTGGATTTCTGCGCAATGTCTGCCTGTTCCAATTCATTCACCATGACATTGTACTGGAATACCATATCTACACTCTTATAGTCATAGATTCCCTGATTGCTAATCTCTAAGTATTCAGCTAGGTACCACAATAACTTTTGAATGGATGGACGTATCTTTCTTTCGGTTGTCTGTGCCTTTAAGTCCAATAACGAGTACAAGAACTTCAACGCAATCCCTGACGGAGAATTCCCAAACTTATCTGTATTCGTATCTACGCCCATACCGAATGTGAAGATGTTATCCTCTAATCGGTTTAAATGAGCGTCTATAGAGGTCATAGGGACTTCTGCTTGCTTTGTATCAAGTCCACCTTCTTCTGATACCTTCAACGCTTTATAATACTTTAGATTGCGTCTGAACTCACTCAAGTCTGTACCTTCATATCCTTTCAAGATGTACACTAACTCTTGCATCTCATCAAATGAGTTTTGGTTATCACTCACACGATTGTCATAGGAGTCAATTAAACTTTTGTAATAGGATAGGTCGCTACGTTGTTCCTCGTTGTTCTTAAAAGGAATGAAAGGCACTTCCCCCCACCCATAACCTTTATATCCTTCCGATTCTGTACCATATTGGAAATGATCCCTTGGATTCACTTCTTCATACGAATCTAGGACGTACTCACCGTTTAATTTGATGTAGTAGGTCACTCGCTTATCATCCCACCACTCAGCCTTGGTTGTTTCTTCGCCATTTAACGTTATCGGGTAATGACGGATACCATACTGTTGCACCTTCTGCTTACTTCCTTCATAGATAGGAATGTACTGTTCGGCTGGTACGACAATATAATCAAAGTTTCCATCTTCATCAATGTAAGGGTGTAACCACTCTATCCCTTTATTGGATGCCCCTTTGATTAATTCGTTTATCACATCGTCAAACCGTTCCCCAAAGTGTTCGTTAATCTGTTCAAGAAACGCATCGTCCTCTGTAGAGAAGTTAATCGGATTCCCCACCAAATAAGATGTTTTCTGATCCACTAAGATTTTATGGAATCCATGAGCCACCTTGTTATTGGGTTTATCCAAGTCCTCCACTTGCACACCATCCACAACAGCGTACTGTCGCCTTTGTGTGATGTCTCCCTCGTTATTGTAGTACCTTACCCCTTCACGCATCTTTAACGTGTCGTGAGCTTCTATATAAGCCCTGATTATCTTTTCATTGGTGACATTCGAGTTATCAATCACCATTTGATTTAACTCATCACTGTGTGTTCTATCGAAAAACATCTACTCACCTCATTTCAAAAAGCTGATTGCTGATTGTTTCATATCGTTCTCTAGTGCGTAACGGCACTGATCTATGGCGTGATTATCCTTATCCTCTAATTTCGGTTTAGGATTACCGTCTTTATCTGTCTGATAGTCAATGTTTTCAAACTCTCTTGCGGTGTTCGGTGTGCGTTTCGGGTCGATTATGATTTCTTCCAGGTCATCGAGCCATTTCTCACCATACTCAACACTGCCTGGGCCTTTCTTCGCTCCCTTAATCCGAATGCCATATGTTTTCATCTCTGCAATACTTTTCGGCTCTGCTGAATCAGCAATACTCATAACATCGTGATACTGTTTATCGAGCATCCATTCAGCTAGTTCTCTATTGCTTATCTTCACACCGTAATATTCATCCATTGCATATAGACGTTTTCTTGTCTTGTCATAATGCCACCTGCCGAATGATACCGGGTCAACACCATATCCCCAGTCAATTCCTTGTCTGATGTTGTCGAACTGTTTATATTCCTCATCCGTTATTTCTCTAAATGTCAGATTGTCAAACGGCACAACACCCGAACCGATAGCATGACCAAGATACTCCCATCTGTAACGCAATCCATTACGTTTCTTAGCTGCTTCTGCTTCTTCAATGAACTGTTGAGCGATAAATGGATTATCTAAATAAGTGGAATGGTGGACAATTGTGTTATCAGCAACAAACTGCGTTTCGTACTTCTTATTCACCCATGATTGTTTTCTTTTTGGTGGGTTATATGAGTAAAAGAATTTATAAAAAAGACCATCGCCCAATTCTCCACGTAATAAGGAGTTGGTGATAGTCGTAACTTCATCTTCTGTTTTGAACTCCGCTAATTCTTCCAGCCACGCAATCGCAAAGGGAAAGTTTGCACTCTTCAAGGATTTAATCCTCTCTGGTTCTTGTGCGCCCCTAAACACCATGTAATTCCCTCTGGGGATGTATGTTATTCTCATGGGGGTTTTATTAATCTTAAACAGATGTGATACCCCTTGTTCACTTATGGCCCATTTCATTTGCTCATATATGGATAATTCAATCGTGTTATCTATCTTTCTTATTCCTACCGCATTTACCGGATACCTCATGAGCAATTGGACGATGATATGAGCGATTACTGATGATTTACCAGAACCACGACCACCCTTGCATACAATGTTTAGTACCTTCGGGTTTAACGCAGCTCTCCATACAATAAAGAATATCGCAAATATAAACTGTGATAGTTTAGCTTTCATCCTCGTCACCTATATCATCCACGAACGTCACACCTACATTAGCTTCTAATTGTTGTTTATCCGTAAATAAGGCATATCGTTTACCGATTAGTTCAGCAGCTTTCGTCCTATCTTTTAGTGAAGGTTCTTTGTCGGCCATCTCCCAGTAATCCTTCATGGTGATAGGCACTTGTTCTGTAACCTCACCCCTTAACACTTGCGTAAGGAATGATAATACTTCATCTTGCGAAGCTATCCTCTCAGCATCTTTCCTAGCCATCTGTTCTTCGATGTATTTTTTAATGCTCACATTCGCAACTAACTTATGAGCGTTACCTCTTGCGTATCTTTCACTATATCCAGCCTTAATAGCAGCCTGTTCAATTACTCCCAATTCTATATAGTAATCAGCAAAACGTTTTTGTCTTTCATCCATTACTTCATCTCACTCCCTCCTAACATAGATTGAAACTTGGCTTATTTCGACACTATCTTATCCACTCAATTTCAATATTACGTTTCTTCCTAACCCCACTAAGCTTTATAACCGCCTGACTAGGGAATGACTCTTCATAACTAAATTTCTGTGCATAGGATTCTGTATCTACTAATGTATTCCCACATAAGAACCATCGTTTGTATTCCTTTAGTTGGTTGTTATACGGATCAATGTGATATTCCTTAAACGGTTTAGCGTATTCCTTATGCCAGTGACCACAATACATAATGTCAGCCGTTGAACGCTTCATTTTCTTTAGGTTTCGTTCTGCTGCTGCTATCGTTGCCCCTCCACCCGTACCATGGAACATTTCGATACTGTAGAAGTTTTTATTGATGCTATATCCTACCACTCCACGATACTTTAAGTATTTATCTTCTATCCCCAACCGTTCACAGAATAGAAGCATTAAGTCTAGGTCTGCTTCTTCCTCTGATCTCCAGTCGTGATTTCCTAATGTCACCCCATCTATAAGGCTTGCATAAGGCTTTAATACTTCAATCGCATAATTGAGTTGTTCGTGAGCCGTCATACTCTGGTCTTTGTGATTACCCTTACTGTGTTTATTGATGTTATGAAATAAATCTCCATTGAGCAAGATGCGTGTGTTCTCTCTATTCAAGTTTATAAACTCAATACATTTATTTAATAACTCATGGTTGATAGCGTGGCTACCTATGTGCCAATCATTAAAGCAGAGTATATTCCATTCTTTCTTTCGTTCTAATTTCGTCTTTATAAACTTCAATAGAGGTTCACCTTCTATCCCTCACGCATTTTGGTAATAGGCATAATACTTTTTCGTTACTTACAAACGTGCCGTATACACACCCTTTACATGGATGTTTCTTCGGCTCTATCCTCTTATACACGATCGGCTTATTCTGTCGTACTAACTTTTCATATCCCCCATACATGTGAATCCTCCCTTTGTTTTCTCTCTCTATGAAAGATACCTTGATACCCTTTATACAAAGAGAAAGAGAACCCTCAGGCAGTCCTAGTGATTCTCTGTTTCGTTTATATAAGACATTGATGGCTTGCACGTCACGACCAATCACAGTTTATTGGACTGTTGTGTATATCTTTAACAGGCGGGGCAGGAATCGAACCTGCTACAGACGGTTTTGGAGACCGACTCGCTACCTTAGAACATGCACACCTATAAAAAGAAAAGACCCTAGTCGCTATCTAGAGTCTTGAATAAGAGGGTAAATAACCTTTCATTGATTATTTAGACCGACGAAGGACTACGTGAGCCACTGCGGAACGTTTTTTTAGATATTATACATCAAAGATAAACTTGTTATAGTACCATTGTATAACGGATTTCTTGGAAAATCCTGTCCTTTTTAGTGCGAAATAGTGCCAAAGTATTACGATTTACTGTTTATTTAATTCGCTAAGTGCTTTTAAACTTTCTTTTGATTGTTCAATGAAATAATCCCGATGATGCTCAATTAAATTAAAATATCTTTCTTTCCATGTATCAATCTCCTTTGCGTGGTTGATGATTATTTCCTCTTGTTGTTTTATTTTCAGGCCCCTTTCTGCAATTCCTTCGATGAGTTTAACATAATCTTCCGGCAAGACAACATAACCTTCAGAACACATATTTGTTCTTCCTTTAATTTCCGCAATATTCATTTTAACTTCCCCTTTTCATCGTATTGTTCGTTTATACGTAAGTAACACAATAACTTCTCTCCAGTACTCCTTTGATTCTTTTTTAAAATTCGTTTCGACACCGTTCCCTGAGTATTCATACCACTTTGCGAATAAGTGAAATGGATAAAACGGAAAGCAAAATATTAAACACATTAGCTTAATACAAAGCATCTTCAAGCTTACCACCCCTTCAAAACATTTTACTACACCAATCCCATTCCCTCTGCCACCACTGCAATCATTTCCTTCTTCAATCGGTAATACGTCCTGTGTGGTATTCCCAGGTTCAAGAATACATCTGTATCATACATCCCTAACATGTATCGTTGCTCCCATATCTTCTGCTGATCCGGTTTCAGTGAATCAAATATCAGGTCTAGCTTCTTCTTCGTAAGTATATATTCCTCTAGTTGTATCTCATTCATGGCTAGTTCCTCTGTCTGACTGTGGAACTGGTTTCCCCTTTGCGATTCACTTGCGTCATAGTTGACGGTCATCTTGTTTGTTTTGAGCTGCCTTGATTCTATAATGGCATCCAGCATACGGTAACGGCTCATAAGTTTTTGAGCTTTTCTTTTGGCTTCTTTCGGGATGCTCGTATCAATGAATTGTAGTTGATCTATCATCTTCTCTCCCCCAATATAAATCCGACTAGGCATACAAAAGCTAGAAACATAATTACAGTGTTAATCATTCATTCATCCTCCTTACAGTAGGAAAAATACCATGACTGTCATCGAAACAGTAAATATGAATGTATACGCATGTTGGTTTTGGGCTTTCTTGTCACTTTCTGCAATCGCCCCCATTGCGAACAGTATTAAAATATAATTAGAACCACCTTTAATGTAGTAACCATTCAACTTCCCCCTTCTTTATCAATAGCCTTGATCATATCCTTCATGGTGAGCATAGCCCCTGCGTAGCTGGTAGCGATTCCTTTCCATGTAACGTAATGGCCTTCATATATGCCTGATATCTCTTGGTTGATGCCCTCTTGGACCTTACTTCGATAATTGGAGTCATTCACCGTCACTTTGTTTGTCTCACGTTCGTATATATAAAACTGTCCACGTTCTGTACTCGCTTTACCATAGTAATATTGATACTGACTTTTAAAGTACCCTGCAAGCTTCCACGCTTCCCTCTCTGCCTTGTTGTAGTAGTATTGGAGTTTGCTAATTTTAAAGGGTGTTAGCGCGTCTATATCCTCTTCATACTTATTGATGAATGTGAGCATTTGGTTGTGTTTCCGGATGACGTCCCGGATTGTGTCCGGGATATCGTCCTTCACCTCTTTCCGTAGAGCTTCTATATCAACTGGTTGCTCTCGGAATATATCCTCTGTTGGTTGAGTCATTTACTCACCCCTTTATTCCGGTCTTTTATTCTTTTCTGAATACTTCTTGTACAAGAATTCCACGAAACTTTTCTTTAACTTCAACTCGTCAACAATTTTATCGAATAGCCAATCCCAGAGAAATATCATGCCTGTTAGCAAAACCATACACCCCAAAATTAAGGTTAAATAAACTGATATTAAAACTAACCAATCAAACATACTTCCATCCCCCTTTATGCTTCTTCACGACCAATAACTCAAACCCTTGTGTATACTCGAACATTTTGCGTACCAGGGGAAAGCGTTCATTCGCCCACCCCTTTACATCAATCACTTCCACTTTTCCGTTATCGTATGTGACTTTGAAGTCTGCTTTATATGTCCAAGGTTGCTTGCTTCTATATCCCTCTCCGTTACATGCCTTGCATTTAATCATATTGCCTGTTTTGGGTGACTTAACTCTCCCCTTGATACAACGTCTACATTCAAACTGAAACGATTCTACGAGCGTGTAGTGAGGTTGTAGGGCTATGTCTGATATATCATCACGACTTTTAAGATATTCATAGTATTGGCCTTCACTGGTTGAGTCGAATTCATGACCGTCAATGATTACTTTTACACTGTTTATTTTCTTACCCATTACATCAACCCCAATCCACTTGCTATATACTGACCAAATTCGTATATTCCAATTATCAAAGGTATGACCATAGCTATCAAAATCCCTACCATTACCTCGCCACCAGTTTCAAGGCCGAATGCCATACCGACTAACAAGCCCATTACGGAAATAACAAGTAATCCGATTACGAAACACCCAATGACTACGATCATCCCTTCACCAACATTTCTTCATACATCTTTTCAATGGATTCATCTTTCATACTGTCAAAGTAGGAGCGATTGTATCCTGTG
Organism: Rossellomorea aquimaris; assembly: GCF_008180865.1. Taxonomy (GTDB): domain Bacteria; phylum Bacillota; class Bacilli; order Bacillales; family Bacillaceae_B; genus Rossellomorea; species Rossellomorea yichunensis. The sequence goes on from NZ_VTEX01000001.1 coordinate 1,424,275, forward strand.
GCAGCGACTAACCATTCAATGAGGTTGTTTCTTTCCTCTTTGGTCATTAATATCCCTCCGTCTGTCTAGCATGATTTTTTTCGTTCTTCTTCACGTACGCAATCTGTATATCCTCTTCACTGAATCCAAGTTGATCGCCAATCGCTAAGTAATACCGGAACATCCTCGCCCATTCACCGCATGAGTTTAATCCCGATTGAAAAAGGTCATTGAATAACTCCCCAAGCGACTTGTGTTGTTTATCGAATCGTGAAGCTTTTACTTCTTTAACGAACCTATCCCATCCTCTTTCGATTGCTATTGATAAAAGGAAGTGGATGCCGTCACAAAATTCTTCTAAGACTACTTCTCTCTCATCCGATGATTTGTTACTCCAAAATTTAAAGAATCGGTTACTGTTCGCTAACTCACCCAACTCCACCTTAAATGCGATTATTTTCAGTTCCAAGACATCATCTGGAATCTCGTGATCTTTCTTTATCCGGTCATCTAAACATCGTTGTATCTCATAATATGGTAATAGGTTCATGATCCACTTCTCCTTTTCAACCCGTATTCATTTATTTTGTTCTGCACCATGTATTGCTCTATCCCAAGTTCCACTGCTATAGATAGGAGAGAGTGCCCTCTCCCATATAGCAAGATTAAATCAGGTATCATATCATCCGACCATTGATTGATTTGAAGCTCTCTTGCCGCTGCGTATTTATCGTTTAAGTCGCAATCCTCATGCAAGGCAATTTGTAGTAGTTGACGTTTGGAAGCTATATCCCATTTCATGTGTTCACCTCATTACTTTAGTGCGTTAAAAGGGTAAATCATCCGAGTCAATGTCAATTGGCACATTGTCATTGGTGAATGGATCATCATTTAGTTTGTTGTTATTTTGACTGCTTGATTGATTTGTAGATTGATTGTTTTCGTTCCACTTCTTGACCGTGATAAATTGCACTCTTTCAGCATTCACACTCCAAAAGTATTCTCGTCTACCGTCTTTATCTCTGCTGCTCGTTCTAATCGCACCCGGCACACCTGCCGTATCTCCTTTTTGAAGTGTATTCGCAACGTTTTCCGCTGCGTTACCTCCCCAAAACTCTACCGGGATAAAGTCAGCATCTATTTCACCTTGCTTATTCTTAAATGACCTCGATACCGCTAAAGTAAATTTCACTACAGGCTTACCGTCTGGTGTATAAGTTAGTGATGGATCATTCGTTAATCGTCCTACCCAAGTTCCGTTGTTAATCATAGTTAATTCCTCCTAAGAATATATGTTCCTCTTGTCCATTTTTAGATTTGACTGTAATGTTAACATGTGACTTTCTATGCTTATTTTCTGATGAATACAAGATAGTCATATTTCCGGGGCTTACATTCGTATACGATCACCTTCTGTAAGGTGTCCCCATCTACTGTTTTAATGGTCTTTTGTTTCACCCAACGCTTCACGTTTCACCCTCCATTCTTTTGAGTTCCACGTTTGCCGTTCTTGAAGTGCTGCTTCTCTTTCTTTTTCTTTTTGTTGATTACCCTGGTGAGTTCTTTAATTTTCCGATTCTTATTGCTTAACTGTTGTTTCAGATGCTTATTCTCTTCTGCTAACCGTTGATTGATTTCCTCGTAATGTTCCGATGTTTCAACGAATACTCGCTCCACTTCATCCATATGAACACCCCTTATAGGTAATCTCCGTTTTCATCTAGGTTCTTCTCAACCCATTCTTCAAACCACTTACGAACCGATTTCAAAGCATGTGCTTCTCTATGGCAGTTGATACAAATGGATACACCGTTTCGTTTTACTCCTTGGCCCATCTGTGACTTATAGAAAACATGGTGCGGTATTTTCTCTAAATAGTATGATCCGCACCGTACACACTGGTAATTGTCACGTTCGCATATTTCTTTGATGGTCTTGGATGAGAACTTTCCTCTGTCCTTCTGTTTAGGTGTGCGTCTGTTGTGGTTTGTCTGTTGACTCTTTGAGTATGGATTATATTCACCTAGCAAACTATCACCCCTTAATTAATTCATCGAATATCTCATCTGCCTTCTTTGCAGCTTCCGTGTGTTCGATTGCTTCCACTTGACTCCACCACATGAAGAAGCATTCATCCTTGTAATACCACTTCACTAATCTCTTTTCTATTGTTTTGAAGTAAGCCCCGTGTTCTTCCCATTTCTCGGTGAGGTGTTTATATTCGAGTGCTGCATTGTATTGTCTTTGCTTTAACTCGTTTCTCGCTCTGTTGTATTTCTCTTCTGACTTAATGAGCTTATCTAACTTATTAAGTCTATCTTCTCTAAATGGAGCGTCCAGGTTCTCAAGAAGATAATCCCTAAATTGAATTGTTTCTCCTGGTGTTAGTTCACTAGCTATATACTTACCTTGGAGTATTTTGGGATCCATCCACCTTCTCCTTCATATACAGAACCATCAAAGGCCGTAAATGTTCTAACTCTTTCCCCTGGCTTACCACTTCTTCCCTTGCCTGTCTTAACTCTTCTCGCTTATTTTCGAGTTCAGCGTCAAGGTGAGTTAACTTCGATAGAGTGTTAAGGTAATTTCGTTCTTCTTTTTCCAATAACCATTTTCCCTTGTCAATCAACGCTTGTTTATCTTCGTTCTGTTCTTGTAAATCCTTGATAGCCATTTCCCTTACCTCTAATTCACGTTTTAACCGTTCGTTTTCTTTTTTGGTGTAAACTAACCTTTCAGCAACCTTCATCCTCTTCACCCTCTCATTAATTCCTCAAACCAATCTTTATCCCCGCTATCCAGCGACAGGTTGATTAATACTTGTATATCTTCTGGGTATACTTTCGTTTCAAGTGGTTTCAGTAAGTCTACTAACACCGCATCCTCTTTCACTTCCTTGTAGTGATGCTTCACCCCGTCCTCGCCCTCTCTATATACCTTGACGATTCTGTAATAGCGTTCGTTTGTTGTATCTACGATGAAGGCGTATGCTTTGTACTTGAAGTATTGGATATATACATAGTCACCTTCTTGCATGTTAGACACCCCTTAACCTTTTTATTGAATTACTTCCAACCGTTTATCTTGAATACCCATACTGCATATTTTTCCGCCTTTTTTAGATTCCAAGAAAACACAAACGTAATCATTTCCCAACGGACGTTCTTCCCAGTAAGATACTCGCAATGTATTGCCCACTTTCAACCAATTATGTTTTACCAATGGAGCCTTTACGATTTTCACTATGTCGCCAGATTTAATTTCAGTTCCATTTACATCAAATGCTTTCACACTTCTCACCTCTCCGTTTCAGATAATCTGCCTTCATCTTCACATGTTCATCCCATGACGGCTTCTGATTATACTTCTTCGCCAAATCACTGTTCGCTATCTTCTCGTACCATTCTTTTGTCATGATTTGCTTTTTATTTTCCATAGTGTTCTTCCACTTCCTTAATCAATGAATCTCTCATGCCTCGGATATCCGAAATGATTTTACCTTGTATTTCGTCCAATTTTTGGTCGGTTGATATAAGCTTTAATCCGTACTCTTCAATCAACTTACTCCGTATCATTTTCAATTGATTTTCTGAAGCTGGTTCATATTCTTCATCCATTCCATAGAGCAAGGCATCAAATGCTAAAAGTAAAATTAATTCATCCTTCATTGTGAATCCCCCTTTTTAAAGTTCCTTTGTAAGTCTTTACACCATTGGCATAGCCCGCTATATTTACCTGTTTTTTCCGCTTTCTTGACAAGATGTTCTTCTATTTGACCGTCGCAACTAAAGCAATAGTAAGCTTCCTTGCTCATTTCTTCCCCTCCACCAAATGTTGTCTTACCGCCTGTACCGTTTACTGGTATTCAGCTTTATATTGCTCAACCTTTGTGAGTAATTCGTTTTGGATGTCTATGATGCGTTCGTGATGGAGATTAACCTTACGTCCAAGGGCTTTGCTGATTCTTTCCTCTGTCGTGAATCGGTAGCTTTCTGGAATATCCTCGAAGTTCATGTTAATTTGCTTTGACATGTTTCCAATTCCTCCCATTCCTAATGTTGGAAATGATATATGTTTTTATATTGAATATTTCTGATATTTCTTTGTTAGACTTACCTCTCGAAATGAGAATCTTAATTTCTTTTACTCGACTTTCTGTTAATTTCGAATTATGATGTTTTTCCCCTTTAGCACCCACGAATGTATTCAATCCCAATTTATGTGCGTGTCTTATATTTTCGGATCTGGTTAACCATTCAAGATTATCAACAGAATTATTCATTTTGTTTCCGTCAATGTGGTTTACATCACCTTTATTTTCGGGGTTAGGGATAAAAGCATTCGCAACAAGTCTATGAACGGTCAGTGATTTTTGTTTTCCGTCTTTGTTCAACATTGTGAATTTATATCCATGATTTCCGATGTATAATTTTCTCAACTTACTTTTAATCCTTCTCCCATGGGTAGTTACTCTTTCCACACCCCTTATATCACCTGAACTACTAACCTCATAAAAACCTTCATATCCTCCGACGGGTTTCCAAACCAGATTTCTCATACGATTTCCTCCCGTTTTCTGTAGTGGTGGTACATTCCTAACTTCCGAACGTTTCCTAATTGACTGGATAATGTTTTAGGTGTCCTCCCTAACGCTAGAGCAACCTTATTTAAGCCGTCTAAGTCGTGCCAGGTACAAAGGTATTGGATTTCCTCTACCGTCCATTCTTCGCCCTGTCTGTCGTGATATATAGGGTGGTAGTTCATACGACTTGCCTTGTCATGCGTTACACCCTCTTTTAACTCCAATTCCTCCATGATTCTATGCTGCCGTTTAACGTGTAGGGCCATGACGATTATTTCTTCTTCCGGTCTGTTGAAGTGATCCACTAACTCATGTAAGGGTGTATCTTCGTATAGTCTGATAAACTCCCTCTCATTCTCTATCGTCCACTCATGATTCAAGTCACCCAATGCAGTAGTCGTACTCTTTATTCGGCTTGTATCCGTACTCTTTCTCATAAGCCTGTTCAAACCTTTCACAGAATTTCTTGTATTCCTGTTCTTTTGCTTGTCTTACTGTCATAGACTGTTTACAGGAGCAAGGGATAATGTGCGTTACCCCTGCTTCATGTGTGTAGTAGCGACCTTGATTGGAACATTTAGGACAGGTCATAGTCTATATTCTGCCTTGGGCCAAAATTCAGAACATGAATGGAATGAGTTTGTATATCTACCTAACTTTTGGCTCGCATGACCACACGTTCCTGTATTGATTATTTTTCTAGTCCAATAAAGGCAATTTCTGCATTGTATTGCCGTTCCTTCTTTTGTCATGAAATGACCCATCTTCATTCCTCCTAGAAATCTTGTAACCTCATATCCTCGCCTTCAACTACTACTACCTTTGTACCTTTTCTCATACGCGAGATAATCCTTGAACCATTCTTTCCATACATAGCGATTAATTCCTTCGATGAGCAGTTTGTCGTGATGATCTTCGGCTTTCCGTTTCGATTGGAGAACATTTTGAATAGTACCTCTCCCACAAACGATTCACCGTTTTCAGACTGTTTGATATACTCTGCTCCCAAATCATCGAATATGACCATATCTGCTTTACTGACTGCGTTGTATAACTCTTCTGTGGATTCCCCTGTCTTAAATGTGTTCTTAATCTTATCCATTAGGCTGGGTACGTCTATGAAGATGCAGCTCTTTCCGTTTTCCATGAGCCTGTCCATAATGGCTTTTGATAAGTGGCTTTTCCCTATGCCGTATGTTCCTTTGAATAGGAGTGAGTTCCATTCATCCAACGTATCAAAGTTGTTAGCGTACCAGACAGCCTTTTTAAGCGCTTCTTTCTGCGTAGGGTGTTTAGGTATGTAAGTCTTGAATGTAGCACCCTCTAGGTCATATGGGACGTTTGAGTAACGTATATGAAGTCGTTCATGGTCTTTAGGTTTATTCTGCTCTACATAGTCTGTGTGTTCTTTCGATAGTTTCAGATTTTCACAGTTGATACACTCGCTTACTTCACCTTTTGCCGTTTGTATGATCTGTACTGTTGCCTGGCAATGTTCACAGGTTCGTTCTCCGATTATCTGAAACTTAGAAGATGTTATCGTATGGAGTTGGTTCTTTATGCTTTCCAGTTTGACCACTTCCTTTAGGCTTGTGTTCGTTGTCTAAGGCTTGAACATCAGACAATGTTTTAGCACCTTTACCATGCCAATCCTTCAATATGGCTTTTGTATATCCCCAATTACGCTTATTACGTTCTAAGGAGATTTTCAATGCTTCAATGATAATGTCCTCATTTCCGTTAAAGTCATCAACCCAAGCTGATATGTCTTGCATAAGGTGAGAAGATAACATTCCGAAATTCTGTTCATAAAATTGGAAGGCATTAGTAGTAGTAGTTATATTAAATGTATTATTAAAAGATGTATTATTATCTATAACCTTTTCTTCCATAGGGGTATTAACGTTTTCTTCCATACCCCCTAGAACAATTCGTAAGTACCTATAGAGAATTTCTTTACTACCCTCTTTGTAAACAAGTTCTGATGTGATATATCCTTTTGAAATGAGTTGATTAATCCATGTTGATACTGATTTCTTACTGACTTTGTATAAATCCGAAAAGTAACCGTTACCCGCCCAGCAATAACCTCTTTCGTTACATAGGGCGGTGATCTCTCCGTAAAGTAGTTTAGCGTTTGGTGTTAGGTCTTTGTCATAACGCACATTTGCTGGTATAATTGCGTAGTAGCTTTTTTGCATTTATTTCACCTCGTTGGTATAACTTGTCCGTAATCTGATATACTGATATTAAGTCGTTTTATTTGAGCCTTTATGACGTTGCAGCGTCTAGGCTTCCTTTTCTTCCAAAAACTTATTGATGAAATATATCTGCCCCTTACCTGTGACTTTAGGTGTCTTGGTGACTCTGACTGATCCGTCAGGGTTATTTATTTGCCGTTTTTTAATCTCGAACCATTCATTTTCCATACTGTATTGAGTAGGCAGATTGTACGTTTCACCGTTGCGTTTAATGAGATAACCGTTATCCCTCAACCAATCAAACAAGCGATTCTGTCCAATGCTGATACCGTTTTGTTTAAGCAACTTTGCCAATTCCCCGACTAGAATAGAAGTATTAGAGGTTTCAAGTGCTTCTGCAAACAATACTTTAGGCTTGTTCAACTCCAATTTAGATTTCATTTCAGCAATCTGTTTATCTGCATATTCCAATGCTCGCTTCATAACCATTTCTGGACTGTTCCACATTTTTTCAAGGTGGAGGAAATACTGTCTTGCTTGTTTTCCTTTATCGGTTCGTTGAATCATCGCAATCTCTTTTGACATATCTAGTTTGAGATGATGGTCATCAACCATCTTATATCCGCCATTTGCAACTGCTCTTTTTTGAGCGATTGTAATGAAGTCAATATTTTCTTCAAAACCATAATTCAGCATTCTTGGAAACCAATCTTTATATGCAGTTTTCACTCCCAAAAACTCATGCAATTCTCTCCCACTTACAATAATTTCACCTTGTTCATTATGATTAGTTGTGATTAATTCATTCATTAAACCACCTCCAAGTTAATATCTCTGAATGAAACCCTAGCACCTAACAAAACTTCAACAACCGGGCAATCGTGAGAAGCAGCTTCAAGTTCTGCCCTTTGGTTTGCTTTATCTAACGATTTATACTCACCTAGGAATATTTGATTCAATCCGTCTACTTTAGACTCAACAAGAACACCTTGTCCGTATACTTTATATAAATTATTTTTCGTTTCATAAACTGTAATTAAGCTATATAACATTTATTGTTCCTCCTTATTTTCTAATACGAGCAATTCGCTGATTTCACAATCCAATACCTCACAAAGTGTTGCTAACGCTTCAACATCTATTCGTTTGTTCTTTTTGTTGTAAGCCTTCGAGATTGACTTACGTGAAAGCCCAGAGAGTTTATGTAGTTGCTCGATCGTCTTGATGTTTCTCTTGGCCATAATCTCATGAAGCTTGATTTCTACCGTTTGCATGTGTCTGACCTCCTTTCTAATTAATATTATACCACCCATCGGTAGTCTTGTACACCCCATAGGTTGTATTTTCCACTAAAAATTTTTGTTACAATGGTATATAATGAATACATAGTGAGTACAATAGGTAGTGAGGTGGGACAAGATGATAGTACGAAACAACCTAAGGGTCATGATGGCTAAACAAAAAATGAATATCCAGGACGTTTCAGATGCCACAGGATTGAGTAGAAAATCAATTTCCAAGCTATACCATGAGGAATCCATTCAGATAACATTTGACGTTATAGGAAGGCTGTGCGACTTATTTAAGTGTGAGCCGGGTGATCTACTTTACCTGGAAGAACAGAGAGAGGACTAACATCCTCTCTTATAAATCAACCTCGTCATTGAGCGCACATGGGTCATTTTCAGCTAATAATGTTCCATCTTTATCCCAATATTGAGTAACCTCTCTTAATACGGTATCAACTCCATTACCTCTTATAGATACCGTCTGAATAACTTCGACTGTTTTTACACTTCTTGGTGTTTCTGGTTCAACTGGTTTTCTTCCCATTTCATTCATCCTCTCTTTGTCGGTATATGGTCGAACTACGTCACAATTCTAAATGGTCAAAGCTTGCCATTTATTCCATTACGCTACAAGGAATAATTCCGTCAGAAGTCATTGTACCTTCAAAAAACAATCGGCAATTTTCAATTGTTGTATCCTCGTTAAAGGCCTTTAATCTAATGGCATTACCTATTTTCAAAGTTTTTCTCCGGTTTTCCATAGAAATACAACTATTTTTGATAAGAATTTCATAGTTAGGACTTTTTGATTTATTAGCATTCACTTTCATTCCCATTGGTAACACTAATACTTGATTCTTATAAGTTTTCATTTGTTTACCTCCGTTTTCTTATTGTGTATTTTGAGTCAAAACTCCATTAACTACTCTTACTCTCCAATTCCTTCACTCTATTACGGTAGTAATCTACCAAATGCGTTCCCACAGGCAATGTACACGCTTCTTCCATCGTCCACCCTTGTTTACTTACCCGACTCTGAAATGTTCGGATAGGGATTTCGTTTTTCTCCACTTCTTCATACACCCATGCCGGGTATTTACGTTGACGATCACGATTCTGTTTGGCGATTTCTTCCCGGGTCATAGCTGGGGTAGTCGCTGCCTTCTCTTCGTCCCATCCGTACCGTAAACAGTTATCGTAGGTCAATACGTCTACAATGCCTAACTCCTTGCATTTGGCTCTCCAAGGTGACTTAGAGTGTCGTCTGACTGGACGTGTCATGGCTTCATCTTTGTTCCAGTAGTGGACGTAGAAACGAGCGTATAAGGTTTTCTTGTCAATTCCTCGACTTTCAGCTAATTCATAATCTTCCTTCGTTAATTCGTGTTCCTTTGCAATCATTATCATCCATTCCTTCCCATTAACACTTTAGATTTCTCTTTGCGAACTGTACACTGATATTTCGCCATGACATACCCATCAAACTTGCGACCATGTGGATCATATAAGCGTCCAGCACTGTTTAAATTGGTGATGTCCTTTACTAACTCCCGTCCATCGTCTAATTTGGCTTGTAGGGACTTCTCGACTTCCTCACGCTTAGCTGACGAAATGTTGTGTGTGAAATATTGTTTTAGTTCCATACTTTTTCCCTCACTTTTTCGATTAATCCAGGATTATATTTCACATAGCCGTTTACCACTTTGATGTTATGGCCCTCACTGTGTAGTTGCTTTATGTAGAGTTCTATGAGGTAAAGTGAGTTGTGGTTGCCTAATTGTTTTTGTAAATCCTCTAATTTGATAACGAGTGTGATCTTTGCGACAGATAAAATTCGTTGTTTAGTTGGTGCGTTCATTTGATTTCTCCTTAATGAATTTCAATATTTCTTCCGGCTTAATTCCGATTGATAACGCTTCCTTTACAAGTGCTTTCCATTCGTTCATTTCAATTCCCCCGTTTCAATCTCAAAGAATGTACAGATCATACGCTTCACACGACTAGGAGATACTTTGTAAGCTGCGACTACAATTACACCTAGAATAGACATCAGAATTAGTAAGAATGGGATTCCCATATATAAACCTCCAAAGGGGCTAGTGTTTCGCCCCGGTTATTTGTTTTAAAAACTCCACTGTCTCTTCAAGGGTTTGGATGTACTCTTCTGTGGTTTTATGCACTTTTGCCACCCTGGAGTATCTCTATGGCTTTAGATGCTTCGCCTACGCTCCAACTTTCGATTTCCTTAGTAGTGCCTATCTTCTGCTTTAAGTTGTTATATAGGGCATCGTATGACCACTGATCGTTAATCTTTTTCTTTAGTAAGGAGTTAACAAGGTTGAGTTGCTTCTCACTCGCTTGTTTACCACCGCCACCACTGTAATTTTTCTTATTGGCGCTTTTACCACTCGTATCTTTCGCATCTGGATCATCACCGTCTGTAGGGATTCCAAAGAATTTAAGAAGGAAGTAACGTTCCGAGTAAGTCAATCCACTACCGAACGCCTTTGAAATGTCATCCTGTTGGCCGAATGTAGGGAAAGGGATCTCGATTGTTTCCTCTGGGTTTTCAGCATTCACCCATACATAATTCATTTCAGCCGTTACAATAAAATCTGTTTTGTCATTGCCTTTTTTGTCCTTATAATCAAAGGTTGAGTACGATTGATTTAACACTTTCGGCATAAGAAGGATTTGTAGTTCATCCATCTTCGCTTGAATCTTTCTTAACACTTGCGTACCACTTACATATGAGTAACCGTAACTGTCACTATCCTTTGTGAAAGCTCCAATATTCTTCCTTACTTCAACTAACTTCTGGTAAATGTTTAACTTAGGCTCAGTCATGGTTAATTTCCTCCGTTTCCGTAATCTCGTCATTCTCAATCATCATGTAATACACTTGGTCGGGGATCGGCTGGAAATTGGAGTAACAGGATTTGCCGTTTACGATGTATATTTTCATTGGGATTCCTCCTTTAATCTGTGTTGAGATTTAAGATTAGGAATCACTTCTCTTACTTCGTAATAAGAAAGCAAACTTTCTAAGTTGAAATCATAAGCTTCCATACTTCCAAATTTGACGTTTACAAGGATGTATTTAACTACTTCAAAAGAATCAAAAACATTTTCAATTAAGTCGAATCCTTCTGCCGATAATAAAAGGTAAGTCCCTTTATCTGTCACGATTATGTCACCTGGATAGATTTCCATTTGTACGACCTCCGATATTTGGTTTATAATGTCCGTAGAATGTTTTCCAGAGGGCTTTACCTGGCAGTTAGCCCTCTACCTTCCTTAATACTTGCTCATAATCCATAATGAGAAACTCCTGATGTTCGATTTGTTCGAGCATGTTCTCTGCTGCTTCTAAATGTAGTTTGTGCTTTTCTTTCATATCTTCACGCTGACGTTTTAACACTCGCAATTCCTTCTTCATCAAGTCCAACGCTGATTTGTCTTGAAATTTCGATGCCACTTAAATCGCCCTCCCACTCAATTTTTGTGTCCTCGAAAATGTAATAACTATTTAAGAAGTAATGAACCTCTTTCTCGATAACGTGTTCAGATGGTTCATAAGATTGGAAGTATGTGTACAGTTCATCATCGGATAGGATTCTGTTTTCGCTTTCAAACACTTCTTGAATACGGTTCTGGATCATTTCAGCTAATTCGTTCATGCTGCTCACCTTCCTTAAGAAGTGTTTGTAAGTCGTGGTTGGTGTCCCAAGCTATCTCTAAACCGTCATCAGTATGATATGAGATGAAGTTCAGCTCACCTTTGTAAAACTGTAATCCATTGACTAAGTAATATTGACCGTTCAACTTGATAAAAGGTGCTTTCATTTCGTTTCCTCCTTTATTGAAGTGTATGGTCGAAATGTTCACTAATACTCTCCGTCATCAATTTCAATATCTTCAATGATTATTTGTTCTGACATTCTTTCTAATTTGTTTGTAATTTGGATTAAATCATCAGTTAAATGGAATAACCTCTTAACACCTAAGTCTTGTTTTAATTGGCTGTACTTGTGTTTTGGAATTTCAAGTGCAAACGTCTTTTTCACAATGACGTATTCCATACAATCCCCATCTTCACAACCTGCTTGATAACATTTAGGACACATTTTCATTTCTCCTTTGCTTCACATTTTGAGTCTACGACGCACTCTTATTTTTCTTCTCCGCTTCGATCATGCGTGGTAAAGCGTGTTTCTTCATGAAATAACTTTGTTCATTTCGTAAAATAAAATCCGTTTTGCTTGTTCTTCATTAATAATTCCTTGTTTCACATATTCGCTTGTGCTTTCTTTCATCATTTCAACGAATGCTATTGTCACCCTGGAGTTAATGTCCGCTGACTTCATCATTGAGCGATATACATATTCGTTTCGGTTCTCAATGAAATCCATATTGGATTCAACACCATCTTCTGGTGCGAGTCTGTGACACTCTTTACACAAGGCGATTAAATTACTCATTGTTGATTTACCGCCATATACAACAGCCTTCATGTGATGTACTTCTAACTCTTTATCTGAACCGCAAGCTCGACAATTATATTCGTCTCTTCCTAAGACCTTGACCCTAAGACGACTACCTTCTTTTCTCACCTCTGTTTTGTTCATTTATGAAATCTCTCTTTCAGCCTTACAATCCAACCATTCAAAGAAGTCATCACGATTAACGCGCTTTAACTTTCCTCCAAGTCTTACAATCGGGAATCCTTTTTCCTCCATGATTTCGTATGATTTGCGTTTACCGACACCTAATATTTCTTGAATATCCTTCGCCGTTAGAACTAGTGGGTAATCTTCTTTACGTTTTGCCATTTCCATTCCTCCTAATTTAGTTACCTATAGGTCAACATTCGTCTGAAAATAAACGCTCGACTGTTGTATCTAAAGCCTGAGCAATTCGAATCGCCAACATTACATTTACTTTTTTCTTTTCGTTTTCGCTTTTGTTCAAGTGAGACCTGGTAAGTTTAAGCATTTCCGCCAGTTGCTTTTGAGTTAATTGTAATTCTTTACGGCGTTCCGCTATTCTGTTCAAGTTATAACCTCCTTTTCCAATATTGTTTACCTATAGGTCACTTTATATAACTTATTATTGCATATAGTTCCCCTGAGGTCAACTAGTTTCTATAAAGTTTTTTCAGAAACTTTTGGTTGTTGAAGAATCTTACATTTAAACGCATAATAATAGTTGTGTTTCCCTTTGGGGAACATTTCATATAGGTAGGTGAAAACAATGGAACTTATTGAACAAGTGGGTAGAAGGATTCAAGAGATCAGGAAGATTAGGGGGATGAGTCAAGATGAACTTGGAGATAAACTAGGAGTTACCAGAAGTTTCATTTCCAAATTAGAGAACGGAAAGAAAAAAATTAGTTTAGAACATGTAGAGAATATCGCTAAAATTTTACACATTGAACCGACAGACTTATTAGTAGATAAGACAGAGTTGATCAAAAATTATGATGATTTAGTAATATTAAGAGAAAAATTTACCAAAGAAGAAATAGAAAATATGGTTAGATACTCCAAAATGCTTATAGAACTTGATAAAAATGAGTAAACAAGGTGAATAAAGCCTTATAAAAGTCGCTTTTTGTCGAAATAAGCCACTATGAAATAGCTCCCCTTTATGGAAAACTTGTACTATAATGGGTATAACAATTAGAACAGGTGTTCGTTTTTTGTCGGTATTTCTTTTTAAAGGGGAGTCAACAACTATGAGGAAAATAATGCTAGTACCAGAATTACCAAAAACCTTCATCTACCTTACTGAAACTCATGAAATTAGAGGGACAGGCGAGACAATAGATAAGAAGGTGATGGATAGTGAAAGGTTACATTCGAAAAAGAGGTAAGGTTTATTCATTTACAGTAGATATAGGAAAGGACCCGATAACTGGCAAGAGAAAACAGAAGACCAGATCAGGTTTTAAGACTAAAAAAGAAGCACAGGCAGCACTGGCAGAATTAATAAACAAGGTAGAAAAAGGAGAAAGCGTAGATTTCCGTAAAACGTTATTCAAAGAATTTGCGATTGAATACTTTGAAAAAAATTACGTGAATAAGATAAAAGCATCTTCTTACGACCGTTTGACTTATGTATTGCATAAACAAATATTGCCTTATTTCAAAGATGTATCCATTACGGAATTAGATCAGTTTGTCATTCACGACTTTTACAATGTTAAATTAAAAGAAGGTTACTCAACCAATTACATTATGAGAATGCACGAGATTATCCGAATGTTGTTGAGGGTGGCTAAAAAATGGGAGCTAATAAAAAAAGATGTAGCATCCATGATAGAACCACCAAAAAACAAACGCAAAGAGATGAAAATTTGGTCAATAGAACAAGTTAATGAATTCCTTAATTTTTGTTCTCACTCCCGTTACCACCCCATATTCTTCCTTGCTGCTTATACAGGTATGAGAAAAGGCGAGATGTTGGCTTTAACGTGGGAAGATATAGACTTCGACCAAAATGTCATTGATGTCAATAAAACTCTCTACAAGTTAACTGACGGATATCTGGTGGACGTCCCGAAAAGTTCTTCTTCGATAAGGAGTATTTATTTCGATGAAGAAATCGAAAGGGTGTTAAAGAAGCAGAGGTTAAGGCAAAAAGAAGAAAAATTGAAGAATAGTCGCGTATACGATGATAAAAACTTAGTGTTCGCACAAGAAGACGGTAGGTTCGTACCGCCCTCAGCAGCGAACGTTGTCCTTAATAACTTCATAAGGCAGTCTGGTTTACCTAAGATACGTTTTCATGATCTAAGGCACACTCACGCTACTATCTTACTACAAATGGGTGTCAATCCGAAAGTGGTAAGCGAAAGATTAGGTCACTCATCAATCCAGATCACCTTAGATGTATACTCTCACGTTACAAAAGAAATTAAACAAGATATATCTAAGGATTTCTCAAATATGATGAAAAGTGGTCAGAATGTGGTCAGCGTAGACTAGTAGGGGCTTCAAACCCTATAGTTTAAGGAATCCTCCCAATCCTTTAACTAATGAAGAAACTTGATTAATTGCCCCCATCATTTGTCCTGTTGTATTCATCATTTTATTAAAATCCAAAGATCCATCCTGTGACTTGAATGAATTCATGATTGAACTTACTCCCCCTGACGAAGGTTTAGCCATGAACGAGGCTTTCGGATATGGATTAGCATAAGCCTGCTGCTCCATTGCTTTCTTTTGGTACGGATTGTATTCTTTCTGCTGTAGAGGATTTTCAAAATATGGATTCATTTGATGCTGGTTCATCTGTTGATATTGGTTCATATGAAACCCAGGTGCCGGATATTGGGCTTCTGGTTGAGGATAATAATTAGGTTGGTAAGATCCATATTCTGGAGGTCGCATACCCTGTCCTTGATAGTTCATCACTGGTCCCATATACGTTGATTGCGAATGATAACTTGGATGGTAGTTACGCATCTGTCTAGAATGAAGTGAAGAATTCATACTTAGCCCCCTTACTTAATAATGGTTACTATACTTTATGTTTTAACTGGATAAATGGTGAAAAGACCCATAAAGATATTTCGACAAACACAAGAAGAATGTCGGAAGTTACACTATTCTTACAACTTAAAGAAAGGGTTTTCTATGATAGGATAAATGTAGATGCGACGCAATGAAATATAAGTATTGGGAGGAATCAAGATGAACCTGAGTGAACTGCTGAAGAGATACGAAAGTAGTAAACATTATCAAGCAACGGATCAACAAGAACTTCTTACAATGGCCAAAAAACTTTATATTTCTAATGAGATTTCATTGCATCATTATAAAGAGCTGTCGAAGCAAATCAATACAATAGAAGAAAAAGCAATTTCAACTCCATAATGTAAAGAGGCTGCCGATCGGCAGCCTCTTATTTTTCATTCAATTCATCCAACTGGGTTTGCAGTACATATGAGACAGATTGATAATGACTGATAAACCGATTGTAACTGGACTCTGGAAAGAAACAGTGAACAGATAGCATTTCAATATTATCGAATGTGTTTATTATTTGAGGGAAATGTAGGTGTTTTGGCCTTTGTTCCTTGATCCAAATCAAGGACAGTTCTTTCCACGCATCATTCTCCCCTTTTACTTTATCGGCAAAAGGTTTTACTTCTGTGTAAAAGTCTCCTTTTTCACCTGATTCACGTCTGCCTTTATATTCTTTCATCATCTGCTCAACAAGGATGATCAATTCTCCCGTTACTTGCTTCAATTGTTTCAAAAAAAGCCCTCCGTAAAAATGTTGACAAAAATAAAAAGTAGCACAAGGCTACTTTCTTATAAATTCAGTTTAAGACGTCTTATAGGATAATTCAAGTTTTTGTAAGACAAAGGACTTTTCTCTATTTTTCATAAGAACAGTTTTAGATTCCGCTTTTCTCTCCACTGAGCTCAACTTACTGTCGATTTTCTGTATCTTGTTCGTTAACGAATTCATTCCTTCTTGTTCTTCAACTGAGATTCGATCATGCAGACTTTGTTCTAATTGATTCAAACTTTCTTCAATTTCAGCTAATTTTAACATAATATCTTGTTTTGGAAGCATTGTGAATCCTCCCACCTTTTTTTTGGATTAATACTGCAATTCTCTCTTTATAACCCGTTCCCTTCCCCCCTGACAAAACTAGAAGCGTTTCGCCAAAGAAAGTGTTAAAAGGACATTCCGTTAATTTTGTTTCGACACCTACTGAATAAAAGAAGTGGAAACTAGAAAATAATATAAGTGGAGGTGTTACCCAATGAAAAATCAGAAAAACAAACAAAACA
Organism: Rossellomorea aquimaris; assembly: GCF_008180865.1. GTDB lineage: Bacteria > Bacillota > Bacilli > Bacillales > Bacillaceae_B > Rossellomorea > Rossellomorea yichunensis. The sequence goes on from NZ_VTEX01000001.1 coordinate 1,441,136, forward strand.
AACAGCAAGCAACAAATTCAGCCCAAACCAAAGCCTCAAAAGGCAACCCTAAACTAGAAGGCGAAAACCGTCCATCGACATAAGAAAGCGGAGGCGGCTCGTTCAGACCCGACAAGCATAAGGCGAACCACCCGGAAAGGCGCTCTTTGCCTTTTTGGGTGGTTTGACTTATGACCTCGAGGGTCTAGCCGCTGTAGCTGGACTAATAAGATAGCGGAAGGGCTTTGCCCAGAGGCGACAAGCATAAGGCGAGAACAACGGAAAGGCGCTCTTTGCCTTTGTGGTGTTCTTGACTTATGACCTCGAGCCTCTAAGCCCTGTAGCTGGACTAATAAGAAAGCGGAGGCGGCTCGTTCAGACCCGACAAGCATAAGGCGAACCACCCGGAAAGGCGCTCTTTGCCTTTTTGGGTGGTTTGACTTATGACCTCGAGGGTCTAGCCGCCGTAGCTGGACTAATAAGATAGCGGAAGGGCTTTGCCCAGAGGCGACAAGCATAAGGCGAGAACAACGGAAATGCGCTCTTTGCCTTTGTGGTGTTCTTGACTTATGACCTCGAGCCTCTAAGCCCTGTAGCTGGACTAATAAGAAAGCGAGGGGCGGCTCGTTCAGACCCGTCAAGCATGACAAGAAGAGACCAACACCACTTTAGAGTGTTGGTCTCTTCTTCTTTCTCTTCCAGATCTTTTTTAAACCCTCTTTTACATTCGCCAACTTCTCAAGCTGCCTTTGCTTATGAAAAAACCACTTTGTTAATTCGATTCCATGAGGGAGTCCCTGCTCTTTGTACCAATCTTTATTTATTTTCTTTTTAATCGACCAGTCCGAATGAGACTCCCAATGATGTGGAACTACGTCATAAGCTTGATGGAGCATTGGCGTATTCGTTTTGGGGAATCCCTTACAATACTGTTCGTAGTCTCTTCTGGATCCTGTATGCTCTACTTGTAAAGCAAAGTACAAAAAGGAGGAATGATAATCCGGATGAAATAAAATCGTAAATAATTCATTTCCTAAAAGAATTCTGTTTTCTATTTTTCTGAAGCCATGGACACTCGCACCTAAAAGTTCCCCCGTTAATGTCGGAAATAAAACGGAGCTGAAATGAAGATGATCTTCAATATAGAATAGAGATGAACCAAACACCCTCTTCTTATATACCTCATGTTCAATGACTGGTTCTTGAATGAGGTGCTGCTCATTTATTATAAGAGAATGGACTAATCTGAAATCATCCCTCTCCTCCCAGTGACGATTCCACTCTTCTTCCATGAAGCTTGAAATATGAAATTCTTTAAACAAATGAAACATTTTCTTCTTATACCTCGTCGAATAATGATAGAGAAGGAGTTGAGGAAAGGCATCCTGAAAAATGCTCCAGTTCGCTCTTTCATACGTTTTGAATAGATCATCACGGGTAGCCGGATGTAAAAGGCGAGTAAAGATATCACCTTTAAGATCAGTCATATTCCAGCCGGCATTTCTTGATACCATCGAAGCCAGGAAAGACCATTTTATTTCAGGATGAAGAAGGTAAAATTTTTGATAAGCCATCGTTCTTGATATATTATCTTGATTATGCAGATTCACTAGATGGTTGATTTCATTAATCCACTCATTTGTACGTTTAGGTTCAGGTATATAGGGTAAAAAGCGATAAGTATTGCTCATTTCATCCATCCTTATTATCCCCCTCTCTCCTATAGCCATAGATTGAGGAGATTTGTAAACAATTATTCACACAATATGGAGTGGTTTCTGTTATGATATAGATTAGTCTGCGAGGTGATTTACCATGAAATTCCATTATCCTAATGGGAAGAAATATGTGGAAGCGTCATTACCCTCAAAAAAAGTTAAGGCAAAACCGAAACAACTATCTTATAGCAACAGAGGTATGACCCTTGAAGAAGACATTAATGAAACGAACCAATATTATTTAACGTTTCATAAAGCGGTCATTCACAAAAAACCGACTCCCGTTCAAATAGTGGATGTCCATTATCCATCAAGAAGTGCCGCGGTCATTAAGGAAGCATACTTTAAGCAGCCCTCCACGACGGATTATAATGGTGTATACAATGGAAGATATATCGACTTTGAAGCGAAAGAAACAAAGAATAAAACGTCCTTTCCACTTCAAAATTTTCACGAGCATCAAATCCAGCATATGGAAAACGTCCATAATCAAGACGGTATTACCTTTGTACTAGTAAGGTTTTCTGCTTCCGAAGAAGTGTTCTTACTTCCTTACAAATCTCTAAGGATTTATTGGGACCGCATGATAAATGGAGGAAGAAAATCAATCAAAAGGGAAGAACTAGAGGAAAAAGGGGTCATTATTCCTTTAGGACTGCATCCAAGGGTGGATTATTTAAAAATAGTCCATCAGTTATATTTTTAGTTTATGAAAAATGAGTTAATCTATAATTTATCTCATTATCAGTAGTATATTTTAAATCTTAGACAATACTAAAAACACTGAAGATTGAAAGTGAGGAAACAATATGGCTGGTCAATATAAGTCAAGGGAAGAAAAGCGTCTGGCCCAACAAAAGTCGAAATCCACAAAGAGCAAGAAGAAAGGCTCTTTGGTTAAACGCGTCATTATATCATTATTTATCATCGGTATTATCGGGATGCTTGCTGGTGCTGGGTTATTTGCTTATTATGCTTCCAGTGCACCTAAGCTAGATGAAAAATTACTCAAAGATCCGATTGCATCAGAAATTTATGATATGAACGGGGAATTGATCACGACCGTTGGTAAAGAAAAACGGGAATACGCAAACTTCGATGACATCCCTAAGATCATGCAGGACGCGGTCCTTGCAACAGAGGACAACCGATTCTATAAGCATAACGGAATCGACTTGATTCGATTAGGTGGCGCTGTCATTGCCAATGTGACAGGTGGATTCGGTTCAGAAGGTGCCTCGACGATTACCCAGCAAGTGATCAAGGGATCTTTTTTAAGCCCTGAAAAAACGTTAAAAAGAAAAGCACAAGAAGCATGGCTTGCTCTTAAGCTTGAGCAGGAATATACAAAAGAAGAAATCTTTGAAATGTATTTCAATAAAGTGTATATGTCCGCCGGGATTAACGGAATGGCTACTGCTGCAGACTATTATTACGGTAAAGACATTAAAGACATTGAGCTTCATGAAGCAGCCCTGATTGCGGGATTGCCTCAAAGTCCAAACAATTACAACCCTTTTAAATACCCAGAAAAGGCGGAAAAGCGCCGAAATATCGTTCTTTCCTTAATGGAACAGCACGGTAAAATCACTGAAGAAGAAAAAAAGGAAGCACAGGCCATCCCGATCACTGAAGGATTGGTATCAGCTGAAGAAGTCGAAAAGAAAAACGGAAACAAATATCCCGCGTTTGTAGATGCGGTTATTGATGAAGTACAAAAAATGGGTGACTATAACCTGTTTTCAGATGGTTTAAAGGTATATACTACCGTTGATCCGGATGCTCAAAAACGATTGGAAGAAATCTTAGCAGGTGAAAATACGAGCTTCAGTTATCCAGAGAGTCCTGAAGAGCCAATGCAGGCCGGGGTAACCCTTATGGATACGAAAACTGGTGAAATCAGGGCGATTGGCGGCGGAAGAGAACAGGATCCAAACGTTCAGCGTGGATTTAATTTTGCAATCGATACTAAACGTCAACCCGGATCAACAATTAAGCCATTAATTGACTACGCTCCTGCCATTGAGCATTTAAAATGGTCTACGTATCATATTTTAAAAGATGAGCCTTATAAATATTCAGACGGAACGGAACTCAATAACTATGACGGTCAATTCAAGGGACCCATCACGATACGCGAAGGTCTGTGGGATTCCCGGAATATTACTGCCCTAAAAGCGTTTCAGGAAGTCGGTCCAGAGAAAGCAGAGGAATTTGTGAATGGCCTCGGATTAAAGTTCGATCATTATTATGAATCTGCTTCAATCGGTGGTGTTTCACCCGGGGTAAACTCCGTTCAGATGGCCGGGGCTTATGCCGCATTTGGTAATGAAGGTATTTACAACAAGCCCCATACGGTTACAAAAGTGGTATTGCGCGATGGTGAAACAGAGATTAAGAATGACAATAAACCAAAGCCTGCAATGAAGGAATATACAGCTTATATGATTTCTGATATGCTGCAGAGCGTCATCGACCATCCAAGAGGAACAGGCCTCTATGCCAAGGTGCCAGGATTACCGATGGCCGGGAAATCAGGTACCACGAACTATACTCAAGAAGAACGGGAGAAATACGGAATTGCTAAAACAGGCGCTCCTGATTCATGGTTTGTAGGCTATACCACAAACTACACAGCCGCGGTTTGGACTGGATATAAGACTCGATCCATTCCACTATCCCCTACGGATAGAAGGGTGTCCCAATACATCGTCAGTGACCTGATGAGCTATGTTCACGAAGGCGTTGACACACCAGATTTTAACAAACCGGACAGCGTGGTTGAATCCAAGGTTGAATTAGGAAGCAATCCTGCTAGACTGCCAAGTGAATACACTCCAGATGACAGAGTGATTACTGAACTATTCGTCCGGGGAACTGAACCTTCCAAGGTTTCAAAAGAATTCGACAAGATTGATGCACCTTCAAATCTGAAAGGAAAATTCAATAAGAAGGATCAAACCATCACTCTTGCCTGGGACTATGGCAAAGAGAAGGACGTTCAGTTTGAAGTGGCGGTTTCGATTAATGGTGAAGCAAAACAAGTATTAACGACCACTGATAAGAAAGGATTAAATGTCGAGAACATTCAATCCCAAGGAACGTTCACCTTCGAGGTTGTAGCAATATCCGGAGATCAGCGCAGTAATGCTGCAACGGTCAATGTTGATGTAAAGGCCACTGATGGTGAAGATGAAGAAAACCAAGATGAAAACAACGATGAAAATCAAGATAACAATGGTAATGGTAACAACAATGGAAATAACAATGGTAATGGTAACGGTCAAGGAAATGGGAATGAAGATGATTCAGGCAATGATGGTGAAGACACTGGTGGCGATGATGGCACTACCCCTCCACCTGAAGGAGATGGGACTGGTGAGGGAGGTACAGATGACGGCGGCACCGGGGATGGCACTGGAACCGGAGATGGAGGAACTGGTGACGGCACTGGCGAAGGCTCAGGAACCGGAGATGGCGCCACGAATGGTTCACCTGCTACCCAATCAGACCCCCGAAGAGAACAAGAATAAGATAAAAAGGCAACGAGAAAATGTTCTCGTTGCCTTTTTATTTTTCTCCAGCTCGCTTTAAAGCCAGAGATTTAGCATATTGTTTATGTTGTTCCTCGAATAGCTGAGATAACTGTATGAATGAATGGAAAAGGGTTGGATAGTTCCTGATAAATGACATTCTCTCCCCTGCGTTGACGGGTTTGATTGAAAGGTTATCAATAGTAGTATCAGAATTTAATATTACCGGCATTGAATTACTCCAGTATAAAAGCATATAGACTTGCGCAATACTCTTTTTCATTAGGGGCAATGTATCCTTAGAACGTTTTTTAAATAACGTTTTAAGATATTCCTCCCCCTCTCTCCAGCTGTTAAGTATGAAACCTATGAAAAATTCATGATCCTCCCAGGGAAGCGAACCTGCAACCTCGTCATTATAATAGAGAATTTCATAAGCGAAAAATGGGTCATCGGGTATGATATGAGAATCATCCACACTAACTTTTGACTCAGGAAAGAAAAAAGGGTCATTTAGTTGTAATGGAATACTCAAAGTCAGTTCTTTCATATGGTACCTTTTTTCTTTAGTCTCTTCTGACCTTCTCTGCATAAATCGACCAGCGGGCATACATCACATTGGGGTGATTGGGCTTTACAATGGTACCTTCCAAAGAAAATCAACCGGTGATGAGTTTCGGACCATTCTTCTTTAGGAATTTTTTTCATTAACGTTTTCTCTACTTCCAATACGTTATCTTTCCATCGGCAAATCCCTAACCTCTTACTTACACGTTCGACATGGGTATCTACTGCAAGAGCCGGCACTCCAAATGCTACCGATACTACTACATTTGCTGTTTTCCTTCCTACGCCAGGCAGCTTCACTAATTCTTCATGACTTTCAGGAACATTTCCCCCATGTTCAGTCAGGATGATCTCACATAGTTTGCGAATGTTTTTCGCTTTGTTTCGGTACAACCCGATGGAGCGTATATCCTGTTGAAGTTCTTCCAATGAAACATTCAGATAATCTTCAGGTTGCTTATATTTTTCGAATAGGCCTTTAGTGACTTTATTCACGAGGGCGTCAGTACATTGAGCAGATAGAAGGACCGCAATGACAAGCTCAAAAGGATTTTCATGACGCAGCTCACAGTGAGCGTCTGGAAACATTTCTCTCATTTCATCTAAGCAAATTTGTATTTGTTTTTTATTTAACATGTATCCTAATACCTCCATCTTGTCTTAAGAATCAACTAAGGTTATTCACAATAAAATAGACCAACCCTCAAGCATTTGAGAGTCAGCCCCTTTTATCGTCCTATTGCTCAAGCCAATTATAAAATGGTACTGATTTTCGTTTAGGTGAAGCAGCAGCATCACTTGAAGCTGCGGGGTTTTGATGAGAACGGAAGCGCTGGCTTTGGTTACGAGCATCTTCAATGGTCTTCACACCGTTTTTCTTCCATTCAAATAGAATCCGATCGATATATCTAAAATTCAGCTTGCCGGATATGACGGCTTCTCTTAATGCTGCTTTAATAATAATAGCATTATGATCATCCTGATCCAACCACATGGCCAGGGTTTCACATTCTAATGGAGATAGGGGACGGCCAAATTCCTGTTCGAAAGTCGTGTAAATGTCCGCTTCTTCTTCCATTGATTTCTCCATCTGCTTCATTTTAGAATCCTGTATAACGAACTCAGCCATCTTTTCCCATAAAGGATTGAGAGAATACTTTTCAAACAGGATCCCATCAGGGGAAGACCCCTCTTCGATCGATAGAAACTGTTGTTGCATTAATTTTCTTAAAATAGATGAACAGTATTCAGTAGAAATACTCATAGGTTCTGAAAGCTCTTCTGGTGTAGGGAAATAGTTTCCCTTTTCCAGATGACCATAAATTTGTAATAACAGAACAAACTCTGACTCATTTAAACCCAGGGTATTGTAATTTGATAATAATAATTGCGGAATGTTAAGTGTCCCCTCTTCGATCCAGGACACCATTAATCGTTTATAATCCATATTCGGCACACCTCACTCACTAGTATATCATGGTTCAGTATATGTGGACATGGTTATGAATTAGAAGAAAGATGGAAATAAGAAAAACTTCCTTGGTCCTTTTTTTGGATCAATGGTAGTGGAAAAACAAGGACCGTTCCTTTCCGCTTCAGGCACAAGATTCCCCGGGGAGGAAGTCAAGCCTCCTCGGGCTTTGCCCTGCGGGGTCTCGACCTTTCCTCTATTTCCCGCAGGAGTCAAGTGCCTTCCGCTACAATCCACTCTGTGCTTCTACATTCTACTTAAACTAATTATGGAAAGACAAACACAAAAAAGTTCAGATTTAGTTAGTATTATCGATGCGCACTATATCTAAACTTCCGCTTGTGTTATCCATGAAGAAAATTAGGATGAATCAATCGGACCTAGCGCAAATTCACGCCTGATTTGAATTCCACCAAAAAGCACGCATAAATGTTGTACAAAAATCCTCTATAAACAAAGAAGAAGGCTTTGGAACAGTCGCTGTGATTGTTAAGAAAAGAAAGAAGTGGCTTAAGAGAATAATCTTATTTGTTGATTCTCTTATTTTTCAATAAAATACGATTGCTAAATTTTTTATCTTTGACACCTTTTGGCTCTGTCACGAAAAATCTATTAAAGATGGTGAGGGGAACTGCGTAGACTCCTGCGGAAAAACGGGCGTGCCGAGACCCCGGAAGCGAAGCAGTTCTCCTCACCATCTAGCACTCACTGTCTGACAGAACCCGGGCAGAGCTTATCTTTAAAAAACCATCTTAGCGAAGGAAAAGAACCGGCCGGATTGCTTTTTAAGCAAACCAGGCGGTTCCTTGATGTTTGTATTATGGATATAAACGGTTTAATAGACGTGGGAATGGGATGGTTTCCCTTACGTGTTCTACTCCGCTGATCCAAGCCACTGTTCTTTCAAGTCCAAGACCGAACCCTGAATGAGGAACGGATCCATATTCTCTTAGTTCCAAGTACCACTTGTATGCATCCGTAGCAAGTTCGTGCTCTTCAATGCGACGTTTCATAAGTTCCGCATCGTGGATACGCTCTGAGCCACCGATAATCTCTCCATATCCTTCCGGTGCGATCAGGTCGGCACATAGTACGACATCATCACGGTCTGGATCAGGTTGCATATAGAAAGGTTTCAACGAAGTCGGGTAATGCGTGATAAATACCGGCTTATCGTAACTTTCAGCTATGGCAGTTTCATGTGGAGCTCCGAAATCGTCTCCCCACTCGATATCATCAAACCCTTTTTCATGCAATAACTTAAGTGCATCATCATAAGTGATGCGCGGGAAAGGAGCTTTGATCTGCTCTAATTTAGATGTATCTCTTCCTAATCGGTCTAATTCAAGCTTGCAGTTTTCCAGAACCGATTGAACGATATAAGAAACATATTGCTCCTGCACTTCCAGATTATCTTTAAAATCATAGAATGCCATTTCAGGCTCGATCATCCAGAATTCGATTAAATGACGACGGGTTTTCGATTTCTCGGCTCTGAAAGTCGGTCCGAAAGAGAATACTTTCCCTAACGCCATGGCTGCTGCTTCCATGTACAGCTGACCACTCTGAGAAAGATAGGCATCTTCTTCGAAATATTTAGTGGCAAATAACTCGGTCGTTCCTTCCGGAGCACTGCCGGTCAGGATTGGGGGATCTACCTTTACAAATCCTTCTTGATTAAAGAACTCATATGTTGCACGAATGATTTCGTTACGTACTTTCATCACGGCATGCTGTTTCCGGGAACGTAGCCATAGGTGACGATGATCCATCAGGAATTCTGTTCCATGTTCCTTAGGTGTAATTGGATAATCCACTGCTTCATGAATTACCTCTACGCTTTTCACTTGCAGTTCATAACCAAAAGGTGAACGGGAATCTTCTGAAACCGTTCCTGTAACATATAGAGATGTTTCTTGAGTTAATGATTTTGCTTTTTGAAAGATTTCTTCTTCCACTTCACTTTTTACGACAACCCCTTGAATGAATCCAGTTCCGTCACGAAGCTGAAGAAAGGCAATTTTTCCACTTGAACGTTTGTTGGCAAGCCAAGCACCAATGGTTACTTCTTCTCCAACAAACTTACTTACTTGAGATATAGTAGTTTTCACGATTTTTTCCCTCCAAAAAAACTTAAGACGCTTATGTATCGTTATTTATTATACATTTACCGTTATCCCGCCGCAATAGATACAGCAAAACGAGATGATTTTAAGGAAAAAGCAGACCGAAACGAACACGGTCTGCAAACCTTGTATTATTTACTCTTCCTAACAACAAATTCGTGCATTCTCTCAATTGCTTTTTCGAGTGCATCAAGACTTGTGGCATAAGAAAGACGGATATTATTGTCCGACCCGAAACCAGAACCAGGAATAACCGCTACCTTTGCCTCTTCCAGCAGAGCTTTTGTAAATTCGTCGACACTGTTATAGCCTGTTTTCTTGGCAGCTTCTGACACATTCGGGAATAGATAGAAAGCACCTTGAGGCTTCAAACAATGAAACCCTGGAATACTGTTCAATTTATCAAAAACAATGTTTAAGCGCTCTTCAAACGCTTGTCTCATTTCCTCTACAGGGTGTTGATCTCCTAAATAGGCAGCAACCGTCCCATATTGTGAAGTTGTCGTTGGGTTAGAGGTTGAATGACTGGCAAGGTTGGTCATTGCTTTAATGATTGTCTCGTTCCCTGCCGCATATCCAATTCTCCATCCCGTCATGGAATGAGATTTTGACACCCCGTTAATCACGATGGTTTGCTCTTTAAGTTCTGGAGACAATTCAGCAATAGACGTGTGGGAATTCCCGTCGTATACAAGCTTTTCATAAATCTCGTCTGAAACGATCAGAATATCGTTCTCTAAGCATACTTCTCCAATCGCTTGTAACTCTTCGTGGGTGTATAACATTCCTGTAGGGTTACTAGGTGTGTTAAGAATGACTGCTTTCGTTTTGGGAGTTATCGTCTCTTTTAACTGCTGGGGAGTAACTTTGTACTCGTTCTGTTCTTTCCCTTCAACGATAACGGGAATTCCACCGGCAAGCTTTACTTGTTCAGGATAGCTGACCCAGTATGGTGTAGGAATGATCACTTCATCATTTTCGTTTAAAAGAACTTGAAACAATGTATAAAGGGCATGCTTTGCTCCACTTGTCACGATGATCTCAGATGGTTTATACGTAAGTTTCTGATCTGTTTCAAACTTATGGATGATTGCTTCTTTTAATTTGGCCATACCACCAGATGGAGTATATTTTGTGTGACCCTCAGTCATGGACGCATACGCAGCATTGATGATATGTTCAGGTGTATTAAAGTCAGGTTCACCAGCACCTAAACCGATGACATCAATACCCTGTGACTTCATTTCCTTTGCCTTTGCAGTGATCGCTAAAGTCGTTGATGGTGTTAAAGCACTTACTCTGTCAGCTAACGTAAATTTCATGGACGTATTCCCCCTAGAGTTGATTATAAATTTTCAATTTTCTTCCACCATTCTCCATTAGAAAACAGCAGGTAAAAATAATTTAAATTGTCTTGTTGATCTAAATAGGTAATTTCCCATACAGGCCCGACAGATTCATATCCTAAACGTACCGATAATAATTCTTTCGGTTGCTTTTCATCATTTAGTTTATTGATTGCCTGTTCTTTTGAAATACCATCTGCCCATTTTTTCTCAATTATTTTCCCTTTTTTATTGGGTACCCAAGCCACGAGCTTCTCGTTTTGATCATCCTTACCTGTCACCACAACATATGACTTAGAGCCGTTATAGAAGCTTGTGTTATCAACTTCCACGATAGCCGTTTCAGCTTTCACTCTATTTAGAGCCTTCTCTGCCTGATTATTCAATGGGTTCCGGGAAACTTGATAAAGTACCACCGAAGCCGTTATCCCAAGGACGATGAACAATAGTGCGGTAATCGTTATCCATTTTTTCATTACAATCACTCTTTATGTACGATATATTGTTAATACTGCTTGATTCTGATCTTCCGGATCTAAGGCTAAACCAAACATATAATCATCTTTTTTTAAAGTTCTATTTAATGTATCTACCACTTTATATAAATTATCCGTATACTCGATACGAACGGTGGAAAGAATTTCAATTCGGCTCTCCATGGTGTTCCTCCTTTTACCCGCTTACATAAGATATTCCTCTATGAAAACCATTTTTTTCTACTCATGACGTCACTGCTATCCGTCACACTATGAGTAAGAAACGCTACCCACATTATAACAACATTAATGGCTATTATGGTAGAGCGTATCCGAAAAAACTATATTCTAATCCACACTCCGTTCAGGCTGACAGCGTTGTCAGCCTGACTTTCTTTCAGCATTAGTGTGTTCCGCCCTCTTCTTTAAACACTCCATCTTCTTGATCAAAGGTAAGCACTTCGTAATTTCGCTTATTAAATTTGATGGCAATCAATCCATGTTGCCCGGTTAAATACAGATCAATCCACGCCTCGTTGATGGCTTCGAGCATTTCACCATTAAGAAGCCTTTCCTTAGAGCGATAAAGTAAAGCCGTCTGAGGATCGATATGCTTCAGGAGACTATGGGACATACTTTCCGATTTAGAGTGAAGAGGTACTTTGACAATATTGACGTTCTTTAGGGGTTTTGTAAGTAAAACCTCTTCAGAATGCGATGATTGTGAGCTCAGCCACAAAAAGCGATGATGGAAGAAAGTTATGGAAAAGTCCAGTCCTTCACCCTTCTCATTGCCTTCATGCATCACATTTAATGCTAACTCCTTTGAAAGCGGGTATGACTGATCTTCTGTAATCGTGTGTATCGTAAAGGAACCTTTTTTCTGTATTGCTTCAGCCAAGGATTTACCCGTTATTATTTCTTTTATGGAGTACTTCTTATCAAGTTCAGTAATCATATCCTCATGTACTTCTCTTTTTTCAGTGAGGATGATTCCCTCAATGTTGTCAATATGCATTTGATTCAAATAATAATATAATTGTTTACATTCCTGAAGGGGTCCTGTATTAATTAAATAATTTTTCCCCGAAGCTAAATGAAGAATTGCTACCTCCCCTTTTAAAACAGGAAGAAAACTAATCGCATACTCTTCATGGGATACGTGTAAATCCACCTGAGGCACTTTCATACCATTGGCATTTGAAATGACAAGGAAAAAAGTCAGCATTACCGAAAAGATCACTCTCATTTTCAATCCTCCAGTTTCACATCTACCCTTTAGGTTGTGTTAAAGAGTAAAATTTATCACTGAAGTTTAATCTCTTAGAGCCAATCTTCAATCCATGAAACCAAATCAAATAAATCGCCTTCTTTTACTTCCATTGAAGGAATGGACTGCAAGAAAGCCTTACCGTACCTTGTCGTCATCACTCTGCGGTCATATACAATCACGATTCCCCGATCACTGCTTCTTCTAATCAGCCTCCCTACCCCTTGCTTGAATCGAATAATTGCTTCGGGTAAAGAGTGAGAAGAAAACGGATTCTTCCCTTGAGCTTTAAGGATATCTGATTTTGCCTGATTGACAGGCTCGTCAGGTGGAGAGAATGGGAGTCTGACCATGGCAAGACAAGACAGGTCTTCCCCGGGAATGTCTACACCTTCCCAGAAACTACTCGTTCCAAATAAAATCGCCTTGTCAAATCGCTGGAAGTTCTTTGTCAGACGTGTACGACTTCCTGATGTAATTCCTTGTGCCATTAATACATATTCCTCTAATAAGCCACTTTCTTTCATCAGTTCATACGTTTTCCTTAACATATCGTAAGACGTAAATAAGATGAGCATTCGGCCTTTCGTCGCTTGAGCCACTCCTATTAAATGCGAGCTTATTGCTTCAATATATTCTTCACTTTGGACTTGCTGAATTTCAGGGACGTCTGTTGGCACGAATAATCTTGACACTTCATTGTAGTCAAAAGGAGAAGAAAGCTGTAACTGTTTTACCCCTTGACCTATGAGTCCAATCTCGTTTAAGAAGTAATTAAAGGAACCGCTGACGGTCAAGGTAGCTGAAGTAAGGACGACACTTTTCTTTTGGGCAAAGATCTCATCTTGAAGATTACGATTGACGGTAACTGGTTGAGCTTGGATAGAAAGACTATTCGGTAATGATCTTGTATCTCCATCTAACCAGAGAACATGGTTGTTCATATCTCTTAAAAAGACCGTTTGAAAATTCATTCTCAACTCTGCCCAATCCACTAAAAAGCTGTGGAATTCTTCAATCAGGGCTTTTTCTTTATCCTCAAGCTTGATCTTCTTATCCTTTATTGCCTCCAAAATCTGCTGAAACTCTCTTTCTACAAACTTCATTCCAGAAATAACCCGTTCCATGGACATGAGTACAGGTTGAAAGTAGCTGCTCCTTTTCATTTCGTCCGTAATTCTCAGCTGTATTTTTTGTACCCCGGTCCTCTTTTTGGCTTTCTTATAGAAGACGCTCGTTAACACTCCGATGGCCTCTTCTAAATCAACGTAAAACTGACTGATACGAGAATCCAATTCAAATGAGTGTGTATTCATTTGAACTGAGTGGTTGGAAATAAGTTGATCAAGTCGATAGAACAACTGTTTTTGGTCCAGGGTTCCTAACTGGGACGTATTAAACTTAATCGCGAGATAATCCATTACAACACCAAGATGCTGTCTTGCTGACTTCTCCAGATGATGAGCCTCATCTATCACTAAGTAATCGTATGGAGGAAGCATGCTGCTTTCCTTCACGATATCAGTCAGTAGCATTGAGTGATTGGTAATGATGATATCTGCTTCTTGAGCACTCTTTCTTGCGAAAAGATAGAAGTCTTTCCCGACCCAGGGATCTTTCGTATGAGGTAAGTGCCAGCCGTCATGTTTTAGACGATTCCAGAACAACTGCCCCCCGGAAGTAAGGTTAAGTTCATCCATATCACCGGACTCTGTTCGTGTAAGCCATACCAAAATTTGCATCTTTGTCAGAACTACGTCATATTGAGACTCATCTTCCCTTAGAGACTGTTCAAACTTAAACAGGTTTATGTAATGATTTTTCCCTTTTAGCAGTACGGTTCTGAATGGTGTAGGGCTTATTTTTTCCAATAATTTAATTTCTTTATGAAGTAATTGTTCTTGCAATTGGATGGTGTATGTACTGATGACCACTTTTTCATGGGATCCCTTGGCAAACATGACCGCAGGCCATAAGTAGCCCAGTGACTTTCCAACACCTGTTCCCGCCTCTATTACCACATGGCGGGATTCATGAAAAGCATGTTGAATCTCATCCATCATCTCCATTTGCTGCACTCTCTTCTCATAGAAGGGAACATATTGTGCCAAGTATTCTTCTATAACAGGTTCATCAACATGAAGCTCTTCAATAGGTGGAACATCTTTCTTTGAAGCATCTTTCTTCCGAAGAGCCAGTCCTCGATACACCTCTAACTGTGGTGGAAGATCCTCTACGTGTTTTTGTTTCTCACTCACAATACTGTCAAACAATAAGGAAAGATCACTTTTCAAATGATGTGAAAGCTTGTGAAGATTATCGAGTGTGACTAAGGGCAGCTTTGACAATTCTTCAATAAAATAAAGAAGAATTTCGGCTGTCACATAGGCATCACTGTCTGCCTGGTGTGGCCTTACGTGACTTAATTCCAAAGAATTGGATAATTCCGTCAGTTTAAAACTATCTGCTGATGGTAAAGCCACTTTAGCTAATTCTACTGTATCGAAGGCAGGACCGGTAAATGGATTATAGCCTGCATCTTCCAGTTCTGCTTGAAGGAATGATAGATCGAATTGGACGTTATGAGCAACAAAAACGCCATGATCCAGAAGCTCAAGTATTTTCGGTGCAATTTCATGAAAAGCAGGAGCGTCCTTGACCATTTCATCATTGATCCCCGTCAATTCCTCAATAAACGCAGGAATCGGTTTTCCAGGTGACACAAATGATGTGTATTGGTCAATGATCTTTCCGTTTTCTATAATAACCGCTGATAGTTGGATGATTTTTTCTCCCTTTTTAGGGGAATTTCCTGTTGTTTCAAGATCGATAACAACGAGTTTAAATGGGTACATGTTCTTCACTGCCTTTATATAGATCCTTCTTCATACTCTTATGATTTCTAAATAAGTGTACCATAAACAAAAAAGCAAGTCTCCTATTCACAAATTAGAAGACTTGCCTTGATTTCTTTTATAGTATTGTCGCTTCAGGTTCTGTTCCGATCATGTCAATGATACGGTTATTTTCTCCCATGATAGCTACTTTCGGGATATGATCATGGACCATTTCATCAGCTACCAGTTTATACGATATGATGATGACAATATCACCTTTTTGCACAAGTCTTGCAGCTGCTCCATTTAAACATATGACGCCGCTTCCTCTTTCACCTGGAATAATATAAGTCTCCAGGCGGGCTCCATTGTTGTTGTTTACAATCTGAACCTTTTCATTCGCCATCATTCCGACTGCATCTAAAATATCCTGATCGATGGTAATGCTTCCTACATAATCCAAATTCGCTTCTGTTACAGTCGCTCTGTGGATTTTACCACTCATCATCGTTCTAAACATTTAAATCCTCCTCTGGTTCTACACTGATGATTATATTATCAATTAATCTGGCCTGTTGAAATTGAACTGCCAGAGCGACAATGATCTCACCCTGTAATCTGGACAGTTCCTTTAGCTCAGGATAGGAGTACACTTCCACATAATCGATTTTTCCCGAGGTATTTTCTTGAAGGTTCATTGAAATCATGGAAATAATCGAATCAGGGTCTCTCTCACCGGCAGCAATACGATTTTTTGCTTCTATCAGACTTTGATACAGTGAAGGAGCTTCCCTTCTTTCTTCTTTTGATAGATAAACATTTCTTGAACTTTTCGCCAATCCATCCTCTTCCCTGACGGTAGGCACCCTCACGATTTCCACCGGAAAGAAATAATCGCTTACTAACCCTTCCACTACTGCAATCTGCTGGGCATCCTTCAGTCCGAAATACGCTTTGGTCGGCTGAATAAGGTGAAACAATTTAGTCAATACGGTCACCACTCCGTCAAAATGACCTTCCCGTTTTCGTCCGCACAGTACTTCTACCCGCTCTATCACACTCAAGGTTACAGACTGTTTCCCATCATACATTTCTACTACTTCAGGAATAAAGAGTATATCAACCCCAACATTCTTTGCTAACACTGTATCTCTTTCAACATCACGAGGATAGCGGTCGAAGTCTTCATTCGGACCGAACTGCAGGGGGTTTACAAAGATACTCATCACGACAGCATCGTTGTTTTTCCTCGCTTCCTCCGCTAGAGTCATGTGCCCTTCATGAAGGTAACCCATTGTAGGGACAAACCCGATAGAGGCCCCTGAATTCTTAACTTGTTGTATCGAAGCTTGAAGATCTTGTATGTTCGTTATCACTTTCATTTTTTCATTCCACCATAGAGAGCATCCAATTCTTCATCCCGCATCGTAAAGGAATGGTCATCTGATGGGAAGCTCTTCCCTTTAACTTCATCTATATAGTTTTTTATGCTGCTATGAATGGTTTCTGATACGTTGCTGTATTGTTTAACAAACTTAGGCACACGATTCACCCCATATGTTACAAGGTCGTGGAACACTAATACCTGGCCATCTGCCTCACTGCCTGCACCAATACCAATCGTCGGAATCGTTAATGCTTCTGAAATCTCTTTGGCTATTTGTTTTGGCACACACTCTAACACAAGTGCAAAGGCACCTGCCTGTTCACATTTTATGGCATCATCGATCAACTTTTTGGCTGAGTCGGCTGTTTTCCCTTGTACTTTATATCCTCCAAGGACACCGACGGATTGAGGGGTTAAACCTAAATGAGCCATAACGGGTATGCCGGAACTTGTAAGGGAATGGATACGTTCAATCACATGATCTCCACCCTCTACCTTCACCCCATGTGCGCCTCCCTGTTGAAGGATCTGAGCCGCTGTTTTAAGAGTCTCATCCCTTGACAAATGGTAGGACATAAACGGCATATCAGTGACGATAAAGGTATCTTTCGCCCCTCTTTTTACGGCTTTCGTATGATGGATCATATCTTCAACTGTAACAGGTACCGTTGAGTCATAGCCCAATACAACCATTCCGAGGCTGTCACCTACAAGGATCACATCAATTCCCGCTTCTTCCGCTATCTTTGCACTTGGAAAATCATACGCTGTAAGCATGGAAATCTTTTCTCTCTTATTTTTCATCTTAAGAAAATCCGTTGTTTGTTTCATAGTGTCCTCCTTCTTTTCAGTCAGAGGTGACGAAACGAAATGAAAGCACTTTCATTACAGAAATAAAAAAACCTCCTGAATAAATGACAGAAGGATCATAAGTGTTTAATATCATTGTTTCGACCCTCTGTCCCAGTCCACAATGGATCAAGGCAGAAATTGTATTAAAGTTTTTAAAGCTGAACGTACTGGGGTGCAGTTCCAAGGATACTGCCCAATGAGATTATACCATAAAAAAACCGGGATTGAAGCATTGGAATTGCCTCCATCCCGGTTTAACTTAAATATTCACTTCAATATCTGCAGAATAAATCTGATGAATGGTCCCTGCTGAGTCTTCAATCTTCAGAACGCCTTCATCGGTTATTCCGAGTGCCCTTCCTTCAATCGTTCCATTGATCGTGCGGGCACGGATTTTCTTACCGATACTGATTGCATAACTCTCCCATAACAGCTTGACCGGAGTAAAGCCTTCCTTCATATACATAGAATATAGGGATTCGATCCGTTCTAACACCTTTTGAACAATTTCTGACCTAGATAAAGGTTCTCCTTGTTCAATGGCCAGTGAGGTGGCAATCTTCTGAAGTTCATCAGGAAAGTGTTCCTTCGTATGATTTACATTCATGCCGATCCCGATAATAATGGAATTTATCTTATCAGATTCAGCTTGCAGCTCCGTCAAAATCCCCGTCACTTTCTTTCCGTCAATAAGAATATCATTCGGCCATTTGATCTGAGGATGAAGGTCTGTTACTTCCTCGATGGCTTGAACGACGGCGACTGCAGTAATGAGGGTAAACTGCGGTGCCTTTTGGGGAGGAAGGAGGGGCTTTAAGATAAGACTCATCCAAATTCCCGTTCCCTTTGATGAGTGCCACTCTCTCATTAACCTGCCTCTTCCGGCAGTTTGTTCATCTGCAATGACCAATGTACCTTCTGATGCGCCGTCGCCGGCAAGTACATGAGCGATGCGTTGTGTACTTTGAACCGACTCCTCATAGTGGATCACTCTGCCTAACGTTTTCGTTTGTAATCCTAAGCGGATCTTACTTTCTGTCACACTATCAGGGGTTTCAATAATTCGATATCCTTTTTTTCTTACGGCTTCTAACACAAAACCCTCTTTGCGAAGTTCTTCAATATGCTTCCATATAGCCGTTCTAGAACAGCCTGCTATATCAGCCAGTGCTTGTCCGGATAAAAATTCCTGATTCGATTCAGATAATGCGTGAAGCAGTTTCTTCTTTATAGTCGATTGCATGTCTGTAGCCACCTCCTTATCGTTTCTTTATCATTATTGATTGTATTGGTTACAATCGCACATTCAATTTCAGCCAAAAGTTCCTTCATCCATGGACCACCTTTTTTGTTCGACCATGTCATTAAGTCATTTCCTGTTACATCCAGTTGTTGTCTCGATGTAATCGCTAAAGAATGATATTCTTCCTTCACGGTTTCTACAGAAGAAACGGGTTTGGTTTCTAAGCATTCATAGACTTTCTCAATATTAATGGCTGCTTCCAGGCCGGCCCGATAAAGCAAGGGCTTAGACCATCCGGACTTCCTTCTTTCCTTTAAGATTCCAAGCTCCTTCGAACGTTCCCGTATCGTTTTCGTCGGAAGCCTCCAGCCTTTTAGAAACTCCTCTGTATCAATATTCCCGATATATGCTAATAGAAGTAACCATGTTTGGTCTTTATTTATATCTTCTAATCGAACAAGATTCGCTACATCATGAAGGGCTTCCTTCTGTTGAGTTAAATGAGGGAGTTCACGATATAGGTTGGTACGGACGAGAAGGGCAAGCGCCTCTCGTTTCCATTTACCTCCTAAAATTTTCTCGAACTCCATCGTTTTTCTTTCTACGGCTATATGCTTAAGAAGCCTTGAGTGCTCTTCTAACGCATTCAATGTATCAGGATCCACCTTGAAGCCTAATTGACTGACAAACCGCACTCCCCTCATCATACGAAGAGCATCTTCTGCAAACCGCAAGTCCGGTGACCCAACAGTGCGGATCACTCTATTATGTATGTCATTCATGCCCTTAAAGGGATCATATACTTTCCCATCAGCATCCATGGCCATACTATTCATCGTAAAGTCACGGCGCTCAAGATCCCCTTCTAAGGAGCGAATGAATTCTACCTTATCCGGCCTCCTAAAGTCCGCATATCCAGATTCAGTTCTGAATGTCGTGATTTCATATTCTCTTCCCTCATCTATTACCAGAATAGTCCCGTGTTCTATCCCGATATCAATTGTTCTCGGAAATATCCCCTTTAATTCTTGTGGATAGGCTGACGTTGCGATATCTACGTCATTAATCGGACGGCTCAGGAAGTGATCCCTGACAGATCCACCAACGAAATAGGCAACGAAGCCAGCCCTTTCAATCTTCTTTAAAACGGGTATTGCTTGTTGGAATATACTCGGTAACATATTTAACACCTGCTTTACTCGGATCTTTTCCTTCCGACTGTATCATGATAGTAGCTCTTTGTAGATCCGTTCATACTCTTCTACAATTTTGCTGGAATGAAACTTTGTTCGGGCCGTTTGTAGAGCATGTCCCGAAAGTTCTTTGTGAAGTGTTTCATCTTTAAGCAATAACAGAGACTTTTCTGCAACTTGAGCAACATTTCCGACTTCACATATAAAGCCGTTGTATCCATCCTCAATGACTTCAGGGATGCCCCCTACATTTGTACCGATGCTCGGCACACCGCATGCCATAGCCTCCAGGGCAACTAAACCGAAACTTTCTTTTTCTGAAAGCAGCAGTTTGATGTCACTAAGCGAATAAAGCTCCTCCAAGTTATCCTGTTTTCCAAGGAACAATACTTTATCTTCTAATCCGAGTTCTCCCACCTGCCTGCAAATAACCGTCATTTCAGGTCCGTCCCCAACAAGAAGGAGCTTTGCCGGGATCTCTTTTTGTATAAGGTTGAATGCAGCTACTACGTCTGTTACTCTTTTCACCCCACGAAAGTTGGAAACATGAATAATGACCTTTTCATTATCCTTAATCCCATATTCATTTCTAAGATGCTGAGAATCTACTGCTTTGTATACTCTTTCGTCTATGAAATTATAAACAGTATGAATGTCCTTATCCGGCTGTATCAAGTCATTGGTTTGTTTCACTAATGCGGCAGAAACCGCGGTCACCACGTCTGACTTTTCGATCCCAAATCGAATCGCTCCTGTTAAAGAAGGATCATAACCTAGTACGGTAATATCTGTGCCGTGCAGGGTGGTGACAATCTTTACATCTTTACCAGACATTTGTTTACCCAAAATGGCACAGACTGCATGTGGGATTGCATAATGTACATGAAGGATGTCCAGGTTTTCACGCTCAGTAATTTCTGCCATCTTATTCGCCAGTGCTATATCGTAAGGCGGGTATTGAAACACTGAATATTGACTCACTTCGACTTGATGAAAGTAAATGTTGTGATACATTTTATTCAACCGAAATGGAATACTCGAGGTAATAAAGTGAATTTCATGGCCTCTCTCTGCTAATAATTTCCCCAGTTCTGTAGCTACTACGCCAGAACCTCCAACAGTCGGGTAGCAGGTAATACCTATTTTCATTTTCATACCATTAATCTCCTAACAAATCTTGATGCAATATTAGGGTGTTATAAGAAAAGAATCCTTCTGCATAACGTAGGCCCGCTTCTTTCCCCATCATTCGCTCCCTTGCTTCTACCGCTTCTATGTATCCTTCCGTTAACGGAGTAGACACTCCTTCAGCCCCTTGAGTAAATTGGCTCGTATATGCCTCTAAGCTTCGAATCTTCGTTTGCATATAGGCCTCAACATTCACTACAAATTGAGGTTTGTGAAAGCCGTTGATTATATAAAAATACAGATTATCCGCTTTATGTGCCTGAGTTGTGGAATGGAATTTCCGAATTCCAGCTGAAAAAAAAGCTTCTTTGATCAATTGTGAAGCATTCCCATGATCAGGATGACGATCCTGATCGTAGGGAGCGAATATCACTTTCGGCTTGTACATTCTGATCACGTTAACCACTTTCTGAATGTTTTCATCAGTTATGTAAATTCCTCTATCAGGAACATCCAAGGTCTCCCTCTTGAAGGCACCTAATATATGTGCAGCTGACCTTGCTTCTTCTTTACGCAAAGAAACGGTTCCATTTGAAGAAAGCTCGGCTTCTGTGAGATCACAAATCACAATCTTCTTTCCTTCGGCCGCATATTTTGCAAGGGTGCCGCCCATACCGATCTCCACGTCATCGGCATGTGCTCCAAATGCGAGGATGTCTATTTGTTGATCCACTTTACTCCTCCTTATCCTTTACCACACTTCGCCACTCGATATCTCCTCTTTCAAGCCCTTTCACCAATACTTCTGCTGTTCCCATATTGGTAGCTAATGGGACTTGATACACATCACATAGTCTGATTAGTGCAGATACATCAGGTTCATGTGGCTGAGCAGTTAAAGGGTCTCTAAAAAACAGGACAAGATCCATATTATTATTGGCAATATAAGAACCTATCTCCTGGTCTCCCCCCAGTGGACCTGACCGGAATCGATGGACAGATAATCCCGTTTCTTCCCCGATTCTCTTTCCCGTTGTTCCAGTGGCAAAAAGAGCGTGTTCTTCAATTATTGACTTATATGCCAATACGAAACGAATAAGATCATCTTTTTTCTTATCATGAGCTATTAATGCGATATTCATAACACTCACCCTTTAATCTAGAATATTGTCCAGCCCGTACACAAGTGTATCCAGCTTCATGACCGTATCAACGGAAACTTTCACTCCAGACATGAAGCTTCCCCGGTTAAAAGAGTCATGACGGATCGTTAATGCCTGACCTTCCGCCCCTAGCATCACCTGTTGATGAGCAATTAATCCGGGCAGGCGGACACTATGGATATGCATGCCATCTACATTCGCCCCTCTTGCACCAGTATGCGTTTCCTTTTCATCAGGGTGCCCCTGCTGCTTCGATTCTCTCACTTCCCTGATCATTTCGGCTGTCTTAACGGCAGTCCCTGAAGGTGCATCCAGTTTTTGATCGTGATGTAATTCAATGATTTCGACATCATTGAAATACTTAGCTGCCATCTGGGAAAATTTCATCATAAGTACTGCACCAATCGCAAAATTGGGGGCAATGATACATCCCAATGACTTTGATTCTGCAAGGGTCTTAAGTTCATTTAATTCATCTGTAGAGAAACCTGTCGTTCCCACAACCGGTCTAACACCGTATTCAAGGGCCGTTTTCGTATGGTGATAACCCACTTCCGGAGTTGTTAAATCAATAAGCACATCTGGGGTTTGATCTTGGAAGCATGATTCAATATCCGCGTACACCGGTACATCTATATCTATTTCTTTCTTATAATCAATCACACTAATAAGCGTAAAATGTTCAGTATCCTTTACTAACTGAACCGCTTCTTTCCCCATTCTTCCTCTTGGTCCAGCAATAGTGACGTTAATTTGCTCCATCTTCATCCCCACTTTCAATTCTTGTCCAGCGATTCTTATCTCTTGTATTAAATTTATGCATCACACGATCGTGGGCCTCTTCCAGGCTGATATCCAAGGAGTTCGCAAGGCAGATGACCACAAACAATAAATCCCCGAGCTCTTCCTCTATCGTTTTTTCTTCCTCTGAATTCTTCTTAGGTTTTTCTCCATAATGATGATTCACTTCTCTCGCCAGTTCCCCAAGTTCTTCCGTGAGCCTCGCAATCATTGCCAATGGACTGAAATACCCTTCTTTAAATTGACTTATGTATTGGTCTACTTCTTTTTGTAATTGATCCATCGTTTTTTTATTTTCCATAAGAAGCCACACTCCTTCAGTATCTCCTATCATGTTAGCTAAATCCTTTCCGTTTGACAAATATTACGTTTGATTTATTAACTCTTCATTGCCAGTTTGTTTCTCTTCTTATATAATGTCTCTGTCAACGAGATAATACGAATAGAAGGAGGGAAACACACATGTTGGGTTTACGCTATAAAAATATATTATTCATCCTGTTGGGCTCAGCTATCTTCGCATTTGGACTTGTCCATTTTAATATCCAAAATAAATTGGCTGAAGGCGGATTTACCGGAATAACACTTATCCTTTATTTTTTATTTGACATTGATCCGTCTTACTCCAACCTGGCCTTAAATATCCCCCTATTTTTCTTAGGATGGAAGCTTCTCGGAAAGAAAGCTTTTTACTATACTGTACTCGGAACCGTCAGCCTCTCTGTATTTCTATGGATTTTCCAAAGATATCAAATGACGATCAACCTGGAAGGTGATCTGTTTCTTGCAGCCTTATTTGCAGGGGTATTTATCGGGGTTGGACTCGGGATTATTTTCAGATATGGCGGTACGACAGGTGGCGTTGATATCATCGCTCGACTCGCCCATAAGTACATAGGATGGAGCATGGGGAAAACGATGTTTATGTTTGACGCCGTTGTCATTGGAGTCTCTCTTATTACGTACCTGGAATACAGGGAAGCCATGTATACACTGGTAGCTGTATTCGTTGCGGCAAGGGTCATTGACTTTATGCAGGAAGGGGCATACTCAGCCAGGGGGGCTATGATCATTTCCGACAGCCATGAAGAAATAGCAAGTGTCATCAATGAAAAAATGGATCGGGGAGTAACTGTGCTCAGAGGACATGGTTCCTTCACGAAACAAAACAGGGAAGTGCTCTACTGTGTAGTCGGGAAAAATGAAATCGTCCGGCTGAAAAATATTATCACAAGCGTCGATCCACATGCATTCGTCTCCGTCACCGTTGTACATGACGTACTTGGCGAAGGGTTTACATTAGACGCAGACAAGAATCCTTTACATGACTAATATGGATTTTCAATATACAAAAAGAAGCTGGGCTCAAAACTAGAGTCCAGCTTCTTCTTTATTAATCAATCGTCACTATTCATCCCAGTAAAGATTAATACAAGTCTAAGTAATTCAATAACCGCAACTGCAGCAGCAGCTACATATGTCATCGCCGCGGCGTTCAATACTTTACGTGCATGTCGTTCTTCTTCATTCCGAATCAGCCCAAGTGAAACGATCTGATTCATCGCCCGGGAAGAAGCGTTGAATTCTACAGGAAGGGTGATTAATTGGAACACAACCCCCGCTGCCATCAGAATGATACCAAGTAGGAACATTCCAGTCATTTGAGTGAACATTCCGATCAGTAAGAAGATCCAGGACATATTGGAGCCTATGTTAGCGACTGGAACCAAAGCATGGCGGAACCGTAAAAATGCATAGCTTTCAGCATCTTGAATCGCATGTCCGACTTCATGGGCCGCCACAGCTGCTCCCGCTACAGAATGTCCGTGATAGTTATCAGGTGACAATGCAACCGCTTTGGTAATCGGATTGTAGTGGTCACTTAGAAAACCTCTGCCTTCCACGACCTTCACGTTGTGTAATCCATTGTCGTCGAGAATCCTCCTAGCCATCTCCCTGCCGGTCATACCTGAGGTGGTGGCCACTCTTGAATATTTCTTAAACGTACTCTTTACACGCATTTGAGCTCCGATTGGAATAAGAGCAATGAGTAAAAAGTAAATTAAAAATCCTGCCATTATCGCAATAACCTCCAGATGTTTAGATATCTAAATTTTATAGTGCTATAAAGATCCTGTCAATTTTTTTGACGCTCTGACTTTTTTGATTCCCCTTGTCCTTTATATTTTCTCCAACCTACATAAGATAATGTAGAGACAATGATACTGCCGGTTGATATGATCACCCACCAAAGGGAAGGATCTGCTTCATCCTCTTGTTTATTTTCAAACAGCTTCTCTAAGTCAGTTTCCAAGGATGTTAATTCGGTCATGGTTTCCGTACTTTCCAACACGTCTTGCCGGTAATGATCCAAGTAAGTAATCCTTGCGTCCAGGGCTTGAGCGCGTTCGATCGGAATATCTAATTTAATACTTGGTTGAATAATATTATATTTCGATAAAAACATATTCAATGTTGTATGGTATTCATCTACATCTCCATTTTCCGCTGCCGACTTCACTCCATTAAATGCTTCCATTATCGGGTCTTCCATTTCGACCCACAAAGGCTGATATTGACTGCTTAAAGCATCCATCACAAGGCGGAACTTTGTAACGGCGTTCACCTTCTGCTCCATGTCAGCGGAGGTTTGATTGATACTCTCCACTGCCAGATTATGTGAGATGGTGAGAATTCTAAGCTCATCCATTGAAAAAGACCGTTGGGCACTCAAAGACGCAAATTCATCAGAGAAATAAACCAGTAGATGTTTCGCTTCTTCGTATCTTCCAGCCTTTGTCATTTGCAAGGCCTGGTCTGCAACTTCATCAAGCTCGTTCATCGGAGACGTCGACTCTACTGCATTTAATGGGTGAGGTATTAAAATGAGAAAAAAGAAAAGCGCGATAAAGAATTGGATAAATTTCATACTTGTCCCCCCTAAAACTACTAGTAAAGTTTATGAAAGGGTGGACAAGAGTAGACCAAAAAAAGACTATGGGATAAGTTGAATATCCAAGCGTTTCGTTTTTTGTGTGAAGAAATAAGCGATAACGATTGAGACAATACTTAACCAGAAAGTGAAGTATCCAATTTGTTGTATGCACATATACAAACTTGAATAAACGGGATACTGCATATATACGTAATCGATGATGTCATTATGTACAGTCCATACGGCACCGACTATAATGTGCCAAATCCTCACTCGGTAAAAGGAAGAATACAATATCCCTTGTAAAGCCATTGCTCCATGTGACGCCATGAGCATATAGCCCTCCCAAGGTAAATTACCGGAAACCCACAGGGTCAACAAGTTCATTACCACAGCCCATATCCCGTATTTAAATAGCGTGATAATGGCTAACACTTCAAATAATGGCCAATTTCGATTCAGTAAAAATGCTATGAGAACAAAACAAAAAAACAGACTGGCTGTCGGGCTGTCGGGAACAAACACTAAAAATTGCGAGGGAGTATTTCGTAGTTGAGGGAGATACCATATATAACCGTATATGGTGCCAAACAAATTCACAATGAGAAGCAACCATATAAACGTTTTATTCTTCAAGATGGACATGATCCAGAGCATATATTTAATCCTCTCTTTCAAGTAGAAAAAAAGAGCCAACGTAAGCCGGCCCTTTTTCATTGTTTATTCTTTTAAACCAGAGATGAATTCAGCCAGTTTGTCCAGCTCTTCGTCTGATCCTTTAAATAACCCTGCAGGCATGCCTGGTGGTTTACCGTTTTTAGCAATATCCGCTACTTCTTCAGGTGAGAGGCCAGTTGCAACTAAAGAAGGTCCTGCTCCACCTTGCAGATTTTCACCATGACAGTTAATACAACCATTTTTCTGGTCTGCATAGATTTTATATCCTTCAGATTCTTTATCGATATCCACTTCAGCCTGGATCTTACCTTGTTCTTTCGCTGCTTCCCAGTCATGAGTCACAACTGATTCCCAAGTCAAGAAATATGTTGCTGCAAGTGCCAATAACATGAATCCTACTGCAAATGGGCGTTTAGTTGGGCGACGTTCAGGTCCTACGTCGATAAATGGAGCAAGTAAAAGCGCTCCAAATGCGATTCCAGGAATAACGAATGCTCCAATAACATTATAAGGTCCAGATGCATATGTGTATTTAAGTAATTGGTATAAGAATAAGAAATACCAGTCAGGTAATGGAATATATCCAGTATCTGTTGGATCGGCAACACGCTCTAACGGTGATGGATGAGCAACCGTTAAACATAGATAACCGATTAGGAAAACAGCTCCAACTAACCATTCTTTTAGTAAGAAGTTTGGCCAGAAAGCCTCTGTTTTTCCAGGGAACTCCGAATAATCTTTAGGAATATTCGGCTTTCTGCCTGCAGGTACACGTGAGTCCCCTACAAACTTCATCCCTTTTCCTCGATGCATAGCGTCCCCCTCCTTCTAATTTAAGGTTTATTAATTTATGTTCGTATCTTATAGTGGTCCTGAAATACCTTGCTTACGGATCATCAGGAAGTGAGCTCCCATTAGTCCAAGCAATGCTGCAGGCAGGAAGAATACATGAATAGCGAAGAATCTCGTTAGTGTTTGTGCACCAATGATAGAAGAATCTCCTGCGAGTAAGATCTTCACTTGCTCACCGATAAATGGTGTAGCAGCTGCGATTTCAATACCAACCTTCGTAGCGAATAGCGCTTTCATATCCCACGGTAATAAGTAACCAGTGAAACCAAGTCCTAACATTACGAAGAAAATAAGTACTCCAACAACCCAGTTCAATTCACGAGGTTTTTTGTATGCACCTTGGAAGAAGACACGTAGTGTATGTAAGAACATCATTACGATAACCAAACTAGCTCCCCAGTGATGCATTCCACGGACAATTTGTCCAAATGCAACTTCATTTTGCAGGTAATACACAGATTCCCAAGCGTTTTTAATATCTGGAACATAGTACATTGTCAGGAACATTCCAGATAAAATTTGAATTACGGTAACGAAGAATGTTAATCCACCAAAGCAGTAAACAAACGCTGAAAAGTGATGCGCCGGGTTTACATGTTCAGGTACTTCGTGATCCGCAATATCGCGCCACAAAGGCGTAATGTCCAAACGCTCGTCAACCCAATCATAGATTTTGTTCAGCACAGATTACGCCCCCTTACTTAACATATTTATTTGGTTCAGGTTGTCCAAGGTATAAAATACCGTCTTTTTCTTTTGTTGGATATACATCCAACGGTGCTGTCGGTGGTGTACCAGGAACATTTTTCCCGTTTTTCTCATACAGACCACCATGACAAGGGCAATAGAACTTGTTTGGGTTACTCTTGTCGCCCGCCCAGTTAACAGTACATCCAAGATGCTTACATACTGGTGAAAGAGCAACAACATTCCCCTCTTTGTTCTTATAAACCCATGCAGTTTGTGTTACTTCTGATGTGTACCACGCATCTTTTTGTTCATAAGAGAAATCGACACGTACTGGTTCATTTGTTAACTCTGAAACTTTTTGCTTTGTCGCTTTAAATTCTCCAGCAGCTGAAGTTTTTAATACTGGATCTACAGCAAATCGAACCATCGGCATTAACATTCCTGCCGCCATGAAACCGCCTACACCCGTAAGTGTATAGTTAAGGAATTGACGTCTAGATACACGATGTTTGCTCATCCTTTTCCCCCCTCTATCGTAAGGTAAGTCCATCGGACATATTTCGCACAAATATAAAACTAGGACATAACTATGATATATTAAACTCTATACAAGGTCAATAACTCTCTAATCTAAATGATGGACACAATGTGAAGTTTTTATGAATTTTTTTGCCATTTTTGTACAATCACATTTAAGAGCTGTTTCACTTGATCTTCCATGATGGAATGTTTGTACTGTTCATCTAAATGCTCAAGCGGTATAGAGGGCACCCAAATCAAGCGGTCATGCAATTCCCCCTCTACCTTTTTCCATTCGCTGTCCGATGTAAGAAAGAACGTATGCTTCACTCCGCTGGCACTTAATTCTTCTGCCCATTGGGTTAATCTTGAAACCTCATTTTCTCTGGAAGCAGACATAGTATACGTAAATGGAGGTGTCATGATCATCCTGCCTTTAAATTGTCTTTCAAGGTGAAAGGTAAGCAGCGTGATGAATTCGGATTGTGCTGCGGACGTCTTGATATCCTTTAGGAAATCAACAGGAACAATCGGAATGACGGCAGTATCTATGTATTCTTTTTCAGATTCAAAGACTTCAATATCTTTAACGTTCCAATTCATTGTAAAACCCTCGTTTCTTCTTTCATTTTCACTTCCCATCATATCACTTTATAACACTCGTTTAAAAGTGATTTCACTTTTTTAATAGTATGCTCCATAAACCTTCTTCCTATTTATCTGAACCTATAGAATGAGGCTCTTTTTCGAAAAGATTGTTGCTTTAAGTAATAAGGTATGCCTAGTCTCTGCCAATTTGTTTGTGCTGGATGGTGAGTGGAAGTGCTTCGCTTTCCGCGGACGTTCGGCCGAGCCTCCTCAGCTTAGCCGAACGGGGTCTCGGCACGACCGTACTTCCGCAGGAGTCTACGCACTTCCCCTCACCATCTGTAAGAAATTAACGTTACAGAGCTTAAAAGGGACAAAATCATTTTAAAAGATTGGTTGGTGTATTTTTAAATTTCTAATATCAAAATTCATGCTTATTTAGTTTATTGAAGCGGAAGATGCTCAACTCCAAATTTGAATTTTTCAATATTCGGAATGGTTTTTTGTGTTTTTCTATCTGGCATATGCAGACAAAATATCGAAGCACAGAGTGGATTGTAGCGGAAGGCATTTGACTCCTGCGGGAAATAGAGGAAAGGTTGAGACCCCACAGACGGTACGTCGAGTTATCATGAACGAAAACTAGCTCCTTACTCGTAACATCGTAGGTTAATTTGGTTAGACTGTTTCTGAAGTAAAAACAAAAACCAAATCAGAGCTACATTACGGAAGGAGCTAGTTACTATGAAGGATACCATAAAATACGTTGGTTTAGACGTATCAAAAGAAAAAATTGCTGTCGCTATTGCGGAAGAAGGACGATTAGAACCAAGATACTGGGGGATGATTTCTCACACCCAGGAAGCTGTAAAGAAGTTGATGAAGAAACTTGGGAGTCCAGNCGAGTTATCATGAACGAAAACTAGCTCCTTACTCGTAACATCGTAGGTTAATTTGGTTAGACTGTTTCTGAAGTAAAAACAAAAACCAAATCAGAGCTACATTACGGAAGGAGCTAGTTACTATGAAGGATACCATAAAATACGTTGGTTTAGACGTATCAAAAGAAAAAATTGCTGTCGCTATTGCGGAAGAAGGACGATTAGAACCAAGATACTGGGGGATGATTTCTCACACCCAGGAAGCTGTAAAGAAGTTGATGAAGAAACTTGGGAGTCCAGATACATTGCGAGTTTGTTACGAAGCGGGGCCAACAGGTTATGCCTTATATAGGTTATTTCTAACGCTGGGTATTCACTGTGAGGTCATTGCCCCATCTCTTATTCCTCAAAGACCAGGTGAGCGTATTAGAACAGATCGGAGAGATTCTATTAGGCTGGCTCAGTTATTTAGGGCTGGTGAATTAACATCTGTATACGTACCTACACCCGAAGATGAGGCGCTGCGAGATCTTGTCAGGTGTCGAGAAGACGCAAAAGAAGATGAGTTAAGAGCGAAACACCGCTTAAGTAAATTTCTACTGCGAAATAATATCAATCCTCCTTCAGGAGTGAATAAGTGGACAGTAAAATATATGCGGTGGTTGGATACGCTGAAATTTGGAAATGCCCATTTACGTGTTGTATTYCAAGAATATTATCACCAATTAAAAGAGTTGGAACAACGAATTCTACGACTAGAAGAAGAAATTAGAATTCAAGCGAATGAAGGCGTACATGCACCTAGAATACAAGCACTCCAAGCACTAAGGGGAGTTGCGCTTGTCACGGCGACAAGCATTGTAGCTGAAGTCGGGTCTTTTAAGCGTTTTTCTACACCTCGAGAATTTATGGCCTATGTTGGACTAATCCCCAGTGAGTATTCGAGTGGAGAAAGGCGAAAACAAGGGAACATTACCAAAACGGGTAATAGACATGTTCGAAGGTTACTGGTGGAATCAGCCTGGAGTTACCGTTACCAACCAGCAGTCAGGGGTGAACTTAAACGGAGACAGAGTGGCCAATCCCCTACCATTCAAGCGATCTCTTGGAAAGCACAAAATCGCCTTCACAATAAGTATTATCGTCTCCTATCCAGAGGAAAAGAAAAAGGAAAAGCCGTAACGGCTGTGGCTAGAGAATTGGCAGGGTTTATATGGGCTGTAATGCAAGAAGTAGAAGAAACACCGAGATTCAAAACAAATTAAAAAACGTATACTTGTAGCTCGAAGAGTAAGGTAAACCATAGAAGAATGAGAATAGGGCTCGAAGGCAAAGAGTAAAACCGGAAAGGAAAACCCACGTGGCCTCCTCTGTGCTATATCTCTTTAGATTAACGCACGACCCGAGTTAGTGGATCAGTCCTTTATACGGAAAGATAAAATGTGTGAACCCACGAATATCAGAATGCAAACCGCAGTAGAATTTTTGCCTTCGTGCCGTGTTCTTACCTTCTATTAGAAAAAGGAGGAAATATATAGTTTCTTTAGCTCAAAAATCGTCTCATCTCATCCCATAGCTGTCAAGAAAACCATTTGACAGCTATGGGATGAGATGAGAAGGGGTCAGTAAGCTAAAGAAGGAGAAAGTCTAGCCAGTAACGGCTTTAACGCAAAATAAAAGAAGGAGCTAAAAAGGCTTCTTTTATTAAAGTTGCCTTTAAATCGATGTGCATAATGAGTATTGACAGTTTCGTTCATATCAGGAGGCTCGACTTCCTCCCCG
>NZ_VTEX01000010.1 GCF_008180865.1 Rossellomorea aquimaris
CATGCGAGGAAATGAGTTATCCGGTATTAGCCCCGGTTTCCCGGAGTTATCCCAGTCTTACAGGCAGGTTACCCACGTGTTACTCACCCGTCCGCCGCTGACTGATGGGAGCAAGCTCCCATCAATCCGCTCGACTTGCATGTATTAGGCACGCCGCCAGCGTTCGTCCTGAGCCAGGATCAAACTCTCCGATAAAAGTTTGAATAGCTCTTTAAAAATAAATCTAGAATTAACGTTGACGTATTGTCTTGTTTTGTTCAGTTTTCAAGGTTCAATGTGTATGTGCTTCGTTTGAAGCGACTTGACCATCATATCAAGAATGCAGTGTGTTTGTCAACAACTTTTTTCAGGATGTTTTCGATACCAGTTTGAAGTTGTTATGTACCCGCTGCTCTCTTGCGACGGTTTTTAAAGTATATCAATCTATTAGATATACGTCAATACTTTTAAGAGAGTTTTTAGAAAAACTTTTAGAATTACTACTTTCTTTTACTCTCTCCAATGATTACACCCTCTAAAACACAGGTTAGACCCTTATATTCGAGACTCTAAAACCTCTCAACCAAAGCCTTCTATCTCTTCCTACTATCTATATAGTAGAAACTATACTTATACTTGTTTCATTCCCTCTATTACATTTTCCAAACTAACAAAAAAACCATTTTCATTCTCCTCAAGAGAGAATGAAAATGGAGTTTAATTATTCTTTAGTCGATCTTGATGATATTTTCGTCGTTACGGTTTACTTTACCTGACTTCTCGATTGTTACTTGTTGACCTTCTTTAAGGTTCGTGAAGACAATCGGTGTCATAATAGAAGGAGCGTTTGCTTTGATGTAGTCAAGATCCACTTCCAGTAATGGTTGACCCGCTTCTACCTGGTCTCCCTCTTTTACGAGCGCTTCGAATCCTTTACCTTCTAATTTAACCGTATCGATCCCAACATGGATCAGAACTTCACGGCCTGCTTTGGACTCTAGTCCAATGGCATGCTTCGTCGGGAATACGTTTACGACTTTACCTGTGATAGGTGAAACGATGGTTCCTTCTGTCGGTACGATCGCGAAACCGTCACCCATCATTTTCCCTGAGAATACCTGATCAGGAACTTCCGTGATGTCTTTGATTTCTCCAGTGATAGGGGCTACGAATTTTTCGTTCTTTTGTTCTTCAGTTGTCTGAAGTGCCTCTGGGTTCACTTCTTCAATTTGTTGCTCAACTTCTTCATTTGCGTTTGTTTCTACTCTGCGTGGAGCTTTCCCACGGATGATGTCTTGCATTTGTGATTTGATCGTATCTGACTTAGGTCCGAATATCGCTTGAATGTTGTCTCCGACTTCAAGGACTCCTGAAGCACCTAATTTTTTCAGGCGGTTCTTATCGACACTTTTTACATCATTAACAGAAACACGAAGACGAGTGATACATGCGTCTAAGTGAGCGATGTTTTCTTGTCCACCCATTGCTTCCAGGATATTGTATGGAAGGTCTCCAGCTGAACTTGCCGGTGATCCATCGTCATCTTCGTCTACATCTTCACGACCAGGAGTCATAAGATTGAACTTACGGATAGCGAAACGGAATCCGAAGTAGTAAATGACAGCAAATACTGCCCCTACCGGAATAACGATCCATGCGTTTGTTTGTGGGTTGATCAATCCGAACAGGATGTAGTCAATTAAACCACCTGAGAATGTCATACCGATCTTAACGTCTAATAGATGCATGGTTAAGAAAGATAAACCTGCAAAGATTGTATGGATACCAAAAAGTACTGGTGCTACGAATAAGAATGAGAATTCGATTGGTTCTGTGATACCTGTTAAGAAAGATGTTAAAGCTGCCGAGCCCATGATACCTGCCACAACTGCTTTTCTTTCAGGTTTTGCTTCATGGTAGATCGCTAATGCCGCTGCCGGAAGACCGAACATCATGAATGGGAATTTACCAGTCATGAAGGTACCTGCAGTCAGATCTTGTACTCCATCTTGAATCTGCTTCATGAAGATCGCCTGGTCTCCACGAACAATATTTCCTGCTTCTGAAGTATACGAGCCGAACTCGAACCAGAAAGGTGAATAGAAAATATGGTGAAGTCCAAATGGTATAAGAGCACGTTCGATGACACCGAATATGAATGCAGCAAATGCTCTGTTTTCACCAAGCATAAAGTTAGAGAATGAATTAAGGCCATTTTGGATCGGTGGCCAGATTAATAACATTAATAGTCCTAGTACAACAGCAGAAGCTGCCGTTGCGATTGGAACAAATCGTTTACCCGCGAAGAATCCCAGATATGAAGGGAGTTCGATTTGGAAGAAACGATTATACATTGCCGCCGCGAGTATCCCGACGATAATACCACCGAATACCCCGGTTTGAAGTGTAGGAATCCCGAGAACAAGTGCGTATGCAGGATCTACACCATCACCTGTTACATCCCCGATTCCCAGTCCTTCAACTGTTCCCATTGTTACGTTCATAATCAAGAAACCAACGATAGCTGCTAAACCAGCGACCCCTTCCCCACCAGCTAAACCGATGGCTACACCCACTGCGAATAACAGGGCTAAGTTTCCGAAGATAATTCCACCTGCTTGTTCCATGACACTTGCGACCATTTCAACGCCGCCGTTTGAAAGGAATGGAGCAATTTCTAATAACGTCGGGTTTTGCAGTGCATTACCGAATGCAAGCAATAATCCCGCTGCTGGTAAGATAGCTACAGGCAGCATAAGAGCTTTACCGACTTTTTGTAAAACGCCAAAAGCCTTTTTAAACATGAAGTTTCCTCCTTTTATTTCGTTCATTTTTCCAACTAATTAGATGATGATTGCAAACAAAAAAGGCATGAGAAAAGAGGATAATGAACGTATAAGGATAGACTACCCCAAATTATACGTTTCAATCATCTTCTTCACTCATGCCTGATCGTATCAGTAACACGTAAGAAAGATAAGTACTTTATTTAACTTTACTCTGAATACGCTGCAAGTGCATAGTTAAATATACAGCCTCTGCATCGTAGACGGGTTTTTGCAATGTTTGCTGCATCATCTTGATCAGCTTCCAAGATAAATTATAGCAGAGAGGGTATTCCTCTTTCAACAGTTTTGCAATTTTTTCTGGTTCTTCTACGCGTTCTTCCCTAAGTACCCGCTCTATTGTATATCGAATGTGGCGCACGAGCCTCATATAATCGACGCTTTCCTTATTAATTTTCACATCCAGTTGTTGTTCGATCATCCCGGTCAGGCGACCAATCAACTGGGAGTGTTGATTCACTTCAGACAGATCCTTGTTCATCATGGCGCTATGGATATGAAGGGCAATAAATCCCACTTCCCCTTCCGGCAAATGAACATCGGTCATTTCATTGATCATGCCCACCACTTCTCTGGCAATTTCGTATTCGAATGGATACAGCGTCCTCGTTTCTACCAGAAACGGATTGCGGATCTCCATTCCTCTCATCAATCGGTTGATAGCAAAAAGGATATGGTCGGTCAGGGCGATGTGAATATGCTCATTTAGAAAAGAGTTGGTTCTTTTTCTGATTAATTCGATGGCAGAAATGATGACGTTCGACATATCATCATTTAAGAAAGGAAGAAGGTTTTTGTACTGCTCCTGTTCTTTCTCTCCTTTTAATACAAACATCTTTTCTGCAATATCATTCTGAATGGGGTCCCCTTTTTTACGGTTGAACCCTATCCCTTTCCCGATCAGCACGACTTCACCGTAACTCTCGTGATTTGCAATTAATACATTGTTATTCAACGCTTTCTTCACATTTAAAGTAGACATCGTCATTCTCCCTATAATTTCGACCAATTTCGACACTATCCGATTCCATGATTTTAACGAAAACCTATCCTTTTTTCAATTCATATTTCCCGTATACGTATATCTTCTCTAGTCCTCCCCCCGTTTCCTCTATTTATGTTTCACTCTTTTCCGTTTAAAAATAACAAAAAGCTGATCTCCGAGAGACCAGCTTAAAGATTTTTATGTTTTAAACTAAGAATATAAAATACATAACGAAGATGACAAACAAGAAATACATGATCGGATGGATTTCCTTTACGCGACCTTTCATGATCATCGTAATAGGGTAAAAGATAAATCCGATGGCGATACCTGTCGCGATGCTGTACGTTAATGGCATGGCTACGATCGTTAAGAATGCTGGTACAGCTACCTCAAACTTCTTCCAATCAATTTCTCCCAGGGATGAAACCATAAGCACCCCTACAATGATCAGTGCCGGTGCTGTAACTGCCGAAGTTATGACGGCAAGCAGCGGGAAGAAGAAAATCGAGAGTAAGAA
The DNA here is from genome assembly GCF_008180865.1 of Rossellomorea aquimaris. GTDB lineage: Bacteria > Bacillota > Bacilli > Bacillales > Bacillaceae_B > Rossellomorea > Rossellomorea yichunensis. Next base: position 4,331 of record NZ_VTEX01000010.1, read on the forward strand.
TAAGACTGCCGTTACCACTGACGCAAATCCGGTTCTCGCTCCTGCCGCTACACCTGCAGAAGATTCGATATAAGACGTGGTTGTCGAAGTCCCTAAGATGGCCCCTACCACTGTTGCACAGGAATCGGCGAATAAAGCTTTACCTGCACGTGGTAATTTATTTTCCTTCATTAATCCTGCTTGATTGGCAACTGCTACAAGGGTACCTGCCGTATCGAAGAAATCAACGAATAAGAATGTCAGAATCACAACAAGCATTTGTATCGTAAAAATACTGCCCGCATCATTGAATAAAGGATCTAAAGCTGCTCCAAACGTAGGAGCAAGACTTGGTGCTGCGTCTACTACTTTTTCCGGCGTGTCGATCAATCCAACGACCATTCCGACGATTGCCGTTACAACCATCCCGATGAATATACCGCCTTTAACGCCTCTTGTCATCAGAATGACGGTAATGATGATTCCGAAAATGGCGAGAAGAGTCGAGCCATTTGTTAAATCTCCAAGACCCACTAATACTGCATCATTGTTCACAATGATTCCTGCATTTTGAAATCCGATAAAGGTAATGAAAAGTCCAATACCCGCTCCTACTGCATATTTTAATTCCGCCGGGATTGAGTTAATGATTTTTTCACGAATACCCGACAGTGTGAGGATGATGAAAATCAATCCTGAAATTAACACACCAGTTAATGCCGATTGCCACGGTACACCCATTGTCAATACTACTGTGTATGCGAAGAATGCGTTTAATCCCATACCGGGTGCTAGGGCTATTGGATATTTTGCAATGAGCCCCATGATCAAGGAACCAATGGCAGCCGCTAAAGCCGTAGCGACGAATACTGCACCGTAATCCATTCTCATGCTATCCGGAAGATCCGGTACCGATTGAAGGGTTAACGTCAATGGATTGACGATCAGGATATAAGCCATAGAAAGAAACGTCGTTAATCCCCCGATGATTTCCCTTCTATAAGTCGTTCCTAACTGGTCAAACTGAAAGAAATTTTTCATTCTTGTACTCCTCCTATAGAGTCGCCGCAGAATTCAGCATTTCAATAAAAAAGCCTCGAACTACCAGAGTTCAAGGCTTTGACTGTTAAGATCATGATGAATAGGTCAATGGTGAATTGTTCAACAGTCCTATTCTCAATCACCTCGTAGTCAAGCCATTTACGGTAGCTTGGTAGAAACGCTCGGGCCTTATTCCCGAAATTATACGACGTAATACTTTTATAATGTTTTATTATGATTACAGTACTATTGTACCAACTCAAAACATGACCGTCAACACAAAATACGAACATTATTTATTAAATTTTATATTAATGTTCGCTTTATACACAAAATGACAGGCACTCCCGTTTTTTGTCGAATTCTAAGAATCGACCTTCGACGGGAAGTGCCTGTCACCTATCTGTACAAGAATCTATAAGTTTCTATTCCCACTCAATCGTTGCAGGTGGCTTACTCGTCACATCATACACAACGCGGTTGATATGATCGACTTCGTTTACGATACGTGTTGAGATTTTCTCCAATACATCCCAAGGAATACGGGCCCAGTCGGAAGTCATACCGTCAATGGATGTCACCGCACGGATTCCGATCGTATAGTCATACGTTCTGGCATCCCCCATCACTCCGACGCTTCGGATGTCAGGCAGAACCGTGAAGTATTGCCAAATGTCACGATCAAGTCCGGCTTTCTTGATTTCATCACGCAGAATGTAATCAGATTCACGAACGATCTCAAGTTTCTGCTCAGAAATTTCACCGAGCACACGAATTCCAAGACCCGGTCCCGGGAATGGTTGACGCCATACGATTTCATCAGGAATACCCATTTCAGATCCTAATGCACGCACTTCATCTTTGAATAATGTGTTCAATGGCTCAATAAGTGTGAACTGCATGTCTTCAGGCAGTCCACCAACATTGTGGTGAGATTTGATCGTCTGAGCAGTGGCTGTTCCACTTTCAATGATGTCTGTATATAAAGTACCTTGTGCAAGATACTCGATACCTTTAAGCTTAGTCGCTTCATCATCAAACACGTAAATAAATTCATTCCCGATGATTTTACGTTTTTGCTCAGGGTCAGAAACACCTTTTAATTTATTTAAGAAACGGTCTTGAGCATCCACTTTAATGACGTTCATGTTAAAACCGTCAGAGAAAGTTTTCATGACGCTGTCTGCTTCACCTTTTCGAAGAAGGCCGTGATCAACGAAAATACATGTTAATTGATCACCGATTGCTTTATGGATCAACACTGCAACAACAGAAGAATCCACTCCTCCGCTTAATGCGCAAAGGACTTTTTTGTCACCGACTGTTTGACGGATCTTGTCCATTTCCATTTCAATGAAGTTCTCCATGGACCAGTCACCTGCACACCCACACACGTCGAATACGAAGTTTTTCAGCATTTCATTTCCGTGCACAGAGTGACGTACTTCAGGATGGAATTGAACGGCATATAATCCTTTTTCCTCGTTACTCATGGAAGCAATCGGGCAAGAAGGGTTCGTCGCGTTTACATCAAAGCCTGCAGGAGCTTCCACTACAAGATCTCCATGACTCATCCATACGACTTGCTCTTCAGGCAGGTTGGAGAATAACTTAGATTGTTTTTCAATATTGATGGCCGCTTTTCCGTACTCACGGTGCTTTGCGCGTTCCACTTTTCCACCGAAGTGCATAGTCATAAGCTGCATACCGTAGCAAATTCCCAAAATAGGAATATCCAAATCAAAGATGCGCTCATCGCAACGGAATGAGTCTTCACCGTAGACACTGTTCGGTCCCCCGGAGAATATGATCCCGGTTGGATTTATTTCCTGAATTTCTTCAAGGGTAACTGTATGCGGGTGGAGCTCACTATAAACACCGAACTCACGAATTCTTCGGGTGATTAATTGATTGTATTGACTTCCAAAGTCCAAAACGACGATCATTTCTTGATTGTGCAATTCTTCTTTACCAAGCATTCAGTTCACCTCATCAGTTTTTTATGGGTCAGGACGTACTCCATCCTTATAGTACTTGTTGTTGTTAGCATTCCTAAAAAAATAAAAAAAACCAGACTTCGCCTTAAAAAAAGGCAGAATTCTAGTTTTTTGCATACAGGGATGTCAAATTAGAACACTGCCTTCATAGTCCAGTCATTTAAGGTGACCGGGTAGATACTTTCGAACCGTATTATCGAGGATATACGAAGGATGCTAACGAACGTTATTATGAATTTGACATCATTTTATACCTTGTTTTCAAAAGGGTCAACCAGTTGTCCTTTTAATTAAATTTTCCCATAATTCCCTCATCTTCTGCCAATCTTCTTCCCCTTGCCTCTGACCATATAAAATACGTTCATAATTATTGGTCAGGCTCGTCATTTCATGGGTACCAAAGAATGAGTCAATATATCGCGAATAGCCCCTTAATGTTTGTCCGTCATCCATTTTCAGTCCATATCTTTCAAGCTGTTTAATTAAAGAAAGATAGGCTTCGGAAAACGCGCCATCTGATGATTTTCTTCGATAATAGAGTATCAGGACATACGGCATCCACCGTCTTCTTACGATGTACAAAGCAATTCCCATGATAAGCAAGAGCATGAATCCCATGACAAGCTTGCCCCAGTTTTCCACAAAGAATGTTTGAATATCATCCCAAAGCTTTGACAGAGAAAAACCACTTCCAGCCGCTTTTGAATCATCTTCTTCAGGTTGAATCGGCTGTTTCGGTGTTTCCTCTTTCTCAGGAACAGGAACTTCGTTGTTATCCGAATCAGGTACATCCAGGTCATATTGATACGATACGTTATTACTGAATCCAACAGTAGGCTCGAACGGCACCCATCCTACTTCCGGGAAGAATACCTCCACCCAGGAGTGAGCATTATTATTGGAAATTTCATAAAGCTTATACATCGTATCCACTTGTCTACTGTATTCCCCTTCTGTATATCCCTTTGCCCATCTTGCCGGGATTCCAAGTGCCCGGACTAACACGACCATGGAAGTGGAGAAGTTATCACAGTACCCTCTCTGGGTTTCAAATAGGAACTGATCGACGTAATCCTGCCCTTCCTCAGGCACCGGCACGTCAAATTGGTCGTACACGTAAGCTTCTTTCGAAAAATAGTTTTCGATCGCCCTGACTTTGTCATACCAATTATCTTCTTCCGATGTAATCTCAAAAGCCAGGTCCTTCACACGCTGGGGAGTCGTTTCCGGAAGTTGTGTATAGCGGTCAACAAAATCAGGAGTCTGCATGATTTCCTGATTTTCGTTCGCTGCTTTCATCTTCTTCTGAGAATAGGAAGGTGAGCGGTAGGAAAGTTCATACTCTTCTAGTTTAATGGTTTCGTCTTCCCCTTCATAACTTGTAACCTTTTCGTTTACGGGATCAAAGGAGAAATAGCCTTCTTCATTTCCGATTATTCTTTCTATCCCATACGGATAGACAACATGGGAATAGGTTCGTTCCACCATTACCTTCTCTGTTTCCACTTCCCGCTCTCCATCCGGTTCGTTGGTTGTGAAGGGAACCACTTCTTCTGAATCAAAAGTGGTGGCAGACTGCTGGTCATCAGGAATGGATTGCTCCCAGCCCTTGCCTGTATATAGATCTTTCGTTTCAATTCTCCAGTAGTGTTCTCTCGTTACTTCAGCATTAAAAATGACAGTAGGATCACCGACAAAGGGTCCCCCAAGCTGAGAATCATCTGCATCATAACCTACTTTGTTCACGCCACTGCCACCGGCTCCTTCCGCAAAGGATTGAATATAAGGCACCGGGTCCGGCCAGATGGGATCTGCCTTAGGGGCTGCAAAAGCAACAACTGAACTCACCCCAAGCATAACCGTAAGCGGTACAATCCAGCGGTGCCTGCTCATCTTGGATCCAAGAAGGTTCTCCCGTTGAACCAAACGTTCGAGAGCCAACAATCCCATTAACAGAAAGCCGAAAATGACGACCCGGATAATCGCCCGATCCCCTTCATAAATCGTGAACGTATCTATCAGACAAATATAGGTCACGGTCATCACATAAAAGAGGAGAATCGTCTTCCTGACCGATAACCAGTAATAAAGCAAATACGTCATCAGCCATAGTAAAACAAAGAACAATAAGCTTCTGTACTCGAACGAAAGACTTGGCCATTCACGCCCGACTGTCAAACCGATATTCAGCCACAGGTCTTGACCAAACTTCTCTAACCATGTAAAGGTGAAAAACGAACCTGAATAATACAATCCATGTAACGCAAACAAAATAAAGAATAGCTTAACTGTCGCTGTCAGGAAATAGTGAATCCTGAAATAAGACAGGACAAGTGATAAAGCAATAAATACCACAAAATACGTCAAACTCCCTGTATCCGTCACCACCTGAAGGGGCTTCAGCCATTCCCATAACAGCAGAAACCCAAACAAGTAAATCATAATCGTAAAGAATCGGTGTTTAGGTGTTTCATGACTCATGCTCGTTTCACCTCCATAAAGGCAGAAGAGAAGTCACCTTCAAAGCATACCTTCAGTCGAATACCACGGGACGAGGCGTAAGCTTTCAACGATTTCTCCTCGGCCGTATAGGCTTCCCCTATTCGCTTCACCAAAAAAATCACGACCGAACTGTTCCTCTTTGCATACTGATTCACACTCATGATCATCTTTTTTGAAACTGACGAAGTGACAAACAGCACAGCTGCAGATTGGGAGTAATTCAACCCTTCCCCCTGGAGTACTTTTCCTAAAGCGTAAGGGCTGTCCTGTCTGACTTTCGCCAGATGATAGAATAGCTGACTTTGATGTTCTTCACCGCCGCGAATCGGAAAAGATACATGATCTTCCCCAATCGAGACAAGTCCAACCTGCGCCCCTTTTTTCAAAATGGAACGTATCATCGAAGCGGACAATGTCACCATCGATTCAAAGGCAGGAGAGTCCTCCCGATCCAATACGATCAGCACATCGTGGGATTGACGTTCCTCAAACTCCTTCGTCATCAGCTCATTGGTTCTGGCAAATGTCTTCCAATGGATCCACGAGAAACGATCCCCCGGTTGATAATCACGTATACCCGTTGCCATCGTCGTGTCCTTCTGAATCTTCACATTTGAAGTGGTCATCCCTTGATCATAGCGATTTTCCAGGGGCCTGTAGGGAACATCCACGAAAGCAGGATATACAAGAAGCTTATTGATACAATCGATGGATGCTTCCTTTTCAAATATGCCGAAGAAATCGCCGGCACGGAGTCGGACAGCAGAGAAAACATGCTCTCCACGGGGCAATTCTTCTATGTAATACGTGAGCTTGATCCGTTTTCTGAACCCGGGGTGAATCATCGCTTTCGCCTTTTGAAAACCGGAATGGTGAAAAACGGAATCTGTTACCACATCCTCTAACAACATATAAAATAAAGGAAATGGAATCTTTCGTGAAAGGGTAATCGTCACCTTTAACTCATCCCCCGCTTTGTACTCACTTGATTCGAAACTCCTCTCTACATAAAACTCAGAAAGAGGATATAAGAATACAGAAGCAGCATAAAGGGCGAATGGCAGAAAGCTATAGAATAAAAACCAGCTCACAAATCCACCCTGGAACATCGCGTAAGAAAACGAGATCCCCACTAAAATGAGCAGCAGAAGAAACTTCCCCAATGGTTTAAGAAATTGAAGTTTCGTCTTCATCCTATCTCACAAGCCTTTGTACGGGAACAGGGATACGCGCCATCACTCTTTCCACTACTTCTTCCGGAGTGATACCTTCATATCTCGCTTCAGATTTCATGATGATCCTGTGAGAGAAAACAAAAGGTGCCAAGTATTGAACATCATCGGGAACCACATAATCCCTGCCCCTTAAAAAGGCATAAGCCTGACATGCTTTCATCAACGCAATGGATCCACGTGGACTCGCTCCCAGGTAAACATTGGCATGAATCCTTGTACGATTCGCAATTTCCACAATGTACTTCTTGATCGTGTCATCGACCAATACATCCTTCACTTCCCCTTGAATATATCTCAATTCCTCCAAGGTCATTACAGACTCCAACTCATCGATCGGAGGGTTTTTCTGAGCCCGATGAAGAACCTCCATCTCTTCTTCCGGTTCAGGATACCCCATTTTCATCTTTAATAAGAAGCGGTCAAGCTGCGCTTCCGGTAGTGGATAGGTCCCTTCATACTCAATCGGATTCTGGGTCGCCATAACGAAGAAAGGTTTATCAAGCTGCCTCGTCATTCCATCGATCGTCACGCTGCTCTCTTCCATGCCCTCAAGTAGTGCGGACTGGGTCTTAGGTGACGTACGGTTAATTTCATCCGCGAGAATGATGTTCCCCATGATAGGACCAGGCCTGAATGTGAATTCCATTTCCTTCGGGTTATAAATCGACACACCTATTACATCTGAAGGCAATAAATCCGGTGTGAACTGAATACGTTTAAAGCTCGCCCCCACCGACTTCGCCAGTGCACGAACCATCATCGTTTTCCCCACACCGGGAACGTCCTCAAGCAACACATGCCCGCCGGCCAAAAGTGAAACGACACTCAGTTCCGCTACCTTCCTCTTTCCAATCATGACTTTTTCTATATTATCAATGATACTTTGCAGCTTCGGGTTTATCATTTCATGTGACATCTTACCCCTCCTGGATACATCAATATCGTCCTTAACTATTATTACTTTCGTTTAAAAAGTCGAAAATCCTCTATAAAATGGCAAATTAATATAGAAATTTTAGGGATTTGGTAGGATATAAGTACTCGTGGGTCTGTCACAGTCCGTTATTGTCGAATGATAAAATACGTAGACAAATGAAAAAGCCAACCCCGCACATGCTGAGAGTTGGCTTCATTCCATTCTTATTTCCAAAAATCATCAAACACCGTTACGGGCAGATGACGTTTATGTTGTGTTTTCAAGTAATGACCTTCGATCGCTTTCTTTGCCTCAAGAGGCACTTCTTTTCCTTCCAGATAATCGTCCAGCTGGTCGTATGTGACGCCAAGGGCTTCTTCATCCGGAAGTTGCGGACGGTCTTCCTCAAGGTCTGCCGTTGGTTTCTTATTGTATAAGTGTTCCGGACAGCCAAGTTCCATTAAGAGCTTCTTCCCTTGCCGTTTATTCAGACGGAAAAGGGGAACGAGGTCCGCGGCTCCATCACCGTACTTCGTATAAAAGCCGGTAACCGCTTCAGCAGAATGATCGGTACCAAGGACAACACCATTCTTCATGGCAGCAATGGCGAATTGAACTTTCATCCGTTCTCGTGCCTTTTCGTTTCCTTTGACAAAGTCGGAAAGCTCGATTCCGTTTTTCTTCAGAGTTTCTACGCTGGCATCGACTGCCGGCTGGACATTAACCGTCAAAGAAACGGACGGGTTAATGAATTCCACTGCATCAATGGCGTCCTCGGCATCTCCCTGCTCACCGTAGGGCAGCCTCACTGCGTAAAAAGCATAATCCGATGAACTTGTTTCCTCGTTCATCTCGTTGATTGCCATCTGTGCAAGTTTTCCTAATAAAGTGGAATCCTGACCACCTGAAATGCCAAGGACCAAGCTTTTCAAAAATGAATGCTTTTTCAAGTACGATTTCATAAAATCAACACTGCGACGTATTTCTTCCTGCGGGTTGATTTCCGGGGACACCATCATTTCTTCTACAATTTGTTTTTGAAGGGAATCCATGTTTTCACACTCCATTTAGGTTTTATCAGTATTTCGGATCTGATTAATTTACCCATCTTTTATCGGGATTACATCGTTTTGTTGAATTTCTCTTTTACCTCTTCCTTAACCTTTTGAATCAGATTCATTTTGTTCGTCCAACATTCTTCACTTAAATCCACGGGATATCCCTCTGGGTTCATGGAACGTTTATACTCGTCCCACAGCAGGTCGAGGTTTTCATTCACAAAGGACCTCATTGTTTCTAATGATGGAGATGCATAAACCAACTCCCCATCCTTAAAAATATCTTTGTGAAGTTCTCTCGCTTCAAAGTTGGTGATGAATTTACTGATATAGGTATGCACAGGGTGAAACATTTTCAGTCGGCTTTCATTTTGAGGATCTTCATGCTCCAAGGCGATATAATCCCCTTCTGATTTATGATTAACCGTATTGATGATTCGATAAACCTTTTTGAGTCCAGGAGTGGAAACTTTCTCGGCATTACTGGATATTTTAATTGTATCTTCCATTTCCCCCGATTCGTTTTCAATGGAAGCGAGTTTATATACTGCTCCTAAAGCTGGTTGATCATAGGCAGTTATTAACTTCGTCCCCACACCCCACACATCAATCCGGGCTCCTTGGGCTTTTAAATTCAGAATCGTATATTCATCCAGATCATTTGACGCAATGATCTTTGTTTCTGTAAACCCTGCTTCATCAAGCATTTTACGGGCTTTCTTGGATAAGTAAGCCATATCACCGCTGTCCAAACGAATACCCTTGAAATTAATCCGGTCCCCAAGCTCTTTTGCTACCTGGATGGCCGTGGGTACACCCGATTTCAATGTGTCGTAGGTATCCACTAAAAACACACAGTCCTTATGGCTCTCCGCATATTTATGGAACGCCTGATAATCATCCTGATATGCCTGAACCATTGAATGGGCATGGGTACCTGATACCGGCATCCCAAATAACTTACCCGCCCGGACATTACTTGTCGCATCAAAGCCGCCAATATAAGCCGCACGCGTCCCCCAAATGGCTGCATCCAGTTCATGGGCCCGTCTCGTCCCAAACTCCATCACGACTTCATCCTGGACCACTTGCTTAATTCGATTCGCCTTCGTCGCAATCAGGGTTTGATAGTTCACGATATTTAAGATCGCCGTCTCCAGTATCTGAGCTTGAGCCAAGGGAGCCTCCACACGGATAAGAGGAACATTCCCGAACGCAATCTCCCCTTCCTGCATCGAACGTATCGTCCCCGTAAATTGAAGGTCCGCTAAGTACTGAAGGAACTCCTCTTCATAACCCAATTCTCTTAAATACTCAATATCACTCTCAGAGAAATGAAATTTTTTCACATATTCAATGATCCGTTCAAGCCCGGCAAAAACCGCATATCCATTCCCAAAAGGCAGCTTTCGAAAGAACACTTCAAAAACAGCCTTTCGATTATGGAAATCATCATCCCAATACGCCTTCGTCATATTAATCTGATACAAATCTGTATGTAAAGCTAAACTATCATCCGCATAGTGCGTCATGTATTTCTCTCCTTTAAGCTGTTGCCATTTGTCGAACATGGTGTGTCTTTTCTATTTTAACCAATATTGAGTGGGATATCGAATGTTTTGGGTTGAAAAGAACGGACATGGGGTGCATGTCCGTTCTTTTATATACATGAGATTTGATTTAAACAAACGTTTGATTAAATTCAATCGCCTCGTAATTCTACTGGTTCTTCTGCATTTTGTAGAAGGTCGAATATTTTTGATGCTATCTCCTCTTCCATTTCGAGCTCCTCATTTGTAAAGCTTATTTTGTGAATGACTTCGTCCATCCCTCTCTCCCTTAGAGCTTCTCTCTCAAAATAACCACCAATATTTTTTCTTATAAAGTATTGCAATTCGACATAAAGGTCCAGTCCTTCAGGATGAATGTCATAAATAATCTCAATCTCTTTAAACTTTTCCTTAAACTCATCAGGGGGGAAAAACTCCAGCTCATGTACAAGTGGAACCAAACGTTTTGATAACATGGGATATAGGGGATGATTGAGAATCCGTTTATCAATGACGAATCTCCCTCCAAAACCTGAGTAATAAATGACCTCTTCCCGATTTGTCTTCAGCATTCCTAATCGTTCGGTTAATACTTTGTTCACTTTCGGCACAATGGGATGAGGGTTCACTTGAATAAAATCAAGATCTCGGGGATCCAATTTATACGCAATGTCTACATCTGTTTGAATCCAGCACTGGCGCTTTCCAATATTATGAGGGACGTACAGGGGAACGGTCATTGAAAAGGGCACGGTCACCTCATCCGCATCTCTTTGTTCATCGGTTAACCTCATTTCCACCGAGTGTAAAGGCAGGTTGCTGATATGATTATCCATCGTCATAAACTGTTGCATAAGGGAAACCTTGATGCGTTCAACCTCTTGCAACCCTTTTTTACTTCTCAGTTCAACCTCTCCCACCAACTCTTCACCTGGTGTAATCTCATCCTTAGGCAAAATGGTATCAACCAATATCGACCCTATGGTTCTCGTGATTTTCTTTTTGAATTTAGCTTTATTTAAGGCTTTTTTGTGTTTGTTCAGCATTCATGGTCTCCCCCATTATTTTTAGGTATATAGCATAAAAAAACACAATGAGTAAAATCTTCTAAAGTACCTAAATACGATTTATATGTAGACAAGCTTGATATGAATTACAACTTACTCGTGGGATATTAGATTGATTTCGACATAATAGCTTTCGGATGCTTCAAAAAAGCAGGCAATGTTATTTGCAATAGAGCCGATAGCACTGAGCCATATGAAATATTCTTATTAAAATCAATTGCATTTCCGATAATGATAAACATTGGACCAACAGTTATGCAGATAAAGACTACAATATGAAAGGCCACGCTAAACCTATTTTCGAAAGTCTTTGAAAAGGTTTGAAAAATTTTCTCCTTTAAGAGAGTTGTAATGATAAAGCCCGCTACCCAAATCCCTAATAAGAATTTCCTTCTTGCCAAAAGTATTTAATAAGCGGATGGGCAAACAAAAAGGAAAGACAAAAACCAAACAATAGCTTTGAATAGAAAAATACCTCACTTTAAGTTCCACTAGTCTCCAAGAAACCACCATAATGATGACTAATATGCTAGACACAACACTGTTCATTATGAATTGTGGAGTATACCATTGTGGTAAAGCACTAAATAAGAATGTAACAATCATTATAGAAAGACTAAAGACCTCCAGATGTTCATTATCACAGAACTAATGACCTAGTTATTATAAAAGGTTATTTCCCTTATCTAAAGGAAAATAACCTTTTAATTCCAACTTTATTAATTTTTTAATTATTCATAAATTAAATTGCAAGTTATTTCATTGATTAGTTTTCATGTCTTTTTCACCCAATGAAACGGTCATCAACTATAGCTGATTCACCAACGTCTCAAGAAGCTCTTCCCTACTCATAACAGCTTCTCCCCCACCTTGAACGAACGATTCCTTCCCCCCGCCTTTCCCGTTGATCATCGGAAAGACCTTTTGGGCGACCTCTCTTAAGTTGACGCTCGGTGAAGAGCCTTTTGCCGCTACAAGCTGTAGCTTTTGTTCATTCTGAACAACCAATAACACAATTACTTCTTCACTCTTAGCGACGATATGCTGTGCGATTTTTTGAAGCTCTTGGATGGAGCGATCCGAGTAAGCTTTTTTGATTAATGTATAGCCTTCCTGTGGAGTTCCCTCCCCAAGTAATCCTTCTGCTTCATACGTTAAGAGAACCTCTTTCAACCCTTCCAATGCCCTCTCTTGCTCTTTTTGCTTGGCGAGCATTCTCTCTACGGTCGGTACCATGTTTTCTTCCGGAGCCTGCAGCGCACCGGTGAGCTCTCTCAGTAGTCCATGCTTACGGTGTAATTGATTCAACACCCGGTCTCCGCATACAAACTGCAATCGGATATGGCCTTTATGCTTCTCCCAATCAAGGATCTTGATTGCCCCGACTTCACTAGTGGAACGTGGATGGGTACCTCCGCAACCGTTGTAGTCGAAGTCCGGGATGATAACCAGTCTGATCTCGTCGGTGACGGAGGGATGCTTTCGCAGTGGATAGTCCGGAAGTTCCGCTTCCGTTATCCATTTCGTCTCGATCGGCCTGCTCTCCCGAATGATCCGGTTGGCGAGTGCTTCTGCTTGTAGAGCGTCTGACTCCTTGATGTCACTTACGTCTAAGTCGATGGTCAAGAACTCTTTCCCGAGGTGAAAGCTGATCGTCTCATACCCTAATGTCTCGGCAAATGCGGCAGACAGGATATGCTGACCGGCATGCTGCTGCATATGATCAAAGCGGCGCTCCCAATCAACCCGTCCCTCAAAGACCCCTGAGATATCCTCGAACGGCGCTTCTATGTAATGACGGATCTCTCCGTTCACTTCTTCAACATTGGTAATCCGCTTGTCCTTTAATATTCCTGTATCATGGGGCTGGCCACCGCCTGTTGGATAGAAAGCTGTTTCTTCTAATACGACGTACCAGCCTGAATCATCATGCTGTTGATCCTGCATGGATGTTTGAAAGAATTTCATATAGGCGTCTTGATAGTATTGTTTGACTGTCATCGGTAACCCTCTTTCTGAACTATTCTATCCATACTTTATCATAAGAGGGATGGTTAGAACCATTTCAGTCCCTTTGGTTCTTCTCAACTGAAATCTGTACCGTCCCTACTTGTTCCCAGGGGATTTCCCAGCGTCTTTCGAATTCTTCCTTTGCCCTCTCGTCTTCTTCTATGATCCGTTCTACCAGTGTTCTTAGTTTCATGGTTGAGTAATTCACGTTATCACCTGCTTACATTTATTAGAAAGTAGAAGTCACATGGAGCATACGTAAATAATTCCAGTTCGGATGTCTTTTTATCATACTTTTTACCTATCTGGTGAGTTTTTAAACGCTTCAACTCTCTCAGAACACAAAAAAAGTAGTCATTCCATAAGGAATGACTACTTTTATACTCCAGGAATCGGGGATGATGGATTACATCATGCCGCCCCTAAGGTGAGGGTGTGTAACATCTTTAACATGGTGTGCTTTAAGTGCGGTATATCAAGGTTTGCCTGACATTTTACTGCAACATCTTTAACGGGAGTTTATACTTTTTCATTGGATTGCGTTAGCAAAATGTTAGCATTATAAAGCAATTAGGATTTTACAGTTGACCATTATTGTATTTTCAATCCGCTATTAATTATTATCCTTAGCAAACTTTCTAATTCTTCTGGAGCATCATCTATATCCGCTAAATGTCTGTGCAAATTTGTGCACAGACCCACCTAATTCCCCCCAAAAAACTATCAAGAATTTTGAGTGTACCCGATTTGTTTCATACTAACGTGAGTTAACCAGTTTATTTGTTTCCTTTTTCCACCTTGAGAACCCACCCAGTAAATTAATAACATTTTTTATACCATTTGCTTGCAGTATGCTCGCTCCTATCGCTGAACGAATTCCAGATGCACACTGGACTAAAATAGGCTTATCTGTTCTAATTTCTTCTAACCTTTTAGGTAGAACTCCTAACATTATATGTTGTGCCCCACCTATATGGCCAGCAGCCCATTCCGATAAACTTCTTACATCCAATATGTAAACTTCGTTATTTAATATCATCTTTTCTATTTCCAAGGGGGTAATATTTTTGTATGTTTCAAGGTTAGATGTTTTTTTAACAAGAGTATTAACGTATCCGTAGCCTATTACATTGTCAATACCCACGGAACGCAGTGCTATCAAAACATCACCTAAATCTTCCTCTTCTAAAAGCACATAGACAGGCCTACTGTAGTCAATCAACCACCCAACCCAGTTTGGAAACGATTTATTAAATGGTATATTAATAGTTCCTTTAATGTGTCCTTCTGAAAAAGCCACCGTGTCTCTGGTATCAATAATTTGAGCATTACTTTTTATTAACTGTTCTAATTCAAAATTTGAAGTGATACTTTTTAACTCTGGGAGATCCTTAACTAAGGTTGGTCCAATTTTATTTAATGACTTCATTTTTTTAAAGTAAAAAGGTACTTCAGGCTGACCTTCTAACAATGCAGTAATAAATTGTTGTTCATCTTCTATTTGCATAGCCCAATTAAAACGCTTTTCATAACCCACAGTTGATGAAGGTAATGCTCCCGGTGCTCTCCCACAAGCACTTCCAGAGCCATGAGCAGGCCACACTTGTAAAAAATCTGGTAATTTCTTAAACCTTTTTATGGAATCAAACATTTGTTTTGCTGCTAACTCAGAGGTCCCTGTACCACCAGCAATCTTCTCTATTAAGTCGGGCCTACCTATGTCGCCAACAAAAACAAAGTCACCAGTAAAAACCCCTATAGGTATTCCATCATTCACACCTTTATCTGTTAGTAAAAAAGAAATACTTTCTGGCGTATGTCCAGGTGTATGCATCACATCAATTATTAGGTTGCCAATGCTAAAAGAATCTCCATCTTTTAAAAGTTTGAAATCTAAGGAATAAAGGTTTTGATATTTCCAATTTTCATCGCCTTCGTCAGAAATAAAAATCTTTGACTTAAGGCGATTAGATAGTTCTCTTGATCCTGACACGAAGTCTGCATGGATATGAGTCTCCATTGCTCCAACAATTTTGAGTCCTTCTCGTTTGCAGAAATTAATATAAGGTTCAATATCCCTCATTGGATCTATGATAGCAGCCTCACCTGTTTGTTGGCAGCCGATTAAGTAAGAGGCATGTGCTAGCTTTTCATCAAAAAAATATTTTAGTAACATTTTATTCTCTCCTAAGCTTCTTCTCATCCGATAGAACCTCTAGAGCAGCTTTAAAATTTTATATTCCTTTTGTATTAGTTCCTAACAGATTTGAATGATTAATATTTATTGTTAAGCCATTTGAAATTAAAAATACACTTAGATAAAACAAATAAAAAAATTTAAAATAGAAAATAGTTAGTGTTTAATTAAGATACTCTTTTGTTATTAGTTTACCCACCTTTTGTAGTAAATTCTCTAAATGTTCCCATTCTATTGATAAGTCATCTGTTTTAATTAAACCAATCACAAAAATTCTATTATTCTGTAATTCAAGAATACCAACATCATTACAAACTCCATTCATGCCACCAGTCATATGTGCCCAGTTACCACTTTCAAATAACCTAAAGCCATCCAAATCAGATTGGTTGTTTAGAGAATGTAAAATTAGTTGCTTTTTTTCAGTACTTAAATCTTTACTACTCAAAATATTTGAAAGAAAGTCATAAATTCCTTTAGCAGAACCAATATTCTTTTCTCTATCTCTATTATCTTTAGTAATTCTTATATCGATGTTTAATGAACTAAGCATAGAATTTATTTCAGACGTTGTAATTTCAGATAGTAAGTTGGAGTATGCTTCATTTGAATGCTTACTAATACAGCTGAAGATATCCTCCTGGTTATAGCGTGTGTGTTTCTGCAGTACAAAAGCAGCAGTAATAAGTTTTGTGATACTTGCCAAAGGTAACATCTCATCCTCATTAATGGACACTTTTTGTTTAGATCCAGTATCATAAAATAAAAAACTCAGCTTTACATTCCGAGGGATTAGTCTCAGTATTTCTTCTCTCAATTGCACTAGACCTACCTCCAGTTTATATTTCACTAATTAGAAGAGGAATGTTTAATCTAATAAGCCATACTTTTGCTAGCTTAAAACCTTGATAATAGTTGGATCAGGAAATTCTTCTTCTGAAACCGTTGTAAAAGGAATGCTCATTTTCAAAATAAATAATATTACCAGTGTTCCTATTAAAAGCTTAACGAAATTTTTCATATTAACGCTCTCCTACTCAATAAATGTTTTTGGTATTAAGGACTCAGCTGTTTTACTTGCTAATTTGTAAAAATAAACACTTTTTTTATATTTTCTTTTCGATTCAAGAATTTTGGCAGCCATTTTAGAATATTTATATACATAACGACTGTTACCTTTTTCAATAAAATAGGGCATCACACAGTTCTCAATATATTCAATACAATCACTTTGATCTCCAATTAACTTTTCATAGGTACTAAAATGAAGCTTATACTCATAGTTAATTAAGTCTTTAAATTGAGAAATATAACTATTACCCAACTGTAGGTACTTTTGGACTTCAATTATATTTTCTTTTTTATAGTTAAGTTGAATTATAGAATGTATTGTATTGAGAATTTTCTTTAAATTGATATTACCCTCATCCATTTTCTGGACGCGTAATTCCAAACTCTTTTCAAAGTAACCTATTGCAAGTAAATAGTTATTATTAAGACTATTTAAGTATCCAAGGTTATGATTGATAGCACTCATTAAATTAATATCATTAAAAGTTTCACCTATTTTTAAAGCTAAGTTATATGATTTAATTGCGCCTTCATAGTCCTCTAATCTTTGATATGAGATCCCCAATATCATTTGACAGTCTGCAGACCGTAGGTAATTATAGTCTTGGTCATAGTAAAGCAAAGCTTTTTGGGCAAACTCTATACTACTCTGAACTTTTTGAAGTTTTCCATTGGTTAGTGAGAGTTGAAAATAAAGGTCTGCTAAATCCCAATCAAAAAATTTGGAATTAGAAACAAGAGATAAACAAAATCGAAAATCATTTAAGGCACCTTTATAATCTCCATAGAAGTATTTTAAAATTCCTCTATCTTTATAAAAAATAAAATTCTCTTGCGGTAAATAATTCTCAATTATTCCTTCTAGCTTTGAAATGATGCGCTCAGCTTTATGTAACATCTTCTTAAAGAGAAAATACCTAGCAAGCACTACTTCGTTTAGAATTTTATTTTTTGATATTATGGAGGACTCTTCCATCTCCCAAATAGCACTCTGTTCTTCTACATTCTTCTTCTTTTCTATCAAATCCCGATAAAAATTCAATATTAGAAGTCTACTACTCTTGTCCACGCTTTCATCTTGTTCTTGAAAGCTCTCAATACCCAGCTTTTTAAATAGCAATTTTATTATTTCATCACTAGGTATTGTCGCGCCATTCTCAATTTTACTTAAGTAGGATACTGAACAAATATCTTTACACAATTCCTCCTGGGTAAAGTGCTTTTCAACTCGTTGATACTTTATTACGTCTCCAATTCTCAAAATTAAATTCCTTTCATTAAATTTTAATAATATATACCCAGGAATATTGTTACAATTTTTCATTGATTTAACAAGTGTTATTTTAAAGATTAAAAGTTTTATAGAAAAATAAAGGTTTATTTGAGTAATATAACTCACTGTCAATAATCGCCATAGACTTAAAATAATAAATACTCGGCTGTATTTCTTTCATTATTTCAAACTCTAATTCCTTCTCGAGAATACCTCCGGGTTCCAAATCAAATTCAATCCTACTCTTATTTACTCTGGACCACTCTTCCAGCCCCAGGTGGGTCAAGAATGCATAACCTTTCAAGTCTTTATTAGAAGTATTTTTAATCATCAGCTTTTGTGTAAAAACACCACTATTTGGTATATTTGACTCCCCTATAATTTCTAATTTTAATTTATTTCTTTGCGCCATATCAGAAATACACCCGCATTTAGGACAATAGGTTAAAAACCTTTCTTCATTAGTAGCTGGATTCTTAAAAGTATAGTCCTTAGCTTTATTACTACATATAAAACACCTTTTTTCAACGGCCGAATCATTTAGCATTTGGACTTGTTGAATATACATTTCAGGAAGAAAAATACTATAGGCACTTGAAGCTTTATTCATAAGCTTATCTATAATATTTTGATTTAATTCCCAATATTTTTCAGAAAGTTTCTTGTAATGCTTTCTTAGCTTGTAATAAGAATTTGGATCATAGCTTATACTTTTTATTAAACTTGAACTTTCGGTAATCATATTGGTTAATTCCAAAGTTTCATTCTCAAACTTATTACCAACAATTTGTTTTTCTATTTCACTTAAATGATAATCATCAAAGTCTTTTTGAGGGAGGTTTGAATGTAGTATCACTTCTAGACGTTCTCTATTGAAGTTTTGCCAAGAATACAAATAAAGATAACGATTACCATTTTCTGTTACGATAGAGTAGTAAAAGTTTAACTTAGAAGTATTTTCAATAAGCGAATGGTCTTTAAGAGAATCTTCTATTCTAATTTTTACGAAAGATCTACCTTTAATATCGTTAATAGTTATCCTGAATGATCCCCCTGCTTCCTCTTCTAGAATATAGGATTCTTCCCTTTTTTCTAGGGTTATTCCTTTATATCTTTGATTAGGGTTTCCAATCACTAAATAACAAGGAAAGTCTATATTATTCTGATATAGCCAATTATTAAGAATTTTTACTGCATTTCCTGCAGAGTAACCACTTAGCAATAGGTTATGTAGTAAACATATTTCAGCATCGGGACCATGTTTTATTCCGACTGAACTAATATATACGCTGGCGAAGTTATCTAAAAATGCATTACTTAATGTTACAGCTGTAGGAAGTATAGTATTGAAAGGTCTATAGCCAAAACAAGTACTATTAATTACAAAATCGGCTGGAATATCTGCAGCTAAAATGCCTTTTTTATGTATTGGACATTTTTCATTTATCTTACAATCCATACCGATTCCTCTGTGCCTTTTTGACTGACCACAAACTATACTATCAGTAAGTAAAATACAATCTTCGGAGCCGTGGGTAGAAATATAGAAAGAATTAATCCGACTTTTATTGATTAACTCATTAAAGGAGTCTAACATTGTTGATTCATTGTTATAGACAATTGTATTTTCCGAAGGGGTTTTAAATTGCTTTTTAGACGAAGGTAAAATCACATGATTTTCTTTTTCAACTAGTTCATTGTCACTGATATCTAAAGAGCTTAATATCCCTTTTAGTATAATCCATGATAGTTCTTCTACATTATTCGCAGTGATTACCCCACTATTATTTAATAAGAGATTCCTATCATCGAAAAAGTCCAAGTTTTGTATCCCTTGATATGAGGCTAGTATAGTACTTGTACTCTCATCTTCCCTTTTTAGTGCCAGGTACTTCTTTAACTCATTTAAATTATTAAAGCGGTGAGTAGTGAAAATCTCATATACGGAAGAGACAATGCTGCTATAATTGCTGAAGTAGTCTTCGTTTAAGATTAGTAGTTCATTTTCGATTTTTTTATCCCTTTGAACTATCTCTTCTGTCACAGCAATTTCTTTATTAGAAATTAGCGATTCTGTACCATTAAAGAAATCATCATAGCTAATTACAGTAACTTTAGCCCATTTATTTAATATCTTGGTATAATAACCGCTCGGATCTATATATGGATAAAAACTACTAATACTCTTATTTTGAATAAATTCCCATGACCTTTTCCACTGTTCTTCATTCAAGGTTTTTATTGCATAAATCATATTGAGACTCCTCCATTATGTAGTCTTTAGACTTCTTGTGCTTTTAAGGCAAACCCCTATCAAACCTGCAATGGCAACTAATAAACCACCTGTTAAGAAAACAAATTCAACTTCTAACATATCAAAGGCTATTCCTGAGATAAAAAATGATATTGGATCCATGCCAACTACCATAAAATTCAAAAAGCCTAATACTACTCCTAATACTCTTATATCAAATTCTTTTTGAACAGTTGAATACATGAGGATGTTAATAATTGTGACTAAACATCCAATAATCAACATAATAAAGCCAATTATATATATGTCATTAGCAAAACCTACAATTGAAAAGAGTACTCCAGAAATTAAAGTGCAGCTAAATACAACTAATCCGGTTTTAATAACATTCACCCTAGAGCAAATAATTGAACCAGTTATCATACCTATTGCAATAGCGACCTCCAGCAGTGTAAACCCTATTATTCCGGTATCTAATACTACATTTGCAAGGTAAGGTAACCCAATTACCATAGGTCCAAAATAACCTAAATTAAAAATTGCCATACATATAAACATGAAGACTATAGGCTTATTATTTTTTACAATCAAAAATCCTTCTTTAATTTCTTTAATTATTTTTTTCTTATCTTTTTTCTCAGTTTTTACTTTTCGATATGTTATTCTCTTAATAAAAATAGCAGAGAGTAACATAAAGAATATTGGTATAAGGAACGCTTCACCAACCCCTAAGATTTCTATACCTACAGCACCTAATACAGGCCCAATTACAATCGCTACCTGGTTTATCATTTCTCTAAATGAATTTCCCTTTTGGATATCAGCTTTTTCAATAATTTCCGGAAGTAATGCATCTCTTGCTGGTGTGAACATGGCATTACTAATACCGAATATTAATGAGATAATGAATAGAAGAGGTGTGAAAGTTAAACCAGTAAGGTATAACACTAGTAACACTGTTAATACACTCGCCCGAACAATATCTGAGAACCACATGATCTTCACTTTGTCATAGTTATCTGAAAGAGCTCCGCCCGCTATCATAAAAAACATATTAGGGATTGCCCAGCAAACAAATAAGAGTCCTAATATAGATGTTGAGCCAGTCAATTCAATAACAAACCAAGAAATAATTAGTGAATAAAGTCTATAACCAATAACCGAGAAAGCTCCACCAACCCATAAATTAACAAAATTTTTATTGTTCCATAGTGAATGTTTCTGTAGCTTTAGCAATCTAATATTATTTAGGGCAGCCCTCATACTTGATCACTCCTGGTTACAAATGATGCTCTCTGCTTAGCTTTAAAGAAGTCCTGTATTAAATACACAAATAACCAAATTATTGGAGTTATTAAATAACCTAAACCAAAAAAGTGATCCCAAAAAACCAAAGTTGTTAACTCAAATTGTGTGAACGTATCCATTGAAGCTTTTAAATACCAAAAAGTAAAACCGACATAAGCAACAGCCACGCATGCTGAAAATATTAAACCGATAAAGTAAATAGGCACATACTTATTTATTCCAATTCTTTCATGAGATGAAATCTTCTCCAATTTCTGTCTATCTTCATCACTAATTTGAAATCCAAATTTCTGTCTTGTAAATAATGCAGTATTTCCATGTAAGTCCGTACAGTTCCATTGATTATTTAATACGTAATACAAATCTGATTTTGTGAAAATTAAGGGCTGAGTAATAAAGCTCCAAACGTTAATAATGTTGACAAACCTTAGAAATCTATATAACTCTTCTGACATTGTTAATATACCTAAATCATGTATAGTGACAAATGTAAGACTAAGCGACAGCATTACAGAATTAAATGCCAAACCTGCTAAAAAGATTTCATTTCTTCCTTTTCTAGAAACTGACCATACGTTCGGTATTACGGTTTCTATTACAAGATACATACCCGATCTACCAAATTTCACTTTACTTTCTGTTCCGTGAGCCCGTGCTGCAATCAAATGTCCCATTTCATGAATAAAGATCAAACCCCACATACTTAACAAACCGACTGTAACTACCACTGATAAAGAATCGTGGAAGAGAAAATCTCTTATATGCGGCAGTGAGTTGGGACTGACATAAAAAAGACAGAGCGAATATATAGAGAGCGCTGTATAAATTACCCAGGAAAAAGGGTTAAAAAGAATCTTTGCAAAGCTTTGTTTAATAAAACTAAATTGATCAGTTACTGGGGATTTGGGTTCCTCATGCAATATTTCTCTCCCATCCACCTTCTTGATGAACCCTATTTCGATACAAGTTTTTATAAATTCATACACACCAATTTCTTCGTTATATTTTGTGGATAGTTCTTTCTCAACAGTCTCTATATCCATTCCACTCTTTAATAGTTCAATAGATTCTACAGCAACTGATGGAACATTTATATACTCTCCAGTGTCTTTTCTTCCAACTATATACTCCTCTTCTAAACCATTAAATTTCTCAATATATATCGAAAAAAAATGTATAACCGAATTATTCTTTAGTTCCATTTGCTAACGCCTCTCTTCTATACTCAATTGTGTTAAAGTCAATAATTCCAAGGGGTGAAAAGCTTAAAGTATTCTTCAACTCATCTTGAATTAATAAAGGCAAGTGATAATGATATAAAGGTATAATTACTCTTTTATTTAATAAGGTTTCTTCGGCTAAGCTTAATGCTTTATATCTTTTCGCCGTATTCCTAACATTCTGACTTGAGGTTAATAGTGAGTCATATTTTTCATTAGAAAACCCTGAATGATTGTTTGTGGAATCAGAGTACCAAATACTAAGCAAAGAATAAGGATCAAAATAATCTCCTATCCACCCACTCAATGCCATATCAAAATCCTTTTCAAATAATTTCTTTGTGAATTCTTCCCAGTCTGCAACTACTACTTCTACATTACATATTGACGTATTCTCTATTTGTAGTTTTAATTCTCGAGCTATTTTCAAATATAATTCCACATTATTGACTAAAAGAGTAATAGTTTTAATTTTTGAACTTAGACTACTTGTAAGTGTTTGTCTAACTGTAGGATTAACATCTACATTCAATAGATGCCAAGGCACCAAGTTGTTAGTTCTTTTATTTTGAATAAAAGGACTAACAAGTTGTTTTCTATCAATTGCTCTATCTATTTCTACTCTTTCCTTCAAGCTTAATCTGCTACAGTTAAATTGAACAAACGAAGTTCCGAATTCTGGAATATAATTAATAAGATCTTCTCTTTTGTATTCATCCATATAATCAAATGGAATTCCATCACTAATATCAATTTCTTTATTAACAAACTTATAATGAATAGATTCTTCATTACTATCACAAGTTATATTGATTTCTTTTTTGTTTTCCAAACTTTTCAGTAAGAGACTATCCTTATTATTTTGTTCAATCACATAACTCCCGTTACCTACAAAACCAATTTCAGCTTCGTTAATAAACTCAGGAACTGGTAAATATGGAGTAGAGGCAGTAATATGTAAAAAATATGGACAACTGTTTTCCAAGGTAACAGAAAAACTTCTGTTATCAATTAACTTAATTCCTATCTCATTCTCATTAACTCGACCAGATAAATAACTTTCTACATTTTTTATAATTTTGAAGAATTCAGTATTACATGTTTTTTCTTTTATTATTCTCATCCAAGATGTTACAAAATCTTGTGAGGTAATAGGTACTTGATTAGACCAAAAACAGTCTTCTAAATAAAAAGTATATGTATTTGTCTCGTTATCGAAACAGTAACTTTTCAAAACTCCTTTTACTAAATTATTTCCTTTATAAATAAATAAGCCTTTATATATATTGTGTAATACATTCGCAGTAGATGTATCTTGACAAGTAGCGGGATTCAAATTTTTGAATCCGTAGTTATTATCAAAATTAATATTAAATCTCAATTAAGTCACCTTCCATTTCTTCTAATATTGTTTTTAATGGAAGTGAATTTTTTTTATTACAATTACAAGCTTCTTCTTTAACCCAGGAATCTTCATAGTTATAACTTAAGTTAATAAAATCTATAAAAACTCTTCTCCCAAGAGAGATGGGTGGTAGTTTCAATGAAAACATTCTAATAATTTCTGTCATAATTGAACTGGCGATCAAATTTATACTATTGCCCAAAGCAGCATTTTTATTATTAAAATTCATTAATTGTTTAAGTGTATTTTTTACATGATTATCCTTAATTAAATTGTGATAAAAGCATTCTAAACATGGTGTTTCTTCAGGAATTATTGTCAGGAAATGGCCTTGTGTACAACCCAACCCACCAGTTATTAGTGGAATGTTTTTTATTAAGCAATATTGATTACACCATAATTGAATCTTTAATAGCGGCTGATCTGCTGCACAAATTAGCAAATCAATGTCATTCGGAAGATTATTGATTAAATCTTGGGTTGAAGTAACCTCTAGAATCTTGGTACTAACCTTTATATCCGGGTTAAGTGAATATATATTTTCTTTTGCTACTGTTGCTTTTGATCTTCCGATATCCTTTGTTTTATAAAGAAACTGTCTATTTAAATTTTTCTCCTCTACGCTATCTGGTTCAATGACATAAATATCACTGCAGCCAATCCCAGCTAACTGAGTTAACAAGGTACTCCCTAGTCCTCCTAATCCAATTATTCCTACTTTTATATTCCTTATCCTGTTTAGCAGGGCTTTACTATTACTTTCTATGTTGGAAAAATTCTCAAAGAAATTCAGATTACTAACATGTCTAGCTTCTGTAACCATTTCTTCTGGTCGATCTATAGTAATTAAGAAATTTTTGTCTAAGTCCTGTATCACTTCTTCAATGAATTGTTCAGTTATCTCTGGATACTTTGATGATAATTGAGCCTTAATATCTAACACACTATTTTCCCCATTAAGTTTTTCAATAAATTCTTTGAAAAATCCAGTATCATCTTCAATTTCAAAACTAAATCCTGGTTCATCACCAAATTGAATTCTGTTCTCGTTAGTAGATATAAAATAGGTGTCTTTCAACTTATATTTTGTTTTATAATCCATCTCTCTACTCCTTTCTTAGTAAAGAGAGTAGCCTATCGGCTACTCTCTTTTTTTGCTTTATGTACCCATTTTTTGTAAAGGCACATTACTTATAAAACATTGGTTTTTTGATTTAAGATTAAGTACCTGGGCGGAGTTGTGGTACACTTACTGTTGCGAGTTTGCGAACAACAATCTTTTTCATTTTTTTAGCCTCCCTTTCTATTTGTTTTGAGTAAATTAAGTTCCTGGACGAAGTTGTGGTACACTTACTGTTGCAAGTTTGCGGACTACGATCTTTTTCATGTTTTCTACCCCCTTTCTATTTATTTTTAGTAAATTAAGTTCCTGGACGAAGTTGTGGTACACTTACTGTTGCAAGTTTGCGAACTACGATCTTTTTCATTCCTCTCACCTCCTTCAAAATTTCAACTTGGTTGTCCTATAATTAATAACTCCAGTAGTAGAAATGTCAAAATGAGCAACGTTAGGACTAATTAATTGCCTTAACTTATGTTCATAAATAGGGATAATTGGAACTTCTCTATCTATTAAATAATCCATATTACTGAAATATTCGTTTGCTTTTTCTTGCTCATCAGTGAGTTTAGACAATCTGAATAACTCATCGAATTCTTTGTTATTCCATTTAGCAAAATTTGAGGAGCTGTTTGATACCATTACTTCATAGAAGCTATGAGGATGAGGAAAGTCTGCTACCCAGCCTGCCCGAGCAATATCATAATCACCACTGGAAAGCTTGGAAATAAATTCATTCCAACTATATACTTCTAACTTAATATCAATTTGAATCTCTTTTTTCCATAAGTCTATTAACCTCATTGATAAATCGACATATGGCATTTCATCATTACATATAAAAATTAATGGTTCCGATTGAATGTATTTTTTATTCCCTATGTTTTGTTCTGAACCGACCTTCTTTTTTTCCCAATTCCTGATTGAACCTGGTACCAGTCTATCTGACTGAACTTTATCCATGCCCATAATAAATTTTTCATTTTGATGTATCTTTTGCATCATTTTCCTTCTTAAATCTTGAGGGATTTTAGTTTCCCTAGACATATTAAAAAATAAATAATAGGTGCTTAAAAATTCATAATACTCTAGATAATCAGATAATTCTTTAGAGTTTGGATCTCCATCTATTATTCCACCATCATGAATATGCAATTTATTTTCTTTAAATTTTTTCAGGATTAAAGCGTAGTCATTACTAAAGGTAAAATTATATTGTTTATAAGATTTAAAGCTTCTCCTATCTTCTATTACCAATTCACTCTCATTCCAACTTTTAATAAACTTATAATTGTTTGTTATTATTTGTTTGTTACTCCTATAGTCTTCTAAACTATAGGGCTGCAGTTGATTTTTAAATATTTTCATTGGTGCAAAATTTACATTCGCAAGCATTTCCCTCAAATATGGTAAAGGGTTATTGAGCTTGATAGAAATTTTCAATTCATCTATTATTGTTAATCCCGAAATTTCAGAGGTACTTCCTCTTTGAAACTCTTTTGCCCCTTTAATATTTAATAGGTATGAAGCATTATGTAAATTATTTTTCACAATAAATTCCCACGTACTAACTAAGTCAGCAACACTTCCCTTACTCCCGTCGCTCCATTCGAAATCAGAAATAGTTATAGTCCAATTTGTAAACTCATCATTATGAGTATCTTCTTTAACTAAATCTTTTCTTAATTGATTATTTTCAATTTCGTATAAAGATCTATAAAGTAATTTACTTATATTAACTTCATTTGTTCCAACACAATATGTAGGTATTATGTTAGATATTTTCTGAGTAAAATTTAAATTAAGTTCCATAGTCACCTCTAAATGTAAAAACTTTCTATCTTTATGGTATCACAGACCCATTGTGGTATGTATTGGGAAAAATTTAGAGTTTTGCATACAAATAAATAGGTTTTAACAAAGGAGTTGAACTGCTTAAGGAAAAACAATACCCCTTAAAGCAACAAAATGATGAAACCTGTAAAAACAAAGAATAATTTCTATCTGACCAAATTAAATACAGACTTAAAACCCATTCCTTTACCATAAAATCTCTTTTAACAGAAGCCCGTGCCACATCCATCGTGCTTTTGATGAACGAATTTCATTAAGCGTGTTTCCATTGAAAAAGAAACAAAAAAGAGGCTTCCCAAAAGTTTAGTCAACTAATGAGAAGCCTCTTTTAATTTTGATTATGTTAGCATTTTGTTGGCAGATGACTCATAAATCCGTATATATTAAGGGGGGAGCGATGATCACTTCATGCCGCCCCTAAGGTGAGGGTGTGTAATATCTTTAACTTAATGTGCGTAAAGTGTTTAAAATCAAGGTTTTTTGAAATTCTCACTGTAACATCTTTAATGGGATTTTACTGTTTTTCACTGGATTGCGTTAGCAAAATGTTAGCAAACCAAAACAATTATGTTACCGTTCCGTTTTTCATACCATCCTCACCTAGAGAGTACTCGCTAGAAAACATAAAAGAGGTGTCTTAAAAAGACCTCAAAATAAAATCTTCCCTTAATTACTCAAAACGTTCATTTTTTTGTCTTTCCATGTCCAATTCGTTTTCCCTTGTACGACGAATAACTTCTTTAAACTTCTCTTCTTCCTCCGTTGCCCATTGCTTAATAACCAGGCTGCTGTGCTTTTTCAGTTTAGTTATTAAGCACAAGTAACTTTGTAATCTATCTGCACGAGAACCCCACCATGTTTTTGGGTGAAATGATCTTTTAAATATATTTAATATTAACAATGCTAGTTGAGGATACTGTTTAATAGAAACATGGCTCATTGTAATTCCCCCTATATGAAATTTTCAAGGAAGTCTTCTTAAGCTGTTCTACAGCTTTCCTGAAGCTTTCATGTTCGTAAGACAATTTACCACCCCTAAATTAAATATTTACTATTAACTCCAGTGTATTTGTTCCCTCTCAATCTTAAGGAGTTTAATTATTTTTTCACGATGGTCTAACATGTCAAAATCCCACACACGATATACCAAATGAATTACCCTTTTTCGTCTGGCAGTACTTAGTTGTCCAACTTCAGCAAAATGTTGAATAACAGTCTCCCATGGTCGAGTCGCTTGTAAGAGTTTAATTAGTTCCTCGTCTGGAAGGACACGAATAATTGAGTACAGCGACTTCTTCCTGGGGGTATGGCCGTTTAAAAAGTTTAACATTCTTACCGATAATCGTCTTTCTGCTAAATTTCTTATTGAAGAAACACGGGAACCTGTTATCCCCATACGCTCTCCAATATCTTTTAAAGTTAAGAGTTCTGTATTCAGGCAGTACATTAGGTCTAGGATTTTCTTCTCCCTTTCTGCTAGGTTTTTTCTAAAGTAAACATAAGCGAATGTGAACGTTTTGTATTCATCAGAATCAATATCTTTAATAAATTTATAATACCCTTTGGGTTGTCCATAAGATGATTTTACCATCTCAATAAAAAACATAATACTTTCTTCGGTTATTTTATTTTGTTCCATATTTCACCTCTATAAAGCGATGTTTAACATTTGCCAGCATTTTATATTGATATATATTCGCGTTATCTGGTGGATTTCCTTGTTTGTCTTGTACATCAATACTTGTGTGCCAAGAAGACAAAGCAAGTTGGTTTGTGGGTCAAGTTACCTCCTCTATTACCCGAATTATTTCTTCCTCCATGGGCATAATGATATTTTAAACAAAATCATTTTATGGAAAAGAGGTTATTCAATGATATGAAAGGACATTTTTACAGAAGAGGATGCAAGTGCAAAAAGAAAAAATGCTCTTGTGGTTCAAAATGGGCTTTCACCCTTGATATTGGACTAAACCCAATCACCGGCAAAAGAAAGCAAAAGGTCAAAAGTGGTTTTAACACCAAACAGGAAGCTGAAGAATATGCAGCCAGCCTAATTCATGAAGGGAAACAAGGCACATATTTAGAGGAAACAGATAAAACCTTCAGCGAATTTGCAATTGAGTGGCTTCCCATCTACAGCGATTCTAAGGATGTTAAGCCCGGAACCATTCGAGTGCGCCTCCATGAAATCGGAAAGTTATTGACCTTCTTTGCTCAATTAAAATTAAAAGACATCACAAAAAAGATGTATCAAGATACCCTAAACGATTTGCATACGCAAGGTTACTCTGATAGTACTAGAGAGGGAATTAACCGCACAGGAAGAATGATTTTCCGAAAGGCACTAGAACTGGAGCTAATTAAGAAGGACCCTACCGAGTTTGCTTATGTTAAAAAGGATAAGAAAACGATTGAACAGTTAGAAGAAGAGGAAATTCCAAAGTACCTGGAAAAAGAAGAGCTTGCGTTGCTTTTAAAAACAGCCAATACTAACGGGCTTGAACATGATTACTTGGTATTCTTGGTTCTAGCCTATACAGGAATACGGGTTGGAGAGCTAGTTGCTCTTAAGTGGAGGGATGTAGACTTCATTAACAACACCATCAGTATTACCAAGACGTATTACAATCCCAATAATAATACCTTGGAGTACCAATTACTTCCACCAAAAACCCGAAAGTCCCGGCGAAAAATTGTTGTAGATGACGAAGTAATTTACGCTTTAAAGAAACACCAGGAAGTTCAGCTTGAAGTAATTAAACGATTGGGGAAAGATTACTATGACAAGGATTTTATCTTTACAAAAACGGAAAGACAGTTCGGTTATCCCATTGTCATAAAGACAGTACAAAACAGAATGAGGAGACTGCTTACTATTGCCGAATTAAATACGTGCTTAACCCCACATTCATTGAGACATACACATACGTCTCTCCTAGCAGAAGCCGGTGTCTCACTCGAGCAAATCATGGATCGTCTCGGTCATACAGATGATCAAATTACGAAAAATGTGTACCTCCACGTTACGCAAGAAATGAAAAAAGAAGCTTCCCAAAAGTTCAGCGAACTCATGAGAAGCCTCCGTTAATATCCTCAATGTTAGCAAAATGTTAGCAAACCACTCTCACCTTACCAACAAATCCTTATATATCAAGGGTTGAGGGGGCGGATTACATCATGCCGCCCATTCCACCCATGCCGCCCATACCGGACATATCCGGCATGCCGCCGCCTTCTTCAGGAATGTCCGCTACCACTGCTTCAGTAGTCAGGAACATTGCTGCTACAGACGCTGCATTTTGAAGTGCAGAACGAGTTACTTTAGTTGGATCTACGATACCTTTTTCGATCATGTTGACCCACTCACCAGTAGCTGCGTTGAAACCGACACCTACTTCTTCCTTCTTCAGACGTTCTACGATGATAGAACCTTCGAGTCCAGCGTTGTGAGCGATTTGACGGATTGGCTCTTCAAGCGCACGCAGCACGATGTTGATACCAGTTGCAACATCTGCATCCGCTTCGATAGATGCTACTTTGTTGTATACGTTCACAAGGGCAGTACCACCACCGGAAACGATACCTTCTTCCACTGCAGCACGAGTAGAGTTCAATGCGTCTTCGATACGAAGTTTACGCTCTTTAAGCTCAGTTTCTGTTGCAGCTCCGACTTTCACGACTGCTACTCCACCTGCAAGCTTAGCAAGACGCTCTTGTAATTTTTCCTTGTCGAATTCTGAAGTGGATTCTTCTAATTGAGCACGGATTTGGTTTACGCGAGCTGCGATTTTTTCCGGATCTCCAGAGCCTTCTACGACAGTCGTGTTTTCTTTCGTAACAACTACTTTCGCAGCGCGGCCAAGTTGAGTGATGTTAGCAGATTTAAGGTCTAAGCCTAGATCTTCTGTGATCACTTCTCCACCAGTAAGTACCGCTAAGTCTTCAAGCATTGCTTTACGACGGTCACCGAAGCCAGGAGCTTTAACAGCAACAGCGTTGAATGTACCGCGAAGTTTGTTCACAACAAGCGTTGCAAGAGCTTCACCTTCAACATCTTCTGCAACCATTAATAGTGGTTTACCTTGTTGTACGACTTGCTCAAGAACAGGAAGTACTTCCTGGATGTTGCCGATTTTCTTGTCAGTGATTAAGATGTATGGATTTTCAAGAACAGCTTCCATTTTATCAGAATCAGTGACCATGTATGGAGATGCATATCCACGGTCGAACTGCATTCCTTCTACTACATCAAGTTCAGTAGTGAAACCTTTAGATTCTTCGATTGTGATAACGCCGTCGTTACCAACGCGCTCCATTGCTTCTGCAATCAGTTGACCCACTTCTTCGTCAGCAGCTGAGATTGCCGCAACCTGAGCGATTGAATCTTTACCTTCGATAGGCTTAGAAATCACTTTTAATTCTTCGATAGCCGCTTGAACCGCTTTTTCGATACCTTTACGAACGCCAACAGGGTTAGCGCCGGCTGTTACGTTTTTAAGACCTTCACGGATCATCGCTTGAGCAAGGACCGTTGCAGTCGTTGTACCGTCACCTGCGATTTCATTTGTTTTGCTTGCTACTTCGGCAACCAGTTTTGCACCCATGTTTTCGAATGCATCTTCCAGTTCAATTTCTTTCGCAATCGTTACACCATCATTTGTAATAAGTGGTGAACCGAATTTTTTCTCAAGTACCACGTTACGTCCTTTTGGTCCAAGAGTTACTTTTACTGCATTTGCTAATTGATCTACACCGCGAAGCATGGAACGGCGTGCTTCTTCGCTGAATTTAATATCTTTAGCCATTGATAAAGTCCTCCTCTTATTTAAATAAAGTATTTTTCATATACGAAGTTTGATTATTCGCCAACTACAGCCAGAATATCGCTATCACGAAGGATCAGGTATTCTGTGCCTTGGTATTTCACTTCTGTACCAGCGTATTTAGAGAAAATGATTCGATCGCCGACAGCTACCTCAAGAGCAACGCGCTCACCGTTGTCAAGAATGCGACCAGTACCTACAGCCATCACTTTACCTTCTTGTGGCTTTTCCTTTGCGGAATCCGGTAGCACAATCCCGCTTGCTGTTTTTTCTTCTGACTCAACTAGCTCGATAACGACGCGATCACCTAGTGGTTTTAACAAGTGAAACAACCTCCTTGAAATTATGTAAATGATATTTATTAGCACTCGCTTGTTGTGAGTGCTAACACAACTATTATATTAATTAATTCGTTTTCATTTTGCAAGAGTCCTGCTTGAATTTTTTTTCGTCATATTTCTCTTTTTTTCACACCCTCCTATACTATGCCTCACTATATGGCTTTATTACTTAAGCCGGTTGAAGTGTGACAATTCTTACAAAACCCTTAGATTTGAACAGTTCCTATTTTCTTAGTAGAATTGTACAAGAGTGAGTTCAAGATGAAATGAGGTTGTTCCTCATCTAACAGGTGCTAAAGGAGATCATACGTTGAAAAAACATTTCGGATATATCTTAATTACCTATATTGTCATGCAGCTTTCAAGTATTATAGGCATCCCCTTATTATTAAAGATTGGTGTAGATGTGCTTGGTCAACCCGAAGAAACAGTTAAGAATGTTGTACCGGGATATTGGCTCGTGATCAGCTTTACGTTAACCCTGCTCGTTGTGTGGGGCATTCTAAGGAAGAGTGAAACAAGCACCGGACTTGAACGCACCGCTCCCATGAATGCAGGGGGGTCCATTGTATGGGCTGTAGTCGGGATCTTTATGGCGTTCATTGCTCAATCCGTCGCTATACAAGTCGAGTATGCGCTGGGAATTGAAATGGGATCTGAAAACACTCAGATGATTATCAGCATTATTGAAAAGGTACCGCTATCGATGATGGTAGCTGCGATCATTGGCCCTATATTAGAAGAGATTGTATTCAGAAAGATTATCTTCGGTGTCCTTTATGAAAAGATGAATTTCTTTTTCGCCGCGTTAATCAGCTCTATTATATTCGCTCTCGCGCACTTTGAGCCTGAGCATGTGATCTTGTACTCGGCTATGGGCTTTACGTTTGCGTTTCTTTATGTCAAGACGAAGCGGATCCTTGTTCCAATATTTGCCCATGTTGCCATGAATACAACGGTCGTTCTAATGCAATCTATCTATAAGGATGAAATTGAAAAAATGATCAACGAAGCTGAACAAATACAAGGATTTATTGGAGGATTATTTCTATGAGGAGATCACCATTATTCTCAGGCGTGATCTATCTCCTTCTCGGTGTGCTCTTCACATACTTTGCTGTGCAAAATGTACAGGATGATGGTTGGGGATTTTTCACTTATATGCTCGTCTTTCTGGCAACCCTTGATTTTGGTTCCGGGTTGCGTATGGTGATGCTGCATTTCAAAATCAAAAAGAAAATAGAGAATAAAAAATAAGGATTGATCATTTGATCAATCCTTATTTATATCCTCGAACTGTTCCATTTCAAGCTTTTGTTCTGCTTCTAAAACCTTTTTATATCCGATCTTAGAGATCCAAATACTGATTTCATAAAGAAGAAGCAAAGGAACGGTTACCATTAAATGCGAGACGATGTCCGGCGGTGTGATGAAAGCGGCTATGACTAACAATATGAAGTACGCCACTTTTCTCATTTGTGCCAGAAGCATCGGGGTAATAATCCCTAGGCGTGTCAGAAACAGCATAATAACCGGCAGTTGAAATAGAAACCCAAATGGAATGGTTATTTGAAACAGGAAATGAAAGTATTCATTAATTCCAATCACTTGCTGGATATTCAGATTGGTTGATAAACCCATCATGAATTTCACAACATATGGAAACAAAATAAAATATGAAAATGACAATCCACCTAAGAAAAGAATGACAGAGATCGGGATGTAACTAAGCGTTACCTTCCTCTCTTTCTCATATAAGCCTGGACTTACGAACGACCATACTTGAAATAGAATGATGGGTGATGTCATGATGATCGCAATAAACATGATCATTTCCATATAGATTTTGAGAGGGTCTGTAATCCGAAAGGCGTTCATCGTCAATTCTTTCGCTTCATCCGCGTGCTGCAAATATCGAATCAGCGGCTCCGCAAGAAAAAAGCTTACGATTACCGCTAACAAGAAGAAAACGACTACAAACATGAGTCGTTTTTGCAATTCTCCTATATGTTCATAGACTGTCATGTCTCTTTGACTTTGACTCATGGCGTTCATCCTACCCTACTTAGCTTTTTTACTATTATCGTCCTCATCATCTGCTAAGCCCTTTGTTGCATTTTTAAATTCGCGTAATGTATTACCAGCTGCTTTCCCTAACTCAGGCAATTTCTTTGGTCCAAAGATCAGTAAAGCAACAACCGTTATCAGTACGATACTACCTGCACCTAACATAATGAGACACCTCCTCTTTTACCATTCTATCATAACGTATATAAGGATCATTTTCTATTCGGATATGATTCCATCTTGTGACATTTCCGTGTCATCCTCTGAATAATGCTTTAAGAAGTATACCAGTGATTGAAGCTCGACTGCCAGATCAATATGATGCACGCGAATATGGTCCGGCACCGTTAATCTCGCAGGAGTGAAATTCAGGATCCCCTTAATATTAGAAGAAACCAATCGGTCTGTGATATTTTGAGCAGAAGATGCCGGAACCGTCAGTATGGCCACTTCAATATCATGCCCCTCAAGACCCTCTTCTAAATCATCTAAATGAAAAACGGGTACATCGCTGATTTGTGTCCCAACCTTCTTTTCATCTACTTCAAAAGCCATTTCAATCTTAGTATTATTATTTTTTATGAAATTATAATGAAGAAACGCTGTACCGAGATTCCCTACACCTATCAGCACAACTTTCGTAATGGCATCTTGATCTAATGTCTTACGAAAAAAGGATAGCAGGTAATTGACATTATATCCATAACCCTTTTTACCTAACGCTCCAAAATAAGAAAAATCTCTGCGTATCGTGGCAGAATCAACCTTCACCGCTTCACTCAATTCCTTCGATGAAACCCTCTGCTTTCCCGACGAGTACAGATTCTTGATAAAGCGATAA
Organism: Rossellomorea aquimaris; assembly: GCF_008180865.1. Classification (GTDB taxonomy): domain Bacteria; phylum Bacillota; class Bacilli; order Bacillales; family Bacillaceae_B; genus Rossellomorea; species Rossellomorea yichunensis. Next base: position 39,460 of record NZ_VTEX01000010.1, read on the forward strand.
TATAGCGGAAGGCGCTTAGCCGTTGCCTGTGGAATTTTCGTTGTATCCTGGTTCATATTGTATTCCCCCACATCTATTCAAAACCTCTGATACCGCTTCCAAAATAGAAAGCATACAGAATTTAAAACTCTACTACCCATCATACACTATATTTTATCCTAAGTGTACGAAGATTAATAGTCGATTTATTGCCGTCCCCCTCCCAAATACGGTACACTAGCACTATGAAATAGAGGTGAAACGTCATGATTCTACTACAAGTGAATCAACTAACGAAAAACTTTGGTGCCGATAATATCCTATCAAATATTAAGCTTGAAATACAGACAAGAGATCGGGTGGCTCTCGTCGGACGCAATGGAGCGGGAAAGTCGACTCTTTTAAAAATAATTGCAGGTCATCTCTCCTATGATTCCGGAGACATCACGAAACCAAAAGGGGTTTCCATCGGATACCTGGCTCAGAATACCGGTTTGGAGTCTGATCTATCCATTTGGTCGGAAATGCTGACCGTCTTCGAGGAATTGCAGAGACAGGAAAAGCAATTAAGAATATTGGAGCAGCAGATGGCCGATCCTTCGGTGTATGAACAAGAAGAACTCTATCGACGCGTATTAAAAGAATACGATGAGCTTCAAGTCAGGTTCAAGGATTCCGGTGGATACCAATATGAAGCGGATATTCGCTCTGTCCTTCACGGTTTGAATTTCGCAGATTTCGATTACGATACAAAGATATCCACATTGAGCGGCGGCCAGAAAACCCGTCTCGCTCTTGGGAAACTTCTTTTAACCAAACCTGACATTCTCATTCTTGATGAGCCGACCAACCATCTTGATATTGAGACTTTATCGTGGCTCGAGACGTACCTTCAAAGCTATGAAGGAGCCGTCCTGATCGTTTCCCATGACCGCTACTTCCTGGATAGCGTCGTCAATCAAGTGTATGAGATTTCCCGGAATCGAAGCAAGAAATACCACGGTAACTACAGTAAATACCTTGAACAGAAAGCAGAAGACTACGAAAAGGATCTCAAGATGTTCGAGCGCCAGCAACAGGAGGTCGCGAAACTCGAAGACTTCATTCAACGGAATATCGCCCGTGCTTCGACGACCAAGATGGCACAAAGCCGCAGAAAAAAGCTGGAACGAATGGACAAGATGGATAGACCCTTGGGTGATGAGAAATCTGCCAACTTTGCTTTTCAAATTGATCGTCCAAGTGGAAATGATGTTCTTCACGTTCAAGATCTTACCATCGGATATGGGCAAGACGAACAGATTTCATCTCACATCGACTTCTCTGTTAAAAAGGGAGACAGTATCGCTCTTGTAGGTCCAAACGGAATCGGGAAATCGACCCTTTTGAAAACATTGGTCAATAAACTGCAACCTCTGGAAGGAGCATTTAAATTCGGATCAAATGTTTCGATTAGCTATTATGATCAAGAACAAGCCGAACTATCTTCCAATAAGACCGTCTTAAATGAACTGTGGGACGAATACCCAATGAAAATGGAAAAAGAAATCCGCACTGTACTTGGAAACTTCTTATTCTCAGGGGAAGATGTCTTAAAGCCTGTTTCCACACTGAGTGGTGGAGAGAAGGCACGTCTGGCACTTTCCAAGCTCATGATGGAAAAAGGGAATGTCTTGATCCTGGATGAACCGACGAATCATCTGGATCTGGACAGTAAAGAAGTGCTGGAGAATGCCTTGATTGACTACCCTGGGACGATCCTCTTTGTCTCACACGACCGTTATTTCATCAATCGAATTGCTACAAAGGTTGTAGAACTGTCCAAAAAGGGGTCGACCGAATACCTTGGCGATTACGATTATTACGTACAGAAATTACAACAGCAGGAAGAATTGGCTGCACTTGAGCGGATTGAACAAGGAGAACAAGTGTCATCACAGGTTACCACTCAAAAACAGTCCCACAAGATTGATAAAGAGGCGAAAAAGCTTGAACGTCAACGAAAACGCAGAGTAGAAGAAATTGAAGGTCTCATGGAAGCTCTTGAAGAAGACATTCAGTTAAAAGAGGATCTTCTCTGTGACCCTGATATTTTTCAAGATCATGAAAAAGTCCAGAACATCAATGACTCCCTCACAAAAGCAAAAGAAGAGCTTGATTCTCTATTGGAAGAATGGACAGAACTTGAGGAGATTCTTCAAGAAGAACAATAATCCACAGGATTGGGGATAACTATCGAACCCCAATCCTTTCTTATTCCACATCATTATCCACAATTCAAATCCCGTTTATCCGTTATTAACAGAGGTTTTCCACATAATCCACAATTACAATGTAAGTTATCCACAGAAACTTCCAAATAATAGGGCATTCACACTAGAGCTTTTTCACATAGTGTACACATCAATTATGTAGTTACTAACATTTTATCCACAGTCTGTTGATAAAACATATGTTCGTTCTTTTCTCCTCTCATTCACTCACAAGATATCAACAAAACCCGAGAACAATAACTGTACCCAATAAAAAAAGCTTAAACGAAGTTTCGTTTAAGCTTTCCCTTTTAGAAATTTTCGATATCAAGTCCAGGATGAGCATTCATATCCATGCTTCCTCTTTTTCCTTGTTCAAATAAAACCGTTCCAGCAGCTGCGATCATAGCTGCATTGTCCGTACAAAGAGATAACGGAGGGATGATCAGCTCCGCTTCCACCTCTTCAAACACTTCTTGAAGGGCAGCACGCAAGCCTTTATTCGCTGCCACTCCACCAGCCAGTAATACTTGTTCCACTCCATATCCCTTTACAGCTTTAACGGTTTTGGTCACTAACACATCAATCACACTGGCCTGAAAGCTCGCTGCCAAATCCTGTGGATGAATGGTTACTCCTTTTTGCTTCGCATTATGCAGCGTGTTAATAACCGCCGACTTCAATCCACTGAAGCTAAAATCATAGGAACCCTCTTCAAGCCATGCACGGGGCAAATCAAGATTGGGTTCCCCTTCATGAGCCAACCGATCGATATGGGGTCCCCCGGGATACGGAAGACTCAAGGTCCTGGCCACTTTATCATAAGCTTCCCCCGCTGCATCGTCCCGGGTCTCCCCGATCACTTGAAACGAACCGTGCTCTTTCATGAACACAAGCTCTGTATGGCCTCCGGAAACAACTAATGAAAGCAGGGGAAACCTCATTTCTTTCACTAATCGATTGGCATAAATATGTCCTGCAATGTGATGAACACCTACCAAAGGTTTGTTATGAGCAAAAGCGAGTGCCTTGGCAGCATTGACACCAATCAGAAGGGCTCCCACTAAACCGGGTCCTTCCGTCACGGCTACACAATCAATTTCGTCCATCGTCATATCAGCTTGTTCAAGTGCTTCCTCCAGCACGAACGTAACCTGCTCCACATGATGACGTGAAGCAATTTCAGGGACGACCCCACCGAACCGCTTATGACTTTCAATCTGAGACGAAACAATATTCGCCACAATCTCTGTTCCATTTTTCACAATTGCCACAGCCGTTTCATCACAGCTTGTCTCAATTCCCAATACAAACGTATCCTTTATCATAAATTCACCCACATTACTAAAGCATCCTCTTGATTATCCGAATAATACCGCTTACGGATTCCTCCATCTTGAAACCCGAGCTTCCGATATAAATGTTGTGCCGGTGTATTTGATACCCTGACTTCAAGGGTCATCACACGAGCTCCAAATTCAATGGCAATGCCCATGATCTTGCGCATGAGGCCTTCTCCCAAACCCCGCCCCCGATAAGCCGGGAGCACAGCCACATTTGTGATATGCGCCTCATCCACTACAAGCCACACCCCGCAGTATCCTGCAAGTTTGTCTTCATCCTCGGCAACGAGATACGTAGACAGGTGGTTATGTTCGATCTCATTCAAGAAAGCGTCCCGGCTCCAAGGAATGCTAAAAGATTGATTTTCAATTTCCATTACAGCATCTAAATCATCAACCGTCATAAATCGTATATCCATATTCTAACGATCCTTTATCTTCTATTCAGATTTTTTTTGAGATTCCAGCCATTTCACTTCTGCTTCAGCCATCCGTATATAATTAGGTAGCACTTCATGCGCCGACTTCTCTTCCAGACCACTACCAATAAAAGCAAGTTCAGAGGGACGTGGATTATGACTGACAAAGGGTGCGATTTTTGCTTGATCTCCCAGGACTTCCTTAATCATGCTCTCGTGCAGGGCAACATCATTTCCGACAAAGAGTATATCTTTATTAAAACCTTTTAACTTCGTCACCCATTCTTCCAGCAGGATGTTGCAATCATCTTCAACACAATTTAATTGATCTCCCTGAAACTCATATAGTCCAGTGTACACCTGTCCCCTTCTTGCATCGAACAAAGGAACGATATACCCTGAAAAATATCGACCCGATGAAGCCAGTGTAGCAAGACTTGATACTGGTATGAGAGGGATGCCCAGAGACCATGCAAGGGTCTTTGCCAAGGTGACCCCTATCCTGACACCTGTATAGGAACCAGGACCATTTGCAACGACGACCTTCGTTAAGTCTTTCGCCTCAATCCCGCAATCCTTCAACAATTGTTCGATAGCCGGCATTGCTCTTACTGAATGATTCTTCTTAATATAGGTAATGTACTCCCCAATTACCTTGTTTTCCTCGATAAGCGCAACGCCTAACGGATAATTGGAAGTATCAATCGATAAAATCGTCATGACACAATCTCCTTACACAATTCACTATATCGTTCACCAAAGGGCTTCAACACGATTTTTCTCGTGGAATCGCCTTCCCGGTAAATCGATAGACTTAATAATTCTTCCGGAAGTTGATCTTGAATTAAGTGAGCCCACTCAACGACAGTCACACCTTCCCCTTCAAAGTATTCATCGAATCCCAAATCTTCAAAGGAATCATCCAACCTGTATACATCCATATGATAAAGAGGCAAACGGCCCTTATATTCTTTAATGATGGTAAAGGTGGGACTATTAACTGTCTTCGTGACACCAAGGCCCTTGGCAAGACCTTTGGTAAATGTTGTCTTTCCCGCCCCAAGATCACCTTCTAACGTTAACACAGCTCCAGGCTTCAAATGAGCTGCCAATTTCTCTGCAAACTGGCCAGTTTCCTCTGGGCTGGTCGTTATGATCTCAAACTGATTCATGTTAATCTCCTCAATTGTCATTTAGAGTATAAAAAACCCTTAGGATCGTTTTTTACCCTAAGGGAGAATGTATATATGTAGTTTACCCTTTTTCGGGTATGAGAGTAAAGGTTATGGTTACAGACAATAAAAAAAACGAAACAAAGTTTCGTTTGAATGAACAGAAATGGCGGTCCGGACGGGACTCGAACCCGCGACCTCCTGCGTGACAGGCAGGCATTCTAACCAACTGAACTACCGGACCAAAGCTTTTTCGCGACAGCGAAAATAGGTTTCATTACCTCGCGACAGCGAAAATAACTATCCATGCGTGACTCATCAAGGATTATCCTGCACAAAGTCAAAAATGGTATTGCGGGGACAGGATTTGAACCTGCGACCTTCGGGTTATGAGCCCGACGAGCTACCGAACTGCTCCACCCCGCGACGATATAAATATTACTTAAGAAGATTACTACTATCTATTCTACTATATGCAGCTTCACTAATAAAGTGATTATGCAAAAAATAAAATTTCGCCTGGCGACGTCCTACTCTCACAGGGGGAGATCCCCCAACTACCATCGGCGCTGAAGAGCTTAACTTCCGTGTTCGGCATGGGAACGGGTGTGACCTCTTCGCCATTATCACCAGACGAATATTCAATTGAAGGGTTGTTCCTTCAAAACTAGATAAAGAATTGATGTCAAGAAAGCCGAATAYCGACCAATGTTGCATCTACTTCTTCAAGTAGATACCATTCCAGCTCCGGCGGCTAGAGACTCGAGGTCATTTCAGTTCAATCAGCTGAGGGTAAAAGRCACCCTCTTCTGATTGCCCAGAAATGCTTGTCGTCTCTGTTCAAGCCGCCTCCGCTTTATAGTGTGGTTAAGTCCTCGATCGATTAGTATCAGTCAACTCCACATGTCGCCATGCTTCCATCTCTGACCTATCTACCTAGTCATCTTCTAGGGATCTTACTCACWTACGTGATGGGAAATCTCATCTCGAGGGGGGCTTCATGCTTAGATGCTTTCAGCACTTATCCCTTCCGCACATAGCTACCCAGCGATGCCTTTGGCAAGACAACTGGTACACCAGCGGTGCGTCCATCCCGGTCCTCTCGTACTAAGGACAGCTCCTCTCAAATTTCCTGCGCCCA
>NZ_VTEX01000011.1 GCF_008180865.1 Rossellomorea aquimaris
TTTGAGAGGAGCTGTCCTTAGTACGAGAGGACCGGGATGGACGCACCGCTGGTGTACCAGTTGTCTTGCCAAAGGCATCGCTGGGTAGCTATGTGCGGAAGGGATAAGTGCTGAAAGCATCTAAGCATGAAGCCCCCCTCGAGATGAGATTTCCCATCACGTAAGTGAGTAAGATCCCTAGAAGATGACTAGGTAGATAGGTCAGAGATGGAAGCATGGCGACATGTGGAGTTGACTGATACTAATCGATCGAGGACTTAACCACAAAGAGTCATTTTTRAAATGAACACATTGGTCGRTATTCGGCTTTCTTGACATCAATTCTTTATCTAGTTTTGAAGGAACAATCCTTCAATTGAATATTCGTCTGGTGATAATGGCGAAGAGGTCACACCCGTTCCCATGCCGAACACGGAAGTTAAGCTCTTCAGCGCCGATGGTAGTTGGGGGATCTCCCCCTGTGAGAGTAGGACGTCGCCAGGCAAATGTGAAGAAAGAGTAGCTCTTAGGGGCTGCTTTTTTTTTTGGTTTTATTTTTGAGAACTATTGTGGAAGGGGAATTCACTACAAACATAAAACAGTGTCTTGGGGAAAAGTTAATCTTAGTCAATTGGAAATCGTTATGTGAATTTAGGTGATAATTGGTAATAGACGCATAAACAGTAAAAAATGACGCATAAAATGAAAAATCGACGCAATAAAGGGTCAAAACGACGCAATTAGCATGCTGCTTCAAGCTTGACCGCCTCTATTTCTATGAAAATATTGATATCTACCTCCATAAAATAGTCTTCTTTAACACAAAGAAAAATTTTTAGATAGATAGGAACATTTATTAGTGCTTATTACATATAAAACTTTATTTTGAGGGACACAATATCCTCGAATTCTTCCCTGATGGCCAGCAAATGCAATGTTACTCCAAATCATCCTGAAGTATTTGTATTTAAGTCCTATTTTCTATCAACTATTCAATTTATTAATTCTATATGATATCCGACGTCCGACAGCCTGACAATCAACAACTCACCTACCCACTGTACCTCAACCAACCACAAACCTCCATCATCACATGCTCAAAATTGCTAACCACCAACTCTCTAAAGTATTATTTAAATAAGAGTATATACAAGGAGGGATGAACATGACGACAATTTATGATTTTACCGTAAAAAGAGCGAATGGATCTGTAACGTCTCTAGAAGAGTACCAGGGTAAAGTGATGCTTATCGTGAACACAGCCAGTAAGTGTGGCTTTACACCTCAATTTGAGGAGCTGCAGGGCCTGTATGAAGAGTATAAGGATGAAGGACTTGTTGTACTTGGATTTCCATGTGATCAGTTCATGAACCAGGAATTTGATGATCAGGATGAAATCATGGAGTTTTGTCAGGTGAACTACGGGGTATCTTTTCCGATGTTTGGGAAAGTCGATGTGAAGGGGAAGGAAGCTCATCCTCTCTTCACATTTTTAACGAAAGAGAAAAAGGGTGTCCTTCTTTCGAACATTAAGTGGAACTTCACGAAATTTTTAGTTGGGAAAAATGGAGAGGTATTTGATCGTTATTCTCCACAAACAAATCCCCGTAAAATTGAGGACGATATTAAAAGATTACTTCAAGCAGAATAGGGAAAGAGGAAAGGGAGTACGTCATCCTTCCTCTTCCCCCTACATTTTATCCTGAAGTAATTTTAGCAAAAGATACGGTGCTTTATCTGTTGTGACATTGATGAACGTATGGATGATGGGATAGTCTTCATTGGTTCGGTTTTTTAACAGTTCCACCCACCATTCTGTTTCGTATCGGGCAATCATACTCAGGTTATATAATATAGCATAATGGATGAGTACCTCAGGTATTGTCGTGGCTTCACTCCGAATGCCGGGCAGGGCTAATCGGTTTTTGTCCAAGTGCCATCTAATGGGAAGTTGCTCCCGAGCATGTCGTGATTGTAGCGTATTGTCTGAAATCCAAGTGAAATTCTCTGTTACCTTTTCATTCAGATATTGTTTGAACATACTTTCTGACATATGAAAATGGGATAGTAGTGACTCATCAATCATCAGCTCATGTTGATGGGTAAACCAGAACATGGTCTTTTTTTTGAGTAAAATGTGAAATGCATCTTCAAGTTCAGGTATTTGTATGAGTAAATCTTCCATCTTGTATTTTTCCCCCACGATATGTTTCACGTGAAACACGAGGTTGGAGAAGTGTGAAAACAGTCCATTTTTCTGTACCTTTACTTCATCTTGTAAAAAGCGGTACTGCTGCTTTTTTCTTTTCCTGGAGGTAATCCCATGGGCCAGGACTGTGGTAGTTTCCGGATATAGGGGATCCTCCGTTAAGACAATGGCTTTGATAAAGTGAATAAATCCATAGAAAAGCAAAATAGGCTTGAGTGATATAGGAGATTGCATGGCTTGTCTGTAATAAAGTTCTCCTTGCTCCAAGTAGTACATGAATGGATAACAGTTATCATAGCTTTTCATTTCGGCCTGAGAAGATCCCAATTTTTCATAGCATTTTTTTAGAAACTTCTGGGAGTATTCTGCAGACTGAAAATAGTGGATGAAGTCCCATTGTTGATGTATTTCGTTCAAATGATCACCTTCTAATTATTCTGAAAAATTAAATTAATCCTATTCTTCTTGACAGTATTTTAACCAATTGATAACCTACTAATAATATTTTGGGACTAGGGAGGCCGAAAACATGTGGGAATCTAAATTTGCTAAAGAAGGTTTAACGTTTGATGATGTACTATTATTACCAGCCAAATCAGAGGTATTGCCAAAGGATGTAAATATCTCTCTTGAGTTAACAGATTCAATAAAATTGAATGTTCCTGTGATTAGTGCAGGAATGGATACTGTAACAGAAGCTGAAATGGCGATAGCTATGGCTCGCCAAGGTGGATTGGGTATCATCCACAAGAATATGAGTATTGAACAGCAGGCTGAGCAGGTTGATAAGGTAAAACGTTCCGAAAGTGGAGTTATCTCTGACCCATTCTTTTTAACTCCGGATCATCAAGTCTTTTCTGCAGAACACTTGATGGGCAAATATAGAATTTCCGGTGTTCCGATTGTGAACAACGAACAAGAGCAAAAGCTGGTAGGGATTCTAACGAATCGTGACCTTCGTTTCATCCAGGACTACTCCATTCAGATCTCGGATGTCATGACGAAGGAAAACCTCGTCACAGCTCCTGTTGGCACTACCCTAGAAGAAGCGGAAAAAATTCTTCAGCAGTATAAAATTGAGAAGCTTCCTCTGATTGATCAAGAAGGAACGCTTAAGGGACTTATTACGATTAAAGATATCGAAAAAGTCATTGAGTTCCCTAACTCTGCCAAAGACGAACAAGGACGCTTATTGGTTGGAGCAGCTGTCGGTATCTCGAAAGATACGATGACTCGTGTTGAACATTTAGTGAAATCACATGTGGATGTAATTGTAATTGATACAGCTCACGGCCATTCAGCAGGAGTTCTTTCTATTGTTCGTGAAATCCGCGATGCTTATCCAACGTTAAATATCGTAGCAGGAAATGTGGCAACGGCAGATGCCACAAGAGAATTGATTGAAGCTGGTGCTGATGTAGTCAAAGTGGGGATTGGACCTGGTTCAATCTGTACGACTCGTGTTGTCGCAGGTGTCGGCGTTCCACAAATTACCGCTGTTTATGATTGTGCGACAGAAGCAAGAAAGCACGGAAAGAGCATCATTGCCGATGGCGGCATCAAGTATTCAGGTGATATCGTAAAAGCATTAGCAGCAGGTGGACATGCCGTTATGTTAGGAAGCTTACTTGCAGGTACATCTGAAAGCCCAGGCGAAACGGAAATCTTCCAGGGACGTCGTTTCAAAGTATATAGAGGTATGGGATCAGTCAGCTCCATGGAAAAAGGATCGAAGGACCGCTATTTCCAGGAAGAAAATAAAAAGTTTGTTCCAGAAGGAATCGAAGGACGCATTCCTTACAAAGGACCTTTAGCTGATACACTGTATCAGTTAATCGGAGGCTTACGTTCAGGCATGGGATACTGCGGAACAAAGGATCTATACGAATTAAGAGAGCAGGCGCAGTTCATTAAAATGACGGGTGCCGGACTTCGTGAAAGTCATCCTCATGATGTGCAAATCACGAAAGAAGCACCAAACTATTCATTATAAGAAAATAATTCCAAATGCTGATCAGATTCTACTGATCAGCATTTTTTTAATTAGATAAAGCGATATTTACCGCCTATTATCAGAGGTCGCAAGTCCCTTGACCCATGCCAAAACTAGTCATATTCTCTGTCTATTCTTACCTTTCGAACTATGATAAAATAACGAAGGTGTACATAAAATCTTGGAGGGCTAACAGTGAAAAGAAGTTGGATTCAAAAATCTTTTGTTTGTATGATGGTTTTTATGATGGCAATGGGTATCGTAGGGAGACCTGCAAATGCTCAGGGAGACTTGGACGTTAACGCAAAAGCTGCGATTTTAGTAGAAGCAAGCACGGGTAAAATTCTTTATGAAAAGAACTCAGAAAATGCTCAAGGCATTGCAAGTATGACGAAAATGATGACAGAGTACCTGTTATTGGAAGCTATTGAAGAAGGTAAAGTGAAATGGGACCAGAAGTATACGGTACCTGCGAATCTTTCGCAAATGTCTCATAATACTGGTCTTAGTAATGTTAGCCTTGAAGTAGAGGGTACTTATACTATTAAAGAGTTGTATGAAGCAATGGCAATCTATTCAGCTAATGCAGCGACAATAGCAATTACAGAAACAATTGCCGGCTCAGAAGCTAACTTCGTTAAAATGATGAATGCGAAGGCTAAAGAACTTGGCTTGGAAAAATATAAATTTGTAAATTCTACAGGTTTAAACAATAAAGACTTGGCACCTTACGTAGATAAGGTGGTAGGTGGTCCGGAAGAAGAAAATGTGATGTCTGCAAAGGACGTTGCAACACTTGCGTATCGCTTGCTGCATGATTATCCGGAGGTACTCGAGACATCCAGTATTGCGAAGAAGGTATTTGCAGAAGGAACGGATGACCCCACTCAAATGGACAACTGGAACTGGATGTTACCTGGGTTGATCCGTGAGTATGAAGGAATGGACGGTTTGAAAACCGGTACCACAGATTTTGCAGGAGCTAACTTCACCGGTACAGCAGAAAGAGGCGGAATGAGATTTATTACCGTGGTAATGGATGTTGATGTACCAGCTGGTGAAAACTCCTATGATGCCCGCTTTAGTGAAACAAGAAAAATGATGGATTATGCTTTCAACAATTATACAATAGAGGAAGTACTCCCTGCTGACTATCAAGTGAAAGGTCAAAAGACACTTTCAGTTGAAAAAGGTAAGGAAAAAGAAGTTCAAATCAAAACCGATTCCGCACTAAGCATGGTGATTAAGAACGGTGAAGAAGATCAATACAAACCGAAATTTGTGTTAGATAAGAAAAAGCTGAACGATGACAGTGAACTGACAGCACCTGTGAAAAAAGGTGAAAAAGTTGGGTACGTCACGTTGGAATCTAAGGATAAGAAAGATTTAGGTTATCTTACAGACAAAGGGACAAATGCCTCAAAAGCATCAGTTGTAGCTGTGGATGGTGTTGAAAAAGCAAACTGGTTTGTTCTTTCTATGAGAGCTGTAGGAGGGTTCTTCGGGGACATCTGGAACTCGGTTACATCAACGGTTAAAGGCTGGTTCTAATAAGCCCTTAGGTTAAATGATTAAATCAGCACCAAGACTTTTATGTTAGGACAAGTCTTGGTGTTTTTTTATAGGCAGGGTGATAATGAGGCATCTTGCTAGAGCGTCTCAGAAATTTCCATGAAATGCTTGTCGCCTCTGACCAAGCCGCTTCCGCTTTTCGTCTTGTCCAGCTCCAGCGGCTAGGCCCTCGAGGTCATAAGCTAAATCGACCAAAAAGGCAAAGAGCGCCTTTCCGGTCAATTCATCTTATGCTTGTCGGGCCTGACCAAGCCGCTTCCGCTTTTCGTCTTGACATAAGCTTGTTTTTATTGTTTATTTAGCAGTAGGGTTACATAATCATTCCGATTGTTTTAGTCACGTTTTCTTCCTTTTTTGGATGAAAATGGGACAGGCATGGGATAAATATAAGGGGGATATAGATATGAATACTGGTACAGATCGTGTTAAAAGAGGTATGGCTGAAATGCAAAAAGGCGGCGTTATCATGGACGTTGTTAATGCAGAGCAGGCAAAAGTTGCTGAAGCTGCGGGTGCAGTGGCAGTAATGGCTTTAGAACGAGTTCCAGCAGACATCCGTGCTGCAGGTGGGGTAGCAAGAATGGCAGATCCCCGTATTATTGAAGAAGTTATGGGGGCTGTGTCGATTCCTGTAATGGCAAAAGCTCGTATCGGTCATATTGTAGAGGCAAGAGTACTTGAATCAATGGGTGTTGATTATCTTGATGAGAGTGAAGTATTAACGCCTGCTGATGAAGAGTACCATTTAAATAAAAGAGATTTCACTGTACCATTCGTATGTGGTTGCCGTGATTTAGGTGAAGCTGCCCGCCGTATTGGTGAAGGTGCGTCCATGTTACGTACAAAAGGTGAGCCGGGAACAGGTAACATCGTTGAAGCGGTTCGTCATATGCGTAAAGTGAATGCCCAGGTTCGCAAGCTTGTAAGCATGAACGAAGATGAAATCATGACAGAAGCTAAACTTTTGGGAGCTCCATATGAATTATTGTTAGAAATTAAAGAAAACGGACGTTTACCTGTTGTAAACTTTGCTGCAGGCGGAATTGCAACACCAGCTGATGCGGCTCTTATGATGGAATTAGGGGCTGACGGAGTATTCGTAGGTTCTGGTATCTTCAAATCAGAAAACCCTGAGAAATTCGCAAAAGCGATCGTAGAAGCGACAACTCACTATCAAGATTACAAGTTGATCGCAGAGCTATCTAAAGAGCTTGGTGTAGCAATGAAGGGAGTAGAAATTTCTTCTATCTTACCTGAAAACCGTATGCAAGATCGTGGATGGTAAGGTGTGATTCTATGTTGAACATCGGTGTATTAGGACTTCAAGGTGCGGTCAGGGAGCATGTTCGTTCAATTGAAGCTTCTGGTGCCAAGGCCGTCGTCATTAAGCGTGTGGAGCAGCTGGATGAGATTCAAGGGCTGATCATGCCTGGTGGGGAAAGTACCACCATGAGAAGGCTGATCGATCGATATGGCTTTATGGAGCCGTTAAGACAATTTGCGGCAGCCGGAAAGCCGATCTTTGGAACATGTGCAGGGTTGATTCTCTTAGCCAAGCACATTGTCGGCTACGACGAACCTCATCTTGGTGTGATGGACGTAACAGTGGAACGTAATTCCTTTGGGCGGCAGAAAGAAAGTTTTGAAGCGGATCTTTCGATTGCTCACATTGGAGAAGGGTTCAATGCCGTCTTCATCCGTGCTCCGCATATCGTGGAAGCTGGAGAAGATGTTGAAATCCTTGCTAAGCATAATGAACGGATTGTTCTTGCACGTCATGGACAATTCCTCGGTTGCTCTTTCCATCCTGAGTTAACGGATGATCACCGCTTGACTTCTTTCTTCGTTAAGATGGTGAAGGAAAGCATGGAAAAAACAATCGCATAATTCTATTGCAAAATGGAAAACATTGTAGTAGATTATGAAATAACCAATAAAAAACAAAATCGTTGACAGGAAATAGTAGTAAAGAAGGCTTGCTTAAGAGAGTCGATGGCCGGTGAGAATCGACGCAAGAGCTTTATGAATCCATCCTTGAGTGAAGTACTGAATGAAGTAGGTATTTTCGGTGATTCCGTTACCATCTCTTAAGAGGAAGATGCTTAGCGTCTTCAATTAGGGTGGCAACGCGGAAACCTCCGTCCCTTTTACCAGGGATGGGGGTTTTTTATTTTTTTATAAAAAAGGAGAGAGTCTCATGTTAGACATTAAGTACTTACGTAATAATCTGGAAGATGTGAAAGTACGCCTTCAGCACCGTGGTGAGAATCTGGAGGATTTCGGAAAATTTGAAGAGCTTGATAAGAGAAGAAGAGAGCTGCTTGTAGAAAGTGAAGAATTAAAGAGCAAGCGTAATGACGTATCCCAGCAAATTGCAGAGCTGAAGAAAGAGAAAAAAGATGCTCAGGACATGATCGTTGAAATGCGTGAAGTTGGGGCCATGGTTAAAAAGCTCGATGATGAATTACGGGGAGTGGAAGAGGAGTTAGAGCGAATGCTGCTTTCCATTCCTAACATTCCACATGAAACGGTACCGGTTGGTGAAACGGAGGATGATAATGTAGAGGCCCGCAAATGGGGAGAGATACGTGAGTTTGATTTCGAGGCACAGCCTCACTGGGACATTGCAACAGGCCTTGGGATCCTGGATTTCGAACGTGCCGGCAAAGTGACCGGAAGCCGTTTTGTTTTCTATAAAGGGTTAGGAGCAAGACTTGAAAGAGCGTTGATTAACTTCATGATGGATCTTCACATGGATGAGCATGGGTATACAGAAATGATCCCTCCATTCCTGGTGAATAGAGCGAGTATGACAGGAACAGGTCAACTTCCTAAGTTTGAAGAAGATGCGTTCAGAATCGAGAGCGAGGATTATTTCCTGGTACCTACAGCAGAAGTGCCTGTAACGAACTATCACCGTGATGAGATCATGAATGGTGAAGAATTACCCGTAAGCTATGTGGCGTACAGTGCTAACTTCCGTTCTGAAGCTGGATCTGCAGGCCGCGATACACGTGGTCTGATCCGTCAGCACCAATTCAACAAAGTAGAGCTTGTTCGCTTTGTGAAACCTGAAGACTCTTATGATGAGCTTGAGAAGCTGACTGGACATGCTGAGAAAGTCCTTCAGTTACTGGGCTTGCCATACCGTGTGTTATCTATGTGTACTGCGGATTTAGGCTTCACGGCTGCCAAGAAATATGACATTGAAGTCTGGATTCCAAGTTACGGAACTTACCGTGAGATTTCTTCTTGCAGTAACTTTGAAGGCTTCCAGGCAAGACGAGCGAACATACGTTTCAGAAGAGAAGCTAAGGGAAAACCTGAACATGTGCATACGCTGAATGGATCTGGTTTAGCAATCGGACGTACTGTTGCAGCCATCTTGGAAAACTACCAGCAAGAAGATGGATCTGTCATCGTTCCGGAAGCTCTTCGTCCGTATATGGGTGGAGCGGAAGTCATTAAATAATATCAGCCAGCAGGACGACATTGAAAAGGTGCCCCGCGAATTCAGCGTGAGGCACCTTTTAATTTTTTTTAGAAATATGCTTGACTCCATTTGTACACCATGTTATTATAATTATTGTCGATACGGAGGAATACCCAAGTCCGGCTGAAGGGATCGGTCTTGAAAACCGACAGGGGTGTAACAGCCCGCGGGGGTTCGAATCCCCCTTCCTCCTCCATTGATTTTTTTATAACCATAGCGCATAAACATTGGAGATAGAATTCGTTACATTTTATGTAACGAATTTTTTTATTTTATGGATATGTCGATTGGCTTAGTCCGATTTACTTAAGGTTTTTAATGTCTTCTCTTAAATGGTCGTCCGATGTATGTTCCAGTACGCCTATCTTAGTGATGTGAAGTCGTGCTTCCTCATCTCCAAGCAAATAAATCTTCGAATAGATATCCCTCATGGATTGATCATATTGACTGTCTTCAGGTGAATTGTGATATTGGCGAAACGGAACCTGAGCCCGTCTCATAGTAGACATGTCATCATCATAGTTATCATTGAACAGCATTTTCAGTTCGTTTACTTCTGTCGGGGTAGCAAATATGCGAAAGCTTGGACTGGCATTTTGATTCGGGTCCTGCAAGATGTCCCCACTGCTGATATCCACGAAATACGTTTGTTTTGATTCCATGATTCTTTCATCTCCTTGTGATTGCTTGTTATTACATATACCTCTTTCTGAATGGAAATAAACGGGTGGATGGTCTTCAGATTGTTGTTTATTAACATATCGTCTGCCCGGGCTCTGTTAATTAGTGTGTGCTGGATGGTGAGGGGAACCGCTTCGCTTTCCGCGGACGAACGGCCGAGCCTCCTCAGCTTAACCGAACGGGGTCTCGGCACGCCCGATACCCGCCGGAGTCTACGCAGTTCCCCTCACCATCTTTAAGAGATTTCGTGACAGAGCTACAAAGATAGGGTGTCAAAGTACAACCCAATAAAAATTTAATTCATGATAAACAAATCAACCACTACTTACCTTAAATGATTTTATTTGCTAAATCCTTGTTTCTTATTTATCTTTTTTAATAATAGATGCCTAGAAGTTGATTGGAGAGGAAGGTGCTCGACTCCTGCGGGAATAGCGGGAAAGTTGAGACCCCGCAGGCGAAGCCGAGGAGGCTCAACTCACGCCCCGCGGAAAGCGAGCACCTGGAGCGGAGCACTTTCTTATTAAAAAACAGCAAAGTTTTATATATAAAAAAGACTACCCTTGCCGCATTGGTCAGAGTAGTCATTTCTGTATTCTTAACTTTTCAACATTCTCGTCTGTTCAATGAAATACCCGATTCGTTCGACGATTGGTTCGATTGAGTTTTGATCGTTCACCAGGTCGTATTCGCTGATGTCGAGTCTCAGTACGGGACAAGCGTTAAAGGAGTTGATCCAGTTTTCATATCGCTCGTGCATTTCTTCCCAATAGGCAACAGGTGTCTGTTGTTCCATTGGGCGGCCGCGCTCACGGATGCGATCAACGACATTATCAATGGATCCTTCAAGGTAAATCAGAAGATCAGGGTGAGGGAAGTATGGTGTCATGACCATGGCATCGAAAAGACTTGTATACGTTTCATAATCGATCTCGCTCATATTCCCTTTTTCATAATGCATGCGGGCGAAGATGCCTGTATCTTCATAGATGGAACGATCTTGAATGAAGCCGCCGCCGTATTCAAAGATTTTCTTTTGTTCTTTGAAGCGTTCCGCCAAGAAGTATACTTGAAGATGGAAGCTCCAGCTTTTAAAGTCCTGATAAAATTTATCAAGATACGGATTGGTATCAACTTTTTCAAATGACGTCCGGAAGCCGAGTGCCGTGGCCAAGCCGTTTGTCATAGTGGATTTCCCGACACCGACTGTTCCGGCGATGGTGATCACGGCATTGTTCGGGATCCCGTATTTAGTGCGAAGATTCATGATAGTGAACTCCTTTTTTAAGTGTAGTCTCTAACTGTGTAATAATGTGTTCCAGGTCCTCTTTATTTTGAACGAAGTCTACGTGGTCGCCATTGTAGCGAAGAACAGGAATGTCAGGGTGAGTTTTTTCAAATGTATTCATATATTCTTCATAGTCCAGTGATAGCTGCTTAAGGTAAAGAGGGCTGATTTTCTTTTCGAAGTCTCTTCCTCTTTTTTCAATGCGCTTTAATAGCGTATCGAGACTTGCGTTCAAATAAATCACGACATTTGGCCTCGGCATGTCCGA
Organism: Rossellomorea aquimaris; assembly: GCF_008180865.1. Lineage (GTDB taxonomy): Bacteria > Bacillota > Bacilli > Bacillales > Bacillaceae_B > Rossellomorea > Rossellomorea yichunensis. The sequence goes on from NZ_VTEX01000011.1 coordinate 11,484, forward strand.
GGTTAGAATGTCATAGATATTAAGATACTTTTTGAACTGTTGTTCATCTTTCAATGTGCGTTTAGCAAAGATGATGTTTTTAAGAATATGATAATCTGCTACAACAGATTTGTTTTGAGATAGGTAGTGTTTTTCAATATCCTCTAGCTGTTTATAACGATTGCATAAGAAAAACATCTCTGTTTGAAAGCTCCATTCTTCAATGTCATCATAAAATTTGTCTAAGAACGGGTTTTCATCCACGATTTCTTTCAGTAAGTGAAAATGAAAATGCTCTGAAATCGCTTTTGCCAGAGAGGTTTTTCCTATTCCAATCGGGCCTTCAACGGTAATGAAAGGAATGCGCCCCATTAATTGTCCTCCTCATATTACGGCAATCTTTTTCTCTTATAAAAATGTAAAACTAAAAAATTACGACAGGAATTATTGTAACACAATATATGGATGGTTTGTTCAGGTTATTTCCCGGGTTCGGAAAATACGCTACGTTCACTATATCGACTGTCACCGATCAATTCTTTATGGAAACACAAATAAAAAGCTGATGGATAGGTGTTTATAGATTTACCTATCCATCAGCTACTATTTATTATCTTTTTACGACATTAAAATTGTCAGAAAGTAACAGCCAGTTTTGCGGGAAGGGAAGACCCAGTTTCCAGTAGCTCATTCCTCTTAGTTTCAGCTCTTTCATGAGGTCGAATTTTGCCTGGATGCTCCGTGCGTCTTCGAACCACACTTCATGATCCTTACCTGTACTCCCGTCACGGTATTTAAAGAAAGGGGCTTGTGCTTTTTGATCATACTGAATCGGTACGTTGTTATCCGCGGCTATCTTGATTGCCTGTTGAGGACTGATGGCTTTTGCTGTACTCCCCTGTACAAATGGGAGGGTCCAGTCATACCCATATAAATTTTGCCCCATGAGAATCTTTGATGGAGGCATTTCTGAAATGGCGTATTCAAGTACTTCACGAACAGGTCCGATAGGGGAAACGGCCATGGCGGGACCTCCACTATATCCCCACTCATAGGTCATGATTACGACAAAGTCGACAATTTCACCGTGAGCCTTATAATCATGGGCTTCATACCATTTGCCTTTTTGGTCGGCACTTGTCTTAGGAGCCAGGGCGGTTGAAAGCAGCCACCCTTCTTGATTAAAACGCTGTTTTGCTTTTCGTAAAAATTGGTTGTAGGCTTCTTTGTCCTGTGGACGTAAATATTCAAAGTCGAAGTGAATGTCTCTGAACCCGTATTTTTTAGCTGTTTGTACAATATTATTAAGGAACTTATCCTGGATCGCCTGGTCGGTTAACAGGATACGTCCCAGTTCATCGCTGAAAGTTCCTTCCTCTTGGTTGGTGATGGCCATCATCATGACATTATTATTGTCTTTCCCTGTTTGAATCAGATTTCCGAGAGGTGGTTCTTGAAGTGAGCCATCACGTTTCGCTTGAAAACTGAAGGGAGCAAGATACGTAAGATATGGTGCTGCTTCCTTGGCGCTATCTTCAAGGTTTTGGGCGACTTCTTTTCCGTAGGGCTCTACATATGCGTTAAACTCCCCATTGCCTTTGGGCTTCTGTGGAACGTATAAACGCAACCCCACCTGTAAAGGCTGATTGGGAGAAATTCCATTCACTCTTGCCAATTCCTGATAGGGGACTCCAGTTTTCTGACTGATCGCCCAAAGGCTGTCTCCAGGTTGAACAAAATAAAAGCTTCCTATAATAGGGATGACCAGTGATTGGCCGACCACCAGGTTATCAGGGTTAGGCAGTTCATTGGCATCTACAATATCCTTAACTGTTGATCCATACGCTTGTGCGATACCAAATAACGATTGGTTCGGTTGGACAACATGAATTTGCATACACAGACCCTCCTATATTTCATTCACTATAATCAACTTATGAAATGGAAGGCCGCGATATGTTTTGCGGAACAAATATTATACTATCTCATAGGTGGAATTTATCTTTGCTTTTAATACATTTTTCATCATCGTCAACGCATAGTGATTGTCTTCATCACTGACAGATGCAATAGCGTTATTGGGCACAATAAGGTTAAACTCTCTCATATAGGCATCGTTTGCTGTAAAAAGTACACAGATGTTCCCGGCGATACCCGTGATGATAAGGTTTTTTACAGACAAATGGTGCAAAAGCGTATTTAACGCGGTGCCGTAAAAAGCGGAATGCTTTGGTTTAATAAGAAAAAAATCTTTATCCGTCGGCTGGAGCGGAGTCATGATACTATCACTCACATCATTATGACATTTCTGGTAAATCTCTTTGTAATCTGCTTTCCATAACTCATAATGGTCGTTAATATAAATGACAGGATGCTGATGTTTGGTACAATAGTGACGTAAAGTGTTTATAGGTTCAACAATTTTGCGGGTATGGCGAGCTAATATATTTCCATGCTCAAAGTCGAACGGATTCATAATGTCGATAATAAGAAGTGCTGTTTCGTTAGGTATCATATTGAATGCCCCTTTCTCTTATAGTTTGGAGTGAATGGGGATATTTTATAAAGAAAAGAGAAATAAATTTGCGGGAGTATATAATGGGTATAAGAGAAGAACGATTTATGATGGAAGCATTAAAGGAAGCAGAAAAAGCGGCAGCGTTACAGGAAGTTCCGATCGGAGCGGTCATTGTAATGGGGGATGAAATCATCGCCCGTGCTCATAATCTGAGAGAAACGAGTCAAAATGCCATCACTCATGCCGAGACACTAGCCATCCAAGAGGCATGTGAGAGGCTTGGCACATGGAGGCTTGAGGGGGCGGAGCTTTATGTCACCCTTGAACCGTGTCCGATGTGCAGTGGAGCTATCATCCTTTCGAGAATAGAGAAAGTTATATATGGAGCAATGGATCCTAAAGCGGGTTGTGCGGGAACATTAATGAATCTACTGGAAGATGATCGATTTAATCATCAATGTGAAGTGGTGCCTGGAGTACTTTCAGAAGAGTGCGGTGGAATCCTTTCCCGTTTTTTTAAAGACTTACGAGAGCGGAAGAAGTTCGAGAAGAAGAACAGGACTTCCGGTCTGTAAATAACTTACAGTATTCCATCATTGCTTTTTACCGTAAATCCTAGTATACTTAATCTTGCGTCGCACTTATGACGCAACTAAATATGGTATCAATTTTGCCGTGCTAGGTGGGGAGGTAGCGGTGCCCTGTACTCGCAATCCGCTCTAGCGAGACCGAATTCCTTTCCGAGGCTGGCACTCTGTAGGGCTGCCTCAAGTAAGTGGTGTTGACGCCTGGGTCCTGCGCAATGGGAATCCATGAACCATGTCAGGTCCGGAAGGAAGCAGCATTAAGTGGAAGCTCCCATGTGCCGCAGGGTTGCCTGGGCCGAGCTAACTGCTTGAGTAACGCCTATGGATGCTTGTCGACGAAAGGTGCACGGCAGTTTAATTTATATACAACAACTCATCCTTCATTGGGTGAGTTTTTTGTTTGTATAAAGGTTTGAGGGTTAACCTAAATTGATCTCCGGTTTTCTTTGTAAAAGGGTTTTAGATTACGTTATAATAGATACTATAGTACATAAACAAGAGGGGGGAGTATTTTGGCATATCAAGCTTTATACCGTGTGTGGCGTCCTCAGTCATTTATTGATGTAGTTGGACAGCAGCATGTAACGAAAACGTTGCAAAATGCCCTCCTTCATCAGAAGATTTCACATGCTTATTTATTCTCGGGGCCAAGGGGAACAGGGAAAACGAGTGCAGCGAAGATCTTGGCGAAAGCAGTTAACTGTGAGCGGTCTCCGATAGCGGAACCTTGTAATGAGTGTGATGCCTGCAAAGGGATTACTGATGGTTCGATTCCCGATGTCATCGAAATCGATGCTGCTTCCAATAACGGAGTGGAAGAGATCCGGGACATCCGGGATAAAGTCAAATATTCTCCTAACGTAGTCGAGTATAAAGTCTACATCATAGATGAAGTTCATATGCTGTCTATCGGAGCCTTTAATGCGTTACTGAAAACGTTAGAGGAACCACCTAAGCACGTCATCTTTATCCTTGCGACTACAGAGCCTCACAAGATTCCCCTTACAATCATCTCACGTTGTCAGCGATTTGACTTCAAACGGATCACAGCCAGGGATATTGTGGGTCGGATGAGTCATATTGCCACAGAATCAGGTGTGAACTTTGAAGAAAAAGCCCTTACGATTATTGCACGGGCTGCTGAAGGCGGGATGCGTGATGCCCTTAGCCTTCTTGATCAGGCCATCTCCTTTAGCCAGGACAGGGTAACCGTAGACGATGCGTTGACTGTAACAGGGGCTGTTTCTCAAGGATACTTAAATACATTGGCGAAAGCGATTTTGGAAAGAGATGTCACAAGTGGATTAGGTGCCCTGGAAGAATTGCTATTCCAAGGGAAGGACCCGGCGAGGTTCGCAGAGGACTTTATTCTTTATTTCAGGGATATGCTGTTATACCAGACGGCTCCAAATCTCGAAGAATCACTGGAAAGAGTCATGCTCGACGATGATTTTAAAGAACTCGCCGGTCAAACTCAGCCTCAGCAGATTTACCAATATATCGATGTCTTGAATCAGGCCGGTCAGGAAATGAAGTTCACGAATCATGCCCGGATCTACCTGGAGGTTTCCATTGTGAAGCTTTGTCAAATGGAAGCACCTGCATCTGCTTCTTCTCCGGAAGTGAGCGAGATGATGAAAAAAATCAAATTTCTTGAAAAAGAGATTGAACAGCTGAAGGCGAATGGAGTCAAGGTTCAAGCGGAGCCGGCTTCACAACCGGCGAAAAAACCGATCAGGGCAAAGAAAGGCTTCCGGGCTCCTACCGGAAAAATTCAGGAAGTACTCCGGACCGCGACGAAAGAAGATCTCAATCTGATCAAGAGCCGCTGGGGAGATATGGTCGAAACATTGAATCAGCGTCAAATGCGCTCACAATCAGCATTGTTAAATGATGCTGAACCTGTAGCAGCTACAAACGGCTCATTTGTGTTAAAATTTAAATACGATATTCATTGTCAGATGGCAATGGAGAATCAAGCTTTCACTTCAGCGATTGCTTCCATACTGGAAGAGCTTACAGGAAACAGCTATGCAGCGATTGGAATTCCTGAAGATCAGTGGATGTCCATAAGAGAAGACTTTATCAGAAACTCGAAAACAGAAGATGGAGATTCATCAGGCGAGGATCAAGGTGAAGACTCACTCTTGAAGGAAGCTGAAAAGCTTGTCGGTATGGATTTAATAGAATTAAACGATTAATCTAGAAAAATTAACTGGAGGTAATAATATGATGCGTGGAAATGGTAATATGCAAAATATGATGAAGCAAATGCAAAAGATGCAAAAGAAAATGGCGGAAGCTCAAGAAGAATTAGGGGAAAAGCAAATCGAAGGAACAGCTGGCGGCGGAATGGTGACTGTTATCGTTTCCGGTCACAAACAAGTTATTGATGTAAAGATCAACGAAGAAGCTGTGGATCCGGATGATGTAGAAATGCTACAAGATTTAGTCCTTTCAGCGACAAACGATGCACTGAAGAAAGCAGACGAATTAACGAACTCAACTATGGGTCAATTCACTAAAGGAATGAACCTACCGGGAATGTTCTAGGAGGCAATACGATGCATTATCCTGAGCCTATATCGAAGCTGATCGACAGCTTTATGAAACTGCCGGGAATAGGGCCGAAAACTGCGGCCCGACTGGCTTTTTTTGTTCTTAGCATGAAAGAAGATACTGTATTGGATTTTGCGAAAGCATTGGTCAATGCAAAACGTAATTTAAGTTACTGTTCTGTCTGCGGCCATATTACAGATCAGGATCCATGCTATATTTGTGAGGATCAAAGACGGGACCGCAGCATCATCTGTGTAGTTCAAGACCCCAAGGATGTCATTGCGATGGAGAAGATGAAAGAATATAACGGACAATACCATGTGCTCCACGGCGCCATCTCTCCAATGGACGGGATTGGACCCGAGGACATCAATGTTCCGGATCTGATAAAGCGTCTTCACGGTGACGAGGTCCAGGAAGTCATCCTCGCGACCAACCCGAACATAGAAGGGGAAGCGACAGCGATGTACATCTCACGTCTAGTCAAACCATCAGGTATCCGAATCACAAGAATTGCTCATGGGCTTCCTGTCGGTGGAGATCTTGAGTATGCAGATGAAGTAACGTTATCGAAAGCCCTTGAGGGAAGAAGGGACGTTTAACGAAGGAGAGGATACCTATGTTTTTCCGAAAAAAAGGAAAGCTGAAAAAAGAGTATGACCAATCCTTACTTCACGTTTTAGACGAAACCAAGGATCATTGGAATCAGCAACGTTCCATCGATGAGATGAGTGTTGATTATAATCTGAACATCCACTGTCATTCGAAAATAGCAGAAGCTAAATATTTTTTTCTCTTTAGAGAAGCAAAACATAGAAAGATCGTCATAAAAAGGTAGACAACCCTCATATCCTTTCAATAAGAGACTATTTATGTTCTATGTTGAGAGGAGAGAAGGGTATGAGCCCAGTTATCGTCATTGCAGTGATCAGCGGACTGATTGTACTTCTATTGGCCACCGGCACACCCATCAAGCCACTTCGGTTTGTGGGACAAGTTGCCATGAAGGTCATGATCGGAGCACTCTTTTTATTTTTCCTGAACGCCTTTGGCAGTCAGTACGGAATCCACGTTCCTATTAATCTGGCAACCTCATCTATTTCTGGAATATTAGGTATTCCGGGAGTGGTGGGATTGACCGTCATCCAGATGTGGATCCTATAACCATACTATAGCAAGAAGAAAGGCAGTCGAAGCATCAGGTGGGATTTTTTCTTACTTGGACCTTGGCTGCTATTTTACATAGGAAGAGAACAGGGGGAAGAACAATGAAAATTGTCATTGAACTCGATTCCTTTAAAGGTTCCATGACAAGTATCGCAGCGGCTGAAGCAATACGGAGGGTGATTCATCAGATTAATCCTTCATTGAAACAGTCATCATCCCAATGGCTGATGGTGGTGAAGGTACGGTCGATGCCATGATAAGTATCATAAATGGGGAAACAAGATCGGCTAAAGTTAGTTTAATCTTGTATATTTGTAGTGCCCTTCCGTTCAGGATTAAGGAAAGGCACTTGCTGTTCTTCCACTATTCACTTAAAAACGTTTTTGGCATCACTACCGCTATTACTTCACCCCGTGCACACAGTTTTCCTTCTGCAAACACTTCTGTTTCCACTCTGAATTTCTTAGGATGAACTTCATGAACTGTGCCCACCGCTTTTAACGGAACGTGGTGAGGTGTGGGTTTCATAAAGTCAACTTGTAATGAAGCAGTGACAAAACGTGGAGGCTCTTGACCACTACCAATCACTTCACCGTTTTTTCTATGAAGAGCAATCGCGGCTGAACCAGTGCCGTGGCAATCGATTAAGGAAGCAATCAACCCTCCATAGACGAATCCTGGCAAGGCAGTGTGTTCCGGTTTAGGTGTATACATTGTAATCGTATGACCATCTTCAAATCCAGTACGAAAATGATGGCCTTCCTTATTGAGTCGGCCGCAGCCATAACACCACGCAAACTCATTTGGGTAATCATCTTGAATGGCATGAGTGACTTCGTTCATTTTTAACTTCCCCCTTCATCACAGACTTGTTCTCTAATAGTCTTCTATTAACGTTCTGAAATCCCTTTATTGGTTCGTCCAATAAATTTTACAAATATAAAGGTAATAACACTTTTCTTAACCAGTAGCGTTTGGTATAATATGGATACCCCCCTCCTCCCTTCCTGTTCATTTTCCAATTCAACCAAAAAATCTAGAAAGCTGGTGGTTTTATAGTGAAAAGTAGACTAATCCAAGACAGTCCTCACATTAGAGTATGGTTACAGGAATTCAACCATCCGGACGAGCACCTCGAAATGCTTGAAAAATTCAAGATTGGCAGAGAATTCAATCTGAGGTCTCGTGGTTTAATAGAGTACTACGGAATTGACCTCATAGATTATAAACGTGAACAAATGGCCAATAAAAAACGCAATGAATTCCTCACCGCATTTTCCCACTATATGACGGATCATTTAGAAGATGAGTGTCCCCGCTCCTGGAAAGAGTGTCCACCATCCTTTTGGGAAGAACTGATCTTTGCATATCTCCCTCATACCATGAAAGTCGTCCCCAAGAAAAACTACACAGAACAATTCCTCCTGCAGCTGAAAAAGTTTGTCCGGTGGCTCGACAAAAGAAACGATACAACGTTTATGGAAGTAGTAGATTCCTACATTTTCGAAGCTACTCAGATCTTAAAGAAATATGAATCCCTATTCTCAGAGCTATTCTTAAAAAATTATCCGGGGTTGCATCTCCCTGACTGGGATTGTATGAAAGAAATAGAGTGTTTGGATAAAAGGATGGAAGAGTTCGATGAAACCACTTATGGAGTATTCGAAGTGACCAAGGTTAACGATGATGGCATCGTTCTCCTGGACTTACATTCTCATTATTCGTATTTCACAAAAAGCATTTCCCATGAAAAAGCAGAGCTGGGGATGATTATTACAGGGTGCTTTGGGAAAAAGAAGCATGCGTTCTTATGGGATCTAGCTTTCATTGACGGCATCTATCCTAAAAGAGCATTCAAATATATACAATTGTCCGAGTAACAAATGTGAAGATAGTATCTGTTCCTTAGTATAGGAAAGGTACTGTTTCTTTCCTTTCAGAAGAATGGAAGCAACAGAAAATCCATTCTTCTGAAATAAAATTGTAAAAGGTGAAAAATACTATTGACTCTTTATAGTAGAAGATGCTATTATATTCCTTGTCGCCAAAACGACGTGAAAAACAAATTTCAAATAAAGCTTGACGCTCTATGACGAAAAATGTTATATTTAAGAGGTGCTCAAGAGAGCCCAATGTTATATTGAACCTTGAAAACTGAACAAAACAAGACAATACGTCAACGTTAATTCTAGATTTATTTTTAAAGAGCTATTCAAACTTTTATCGGAGAGTTTGATCCTGGCTCAGGACGAACGCTGGCGGCGTGCCTAATACATGCAAGTCGAGCGGATTGATGGGAGCTTGCTCCCGTCAGTCAGCGGCGGACGGGTGAGTAACACGTGGGTAACCTGCCTGTAAGACTGGGATAACTCCGGGAAACCGGGGCTAATACCGGATAACTCATTTCCTCGCATGAGG
>NZ_VTEX01000012.1 GCF_008180865.1 Rossellomorea aquimaris
GAAGGGATAAGTGCTGAAAGCATCTAAGCATGAAGCCCCCCTCGAGATGAGATTTCCCATCACGTAWGTGAGTAAGATCCCTAGAAGATGACTAGGTAGATAGGTCAGAGATGGAAGCATGGCGACATGTGGAGTTGACTGATACTAATCGATCGAGGACTTAACCACAAAGAGTCATTTTTWAAATGAACAACAATTGGTCGRTATTCGGCTTTCTTGACATCAATTCTTTATCTAGTTTTGAAGGAACAAYCCTTCAATTGAATATTCGTCTGGTGACAATGGCGAAGAGGTCACACCCGTTCCCATGCCGAACACGGAAGTTAAGCTCTTCAGCGCCGATGGTAGTTGGGGGATCTCCCCCTGTGAGAGTAGGACGTCGCCAGGCAAATGTGAGAAAGAGTAGCTCTTAGGGGCTGCTCTTTTTTGTGTTTACTTGTTAATGGATTCTTGGTTCGAAGAACAAATTGATTATAGGATAGAGAGGGCGGCTTTTTTGCGTTTTTATATGGTGGAGAAATTTTATTGAAGGCTGATCGTACAATTAAAATTAGCAATGAAGGACAGATTGCGATTAAAATACAGATAATATTTTTGGATGTATTTGGAAAAATACGCAATTCTAACACAAAATGTGACGCAATAACGGGTGTAAACGACGCAATTCCGATCTATTTTGACGCAATTATTTTTATGGTCCCTATAATGCTCTGATAATTGGAGCCACAATCTATAGTGTAGGTCTGATTATTACCTATCGCACATTGAATAGGGCTAAATCGTTCTATTTTTAATGATAAAAGACGCACTGATTCTAGTATTGAACGATTAATCTATTAGAAAGTTAAAATAAATATCAAAAAATACAAACTAAGATTAGCTTTTGCCTAAGAGTGTCGCAACTGATTTCGACTACCTTCAGATCTGGGACTCTCCCTCTCAATATATTTAGTCATCCTGCAGGAACTCAGCGTCATATCTCCATTCAGAATACCTCATCTAATCGCGGAGATACTCAGGTAACCTGAAATCATAGTCAAGCAGATATGTTTAAGATTCTTTTCTATGTGTATATATATAGTGTAGGTATTCTAAACTGAACACTCAGACATCTATAAATTATAAAAAAGGTATTGTTATTAAGTAGATGTTTGTGATATTATTGTTCTTCCGCCTTTTATAAGGGAAGTTAATTAATATCTCTTTTAGGCTCGTTTAAGTGTTTAATAACTTAGTAGATATAAAGCGAAAAAACATTTAAAAAGAAGTTGACTTCTGCGAAGTTAACTGGTAAAGTATTATTTGTTGCCGCAAACGGACAACAAAAACACGAGGAACTTGATTGAAACTATTTTGAAAAAGTTGTTGACATCAAATGAATGATCGTGTAACATAGTAAAGGTCGCTTCAAGAGAAGCACTTACACATTGAACCTTGAAAACTGAACAAAACAAGACAATACGTCAACGTTAATTCTAGATTTATTTTTAAAGAGCTATTCAAACTTTTATCGGAGAGTTTGATCCTGGCTCAGGACGAACGCTGGCGGCGTGCCTAATACATGCAAGTCGAGCGGATTGATGGGAGCTTGCTCCCATCAATCAGCGGCGGACGGGTGAGTAACACGTGGGTAACCTGCCTGTAAGACTGGGATAACTCCGGGAAACCGGGGCTAATACCGGATAACTCATTTCCTCGCAT
>NZ_VTEX01000013.1 GCF_008180865.1 Rossellomorea aquimaris
GATGGAAGCATGGCGACATGTGGAGTTGACTGATACTAATCGATCGAGGACTTAACCACAAAGAGTCATTTTTAAAATGAACAACAATTGGTCGGTATTCGGCTTTCTTGACATCAATTCTTTATCTAGTTTTGAAGGAACAACCCTTCAATTGAATATTCGTCTGGTGACAATGGCGAAGAGGTCACACCCGTTCCCATGCCGAACACGGAAGTTAAGCTCTTCAGCGCCGATGGTAGTTGGGGGATCTCCCCCTGTGAGAGTAGGACGTCGCCAGGCGATATATATTACGGAGGATTAGCTCAGCTGGGAGAGCATCTGCCTTACAAGCAGAGGGTCGGCGGTTCGATCCCGTCATCCTCCACCATGTTTCTTTATGCAAATGAAATAAACTACAGCACTTTACACCAGTGATATCTTTCCTTAATCTGCTTCAGTGAAACAACTTCCTAATAAGTAGTCTTCATCTAAAAGCAAACCAATTAAATATGCCGGTGTAGCTCAACTGGTAGAGCAACTGACTTGTAATCAGTAGGTTGGGGGTTCAAGTCCTCTTGCCGGCACCATTGTTTTTTTATTTTGTGTCATTTTTTTATTTTGAGAGCCATTAGCTCAGTTGGTAGAGCATCTGACTTTTAATCAGAGGGTCGAAGGTTCGAATCCTTCATGGCTCACCATAAATTTTTGTTTACGCAAAGTATTTTATCGTTTTTGCGACAGCAAAACACCATGCGGGTGTGGCGGAATTGGCAGACGCACCAGACTTAGGATCTGGCGCCGCAAGGCGTGGGGGTTCAAGTCCCTTCACCCGCACCATTTATTTCGCGGAAGTAGTTCAGTGGTAGAACACCACCTTGCCAAGGTGGGGGTCGCGGGTTCGAATCCCGTCTTCCGCTCCAGACTTGCCGGGGTGGCGGAACTGGCAGACGCACAGGACTTAAAATCCTGCGGTAGGTGACTACCGTACCGGTTCGATTCCGGTCCTCGGCACCATTGTTTCTTATAAAAAATCATTTAGCGCCCGTAGCTCAATTGGATAGAGCGTTTGACTACGGATCAAAAGGTTAGGGGTTCGACTCCTCTCGGGCGCGCCATATAGATCGGGAAGTAGCTCAGCTTGGTAGAGCACTTGGTTTGGGACCAAGGGGTCGCAGGTTCGAATCCTGTCTTCCCGACCACCTTATTTGGGGCCTTAGCTCAGCTGGGAGAGCGCCTGCTTTGCACGCAGGAGGTCAGCGGTTCGATCCCGCTAGGCTCCACCAAAAAGTTCAAAAAAATCATTGACACTCACTGGGTGAAAATGATATGATAGTCAAGTCGCTTCAAACAGAAGCACGTACACATTGAACCTTGAAAACTGAACAAAACAAGACAATACGTCAACGTTAATTCTAGATTTATTTTTAAAGAGCTATTCAAACTTTTATCGGAGAGTTTGATCCTGGCTCAGGACGAACGCTGGCGGCGTGCCTAATACATGCAAGTCGAGCGGATTGATGGGAGCTTGCTCCCGTCAGTCAGCGGCGGACGGGTGAGTAACACGTGGGTAACCTGCCTGTAAGACTGGGATAACTCCGGGAAACCGGGGCTAATACCGGATAACTCATTTCCTCGCATGAGG
>NZ_VTEX01000014.1 GCF_008180865.1 Rossellomorea aquimaris
TACATGAAGCTGGAATCGCTAGTAATCGCGGATCAGCATGCCGCGGTGAATACGTTCCCGGGCCTTGTACACACCGCCCGTCACACCACGAGAGTTTGTAACACCCGAAGTCGGTGAGGTAACCTTTTGGAGCCAGCCGCCTAAGGTGGGACAGATGATTGGGGTGAAGTCGTAACAAGGTAGCCGTATCGGAAGGTGCGGCTGGATCACCTCCTTTCTAAGGAAGATTTAACTAAAACGTTTGACAGTCGAAGTTTTGTTCAGTTTTGATGGTTTAATTACTATCAAAACTTTTTGTCTCTTACGAGATAAAAACGGATTTGTTCTTTGAAAACTAGATAAAGATAAATTGATAGTCAAGAAATTACCGAGTATCGCCATTTTAGGTTTTAAACCTGATGTAACAACCAATTCGGTTAAGTTATGAAGGGCGCACGGTGGATGCCTTGGCACTAGGAGCCGACGAAGGACGGGACTAACACCGATATGCTTTGGGGAGCTGTAAGTGAGCTTTGATCCAGAGATTTCCGAATGGGGGAACCCATTGTTCGTAATGGAACAATATCCTTACTTGAATACATAGAGTATGGAAGGC
>NZ_VTEX01000015.1 GCF_008180865.1 Rossellomorea aquimaris
GTCGAAGTTTTGTTCAGTTTTGATGGTTTAATCATCACAAACAATGGTAAGCATTGCTTATCATTCATTTTTATGGAATATGGGCCTATAGCTCAGCTGGTTAGAGCGCACGCCTGATAAGCGTGAGGTCGGTGGTTCGAGTCCACTTAGGCCCACCATATTCTCGATACAAGGGGCCTTAGCTCAGCTGGGAGAGCGCCTGCTTTGCACGCAGGAGGTCAGCGGTTCGATCCCGCTAGGCTCCACCAAGGTTTTTTACGAAGCGTCAGCGGAGTAAAATAACCATCCATATTGTCTCTTGCGAGATGATAGATTGTTCTTTGAAAACTAGATAAAGATAAATTGATAGTCAAGAAATTACCGAGTATCGCCATTTTAGGTTTTAAACCTGATGTAACAACCAATTCGGTTAAGTTATGAAGGGCGCACGGTGGATGCCTTGGCACTAGGAGCCGACGAAGGACGGGACTAACACCGATATGCTTTGGGGAGCTGTAAGTGAGCTTTGATCCAGAGATTTCCGAATGGGGGAACCCATTGTTCGTAATGGAACAATATCCTTACTTGAATACATAGAGTATGGAAGGCAGACCGTAACAACCAATTCGGTTAAGTTATGAAGGGCGCACGGTGGATGCCTTGGCACTAGGAGCCGACGAAGGACGGGACTAACACCGATATGCTTTGGGGAGCTGTAAGTGAGCTTTGATCCAGAGATTTCCGAATGGGGGAACCCATTGTTCGTAATGGAACAATATCCTTACTTGAATACATAGAGTATGGAAGGCAGACCCAGGGAACTGAAACATCTAAGTACCTGGAGGAAGAGAAAGCAATTGCGATTCCCTGAGTAGCGGCGAGCGAAACGGGATATAGCCCAAACCAAGAGGCTTGCCTCTTGGGGTTGTAGGACACTCTATACGGAGTTACAAAGGAATGAAGTAGACGAAGAAGTCTGGAAAGRCTCGTCAAAGAAGGTAACAACCCTGTAGTTGAAACTTCATTCCCTCTTGAGTGGATCCTGAGTACGGCGGGACACGTGAAATCCCGTCGGAAGCTGGGAGGACCATCTCCCAAGGCTAAATACTCCCTAGTGACCGATAGTGAACCAGTACCGTGAGGGAAAGGTGAAAAGCACCCCGGAAGGGGAGTGAAATAGAACCTGA
>NZ_VTEX01000016.1 GCF_008180865.1 Rossellomorea aquimaris
TTGTTCCATTACGAACAATGGGTTCCCCCATTCGGAAATCTCTGGATCAAAGCTCACTTACAGCTCCCCAAAGCATATCGGTGTTAGTCCCGTCCTTCGTCGGCTCCTAGTGCCAAGGCATCCACCGTGCGCCCTTCATAACTTAACCGAATTGGTTGTTACATCAGGTTTAAAACCTAAAATGGCGATACTCGGTAATTTCTTGACTATCAATTTATCTTTATCTAGTTTTCAAAGAACAAACACATTTTGATCTCGTAAGAGACAAAAAGTTTTGATRGTAATTRAACCATCAAARCTGAACAAAACTTCGACTGTCAAACGTTTTAGTTAAATCTTCCTTAGAAAGGAGGTGATCCAGCCGCACCTTCCGATACGGCTACCTTGTTACGACTTCACCCCAATCATCTGTCCCACCTTAGGCGGCTGGCTCCAAAAGGTTACCTCACCGACTTCGGGTGTTACAAACTCTCGTGGTGTGACGGGCGGTGTGTACAAGGCCCGGGAACGTATTCACCGCGGCATGCTGATCCGCGATTACTAGCGATTCCAGCTTCATGTAGGCGAGTTGCAGCCT
>NZ_VTEX01000017.1 GCF_008180865.1 Rossellomorea aquimaris
CGGATCAGCATGCCGCGGTGAATACGTTCCCGGGCCTTGTACACACCGCCCGTCACACCACGAGAGTTTGTAACACCCGAAGTCGGTGAGGTAACCTTTTGGAGCCAGCCGCCTAAGGTGGGACAGATGATTGGGGTGAAGTCGTAACAAGGTAGCCGTATCGGAAGGTGCGGCTGGATCACCTCCTTTCTAAGGAAGATTTAACTAAAACGTTTGACAGTCGAAGTTTTGTTCAGTTTTGATGGTTCAACCATCAAAACTTTTTGTCTCTTACGAGATGAAAAAAGGATTTGTTCTTTGAAAACTAGATAAAGATAAATTGATAGTCAAGAAATTACCGAGTATCGCCATTTTAGGTTTTAAACCTGATGTAACAACCAATTCGGTTAAGTTATGAAGGGCGCACGGTGGATGCCTTGGCACTAGGAGCCGACGAAGGACGGGACTAACACCGATATGCTTTGGGGAGCTGTAAGTGAGCTTTGATCCAGAGATTTCCGAATGGGGGAACCCATTGTTCGTAATGGAACAATATCCTTACTTGAATACATAGAGTATGGAAGGC
>NZ_VTEX01000002.1 GCF_008180865.1 Rossellomorea aquimaris
CATGCGAGGAAATGAGTTATCCGGTATTAGCCCCGGTTTCCCGGAGTTATCCCAGTCTTACAGGCAGGTTACCCACGTGTTACTCACCCGTCCGCCGCTGACTGATGGGAGCAAGCTCCCATCAATCCGCTCGACTTGCATGTATTAGGCACGCCGCCAGCGTTCGTCCTGAGCCAGGATCAAACTCTCCGATAAAAGTTTGAATAGCTCTTTAAAAATAAATCTAGAATTAACGTTGACGTATTGTCTTGTTTTGTTCAGTTTTCAAGGTTCAATGTGCAACCGCTTCGTTTAAGCGACTTTTTTATCTTACCAAGTTATGGAGTTAATGTCAACAACTTTTTAAGACTTTTAAGTCGCCACTGACCGCTCGTTGTCGTCGTTCAGCAGCGACATTTACTAATATAACAAGGTTTCATATTGAAGTCAACGAATAATTAATATTTCACTATAATTATTTTACTGCTCGATAATAACGGTGATAAATCCCCTGTCCCTTTGTCTCTACATTTACAATTTCAACGAATCCTTTATCTGTCAGATATTCAATGAGCATGCTTAAATCCACTGAATAATGTTTGGCCTCTGAATGATTGAGGAGGTCCTGGAATGTCCAATGTTCTTTCTGGTCCAGTACGCTTAATAGATGTTCCGTTGAAACCTTCGTTCTTGAGTGAATGAGAAACTCGCTTGCCAGAAACAGCAGTTCAAGTCGTTTATCGATCTCTTCATCACTTGTTACGAGTTCTTCATACAACTTGTAGATTTCAGGCTCTATTTGTTTTACCTGGTTCCATACTGTAACCTCAGGATGAAATCCGTTTTCGATAACTGCAAGCCTGGCGAGATGGTGTAAGGAATGGACGATGTGATTATAGGCATCTAAATAATGCTTACTTTCAAAGAACTCTTTACCGTCCATGTAACGACGAATCAGCTTGGCAAATTCCATCCCCATCTTTATCTTTCTACCATAGAACGGGAAATCTCTTAACTCTGTTTTAAGATTATGAATATATTCGTTGCGATCGAACAGTACCTTGCCATTAAATAACCAATCGATCACTTTGCGGTTGGACCCGAGTAATATCCACTCATTCAACTTAGCTTCCGTTACGATATGTAAGGCTGCCTTCTGTTCTTTATAAGAATAGTGTTTAATGAATACTGGCTCTTCAGCTTCTTTCACCACTAGAAAAAGGACAATATCAAAAGTATCCGTCAACGGACTGGATTTCTTGCTTTGTTCTATTAAAAGTGCTCCTAAAGTATTGGGGTGACTTGTACGCTCTTGGTATAACGGTCGTAAAATGTCTTCCATTTCATACTCCTCCACATCACTCATTGGTTGGTTACTATTTCGACATTCAAAGGCGATTTCCTTCTCTGAATATAGTCATTTTTCGACAAAACGGTTTCGTATCCCTCTTCTTACAACAATTATGGTATAGTATTTTTTTAGGAGGGACAAACAAATGGCTAAGTATTCGAGTAAAATTAATAAAATCCGTACGTTTGCCTTAAGTTTGGTTTTCATCGGATTTATCATTATGTACGTAGGTATATATTTTAGAGAACATCCATGGGTTATGACAACATTCATGCTGCTGGGTTTTCTGGCGATCATTGGAAGCACGGTTGTCTATTTCTGGATCGGGATGCTATCCACTAAGGCTGTTCAAGTCACATGTCCTAATTGCGGGAAGGTCACAAAAGTCCTTGGACGGGTAGATATGTGTATGTATTGTAATGAACCATTGACTCTTGATCCGAATTTGGAAGGCGAAGAGTTTGATGAGGACTATAATAAAAAGAAAAGATAACCCAAACGAGAAAAGACCTTCTACTGAAGGTCTTTTTTTAGCATCAAAAATAGGATGGCCCTGATATTAGGACCATCCTTACCTAGTGGGTTTCCTTTATTGAGCAGTCAGAACATGTTCCGTAGATTTCCATTCGGTGGTTATTCACCTTGAAACCTGTCACATGGGAAGCCAATTGTTCAACTTCATCCAATCCAGGATAATGGAAGTCAACGATTTTCCCGCAGCCATCACAGATGACATGGTAATGATCGGTTGTCACAAAATCGAAGCGACTGGAAGCATCACCGTAGGTCAACTCTTTCACTAAGCCTACTTCACGGAATACACGTAAGTTGTTATAAACAGTAGCTACACTCATGTTCGGGAATTTTCCTTCGAGTGCTTTATATATGTCATCAGCAGTTGGATGAGCCATTGAATCAATGAGATACTCTAATATCGCATGACGTTGAGGAGTAATACGGACTCCCGTTTCCTTCAATGTCGAAATCGCTTCCTTTAATTGTCCTTCTTCAGACATCGTCATGCACCTCTTTTCATAAGAATTATTATTTTATAATCTTTATAAATAGTGTACTAATCTACGGTCCCTTTTGTCAATCTTTCTCCCTAGTTACTCATGTAAGTTTTTCTCTTGTTCCCCGAGCTGCTGGTTTATATAGCGTCCTGCCACGAATAGATAGTCAGAAAGTCTGTTCAGATAAGAAAGGACCATCGGATTAATGTCTTCATCAATTCCAACCGCTTCTCTTTCGGCTCTTCTCACGATTGTTCTTGCCGTATGCAGTGCAGCTCCAGCAGGCTGACCTCCTGGAAGGATGAAATTGCTAAGGGGCGTAAGGGCACCATCAAGAAAGTCAATTTGCTCTTCCAGTTCTTTGATATGTGATTGTTCAAGCTTCCACTTCACTTCTTTTCCTGCAGGCGTAGCCAGTTCCGCTCCAACATGAAAGAGAATCGTTTGCACCTTATGAAAGAACTCCTCAAACTTTTCTTTTCCATCAAAGTATTCTGATTTAATGTAGCTTAGACCTAAACCAATCATCGAATTCGCTTCATCGCATGTCCCGTATGCCTCAACCCGCTGATCTTTTTTTGACACTCTCGTTCCATATACCAATGACGTTGTTCCCTTATCTCCGGTTTTCGTATAAATTTTCATCCTAATATCCCCTCTCTGCATCGATTACGTTGATATAGTTTTCACTATTCTTACGATATGTAGTTAAATTCTTTTTAAATATTTCAAGTGCTCTTGGCATGTATTTTTTTGTGATACTTGAAAGATGAGGCGTCACCGTTATGCCTTCATTCTTCCAGAACGGGTGATCTTCTGGTAATGGTTCCTTTTCAAATACATCAAGGTACATATGTTGAATTAACTTCTTGTCACTTACTTCAAGGAGAACGGATTCCTCCACGAGATCCCCACGACCAATATTGATGAAAACAGCCGTGTCCTTCATTTGTTCAAAGTGCTCAACCTGCAGGAGATGCTTCGTTTTCTCAGTACTGGGCAGAACGGATAGAATGTAATCGGCATTTGCCAGCTCCTTCTGAAATGTCTTCAGGGTGAAAATGCTGTCAAAATGTTCTACTGGAGACCCGGAAGAGTTCACACCCGTCACTTTCATGTGAAACGCTTTAGCCAATCGTGCGATTTCTCCTCCAATGGCTCCTGCCCCCAGAATAAGGAGTGAGGCTTCATGGAGTTCTGAGGTTGGAAGTCTTCTGCTCCACACGCTATCCTCTTCCTGCTTCCATACTGCTTGAAGCTGTTTTGCATGCTGAAGCATCAATCCGATTGTAAACTCAGCCATAGGAATTCTATGGATTCCCCTTGCATTGGTCACCAGGATGCCTCTTTTTTTGATAGCTTTAAATGGCATCTTCTCAAGGCCTGCCGAGGTGACCATGATCCATTTGCATTTCGTACTCTTTTCAATGTGATAGTCGGTTAAATCTTCCCCCATGGTGACAATCACTTCTGCTTCTGGAAGTTCATTTTCCGCTTCTTTGATTTTTTTATAAAAAAGAAATTCAACCTCATGGAAGCTATTCTTTAAATCTGAGACAAACTCTTCCTTCGGTTGAAATGTGAAGATAATTTTCATGTAGCTGCCTCCCATCCCTATTGCCCACTATTTTACCATATTTGTACCGCATCACCCTATATTCAGCATCCTTAAAAGCATAAAAAAAGAGGATCGACCTGGTCGATCCTTACACGGATGAGACTGACTTATTTGAGGAGGTTGCCCTACTCTTACTATATGTCTTTACCTCTCTTGTGAATGGACAAAAGCCTCAAGCTTCTTAAAATAGGCTAAAAAATAGGTTCAGGAAAGGTTCTCTTGAATGTATTGAAGAGCTTCCTCCACATGTCCCTTCACTTTCACCTTCCTCCATTCCTTGGACAGGTTTCCTTCTTTATCGATAATAAAGGTAGAACGTTCAATTCCCATATATTCTTTCCCGAAGTTCTTCTTCAGCTTCCACACACCGTATTCCTCTGCCACCTTATGATCTTCATCCACAAGCAGAAGGAAAGGAAGTCCATGTTTGTCTACAAACTTTTCGTGCTTATCAACGGGATCCGGACTCACCCCTAAGATAACGGCATTGAGATTCTCAAAGTTTTCATGCTGATCCCTGAAATCACATGCTTCTGTCGTACAACCTGGGGTCATGTCCTTTGGATAGAAATAAAGGACCACGTTTTTCCCCTTGTAATCTGAAAGCTTCACCTTTTCTCCATTACTTGCAAGTAATTCAAATTCCGGTGCTTTTTGACCCACTGTCATGTATGTTCCCCTCCATTGATTATTTCTAACTTTAGCGTACCCAATAGGAGGGAAAAACTCAAACCATATGCTACTTGTTTTCGTAGTTTAAAAATGATTTCACGACAAACGCGGCAGGTATGGTGTAACCGAGCCATGACTCAATAAGGGCAATCCCCCTCCCGATACCAACAGGGGTTACATCCCCGTATCCTACCGAGAAAAGGGTGATACCACTGAAATACATCGTAGTGAAAAAATGATCTAGAAAGTTCCCGGTTAAGGGTTCCCCTCCTTCAACGAGAATCGGAATCCCTTCAAGCTCAAAGAGTGTGAACAGAAGACCGAATCCAATCATGATCGTGATATAGCTCATTCCTAAAAAGAGAAAATGATGAAGTGAAACGTGATGCTCTTTCCACCTTGAAGGATAAAATAAGGCCCGTAAACTCATCACCATGCAGAACAGAATGAAAAAACCAATGATATAAAGCATGTACATACCCTCTTTTTTCTGCTTGTCTTCCTATATGTACGCTTAATACTTCAGATTCATTCTAGTTACCTGCACCTCTGTATCGTTTCACTCCTTCATTCCATAACACGATCGAGAAGATGAAAAATCCGATGCCCACAAATGGAGTCAGAAACGAGTATGGATACCATTCCGTCTTTTCCAGGAAAAAGGCAGATGGATAAACTCCAACAAAAGCGAATGGAAGAATCCACGTTAACACGAAACGAATCACATTATTATAGATATCCACGGGGTATCTTCCATAGTTTCCGATATTGTACATCATCGGCATGATCGACGTTTTCGCATCCGACCAGAATCCGATACTTGCAAGAGCGATGAAGATTCCTGCATACACTAGAGCTCCCCCGATTACAAAGAGGATAAATAAAACGGGTTCGTACCATTCAAAGGTAATATCCAGTCTTCCCCCGGCGTAGAACATAACCGAGAGACCCGTTATCACTCCGAAAAGCGACTCCAGTTCCATTCGCTCTAAGATAATTTGAAACAAGCTGTGTATGGGACGGGTCAGGATCCGGTCGAACTCACCTTTCACCACATACCTGTCGTTAAAGTCCCAAATGTTGAAGAACGAACTGAATAGTGCAAACGGGACCAGGAAGAAACCATATATGAAAATAATTTCGTCTCTTGTCCATCCGCTCAGAAGCTGAGTATGGCCAAACACGACCAGGATAAATACGAGGTTAACAGCCTGAAACAGTAAATCAGAAAGAATCTCTACTACCAGGTCGGCCCTGTATTGCAGCCTGATTTTCATATATTGGGCGACATATTGGAAAAACATCTTTACATAAAACATCCGTCACCCTCCTTGAATAATCATTTGTTTTTTTGCCATGATCCAGAGTATCTTAATTGGTATGAGAAGAATCAATGACCATACGCCCTGCATAAGAATTGCGTTGAATGATTCAGAAGTCGTAAAGCCATTGGTAAAAATCATGCTGGGAACATAACTTATACTCTGGAACGGTAAGTATCCCATCACATTTTGCGCCCAAATGGGAAAAAAATGAATCGGCAGCAATAAGCCGGAAAACAAATCAATGACCACCCGTTTCGCCCGGATGAGGCCATCATTATTAAATAAGAAAAAGGTCGTGATACCCGTCAGTAAATTGATTTGTGTATTGATAATGAAGCTAAACACGATTGAAATCGCAAATAAGCCCAATGTATCAAACCCTGTCCCGAATTGCAGCGGGAAGATGAGGCTGACAATAATCATTCCCGGGAACGAGAAAAACAACAGTCTGAAGACTCCCTCTCCGAGTCCCTGCATCGTCTTCATCCCCAGATAGTTATAGGGTCTGATAAACTCAACCGCCACTTTCCCCTCCTTGATTTCCTGAGCGATTTCACGGTCGATATTATTAAAGTAAAATGCCCTCGCCATCCATGAAACGGCCACATAGGTCGTCATTTGAATGATCGATAATCCTTCAATATCACTTTTTCCTCCGTAGATGGCCTGCCATAAGAAATAGTAAGCTCCAATATTGATACTGTATATTAATATTCCACTATAATAATTAGTTCGGTACGCCAGCATCATGAGGAAGCGGATGCGAATCATTTCTATATACTTAGCCATGATACCCTCCCAGACACACTGGAGCTGAACCGGTAGCTTCTAATCCCACACTCATCTCGTCACAGCCCCTTTTTCATAGATGTTCCGTATGATTTCCTCCGTAGTCGTTTCTTCAATCTTCATGTCTTTCACTTTGAAACTCGCAACGATTTTCGTTATCAGTTGTGAGATGACTTCATCATCCGCTTCAATTAATGCTGAATAGCTCTGCTTTTTCTCATCAAAGGACCAGGAGATGTTTTGATTCTTAGTAATTTCGGATAAAGCGGACATAGACGTTTCGTCCAGAAATTGAAACACGACTTCCTTTTGATCTCCCCAATTTTCCTTGAGCTGACTCAGAGCCCCGTCATAAATGATTTTCCCTTCATCCAACATCACGACCCGTTCACAAAGAGCTTCGATGTCGGTTAAATCATGGGTGGTTAGAAGAATCGTAGTATTGTACTTCTCGTTTATTTCTTTTAAAAATTGGCGGATTTTCAGTTTCACCAGAACATCCAATCCAATTGTCGGTTCATCCAAGAACAGTAAAGGCGGATTATGGACAAGAGCCGCTGCCAATTCACATCTCATTCGCTGCCCCAATGATAATTTACGGACCGGCTTGTCCAGTAGCGGCGCGATATCCAGTGTTTCAATCACATGATCCATATGTGCTTTATATTGTTGATCGGGGACTTTGTACACTTTCTTTAAGAGCTGGAAGGATTCCTGAACCGCAATGTCCCACCAGAGCTGGGAGCGCTGCCCAAACACGACCCCGATCGTCTGAACGAATTTTTCCCGATCACGATGAGGATTCATTCCATTGACGTGCAACTCTCCCCCGGTCGGTGTCAAGATCCCCGTCAGCATCTTGATGGTAGTGGATTTTCCGGCTCCATTTTCACCGATGTACCCGACCATCTCACCCTGCTTCACATTGAATGAAATATCGTTCACCGCAGGAACGATTTTATAATTACGCGTAAACAAATCCCTGAATGCCCCTTTTAATCCGGAACGACTGGAAAAAGCCTTGAATTCCTTACGCAAGTGATGTACTTCGATTGCATTCATATTGCGTCCTCCTAATTTCAAAAAAGTTTCGGTCCCTCTTTTACAAACAAAGAATAGTGTACCACAGAGATCTGTTTCCCTTAGAACAGTCTGCTTGAAAATTAGTGTGCCCAATGATTCCCTATTTGCTAAAGTGGAAATTACCGTACTACAATAGAAGAGTAGTAGATAGCTAAATACACATATATAGGAGGAAAACATGAAATATACTGAATCAGAAACTTTACATACAGAAGCATTGGAACATATCGTAGGAGGAGTGAACAGCCCGTCACGTTCATACAAAGCAGTGGGCGGAGGCTCCCCGGTTGCAATGGAAAGAGGTCAAGGCGCATACTTCTGGGATGTAGACGGAAATAAATACATCGATTATCTGGCAGCATATGGACCTATCATTACCGGTCACGCCCACCCACATATTACAGAAGCGATCAAAACAGCGGCGGAGAACGGAGTCCTTTACGGAACCCCTACCCGTCATGAAGTGAAGTTTGCCAAAATGATCAAAGAAGCAATGCCTTACATGGACAAGGTTCGATTTGTAAACTCCGGTACTGAAGCGGTTATGACAACGATTCGTGTTGCAAGAGCTTACACTGGGAAAGACAAAGTCATTAAATTCGCAGGCTGCTATCACGGTCACTCAGATCTGGTCCTGGTTGCAGCTGGATCTGGACCATCTACTTTAGGAACTCCTGATTCAGCCGGTGTTCCTAAAAGTATCGCCCAGGAAGTCATCACGGTTCCATTCAACGACATCGAGCCCTTTAAAGCAGCAATGGAAAAATGGGGAGATCAAATTGCAGCAGTCCTCGTGGAACCTATCGTAGGGAACTTCGGAATTGTAGAACCTAAAGAAGGGTTTCTTGAGCAAGTGAATGAGATAGCTCATAATGCCGATTCCCTTGTTATTTATGATGAAGTCATCACGGCATTCCGATTCATGTACGGCGGGGCTCAGGATATGCTAAAGGTAAAGCCTGACTTAACGGCGCTGGGGAAAATCATCGGCGGCGGTCTTCCAATCGGAGCTTACGGTGGCAAGAAAGAAATCATGGAACAGGTAGCCCCGTTAGGACCTGCCTATCAAGCAGGTACAATGGCAGGAAATCCCGCTTCCATCCTTTCAGGAATTGCCTGCCTTGAAGTATTAAAAGAAGAAGGCGTATATGAGAAGCTTGATAAACTCGGTGAAATGCTTGAAAAAGGGATCCTTACTGCAGCTGAAAAACATAACACACCGATCTCCATTAACAGATTGAAAGGAGCTCTCACTCTTTACTTCACTACAGAAAAAGTGGAGAACTATGATCAAGCGGAAGCAACAGATGGGGAAATGTTTGCCAGGTTCTTTAAGCTGATGCTGAATCAAGGAATCAATCTTGCTCCTTCTAAATATGAGGCATGGTTCCTTACAACTGCGCATACTGAACAAGATATACAGGAAACGATCGAAGCTGTCGATCGTGCATTTGCACAATTATAATCGAATAAGAATCAGTCAAAGACTGCTCCACCGGAATTTCACCATGGCGGAGCAGTCTTTTTGGTTCACTTGGTATGAATAACTCTTCCTTTCCTGGCATATCTATTCATTTGGCAGAGGAATTCCGTTTCCCTATCTGTTTATTCCCTTCATCAAAAAGGTACATATTTTGTAGAAACATATTTAAATTTCCCTATTGATATTGCTTGTAAGTACATGTATAGTACAGTATTGTTTATAAAAAAGTTACACAAGAAAGGATCCTAATTCCATGAAACTTGGTGCTCGCATCCTTAAAACGGGAATTGCGATTGTATTAGCTTTACTTGTATCTCAGCTATTGAATATACCGTCTCCAGTGTTTGCTGGAATCGCGGCAGTGTTTGCCGTCCAGCCCACCATTTATCGGTCTTATCTATCGATTATCGAACAAATTCAAGCGAACCTCATAGGTGCCGGGATTGCCGTTATTTTTGTTCTTTTATTCGGCAGCAATCCTCTTATTGTGGGTCTCGCTGCTGTCATAGCGATTGCCATCATTCTTAAATTAAAGCTGCAAAACACGATCGGCCTTGCCCTCGTAACGTTGATCGCGATTATGGAAGTGACGGATCAGGATTTTATTCAATTTGCATTTATACGTTTCTCAACCATCATGATTGGAGTATTTTCATCGTTCATTATTAACTTGATCTTCCTGCCGCCAAAATACGAAACGAAGCTTTACCATAAAATATCTGATTCTACAGAAGAAATCTTAAAGTGGATTCGATTAAGTTCAAGGCACGCAACAGAGTTCCACCTCTTGAAAAAAGACTTGGAGCGCATTAAAGAAAAGCTTATAAAGGTCGACCAATTGTATCTTCTTTATAAAGAAGAACGGGATTATTTCAAGAAAAATTCAATTGTCAAAAGTCGTAAGCTTGTCATTTTCCGTCAAATGATTTCATCAACGAATCGAAGCTTTGACATCTTGAAGCGATTGAACCGGTATGAAAATGAAATTTTCCAGTTACCTGATGAATTACGTGGAGTCATCAAGGGACAGCTTGATTGTCTCCTTACTTACCACGAACAGCTTCTATTGAAGTTCCTGGGTAAGATGCATCCCCATACTGAGTCAGAAGCCCAGCAGGATGTGTGCATGCATCGAAAAGAACTGATGAATATCATGATCCAGGAAGTAAAACAGCACAGTAAAGATGATAATATTCATAATTTCCATCTGCTGCATATTTTCTCGGCTATCTTTGAATACGATGAGCATTTAGAGCATCTGGAAAAACTCATCACAAGCTTCCAATCGTATCATAAAGAAGACAATGAAGTGATGATCGGGGAAGAAGAGGAATAAAAACAGAGCAAAGGATGTGATTTCCTTTGCTCCGTTTTTTTGTTTTATTTAGTTTTTCATTTTAGGATCAAGGGCATCCCGAAGTCCGTCCCCCATCAAGTTGAATCCCAGTACCGTCAGCATGATGGCAAGTCCCGGGAAGATCATTGTCCACGGGGCTTGCAGCATGAACGTACGTGCATCAGCCAGCATTTTCCCCCATTCGGGCTGAGGGGCTTGTGCTCCTAAACCAAGGAAACCAAGTGCCGCGGCTTCGATTATAGCAGTCGCAATGGCAAGAGTTCCTTGTACAATGATCGGCGCCATACTGTTAGGAAGGATATGACTCAATAGAATACGACTATCTTTCATCCCAATGGCTTTCGCAGCCATCACATACTCTTCCTGTTTTACACTCAACACCCGTGACCTAATGAGTCGCCCAAAGTTAGGGATATTGATAATCGCAATGGCAATTAAAGCATTTCTCAGGGATGGCCCAAGAGCAGCTACAACAGCTATCGCTAACAGGATACTTGGAAATGCAAGCATGATATCAAAGATTCGCGAAATAATCGTATCCACCCATCTTCCATAATAACCTGCCACGATTCCCAGAAGACTTCCTACTACTGCTGAACCGATTACTGCAAAGAAACCTACCCATAATGAAATTCGAGCCCCATAAATAATTCTGGATAATATATCCCGTCCAAAGTCATCTGTCCCGAGCCAATGTTCAGAAGATGGAGCCTGCAGTCTTTTAGATAAATCTTGTTCATTGATGCCTTGTGGGGCAATGACTGGTGCGGCGATAGCTAAGACGACAAAGAATAGCACGATAAAAAATCCAACTAAAGCGATTTTGTTTTTTCGAAAGCTTTTCCACGCTTCCTTCCAGGGAGAAACCGTTTCCTCCTGCAGGGAAGGATGAAGCTCCTTTTGCGGTTCTGCTAATTCTGCCATGAGAGTTCACCTCTTTCTTCTATTGATGTTAGTTGTATTTAATGCGCGGATCGACAGCAGCATATAGTAAATCGACGATTAAGTTGATTGTGACAAAGATAGTGGCCACTACGAGAATGCCTGACTGTACAACAGGATAATCACGGAAGCCGATCGCTTCATAAATATAGCGACCAATTCCAGGCCATCCAAAAATCGTCTCTGTCAATATCGCTCCACCCAATAGGAGCCCCATTTGCAAACCGATTACCGTCAATACTGGAATGATGGCATTTTTAAGAGAATGCTTGTACACAACCCAGAACATTTTCAGACCCTTCGCACGAGCAGTTCGAATGTAATCCGAACGCATGACCTCAAGCATACTTGAACGAGTCATTCGGGCAATGATCGCCATAGGAATCGTGGCAAGTGCAATACCCGGAAGGATCAGATGCCTCATCACTTCACCTAATTGATCGAAACGTCCTTGTATGATGGTATCTATAATATAGAGATTCGTAATGGCATCGATCGGATTACGAATGTTTTCCCTTCCTGTGGTTGGAAGCCAGTCAAGTTGAATACCAAAGATCCACTGCTCCATCAAACCAAGCCAGAAGATCGGCATAGACACCCCGACCAAAGCCAGTATCATGGCCGTATAATCAAACCATGAGTTCTGGAACCAGGCACTGATGATACCCGCATTCACCCCAATGACCACGGCAATGATGATAGCTACAATCGCCAATTCGGCTGTTGCAGCCAAGTATGGCCATATTTCACTTGAAACTTCTGTTTTTGTACGAATAGAGCTGCCTAAATCACCTGTTAAAAGGCCTTTTAGGTACTCGAAATATTGAACATACCAGGCATTATCAAGACCTAACTGTGTTCTTAGCTGTTCAATGGCTTCTTTTGAAGCCTGTTGACCCAGGATCACTTGGGCAGGGTCTCCAGGTATCGCCCGAATGATAAAGAATACAATAAAAGTCATCCCTAATAATACGGGTATTAATTGAAGTAATCTTCGAATGGTGTATTGAAACATTTTGTTCACCTCTCTGAAAGGAGATTCTAGTATTCATGGAAGCTTGCTTAAATCATTTTCATATCATGCTTGTTTCCTCTGACCAAGCCGCCTCCGCTTTTCTTCTTGTCGAGCTACGACGGCTAGCCCCTCGAGGTCATAAGTCCATCTTGCCCCAAAGGCATAAAGCGCCTTTTGTGCAAGCTCGCCATATGCTTGTCGGGGCTGACCAAGCCGCCTCCGCTTTTCTTCTTGTCCAGCTGCGGTGGCTCGAGGCTCGAGGTCATTTCAGATCGATCAGCTGAAGGCAAAGTACGCCTTCTTCTGATCGTCCTGAAATGCTTGTCGCCTCTGACCAAGCCGCCTCCGCTTTTCTATGTACAAAGGGGAGACTTAAAGTCATCTCCCCTAGGTTGAATCTTATTAGGACTATTCCATGTCTACTGCACCTAAGAAGTCAGATCCTGTTGGATGCGGTTGGAAGTTCTTCACAGCCGCACTACCAGCTAATAATGGTGTGGAGTGAGCCAAAGGTACCCAAGGAGCATCTTCATGGATGATTTCCTGAGCCTGTTTGTACATCTCTTCACGTTTTGCTTGATCTGTTTCAGATTGAGCAGCAATTAATAAATCATGAAGCTCGTCATTGCTGTAGTACGTGTAGTTATTACTTCCGATATTGTCTTTATCAAGTAATACATATAGGAAGTTATCTGCATCACCGTTGTCACCAGTCCATCCAAGTAAGAACGCATCCGCTTCTCCGTTACGGGCTTTCTCTAGGTAGGTTGCCCATTCGTAAGACACGATTTTAGCTTTTACCCCTACTTCTTCAAGGTCCGCCTGAATCGCTTCAGCTACTTTTTGACCATCCGGCATGTACGGACGTGGAACAGGCATTGCCCATAATTCCATTTCAAATCCATCTTCAAGTCCTGCTTCAGCAAGAAGTTCTTTTGCTTTTTCAGGATTGTATTCATATCCTTCAAGTGCATCATTGTAGCCGCCAATAACTGGAGGCATTGGGTTTTTCGCTACTTCTGCTCTTCCTTCGAAGAATGCATCAATGATTTCCTGCTTGTTGATTGCATAGTTAATTGCCTGGCGTACTTTTGGATTATCAAAAGGTTTACGAGTCGAAGTTAACCCTAAGTATCCAACGTTCATAGAAGGACGTTCGAATAATTGTAATTGGTCGTTCCCTTCAACTTGTGCAGCATCACTTGGATTGATACCATCTGCAAGATCGATTTCACCAGAAACCAGCGCGTTAAGGCGTGCAGAGTTTTCAGGAATTGATTTGAAGACAACTTGATCTAATTTCGGTAGATCTTTATTCCAGTAGTCTTCATTCTTAACTAAAACGATTTTGTCATTACGCTTCCATTCTTTGAACTTGAAAGGACCTGTACCTGCATCAGTCGGTGCTTCGCCTAACTTATCACCTAACTCATCAAGAGCTTTAGGACTTACAATCGCAAAAGGACTCATCGCAATGTTCTTTAAGAACGGAGCTTGAGGGCGCTTAAGAACGAACTCAACTGTATTCTCATCAACCGCTTTTACTTCATTGATAACGTGACCTTCATCACCTTTAAATCCACCAAACATAGATTTATAGTAGTAGAATGCTTCTTCATTACCATTCATCCAACGCTCAAAGTTCTTCACTACTGCGTCAGCATTGAAATCTGTACCATCTTGGAATTTAACACCTTCACGAAGTGTGAACGTATACGTTAAACCGTCTTCAGATACCTTCCACTCTTCAGCTAATCCTGGATTTGGTTCTGTATCCTGTTCACCAAATTCAACTAAAGTTTCGAAGATATTCTTTGTTACTTTAAATGATTCTCCATCTGTAACCGCAGCAGGATCAAGTGCTACCGAGTCCCCCCCGCGACCAAAGATCAATACTTTTGGATCGCCACTATCTTTACTGTCGCTGCCTTCGCCTGAAGAGCTTTCATTCCCTCCACATCCGTAAAGAACAGATGATACGAGTAGGATGAGCAGCATTAAAATTGACCAGCTTTTTTTTCTCAACTAAATCCCCTCCTGAATAATGTTTATATACTTATGAGACTTGTCTTCTAGTAAAGATGACAAGCTACATAATGCCCTGGTTGGTGTTCCTTGAATTCCGGTACTTTCTGTTTGCAGATCTCCGTTGCATGTGGACATCTGGTGTGAAATGTACAGCCACTTGGCGGGTTGGACGGACTGGGAATGTCACCTTGCAAGAGAATCGTTTCCCTTTTGAAATCCGGATCCGGTACCGGTACCGCTGATAGAAGTGCCTGGGTGTATGGATGAAGCGGTTTTTCATAGAGTGTTTCACTATTACTCAGCTCTACCATTTTTCCGAGGTACATCACGCCTACCCGGTCACTTATATGTCTAACTACACCTAAATCATGCGCAATGAAGATATAGGTGAGTCCGAACTCTTTTTGCAAATCCTGCATCAGGTTCAGGACCTGGGATTGAATGGATACGTCAAGAGCTGAAACAGGCTCATCGGCTATGATAAGCTTCGGCTTCGTCATGAGAGCCCTTGCAATCCCGATACGTTGTCTTTGTCCACCGCTGAATTGATGTGGATAACGTTTCGCATGATAGCTGCTCAACCCGACAATATTAAGTAGTTCATGAACCCTCTTTTTTCTTTCCTTTGCTGAACCCATTCCATGGACCTTCAATGGTTCTTCGAGAATCTGTTCAACAGTATGCCTTGGATTTAAGGAAGCAAAAGGATCCTGAAAGACCATTTGCATCTCCCGGCGAATCTTCCTCATTTCTGAGTTTGATAGACTCGTAAGCTCTCGATCTTCGAATGTCACTTTTCCTTCGGATGGATCGATGAGTCTCATAAGCATTCTGCCAGTCGTAGATTTGCCACATCCACTTTCACCTACGATTCCTAGGGTCTCTCCTTTATTCACTGTAAAAGATACCCCGTCTACTGCTTTTACCGAACTGACGGGTCGTCCAAGAACTCCTCCTGTAATTGGAAAGTGTTTCTTAAGATTCTCAACCTTTAGCAACGGTTCCGTCATAAACTCCCTCCTCCACTTCATCGAACAGGAAGCATCGTGTGCAATGTCCTTGTGATGTTTCATATAATTCCGGTGTTTCAACTAAACAGCGATCGAAGGCATATTCACAGCGGGCTGCAAATCGGCATCCTGTCTTAATGGACCCCGGTTTCGGAACATTCCCCTGAATCGAGTGCAGTCGCTGCTGCTTGATTCTCATATCCGGTACGGATTGAATCAGGCCTTTCGTGTAAGGATGCTGAGGGTTTTTAAAGATTTCTTCTACTTTCCCCTCTTCCACCACTTTACCTGAGTACATAACGACCACCCGTTCACATGTTTCAGCAACTACTCCTAAATCATGAGTAATCAAGAGGACCGCTGTATTCAATTCTTTATTTAATCGTTTCATCAATTTTAAAATTTGGGCCTGAATCGTCACATCAAGAGCGGTTGTCGGCTCGTCTGCTATCAACACACGTGGATCACAAACCATGGCCATGGCAATCATGACCCTTTGTCTCATACCGCCTGATAGCTGATGGGGGTATTCCTTGATAAGCTCTTCAGACCTCGGTAAACCGACCATCCTCATAATTTCAATCGCTTTATCCCTTGCTTGTTTCTTTCCAACCTTCGTATGTATTCTTATTGCTTCCGTTAATTGGTCACCTATAGTAAAAACAGGGTTTAAAGATGTCATTGGCTCTTGGAAGATCATCGCTATATCATTGCCCCGGATATCTCTCATTCGCTTTTCAGATGCTTGTGTCAGATCTTCATCTTTATACAGAATCTTTCCACCTACTATTTTCCCCGGTGGTTTCGGTACCAGGCCCATTATGGATAGGGATGTAACACTTTTACCACAACCACTCTCCCCAACGATCCCGAGCACCTCCCCTTCATTTACATGAAAGCTAACTCCATCGACTGCAGGAACTTCTCCGTCATCAGTAAAAAAGGAGGTCCTCAAATCTTCCACTTTTAGTAAAGGACGCGCTTCGCTCATTCAAATCCTCCTCTTGAAACTTTCTCTCTTTTCTTAATAGTCCTTATTTTCTAAATTTTATATGTTTCTTATTATACAAGATGTTACAAATGTTGCAATCTATTTTCAGAATTTTTCTACACAAAACCCATTTACTCTTTCATTCCTAATTCAATTCAATATATGTCCAATTATTCTTTTCATTCCTTCCAGATAAAGTTATTTAGCCCTACTTCTTTCACCGAACACCTGAAATAAGTTTGATATTTTTTTTAGGAAAACAAAAAAATCATGACTTTTATCACGTATATCGTGATAAGTCATGACTTTCTTAGTTTATTGATCGAGCTGCTGTACTTGGAAGAGTTTATAGTAATGACCCTGTTTTGCCATCAGCTCTTCATGTGTGCCCATTTCGACAACTTCTCCGTGCTCCATATGAATGATTCTATCAGCATGAGTGATCGTTGATAATCGATGAGCCACTATGAAGGTCGTTCGATCTTTTGCCAGGATTTCAAGAGATTCCTGGATCAGGTGTTCGCTTTCCAGATCAAGGGCTGACGTTGCTTCATCCAGTATGAGAATCGGTGGATTTTTAAGGAACACCCTGGCAATCGCGACACGCTGCTTCTGTCCTCCGGATAGTTTCACACCTCTTTCTCCTACTTTGGTGTCATAGCCTTGAGGTAATTTCATGATGAAATCATGTGCATTTGCCGCCTTGGCAGCTTCTATTACTTCTTCATCCGTTGCATCAGGATTACCGAATTTAATATTCATCTTGACCGATTCACTAAAGAGAATATTATCCTGAAGCACCATTCCGATATTGTCCCGCAAAGACCTTACCTGAAATCTTCTGATGTCTGTTCCATCTAAAAGAATTTCACCAGCTGTGACATCATAAAAACGGGGAATAAGACTGACGAAGGATGATTTTCCTCCACCGCTCATGCCGACCAGAGCGACGGTTTCACCCGTTTTAATATCAAGGTTGAGTTTACGCAGAACGTCTTCCTCTTCAGATTCATAACGAAAGGAAACATTTTTAAAATGAATATCTCCGCGTACATTTTCACAAGGAATCGCCCCTCGCTCATCATCAATATCATACTTCTCATCCATGAACTCAAATACACGGTCCATGGAAGCGATCGATTGAGTCAAGGTTGTAGAAGAATTCACCAGTCGTCTAAGCGGACCATAGAGACGATCGATATATGCGATAAAGGCAGCCATTGTCCCAATGGTCAGATCTCCATTAATAACTTGCAGCCCCGCATATCCGATGATGATTAACGGAGATATATCCGTAATGGTATTCACAACAGCGAACGCTTTCGCATTCCAGCTTGTTTGCTTTAAGGCTTTCGTTAAGAAATTGCTATTTTGATCTTGAAACTGTTTTTGTTCATAGTCTTCTACGGCAAAACTCTTGATGACAGCCATCCCTTGAACTCTCTCGTGCAAATGGCTTTGTACCTCCGCGAGTGCCTGAGAACGGTCTCTCGTCAACCCTCTAAGTCTGCCAAAGAAATAACGGACAGAAAAAGCATAGAAAGGAAATGCTATTAAAGAAACAAGTGTTAATGAAACATCCATCGTAAACATGATGGATAGAGCAATGACAATGGTAGCGGCATCCAGCCAGAGGTTCATCAGACCGGTGATTACGAAATTCTTCGTTTGTTCTACATCATTGATGACCCTGGAAATGACTTCCCCTGCTCTTGTATTCGAGTAATATTTAAAGCTGAGTCGTTGTATATGTGAAAACAAATGGTCCCTTAAGTCATACAAGATCTTGTTTCCCGTCCACTGAGCAAAGTACTGTCGATAATACTCTACAGGTGGTCTTACCAGTAAGAATAGGCCAAGCATGATCCCCATGATCATCAGTAATTGATTTGTCTTTTCTTCCGAAGACAGGCCAGAAGCCCCTACTATATCATCAATGACATACTTGATTAAAATCGGGATTAATAAGGGAATCGTAAATTTAATAATACCTATAATTAATGTACCAATAATTTGCCACCGATAAGGTTTTACAAATTGAAGGTAGCGTTTGATACTATCCAAGTGATTACTCCTTTCTAAGATGTGAGTATTTATTTTGCCCCCAATAAAAAGGGATGACCCTGTATGGAACGCAGCAATGTTCCTCTTCAAGTCCTTTCAGGAAATGAAAAGGGTTGCTCCTTACTGGGTCAGCCCTTTAATGCCTATACAGTTTTCCAGCTGTGTTACCCCCTGTGAGTAAGATAACGCTCGTACCAAATGTCAATAAAGTCAGGAGCAAATGGCCCTTTTCTTTGTCGGATCCAGCGAACAAGCTTGTCGACATTTCGCTTCAGGATGTGGTCGATCACATCCGGGTAACCATACAGCTTGCGATGAGCTTCATACTCATCCTCATCCAGCAATGTATATGTCATATCAGGAAACACTTTAATATCCAAGTCGTAATCAATATACTTGATCGCTTCATGGTCATATACAAATGGTGAGCTTAAATTACAATAATAATAAATACCGTCCTCACGAATCATACAAATAATGTTAAACCATAGCTCTGAATGAAAATAGCATATTGCCGGTTCACGGGTCATCCACGTTCTTCCGTCTGATTCCGTCACCATCGTTCGATCATTTCCACCGATTATCTGATTGCTTGTTCCTTTAAGAACCGTCGTCTCATTCCATATCCGGTGAATGTTGCCATCATGCTTAAAGCTATGTATTTGTACTGATTTTCCTTCAGTGGGAACCGCCATCGTATCCCCTTCTTTCATTTCAAAATTACCCTTATATATACTTATCTATTCTATCATTATAACGTTTCCTCAGAAAATTTAAAACAAAAGGGCTATCCTTAAAGAAAAAATCCTTTAAGAATCGCCCGGTTTCTTTTCAAAAATGGGATTTATCATTCATATCTTTTTATGTTGTAACGCTGTTTTGTTCCTTTTGATAGGAGCGAATCACTTCATCGGTTTGTTTTTGAAACATGTTTTGAATCTCTTTAAGTTCCATCTTTTTTGAAGCAATCTCTCTCTTTATAGACTCAACCTTCGTCATCTCTTGAAGCTGAAGCAGCTCCTCTTCAAGCTCTTGACAACGTTCGATCTCAGACTGAAGATATAACAACTTATCCATGGTCTCCAACTGCTCTGTTACCAACTCATTAAACCGTTGCTGCATCACTTCCACCACTCCCCTAAACAAGCTCTCCTAAACATTCTCCTTTCACCCTCCAAACCCTTTGACAACTTCTGTCACAATCCCACCAGTTTTGTCGATGGAGGGACGGACCTCCATTTTTCAAAGGATGATGATTGATTGGCGTTGACATGATAGGATTCATGGGAGGTCCGTCCCTTTATATGTAGCGATTTGAGAGGTCCGTCCCTCAAAAACGAAAAAGCACCCAAGTTAATGGGTGCTTTTTCCGTCAAGAACAATTCAATTATTGTTGTTGTTGACCGTATTTACCAGAAGCTTTCGCTTTGTTAGCTTCTGCTTGTTGGTTTTGTTGCTTCACGTGTTGTGCTGCTGTTGTTTCTGAAGCGAACTCAGTACCGTATTGTTGTTGTTGAGCTTGACCAGCTTGAGCGTTTTGTTGTTTCACATGTTGAACGCTTGTACCAGCTTGAGTTTTGTTTGGTTGTTTTGCCATTGTAATCACCTCCACGCTTATTAAGATAACCAAGCGTGGATTTCACTATTCGATATTTTTCAGGAAATACATTCCACTAAACGAGTAGAGAGCGACCGCCATCGACGATGATCGTTTGACCTCTGATCATGGAAGAATCGTCTGAAACGAGGAACATCACTGACTTTACAAGATCATCAATTTCCACCATCCGTCCTGCAGGTGTTTTACTGCGTGCATCTTCCAGGAGCTCTTCACGATTAGGGAAATGCTTGAGTGCATCTGTATCGATCGCACCACCGGAAACTGCATTTACGATTATGTCACGCGGTGCAAGCTCAACTGCAAGATAACGCGTTAATGCTTCAACTGCAGCTTTGGATACTCCCACAGTTGTATAATTGTCTAAATAACGGATGGATCCCAATGAGCTTATGCTTACAATGCGTCCGCCTTTATCCATTAATTTTGCCGCTTCCTGGGCACAGAATAGTAGTGCCTTGCTGTTAATGTTCATCGTCCAATCCCAATGAGATTCCTCAAGTTCCATGACCGGGCGAAGAACCCCGGATGCTGCGTTACTTACCAACACATCCAAGCGGCCGAACTCTTCTTTGATCTGTTCGAACATCGATTTGATTTTATCGACGTCTCCTACATTTGCCCTTACGACAAATGCTTTTCGTCCCAACTTTTCGACCTGTTCAGCCGTTTCGAGTGCACCTTTTTTGCTTCGTGCGTAATTAATGACGATATCGTATCCTTTTTCTGCTAGTTGAATCGCAATTTCCCGCCCAAGTCCGCGGCTGCTCCCTGTGACTAATGCTACTTTTTGACTCATGTTGATCATCCTTTCAATTTCATTTTCCATTCGGTGTAAAGCATAATCAGGCCTTGAACATGCACACTAATAAGAGCACGTCAGTTGAATGGAGGAATGAGTTATGTATGTAGGTAGAGATATGACAGAGCTTTCAATGATTCCTAAAAATGAATGGGAGAAAAGCGAGCTTGCCTTCTTTCATCATTCACTACAACAAATAGTACCCTATTTGAACGCAGAAGGACAATCGATTCACAGAGAAATTGTTGAAGAAATTGAAAACCGAGGCGGATTGAAGCGAGGCGAAGCCGATTATACACATGGCACAAAGGTTAGTTACGATTGAAATGGCAATAGACAAAGAGCAACCTTCCCGGCTGCTCTTTTTTTATTTCTGTAGTATCCCTTCACCTGTCTCCTTCCAGATTTTCTGGTGGGAAACAGGAAAGGCATACTTCTCTAATTCTTCAGTCGTTACGGCAATCAGACCGCTGGCATCAAGAGTAGTACTGTCGATAGAACCAACATATACTTCAATATCCCAAACAATGTGTGAGAATATATGCTGGATTTTCGTGACAACCCCTGCTTTCAATGAGCAATCTACCTTGTATTCTTCCTCCATTTGATCAAGCAATTGCTTTCGTCCGCCGCTTTTACTTCCCACTTCAAAATTAGGGAATTCCCATAAGTTAGCAAGCAGTCCTTTACTCGGGCGTTTGTGGATAACCACTCGATCATCTTCCGTAAACAGAACGGCTGCCGCCATATTCAGCTTACGTGCAGATTTCTTTTTCGATTTAATTGGAAGTTCTGTTTGCACTCCTTCTTCAAATGCCTGACAGTGCTCCCGGACAGGACATAGTAAGCAGGATGGTGATGTCGGTGTGCAAATCAGTGCCCCAAGCTCCATCAATGCTTGATTGAAATACGATGGATTCTCTTCAGAAATCAAATTTCTGACTGCTTGTTCAAATACCTTGCGTGAAGCAGGTTTGGCAATATCCAGCCAGATAGAGAGGATCCTTGAAAATACCCGCATGACATTTCCGTCGACAGCAGGCTCCGGTTTGCTGTAGGCAATACTCAAAATCGCCCCCGCAGTGTATGGTCCCACACCTTTTAATGACGATATTTCTTTCGGTGTATCCGGGACGATTCCTTCATACTTTTCACTCACTTCTTTTACAGCAGATTGAAGGTTTCTGACTCTCGAATAGTAGCCGAGACCTTCCCATGCTTTCAGCACATCTTCTTCGTCTGCTGTAGCAAGAGCATCTATGGTAGGAAATTTCTCGATGAATCGGTTAAAATAAGGTATGACCGTATCCACTCTTGTTTGTTGAAGCATGATTTCTGATACCCACACTTTATATGGATCTTGATCCTTCCTCCATGGAAGATCGCGCTGTTCCCTTGAAAACCATGATAGTAAATCTTTCTGAAATTCCTCACGGTTGATGGTTTGTAAATGTTTCAAAGATTCTTCAGTCAATTTTGTACCTCCAGGATGTTAAATGTTACATTGAATAGGGAATAAATAATTAAGGCTATGTTTTTAAGCCAACAAGGTTTATTTCTTTTAACCCTCCACAAATACATTCGTCCAATAATCCAAATAATAAATGACGACGGGAAGTTCGTAAACGTTTCAAAACATGGAAATGGGATTCTGTTGGCACAATAAACCGTTCGATGTAACGATTAGAGCCGGCATCAGACTTTTC
The DNA here is from genome assembly GCF_008180865.1 of Rossellomorea aquimaris. GTDB lineage: Bacteria > Bacillota > Bacilli > Bacillales > Bacillaceae_B > Rossellomorea > Rossellomorea yichunensis. The sequence goes on from NZ_VTEX01000002.1 coordinate 22,847, forward strand.
CCATTGGATATTACAGGCGTCGTATTGTGGTAATGTCTCGACGATGTTATTCATAATCTGCTTATATTGAGGTTTGAAGTTTTGTTTTATTTCATATTCTAAGTAAATGTGTAAAGTGTTTTTCATTGAAATAAACTCCTTTTAACCATATCATGTTCAAAAATGAATACAAGTCATAAAGAAAACAAAGAAATGCGAGCCAAGGGAGGACTTTTTTTGGATACAGGCACTCATATCGTCATGGGTTTCGCTCTTGGGGGCTTAGCCACCCTGGATCCCGTTGTTGCTGAAAGTGCAGCCACTTCTCAAAGTGTGCTCGTTGCAGCAGTCATCGGCTCTCAAATACCAGACATTGATACCGTTTTGAAATTACGCAATAATGCCGTTTATATACGTCATCACCGAGGCATCACCCACAGCATTCCAGCTTTATTTCTGTGGCCGCTTTTAATTGTCGCTTGTCTTTATCCTTTTTTCCCGGGGGCAGATTTGCTTCATTTATGGATTTGGACATTTGTGGCCGTATTCCTCCATGTATTTGTCGACATTTTCAACGCCTATGGGACACAAGCCATCAGGCCGATCTCGTCGAAATGGGTCGCTTTAGGGGTCATTAACACGTTTGACCCGATTATTTTCGGGATTCATATTGGAGGATTGATTCTTTGGGGCATCGGATTACCGCCCGGAAAAACCTTTTTGGTCATGTACATTGTGATTTTTGCTTATTATGTATTAAGATTCCAGGTTCAAAAAGCCGTAAAAAATGCTGTTAAGCGAAGAATCCCTAAAGCGGAGAAAATAATCGTTTCTCCGACGATCCGGTTTTTCCAATGGCGACTTGCGATCGTAACCAAGGAGCATTACTATGTCGCCCGGGCATTCAGACGGTCGATTACGATTTTTGATAAATTTGAACGGATACCGATACCAGAGAATTCAGTAATCAATGCCGCTAAAAAAGATAAAAATCTGGCCGCTTTTCTTTCCTTTTCGCCTGTTTTCCGCTGGGAAGTGGATGAATACGAAGATCATTTTGAAGTTCGCTTCATCGATCTTCGCTACAGAAATAACGGACACTATCCATTTGTCGCCCTGGTACAGCTCGACAAAGATCTGACCATCGTCAGCTCCTACACAGGATGGGTCTTCAGCGAAGAAAAACTCCGCTCAAAAGTCGACATCGACATTTTAATCGATTAAAGCAGTGAGGGACGGACCTTTTCAAGGTCCGTCCCTCATCACTTTAATGCACTAAATCATCACCTTCTGTATCGTCGATCAGGTGTTTGTATTTAGGGTTTTGTGCAGCAAATTCGTGGATTTGTTCTCCGTATGTATTTACCCATTGGCGAACGACTTTTTCCGTTACTGCTTTCCCTTTATAATCGTAACCTGCTTTTGCATATGTAGCTTCGAAATCCTCCCATACAAGTTCGATCCAGGTTCTCGCTTTTTCATACGAAAGTTTATTGTTTTTTTCAATTAACAATTGTGTTAATTCGTGGAATGTTGACTCCATTTTGTCTCCTCCTTTTCCATATATTTAGTTCCCGCTTTTATGATAATGTACACCATTTCACCCATACTATTAGTACGTGGTTAAGCTTAGTTGTGAATCTTTGCTTCTTCACGGTATGAGTCAGAAAATTCACCTTTTAGGAGGCACTTTATGCGAAATAAATCGACAGGGTTCCCTAACATGAATAACAATAAATTCGAAGGTGAACCAAGAGCTAAAGCGGAATTTGCATCTAAAAGGGCTAACGGCACCATCAATACCCATCCTCAAGAACGTATGAAAGCTTCTGGAGAAAGAGATCACGACTCACTTTAATGAAGTGAAATTTGTTTAGGGGGTAGTTACGATGGCAAACATGAAAAACAACTTCTACCGAAATAAGTACAGTAGTCCATTTAACAAGGCATTCTACAATCCAAAGCATGCCCATTCCCAAGCTAATGGACAAACCACACAAACTCAAGACTTAATCATTCTAGAGAACCAGACACGCAAGCGTTCCTAGACTGTTTCCGAGGTCCGTCCCCATGACGGACCTCTTCATTATTTCTTTTCCCCTGCTAACAGCGAAATCGGCAGTGCTTCTTCTTTTCCGTCTCCTCCCAGGCGATATCCCCAGGCAAATACCCCGTTTAGATAGTCCACTTTGAAATATGTACCGGGATCCCCTTCTATCGCGTAGATGCCACCTGGCTTGTAGCTATCGGGATCCATTAAATAAGCCTGTGCCATAAGAGCCTTCCGCTCCAAAACGGCGAACTCATTCACAATCCCCAACTGTTCAGCTTTTCTTGCCTTTTCTTTCAACGAAGCAATTTCCTGCTTCAACTCATGCTCCGTCATCTCACTATATCTTCTCTCTTGTTCCATTCTTCATCACCTCTACTAATAGTAGTATAGAGAAAATGATACAATAAGAAAAGCGGAAGCGGCTTGGTCAGCCCCGACAAGCATAAGACGGCCCCTTATTCCAAGACAATCATCTAACCAAATTCACCAGAAAGGATGACACCATCATGAAAACAGCCATCATCACAGGCGGAGGCTCCGGCCTTGGAAAAGAATTAGGAAAACTGCTTAGCCAGCAAGGATATCATATCTTGCTTCTTGGCCGAACGGAAGACCGCTTAAAAGAAGCTGCAACAGAAATTGAAAGCTTAGGCGGACAGGTTTCATTTACCACATTGGATATCCGTTCAACTCATGACATTCAACAATTCGGCAAAAATCATCTACATGATCATACTGTTGAATTACTCATACATAACGCAGGAGTAGGCTATTTCGGTCCCTTCAAGGATTCAGGCGATGAGGAATTAGTAAGCATGTTTGAAACAAATGCACTTGGCCCCATTCGACTTACCAAGGCACTTCTAAATCAACTGGAACAAAATAGCACCATCATTAACATCATTTCAACAGCTGGCCTTAGAGGTAAAATGAACGAATCATTGTATGTAGCGAGCAAGTTTGCCCTCAGAGGATTTGGTGAAAGTTTACAGAAGGAGTACGAGGACTCGAATCTTCGCATCGTGAATGCATATATGGGTGGAATGGATACCCCATTTTGGGAGAACAGTGACCATATCAGTGATCCATCAAGACTTCGCTCTCCTAAAGATGTTGCGGAATTGATTGTGAATGAATACAAAGAAAAAGACGAAATCGTCATTGAATCAAAAAAATAAACCTAAATAGGCAGCCTTCCCTAAAGGAAGACTGCCTTCTCAATTATGGAGCAAACGGGAAGAACATAAAGGCCACCACAAATAATAGAACAGGCACCAAAAATACAGCGAAGGCATCAATAACAACGACAAATGCCATCCACACCCAGCGGATACCGTCTTTTCTTTTGAGAAACTGCTGGATTATCCGGATGTTCACGAGAATGAGGAAAATTGCCACCCCCAAGAGAAAAAATGGCATCACCCATTTCCCCATGGTTTCGGCGTACCCTTGGTTATACCATTCTTGTTTCCCCAGTGTATAGAATCCGGTTTGGACTTTAATGATGATTTCACCAATGATAAATAGTGCTGCCGCCACCACGACAATTCCACCTGTGTAAAGCTTGAATTTTTTTGTCGTACCGATGAGCAGCAGAAGTGTTAAACCAGCAAACAGAAGCGTGAAAATCTCCACACGAACTCCCCCTTGTCATACCCCTATAATTCAATCTATCTTGAAAACATCAAATCATTCTTCATTTTCTTTTAATTCTTCCAAAAGTCTATCGATGTCCTCCATAGAGAAACCTTTTCGATACAAGGTCTGTTTCATTTTCTGGACATACTCGTATCCCTCATACTTTGAACTCAGCTTTCTATGAGCCTTTAACCCTTGGTGATAGACGGCATCCCATTTTTCATCATCATCCCGATCAGATTCTACTGTCTCCCAGACAATTTTCATGACAGAACCCGGATATCCTTTTCGCATCAAATTCTGCTCAATTTTTTGCTTGGCGATCATCTTTGAATCTTTCCGGTATTTTTGAAGAAGTTTTTCGGTGAGACCGACCGCTTTATCGACCTGCTTCTCTTCTGTGAATACAGCAAGAGCCTCTTCGATATAAGGGTCATCCACCCCTTTTCTTCTTAATTCCCCCCGAATCCAGGTCGGCCCCTTATCGGAGGTATTCATGTGAGTCCCGACAAATGCTTGAGCGAATTCTAAATCATTGATGTATTTAATTTCATTTAATTTATGAATCACTTCCTGTATGACGCCATCTTCAGGATCACCTTCTTGTAAATGGTCCCTGATTTCTTTTTCCGTACGCATTCGATAGGCTAAATACTGGATGGCTTTATTGAATGCTTTTTTCACATCGTCTTCGTACTGAAGCTCGGAAATCTCAAGCTCATCGACTTCCAAGCCTTTTCTGAGCTGGAACTTCGCCAATACTGCTTCATCGACACTGAAAGAATATTTTCCATCTATAAATAAATTGTAACGCTCATCGTTCTTTACTTGCTTCGTTATTTTCGTAATCTTACCCATTTTTTCCACCTCATAGTAATCCTAACACATTCAGCATATGTTTTTTATTCTGTAGATAGGTAAAATAATAAGTATATTGGAGGGATGATGATGAAGATCGCTATAACAGGTGGTACGGGTTTTGTCGGTCAGGCTTTGACGGAGGAACTTCTTGAACACCATCACGAAGTAATGATACTTACCCGAAATCCGGATAAATACGACAATCGTTCAGGTGTTACCTATGTAAAATGGCTATCTGACGGTGCGAAACCCGAAGAGGAGCTCGAAGGAATCCAAGCCTTCATTAACCTTGCAGGGGAATCCATCAACAGCGGCCGTTGGACGGATGAGCGTAAGAAACGAATCATCAATAGCCGAATCAACTCAACCCAAGAGGTAATGAATATTATTAAAGCACTGAAAGAAAAACCCGCGTGTCTTATTAGCGCAAGTGCAATCGGCTACTATCCTTCTTCCAAAACGAATACGTATACGGAAGCCTCAACGGAAACGGCGGACAACTTTTTAGGAGAAACCGTTCAAATATGGGAAAAAGAAGCGAGCAAAGCGAATCAGCTGGGCATCCGGGTTTCATATGCACGCTTTGGTATTATTCTCGGGAAAGACGAAGGCGCCCTCCCCCGAATCGCTCTTCCATATAAAATGTTCGTGGGAGGAACGGTTGGATCCGGGGACCAATGGATGTCGTGGGTCCATATAAAAGACATCGCAAGAGCTGTGCATTTCATTGCTGAAACAGAATCCATCTCGGGACCGGTAAATGTGACATCACCTTCTCCCGTTTCCATGAAAGATTTTGGGAAAACCCTCGGGGCGGTGCTTGGCAGGCCACACTGGATCCCTGTCCCATCCCTTGCTTTAAAAGTAGCAATGGGTGAAATGTGCGCCTTAGTGCTAGAAGGCCAAAAAGTACTTCCGAGTGTCCTTTCAGAAAACGGTTTTCAATTTGAATACCCTGAATTAAAAAGTGCACTGATTGACATTTATCATTAAATCACAGGTATGCCCCTTTCTTTTCAAGGCAAAAATAGTATTAATCTTGAAAAGAAGGGATGTACATACGAATGGATAATAAGAAAAAGAAAGACAAAAACAAATCGGTTCTATCCAGTGCGCAGGAAGTAACGTATTCACGAGAATTCAAAGCAGCCGATCGTGCAGGCGGCTTCAGTTCCAAAGCCCATAGATAGACAATTATTACCTAACTAAAACCCCTTACTTTGAAGAAGAATAAAGGTACAGACTCCTTAGTCTGTACCTTTATTTTTTAACCAACTGAAAAGGGGATGTTCATATTGGGCAGATCACGCGGAAATAGTAAACGAGGAAATAAAAACAGCTTGCCTCAAACACCCGCTCAGCTCAAATCTGACGGTGTTGACGAAGAGTTCTCACGTGAACTTGCCGACCAGGCTGATATGGAAGCACAAGCTCGCGCCAATGCTGCCAACCAGCGTGCACGAGTGAAGAAAAACCAATAGAGCAATCCCGGTAGGTAAAAAAGCTAGGTCAAGAGGAATTCATTAAGAAGCCACCCATGAGAGACCAGCATGGGTGGTTTTAATTATACGTACTATCACACCACGATCGGCTTTTTATGCTGTTTGCCTTTAGGAAGAACCATATGTTTCAGGTATGGTATCACCCAACGGTCAGCTCCCCAACAGAAAGCCCCTCTGCCGGCAAAAAGAAGGATGATGGCAACTGTATAGAGAACGGGATTCGTGCTCACTGTTCCCGCTAATAAGAAGTTTAAGTTCATGAATGCACCTGCGAGTAGTGCCGGTATTGTCATGAATCCGACAATCAAGCCAACTCCCACCAGCACTTCTCCCCAAGGAATCAAGATGTTGAATAAATCTACATTGGGAATAGCGAACCCTTTTAGAAATTCTGCGTACCACCCTTGAACGGCTGGATGATCTCCTGTCGCCTTAGCCAATGCTCCTTGCAAGAAGCCGCTTGCATCAAAACCATCGTTCACCTTATGCCACCCTGCTTCCAGCCACTGAACGCCCAACCAAATTCTAATCACTGTCCAAACCATGCTCACCTTTTGATTTTCCCACCATCTCATGATGGATCATCTCCTTTTGGATTTGTATTGTGAAATATTTCACAATTGTGGTTAAAAAAACAGTTGATCAAAGTTTGTGATGGTTTTGATATGATAGCTGTTTTATTTGTGAAATGTTTCACATGTTCTTTACACTTATAATATACCCCTTCTCCATCCTTATTGCAATAGGCTTTTAAGCAGTTCACAAAGGTGTCAAAAACGGGAAAAAACATTTTATAATTTCATTCACTTCTTTGTGATTTAACTTTTTGGGGTGAATTCCTTTCAGCTACTAACTGGTTATTTCTTCAAGATAAATTGTTTAAAATCCCGCTTGTTCTGTGATTCACATCCCTTGGTATCGTTAGAAACTTTTTACTGATATTATTCAATATATTGAATTGTGTATATATTACCATGAAAATCCAGCGGAAAATGAATTTTTTTGATGATAAGGCAGAGAAACTTTCTTCTTCTTTATCCGTATTACATAATAGAACTAGACAGTCCAGTTACGGGGGATGAAACGATGAAATCAGAGAAGAAGCTTTGGAGAATGTGGAAGGTATTATCACTGGCGCTTTCCATCGTGGTGAGAGTCTATTGGTACCGTATCCGCGGTAAGTCCCAATGGGAGAAAGAGAAGCTCTGGGAACGCATTGGAAAAGAGTTTAAAGAAACTTTATTTGAGTTAAATGGCGTTTTGATCAAGGTTGGACAGCTCCTTAGTATACGTGAGGATTTGCTTCCGAGAGGATTTATCAATCAAATACAGGATTTGGTCGATCACGTTCCTCCTTCACCATGGAAGGAGATTGAAAAGGTTCTGGAACGTGAATGGAACAGCTCTGTGACTACCAAGGTACAGGCCATCGACCATGAAGCTGTTGCTTCAGCTTCAATAGGAGAAGTTTACAAAGCGACTCTGTTAGATGGTACCCAAGCGGCTATAAAGGTGCAGCGCCCTGAGATTCCTTCCCTGGTGAAGACGGATTTCCGTTCCCTTTCCATCATTATTTGGTTCGCTCGACGATTCGCTCCAGTTCCCAAAGGGTTCATTGATTTCAAGATGCTTTATCAGGAATTAAAGCAAGTCATCGAACAAGAGCTCGACTTTTCAAAAGAAATGCACACCGCTATTTCGTTCAAACAACGATTCAAGGACCATTCTAACGTGAAGATTCCTGCTATGTATCCTGAACTTTGCACAGATAAAGTATTGGTGATGGAGTGGGTGGATGGCGTTCGATTAAATGACAAAAAAGCATTTGAGTCGTATGGATTGGACGGGCAGAAGCTAGCTCAGGAATTGTTTCGCCTCTTCCTTCCCCAATGGCTCGAGCCGGGAATTTTCCATGCCGACCCACATGCAGGGAATATACTTCTTCAGCCGGATGGTACCTTCGTTCTCCTGGATTACGGAATGATCGGGGAAATTTCCAAGAGAGATTCCACTCACTTTCAAGATCTTCTGGAAGGAATCCTACTAAAGAACTTCCGGAAAGCAGCAGAAGCGCTGGCTCAATTAGGTTTCTTGCTTCCTGATGCAAGTCCGAAAACGATCGAACCCGTGCTGAAGGAATTTGTCACACTCGATATGGAGCAGTTCAAACAGATGGATCTGCTAACCGTGAAGAAAGAAATAAATGATATGGTGAAATCATTACCTGTACAAGTGCCTACCCGTTTCATCTTTTTAGGCCGGTCTTTTGCAACTATAGAAGGACTTGTTCATACATTGAGTCCCGATGAAGAAATCCTCGATGTCGTCAAACCCGCTTTCATGGATTGGGTAAAGGACAGTAACACAAACAAATGGGAGCTCCTTATGAAATGGGTCAGTGCCCAACCACTCTTTCAGACTGTTCAGAAAGTCCGGCAGTTGTTGGATGTACCAGAAAAAGCGCTTGAACAAAAGGACCATCATCAGCAAAATGAGTTTCAGTTCGCAGTATTTGAAAACCAAAAGAAGCAGGCTTTCATCCTTTTGCTCTTCGGTGGCGTTGGTGCCTTCACAGGATTGGGGTTGGATGTGAACCTCATTTGGCAAGGTAGTTTCGTGGTATCTGGATTAAGTCTAGTTGGTTACTTCTTTATCAGCTCCCGACAAAAACGTTGGCTGAAAAGACTTAGGAATGGACAGCTGAATTAAAAAAAAAAAGGTAACCTTAAATTTAGGTTACCTTTTTTATGGTAAAATATAGAAAGGAGGGATACTATGACAAATCTTAAAAAACCGTTTAATGATGTGACTGACCATATGTCAAAAATCGAAGGAGCCCCCATGAGTAAACCCGAAACTGGGAGTCTGCCATTGGGAATCCGGATCATCGGATACGTGATCATCGGATTCATAGCCCTTACATCTTTATTTGTCATTGTTTTCGGCTTTCTTGATTGAAACCTGGTTAAGATTTAGACATAGAGATCCCATAATGGAATCGGCCGGTACCGTTAACCTGAACCAGTAGAAATTAGCTTTTGCTATGCAATTTTGAGCTAAGGAGTAATTTATCAATCATTTTGAAATTATTGGAATTTAACACCATTATCATTAAATGTCCCACTCCGGTTCGGGCTCATACCGAAACTCCTCTAACCTAATCCGATTCTTCCCTATGAAATGAACCCCTTCTGCTTCCAAACATAGCCTTTGGTTCATCGCTTGCTCTTCATCCCCGAATCCAATTTCCCCCTTGCTATTCAAAACCCGGTGCCAGGGAAGTTTATACTTTTCACTCATGGAATGAAGAATCCGTACGACCTGCCTGGCAGCTCTTGGACTGCCTGCAAATGAAGCGATTTGACCGTACGTCATCACTTTTCCAGAAGGGATGCTCTGTATGATTCTCACAACTCGTTCAGTAAAAGGTTTCATGTTAATTCACTTCCCGCATCAGGATGCTCCCCTATCCTTAACTGCTGTCTCGCAAAGTCGCGGTATAAAGCATGGGATGTAAACAATTCCTCATGTGTCCCGACTCCAGTCACCTTTCCTTTTTCTAAAAAGACAATTTGATCGGCATCCACGATGGTGGATAAGCGATGGGCAATCACAAGGGTGGTTCGTCCCTTCATTAAGTTCTTTAGGGCTTCCTGAACGACAATTTCTGATTGACTATCAAGGCTTGAAGTGGCTTCATCCAGCATGAGGATATCAGGGTCCCTCAATAGGGCTCTTGCAATGGCAAGTCGTTGTCGCTGTCCTCCTGAAAGCTTGATTCCTCTTTCTCCTACTTCTGTTTGATAACCGTTAGGGAGTTCCTTAATAAATTCATGGGCATACGCCATTTTTGAAGCGGCAATCATCTTTTCCTCTGATATATCCCCATCGAGCCCGTAAGAGATATTGTCCCCTATCGTGCCTGAATAGATCGGACTCTCCTGGGAGACGTAGCCAAGAAGTTCCCGCCATGATTTTAGCGAGTATGAGCTGATTGTATCTTCTCCCAAGAGAATGGCTCCTTGCTGGGGCTTATAGAACTGCTCTATCAATGAAAAAAGTGTCGTTTTCCCACTTCCACTCGGACCAACGATGGCCGTCACTTTCCCTTTTTCAGCCCTTATCGTCACATCCTTTAACACCTTCTCCCCCTCTTCATACCCAAACGTCACGCCATCAAGGACCAGGGCACGATCTGTTTGAGGGACGGACCTTCCATCCTCAAGGTTTTCTTCCTCTAAATTGAGAATCGATAACACTTTCTCTGTTGCTCCCACAGTTTTCTGGAATTGAGTTACAAACACGATGATCTGGGTGATCGGCATGATAATCTGAAAGAGGTAGATAAAGAAAGCAACAAGCTCCCCGGCCGTCATGGCTCCAGAGGTCACTCGAATACCGCCGAACCCAATGATTAGGACAAGAACGATGATAATTAAAGAAGAAACGACCGGCGACATTAACGCTTGTATGATTCCTTCCTTTAATCCGAGGACATAAAGCTTCTTGATTCCTGTTTGACCTTTTTGAAATTCAATCTCCTCCGCATTGGATGACTTCACCAGACGGATTTCCGAAAGGACTCTCGTTAAGATAGCCGAGAAACTTGCAGTCTCGGTTTGCAATCCCCTTGAGATATCAGCCATCTTTTTGCCAATCGGGATAAGAAATAATAGTGATAGTGGAATGATTGAAAACATCACCAAGGTAAGAGGCCAATCTAAATAAAACAGCACGATGATGGCACCTATTACAGAAATGATCCCTGTAATAAAGCCTGTCAGATGCTCGGTTATCAAGTTTTTGATCACTCCCGTATCACTGGTCATACGGCTGACCGAGTCACCCGTTTCATGCGAATCATAATAAGGAACGGGCAGAACCAGCAATTTTCTCCAAAGCTTCTCTCTCAATGAAGCGATCACGTGCTGCCCGACCCTCGCCAATATGTAAACAGACACTCCTCCCGCAATCGCTTGAACAAAAAAGGCAGCGATCATCCCTATGATGACCCCTTTGCTTAACGAATCTAAACTGAAGTCATCGATCAACTTACTTGTTAATAAAGGTATAGCAAGTCCCGCAATCGTTGTAAGCAGGCTCAAGAATAAAGAAATGCCAAACAGGGTTTTCGGTGGATCGGTTTCCTTTATTAAAGTAATAAGCTGCTTCCACTTACCCTTTTCATATGTAGACTCCATTGTTCTCTTCCTCTCAAATAGATACTCTTTTCTATTGTAATATGAAGTACAGTACTTAGGAAATAATACCTTCATCAAGTCGGCTTCCTAGAAGATTAGCTCAAATTATATTACACTGGATATGAATGAATAGAAGGACGTGATAGGTATAATGGATATAAGATTAATTGCCTTGGATATGGATGGAACACTGGTCAATCACGAAGGAGAAGTATCTCCTGAAAACGCACAAGCCATTCAGCGTGCAAAGGAGAAAGGTATTCATGTGGTGTTAAGTACTGGCCGCTCCCTTTTCACATGCCGCGACATTTCAGATGAGCTTGGGCGTTCATCTTATCTGGTGACCGTGAATGGCGGGGAAATTTACGATCATGAATACAATCTGGTAGACAGCATCCCACTTGATCTTGATCTTGTGAAACAGCTTTGGAAATTAAAAGAAGAGCATGATGTATACTTCTGGTCTTCCACTTCCCAAGGACTTTTCAATACGAATAAGCCTTTTGATCAGGAAATCGATACCTATAACTGGCTGAAGTTTGGATTCGATATTCAGGATGATGACGTCCGCAAAGTCATGATGGACGAGCTGGTGAAAAATGAAGCACTGGAAATCACAAATTCTTCGCCGACGAATATCGAAATCAATCCTGCAGGGGTCAATAAGGCAGCGGCTTTGGTGAAGGTTTGCAAATGGCTGGACCTGTCCATGGAACAAGTCATGGCGGTCGGGGACAGTATGAATGATATAGCCATGATTCGTGAAGCTGGTTTCGGAGTTGCGATGGGGAACGCACAGGAAGCAGTGAAAGAAGCCGCTGACTGGGTCACTGGCATCAATACAGATCATGGTGTTGCCCAGGCGATTGATAGAGTACTGTCAGAATTGGAATAAATACTTCAATTAAAGTGCCTGATTCAATGTGAATCAGGCACTTTATCTGTCCAGAATGTCTATTCTATTTACGTTACGTCCATACTGAGTAACAAAAACAAGGATTGTACTTAATATGTATCTAATTCTGGTAGTGGTTGTTTATCTGATTTTCGCCAAGCTCTTTATTGATTGGAAACGCTGGAGAGAGTATTATCCAACAGTTCAATATTATATTATTTGCAATCTCTCCTATAACTTGATCTTTTATAACCACACACTTTGGGAATATAAAGCTGTGACAGTAGATTGGCTAAATCATACGTTTATTGATCTCGTTTTCACTTTCTTTATCATTCCTGTCGTCATCATGATCTTTCTTCGTTATTTTCCATATAGAAAAAAGAAATGGCTGTATCTTGCCTGCTGGATTGCTTACTTCACGTTATTGGAATACCTTTTTCATAAAAAAGGACTGTTCCTTTATGAAAATGGCTGGAATTTAGGATGGTCTGCAATTTTCAATGTCATCATGTTTTCAATATTAGGATTGCACCATAAAAGGCCATTACTTGCCATCATATTATCCATTCCAATTATCGCTATCCTTTTATTGATATTCCATCCATCGTACCATGATTTAAAGTGAGGGTGTTTCTATGATTTCTTATTCTACACCTGTTTTTATTGTCTTGGTTTTGGGTGTTTATTTCGCTATGGCAGCATATATCGCTTTTTTAAAGAGGAAAGAATAGAAAAAAGAAGCACCCATCAAAGGATGCTTCTTTTCCTATTTAACAATGATCTCGTCGTTTTCGAGTGAAATGACTACGTTCGTTATGCCGTCTTCATCAAGAAGTAAATCAGCAATTTTATCTTCCACTCTTTCCTGGATCACACGACGTAATGGGCGTGCACCGAATTCAGGATGATATCCCAGTTCAACGAGTTTACTCTTCGCATCTTCGTCGATGGTTACAGTAATCCCCTGTTCTTTAAGTTCAACCTTCAACTCGTCGAGCATAAGGTCAAGAATTTGAAGAAGCTCTCCTTTGTCAAGAGATTCAAATTCAATGATGCTGTCAAAACGGTTCAGGAACTCAGGCTTAAAGTAGGCACCCAGTGATTGAAGAATAGTCGTTTCTTTAATAGCATCTGTGCCACCTGTGTTAAAACCGACCACTGCTTCCTTCTTGTCCGTCACACCTGCGTTACTTGTCATGATGATCACAGTCTCTTTAAAGCTGACCGTTCTACCTTGACTGTCGGTGAGACGTCCATCTTCAAGAATTTGCAGGAACATATGCTGAACATCCGGATGGGCTTTCTCGATTTCATCCAGGAGAATGATTGAATAAGGGTTTCTTCTTACCTTTTCAGTCAATTGACCGGATTCCTCATGGCCTACATAACCTGGAGGTGAACCGATCAGTTTTGAAACAGAGTGTTTTTCCATATACTCACTCATGTCTAATCGAAGCATCGAATCCTTAGATCCGAATAACTCTTCTGCCAGTGTTTTCGTTAATTCTGTTTTACCTACACCTGTTGGTCCTACAAAGAGGAAAGTGCCGATTGGACGATGCTTCGCTTTCAATCCTGCACGGCTGCGGCGGATCGCTTTCGCTACTTTCTTTACTGCTTCTTCCTGTCCGATTACTTTACCCGCCAGGTTTTCTTCCAGTGCTTTCATTCGCTTACGATCATCGCTTTGCAGCTTCCCGACAGGAATACCCGTTTTCGATTCAACGATCGTCTGGATCAGTTCTCTTTCTACAAGTGCTTTAGAGTCTGACCCACCTTCACTAACTTGTCTTTCTAATTCTGCTTCTTGATCGCGAAGGATGGCAGCTTGTTCATAGTTCTCTTCTTTTGTTGCCAGATCCTTCTTCTCTCTTACATCGTTCAATTTTTTAAGAAGGGCAGTCTTGTCTTTCCCCTCTGACTGCAGATTGACTTTAGAACCTGCTTCATCCATTAAATCAATGGCCTTATCCGGTAAGAATCGATCCTGAATATATCGATGGGATAGTTTTACACAATCCTCAATTGCCTCGTCTGTAAACTCGACTCCATGATAGTTTTCATATTTGTCTTTTAATCCTCTAAGGATCTCAATAGCTTCTTCAGTTGTCGGCTCATTGACCAAGACTGGCTGGAAACGACGCTCAAGTGCTGCGTCTTTTTCAATTTGGCGGTACTCCTTCAATGTCGTAGCCCCGATTACTTGCAAATCACCCCGGGCTAAAGCAGGTTTTAGAATGTTTCCTGCGTCCATGGAGCCTTCTGCGGAACCCGCCCCAACTAATTGATGAATCTCATCAATAAATAACATCACGTTCTTTCTATTCTGAAGTTCGCTGATGATGGCTTTTAAACGTTCTTCAAAAGAACCGCGAACCCCTGTACCGGCAGTTAGTGAAGCAACATCCATTACATACACTTCTTTATTTAATAATTTGGATGGCACATCACCTGCTACGATTTTAAGGGCCAACCCTTCAGCGATAGCCGTTTTACCCACCCCGGGCTCACCGATGAGTACCGGGTTATTCTTATTACGGCGATTTAAAATTTCAATGACGCGGTCCACTTCTTTGTCCCGGCCGATAACAGGATCAATCAATCCAGCTTTGGCTGCCCCTGTCACATTGCGTCCATACTGATCAAGAACGCCATTTCCTCCATTTCCACCTTGGGTTTGTGGAGATGATTGCTGATTGTGGAAGCCATGATTTGAGTTTCCACCCATGCTCATCCCTTTAAACAACTCATCAAGGGGAAATCCTCCATGTATTCCAGAAGGTGTTTGCTGCTTTTGAAAGCAAGCTGAACACATCTTCATACTGGACTTGTGACCATTCACTTGCTTATAGACTTCAACTGTTGCTTGGTTGTGTTGACAAACTTGGCATTTCATTAAACATGACCTCCTGTAGTAGAGTTTCATATAAATTTTTTGATTGTATTGTGGATAAGGTCAATGTGTTTAACATTCGATTAAACTTAGTTTGACTTTCTTTGACCTTATACAGATAGTATACTTTGACCTTTTTTGACTTTCAAGATTTTTGCTTATGGGAATTTTTTCATTTTCAAATGCTGATTTGCCTGTTGATTGAAGAGTATAGTAGGTGCAACGATGAGAATCAAGTGATTGATATTGACGATGAAAAAGTGGGATTTTACTTGAAGTATATATGAAAAAGACCAGACCTGAACAACAGATCTGGTCTTTCTCATATAGAAAAGAGAGTATTACTCATCAATCTTATACTAACTCTCGATCCCAATGACGATGTTCGGCAATGGCTACTGTGAACTCTTTTGCAAATGACTTCATGTCTTCCCCAGTTATCACACCAGAGCCGCTGACACCCGCTTGTTCCAACCAGTGTATCCCTTCATGCGTTGCACCGATCGGTTTGAAGTGAGAATACGCTTCTTTGACAAAATAGGTTGTATCTTGAGAGAATTTATTATCTACATTTTCTCCGCCTACTACGTAAAGGCTATCAAATAATACAGATTCCCCGGTTAAGAAGGTATGGTCCACTTCAAGCTCCGTACCATCATTCCCTTTTCTCATCCCCAGCTTGTCACTGATGATTTCCGGCTGGATGCCATCTTCTTTAAGAGCGGATAGTACCATTTTCACCTCTTCCCCTTTAAAGCCGTTTCCTACGATGACCCCTACTTTACGGGTAGCAGGTTTCTTGATCGTATTTTCCTGGCTTAAGGCTGGAGAGGATTTGGTTACTTTTGAACCTTCTCCGCTAGGAACTTTCGCGCTTATCGCTTCTGCAAAGCCTTTTGCCAGATCCAGACTTACATTGGCAAACATGTCGACTACCTGCTGTTGAACCGATTTGCTCTTCACTTTTCCAAGCTCGAAACTGAAGGCTTGAATGATATGCTCTTTCTCAGGATCACTCATGCTATTCCAGAAAAGAGTAGCCTGTGAGAAGTGATCTTTGAAGCTTTCACTTCTTGCCCGGACTTTACGCCCTTCCATCTTCTCCTGGTAATGAGTGTAGCCTCCTTCTTCCTGACTCGCAGGGGCTGGTGTATTTTTAGCAAGTGAGTTGTTATGGTAGCTCACCTGACCCTTGTTAATCGTTTGACGGCCATATCCATCACGCTGATTATTGTGGAATGGACACACAGGTCGGTTAATAGGAAGCTCGTGGAAGTTTGGCCCACCGAGTCGGATCAATTGTGTATCAGTATAGGAGAATAAGCGTCCTTGTAATAATGGATCATTTGAGAAGTCAATCCCGGGAACAACTGAACCAGGATGGAAAGCTGCTTGCTCCGTTTCTGCAAACACATTGTCCACATTCCGATTAAGGGTCATTTTCCCAACGATTTTCACAGGAACTTCTTCTTCAGGCCATAGCTTGGTAGGATCAAGAACATCAAAGTCAAAGTTAAACTCATCTTCTTCCTTAATGAGCTGAACTCCCAGCTCGTACTCTGGATAATCACCATTTTCGATGGATTCATACAAATCACGGCGGTGGAAATCCGGGTCTTTCCCGTTGATTTTCTGAGCCTCATCCCAAACGAGAGAGTGAGTTCCCAGTACCGGCTTCCAGTGGAACTTCACAAAATGGGCCTTCCCTTCGTCATTCACAAGGCGGAATGTATGGACACCGAAGCCTTCCATCATACGCAGACTGCGTGGAATGGCCCGATCGGACATCGCCCACATGACCATATGAGCGGACTCCTGGTTATTCGCTACAAAGTCCCAGAACGTATCGTGGGCAGAAGCTGCTTGGGGCATTTCATTATGTGGTTCCGGTTTAAGTGCATGAACAAGATCCGGGAATTTAATCGCATCTTGAATGAAAAACACCGGAATATTGTTTCCGACGAGATCATAGTTTCCTTCTTCCGTATAAAATTTCGTAGCAAATCCACGTGCATCACGCACTGTTTCCGCAGAACCTTTGGATCCGGCAACAGTTGAAAAACGTACAAAGACAGGGGTTTTCTTTGAAGTGTCCTGAAGAAATTCAGCCCGGGTGTATTCTTTCATAGAGTCATAAAGTTCGAATTCTCCGTGTGCAGCGAAGCCTCGTGCATGAACAATCCGTTCTGGTATGCGCTCATGGTCGAAGTGAGTCATCTTCTCCCGGAAGTGGAAATCCTCCATTAAGGTAGGTCCCCGTTCTCCTGCCTTCAATGAAAACTCATCTTCTGATACCTTCAATCCTTGATTGGTTGTAAGATGCTTACCTTCGTCCTCCACGCGATACTGTTCAAGCTGTTCATCCTTGCTCTTTTCATTCACTTTCGTACGACGATCGTCTCCCATTTTTTCATCCCTCTCAACGGTTATTAATGTTTACTATGTAAAACATTTCTGTTTGTTTTGTACCCTAGATGCTCATAATTAAACATTTATTGGATGGTTTGGAGTGAGATCTTTTTTGAAAATTTTACAAATTCATCTTTACTAACGTAACATTGTTCTGTTAAACTATTCATCAAGTAACGTAACAATGTTTTGTTACAGAGAAGAGGTGATCCCTCATTGGAGGCAGATCTTATATCTAAGAAGGAAGTATTGGAACTGACCGGAATTTCGTATGGCCAGCTTTACCGTTGGAAGCGAAAGAACATTATTCCGGAGAGTTGGTTTATTAAGAAATCCAGCTTCACTGGTCAGGAAACGTTCTTTCCCAGGGAAAAAATGCTCTCACGTATCGATACAATCAAAGAGATGAAAGATGACTATTCACTGGATGAACTATCCGATTTCTTTTCACCAAATCCAACTAAGATTGAAATTAGTGCAGATGAATTACCTTCGTACAACATTCTGTCGGAACATACCTTATCCTTCTGCACAACACTTCTACCGGTAAGAAAGGGATTTGAGTTTCCTGATTTATTAAATATGTTGATCATTGAGAAGGCGAAAAGAATACAGGTCCCAAGTGAAGAACTGCAAACCTTATTTCTTTTTCTTCATGAGAAGTTCACTCCACTAAAAGATTCTTCCCTTGAACTTGTTGGTCTTCGTAAAGAAGAGGAGTATGTATGGATGCTCCTTCCGCTACATTCCGATTTGCTTGTTGACCATTTAACACGGACCGTATTGAGATTCGATCTACAACAGATGATGGAAGAATTGAAAATCACGTTGACGAATACAAAAGGGATCTAACGTCCCTGAATTGGAGGAGAAATGAATGAATACAATGGAAAAGAAAGAACTGCATGATTTGAAGATCAGTGGATCCGGTACGTCCGGTGGAGGAAAATTTGATGCAGTAAAGATAAGTGGAAGCGGAAAAATCGCAGGCGACATCGACTGCCACGAGCTTAAAATTTCAGGTTCCGGGACGATTTCAGGTGACGTAAAAGCTGGATACATTAAAACGAGCGGTTCTTCTACCATTAAAGGTGATACAAAAGCAGAAACGATTACTACAAGTGGAAGCTCCAAGTATGAAGGCTCGGTGATGGCTGCTGAAATGAACACAAGCGGTTCAAGCAAAGTATTGAAAGACCTTATCTTTAAGACTTTCAAGGTGAGCGGTTCATGTAAGGTTGGAGGAAAGATTCAAGGGGGTTCGATTAAAGCAAGCGGCTCTTTAAGAGTTGAAAAGGATTGTGAAGTCGAAACCTTCTCATCTTCCGGCTCGGTTCATATCGAGGGACTGCTCAACGCTGACCGGATTCAAATCGAAATCAATCACGAATCCTCCATTAAAGAAATCGGTGGCGAAACGATTTCGGTGAAACACCATAACTCTAATGGACTGATTAAACAAGTGGTTAACTTCTTTCTCCAAAAGGAAGATTACTTATTTTCATATCTGATCGAAGGTGACGAGGTGTATCTTGAGAACACAAAGGCTAAACTGGTTCGCGGTAAAAATGTTGTAATCGGGGAGAATTGTGACATCGATACGGTTGAATATTCAGGTAGCCTGGATGTGAAGCAAGATAGTCGAATCGGAGAAAAAGTGAAGATTTAAATGATAGTTTAACTAAAGGCAGGGAGGTTTTTACCATCTCTGTTTTTTTATGTAAATCTCCGTCTTTACGATTCATTAACAAGCATAATCGAAATTTCATATTTTTATTCTGAATGTTCTGCTATATTAATAGGTATATAGTACAATCCTACGCGAAAGCTGGAGGCCATTATGACTCGTCTTACGGATCACCTGATTGTCATTTCTTTCGATTGCTTGTCTGCTTTGGATTACCCGATTCTAAAAGGTCTTCCCCACTTTCAACAATTACTTTCTTACGGGTCCTTCTGCAAAAATGTCGAGACCATTTACCCTTCTGTGACATACCCTTGTCATGCAACAATCGTCACCGGTAAGTACCCTAATCGCCATGGTGTTGTAAACAATACTCTCCTTCAGCCAGGTCGTGTTTCTCCTGATTGGCATTGGCATCGAAGCGCTATTAAAGGTACCACCTTATATGATGAAGCAAAGAAAGCCCGGATGACCACAGCAGCTCTTCTGTGGCCTGTTACAGCCAAAGGGGATATTGATTATAATATGCCCGAGATTTTCGCCAATCGCTCATGGCATAACCAAATTCTTGTTTCCCTTTTCAATGGCAGTCCTCTCTATCAATTACACATGAACCGTCTCTTTGGTCATATCCGTAATGGTCTTAATCAACCGGAGCTTGATGACTTCGTTCTGGAATCGACGGTAGAAACAATCAAAAAGAAACCCAGCCTATTGCTTGTCCACTTTACCGACCTTGATACACAACGTCATTACCATGGTTTTTCTTCAGAAGAAGCACATGCTGCCATTCGTCGTCATGATGCCCGTTTAGGGAAAATCATCCGGGCATTAAAGGAAAACGGCATTTATGATAAGTCAACCATTGTCGCTCTTGGAGATCATAGTGCACTGGATGAATCGAAGGCTATTCAATTGAACGTCCTTTTCAAGGAAAATGGGTTAATCACAGTGAATGCCAGGGGAAAGGTAACCGATTGGAAAGCATATTGCAAAGGATGTGATGGATCGGCTTACGTGTACACAAAGGATGAGAAAACGATGGAGGTTGTCAGATCCCTTGTTTACGAGCTCCAAAGTAACCCTTCTAACGGAATTGAAGACATACTCACTGGCGAAGAAGCCGGGAGAAAAGGAGCAGATGAACACTGTTCGTTTATGCTTGAAGCACGACACGGTTTTTACTTTAAAGATACGTTAGAAGGATCCTTCATTCACACCATCAACCCGGAGGATGTGAAAGAAAAGCGTTATACGTATGGATCTCATGGATACTCTCCTGAAAAAGAAGACTACTCCACTATCTTCATGGCTTCAGGGAAAGGGATCCGTTCACATGTTGAAATTCCTTTTATGCATTTAGTAGATGAAGGCCCAACACTGGCACGCCTTCTCGGCCTTAGCCTTGGTGCAACAGATGGAAAAGTGATTGATGATTTGCTGGATATATAAAGAAGAGATTTTGTTTCCTTAGGGGGAAAAACAATGAAGCGTTTTTCAAAAGAAGAAAGCAGCTGGATCTTTTATGATTGGGCAAACTCAGCGTATTCCATTATCATTTCGACAGCCGTATTTCCGCTTTTTTATAAGGCTGCCGCTACTAATGCAGGGGTCAGTGCCGCCAATTCAACTGCTTATTTAGGGTACACCATTGCGATTGCCACCTTTATCCTCGCTATGATCGGTCCGATTCTGGGAACGATTGCCGATTATGAAGGCTACAAGAAGAAATTTTTCACCTTCTTCTTTGTCCTCGGTGTTACATTTACTGCCCTGCTTGCTTTCGTTCCAAGTGATCAGTGGCTGCTTCTGTTAATTTTTTATACAGTGGCAGCGGTCGGTTCAGCTGGTTCCAATGTTTTCTATGATGCTTTTTTAACCGACGTATCGACAGAAGAGCGAATGAACAGGGTGTCATCCCGTGGATTTGGATTCGGGTATATCGGGAGCACGATTCCGTTTATCATAAGTATCGCCATCATCATATTATCTCAAAATGGGGTACTGCCTTTCTCCGTTACCATCGCCAGCAAAATCGCGTTCATCATTACTGCTTTATGGTGGGGACTCTTTGCCATCCCCTTAATAAAAAATGTCCATCAGCGCTACTTTATCGAGCGTGAAAAGAACCCCGTTGCCAATAGCTTTAAACGTCTCGGTAAAACGATGAAAGAAATCAGGAAATATCGTGCACTATTTTTGTTTCTTCTTGCTTATTTCTTTTATATCGACGGAGTCGGAACCATCATTACGATGTCCACTGCCTATGGAACGGATCTCGGGATCACACCCACTAATCTCTTGATCATCCTGTTTGTTACTCAGGTGGTGGCTGGACCTTTTGCTATTCTTTACGGGAGGCTGGCAGAGAAATTCACGGGGAAAAAGATGTTGTATGTAGGGATTTTCGTTTATATCATCGTTTGCATTTATGCATACTTCTTAGAGACCACAATGGACTTCTGGATCCTTGCTATGCTCGTCGCTTCTTCCCAAGGTGGCATCCAGGCATTGAGCCGGGCATACTTTGCAAAATTAATTCCGAAGAAAAATGCCAATGAATTCTTTGGCTTCTATAATATCTTTGGTAAATTCGCCTCAATCCTCGGACCATTGTTAGTGGCCGTCACAGCCCAAGTGACAGGTGAATCCAATAGCGGCGTATTCAGTCTCGTCGTCCTCTTTATCATAGGACTTGTGATTCTTGCCTTCGTCCCTGAGCCGAAAGGAAATAAGATTGAGAAGCCTACAATTGTATAATAAGAGAGCCTGAACGCATATGTTCAGGCTCTTCCCTTTGTTTAAAATGTATGAGCGGCATCCTTCGCTCTTGCAATGGCATTCTCTTTGATCTCTTGGGCTTTATCAGGCATCGCCGCATGCCCCTCCACAAACACCCCCTCGAAGGAAGGTACGCCGAAAAATTGCATGATGATTTCCAGATAACGATTCCCCATTTCCATACCGGCTGCAGGTCCCTCTGAGTAAATGCCGCCTCGTGCCTGGATATGAATAGCTTTTTTATCTGTCAGTAATCCGACCGGTCCCTGTTCCGTATACTTAAACGATTTACCGGCAACCGCTACAGAGTCAATATACGCTTTCATCACCGGCGGAAAGGAGAAATTCCATAATGGTGTAACGAACACATATTTATCTGCAGAAATAAATTGTTCTGATAACTCATTCAGACGATTCACTTTCGACTTTTCTTCTGATGAAAGCTCCTCAAATCCTTTTCCAGTTTGCAGTTTTCCCCATCCACTAAACACATCAGCATCAATATGGGGAATATGTTCACGGTACAAATCAATGTGAAGCACTTGATCGTCAGGATTCACTTCTTTGTATGTATCCATAAATGCTTTCGCTACCGCCATGCTGTACGATTGAGTATCATCATGGGGATGTGCCGTAATATATAGTACTTTTGCCATTCTTCATCCATCCTTCACTCATATTTTTCACTCTATTATCTTGTGAGAAAAAGAAGGAATTATCCCATGTTTGATCATTTCAAAAAAAAAGAATGCTGTCTGATAGACAACATCCCGTTTTGAGCAGGGCAAGTGATTATTCACTCATCTTCTCCTGCTGCTTCAAAAGGGTTTCCCCCGATATTTCTTCTCATCTCATCTGTTAATTCAAATGGAGTGTTTTCTTGTGCTTCCCCTGTTGCGAAATGGTGACTGCCATCATAGTGAAATGGTTTACCTTCCAATGTCGACACCTCCGTTTTCACTGTAGTATTACCTTTATGTATGATTCTAACCGGTTCGCCCTGAATTTCACCTAGACCAACCTTTTACCTAGTATTATTTACTTATTATACTATTTATTTTTTCTATAATATATTCTTTTTTCCAATTTGATATTGATATTTTTTATTTTCCATCACAACTACCTGCTCATGAGAAGCTTTGGAAACTTGTTTCGTTTCCTCAACGAGATGATAGATGAGATCGTGGCATTGCTGTGCCCCTTTCACGAGAAGGGGAACGCCTATCGAATCAATTCCCAGCTCCCTTGATAGGAATCCCCCGGCTGTCATGAGGGGAGGAACAGTCGGCGAGGTGTTTGAAATGATGACTTTCTCCTTTTCTCCATATCTTCTAAGCAGGATTGTACATAAATCAATTAGTGCAGGAACGACATACTTTGAAGATCTCCTTCCAATTGTATACACGGGATTATTCTCTTCATCCACCCCGCGATAGAGGATTTGTCCCGCTTCTTTTTTTGTTAGCTGGTTGAAATAAGGAACAGAAAGAATGTCATTTTTTGTCAGTTCTGAAAGTTTTAAGAGACGCAGATGATAGGCAGCTGCCAGGGAAGTTGTATGAGTTCCACCAAAGTCATTATAAATATATATCATTGGTAACCACCCTTGAAAATCGTTTATTACAGTATGAGCTTAACAAGCGAAGGATATGCTGAGCATGCGCATTAATTAAGCTGAAAAGATTCACAAAAAAAACAGAGCCATCTACATCAGATGTCTCTGTTTTCCTTCAAGGAATCTCTTTTGCTTTCTTCTAATGACGATTTCTTCAAGTGTACCGGATCCACACACTACTCCAAGCACGATGAACACCAATCCGATCAGGTGATAAAACGTCACGGTTTCATTAAGAAAAATGGCAGCTCCTACGAGGGAGAAAAAGGTATTGAGATTCAGGAAAATCGATGTTTCGGCGGCTCCAATTTTTCCAATTGAATGGTTGTAAATCATGTGCCCTACTGCCGTTGCTAAAATGGCAGAAGCAAAGAATAAAAGCCATATGGAGCTTGGGGCACTCCCCAGTTCTTTTAATGCCCCCGGCTCTGTGACCAGACTGATCGCAAACAAGACAATGGAACCAAACACCAGCATATACCCCGTAAGTAATCGGGGGTCCAACGTTTTGGCTGCCCGGCTGATGATAATGAAGCTTAAGGCCTGTGAAAAAATCGAGATAAAGATAAACAGATCCCCGGTCTTTAGTCCGGCTAATCCCTCTCCGCCTGATAACACAATGATCGCAACCCCGACACTACCAGACAGAAACCCGAGGATTTTAATCACTGTAGGCCGGTTTCGCAGGATAATGGTTGCCATTAAAGCAGTCAACAGCGGACCGGTTCCCAATATGAGACCACCGTTTGTCGATGACGTGCCTGTTAAACCAACCGATAAAAAATAATGATGACTGACTACATTCAACAAGCCACCCGAGATAATGAACAATAACTCTTTAGCCGTTGGTTTTCTTATTTTCCTCATAATACCAAGAATGATAAATACGGTAATCCCTGCAGTGAAGATGCGGAGTGATGTAATCGTTACAGGCTTAAATTCACTCACCAGAACCTTTAGTGCAGGAACATTAAAGCCCCAAATCAACATGATGAACACAAGTATCAAATACGTTTGCCACTTTTTCACTTCTCCCTGAGGCCTTCTTTCTGTATTTAGTATTCACCCATCATAGCACCCCATAAAGTTCCCTGCCAGGAAATAACTTCGAATCGTGAAACAATTTTTGTAATCCACCATCTTCCCCAACCCGGACTATGCTATAGTTAAAGGTCGAAAGGGGTTTTGTAAAATGACAAATCAACAACTACCGCCAAAAACGTGTACGATCGACCGTCTGGTAACTAAAGCTGAGGACGTTGAGAAAGTGATTAAGGGTGAGAAAACGGCGACCCGCAGAAACGGACGATACGCTGATATTGGAGAAATCATGGAGCTTCAAGGAAAGAAATACATAGTAGAAAGCGTCTACTCCCAATCACTTGGTGAGCTGACAGATGATCATGCCAAGC
This sequence comes from Rossellomorea aquimaris, assembly GCF_008180865.1. Taxonomy (GTDB): domain Bacteria; phylum Bacillota; class Bacilli; order Bacillales; family Bacillaceae_B; genus Rossellomorea; species Rossellomorea yichunensis. The sequence goes on from NZ_VTEX01000002.1 coordinate 47,773, forward strand.
AGGAAGGGTTTAATACTGTTGAGGAATATAAAGAAGCCATCCTCTCTTATCACCCAGGCATGCCATGGCACCCGAGCATGAAAGTCTGGGTGCACGAATTCACATTAGTGAACGAATAGAGTACAACGGATGGAGCATTTATTATACAGAACGCTCATATACCTGCATGTGATCAGCGTCGTGGCTTCCATAGGCCCATTTTTCGTTCTATTGCCGATGATGAAAAAACTACGGACCGCTTCTGATTCCGTGTTACCATCGTACTTGGACACGTTCCGCTTCACGGTCCAACTTTCCAAGCATTCGGGACATGTGCTCGTCGGAACGGGAATCCTCCTGGTGCTACTCGGACCTTGGACGTGGAGTACACCATGGATCATCATGACCCTTGTCATTATGTTCTGCTCCCTGTTCTTTCTCGCAAGAGCGTTCTCACCGACACTACGGAAATTTGGAGAAGATGACGCTGACCGGGAATGGCTGGTGGGGAAATTGAATCGGACCGTTTGGATTTATCTAATCCTTCTACTGGCTATGCTATGGTTTATGGTCGTGAAGCCGAATTTGTGGATGTAATGGAGTTGACTCATAGCGTGTACCAGGTAACAATGGATGTCATTTGTACCTGGTACACGCTATTTTTTGGAGATAAATTAACTAGTCTCCATGACCACATCACTGTCCATCCCCCCGAACTGCTACAGTCCTTATCATAAATATAAAATAATAATACTTATACACAATGATCAAACTCAGGATTACTTTCACTATCAGACTATCCGATAAAATCAACGGTATGAGAATCATGATGTCTGAAAAAATCAGCAGCGTAACCTTCTGGCGCAGTGTCATGGATCGGTGACGAATAAAACCTTCTAAATGCTTCTTATATACACTGGTACTTTTAAACCAAACCTCAAATCGTTCGGATCCCCTTACAAAGAAAAAGGATGCTAACAACAAAAGTGGAGTTGTTGGTATTAGAGGCAGTACGATGCCTACAATCCCGATTCCCATAAATAACAAACCTAATAATATATAAATCATTTTCTTCATTTTCTTTATTACGGCCACTCCTTTTTAACCCTTCATTTCCTCTCTATTCTATTCATGATGAAAGAAGCTGGCAAGGAACAAAAAGAACCTGACATTTGTGAAGTATACGCTCACACCAAAGTCAGATCCTCTCTTCTATTCATTCTCCTTATTCTCTTTTCCCTTCGACTCCAAAACCTTCATGAAATAAGCTGTCGGAAGCAGCAATCCTATGGCTGCTTCAAGCAGTGCAAAGAATCGTATATGTCCTGTCGGGATATAATCACCGTACCCGACAGACAGGATCGTCACCCCGCTATAATAGAGATAATTGAGAAACGTATGCTCTACCGGCTTGCCGCTGGGTGAACTGACACGCAGCATCGGATTCTCAAACGACAGGGCATAATAGAGTACAGCAAATGCGATCATGATACTGAGAAGTACGAAAAACAGCTTATAAAAAAGCGTTGTACTAAAATAACTGTATTTGAAATGCTTATCTTTAAAGAAATAGATTAAGTTTACCAGGATGAAAATGATGGCTCCGATTGTAACGATGCTTGCCAAAACGTTTGAATCCTCCTCTTACATGTACTATGTTTCATATACCACTTGTTGTATGTTTAAAACTCAACTACAGTAGATTCTCATCTCCCCTTGTACAAACCGATCAACTCTTTTATTCTAGTAATAATAGAATTTTCCGAAAAGAAGGAACCTGCAATGAAAAAGTTCTCACTTCAATCCAAGATTATCGTTATTGTATTAGCACTTCTTTCATTATTGATTTTATCCTTATCACTCATCTTTTTCAGGATGCTGTCCGATACATTAACGGACTTGAAAGGGAAACAAGCACTGGCAGTGGCACAATCTGTATCCAAGATGCCGGCTGTCATCGAGGCCTTTAATGCAAATCAGCCGGAAGACATCATCCAGCCCCTGGTAGAAGATATTCGAAAAGAAACAGGGGCCACCTTTATTGTTGTCGGCAATAGAGACTCTGTTCGCTACTCTCATCCCATGTCTGAACGGCTCGGAAAAAAGATGGTCGGTGGAGACAACGAAAGAGCCTTAATAAGGGGTGAATCTTATGTTTCTCATGCAAAGGGATCATTAGGACCATCTGTTAGAGGAAAGGTTCCCATAAGAAATTCCAAAAACGAAATCATTGGGGTAGTGTCAGTCGGGTTTCTTGAAGACAGGATCCGTGATATTGTCATTCCCTATCGTACTAAGGTACTGATACTCGTCACCGTCATCCTATTAATTGGAATCATAGGTTCATTTTTCATTGGGAAAGGAATCAAAAAGGCGATCTTCGGTTTGGAACCTGCTGAAATTGCCATGCAGTTCAAGGAAAAGCGGGCCATCATCGAATCAGTCCGGGAAGGAATCATTGCAATCGATCAACATGGATCGATTACGGAAATCAATGCTAAAGCCCACAGTATCCTGGCTCTTGATCATCAATCCTCCAATAGGGGGAGACATATTCTAGAAGTCATTCCCGATACGAAAATGATGGATGTCCTGGAAACTCGAGAAAGCCAGCTCGATGATGAGATTTCATTAAATCATCATGACCTCATCGTCAACAGGCTCCCTATATTTGAAGAGGACGAAATCGTCGGGGTGGTAGCCAGTTTCAGGAGAAAAGATGAAATCGATCAGCTCACTAAAGAACTTTCTCAGGTTCAAGAATATGCAGGCATATTGCGCTCACAGACACATGAATACAGAAACAAACTGAATACGATTGCAGGTCTCATTCAACTTCACCATCATGAAGAGGCATTAGCCCTCATACAGGAGGAATCCTCTGGATATGAAGACTTAATTCAATTTCTATTGAAAGCGGTACCTGACCCTGTCTTGGCAGGCCTGATCATTGGAAAGTATAATCGGTCTCAAGAGTTGAAGGTCTCGTTCTCGATCCATCCTGATAGCTCAATTACAATGCCACTTATAGATGTGCAGCAGGAAAAATTGATTACCATCATTGGGAACATTCTTGATAATGCCTTTGAAGAAGTCTTGTCCCAGCCATTGCATTACAGGCTGGTTCAATTGTTTATGACTGATTTAGGTGATGATTTCATTTTTGAAATAGAAGACAGCGGTGCAGGAATCCAGGATATAGACTCAATATTTGAAAGGGGCTATTCCACAAAAGCCGGCAAAGACAGAGGCATCGGTCTTCACCTGGTGCAACGAAGTGTGGAGCATCTGAACGGTTACATGACAGTGGAAAATAGTGAACTTGGGGGCACATTGTTTACGATTAGTATTCCAAAGCAACATTAGGGGGAGAAAGTATTGCGTAAGTGGAACGTATTCATTATAGAAGATGATATTCAAACAGCTGAGATTAACAGTCAGTACATCGCTCAAATGGAAAGATTTCAGGTTGGCGGGATCGCCACTACCATCGCAGAAGCCAAGAAAGTCTTACCTGTTGTTAATCCTGATTTGATTTTACTTGACGTGTACTTTCCTGATGGCACCGGCAGTGAATTTCTCTGGGAGATCAGAAAGCATTATCGAAGTACAGATGTCATCCTGGTCACAGCAGCAAAGGAAACCGAACATATTTCCAATGCCATCCGTGGCGGGGCATTCGATTATATCCTGAAGCCCATTATCTTTAACCGATTTCAGGATACTCTTCTAAAGTATCAACACTATAAAGAGAGAATGAATGATTCTCAAGTCGAAAATCAACATGAAGTGGACAACCTGTTTACTAGAAAGAAAAGCACGAGTAACATTCAAACCGTTCAACAACCCCCGAAAGGGATCGATACGATTACATTGGATTCCATACTCAAGCGGATAGAAACCGATCACAGCCTGGGTTATACTGCTGAGGAAATGGCAGGGGAAGTCGGCGTTACCCGTACAACGGCCAGGCGCTATCTGGAGTATCTTGTTTCCCAAAAGAAGATTAAAGTGGTGCTTACCTATGGAGGTGTCGGGAGACCTCAGAGAAAATATTTTCTTCAAGCATAATAGAACAGCAGTGAGGCATTGGGGCTTCACTGCTGTTCTATTGATTATGCTTCTTTCTTCAGATCCTGACTTTCCGTGGCCTTCCCTCTTCTCACAAACCCTAAAATAGTAGGGAGAACAAGTGAAAGGAATGAAACGATCAGTAATCCGATGGTGATATTACTTTGAAAAAACACACTGTAAGATCCATTTGAGATCGTCATCGCCTGTCTGAAGGATTGCTCCATCATCCCCCCCAATATAAACGCCAGAATAAATGGCGGCGCAGGGAATTTGAACATTTTCAACAAATAGCCTAACACGCCAAATCCTACAAGCAAGTACAGATGGAACGTGTTGAAGCTGACTGCGTATACCCCTATTAAACAGAATACAATGATCAATGCGATCAACAGCTGCTTCGGAATATATAAGATTTTTGCCAATACAGGAATGAGCGGTAAGTTAAGTATCAATAGAAAAAGATTCCCTATATACATACTTGCGATGACTCCCCAGAAAACGTCCGGGTGATCCTGAAGCATCAATGGCCCCGGCTGCACCCCTACAACAAGTAAGGCACCAAGTAGTACAGCAGTGGTTCCAGACCCTGGTATCCCTAATGTTAACAAGGGAACGAATGCCCCGCTTGTCGCTGCATTATTGGACGTTTCAGGCGCGGCCAGTCCCTTGATATTCCCTTTTCCAAAAGAAGATGGATCTTTGGATAAACGTTTCTCTGAAATATAGGAAAGGAATGAAGCGATTGTTGCTCCTGCTCCAGGCAGGACTCCCAGTATAAAACCAAGGACGGAATGACGACCAATCGGTCCTGCCATCTCCTTCAATTCCTTCTTTTCAAGCTTTAAACTGCCAACAGCCTTCTTCCCTTTCAACGTATTTTCATTCCGTGAGATAATTAACTGACAAACCTCGGATAATGCAAATAATCCTAAAGCAATGATCAGAAAGTCGATCCCCTCTAATAAACCCGGGTTCCCGAATGTGAAACGCTGTGTACCTGTTTGCTGATCAATCCCGACAGTTGCGATGATTAATCCAATCGTCGCCGAAATCAATGCTTTATTGGTGGACCCTTCAGATAAACTCGAAATCGCTGTGAGTCCCAGAAGCATTAGAGCGAAATACTCAGTTGGCCCAAACGTAATGGCAAGCTTAGCCATATAAGGTGCGACCAGCATAAGTGCCACTACACTTATCGTTCCACCTGCAAAAGATGATATGGCCGCAATGGCAAGTGCTTTGCCTGCCTTCCCCTGCTTTGCCATGGGATATCCGTCAAAAGCTGTTGCCACTGTCCCTGAAATACCAGGGGCATTTAATAGAATTGAAGAAGTCGAGCCTCCAAACACGGCACCATAATAAACCCCTGCCATCAGGATCAAGGCGGAAGCCGGAGACATCCCATAACTCAGGGGAATCATGATCGCAATGGCGCTGATCGGACCCAATCCAGGCAGCATCCCGATAATCGTACCAGCCAACACCCCAATAAATGCGAAAAATAAGTTTTCCGGGGTGAATGCTACTTGAAATCCATATAATATACTTTCAATCATGCCCGTCACCTCCTAAAAGGGTAGAATCCCCTGTGGTAATGTAATGTTGAGTAAATAGTTAAATGAATAATACATGATGCCTGAAAATAGAAAAGCCACTAATACCGTTGTGAGTTTCTTTTTGAAGCCCAATACAAACGGGATGACCAACAAAAATAGAACAGTAGATAATAAAAATCCGAGCGGTTCAAGTAAAAAAATATATATGAGCAGTGCTCCTAATACCGATAAAAGAATGATGACATCTTCTTTTTTGACATATCGTCTTTTTTTATCTTCTCCTGTATCATCCTTCGCCTGGAAAAACAAAACAACCGCTAAAATAATGAGCAGGAATCCAAGCCCTTTCGGAAGGACGTCACTATCGATAATGGCGTATGGAAATGCAGGAAGCTGAAAGCTGAGAGCTAAATAGATCCCGGCAAAAACTAGTAAAAGTATTGAGATGATTCGATCTGGTTTTGTTCTCATGTGACTCACTCCTATTCAAAATGGAAGGAGCAGATGTTTCTGCTCCATACCCCATTATTTTTTCAAGCCGATTTCCTCCATTAATGCTTCAATTTCTTTGTACTCTTCATCCAGGAAGGAACTGAACTCTTCTGAAGACATGTAGTTGTCAGTCCAGCCAAACTTATCCCGCATTTCCTTCCACTGATCCGTTTCGATCATGTCTTTAAACGCTTTCTCATAATAAGCAACGGCATCGGGATCCATATCCTTTGGTCCTAAGAATCCACGCCACACAACAAATTCATCATCAATCCCCTGTTCTTTTAACGTCGGGAACTCTGAAATCGTATCTCCTTCCAAACGTTCGGGAGCTGTAATCGCCAGAACCTTCACCTTGCCTGCACGGGCTTGTTCAGAAGCTTCCGCAAGTCCCGTCGAGTACACATCCACTTTTCCCCCGAGGAGCATGCTCATTCCAGATCCGTCTTGAGCCGAAACATATTTCAGCTTTTTAACATCTACCCCTGCTGCCTTAACCGCTTTTACGAACTGCATGTGATCCATGCTTCCCGGTGAAGATACCCCTACAATGGATACTGATGTCGGATCCTTTTTTAATGCATCGACAAGATCATTCATCGTATCGTAAGGTGAATCGGCGTCTACAACAAAGGCTGCATAGTCAGCGATCACCCCCGCTATAGGCGTGAAGTCTTTGTGAGACAATGTCGACTGTCCATTTAGGGGAACAAAGAACATCGGTGGAGACGTGACGAACATCGTGTGGTTATCCCCTTTTTTACTATCAATATATGACCAGCCGACAGAGCCCCCGCCCCCTGGTTTATTGACTACAGCCATACGCTCTTCAATGATTTTCTGTTCTTCCATTACCTTTGAAACGGTCCTGGCCGTCGTATCCCAACCTCCGCCGGCACCAGCTGGAGCAACGACTTCAATTGGTTTAGACGGATTCCATTCCCCATCACTTTCAGAATTACTTGCAGTGTTAGATCCTCCGCATGCCGTGGTGACAACTAGTAAACTTGATAAAATGATAGCCATGATACCTGTTTTCATTTTCATCAACCATTTCCCCCTCTGAATATTATTGATAACGCTTTCATTATAGAAAATTCAGAAACTTAATAAAATAAATCGTAAATAAACGGCAAAAGGAACTTTGTGGGTATATTGTTTATAAAGTTCATGGAATTGACTTATGTCGTATTACCAGCTAAAACTTATTAAACCCTTTTAAACAATCCACATATGATAAAGCAACTTCCTTATAGTGAGAAAGGTGAGAGCGATGTTTGATCAACGATTCAGTATGTACAGACCCATACACGGAGGCGGAGGGCATGCGAGCTGGGGCAATGGACACGTACACGCCACATGGGGACACGGAACAAGTTGGAACCAGGGAGGAAATTGGAATCACGGAGGCAACTGGGGTTATCACGGAGGTGGCTACTATCCTGGATTTGCGGCGGGAACGGTGACTGGCTTAGCTGTGGGGGCTGCAGCTTCACCGGGTCCTTACCCTGTACCGGTTCCAGCTTATCCTTACCCATATCCGTACCCTTACCCATATCCACCTCCCTACCCGCAATCTTAATAAAAGAAAGTGCTCCATCTCCTAGAAAAATGAGATGGAGCTTTTCTTTCATTATAGGTACTTATCCTTCATTGATTAAATAGTACAAGCACAAATTGGAAATATTTATCTTAGAAATAATAACAGTTCAAAATTCCATCAATTGTGATACTATAGATTAGTTAGTGTTTCGTTCATAGATTAGTAGAATCAAGGAGGAACTGAATATGGATTTCTTATTTCCACTTGGACTTGCCATTTCATCGGGAGCCATCATTGCACTATTAAAAATCATTGCAATCGATATCATACTATCCGGGGATAACGCGATTGTCATCGCTATGGCAACGAGAGGGTTACCGAAAGAACATCAAAACAGAGCGATTTTCTGGGGAACAGCAGGAGCTGTCATCCTGCGCATTTTCTTTGCTGCCATTATTGTGTACTTATTAAAAATTCCTTATGTTCATCTGATCGGCGGGGTCCTTCTTTTATGGATCGCCTATAAAGTACTGGTTGAAGGTGAAGAAGAAGCCAATATTAAATCTCATACCGGACTTAGACAAGCGATCACGACCATCATTATCGCAGATGCCGTCATGAGCCTTGATAATGTGGTGGCCGTTGCCGGTGCAGCACATGGGCATATCGGTATGATCGCCCTGGGAGTATTCATCTCGATTCCGATTATGATATTTGGATCAAAGGCGATTGTTAGAGTACTTGAAAAATATCGATGGATTGCCTATCTAGGTGCAGGAATTCTAGCATTTACAGCAGGTGAAATGATTGTTAGAGACGAGAAATTCTTACATTTACTTAATATCCATCATGGTCCTGTTACGTATTTGATCACAATCGGTCTTACGGTTGGGGTTTTACTCATCGGATACTTAGTAAATAAGAAATCTGTTTCACCCCACAATAAAAACGTTGAACAATATAATGCTTAAATCCAAAAGATGCTTACATTTGTAGGCATCTTTTTTGTTTTGTGGAGGAATCTTTAGGAGATACTAATTGGCAGTTGATCGAAGTGAGGACGTGTTCGTTTGGATTTCTTTATGAGTCAGGAATCGTTGACTAGCCTGGAATGGATTTTGCGCGCTATTTTCGGCTTCATCTTTCTAATTATCATAGCTAAATTAATGGGACAAAGATCGATTTCACAGTTAAGATTCCTTGATTTTGTTATGGCCCTCCTTATAGGGAACATCATGGCTCACCCATTGTCTGACGAAGGGCTGGGATTGAAAGGCTCTATGCTCACCATGGGCACATTAGTGGCACTCTATCTGATTGGGGTATACCTCAGTCTGCATTCAACTTTCATACGAAAAATACTCGATCCTTCCCCTATCCCATTGATCGATAACGGGGAAATCCTATATCAAAATCTCAAGAAAGCACGTGTACCCATAGACAGCCTTTTGTCTGAATTAAGAAAGCAGCAGACCGAAGAAGTTGAGAATGTGGCATTGGCCCTGTGGGAAACTGGCGGAGAAATCTCTATATTTCTCAAACCACAATACCAGCCTGTGACTCAAAAGGATCTGTCCCTGTCCCCAAAAGGGTTCGATCTCCCCATGCCCGTTATTGAAGATCGGAAAATCAATCAATCTCTGTTAATGAAACTGGGAAAGGATGAACATTGGCTGCATGATCAGCTAAAGACCACCTACAATGTCACCGTGCACGATGTATTACTTGCCACGATCGATAAACAAGAGCACATTAAAATCTATTTGTATAAATAAAGCTCTCTCCGAATTTGGAGAGAGCTTTGTTCATTACTTCATCATCTGCCTGACCAGTTCTTTATTTCTCTTCTTGAATACTTCGTTATGGGAAGAAACCATGGCGAATTTATTCGCTTCAGGTTGAATGAATTGCTTGGCTCTATTGACTGCGTTGGCCGCGTCCTGGAATGCTCCTGCAATCAAGTTCACCTTTCCATCGTGTTTCAAGATGTCACCCGCTGCGTAAATGCCTTCGATCGATGATTCGCTGGTAGTCGTACCAGCTATGTAATACTGATCGATCATGTCGATATTCAATGAACTATTTTTAAGCAGGGAAGTATCTATTTCATACCCATGATTAATGATTACTTCATCGATAGGTAAATAGGAAACCTCTCCTGTCTGATGATTGGTCAGTTGCACCTTTTCAATGGTTTCGTGATCAGCGGCTGCAATCAGCTTGGTAATAGATGTGTTGAGCAGGCAGGATGCCGAGCTGTTCATGAGCTGGGCACATTGAGCTTCGTGTCCGTTCAATGCTTCCTTTCGATAGGCAACATACACTTTCTTCGCTACTGGTTCTAATTCATTTGCCCAATCGATGGCTGAGTTCCCTCCACCTGAAATGATGACCGTCTTATCTTTAAACCTTTTTAATGACTTGACAGTGTAATTTAAATTAGAAACTTCAAATCGTTCTGCCCCTTCGATATCAAGCTTCTGAGGATTGATGATTCCGCTTCCCACTGCGATGATGACCGTTTTTGAGTAGTGCTTTTCCCCAGAAGAACCTTCTAATATAAAGGTACCTTCTTCATTGCGTGTAATGGATTCAACTTTTTCGTTCAAGACGACAGACGGATCGAAAGTCAATCCTTGTTGAACAAGCTGCTCAATTAATTTCGCCCCGGGAATCGGAGTGAGTCCCCCTACATCCCAAATCATTTTCTCAGGATACACATGTATCTTTCCACCCAATGTTGGCTGAAACTCGATGATCTTTGTTTTCATTTCTCTAAGTCCACTATAGAAAGCTGAGTAAAGTCCCGCTGGACCTCCCCCAATGACTGTCACATCAAATAGTTCGTGATTATCCATTTCCGTCCACTCCTTGAGTAACCAAAATATAATTGATTATCATTCTCAATTACATCCTACATCTTTTTTTATGCTTTGACAATACAAATTTCTATTGACATTAGTAAAAAAGGATTATAGTATTTAAATTGTTCGAGATTGAGAATCATTATCACTTTACTAATCTATAAACGGAGGTCTTAAAATGGTTCGCCTCTATACAAACGAATTAAACATTGGCTACGGTGAACGCCTCATCGTGAAAAACTTAAGCGTGGACATCCCTGATAAAAAAATCACAACAATCATTGGTTCAAATGGTTGTGGAAAATCGACTTTACTGAAAGCGATTACCCGTATCATCCCCCATCATTCCGGCAACGTCCTGTTAGATGGTGAAAACATTTTTAAAGGCAACACAAAGGAATTAGCGAAGAAGATGGCGATTCTTCCGCAAACCCCTGAGAGTGCCAGTGGACTGACGGTAGGGGAATTGGTTTCATATGGCCGTTTCCCTCATCAAAAAGGAATGGGCCGTCTATCGAAGAAAGATTATGACGTCATCAACTGGGCGCTTGAGGTGACAGGGACCCTGGAGTTTAAGTACAGGGAAGTCGATGCCTTATCAGGCGGTCAGCGACAACGCGTCTGGATTGCCATGGCTCTTGCCCAGGAAACAGATATCATCTTTCTAGATGAACCGACTACATATTTAGATATGGCTCACCAGCTGGAAGTACTGGAACTTCTACAGAAGCTGAATAGAGAACAGGAACGCACCATTGTGATGGTCCTCCATGATCTAAATCAAGCTGCACGATTTGCCGACTATATCGTTGCTTTAAAAGAAGGAGAAATCGTGAAAGCCGGAAATTGTGAGGAAGTCATCACCCATGAGGTCCTGAAAAAAGTATTTCAAATCGATGCTGAGATAGGAAGAGATCCTCGAACAAACAAGCCAATGTGTTACACATATAATCTACTAAAAGGAGAAGATCAACATGAAGAAATGGCTCATCCCTTTTACTCTGCTGTTAGTGCTGCTCGTTAGTGCCTGCGGCAACAGTTCTACGAAAGAAGAAAGCTCGGATTCAAAAGAAAAAGACATGAAGTCTTCTGATACCATCACCTATCAATCAGAAAATGGACCGGTTGAAGTACCGGCTGATCCACAGCGCGTAGTCGTACTATCCTCATTTGCCGGTAACGTCATGGCATTGGATGTGAATGTTGTAGGTGTCGACTCATGGTCAAAAATGAATCCCCGTTGGGATAAGGAATTAAAAGATGTGGAAGAAGTAACCGACGAAAGCCTGGAGAAAATCATTGAGCTTGACCCTGATCTAATCATCGGCCTATCCAATATTAAAAATGTCGATAAGTTAAATGAAATTGCCCCTACTGTTACATACACTTATGGAAAAGTAGACTATTTAACACAGCACATCGAAATTGGCAAACTACTAAATAAAGAAAAAGAAGCGACAGAATGGGTGGATGACTTCAAGAAGCGTGCCCAGACTGCAGGAGAAGACATCAAAGCGAAAATTGGAGAAGATACAACCGTTTCCGTTATTGAAAGCTTCAATAAGCAATTATACGTTTATGGAAACAACTGGGGTCGCGGTACCGAGATCCTTTATCAGGAAATGGACCTGAAGATGCCTGAAAAAGTAAAAGAACAAGCGTTGGAACCTGGATATTTCGCTCTTTCAACAGAGGTTATGCCTGAGTATGCCGGAGATTATCTGATTATAAGCAAAGACCCGAAAGCAGATAACTCATTCATGGATACAGAAACATACAAAAACATTCCTGCAGTAAAGAACAACCAAGTATATGAAGTGAACATGATGGAATTCTACTTTAATGATCCATTAACACTTGATTACCAGTTGGATTTCTTCAAAGAGAAATTTCTAGGCAATTAATTCGTAAAGGGGATTCTTATCACAAGAATTCCCTTTCTTTCTACTCCAATAAAGAAAAGATGATTGATTATGAAAACTCAAAATCAGCGAGTTCCATTTTTTTATAAATTAATCGGGGCCACCTTCTTATTTGTTGCTGCATTTCTTATATCTGTGGTGTATGGGGCTGCAGAGACAACGGTGAAGGACGTATGGCTTGCACTGACTCCTGCCGGTGATGGGGATAAGGTAACCATCCTGCGGGAGATCCGCTTCCCCAGGGAAGTTGCCGCCATTGTTGTTGGAGCTTCTTTAGCCGTATCGGGAGCCATCATGCAGGGCATGACGCGAAATCCCCTTGCAGACCCGGGGTTACTTGGATTGACAGCAGGAGCAAACGCAGCATTAGCCGTTGCTCTTGCCTTTTCTTCTTCCATCAGCTACTACGGCATTATGATTGCTTGCTTCATCGGCTCTGCTGTAGGGGCATTGTTGGTATTCGGCATCAGCTCAATGAAACGGGGCGGCTTCTCTCCCTTTAGAATTGTATTGGCCGGTGCTGCCGTTTCCGCCTTTTTATTTGCCATTTCTGAAGGAATCGGTCTCTATTTTAAGCTTTCCAAAGATGTGTCAATGTGGACGGCCGGTGGAATGATCGGGACAACGTGGAATCAGCTTCAAGTGATTGTTCCATTTATTTTAATCGGTATCGTGGTTTCAATCTTTTTATCCAGACAACTAACCATACTAAGTTTAAACGAGGAAGTTGCCGTCGGATTGGGTCAACGTACGGCTTTTGTGAAAACGATCCTGTTTATCGTGATAGTTCTACTTGCAGGCGCTGCCGTTGCCCTTGTCGGGAATATGGTATTCATCGGCTTGATGATCCCCCATATTGTACGGGCTGTGGTGGGGACAGATTACCGCTTGATCATCCCTATCTCCACCCTGTTTGGAGCAACATTCATGCTGCTCGCAGATACGCTCGGCCGTACAATCAACGCCCCTTATGAAACACCTGTGGCAGCGATCGTCGCGATGATGGGCTTACCTTTCTTCCTGTTTATCGTGCATAAAGGAGGAAAAGGCTTCTGATGATACATCCGGATTTGATCAAAAAACAACGATTACTTCTTATTGGACTACTGATCCTTATCGCAGCAACAACATTTATTAGTATTGGAATGGGCTATTCTTCTGTTTCATATGATCGTCTACTGCCTACTATTTTAGGTGAAGGGTCATTTAAAGAAGAATTCATCCTATTTTCCATTCGTTTACCCAGAATCATCATTACGCTTTTGGCAGGTATGGCCCTGGCCCTTTCCGGTTGTATTTTACAAAGTATCACACGTAATGACTTAGCGGATCCCGGAATTATCGGTATCAATTCCGGGGCAGGGGTTTCCATTGCCATCTTCTTTTTATTTTTTCCGATAGATGCCGGTTCATTTGCTTATCTCTTGCCTATTGTTGCATTTGCGGGAGCACTGATTACAGCTTGCTTGATCTACTTATTTTCGTATAGTAAGCGTAATGGGATTCAGCCTGTCAGATTAGTCTTAGTAGGGGTCGGATTCTCCATGGCACTGTCGGGGCTCATGATCATTCTCATCTCCAGTGCCGAACGGGCAAAAGTGGATTTCATTGCCATGTGGCTGGCGGGGAATATCTGGGGGTCAGACTGGCCGTTCATATGGGCGCTTCTACCATGGCTCGTGATTCTGATTCCATTTGCACTCTATAAATCTCAGATGTTGAATCTTCTGGGATTAAGTGAACCTGTCTCTGTAGGTGTAGGAGTTTCCATCAATCGTGAACGTTTCATCATGCTGATGGTAGCTGTGGCTTTAGCCGCATCGGCTGTTTCGGTCACAGGAGGAATCGCCTTTATCGGATTAATGGCTCCCCATATCGCCAAAGCTTTGGTCGGACCACGCAATCAAATGTTCATCCCGATTGCCATACTGCTTGGCGGATGGCTATTATTACTTGCTGACACAGTCGGTCGTAATATCCTGGAACCCGATGGCATTCCAGCAGGGATCATGATCGCTTTGATCGGGGCACCTTATTTCATGTATTTGTTATTGAAAAAATAAGAACGAAATAAAGAAAGGTACCGGACTCTCCGGTACCTTTCTCCATTTCATTACCTCACAGTGGGATTAACTTCACCTGTTACAAATTCCTCCTCTTTCCCTTCCTTCACAGGTTTCTTACTCCAAAACGTCGCAAGGATCGGCCCAGAAATATTATGCCACACGGCTGCTATCACACTTGGGAGCGCGGCAAGTGGTCCAAAGTGAGCAGTTGCAAGTGCGACTCCAAGTCCAGAGTTTTGCATCCCGACTTCAATTGAAATCGCTCTCCGCTTACTTTCATCTAATTTCATAAGGACTCCTGTGCCATATCCCAGTCCAAGTCCAAATAGATTATGCAGGATCACAGCTGTGAAAATGATCATTCCCGAGGTTGCGATATTTTCAACATTTGCTGAAACAACGGCCGATACGATGATTATGATTGCCAATACTGAAATCAACGGAATGACATTTAAACTTTTTTCCACTGTGCTCGGGAATAACTTTCGAATGACTAACCCAAGAGTGATGGGTACGATGATCACTTGAACGATGGAAAGAAACATGGCGATTGGATCGACAGGAAGCCATTGACCCGCTAATGCTAACAAAATCAGTGGAGTCGCAATCGGTGCCAATAATGTTGACAGTGATGTCATGGCCACGGATAATGCCAGATTTCCTTTTGCCAGATACACCATCACATTGGATGCCGTCCCACCGGGAACCGATCCCAGTAATACCAATCCGGCAGCTAATTCACTCGGTAGATTCAGCATGTATGCTATCAATAGGGCACCCAATGGCATAATGATGAATTGCGCCAGTACTCCGGTGATGACCGGCAATGGCTTCTTCAGAACAAGCTGAAAGTCGACGGGCTTTAATGTAAGTCCCATACCGAACATCACGACACCTAATAGAATCGTTATATAGCCGCCCAATGGCAGAAAAGGAGCAGGAACAAAATAGGCTACCGCAGCTACGAGGATGACCCAAAAAGCAAAATATTTACCTGCCAGATTGCTGATCGTTTCGAGTAGTTTCATTTCTGTTCCTCCTTCTTTTTATGTACTAGTTTGTGAGGATTAAAGATTCCATTTGGATCTATGGCCATCTTGATTTTTTCCATGACCTTCAAAGCACCACCGTGTTCCCTCTGTTGATACTTCATCTTTCCGACCCCTACACCATGTTCACCTGTACATGTGCCATTTCGTTCAAGGGCATACTCCACAATTTGTTCGTTATATATTTCCGCTCTCTTCACCTCTTCATAGTCGTTTAAATCAATCATGAGTGATGTATGGTAATTTCCATCTCCCACATGTCCGAGGATTCCCCCTATCAAGTCTAATTCTTCCAGCCTTTTTCGTGCATGCTGCACGGCACCGGACAATTCTGAAATCGGCACACACACGTCTGTCACCATGAGCTTCCTTCCTGGATTTCCATGTACATAAGCATAGGCAAGATTATGTCTCGCTTCCCACAATCTATTCCTACCTGCAGTGTCTTCTTCAAACACAATCTCTTCACAATTATGATCAGACATTATCTCTTTGGTGAATTCTACATCTTGTTGGAGACCTGCTTCATTACCATGAAACTCAAGAAAAAGAGTAGGTTTTTCTTTATAATCCGTCTCACTGAATCGATTCACTTGTATCATCGATGGTTCATCCACCAGCTCCACTCTCGCAATTGGAATGCCGGCTTGTAAAATGGACACGACCGCTTCCACAGCATCATTTATATGATTAAACGACGCGCGTGCCGCCACAATATGCTCAGGTATCCCATATACGCGGAGGGTCAGCTCCGTAATACATCCCAACGTGCCCTCTGAACCTACGAATAAACTGTTTAAGTGATAGCCGGACGATGATTTCTGAGCCATGTTTCCTGTGTGAATCACTTCTCCATCCGGAAGCACCACTTCTAAATCCCGGACCTGATCCCGCATGACTCCATATTTTACAGAAGTCGTCCCACTCGCATTCGTGGCAGCCATGCCTCCCAGGGTCGCATCAGCACCGGGATCAACTGAAAAATAGAGACCATACTTTTTCAATTCTTTATTTAACTGTGAACGTGTGACACCAGGCTGAACCTTTACGAGGAAATCCTTCTCCCTCACCTCGAGTATTTTATTCATCCGGGAAAAATCAATGGTAATTCCTTTATCATATGGAATCACATGACCTTCAAGGCTTGTACCCAGACCAAACGGGATAATGGGTGTGTGATGAGCAGCTGCCACCTTCACAATCCCGCTCACCTCCCCAACACTCTCAGGGAATACCACTATATCCGGAGAGCTCGGCCTATGATAGGATTCATCCTTCCCATGCTGCTCTAAAATCGTCTCATTCACCGTCACCCGATGACTATCTACGACTTCCCCCAGTTCATCCACCAAACGACTATCCTTCACACTCATATGCCCTCTCCCCTTCTAAAAAATGTATAATGTATCGAATTATACCTAATAATCAGAATATTTCAATAGTAAAAAAGATATTTCTTTCTCGGGAGAGGGACGGACCTCTGTTTATGTTAGAAGAATGTGCTAGGGACGGGATTCTATG
The DNA here is from genome assembly GCF_008180865.1 of Rossellomorea aquimaris. Classification (GTDB taxonomy): domain Bacteria; phylum Bacillota; class Bacilli; order Bacillales; family Bacillaceae_B; genus Rossellomorea; species Rossellomorea yichunensis. The sequence continues at coordinate 64,839 of NZ_VTEX01000002.1, forward strand.
TTGAATAAAGGGAAAAAGAGAAGGTCCGTCCCTCAAAAAAAGTGGCACCGGAATTATCCGGTACCACAATACAATCGTTTATTTCTCTATCAACGTTTTCAATTTCTCATCCAACACCACAAATAGTTTACTCAAATCTTGTTTCGAAACGTTCTCGTATTGATCTCCTATGCTTACTTCATATGCACACTCATTTTCAGTCACTTCCTTTACATATCCTGTTAAACCAATACATGTCTCGTCATACACATCCATCAAAATCGTTTCTATTTCTTTTTGTGGATATTGAAAGAAGACATGAAACATATTGGAAACAGGCTGTTCAGGAAGAGTCGATACACCCTGGCAGGCGTTAAAAAGACCGGCAAGTTCTTTTGCTCCTTCATAATACTGTTCCATTTTGTTGATTCGTTGATCAAAGTAATGGTCTGCACTCAGTATGTATGGATAGAGGCTGATGAGATCTCCCCCATGGCGTCTTTTCCATACCTTTGATTCTTTCGTAAACTCCCCGCTCCCTGCCAGGACCGCACCTGCAATTCCACCGATCCCTTTATAGAATGAAATATAGACACTATCGAAAAGAGCACAGACTTCCTCTGCTGTTTTCCCGTAATGGGGCAGAATTTCATAAAGCCTGGCCCCATCTAAATGAAGCTTGATTCCTTTATCCCGGCAGTATTCTGAGATTGCTTCGAGAGTCTCGTAGTTTGGTAGTTGACCACCGATTTCCCTTTGAGGCAGCTCTAACAGTAAGCATGCGATGTCCGTTTCAAGTCCCATCACGTCTTCCAGTCCAATCACACGCTCCTTGTCAGCTAATAGAATCGGTTCAATTCCATGTAATTTCTTCAACCCATCTTCTTCATGAATCTCTAAATGGCATAAAGGATGGTACGCCACTCTGTGCAAATCTTTTTGATCGCACCAAATGCGCAGGGCGATCTGCTGAGCCATCGTTCCGCTCGGGAAGAAAACGGCACTTTCTTTTCCCAGGAAGTTTGCCATCTTCTTTTGGAAGTCCTCTATTATCCTACCCGATCCGTAAATATCACTATCCTGTTCACCATTGAGTTCTTCTAAAGCTTCTTTAAGAACATCCAGATTTCGTTTCCCATGTCCCTGTAGTTGATTAGCAGTCTGTTTATACGCTTCAAATAATGTCTTTTCTCCCATCGATTTGCCCCCTTTTATGAGTTCATCACTTTTTCAATGAACCCCTTCACTCGTTTCTTGTATTCCTCTTCTTCTACCGTAAAGCCCTCAGTGTGACCGGCCCCTGGTACTATCCATAATTCTTTCATGCTATTTGATGCTTCGTAAAGACGATTGGCCATTTCGGTTGGAACGAGCTCGTCCTGATCTCCATGAATGATGAATAGAGGTAATTTGTTTTTCTTCACCTGGTCGAGTGCCGAGGCTTCACTGAACGTATAGCCTGCTCTCACCTTCGTCACCACACTCGTTATCTCCATAATCGGAAATGCCGGCAAACGGTAAAGATAGTTTAATTGGTGAGTCAGTTCTTCTTTCAATGAGGTATATCCACTGTCGGCAATGATTCCTTTCACCTCTTCTGGAAGGTCCTCACCACTTGTCATCAATACGGTTGCTGCCCCCATGGAAAAACCGTGCAAAAAAATGGATTTTTCATCTTTTTCATTGATTAAGAGATTGATCCATTCTTTATAATCCAATCGATCGTCCCAGCCATACCCGATATAATCCCCTTCACTTTTCCCATGCCCTCTCGCATCAGGTTTGAGAATATTGTATCCTTCCTCGTAATAGAATCTAGTGATTTCAGGCATCTGCTCGCTGTTCCCTTTATACCCATGGGCCAGGATAACGACTTTCCCATTCGGTGACTCATTTTCAAGGTATTGAGCTCTAAGGGTCAAACCGTCCTCTGTTTCAACCTCCACCGATTCAAAGTTCCGCTTACGTGTCCAGTTCCTTAATTCTTCTAATCTTTTCTGTTCTTCCTCCAACGCGCTGACGGCTTCAACCGCTTCTTCCGTTCCGCCATATAATTCTATCGCCTCATTACTTCTATTGATTGCAACATCATAAAAATAGTTTCCGGCTACAATTAGACCTACCATCAATAACAACAACAAACTGCTCATGATCCATGCGATACGTTTTTTCATGACACGGCCCCTTCGTACAAGTAGTTAAGTCTATTTTACTTTAAGCCGGTGCGAGTTTCATAGAATAAGGCATATTCATATGTGCTTTTTCGCTGCAGTTTTATCACATTCACATGCGCAGAGACCCTTGCGCCTCGTGTGAACTCTAAACCATGACGTCACTACTTTCCTTCCACCTGGTCATATAAGCTTTCTCGATAAAATCCTTCCGCCCCCCGTATATCCGGATCACATCGCGGATTTCTTCCGCCATGTATTTTTCATTCCGGTTATGGGCGAGAGATTCATAGCCGGATCCTCTTTGCAAATAATCAGAGGATGCAACGGAATACCACTTCTCATCTTCGAGAGGAACATTCCCAATGTGGATTTCCGATACTCTTTTACCATCATGAGTAATCTCTGCCCCTGAAACATGGAGCCTTCCAACGAATTTCCCCCGGAATCCTGGACCTCTTCCATCAGCTAAACAAACTCCAGCATCCAGAGAATGCTGGATGGCCGTACGAATATGCTTTCCTTGAATGTCAAAAGACGTTGGGTTCAGTGGCGATGGACAGATTTCGATCAATTTTTTATTGCTGATAAAATCAAATGCACCAGCGTTCACTATTCCACTATTGATCAAGCCAAAATCGCACTTCAACATGTCCTGCAGCCCGTCGGCGATTAAATTCGTGATTGGATTTTCTTCAATCACATCATGCCATAGGGACTGGTCGAGTTTATATAATGACCTGCTTAATACGTCAATCGCTTTCTTTTTATTTTCTTTTAATATGGCAACGACCTCTTTATCGATAGGAGAAGACCCGGTTTCAATCGTTTCCCCCCGGAGTAATTTGACACCATCCTTTGTTACATCCACTTCCACAATACCAACGTATTCCCCATAACAACCGGCACTATTCATCACGGTCCCGTTTATTACTTTTGCTTGTGGATAAAGCTTGTGGTCATGAGCAGATAGGATGATGTCTACTCCATCAAGTTCATTCGCCAGCTCATCATCTGCTAGTGTCCCTACATGATTGAAAAGAATGCAAACATCATAGTTTCCACGATTACGCTTTATTTCCTCTACGATTGCATTTTTAAAATCGGTAATATGCACACCCAGACCGTCATTGAAACCTCCTAAGTCCGGAGACGAGCCTGTAATCAAGATACGTAAACCGTTTTTTTTCAGGATGACGCTTGGTTTTACCCCATTGGCCACCGTTTTATCTTTCCTATAAAGATTATTACTAATAAACGGTACGGGAGTATTACTTGCCATATGCTCAAGGGTATCGAATCCATTGAACATTTCATTGTTTCCAATTGTTAACGCATCATAGCCGACAGATTCCAACAGTTCGATAGCCGCCATTCCTCTCGTTCCTTGAAGCTCGACGCTTCTGAAATCAGCAAAGTCCCCCCCATCAAGAATAAGTGTGTTCTCGTCTTTATGCGCCTTTATCAAGGATGCTGCTCTCGAGAACGTTTCAAAATGGCTGTGTAGATCATTGGTATGAATAATTTTTAATTTCATCTTAACCTCCAAAATGTTTTTCAGAAAACTCTCTGTATTAATAGTAAAGGAAATCAAGTTTCTGTAAAGGATTTTTATGGAAATAAAAGAGCTTATCTTCCACGCAATGGGAGATAAGCTCTTCAAATTCCTTTATTCTCTTCGACCAGTTCCGTATACACAACCAATCGTTCTACGTAATTATGGATTTTCCTGTCAAAATAACCCGTGCACGTAATCAGATTAAGCATGCGTTTTTCACTGGGACCAAAAATGGTTCTAAGAGGCGCGTCATCTTTTTGATAAGCGACTTTTTCCCTCACCACAAATGTCAGGATAGCTCCATCTTCATCATGTAAATGGATCTCATCCCCAGGCTCAAGTTCATTTAATTCAAAAAAAACAGCAGGTTTTTTCTCATCATCTACATGTCCCGCAAGGACGGCATTCCCTTTTTCCCCCGGTTGAAAACCCGGTTCAAACCACGCAACGTCCTTTCCGTTATCCGGAAGCTCCATATTTCCTTTCTTATCAAGGCCGAATTCCTTTATTGGTGCTTCAAGATCAAGCTTAGGAATTGATAAAGAGGATGGCTTGACACTGATTAATTCCTCATTTGATGCATGATTTACAGGGCTAACTGGTTGAACAGGTTGTTCAATGGTGGATGATTGAACCTCACTTTCCGTAACCGATTGAGGCTCTTCGGCAGCACATGCTGCCAGAAGAGCCATCAAAGGGATTGACAATAGTAGTCTTTTCATTATTTTTGCAGTTTTCTGCGTGTAACAAATAGTAGAGCCGCTCCACCCAATACCGTTGCCGCTAGCACTATAGGAAGAGTAGATGATTGTTCGGCTGCCGCTCCACCCATACCTGTTTCAGGCATGCTGCCAGGCATCAGCGTATAATCTTTCAGTACAAGTACTTCCAATTGTTCTGCTGTATTGATTGCAAACACGCTATATACTGTGTTTTCCTCAAGCATCGTACCTGAAAGATCCAACACTTGATCTCCTTCTGGTGTTCTGATTTCCAGGTCATATGTTCCTGCATCTAATTCCTGATAATCAGTAATCGCTTTGAATTCAGCTCCACTGAATAACTCATCTCCACCTACAAGACCAACATCCACAGTAGGTGCATCCGGGGCAAGATGCCCAACGCGCACCTTAGTCATACCTTCTGTTACTTCCATTGAATCTTGTGCTACGACTAATTCAAGGTTTTCAACTGTATTAGCAGCTGCTACTGTATAAGCCATTCCGGCTTCGACCGTTAAATCTTGAGAAATGACAGGATCTTCACTTCCCATTGTTCCCGCTGCATAAATTTCAACTTTATGATCCCCTGCAGGAAGATTCATATAATCTGTTGCTGCTTTAAATTCTGCACCTTCTACCACTGCATTTCCATCCACATACACATCGACAGCAGGAGCATCGGGAGAAGCATGGACAATACGCACCATCGCATCATTCTCAGCCGCAAACGCACCTCCAGCCAGTGATAACATTAACATGACAGTTGCCAAAATCGAGAAAATCTTTTTCATTTCTTCCACTCCTTTTGTATTTTGTACAAGTTTTGTAGTTTACTTGTATATAAAATGTATAACTAATGGAGAAATATATCAATTAATAAACTGTCCTGTTAGCACATTCAACTCTCTGAAGACATTTTCACACACAAAAGGAAGACTATTTTCAATAATGCACTTAAACTGATTACCATTGACACATTCCATCCGATGCAGATAAAATGTGAAATAATCATTTCAACAAATAATCTTATCCACATACTCGTATAATATTGGAAATATGGTCCAAAAGTTTCTACCAAACTACCGTAAATGGTTTGACTACGAGAGGGAGCAGGGGCAGGAGTCCCTGCTCTTCTCTCTCTATGTCAAACCCTGGGTGACTCCCGGGGTTTTTTATTTAGATAAGGAGAGGATTTCATGGGTACAAATAAAGATATATTGAAAAAAAGGATTGCAGCTGCGAATAAGGAAAGCCTCGCAGACATCGTTATAAAAAATGGAAAAATAATAGATGTGTTTAATCTTGAAATCATGGATGGAGATATCGCAATTATTGATGGAATGTTCGTTGGAATTGGAGAATTTGAAGGGAAACAGGTAATCGACGCCAGAGGGAGATATATTAGTCCATCCTTTATCGATGCCCATGTCCACATTGAATCCTCCATGGTCACACCATCCGAATTTGCAAAAGTCGTCCTTCCTCATGGGGTCACGACAGTTATTACAGACCCTCATGAAATCGGGAATGTAGCCGGAGAAGAAGGAATTGGATTCATGCTCGATGATACAGGGAACATTCCATTAGATGTGTTTACCATGCTTCCATCCTGCGTGCCGGCAACTCCATTTGAAAATGCAGGAGCAACGCTGACAGCAAAAGAGCTGAAACCTTTCTATAAGCATGAGCGTGTCCTTGGACTCGCAGAGGTAATGGACTACCCTTCCCTCCAAAAAGGCGATGATTCCATTGTTGATAAAATCACTGTCACTTCAGAGTATAGTCACAATATGGACGGACATTTAGCAGGGCTTGATACAAATGCGGTCAATGTTTATAAATCTGCAGGTATTCGAACCGACCATGAATGCACCACAGTCCCTGAAGCATTGGAACGAATACGCCGGGGGATGTACCTTCTCATCCGTGAAGGATCCGTGGCCAAAGATTTAAAATCACTTATTGGGGTTGTTAACGAAAGAAATGCCCGTCGCTGTCTATTCTGTACAGATGATAAGCACTTGGATGACTTAATCGAGGAAGGCAGTATCGATCACAATATCCGCTTAGCAATCAATGAAGGGCTCGACCCTCTATTGGCGATTAGCATCGCCTCTTTGAATGCTGCTGAATGTTATGGGTTACACACTAAAGGAGCAATTGCACCTGGATACGATGCGGATTTTGTCTTACTCGATGATATTAAAACGGTCTCTATATCAGAGGTTTACAAAGAAGGGAAGCAGGTAGCTGTATATGGTCAGTTTGTCGGCGACTCAATCGTAAAACCGGCGCAAAAACCATCCCTGACTTCAACTGTTCATATTCCTGTACTAACTGAAAAACATCTCCAAATTAATATGGGCGTTACAAAAGAAGCACATATTATCGAAATCATCCCTAACCACCTTAGAACCAATAAACAGATTGAAAGGGTCCAAGTAGAAAATGGATTCTTTATCCCTTCTATTCAACAAGATCAACTAAAAATGGCTGTCGTTGAAAGACATAACGGGACAGGAAATATTGGGTTGGGGATTGTAAAAGGCTTCGGATTGAAAAAGGGAGCCATTGCTACCACCATTGCTCATGATTCCCATAATATTGTCGCAACTGGTACAAATGATCGTGATATCCTGCAAGCGATTGAGGCGCTTTACGAAATGAATGGCGGCCTGGTGATGGTGAGAGACGGAAATATCATAGCCTCTCTTCCATTACCGATTGCAGGGTTGATGTCCGATCAGGGATTTGAAGAAGTGGTATCAGGGCTCCACGAGTTGGAAAATGCGTTTGTAGAGTTAGGATTCTCCGGGGACTTTAATCCATTTCTGACTCTCTCTTTTCTCACTTTGCCTGTGATCCCTGAGTTGAAGCTGACAGATTTAGGGCTGTTTGATGTTAAAAGTTCCCGGCATATTGAGGTTGGGGTAGAGGGTTGAGGGGTATGTTTGACTGTTGAATTTCAGTGTTTTTTTGACTGTAAAATATTGCAGTTTATTTGACTGCTTAATTTCTTCGGATATTTGACTGTTGAACTTTTCAAGAATTTTAACAGGTAAATTCCCCGTTGAGTTCAACTGTTAATAATCTTCCTATATTCAGCTACTGATTTTTCCATGATGTTCAGCAGCTGACCCCCAAACAACACTAACACTATGTACCAGGGTACATTCATTCAATAGGTGCCAGGTTCAGATAGACCATTCCGTTTCTGGCACTCCTTTATTGGAATCGATTAGACTACATAAGAAAAGAGATGTCTCCATTATTGAGACATCTCTTTTCTCATTATTTACTTTCTTCTTGTAACTCTTTTTCTTCAGTCGTAACAGCAACTTCCTTGTCTGCTGACTCCGAAATCGCAGGTTGATAAGGTCTCTCCTGGCTTCTGTTTGCATATGACTTCAGTAGTTCACCTACATCGATGCCAGTCATTTCCCGTAACGGTTCCTGCATGTCAAGCATCGTTCTGGTGATGCTTTTCCCAAAGGAAGGAACTCCCTGGCCATTACCGGAATCAATGATCTTAACAGAGTCAATATTGTTAAGAGGCTGGGCAATTTTCTCTGCGAAAACGGGCAGCATTTCGATTAATTTCTCGGTAATGATGACATCGCCATGTTTCTCCATTGCTTCTGCCAGCAGTTTACGGGATTCGGCTTCCGCCTTACCTCGCTCTCTGATAACATCGGCTTCGGCAGAACCTTCTTCTCTTCGGATCTTGGCTTTCGCTTCCCCGTCAATTTCAGCCTTGCGCGCTTCGGCTTCCGCTTTACGGGTGGTTTCGTAGTATTCGGCATCTGCTTTCGTTTTACGAACTTTTGATTCTTCTGCTTCAAGCTTAACGGCACGTTCACGCTCAAGGAATTGAAGGGTTAACTCTTCTTCTTTCACTTCCTTGGTAAGTTTGGCTTTTTCCAACTCATAGGACTGCTCGGACTTTGCTCTTGCCCGCTCTGTCTCTTCTTTGAAGGCGGCGTCTTTGATGTCCTTCTCTTTTTTCGATTGGGCAATGGTAATTTGACGCTTATATTCTTCCTCTTTCGCTTCCTGATCGGTTTGGGCCCGGTGAATACGGGTTTCACGCTCGGTGTTAGCTTCTGCAATTTCAGCTTGCTTGCGAACTTCGGCGATACGTGGACGACCAAGGTTTTTTAAGTATCCATTTTCTTCGTCTGCATCTCTTATGTCAGTTAACCCGAGTGACGTAATTTTGAAGCCCATGAGATCCAGCTGCTTCTGGGCAATTTCTGATACGTCTGCGTTAAATTTTTCACGGTTGCTGTTAATGTCTTCAACAGTCATTTTTGAAAGGATCGCACGAAGATTACTTCCCAGTACCTCGATGATTTCATCTTCAATTTCTTTTTGATCCTTACCAAGGAACTGCTCGGCATAGTTCGCAATCCCGTTTAATGTATCGGCCACCTTCACCATCGCCACTGCGTCTGCAACGATCGGTACTCCGCCATTTGTGTATACTCTCGGTGTCGATAGCTTTAATTGGAAGGATGTAAGATTAACAGGTGTGGATGTTTGGAAACGTCTTAATCTGTACCCCCCACCTCTGATGATTTTCATTGAACGCCCTTCCTGGTCGGTGAAAATATTCGTTTCCTTCTCAGGATCCCCCAGTTTAGGTCCGGTAATGATCAGTGCCTGGTTCGATCTCGCTGTACGATAACGAAATCTCATCCAGAAATAATAGGCAATCCCTGCAATCGCTGCAATAACTAGAACAGGAATAAGGAACATGAAAAATCCGATAATACTTAATGATCCTAGCATTCTGACAACCCCTCTCGACATTTTGTTTAACCAGCATGAAATCTGATTTAATTTAAAATAAAAGTGCTAGCTACAATACTATCTACGGAAGAGTGTTAGAAAAGTTTCAATAATTTAGGTGAATCTCCTAATTTTATATAAAAAAAGCTCGAACCTTTAAAAGGTTCGAGCTTACAATCTACAACAACCATCCGTGTATGGCCCCTAACAGGGTAAATATGATGAGATGATCTCCTATCGCGATAAGAAACATCCGTTTTGTCATAAGACCAAATAAAGCATTTTTCAAGTAGACAATGGAAATAAGAATTCCAATTAGTACACCTGTCAAAGCTCCTTCGACTACTCCATTGGAACCGATGGCTTGAACAAAAATCCCAACAAGAAGTGAGCTGATAAATGCAACAATAACAGCCACTGCATATTTAATCGGTCCAGTACTATCCTGTTCCTTCTTTCCTAGTAAAATAGAATAATAAATTCCGCCGTATACCATATACACCACAGCCCCCGCCAATATCGCGAGCAAATTCACATTTAATTCCATCCCAATTCCTCCATTAATTCGGCTCAATGGCTAAAGCGATCGCTTTAATGCTACATCCAATATCGAGTGTTCCTTTTAAACTGATCATTTCCACGAGTTCAATCGGATTCCCCAGGTATCTGTATCCGCTTTTCGGCAACCAATAGCTGTAAAGTTCAGAATAGCATTCGATTAACTTCCCTCTTTCACGGTAGTCGACAGGTTCATCGAATTCATAAACCACATGCTTACTGCCTCGAAATAGATAGAGTTCCTCACCTTCCGCGTCATTTTGATTTTCAACAGCCAAGCGACACTCATACCTGCTTTTTTCAGGTGGGGTAATATAAGGGTTGCTCTTTGGAACTCCGAATATCAAAGGACTCTTCTCTATGAGGTTTCTGGCATTTCCCCATCTGTATAGATCTTGCCATGCTTCTGGAATACCTTCGATATATGACCCGATATGGAATCTATTGACGGTTGAACACTCTGGAAAATGAGCGATCTTCACTTTCGATAAATCCAGCCATTTAAACTCATTATAGGATTCTTCACCCTGGGATGCTTTCGCTTTTGCGCTGAAGAGTTTAGATATCTTGCTATTTAGATATTCTCGCGGAAAACGCTCTAAATAGGCACCTTCCCGCCAGCTTTTGGGGTTAGCTTTAAAGTAAGTATTAAAAGAATAGGTGAAATAGGATAACGATGAAAAACCACATATGAACGCAATTTGTGTGATAGGAAGCTGTGGCTCGTAAATGAGCATATGCGCTGCATTTTCCAAGCGCATCCTTTTCACATAACCTGCCGGTGTTTCACCGATCAGCCCTTTAAACAACCGCTGAAAGTGATAAGGGGAATAGGTTGATACTTTGGCTAACTGTTCTAAGGATAAATCTTCGCTTAGATGTTGATCGATATACTCTACTACTTTATCGATTTGGTTTCTTTGTATTTTGTCTTGTGGCATTTTTCAGACCTCACTACCTTTTTGAAAAGCACTTGTTTATAAATTTTACCATAATCCTTCTCCTCACTCACTAAGGGTTATGATAAAATAAAAGCGTTCACAATTTAATCATTGCTCATTGGTGAAGATGACCTTTAATTCATTTTCTTAAAAGGGAAGTTGGTGAAAGTCCAACGCGGTCCCGCCACTGTAAGGCTGAGAATTCGTATGGATCCACTGTTTCGGATTGAAATGGGAAGGAATACGAAATCGTTGACGCTGAGCCAGGAGACCTGCCAAATGGGAAGAACACAGAAGTTCCTACGGGAGATAGGAGGGTGTTGCGCTAATGAGACGTCACAAGAGGAATCGTTGTACTCTGAACGTTCACCTGGAATAGCCGCATCTTCTTTTTCAAAAGAAGATGCTTTTTTGTTTCATAATACAAACAGGGAGATGAGAAAATGGAACAAGCCTATTCAGTCGAACGTTCACGAACCATACAAACAAAATTGGTATTGCCGCCTGACACCAATCATATGCAGACCATCTTTGGAGGAAAGGTTTTATCCTATATTGATGAGATTGCGGCCCTATCCGCCATGAAACATTCCAGTTCAGTCGTCGTCACGGCATCGATTGACTCCGTCGACTTCTTATCATCCGCCACGGTCGGCGATGCTCTAAGCCTTGAGGCATACGTCACTTCCACCGGCAGAACATCAATGGAAGTGTATGTAAAGGTGTACTCTACGAATCTAGTAACGAGTGTCAAAACCTTGACGACGGAATCATTCCTGACAATGGTCGCCGTTGATGAAGATGGAAAACCGAAGCCGGTACCAAAGGTCATTCCTCAAACGGAAGAAGAAACGAGACTATTCAAAACGGCTCCTTTGCGAAAAGAGCATAGAAAGAATCGCGCGCTTATCTTATAAACAATCCCTGATTCACTGACTAACTAATATAACAAAAACACTCAGAGTTTTCTAAGCTCTGAGTGTAACTTTGGAGATTATTATCCCGCGATCCTTTCTTCCATTCCAGGAATCATCTATCCAGTTTATCGTTTTGTCGAAAGGATAGAAGTCCTGAATGAGCTGGATGCAGAAAAGAGAAAATCAGTATAGTAAAGCAGATTCCATTGGATTTGGATGTTTTTGCCTTCAGACCTCCGTCTTGTCCCCCATCTATAGAACAAACAAAGATATTTCCCTATAATGATAAATAAACTGTTCACTCGGGGTGTACTATGATCGAAGGTAAATTAATTAAATTTCATCGTGAAGATTCAGGATTGACTCAGGAACAGCTTGCTCAGGGTATCTGTTCCACCACACATCTTAGTAAAATCGAAAGAGGCATCACAGAGTATTCCAGTGAAATTACTGATTTACTTGCAAGGAAGCTTGGAATCAATATGGATGTTGAACGTTCCCGCTACCATTCCTTACAGGCTAAACTATCAGAATGGAACGATGCGATTATTATGATTCGAACCAATGACATCCATCAACTTAAAGGTGAAATTGAAAAGGAACCTTTAAGGTTTTTATCTGACTTCATCATTCAATACAACCTTTTTCTGGCAAGATATTATTTATTTTTGAACAATCATGGAAAAACCAAGGAAATCCTGGGCATGTTCGAAAATAAAAACTATTCTCTATCCCCTTTTGAACAAAATTTATTGCTTCATGTCAAAGGGATTTACTATCATTCAACAAGACAATTTAACACTTGCATACATGTATTGAAACAGATTGACGATGAATATCCCAACTCCGAATATTATTTCCATTTGGCATTAGCATATCATTCCATTCATTCAAACACCTTTGCCTATTATTATGGGCAAAAAGCTTTGCAATTTTTCCAGAAAACATTGAATATCCTTAGGGTCATCGATTCGGAAACCTTAATTTTAATCCAATTGAATGCCAAGGAACCCTTTGATATGGAAGAAACAAAACAACAGTACGATAAGCTCCTCAGAGTCTGTGAATCAGTCAATTCAAACGATCGGGCGCATAAGATACATAATAACCTTGGATTCGAATATTTTAGGAGAAAACGATATTCTGAATCAAAGGCATCCTATGAAGAAGCATTAAATCTTATCAATGACGAAACGCCGGCATCAAATTATTTAGTTACGCTCAGCGGATATATACTTGCTTGCATGAAAGGGAATCTACTATCTTCACGAGAACTCAATCACTTAGCGACAAAAGGACTGAATATGGCCACTCAGCACCGGGATCCAAGTCATGTATTCTTTGAGATTTACTTACTTACCATAAATGAGGATGAAAAAGAACTATATGAATATATTGAAAGTACAGCTCTCCCCCACTTCAAAAAAACGGGGAGTCAGTTGATGTATCAGCATTATGAAAGACAACTATTTTTATATTATGTGAAAACTGGGCAAACAGAGAAAGGATTCAGACTTGCATCCGATAAGATGTCAAATGAAATAAGTTATTATGAATTAGAGTAACCCTCCTATTGAAATGATAAAAGGACTGTTCAGTCTTTTTATCATTTTTCTTTTTTCACATCGATCGTTGGCATTGCTCACAACCCCCATTCCCCATCATTTTTTCACATCTTTCCTCCTGAAACACCATTCAAAATCAGACAAAAATTAATGAAACTACACTAATTAATAGTCAAATGGTCCCTAAATAAACCCCCATACAAACATGATAAATTTGTATTTACAATAAGAATTGTACTAATCTTTTGAATAATCTAACCAAAAACAGAAAAGAGGTAGAAATGATGAATGGATCTTCCATCACAAAGAAATCGGCTGTGATTGCACTATCCACTGGATTACTGTTATCCCCAGTGTCGAACTACTCCATGCCAACAGCTACAGCTGAGGATTGGAAAGCAGAAACAGTTTTATCTTCCTTGACTGAAACACAAAGACAAGCCTTGCATCAACTGGAGGTAAATAACGCAGAGGGCCTCCAAGGATTTCAGTCGGGTGAATTGGCATCTGACGAAGAGATCTCCGTTATCGTTCAATTTGAATCCAAACCTGGACATGTGGCAGTATTGGAAGCGGCAGTACAAGGTAAATCAATAAAGAAAGCAGACGCCAAAGCCCAAGTGGAGAAAGAACATAAGATTTTTAAAGAAGATGTAGCAAAGCACCTATCTACAAGCCACTTAAAAGGGAAAAAGGTAGCGCCTAAAATCACCCAAACCTATAAAGAAGCGTATAACGGTGTTGCCATGACCCTTCCAGCTAATCAGGTAGAACAACTGCTTAAATCCGAAGCCGTTAAAGCTGTGTTTAAAAATCAGGCCTTTACGGTCGATCCCGTTAAAGAAGACCATCCAAATGATGTTGAGAGAGAAATCACAACATCTGTTGAAAGCATCCCCTATTTAAATGTAGATGAACTACATAAGGAAGGAATAACAGGAGAGGGAATCAAAGTCGGTGTCATCGACACAGGTATTGACTATAACCATCCTGACCTTAAAGATGCTTACAAAGGTGGATATGACTTTGTTGACGATGATGCTGACCCAATGGAAGCAACGTATGAAGATTGGGAGAGTACGAGTGAACCGGAGTTCAGTTATACTGGCAGTTCCTATTATACTTCTCATGGTACTCATGTATCCGGAACCATCGTAGGACAAAACGAGAATGATAGTGAAGTATCCGTAGAGGGAGTTGCCCCAGATGCAGATCTTTATGTGTATCGCGTCCTAGGTCCATACGGAAGTGGTTACACAGAAGACGTCCTTGCCGGAATTGAAAAATCTGTGCAGGATGGAATGGATGTCATCAACCTTTCATTGGGTGCCAGTGTCAATGATCCATATTATCCTACAAGTACAGCCCTTAACTATGCCGTATTAAACGGTGTGACAGCCGTTGTTTCAGCAGGGAATGCAGGACCAAATGACTTTACCCTCGGCTCTCCGGGTACAGCTGCTTTAGCGCTAACAGTAGGAGCAAGTGATGTTCCTGTCTCGCAAACCACTTTTACCGGTGAAACGTCAGATGGATGGTCAGCGGAAATTGTGAGTATGGCAAGAGGGTTCGCACATTCCTTTGCCAGTTTAGAAGATCAAACATTAGAGTTGGTAGATGTGGGCCTTGGTTATGAAGAAGACTATGAGAATAAAAATGTTGAAGGAAAGATTGCCTTTGTTCAGCGAGGAAATTTCGCACTGAATGACAAAGTGAAATTGGCTAAGGAACATGGTGCCAAAGCTGTGATCATGTATAACAATGCTGAAGGTCATGTAGGATATAATCTTGGTGAATCAACAAGTTATGTCCCAGCCTTCTCTATGACAATGGCTGCCGGGGAAGAATTAAAAGCTGCGATCACCAGTGGAGCATCAAATTTCTCCTTTACAAACTTAGAAGAAAACGTGACTGAGGGTGACCATTTAGCGGATTTCAGTTCACGGGGCCCTGTTAATAAAAGCTATGATATGAAACCAGAAGTCGTAGCACCCGGAGTCAGCGTTCTGTCGACCTTCCCTTCCTATATGATCGATCCAGAAAAAACGGATGACTATCAGTATGCTTACTCGAGATTATCAGGTACCTCTATGGCTTCTCCTTTCACTGCGGGAGTTGCAGCTTTACTGTTAGGTGAGAATCCTGATCTTGAGCCTGCTGATATTAAGACCATTCTCATGAACACTGCTGATTCATTAAATGGGGATTATAGCGTATTTGAAGTAGGTGCAGGAAGAGTGGATCCGTATCAAGCCCTTCACAGTCAGACGAAGATTCAAATCAAAGATGAGACGTTGCTTCCTAGCGGGGAAGAACTGATCCCGATCGATAATCCGACAGGCGGACTGATTTTCGGTAATCAGGTAGTGGCTGAAGGAGCTCACCTCCGCGTTCAAAAAAGCTTTGAAATCACCAACAATAGTGATGAAAAGAAAACGTTTGACATTCGTGTTATAGAAAATGTACAGGAAGGCACCCTTAGCCTTAAAGAAAATGGAGTTCAAGTAACGACTGATAAGTCCATCAAGGTAAATGGAGGTAAGAAAAAGACCTCAAACCTATTCCTGACGATGCCGAAAACCGCTGCGAAAGGGATATATGAAGGGTATGTGGTAGTTACAAACAGTCATGATCCATCAGAAAGTTATCGAGTGCCATTTAGTGTGAAGAGGACGGAAGAAGGCTTTAATACACTTGAATTATTATCACCTGCCTTTGCCCCTTCTCATTATACACATGGATATGATCCTTTCCGCTACCCATGGGCAATGGCTGAATTCAATCTGAGTTCACCGATGAAAAGTATGGACATTATCCTACAGGATGGGGAAACAGGGGAAGATTTGGGGCTGATTGGTACACTTGATCTGGAGAATGCCCTGATCGATAACAACTATTTATTAAGAGTATTCCAAGGAAGCTATTACGCATTTACAGGTGATCAGAAGAATCCGTTTTCAGAAGAAATGACCATCGCAAAACCTGGACACTATAAAATCAAATACGCGATGACAGATCCAAAAGGCAAGGTAAAAACAAAAACAGAGCATTTCTATATCGATATTGAGGGTCCTACATTCAAGAGTTCCCTGGATGGTGAATCCCCGTTCCTTGAATATCAACCAGGTCAGGAAACGTATCCATTTGAGATTGAAATTACAGATCCACTTATTGAAGATATGCAAGCAGCAGGAGTCGACGCAGATCAATCCAAAAACTTTATGATTTATTATTGGAATTCACCGTTCCCATCTTCCCCGCTTTATATGGATGAAAACGGTAAGTTTGTAGAAGAAATTGCGATGAATGAGAACGTGGAAGCTCTTAACTTTAGAATGAAGGGCTATGATATGGCAGGAAACAATAGTGCGATGAAGAACTATTTCTTCATTAAAGAAGGTACACCGAATGCGTATCTGAAAACTGGGGCGAAAACTGTTAATACTGGTGAAGTCGTAACAGCAACTTTAGCACTGGATAATGTTCAAGATGTAAAAGAAGCCACTTGGACATTTGAAGATCATTACGGACTTCAATCAGAAGTGATCGATGCCAAGTTATCTGAGGCATATTCAGATATAGCCTCGTTGACACTTGATGGCAATCAGATCAGCGTTACGTTCAATGAACCTAATCAATCATTCGATCATAGCAAGATTGTTGATGTGCAAGTAAAGGTCCAAGATGAACGGTTCACCAAACAAGATGGGTTAGATCCAACTGTAACCATTACGAATTCAAACAATGCAACCATTGATCTCCTGCATGCGGGTGCTGAATTCGCTGTCAATCCGGGCTTTAACTCAATTACAGGTTATGTGAGCCCGGAAGGATTTGATGGTGGATCAGGCTTCAATGCCAAGAAAGATTGGACTAAAGCCGGCGCAACAATAGAATTCAAGAAATCAACCGGGGACGTCTTTACTCCATCCTCCATCAATGAAAATGGGGAGTACTCCATTGGGAAACTCCCATTAAGCGAAGATCCATATGAAGTAAAAGTTCTGGTACCAGGCCACTTCTTGACCAAAAACACAGAAAGAATCGGTTATGAGTACAATGGGGAGCTTTTTGGAAAGTATCAAAGAGCTACGAACCTTAAGCCTGTCGGGGGAGATGTCAACCAGGACAACGTCATCGATATCTATGACGCCATTGCCATTCAGGATGCTTGGAATACAGACCATCGTGCAGCAGATATCAATTTTGATGGAACGGTCAACGCCAACGATATCAAATTTGTGCAGAAGAACTATTTATTACAGAATGAACATGTTGAGGACGTACCTGCTCCAGTAGAGTCAGCAGATGGTAAAACACTTGATTCTATTTTGGAAGAACTGGGATTATAATACATTGATGAAATAAAAGGAATGAACCTATCCGATAGGCTCATTCCTTTTTTCTTTATGAACTTTGACATAAGAATGGGTTCAACTTCCTCTCACCTCGAACATATAATACCTCGAAAGGAGGGGAACAGAATGGATCGTTTTATTCTTTTGTTAGTAGCGGGTATTCTATCCGGTTTCGCATTGTTGAAGGTTCCTTTAGCAGGTACGTTCTTAGCAAGTGTATCCCCAGTAACGGACATCATAGGCGTTTTAGCTATTCTCATATTCTCACTTTTCCTTATCTATAAAGGCATCATGTCCATACTAGGGAAGTGATAATCAGACCCGGATTTATTCCGGGTCTTTTTTAGTATGCCGGAAACCAAACCAGGAATTCAGCAGTTCTATATAACTTTCAAGGTCTATCTCCTTTTTCGTTAACTCTCCGTCCTTCCAGTGTGTAAAGGACGTATCCGTTAAGGTCACAGTCCCGTCATTCGTCCGTTTTGTCAGTAATGGATGTTTATTAAAAGGGGAATCTGAATGGGTGGAAATAATTGTTTGGATATCATTCAATTGTGTGACATCCTTTATGGGATTTCCCGAATCAAAAGCATATCCTGTTCTCCAATCCGAATGCTTATGCTCTAATTTCATTTCAAAGATATAATCTCCATGTGGGCTGTCGAGCTCTTTAACTCTAAACTCCCCATTTGAAGAGACGACCGCTTCTCCCGATAATGGTACTGGTTTTAACGGGAGATTCCCCCCAAAACCTGTATCGACCACATATGTTGTATCTTTATGAGAGACTAAAATGACCACATGGGTCCTTCCTATCTTCTCGTACTGCTCTTTATCATGATTGTAAACAACTCCACGAACAAGAACCGCATCGAATTGATTTTCGATCAAAAATAAATAAAACAATGAATTCAGTTCATAACATAGACCACCTTCGTTCTTTACAAGCATCTTATTCACTAGATTTCTTTTGGTAAGATTTGTGAATGTATTTCCAATAACGCATAGATTTTCGAATGGGATGCTTTTAGCTGTCTCTTCTAAAATCGTATCCAGTTGGTGAAATGATATTTTCCCGGTGGTTGGATAATGTATTCTTTTGCGAAATAATGTATTTAGATCGGTGATGGTGAGCCCTCCATTTCTTAAGCGTCATTCTGCATTATGCTATATCTATATATTATTTACTCTATAAGAAAAACAACCTGTATGCCACTGTCACAGTTGAATTCTCAACTTACCAGACTGGGCACGGGATACACAAGACAGAATCGAGCGATGGTCATTCCGTTCTTCCTCATTCAGAAAGGAATCAGCATGATCGACTTTTCCCTCTAACACTTTTAATTCACACGTCCCGCACCGGCCGGCCCGGCAGGAATAGGGTGCCTTGATCCCAGACTCGAGAAGTGCCTCTAATAAAGTCTCTTTTTCTGAAACATGAACGATTTGACCATTCGTTAATTCCACTTTAAATCTTCTCCGTGTTAATGACTGTGGAGGAGTGAACCGTTCGTAATGAACACTCGATGAAGGATATCCGATTTCCAGGGCGCTTCTGGTAAAC
Source organism: Rossellomorea aquimaris (assembly GCF_008180865.1). Classification (GTDB taxonomy): domain Bacteria; phylum Bacillota; class Bacilli; order Bacillales; family Bacillaceae_B; genus Rossellomorea; species Rossellomorea yichunensis. The sequence continues at coordinate 83,966 of NZ_VTEX01000002.1, forward strand.
TTTTCGATAAATGAAGGGGGACCACAGAAGTAAACGTGGGTTCCCACTCTGTGTTCCCAAAGACTTGCATCCGTTAATCTCTTTTCTTGTGAAAAATAAAAGTGAGTCTGCTCAGGATATGTTTCCGATAGAAAAGAGTAGAAAGGGCAAGCCTCTCTCGATTTCGCTGCATAATGGAGTTCGAAGGTCCGTCCCTCTTCCTTAAGTTCTGCCATCATGGACATGAAGGGGGTAATGCCGATTCCAGCGGCATAGAATACATGGTGTTTTGCTTTGAAACTCAGTGGGAAATGGTTTTGTGGAAATCCCACCCGCAACGTGTCCCCCTCCTTCATCCGTTCATGCCAGTAATAAGACCCTCCCTGTGACGATTTATTTAAACGGATGGCAATTTGATAGGCTGCCGATTGACCAGGTGGATTCGTTAAGGAATACGATCTGGCAATGGTCTGCCCATCCAGCTCAACATATGTAGTGATATGGGATCCCCCGCTAAAATAAGGAAGGGCTTCGTGATGTTCATGGAAAAGCGTAAACCTCTTGATGTAAGGGGTTTCCTGATGAATGGACCTGACTTGGACGGGGATCGTTTTATTAATATTCACTTTCCATCACTCCCCGTTTCAAAGGTAGCATAACCGAGGTATGACCCCCGTAATGGAGAGTAATGGTCGGAAACGGACAGCATTAAGTGACAATGGGAACAGGTCGTCGGGAGTTCACCCAATTTTCCCCTGTCAATCTTTGTTTTCTGATGGCATTTGCAACAGAAAACATCAATCATTCTGACACCGTGACCAATAAACTGCGTTTCCTCTTCAGAAAAACCACATTCCAGAGCCAGATGCTTGAAATCTTCCAGTTTACTCCAATCCATTGCTATGTAAAGTAAAGTGCCCATCTTCTGATCTCGCAACCATAGTGTGATATCTGTTTCTTCCTTTTCACCAAGATACACCACTTCAAAAGAGACATTTTCCTTCATCACTTTTTTAATGATGGGAGTCAGTCGTTCCAATCCCTTATTATCACCACAAAATAAATACTTTCGTTTGCCCGTGACGAACGCTGGCTGCGTCCCGGTCTTCATTTCATCACCCGCTTCTTGTTCAAATACTCTATGACCACATCTTGAAATAAGGAAATCCCTTTGTAATCAGAGATATGTGAAGGAAGCTCCTGCAGGATCTGATAAAACTCTTCAGTCCATTCCGGGTTTCGAGTGAACTTTTCCAGTGAGAGGAGGTGGGTATGAATCGTGAACAGTAATCCATTCGAACCCGGTAAACGGAACAGTTTCTGTACCTCTACCCGCAAATGAACGAATTCACCCGCATTTTCTCCCGTTACCAGACTTCTGTTCTTCCCCCACTGATCAAAGGTTTCAAGTGAAGTATCCAAGCGATTTCCCGCTATTAACGACCAATTCCTCCTGACCCATGGGTCTCCTGCTTCCATACGCATTAAAAACGTCAGAATCCGCTGATCCAAGCCTTCTTCTTTAAAACCCGGAATCGGCTTATGAATCTCCTTAAAACTCATTCCTGTATTAAACGCAAGGGACCAATTAGCAGGAAAACAAAGCTGTCCCGCATCCAAATATAAATCCCCATCCCGCTGCATCATGAAAATCAGGTCTTCTTGCACATGTCGACCGATAAAATCGAGTGGTTCCATGGATAAAGTGGATGCATCCCCGAGTATAAAGGTTGTTTGTTCATTTAAAATGTGATTGTGGAACGTCCATTCCCCCTCATTTTTGTCAAGGGAAAACTGTTGAGGATAGTACGTAGTGAGATGTTGAATGACCAGCTCTGTTATCTCCCATTGAGCTTTCAAGGTATGCCGCTGGGACTGAAAGCACCGCTCAGGATGATGCATAAGCAGTTCCCGTTTAAGTTTGATTTCTTTTTGATAAGAGGATGTAACCTCGACACTACTCGGTTCATCCAAAGGAACCGAATTATTCGAATACCGATACACCTCCCCCTTAAAGGGATAAGGAAACGAATCCACATTCACCATACAATCACCCTTTTTCACAGAAAATTCTTACTTTTATTTTATCGCATGGAGGGACGGACCTCAAGAGGTCCGTCCCTCAGCTATACTTTTCTTTGTACCTGCTCAGAGTGATCAATGGCCATATCCATTGATAGCTATGGTAATGGATATAAAAGTTCCCTGGCAGGCCTACTCCCGTGGGGTAGGTTTTGGATGAGTCATCTGCTTCTCCGTTCATGAATTCGAGAAGCGCCATGATGCCCAGGTCAATGGCGGGAGTGGGTTTGTCTTCGATACAGATGAGAGATTCAAGTGCCCATGCGGTTTGTGAGGGTGTACTGAAGGAAAGAGGCACGTATGTCTTTTCCTGATCACTGTAACAGGATTCTCCCCAGCCCCCGTCTTTATGTTGAATGCTTTCCAGCCAAGCTTTTGCTTTTTGGATATGTTTATCAGAAGAAGGTACTCCCGTTGCTTTCATTCCCGTGATGGCCGCCCATGTTCCATAGATATAGCAGACGCCCCAGCGCCCGTACCACGATCCATCGTCCTTTTGCATCAGCTTCAGCCATTGTACCCCTCTTTTGACCTGAGGATGGTCCATGGTCAACCCTGCCCGGTTTCCTAGAAACTCCAGGGCTCTTCCTGTTAGATCAGGGGTTGATGGATCGATTGCCGCTGCCTCTGCCCCGTCCATAGGAAATGAAGTAAGGATACCTTTTGTCTTGTTTTTTTCAAAAGCCGGCCAGCCTCCATCACGGTTCTGCATACCAAGTGTCCATTCGAGCCCACGGTCCCACGATTGCCGCACAAGTGGTTTCTCAGCAGCTGAATAGGTAATGGCCCTGAGTGCAGCCGTCGTATCATCCACATCAGGGTGAATGCTGTTGCTCTTTGAAAAGCCCCAGCCCCCAGGCTTCGCTCTGCTCTCCATCGCCCAATCCCCATACCGAAAATGTTGTTTCTTAAGAAGGTACTCCACCGCTTTCTCTATGGAGTGTTCTCGTGCATCCACTCCTGCCTCCTGAAGGGCATAGCTGATCAAGGCTGTGTCCCACACGGTTGAGGGAGAATTTTGAATATGAATGCCTTTCTTCGTTTCGCTGGCCATCTCTTTTAATCCACTCATTGCCTTTACGATGATAGGGTCACTCTTTTTGTATCCCAAAGCCAGCAGGGAATAAATCATATAAAACGTTGTGCTGAAATAACTAAGATACGTCCCATCGGGTTCTATTCTTTGCAGCATATACTGCTGGGCGAATTGCCGGGCCTGTTGATGAAGATGGGTTGGAATACTTATTAAGGACTGTAAGCCCTCATTGATTTTCGAGAATAATTTCAGCTCCCTTGCACTGTATCTTACTTCATGTGGTGTCCGGGACAGATGTTGTATTTGTGGAATGCTGTTTGATTTTAACGAGAACCCCTGATCCTTCAGCAACAGCAGTGGTGCCAAGTGAGCTCGTGCATAGCTGCTGAAATCCCAGAAATTCAAGGGGAATTGCTTCGGAATCATTAAAAACTCGATGGGAACCGGAAGCAAATGCCTCCAATCATATTGTCCATGAATGGCAAGCATGAATTTCGTAATCGAGTGCGCCCCGTGAATGCCACCCTTTTTCTCTATGAAACGCTCGGCTTTCTCCAGTCTCTTGTCCTCCTTCTCCACCAATCCACTAAATAAGAGGGCAAAGTATGCCTCGATCGTTGAAGACAGATTCCCTTCCTTCTCATCATCAAAAAGCTTCCATGTCCCTTCCCTGGATTGTACTTTCCAAAGTCGGTTCACCAGCCGTCCCACAAGCTCTTCCTCATCCACCTCAAGGGAACGCAGAAGAATGATCATATATGCATCGGTCATCACGCTATTTTCAAAGCAGAAGGACCAGCTTCCTTCTGCATTCTGTCTATGCTGAAGATCACTCACCTTTTTATGAATCGTGTTCTCAATCTTCTTTTTCATACATGTATCCTTCCTCCCGATATCTGCTCTGATGTAATGTATATGTGAAGAATGCGGGTACTAGTAGTGAGATACAAAGAAGAGCCTGCTCTCCGGTTGCGGGGCAGGCTCTTTCTATTGTTCTTCTTCTATTTTCTTAAAGTAGTAGCTTACAAGCTCGGGATAATTCTCAAGCTCTTTTTTTCCTTGCTCCGTTATCTGGTAAACTCCCCTTTTTACCCGCTCAAACCAGCGGTAATAATTCTTCTGAAGAATGGATGGAGTTTTCGCACCAGTCCCCAACTTGGCTAAGTTCCTCGGTGACATGGGACCGTGTTTTTCAAGGTAACAGGCAATCTGAATACAGTTTTCCTTGTAAGCCGTCATGATTTTCGTTTTATTGCTGCCGCCTACATTGTAATCTGCACTGCGCCCTTCGATTTCTTTTACAAGAGCTGCCCGTTTCCGCTTACTGTTCTTCATACTCTTATTCCGGTCAAAGGTTTCCGGATGTATGACAAAATCAAGCTTAGGCGTTTTCGTTGTAAACGATACGGTAATCAGACCGAGCTCTAATCTGCGCACCAAGTGACAGACATCGTTCCACCGCTTTGACCGGGGACGCTTTGGTTTCGGGATTGCAATGTATACAAGGTCTGTGAGTCTCTGCCGCTTTGTCGCTTGAATAAGAAGTTCGACATTCAATGAAAGCTTCAATTCTACAATCACAAGTTCATCTTCCTTAAAGGCAGTCACATCACAATCGTTCACTTCACCGTTCACCTGGTAACCCTGTTTGTGAAAATGTTTTTGGATCGGTTGATAAAGATCCGATTCTTTAAGTTTCTTCATGGTAAAAACCTTTCTGGGAAAGAATTCTATAGGTAAAGTATAGACTATTCGAGAGATTTTTGCAGTTTGGAAGAAAAAGAGACCCCAACTCCTGGTTCGGAAGTTGGGGGGAGCTATTGGAAATGGTTTATCTACCGTTTTTGGGATATACCAGCCGTTTGAGAAATATACCTGCCAAAATCAGCTTTTATCTGCCATTCTACAAAAAAACGACAGGTCCCCTTTCCTTATCCTATCCTCGAATCCTCTCAATTTCATCAGCCACAAACTGCACCGACGTGCCGACAATCACTTGAATGCTATTTTCCCCAACTACATGTATGCCCGGCACCCCTGTCGCTTTGATCCTAGCTTGATCTACGGCATCCATGTCCTTCACCTCCACTCTCAATCTGGTAATGCAGTTATCTACGGAGGTTACATTTTCATCCCCACCGAGTCCTGCATAGATCTCAGATGCCATCACAGCAAACTTTTCGTCTTGAGTGAGCACCGCTGCACTCTCCCCTGCTGCTTCTTCGCTGTCTTCTTCACGCCCCGGAGTCATAAGATTGAATTTCGCGATCATGAAACGGAACAAGAAATAGTAGAGAAGGGCAAATACGACACCTTGTATGAGCAGCATGTACGGAAGATTCGCTAACGGAAGTCTTGAGCTTAGGACAAAATCGACGAACCCTGCGCTGAAGCCGAACCCTGCCGTCCATTGAAAGAAGGAGGCAATGGCCAGGGATAATCCTGTCAACACCGCATGTGCTACATAAAGGGCAGGTGCAACAAACATGAAGGCAAACTCCAGAGGCTCAGTCACTCCTGTGAAAAAGGAAGCAAAACCTGCTGCCAGCATCAGTGAAGCCACCTGCTTCTTCTTACTTGGCTTTGCAGCATGATAGATGGCGAGCCCCGCTGCAGGAAGACCAAACATCATAACCGGGAAGAACCCAGCCTGATACATACCCGTCACACCTTTTTCACCCTTACCTGACCAGAAGTTTCCGATATCATTGATACCGGCAACGTCGAACCAGAACACAGAATTTAAGGCATGATGCAAACCTGTAGGAATTAATAATCGATTAAAGAATCCATATAAACCTGCACCCGTGAAGCTTAATCCACTGATTTCCTTCCCGAATGAAACAAGAGCAGTGTAGATGACCGGCCAAACAAACAGCATCACACCTGATACAACCAGCATGGCAACAGCCGACATGATCGGAACTAATCGTTTTCCGCTAAAAAATGCAAGGGCATCCGGAAGCTTCACGTGACTGAAGCGATTGTACATAGCTGCAGCAACGATCCCTGACAAAATCCCGACAAACTGATTACCGATTTTCTCAAATGCCGGATTGACGGCTGCGGCATCCACACCTTGAAGCAGTGCAACTGAGTCCGTTGAAAGGAGTGTCGTAATCACGAGATAAGCGACCAAGCCGCTCAGTGCTGCAGAACCATCCTTTGTTTTGGCCATACCCAGTGCTACACCGACTGCAAACAGAATCGACATATTATCAATGATCGATGCGCCAGCTTTGATTAAGAAGGCTGCAATCGGACTATCCGCGCCCCAGCCAGTCGGATCGATCCAATACCCAATCCCCATCAGAATCGCAGCAGCCGGCAATACGGCAACCGGAAGCATCAACGAACGACCAATGCGCTGAAGATATTTCATCATTTTGTTTTCCCCCTATCAGTCCATTTTTCACTTTAAGATGTTTTGTCTAGTAAATAGGACAAAACCTCTCCCATAAAAAATATTCTTGTTCCACCCTGTTTAGAAGTGAATATTCAACCCCTTTTATAGGATTTTTCCAAATATTTGACCGTCATATTGACCAACAGGATCAATAACGAATAAGCGATTACAGGGAAAAACACGATATACGGCTCCAACAACAATTCACCGTATTGACTTCCGATCAAACCCGCCCATTCATATGTCGCGCTTGAATATGCATTGAACTGATCATGCTCCTGTCCCGAAGTAATAACCGTCCCTCCTATAAATATATGAAAAATAGCTAGATGCAGCAGCAGGTTGAGAACCTGTACGAGCTGCCTGCCTGTCAAAATGATGAGTCTAGGGAAGAGGTGGAGAAAAACATGTCTTTTTGCAAGATGAAAGGATGATCCACCAAGGACACGGGCACTATCCATAAAATCAAGGCAATAAATATGCCGTACAGTTTCTCCGATCATTTTTGCAGTAGTTGGTACACCTGCCATAATGAGAACAATGAGCTGTAAAAGAAGAGATTGAGTCATTGTAAGGGGCGGTGCACTTCTCAACTCATACAGCAAAAAAGGTGACAGCCAGATGATCGCTACCAGTGACTGGGGCACGAAGGTGAATGCTTGCAGCAGTCCTTCCACCCATGATGAAGTGAACCAATTTTTAAGCCAGACACCAAGGAAAGTCGCAAGGATGATTCTACATATGGTGACCAGTAACGCAAATAACATCGTCCACTTCGCCCCAATCACCAACAAATAAAACAGATCACGGCCTTCCCGGTCTGTTCCAAGCCAATACAAGCTTGAAGGCAGATATGGAGTAGTATCCACCACTGTTCCATTTTCGTCATACAGAAATGGCTTGGCGACGGGTTCTTCTTTTACAATTGGCAAGATTACGCTCACAAGAATAATCGTAATGAGTAGATATGCTGGAAGCACGCTTGATGATTTCAACCATTCCCTCCTCCCTTCTTTCCATAAAACCGCTGCCGATAATGGATTGTTCCTTTTACCACAATAAATAGTGGTGTCATGAGGAGTATCAGCATGAATGCCCGTGATGCCGCTGGCTGATCTCCTATGATAAATCTCATGATCCCGCTACTATTAAACAGGAATTCGAGGACAACCAGATTTGTCACCAGGACTAGGATGATGACGGGTAAATGTGTCAGGCACTCCATGACCGTATTTTTTAAAATGTGATGAAACGAAATGGCAGCATTGGAGATCCCTTTTGATTTCGCAAAAAGTACATAATCCTTTTCCATCTCTTCTTTCATGAAAAGAAGGTTCATTTTAAGGAGATAAATGCACGGGACAACACTCAAGGTTAAAAGTGGTAAGAGATAAGCCGGTTTATCATCTGTGGAATAGGCTGCCGCAAGTTCGATTCCTGTTTGTTTATAAAACCACACAACAGATAATTGAATACTAAAGATAAAAAAGACGTCTGGAAGTGATTCAAGAATTCCTACTGTGGCAAGTATTATTTTCTTCAAAAATGGAGGGAAATGTATATACATCATACTCGCTATCATTACAATGAATACTGCTATAATAAAGCTTCCCAGAAGCAAAGTTAAACTATAAAAATAGGAATCTGTTATATAGGGAAACAAGTCTATTGTGACCGCCTGCTGATGGAATTCCTCGGACCTTACTTCGGGCATTCTGGCGTAGGATCGGGTCTCTGAATGTACATAGTATGAAAGTGTGTGCGGCTGCAGAATATTCTTCATGATCGTTAGAATAGTTGATGTAAAGGTATTTAAGCCTCCTATCATTGCAGGAGAAGCCAGTAAGAGAATGATGCCTATGCACGTCAATCCATATTGTCCAATTTCTTTTATGAGTTTCAACATAAACATAACCCCTTAAGTTAAATCCGACTCATAAATAAATTCTTCTAATAAAGGAAGCGAGATGAACTGACTAAGATCCGCCCGTAGTGACTCCATCCTCTCTCTGTTACCCGAATAAAAAATGTAATAGCCTTTCCGTTCACTCGTCACCAGGCCGGACTTTTGAAGAGTTTTAATATGACTGGAAATGGTCGCTTCTGCAAGGTCATGTTTTTCCGCAAGCTGTTTTGTGCTGTACGGATGCATGAAAATATCCCGTAAAATCTTTAATCTTGTTGATTCTCCCAAGGCTTTGAACATGAGAACTAAGTCCGTGGGCGGCTCATCATTTGAAGCTTCCGGCTCAGGCACTGCCACGTGCAATCCGAGGCATAGCCTGCCAGGATATACTCCGAGCATGACATGTGGGGTAATGAAGGTAGAAGGCTGCAATGTGAGATGGGAATATTCTTTTAACGAAAAACGGTACGTCTCACCCTTTTGCACCTTAATGGTTGAGCCTTTTAGCGTAACATCCGGATGAAGCTCATTCAGTGCATCGAAAGAAGACTGATCAAGCTTTTGCTGGAAAGTGGCGGATGCCCTCTTAATCCAAGGGTGTATACGGAATAATTCCCGTTGGAATATCTTTTCGTTGTATTCGTATAGGAGCTGGTGAATGCGGTCCTTCCACTGCTTCGGATGCTTCAGTAAATCTTTTTGATGATGGTTCAGGGGCGACATGCGATTATCTTTCCTCCAGCCTTGAAGCGATTCAACACTGTACTGCTCTCCCAGCATATAAAAAACGAAGGTCTCATCAGGAATTGAACAAATAAACTCGATAGCTTCCTCAGTAGAGGACTCATTAAGCTTGTATTCGTTGCGGATGTTCATGAGATACAACCACTCATAGGTCAACAGTCCAATCATGCGAATATCAGAGACCATCTCTTTTGAAAGTGATGCCTCTACCTCCATCGCCCACTTCCCGCGATAAGGATGATGAACCGGATTACACAGCACATGCAAACTCGCCACCAATTCATTAAATGGTGAAAACACAATTTCAATCCCCATAAGAACCCCACCTTTAACTGATTCGTTATTTACCTAATCAAATTCTACAAATGGATAAATTAAACATAATTTACGGTATGTGGAGATATCTGTCAAGAGTGATTTGAGGGACGGACCTTGGGGGAGAGTTTTTGTGGAAGTGGGTTTGTCGCCATTTCCATAAAATAGAAATATACGCGATTACTATTGAAAATAACGAAATTATTGAAATTATGACGCAATTACCAAGAAAACGACGCAATATACTTATAAATGACGCAATTGCATACCAAAATGAAGCAATTATCTCCAAGAACTCTATATAAAGCTTTGCCTATACCTTCTAATGGACCCATCAGACCCTTTTAATAAGGTTTAAGTGCCTTTTCAGAGCCCTACGAATGAAATTACATCATATTTACTTTACTAAAGGCTACTTCCCTCACTTTTCAACGCCCGTTCAATCCACATCCTCGCAAAAGAAACAACCATCTTCTACCGTAATTCACTACTTAAAGGATATTGAGGGACGGACCTTGGAATTCGATTGAAGAAATGGTGTGGTTATGAGGATTGGAAGTGGTCGATGGGGCTTGAGGAAGGTCCGTCCCTCTTTAAACACGCAAAAAAAAACCCCCGTCAGGTATCAAGCCCGACGGAGGTCCGTCCCTCAATTAAGGTAATTCAGTTGTACCCATGAGGTAGCGGTCGCATTCGCGGGCTGCTTCACGGCCTTCGTTGATTGCCCAGACGATAAGGCTTTGGCCCCGGCGCATGTCTCCTGCAGCGAAGACACCATCGACGTTGGTCAGGTATTTGCCGTACTCTGCTTTCACCGTTGAATTGGTGTTTGTTTCGACATCAAGCTCTTTGATCAGGTCTTGTTCCGGACCACTGAATCCGATTGCCAGAAGGACAAGATCAGCTGGCCATACTTTTTCCGTTCCGGGAATTTCATCACGGATTTTGTTTCCATCTTCGTCATAACGAAGCTTTACATTAATCGTATGAACTTCCTTGATATGACCATGCTCGTCACCGACAAACTTCTTGGTCATGACAGCATACGCGCGTGGATCTTCTCCAAGTACTTCTGCTGCTTCTTTTTGACCGTACTCCACCCGGTGAATGACCGGGTATTGCGGCCAAGGGTTGCCGACTTCATCACGCATGGCGCCCTTTTTGTCATAGATATCAAACTGAGTGAGGCTTTTACAGTTATGTCTTACCGAAGTGGCCAAACAGTCTGTTCCTGTGTCCCCGCCACCGATGACGATGACGTTTTTCCCTTCAGCAGAAATATAATTTCCGTCTTCCAGGTTGGAATCCAATAAGCTTTTTGTATTCGCATGAAGGAATTCCATTGCGTAGTGAACGCCTTTCAAATCCCGCCCATCCACTTGTATGTCACGATGAACGGCGGCTCCTCCGCAAAGTATTACCGCATCAAAGTTTTCACGCAGGTTTTCGACTGTGTAGTCTTTCCCGACCTCCGTATTCGTAACGAATTCAATGCCCTCTTCTTCTAGAATATCGACTCGGCGCTTAACGACTGAATAAGGCAATTTCATTTCTGGAATGCCATACGTTAATAATCCGCCTACACGATCATTCTTTTCAAAAACGGTCACAAGATGACCTGCTTTATTCAATTGAGCAGCTGAGGCCAATCCTGCAGGACCTGATCCCACGACCGCCACCCTTTTACCGGTGCGGTATTCGGGTGGTTCCGGAATGACCCAGCCTTCTTCAAACCCCTTTTCGATGATCGAGCGTTCCACGGTTCTAATTGCAACAGGCGGCTCGTTGATTCCGAGTACGCATGCTCCCTCACATGGTGCAGGACAAGCAAAACCGGTGAATTCGGGAAAGTTGTTCATCTGATGCTCGCGCTTAAGGGCTTCTTTCCATTGTCCCTGGTACACAAGATCGTTCCATTCCGGTATTAAGTGATAAACAGGGCAACCCGTTGTTGCTCCGTTGATTTCCATTCCAGACTGACAGGTAGGAACGCCGCAATCCATACAGCGCGCCCCCTGTTTTTTGACTTCTTCTTCCGAAAGAGGAGAGGTGTAGTCGTTCCAATCCTTCGTTCGTTCAGCTGGATTTCTTTCATCCAATGTTTGTCTTTTATATTCCATGAATCCAGTTGGTTTTCCCATAATATCCCCCTCCCTCTTTATTTCGCTGGTTCTAACACTTTTTTCTCTGCTTTTGTACCTTCTTCAAATGCTGCCATTTCGGCATCGAATTTCTCTAATCCACTATTTTCAAGCTCACTGATCCGTTCTCTCATCTTGAGGTACGATTTCGGAATCACGCGTACAAATTTTGACACATAGGAATCCCAGTTCGCTAAAATCTTCTTACCGTTGTTACTGTTTGTATAATGAACGTATTTCTCGATCATGTCGTATACATCTTTCATTTCTTCCGGATCAAATAATGGTTGAACAAGTACCAGTTCCTGATTACATCTTGATCGGAAGTTTTCATCCTCATCCAGTACATAGGCGACTCCACCTGACATACCGGCTGCAAAGTTTCTGCCTGTAAGACCGAGTACAACCACTTTCCCACCTGTCATATATTCACATCCGTGATCGCCAACACTTTCAACGACTACCTGCGCTCCACTGTTTCGGACACAGAAGCGCTCGCCTGCCACTCCGTAAATATATGCTTCTCCACCTGATGCCCCGTAGAAGGAAACGTTACCGATGATCGTGTTTCGTTCAGGAATGAACGTAGCAGTCGGATCAGGATGAACGATGATTTTCCCGCCTGATAAACCTTTTCCTACGAAGTCATTTGAATCACCGACAAGTCTCAGCGTCAGACCTTTTGGAATAAAGGCACCGAAGCTTTGTCCTGCAGATCCTTTAAACGTCAAGCGGATAGTATCTTCTGGTAAGCCTTCTGCGCCGTAACGTTTTGTAATTTCGCTACCAAGCATCGTGCCGGTTACACGGTGAATGTTCCGGATCGCTGTCGTCCATTCAACCGGTTCCCCCTTTTCAATCGCTTGGCGGCAGCGGGGAATCAGCTCTTGATAATCCAGTGTTTTCTCTAGTTCGTGATCCTGTTTTCTTGTCGCATAGCGTCCCACCTTCTCAGGCACATCCGGCTGATGCAGAAGAGCAGAGAGGTCGATTCCTTTCCCTTTCCAATGATCGATTGCTTCGTTTGCTTCAAGGATATCGGTTCTACCGATCATTTCATTGATCGTTCTGAAACCAAGTTGAGCCATAAGCTCTCTTGTTTCCTGGGCAACAAAACGCATGAAATTCGCTACATGCTCAGGGTCACCTGTGTATTTTTTACGTAACTCAGGATCTTGAGTAGCAATACCGACTGGACATGTATTCATATGACAAACCCGCATCATGACACATCCAAGGACAACAAGTGGTGCAGTCGAGAATCCATACTCTTCCGCTCCTAGAAGCGATGCAACAACAACATCCCGGCCCGTCATCATTTTCCCATCAGTCTCGACGACAATCCGGTCACGAAGACGATTCAGTAACAGGGTCTGATGAGCTTCGGCAAGACCGATTTCCCATGGCAATCCTGTATGTTTCAGACTAGTTCTCGGGGCAGCACCTGTTCCTCCGTCATATCCACTGATTAACACAACATCCGCGCGGCCTTTTGCCACACCTGCAGCAATGGTTCCAACCCCCACAGCTGATACCAGCTTCACGCTGATGCGGGCTTGCGGATTTGCATTCTTCAGGTTATAAATCAGCTCGGCAAGGTCTTCAATCGAATAAATATCATGATGAGGCGGTGGTGAAATCAATTCCACTCCAGGGGTAGATCCCCGCACTTCAGCAACCCAAGGATATACTTTTTTGCCTGGGAGATGTCCACCTTCACCAGGTTTTGCTCCTTGTGCAACCTTGATTTGTATTTCGTCCGCATTTACCAGGTAATGGCTTGTTACACCGAAGCGTCCTGACGCTACTTGCTTGATTGAGCTGCGCCTTGAATCCCCATTTTCGTCCGGGGTGAAGCGGCTTGGATGTTCCCCACCTTCTCCTGAGTTGCTCCGTCCGCCTATTTTATTCATGGCAATCGCTAATGCTTCATGGGCTTCCTGACTGATGGAGCCGAATGACATGGCACCGGTCTTAAAACGGCGACAGATTTCTTCCACTGACTCTACCTCTTCAATCGGGATAGGCTTCGTTTCTTTAAACGAAAGAAGTCCGCGCAGAGATTGCAGGTTCTGCTTTTCATCTGTCAGCATGTTGGAATATTTTTTGAACAACTCATAATTATTCGTACGGCATGCATGTTGAAGAGTGTGAATCGTACTAGGATTGTACGCATGATCCTCTCCATTTTTACGATATTGGAATTCGTCTCCGGATTCTAATGTACTTTGATTGTCTTTCCGGTCATTGAATGCTTTTCTATGTCTCAAGAGCACTTCTTTTTCGATGATATCCATTCCGATTCCGCCGAGTCTTGACGCTGTACGGGTAAAATATTTATCAATTACATCTTTATGAATGCCTACCGCTTCAAATATTTGCGCTCCACGGTAGCTTTGAATCGTCGAGATTCCCATTTTAGATAAAACCTTGATGACACCGTCAGTCCCTGATTTCACGAAGCTTTGCACAGCTTTCTCGTAAGTGGTGTCCTGCAGCTCGCCTTTATCGATCAGATCACGCAAGGTTTCATAGGCTAAATACGGATTGATCGCTTCTGCACCATATCCAAGCAGCGTTGCAAAATGGTGAACCTCCCTTGGTTCCCCAGACTCTAAAAGAATGCTGACGGTCGTACGGGTTCCTTGGCGAATTAAGTGATGATGCAGTCCTGAAACGGCAAGGAGAGCTGGAATGGCTGCCTTATCCTTCACAACTCCACGGTCAGATAAAATAAGGAGTGTCGCACCGTCTTCAACAGCCTGGTCAGCTCTTTCATACAGAGCATCCAGGGTGCTTTCAAGCTGATTTCCATCATCGGTTACATCAAATAAAATCGATAAAGTAACAGCTTTGAAGCCCTCTTCGTTTTGATGACGAAGCTTTTCAAGCTCTTCCCCGGTTAGAATCGGTGTCTTTAAATGGATATGCCTGCAGCTTTCAGGACCCGGGTTAACCAGGTTACCTTCTGCTCCAATCGTTGTTCCCACAGATGTAATGATCTGTTCTCGAATCGCATCGATCGGCGGGTTTGTCACTTGAGCAAATAGTTGTTTGAAGTAGTTATAAAGAAGTTGCGGCTTTTTCGATAATACAGCAAGAGGTGAATCATATCCCATGGAACCAACCGGGTCTTTTCCATCTGTAACCATCGGCTTGATGATTTTGTTTAATTCCTCTGTTGTGTAGCCAAATGCCTGTTGCTGCATGAGAACTTCTTCTGAATCCAGTTGAACCACTTCCTGGGTCGTTTCAGGCAAATCTTCAAGCTCAAACTTATTGTTATCCAACCAATGTCTGTATGGTTGTTCGGAAGCAACCCGCAACTTGATCTCTTCGTCCGGAATGATTCTACCTTTTTCAAGGTCCACCAACAACATTTTCCCCGGTTGTAATCGGTCTTTGTACACAATATCATCGGCAAAAATATCAAGGGCCCCAACTTCAGAACCAAGAACGATCATGCCGCCCTTTGTCACGTAGTAGCGGGCAGGTCGAAGTCCATTTCGGTCCAGGCAAGCGCCAATCTGTTTTCCATCTGTAAACACAAGGGCTGCAGGTCCGTCCCATGGCTCCATCAAACAGCTATGATATTCGTAGAAGTCCTTTTTCTTAGGGTGGATCGTGTCATCATTTTCCCATGGCTCCGGTACCATCATCATAGCCGTATGGGCAAGGGATCTACCTGATAAATGAAGGAATTCAAAGCAGTTATCAAACATGGAGGAGTCACTGCCTGTCTCATCAATGACGGGTAGTATCTTTTTCAGGTCCTCTTCTTTGAAAGCACTTGAATGACAAAGCTTCTCACGGGCGCGCATCCAGTTCACATTTCCACGGAGCGTATTGAATTCTCCATTATGAATCGTATAACGGTTTGGGTGAGACCGTTGCCAGCTTGGGAAAGTGTTTGTACTAAAGCGGGAATGTACAAGGGCTAAAGCTGACCGGAACTCAGGATGGTTGAGGTCAATATAAAAAGAATCGAGTTGTTCCGGAATGAGCATCCCTTTGTATACTATGGTCGTGGAGGACAAACTGCAAAGGTAAACATCCTCTTGTCCCTCGACGGTTGCGACTTCCTGTTCAATCCGCTTCCGGATCACATATAGCTTTCGCTCGAAATCCATCCGGGATTGTATGTCTTCCGATACACCAATGAAGACCTGGCGGATGAACGGTTTTGACTTCGATGCAACTTTCCCTACAAAGGAATCATTGAGTGGAACAGGTCTCCAGCCAAGTGTCTTCTGACCTTCTTCATCAATGATGCGTTCGAAGATTTCTTTACTCTTCATGCGCTTCTCATAATTTTCAGGAAGGAATACCATCCCGATCCCATATTCTCCTTTTCGGGGAAGGATGATGTCTTCTTTCTCACATTGCTTTTTGAAGAAATGATGAGGGATTTGAGTAAGGATACCTGCACCGTCCCCAGTACTTGTATCTGCAGATTGTCCTCCGCGGTGCTCTAAGTTACATAAAATATTAATGGCATTTTGAACGATGTTATGACTCTTCGTCCCATCAATATTTGCAATCATTCCAATTCCACATGCTTCATGTTCTTGCGCAGGATCATACATCCCTTGCGCTACAGGAAGATTCGTTTTCATCCAATGTCCTCCTCTACCAAACTTGTATACTTTTTGAATAATTAACCGGTTAATTAAATTTTCTTAATTTTCGTTAGTATATCATGAAATTTAGAAAAAACGAAAAATTAAGTTAATGGAAAAAGAGCTTATTTTCCAAATATATATGTAATACAATGAATGAACGTTGATATATAAATGTTTATTTTGACTTAATATTCAGAATCTTTAAAAGCTTGATGTAATCACAAAGAAATCGCTTACAAAAAATCACTCACTGGAACATTTTTCATCAAAATCCAACATGAATTTTCATGCAAAATGTTAACTAAAAAAATTTTTTTGCACCTTGAATTTCAGCTGCTTAAACTCTTCTTCTTTTCCCTTCAATACCAAAATCCAAACCAAAAGAAGAGGGACGGACCTCCAAAAATCCCGGAGGTCCGTCCCTCTTCTTCACTACTTATTCGCTTCTTTCAATGCTTCGCTTTCAACCAGGTCCATGAAATCAATGACGACTTTGTTGTTGTTTTTTTCCCCGCCCAGTTTTAATAAAACTTTTCCCAGGAAGTTCACTCCTCTGTTTTCGCCTTTATAGATGAATCTGGTTTGGCTGTCGTCTATTTTGTGGAGGGTGAATTCGGCTTCGATTTCAAATGCTTTGGCGAGTGTGAAACCGATTTTATTGTGTTTCTTCTCAGGGGTGTTCTCATACTCGAGGTCTTCTACAATATACGTCTCGATTCGTTTCCCCTCTTTGTATTTCTGTTGGTAAGTGGATCCTACTACGCCTTCCTTTTGCTCCAGTATCTTGTTTTCAACCACGTTCGGCATAATTCGTTGAATGTTCTCAATCTCAAACAAATGCCAAATCGTTTCTATATTGACTGGAATGATCCGTTCTTCATGCCATTTAATCATTCTTATCCTCTCCTATTCCCATCTCGAAGAAATCATCCATTTCTTCGATCACTGTTTGTATTCGCTGAATTTCCACTTCTAAATCCCGTTTCTTCGCACGTATCAATTGTTCCAAATTCTCAAAGGACTCGTCATTTACAACGGTTAACATTTCTTGAATGGAAAAGTTAAATCTCCTTAAGTAGACCAATAATCGTCCCACTAGGTAGGATCCATTATCATAATAGCGATAGTTGTTTGCAGGATCGATATACACAGGTTCCAGTAATTTGATCTCAGCGTAATAACGCAGTGTTTCCTTACTCAGTCCTGTCATCTTGGAAAACTCGCTCACCTTGTACATTCTTTCCACCTCACACCTAAATCATAAACCATGTGGTGCACCACACGGTCAATCCCTTTCTATAAAATGATTTCCCGACCCTATCTTTGTAAACTGAGGTTTTCATGAACTGATAAGCATCCTTTAATAAATTTCTTCACTTCTTCGCATGCCTCTTCAATAGAAGACGCTTTTATCGTCACCTTTTTATCTCCAGGATACTGACTCGCAGTATGGTAGTATCTTGGATCATAATAGTATTCCAATAAAAGCTCTAAAATCCGCTTATAGTTCTTCTCTTTCAGCTCGTCCTCTATTTGATTGGCAACCGGGCTATGTATTCGTCTCTTGATACACCTAAACGCTTCTGCAAATTCATCATGATGCTCATGTAAACGGTATTCATTTAAAATATGATTGACTCTCTCTTCCATTGGCATCTCAATAAAGATATGGAAACCGCTCTCTTTTTTCTTTACTAAAAAGTCAGGGAGAAGCAGCTTTCCGATCCGTTTGCTTTCTGCTTCAAATAATATTATGGGAGATTCCTGAAGCTCCATCAGGTCTTTAAGCAGAAGGGAATCAAAGATTTTCTGATTGCGTGGTGTCAATCCGATTTGTCCAAAAATGGAGCCTCGATGGTTGGCTAACGTTTCAATATCCAAGACCGGGTACCCTTCATTTTGAAGCTGTTTCAGAATGGCTGTTTTGCCAATTCCGGTTCCACCGTTTAACACAAAGGCTTGAGGTTTCACCTCGAATGTCACCAGTTCATTCAACACCCAGTGACGATACGCCCTGACTCCTCCTTGAATACGGGATGTTTTCACACCCATCAAATCCAGGAAGGTGGCAGCCGCTTTGCTTCGCATACCACCCCGCCAGCAGAAAACCACAATCTCACCACCCAGTTTCTTAAACTCTTGTATAAACTCCGGGAGTTTTCGTGAGAAGATTTCCAGCCCCCGTTCCGTTGCCCTCTCTTTGCTTACTTGCTTATATAGAGTCCCGACTTCTGCTCTCTCTTCATCATTGAAGACCGGTATGTTTATACTGCCTGGAATCGTCATTTCCCTGTATTCAGAAGGAGATCTCACATCTACGAATGTATAGTTATTGACATCACATCGATCTATCGTTATATCCTTGAACATTTCATCCACTCTCCTCTTCACTTCTAACTTCTATTTTACCACCACTCCAACCCGATTGTTCGCAACATTCTGTAATCATTCTTTCCCTTTCTTTTCTTTTTAGAACTATTTATCTAGTCAAATCCTCCCTCTTATCGATAGAATATTCAGTTTTTTTATCTCGTTGGTACTATATACCATATTAACGCAACACTTTATAATGAAAATAGAAATATTATTTCACATTTTTTTATAATTTCGTGAAGTATTATTTCAGTAAAATGAAAACGGTTTCTTTTATAAGAAATCAGTTAATGAAAGCGGGGGATTTGTTGATGAAAGCAGTAAAGTACATGATCATGGCCGTCTTGTTGTTCTCGCTTGCTCTTCCTTTTTCTACAGGAAAAGCAAAAGCTTCGGAAACTCAGGCGCCCAAACATGAAATGCGTGCAGCATGGATTGCAACGGTTCAAAACATCGATGTGAAAGCCGGAATGGACAAGCAGGAGTATACGGATTGGGTGGAAGAGACCCTTGATGAACTGAAAGAGTTGAAGTTTAATACGGTCATCTATCAGGTGAAACCTACTGTTGATGCCTTTTATCCTTCTGAACTGGCTCCCTGGTCTCAGTACATTACAGGTGACAAACAAGGAACGGATCCGGGATATGATCCACTTCAGATTATGATCGATGAATCTCATAAGCGCGGAGTCGAGGTTCATGCATGGGTGAACCCTTATCGAATCACGATGCCAAATCAAACGATCGAGTCACTTGCAGATAATAACGTAGCCAAGCTTCATCCTGAATGGGTAGTGAAATATGGCAAACAATATTATTTGGACCCGGGTATACCTGAAGTACAAAAATACTTGATTGATACAGTTGAAGAATTAGTGAGTCATTATAATATCGAAGCCGTTCACATGGACGATTACTTTTATCCTTACCGAATTGCAGGAGAAACCTTCCCAGATCAAGATACATACGAGAAATATGGTAACTCTTTTGACGATATTGAAGATTGGAGACGAAATAACGTTGATGTACTAGTAGCTGACATCAATTCAGCCATCAAAGACATTAAAGAGTGGGTACAATTCGGGATTTCCCCATTTGGAGTATGGAGAAATATTGCTGATGATCCGACTGGAAGCGACACACAAGCGGGACAAACGAATTATGACGATCTGTATGCAGACACACGTCAATGGATCAAGGATGGAAGCATTGATTATATTACCCCTCAAATCTATTGGTCCAGGAATCTCGCTGTTGCCAACTACTCCGTTCTATTAGATTGGTGGAGTCAGGAAGTGAATGAGTATGCGTACAATCATCCTGTTAATCTTTATATAGGGATGGCTGACTATAAAGTAGGGGACAATTTTGACCAGGAATGGTTCAATCCATACGAACTGCCTGAACAAATAATGGACAACCGTGAAAATGGAACGGCACTTGGGCAAATGCATTTCTCTCTCAAACAAATATTTGAAAACCCGCTTGGTTACGCCGATATTATACGTAACGAGGTTTACACCGAGCCTGCTTTAACCCCTGCCACTCCTTGGAACAATGAAACACTTCCAAAGAAACCGAACAAGGTGAAAGCAGATAAACATAAAGAAGGTATCACGATAATGATAGATGATAAGAAGCATACCGATGCAAGGAAATATGTCATCTATCGCTTTGATGGCGTAAAAGAAGGAGATTACGAGAATCCAGCTAACATTGTGGATGTCGTGTATTCTCAAGAAGGGCTTACAACCTATGAAGATACTTCAGCTGAAGAAGGTGGAATGTACACATATGGTATTACCTCCGTTTCTCCGACAGGTGTGGAAAGTAAGGATGCCAAAACAGTACGAGTAAGAGTACGATAATGATAGAAAGAGAGTTTCTCCGCTATGGAGAAACTCTCTTTTTTACTTCAACTGCATTTCCTTTACCTTTTGCCTGATATGGTCCGGCCACCATGCCCCACATTCTTCCGAAACCACACAGGCAGCACATTTTTCCAAGTCGTACACCATCATACCCTGAATGGGCGGAGAATAGAGATGGAGGGTCACCAGGTCTTCCCCTCTCCCTTTCTTCATTTTGTGAACACCTTTTTTCGGTGCAAAAAAGAAAGAACCTTCCCTATATTCGCGATCAAATATCTCCTGTGGAAGCTGGTTCTCTTTTACTTCAAAGATTGTATTGACTGAAGTCCCGCTCAGAACTTGGATCCATCCCCTTGAGTCCCCATGATCATGTGGAGCACATTCCATGTCGGACCAATTCATCACCAGAAGCTCTGCTACTTCATTTTGATAAAGGAGCTTTCGATAATATGGCTTACCCCCCGGAGACTGTAAGTATGGCTGTAAATCATCGAGACTTATTTGAAGAGACTGCAAGACTTCTTTAAGGTCTTTCGTGGAAGGGGTGGTCAATTCATCCAATCTATCCATTATCCGTTCCCTTAAGGTCACCGCGATTCCTCCCTGTGTTATCGTTTCCTCCATAGAAACCGATGGAAAACAGAAATCAACTGGCCGTTTACAATCACGACCCCTATTATAATTATGACTCCACCCAGTATCGTTATGAAAAAAATCTTCTCGTGCAGGAGAAGGATTGCCGCAATGAGTGTGGTAACGGGCTCTAAATAGAGAAACATCGACACCTTTGACGCATCTAATACCTCAAGTGCTCTTCCCCAGTACCAGTACGCAATACCTGATACAAATACACCGAGGAACATCAAGTGGGCCCATTCCACATTGGATAGAAGAGAAATGCCTTCCCAGCCCCGGTTTCGGATAAGAAAAGGGATGGTTAAGCTGAAACCCAGTAGACTCATATAAAAGGTGATGACGAGGGATGGCAGCTCGATACGTAGTTTTTTCAGCAACACTGAGTAAATGGCCCAATTTAAGGTACTGAGGATCATCAGGATATAACCGATGTTAACGGCAAATCCGATAGACTGCCCGCTCCTCGCTGTGGTCACCATCAGAACGCCAGTAATTGCTATAATCATTCCTAGCGCTTTTGGTACTGTCATTTTTTCATGTAAAAAAATCATGGAGAGGATTACGGTGAATACGGGAGAAAATGAAATCATCCAGCCTGCGGATGATGCATCAATTGTAAGGAGGGCCGTCGCCTGGATCACCTGATGAACGAAGACGCCAAGTACCCCCAACACTATCAGGTGAGGGATATATCTGATCGGAATGGTGAGTCGATAACTTTTTAAAAGTAAGAGCAAGAGCAGAAACAGAGCTCCGATCGCAAACCGGAGAACGAGCAGTGTATACGGGTCGAGGGTGTCCAACACTGCTTTCGTTGATACAAATGATATGCCCCAAAAGCTGATTGACATCGTGGCATATAATGAGGCGGCAATCTTTGTTTTAACTGGAATCATAGGCGTGGTATCCTTTCGGAAAAGGGTCTTTGTATCATGGTATGCTCGTCCGGGGGAAAGATGTGGGGATTCTGGTGGAATTTGGTGTGGGTTGGATGAGTTAGGCGGTCTTGAAAAATTAATTTGGGAAGGTGAAAATAAGTTGGATCCTGCCCCGCTTGAGCATCGCTTATCGATCCAAAGTCGATGATATATTCTTAAAGTCGTTAATAAACATGCCAAACGCGATAATATATCCTTAAAGTCGATAATATCTCTACCAAAATTACTTCCAACCCCCATTCTACTCGACAATCCACACAAAAAAAGTGCCCCAAATCACAATTTGAGACACTCTCCTAGCTTAACTATGGCTAAATCGCTCACGAAACTGCGGTAAATACTCTTTATGTACCTCAAGCATTTCATCCAGCAGTAGCTTCGCCTTCACATCACTCGTCACCAACGGATTGATCGTCATGGCAAGCATCGCTTTCTCATAGGACCCTGTTACCGATGCTTCCGCAGCAACCCGTTCAAATGATTTAATTTGATGAACAAGTCCACTCACAGCCACCGGCAGCTCACCGACTACAATCGGCTTAGGACCAGATTTTGTAACGACGCAGTTCACTTCCACAGCAGATCCACGTGGTAGATCACTGATCGCTCCGTTATTGCGGACATTCAGGGTTTGAATGTCACAGCGATCATTATAAATGGATGAGATGAGATTACAAGCCGCATCGCTGTAATAAGCCCCTCCCCTTTGTTCAAGCTGTGGAGGCTTGATATCTAGGTTTTCATCCTTGTAAAGTTCAAAAAGTACATTTTCTAATTGCTGAACCACTTCTGCCCTGGTGGTCCCCGTCTTGAATTCTTCTAGCTGCTTTTCTAAAATATCACTTGTTTTATAAAAATAACGGTGATAGGGACATGGGATGATTCCTAGGCTCTTAATGAACTCCGGTTCCCATGGAAGCGGCGCAATATTCCTCATGCTGACCTGCTTGTCAGGGTTACTCATCATTTCCAGAACGTCCTCTAAAACTGACTCACCGTCCACCAAAACGTCCAATCCGTACACCATATGATTCAATCCTGCGAAATCGATATGTAGTCGTTCTACCTCCACATCTAGAAGCTTGGCCAGTGTCATTCTCGTATTAATGGGAAGATTACATACGCCTATGACCTTAGGATGTGACCCGTAACGCAATAAAGCCTCTGTCACCATACCTGCAGGATTCGTAAAATTGATCAACCAGGCGTCCGGGCAAAGCTCCTGCATTTCATCAGCGATTTCAAGCAGAACAGGAATCGTCCTCATTCCCTTGAACAATCCCCCGGCTCCATTCGTTTCCTGGCCGATCATCCCGTACTTGATTGGAAGCCTCTCATCTTGAATTCTCGCTTTTAGTTGTCCGACTCTCATTTGAGTCGTGACAAAATCAGCATCTGCGAGCGCTTCTTTCCGGTCCAGTGTAAGGTGAATTTCCATGGGAACCCCAGCTTTTTCTACCATTCTTTTCGCTAAATTCCCGACTATAGTAAGTTTTTCTTTCCCTGCTTCAATATCCACCAGCCACAGCTCACTCACTGGAAGCTCATCATAACGCTTGATCAGTCCTTCAACAAACTCGGGAGTATAGCTTGAACCCCCGCCGATCGTAACAACCTTGATTCCTTTTTTCATTGTGAATGCCTCCCCGAGATTACTTTGCAACAAAGGCCAAAATAAAGCTTATTAAGAAACTTACAACTACTGCTAATAAAACGCGCTTCCTTTTAACAGAAGCATCCTCAACGGGACCTTCAATTTTCAAAAGAACAAATGAAAGTCCAATCGAAGCCGAAATCCCTGTTGCTAAAAATACGCTCCAATCCTTTGCGAGTCCCGCACTCATCAAAGGTTTGGAAAGAAGTAAAAGTCCGATGGATACGGAGATTAGAAGAACAAACACACTTCTAAAACCGATTCTCTTCGGGACAACCGTTTCTGTCATTTGAATCACTCCTAATGCTAATGAAGAAGTGGGAATCCTAGGACCCCCACTTCTGCTTTTTGATATGATCGTATTTTGCTAGAGACAAAGCCCCTCCGCTTTTCTCTTTGTCCAGCTGCGGCGGCTAGCCCCTCGAGGTCATAAGTCCAGCCCGCCAAAAAGGCAAAGAACGCCTTTCCGGTGGACTTTCCTTATGCTTGTCGGGGCTGATCGAGCCTAATCCGCTTTTCTACTTGTCCAGCTACGGGGCTTAGAGGCTCGAGGTCATAAGCTAATCCGTCAAGAAGGTTAAACTGCAACCTTCATGCCGGCTTAGCTTATGCTTGTCGCCTCTGGGCAAAGCCCCTCCGCTTTTCTACGCCGCTTGTTGCTCGTTTTCTTCCATTTTTAACATTTTTTTATCGTACATCTTTAAGAATGGGAAGTAGATTGCGAAGGAAATTCCGATATTGATCAGAACCATAACGATCGCTCTCCAGTCACCACCCGTTGCCAGGTAAGCTCCTATCGGTGCAGGAAGGGTCCATGGCGGCATAATGTAAGTTGGTGATACTAATCCGACTGTCGTTGCCACATACGAAATTGTTGCCGTTATTAAAGGAACCGTGATGAAAGGTATGATTAGAATCGGATTCAATACGATTGGAGCTCCAAAAATAATAGGCTCATTAATATTGAACAGGCCTGGTACTAGACATGTTTTCCCCAGTGCTTTCAAGTATTTCGAACGTGCAAAGAAGACCATAGCAAGAACCAATCCAAGAGTTGCTCCTGATCCACCGATCCAAATGAACCACTGATAGAATGTTTCTGGAGCGATATGTGGAATCGGATTTCCACTGGCAACAGCATCGGCATTGTTCACAAGGAATACTTCCCAAAGCGGACGTGCTACCGTTCCTACAACTGATACACCATGAATTCCGAATGACCAGAAGAAATCTATAAGGAATACTGGAACCAATACTCCGAAAATACTGTCACCTGCTGTAACCAATGGAGCAACAGCGACACCAACTATATGATGAAGGTCGACTCCAGCTAAGACTGTGATGGATGAAACTAAAATGATAACAATCGCTACAGGAATAAGTGCTTCAAAGCTTCGTGATACAGATGCCGGTACTTGTTCAGGCATTTTGATCGTAATGTTTTTTGTTTTACAGAAACGTAAAATTTCTACTGCCAGAATCGAGACGACCATGGCGACGAATAATCCATGACCACCGAGGTTGGTCATTGGCAGGACCCATCCTTCTCCGTCCATTACTTTAGGTGTAATTGTTAATAGAAGTGCAGCTACTGAAATTTGTGCACCGGATAATGGATCCAGGTTATAGCTTTTCGAAAGGTTGTATCCTATCCCGAAGGCTATATAGAGTGACATGATAAACATGGTCAGTCGGTAGGGAATCAGGATTTCGACGATGTTGTCAGCGGCCCACTGTTTGATGTCTCCGAATATTCCTCCATCAGGAAGCGGTGGAAAAGCTAATATCAGGAAAAATGAACCGACGATAATAAATGGCAGTGCTGAAATAACCCCATCCCGGATTGCTTGCAAATGCCTTTGTTCAGAGAGTCGGGCCATTGGACCTGACAAGTTGTTCTCTAGAAAATTCACAAACTTTTGCATGTTTGTACCCCCTTGTTTCCTATTAAATTAGTTGGTTAATTCTTTTACTGTTTTCAGTAAAGTCGGACCGCCAAGTGGCGTGTACGCTTGTGGAGGAATCGGACCACAAGGCACATTCGCTTCATCAGCGGCTTTCTTCACTTGGTCAAAACGGTGACGGATCTGCGGTGCTACCATACAAACATCCCATCCCTTGGATATCTCCTCAGATACTTCACCGGTCCCGATTGCATGGACTTCCATCACAATCCCTGCTTTGTCCCCTTCTTTTTTCAGTGCATTCACGACAATTGCGCTGGACATTCCACCTGAACATACGAATAATACTCTCATTTCTACTCTTCCTCCTCTTTCATCCTTTGAACTACTTCATGTGTATGAATAATTTGCTCGTAAACGCCATGTCCTTTTTTCATGCATAAAGCGACGAATAAAGCATCAATCACAACGAGTTGAGCAATTCTTGCCGTCATGGTCCCGATTCTGATATTGTGTTCTTCCTCGGAAATCGTCAAGACGATATCAGCGAGCTTTCTTGCCGGGGATTTCCCATGCTGTGTCAATAGAACGATTGTGGCCCCTTTTTCCTGAGCGACGTTCATCAGCTTCAGTATTTCCTTTGTCTGACCCGATGTGGAGACGACGAAGAGAACGTCTCTCTCGGTTAAGTTTGCGGCCATCATCATCTGAACATGGATATCACTTGCTTGAAATGCGAGATAGTTCAGTCGTAACAGCTTTTGCGTAAAGTCCTCCGCTACTACAGCAGAACCGCCTACTCCATACAGGTATACCCTTTCAGCTTTATGGAACGCGTTCACAGCCCGATCCAGTTCATCTATGGAAAAAAGCTTTTCCGTGTTCTTGATCGCTTGATAGGTGTTCACCAGTACTTTATTGAATACGGTTTCAATATTATCTTCAAAATGGAGGAGTGTATTGATGTCATGACTCTTTGTTTCTTCACTATTCGTGCTTTTGGCCAGTTCGATCTTCAGACCGCTGAAACTATTGATTCCGATTCGTTTGCAGAACCGGATGATGGCCGCTTCACTGCTGCCGCATGATTGTGAGAGTTGCTTTGTCGTCATTTCCATTACTTTCTCAGGAAACTCCAACACATATTGAGCAACCGCAATTTCAGACGGTGTGTAGTTCTCCATCTGACTTTTGATGTGTTTTAATACTTGAAATTCCGTCATAGTCACCTCCAAAAAAATGATTGTCTTGAAAAGGCTTTCAGTTTAATATGATTATATGCGATAATGAAATTAAATTTCAATATTATTTTAAAATATTTAAACTTTTATTTTACTATTCTAGTAGAAACCAGTTCTAAACAGGAATGAGGAGGAATACACAATGGCAGAGGTACGCAACGTAGAAATGGAGATTTTTGAAATTATATCAAACGGCGGGAATGCCAAAAGCACCGCATATGAGGCACTGGCAAAGGCACATGAAGGTAAGTTCGATGAAGCTGAAGAGATGCTGAAAACAGCCCATGAAGAACTGAACAAAGCTCACAAAACGCAAACGAGTCTCATTCAGGCTGAAATCAATGGGGAGAATTTCGAAAAATCACTTCTGATGATTCATGCCCAGGACCACTTGATGACCTCTATCAGTGAAATCTCGTTGATCGAACAAATGATACCCTTGTTAAAAAGAATAGATAAACTTGAAAACAACTAATTTTAAGGAGGCATATCAATGAGTAAAAAACTGGGAGTTTCAATATACCCGAACCATTCCACGACTGTAAAGGATAAAGAATATCTGGCACTGGCTGCGTCTTACGGTTTTAAGCGTGTGTTCACCTGTTTATTATCAGTAGAGGGTGACAAGGATGGGATCATCTCGAATTTTAAAGAAACGATTAAGTTTGCCCGTGAAAAAAACATGGAAGTCATCGCTGACATCAGTCCACGCATTTTCAAAGAACTGAACATCTCCTATGATGATTTATCCTTTTTTGCGGATCTCGGGGCTCACGGTATCCGCCTGGATCTCGGGTATACAGGGCATGAAGAATCGATGATGTCGTATAACCCTTATGACTTGAAAATTGAACTTAATATGAGTAATGCTACGAAATATATCGACAACATCATGACGTATCAACCGAATAAGGATCAATTGCTTGGATGTCATAACTTCTATCCGCACCGCTACTCCGGATTATCCTATCCATTCTTTATTGAATGCAGTAAAAAGTTTAAAGACTTTGGGATGAGAACGGCTGCGTTTGTCTCTTCTTCCGATGCAACATTCGGTCCCTGGCCGGTCACGGAAGGTTTGCCTACGTTAGAAATGCACCGGAACCTTCCGATCGATGTTCAGGCGAAGCATCTTTTTGCCACAGGTTTAATTGATGATGTCATTATCAGTAACGCTTATGCATCAGAACGTGAAATGCAACTGCTTAGCGAACTGAACACATCGAAGCTTACCTTTACAGTCGAAACCCATGAAACGACAACAGACTTAGAAAAGACGATTATTTTTGAAGAACCGCACTTCTATCGTGGTGACGTATCTGATTATATGATCCGCTCGACTCAAAGCCGCGTGAAATATCGTGGAAGAGAATTTGCTCCACATAATACGGCAGACATTAAACGGGGCGATATTGTGATTGAAAACGACCTATATGCCCAGTATGCAGGAGAACTTCAGATAGCGCTTCAAGATATGGAGAACTCAGGCAAAACCAATGTGGTGGGACGGATCCGCGAAGAAGAAATCTTCTTATTGGATTACCTGAAGCCTTGGGGTAAATTTGCCTTTCAAACCAAGTAAAGTGGAGGTTTCTTTAGATGACTAGAGTAATAGGAATCGATGCAGGCGGGACGAAAATACAAGGACTCGTTCTTGACTTAGAGAAGAACATCCTGTTTCAAAGCTTATCCGGACACGGTAATCCCACGGTTTCCTTTGAAGAGGCATTAACCAATCTCTCATCCGTTATTCAACAATGCCTGGATCACACTTCTTCTGAAGAGGTGTCCCATATTGTGATCGGGATGGCAGGTGCCGAGTCCGGTAATCTGGCTCATCGAATCAAGACGGAGTTACAAAGGATGACTTCCCTGCCTATTATCCTTTTGAATGATGCCACCCTCGCCTATTTCAGTTTAATCGGGAATCAGAACGGTGTGATGACCATTGCGGGAACGGGCTCGATTTGTTATGGACGAAACGGGAAACAGGAAGGAACAACCGGAGGCTGGGGACATCTTCTTGGTGACGAAGGCAGCGCATATCATATTGCAATTGAAGCCTGTAAACAGATTTCCATGGAGATGGATTCCGGTAAACCACTTTCCCCTCTCTCACGTGACATATTAAACGAAATCGGTGCTAGTGATGGGAAGGGTTTAAAAGGGTTTATCTATTCTTCTGCCAAAGGTGAAATTGCAAAGCTTGCGAAAGTGGTTCACAAGCAAGCTGAGGATGGTAATGACGCTGCCATTCTTTTACTTAAAATAGCCGGTGAACAGCTTGCCCGACAGACGATTTCCTTATTGGATAAACTACAGATCGGTTCCAAACCGGTTATCGCCATAAAAGGAAGTGTCCTTGAACATAATGTGGTGGTGCAATCCGTTTTTAAAGTAAGAATTTCAGAGCGTTTTCCAAACGCATCCTATATCGTCGACTCAACCTCCCCTGCCACCGGGGCAGTCGATGTGACAAAAGCCATCAGGGAAGGAAGGTTGTCAAATGAGTAAACGTTTAGCTGTCGGGTTAATGTCCGGTACGTCTGTGGATGGGGTGGATGCTGCCCTTGTTTCAATTGAAGGCAGCGGCACGGATACAAAAGTGGAGCTCGCCCATTATTCAACGGCTTCCTTCCCTCCAAAGGTAAAAAAGAAAATCTTTGAAGTGATGAGTATAACAGAATCGTCCACTCCCCTCCTTTCCAGCTTGCATTTTGAACTTGGAGACGTTTATGCCGATGCAGTTTTGAAGGTATGTAGGGAGGCTGGCGTTTCAGTAGAGGAGTTAGACTTTATCGGATCTCACGGGCAAACGGTTTATCACCAGCCCTTTCATACGGAAGATTCGGTTCCTTCCACTCTGCAAATCGGTGAGCCGAGCGTGATTGCGTACCGTACAAACACCAGAGTCGTCTCCAATTTCCGCTCCATGGATATGGCTGCCGGCGGTGAAGGGGCACCCCTTGTACCTTATACTGAATTCCTTCTCTATCGAAAAAAAGGCCAGGGAAGACTTCTTCAGAATATTGGCGGTATCGGGAATGTGACCGTACTTCCTAAAGATTGCGCTCTTCACGAAGTATTCGCGTTTGATACCGGTCCCGGAAATATGGTCATAGATGGATTATGCGAGCGACTATTCGGTCTATCTTTTGATGAGAATGGAGTGATTGCTGAGAGTGGAATGGTCCATACAGACGCAGCACAGAAATGGATGGAATGGGAGAAGGATTTCTTCCTTAAAGAGCCTCCAAAGTCAACGGGGCGTGAGCTTTTTGGAGAGGTATTCGTAAATCGGATCCTTGACGAGTTTGGTAGTCTTTCAAAAGAAGACCTGATTGCGACGGCAACCTACTTTACAGCTCTGACGATTGCGGATGCCTATGAGAATTTCGTTCTTCCTGAACATTCGATAAATGAAGTGATCATCAGCGGTGGAGGAAGCTATAATGGGACGCTTCTCCATATGATGAGGGAACTTCTTCCAGAGTTGAAAATTCTTATTCAGGAAGATATCGGTTATTCCTCCGATGCGAAAGAAGCGATTGCCTTTGCCCTATTGGCAAACGAAACGCTGCATGGCAATCCAAGCAACGTACCAGGAGCAACAGGGGCAAGTAAATCTGTTATATTAGGCACCATCACACCACGGCCCATACTTTGAAAGGCAGGTAACAATACAAATGGACCTTCATAAGATCCTGACGGAAACAAGAAATCCTAATACATTGAACATAGATACAATAAGCACGGAGAAGATTTTAGAAAAAATAAACGGAGAAGATCAAACCGTTGCCTACGCCGTGGAAAAGACCATCCCAGTTGTTTCACTTGTGGTCGATTCCATCGTAGCAAGCCTAGAAAATGGCGGCCGTCTTCTTTATGTAGGTGCAGGTACAAGCGGACGCCTGGGCATCCTTGACGCATCAGAGTGCCCGCCTACCTTTAGCACAGACCCCGGCCAGGTGATCGGGATCATCGCTGGTGGTGAAAGAGCCATCCAGTTTCCCTTAGAAGGCGCAGAGGATGATGAAGAAGGCGGCCGCAACGAAATCGCCAGTCATGAAGTCGGTGCAAATGATGTCGTTGTTGGTATTGCCGCAAGCGGACGTACTCCTTATACGATCGGAGCCTTAAAGGAAGCAAAATCAAGAGGTGCTGTAACGGCGTCTGTTGTATGCTCACCTAAATCCCCGATGTGTGAAGTGGCCGATCACTCAATCGTCGCTGAAGTCGGTCCGGAAGTCGTCACAGGCTCGACACGCATGAAAGCAGGGACAGCCCAAAAACTGATCCTGAATATGCTAACAACGGCAGCCATGATCAAACTTGGCAAAGTATACAGCAATCTCATGGTCGACGTGATGCCTTCAAACGCAAAACTGAAAGTCAGAGCGCGCAACATCATCATGGAAGCAGCGGACGTTTCCGAACAGGAAGCAACCGAAGCCCTCGAAACATACGGCAGCGTCAAACCTGCCATCCTATCGCTTCTGACTGGCCTTGAAGAAAAAGAAGTCTACAACCTTCTCACCCTTCACGAAGGCCACCTGCGCTCAGCCATCAAAGCCGCAATTAAATAACCTTTTAGGAGGGACGGACCTTGACCCATCGTCAGGTATCGTCTCTTTACTCTTTTTATACAATATTTGAAAAACATGTTAAAAAAGGTGGAAATTAGTATGATCACTCCTGACATCAAAAAACGGTTCATCGAAATCGTCGGCGAAGAAAATTACAGGGATTCTCCCGCTGAAAAGCTTGTCTATTCCTATGACGCAACTCCTAATTACCAATCCATGCCTGACGGGGTCATCGTTCCCCGCTCGACAGAGGAAGTATCAGAAATCGTGAAAATCTGCAATGAGCATCACATTCCGATCGTACCTAGAGGGTCCGGAACGAATCTCTGCGCAGGCACCTGCCCTACAGAAGGCGGCCTTGTTCTCTTATTTACCCATATGAATAAGATTCTGGAGGTGGATGAAGAGAATCTAACCGTTACCGTCCAGCCTGGTGTTGTGACCCTGGATCTCATTCATAATGTTGAATCAAAGGGGCTTTTCTATCCTCCTGATCCGAGTTCCATGAAAATATCAACGATCGGTGGGAACATCAATGAGAACTCCGGTGGTTTGAGAGGGCTGAAATATGGCGTAACCCGAGATTATGTGCTGGCACTGGAAGCCGTCCTCCCCAATGGGGACATCATCCGTACCGGGGGGAAACTCGCGAAAGACGTAGCTGGCTATGATTTGACCCGTCTTTTTGTAGGCTCGGAAGGAACGCTATGTGTCATTACCGAAGCGACATTAAAGCTCGTTCCCATGCCTGAAACAAAGCAGACGATGCTCGCCCTATATCAGGATATTGAAGCAGCGGCCCAAAGTGTTTCCAGTATCATAGCCAATCGCATCATTCCGACTACTCTTGAATTTTTAGATCAGCCTACACTTGAGGTGGTTGAGGATTTCGCCAAAATCGGGTTGCCAACCGATGTAAAAGCGGTGCTCTTGATCGAACAGGATGGTCCTCCTGAAGTGGTTGCACGTGATATGAAACGAATGGAAGAAGTGTGTTCACAGAACAACGCTGTATCCGTTCAATTAGCCAAAACAGAAGTAGAAGCAGATGCCCTTCGTACCGCCCGCCGTTCTGCCCTATCTGCACTCGCCCGTCTCAAACCGACGACGATTTTAGAGGACGCGACTGTTCCACGCTCGGAAATCGCCAAGATGGTGAAAGCAATCAATGATGTCGCTGAACGCTATGAATTGAAGATTTGTACCTTTGGTCATGCCGGGGACGGAAACCTTCACCCGACGGTTGCGACTGATGCCAGGGACCATGATGAAATGGAACGTGTCGAAGCGGCATTCGAAGAAATCTTTGCTCATGCCATCGAATTGGGCGGCACCATCACCGGAGAACACGGTGTCGGTATGATGAAAGCCCCTTATCTCGAATGGAAACTGGGACCTGAAGGCATTGGGGCCATGAAAATGATCAAGCAATCATTCGATCCCAACAACATAATGAATCCGAATAAAGTATTCGCAAAAGAATCAAGAAAACGTGTGGTGATTTCAAGATGACAACCCTTCTAGAAAAACAAAAGATACAGCAGGAATTCAAAGACCGTATGGATGAAGATGAACTATTGAATTGTATGAGATGCGGTTTCTGTCTCCCTTCCTGCCCTACGTATATCGAGTCAGGATTTAAAGAATCCCACTCTCCGCGCGGTCGGATCGCATTAATGAAGGCGGTGGTGGATGGCGTCATCGAACCTGATGAAGAAGTCGAACGAACATTGGATCTATGCTTGGGCTGCAGAGCCTGTGAACCCGTTTGTCCTTCCGGTGTTAACTACGGTCACCTATTAGAAGAGGCACGCGATATCATCAATCAAAATAAAAAACACTCCCTTCCTGTACGGGTTCTTAGAAAAACCGTTTTTGAAGGATTATTCCCGCACCCTGACAGAATGAGAATGGTCACGAACCTTCTTGGAATCTACCAACGCTCAGGGTTGCAGAAAGCAGTCCATACGACGGGGGTTATGAAACTATTTCCGGAAAGCATGGCGACAATGGAACGTGTACTTCCTCAAGTTCCAAAGCTGAAAGACATGAAGGGGCGCCCAACGTCTCTTTCCTCGATTGGTGACGTTCGTAAAAAAGTCGCTTTCTTCTCTGGCTGTTTAATGGATACGATGTTTCTGGAAACAAATAATGCCACTACGAAACTATTGCAGCTGGCAGGCTGTGACATCGTGATTCCAAAGACGCAAACCTGTTGCGGAGCCTTGCATGGTCATAGCGGTGAAAAGGACTTGGCAAAGGATTTGGCAAAGCGAAACATTGAGGCCTTTGAAGCGGATGGCGTCGATTACATCATCACCAATGCCGGGGGATGCGGAGCCTTTCTCGTCGATTATGATCACTTACTGAAGGATGATCCCGAGTGGAAAGAACGTGCGGTTCAGTTTAAAAATAAAATCAAAGACATCTCGTCCATTCTTGTAGAATTACAGTTTCATAAAAAGAAATTGAACGTTTCCTCTCAACGAATCACGTATCAGGATTCGTGTCACTTGCGAAACGTGCAGCGTACATTTTTGGAACCAAGGATCCTCCTTCAATCAGTGGAAGGTGCTGATTACGTTGAGATGAAGCAAGCCGATCACTGCTGTGGGTCAGCCGGAATCTACAATATCATTGAATCCGAAATGTCCATGAAGATCCTCGATCACAAAATGGACAACGTCGAACAAACCCAGGCAACCACCATCATCACATCAAACCCGGGCTGCCTCCTCCAAATGAAACTCGGCATCGAACGAGAAGGCCTATCCAATAAAATGCGTGCAATCCACATCGTAGACTTTTTATTGGAAGCAATTCAGTGAGAGGGACGGACCTCTTCATTTACTCAAGTCCCGTTAAATCAATGTTTTGGTTTTGGGTGGGGTGATTGGAGGTCCGTCCCTTCTTTTTTTCACAAATCACATTATTTGACTGTTAAAATCCATCTCTATATCACCTGTTGAACTACTACCATGTCAAACAAAAAAAGACGAACCCACTCAAGGTCCGTCCCTCTCTCTACTCTCTCTACCGTTTTGATTAGCTGCGCAGGTGGTTGAAGGTCCGTCCCTAAACCCCAACTGCTTCCTTCGTTGTGATTTCTATTGCTTCTTC
The DNA here is from genome assembly GCF_008180865.1 of Rossellomorea aquimaris. Lineage (GTDB taxonomy): Bacteria > Bacillota > Bacilli > Bacillales > Bacillaceae_B > Rossellomorea > Rossellomorea yichunensis. The sequence goes on from NZ_VTEX01000002.1 coordinate 118,520, forward strand.
CATGATCCGTATCATTTTCTCAAGCTCTTCTTCGGTTGTGGCGAGTGGCGGCATGAAGACGATGGTGTCTCCGATCGGCCGGGTCAGCATACCAAGTTCACGCATCTTTATGGTGGTACGGTAGCCGACTCTGTCTTCCCATAGGAACGGCTTTTTACTGGCTTTATCCTGTACCAACTCAATGCCGCATATCATCCCAAGTTGTCTAATGCTGCTTACATGGGGATGTTCCTTTAATGGAGCTAACAATGATTCAATGATCCCCGCTTTCTCTTGAATTTTCCCAATCAGATTTTCTCTTTCATAGATTTCCAGATTCGCCAATGCAGCAGCGCAACCAAGCTGGTTCCCTGTATAGGAATGACCGTGGAAGAAGGTTTTCAGTGATGTGTAATCATCATAGAAAGCTTCATAGATTTCTTCGGTGGTGAGGGTTGCTGCAATCGGGAGGTATCCTCCGGTGATCCCTTTTGCCACTGTCATGATGTCCGGCTGGACCTGTTCATGCTCGACAGCGAACATTTTTCCTGTACGGCCGAAGCCTGTAGCCACTTCATCGACAATCAGGAGCACCTCATATTTTCGGCAAAGCTTTTCGACCCCTTTGAAGTAGCCCTTTGGCATAATATTCATGCCCCCAGCACCCTGTATCAACGACTCCACTGTCATCCCGGCAATCTCATGGTGATTCTCTTTCAAAATCCCTTCCAGTTCTTCAAGTGCACGATCTCGAATCTCTTCCTCATCTACTAAATCAGGATGATGAACCACGTCCGGGAACGGGGCAACGAGTGATTCGAACATAAGAGATTTGTAGACTCTGTGAAAAATGTCCACCTTACCGACGCTGATCGCACCGACTGTATCTCCGTGGTAAGCATTTTGGAGAGTGATAAACTTCTGCTTTTCCGGCTTCCCTTTATTTTGCCAGTATTGATAAGCCATTTTAAGGGCAATCTCTACAGAGGTTGCACCGCTGTCTGAATAAAAGACTCTCGCTAATCTCTCCGGAGAAAGTTCAACCAGCTTCTCGGCTAACAAAATAGATGGAACATTGGTAGCACCGAGCAAAGTAGAGTGAGCGATTTTATCAAGCTGATCCTTGATCGCTTGATTGATTTCCTCATTGCGATGACCATGGACATTTAGCCAAAGGGAAGAATAGCCATCAAGATATTCGTTCCCGTAGATGTCCCGAAGATAAACGCCTTCCCCGCTCTCAATCACCAACGGGTTCTCATCATAATCCTTCATCTGTGTAAACGGAAGCCACATATATTGACTGCTTTTTTCAATAAGCTGTTGTTGATTCACTCTGTATATCCTCCTCTGACTCTTCAAGTTTCCAATTCTTAAATAATTCACCTACATCGACTGTTGCAAAAGAATCCTGCGATATATTAGCCAGCACACCAATTACCTTTTCACCGGTTAATGTTTCGATCATTCGTTTGTTGTCCCGCTCGATCTCCGGCATTTCATCTCTGGATGTCTGATTCAGGATGATGCCTGCGATATTAATACTCCGTTGTTTCAATGCCATCACAGACAGGACCGTATGATTAATTGTGCCAAGACCAGCCCGCGCGACAAGAATGACAGGCAATGACACTCGTTCGATTAAATCAAGAATGGTTGCTTCTTCGTTTAACGGGACAATCAGTCCTCCCGCTCCTTCAATCAGTAAAAGTTCGTGAATGCCTTGTAATTTCTCCACTTGTTCTAAAATTGGCTTCAATTCAATCGAAACACCGTCTAATGCAGCTGCCAGATGAGGAGAGCTTGGCGTTTTTAATAAATATGTATTCGCATTTTTTCCAAAAGAACGATTAGTGACCTTTTCATAAAATTCAGTATCGGGGGCTACTAGTCTATCTTTTTTCAAGACAGCTCCACTTTGCACTGGCTTATAGGGGAATGCATCAATGCCCTTTTCCAAGAAGTACTTTGTTAACAATCCAGTTGTTATCGTTTTTCCGATATCCGTATCTGTGCCGGTAATGAAAAACCCTTTCATCATTTCCCTCCTTTTATGTTAACCTTATTTACAAATAGGTTAACATTTAAGATAATAACAATCATACCACAGTTTTAAGGAGGAGAAAATGGAAATGGGAAAAACTAGAGAAATGGTCTTATGTGGCCTTTTTGCTGCTTTAATGGCAGTGGGAGCGAATGTGTCTCCGTTTCTAATGATCGGAGGAGTTCCGGTCACCCTTCAGTTGATGTTTGCCATCATTGCAGGTGGAATGCTCGGAAGCAGGGTGGGAGCGAAGGCAATGACGGTATATTTAGCTCTCGGATTAGTAGGGGCACCGGTGTTTGCACAATTTAAAGGAGGACCGTCAAGCCTGCTCAGTCCTACCTTTGGATTTATTCTATCCTTTATCGCGGTTGCGTTCGCCGTGGGAATCATTTTGGAAAGGAATCGCACATTTGGAGGATATCTCACTGCTGGAATTCTGGCTTTATTGTTAAATTACATAATCGGAACGAATTTCATGTATCTTGCCCTAACATTTTGGGCGGAAGCACCTGGCGAATTCAGTTACACGGTTGCCTGGGGATGGATGGTTGCGTATCTGCCACTGGATATAGTCGTGACCGTTGTTTCTCTTGTGGTCCTGCAACGGTTGTATAAGGTGGCTCCTTCAAGGAATTTGAGCTCCTCTTTTAATAAGTAAGTATAAGAGGAATGGAAATGTGTTTGGGATGGACAGCTGGGTGATGTGGTATTCAGCTGCCCATCCCACCAAAAATTCAACAGCCGAGCTCATAAAAAAACATCCGACACCATTTTAAAGTATCGGATATTTCTCATTCCTTACGTATTCGCACTTTCATATATCTTCAGATTCCCATAAATCAAACGCAACTCACGAGCTTCAATTCCCTGAGTTTCAGCAGCCTTCAATAAATACCCGTATAAATGCTCTGCTTCCACGGAGAGGTTTTTTTCCATATCCCGCTGTAAGGATGATTTCATACTGTAGCCCATTTGATTGATTTTGTCATATTGAGCATCTTCTATTTTCTCAGCAAGTGGAGCTTTCAAGCCTCTCATAATCATAGCCGCTTCATAAAGGACTCCTTTGATCATATCTGCACCCTCACCTATTTCCCGAATCGGTCCAATCGGTGCCCGGAATATGGATGTTACGCCTGAAAGAGTGGTGATAAATAAATACTTATGCCACATTTCCTGATCGATGGTGTCAGATAATCGAAAGTTTGCCTTCGTTCCTGAAAAGGCCCCTTCAATCTTCACAATTCTATCCGTCCGCTCACCACTTCTTTCTCCAAAAACGAGATCATGAATGGGACTTGATTGAATGATCTTCCCTGTTTCGTCAAGCGTCGACTCCACAAAGCATAAACCGCCTATCACTCTTTCTTCCCCGAATGCTTCTATAAGATCGTCGACGTGAGACATTCCGTTTAAAAGTGGAAGTATCATCGTCTTTTCACCTACGAAGGAGTGAAGGCTTTCGATTGCTCCCTTAAGATGATAAGCCTTGGTTGAGAGGATAATGGCGTCAAAGGGCTCTGCATTTTCTACTGATCTCAGCGTTTTCGGCTTGCAGTGAAAATCGCCATGAACACTTTCAATATGCAATCCATGCTTTTTCAGTTGCTGCTCTCTTCGCTCACGAACGAGAAACGTAACATCCTCGCCTTTCTCTATCAATCTACCTCCGAAGTAGCCACCAACGGCACCTGCACCAACAACTAGTATTCTCATTCCATCCGCCTCCTTTTACTTTTCACATGCCATGTCACTATTCTCCGATATGAAAGCGCATAAATCAAAAATATTGGCTTTGCAGAAAAAAGAAAAATAAGGTGCCCTCCCAAAGCTAGTCAGGAGACACCCCATTCAATACATCAAACCGTACACCAAAAATCGCTCATACTCATTCTTTTCATAATCCCCTGACAAATTCACCTCTTTCCGCAAAACGAAAAGGGGGTGATTTTCTAAATAATGCACATAATCATCCGAGCTATAATACAACACGATCTCGATATCACGTGGTGATTGTTCCACTGAAAAGAGGATGTTATTGATAATCCTCATGAAAATTTGAACAGAGAACGGATTGAAAAAGTAAAAACGGTTATCCTTTGGATGGATCGTATACTCTTCTGCCAGGCAGTGATAAAAGTAGAGATTATCACTGGCTTTCGCCTTTTTTAAATAGCTTTCCCGGTTCGCCACGGCTTCTTCATAAAATTCTTCATTCATTTCAATGCCAACAACGGTGGATTGAAATAGGTGGTGAATTAAGAAATTCAATCGTCCTTTTCCACAACCGAAATCGACCACACGATCACTGCCATTCAATGTATAATGTCGGAATAATTCATCCAATGCCTGATACGGAGTCGGCTCGTACCGATGATAATGAAAAGACCGGTGAAACCCCATCTGCAACTCACTCGTACGAACACCTAATAATTCATCATAATACTCTTCCTTCATACATACTCCTTTTTGAAGGTCCGTCCCTCTTGGACCTCAAATTTTAATAGAGGTAACCAAGCATGTCCAGTTGGCCGCTTGACCATTTTTTGGTACCTACTCGTTTGATCATGAGTTCGTTTATGGTTTCGGTGCCGATGCCCCGGGTGGTCTGGTTTTGGTCGTTGATCTTCATCCACGTGCATTGGTTGGACACCGATTGGAAGCCATTTTTTTCATATAAGGATGGATCATCGGCAAACAAAAGAAGGAAATCGATGTTTCGGCCATCACAGAACCTTTCTAATTCGAAGAGAAGCTGTGATCCGATTCCCAGGGAGCGACTACCCTTTGAAACGCACAAATCGATTATCCCCAATACATTTATAGGCTCACCTTCCAATTTCATGACTCGGTAATCCACCCCGACATGCCCCACTAAACGTTGATCTTCGTTATGGACGAGATACCTGAAATGAGGAATCTGTTTAAAGTAAATTCTATCATCAGGATAGCCATCTCCAAAACATTCAGTTAATAATTCTTGTATTTCAGCTTTCATTTTTCCTTTGATATCATAATCAACTATTTGTTTCACTTGATATTCCCTTTCCACTTTCATACGTTCGCCTCCTCATAAATAATATAAGCACTTTCGTTGACAAACCTTCAAAATCCTAATACATTAATAGTAACAAGGGGAGTAGCGACCGGTAATCGGCTGATGAATCGTCATCCCGGTATGAAAATACCTGGTTCATCAGGCTTTAGCTCATTCTTCAGCACGCAAGACCTTGGTACAAAAATTTGTGCCGGGGTCTTTTTTGTATGCGCTGGCTTGGAGGAGATTATATGGTTTACATTGTTTTTTTACTAGCTGCAGCCATCGTGGTTGCGGCCGCTATTTACCTGAATCAGTTCGGAGATGTCATCAGTAAGAAGTCTTCATTAAGTGGGGCTGTCGTAGGGACATTCCTCATTGCAGGGGCAACGTCACTCCCTGAATTAACAACGAGCTTAACGGCGGTCTATATCGATAACCCTGATATTGCCGTAGGGAACATGCTCGGTAGTAATGTGTTCAATCTTTTTATCCTGGCAGTGGTCGATCTGATTTATCGTAAAAGAAGATTGTTCCAAAAGGTGAACAGGAAGGCAAATATTCCTTCTGCCCTATTTGGATTCCTGTTTCTCACGATCATTATTTTCGCCCTTTACATGCCGGGTTCCATTGAATTTTTTGGTGTTGGGCTTGAGATGTTCATCATCATTATCCTATACTTCGTTGCGATGAAATTCGTTTCCAGCGATGATACTGAAGGAGAATCCATACCTACAAAGGATTATTCCCTCAAAACAGCTGTCATCGGTTTTATCATTGCTGCACTGGTCGTATTTGCATCAGGAAGTGTGTTATCGATTGCAGGTGACCAATTGGCAAAGGCAACGGGCTTGAACGCAAGCTTTGTTGGGAGCTTTCTCATCGCTGCCTCCACTTCCCTGCCTGAACTCGTGACGGTCCTTGCTGCTTTTAAACTGGCAAACTACAATATGGCGATCGGCTCTATTCTAGGAAGCAATCTGTTTAACATACAATTGCTCGTCCTGACCGATGTGCTTTACCGAAAAGGTGCCATACTTGAAGCAGTCGACACTTCCCATATCTTTATCGCAGGACTGGGATTATTGATGACACTCGTCATCGTATACTTGCTTTTGCGGCCAGCCAATGTTCTGAATAAGTGGAGATACATGGCTCCATCCTTTATTATAACCGTTTTGTATATTGTCGTATCGTATGTATTATTTTAAACATCAAAAGGCGTGCCCAGGCACGCCTTTACCTATCAATAAGCCTCTCTATAGTTCTCTTCCCTCATCTACGCGACCGATAGGCAGTATGTTTCAATTTTCCCAAAATTCCAACCAAAACAATATTGTTCAGGCACATCACATGATTCCCCTCTTCACTTATGATAAATTAAACATGATTGAATCAATGGATAAGGAGTGAATGTTCAATGGTTGGTAAAGAACAAGTAAAGCAAGACATTTTAGATGCTTACCATTTCAGACATGCAACAAAGGAATTCGACCCAAACAAGAAAGTATCCGATGAGGATTTCCAATTCATTATGGAAACAGGTCGTTTGTCGCCAAGCTCATTTGGCTTCGAGCCTTGGAGATTCGTCGTGATTCAAAATCCTGAACTTAGGGAAAAAATTAAAAACACAGCTTGGGGAGCATACGGAAAACTGCCTGAAGCCAGTCATTTCGTCGTGATCCTGGCCAGAACGAAAAAAGATACGAAATACGATTCACAATACTTACAGGATCATTTTAAAAACGTGAAAAACCTGCCGGAAGATCATATGGCAAAATACTTAGAAAAGATCGAGCAGTTCCAAAAGGTTGATTTCGATTTACTCGACGGCAATCGTCCCCTATACGATTGGGCCGGTAAGCAAACCTATTTAGCCCTTGGGAATATGATGACAGCAGCCGCTCAAATCGGTGTCGACTCGTGTCCAATCGAAGGCTTTGACATCGAAAAGATGAATAAGCTTTTAGATGAGGAAGAATTGTTGGAAGATGGTCGTTTCAGCATTTCCGTCATGGTTGCATTCGGTTACCGGGTGAAGGATCCGGCACCGAAAACGCGTCGGCCTTATGAGGATATCGTAAAGTTTGTTTAATGAAAAAAAGGAATCCGGATTATCTGCCGGATTCCTTTTCTTCACATTTACCCAGCATCTAGATTTAAAGATTTATGCAATTCTATATAAACCGTCGTCCCTCTATTCAATTCACTTTTCACTTGAATATTACCCTTCATAGAATGAACAATAATGTTTGCCGCCATTACCCCTAAACCAGTTCCTTCGTCTTTCGTCGTAAAAAAAGGTTCTCCAAAACGTTGGATCTGCTCCTTGGTCATCCCCAATCCTGAATCAGTTACGGCAATAATAAGGTTTTCATTCACGATCATCTCTACAGAAAGCTTCCCGCCTTGTGGCATGGATTCTATGGCGTTATTCATAATATTCCCGATACATTTCCGAAAACTATGGGCCTGGCCTTCTACATATATATCATCAATGAGTTGATGGCTGAATGAAACATGTTGAGCCAATGGCTCCACCATCTCTATTAGTTCCACAATCGAATGTTTTACATTGATACGCTCTATTTTATCAGGTGTTGAGTTGGTAAAAGTCAGATAGTCTTCTATGACGTGAGTAGCTTGATCAATTCCTTTCAAGGATAAATCAATAAACTGCTTTTGAAGTTCTTCATCTTTTTCCTCACGCACCAGCTGCAGGAATCCTTTGGAGGAAGTTAAAGGATTTCGCACCTCATGGGAAATACTGGCCGCTAATTGACTTACAACCTGAAGCTTTTCGTGTTGAGACAATGTTCTTCTCATTATGATTAGCTTTCGGATCATCTCAGCAATCATAACTGAGATAATGGTTGCGGCTAGAGGAATGAGCACAAGATATATGTATTCGTTCCTCGAGATTTCAGCTTCATAAACATATCCAAACACCAAATTGAATACAGTCATGATAAAACATATCACTACAGTGAAAAGCATTTTCACTTTTTTCTTAGCACTTAGAAACCCACTAGAAAACGCTGCCAAAATTAAAAACGTAATAAAATAATTCAGAATGACAAGGTGGATAAGTCCACTACCGATGAACAAATATCGTAATAAAATGATGACCAACATTAAAACGAAGGAAACTAGTGGACCAAAATATAAACTTGCCAAGAAAAAAGGAATCCTTCTTAAATCCACATAAACTCCGGCCGTAAGCTTGTAACTAAACAACACACATAACAGTATCGTAAAGGTTGAAAGAATTATGACGATACCTTTTGAAGGGGTCTTCTTTTTGAAATCAAAATACAATGCAAAGGCTAGTAGTCCTACGATAATAAATAAAAAGTTTAATAATAAGTTCGTTAAAGCAGAATCAATCATATGAAAACACCCCCTATCTCATTTCTATCAAAATTACCGGTCAGGAGTGAATTTTTTGACTACAATTCGTTACCTCTTCCTTTAATAATTGAGTGGAGGCAGAGCTTCCCCCAATCAATTCACCCTTCTCATTAAATAATGGATGACAAGTAACATCATACTCATAAGTACTATCTGATAGGGGAAAGGAGATTTTTTTTCTAATCGATTTACGTTGTTTGATGACCTCTTGCTTTATTCTCATTAGCTCTCTGGTTCCATCATTATCTTCTAGCTCCACATCGCTTCTGCCAATCACGAAAACAGGATCGAAATCCGGGTGGGGATTAAAAATCCAAGTATACCTGAGCTCTAGATCAAAATGGGCAACAATCATCGGGGAATCTTGCAGGGCAAAATAAAATGGACTTACCTCCAATTCGAAGATGGAAACATGAAAGTTCAGTAGATTGGCCAAGTCCTCTGCCAGCTTCCTACTTGGTACTCTCACACCATTTTCAATCTTTGAATAATAGGATCTGTCGATGTGAACTAGTTGTGCAATCTCTTCTTGGCTATATCCTTTGATTTTCCTTAATCTTTCAAGCCAATTTCTTTTCTGCTGACTCACTCGCATCCCTCCTGTAAAGCAACCTTTCTAGTTCTATTATACTGATTCTAATTTCAAAAACTATGTGACTATTTTGTCACTATTGCAAAAATACGTAAAACCGACTAAAAGGCCCATAATTAAGGAAAAATCAGAAAATATTTTCTAGTAAAATGGAAGAATGCCTCAGCACTCTAAATCTATCAAAAAAAGAACCTTGGGAATACTCCCCAGGTTCTACTATCATTTACTAAACCAATCCGCTCCCTCATCCATATGAACAAACGGAATATCTGTATCAATTTCTCCCTTAATCTGATTAAGAGAAACATTTTCTCCCCCAAGCCACTGGGAAAAATCAAACACAACCGGTTCCCGATCTCCCCCCAGGGCAAACCATGCTTTCATTTCTTTGGGAAAATAGGCCGATGTATGGATGGTGCCGGCCCAGCTTCCATATAAATCAGAAAATACGCCTTTATCCGTGTCATTCATTAAGCGGAAAGCTTCATGGGCATCGGTAGCCTGCTTATCTTGAATGATACTCAATCGGCGTTTCGAATCGACCAGATGATTTCGATTTTCTTGAGTCATCACTTCAAAATGATTCGTACACGCATTTGACTGGCGAATCTCCACGCCACGAGGAGACGTTTCAACAATAAACGTTTCACCACTTCTGTCATACACCACATAACTAAACGAGTGCCTGTGAGGAATTTCTTTCAGCATCCCAACGGCTTCCGAAACATCTCCACATGATTCCAGAATCAATCGCCCTATCATACAGCAAATGAAACCATCCCCTGGGTTTTTCCGATGCATGAAGTTATATCCAATTGCCAATCCTTTTTCATTCATGCCATCCATCCGTCCTGTTACCCGCTGACTCGGTCCGATGATACTATACCCGCCATCCGTCGGTTGGAAAAACGTATACCTTCCCTCATACGTCTTCGGATGATAATCGTAATTTCTGATCAAATAATTTTCACCTGTCATAATCGAGCAGCCGGACTTCGTATATTCAACGCGGTATCCGCCAAACTCCTGCAGCACTTTCTCCATCCGCCACCCTAGCGCTTCCTGTAATCCGATAAGCTCATCCCAAACACCCGGAGCAAATCTCAGGATCGCGCGCTTCGCTTCCTCTATGTTTATCGAGAAACGGGGCTTTCTCACTTTCCATTGGTTCTCTCGATTTCTCAACGTGATCGAATCCTTTATCCTTAACCCTTGCATATATCCAAAATCGTAATGAGATCCACGGAATTGAATCACATCGCTATGTATTGTTTTCATGATTGTCCCTCTTTTTTATAAGACTGTTTTCTCTAAGGATAATAGAAAGGAAGGGAAAAATAAAGAATCGGAATCCTGGCAAATCCGTCTTTCAACTTGTGAAATACCATACCCCTTAATAAGCTGGAAATGCACATCGGTTAAGGTTTGGTTTGTACCTGATACAATCACCTTTTGCCTGGCACTGCCCCTCCTCCCAAAAACATAAAAAGGAACGGTCCAACGACCGTTCCTCCTTCCATCACTTCTTCTCAATAATCTCATCAATAATCCCATATTCCTTTGCCTCATAGGCACTCATGAAATAATCACGATCCGTATCAAGGGCAACTTTTTCAACGGGCTGCCCCGTTTTTTCAGCAATGATTTCGTTGATGTGCTGTCTAAGTTTCAGAATCCGCTTCGCTGAAATCTCCAGGTCTGTCGCCTGCCCACGGGCGCCGCCTAATGGCTGGTGGATCATGATTTCGCTGTTTGGTAAGGCAAAGCGTTTTCCTTTTGTGCCTGCAAGCAGCAGCATTGCGCCGAATGATGCCGCCATTCCGGTGCAGATCGTCCGAACATCGGGACTTATATAGTTCATCGTATCAAAGATGGCAAACCCTGCTGAAGTGGAGCCACCCGGGCTATTGATATATAAAGAAATGTCTTTCTCCGGATCGTCTGCAGCAAGGAATAACAATTGGGCGACAATGCTATTGGCCATCTGGTCATTCACTTCATCACTCACCATGATGATCCGGTCTTTTAACAATCTTGAATAAATATCGTAGGATCGTTCCCCTTTACTGGATTGTTCAATGACATAAGGTATGGCATTCATCTATACTTCCTCCTTCATTCGTTATGCAGTTAATGAGAGGACGCTTGAAGGAGAGTCAGAAGTTCGTACAAATTTGCCTTGGGCTGGAGCGTGTGCCAGCAGGATTGGAATGTATGCCAAAAGAAGACGGGGATCCTGTGCCATCAGGCTGCGGTATAAAATCGCGTTCAACTCTTCCTGAAGAGCTTCATTCCAGTAGGTTTGAACGCCGATCCCGTCTCCATCTTCGGAGAATTTTTTCAGCCTTTCCCTCGATCGATTCAGCAAGGCTTTCACAGCGGTTTCCGTCATCCCCAGAACATCTGCCACTTCAGAAATCTTGTACTGAAACGCCTCTTTCAAAACAAAGGTGACTAACTGTTTTGGGGTCATCTTTCTCGAAAGCTTCTCCATGATTTCAAGACTGAACCCCTCTTTAGGAAACTCTTCAGCCTTCACTTCCGGGACTCCGCCAATCGATTCCTTACTCTGTTTGCGGACTTTATCCACCCATAGATGATAAGCGATTTTATTAAGTAAAGATGACCTCCACTGTTGAGCAGGGTAATGACTCAGTGCTTTACAGATGGACTCTTGAGCCAAGTCTTCACCGTCCCATTTGCTCTTCGTCAGAAAATAGCAGTATCGATATAGCTTGGGAACAAGCTCTTCCATGACTTCATCGTTTGGCATTCGTTCATTCATTTTTAAGCCAGACCTCGTTTGCATCGTCCTCACTCCTTTGAATCCTCTCATACTTATAACGGATGAATGTGTGAAAAAGATATGGGTGAAAGATATTTTTATCTATATTATATCCAACAGTACTGGAATGGGTCATAAATTGGTTTATGCAGCGTGAATTGTGCTAAAGTTGAGTCATAAAACAGGTGACGGAAAAGAGGATTAGTGATGATTTCAATACTTGTCGTGGATGACGATCACCATTTACGTAAGCTTATACGTGTTCATTTAGAGCAGAATGGCTATTGGGTTACTGAAGCACAAGACGGAAACGCAGCTTCTGTCATTCTTGAAGCACAGTCGATCGATTTGGCGATTGTCGATTTGATGATGCCGAATAAGGACGGTTTTCAATTGGCGAAGGAAATCAGGGAGTACTACGATATCCCGATTATTATTTTAACCGCCAAGGACAGTCTTACAGATAAAGCAAAAGGCTATGAAGCCGGAACCGATGATTACATGGTAAAGCCCTTTGAAAAGGAAGAGCTCCTCTTTCGAGTACAAGCGATCCTGAGGAGATTTCACCGAGCCGCTCCCCAGAAAATCCGCCTCAATGAAATGATTCTTGATAAACGATCGTACGAAGTGAAGGACGGATCAAAAACAATCATTCTTCCTCTTAAGGAATTTGAACTATTATATTATTTAGCAACTTTCCCTAACAGAACCTTTTCACGGGAAGAGATCATTCAACATGTATGGGGAATAGATTTTGAAGGGGATGACCGAACGATTGATGTCCATATTAAAAGGCTTCGTGAACGTTTCCGTCATTCCGATGATTTCTTGATCACTACTGTCCGTGGAATCGGCTATAAGTTGGAGGTGACCTGAATGCGCTCGCTGTATGTCCGGATTGTTGTCGTCACCCTTCTTATCATGATGACGAGCAGTGTCATTGCTTTCATCGGTTCGAATTTTTACTATCAGCATATTTTAAAGCCTGCCAACGACGAAAAAAATACTGAAATCGCAAAAGACATCGTTGATCTATATAATGCAGCTTCAATGGATGCTCCTGCTTTTTTTCAGAAAACGACGAAGCTCAGCTATCAATTTTATGTAACCGATGGCAAAGCTCCTGGAACATTCTACGGAGAGGACTTTCGTGATCGCAGCATTTCTCCAGAAATTGTAGAAAGTGTTGTGAACGGATCCACTTATCATGGAATTGCGAATTATCCCGCTACCACATTTGTGACTGGATTTTTCTCCAATGAATTAACCAATAGCATTGGTGTTCCGATTGAAATCGACGGAAAACCCCATGCCCTGTTCATGAGACCCAATGTGAAACAACAATTTAATGAAATTCATATTCTTTTATCCGTCCTGCTTCTTTTCACGATACTTCTCAGCATGCTGATTGTGTTCTTCAGTACCCGCTATCTTGTGAAACCGATTCGTGAATTGACGAATGCCACGAAGAAAATTGCCGGTGGTGAGTATTCGATTCAATTGAATGAAAGCCGCAAGGACGAAATCGGCACCCTTGCTCGTTCCTTTACATCTATGAGCCGGCAGCTGATGCAGGTGGAGAATATGCGACAGGAGTTCGTTTCAAATGTATCTCATGAAATCCAAACGCCCCTATCCTCCATGAAGGGCTATGCCAATCTGCTTCTCTCTCCTTCCTTGTCAGAAGAGGATCGGGAACACTATTTAAAGGTGATAGAATCAGAAAGCAACCGGCTGTCTAAGCTGAGTAAGCAGCTGCTGACCCTCGCTTCTCTCGATAAGGATAATGGATTGATTCAACATGAACCCATTAACGTGACTCAATTGCTCCATGGTCTCATGAAACAGACACGATGGCTGTGGGAAAAAAAAGACCTCGCTGTGTCCATCGTAGCCGATGATGTAACCTATAACGGACACGAAGAGTTGCTCTATCAGGCATTTGAAAACCTGTTGGCAAATAGTATCAAATACACTCCCCCAGGTGGCGAAATCAACCTGTTCCTTCACAAACACCAGAGGGGGTTCAAGTTTATTATTCAAGACAGCGGAATCGGAATTCCTCCTGAGCACCAGGTAAAGATATTTCAACGTTTTTACAAAGCGGATCCTTCACGGAGTAAAGAAAAGGATAGCAGCGGCCTTGGCCTTTCCATTGTCAAAAAGATCATTACCCTTCACCAAGGTGAAATCCATGTTGAGAGCAGGACCAATAAAGGAACCACCTTTACGGTGACTCTTCCTTAATCCTATGTTCATCTTCCGTTCATACTTCTCTTTTATCATGAAGGAGAAGTAATGAAAGGGAAGGTGATTTTTTTGTTTCTAGCTTGGAAAGAAATGCGTTATGCGAAGGTAAAGTTTTTATTAATTATTGGCATCATCACATTAATCACAAGCCTGGTCCTATCAATCTCAGGACTCGCCAATGGATTATCGGTGGATAACGCTTCGGCTATAAAGAATATGCCTGCTGATACCTATGTTGTGGAAGCGGGCGACACTCATCAGCTTGAACGATCACAGTTAACAAAACAAGATATTTCTTCTATAAAAGGGGGATCTCCCCTTGGTCTGAAAATGGTGGAGATCAACAAGGAAGGCAGGACCGTAAATGTAAGCCTGTTTGCCGTTGACCCCGATAGTGCTTTCATGCCAATTTCAGCAGATCTCCCGAAGCTCGCACCCTATGAAGTGCTTGCCGATCCGAGCCTGAAGGAAGAAGGGTTAGAGATAGGAGATTCATTCGCCTATGAGGATAAAAATTGGATAGTCAAGGGATTTACTGAAAAACGATTCAGCTACGGGCACACGCCGGCCATTTTTACATCTTTAGAAACATGGGAGGATCTTTTTGGAGATTCGCTCACATACCAAGCCATTCTATTTACGAATGGAGGAACGATAGACACGCCTTCAAAAATGGATATCGCCTCTAAAGAAGACATTCTCTCTAATGTGCCTGGCTATTCTGCAGAACAAGGATCACTGAATATGATGGTGATCTTTCTGCTCATCATATCAGCGATTGTCTTAGCCACTTTCTTCTATGTCATGACCTTACAAAAGCTTCACCAATACGGTGTTCTAAAAGCGATCGGGACGAAAGCGGGCATTCTTCTCCGTGCACTATTCGCGCAAATTTCCACTCTTACCATCGCAGGCATCGTTGCAGGGAATGTCGTTACCTTTGGACTTACATTAGTGATTCCGGCAGGCGTACCTTTTGAATTACCGGTCACCATGATTCTATTCAACAGTGCATTAATTCTACTGATGGCGTGGATCGGTTCACTTTTATCCTTTAGAAGCATCGTGACTGTGGATCCATTACAAGCGATCGGGAGTGTGAAATAAGATGACCACCATTTTAGAGTTAAATGTTGTGAGCAAAACATATGAACAGGGAAATGAGAAGCTGACGGTATTGGACCATGTATCCATGAAGGTGAATCCAGGTGAGTTCGGTGCCATATTAGGACCTTCCGGATCGGGGAAAAGTACGCTTCTCTCCATCATAGGAGCCTTAACCAGTCCATCCAGTGGTGAAGTGAAAATGAACGGGCGAAACGTCCACAATCTAAGTGAGAAAGAACAAACATCCCTCCGTCTCAAAGAAATCGGTTTTATCTTTCAGCAATCAAATCTGGTACCTTTTTTAACGGTGGAAGAGCAATTAGTGTTTGTTGGAAAGCTGAACAAACAAGGGGACGGTCTGCGGAAACGTGCAGGGGAATTATTGTCTCATCTCGGCTTGGCTGAACGCAGTTCCTATTATCCTGAACAGCTGTCAGGCGGAGAACAGCAGCGGGTTGCCATCGCCCGTGCCCTCATGAATGAACCCAGATTGATCCTTGCAGATGAACCTACTGCAAGCCTGGATCAAGCTCGCGGCAAGTCCGTGGTGGAACTTCTCGCCAAGGAAACGAAGGAAAGAAATATCGCCACCATCATGGTGACACATGATGAGACGATGATCGGGCATTGTGATTGGGTGTATCGGATGACGTGATCGGTGCGGAGTGCCAGGCTTTATTAAAAGTCAGGTACTCTTTTTCATGAATTCATTACCTCCAACAATTCCTTCAACCTCTCCGGCTCATCCACCCTTAGAGCAATCTCAGAGACCTTTTGCTTTCTCCCCATAAACATCGTTGCTTCCACTGGTTCTTTCAAAAATAGAACGACTTGTGGCTGAATCTCTTCAAAATCTTTTTGCATGAAAACGAGTGCTTCTTTGCCATGTTCCCTACCCCATTCGATTTGTTCAATTTGATTAAGAGGTAAACCTATTCGTTGCATCAATCCTTGCGTCACATAAAGATGACCATTTTTCACTTCCAGTGGATGCAGTCTGGTAATCTGAATTTCAGCTATAAACAATAGAACGGTATAAACGTTCAGAATCAGGAGAATGAAAGACAGAATCGGAAGCTTGGAATGAAGCCACCAGTGGATGCCGATCGTCTCGATCACGACGGCATGGATGAGCATGATGTTCATCGCAACGGCACTGGTCTTATGATGCATCGTTACAGCACCGGCATGGACTGGCGGTTTTCGGCGCCAGCACAATAGGGCATAGTAAGCCATTAACACTTCTGAGGAAAGGATCCGAATCAGAATGTGGCTGCTCACTTTCTTCTCTACTGCCGGCAGGAAAGAAAAGATCGGTCCTACTCCGGATGATCTCATGGCCGATCGAATTTCGGGATATTCTCGAATTGCGAGGAAGATAAGTCCCAACTCTGCTGCCAGGAATAATACTTCCAAACCTATCCCGGAATATAGAAGGATAGTGAACGGTTCAAATAATTCTTCAGGAATGATGAATCTGGCTAACACAAGGCCGAATACCATCAATCCAACGACTTGTTTCTTCGACAGTTTAAATGCGGCATAGGCCAGGGCCGGAGATACAATCATTAAATCCAGCAGAGATCCTATGACTACTCCCCTCTCCAATTCTATCGATAGAAATCGTTGAACTATCGGTTGATACAATAATAGATTACTAAGGAGAACGACACCTAACAAGGCGATTGCCCATTTGGCTAATTTCGTTTTGCGCAGTACCATGAACACTCCCCTCCCCAACATTTATTCCATATACTTACATTATAGCTCCTTCAGCTTTTTTCTGAAATCCTCATCTCTCAATATTTTCAAATTAAAACGGTTTAAATTGTTTAAGATCTTTTGACGTTCCACTTCCTCGAGATCATTGGCAAAAAAGATGATCTCCGTCGAGTTTCCATCTCTATCTGTTGCGTACGCAGCATTTGTGGCAACGAATAAAGTAGATCCGCCTTTTTGCCCAGCATGCTTTAACCATTCCTGGTTCTTAGAGTTCTCCATCATTCCTTCCATCACCGCATCCAATCTTTCCTGTGTTCCTTCTGAAAAATACGTCTTTGAATTCAGTTTTCTCATGATCTCCGCATATTCGGCCGTCGTACTTTTCGTCAGTCTGTCTGACCACATTTTCTGAAGTTTCTTATCCGTATGAAGGTTCTCAATGTATTTATGCTTTTCTCCATTTGTCAATGAAGTGAAAATCATATGGGAAAGCTCGATGTATTCTTCTTTAGACATGTTTCTCAGTTTGCTTTCTATCTGTTTTTCTGAATAAGCAGGAAACTTATTTTTTATATAAGTAGGGATCAGCATGGATGAACTGATGGGGAACAAAGGATCATGCTGTTCCATTTCCATCTCTTCCCGCACTTTATTGATGTTGTCAATTCCCAGAAGGTTCATCATATATTCTGTGTTAGCATTGGAGCTGAATAAAATCATCCCTTTCACGACGTTTTCCAGGGTTGATGACCCGTCTAGAATCACTCCTTTTTCTTTGGAGTAATCAATCCAGGTTTCATGTGCTCCACCGTCTGTATCAGGAATATAATACTGATCTAATTCTTTTAATGATACCTTTTTTGACGGATCTAATTTTCCTTCATCACACTGTTTGGCGTACTCAATTGCGATTATGATTTTCACCGTACTTGCTAACGGGAACATTTCATTTTCCCTGATAGCGGTTAGGGTTTGTCCGTTCCTTGATACAGTTAGGCTGCTATTATTGCGGTTCTTTAGGTATTTTAATAGATATTCTGGATCTTCTTTGGTTAAATAGTATTTCCCTGCAACGATTACAGCGATTCCAATGACAAAACAGACACCAACGATAATGAAAGCAATCTTCATCCCATTCACTCCTGTTTCAAAATTTTATAGTTTATCTACGAATGAAAAATGGAAAATGTTTCATTTTACCACCATAAAAAAATACCCATCCACATATTGATGGATGGGTGCTTTTGATTATGCTTCCTGCCTTTTGGCTGCTTGATTATTTCTCAAAAACATATAAAACGAAGCAGCAAAGATTATGACGTATCCGATGATGCTTAATACGTCTGGAATCTGCCCGAATAAGAAGATGCTAATCATGGCAGAATACACGACGGTTGAATAGAAGAAAATTGATATTTCCCTTGCAGGTGCGAACTTGTAGGCCATTGTAATTCCGAACTGACCAACTGTCGCGAATACGCCGGCGGATAATAGATAAATCCACTGCTGAGCGCTCATCGGTTCATAAAAAGCGATCACGAACGGTATAAGTACGACAGTCGTAAAGAATGAAAAGTAAAACACTACCGTATAGAATTTCTCCCTGCTTCCCAACACACGAAGGACCGTATATGCCCCTGCTGCGAAAATAGCGGAAAATACTCCTGCCAAATATGGAATAACATCAAAGGAGAACGCCGGTTTGATGATGAACAGTGTTCCGATGAATGCAATGATGATCGCCACCACTTGAAACACCTTCGTTCGTTCCTTCAGGAAAATAGCCGAGAAGATGATGGTCAGAAACGGACTGAGCTTATTCAACATATCGGCGTCGGATAACACCAGATGATCAATCGCATAGAAGAACAAGACAATCCCGACAGCACCTAAACTGGAGCGCAGCAACAGCAGCTTCTGATTTTCTTTCTTCCCGAATAATCGCTCCTTATGATAACGGACAAAACCGAATGCAATAAATGCAGAAACAATGTTCCTGAAAAATGTCTTTTGAATCGTCGGCACATCCCCTGACAGCTTCACGAACGCCGCCATCAAAGAAAAGCCAAACGCTGATAGAAGTAATAGGAGTATTCCTTTATTTCGATTTGACATGACTTCCTCCAATGATTGAACGATTTAGCAACTTAAATAGTGTAACAAATTCACTGTGATTGTTGGAGGAATTCAGCTTGAGTTTTTTATATCCCTATACATAAGAAAATACACTCATCCCTAAATAGAGAGAGTGTCTATTGTTCGATCATTGAATTTTTTTAGCTCTTTTCGTAAAGTTTGTTGCTATTGTAGACACGAAAGTAATAGTTGATTTCCGCTCCAGGATGCTCGCTTTCCGCGGGGCTGGCGGGTAGCCTCCTCGGCTGCGCCTCCGGGGTCTCACCTGACCAGCTATTCCCGCAGGAGTCGATCATACTTCCGCTCCAATCAACTTTCTGAGCATGAATGCTTAATCAAAAACAATTTAAACAAGCTTTTTAGCAAACAATCTCATATAAGGTAAGTAGAGATTCATTGTCTTAATGAAGCAGAATTATTTTTTCTTGTTATTTTGTTTTCTGGTACACCTTGAAGCTCTGTCACAAAGATCTTATTAAAGATGGTGAGGGGAACTGCGCAGACTCCGGCGGATTTTGGGCGTGCCGAGACCCCGTTCGGCTAAGCTGAGGAGGCTCGGCCGAACGCTAGCTGCAAGCGGAGCAGTTCCCCTCACCATCCAGCACACACTAATTGACAGAGCCTTGCAGAACTAATGTTAAATACAACAATCTTTACGAAAAGAGCGATTTTTTTCCTTCTCTTAATTCTCCAGTATCTCCTTAATTCTCTTTAAATCCTTCTTATTCGCTTTTTTCATCATGGTGGACATAAGTGGAGTCATCCATTTTGAGAAACCAGTGGGATTCCCTTTGTTTTGAAGGGTCATCCTTGTCAGCTGGTCATCAATCGCTTCCCACGTATAGGTCGTTTCCATAGGGAACGGGCCGTTCGCTGTTTTCATGACAAGCTTTTCCCCTGGTGAGTACTCTTTTACTTCATATACATAGGATAGTTCCCGGCCTAAAAACTTTGCTTTAAATGCGATTTGGGAATGAATGGACAAGGGCTGATTCGTTAACCATTCGGCTGAATCAATATTGACGTACCACTCTGGTGCGTTATCAGGGTCAGCTGCATATTCTGATACCTTTTGATGTGGACAGCGAATCGTGATATCTGTAAAAACATCTACCATTTTCTTTATCTCCTTTAACTTCATAAAGCATAAGATGCCACTGTATTTAATCCCTAATTATTATTTCGATTCAACATAATTTTTCAGAAGTGTGCCAAGCAGATATTTCCATCCTTCAGAATGTTTTTCTTCCCAATCGTCTTCGATGACTCCTGAAGCAGCATGGGATAATTGAAGTAAAGTGGATTCACCTTTTTCAACGAGCCTATACGTATAAGCACTATTGACTGCGCCTTGCATGCCAAGATGCCCGTGAAGACGGATTTCTTCCGGAGCGTTTACGTAATACACCGTTCCCCACAGAGCCCCTTCATTTTCACGCCATTTCTCAATAAATTGCCCGCCAGGTACAGGATCGAATGTGAATTGTGAACTTACTCCCTCAGGAGCCAATTTAAACTCCCACCAATCCCCCGCTTGCTCGGTTAATGCTTTAAATACCTGTTCCCTTGGTGCATCTATCATCACTTCTTGCTCAATACGAAAAACTTTACTTTGTTCCATTCCTTCTTCTCCTCCTTTGTTTTCTGCCAATGCCCGTAACTTTAACAGCGAATTGGCGGTAGACTCCATATACTTTCCTACCCACCGATTGTGCATTTCCTGCAGTGGAACCGCGTTAAGATAATTCCGTCTATACTTGCCTTCCCGCTTCACCACCACTAAATTTCCTTCCTCCAAGATCGTCAAATGTTTCATAATCGCATATCTTGTCACCTCGGGAAAATGCTCATTCAGTTCACCGGTTGTTTTTGCTGACTGTTTCAACAGGTCCAGGATCTCCCTTCTTATCGGGTGGCCCAGCGCCTTAAATAATGTGGAAAGTTCGTCCTTCATATTAACGATCCTTTCATTGTGTTTTACATGTGAATGATTGGTCACATGTAATATGTGACTTTATAGTAACATGATAAGCAAGAGTGGGTCAAGAGCGAATAAAAACTATCCAGCTTCTTCATACGAAAAGCCCCTTTACGTCATCCGCAAAGGGGCTGTCTAACCTTATTTCTTCATTATCGGAATCCAAATCTCACAGCGATAATTCTCGTCATTCGGGTTTCCAGGAGGGTACAATTCAAACTCCGGCCCTCCGCCATGTTCATACCCGGTAGAGGGAAACCATTCAGAGTAGATTCGCTTCCATACTCCTTGGATTGCATGTGGCATCGGACCGACAGATTCAAAGACAGCCCAGGTCGCAGCCGGAATCTCTTTTACCTCCAAAGAACGGTCTTCCTCACTCTTTTTCTCCGCCCCGATAAAATAGGTGAACTCTTCATTAGGATGGTCAAACTCCATACAGATCCCCAGCATCTCGTTATTTCCTGCTGCTTCACAAATCAACCTGTCTAAGTCAGTCGTGTTCACTTCATCCCAAAATGCAGGAATGTCTTTCAAATTCTCACCGTTACAGGTAGAAACTCTTTTTCCTTTTCCAATCACTTGAAATGCTTCTTTATCTACAATTTTATAATCCATTTCGACTTCTCCTTTAAGCTGTATTTGGAAGGATATTCGCGGAAATGCCTTCAATGATGTCCCGGCTTCCCTTACTTGGGACGGCGAAACTCCATGGGCCTTCCGAAAGGCTTTCGAGAAGGATTCCGGTGTTTCATATCCGTACTTGAAAGCAACGTCAATGACCTTTGCATTCTGGTTGATCAGTTCCTGGGCGGCTAATGTGAGCCTTCTCTTCCGGACATAATCAGCCACTGTATACCCGGTTACAAGAGAAAACAGCCTTTGAAAGTGAAACTTCGAACTGAGTGACAACCGGGCAAGTTCTTCCATCCTGACTTCCCCGTCCAAGTTGTCCTCTATATACTGAATGCAATCATTCATCCTGTGCAGCATTTCCACTCGAGTTTCTCCTTCCCGCTATCTAAATGTATCATTCTCAATTTGAGTCATCCTGTCATTCTGTGCTTTTGTGTGACCGGTGGCTATATGATGATAGGACCACCGTGTTTATCGGTTAAATTTCACCTGCAAAACATATACTACAAACTACTCTAATTTTATATGCCGAGACTCTACTTCTACAAACGTCCATCTATATCCTTCTTTTTTGATTTAAACACATTGACATGAAACCATATGGTGTTATATCATAAAAAACGAAACCAATTGGTGTTACTTATCCCTAAAGAAAGCAGGAGACGTTCATGAAATCAAATCAATTAGAAGATATTAAACAAATCGTTCTATTCAACGCTCCCATCCAAAAGGTATGGGACGCAGTTTCTACGTCAGATGGGATTTCCTCTTGGCTCATGCCCAATGATTTTGAACCTGAGGTTGGACATGAATTCCATATTCAATCCCCTTTTGGACCTTCCCCTTGCAAGGTATTGGAGTTAGATCCCCCTCATAAGTTGTCTTTTTCATGGGATACAGATGGATGGGTGGTTTCTTTTCTTTTAAAAGAGGTAGGAGATCAAACAGAATTTACGCTTATCCATGGCGGCTGGAAGCATGATGATGCCGTTGTTTCAAAAGCTCATGAAAAAAGCTCTGTCATCCGCGATAGAATGGCCAACGGTTGGGTTGGCATTGTGGGTGAAAAACTAAGAAAGGTTGTAGAAGGTTAAATGTCTGCTGTTAAACATGATGTGTTTCAAGCGATTGCTGACCCGACCCGCCGGGAAGTCCTTCGGCTACTCTCTGAAAGAGAAATGCCCATTTCGGCTCTGACCTCTCACTTTCCTATGAGCCGTACCGCCATAGCGAAACATCTCACCATTCTTTCTGAAGCCGAATTGGTATATGGAAAAAAAGTGGGCAGGGAGAAGATCTATCGCCTGCAGCCTGAGCCGTTGGCAGAATTAAAGGACTGGTTAGCGTATTATGAGCAGTTTTGGACCAACAAGTTGTCCAAGCTTAAATATCTTGTCGAAGACGAAGATTGATCACAAACAGGGACGGACCTTTCTCAAGGTCCGTCCCTGTTTATTTTTTACAAGTTAGAGAATAGGAACTACATTTAAACCGTCTATTCTCATTCTCTTCAATCATATATATAAGTAGTGTGGCTTCGGCTTAAGGGGGAGAATGAAATGAGGAATAGAGCTGATAATCACAATTATGGTGATCTTTCTTATCCAGATGACATGGTATCCATCGTAAAAAATGGTTTGGCTCCCAAACAGGAACCAAAGAATGTGATCATTATTGGGGCAGGTATGGCCGGTCTTGTCGCAGGCTCCCTTTTGAAAAAAGCAGGTCATAACGTTACGATCCTCGAAGGAAATGATCGCATAGGCGGAAGGGTATATACGTTGCGGCAGCCTTTTTCAGAAGGACAATACCTCGATGTAGGTGCTATGCGATTCCCGGAAACACATGATTTAGTATTCGAATATATTCGTAAATTCAACTTACCAACAAATGAGTTTATTAATAAGAGCGATCTCTATCTCGTGAATGGAATTCAAACGACAGATTCCAATTACAACACGAACCCTGATATTTTCAATTACCCTTTACCTCCTGAAGAACAGGGGAAAACGGCCATTGAATTACTATCGTCAGCTGTAAGGCCATTTTTAGACTTGTACGAAAAAGCAAGCCCAGAAGAACAAGAACGGCTGCGAATCAAGTTTGATCATTATTCATTCGATGTCTTCTTACGATTCAATCCGATCGGAACGTCCCTTTCCCCGGAAGCCATCCGGATCGTAAAGGTCCTCTTGGGCATTGAAGGGTTCCCGGAACTAGCATTCGTTGATATTCTCCTGGACATTGTCCGTACTGTTTTCAATGATAAATTAAAGTTTTATGAAATTGATGGAGGGAATGATAAACTTCCATACTCCTTTTTGCCAGAACTCCAGCAAAACATCCTCTATTCTCAAAAAGTCCATGGGATCTTTCAGAAGGATGACGGTGTTGAAGTCATAGTGAGAGACCGCACCACAAACCGTTTTCATCGTTTTCAAGGGGATTACACCATCGTTACGGTTCCATACTCTGTTTTTCAATTTATTGATGTCTACCCCCATGAATCGATTTCCTTTCAAAAATGGAAGGCGATACGGGAACTGAATTATGTGTCGTCTGTAAAGATCGGATTGGAGTTTAAATCAAAGTTCTGGGAAACCTTTAAAATTGGAAATATCATAACAGATCTTCCCATCCGGTATACGTACCGTCCTAGCCATAATATAGGAGTAGCCGGCCCGGGTGTCATGCTCGGCAGTTACAGCTGGGGACAAAATGCAAATCTGTGGAACAGCTTGCCTGAGGATGAACGGATTCGTGAAGCACTCCAGGGACTTTATAAGATATATGGCAATCAGGTTTACAAAGAATTTTCTAAAGGTGCTTCTTACAGCTGGGGAGAAAACCAGTTTTCCGCAGGTTGCTTTACCCTATTCGCTCCCAACCAGGCTTCGGACTTTTCTGACCATCTGTACTTACCAGAACACCGCATCCACTTTGCCGGTGAGCACACATCCCCCTTCCACGGCTGGGTGGAAGGGGCAATCGAATCCGCCATCCGTGCGGCCTATGAGGTCAATAACAGAACGGACTGAAGGAGGGACGGACCTTCAAATCATAGGTCCGTCCCTCCTATTTAGTAGATCTTCGCCATAATGACCATTGAGATGAATACGGTCATGATGATGAGGCTGGTCATGATATTCAGTAGATTTATTGCAGTCAGTTGGATCATGTCGAATTGCAGAACCGTCATAAAAATAAGGTGATAGAGTAGGATGGCGAAATACGAGTAAAAGATCCCCTTCTCCCTGATCACCTTCATCCGCTCATCCTTTTGCTTGAACTGTGGATATAGATAATGCATGCAAAAACTCAAAACAGTCAAGGACATGGGAGTAAGAGCAAAATATGGAAATTCTTCTGCCGTTATGCCGACAAAGAACAAGAAAGCAGTCTGTAAGGCAAGAACCCAACCTAAAATCAGATATCCTTTTGTTAGCACTATTTCTTATCCCCTTTCTCTTCATATACAAAAACCTTTTCAATTGACGTTTCAAATACATTTGCCAGCTGAAAAGCCAGAGTCAAAGAAGGGTCATACTTCCCTTTTTCAATTGAAATGATGGTTTGCCTTGATACCCCTAACTTAGCCGCCAATCTTTCCTGTGAGTATCCAAACGTCTTCCGGTATTCTACTAGTTTATTTTTCAAGAAGGATACCTCCTTATATTTCCATATCATAATGTAAAAGAAACTTTACGTCAAGTTCCCTTTACATTTTTCTAACGAAACTTTTTTACCATTCAAACGTATATCCTACTAACTAACAAAATAAGGGATGTGAACTGGATGGAAGATGTAATGAGTAAAGTGAAGGAATATAGGGAAATTTATTCACAATTAAAGAAGCGATTGCGCTGGAAGGTATCAGATTCCCGTTCTTTAATGATGGTCGCTTCATTGTACGTAACAAATGAACGAGCTTTTGACCTCGACCGTTTTGTAGAGATCAGTGATTATATTAAAAATGAAGTAGGTGCATTTTCGACGTTAAAGCATGAAATCCGATTTACTTTTGCGGCGATGCTTGATACACGCTGTGAAACGCCGGAAGCAAAATTCCATGAATTCCTTGTCTTATATGATTCTTTAGTAGAAGCTGGATTTTCAAGAGGAACGTTCACCTATATAGCAGCCATGACCCTGCTTTCGAATGATGATTACAGTACAGACCTGCCCAATCATGCAATGAAGGTTTATAAAGAAATGAGAGCACAACATTTCTTTTTAACCGGGCATAGTGATTATCCCTTTGCCACTCTGCTTGCTCAAAGAGAAGGTAATCAGAGTGAGTTGATCAATAAGATTGAAGGTTTCTATACGAAATTGAACGATTCCGGATTCAGGAAAGGGAATGATCTGCAAAGCATGAGTCACATTCTTTCCCTACACGATGAAGCGTCTCAAGATGAGCTTGTCAGCCGCTGCAACTATTTGTTTGATATCATGAAGCAAGCAGGCATCAAGACGAAGGCGATGTTCTATCCCCAAATCGCTCTACTATCTTTTGTAAATGCCGACTTGAACCTGGTGAATCAAGTAAAGGATGTCTGGGAAGAACTTAACTCTGAAAAGCACTTCAAATGGCACAAAGATCTTAATTTGATGATGGCCGTGAACCTTTTGATCAGTGATAAGATTGAGAATTCTACTGTAATGCAGGCGAGTTTATCGACAGCCATTGAGACACTCATACAAGCTCAGCAAGCAACGATGATTGCAACCATTTCGACTGTTTCCGTGACAACCGCGGGTGGAGATTCATGATATGGATCCGATCAATCTTTTGGTTGTAGGTTTCCCAACAGCGGTAACCATATTGGTGCTGATCGGTGTTTATAAGGTGTTTGTAAAAAAGAAAAGCGACTCCCTCTTTTATACACCGTTTGTCAAGTGACTGGGCAGACGGAAGTGGAATTTCATGAGGAGCAAGAAGTGATTGCGGAAGATGAAGATCAAGGTGAAGGGAAAAAAGTAGTGAAACCTCTCGTTCCCCTCCATATAAGCCTAAATTCATGTTACCATTTAAAAGCAATTTTAATTGGGAGTGGATAGATTGAGGTTTTTATTTATTTTACTTGGGTTTATTTTAGGGGGCATCTTCGCTTTCATTGGTCCTGAAATCGCCATCTGTGCTCTTTTAGGAGCAATACTATTCTTACTTATTTATGATGGAATCGATCTTAACCATTTCATGCAGAAAGTAAAAGATTCACAAATAAAATGAGAAAAAATGAGGGACGGACCTCCAAAGGTCCGTCCCTCATCCTCTATCTAACACGTATCACAATCTTCCCCTGAGCATGATGAGTCTCACTCAATGTGTGGGCATCCTTGAGCCCTTGCTCACTCAGATCGAACGTCTCTCCAATTACAGGCTTCAATTGATTCGATTCATATAATTCAGCCAGCTTCTCGAGCTGCGCCCCCTTGGGATCGAGCCATAAGAATTCAGCTTTCACACCATACTTCTCTGCCTCCTCTTCAGACGGAGGCTGTGCAATAGATACGAGTTTTCCGTTCTTCTTAAGCACCTTGTAGCTGTTGGATTGAACTTCCCCACCCATGGAATCTAGTACTAAGTCAAAGTCGTGAAGCACTTCACTGAAATCTTCTTCTTTATAATTGATGAATTGATCAGCTCCCAATGATTTCACGAACTCTTCATTTTTGCCGCTTGCTGTAGTCGCGACGTGTGCCCCGAAGCTTTTTGCAATTTGTATCGCGAAATTCCCTACTCCACCGGATCCAGCATGGATGAGCACCCTATCCCCTTCTTTGATTTGTCCGAAATCAACTAAGCATTGCCAAGCCGTCAAACCGGCAAGGGGAATGGCCGCTGCTTCTTCAAAGCTCATGCTATCCGGCATATTGGCTAGCAGCTCTTCGTCCACTGCCACATACTCCGCATATGTACCTTCCCTTGTTGTAGCAGGTCTCGCAAATACTCTGTCACCTACTTCAAACCCCTGAACATTCTTGCCTTTTTCTGCAATCACCCCAGCTGCATCCCATCCTAAAATAATCGGGAATTCAAAGTCCAGCATATCTTTTAAGTATCCTGCCCGTACCTTCCAATCAATCGGATTAATGGATGTCGCATGATTTTCCAATAAGATTTGACTGTCTCCGATTCCTGGTTTGTCGATTTCTTTTTCCTGTAATACGTTTTTGTCTCCATATTGATCAATAATGATGGCTTTCATATGGATACCTCCTAGATTTTAGTGATACGGTTTATATTCCCTCTCTATAAGGGTATTTAAACAAGGGTATGTCCATAGACATATAAGACAGGGTGTATTACTGGATTGTTCCCTCTCACTATTGTAAATTTAATACAAACGTACATAGTCATCAGCATATGGAATCTATCTTTCTAAAGGAGGAACACTATGCAACACTACAATATGATCATCAACGGAGAACAAATCGGTTCTGATCTTTCGAAAAGGGATGTGACCAACCCAGCCACCTCAGAAGTCATCGCCACCATCCCGAACGGAGGCAAAAAAGAAGCTGCCAGTGCTGTTGACGCGGCTTACGGTGCCTTCAAGGACTGGTCTCGATACTCTGCATACGAACGAAGTGAACTCATTCGAAAATGGTATGATTTAATTGATGAGAATAAAGTGGACCTTGCCCGGACCATGACCATGGAGCAAGGGAAACCACTAAAGGAAGCGCTTGGTGAAATCCAGTATGCCAACGGCTTCATCTCCTGGTACGCTGAGGAAGGAAAGCGTGTATACGGTGAACAGATCCCCGCCACTCAACGAAACAAACGTCTATTTGTTCATAAGCAGCCTGTCGGGGTCGTAGCTGTCATCACACCATGGAACTTCCCTGCCGCCATGATCACCCGTAAGGTTGCACCGGCACTCGCCACCGGCTGTACGGTCGTGATTAAACCGGCAAACCAAACCCCTTTGACCGCTTTAAAGATGGCGTTACTTGCAGAGAAAGCCGGCATCCCTAAAGGAGTCATCAATGTGGTGACTGGTGATTCAAAATCCATTGGTGAAGCGTGGATGGAAGACACACGCGTACGGAAGCTGACATTCACGGGATCAACGGAAGTCGGGAAGGTCCTGATGAAAGGTTCGGCTGACACCGTCAAGAAAATATCATTGGAACTTGGCGGTCACGCGCCAGTGATCGTGATGGCTGACTCTGATCTGGAAAAAGCAGTCGATGGCGTCATTGCCTCCAAATTCAGAAATGCAGGTCAAACCTGTGTCTGCTCGAACCGCATCTATGTTCATGAGTCCATTGTTGATTCATTTACCGAAAAACTAGTCGAGAAAGTGAAGGATCTCAAAGTCGGTAACGGCCTTGAAGAAGGTGTCGACATTGGTCCATTAATCGATGAGAATGCAGTTGAAAAAGTCCAGAAACATGTGGAGGACGCTGTGAGTAAAGGAGCATCCGTGGTTTACGGAGGTAAAGGTAAAAACGGATTATACTTTGAGCCTACCGTCATCACCAACGTACATGATGACATGCTTTGCATGAAAGACGAAACATTCGGTCCTGTCGCTCCAATCACTACGTTTAAAACAGAAGAAGAAGCCATCGACCGGGCAAATGATTCCATCTACGGTCTTGCTGCTTATGTATTCACTGAAAATATCACAAAGGGCATACGAATCAGCGAGCAACTGGAATATGGAATTGTAGGATTGAACGATGGATTACCTTCCACCCCACAGGCGCCATTTGGCGGATTCAAGCAAAGTGGCCTTGGTCGTGAAGGCGGACATCATGGCATTGAAGAGTATCTGGAAGTTAAATATATTTCATTAGGGTTGTAAACCTTGAAGGCACACAATTACATGTGTGCCTTTTTTAGATCAAACTTGATAAAAGTTCCATTTAATACAATTTTTACTGATTGAAATAATCACACAAATCTAGAAGAATAGAAATTGATATTATATTAGGAAAATTTATTGACTGCGCTTTCTTCCTATGCTAGATTGTGATTATTAATTAAATTCCACGACGAGAAAATATAACTCGTCCCTGGTCAGGGGCGGGTTTTTTTATGTGAAATAATCAGAATAATCAATAGAAGCTATCATGGTTTGGTAAGGATTTGGAGTGTTTTATTTGAGAAAGAAAGATGTGCTGGTTTCAGGTTTTATGCTATTTTCTCTATTTTTCGGAGCAGGGAATTTAATATTCCCGCCTTATCTTGGAATGGAATCTGGAGGCTACTTTGCCGCCGCAATTGCCGGGTTTATTTTAACAGCAGTGTTCCTGCCTTTTTTAACGATCGTTTCCGTTTCGTTATCTACTAACGGATTATTGTCAATTGGCCAACGGGTCCATCCCGTCTTTGGACTTGTGTTCGCCATCGTGATTTATATGTCGATTGGAGCACTATACGGTATTCCAAGGGCGTCGAATGTTGCCTATGAATTAGGATTTATGCAAGTGATCAGTGTGGATGGACGGTTACCCTTATTCTTATTCTCTCTTGTCTTTTTCGGATTGACCTACTTACTCAGTATCAATCCAAAAAAGGTGATTGATCTTGTCGGACAGTTTTTAACGCCTGCCCTGCTCATTGTATTAGCGATATTATGTGTACGTGCCTTTATGATCTTTGATTATACGGACGCACAAGCAACAGAAAACTTCCAAACCGATCCGTTTCTCAAAGGGTTTCTGGAAGGTTACTTCACCATGGATGCCGTGGCAGCCCTTGCCTTTGGGATTGTCATCATCAATGGATTGAAAGATAAAGGAGCGACGGATAAAAGGGATCTGATACGAGGAACAATCAGTTCAGGTATGATTGCAGCAGTCGGCTTAATCATGGTATACCTCTCACTCGGATGGATCGGTCGTGTTGTTCCCCATGAAGAGCCACTTCAAAATGGGGCGGAAATATTGGTTCTTGCTTCTCATCAATTATTTGGATATAGCGGGAATGTGTTATTTGGAGCCATAGTGATGATTGCTTGTTTAACGACTTGTATCGGCCTCATCAATGCATGCGGACGTTTTTTTAATGAAAATTTCCCGAGGTATTCATATAAGACTTACGTAATGATTTTCATCCTCATCGGGTTGGCCGTTACCAATCTTGGACTGAACTTGATATTGAAAGTCGCTACACCGTTACTCGTTCTGATTTACCCTGTAGCTATAGTGCTTGTAGTCCTCTCTCTCTTTCAGCATTTCTTTGGAGAAAGTAGGAGAATGTATGTTTATGGGGTTGGAGTCGCCACATTATTTGCCTTTTACGAAATGCTTATGACGCTAGAAATTCAAATGGAAGAAATTCATGCTATCCTGGAATTCCTTCCCCTAAGTGAAAATGGCCTGGCCTGGACCCTGCCTACCCTCGTGGCCGTCATAATTGGGTATGCCATAGACCTCTCCCAAGGGAAGATTACCTTTCCTTTCAAGAGAGGGACGGACCTCTAAAAAAAGCAGCAAGACATGAGTGAATTTCCCACTCATGCCTTACTGCTTTTTTTTCAGGAAGTTTGATCTGTTGCTTTTTGGTAGACATTCATGGAACCACCACTCAGTCCAATGGCTTCTGTTGTGTGAATCCATCCATATTTTTCATAATAACCTTCCAGATCCGTTGTTAGGTATAGATGTTTGTAGCCTTTTTCATGGGCTTCCTGTAAAGCATGCTCCAGGAGATTCGAACCAAGTCCTTTCCCTCTGTGATCCGGGTCGATGTAGAGGCAGGCAAACCATGGAAACAGGTCTTGCCTACTATTCAGGTCATTTCTGAGCAGCGCGTACGTCCCAATGATTTGTTCTTCCTCTAAAGCGATATAAAATCGCGGTAAGTCCTCTTCGGTTCGGCAGGAATGGAACATACAATCGTAATAGAACCTGTAATTCTCCTCACTTCCCCACTGTTCCCAGAAAGCTTTCACTGCTTCCTCAAAAATCCTTGAATTCTTATGTAGCTCCAATATTTTCATTGTTGCTTTCCTCTCTTCACTGAAATAGAAGTATCTTTATAGGATTCTTCGTTTGGAAAGGAAAACCTCTATTTCAATAAAAAAGAAAAGACACGCTCTCAATTGAACGTGCCCTTATTAATTGATCAGTAAGCCCCATCTGAATACGTTAATTCGTAGCTGTGGGAGTATATCTCAAAAATATTCCCGAATGGATCTTCAACATACACCATGCGATAAGGCTTTTCACCAGGATAATATTCCCGGATCGGCATGCGCTGTTTACCGCCGTGCTGTTTGATTTTTTCAACCATGCCTTCTACATCGGGGTCCTGGATACAGAAATGGAATAGACCTGTTTTCCAATACTCAAAGTTATTCTCCGGCTTTTCGTTGTGCGGGAACTCAAACAACTCCACTCCGATTTTATCACCTGTAGCAAGATGAGCAATTCTGAATTTTTCCCAATCATTCCCGAATACATCACGGCACATCTGCCCGATTGCAGTATCATCATTTTCCACATCGGAAGGCTCCATGATGGTATACCATCCGAACACCTCTGTGTAGAATGCAATGGCCTCTTCGAGATTTGGGACAGATAGTCCAATATGAGAAAACGATCTTGGATATGGTAACATCGTAATAAATCCTCCTCTTTTAGATTAGTTTGATCTAACACGTCTTCATTATAAGGAGCTGAGCTTCTTAATGTAAGAATGCACTTTTTTGTGAGAAACTAACCTTATGGTAAGAAAGGACTGAAAAGAATATGGATACGCCTATAGATCAAGAAGGAAAATTGAAGTGCTCCATCGAGTACACACTGAAGAAAATCGGAGGAAAATGGAAAACGGTCATCCTATGGCATTTAGGGACAGACGGTACTCTCAGGTATAACGAATTGCGCAGGTTACTACCTGGTGTGGCCCATAAAGTACTGAGCCAGCAACTAAAAGAACTCGAAGAAGACGGCTTCATCAATCGAACCCAGTACGATACCATCCCCCCAAAAGTAGAATACTCCATGACAGAATTAGGTATGACCCTAATGCCGATTCTCAAGCAGATGCATGTCTGGGGTAAGGAGCATGGTGAGTTTTAGGAGAGGGACGGACCTCTAATTCATTATATAATTGGAATTAGGGGTTCATTGGAGGATTGGAGGTCCGTCCCTCTACACACTTCATAACAAAATCAGAAATTAAATCAAGTCAATGAGAATATACGAGCTGAATATTGTAATGATGATTCCCGCCACCCGATTGATCATTGTTAACGAGTCCGATTCAATCCGACTGCTTAACCATCCGCCTACTAAGGCAACCGTCCCCCACCATAAAGCAGATCCGCAAAACACGCCCAAAACGACGAGCAATGCGGATACTACACTGCCATCAGAACCGGTTACCCGAAAGACACCAAAGATGGCGATAAAGGCAATGATAGTCATTGGATTCGTAAGCGTCAAAAGAAAGACTGAGAAGAACCCCTTCAATGAAGAAGTGGTTTGCGGTTCACCAGTCTTCAATGGTTCCGTCTGTGAAGTGAATGTCTTCCACCCCAATAAGAATAGAAACACCCCTCCCCATAATTGAATCCAGAATTGGTGAGCAAGAAGGAAGTCGGAAACAATCGTAAGCCCCATGACAGCGATCAAACCGTATAGTGCATCTGCAGTGGCAGCTCCCAACCCCGATACAAAACCTGTCCTTCTCCCATATGTCAATGCCCGCTGAATACAAAGGATACCGACCGGACCAACAGGAGCAGCAATGGTGACTCCTATGATGAGACTCTTTAAAAATAAAGTGGTATCAATCATGGTCCTGCCGCTATTCTAAAGGAAAATCATGAGTTTGTAGTCGCAGTGCCGAACTCACTTTGAACAAACCCATGACAATCGCAGTTTGGGTCCTGGCATTTGCCGGCATGCTCTTGATTTCATGACTGATGAGGTGATCCAGATCCTTTATATTTTTACTCCGTATTTTCAAAAGATAATCATCCTTCCCGGCGATATGGTACCATGCATGTTTTTCGTAAAAGAGGGACGGACCTTCAATTCGGATTCCCCCTTGAATACCTCGGTCAAGCTATAAAGTAGGTCATTTAATATATGCGGAGTTTCTAATCCTTTATGTACTTTTTTCCGAGAAACTAAAGATAAAAGATCTTTGCTTCATCCTTCGATTCAATTTATCCTTATAGTAAGTGAACAAGGATCGGAGGATGAGCAATGTCTATCGTTCTAAAGAGAATTTATGATGAACCTCCCCAATTAGGCGGTCATCGCATTTTGATTGACCGGGTTTGGCCACGTGGAATTTCAAAAGAGGAAGCCAACTTGGATGAGTGGATGAAGGAAATTACGCCAAGTCTACATTTAAGAAAATGGTTTAATCATGAGCAGGAAAAGTTCGAGGAATTTAAAAAAGCCTACAAAGAAGAACTCATTCAAGATGATAAACAAAAGAAGCTACGGGAACTGAAGGAAATGTCTGCTAACGAACGCTTAGTGCTTCTCTACGGTGCAAAAGATCAGCAGCACAACCATGCCGTTGTGTTAAAAGAAGTTTTAGACGATATGTGAGAGGGACGGACCTCTGAATCAGCAGAAAACCATTAGGTTAATCGCTCATCACTCATTGGAGGTCCGTCCCTCTAAATTAGTCCCTCTAAGTTAAATGCTTTCTATCAGCAGATAGATTCCCGTAAACAACAGGAGTACATAGGTAACGATTTGAAAGATTTTTTGATTGATTTTGTTGAATAATGCTTGTCCCAACACTAGACCTATAGCTACTACCGGTAATGCTTGCAAGCTTGATTTCCAAACTGGTAGAGTAGTACCCGCCACTTTCACCTGGATTCCTAGGCTGACGAGATAGATGAACAAATAAAAGGCAAGGGTTGTTCCCCGAAGCTTCTCTTTTCCTGTCTCGGTGCCTGAAAAATATAGAAGCAGAGGTGGTCCTGGCATACCGATACTCGTGGTCAGTGCTCCAGACCATCCCCCTGCCAGAAAGTCCCGCATTTTGGACTGCCTGATGCGGAAGTTCATGATAAGTAAAACCGTCAGCACTATGATGATCAGGCTGATTAATACCTTTAAGAGACTCATATCAATAAGAGTGAAAATCAATATACCCAGGGGTAAACCAGGTATGCTCCCGACCACAAACCTTTCTACAAGGGGAAAATCAATGTCCCGTCTAATTTTCACAATAAGTGCCAGTGAGATCACAAGGGATAAAATCAAATTAATCTGTATCGCTTCTCTAGGTGGAAACAAGAGCAATAAAAATGGTGTTGCCATTATAGAAAATCCGAAACCGGTACTAGTTTGCAATATCGATGCAAATAAAATGATAACCATAAACAAGATAAACGTACTCAAGAAACATTCCCCCTGGTGATTCTTTCGAAATGATAACCACTCGATCCCACCCATAGACTAATTTCGGTTATTAGAAATAGGAACACAATCCACGCCCAAAAATGCAAGAAGACTCTATGAAAATCGTAAAACGCATTCAAATAATGAGGGTTTTCATGCATGGTGATGGTAAAGGCATAGAACATTCCAAAGGTGAAATTACGCGACCATTGACTTATATGATAAGTAAAAACCCCTTTTTTCCATCCCAGCTTCTGAATCCGTTTAACAGCTCTCACCATCTCCATTAATTCAACACTTATCAGGAGGACAAACACAATTAGCCAAAAAATCATTATAAACATTCCAGACATCAGCTGTGAAGAAACGATTGCCAGGCCTGTAATGGATAAAGCCCCGTGAATGATACAGTTTGCGCTTGTCCAATCTTCTATCATCGTCCAAGGATTTCCTCTCGCATATCGAAGCACAATCAAAGTCATACCGATCAAGTAATAAAAGATTCCAAGTGACACCACTGCAATCAGCAGTCCCGCCGGAAGAGCAGGAAAAACCTTCACCCAAAATATCACCAATGATTGGGTAGCAACGGTAGAAAGTAACACAACCCCATGAGTAGAATGCGCTGTCGGTCGTTTCATGATCTCGTTAAAGTGGTAGAAGCAGTTTACCAAAAAACATAGCCACAAAAGAGTATTAATAAGCATAATCCCCTGTACACCCACGCTCATATCAGGGAAATATTTGACGATCACATTACTCAAAACCGAAATGCCGGCAACCCACGATCCAATCACGAAAGAATGAACAGGATTCCGTATTAAAGCAATGAAAAATTGTTTAATTAACAATTGTTTAAAAAGATATTTATAAATAATCGCAGCCAACACAACCAGGGACACAGTCAGTATTTTTCCAGTGGTATGGTTGATCCATGTAAAAGCATCAATAGCAGCATAAAGAAAGATTCCAAGAGCCATAATGACAGCACCTGAAGCCGGATTGATGATTTCTTCATTTTCTTTAGATTTCATCCTGTTGCTCAGATACCTCCCTTCTACCTTTTGAATCGCTAAGCCATCCAAGAAGATCATCATGAGGAAAATGAACCCTCGTATCAGAAATAAGCTTTGGAAGGAACCCCCCAAGGCTATCCACTAATAATTGCAATTCCTCCAGAACATACCCGTTCTCAAACTCCTCCATGGAAACGGGTAGCTCCTCTTCATCCAGAACGGAAGCTTTTCCATCGGCAAATACGAGGACATCTATGATAAGATCTTCGAAAGATACTACTTCATTGTTTATGTTAGTATTTCTGACAATATTAAAATAGGAACCTAAATACTCACCCCGATGATCTCTCCAAATATACACATTATAAGCGCGGGCCTTCCAATAGTGCGCCAGGGTGTAGCTTCCCTCTGGGATGGTTAAGCTTGATTGGTTTGTTCTCATGGTAAAGGCATCTTTTATTCTATGAAAAAGGACCACATCCTCAACTCCCGCCTTCAAGAGCCGGCAGTGATGTTCCACCAATTTACCGTCATAACCTACCTTTCTCTCTATAATCGGGGCACCAACCTGAAGGGGACTGCCCATTGCATTCTCATTCACCATTCATCCCTCCAAAACTCTGAGTACCTGCTATATAAGTTTATCATTTCCGTAAATCTGAAAGAGGGACGGACCTTTGATCAGCAAACCACCAGGTTAATCGCTCATCAGAGGTCCGTCCCTCTCACATTACTCACGCATTATATCTTTTTCACAAATTCGGATTTTAGTTTCATGGCTCCGAAGCCGTCTATTTTGCAGTCGATGTCGTGGTCTCCTTCGACGAGTCTGATGTTTTTGACTTTGGTTCCCATCTTGAGGACGGATGAGCTTCCTTTTACTTTCAGATCTTTAATGACCGAAACGGAGTCACCATCGGCTAAGAGATTTCCGTTTGAGTCTCTGACCACATTTTCTTCATCTGCCGTTTCTGTTGCTGCATTTGTTGTCCATTCATGAGCACACTCGGGGCAAACGAACAGACTTCCATCTTCATACGTGTATTCTGAGTTGCACTTTGGGCAATTTGGCCATTCTGACATCGTGTTCATTTCCTCCAATGATTGTTTATTCATGTTCAATTTAAAATACATCGCATTCCATTATACCTGACCCACTGTGAGTCATATATTATTTTCGTTCGTCCTTTTAGTCAAAGTGTTTTCGTCACAGCCAAACACGTTCAGAATGTTCCCTTCCCCACTCCACCAGAAACTTTTCTAATAATGGTCCAGTTAATGGACGGCTAAAGTGGTATCCCTGACCTACCTGACAGGCATTCCGTTTCAGGAACAAGACTTGATTTTCTGTTTCAATTCCCTCAGCAATAGTAGTAAAGTTCATATTTCGACTCATATCAATAATCGCTTTTACGATTGAAACTTGATTTGAATCTTCCATGTTATCATCTACGAACGATTTATCTATTTTAATACTATCAATCGGTAAATGCCTTAAATTATTCAAAGAAGAGTAACCTGTTCCAAAGTCATCCATGGAAATGATGACGCCAAGCTTTTTCAGCTTATTGAGAACTTTCGTTGATTTTTCGAAGTCCTGCATGATACTCTCGGTTATTTCAAGCTCAAGCCGATCTGGGTCAAACTGGAGGTATGATAAGG
Source organism: Rossellomorea aquimaris (assembly GCF_008180865.1). Classification (GTDB taxonomy): domain Bacteria; phylum Bacillota; class Bacilli; order Bacillales; family Bacillaceae_B; genus Rossellomorea; species Rossellomorea yichunensis. The sequence goes on from NZ_VTEX01000002.1 coordinate 156,219, forward strand.
TTTCTTTTACCATGTCAACAAATCCATCATCCTTTATCTGTCTCACAGATATATTAACTGCAACAGGAATGATGCCTAACCCGCTCATTTCCCACTCCTGACTTTGTCGACAAGCCTCTCGAAGAACCCACTCCCCGATCGGAATAATCAATCCCGTCTCTTCTGCCAAAGGAATAAATTCACTCGGAGGGATCATTCCAAGTTCCGGATGTTCCCAGCGTATCAAGGCTTCCACACCAATTATTTCATGCGTTTCCAAGTCCACTTTGGGCTGATAATGGAGAGTTAATTGTTTGAGCTCCAATACCTTTCTTAATCCATTTTCAAGCTCCATATTCCTTGAAGAGGCATTTTCAAGCTCCGGAAAATAGAATTGATAGTTATTCTTACCGCGTTCCTTCGCTAAATACATGGCTGTATCGGCATGTTTGATTAAACTTTCCTGGTCCGCTCCATCCTTTGGGTACATACTGATACCGATACTTGGTGTCACAAAGAACTCCTGTTCATGAATGACGATTGGACTGTTGAAACTATGTAATACTTCACCCGTCGTTTCTTCGACCTCTTGCTCATTCAAATTGGAGAGTAAGATAATAAATTCATCTCCTCCTTGCCTAAACACAATCCCTTTGTCTTTCACCACATTCTTCAATTGGAGGGCAACCTTCTCAAGTATGATATCGCCAGTAGAGTGCCCTTTCGTATCGTTGATGACTTTAAATCGATCTAGATCCAGAAATAAGATGGCAATCGATTGATCAGGAGCTTCACGAATTGACTCATTTAAGTATTGTTTAAATTTGTTTCGATTTGGAAGCCCTGTCAGTGAATCATAATAGGCCATGGTACGGATGGTTTTCTCAGTCTCTTTACGATTCGTAATGTCTCGTCCAACCAACTGTATTGCCATCCTTCCTCCATATAAAATGGGCATCGCGGAAATCTCCAACTCTATTGAATCTCCGTTTAGGCGATAAACGGTCAGTTCAAATCGTTCCCCTGAGGTCGAATCTTTTGTCTGCTCCCTTATTTTCTCGATGTTCTCAAGACTGGTAAAATGGGAAACATCCATGTTCATGATATCCTCGGGGCATTTGGCACCAATCAATCTGCTGCCAGCTTCATTGATATAAACAAACCTTTGGTTACTAATGACCGCAATGATATCTGGAGACATTTCTACTAAACTACGGTATTGATCTTCACTTTCTTTCCGATTGGTGATATCAAACAGCACACTGGTAAAAGAAATCATTTCTCCATTTTCATCCAAAGAGGGAATGCCTCTATCCTGAATCCAGCGAACCTTACCATCCGGCTTGATGATGCGGTATACACTCACACATGCCTGACCGGCACCCAGTTTTTCTTCCCTCTCATTTAATACCGGCAAATCCTCTGGATGTATCACTTTTTTCCAAAGAAGTGTATCCTGATAAAAATTGTTCAAAGGATATCCATACAAATTCTCAATTCCAGGTGTGATTAAGAGAACATCGGATTTCATATCATGAGACCAAATGGCAACATCAAGCGTCTCAAAAATGTTGTTTAAATTCCTATTACTCTTCGTTAATTCCTTTGAAGCATTCCAATTCCCTTTGAATAGTAGGAATAACAAAGAAAGCATACAGAGCACTAAACCAATATGGAGAAATAGCGACACTCCCACATTGGATTGATCAGTTGTTTTCCATGAAAAATCTGCAATCTCCAATAAGATCATTATGATAAAAAGCATGAATACTGTTTTCTTATTTTGTGTAAAATCCATTCACTACTCTCCTGAATATAAGAATTCTTTCATTAATCAAGTGTACTATTTATGGCTTTCATTCACAATATAGCTAATTATTACCTCTAATTTATAAAAAAAGAACCACCTCCATCGACTGGAGCCGGTCCCTTTATATGATTCATTTCTAATACGACACACCTGTCCGTGTATGCGTCTTCTTAAATTCATTCATATCCGGATCAAAATAATCCTCATTGAAAGCCGGTACAAACTTACCGTCCTTTAAATAGCCTGATCCCCATGTCGGATCCAAAGTGACCCATTCCCCATCAAGATTCGCTTCCACCCAAGCATGCCTTCCAGGGAAAATCCCCCCTGCTCTTCCTTCAACGAATCGCGCCTCGATGTCACTGGCACGAAGCAGGGCAATCGCCAGGTAAGCATAGTCCTGACACACACCCGTTCTGGTTTCCAGTGTTTTTAATGCACTATCATCCCAGTTAAAGTCGTCATTTTCATATTTCTCAACGTCATAGGAAACATTTTTTGCGACATAATCATAGATCGCTTTCGCCTTATCCCTGTCGCTAGTTTGCCCGGCTGTGACGGTTTCCGCCTGCTCCTTGATTTCCTGCGCACCTGACTGTACCCCACGGGAAGGCAGCAGGTCCCGCTTGTCTTCACCTGTCGATTCCACTTCAAACTTCGCAAAACCGAAAAATCTGAAATAATCGCTATTCTCCTCCTTGATTTCAGGTACGCTGAGGGTCACCTCATAAGTACCTGGTCCAAACCGGAGATAAAAGGAATCCTCAAAGGTAAAATCATCTACAGGTATAACATCCAGAGCTTCGTCCTCCCCTTTTTTCGTGGTGATATAAATATGCGTCGTTTCCGGACCGAATTCAGCTTTTGGATCGATGCTCCCTTTGATAGAGTAAACACCATCCGACTTCTCCCCGCCAAAATGAGGAGATTCCAGAGTTACGCCACGCTCACGATATTTATCAGCGTACTCAATCGGACTCATCACCCTAACAGATTCATTATCAATGATTAGAGTGGTGGCCGTCTGGTAGTAGCTTTCACGATCTTCATCCGGTACCAGTACCTCAAGCTCGTGTTTTCCTTTCCCGAAAAATAAAGGAACCTCATAACTGAATTGTCCGTTTTTAACGGGAATGACATGGGTCCAGTTTTGAGAATCCTTCTTTAACCTGAGCATGATGGTGTCTTCATCCGTCAGGTTAACCGCTTCTCCTTTCAATGGAAAAATTTCATTGCCTTTAATATAGCTTGATTCAGCACTCAAGGACAAGGCGGCCTCCTGGCCAAATGGTGTGAGCGTCACATCCCTCATTATGTCAGGATTCACATTATGAACCGTGAAGGAAGCTGTATCATAGAAATAATTCTCTCGATCCTTGCTTGGCAGCTGCACAGACACACTATACTTTCCTTCTCCATTGAAAAAATGGATCTCCTGTTTGAACTTGCCGTCTTTGATGGGAGTGTAGTATTCGAGCTGATTCCCCGCAGGTCCTTCTTGGCTTGCCCTAACCTTGATCCAGGCGTAGTCCGACTTCAACTCTGAATACTGTTCAATTTCCCCATCAACGGTCACTTGCCCATTTGCCGCAAATTCCTTGTATGACGGCTCATTCATTGTGACACCGATTTCCTCGCTGTAGGAAGTTAATTGAAGTGGCTCCATTACACCTATTTTATCTTCCATCTCTTTCTTTTCTTTTTCATACAAATCTTCTTCTTTTTTACCCGCCATCGTTTCCTCGCTCTTGGCATTCGAATCACTGCATGCCGTCAACAACAAGAAACTTGCAAACAAACTCAAAAATAGAATCAAAAAGGGATATTTTTTCTCCATGTTTTCCTCCTAAAATAAATGTGCTTACTACTCATACGACCTATTTGGAGGGACGGACCTCTAATCGTTAAAAATCACCTGAATATGGATTGATTTGAGGATTTGAGGTCCGTCCCTCTAATTATTTTATTCTCACAAACTTCTAAATCTGTTTGTAGTAGATAATGGTTGCCTCTAATTCCCCAAAAGGTGAAGCTGCATAGTCGGGAATCCGGCCTCCCTGAACGAATCCAAGGGACGTATACAAATGATTAGAAGGTGCCCCTTCGACCGTATCCAGGATGAGCAAGGTCCGTCCCTCTTCTTTAGCTCTTTTCTCCGCTATTTCCATGAGGGACCGGACAATTCCTTTTTGGCGGAATTTCGGATGGACCATCATTTTTGCGATTTCGGCTCTGTTGGTACCGTTTTGTTTGGTGCATAGGTGAAGCTGCACGGTTCCTGCAATACTACCATCCACACAGGCTATATATAGAATCACATGAGGACTCAGTGCATGTCGCCAGAAGTCCCTCGCTGCTGAACGAGCCATTGGGGATAAAAAACCAATTGAAGCCCCGTCATCCACTACTTTCATCAAAAGATCAGAAAGTTCCTCAATGTGCTGCTCTATCGATGTCAATTCTACGATTTTTAGTCCTTGATTCTTCATGAACATTTTTCACTCCTTAGCATAACTTCCCGTCTTTATTAAAGTGGTCCAAGTTAGTTTTTGCAATCTATTTGTCAGTTGTGATGACAAGGTTTGGGTGTTGATTGCTTCCGTTCACTGAATTTTCTTTTTTATAATCAAATTATAACGAGCGTTCCTTCAATAATCTAACTTTTTCTGGAAAAATAGTTTTGTTCTACATAAACTAGAACAATTCTGTTATACTAAACATATAACAAACTAGGAGGTGAATCCTTGTTTATCCAAATAGAACCTCAATCAGATATACCGATATATTCTCAGGTCAAGAATGGGATCATGGAGGGAATTGTCCGCGGGGAATTAGTGCCAGGTGATATCCTCCCGTCCGTTCGCAGTCTTGCCGGTGACCTGGGTGTAAACATGCACACGGTGAATAAAAGCTATCATGAATTGGAAAGCAAGGGTGTGATCCGCATTGTTCCAAAGTCTGGGGCTGTTATTTGTCCGCCATCTGAGGGAGAAATCCCGCCATCCCGACTGGATCAGATATCAGAAGAATTGCGGCCGATTGTAGTGGAATCCATGGTATTCGGCATGAGTGAAAAAGAAATTCAAGAATTAGTTTCATCTATTATCCTAAAGGTTAAGGGGGAGTAATAAATGGAAATGGCGCTTTTATTCGTCACGGTGGGATTTTTGATGGTTCTGCAAATTACCATTCCTTTTATCGTAAAACGAACGGTGGTTTTTGGTGTAACGATACCTGTTGATGAAATACGGAACGAACAGTTGCTACATTACAAAAAACTCTACGCAATCTTAACATTTTTCATTTCAATTGGGGCATTGGCTCTCTATTTTATCTGGTCAAAAAACATTCCATCCACTGAAAATCACCTCATTTTAGCAGGCTTATTACTGCCTTTTGTCATCCTATTTATTTCGATGTCCCTTTATTTCTATTTTCATATGAAAGTGACAACACTGAAACGGGAAAAGCAATGGTTCAAGGATCGCAAACAGGTGAAAGTTTCAGAATTGAACTTAAGAACGAGAGATGAAATGCTACCCTGGATAGTATATGTAGTCCCCATGGTAATCACCGTTGGATTAATGGTGTTTACATTAGTGAATTACAATAATTTGCCGGACCAGATCCCTACTCACTGGGGACCCGATGGCAAACCGGATTCATTTACGACCAAAACCTATCTGTCTGCTTTGACCTTGCCACTTGTATTATTGGTGATGAATGCAATGTTCCTAGGGGTCAATGAACTCACAAGGAATTCCGGGATCAAGCTGAGTGCAGGGAATATAAAAGCATCACGTGTCCGACAGCTCCGTCTGCGCAAGTACACAAGCTGGCTGTTATTCTTCATCTCCATTCTGATAAGCATGCTCTTTACATTCCTGCAATTCACCACCCTGTATGAAAATAGCGTCAGCGACCTGCTGATCATCACCATGCCACTGGCCTTCTCTGCACTCGTCTTGATAGGGACGGTCCTTATGGCCATCAAGGTGGGGAAAAAGGATTCAGACTTGGACGTAGAAGTCATCGATGAAGGCACCGGCGATGTGATCAATGCAGATGACGATCAATACTGGAAAGGAGGGCTTTTCTATTTCAACCCTGAAGACCCCTCCATCTTCGTTGAAAAACGCTTCGGAGTAGGCTGGACCCTGAACTTCGCCAGACCTCTTGGATACCTCATTTTGGTGGGACCGCTGCTCGTGATAGTAATCATTACACTGATATAACTTTGAGGGACGGACCTCTCAAACTGAGCGATAAAGAAAAATCATCGTTCAGCCGAAGAGGGTCCGTCCCTTTTGTTACGCGATTTCCACCCTTCAATAATACTTGGGACGCACTTCCCTTGTGACCGTATCCGAGGTCCGTCCCTCCAACTACGCCTACTACTAAAAAAGGCTCAATCTCTGGAAATTCGACTTTTATTATGGACAGATTGTTCGGAATACTATATAAATAGTAGATGGAAACTCACAAAGAAAACGTTTACAACATGAGATGACAAGGAGGATTCTATGTTAGATGTGCTAGACAAGATTAATTCATTCTTATGGGGGACACCAAGTTTAGTACTGTTATTTGGGACAGGCCTTTTCTTGACGTTTATGCTTAGAGGGCTGCAGTTCCGAAAGCTATTGTATGCATTTAAACTTGCTTTTACAAAAGAAGAACCCTCTTCTTCTGCTGACAAATCTGAAGGAGATATCAGTAACTTCAAAACGTTGATGACTGCTTTGTCAGCGACCATCGGTAACGGAAACATTGCCGGGGTTGCTACGGCATTGACGATTGGTGGACCTGGAGCCATCTTCTGGATGTGGGTTGTCGGCCTTCTCGGAATGGCGACGAAATACGCAGAAGCGCTGCTTGCTATGAAGTACCGTGTGAAAAATAAAAACGGTGAATACTCCGGAGGACCAATGTATTACGTTGAAAAAGGTCTCGGAAGCAAGTGGAAATGGCTTGCTGTTGCCTTCGCTTTATTCGGTGCATTTGCTGCCCTTGGAATCGGAAACAGCGTACAGTCCAATACGATTGCAGACGTTATGACATCAAGCTTTCAAATTAACAATGTCGTAACAGGAATCGTTTTAGCAGTCCTGACAGGTTTGATCATCTTTGGAGGGATTCAGCGGATCAGTACCGTGGCGTCCTTCTTTGTACCGGTCATGGCATTCCTTTACATTGGCGGTTCATTGATCATCATCGTACTGAATTATGACATGATCATTCCGGCATTTGAAATGATTTTCTATTATGCGTTCAATCCTGTAGCTGCCGCTGGAGGTTTCACAGGAATCATTATCAGTGAAGCGATCCGAAGCGGGGTTTCACGTGGGATTTTCTCCAATGAAGCTGGTCTTGGTACGGCTGCATTGATTGCAGGTAACGCGAAAACCGATCATCCGGTTAAACAGGCACTTGTCGCTATGACGGGTACGTTCATTGTAACAATTGTCGTCTGTACGATGACTGGTCTGGTCCTGCTGATCACAGGCTTCTGGGATCCGACAGGCGGAGCAATATCGGGTGTCGAGCATGCGCCAAGTCTTGACGGCGGGGCACTGACGAGTGCGGCATTTGGACACGCCCTCGGTACTGTAGGGGAATACATCGTATCTTTCTCCGTCATCTTCTTCGGATTCTCGACGATCGTCGGCTGGTATATGTATGGAGAGAAATGCTTCGAGTATTTGACGAATTATCGCTTTGCTAACTCCTACAGACTCATATATATTTTAGCAACCGGACTTGGTGCCGTTGCTAACCTGGAGCTCGTTTGGGCATTCGCTGATATGTCTAACGCCTTGATGATGATTCCAAACCTGATTGCCCTTATTTTACTTTATAAGGTCATCGTTCGTGAAACGAATCATTACTTCAATGAGTACATGCCCATGATGAAAGCCCAACCAAGGAAGAAAGCCAGTTAAAAAGTAACCCGGTGTGATTTATGATCATGCCGGGATTTATATTTATAGTATGATTTCGTATTTACTGGAAGGCCGTGGATATGGGAAATTCATTTTAAGGGATTAGGTCCAAAACCTTTCCACTTTGTTTTTTTAAGGGTTAGAGGGAAAATGGGTTGACCTTCTTTTTCAACAAAATGGGTCGCCTCGTTTTCGTTTGAATGAAGGACCTCTTCTTCGTTTCCATCTAAATCAGTCAGATAGTATCTCCATTGCTTCGTCCTTTTTGTCTTTAACCAGGTGGCTGCATTCACTAACAGACCCATAACCTTTTTTAGATCCTCATTTTTTGCCTGCGTGATTTCATTTTCTTTTCTCCTTTCCAATTTAGTTATAGTAATTTGGACAAAAGCTTTGCCCATACCTTCATTTCAAAGAAAAAAATCTTCCCTATTTACACACTAAACCGTTCTGTTTTGAGGTAAGACTTTCTGAAAATATCCTATCTTTGAATTCTGAATTTAGAACATACTCAAATTCATTTGAGTTTAAAGGAGATACAATAGATGATGTCCTACTTACTCCGTTATTGTCCCCCGATTGTTGGTAACTCAAAATTAAGGGGTTTAAATAAGGAAAACTAAAGGAATTACCATTAATACCTTTATTAATCAACATATGTTTGTTCAAGAGCGTATAGAGGGTTGTTTGGTCATTAAATTTAAGTTATTAAGGTCACGCTAGGTTTGCTCAAAAATTCGCACCATAACTTTTCTTTAGGAGGCACACGATGAAATTTGCAGGTATAGGCTTAGTTATGCTGGCCGCTATATGCTGGGGTATTAGTGGTGGGATTGCCGATGTTTTAATGAACAAGGGCTGGAATCCTATTGTGATTTCACTTTACAGGGGGGTTGTTGGATTTATATGTTTTTTGGTGTGGTTTCTTCTTCGCTTTAGACAAAATCGGGGCATTTCTACCCGTTTATATTTATGGTCTTTATTTGCAGGTGTTGGTGTTGCTGGAAACTTCACTTTTTATTTTCTAAGTATCGAAGCCTCAAGCGTTGCGGTTGCCGCTACTTTAATGTACACCGCACCTGTGTTCGTCCTGTTAACCTCTTTCTTTTTACGAATAGAACATTCTACTTGGTTTAAATGGGGCTGTATTACCGGTGTTCTTTTGGGGATCATCCTGCTTACAGGTGCCTACAATACTGAATCGATTTCAGTGAGTTTTTTTGGGGTGGCAGCGGGACTTGCTGCTGGCCTTTCTTATGCTTTGTTTATATTCGGGTTTAAAAATGCCTCTTCTATCGGAAACCCACACACTACGCTAACCATTGCTTTTTTTTCATTTTGTCTTATCCTTTTTCTGTTTACGGACAAGGGTGAAGCAGCTGCTGTGTTGGCGTCAAGGGATATAGGATGGTTTTTACTGTTAGGGATCCTCGGGGCTGGACTGTCCTTTATATTGTATGTGACTGGAATTCGATTGACTACTCCGACAAATGCTTCGATGGTCGCTATGGTAGAGCCCGTGACAGCCTCCTTATTTGGCGTTTTGGTTATCGGGGATCACTTGACCCGCATTCAAATTCTTGGCATGGTGGTCATCCTTGTTACGATCACCGTCCTTAGTGTGAAGCAGTCCGACTGAGAAAGTTTATCTCCTTTAAACGAATTAATTTGATCCAAATTATTTTTGTGAAACGGAATTTTCTCAGTAAAAAAACAGTTCATAGGTATAAAATAAAAAGTGGAATGACCCATGATATAGAAATAAAACGTCCTGTGCCAATTCACAGGACGTTTTTTATGTCATTTATAGGTTATGCACTCCAAAAAAGAACGGATTATTTACACACAGGGATGATTCCACCTATCAAGCATACCACTTATGCCACATATGATCGTTTCTGCCTCTTACAAAGGCATCCACTCGGTTACGGCCCCATGACACGGCTCCCGGTGAAGAACGAACGCCTCCTCTTGGTGCTCCAAGGTCTTCCCAATTACTCCAGCGGGAACCATTCCACCATTTGTGCCACATATTGTTGTTGTCTCCACGAACAAAGGTATCGATCCGGTTCGGAGCCCATGATGATGCTGCGGGAGCGCCTTCGAATCCTCTAGGCGGTGAGCCCAGGTCCTCCCAGTTACTCCAGCGGGAACCATTCCACCACTTATGCCACATCCGGTCATTGTTTCCTCTTACAAAGCAATCGATTCGATTCGGCCCCCAGGATACAGCACCTGGTGAATCCCTCAAACCGCCTCTTGGAGCTCCGAGGTTTTCCCATTGGCTCCATCGGCTTCCGTCCCACCATTTATGCCAGAGATTGTTGTCATTCCCCTGCACGAAAACATCGAGGCGATTTGCTTGCCATGATGCAACCGTAGGATCTCCCTTGAACCCACGTGGTGGTCCTCCAAGGTCTTCCCATTCATTCCATCTCGATCCATCCCACCACTTATGCCAAAGTGTATCCCGATTCCCTCTGACAAACGTATCAATACGGTTCGGTCCCCATGACACGGCAGCCGGGGAACTCCTTAAACCTCTCCTTGGTGCACCGAGATCCTCCCAATTACTCCAGCGGGAACCGTTCCACCATTTGTGATACATTCTGTCATTCTCACCTCGTACAAATGTATCCAGCCTGTTAGCCTGCCAGGAAGAAACGGCAGGTGAACCCTTCATTCCCCGTGGCGGTGCCCCAAGGTCCTCCCATTCCCTCCAGTTTGCCCGCCAATCAAATGGATCTTCGTAGACAGGTTGTTCATAGAATCCTTTATAAGGATCATAATAGTTCAGCTGTTGTGGATAATAATTTAAATCACGTTGCTGCTCGTATGGTGGATAGAACTGTTGATAAGTATGTGGCAACAGACCATCTTCATAATGGTTTCTGACTTCTGGCCAATACGGATAGCATTCTTGTTGAACATCACACGGTATCACAGGATATCGTCGCGGAAAAAACATATGCATCCCTCCTCTGCATTTACTTTATGCAGGAGCCCAGATGAAGGAGCATGTACAATTCTTGTCAATGAATAACCTCTTCTTAAACTTCGAAAAGAATATAATGCCTTTAGAACTCAGTTACTGAAATAGATTCTAATGAAAGAAATATCCATTCTTCCCCATAAAAAATTTAGCACCTATAACATAGGTGCTAATAATCACACTCTTTATAATCGGAAGTGGGTTTTCAAACATCCTTCTTTTTGTCTGCGATTGATACTCCGTCCGTTTTATAATGCATTTTAATATTTGTGAAAACCTCGGTTGCCCCGTGTTGTATCCCTACTTCCTGGGTCTCTTTAATGACGCTCATAATTTTATCATAATCACCTTCGACCACCGTTTCCATCGGCCCCACTTCGTATGTTAAGCCTGATTCTTTTACCACTTCGATCATTTTTGGGATAACGCCATGTGTATCCACGTCTTTTCCGTTTGGCATGGTTTGAAATCCTACAGTTAATGTTGGCATCTGCATGCTCCTTTCTCTACATTTCTATATATTTACCTCCTCCAGAAGCAGATAAACATGTAGAGATTTATCGAGGCGTACTAGAACCCCTCCGTGTCCCCATAAAATTCTTACTGCCTTTACTTTTCCTTGTATTAGCTCTCGGCCGGGCTGCCTTATACCACTGATAACAGAAGATAATGATCAGGATCAAATCGATCATATCTCCGCCATAGTACATAATCATCCCACCACTCTCTGCCTGTTCACGCGGGACACCGGCTGGAGGATAGGCGTATATGTATTTCGACAAAATGCCATGACCGGTCAAGGCAAGGATCAATACAGTTCCTCTGTAAATATAACTGGTTCTATGTGGAGCGGGATCAATATATATCATGGAAATTGTGAATAGATATCCAGACAGAAAAACATGGATATGTATGAACAAATAAAGGAGAATGTATTGATGCATCTCTTCGTACACACTGGTTGAGTAAAGAACCCACAGGCCTCCAATATTGAGGATGACAGCGACAATGGGGTCACTGATAATGCCCATCATACGGCTTTTCAGTATTCGTGAAAGCCTCCTGGCCAAAGTGACAGGCAGGGTCCGCAGTACAAGTGTCACCGGTGCAGCGAGTACCATGAGTAGAGGGGCCAACATTCCAAGGAGCAAATGACCAAGCATATGGGAAATAAACTCCATATGTGCCCGCTGAACCAAGGGTCCTGATACTGCGCTTAAAGCACAGCAGACACCGACGATCCATAAGATTGTACGGGAAATTGGCCATTGTTTATGTTTGCGATTGGAAACGACCACAGCAAGCAGATACAGGACAAATATCACTGTAAATGGAATGGTTAGAAGAATCTGAGAAACCGAACCGATGCCTTGAGATGCTTGTGTAATAGAATGATCAGCGTGCATTGGCAACAGTCTCATTCTTTTTATATCCAGTATTTACAACCAATAAGAAACCTGCAAGAATCATAGCAGCCGCAATCACATTCCAGACAATATCATACACAATGACATTCTCTACATAGCGTATCTGATGAATTCCCATCAACTTATGCTGCACTGTCCCGTCATACAATTGAAATCCTCCTGCACCTAGCAAAATGCCTCCCCACCATCTCTTCATCCACAATACTTTTTTCCGGCGTAAATCAGCATACATAAATAACCCGCCGATTGTAGCAAACCAGCTAAATGCATGAAAAAAACCATCAGATACTAGCCCTATCGTTGTTGTGGACTTGTCATAAAAATGATGCCAATGAAGCAACTGATGGAATACTGTTTCATCAATAAATGCAACGATCCCCATCCCAAATAAGATACCGGACCATAGATTCCTTGTTGAAGACGTCTTTGTATAGGTGGCTTTCATAGTTACAGGACCCTCCTTTGTAAATTATTAGCCATTCTACCCCTTCCTTTATGGGGATAAACTTTTCTTAAATAGGTCTAAATGGTTCATGAGCCATTGAAAAACTCGCCTTCCCCCTTAGTTCCGAAAGACTTATCGGAAGGTACTTACTATAATATCAAAAATAAAAACAGGACCTTTCGACTAAAAAAGGTCCTGTTTTCCTATTTATTCTTGAATGACATACTGTTGATATTTTTCAAAATCACTTACCTTACACTCGATTGTCAATTTTGTCCCAGCTTCTTCATATTCTGTTTCCACTACATTCGCTTGTTCATTGAAATAAAAAATCAAATGGCCTTTATCGTAAGGAATAACCATCTGACACTTTTTGTAGTTTTTAAAAATATAACTCTTCACGACGTCCAGTAATTCGTCCATCCCGATTCTCTTTTTAGCCGATAAATAAATTCGATCCTTTTCGACTCTAGGAACCTCTCCTTCTACTAACTCTGATTTATTAAAGGCATAGATGACTGGAATGTCGCCCACTCCAATGCCTTCAAGGGTTTTATCAGTCACCTTCATCAATTTCTCGTAGTGGGGATCGGAATAATCAACCACGTGAATGATGAGATCAGCCTCCACCACTTCTTCAAGTGTTGAACGGAACGCTTTGACCAACTGATGGGGCAGTTTGTTAACGAATCCAACCGTGTCTGTCAGGAGAAATGCCTTTTTGTCCGGTAAGGTGATATTTCTCACCGATGTTTCAAGAGTCGCAAACAACATATCCTTTTCAAATACTTGTTTATTCTCGTTTGGATGGAATTTTTCTACGAAAGCATTCATAGTCGTAGACTTCCCTGCATTTGTGTATCCGACAAGGGATACGACCGGTATCTCACTCTTTCGACGCTGCTTACGCTGGGTACTTCGCAAGTCGACGAGGGAATCCAGCTCTTTATTCAACGCTGTGATTTTCTCTTCAATCTTACGTCGATCAAGCTCGAGCTTCGTTTCACCCGCACCACGGTTCGCGAGTCCTGAGCCGCCGCCTTGACGCCCCAGTGACTCACGGCGTCCTATAAGACGCGGGAGCATGTATTGCAATTGAGCTACCTCTACTTGAAGTTGCGCTTCCCGGGTTTTCGCACGTTCTGCGAAGATATCGAGAATCAACATCGTCCGGTCCATTACCCGAATATCGAGCTTCTCTTCCAGTACACGAATTTGCGAAGGAGACAGCTCATCATTCGAAATGAGCACCTCTGCTTCCCACTCTTCAATAAGTGGCAGGAGCTCCTCGATCTTCCCCTTACCAATATAATGAACATGATTCGGACGGGGCAGATTTTGAGTCAGTTCACCGACAACATCAATATGCCTCGCTTCTGCCAATCCATTTAACTCAAGCATCGAATATTCGAAGTCATTATTCTTATCCTTTGTATTAACGCCTATGGCGATTGCTTTTAAACGTTCTTCCATTACTTCGTCACTTCCTATCTTTTAGTGTGTACAGAAAAAAACACAGGCCTCTGCCTGTGCTTTTCGTAAATGGATTTGAATAAACCGGTGGCGCATGAAGAAGACCGCATTTTCCCCTGGCGTTTTCCCAAGAAAACACACAAAATGGCACCACTCGGTAAGTATTCAGTTCTATTTTTTCAAGAAGAAAAGAAAGAGGAGCCATTCAGCCGCTCTTTCCTTCATTCAACGTCAAATGAAGAATTCCTTTAAAAATAGTCAGACCGATCCCATTTACCCTGCACACAGGCAGAGCCTTTGAACATATTCAATTAAGCGTTCAAATTGCGGATGCGTAGTCTGATTAAAATCAAAAGGAAAACCTCCATTTCTCATAAATTATAATCATCTTACCACAAACAGCTGAGGATGGGAAGATATGGTTTGAGGGACGGACCTTCAATTAGCCAAATCCATATTGGAATTGCCTATTTAGAGGTCCGTCCCTCGCTTCATATATCTGAGAAGCCGCAGGTTCAGACAGGATAGAAGGAGGATGAGCGCAAATTGGGCAATGGAGAGTGAGATGTTCCAGTTGGTGGTGTGAAAGAGATCGAGCGCTGCTGCGCATTGTTGAATCACACTCAAGACCGCAATCCAAACAAGGTATCTCCATAGAGTGGGATCATTCGCTTGCCTGCTCAAAAAAATCAAAAGCGGGACACTTAATAATATCAACCGATAAAAGAAATCAAACGGATGTACGTCTTTCACAACATAATAATAAAGCTCATATCTCCCTTTCAATACCGCGTCTATAAACAAATTCATATATAAGATAAAGAATAGGCTTCCATACCACTCCAGAGGCGTCAAATGAAAGAACGTCTTCTTTATACCAAGTAATTTATCAACGAATCGAAAGTTATATAACAAGGTCATATATAAGATTGGATAAATAGGAACGGAGTATATCAGTCTCCAGCCACTGTACTGAAAGAAGGTAGAATAGTGAGCGGCCACAAACTCGTAACATAATGCAAATAGTGTCCACCCCAGTATGTACATCCCCTTGATGATTAAATTCTTCTTTGCGGGAAAAAAAGCTAAAAACAGGATATTAATCGCTGGGTAAATCCCAACCGCACCTACAAAATCAATCCAGTCCACCCCTGCTTCGAAATAGGAATATAACTTGAACATTCCACCCAAAATGGAATCTGCAAATAAAGCTAAATATATGGAAAACAAAGAAGTAACGTACATCTCGATGATCAGAAGCCTTTTTCTTACCATATAGACGAAACCATTCAGGACAAAAATTGTTATCCACATCAATAGCATATACATCATCCTAGCCATTCTTTAGATGTATTCATTATTCACTTAAATCATGGGAATACACTCTAAAAAACCATAAATATAAGAATCTCGATAAATAAATCTTTTAAGAAAAATCCATACTAATGATACATTTATTGAACAGAAGGAGACCTATCCATGTCACATCATCCCAAAACAAATTTAACCTCAGCCGAATTGGCCGCTCTTTGGTCTACATATCAAAGTGACACTTTGGCTCTGTGTGTATTTGAATATTTCCTTGCAAAAAATCAGGACCCTGATACGGCATCCATTCTCCGTTTATCTCAAGAAAAATCTGAGCAGCATATTGACTTCATCTCATCCATTTTCAAAGAGGAACATATCCCTATCCCTTTTGGATTTTCAAAGGAAAAGGACGTGTTCCCAGATGCCCCTGCCATTTATGGCGATACGTTTTTCTTAATGTATCTCCGGCAAATGGCGAAGGTTGGGATGATTACCTATAGCGGGGCCGTATCCCTTACTGTACGAGAAGACATCCTTGATTTCTTCCAACAGGCCCTTCGATTTTCCAGTGACCTCTACAAAAAAGCAACGGAGACAGGAAAGGAAAAAGGAGTTTTAATAAGGCCCCCATATATTGATTATCCTGAAAAAGTGGAATTTATTAAGGAAAAATCATATATGAGTTCCAGCCTGAATCCCTTTGTCAATAGACGGCCACTGAATGCCATTGAAATATCACATTTATTCCTTAACACGGAAACCAATTTACTCGGAAGCATGATTGCGACAAGCTTCGCACAAATGGCGCAATCAAAGGAAGTAAGAAAATTCATGTCCAGGACGCAGGAAATTGCACAAAAGCATCTCAATATATTTAGTGATGCTCTCATCAATAATGATATGCAGGCTCCCATGTCTTGGGATACCAATGTAAAAGCTTCAACTGTCCCTGCTTTCTCCGATAAACTGATGATGTTCCACACCACTCTGATAAGTAATGCCGGGATGGGGAACTATGGTACGGCTGCAGCGGCAAGTATGAGAGCTGACCTTGTATCAAATTATTTTAGACTCATACTGGAGGTGGCGGAATTAGGCAAAAGTGGTGCGGACATCTTGATCAATAACGGCTGGCTGGAAGAACCACCTCAATCTGCTGATCGAAAGAAGTTGGCGGAAGATAAGTGATGAGGTGAGGTCCGTCCCTCATCACGTTAACCTACTAAAGAAAAAAACTCCAAATCAACTCTTTTCCACTTGATTTACAAGCGGAATGATGGAAGATTTGGAGGTCCGTCCCTCAGTTCTTGATCGATACATTTACTTGATCGGAATGGGAAATGGTGATGGGGTGTTGTCCGCTTCCTAGTTTGAGGGTGGCGGATTTGTTCGGGATTCCTTCTTCGATTACGTCTTTATCGGATGCACTCACAGGTTCTGTCATTTGCCATTCTACTTCCTCACCTTGGATGTCTCCGACGTTATCGGCATTGATGGTCAGGTCTTCATTTGAGGCGAGAATCAGGTTGACCCGCGCAGAGGTTGATACTTCCCAGGAGCTCGAAAGGGTTCTAGGTTTTAATGTGACTTCATTGTAGTCACTCGAGATTTCGAGGGACTTGGATGCCGGGATAACGAGTGTCGCATCCATCTCCTGCCCTGATTGCATCCAGCCATTGTAGTCAGGAAGACTTTTTAATGTGATATAAAGTGTATCACCTTTCCTTGTCGTCATTAGATAATCTTCCGGATTCCCAAGTAATGGTTTCCCTTCAGTAAAGGAAGAACGATACGTACCAAACACACTCACTTCTTTATCCGTAACTGTTTCAACCGTTAACGGATGATGGCTTGAATCAACGACGATCCGTTTCACCTCATCACCTACCTGATAGTTAAACGAAGGAAGGTCTGCTGTTCTCATTTCAGAATCAAAGAACGTTTGCAACTCCCCTGTCAATCCTGTCGCCTGCAGAACCGTAAATCCGATTCCCACCGTTCCTATGACAGCCACAAATATTATACTAAGGAAATCATATTTTAATATTGGCTTCTCCTGCTTTGATAAGAATAAGTACACTAGGATTTCTGCCCCTAACACAATCAGCAGTACAGGCCACCAACCTGCCAGCACATAGGCTGAATCCCATTTTAACAGCTGTGAAAACAGGAGGAAAATTCCCAGGAACAAAAGGGATGCCCCCATTGAGATGGATCCGACTCGCCAAGTTCTCATTCTGATACCTCCTCTTTTGAATGGGCTTTTTTACTTCCGGACACCAATTTAATTCCCCCCCCTATAAGAAGGAGGCAAACAATTCCCGGCTGGATATAGCTATACATCACATGATACAAATCAATGCCATACGTCTCTAAAAACGGTAATGATAGGGGCATAAGGATGTTCGTAGCCAAGTAATAAACTCCAAGCAACATCAATCCAATTCCTACCCACTTCTGCTGATTGATTAAGTAAGACACAATCGGCGTATCTTCTAAAGGTTCCTTTCCGTGTTTAGAAGCACGTTGCAATCCATCAAAGAAGCTGTAGAACCAGATGATCGGAACTAAGAATAGAAAAATCCCTAACCGAAGTACGTCTAATATATAAATGGAGAATAAGAACACTGCCATAAGCTGAATGCCCCGTCGCTGATAACCAAGATACAAATGCCCCGCCCCCGGAAACATCGATAAAAATGTGGCGAATGCCTTACTCTTTCTCCCACCTTCATGCTGGGCTTCCAGGTCTTCCAATACTGACCGATCCGTCAACACTTCCCCAGCCTGTTTTTTATTCAGAAGTTGCATCGTATCGAAGAAATTGTATACCCATACGACAGGTAGAACGATCAAGAACACCATAAACTCCCCTCTCCCCGTCATCGCTGTTACAAAGAGAATCATCGCAGCTACTCCGAGGAACGTTGCCAAAAATGTGACACCACGGTTCATCAATCCCAGTTGAAAATGACCGAGCCCTGGTACCATGGATAGAATGATGGTATAGAAGCGTTCGGTGCTCAGCTGTCCAGAATCACTTTCTACCACCGGTTCTCTTGAAGCTTCATTCGCTTTCAACATTCTTGATGCCACAAGTGCCGTATTAACGATACTGATGAGATATAATAAGAACGCAAACCCAATGGTGATAAAAGCAAAACCATCCCAGTTCAACACTTGCGCTCCCACGAATGCAACGGGAAATGACGCCATCAATACGAGGATAAACAGGCCCCCTCTTAATACCTTACCTAAGTACATCAATCCCACACCGGGTATAAAAGCCAACAAAAACGCAATGATTGGATTCTTCTTTTTATCCATCTTACTCTGCCTCCTGTTCTTCAATTTTTTCTACTTCATCAAGTAAAGCCGTTGTTTTATTTAAGATATTTTCTGTAAAGGATGCCGACTGCTGACCTCTTTCAAATTCCGTCGTGACCTTCATAAGTTCACCAAAGATACCAGTCGCCATCAAAATCAACGTCATGGCCGTAGCCAGCACGTAATGAAACACCTTTTCCTCATACCAGAGTTTCTTCACTGGCTTCTTCACTGAATCCGGCTTAAACGGAATTCGCTCCATCACCTCATCTGTATAGAGGGACGGACCTTCAATGGAAGGAAGCTCGTCTTGAACCGATTCGATTGCTTCCATATAAAGACTCATGCATTGATCGCAGCCGTATAAATGCTCCTCGTATTCGGTTCGCTTATTATCTTTCATTTCATCTCTGGCGTAATTCTTCCACTCTTCCAATGCAATATGACTCATATGAAATCCTCCTCCTTCCAGTGCTTCCGCATCCAAAGCCTTGCCCGGTACAGCTTTGTTTCAATCGTCTTCACCTGCACATGCTGTTCATTTGCAAGCTGCTGATAGGACTTTTCTTTTATGTAGAATCCTTCAATCACTTCTCTGTAAGATTCGGGAACTTCTTCTAAATGCCTCAACACGAGCTGCTTTTGTTCTTTTTTTAATAATCGTCTTTCTACAGCATCCCGGGACTCTCTCTCAGGGAGGTCGTCGACCAGGTCCTCCTTCTGTCTTGCCTGTCTTCGCTTACAATCAATGGCATGGTTCACAGCGATTCTCGTCATCCATGTCTTGAACCCTTGATGCTCGTACTGGGGGAGAGAGGAATAAATCTTCATCCATGCTTCCTGTGATGCATCTTCCGCATCTTTCTGATTTCTCAGAACGCCGTAAATGCATTTAAAAACATACTGCTTATGCATTTCGATCAACATCCGAAACGCATGCTCACTGCCATTCATCGCCTTTTCAATTAGCGGATCCACCAACCTCTCTCCCCCTTTCTTGTGGTCTCATAGTAATAGACGAAAGAAAATGGTGATTCCCTACAGTTTTTTCGAAATTTTTTTGTTGGAGATGGTGCCCGTTACATTTGATTGGATTCTTAGCTGGTCATGGCTCGTAACTTCATGATTTGAGATTTCATCTTTAAATTCTGGATTTCGCCGTTATATTGAAAATATCGCCGTTAAAATCAGATTCGCCGTTATATCTGAAATTTCGCCGTTAAATGATTCTCTCATCGACTCAACAGGAGATTATATGAACCGGGTAGAAGCGGGTAGCGGATCGATATCTCCTCTTGAATGCACGTTCGCTGATATATTTGAAAATTCGCTGATAAAATTCGGATTTCGCTGATATATTGAAAATTCCGCTGATAAACTGGTCGATTTCGCTGATATAATGACAAGTTTCAGAATTTCGCTCCCTCTTACTAATCGAAGCAATACGAATTTTGTAGGTTATTCGTTGGTTCTCGATAAAAAGATCCAGCAACGCAACATTATCCAATTTATCTCGATTAAAATTGAAAAAAATCGCAATTTATATCAATCTCTCCACATCCCCCCTGCCACACCCATCCAGAAAATCACCCTTATTTACCACCTAACAAGAAATCCACATTCCTGATATACTCGTAAAGTACTTATCTTCATAAAAAAGGGAGTGGATATGATGAAAGAAGGAATTACCTTAATAGTGGAGATCATTAACAACCTCCACGACATGTTAATAAGAATAACGAGTGAGCTCGGTTTCACCCTTACGGATAAAGATCTGCACTTTTGGATTATGGGGATCATCGGTATCTCCGTGTTCTTTTTTGTATACATTGTGTCTAAGATTCTATCGAAGCTTAAGTTCGGGATCACGGCTCTGGCTTTCTTCTATACATTGACCTTCATGTTTGTGTTGGTCTTCGCAATTGAAATTCAGCAGGCAATCACAAACCGGGGGCAGATGGAGTTCATTGATGCCATCGTTGGTTTATGGGGATACATTGTGTTTTTCTTCATCTACATTGGTTTCGCAGCCATCATTCTACTAATTAAGTATTTCTATCAAAAGCTTTCCCGGAACAAAGAAGAGACCCTGTCATAAAAAAGAGCAAACGCCATATGCGCTTGCTCCCCAACTATTTCATCTTACATAAACACTTCAATTCCATTGGATTCCTCACTCAAAAGACCCTCAAGAACCTCTCGTTTAATCCTCATACCACCCATACGATATCGATTAGATACCTCTTCTGTCTCCACTTCTTCACCATTAACCACAACGCGGCCGCTCTCTTGCCCCATATGATAAGTGAATGTCACTGGACGATTCATAAATTTAAAATCAAATGTCAATCCGTCAAATTTCTCAGGTAAAACGGGATCTATGATCAAATCTTCTGCTTCTTGACGGATACCCAGGCAGTTGGATATTAATTGATTCATGTAGATTCCAGGTCCGCTTGAGTAGATTCTCCAGCCGCCTTTTACCGGTACGGTCCCTGCGCGCAGCTCGTTAAAGCGTTCTTGCGCCTCGTATCGAGTATTGAATTTACCGTCGGAGCTGCTGAAGTATGCGTTACTTTGTCTTCTTTCAGCGTTTGGAACGACTTCAGTCAACCCGACCGGATTGATGATTTCAAGTCCCTTCCACACTTCCTCCGTATTTCCGAGCTTCGCCATCGCTTCAACAAAGCGAATATGAGCGTGAACATATTGCAGACCGATTTCCCGGCCGAAATTGGCTGCTTGTTCTGCTCGTTTGAAATGTGTGCTTACTCCACCTTCATAGTTTGCAGGGCGGTTCATCAATCGGACTCCGTCTGGACAGTAGAGGTGTTCCTTCACCAATTTGTAGTGGGATTCTGCTTGTTCCCTTGTGAATAATTCAGAAATGATACTGCGGTTCATCGGCAGCAGTCGATACTCTATGCCCGTTTTCGTGTCCGTCGGGTGAAGCATTAATTCTGCATGTGCCGGATCTTCCATGTACACGAAGCCTGGTATCACATCATTTTGTAAAATATAGCGTTTGTAATCATTCTGTATTCCTGAAGCAAGTGCCTTGAATTCCGAAGCTTCTTCATCCCGTACTCCCTCAAGCACGTTAGATAATTGATTCAAGACCTGATAGGTAAGGGCTACTGTCCAGCTGCTCGCCATGAATTGTTTCAGCTGGGGGTTTGCCGGTTGAAGCGTATCATCCCAGTCCCCATCGCCGTATGACGAAAGGAATGTGTCATGCAAGAAATGCTCTTTAATGTAGGCGATTTCTTTATGAATATGGTGTAATAGCGTCGCCTTTCCTTCCGATAAATCAAAGCCATCCCGGGTCGAATAAGGGATTTCTTCCTCCAGAATACTGTAATCATTGGTTGCTGCTATATAGTCACCGACAACTTTTAACGGCCAAACGATGATATCTCCATGACTATCATCCTGCTGGATCTTGAAGTAACGGTCAAACATGAACCATTGCGGCCAATTACCGTTGTCTTCATATTGATGGGAATAGACGGTTTTGATGATATCTTTCACACTTTGGTAGTTGTGAGTGGCCATGAAGTACTCCGTCGGACCCTGGCAAACATCGCGGGTTCCCCATGCCGCTCCGCCGTATTGCTCCAGTCCATGTGGTACGGAGAAATGGACAAGCATATTGTGAGTGTACCACCACGATAAGGAGTTGACTTTGGCCAGTTCACTAGGAACCTCCCCATGTTGAGAAAGCTTGAACCCATTCATCACTTGATGATAGTACTCTCGATAGCGCTCAATTTCAACGGTCATATCCGACTTTTCGAATTCTCTATCTTCCCCGTGAAGAAGTCCTTGAATGGTCATGGTCCATTCTGATGTCGCGGTTAAGTCGAGTACACAAAGTGATGCACTTCCGGCTGGGAGGTTCTTACCCAATCTTTCCTCGTTCTCCACACTCATGTCAGCCCCATCTACCTTCATCTTGTAACATAGGTCAGGGTAAGTCTGGCTGCTTTCAGAGTGAGAATCAGCAGAAACGGCGAGAATATCACCATTTTTTTCAAGCTTATAAGGGACTTCATACTCATTGTTGTTCATTGTAATCTGATTGGAAACAAGATAACGGTACTGTTTTCCGTTCTCTGATCGTACGTTCAGTCGGACTTCAGGCGTATCGACCGTCGTATAATTTGTAATGATGATCGTGTCATCCTGCGTCTTGTAATACCAGCGTGCATAGTTGAAGCCTAATTCAAACATGGAAGGCATGGTTAATAAACGATACACTCCCTCAACCTCAACATAAATGCGCTGACCGGACGTTTTCATGACGTTCAAATGATTCCGGGTATTCGTTATCATCTTGTTAAACGATGTATTTCCAATCACGAGTTGGGAGTTGAATACTCCGTACATGAAGGATGTGGATGTGATGGTCCCTTCCTTCAGCTCATGATTTCCTCCAGACATGAGGATGTGTCCATGAGGGCGTTCAACCACCAATTCTTTTTCCTTTAACACGACATGTTCGTGAGTTTCTGTGAAGAAGGAAAGCAAACGGTCGCCATCCCATTCTTCCGTATGACGCTCAGTAAATAGACCATCAATTTCTTCTTTGGACATTTCTTCCGTTTGAAGGGGTTCGCCAATTTCAGGTGATAGAATCACCTTTTCGAGAGGAGCACTGAAACTCTCATTAAGCTGCTGTACTTCATTCCATGCATGTTCCACCTCTTGGTGATATTCTAATGTTGTGATCGCCTCAGAATGATTTTCTCTGAATAGACCGTAGAAGACAAAATGTTCTTGTCCTGATAATTGGACCTTCTCTGATTGCAGTGCCGTATATGCAAATTCATATTGATAGACTTCGTTTGCCAATGAAGGCTTGGTCAAGATTTCCGGTTGGTTTGTTTCCTTGTACGATAAGTCGAAAAATTGGAACCCGTCCGTCGAGTAGCCGACCGTCTTTCCGATAGATCCTTGCTGAATATACGGAAAGCCATTCGATTGTGGTTGATTTTGACGAGAGCAGACGACAAATCCTTTATCATCTTCAAATACTTTGTGATCCACGTATTGGGACATATAAGCTTCATTTGAGCGGACGCCGCCTTTATCTGCCAATCCTAAGTCCTGTCCATAAATGACATCGACCTCCGCGTCCTGCCCATCTACCATCACATCCCAGAACCAAACTCCTGTTTGTGTCAAAGTAAAGGTTACTTCGTATTGAAGAGTCTTATGGTTCCCTGACCACTTCACCTGTGTTTCTGAAAATCGCACCTCACTCGTTGATTGAACACCGATTAATGGGACAATCTCGATTTGGGATGATTCATAGATTCGTAGATAAAGATTGTTTAACGAGCCATCGATGGAATTCGTCAATAATTGGTTGATCATGGTAGATGCATGGTTTATTTCAAAAAGATCACCGCTATTTAAAAAGGTGAATTGAAGATCACCGGATGTAAGCTTATGTGTAGTATTCATTCTGTTCCCCTCATTTCGTCTATTTTACTAATGTAAAGGATTGCTCCATTGCTTCTTTGCTATTTGGACCTGCATAGGCAATAAATGTACCCGGGTCACTGTCAAACTGTAAATCTGAATGATGATAACGTAGCTGTGGTTCTGATAGGGTAAAGGTAACCAGCTTCTGCTCTCCCGGTTCCAGGACGATTTTTTGAAAGTCCTTAAGTTCCTTTAGTGGTCGGATCACTTCCCCGCTTACATCCCGCACATAAAGCTGAACGACTTCCTCGCCTCTCATGGATCCGCTGTTTGTTACGGTAACCGAAACGGTAATCGGCTGATTTGGTGTCATAACAGATTCAGTAATCGTCATGTCGCTATACGAAAATGAGGTATAACTTAAACCGAAACCAAACGGTAGAAGCGGATCATTCGGAATATCCAGGTATTGTGAAACATAACGGACCTGGGCATCCGGTGCTCCCTTTGGTCTTCCGGTATTGAAGTGATTATAGTAAACCGGTACCTGTCCTACACTATATGGGAAGGACATGGTCAGTCGTCCGGACGGATTTTCATCTCCGTATAAAAGGTCTGCCACCGCTGCCCCGCCTTCCGTTCCGGGGTACCAGGCTTCGAGGACCGCATCTACCTGGTCGATGACCCCATGTAAATCCAGTGGTCTACCATTAAATAGAATGGCCACCATCGGTTTATTTAATTTCTTCAATCGCGAAACAAGTTCCAGCTGGGCATCAGGTAGTTTAATATTCGCTCTACACCCTGCCTCCCCACTCATTTCAGAATCCTCCCCAAGTGCCAGAACGATGATATCTGCTCCTTCCGCCACTCTCTCTGCCTCAAGCAATTGCTCTTCAGAAACCGTTTCAATTTCAGATCCTTTAGCAATCGTTAGGTGAGAAGATTCCACTTTCATCTTCATTCCATCCATTAATGTCACGGCATCTTCTTTTGATCCTAACCATGACCAAGGTCCAAGGATGTCCTTGTTTTGAGCAAAAGGTCCAATAAGTGAAAATTTCTGGTTCCGTTTTAAAGGTAAAACGCTCTCATTTTTAAGTAGAACGCAAGACTTTGCTGCTAGTTTACGAGCTGCCACGCGGTGTTCAGAGTTTAACACCACTTCTTGTTCAAGCTTTTCATCTGCACCGCGGTAAGGATTCTCGAATAATCCTAACTTTTGTTTAAGCTCTAAAATGCGTAAAACGCCTTCGTCGATGATGGATTCATCTACTGCTTTTTCTTCCACCAGCGTTTTTAAATATTTCACATACGTCGAAGTCATCATTTCGATATCAACACCGGCTGTAATTGCTTTAAGGGCAGCTTCCTTCTCATCCTCTGCCACACCATGGGGAATCATTTCTTTCACTGCTCCCCAATCCGATATAAGAACTCCCTTGAATTCCATTTCTTCTCGAAGTATGGATCGCATAAGCTTTTTATTTCCTGTAGCCGGTATCCCAAACACCGTATTAAAAGCGGTCATGACCATTTCACAGCCTTCATCAAGAGCCGCTTTGTATGCCGGTAAATAGGTTTCTCTGAGTTCCCGCTCCGACATATCAACCGTGTTATAATCACGTCCGCCTTCAGCTGCACCATAGGCGGCAAAGTGTTTGACACAAGCTGCCACACGGTTATGGTCGTGAGTTAGATCCTTCCCTTGAAACCCTCTCACAAATGCTCTGGCAAATTGACTGTTTAAAAAGGAATCTTCACCTGTAGACTCCATCACTCTTCCCCAGCGAGGATCGCGAACGAGATCCACCATCGGGGCAAACGTCACATGGACTCCGGATACTGATGCTTCTTTTGCAGCAATTTCCGCACTCTTTTCCGCTAACTCCAGGTCCCATGAGCATCCGATCCCAAGAGGTACCGGGAAGATCGTTTTGAAACCGTGTACAATATCAGACATGACTAATAAAGGAATGCCCAGTCTGTTTTCTTCCATATGAGTGCGCTGAATGTTAATAACGTTCCTTGCACCAGAAGCTCCCAATACAGATCCACTATTTCGGACAACTTCCTCGTCGATCCCCATGTCGACCATCGGGCCGGTAATTTCACCTTGATCGCTTGCCCCTTTAAAAAAAGGAGTAGCAAGCTGGGTAAGCTGTGCAATTTTTTCATCCAATGTCATTTTGTCAAGTAATGCAGTCAGTTTATTTTCATTCATAAGTAGAACCTCCAATTGGTTTTTTCATTTTGGTTCTTTCAAATTATTGAAACGTTTCGATTAACAATTGAAGAAAAGTATAAAGGTAAATGGTTGGTCAGTCAACTATATAATCTAACTCTACCACCCTTCTAAAAACCTTGTTATAACAACAAATTACATAAGGTATATATAGGTATAATATGGAATGAAACTTAAAATTCTAGTATTTTTCAGAAAAGTGTTGAAAGCGGATACACCTTTGATTATAATATAGTCATCGAAACGTTTCAATAACACCTGGTAAGATATTTTCCATAACAGGAAATTAACTCTTACCACCTCTGATTCAATTTTTTTAATAGGGTTTCAAACTAATAGAAATGGAGATGAAGGTATGAATAAGAAAATTTGGTCTTTCTTTATGATTTGTGTACTTGCGCTATCTACTGTATTAGCAGGCTGCGGCGGTGGAAGCGATTCTGAAGATGGGAAGAAAACCATCACTGTCTGGGCAATGGGTGAAGAAGGTAAGAAGCTTAGTAAGCTTGCTGAAGAATTTGAAAAAGAAAACACAGATATGAAAGTAAAGGTACAAGCGATTCCTTGGGAAACAGCTCATGACAAACTATTAACAGCTGTTGCTTCAAAAAATGGACCTGACGTTCTTCAACTGGGTACAACCTGGGTTCCGGAGTTTGCAGACGCAGGAGCGTTGCTTGATTTAACTCCATATTTAGAAGATTACCCGGATTTCAAACCTGAGAACTATTTCGCAGGTTCTGCGGACTCTATGACCTATGATGATCAAGTGGTCGGGATTCCTTGGTATATCGATACTCGTGTCTTATACTACCGAACTGACCTGTTAAAAGAAGCAGGATACGATCAAGCACCTGCTACTTGGGATGAAATGAAAGATGCAGCGACGAAGTTAAACGACAGAGGCGATGATGTTTACGGTCTTGATATCGACCGCAACGACCAAATCACACCGTTTATCTTTGCTTGGCAAAATGGGTATGAATTTGAAGGTAAAGATAAGATGAATTTCGATAGTCCTGAATTTAAAGAAGCGATAGAATACTATACAAGCTACTTTAAGGAAGGAATCAGCCCTACTACTGAAGGAATGGATATTGTCCAAGCGTTTAAAGATGGCGTGAAACCGATGTTCTTCAGTGGTCCATGGATGATCAATATCATTAATGACCAGGCTCCGGATCTTAAGGATAAATGGTCAGTGGCCGTTATGCCGAAGAAAGAAAAGAATACATCAAGCATGGGTGGAGCAAACTTCTCTATCTTCCATAATTCAGAGAATGTAGACGAGTCCCTTAAATTCATCTCTTATGTGAATGAAGTGGATACACAAATGGAATGGCTGGAAATGTCCAATACTCTTCCATCAAGAAAAGAAGCATGGGAAGAGCCTAAATTAAAAGACGATCCACTATTATCCGTGTTCGGGGAACAGCTGAAATCTACTAAAGCTTCTCCACAAATCAAAGAGTTTGAAAAGATCGCACAAGAATTCCTTTCAACAATTGAGAGAGTAACCGTTGGCGACGCTGACTTAGACAAAGAATTAGAACAATTTAATAAAAAAGCACAGGAAATGGTAGAAGAGTAAATCGAGTCATTCAAGACGAAAATAAATGAAACAAACGCTTCTATTATGAAGTTATAGTAAGGTACATTTGGAGTTACAGGCATAAGGATCAGCCCTTTGCCTGAGCTCCATTTTTAGCAAGCTTACCTTTACGAAGCGTAGTTTTAGTTAGGTGGGATATCATGGGCAATGGATTCAAATTCAGTAAAAACAATAAACATCCATATGTGTTTATAGCTCCTGCGGTTATCATATTGACTGTCTTTAGTATCATTCCGATCATTGTAGCGTTCTTTATTAGCTTTACAGACCTTGACTTAAAAGGCTTAGCTGATTGGTCCAACATCAGTTTCATCGGACTTGAGAATTATTCAAAGTTGATAACGGATGATTTATTTCATAAGTCGATCATTAATACGTTGTTTTATGTAGTCATCGGCGTTCCCCTTGTTATTATATTCTCTTTGGGAATCGCCTTATTGCTGAACTACGGAACAAGCTCGTTATTCAAAGTATTTCGGGGCGTATACTACATGCCTTCCATCACAAATATCATTGCCGTCGCAGTTATTTGGGGATTTCTTTACAATACAGAGTACGGGTTGTTCAACTACCTATTATCACTATTAGATGTGGATAAAATTCCTTGGTTAGGAGAGCCAACGATTGCGAAACTATCGTTGATTGTTTTAGCCGTATGGAAGGGAATCGGAATCAACATGATCATCTTCCTTGCTGCCTTGCAAGGAATACCGAAGTCCTATTACGAGGCTGCTGAAATGGATGGTGCCAATCGATTACAGGTACTGTTCAATGTCACGATTCCATTACTCCGGTATGCTACTTTCTTCGTGACGATCACCACCCTGATTGGCTGGTTGCAATTCTTCGAAGAACCATTTGTCATGACCAATGGTGGTCCATTGGACGGTACGATATCAATGGCATTATTCATCTACAAAAAAGGCTTCCAATTCAGTGAATTTGGTTATGCCGCAGCAGGTTCGTTTATTCTATTTATCTTTATCATTTTGATTACGCTATTCCAATTCAAGCTTAGAAAATCTGATACAGAATATTAAGTCTGAAAATTTATTAGTATCGGGGCTGAAACAATGAAAGCAAATACAATGAAACGAAAAACTGAAAAAACGCTGGTTGCCTTACTCATGATTCTTGGTGGAGTCCTTGTATCCATCCCTTTCATCTGGATGATTTCAAGCTCATTCAAACCTGAAAGTGAAGTTCTGCAAATCCCACCTACCCTGTTCCCAGAGAATCCTACATTGGAGAACTACCTTAACTTATTTGAAAGCATGAACTTTGGTGTGTATTTGAGAAATACCCTTGTCATCGTCCTATTTTCCTTTTTAGGATTATTCTTTAATGCCATGGCTGGTTATGGATTTGCAAAGTTTCATTTTAAAGGGAAAGAAAAGATCTTTTATATAGTGCTTGCAACCATGATGATTCCTGCACAAGTCACGATGATTCCCGTTTACTTAATCTTGAACGAGATGGGATTGACCAATACGATGACCGGGATCATCCTGCCGGGGCTTGCAGCAGCATTCAGTATCTTCCTATTCAGACAGTTTATGACCACGATTCCAACTGATCTGCTTGAAGCAGCCCGCCTTGATGGGGCAGGAGAATTCTATATCTTCTTTAAATTAATCGTTCCCATCGCGAAGCCGATCTTTGCTGTACAGGGAATTCTGACGTTTATCGGAGCATGGAACAGCTTCCTATGGCCGTTGATCATCGCGAATGATGAGAGTCTCTACACCCTTTCAGTAGGACTATCCCTCCTTCAAGGGCAGTATGCGAATAACTTTGGTCTTCAAATGGCTGGAGCAGCCTTCATGGTCGTACCGATTATCATCATCTTCTCTTTCTTCCAAAAATATATCGTCGAAGGCTTTACGATGTCGGGGATTAAATAGTAAGGGGAAAACATCACCTCTACTAGTCGAGAGTGTGAATGACTATACTATAAAGGTATAATGGATTTAACAATTTAGATGGAACAACCGCTATTCGTATAGCAATCAAGGATGTGAATAAATGGCAACAATCAAAGATGTAGCAAAGCTTTCAGGAGTAGCCGTTTCAACGGCCTCCTACGCTTTAAATAACAGTACCAAAGTAAGCGAAGAAACAAGAAAGAAAGTATTGGATGCAGCAAAACAATTGAACTATCAAAAGAACGGACTCGCATCCGATTTAAAACGTACCAACACGAATACCATCGCCTTGATTCTGAGTGATTTATCAGGTCCGTATTATTCTGAATTAATTAAAGGCGTCCAGGATGTGACATCTACTAACGGGTACGACCTCATAGCCTGCAGTTCAATTGGCGGTGCCCAATCTACAGCCATTAAATTTTTGAAAGAAAAACGAGTCGACGGTGTGATTATCTTAGCCCATAACATCACAGACGAAACGATATTGGAATCCACCCGCGAAGGATTCCCTATCGTCGTGTTGGACCGGGATATTAAACATGACTATGTTCTCCAGGTGGAAGTCGACAATGTCGAAGGTGGATTTCAGGCTACGGAACATCTGATTAGGAAAGGTCACCGGAATATTGCTTATATTAGCGGACCTTATAACTCCCATGACAATGAACTCCGCTTCCAGGGCTTTAAGCAAGCCTTGGAGAAACATGATATTCCTTATCGTTCTAAATGGAAAACATCAGGTGGATTTACACGTGAAGGCGGATATAAAGCAACGAAAATGCTCATTGCCCAACAAGATATCCCCCAAGCCATTTTTTATGCCAACGATGAAATGGCGATCGGTGGCTTGCAGGCCCTGTCAGAGAAGAATATTCGGATCCCGGAAGACCTTTCCATTATCGGATTTGATGATATTCAACTGGCTGAGTACGTATCTCCCCCATTGACCACAATGAGACAGCCGAAATACGAAGCCGGCGCACTCGCTGTTCATCTAATCTTTCAGAAGCTTGCTAAAGAGGAAGTCGATCCTTATTATAAGTTGACGACTGAATTAGTGGAACGGAAATCAGTTAAGGACAATAAGTAGACTTGAAGAGAAGCGAATCCGTGAAGATGGGTTTGCTTTTTCTTTATCTTCGTGAAACACCTCTAAAAGCTTATGTATCCTTCTTATTGCAAATAACACTTCTAATGTCACCTGTACAAAAACACATTCCAACTCCTCTCTTAAAGTGACTCTTACTAGAACCTCCTCCACATACGTTAACAAAACCTTCACAAATATTAGGTACATTGTGTGATTGAGATGGTATTTTACTGGGTATACAATGAGGAGGAATGAATATTCATTCCGTATTTAACCGATGAAAGGCTGAATCCTTATGGCAACTGCAGTAAATAAACGAGACAGCATTATATCAAGCGCTTTGGTTCTTTTTGCTGAGCGTGGATATGACGCGACTACGATTCCAATGATTGCGACATCTGCAGGAGTTGGAGCCGGTACCATCTATCGTTACTTTGATAACAAAGAAGTGCTTGGCAACAAGCTTTTTCAAGAGTATGTAAGGATATTTACAGAAACTCTTGAAAATGAATTCCCTTATGATGAAACCATTCGGGATCAATTTCATCATATATTTCAAGCCATGATTCAATTTACAACAAAGCAAAGCCAAGCACTTTATTTTATTAAAACACATAGCAGTGCCCATTTTTTAGATAAAGTAAGTCATGATAGCTTTCAAGGACTCCTGGAGATCCTAAAGAATTTCTTTGATTCAGGAAAAGAGAAAAAAGAAATTAAGGAGCTTCCTTCCTCCGCTCTGATTGCCATCGTTTACGGAGCGTTTCTAGAGCTTCAACGATTGGTTCGTATTGGGGAGCTGGAACCGGAAGCAAAACTATTAAAAGATGTAGAAGAAAGTATGTGGGACGCTGTACGGTTACATGTATGAGAAATGATTTGTTTCTCATACACCAAACGGAATGAACGTTCATTCCGTTATAATTCTTTTTTAAGAGGTGCTATTAAATGACAAACTCAAACCAACTTCCGCAGCCAAAGACGTATGGACCCCTTGGCAGTTTGCCGGTCATCGATAAAGACAAACCTCTTCAATCCTATATGAAGCTTGCAAGAGAGCTCGGCCCGATCTTTCAGTTTCAATTTCCGGGACGTATCAGTACGTTTGTATCGAGTGCCTCCCTTGCTGAAGAAATTTGCGACGAAACACGATTTGATAAGAAGGTCGGCCCTGCCTTACAAAAAGTAAGAGCATTTGGCGGCGACGGTCTTTTCACAAGTGAAACGACGGAAAACAATTGGAAAAAGGCGCATAATATCCTGCTTCCAAGCTTCAGCCAGCAGGCAATGAAGGGCTATCATGCTAAAATGATCGATCTTGCCACCCAACTTATTCAGAAATGGGCCCGCTTAAATCCGGCTGATGAAATCGATGTTCCTGAAGATATGACTCGCTTAACCTTGGATACGATCGGTCTCTGCGGTTTTAATTACCGCTTTAACAGCTTTTACAGGGAAAACTCCCACCCATTTGTCGACAGTATGGTCCGGGCAATGGACGAAGCCATGAGTCAAACGCAGCGACTTGGTGTTCAAGATAAATTGATGGTTAAATCTAAAAAACAATTCAAGGAAGACATTCAATACATGTTCAATCTAGTAGATGAATTGATTGCGAAACGGAAACAAAATGGTGATCAGGGTGAGGATGACCTGCTCTCTCATATGTTAAAAGGAACCGATCCGGAAACGGGTGAAGTGCTGGATGATGAAAACATCCGTTATCAAATCATCACTTTTTTAATTGCAGGACACGAAACAACGAGTGGGCTTCTATCGTTTACCCTTTACTTTCTAATGAATAATCCGGAAAAATTGAAGAAAGCGCAGCAAGAAGTGGATGAAGTGCTGGGTGACGACGTTCCTGATTATAAACAAGTGAAGAAATTGAAATATATTCGCATGGTGCTTAATGAAGCACTTCGTCTATGGCCGACCGCACCGGCATTTTCCGTTTATGCAAAAGAAGACACAACTTTAAACGGGCAATACAAAGTTAATAAAGATGATGTATTCACCCTTATTATTCCTGAGCTTCACCGTGATCCATCCGTTTGGGGAGATGACGTGGAATCGTTTATACCAGAGCGTTTTGAGGACCCGTCTTCGATTCCATATCATGCTTACAAACCTTTCGGAAACGGACAGCGCGCCTGCATCGGACAGCAGTTTGCCCTTCACGAAGCGACCCTTGTTCTCGGAATGGTTTTGCAACACTTTGACCTGATTGATCATAAAGAATATCAATTGGAAGTAAAAGAAACCTTGACCCTCAAGCCAGATGGTTTGACGATGCGCGTTTCACCAAGGAAACCGGTCGTGTCCTTTACCGCTGCTTCTTCGGAAGAAGTGAAATCTGAGAAAAAAGCAGCACAAGCTTCTCTAGAGTCGTCTCATGGTACTCCACTCTATATTCTGTTTGGATCAAACATGGGAACAGCTGAAGGAATCGCCCGCGATCTTGCTGAAACAGGTCGTCAACAAGGCTTTATAGCCGAGGTTGCTCCTTTAAATGATTATACGAGCGGGCTTCCGACAGAAGGAGCGGTTCTCATCGTTTCTGCTTCCTATAACGGAAATCCTCCGGACAATGCGGACGCATTCGTTTCTTGGCTAAGTGAAACGGAGGAAGGAACACTAAACGATGTTCGCTATGCGGTATTCGGATGTGGCGACCACAACTGGGCGACTACGTACCAACGCATTCCTACTTTCATTGATGAGCAGATGGAACAAAAAGGAGCTCATCGTCTGTCGAACACAGGCCATGGTGATGCAAGCGACGATTTTGAAGGAGATTACGAGAAATGGTCGGAAGCACTTTGGCCGAATCTAGCAAAAGAATTGAACATTGAGCTTCATCCAAACGGGGAAGAAAGCAGCTCGATCACAATGAATTTTGTCAGTGATGTCAGTGACACACCACTTGCCCGCACCCATCATGCCTTTACATCGGTGGTAAGTAGAAATAGTGAATTGCAGCATGTGGAAAGTGGAAGGAATACAAGACATCTTGAGTTGACTCTTCCAGAGGCTGTAGATTATCAGGAAGGAGACCATATCGGGGTGCTTCCCCGCAATCCAAGCTCTCTTGTTGAGCGAGTGCTCAGTCGATTCAACCTGAACGGCCAAGACTATGTCCAACTCACTGGAGATCCGGGAAAAGCAGTCCACCTTCCAACAGAGAACCCAGTAAATCTTAAAGAATTACTCTCTAATTATGTGGAATTCCAAGAACCAGCTACTCGTTCGCAAATCCGGGCACTTGCGTCTCATACTGTATGTCCTCCCCATGTATTAGAGCTTGAAGAGCTATTGGAGGCTGGAACGTACAAAAGGGAGATACTAGGTAAACGGATCACCATGCTGGATCTGGTGGAAAAGTACCTTGCCTGTGAAATTCCGTTTGAAGGGTTCCTGCTTTTACTCCCAGCACTAAAAGCAAGATACTACTCGATTTCAAGCTCTCCCCTCTACAAAGAAGGAGAAGCGAGCATCACGGTCAGCGTCGTTCGCGGAGAAGCATGGAGTGGAAATGGAGAATACAAAGGAATAGCATCAAACTATCTGGCAGAACGTTCCGAAGGCGATAAGATAGCGTGCTTTATCTCTACACCTCAATCGAACTTCCAGCTTCCGGACGCAACCGAAACACCAATCGTCATGATCGGCCCTGGTACTGGAATTGCACCATTCAGGGGATTTATCCAGGCACGCCGCATTCTTAAAGAAAAAGGAGAAACGCTGGGAGCAGCCCACCTTTACTTCGGCTGCCGCAATCCTGAACACGATTTCTTATATCAAGCGGAATTAGAGAAGGCCGAACAAGATGGAATCGTAACTCTTCACACGGCTTTCTCAAGATGCCCTGGTAAAGAAAAGACATACGTCCAGCACCGTTTGGCGGAAAGCGCTGAAGACATCCTACCTTTATTGAAAGATGGAGGCCGCTTATACATCTGTGGAGACGGTGGTAAAATGGCACCGGATGTGGAACGCACATTAGTAGAATGCTATATGCATTTCTATCAAACAACGAAAGAAGAAGCTGACGCATGGCTGGGATCACTTGAAGAAGATGGTCGATATGCCAAGGATGTTTGGGCAGGAGCGTAAATTTTAAAGGAAGCAGCGGACCTTTGTTGGGTTCGCTTCTTTTTTGTTGGGCTGCAGGAATTCTCAGGATCATTTAGAGGTATTATTGACTCCTTAGGTGCCTGGCACTTTCCCTATCCTATCAAACTGTCCCGCTACTTATCTCCTAAACCCTTAAATGCGCCCACTACAAAACAACACACCAAAAAAGCACCGGATGATTACGGTGCTTTCAAACAAATCTTTACTTATTAACCTTTGTAATACGTCCTTCTTCAACAGGATCTACTGTCCCTTGTGCTTTAATGTATGAAACGAAAGCTTCTAAATCTACGATATCAATGACTTGATTCTTACCTTCTAATAGTACCGTATATCCGTCACCGCCGCCTGCCATAAAGTTGTTCACCGTGATTGAGTATGTTTTGGCCAGGTTAAGTGGTTGATCGTCTCCAGTTGTAACGGATTGGATTCTGCTTCCTTCATGTTTACTGCTATCATATGAAACCTTCAATCCGGAAATCTGTAAGATTCTTGGTGCATTGGGATCTTTCGCCCATTGAGATTCGAATAGTTCATAGACCTGCTGTCCAGTCAGATCCATCGTTACAAGATCATTACCGAATGGCTGAACAGTGAAGGCTTCTTTCCATGTGATTTCACCTGCATCGATTTCTGCACGGATACCTCCTGGATTCATAAAGGCAAAATCTGTTCCTGTATGACTTCTCATGGCATCTGCAATCAGATTACCCATGGCAGACTCACCATCAGGATTTTGATCCCTGCTGATTCCTTTTTTTGTGTTCCCAATTTTCACATTCAGGATAGGTGCAACATCTGCAAGATATTCATCGAGTAATTCTTTAATCCCGGCATCTGGCGTGATGGTTCTGACGGCAGATACGATTTCTGCTTTTTTCGACGTGATATCCTTGGTAGCTGGATCAATCACGAAATCCACATCCGAAAACGCTGTACCATAAGAATACGATTGAACAAGTAGCTTTCCATCCACAATCGTATTTGCATACTGATGATTGTGTCCACCAAACATAATATCCACTTCATCGTCTACTTTTGTTGCGATATCAGCCAGTTCTTCTGTAGGGTTGGATCCATCGGTGTTTGATTTCACCGGGTTATGGGATAGGACGACAATCGCCTCTACACCCTTTTCCTTTAGTTCTTCTGCATATTTGTTAATCGCTTCGGCTTCATCCGTAAATGTTACTCCCGCTGTTCCACTCGGTGTGACAATTCCTGGTGTATCGGAGAAAGCAATTCCTATAAATCCAACCGGAACTCCGTTAACCTCTTTTACCACATATGGAGAAAGAATCGGTTCTTTGGTTTTGCTATCCACTACGTTT
The DNA here is from genome assembly GCF_008180865.1 of Rossellomorea aquimaris. Lineage (GTDB taxonomy): Bacteria > Bacillota > Bacilli > Bacillales > Bacillaceae_B > Rossellomorea > Rossellomorea yichunensis. Next base: position 192,698 of record NZ_VTEX01000002.1, read on the forward strand.
GCCGCTACATAAGGGAAATTCGCCCCTTCGAACACCCCATATTTAGAGTAGGTTTTCGAATGTCTTCCCCCGTCGATCAGGCGCATCATTTCATCTACACCTTCGTCAAACTCATGGTTTCCTACAGTACCTACATCAAAACCAATTTCATTTAGCATTTTGATGGTTGGTTCATCCTGTAATAACGCAGATACGGGAGAACTTGCCCCGGCGACATCTCCTGCATGCACCATTAGTGTGTTGGGATTCGTTGCTTCACGTTCTTTTATATGGGCAGCCAAGTATTCAATTCCCCCAGCATTCAAACCTTTGTTATACGTGTCCAATTGACCGTGAAGATCATTGATGCCTAACAATTGAACTTCAAAGGGCTCTTCTGCAGGAAAATCAATCTTGTATTTATGGAATCCATTCGTACCTTCTCCGACATGATGAATGTTCGATGTTTGCTGAGCAAACATTTTTGCTTCTGGAGAAGACTCAAATGTGACATCAACATTTCCGGAAATCGGTGCAAACGTCCAGTTCTTATCGGCAGTTGGATTAATCGTTTTGTTTTTAATAATGTAGTTCATGACTACTTGACGATTCTCGTCTGGCGAAACATAGATGACTCGTTTCCCATCAGGATTCGCAAGCTTTGTAAATGAAGCACGATAGTTATTCGTAGCCACGACAAACTTCTGATCTTCCTCTACCGGCTTACCATTAAACATTACGTTTTTCACACGTCTTGTTCCTGCATTAATCACGTTACCGGACTGATCATATTTAGCAGGTTTTGTTACATCCACTTCATAAGTCACACCATCGATCGTATCAAAGTTGTAAGCTTGGAAATCCTTATTAATCAGAGATTGTTCCTCTGTTTTCGTCGGGTCGATTTGATTAAAGTTTCCGGTTGTCCATTCGATATATTCTTTTACTTCGGCACCTGTTAAAAGTAACGCTTGAACCGTATTTGGATACTTGTAAAGGTCAGAAACGTTTTTAATCGTCACTGTTCCTTTAGGAATGTTTGTGTACTCACCGGCCCCATTTCTTCCAGCTTTAAATGGAGCTGCAGATGAAAGGACAGGAAGATCTTCGTATTCAGTTCCATTTAACGCATTTTCTACATACTCTTTTTGAGCATTGCTGACAATTTGTACGGATGGATCATCCTGTACCCGTGCAAAGAAGCTGTGAATTGGTGCTTCCGTTTGACCCACTTCACCATTGATGTATTCAATGGTGCTGTCATGGGAGTCTTTTAAGACATCAACCATTTCTTTATCCGCTGTTACTCCTGTTGAAGAAATAACTTCCGATTGAGAATCTTTCACTTTCCATTTCCCATTTACCTGTTCCAAAGTTAAGTCAATGACACCAAGTGTTTTCCCGTCAACATTTGCTTGAACGGCAGCCACACCATTGATTGTTCCTTTTTTATTATCCACGCCTTCAAGGGAGTTGTAGGAAGCATCTCCCGGGAAAGACAGGTGAGTGTGCCCGAATAATATCGCATCGATTCCGTCTACTTCACTTAGTGGATACACGGTATTTTCTTTATTGGATTTATCTTTGTCAAAACCTGAATGAGAGAGAACAACAACCACTTCTGCTCCATCCTTCTTCATTTTTGGAACCCATTTTTCAGCTGACGCCACTACGTCCTCAGTCACAACTTTACCTTCCAGGTTCGCTTTATCCCATTGCATGATTTGAGGAGCTACGAAACCAATGACACCGACCTTGACCGTTTGCTTGTTCCCATTTTCGTCGACAACTTCCTTGTCCACGATTTTATATGGTTTTACAAGGTTTTCATCGTTTGAAGGGTCCTGATCATGATCATCTTTATACACGTTCCCCGAGACGTATGGGAAGTCAGCGCCTTTGATACTATTTTCCAGGAACTCTAATCCATAATTGAATTCATGGTTTCCTAAAGTGGCAGCATCATAATCCAATAAGTTCATCGCTTCATAGATCGGGTGCGTTTCATTTTCGATTAATCCTTCAGATACGGCATTTTCTCCACCTAGAATGGAGACGTACTTGCTATCAATCAATTGCTTGGCAGCTTCAGCCATGGCATTTTTCTCAACTAAAAGGACAGGAGCATCGTGCTTGGCAGCGAGAACTGATCCCGTTAATCCATCCACGAAATTTCTTCCTGTTGTGACAAACACTTTATCCGTTACTGTATCCAACTCAGTAGCAATTTTGAGTGACGTTTCAAATCGATTTTGACCGAAAATCCGTGATGGGTTTTTCAGTTGTTTTTCAACTTTCTCACTAATAACCCCGGGTCCACCTACAATGATGGTCTTATCTTTCCCTTTAAGAGATTCAGTTGTTGTGCCTGGTACACTATCCTTTTTTGTTAAAAGAATCGGATACCCATTCTTTGCAGCATATGGTGCAATCGCAATGGCATCTGGATAGTTTGACCCATCAGCAAGGATGGCAGTGTCGGTGTTCCCGCCAACTTCCTCTGCTATCATGGAGGCTGTCTCATAGCGATCAGAACCTTGGATTCTCTTAATATATAATTTCATCTTGCTTAATTCACTTTGTACATCTGCAGAAACGGCATTTACCCCGCCTAAAATAATCACTTTTTTCGCACCAAGACGATTTATTTCTTCCTTCGTCTTAGCATTTAAGCTCTTCGTACCCGTCAATAGGATCGGAGCATCCAAGTGATAAGCCAATGGCGCACCCGTTAACGCATCGGAAAAATTATCAGAACGGGCGATGACTACTGTTTCAGACTTCGCCCAGCCTTTTTTCGATACCTCTACAGCCGTTTCATATCGATCATCACCTGACAAACGATTCACAAATGTTAAGGGATCAACCTTAGCGATAAAATCAGTAAACGGATTCCCTTGAAGCAGGTCACCATTATCCAACAGTAAATTATTCGGGTTTTCTTCACGTTCTTTTTTGATCAGAGTTGAAAGGCGAACAAGTCCGTTTTCAACTGGCTTATCAGAATAATAGTCATGGTCCATTAAACTTCCATGCACATCGGTTGTTTCCATTATTTTTAATTTTACATAAGCATCAGTCGATAACACATTTGTTGGCGCATTTTCTGCCGAAACGGTACCCCCTGCCGGAGAAGCAATCATACCTAAAGCTAAAGTTGACAGAGCAATACTACTTAACTTCTTTTTTACTCCACTGTTCAAACCATTCAACCCTCTCAAAATTAATATGTAAGGAACAACCCAGATCGATCAAACAGTCGAATCGACTCATATTTTATTCTAATCTGAATTATCTAAGACAATTATACTTCGAAAATTGTCATTTACTATCATTTTTTTACAAATTTTAATAAATTTCATACAAAAACAGAAGACTATGAACCTATAAAAGGATCATAGTCTTCTTTATCAAATAGGAGTAATTGTCCACTCATCATTTTCGTACAGAACTTTATAAACTCCTTCAGGATTATCAACGTCAATATATTTTAATAGCCATTCATTAAACCTTTTATCAGAGTCCAGTACGACTAAGAAGTCTGATTTCTTGAGGCTTGTAAAGAACTTTTCTTTTTCTTCCTCAGAGCTTAACCCGTTCGTGATTGAATAGTTCATAGATAGCTGCTCATAGGAAACGATATATTTCAAATATCCTCTATCATTTTTACTCTTTGGGCTATAGTAAGTCACCTCAGGATCAATGCCTCCCGTTGAGGCGATCTTGCTAAATTTGTTTTTCACTTCCCATCTCATTGAGGAAATCGTTTCCGGTTTTTCCGTAATCACTCTCATATTTCCGCTGAATGGATAGACGAATAGACTCCCCAGCAGAAACAAAGTAATGATTTTCGAAATAGGCTTATTGTTTATATAACGGTTCCACTCATGGATGACAGCACACATTAATATACCAATCACATAGATAATAATCGTTGATTGGTACCTGCCGAATCCTGCAATTCTTGCTGCCTCAAATTCAGGCATTAAATATACATACATGAAATAGAGAGAGAACATGTATAGAACATAAAAACCATTCGAAATAAAAATGGAGAAAACCAAAAGCCTGGATAGTTTTCTTTGGACCACATACATCACTACCAATAGGATGACGGCAATCATATTAACAATGACGACAGCTTTAAAGTTATTCGATTCTAAATTAGTCGAGGCCCTCCATAACTGTGGGCCGATATGATCCATAAACTCTGAGGACTTTTCATTATTCGCGACTTTATCCGGTGTAACAGCGAACTTGTTTGCACCGTAACCCGTTTGGTAAGCCTTAATGGTGTATTTTATCCATAAGTAATTCAAGAACATAGGAATCCCGATCAACCACACCAAAGCATTATAGACAATCTTTCTTACATCTTTCGTCAAACGTTTCTTATGGACGTAATAGAAATAGATAAAGCTTAGAATAATAATGACATTGAATGCCAGAAAGATTTTCCCGCTATCTTTTAGCAGCATAAGTAGGATCAAGATGGGTGTATTCACAATCAGCTGCTTTTTCCAATCACCTCTATAGTAATACGCTACAATAACCGAGGCCAAAGCAACCAATCCTAATAAGATGTCCACTAAAAGGTTATAGAAACTTCCCCAATTGACCAGTAATAGAGAAATTCCTGCCGCCATCGTTAAAAGAATAACTGCAGGTCTTTTCCATTCACTAAAAAAGTATAGTGTCACGACACAAGAAATAGCTAAAAATGCCTGCGCCATTAAGGCATAACTTTCATGTTCCCCTAATACTTCCAATATGAAATATATAAACACTGCACTGCCGGGAGGATAGTTTTGAAATGTCACAATCGTCGAACTGTCAGGTAAGCCATTGATCAGCGACATCTCCCTGACAATTAATCCCCAGTGGCTGAAATTATCATAGTGGGTTAAGATCAGCCCCTTCAAATAAATCATCATGGCAAGTATTGACAGGGCAAATACAATGATACCTGGATGAAGCATCGGCATTAATGCTTGTTTCCTTCTAAAGAAAAGAATAAGGTAAATAACAAAAAGAATAAGCCCCGAGTAGTAAATGAGATTTACTGCTAGAGGCATAACATTAATTAAACCTGCACAAAACACCACTGTAGTAATGGATGAAAAGATAAAGATAGGAATAAAAGCGATATGCACTTTTACTCTATTAAAGGAGAGAAGTCCCCATCCGCTTAAGGAAGCGAATAATAATAAAAATGAAACAACGCTGCTACTCATTATTCAACAACTCACGACGACCAACATCATTTTTAAAAACCCATTCTCTTTGAATCACAAAACTTACCAGGAACAACAAAGAATCCACGATTATCTTAATGACTACCTCTCCAGAACTTACAGCCGAATAAATGTAGTGTACCCCCAGGGCTGAAATCCCCATCTGCACGATGCTCAGGGCATAATATTTTACCATCGTATTCGATGAACTGGACTTAAATACTACGTTTCTATTAATCATAAAATTAATGAAAGAAGATAAAACCCTTGAAAGCACTGTCGAGACGATGATAAATGAATCGGGTAACACTTCTTTTAACATCAATGAGAAAATCATGAATAAAACGATGTCTATCCCAAATGATGCAAAAGAGGATGCTATAAACCTTAGGAACACCGAATAGATTTTAATAGAATCTTTAATGGGATTGAAGTGAGATGATTTATTTTCTTCTATATAAATTGTCTTAATTTTAACTTCTTCTATTTTAATATTCTTTTTCTTACATTCCAGCAACATGTTCATCTCGTACTCATAACGTTCACCCTTCACCTCTAGCAGATCATCTACAAACACTGCAGGAATTGCTCTCAATCCTGTTTGCGTATCTGATACCTTGATACCGCTGGCAAATTTCACAACTACCTTTGTGAGGTTATTACCGAATCTGCTTCTAAACGGAATATTTTCTTCTGAAAAATTCCTTGAGCCCAGTACTAAACTATTCGGACTTTCCAATAATTTAGCTGCTACTTTTTTCATATCTTCCAATGTATGTTGACCATCCGAATCAATCGTAATGAGACCTATAGAATCGTTATAATTCTCATTAAAATATGTAAAAGCCGTTTTTAATGCCCGACCTTTTCCCTGATTCACCTCATGGTGCAGGACTACACATCCATTCAATCCTTCTAACTCTTCAAAAATACCGTAACACTCTTTTTCACTTCCATCATTTACAATAATAACTCGTGAAAATTGAGCTGAAATGATTTCATTCACTAAAATAGTCAATTTTTCATCTGGGTTATAGGCAGGAATGATGATGGCAATATCATGTATGGATTTCATTGTATCTCCTCCCAAAAATTTCAATCTATCCCACTATATCTAAAACAACTGGAAAATTCAATAAAAAAACCATCTCTTCACAAAAACTACAGGATCGAGAATAGTGAACATTCCTCTTCCTATCACAATACCCAAAGTATACAAATTCACACCTCCGGGACGAGGGGACAGGCCACCTTTATTCACATAAGGTAGAGCCCACAGGCTTGTCTGCTATCATTCACTGATAAATTTACTTCTGACAACAACATGCCCCCGCACACCCCACAAACCTGACTCGCATCACCATAAACTACAACCAAATCAGCAAAAATTCGCAGCAAACCCATAAGGATTCCTGCTTCCCCCTCTATTTTCACTTGCCCTTCACTACTTTACTCCAAAAAAAGAGAGCTCCCAAAATGAGAAGCCCTCCTGTTCCTATTTCCCGCCTGTGAATGAAATTCCTTTAATAAAGTAGCGATTAAAGAATGCATACAGAAGGAGTACCGGCAGTGTAAAGACCATGGATGCCGCCATGATGTAGTTCCAGTAGCTGACGTATTGGCCTTTAAAGGTGTTCAATCCTAATGGCAGTGTATACATTTCTGTATCGGTCATGACAATCAATGGGGTCATGAAGTTGTTCCAGAATCCCATGAAGACAAAGATTGCTTGTGCGGCCAAGGCTGGTTTTGCTAATGGTAAAACCACCTTGAAGAAGATACCGAAACGGCTTAGACCATCGATTTGAGCAGCCTCTTCCAGTTCCTTCGGGAAGTTGATGAAGAACTGTCTCATCATGAAAATGAAGGTTGCATTGATCATGGCCGGTACGATCATCCCTTGATACGAGTTAAGCCATCCGATTTCTTTTAAAATTAAATAGTTCGGGATCATCGTGACTTGAGCCGGAATCATCAGTACTGCGAGAATCATTATGAATAATGCCTTCTTTCCTGGAAAGCTTAAGCGCGCCAAGGCATATCCAGACATGGAATTAAAGATGATATTCAATGCTGTTCCGACTACTGCGATGAATAAACTATTGAATAACCATCGTGGAAATAGCTCCTGTTTAATGAAAATCTGTTTATAATTATCCAATGTGAAATTCTTCGGTATGAAATTCATCGTTCCGCTAATGATTTCTTCTAATGTTTTAAAAGAAGAGGAGAGTGCCCATAAGAATGGAATCAGAGTTGTGATCGCATAGCCTATCAGGACAATGTATAGAAGACGCTTACTGAACGTCTTTTTCTTCGAATTCATGCTTCCATCCTCCTTAATAGAGTGATTCTTCTTTAGAGAATTTACGTTGAATCAAGGTCGCCACCAGGATGATTATGGCGAGCGCGAAGGCAAGTGCTGCAGCATACCCCATGGTTCCCAATGATTTAAAGGCATATTGATAGATGAGGAGGACAACCGTTAACGTCGAGTTATTCGGTCCACCGGATCCACCTGAGAAAATATACGATTGATCAAACAGCTGGAACGTTCCGATAACCCCCATGATCACGACAAATGACGTAACTGGTCGCAGAAACGGAACGGTCACATAGAAGAACTTCTGGATCGCATTCGCTCCGTCCAGTTCAGCCGCTTCGTATAACGAGTCTGGAATATCCTGAAGAGCTGCAAGATAGATGACCATGAAAAACGGTGCCGTTGCCCAGATATTCATTAACATAATCGCATTCAGGGCAATGTCAGGATCACCTAAGAAGTTATAAGTCGGCAAGCCCACTTTTTCTAAAAGGTTGTTGATCAGCCCTTCTTTGTTATACATCCACATAAAGATCAGTGTTAATACGGCTGAAGACGTTAGGGTTGGTAAGAAATAGACAATCCTGAAAAGCTTCTCACCCTTTAATCCTGCGTTTAACGTTGCAGCCAGAACCAATGCCAGAAAGGTCTGTGTCGGCACCACAATCAGTACGTACTTTGCCGTGTTTTTCAATGCGATAATAGCCCGGTTGTCTTCCATGATCCTTGCAAAGTTTTCAAAAGCAACAAATTCAAAACTCATATCTCCCAGGAGTTGAACCTTATGAAAGGATAAAAAGATGGCATAAAGAATCGGTCCAATAATAAACACCGCTAATACAAATAGCGTGGGAGACATAAATAAGTATCCTTGTCCTGCATCCTGTAATCTCTTCTTAGAAGATTGTTTGTTCATTCTCATCCCTACCTTCTATCTGTCTTAAATCTTCAGCTATTACCTGTATTCTTTCCGCCCAGGTCAGCATCGAAGACCTCAAAAGAAAGAATACAGTCAATGGTAAAGCTGTACCTGACACAATCATGAGTGTCAGGTACCATTAATAAGATTATTGAATTTCGCTATTCGCTTGTTCTTCTGCTTCTTTCAGTGCTTCATCCAGAGGTCGGTCACCCAGGAAGGCAGCGATAAATTGGTTGTTAAAGTTGTTCATGATGATCGGCAGGTTCTTTCCTTCTGCCCAAACCGTCGCATATGGTGCTCCGGCTACTAGTGCTCCGCGTAATTCATCCTTGTCATACCCTAATTTTTCCGCTACTGACTTACGTGTCGGAAGGGCAAACCCTTTGGACGTCCATGTTTCCATCCCTTCTTTACCAGTAAGATACGAGATCAGCTCCCATGAAGCTTCCTTCTTTTCCGATGCCGCATTCATCACATATCCAACCGTGTAGGCCATTGTCCCTTTTTCTCCATTGATTGTCGGTAATTCAGCCGTTCCGTATTCAACATCCGGGAACGTATCCGCTAAGAATGGGATCGCCCAGTTTCCTTCGATGACCATGGCTGCTTTCCCTTGCCCGAACATTTCCCCTCCCCAGTTCGCTCCAACTTCTGAAGCCTGTGCAGAGGTTTTGTCTTCGTTATGCTGGTCGATGATCGGCTGAAGGGCATTGACCACTTTATCTGAAGCAAAGTTCGCTTGATCGTCCTTCACGACTTCTCCACCTGTTGCCTGAGCAATGTGATAAAGGCGGGCGAGTTCCGGAGCTACTCCAAATCCATAAACGCCATCTTTTGTAAGAGCCTTTGAAACTTCACGAAGCTCATCCCATGTTTTCGGAACTTCTACTCCTGCTTCTTCAAACATTTTCTTATTATAGAATAAGGCTAGAGTCGAATAGTCTTTCGGAAAGCCATATGTCTTTCCATCAACCTGGAACGCTTCAAGCATCGGTTTCTCGAAATCTTTCACATCGAAATCTTCTGTTACGTAATCATCCAGCGGCTCAACAACCCCTGTTTCAATCAGGGCAGGAGCTTCCAGAGCATCCAAATAGAAAACGTCAGGGCCTTCCCCACCAATCAAACGTGTTTTCAATACATCCATATACTGCTCAGAAATGACTTCGTGCTTTACATCAATATTCGGATGTTTTTCTTCAAAGTCAGAGATCGTTTGAGTCAAAAGCTTCTGTTCAGAAGGATTTCCTCCCCAGCCGGCAAGAGTGATTTCGACTTTCTCACCATCAGCTCCATTTGAACTCGTCTTCTCGTCTGATCCACTGCACCCTGCCAGAACCGTCCCCACTAACATCGTCGTAATACCTAGACTCGCGATCCATTTCTTCTTCGCCATTTTCATAACCCCTTTTTTGATTTATTTAAATTAGGATTGTTATTCCTGGATGTGATTACACTGTCTGCTTTTCTTTCACAATGTCGTAGCCTGTTGAATTTTCTAAAATGGTGGTTTCTACTTTGTCTCCTTTTCGCGTTAAGGAAAGAGACAGCACTCCATCACCAATCGTAATATCATGAACCGTCAATATGTTCATTTCATCAAGTAAAACCGGATTGAGATGTATTGCTTTTGTTAAGCTGTTTGGAAACAACCCTAATAGTGATTGAATAAATACAAGTGGTGTCCCTGCTGCCCACGCTTGTGGAGAACAAGCAACCGGATACTTTACAGCCTTCCCAAATGCAGATTCATATCCGCAGAACAACTCCGGCAGTCGATCATATTCGAAGTGGCGGGATGCATCAATCAGTCCACTCATCACCTTCTTCGATTCGTCAGTAAATCCTAATTTACTTAATCCCAGCAAAGTCATGCTGTTATCATGGGGCCAAATGCTTCCATCGTGATAGCTCATCGGGTTATATCCAGCTTCGCCTTTCCCCATGGTACGAATTCCGTACCCTGAAAACATTTTGTCATTCGTTAACGTTTGACTTACTTTTTCAGCGCGGTTCCCTGACATCATTTCAGAATATAAAACATGTCCTGGATTGGAAGTGATCGTACCTACCTTTTCTTTGTTTTGATCAAGGGCGATGGCGTAGAATTCCTGGTCATCCATCCAAAACTCGTGTTCAAATCGTTCTTGCAGGTTTTTCGCTTCTGCTTTTAATCTAGAAGCCGTTTCATTATTCTCAAGTGCTTCATAAACAGCAGCTAATCCCCGTTTCGCCTGGTACACATAACCTTGAACCTCTACTAAGGCGATAGGCGTATCAGCGTATTCCCCGTTTCGATGAACGATGGAGTCCCCGGAATCCTTCCAGCCTTGGTTGGCGATTCCCTTGGATGATTCCTGATGGTACTCTACGAATAAATCTCCATCACGATCTCCATATTGATCGATCCACTCAAGCGCACTCCTCACATTGCCTTCCAGCTTATGGAATGTATCGAAGTCACCCGTCCATTTCACATACTCTGTTAAAAGAACAAGGAATAACGGTGTTGCATCAATCGTTCCGTAATAAGGCGTGAATGGAATTTGGTTCGTATTCGCAAGCTCTCCGTAGCGAATTTCATGCATGATCTTTCCTGGCTGTTCGTCTCTCCAAGGATCAACCTTTGTCCCTTGCTCACCGGCCATCGTAAACAGGGTGCCTTTTGCAACCTGGGGTTGGAACGCGATCATTTGAAGGGCCGCAATCAGACTGTCTCTTCCGAATGGAACCCCGAACCAAGGCAGGCCAGCTACAGGAAACTTTCCGTATCCAGTGTCAGTCAATAACACTCTAAGATCAGATAACCCTCTGTCCACAAGGCGTTGAAGCGGCTTGTAATCCGTTTCTACTTTCGTTAACTGAGCAGACCATTCTTTATAAGAGACTATTAATTTTTGAAGAGCCTCTTCGACAGGTAAAATGTCATCTCTGGTTTCTACATTTTCCAGTGGAACGATCATAAATGTAATGGACTGTTCTTCCTCATGCTGAAGCTCTACCTGGAAGGTAATCTCTCCATTTTCCTTAACGTTTTTCGCTTTGGCATCCCACTGAATTTTTGTGGCTCGATTGATATCGTCTGCTCCTTCATATTGGAAGGTGAGGGATTGATCCTCAACGTTCTGACCTGTCCTCTTTCCTACGTTTCCAGTTTGAAATCCGCGTACGATAAACATATCGTTGAAGTCCACGTCTACTTCAACATTCAACTCAAACGATACGGGCTTTGGATAATAGTTTTTCGTCGTAATCGTTTCATATAACACATCATCATAAATAAAGCGCTTACGTTCGATTTCTACTGATTCCCTCCAGAGAATAAGATTTCCATCCTCCTCTTGGTGGGGGTTCGTCGATAGAATCGTAGACATATAGTTTTCGGATCCATCCGAATGTAATAGAATCGGTTTTTCATTATTTATTTTCACATTCAACTTGCTAAGGTACCTCGTGTCATTCTTGTATAAACCAAGCCCATAACTATGATCTGATACGATATCTCCTTGCTCATCTGTAAGAAGAAATAAGTTGTTTTCTTTAATTACTCTGTAGTTCATATTGGTTCCTCCTACTTTCAAAACGCTATTGTTTGTGAATTGTTTTGCTGTTTCCCGAAACGTTTTGGAAAATAGGTAAAAAATATTCCAAAACGTTTCGGATTACCCTCTAAATAAAAGTTGGCTTTTAGATTTTCACCAACGTTTATTTATTTCTATGATTCGTACTTTCTCTTTTGATTAACTTTGTCTCCAACACCATTCGGTGGGTCTTGGACTGATTTGATAACAAATCCAGCAATAATCTTGCCCCTTCATACCCGAGCTGAAACTTATTTTGTTGGATGGTTGTAAGCTTTGGACTAACATATGAAGCTAACAAAATATCATCATATCCGACAACCGAAAGTTTTTCCGGCACCTGTAACTTCAACTCTTTCGCTGCACTCATCGCACCGATGGCCATTAAATCACTTGCACAAAATAATGCTGTTATTTCAGGGTGTGAGGTTAATAATGCGTTAGCCGCTCTCATTCCACTTTCTTCTGTGAACTCTCCATTTACAACGTATTTGGTATTGAGTTCCACCTGTGCTCCTTGTAAAGCATTTTTATACCCTTCCAATCTCTGCTGACTAACAAACGCGAACTCATGTCCATTAATCATCCCAATGTTCTTGTGTCCATTGTCGAGTAAATGCTGAACGGCTTTTTCAGCCCCTAATACATTATCCGTCGTCACATGACTCACATTCCCGGACTCAAGGGGAATATCAATTAATACGCAAGGAATATCACTTTCGACGACTTCATGTAAATAAGGATCATCGGTTCGAATCCCCTGGATAATGACCCCGTCCACTCTTCTTTCTCTGCAAAGTTGAGTATACGTCTTTTCACGCTGCTTCGAAGAATTGGTGTTGAATAAAACAAGATCGTAGTCAGCACCTGAAACAAACTCATTAATCCCCGCCAGCACTTCCACAATGAAATTATCCTTTACACTTTCCTTCGTAAATCCGGAAACGAGTAATCCAATCGTTTTCGACTTCTTCATGACCAGACTTCGAGCAATCGAATTCGGACTATAATTTAACTCCTTGGCAACTTCTGCAATCTTCCTTCTCGTGTCTTCGTTGACATCAGAATATCCATTTAACGCTCTTGACACCGTCGTAACGGATACCCCAGCTACTCTGGCAATATCTTTAATTGTAGTCACTTGTACATCTCCCAAAACGTTTCGGATTTCCTTTAACTGAATAATACAACATCTTGAAAACGATTACAACATTATTTTTCAATAACGTTGCTTGGTGGGACATGGGGACAGGCACCGTGTCTCACCTATAGCTTGTTGATCCTAGGTATTCGCTCCTCTTTAATGCTTCATTCGCCGTTATATTTTGGGTTTCGCCGTTAAATAGACCTCAGATCAAATCGGAACGTGGTCACTGAAAACAGGACCATGGTTATGCCTATTTTTGAATGTCTGGGTTCGCTGATAAATTTTGGATTTCGCTGATATAATCTGAATTTCGCTGATAAATTGAAAATATCGCTGATAAAATCAATATTTCGCTGATAAAATCAATATTTCGCTGATAATCCACTCATTCCTTTAAGAATCCTTACCTTTTCAACCATCCATTCATTCTTTTCTAAAATCCCCCCCCTTTATGATTCCTACATTCTAAAAAAACAGCGAATCCAAATGAATTCGCTGCTTTTCCCTTACTTTTTCCTAACCGGTATCCATATTTCACTTCTAAACGTATTCGATCCAACGTCCTTACTCTCATTCCACAACATCTCCGGTCCCTCTGCTTGTTCATAGCTTGAAGACGGGAACCATTCAGAGTAGATCCGCCCCCACACATGTTGCAAAGTGGCCGGAAATGGTCCGACCGCTTCGAATACAGCCCATGTCAGATGGGGAACTTCAAGTTTCGATAAACCATCTGGACACTCCTCTGTTGTTGCAGCCCCTATATAATGATCGAGCTCCCCCTTTTCCTCCATCCTGCCTTCAGAAAAATTGACGGATGCACTAATCAATCCTTGTGGTTCTACATTTGACATGCTCTTAAATCTCTTGATCATGTCCTCGTCCAAGCTTTGCCACATTTCTGCAATTTCAGGATTCACCCCATTAAAAATGAGTGGCACCCGTTTCATGATACCTACAATGGAAAACGGTTCTTTCTTTACGATTCGATAATTCATTTCATTGCCTCCTCTGATGGATAACTGGAAGGTCATAGGTGGAAATGCTTTGAGTGAATGACCGCTCACTTGTGACGGAGTGACGCCATGCATTTTTTTGGAACACTCTCGTAAAGGAATCGGGTGAAGAATATCCATATTTCATGGCAATATCGATTACCTTTACGTCGCTGTTTTGCAGTTCAAGAGCTGCCAGGGTCAAACGGCGGCGCCTGATGTATTCCGATAAGGGAATCCCCGCAAGGAACGAAAACATCCGTTTAAAGTGATACTCTGAACAATACGCACGCTGAGCCACTTTTTCAAAATTGATTTCTTCAGTCAAGTTCTCTTCGATGTACCGTAAAGCGTCATTCATATTCTTCAATGAATCCATTTCCACTGCCCCCTTCATCAATAGAATAGCAAGATAGAATTAAAGCAACCCGACTTATCGTGCACCAATTTGCAGGATTTGATCTTTATAAAAGTGGCCTCCTCTTTAGAGAAGGCCCACCAACTTAATTATTTTCTCGCTTCATGAACCTTCAGCATCTTACCCTTGACTGTGGTTTTCTTCATCGCATGCAATACCAGTGATCCTTTACCGTTCAAAATCTCCACGTAGGAAAGGTTTTCCTGAATGGTGATGATGCCGATGTCATCTGCGCTTACTCCTTCGATTTTCGCAATTGTTCCGACGAAATCGACTGCCCTGATTTTCTTTTTCTTGCCGCCATTGAAGTAGAGTTTCATGATATCTCTATTCAATTGCTCACTCTTGTCTGATTTAAAATCAGGTTCCGTCTCTAATTTCCGTTCAAAATCCGCCTTCGCTTTCGCCACTGTGTCCTGTGACGGCGGCTGCAGCTTTGGAATCGTAAATCCGATATAGCCTTCAATCTCAGCAAGGAATTTATCTTCATATGGTGTGCAGAAGGTGATCGCCTTTCCTGCAGAACCGGCGCGCCCTGTTCTTCCTGTTCGGTGAACATAACTTTCTTTCTCCATAGGGATATCATAATTGATGACGTGGGTAATATTTTCGATATCAATCCCACGCGCCGCCACATCGGTTGCGATGAGATACCTGAATTCCCCTCTTTTAAAATCGTCCATCACTTCAAAGCGCGCTTCCTGAATCATACCGCCATGTATTTTATCAACAGGATACCCTGATTGGTCCAACTCATCACATAATGTATCCACATTTTCTTTTGTTCGGCAAAAAATGATGCAGCTATCGGGATTCTCAACGGTTGTCACGTTTTTCAGAAGAGTCAGCTTGTCATCCTCTTTCACTTCGATAATGGAATGGTCAATCTTATCTGTTGTAATGCCGGTTGCCTTAATTTCAATATGAACAGGTTTCTTCATATATTTATGGCAGAGTGCTTCGACATCCTCAGGTAATGTAGCAGAGAATGTCAACGTTACCCGGTCTGCCGGCAACTCCTGAATAATCGCTTCCACCTGTTCAATAAACCCCATGTTCAGCATCTCATCGGCTTCATCGATCACTAGGTACGCAAGCTTATCCAGTGGAAATGTTCCTTTTTCAATATGATCGAGAACACGACCGGGAGTGCCGACTACGACATGATTTTTCTGCTTAAGCTCAAGCTTTTGTCGGTGAAAAGGCGACTTCCCATACACTGCAGCCGCTTTGATTCGCTTATAACGTCCGATGTTCGTGATATCTTCTTTCACTTGAACCGCGAGTTCACGGGTTGGTGTCAGCACAAGTGCCTGAGGCTTATTTTCTTCCCATGCTACCAACTCACAAATCGGAATCCCGAAAGAGGCTGTCTTACCGCTTCCTGTTTGGGAACGCACAACAAGATCCTCCTTCTCCAGAGCCAATGGGAGCACTTTGGACTGAACCTCGGTTGGAGCCTGATAGCCTAAATCGGATAGAGCCCTTACAATATCATCACTAAGCTTATAATCCTTAAATTGCTTTATACTCATTTCAATACCTCATTCATTCCTTCATATAGTCTTATTCTCATAGGATAGTGTCGATTCTATTCAATGGAAAAATACCCTCTGCAAATTCTTTTCAAATATCTTTAGGTATTCCACCAATAGTGTGTTATGCTTTACCTAACCATTTTTAACTTGTAACATGTTGTCTCCGGGACCGACGAACGCTGTCGGTCCCTTTTTATATCCAAAAGCGGAGGCGACTTGATCAGCCCCGACAAGCATAAGGCGAACATGCCGGAAAGGCGCTCTTTGCCTTTTTGGCATGTTTGACTTATGACCTCGAGCCTCTAGCCGCCGGAGCTGGATGTCACCTAAAGCGGAGGCGGATCGTTCAGCCTCCCTAATAATCCCCACTAATATCTATTCCCCAACAATAAAAAAAGGACCCTCCGAGAGAGTCCCTTCATCAAAAGCTATTACGCTTTGTTTACGTTAGTCGCTTGAAGTCCACGTTGACCTTGCTCAGTGTCAAATGTAACTTTTTGACCTTCGTCTAAAGATTTAAATCCTTCGCCTTGGATAGCTGAGAAATGTACGAATACATCTTCTCCACCTTCGATTTCGATGAAACCGAAACCTTTTTCTGCGTTAAACCATTTTACTGTACCTTGTTGCATAATTGTTTCCTCCTGTGTGGACTTGAATCCACGATTTATTACTATCGTTGCTCAATTAGATATCAAAGGCGAAAAGTTTAAATACTTTCTTTCCTTACAGACCGAACAAAAATAATTCTTATTTAGAATAACAGATAACCTGAGAAAAAGCAAATCTATTCCTATATTCTTCACAAACCAATGATCTTCCCACTTCCTTCATCATTTAACTCAGGCGGCTCACTTTAAAATAACCTTTGAATATTTACCCTTAAACTCTCCATCAGTAAAGGAGAAAACCATCCTTGTGTCGAAAGTAAGAGATAAAGGGGATGACCCAATGAATAAAATTGGATTATTAAAAAGTTTAAATCAAGCCAGCCGCGGAAACTTCTTTTCAATTGACATTCCTATGACGTCAAAAGAAGAAGCGCAAACCATTGAAAATCTGGCAAATGAGTTAGAAAAAGAAGGGAAAATCAAAATCAGGGAATGTGCTCAGAATGAAACATCTGTTTACATTCAAGGAATCATCAAGTATGCGTTAACATAATTGTGGAGGGCTGCCTGCTACTTGTTCGACAGGCACCTCCTTTTTTTTTGACAATAAAAAAGGACTCTACGAGAGAGTCCTTCATCATAAAGCTATTACGCTTTGTTTACGTTAGTCGCTTGAAGTCCACGTTGACCTTGCTCAGTGTCAAATGTAACTTTTTGACCTTCGTCTAAAGATTTAAATCCTTCGCCTTGGATAGCTGAGAAATGTACGAATACATCTTCTCCACCTTCGATTTCGATGAAACCGAAACCTTTTTCTGCGTTAAACCATTTTACTGTACCTTCTTGCATGTGTGTTTCCTCCTGTGTGGACTCGAATCCACGATTTATTACTATTATTGCTCAATTAGATATCAAAGGCGAAAAGTTTAAATACTTTCATTCCTTACAGACCGAACAAAAATAATTCTTTCTTAGAATAACAGGAAATCGTAAAAATAGCAAATGCTTTTTATAAGTTTGTTTAAGACGCACTCATAAACTCCTTAAACCTCCTATAAAAAAAGTCCACTTCCCCAAAAGGAAATGGACTTACATATGACTACTTATCTTCCTGCTTACTCCCATGCTTCACGCCTTTACTTGTATAAGGCTTGTTGCTCTTTTTCTTATTCGCTCCGGCCTGCCAGCGATTCCAGCCTTTCTTTCCAGTGCCTTGGCCCGTTCCGCTCTTTTTCTTTGGTTTACTCATTTTTTCACTCCGTTATGATAAGGTTCGTTCTTTCACGTTCGTCTCCATATCATAACACTTATCGGCGGATGAGAGTACTTCTTGTTTATTCCACTTCTTTTTCCTGTCCTGTATAGATGTGAATCGCATCCCGCAAGAACTCGGCTACACCGTCTTGCTCAGCGTCATAATAAGCCTTGAACCGATCATCATCCACATACATCTGAGCAAGGCCTGCATGGGCTTCTTTACTGTAATGCCCCCAGTAGAACGAAATCCACTGCCTATGGAGGTCAGCCGCTTTCTGGGCAGCGTCGCTTGCGGGATTACCGGTTTGAAATGCTTCCCCTAAGGTTTGTTTAATTTCCTGCTCTAGTGCAGTGATCTTTTCATGGTCTTCCTGAGACATGTTCATGACTCTGGCGTTGGATTCGTCCACTGCCTTGTCGCCGTATTTCCCCCGCACTTCTCCCCCGTACTTTTTCTCATTTTCTTCCACCATTTTCTCCTTGAACCCTTCAAACTTTTCTTTATCCGACATGGTGATTCTCCCTTCCTTTACACGTAATGTTTTATCTACATTTGCAATCAATTGATCAAGCTGCGCGCGTCTGGCCATTAAGGTTTCCCGGTGTTCCCGTAAGGCATGGGTTGCGTCAAAGGCAGGATCATCAAGAATATCCTTGATCTCATCCAGTCCTACACCCAGTTCTTTGTAAAAGAGGATCTGCTGCAGGCGATCGACTTCCTTCTGCCCGTAAATCCGGTATCCTGACGAATTGGTCCTGGCCGGCTTCAGAAGCTCAATTTCATCATAATAGCGCAGGGCCCTCGTGCTCACCCCAGCAATCTCTCCAAGTTTCTTGACGGTATATTCCATGATGTCACCTCCTGACAATTCTTACTTTACAGGTTGACGCTGCGTAAATGTAAAGGGGGAATTTGAAAAAAAGTTCGCGTTATTTATCTTTCATAGGATAGCCCGCCTGCACGGGATCTATTTAGGGGAATCCCTTGAAAATAAAGTGTCAGTCCGATATTCTTAGATTATTAATTATCAGTTTAAGGTTGTGTTGAGCATGCGTATCAATAAGTATATAAGCGAGGCTGGAAAGGCATCCAGACGCGGTGCAGATAAATTGATTACCGAAGGAAGAGTGACCATCAACGGGAAGATCGCGAAGATTGGCGATCAAGTGAATCCCGGGGATGATGTGAAAGTTAGCGGAGCTCCTGTCCGGGTAGCAAGAAATAATGTGTATATTGCACTAAATAAACCTGTTGGGATTACAAGTACAACTGAAAAGGGTGTCAAGGGGAATATTGTGGATCTCGTCAATCATCCCCTGCGAATTTTCAATATTGGACGACTGGACAAAGATTCAGATGGCTTGATTCTTCTGACGAACGACGGGGATATCGTCAATGAAATCCTCCGTGCGGAAAATCAGCACGAGAAAGAATACATTGTCACTGTTGACCGTCCGATTTCAGAGGATTTCTTAAAGCAGATGTCAGAGGGCGTTAAGATTCTTGGAACGAAAACCCTGCCTTGTAAAGTGGAGCAGGTGTCAAAATACGTGTTCCAAATCACGTTGACTCAAGGGTTGAATCGGCAGATCCGCCGTATGTGTGAGGCCCTTGGATATGAGGTCTACAGACTGCAGCGCACGCGCATCATGAATATTCAACTGGGGAATCTGCCTGTGGGACAATGGCGCGACCTTTCTAAGAAAGAGAAGACGCGATTGTTTCAGGATTTGGATTATGAACCGAAGGAATGGTAATCATTCAACCGGACCTACCATACGTTACGTATGGTGGGTCCGGTTTTTACTTGTGTAAACCTATCTCCATATCCCTAATATGAAACCCATCAACGTAAAGGTCACAACATGATACCCGGCATTTATGAAGAAAAGTTTAATTGATTTCCTTTCAAATAAATACGTGATACCCATCGCGGTCGCCACCCAGAAAAGCCCTGCTGTGAACCCTGCAGAAGCTCCGATCATCCCGTTTCTGTCCGGACCTAAAAACAGCACCAATACAATCGAAATAATAAGTGATAGGATAAATGCACCACCGAAGATTTTCCCCATGTGACCGTTCTTCATGTCTTCTTCGTCAAAATTGTTTTCCACCATCCAAGCTTTCCCGAATAGGAGGGAATACCATAAACCTCCTATTACAAAGGAAGATAGTGCTGCCACAAATACCGCTAAGTAGTTAATGGATTCAGCTGATTGAGCTAGCATATTCTTTTTTCCTCTTCCTTCCTGCACATAATGTATGACCTTCACCCATTATAGGTACACGGCGAGGAAATGTATTGTAAAAAATGGACATGTTTTTATGAAAGAAAATTCTCAGAACCGGATGCCCTTCTTTTATACTCTCCAGGTGTCATACCGGAAAACCGTTTAAACTCTTTATTGAAGTGAGACTGATCATAATACCCCAACTTAGAAATCAAATCTGCCACTTCGTTATGAGAATGGGAATAGAGAGATGAATAGGCTTTCTCAAACCTGTATACCTGAGCCAGCAGCTTCGGATTCACACCTGTGTGATCATGAAAGATCCTCGTAAGGTGTCTTTGAGTAAAACCTAAGGAAGCCGCCAATGTTGGAATCGATTGATTGGGATTCATTTTCAGCTGATTTACTATACCTGTGATGACTTTAAATTGTTTTGTTTTCTTTTCAGATATTTTTCTAATCAAGAACTGATCTAAAAGGGGATATATCTCTGCGTTTTCTTTTACCATGCAAAGGGCTTCATACATTTCCTCCTGAAAAACTCCCCAAATGGAATGGAGGGAATCTACCTGGTTGACCGTTTCACCAATGGGGATCTCTAAAAAAGGAAAAATCCCGTGTGGATAAAAACGTATGCCAATTAAGTTTGATTTCCCCCGGTAATTGATTTCTAAAGGTTCATAGTGACACCCCGACAACCAAGATTGGTTTACGCTGCGGGTTCTCCG
The DNA here is from genome assembly GCF_008180865.1 of Rossellomorea aquimaris. Classification (GTDB taxonomy): domain Bacteria; phylum Bacillota; class Bacilli; order Bacillales; family Bacillaceae_B; genus Rossellomorea; species Rossellomorea yichunensis. Next base: position 213,663 of record NZ_VTEX01000002.1, read on the forward strand.
ATTCATCACTTTATAGTTTCCTTCAAGTGCAAAAATCATTTCAACCTTTCCGTTGGGCAGGATTAATTCAGTCTTGTCTTCCGTCCCCGTGTGCAACTCTACATTCCAGTAGCATTCAATCCACGGTCTCAAATTCTTATCAGGCTTTCTGACCTCAAATTTCATAACACAGATCTCACCTTTTATGTACAGGATTACCTCTTGCTTTAGTAGAAACGTATGGCTCTCCTTTTCTTTAACAAAGAGAGCCCTATTGCTCACACCAATTATTTCAAAAGCTGTGATTTAACTCAAGCATGTAAATTGAAAAAGGGGTCTGCCCCCCACTGCGTAAACCGCATGGGAGACAGACCCCTCAAACTCACCCTGCTGGTGACTTCATCTTATCCATAATCATAGTGAAATAGTTCTTCACCGGGCCTGGCGGGTGGGGAATGTGGAATGAACCAGACTCCTGAGACTCCTCATCCTCTTCGGTTAACTTAGGAGAATAAACCCGCTTCCCCTCCACTATGCTGCGAATCGAGGAAGTCAGCTCTTCACTTGGACTGTCCTTTAGTAAGTATCCGCCTGCATCGAATTGTTGAGCCCGCTCTAAATATCCCTTTTTCGGAAATGTCGTCAAAACAAGCAGATGACATCCCACTGTCTTCACAGCTTCCAGAGGTCCGTCCCTCTCGAGCATTTCAATATCCATGATAAAGAGGTCTGGTTTCAATTGGTGGACAAGGGCGAGTGCTTCTTGCCCATCCTTTACCTGGCCGACTACTTCCATGTCTTCTTCCAGGTTGAGGATGGAGGTCAGGGTTCCACGTAATAATTCCTGATCCTCTGCAATGACGATTCGAATCATGTAGGTTCACTCCTTTTAAAGGCCTTATCAAGTAAAGACTCCCCTTATATGAAGCGTTGATAAGGAGAGTCGGTCAGGGTTATAATTCAGGTTTGGCTTCAGTTGAAATTCTTGATTTTGACTTATCCAGGGACTTAATGCCTCTAAAGCTTACAAACGTTTTGTTTTCTTCATCCCAAAGCTTGAATCGCAATGATTTTAAGCTTGTCAGAAGTGAGATTGTTGGTACTTTTTGTAATGGCTCTGAGTTTTTATGTGCTTCTTCCAGTTTGTAGTTCGGTACTCTCGGACTTAGATGGTGAATATGGTGATAGCCGATGTTACCTGTCAGGAACTGCATGATTTTTGGAAGTTTATAGAATGAGCTTCCTTCAACAGCCGCCAACACATATTGCCATTCTTTGTCTTCTTCGAAATACGAGTCTTCGAACGTATGCTGAACGTAGAACAACCAAATACCGATCGATCCTGAAACCATAAAGATAGACCCTTGTACAAGCAGGAATTCCTGCCAGCCCAGTGTTACACATAGAAGTGCGATAAGAGACACGATGATCACGTTCACTAAATACGTGTTATTACGTTCTTTCTTACGTGCATTTTTACGGTTAAATCTATTTTTAAGAAGGAATACATAAATCGGTCCTAATACAAACATAACGAACGGATTGCGATAAAAGCGATACGCTAAACGAATCTTAAGAGGTGCTGCTAAATATTCATCAATCGTCAGCGTCCAGATGTCACCTGTTCCACGCTTATCCAGGTTCCCGCTTGTCGCGTGATGGACGGCATGATCATGTCCCCACTGATCGAACGGGAATAGCGTCAACACACCCATGGCTGTTCCGACGATTCGGTTTACACGACGGCTTTTAAAGAAAGAGAAATGGGTACAATCATGAAAGATAATGAAGATTCGTGTTAAGAATCCTGCAGCGATCACGATTGGAACGAGTGCCAGCCAGTAAGATACTGAAAGGCTTTGATACGCAAGAAACCATAATAGAAAGAATGGACCCAGCGTGTTGATGATCTGCCATACACTTTCCTTTGTTGTAGACTTTTCAAAAGGAGCAACTTCTTTTTTCAACGTTTTTATATTTGTCATGTCATAATTCCCTTCATTTAAGGCGTTGGATTCATTATAGGATAAGCGATATCATCGTGTTAGTAGTAGGTGTCATATGCTGGGTATGACAAATGTCATAAGGGAGAATTTGTCATGAGCCCATAATTGCCCAAACCGTTGATATTGCTGGATTCACAATATTTTTTCCATGTTTCCAATTGGTTATATTATTTTTTTTGATTAGAAAAATATTCTTGTTTGGGGAATTTTTTAGAGAGGTTTTATAAAAAAGGTCTTCAATACTCTTGTATCAGCTACAGATAAAATAAAGAGGAAGGCCCAAAGTTTTTCTTCAGGTCTTCCTCCTTTGTACAATTCACTCATTAAAAATCGAACTCATCAGGATCCGGGCCACTGCGGAAGTCTTCATTTAATGCATCTAATTGGTTCATTTGCTCAGAAGTTAATTCAAAATCATATATAGAAATGTTTTCTTGAATTCTGGACTCCGTCATAGACTTTGGAATTGTGATGACTCCGTGTTGGAGGTCCCAGCGCAGTATCACTTGAGCGGGTGATTTACCATAGGACCGAGCAATCCCTTTAATGGTTTCATTGTTTAGAAGCTCTGCATTCATAAGCGGAGACCACGCTTCAACTTGAATATTGTGCTTGCGGCAGTAATCTCTCACTTCCGTTTGAATCAGCTTGGGATGGAATTCAATCTGGTTAATAACCGGCGTGATTTCAGCACCTTCGAGTAAGTGTTCCAAGTGATGAACATGGAAGTTACTTACACCGATCGCTTTGATCCTTCCATTCTTATAAAGGGATTCAAGAGCTTTCCAGGACTCCATGTACTTCTCTTTTCCAGGCCAGTGAATCAGATAAAGATCCAGATAGTCGAGCCCCATTTTCTCTAAGCTTTCTTCGTAAGCCGCTATCGTTTCATCGTATGATAGGCCGTCATTCCAAACTTTTGAAGTGACAAACAGTTCCTCCCGGGTCACAAGTCCAGCTTCAATCGCTTTATTGATGCCCTTGCCGACACTCTCTTCATTTCCATAAATCGCTGCTGTATCGATACTGCGATACCCCATTTTGATCGCTGTCTGTATTGCCCGTGCAAGCTTCGGGCCGTCATCCACACGGAAAACCCCATATCCCATTTCCGGCATTTTTATATTATTATTTAAAGTGATAGATTTGACGCTCATACCTACACTCTCCTTTTTCATAAAATGAATTGTCCTCATGAGAAGAACATGGATATAGTATGGACGATGGAAGAGAGCTTGAAAAGTAGGTACTTTTTTGTGGGATAGGCACTTCAAAGTACCTGAATAGAGGCTTCTTAGAGCTCCCATAAAAAAAGAGCATGGAAACAACTCTCCATTCTCTATCATTTGCAGACCAGGATCTGCCGGACAAATCTTCCTTTACTCACTTCACAGCGATCCACAATTTCAAAACCCGCTTTTTCAATGTTGGCGTCCACATCTTCCAAGGTGACAATCACGGCCTTTTCCGCAAAACGCCTTGCACTGCGGAGCATTTCAAGCTGTTCTTCATCTGTTATCACCGAACATAGATTGTAGGGAAGGTCGATTACAGCTACATCATAGTGACCAGTTACGTCGTTAATATCCTTTAATGAGACATCCCCTTTGTATCCAAAATGAGCGATATTCTCTTTCACTCCATCGAGGATCAAAGGATTGCGGTCACTCCCGACGATATCGATTCCCATGGATAGTGCCTCCACAAGGACCGTCCCTATTCCGCAGCAAGGGTCGATCATTTTGATTCCTTCAGGATTCGGTGCTGCGATATTCGCGACGGCTCTAGCCACACGAGTGCTGAGGGCCGTCGAATAGCTGTGTGGCTTTTTCACATGGTGCAGCCAAACCGCTTCGTTTCTCACATACTTGCCAAACACCCAACGATCATTGGTTTTCATCACCCCGAACCAAATCTCTGGATCGACTAACTCCGCTTCACCTTTCAGATGCATTCCAACTTCTTTTTCAATCCTGCGAAGCTTTTTAAAGCCTACTCTTTCCGCATCCAGATTTTGAACAAAAACGACTTTGAATCCATCAAGTGCTTCTAATTTTTCTATTTCTTCAAGCAATTCTTCAAATCCATTACCTTCGCAGATAATTTCGATTCTCTCTCGAATAAAAGGACTTCTGCTGGGATCTATTTTCACTGAACTTTCCAGAATGCTAGATTCAGGGCTTTTTCCAAAGAATACTCTTCTTTCCAAGGCACATAGGGATTCTTCGTTCGGTTCCCATGAATAATGATAGATATATTTTTTCATTTCTATTGTGATCAACTCCGTGTGATGATAAAAATGTTGTGTTGCATTAGACCATTGTAACATAAAAAAAAGACCTGACCCCGGGCATGCCATCGCATTCATGCACCTAAGGTCGGGTCCCTCAATATTATTTATCTTCCATCACGGAAATATATTCTTTCACTACTTCATAGACATACTCCTGATTCGCTGATGCGGTTTCCGGGTTGTATGCTCCACCATTAGTCTTGTTATTCGACAATACACGGATTCCCAGGAACGCTACATCATATGCACCTGCAATCTGTGCTGCTGCTGCCCCTTCCATTTCCTCTACAGAAGTACCGTATTTCTCATGGAACCATTGAATGCGGTCCACTTCATTATTCCACACATCGGCAGAACCGATGGTACCTTCGACGATCTTTCCATCGGTATAAGTATCCTTTACTGCTTTGGCAGCTTCAAGTAAGTCCTCGTCTCCATCGTAGTATCGGATTTTCTCAGCATTTGGGTCTTCACCTGCACTGCCTTCAGAAGCCATTAAGTCCATCGGCTTCCAGACGGTTGGATCAATTCCTTCGCTATCGGCTTTGTCAGCTGTTTTCAATGAACCCAGGTTAACGGTTCTTTCTCCTAATACGATATCAAATACATTTAGTTCAGGGTCATGTCCACCTGATGTTCCTTGGTTGATGATGGCGATCGGATCGTACTTCTCAATGGCTACCGCAGTAGCCGCTGCCGTGTTTTCCATCCCTTTACCTGTTTTGGCAACAATGACAGGATAATCATCAAGCGTTCCTATGTAAAAAACAAATGATCCCGATTTTTCTTCTTTCACATTTTCTAATTTCCCTGCAAACTTTTCTGCTTCAATCGGCATTGGACCTTGAATCATAATGGGTCTCTCTGCCCTTTCTTCCTTAGCTGCAGTCTGTGAAGTGGAACTGCATCCAGTTAATAAGGATAATGCGAGTACGGATAATGATACAAATAAAGCCAGTTTCTTTTTCATCAAAATCTCTCCTTTTTCGTTTTTTCTTGATGGTGATATCTCGCTGTTTTGCCCAAAAGAAAAAGATCTAGAACATGTAGAGTGGTTTCTACTTTCCAGACCTTCGAAGTTAAAGTATACGTGATATGACGTGAATGCCCATCACAAAATGGCAACGGCAAAAAACCGAAAAACCGAATACTTCAACTCGTAGTCCAGTTCTTATAATGGGAACCAGGTAGAAACACTCAGACCATATTACCGAGGATATACGAGTAACGATATGTAATTAGTACAGTGTTAATATAACAAACTCCATTTAAATAATCAACCTAAAATACGAATTTTATTCAATCAATTAGATTTAATGTTCGTGTTTTAGTGATTCCCTCCCAACATAACCAGCATCACTCTTAGATTTGATATATAATTAGAGAATAATATAATGAAAGAATGTTACTCAAAAAAACAATGGGGTGAAAAACATGAAGATCGGACTTATCGGACTGGGGGATATCTCCAAGAAAGCCTACCTGCCAGTTCTCTCTGAAAAAGAAGGAATCGAACTCGTGCTTTGCACAAGGAATGCCGAAACTCTAAATGCTCTTGCAACTAAATATCGGATCCAGGAAAAGGTTCACAGTGTGGAAGAACTGATTGCTACCAATATTGACGCAGCATTTGTAAGTACAGCTACCGAAGCCCACTTTGAAATAACGGAAAAACTACTACAGAATGGCATCAACGTTTACATAGACAAGCCGATTTCCTTGAGTATTCACGAAACCGAAAGAATCGTCCAGCTCGCAAAAGAAAGGGGCAAAATCGCCATGGTCGGTTTTAACAGACGATTCATACCAAAAGTGAGAGAACTTAAAGAACAAGGCAAACCGAGCTTCCTTCTTATCCAAAAAAACAGATACGCTTTACCTGATTACGCCAGAAGGTTCGTCGTAGAAGATTTCATCCATGTTGTAGATACTCTGCGATTCTTAATGGATACAGAGGTCCAGGATGTAAAGGTTCAGTATTTAATAAAAGATGACATGCTCCATCACTTAGTCGTCCAGCTCATCGGCGAGGAGTGCACCTCAGTCGGAATCATGAACCGGGACGGCGGTGTGACGGAAGAAATCATCGAGTACTCGGCAGGCCATCATAAATATGTCGTCAACAGTCTCGTTGAAACGACTCATTATCATAATAAAGAAGTCAGCCTTTCTTCATTTGGAGATTGGGAGCCTACTTTATATAAGCGTGGGTTTTATGATTTAGTGGATCATTTCATAGACTGTGTGGAAAACGGTAAAACCCCTGACCCATCGATTGAGGATTCACTGGTTACCCATGAGATTTGTGAGAGGATTGTCGGGATGATTGAATAGTAGGACAGACAGAGGACATGGAATGCCCCTGTCCCCCTCCCCCTTTTTAAAACAAAGGGTTTTTCTCTATTTTCAACCAATGCTCAGACTTCTCAATCTCTCCAGCCAATTGCAACAGCAAATCCTCTCTTCCTTTTGCTGCCATCACCTGGACTCCGACCGGCAGCCCTCCAGAGGTTTGATGTATCGGGAGTGACATGGCCGGCTGTCCTGTTAAATTGGCCAACTGTGTAAAAGGGGTACGCATCAGATTCTTCTGCGCTATCTGATCAACGATCCCAATCTTTTTCAATAGTCTCCTGAGTCCCAATTTCCCTATTGAACTGATCAAGAATTTCTCTGAGGAGGTCGGTTCCAGTTCTCCTATCTTGGCTGGGGGAAAAGCCGTTGTAGGAGTAAGGTAGAAATCATACGTTTCATGAAATGTTTCCATTTGATAAGCTGCTTTATCCCACTCCCTAATACTCAGAATGAATTCTTCAGCAGGGGTGGCCTTTCCAATCAAACCCAGGAGCCAGGTGGAGGGTTCCACATCAGTGTAAGTAGCTTTTCGTCCCAGCACTTCTTCTAACGAAGTTAACAATGCAGCTGTTTCACCAAAATACATGGTTAAAAAACTTCTTGCCATCTTATGTCCATCCACCGGCACCTCTCTTTCTTCCACATAGTGACCCATGGAATCTAGTAATTTAGCAGCCTTCACAACAGCCTTTTCGCACTCAGGATGAACTTCAGTACCTATGGGAGAATCTTTGGAATAGGCAATCCTTAATTTCTTGCCTATCGGAGTTTGCGATGCTTCCATGTAGCTCCCTTCAAATGGCGGGGCATAGAAAGCCGCAGACTTTTCATATGTTGTTAATTCATCCAGCATGGCAGCGCTATCCCTGACCGACCGGGTTAAAACATGCTCAACAGAGGCACCTTGCCATGTTCTTCCGTAGGTTGGACCAACAGGTGTTCTTCCCCTGGTTGGTTTCAAACCAAATAACCCGCAATAAGCAGCCGGGATTCTGATAGATCCCCCACCATCGTTGGCACCCGCGATCGGAACAATGCCGGATGCTACCGCAGCGGCTGAACCGCCACTTGAACCTCCAGGCGTATAATCCAAATTCCACGGATTTCTTGTCGCACCGTGATGTGAAGGCTCTGTAACAGCCACTAAAGCAAATTCAGGCACATTCGTTTGCCCCAGAATGACCACACCTGTTTCACGCAATCTCCTGGTGTACTCTGCATCTGTCTTCGCTCGATAGGTTCGAAGTGATCTTGAACCTGCTGTCATAGGCTCCCCTTCTATTTCCTGAGTGATATTTTTCAATAGCATCGGTACACCGGCGAATGTTCCAGTAAGCTCTTTGTCTGCAACCTCCCTCGCCTGTTCATACATTTTGTGAATCACTGCGTTCAACTTCGGATTGTGGGCTTCTGTTATTTTAATGGCTTCTTCAACCAATTCTTTAGGATGAACTTCTTTTTTCTTCACTAACTCTGCGAGCCCTAAACCGTCGTAGTTTTTATAATGAAACCCCTGCATCCTGCTCACCCCTAATGACTATGTTTCTATGACTTTCTACATAATGGGAAAATATCCTTTTTTTAATAGAAATCAATAACACTGATGACAAAAAAAAAGAAGGTAGTCACCCAATGCAGTAGCACATTAGATTTGGTGGCAGCGTCTGTATTTAGAGTTTACCTGCCGACGGATACTGGTATAAAAGACTCAAAAAAGAAGTCACATACGGACGTGTTATTTTCAGATAATTGTTACTATTGAGTGATATACGTCTATTGATCACTCTTGTATACTTTTAATCGAAACGTTTCACCAAAATGAAAGGAAGTGTCAAATGTGAAGAAATATTTTTCATTGCTTTTAGCTTTATTGCTTATCGTCAGCGCCACACTCCCTGCTTCGGCTTCTGCAAATCACACAACCAAAGGAAAAGAGATTGCTTTATCCAAACAATTGAAAGCGATTTCAAAGAATACCTATCGATACTTCGAGGATTTTACAGATGAAAAAACGGGACTCACTTATGATGCCGTCCGTATGGATAACGGGGAGATCAATGCCCAGCAATTCACCTCTCCTACGAACATTGCGATGTATATGATGAGTACGATTTCAGCTGAGGAAGTCGGCCTGATCTCACGTGAAGAAGCCGTGACAAACATCGGAAAGACGTTGAGTTCATTAAAAGACATGGAAAAATGGAACGGGTTATTTTACAACTGGTACTATACAGAAGATGCAACGCTTATGACGGATTGGGGTCAATTCATCTCAACTGTAGATAATGGATGGCTGTCTGCTGGTCTCATTGTAGTTGGACAAGCGTATCCGGAACTCTATGAAGAAACTCACGCATTAGTAGAGGACATGGATTATTCCACTCTTTACACCCCGGAAGTAGGACAAATGCGTGGCGGATATGATGTAGCAACCGAGAGCTATACTTCTCACCATTACGGTGCCTTTTATACGGAACCACGTGTGGCAAGCTACATCGCGATCGGGAAAGAGGACGTACCTGAAGAGCACTGGTGGAGAATGTTCCGCACCATGCCAGAAAGCTGGGATTGGCAGGCTCAAATTCCTGAAGGATATACAGAAACATATGACGGCGTAGATGTCTTCGAAGGACATTACAGCTACAAGGGCACTAAATATGTACCAAGCTGGGGAGGAAGCATGTTTGAAGCATTGATGCCACAGCTTGTACTGAAGGAAAAAGAACTCGGGAAGAACGCACTCGGCTTGAACAATAAGCGTCATGTAGACATCCAGATTCAATATGCTAAAGAGCAAGGGTATGCAGCCTGGGGCATGTCACCAGCAGCCACACCGGATAATTATTCAGAATTTGCCGCTACACCTCTGGGTATGGACGGCTATAAGTCAGATGGCACTGTCACTCCACATGCCACATTCCTGGCACTTGAATACGCACCGATGGAAGCATTCAAAAACATCCATGCGTTGAAACGTTTCGATATGTATGGTAAATATGGCTTCCTTGATTCAGTCAATGTGGAAACGGGAGAAGTGACACAAGCCTACCTCGCTTTAGATCAAGGTATGACAATGGTCTCAATCGTCAACTATTTAAAGGATGGAGTCATCAGAGATTACTTCCACCAAGATCAGATCGGGGAATCACCTGAGGACTTGCTGATTAAAGAGACGTTTTCTATTAAATAATAGTAGCGATAATAATACAAAAGCCCAAGTGGATGTATTACTTGGGCTTTTTGTATTTTAAGTGTTACTGCCTACCTCCACCTCTTCGCCAACGCCTCAATATGACCCGGATCCGTCCGGCAGCAACCACCCATGATACGGGCACCTGCCTCGTACCAAATTACTGATTCCTCATCAAACGCGCAACACCCTTTCTTTCCATGCCACGTTTTGGTCCCGGCATTGTAAGTCTCACCTGAGTTCGGGTACGCGATGATTGGTTTGTCAGTGTTTCTGCTTAATACGCTTATCGCCTTCTCGGCCGCAGGTATCGGTGCACAATTCACACCAATTGCAGCGATTTGTTCATCGTCATTGAACACACGCGCGCACTCTTCAATCCCCGTTCCATCACTTATCGTCTCTCCATCCTTTAATGAAAAAGACAGCCAGGCGCAGGTATCGGGAAATTCTTTCAGAAGTGAAGCTAGTACCTTTGCTTCCTGCAAGGACGGGATGGTCTCAAACGCCAACAAATCAGCTCCCGCCTCCACTAATGCCTGGATTCTCGGAAAATGGAAATCTGCTAACTGTTGATCACTTACTCCATAGTTCCCCACGTATTCAGAGCCGTCGGCAAGGTATGCCCCGTAAGGTCCTACAGAACCTGCAACGATTGGCTTCGGCCGATTCGAATTTCCCTTCTCTTCCTTCCAGAAGTCATCCCGGGCTTCTTTGGCAAGAGTAACCGTTTTCTTGATTAATTCCAGAGCTTCAGGTTTCTCTATTCCTCGCTTTCGAAAACCATCCACCGTTGCCTGGTAGCTGGCTGTAATCGCACAATCGGCTCCTGCACGGAAATAATCAGCATGAACCTTCTCAATCGCTTCCGGTTTTTCGAGGAGTATACGGGCAGACCAAAGGGGATCGTTTAAATCAAAGCCATGGGATTCCAGCTCTGTGGCTAATGCTCCATCTAAAATCAGTTGGGAATGTATTTGTAAAATAGCATCAATGGGATTTAGCTTCAGTTGATTCGACATAACCTCTTCCTCTTTTCTTTACGTATTGTGTTAGATAATAGCTTCCATAGCAAAGGGCGATAAATGGGATTCCGCAATAAAGGGCTATCCTCTGAGTGGGATCAAAGGCAATGCCGATACAAGAAGCTAGACAAAGCAGAAATGACGCAATGGGAACGAGTGGGTAGAGCGGCGTCCGATAAGTCAAGTCTTTCACATCGTTTCCCTCCCTTATGTACTGTCTTCGAAATAGAAATTGGGCAGCACTAATGCTCATCCACACGATTACTACCGCAAGGCCAGAGACCGACACCATTACGATGTAGACCGTCCCCGGTGCAATGATGCTTGAAAGCAATGCCAGCCCCCCTCCCAGCATGCTGCAAACTATCGCATTGAGAGGGACTCCCCGATCAGTCAATTTGGCAAAAACCGGTGAGATCATTTGCTTATCTGAGAGCGACCATAGCATTCTGGAGGAAGCATACAGACCGGAGTTTGCCGCTGATAAAATGGCCGTTATGATCACAAAATTCATGATATCGGCGGCATACGGGATTCCAATCCGACCAAGCACCGCTACGAAAGGACTTTCCAATACACCGGCTGACTGGCTCGGTAATAAAGCGGATAATACGATAATCGTCCCTACATAAAAGATGATCAATCTCACAAGCGTGGTGCGGATGGCTTTAGGAATCGATTTGGATGGATTCTCTGTTTCTCCCGCCGCAACCCCGATCAATTCTGTTCCTGAAAAGGCAAAATTGACGGCAAGCATGGTCATCAAGATGGCAAATGCCCCATTCGGAAACAACCCTGAACTTGTGATATTCGAGAAAAACGGAGCGGGCTCTGAATGACTGAGAGAGATGAACCCGACGATCGCCCCTGCCCCGATCACAATAAACGCAACGATTGCAATCACTTTTACTATAGAAAACCAAAATTCAGATTCAGCAAAAAACCGCACAGACAACGTATTAAGCACAAAAATCAACGCAGCAAAGACCGCGCTCCAGATCCATACACTAATCGAAGGAAACCAACGCTGCATCATCAAGCCAGCCGCCGTAAACTCCGACCCCAATGCCACTGTCCATGTCAGCCAATATAACCAGCCCACCGTGTACCCGGTCCCAGGTCCAATGAACTTTGCAGCATAACTATGAAAGGATCCTGTTTCCGGCATATGGACAGAAAGTTCACCTAAACAAAGCATCACAAGATACACCACCAGCGCCCCAACCAAATAAGAAAGGATCGTCCCGAATGGTCCTGCCTGATGAATCGTATACCCCGAACTCAAGAAAAGCCCGGTTCCGATCACCCCCCCAAGAGACAGCATCACTAAATGACGTGTCTTCATCGCTCTTTTAAAACTCTGTCCTGCGTTTTCCATCAAAAACACCCTTCCTTCTAAATATATTGTGGAATGGGTAGACAAACAAAAAACGCACCCTGAACGAGTGCGTCACCGACAAATAAAAGATTGCTCCTATCTATCAGGGTTTGAATCACCCGCTGGAATTAGCACAGTATCTTCACAGACCTGTTGCTGAGGCTTCAAAGGGCCAGTCCCTCCACCTCTCTGGATAAGAAATATGTAGATTTTTTAAAACTCTATCAATATATTGGAATAATGTCAAGACCATGAAATAGATGAGTAGCCCAGCCTATCCGAATGTTACTTTAGGAAGAAAAAAGGGAACAACTATACTAAAAAAGGAGAAACTGCCATGCCAGAAGGTCCGGAAATCAGAAGAGCTGCAGATGAAGTAGAGCGTGCTCTAAAAAATAAAACCGTGGAAGATATTTATTTTGCCTTCCTTCATTTAGAAGACTACGGGGATCTGCTAATGGGGTCGATCGTGACAAGGGTCGATACGAAGGGAAAAGCCATGCTCATCCGCTTTGACAATGGGTACACCATCTACTCCCACAATCAGCTTTACGGGAAATGGTATATCAGAAACACATATAACTACCCGAAAACAAACCGCCAGCTCCGATTGGCCATACATAATGAGAATAAATCGGCACTTCTCTATAGTGCATCTGATATAGAGGTTCTTCGTGACGAAGAAGTGCCCGGGCACCCATTCGTCTCAAAAGTAGGACCTGATCTTTTAAGCGAAGAGGTATCAGTAGATGAGCTGATGGAACGGATGAAGGACAAACGATTCCGAAACCGCAAATGGTCGATTCTATTGCTGGATCAAGGTTTCGTAGCCGGAATCGGAAATTATTTGCGATCTGAAATCATGTTTTTCGCTGGCATACATCCTTCTCTCAGGCCAGTCGACTGCACAGAGAAGCAATTGAAGAAAGCTGCACATAGCATCAAGGATTTAGTGAGACAATCGTATGAGACTGGTGGGATCACCAATGATCTCGACCTAGCACAGAAAATGAAAGGCCAAGGAGTGAAGCGTTCACGTTATCGTCACTGGGTCTTTAACCGGGAAGGTGGATCTTGCTTCAATTGTGGAAGTGAAATCGAGAAGACGGTGGCGGCTTCAAGAAGGCTGTACTATTGTCCGGTTTGTCAGGGAATCGAATGATAACGATAAAAGGGTACGTGGCATTCTTAATGCCTGGTACCCTTTTATCGGTTTAACGTCAAACTACAGTTTCTATTCCGAACTCCGGTTAATCGCTTCGTTCATAGAAATCCCTTTCAACTTCCGATGATTCAGCCATAGGGATACATGATATGATGCGATGATGATGATAAAACTGATGAGGACACTCATCCAATCCAACTTTACGGGAATCGTCACATTCATCTCTGAGGTGATTGAATTCATAAAGGCTGAAATTGATAGGAGCGTTACGGGTATTCCTATTACAAATCCAAGGATGATAAACCAAATATTGTAGCCGATCATCATGTTCATGATTGATTTCTCCCGATAACCGATGACTTTCATGAGTGAAATTTTAAATGAATTTTCCTCAATTAATAATGAAATCAGTATATAGATGATGATGACAGCAATGATGGCAGCAACAAAGGCAATCGCTGCTACTCCATAGTTCAACGGCTTGATCATTTCATTGAATCCGTCAATCGTATCGGATGTTTTGGTTGTCGAAACGATCTTTTCTTTCGGTAGCGTGAGTTCTTTGTTTGAATAAATCTCTGTATAACTTCCTGAAGGATAGTCATTTAATTGGTTGAATTCCTCTAGAGGCATATAGATCATACTTCCGAGATACGATACTGCGATGTGATCAATGGTGAGGGTAAAGGATTTATCCGTCAGTTCATTTGTCACATGAATCGAATCACCTTCTTGAATCCCTAATTTATCTGAGAGGGACTTATTCATGATGACTGAATTGAACTTGAGCTTTTCACCGCTAGAGTCCTCTAATCGAATGGCTGTATTATCCGGTTTCAGGCCTGTAATCGACAAACTCTCCTTATCTGTGGTAAATGGGGCCACAGCTCCGATCTGTCCCGATTCAGGATGGTCAGTCTGTGGAGCTTTGAATAGATAGCTATACTCATAGTCGTACACTTGTTGAAAATTATCGGTCACCAGGTACTCCATCGAATTCTTGGTGACGAAGCCGAACAACAATAATAACGAGGCAAACATTACACCGATGATCAAAAAGAGCGCTCTTGGAAGGTTGCGCATGATTTCCCGAATCACGAACTTCCGGCGGAACGGCAGCTTCTTCAGTTTAAATAACCGCTCCAACCTGCTTACTTTCACCTTTCTTTCTCCACCTTTTATTAAACTTACGGGTGGGATCATCAAGACACGTTGAACCAAATAATAGGTTAACGGGATGAACAGAACAAGTGGTAACAATAAGCTCGTAAGCAAATAACCCACATGTGGTTTCACTTCCAATACAGGCAGATTATAATAAGCCGCAAAAGTTGATAGCAATGGATGCAAGCATACCCAGCCAAGGATCGTACCCACGACACTTCCTGATATGGCAAGAATCCCGGCATAGGAGAGATAATGAAGGATAATTTCCCTTTTCCTGTAGCCAAGGGCATACAATGTACCGATTTGAACATATTCCTTTTTCATTAAACGCCATAATAATATGAGAATGATCACCATACTAATGAACAAAATGCCTATCGGAAGAAATTGTCCCATCTTCTTGACACCGGCAATATCCCCTTTGATGAAGGAAATGCGATTATTATCTTTTTTATCTGTCCATTTAATGATCTGATTCGTTTGATTGACTTGCTTCTTCAGCTCTTCTGGGGAGGCATCTGAAAGGTGGACACTATAGTAAACCTGATGGTCTTCCCATTTTGATAGAACAGATTGTTTCACGACCGCGACACCGAATGCATCAGGATTTTTCAGGAAGCCCGATTCTTCCTTTAATGGATAGATGTAATCAGGGATCGCCATGTATCCTGCAACTCGGAACGTTTCCCCTTCCAGTTCAACCTCGTGCCCAATCGAAATGTCATGTGCGTTGGCAAAACCTTTATCCACTAATATATCCCGCTCCGAGGACAGGTTTTCACCTTCAACGACAGAATGGAGATTAACATCGTCAGTGGCATCCAACATCCTGAGTGTCGTATCTTTACTGTATGGAACATCTGCTACATACCTCTCCTCAATTTCTGCCCCATTCTGTTTTTCAATCCCTTTGATATCTTTCAAAGGCTCTTGTGTAATGAATTGAGCATCTTCAACCTTATTCTCCTTAAAAAACATCTGTAAATTATCAATGAGATTCGCTCCAGCTGCGGTAAACGAGTAAAATACAATGGAGCTGATCACAATCAGAAACCACGCAGAGAAAAACTGCGCCTTTTTTTCCATAATGGTCCGAAAGAGTTTTTTTCGAAGAGGCATCACCACTCAACCCCTTCAGCAGAGGTTGGATGTTCATTGACAAAGTCGGATTCGATTTTACCATCCTTAAGTGTGATGACCCGGTTCGCCATGCTTTTAATCGCCTGATTATGTGTAATGATGAGGACTGTCGTGTTAAACTCTTTATTCACTTTCTCAATCAGATGCAAAATTTCTTTCGATGTACCGGAATCCAAAGCCCCCGTCGGTTCGTCACATAATAATAGTTTCGGAGCTTTAACGACAGCACGTGCAATCGATACACGCTGCTGCTGTCCGCCGCTTAATTCCCGTGGAAAGCGATCCTCCATCCCCGACAATCCAACGGCATCAATCACCTCTGGAATAGACAATGCCTCCCGACTGATATTCGCCGTCAATTCGATATTTTCATAGACCGTTAAATTAGGGATCAGATTATACATTTGAAAGACAAATCCAACGTCTTCCCTTCTATAATCCACGAGATGACGATCATTTAACTTGGTGATATCCTTCTCATTGATCTTGATACTCCCGGAATCAATCCCATCAATGCCGCCAATGGCATTCAACAAGGTGGATTTCCCCGAACCGGAAGGACCGAGAATGACGACAATTTCCCCTTTCTCCACTTGTATGTGAATATCCGTCAGGGCTTGAAAGGTGGTTTGGCCGCTCTGAAAGGTTTTATGGACTCCATTGATTCTCAAGATACTCATCTTCATTCCTTCTTTCCCGATTTTATTTTCCCTTCAAATAAAAATCGTATATGCCTCGATAGTTGTTCCTTGTACTCTTCGTGATTCATGGATTCGTTATACATGTAAAACATCGTATCCGACATGGCTGCACTATAGATGGCATAGGCCGCTTCCTGTGGGTCAACCTTGACGAGAAAACAACCAGAATGGCTTTCGATCATAAACATGATCCATTTCATCATCTCTTCATCGATGCCGAATAACCCCTGCCTCAGTCGAATACTTTCCTCCACTTCCTCCGTCATCACGTGAAAAAGCTCACGCCAAAACGCTTTCGGATAGTGCTGGAAAAACTCCGCAAACCCGTGCATGGCTCCAATCACACTCTGCACTAAATCACCTTCATCCTCGTATGGATCATCGAGTGCCCCCTTCATCTCCTCGGCTTCTTCTGAAAAAATGCGGAGCAGCAATGATCCCTTAGAAGGAAAATAATTATAAATGGTTCCGGTTCCTACCCCTGCATCCTTTGCAATTTCAGCCATCGATGCCTGTTTGTATCCCTTCTCAGAAAAAATATGTTTCGCCGCTTCCATAATGTTCTGCTGTGTTTGCCGTTTTTTATCTTCTCGTAATCCTGCCATATTGTTGTTCCTCCCAAAAAGTGAACGGATTCATTTATGAATCTATTCATATTTTAATTGGTATTTTATTGAATGTCAAATAAGGCCTGCCCCAACACGTTCACTGAGCTAACGCGTTGGGGCAGACCTGGTTTCATATTTATCTGGCGGGACGAACGGCTCTCTTCAATTCTCTCGCCGCTTCTGTGATGTTTTCAGCACCTGATATGGCTGAGATCACCGATATTCCGTCCGCACCAGCATCAATGACTTCTTTGGCATTCATTGAACTGATGCCTCCAATCCCTACAATCGGGATAGGAATATCGTTTATTCGAAAGCTTTTAATGATGTCCAAGCCGTGAATTTTGACTGTATCGTCTTTTGAAAGGGTGGGATAGATGGGACCAAGTCCTAAGTAATCCGCCCCATCGGCAATCGCCTGCTGCGCTTCGGCAAGTGTATGAGTGGAAACCCCAAGCCATTTATGACCGATTTTTTCCCGTACTATACTTGCCCTTTCATCTTCCTGACCGATATGAACCCCATCAGCCTCAATGGCTAAAGCTAATTCCACATCGTCATTGATGATAAAAGGGATCCCGGCGTCCTTACATACCTTCTGCAGTTTTTCAGCAAGTTTCATCTTTCCCTGTCCTTCTAAGGCACCCAAGCCTTTTTCCCGGAATTGAAAGAGGGTTATCCCACCTTCTATTGCCTTTTCTAACACACGGACCGGATCTTTCAGACAGTTTGTACTCCCCATAATAAAATAAAGAGTAAGAAAATCCACTAATTGTTCTCGTTTATACATCATTTACTTTCACCTATTGTCCTCTTATTGTATGCCCAATGATTCGTCGGACCATGACCATTTCCAATACCGAGCGGGTTTTCAATGGCTGCCCGGATAAACGCTTTAGCCGTCTTGACCGCTTCCCGGATGTCCATTCCTTTAGCCAATTGAGCAGTGATCGCAGCGGAGAAGGTGCATCCTGTACCATGGGTATGAGATGTCTCGATTCTTGGTGAGACCATTTCCTCTAACGTAGTTCCATCATAAAAGAGGTCTATCACCTGCTCGCCATCGGCATGTCCACCTTTTATGACGACTGATTTGGCACCCATTTCAATCAGCATCTTTGAGGCATCTTTTCGATCGTCCAGTGTTTCAATCTTTATCCCTGTGATGACTTCTGCTTCAGGTAAATTAGGAGTAATGACAGCAGAAAGCGGTATTAATTGTTCCTTTAATGCCCGAATGGCTTCATCTTGTAAAAGTTCAGCTCCACCTTTTGCAATCATGACAGGATCCACCACAACATTCTCCCAGCCATAATGAATGATTCGTTCACTTACCGCCTCAATGACTTCTCCGGAATGCAGCATGCCCGTTTTTGACGCATGGGGTCCAAGGTCTTGACCAATCGCATCCAATTGCTGAACGATTCCTTCCATGGAAACTGGATACACGCCTTGCACGCCTAATGTGTTTTGGGCGGTTACGGCAGTGATGACCGACATCCCATACGAACCAAGCTCCTGGAATGTTTTTATATCTGCCTGAATGCCGGCTCCTCCGCCGCTATCTGAACCCGCTATCGTCAATGCCTTATATACAGTCATGATACAAACACCCTTCCCCTTAGATTCTCTCTACTTTTGCATGTGCAGCATCTTCTTCACGAATGGAGGAAAGTTGATCGATGAATTCAATTTGAAAACTTCCCGGACCTTTTTCAGAAGTAACACGTGCTGCTTTTTCTGCAGCTATTCCATAAATGGCGACTGCCGTTACAGCAGCTTTTAATGGATCTTTCTCAATGGCTGCAAACGCACCGATGACCGAAGATAATAAACAGCCCGTCCCGGTGACCTTCGTTAAGATCGGATGACCATTCGCTACTGAATAGGTCCCTTGCAGGTTTGAGATGATATCTGTTTTCCCGGTTATGACAACGGTACAATCCAATTGTGCCGCCACCTTCTGGGCTAATTCCACCGTGTCTCCCCCATCCGAACCGGCGTCTACACCTTTGATTGACCATTGTTCTCCTGCAACATGAGCCACTTCGGCTGCATTCCCTCTTAAGATGGAGACGTTTACTTCATGTAGGATTTTCCTTGCCATCTCGGTGCGGAATAAAGTTGCCCCTGCCCCAACCGGGTCCAAAATAACAGGTATCCCTTTTTGATTTGCCGCTTTTCCAGCGATGATCATGCTATCGATGATGTCTGTCGATAAGGTCCCAATGTTAAGGACAAGGGCCCCTGCCAACTTCGCCATATCCCCTACTTCTTCTTTCGCATAGGCCATCACCGGGGATGCCCCGATAGCCAGCAAACCATTGGCCGTAAAATTCGTGACCACTACGTTCGTTATATTATGTACTAATGGATTTTCTTCTCGTACTTTCTGAACTAAATCATACATTCTCATTGTTCCTCCTTTGTCATTATGAAAGAAAGACGGGACCTGCCCTGATATGCTACAACTATAGCATATCAGGGTTGAATCCAAATGAGAAAAACGCTTCAATTCGGGAACAAAAAAAGCCCATTCCATCTGCTTTCTGCCAGACAAAATGGGCTTTTCTTATTCTACATTCCGTATTTCTCCCGATAAAAATCATGCTTAGGCTGAAACACCTCTTCATCAGATTGTCTGACGTCGGAGAAATGATCCACA
Source organism: Rossellomorea aquimaris (assembly GCF_008180865.1). Lineage (GTDB taxonomy): Bacteria > Bacillota > Bacilli > Bacillales > Bacillaceae_B > Rossellomorea > Rossellomorea yichunensis. Next base: position 233,335 of record NZ_VTEX01000002.1, read on the forward strand.
TTATAATGACCATTCAAAGCCTTGTTGTGATGCTTGATAATCTGTTCAGCCTTTAACACGGGTGAATCCTTTGTCGAGTGACCATCTGCTACCAGGGTTACGTCAAATCCATTAACCGTTGCATACCGAACAGCGGTGTCGATACAATATTCCGTTTGACATCCCATGATTACGACATGTTCGACCTTTTTGTCTTTTAAAAAGCTTAGTAATGGCGTACCATAAAACGAATTGGTTGCTAATTTATCATACACAGCGCTATTGTCCGGAACATGGATATCCCTGTGAACCTGAAATCCATCACCTTCCCCGCCACTGACATCCTTATCCCGTATAAAGACGAGATGAGCACCTGCTTCGGTTGCCTTTTGGATGACCCGATTAATGTTTTCAATAAGCCCCTCCTTTTGGAATACAGCTTGTTCACCTTCATTTCCTTCGATTAATTCCTGCTGGGCATCAATTACGAGCAATGCTTGGTTCAATAGAAAAACCCCTTTATCCCCATTTTCTCCTCATCTATCTTTAAATAGGTTCGACTTATCAGTGAGAAACTCCTCTTATACTCAAAAAAAACAGGAAACCGTTTGGCTTCCTGTTACAGGTTCATACTTCATGTACCGCAATACGTTCGGTAAGGACGAGCAGATGGTTCCGGGAGTTTCGTGTACTCGCACTGTTCTGTCGATAATTGGTAAGGTTTTTCCAGAACCTCAAGTAAACGCTCCATAACCTTGTAATCATTGCTTTCCACTGCAGCTTCCAACGCTTCCTCCACACGGTGATTCCGGGGAATCACCGCTGGATTGTGCTTTCGCATTAACTGATGAGTTGCTTCTTTCGATTCTTCTTGCCTGTTAAGTCTTTCTTCCCAGCGTTCTTTCCATTGAACAAATTCCGGATTTTTAAACAGATCGATCTCTTCTTCATTTGTTAATGAACGGAATGTATTTGTATAGTCCGTACGATTCTTTTTCATTAAACTTAAGAGATCTTGTGCAAGGGATTCGTCACCATCTTCTTCATTGAAAATACCGAGCTTCCCTCTCATTCCGTCGAGCCAGTGAGCTTCATACAGCTTTGGAAATTCCATTACAGCATCCTGGGCAAGCTTCAGCGACTCTTCTTGTTCATTGTGAAGAATAGGCAAAAGGCTTTCAGCAAATCGGGCAAGGTTCCAACCGGCAATTTGAGGCTGATTTCCGTAGGCGTAACGCCCCCCGGTATCAATGGAGCTGAATACCGTTGCCGGGTCATACGTATCCATAAAAGCACATGGTCCATAATCAATGGTTTCTCCGCTGATCGTCATGTTATCTGTGTTCATCACGCCATGAATGAACCCAACCATTTGCCACTTGGCAATGAGTGCAGCCTGACGCTTGATGACTTCTTCTAACAGGTAAAGATAACGGTTCGGTGCTTTCATACCTTCGGAGTAGTGACGCTCCACTGCATAATCAGCCAGTGAGCGGAGATCTTCAACCGTTCCAAATTTGGAAGCGAACTGAAAAGTACCGACGCGAAGATGACTAGCCGCTACGCGGGTCAGGATCGCACCCTGCTGTTCCGTTTCCCGGTAAATCGGCTCTCCCGTTGTCACCACTGCCAAGCTTCGGGTAGTCGGTATCCTAAGTCCGTGCATAGCTTCACTGATGATATGCTCCCTGAGCATCGGTCCAAGTCCTGCGCGACCGTCCCCACCTCGGGAATAAGGGGTTCTCCCTCCCCCTTTGAGCTGGATATCAAAACGCTCACCTGATGGGGTGATCTGTTCACCGATCAGGACTGCACGACCGTCTCCCAGCATATTAAAATAGCCAAACTGATGCCCGGCATAGCTTTGAGCAAGGGGTTCGGCACCTTCCGGGATTTCGTTGCCCGCTAAGACCTCTTCCCCAAGTTTCTCCGCGTCCAGCCCCAGCGACTCAGCCACTCGTTCATTCATTACGATCAACTTTGGTGCTTGAACAGGAGTCGGATCCTGTCTAGTAAAAAAAGAACTTGGAAGTGTTGTATAGCTGTTCTCGAGATTCCAACCTGCTTGATTTCCCATTTTCGTCATCTCCTCCTTTTCATAAATAAAACAAAAAACCATAGACCGTCTATGATTTTTGTGTAGTTCCCTTTTATGTCACCATCATTATAACGTTCTTCTCGGCTAATGTCCTTTATGGCACCTGCGTATGTATCACTACTGATAGGATTTTCATCGGCATGAATTCCTATACTAAGAATAATATCCAGCAAATTAACATTATTGTAAAAATTAAAATTATTTTGAAATTTTTGTAATCTAAAGATATAATGTTTCTAAAAGACTTAGGGGGTGTTTTTACTGAGAAAGTTCAATATCATCGGTCTTCCCATTCAATTCTTGCTCACATGTATCGGATTATTCCTTTTCAGCGGTGCCGGTTCTCTGCTTGCGTATGATACGGAATTGGTCATCATGCTGGGGAAATATCTTCAAACATTGCAGGAGATGGGACGTGAAATGCTTCAACCAGGCTCCATCATCATCAAAATCGGGGATCCAATGGACTACAAAAGCTACCCGATTTATCCGTTGTTTTTTCAGCTGTTCGGCTATTCGTTCTCGCTCTTGCTCCTGGCCTTTTTTCTCGCTGCCGCCACGTCTTCCCTTGTTAGCTACTTATTTATGTTTCTGCCTAAGAAAATATATCAGATCTGCTTCCGCTTGCTGGATTCACTGGATTCCCTTCCGGATGTTCTGATTATCGTATTTATCCAACTTTTCATTGTCTGGTTTTTCAAAAAAACGGATATTTTGCTGTTTGACATCTACACCCTTGGGGATGAAAAAATCTATCTGCTCCCGATCATTTGTCTTGCAATCATGCCGATTGCTTTTTTAACGAAGCATTTCTTGTTCCAGCTTCGGGAAGAAGAGGAAAAACCATATGTCGAATATTCCTATTCGAAGGGTTTCTCAAAAGCCTATACAGTATGGGTTCACCTATTCCGAAATGTGTGGATTCACTTTTACTACCATATCAAACCGATTTTTCTGCTTATGCTTTCAAACCTGTTGATCATTGAGATTCTTTTTAATATCAACGGATTTATGAATGTGCTCCTCGATGTGTCCAGCAATACGCCAAGTGCCTTTTTCATCGGGATGCTGATGATTTACATACCATTCTTCATCGTGTTTACATTAGGTGCTATTTCACTTAAAAAATGGCTGTCCGGAGAGGAGGTCAGTTCATGAGGATTCTGAAATCATTCCGGTTCTGGCTGCCCGTTGGTTTTCTCTTTGTCATGCTTTCAGCGAGCTTCATCATACCGGCCATATATCCAGAGCTGCTTGAACCTGGGCCGCCGTATTTAAAGGATGATTCTGGAAGAGTAATCGCGGATCCTCCATATACAATGGAGGAAATGCCCCCTTTGGGCAGTGATAAACTTGGACGGAATTTATTCTATTTGCTCCTTTCCGGTGCGAAATATACGCTGTTATCGGCTATCGTCATTGCGCTGCTCCGCATGGTCGGCGGGTTCGCGTTCGGTATTGTGTATGCTTTTCTTCCTGATTGGGCGAGACAGATGATCAAGGGGGTCGGGGATACGTTCAACTTCATCCCACTTGCAATCATTGCCTTTGTTCTTCTCACCCCACTCCAGCTTGCCTTCGAGGCAGGGGCGATGTATTCATTTCGATTTCTGATGATCGAAATAGTGGTGATCGCCATCATTGTGATTCCCTCACTTGGGATGTATATCGGGGAAGAGATGAAGGAGTATCTAAAAAATGATTTCGTTACCGTATCCAAACAAATCGGGGCAACCAGATTTTATATCATCAAACGCCATTTACGCCCCCAGTTCAGCCGCCATGCCCTTGTCATGTTTTCTGAGCAAATCTCCCAGACCCTGTACCTTCTCATTCAACTTGGGGTTCTCCATATCTGTTTGGGGGGTCTGAAAACAGAGGAGTTCGGGATCATGGAGCACATACCTGAATATTTTTCCTATACCAATGAATGGGCGGCCACGATGAGCATCAATATTCAAATGGTCTTTCTGCATACGTGGCTGGTACTGACACCACTTGCTTTTTTTGCGATTTCGATCTTTTGCATCAATGAGATAAGCAGGTTTTTAAAAGAGGTTCTTCTTGAGGATACGCTTCCTGTCGGGAAAGACGAGACCCCTTCCAACAAGCCGGTACCCTCGTCACGACTGGAAGATCCCTTTACGTTCAAAAACCGCTCAAAGGAGGAATTCCATTGAGGAATTGGCTGAAGTATATTCTGGCTGTCAGTCTGTTTTTACTGACAGGATGCAGGGTTGAAATGGCAACCGAACTTCCTCAAAAGCAGGCGGCACCGTCCGGAGTCAGAATCGATATAACCGGAACGGTCCTGCTTCAAGGAAAAGAACTCATTGTAGAAGGCCAATCCAACCTTCCTGAGGATAGCATCATGTTTGCCGGGCTCAAGGATTACGGTGAGTTCGAATCCTACGCAAGGGTCATAAACTGGCAGGGAGAAGAAAGTGAGGAATACGTCACGGAAAGTACCGGGGTGGTGGACGAAGACGGGAATTTCCAGATCAAGGTGGAACGGGTCAATCCGGAATCGCGCTACAAGCTGGAGGTCATCTTTAACCCTGCCATCCAAAAACCCAAGGTTCAGGAAATCTATGGGCTCCAGGGGGAGGACATAGCCCCGAACATCGGCTACTTCGATTTCGAGTACAACGAAAACACCATCTCCGGGATGATCAAAGTCGCCCCGATCGTGAGCATCTCTGACCCAAACGGAGATGCCGCTAAATGGAACCTGACGAACATTCCAAAAAAATCCAGGGTAGTGAAATGAGGGACGGACCTCTATTCCTCAATTGAATTTTGCGTAGTGAGGCTGAGGAGAGGTCCGTCCCTCTTAATCATAAACGAAAAAATACCTGACCCTCATCAAGGTCAGGTATTTCCTTTCTTACGGACAAGAATTTCTCCGTCACGATTATGAATTCAATGTCAGTGTCGCGACACATTCCACATGCACCGTTTGAGGGAATAAGTCAACAGGTTGAACACCATCCAGAGTGTATCCGAATGGTTCAAGCTCCTTGATATCCGTAGCGAATGTATCCGGATTGCATGATACGTACACAATACGTTCCGGTTTGGCGCGTCCGATTCGTCTCATGACTTTCCCGCCTGCACCAGAGCGTGGAGGGTCTAACATCAATAGCTGTGGATGACCGAAGCTCTCCAGCATTTGGTCAATTCCTTTTCGAGCATCCTTGGCAAGGAATGTCGTGTTCGAGATGCCATTATCTGCAGCATTACGTTTCGCCGACTCAATCGAACTTTCTACGATTTCAATGCCGGCAAGTTCTCCGACTCTGCTTGCAAATGGAAGAGAAAATGTCCCTACTCCACAGAAAAGGTCTATCATCTTCTCTGTTTTCTTCGGTTGTCCCATTTCAATTGCCAGATCTACTAGCTTTTGAGCTTGTGTCGGATTTGTCTGGAAAAACGTATCGAACCAAAGACGGAAACGGTATCCATCCATTTCATCATAAATAAAGTCACGACCAGCTAATAGATGAATTTCTTCTGCTTGCGTCCGATCCGCCCATGCTGTATTTTCAAGCCATAATAGGCTTTTGACTTTAGGGAATTTTTCACCTACACGGGCAACTAAGTCGTCCACTGCCTCCTGATGATTTTCAGGCGCCTCCGTTGCAAACAGACCAAGCATCAGTTCACCCGTTACAAACGATTGACGGACCATTAAGTGACGAAGTAACCCTTCGTGCTCGTCCTTGTTATATCCTTTTAATCCATGGTCCTTCACCCAATCGGCGACTTCCATCGTCGCTTCCACCATTTCTTCACTTGCGATCAAACAGGTTTCAAGGGAAATGACCTTACGGAAATTCCCTTGCTCATGCAGTCCAAGGGCACCTTCAGGAGAAAACGTAAATTCCATTTTATTGCGGTAACGCCACGGATTATTCATCCCCATCGTATCCCGTACCAGGTCAGGATTAAAGCCTTGCTCTTCCAAAGCATGCTTCACATGATCCGTCTTCTGCTTTAACTGACCGTCATAATCCCAATGCTGCCACACACATCCGCCGCAGCGTTCAAAGTGCGGACAAGGTGCAGGGATTCTCTCAGAGTGGGCTTCGAGGATTTCATCCGGCATTGCTTTTCGTCTACGGCGATCGGGCTGATCCACCGTCACCTCCACCTTTTCCCCAGGCAGGGTCTGAGGAATCGTCAGCCTTAACTTCTTCGGATTGCCGAGCTCATTCTCCCGCCAGACCACAGCCTGCCCTGAACCCTTTTGATCCAAATCTTCTATTGTAACAACCATGGTTTCTGGTTTAATATTCGTCAATTTCTGGTCCTCCTTGAAAACTTGTGTCTAACTTTATACTTTATTAAAAAAAGTGTAGGAATGCAACAGGGATATGGGCTCCTCACCTGACTTCCCATCGTCAAATAAAGGTCCGTCCCCGAACGCGTTAACGCTCTAAAGGACGGACCTCATTATCGCAGACATATTAATATGCTTTATAACGTCCGAATTCTCCGGTTATATAAGCTCTCCTGCCGTTGTAGATAACTTCCCAGTAGCCGGAGCCGCTATTTCTCCCTTTAAGGGATCCTGTGACTGGAATCGTCCTGCCCTTTGCGATGGTACCTAAGTCCTTTGATGTCAACCGGTCAGGGCGGTCCTGGATGATGGCGGCATTCGCCACCCCCACGACTGTGATTTCCCCGATGGCGACAGGTCCTGATGAAGTCGGCGGTGGTGATCCTCCGGTAGATTGAGCGATCCCTTCCACCTTCACAAACTTCGGGGCTGCTGTTACATAATACACGTGTCCCCTTGAGTTTTTGACCTCATACATATAAGCACCTACCACCTTAAGCTTCCGTATAATCTCTGGAAACCCATATCCGTACTTCAGAGTGCCTGCACGGTAGCTATCCCGGAAGGTTGGCTTACTGTAAAAGTCCAGTCCTTCAACACCTCTATATATGCTCTCTACCCGTTTCCCGATAACATCCTTGCTTGTCCCAGCTTCAGGAGGTACAACAACGTTTCCTGCAGCCACGTATGGAACGCCGAAAAAATCACATATCCCACGAGCCTGCTCCCTTGCCGATTCCCTTTGAAATCCTTCATTGATCATGAGCAAGGCTTCTCTCTCATTGTCCATAAATCCGTTCTCCACAAGCACCGCAGGCCCATTGAACTCCCTTGTAATATGAAGATTCTGCTCGATGATCCCGCGATATACCTGCCTGGTACCCTGTTTCAAGTACTTCGCAATGCTTTCAGCGAGCCTTCTATCCTGTACATCATTGAAATATATATGAAGGGAATGTCCTTCAGCATCTTTTCCTGAACCATCGAACTTTCCATCAAAGGCATTAAAGTGGTTGGAAACCAAGGCATTGGCCCTCATAGAATTGGCTAAGTCTGTACGGGACTTTAATGGGGTATCCTCATCAGTCGGAGCTGTCAGTATAGTCCTGAATCCACATCTCTCTAATTCAACTTTCAAAAAGAAAGTCACTTTCTCATTAAACTCATTTTCACGGATCTGTCTGCCAAGCGACTGGATATAAGGCGTACGTTTCCCGGCTGTCCCGATCCCATGACCATCATCTAAAGCTATCAAATAATCACTAGCTTTTACCATTTAATCTATCACCCCTTCTACTAGTAAAATATTCACAGCTTGTACAAATGGGCACGGCCGGATAAAAAAAGCACCAGTACCTGACTCCAGAAGGCAAATTGTCGATATTCACTTGATCGAAAGGGAGATGTTTCTAGCATCATATAGCTGTTTATGCTAGAAACCTGGAATTCCTTCATTCCGGATACAACAAAAAAGGTGCGCTGACTCCAATGATGGAATCAGGCACCTTTTTTCATTTAAAACGAAAAGGGACTTCTAAACTGTCCCAGTCCTACTTACTTCGCTTCCAGTCGACTGATCCGATCATCCAGATCAGGGTGAGTCGAGAAGATTGCTGATTTTCGTCTTCCGTTGATTTTTAATGTGGAGATGGCTGTGTCATCTTCACCCTTCATACGACTTGAGTATGCTTTTAACATTTGAAGGGCGTGGACCATTTTATCCTTACCGGCAAGGTCCGCTCCACCACGGTCAGCGTGATACTCACGGTGACGGGAATAAGCAAAGACAACTAAACTTCCCAAGATAGAGAATACGATCTGGAATACAATCACGGCAATGAAATGCACGATTGGTGCCATCTCTTCCCTTGCAAATCGTGATGCAATCCATGCGGCGATTCGTGCCAAGAAGACAACAAAGGTGTTGACCACACCTTGCAGTAAGGTCATCGTCACCATATCCCCATTCGCAACGTGGGCCACCTCATGGGCAATGACACCTTCAACCGCGTCATCATCCATCTCACGAAGTAATCCTGTCGAAACGGCAACGAGTGAGCGTTTCTTCGAAGGACCCGTCGCGAAGGCATTCACTTCAGGCGAATGGTAGATTCCCACTTCAGGCATGTGAACTAATCCAGCCGCTCTTGATAAACGATGGACTTTCTCTACAACTGCCCGTTCCTCAGAAGATAAGGCTCCATTCGGATTCAATACTTGAACGCCCATCATTCTCTTCGCCATCCAACGTGACATGGCCAATGAAATGAATGATCCCGAAAAACCGATGATCGCACTGAATATCAATAATGCACCGAAATCAATTCCGCCTGAGGCAGTGATGTAGTTCCCTGCTCCCGTAACGGAAAAAATGATACTAATCGTCAGTAATACTAAAACGTTTGTTAAAAGGAAATAAAATATACGTTTCCCCATCTTGTCTCCTCACTCCTATTTCAAGTTCATAAGAACCTGTATCTGAATTGATTATACGTCCTTTTCAGGAAAAATACAAGTAAAAGGTGAAATTGACGAGACCCGACCGAACCAGTAGTATAGAAGAAGATATTGTAAAAGAGACGGGGTAATCATGATGAAAACGTTTATACTGACACGTAAAAATATGGCCGACCTGCTGCTATCTCTGAGCGGCATAAACAGCAGGTCCCCAATTAAGGTGCTTCAGGATTCGTGGACGGGTTTACATAAAGAAAAAAACCTTCCTCCCATCATTCAAAAACTCCTCAAGCCGGCCAAGGGAGAAACCGGTTTCTCACTCAATGAGATCGTCTCCCTGGGAAACCTGATTGAATTTACCAACTTCCCCCAAAGCACTGTCCAGAACTGGGTGAAGCGGGATGTAAAAGGGTTGATCGGTTCCCCGCAGCTCGGAAAAAAATATACCATCGAACAAGCAGCCATGCTATTCATCGTCGAAGACCTCAAAGCTACCCTGGATTTCGAATCCATCCGGAAGATCTTGACCCTGGTGTTCAACAACATAGAAGACCGCACGGATGACATCGTCAACCCCACAGATCTTTACCTTGCCTATGCGACGGTCTTTGACCAGATCCATCATCAAACCCTTCCTTCCATAAAGAAGGCGGATGGTTCAGTCAACGAGCATATCGATGGATTCATCAAGGAAGAATGCAAAACCATGTTATCGACCTTTGACGGGATCAAGGAAGAAAACCTCAACATTGTCCTGAATGTCCTGATCGTATCCGTACTGACAGTTCAGGCAGGGTTTTATCAGGCTGCGACGAAGAAGTATGTGACAGATGCATTATCTTAATATTATAGAGGGACGGACCTTCATTTTTGCAAATGAAGGTCCGTCCCTCTTGATGAAAATCGAGATATCTTTTCAGTTAGGACTTCTACTTTGATCTCTTCCAGTAATTAAAAATCACATACAGCATTCCTAACAAAAGATATGTATTGAAAAAGGAAAACATTTGATCAAAGAACCATACTTCTATCCCATTCATGATGATGAATAGGAATGTTGTAACAATGAAGTAAATGACCACGTAACTGATGACCCCTTTTACTCCTTGTCCAACCCTTTTCTGAATCCATGTTCCAATCCAAATGGGCAGGAAGAAAATGCTTTCTAATTCTCTGTTCATTTATTGCTCCTTCTTTTTGTACAGTATCATAACTCCGTAATCAAATATGGTCATTGAAAATTTAACATCTATTATTTCAATGGTCTGATCTTCCAAGAAGTTATTCACTTTTTTATTCAAACCTGATTCTGTCATGCTTCTAAAGGTAGTTATTTTCAAAGAGACACCTCCTGTTACGAATTACATCAAAATCTATCATTATACTATACGTTTATATTCTCAAAAAGTTTCAATGACCGTCCTAAGGGATCCTCTTTTCCACTGCATTTCCGCGCGTTCTTCTAAATCGATGAAGGCTGCTTTTTCATTGACTATTCCTCTCCTATTGCGACATAAAAAAAAGATGCCTCCACTATATCGAGGCATCTCTCCTTCTTAATTATCTCAACCCATAAGCCTTAATAATTTCCTGCGTGATCTTATTCCCCTCATCATCCCAAGCACTCGCCTTCAATGAAACATTCGTTGCGTTCTTAGGGTTCTGGATTGTGGCGTTGAATGTGTCTCCGTCACGGTTAATCTTCACTTTCTTCCATGACTTCCCTTCGTTGAATGACACCTCTAAGGTAGCACCTTCCACGTTTCCGTAGCCGATCGCATTTTCTACTTTACCCACTGATAATTCAAGGTTAGTCGGACGGTTGGCTAAAGCATCTCCGTTGACGTCTGTATCCACTTTGTAGTCAAGTGTCAGGAATGGAAGGTTATATTGCCATTCTTCTGATGCTTCTGTCCAGAAAGTCCATTCTGTATGCGTGCGGGTAGATGTATTCCAGCGTTCTTCATCACGTTTGGCTTCTGTAACGAATCTGAACTGGGTGCGTTCCGCCGGAGCGATTCCGAAAGCGTAAATCGCCTGGCCTTTTCCTTCTTTCACTAATGTATCCCCCTGGTACAATCGGGATGTCTGATTTTGGACAGATACATTATATTCCGTACCGCCGGTGTTCCCTTTACCTGCGTCAGCCCATGCAGGGACATTGATTTGGAGAGAATCCCCTTGTCTTTTAGGACCCCAGTAGCCTTGTCCAAGACTTGGTCGGACGACCGGTGAGAACCAGTTCTCTGTGATTTTTTGTCCTTTTGTATACGTAACGAGTGGTTGACGGATTTCCCACGTTGCATCAAGCACATTTGCCTGGTGATACCAGCCTGTACCTTCTACAGCTGATACATATTCAGTACGGGCACTCGGCATTGAAAGCTTTTGAAGGAAACCTACGGCACCCATTGTATGTGGGCGAAGGTCATATCTGAATTCTCCCCCATCCGTTTCAATATGTGAATTGTAGCGCGTATCTATTTTCGCTAAATCCTTGCCTTTTGGTGCATAAGTCAAGTCCTTCGGGATGGATCCTTCATGGACATCCATCAGGTCATACACGTACGGAGAATCAGTGTTCCCTTCCACCTTCAGCTTTATATTCCCTGAACGGACCGCCTTTACAAGCTTATCCCCTTCTTTTTTGCTGATGGCAGCAACAGCTAGTGGATTGTCTGTATATTCCGGAGTTCCTGCATATACGCTGAATTCTTTATCTTCATTATTCACAACGATAACCAGCTTCGCTCCTGCAGCTGCGGCATTTGTTGCTTGTTGTGAAACGCTCACCTCTGCATTTCGATCCACTACGACAGCCTTTCCTTTTGCCTTCAATCGATCAAAGTCTGCAGCACTTCCTTTTCCGGCATACACGGTGGATAGATTATATTTTCCATCCAATAAGGTGCTTCCGGCTAACGGGATATCATCCAATTCTTTTCCGTTAAAATTGATCGTCAATAGTGGCTTGGTCAGGCGCCAGCGTGTCAGCTGCTCGAAGTATCCACTTTTCACTTCCTTGGTTGGTACGGCATATAGTTTATCGATCCACACCGGCATTAAGTATAAACTTGTCATTGGCATATCACCGATTGTTTGATGGTACTCCATCCGTTGATAATTCGCTTCTGTTTTCTTCGGTACCTCTACTTTGATTTCCTTCGCTTTTCGTGCATCCAACTCGACGGTTTTTGGACCGTTCAGCTTCACTTCCGGATTTCCAACAAGGGCTACACCTGCGTGATCCGTGTCCACATCGACATCCATAAGTGACATGGCGGAATAGGTTCCAGGCGGCAGACGAAGCTCTAATGAACCATCGACAGCGAAAACTTCAGGCTCCATTTTTTCACTGAACAGTACGACATAAGCCTGTCCTTTCGATCCGTCACGATCAGTTGCATTCAATGTAAGAGGATATCTTTCCTCTTCCTTGACCATTGCCATCGTCGTGCGTACGAGTTCTGTTCCATCCTTTTTGGCTGTCAGGAATCCTTGGTAGCGGGACCCTGTTTCACCAAGTGTGGAATCGAGTGTTACATTCACGTCCACCGTTCCTCTTGCCGGTACCGTAACGGTTTGATCAGAGACCGTCAGCATACCTGTTGGTGCCTCTTCTCCCTCTGCATTTGTAAAGGTTGACTCCAGTTCAAGAGTGATTTCTTCCTCACTATCATTTGTATAGGTCACTACCTTTTCTACTGGAGCTGCTTGATCATGTGGCCATTTAAAGAATCCGAATGAGACCGACCCTGTTGCCCTAACCTGTGCATCGAGGGCAGCAGCTACGTCCACCCGTCCTGTTCCGACATGATATGGCTGGTAACCATCAAGCTTCTTTGTCGTATTCATCAGAGCTTGTTTCAATGTCGTTCCATCCCATTCAGGATATTTTTCTGCTAAAATGGCAGCTGCACCCGCAACATGAGGAGTCGCCATTGATGTACCATCTAAACTTTTGTAATATCCTGTCCCACTGGAGTATTGGGAACGAGCCGCAACGATTCCCACACCTGGAGCTGAAAGATCCGGTTTAAGTCCCATATCCCCATAGCGAGGACCTTTGGAAGAGAAATACGCCAGTTCATCCGCTTTATCCACTGCTCCAACAGTCAAGGCTGCATCAGCTGCACCAGGGGATCCGATCGTACCTTCCCCGCCTCTGTTACCGGCAGCGATGACGAATAAAGTTCCATTTTCATCTGTCAATCGATTCACCGCTTCTGCCATTGGGTCTGTCCCATCACTTGGCATATCGCTTCCAAGACTCATATTGACGATTTTGGCATTTTCTGAGGCCCACTCCATTCCGTCGATGATCCAGGAATCCTGCCCGTATCCTTGATCACTCAATACCTTTCCAACTAATAATCGGGCATCGGGAGCGACACCTTTATGTTTTCCATCGCCTGCACCGGTTCCAAGAACGGTAGAGGCAACATGGGTTCCGTGACCATTGACGTCCTTCACTTCTTCACCAGGTACGAAGCTTACAGCATCATCAATCTGACCTGCTATATCAGGATGCTCCGAGTCGATTCCAGTATCAAGTACGGCAACCTTGACTCCCTCTCCTGTATAACCTTGCTCCCATGCGGAATCCGCTTCAATTTGCGGCACACTTTGATCAAGGGCTGCTTCTACGCGGCCATCCAGCCATATTTTATCGACGCCGTATTCAAATTGGGGTACTTTTTCCGTTTCATTCTTTTCACTTTGAACGGTGACGTCTTTCCAGAACGTATCTGCCTGCTTTTTCTCTGCAGAAAGGGCCGCTCCATTAATGCTTTCCAAGTCTCTCACTTTCTTCGATCCTTTTGGGGCCGGAGCTGCTGAGAAAGTCTTAGCCTTGGTTTCTTTGTATTCTACGATGACAGGTACAGACGCTTGATTCTTGTCATCATACCCATACTCGATCAATTTTGTAATATTAAATAAGTCTTCATCCATTTTTCCTGCGGCCATATAAGGCATGGCGGAGTTAGGGAATACGAATGTTTCCTCTTTAATGGTCATGACACGGACACCTTCACCATTCTTATCAGCAGGCTCCACATTAATGATCTGTTTGCCATTTTGGAGGGTCGACACCTTTACCACATCACCAGTGATGAGGGTGATAGTATGTTCCCCTTTAATTGCTTCATTCTTATCAATCTTAGACTCCTCGAGTTCCTTCCCCTTGGAAGAGATACCGAGTGCATCTACCTGGAACATCGAACCTGAAATCATCGTCGCAGCAATCGATCCAACAAGAAGTGGTTTCACGTTAAGCTTTTTCATGAACATTCTCCTATTCTATTCATTTCGTCAGTTGATTGATTCATATGAGTAGACTCTTGCTGAGGGAAAAATAAAGAAGGTATGTAGTCCTAAAAATATTTAAGTAGACTACCAGGATGAATTCGTCAGTGATCACCTCCCAGTTTACATGGTCGTATGCTAATACGGGGATGCAGGCTTGTTTCTCTAGGAGTCATTTTGTATGTCTGTGGTTAATTAAATTGTAAGTCTCAGCACAGGCAATACTCAATTGGGGTTATTTTTCGGGAGTAGAGAACTAGTCTCCATGTGAACACTGGATTCCATTCAACTTTTATATGAAAATAGATACAAAATTGTCACGTTTCCAGACTAGATGTCGAGGGGGCAAATTGGATATACTGATACCATTACAATCTAAGGGAGCAGTCAACGTGAATGAGATTAACCTTAAAGAACTGAGAACGAACCTGAACCGGTTCATGCTTTCATATAAATTCGCCCTTGAAGAAGTCCGGACAAAGATCAATATCTTAAGGGAAGAATTCCAGGTCATCCATGAATACAATCCGATCGAACACATTTCGACCCGCCTAAAGTCCCCCGAAAGTATCCTGAAGAAAATGTCAAAGAAGGACATGAAACCTTCCTTTGATCAGATGAAAGAACAAATCCGGGATATTGCAGGCGTACGCATCACCTGCTCGTTCATCGAGGATATCTATAAGGTGTCGGACTTGATTCAATCCCAACATGACATTACAGTGGTGGAAGTGAAGGACTATATCAAGACTCCGAAGCCCAATGGGTATCAAAGCCTTCACCTCATCGTGCAAATTCCTATTTTTTTGACAGATCGCGTGGAAGTCGTGTATGTGGAGATTCAGATCCGCACAATCGCCATGGATTTCTGGGCAAGTCTCGAGCATAAAATTTACTACAAATATAACAAGCAGATTCCCTCCCATATCCAGGATGGGTTGAAGGAAGCCGCTACACAGGCGGCTTTACTTGATCGCAAGATGGAACAGCTCAATCATGAAATCAATATATTAAAAAAAGAGGATGGAGAGGATTCGAGTTTGATGACACCGAATGAGGTTCATCAATTTCTGGTGCAGCTCTCAAAAGAGGAAGATTGACAAAACAAAGAGGCTTGCATGCTTCAATGCAGCTTTCATTATAACTTTCAGACCGGACAGAGGACCCGCCCGATTGAACCCAAAACTTTAGCACCAGGACTACAAGCATAATCTCCTTCTTCAAGATACTCTATTAAAAAGGGAAATGTATTTATTTACACTGGATCAACATAGTCTTGACATCTTAAAGCAAAGCTTACTTATGTAAAGTGCAAAAGTTGATGTCTTCTCTGCCTATGACATAGAAGGAATGGAGATATAATGATAAGTTATACGTCACATGCCAAAAAGCTGCCCCGGAGGTCCGGGGCAGCTTCGTTATATAATTTGCTATTGTTATTCTTTATGGACGAATTCAAATGTCTCTTTTCCCTGAAAGGAATTGATCACTTCTTCTTGAACAGTAGCATGGCGATTGTCATAACCCATGGTTTCCATCACGTGTGTTGCCCCTATCAACATCAACTTTGCCGAAAGAATCGTCAGGGTAAAGAAAAAGACAGGGATAAATGAAATCCAAGGATAGGTCGTCCACAGAAATTGCCACCAGCTGCCAAGAAGGCCGGACCATTCATGAGAAAGGGAAACCAAGAACGGATTGTCAAAAAGGTCTACCTCCAATGATGATCCCCCGATATAAATGTTTAAAACCCCAAGATGCGCAATCAACAGCATGATAATCATAAATTCCCGAATCGACACTAGAAAAATCTGCGGAAGAATAAAAGGACGAATATGATTCAAGATATAATTACGCTTCGTTGCACCCAGTACTTTGGCACTATCAACAAACTCCTGACTCATGATCCGGTCATATTCATTCGAAAACAGCAGAGTCAGACTCGGAAGTGAAATAACGATAAGAATGACCAGGTAAAAAATCGTTTTATCCGTAAAATCATAAGGGAATCCCTCTGGATCATATAACGGCCCGTCAAGCATCATCCAATTTAACAATAAAAACGATAATAAAGTCGGAGGAAAATAGTTGGCAGCATCCACAATGTTATCAATGATTCTTCTGAACGGTTTCAAATAAAAATGAAGCACCAACCCAAGCAAAACCGAAGGCAATACCCTGCATAGAGTGATGACCATTGCTGCCCCTATTGTATATTTCGCCCCAACGATGATAAGAAGGAGAATATTCCGATTAAAATTGTCGGTGCCAAGGGGTGGATACTCTACTGGAGAGTATGGTGGGCTTAGAAAATCCCCTTCTTCATTTTTCATAAGGTCAAGCTTCGGCACCTCATCCCCCCACCCAACATAATATACAAGACTTGAGGCAAACATACCGAACAGAAAAATAAACCCCATTAAAAATGCCGGATTCTTCATCAATTTTCTCAGCATCAAATCACCACCTTCTGTCCGGTTTTTCTTTCAATGAGGAGCCTGATCAAGATAAGTAAAAGGAAGGCCGGAAGATAGAACATGATTAAACTGAAACAAATCACATCCATTTGAGAGAAAGACAAGATAAAATGTGTGATTCCATAAATATTGAACAACCTCTCAAACACGATAAGAGATGATAAGAGAAAGAGAATGATAGATTTGGCATGATTCAACAAACTGAATGAGATATTTCGCAGGATATGGATAAAAAATATTGAGTGCTTGGTCATCCCTCTGCTTTTGATCAGCTCCACATACGGCTTGCTGTATTCATCGTTCACCAGTAGGTAAATGATCCTGAACAACATGATCGTCGGTAAGATGGACAGCGTCACAATTGGAAGGAAGTACACCTTTTCCTGCGATCCGACTATGGGAAACAATAACACACCAGTCTCTTTCAGGATAAAGATGACGCTGTATTGAATAACGATCAAGATGAAGATATCGGGTGTGGACTCCAGCAAATTGGTTGCCCTGATGATGAACTTCGACCACCGGGCGGGAAGCAAGTGTGTGAGATACGCAAGGAGAATGCCCAATAGTACAGATAGAAGAAAAGCAGATAAAAAGATCGAAATGGAGTAAAAATAAGGCTCCCAAAAAGCAGGGAACATCGGATAAGTATTGTTTGCCTCATTGGTGATGGTCAATGAAGCGGTATGGAACAGTGACGATGAGATATCCACAATGTTAACCATATATAGTCTCAGGCTCGGGTCTATCCCTTCATTAAAAAGCCCGATAAGACCCGTGAGAAGAATGATTCCGAATACAACGAATACAAATTTCAAAGCCATGGAACCGATTGTTTTGATATACATAGACCCTTCCTCCGAATAGACGATATAACATGCCCCCTTATTTTACCATAAATATCCACTAACAGAACCATAAAATCCCATTAAAAAAGTGGAACCTCATTGGATTCCACCCTTTTTTCTTACCTATCTTTCCGTAGGAGATCCGCATATGTCTCCCGCTCAATCACGACCCGTGATTCCCCATCATGCACAAACACAACGGCAGGGCGGGGGATCCGGTTATAATTACTCGCCATCGAATACCCGTAAGCCCCTGTACTGAACACCGCCAGTATATCACCGTAATTCGTCGGAGGAAGCATCAGGTCCCAAATCAGCATGTCACCGGATTCGCAACATTTCCCTGCAATACTCACAAGCTCGGTGCATTCCTCTTGTGGACGGTTGGCCAGGACCGCATGGTATTTCGCCTGATATAGGGCGGGGCGGATATTATCCGTCATCCCTCCGTCAATCGCGACATACGTACGCACATCCGGGATGATTTTCTTTGATCCCACTTTGTACAACGTCGTACCCGCTTCTGCAACCATACTTCGGCCCGGCTCCACCCATACTTCAGGAAGAGGATATTCATTCTTTGCAAAATAGTTCTTCACACTATCGGTAATAGATTTCACATAAATTGGAATCGGCAAGGGCTGGTCTTCTTCCGTATACCGGACACCAAATCCTCCGCCGATATTCAGGACCGGCATCGTCACATCATACTCGATCCGGATTTTTTGCAGGAAATCAGCCAGTACTTGAATCGCCTGATCAAAACCTTCCCGTTCGAAAATCTGGGATCCAATATGTGAATGCAGCCCGAGTAATGAGAAGTACGGCTTGCGGAGAGCTAACTGAATCGCCGTATTCGCCTGTCCGTTGGAAATGCTGAATCCGAATTTCGAATCCTCCTGTCCCGTCGTGATGTACTCATGGGTGTGGGCTTCCACACCTGGCGTGACCCTGATCAGGATCTGAACCTTTTGCTCACGCTCCTTTGCCAGGTCGTGCAGCAGTTCAAGTTCAAGGAAACTATCGACGACAAAGCAGCCGATCTCAGCTTCAAGAGCCATGATGAGCTCCTCTTCCGACTTGTTGTTCCCGTGGAAATGAATGCGTTCAGCGGGAAATCCCGCCTCCAATGCCGTATACAATTCCCCTCCGGACACGACATCCAAGGATAGTTCCTCCTGCTCTGCCAGGCGCACCATCTCTTTACATAGAAACGCTTTACTCGCATAAGCCACCTGGTACTGCAAACCACTTTCCAGGAATGCATTTCGGAACAATCGTGCATTTTCACGGATCATCCTTTCATCGTAGACCATTAAAGGCGTCCCATAGGTCTCCACCAACTCACCCGTGCTCATTCCCCCGATTTCAAGATCTCCACGAACATTCACATCAACTGTACTCATATCCTATACTCCTTTTGACTCTCTCTAAAAAAACACAAAAAAACCGTATGAAGCGATGCTCATACGGTTTATCATCAAAAGTTTTGGAAACATGATGAAGACTATGTATTAACATCTCTTCAATAGTTCTCCACAACTTCTTCATTGTGACAGTCCAGCATTTCTTCAATGCTGGCCCAACAAAAAATAGAATTGGCTATTTTCTGCTTCGGCGATCTGCCTTTTCCTTCTTTTCTCAGAATCCATTATTCTCAAAGAAGGTACTCATCATACTCGCGCCTCTATTATCAGAGAGTGACGTATTATTTTGTTTGAATTACTATACCATTCTCTTGAAATAGTTGTCAATTGGTTTTTGAGAGAGAAATAGGCAAAATCCCCGGAATGGAGCCCGGGGATTTCGTGGATCATTTTATTTCAGATTGATTTCGAACGGTTTCATTTTGACGGGCTTATCATTTCTGCTCAATGACTCGAATGGAACAATTAGAGAGTAGTCCTCAAGGTTGGCATCCTGAGGCAATGTAAACGTGGATTGATAACGGAGAGTATCCTTATCCACTGTTTTCGTTGTAGCACTTCTGATCATATGATTCAGCATCTCATTATAATCTAGTTCATCCTTGGCATTTCTTTTAATATCTTTTGATGGGATCACCTGAACGAATTGAGCAAAATTCTCTAAAATATCATAATTGAATTGTTTTTCTTTGATGGCATCGATGGTGAAGTCCAGTGTCACCTTCCCTTTTACGTTTTGGATATCTTGTATCGTGACCTGATAGCCAAAACGAGGGCTCTTCACCTGGAATGGAGGTGAATCCTTCAGTGAGATGATGCCGTCTTCATCTACTCGCTCCATATCAGCTTGGACTTTCAGCGACTGTGCCTTATCACTGAGTTTACTAGTGAACAGCTCCCTGACAGTCTTTTGATAATCACCGTCAACTACTTTGATATTCAGTGTCTCTGCACTGGACTTTGATAACCGGTTCCCTAAGTCATCAAACACGACCAGATTTAACGTATCCTTCTCAGACTTCACCGAATATGTATACTCCAGTGTAGTCGTAGCTTTTCCTTTAGTGATGGATTTCACTTGCAGCTCAAATTCACCATGGGGCGATTCTGTCCTTACATCTGTGTGGATCGTTTCAGATGGAATCCTCTCAACCGGTACATCAAAGGTCCAAGTCCCGTTCACATCTGCCATATGGGTGAAAGTTAACGGAAGGGTGAAGTTTTCCGGCGGTTCTTTCCCGTCCCGGTAAAATTCGATCGAGCCTATGAACTCATCCCCGTCTTTTTTAAGACCCGAACTTCCCGACCCCCATTGATTCTGATCCTTCCCGTCGAAGAGGTGATAGCTGTAACCGCTCACCGGACGATTCCCATCGTCCATATGTTCAATGGAAAGGTCATCACCCTTCGCCTTGAAGGTGACCCCGATGATGTTCCCGTCATAATACGTGCTTGTAATCGTTACATCGACACCGTTGGAAGTGGCGGCCTGATTAACTTCCGTCACTTTATCGCTGAAATAGAGTTCTTTCCCGACCTGGGAACCTACTTTTTCGTAAATGCCGCCCAGTACAGGCAGTTTGGCCAGTGCATTGTTCACAGGTGCGATTAGGAAGCCCGATACGAGTACCGTGGCGGCAGCAGCGGTGGTAAAGGCGGCACTTATTTTGGCCGTTTTTTTCCGGACTTTTTGTTTTCTACCTTTTTGTATTCCTGTTGAGATTGCCTCAAAAACCTCTTCTTTTGGTACCTCGATGCTGTTCATTTCTTCCTCAAACCATTTTTTGTCCATACTGATTCACTCCTTCCAATAGCATTCTCAATTCCAGCTTTGCCCGGTGAAGATACGTCTTGACCGTCCCTTCAGGCGTACCCATCGTATCGGCAATCATCTTGATCGACTGACCCTGGAAATAGAATAAGATAATAACCGTTTGATAGTTTTGATTCAAAGACGCCATAGCTGTAATCAAGTCAATCCGCCCTTCTACATCCTGTTCTTCTGAGACGATGGCGGTATCGAGAAACTCATCCCCTGTCAGCACGAGCCGGTTTTGTTTCTTTAGGATGCTGTATGCTGTATGTATCAGGATCTTGATTAGCCAGGTGCTGAAATACTCCGGATTCTTCAACCGGGATATCGAGGTGAATGCTTTACAAACCGTTTCCTGCACAACATCCAGAGCATCCTCTTTATTTCTTACATATAGAAATGCCGTCCGGTATAACTTCTCACTTTCTGAGTGGATCAGCCTTTCGAATGCCTGTTCATTCCCCTTTATTGCTTTTTTTACAAGTTTTACATCCATTGATTAACCTCCTGTCATTCATTAGAGTCCGGTGGGGGGGAAAAGTTTCAAGGAATTTTTTGTGTGGTGAAAAAGGGGGCGTCTACCATATATTTCAAAAATACGCATAAATGATGTAATGAGACGCATTTAATATAAAATTGACGCAATTATCTTTGATAATGATGCAATTCCCCTCGAAAATGACGCAATCATGGCCGATTTCGACGCAATTAAGTAAATCGGATGTGGTCAGCCGCCAAGAAGTTTGAATAAAAATGATCCCAAAGTCAAATAAAGATTAAATCAACCTTTTTTAACCTCCACCGTTAGGCTTTTTGCTAAAAAAAGAAGCTTATCCCATCGATAAGCTTCAATCTGTCCGTCCCGTGTAAATCATCACAAAATGCAGGACTGCTTCCGTTGATTCCATATTGATGTAGCTGTGTACTTTATCACCATGGAACTTGATCGAGTCATACTGACCTAGGTCGAATTCCTCATCCTGCAACTTCACACGCACTCTTCCTTCCATGACCGTGACAAATTCAATCACCCCGGGCTGGTGGGCATCGGCACTGTACTCACTGTCCGGTTTCAGGAAGGCCCTGTGGGTTTCCAATGAGCCATAGCCAGAGGAAGTAAACATCGGTTCCAAGGTCAAGGACTCATTGGCACTGATCACTTTGCTCCCTTCATTTTTCCGGGAGATCTGGACTTCCTGTTTTTCCACGAGGAGGGCGGATATCGGGATAGCTAAACCATTCGCTATTTTCCAGATGATCGTCAAAGACGGATTCGCTTCTCCCCTTTCGATCTTGCTAAGTGTCAAAGTACTGACTTCGGTCATGGCGGCGAGCTCCTGCAGGTTGAGCCCGCGCTCATGTCGTATATGTCTCAGTGTCATCCCGACGTGTTGCGCCAATTTTTCCGGGTCCTGCCAAGTCAAACCGTCATTGTTCATATTCCTACCTCTTTCTATAGACAATGTATGTAAGTATATTATAATATATATAAAATAAACTATAGTATACAAAACGGAAAGGAGTGTTCATCATCAAAGAGCTTGCTCTCGGTATCATTTCATCTATGTTCTTTGCCGTCACCTTTATTCTGAACCGTTCAATGGAGCTAGCTGGTGGAAGCTGGATGTGGAGTTCATCCCTGCGATTCCTGCTCATGCTCCCCTTCCTATTCCTTATTGTAGGTTTAAGGAAGAATGTAAATCAAGTGTGGATTGAAATAAGGAAGCGACCATTTGAGTGGCTGACATGGAGTTTTGTCGGGTTTGTGCTCTTTTATGGCCCTATCACTTATGCGGCTGCGTACGGACCGGGCTGGCTCGTCGCGGGCACGTGGCAGTTTACCATCGTCGCGGGCATCTTGCTTGCTCCCTTGTTTTATACTTCGGGACCGGTGAAGCGCAGGCACTCCATTCAAATAAGAGCACTGGCCATTTCCTCGGTCATTTTAATAGGGGTTCTTTTCATCCAGCAGGAAAATGCCAGTGGATTGTCACCTTCAGAAATGGTCGTAGGTGTCTTACCTGTGATCATCGCAGCCTTTGCTTATCCACTAGGGAACCGTAAGATGATGGAGGTGTGCGGCGGGAAGCTTGATACCTTCCAACGTGTGCTGGGGATGACGATTACAAGTACTCCCTTCTGGTTGGTCCTGGGGTGCTATGCGTTTTTCAAGGTGGGGGCACCAAGCACGTCGCAAGTGACACAATCTTTTATCGTCGCCATCTGCTCAGGAGTGATTGCGACATCCCTATTCTTCATTGCGACAAATCAGTCCCGCCATCATCCTGGGAAGCTTGCGGCAGTGGAAGCGACCCAGTCCACCCAGATCCTGTTCGTCATCATGGGGGAAGCGGCGATCCTGTCCGTTCCATTCCCATCAGGATCCGCCCTGATCGGCATCCTTCTGATCATCACAGGCATGATCATCCACACGCTGAACATAAAAAAAATGAACTCAGGAATTATTAAACCAATTAAATCGGCAAGTTAAAAAAGAGGGGCATCTGGGATGCTCCTCTTTTACTTTATTTAAATACCTTTCTTCTCATCCACTGGGTCGCAGCCCATTTATCTCCGATGACAACCGGTGCCCCACCATGAAGCGTCAAGTCGTTCAGCTCCTGGTTATCATAGAAATATTCGAAATAGACGGCCATCCCCTTTTGCGGAGAGACAGAGAAATTCAATTTAGGGAAGTACGTTTCCCCTCCTTCTTCAACGTCATTCAAGTACATGACAAGGGTGCTGATTCTCGGATTCTTCACCGGCCGCGATGATGCCGAGAAGAAATCGAAGTGGGCCTTGTATTCCTGACCCGGTTTATAGTTAAGGATTTGAAGACCTTCCCCGTGCTCCACAGGTATATTCATAATTTGAGAGACTCTCTTTTCCACTCTAGTCACAACGTCATGTTCGCCTTCTTGAAGGAAAACGCTGCTGCTCGTTCTAAGTTCATCGACAGTACGGGTATTCCCTATCTTCGAACGCTGCACCCGATCCTTTGAAAGCTGGATGAGTTCATCACATTCTTCATGGCTCAGCACATTGCCAAGAACCACGACCAGTGGCTCTTCCATTTTTGCGATAATCTGAATATCCCGGTCTTCCGTCTTGATCTTATTCCCTGTATGGTGAAAAATCGTTTGTTCCTTTACAGCTATTTCAGTAGTATCCATTGTCAACTTTCATCAACCTCTTATCGTATTTTTAACATTCTGAATTTTTATGTTAGTGGAAGCATTCTTGTATTCTTCCAATCTGCAAAAACGACCGCAACAATAGGCATAGCTGTAGATTGTATTTGGCTGTTTCCTCCTGCATGTGTATTTTCATATATTTTACACCCGGTATGAGGGGAAATCTATCTTTTTTTTGATAAAAAATAAGGGAGATGATGGGATTCAGGTTGATTGAAGGATTGGCAGGGGCGCGGGGGCGTCACAGAAAAGACATGGATAGGTTTTATGCGTCAAACTCAGAAAAAAGACTGCCGAATCGAATTCGACAGCCCCTGAATTTTATTTCTTCAACCCTTCATACTGCACCAATACTTCCTTCGTAATCTCACTATCTTCATCCAGTCCGCTCACTTCTTTCAACACATGAGCCGGACCGTGCTCTTTGATCATACCTTGAATTTCGATAGCTTGTTCATCCTCAGGATTGTCAAACAATAGCGCTGCTGCAATCGCCTTGGCTAGATAAGAATAAGAGAGCCCCGCTTTTTGAGCCTCTGTTGTAGGACGGATCAAACGGTCCTCGGGACCAAGCTTGCGGATTGGTGCGCGTCCCACACGGGTCACATCATCATTCAGATAGGCATTTTTGAATCGCTCAATGTTCTTTTCAATATAAGCAAGATGCTCTTTTTCATCAAGTCCGTATTGTTTTACTAGATAAGCACCGGTTTCTTTCAACGTCTCTTTGACCTGATCGGCAATGGCATCATCCGCCAATGTTTGATCGATCGTTGTTTTCCCTTGCAGGTAACCAAGGTAAGCAATGACCGCATGTCCTGTATTAACCGTGAACAGCTTACGCTCGATGAATGGTGCAAGGTCGTCTACAATCGTCATCCCTTCAACAGGTGGGATCGCTTCCTTCGTTTCCACCACCCACTCATAGTATGGTTCAACAAGGACATCCAATGAACTCTGATCCTGCATAGGAACAATGCGATCCACCGCTGAATTAAAGAAGAAAACCTTGCCTTCAAGCTTACTTACCGTTTCTTCATCAAGATTTTCTAAAATATGTTTTTTCAAAATGTCCGTCGCACCGATCTGATTTTCACACGCGATCACATATAACGGCTCATCTGTAGACGCCATACGCTTAGTAATCCCCTTTGCAATCAGGGGTGCGATTCTCGGAAGGATATTCGGTCCGATCGCCGTCGTCAGGTAGGTGGACTGGCCGATCGTGTCGATTACTTCCCCTTCTTGATGAAGGTTGTTCAGGCCGGACACATTCTCGATCGTTTCCGTTTCCTTCGTTTCCGTTGCAAGCTTCACCTGGTAGCGACCTTCTTCATTCAGCTTGTTGATCACCTGCTCGGCGATGTCCATAAAGGTCACGTGGTAACCTGATTGGGAAAATAATGCTCCGATAAACCCTCTGCCTATGTTTCCTGCTCCAAAATGTACGGTTTGTTTCAACATCATCATTCCTTTATCAAATTAGTTTGTAAGTAGTCCAGAAATATATCTTCTAATTTTTTCAGGATGATCGCTTCGTTCGTGGACGAATAAATCATCATGCTTATATGATCTTCGATTAAGCTTGTACTGATCAGGCTGAGGATTTCCTGTTCCCGCCTGCTCAACTCTTCAGGGGCAAGCATGAGGAGGAGACTTTTCATCTCCATATCCACGCCGTCCATTCCCTTGATTCTGCACGGTTCATCCAGATGGGCTACCTGGAAGATCAGCCTCTTCACGTTACGGTCCCGGCAATGGAAGAGACCCATAATCGTTTTCGGAATCCCTAGTCCTCCTTTTTTCTCCCTTTCCATCAGCTGATGCATAACCACATGCGGCTGATGAAGAAGTTCTTCCCGTTCCGCTTGTTCCACCATTTCATTCAAAATACTGAGATGACTCCCCGCCGAATGCTTTCGGTACACCCGGAAATTGGTGAGTATAGCTTCCATGCTGGAATGGACATCCTTGATTTCCTTGAGGAGCATCCTGACTTCGGTTTTCTCACCCGATCGCGGTGCTGCCTTCAAATATTTCTTTCTGGTCAGCTTTTCGACATTATTCTGCAGATAGCTTTGGATGAATCCGATGTCCTTCTCGCTCAATAACGGGCTTACCAGAATATACTCCACTTCCGTAAAGGGGAGCCTTACTGTGGAAATGACGATATCGTATTCATCCAGGTTTGCCGTCTGAAAATCCTTGATTGACAGGATTTCCACCTTATTGATCATCGTCAACTCCCGCTGAATGCTGCTGGCGAGCATCTTGGACGTACCGATCCCCGTGGGACAGACGACCACGGCATGGATACTGACCTTCTCTTCATTCATCAGCATGGCCGATCCGAAATGAAGGACGATGAACGCCACCTCGTCATCGGGGAAAGCAATATCCGTGAATTCCGTTTCAAGGCTCTTTTTCACCGCTAAAAATAACACGGGATACTTCTTCTTGATTTCATCCGTCAATGGATTGAAAAGATCCAGCTCCTGCTGCAGGCGGAAGATGGACGGTCCCATATGGGCAAGCAGGCCCTGGAAAAGGGAAAAGTCATCAGACAGATCCACATGGAGGTCTGCCGATACATCCTTGATGACATTCTTGATGAGATGCCCGAGGAGGATACTGTCATAGTAAACGACGTCGGGATCCTGAACTTTGGATCCTTTTAAAATGACCGTCAAAAATTGGACGTCCCGCTTGGTCATCGGAATTGAAAGCTTATCTTTCAGTTCCCTGTAAATCATGTCCATCAGCTGATATTCAGTAGAATCATGATCCTCTGCTTGCTCATATTTCTGTATTTCGAAGCCCTTTTCGGTTCGTTGTATCGTCAGGCATGTATACACAACGAGACCGATATAATCACTGTCCGTCAAGGTGATCTGACCTTCTGCCAAGTATTGGTTCACCACCCGGTCGACAGCTAGTAAATAGTCTGGTTTGAAATACCCCAGCACCGGCACATCTAGGTGATTCCCCTTTTGCATCCCGTACAAGGTCTCGATGATGTCTTCATAAAAGTAGACGAGGAAGAAGCTTGCCAGGGCATGACGCTTGTCGGCTTCATCTGCGGCAAGCTCCACCCCCACCCCTCGTTTCCTTGTCAGGGTGATGCCGTATTTATGAAGCCAATCGGCGAGCTCATCGAGATACGAAGTGAGGGTCGTGACGCTGATCCCCAGCTGCTGTGCAAGTACCTGTTTTTTAAAGGAAGGTCCTTCTTGGAGAAGGATGATCAGTAAATTCAGCTTTCGCTCTTCTGGTGTTTCGTCGGTGGGATTTACTTCCGCAAGATTCTGGATCAAGCGATAGATGTGTTCATTCTTCCCGTCGATGAACAGGCCTTCATTGGCCGTTCGCTTCAGTTCTAAATGATACTGTTTTAAAATGCTTTCGATGGATTTCAGGTTGCGCTGAACGGTTCTCCCGCTCACATTCAGAAATGCAGAAAGAGAGTACACGGTATGTTTCCCCGATGTTTTTACGATCAATTCGATGATGGATTTTTCCCTTGATGTAATAAACATGCTTTCCCCTCTTTCCCTGAATTAGCTTTTATCGATACAAATGAGAACAGAAAGGCAGGGACCCCGCCTTTCTGAATGAATTTTCTAGTTGCTGTTAATGATGTCTTTCAGTTCTTTGGCTGACTTGGCCTGAACCATCTTGTTGACGTTTTCCTGTTCGGAGCAGACAACGGCGATGCCTGATAGGATTTCCAGATGTGTGCCATCCTTACCTGCGATACCGAAGATCATCTTCGCCTTCTCTCCGTTGAAGTCGACGCCTTTCGGAACTTGAACGACCGTGAATCCGGACTTGATGACGGCTTTCTTCGCATCTTCCGTACCGTGTGGAATGGCTACATTATTACCCATATACGTAGATGTGATTCCTTCTCTGTCAATCATAGCATCTACATAGCTTTCTTCCACGTATCCTGCTTTGACGAGGGATTCTCCTGCGAACCGGATCGCCTCTTCTTTTGTGGCAAATTCCTGGTTCATGAAGATGTTCTCTTCCAGGAGAAGATCATCATCATGATCTGCATTCGGTTCAGTGTTTACCGCTTCTTCCTCTGCATCCTCCACAACCTCTGCCTGCTCATCCGTGATCCCGTCCTGAAGACTCGCGATCAGCTTGTCGTACTCTGGACTGGATAGGAAATTATCCACGGAAATGTGATAGGCATTCGGAAGTTTATTTTTAGCCCGCGGCGTCAGTTCTTCCTGTGTGATGACGACTTGAGCGTCAGAAGGAAGGTTACTGATGGACGTGTTCGTCACGCTGACATCCAGACTTGCCGCTTTTACTTTCTTACGGAGTAGTGAAGCCCCCATGGCACTTGAGCCCATGCCTGCATCACAGGCAAAGACGATTTTGTTTACTTCTTCAGGCATTGTTCCTTGGCTCACTTGGCCTGCTACAGAACTCTTCTTGCCTTTCATTTCCTGCATTTTCTTCGTTGCGCCTTCGATGTCTTCATCTGTGGTCTTGCTTGATTTCAAGACGATGGCAGACACGATGAAGGAAACGGCTGCTGCCACAAGGACGGCTGCAAAGTTTGCGAGATACGCCAATCCTTCTGGAGGGGTAACCGCGGTAATCGCAAGGATACTACCAGGTGATGCCGGTGATACCAATCCTCCCCCTAATAGAACAAGGGTAAACACTCCGCTCATTCCACCAAGGATGACGGAAACGAACAGCATCGGTTTCATTAATACGTACGGGAAGTAAATCTCATGAATCCCACCGAAAAAGTGAATGATTCCTGCTCCTGAGGCCGATTGCTTCGCTGTTCCTTTTCCAAAGAACATGAACGCCAGTAGAATTCCAAGACCCGGTCCCGGGTTTGCTTCTAAGAGGAACAGGATCGATTTACCACCCTGTTGAACTTGCTCCAATCCGATCGGTGATAGTACACCGTGGTTGATGGCATTATTTAAGAATAGAATCTTTGCAGGTTCGATCAGGATACTTGTTAATGGAAGCAGTCCTGCTGCCACAAGCCAGTCAACACCTGATACCAGTAGATTCGTAAATGCATCCACGGCAGGTCCTACACCGAGGAATGCCAGAATTGCAAGGATTCCACCAAGAATACCTGCGGAGAAGTTATTGACGAGCATTTCAAATCCTGCTCTGATTTTCCCTTCGATCATCTGGTCAAACTTCTTGATGACGTAAGCACCCAATGGCCCCATGATCATGGCACCCAGGAACATCGGTGTATCCGGTGCACCGACAATGACACCCATTGTCGCGATTGCACCCACGACCCCACCTCGCTGGTCGTGTACGAGCTTACCTCCTGTATACCCGATTAAGAGCGGTAACAGGTACGTAACCATCGGCCCTACCAGTTTGGCAAGGCTTTCATTTGGAAAGAACCCAGTTGGTATGAACAACGCTGTAATTAAACCCCAAGCGATAAATGCGCCAATATTCGGCAGAACCATTGAACTGAGGAAGTTACCAAACTTTTGTACCGCGACTTTCATATTTGATTGAGCCACTTCTCTCATCCTTTCATGATTGAATAATAATTTCTCCTATATTCATCATAGGCTCCGGATGGTGACGGTTTCAACAACGATGAAAACTAACTTTGTCACCCTTGTCACGACAAACCTATTGTTTCTCTGGTGTGGGAAGTTATTCTCACTTAAGAGGGACGGACCTCCTGCTTTTAGAGCAGGAGGTCCGTCCCTCTTCTATATTCTTAATCCAAGTTCACCTTCACCCGGTCATCCACATATTTCGTTGTGCTGTATCCCCCTATTTCAAGCTTGGTCAAGTTTACATCTTCCCTGGACGAATCGTTATAAAATTCAATGGTTTGCTCCGTCTCGAAGTAGCGGGGTTGATCCAATTTATCATACTCATATACATCGATTTCATGGATCTTGCCGTTTTTGTCCATCAATACCCCATCGCCATCACTTACTCCGATTGAAGTATTTTCATTCATCAAATAATCGCTGGAGAACCCGTAGTTCACTCTTTCATAGGCACGATCCTTCGTTACTTCATGCGTAACAAACACCTTCGCCGGATTTCCTGCCTGGACTTCATCAATGGTGATGGTATTCCCTTGATACTCAAATTTCCGGGGCAGGTTCTTGAGATCGTCAAGTGGGATGGTTTTCCTATCGTCTACTGATAAATGGATGGAATCAAACAGTATATCAACTTCTTTTGGATCTTCAAAATATAAGGTGTCAAAGCTTGATGTAAAGGCACTCCATCCTTCCTGGTCAAAGGATTCCACGTACATATTTCCTCCAAAGAGGTCTGCCTTTACATTCTTCTTGTCCGTTCCCAGGGAATCAAAGGTAATGACATCGATCCTTCTATCCCCACCCTGATTCTGAAAGCTGTACTGGAGGAGCGTCGTGGTCGGCGCAATCGTGAGCTTATCCAGGCGGACCTTAATCCCGTCAATGGCGATTTCCTTTTCCAGCTCATGCACCCGGGATGACTGCTTTGTAAACGGAATGTCAAAGCTCCAGTCTCCTTCTGCAAATGTCAGCTCCCTACTGAAATACTCACCTTTTTGAGTGTCCTGATCTACTTGCATGAGTCTTGCCACATTCAATTTAATGGTTCCGCTGTCCATTGAAACCGGCAGGAGACTCATGGTACCTTTATACACATTCTTCTCTTCATTTTGTATTTCGTCCTGATCGACAGGAGGAGAATAGAACATGTTTTGCCGATCACGTCTCATGACGTCATATTCATTTTCAATATGGACGCCTTCATGAGCATTCATCATATATCGATTGTCTTTCTCGGTATCTTCTATTTCATAAAAGACAAGAGTCTGTACATCATCGGCAACGACACTCTTGATGGTGATCTTCACCCCATTGCTTTCCGATTCGAGATTCAGCCGTTCCCCCAGGTTATGCTGGAGGATCGCACGCAATTGTTCATCCTCTTCCGTCCATGCATAGTATAAACTGGAGAATCCACCTGTCACGAATCCGATCGATAGTACCATCGCCAAAACACCTGCGAAGGCAAGCCAGATCGATTTCCGTTTCTTTTTCTTCCTTTGCCTGCGCGCTTCTCTTTCCTCCACCTTGCTCTTGATCCTCTCCATGAATTCAGCAGGGATCTCTATGGAATCTGTCATTCCTGCTAAGGTCAGAACCACTTCCTGAAAAGAAGCCAAATCCTCCTGACAGCCCTGACAATGGTAGATATGCATCTCAAACTTTACCTTTTCAGGCCGATCCATCGTTCTACCTAAGTACTCAAGATAATGCCCATGAAATTCCCGACAGCCCTCGAAAGAACCGTGACCCAACTCTTCCCTAAGTTTTCGTACACCTGAAAATAGCCAGGATTTAACCTTCTCTATTGAATTATCAAGAATACGTCCAACTTCTGCAAAAGAGCATTCGTTGAAATACTTTAAAGCAATCGCCTCTTTTTCATGATCCTCTAATTGATATAAGGCATGAAAGAGCGTTTGAACAGATTTCTTACCCTCTGAATCCAGGAAACTCTTATTTTTAGAAAGATCCCGGCCAATATGTATAAAATGAGAAACAGCCCACGATTCAAAAGAAGTTTCTTTTTTCAAACGATGTAATTCATTATGTACCACGATGATCGATCGATAAAATATCTCTTCCAGATCCTCTTGCTTACTTACATAAATCCGTCCCAGGGCATAGAACGATTGTTTACGCTGCACAAACCAATCCATGACCGATTGCTGGTCCTTTTCCCTCATCCCACTGACCAAAAAGGGAGCTGTTTGCGGTGTGACCATATTTGTATTCCCCTCCTTTAAAACGAAATATTCAAAAAATATAACATGTGATTTAATTTTACCATATTAAGGGTGTATTTGGGATTCTATATGAGGGCATAAAAAAAGGTCTGAACCCTATTCCATACAGGAATTGAGATTCAGACCTTTAACTTGAGTCGATTAAATCCAGTCAATTACACCAAGCAGTTCATGAATATCCAGCACGATCAACTTTTCGCTGAGACACCCAGTGTTTATACAGTTTAGGAAGTGCATTCCACTGATATCTTGTCCCTTTGAATTCCGTATGCTATCCTCTATATCTCGCTACTCCCAGGGCATAATGTTCCCAAAGAATACCTTCTATCATTTCACCCTGATTTTCTTCGCATGCGATAATCAAGATTACTTCTGAGGATTTCCCTTTTAACGATCTCCTTCTCGGTTTCAATACCACTTCTGTCAATATCCGAATCATGAATCCTATCATAAACCCCGCCGCCGCACCAATCAGACCCCAGTAAATGGGACCCCACGCCAGATCAAAACCGATACTCGCACCAATGACAGATAAGGCTGTTGCAAGAGCCATGCCGATATCAATGAGAGACGTTCCATCCGAACGATGAATGGAATCAAATACTTTTCGCTTTTCCGTTCGCTTATCCAACGGCATCGCAAATATATCTTCTTTCTTTATCCCTTGTTCCTCCACCATGGCAATGGCCATTTCTAAATACGCATTATGTTCAAACGTTGAGAATATCTTCATTCGATCACTTCGCTTTTTTTACTTTTCATAGGTTGAAAAGTGGGTGATTGATAATTTTTCTTAAGAAACGCCCGCTGTTCCTTTTCAAACAACTTATTATTCTCCACCGTATTCATATAGGAATCAAAAATGGAAAAACCATATAGTGAAGGGAAAAATAAGAGCCATTCAGGATTGATGACACTGGTTGCCTCCTTTATTTCTCCTAAGAATAATAGAGAAATGGCCTCAAGACCGTGTGAATAGTAGAAAAAGACAACAGTCCAAATGATCACGAAAAATGCTGTTACAATCCTATGGACATATAGTTGTCCGAGACCAGGGATAAATAAGGACCACAATACGGACATAACCGGATTTCGTTTATCCAAATAATTGATTTCAAGTGCTCCTATGCTGAATGAATTAAAAGGGTGGGCTTCCCGGTCGGCTAATATGTATACTTTATTCATGTCAACCGTGGTCCTATAACTGTCCCATATCCCAAAAATATAAACAGGAATATAAATCAAAAGCCATCTCGTATCTAAAATCTCCTTCGCCATCTCGATCTCACCTTGAAACGAATAAATCATGGCCAGATTGACATTCGCTTGCAGATTCACTATGACTTCCCATATGAAGAGGACAAAACCACGCAAATATTTCGATAATAGTAAATGGCCAAATCCGGGAAAAGCTGCACTCCACCATGCGATGATATACGGATTCCGCACGTGGATCTGGGTGGTGCCAAGAATACTGACATGCGCTGTGTAACGCCTAGCTGTGTTGTCGCTTGTATGATTGTCCATGAGGAGGTCAGGTCACCTTTACAAAAAATGATATATATTGTTAGTGTGCCTATCTGGAATATGTTTATTCTTTACTGATACCCTGCCTAAGTGTGAGTATCACATCTAGCTATTAAAGCAAAAAAAGGCCTGAATCCCAATAGATCCAGACCTTTCGCATATCTATAAACGGTCGATTTCACCAAGCTGCTCGTGCATGTCCAGCTCGATCATCTTTTTTGCCTTGGAGAAGGTAAATACTTCGTTAGAGACCCAATGATTATATAACTTTGAAAGTGCGTTCCTGTGATAGACCGTGCCTTTGACCTCTGAGAAGAAATAGATGATCAACAGGTTGACCACGTCTCCCGGAAGGGCCTTTTTTCGCTCGATTCCCTTTAACGACAAAGTATCCAATCCTCTTAATCGGTCTCCAATCACAGATTCTGCCATAAGAAATGGATCTGCCGTCCGGCATAATGTCACTAATTCTGGATTAATCTCTTCAAATTTCAAGTGAATTCCCCTTTTACATAGAAAGTGAACGAAA
Source organism: Rossellomorea aquimaris (assembly GCF_008180865.1). Classification (GTDB taxonomy): domain Bacteria; phylum Bacillota; class Bacilli; order Bacillales; family Bacillaceae_B; genus Rossellomorea; species Rossellomorea yichunensis. The sequence goes on from NZ_VTEX01000002.1 coordinate 267,155, forward strand.
TTCGTTACACTTCAACCTTCATTAGATTGTAAGATCAATTACTATGTATTATAACAAAAAGACGGGACATTCATGACTTTCAGTATGTTTTAATTTTTACTCAACCAAAATTCCAAGATCTTTTCATTAGTAGAAGGATAGATCAGACGTTTCACTTGTTCCTCCATCAGGTAGCATTCCGTGATCCACTCAGGGAGGGAACCATACTCTTTTTTCCACAGATACGTTCGTTCCAGTGCATCCTCTATGCTCATTTTCACCCATGTATCCTTGATCATATTATCATCATTTGTCCCTTCTTCCACCAATGGATGAACGAAGCGATTGAAGTAGGGAATCCCGCCGCCGAGATGGCTCTTATTTCTCACCCAAATTACACTTTCTCTGGGGAGGAAGCCTATATGACGAGTTTCAGTAGCCACCTGAGTGAACTCCTCTAAATAACAGAAACATCCGGACCATTGGCGATCAGTGGATCGCGGCAGGATCATTTCGGACGTATAAATCGATTGACCTGTATGAAAAAGATTGTCGATCTCCCGATTGATAAAAATCGGCTCTCTCCTTTTATAGATAGATTCAGTTTGAGGTGGACCGCAGGTAAATCCATTTCGGTCGAATCGGATCATTTTGACTAATTGCATGTTGCCCCTCCTTCTATCGTGAATTTCACAAGGGCATACCATACCAAATTCACTCTATAATGGGGGTAATTCCCTATATAGATTGGTGTTAAACAATTAGTTTCCATAGGGTAAAAAGAAACGAGCGATTACAGAGTAACCGCTCGTTGAATGACTTCTTTCTACCGTTGCTGACTCAATGCTCGTTCAAGAGTCGAAGTGACAGAAATATTTTCAAATGATATACCAAGTTGAATGGCTGTTTGGGCAATTTCCGGACGAATGCCTGAAATCGAACTCTTCACACCAATCAAGTTCAGGCTTTCGATGATCTGGAATAATTGATGGGCGACCATCGTATCCACCATGATGACACCGGATAAATCAATGAATAAGTGCTCAACATTTTTATCGACGCATTCGGCCAGTGTATTCTCTAAGATATACCTCGCCCTTCCTGTATCGATATCACCGACAAGAGGCAGCACCCCTGTCTTCTTTTCAATTAATATGACAGGTGAACTCAATTCCCTGATCATTTCCTGCTGTGCCTTCAAGCGTCTCTGGGCATATTCGTAATTCTCTTCGGCAAACTTGGAAATGACAAGACCAAAGGTTTTAATGATCAATTCCCTAAATGACTCAATTCTTTCCGATGGAAACTCACTTCCATGCAGGCGGTAAAATTCCTGCAAGATCTCCAGGTACTGATCCTGGGTTCTGAAAAATTCCCTCAGTATATAGTGAGTTGGGGTTTTTAAGTGCTCTTCATCTTTTGCAATTTCCTCGATCCATTCGGCGAAATTACATAGTGCATCCTGTCCTACATCCTTAAATAGGACACAAAACCGTTCATGGAATTCGTGATTTTGACGCTTCAACGTCTGGATGACCTGAGGATCTGTTGACGCATACACACCTGACAGATCATTTTTATCAAGTGACTCATACCAATTGTCTGTCAGTTGCCATGTACGTTCATTCATAAATTCATAAAATTTTTCCGATACGTGCATATTCGACCTACTTTCTATAAGACAAGATATTGTGATCAGTTCATAAGCCATGACCGCAGGAGTGTATAAGACTATCCCAATTGGTTTAAACCCTAAATGACTTATTCATATGCTTATAAGAGTAATGTACTATGTCCTTGCACAAAAAGAAAGAAAAAGTTGCACAAATGGTGTACATGGACCATTTTGATTTCTATATTTCACCAAAAGAATGATTGATTGGTCCTTTAAAGATTGCATATTTGCCAAAAAAAAAGAGAGAAGAATGTATGCTATAGAATAAACATCCCAATCTTTCCTCTTTATTAATAAGTTATTTACTTTATCATTTCTTGAATATTTCTGAACTCTTAGAACCATTTCGGACTACATATTGAAAAAACCAATGTAGTGTTAGGAATGCCACTATATAAACGGGGATCGAGTACCATATTTTCCACTCTAAATGTTCCATATAACCGTTAAAACTTAGTAATACTTCTAATAAAAATGAGAAAACGGTCCAGATCATTGTATAGAACAAGGGCTTATCCGGTTTCATAAAATTCAAGAATAAAAGTGCAATGAACGAGGGAGCAAAGGCAACCAGTACAAAATCAGTAAATTCCACACTTTTGGTCGGTCCAAAATCTACAAGATCCACCATGATGCCTACCAGAATATGTGCCACTGCTGCAAAATATCCGACGAACGGAAACATGATAAGATTTTCCTTAACGGTCAACCTCTTTGGCATGACCAACAGAGCAACTACTAAAAAGAGAATGAGTCCCCATACTAACATCAAGCTGAAACAACCCCTTTATCGGTTAAAAAGAATACGTCTCCTTATTTTGCTGAAACACAAGAAAATTATGTGCTTAACCGGGGTTCTTTAAATTCCCGGAATTCCGGATATCGACATCAACTACAAAGTCTGTGGACAAGTTTTGATAATACTTCGATCTCCATTCCTTTAAGTCCATCCTCGGTATTTCTTTTCTGAAAAATTGGCCAAGTCCTAAAATATCCGCCTCGCTTTTCTGGAGCTTCGAGAACATCTTATTCAAACGGTCTGTTAGAAGCTTTTCCAATCCCTTTTCAATCATTTTCTCTGTAGGATCCCCTTTTGTTTCCAGTATCATGACATCTAACTTAATTTTGGTATATAAAAATGGTTCTTTCTGCACCTCACTTGTATGTTCAATCGTATTTCCTAAAATCAGGACACTCCCTTCATTCAGCACCTCTATTTTCCCTTGAGTGCTTTCTCCGTTAAATGCGTTGTAAAGAAGAGTCTCATTAGCATTGATTTCTTCAACCATTCTTCCGTTCTTTATCACTGCTGAACCCACATGGTCAACTAACGTCGTCTCTCCAAGACGGAGCATCGGAATGGCCACGTCCCGGGTATAAGAGTGGATACTTCTATATACCTCCCAGACTCTGGTCAATGCAATCTGAGGGTCCCATCCGGCATTCTTTTCGAAGAAATCCAAGAGAGTCGTCCCACCTGGCGAGGTGTTTTTTTCCATACTTTTGAAAAATTGATTAATATCGTCGTTACAAATGGCAACCAGCGCTTTTGAAGATACATCCCTCGACCTCATAATGCCTGATATTAGGTCTTTCACCCCTTCTTCTGCAAGATGCCGATCGATGACAATTACCTTTACGTGAAGCAAATCGACACTGCTTTCCATGTCAGCACTAATATTATCTACAACTTCATTAATCGTTTCACCAAAACCAATGACCACCTTCGTTTGTATGACATCCTGTTGGGGGTGGGGTATCTGCAGAAAGACTTTATACTGATCACTATCCTTGGAGATGCCTAAAACAACCGGCATGACCCGATGATTAATATCCCTGGTATCCCAACAGCCGCTCATCATGAAAACTAATAATAAGAGAAAAAGCCAGATGACCGCTTTTTTACACCTCAACTTTCACCCTCCTTCCTTGCTTTGACACCAAGAATCCAAATTGAAATGGGGACTCCAAAGATGACATAGAATCTTAGGGAAGTATTCCATTTAAAGAGCTGTTCAACGTCACTCCAATTCGGAATCCACAAACAAATGAAGTAGATGATGAATGATACAGCCATTATTAAATAGGATGGGTTCATGGTTGGCAGCAAACATTTATTTATGATCCTTACACTCATCCATAATACGAGTGAGATAAACAACAATATAAAAATGACTATACTTAGTAAGAAAAACATGGTCAGTCGATCGAACATAAGCCATGTCAAATTGATGGCATCGACTGTCATGACGAAAGGTAACAAAAATGTAGATGCTGTTGCCTGACCAAATGTAAGGACAGGAATATATACGGATATGATAAAAATGGGAATGAGTGCAACGGCAGCAAGCAAAACTTTTTTCTTCTTATATGGAATGACCGGTCTTACAAACCCTATAAACAGGAATACACCACCAATGGCGAAGAAGCTTCTGAGATAAGAAGAGTCAGTCAAAAAAGAGAAGTCATCATTCCATAATGGGTATACATAATGCCAATCAACATTCTGAAACGCAACCACCAATATAAAGCAAATCAAAGGGAATAAAAATAAGAAGAGAAGAATGCCTGTACGAAAAATGGCTTCCACTCCCTTAATTGCTAAATAACTTGATAATATAAGCAGCAATGCCATGATTGCCCATAGGGGGGTGTTTGATAGAAATACAATGGTAACAACTTCTGAATACGCCCGGACCGTTATGATGTTAGCCATAAAAAAATAGAGGAAAGTGGGAAGTAGAAAAATGAATGTCACCAACTTGCCTGCACGTAAATAAATGGTAATGATATCTTGGTGCGGGAATCGATCAAGTCCAGTCAAAAGCAAGAATAAAATGATGAAATGTACGATGACCCCGATAATGATCGGAATCCATTGTCCTTGAGATGAACTGTCAATAATATTGCCAGGATACAGAAATAAAATTAGGCCAATGTGGGTTAAAATGTACATGATGACAACATACAAGCTTTTATCCACTTTTACTAACTCCTTTAATCTTGAGATAAGGCACCCCGAAAGTGCTTATCCCAGCTACGTATGCACAAACTGCGAATAATCCTGCCAATATGCCGAATACCCCAAAAATCGAAGAAAGAATCAAGATCAGATATTTAAAGATTCGGATGGAGATGGAATTTTGAAATCCGATTATGGTAGAGTTGGCGATCGTAGTGGCCGCTAGTATGATGATCAGTAGATTACTTACTAATCTCGCCTCGACAACGGCCTGACCCAGAATGATCCCTCCTACCATCGTAATGGTAGGACCGATGCTTTTCGGAAGCCTGATACTCGCCTCCAATATTAATTCAAGAATAAGAAGCATGAAAATGGTCTCAACAAATGCCGGGTAAGGGACACCTTCACGGGTCTGAGCAACGGATAATGCTAATTCAATACGGAGCATCTCAGGATTGACAGCGACTAACGCTACATACAGTCCTGGTAAGACAAGGGCAAGCAATGTACCTAAAATCCTGAGCAGCCTCATTGATACCATGATCGGGAAAGAGAAGTTCCGATCATTCTCAAGGAAGAACATATCCCAGAAATCACTTGGAAGAATAAGAGCAAAAGGTATTCGATCCAGAAATAATACAAGTTTTCCTTTTTGCAGGCTCCTGTATACTTCTTGTGGTGCCTCTGTTGTGTTGAAAGGAGAAATCAGGGTGCGGGTCGACAATCCTAACATCTTCGTCACATCTTGAATATTATGAAGTGGTTGATCCATATTGGACTCAATTTGGTGGATGACCCGGCTAACATATTCCCTATCTGCGCTTTCTTTCCGGTACACTATTGAAAGTGTTCTTTTCTGGCCGCTCCCTCCTGAAAAGGATCTCACATTCAAGTCTTTTGAAACAATCTCTTTGCGTATAATCCCAATGTTTGTATCGATGTCCTCATTGAAAGAACTCAAAGGTCCTTGAAGGGTATTTTCATTGGTAGGAGGTTCAATTGAACGATTCAGCGTCTTTGCCACTGCGTCCATACTGAAGAAAGACCCATTTTCCCCGACACTGGAGATGATCAGCTTCCCTTTCAAAATCGCTTCAATGACTTCCTCTCCATCATGAAGCAGCTCCCCCATCGTCCCTGAAATGACTTGGTCCTCGATCGCTTGGATCGTTTTCTGCACATCTATAAGACTTTTAAGCCCCATCAATAAAAAGGGGAATCCGCCAAAATCTTGATGAACTTGAAAAAAATCATCATTGTCCCCTATCGCTGCATCGATTTCCACTAAAAAAGAATCCATAATAATAGGCTCCTTCTATACATATCTCTTGAATACTATCCCCGAATCAAAGGTGAATATGTAAAGGGAGGTTAGTATTATGTAAGGAATGCCTGTACAACCGATTAATTGACGATTTATATACGTTTATGATTATCAGAAATAGAACAAGATACAGGATGGAGAAGAAAACGGGAAAAAATATCATTCCTTAGTACTGGTACCGTTAAGTTACCTTTCATAAAGAAAGGAAGAATCTTATGTCCTATAAAAAAATAATATATCTCCTTTTATCTCTAACTTTCATTTTGATTACTCTAAACTATTTTTTTATCGAAAAAAATATGGATCCGAATCATTCATCCCAAGAAGATTCCGCTCACACCGAAGAAGATGAGTCTTCATCTGGGTCTTCAATAAAAGAAGTCCTATCCGCTGCTAAAGAGGGAAAAGTGCCGAATATCCCCATCACAGCAGGGATGACACAGATGGATGAAATAACAGATAAATGGGGGAAACCAGACAATTCCGTTCAAACAGAAGCCGGGATTTACCAAGATTTCTCCAATCATTCTACGACAGTCGGATCGAAAGATAACGTAATTTTTGATGTACGTTCCTTTGACCCTGTCCTGCAGCAGATTCGACTCAATGACATTAAAGAAGTCAGTGGCAATCCCAATGCGACGAAATATTACCAGGATGCTTCACATGATCAGATCATTTTCATCTATGATGTGAATTCCTTTTACCAATTAAAATGGATATTGCCGAAACCATCGATTGAAAATAAGAATCCCAAAGTAGATCACATTTCGGTTATCGCTCAAGAGAAAGGGGATACTGGAGATTCAGATATCCTTTCTACTATGAGCCTGGAGGAAAAGGTCGGCCAAATGATCATAGCCGGTGTGAATGGGACTCAGGATGGTGAAAATACGAAAACCCTAATCCAGCAGCACAAAGTAGGGGGATTTATCTTCTTCTCAGATAATTTGTCAGGACCCCGTCAAACGGTCCAATTCCTTAATAAAATGAAAGCAGACAACGTCAATAATCCATTACCACTCCTCTTAAGTGTCGACCAGGAAGGCGGTAAGGTCACAAGATTGCCAGGAGGGCTTGTGAACCTTCCTACAAATAAAAAGATAGGAGCCTTAAACGATCCGAATATTTCATTTGAAGTGGGGACGATACTCGGAAAGGAATTAAAAGAGTATGGGTTCAACCTGAACTTTGCTCCCGTTCTAGACGTTAACAGTAACCCTGATAACCCGGTGATCGGCAATCGATCCTTTGGTGATAACCCTGATGTCGTCAGCGAATTAGGGATCCAAACAATGAAAGGTATTCAATCCGAGGGAATCCTTTCAACCATCAAGCACTTCCCTGGCCACGGGGATACTTCCGTAGATTCACACCTGGAGCTTCCTGTTGTCAACAAAAGCATTCAAGAACTCGAATCCCTGGAACTGATTCCATTCAGGGAAGCCATCAACAGTGGAGCTGATCTCGTCATGGTTGCTCATATCCTGCTCCCCAAGATCGATGACACATATCCATCGTCTTTATCCAAGAGCATCATCACAGACCTCTTACGCAAAAAGATGAACTACAACGGTACCGTGATCACTGATGATATGACCATGAAAGCCATTACGAACAACTACGGGATGGGCCAAGCGACCGTTCAAGCCGTAAAAGCGGGCAGCGACCTGATCCTAATCGCCCATGACTTTAATAAAGCACTCTCTGCAATTGAAGCACTTAAAAAGGCAGTCCAAAACGGGGAAATATCCGAAGGTCGAATTGACGCCAGCGTTAACCGAATCATTGAATTGAAAAGAGCATACAAGCTGGAGGATATCCAAACGGGAGAGGTTGACTTAACGAAGCTAAATCAATCGATTGAGTCCATTAAAAATAAAATCGAGCAATAAAAGAAGAGGTTGTCTAATAAGGCATAATTTGAAAAATGATCAAAGTCAAAAAGCCAAGAATGCTGACCCAATAGCATCCTTGGCTTTTCTTTTCCAAGATTTTGTGTTGTATCCCTCTTTGGAAAGAATAGGCACGTCATCTTTCCCAGAAGAACTAGGTGCCTGTACCACTAGGATCCTATATTGCGATACTCCTCAGCAATCCTGATACTCTTTTGCTGAGTGAAAACACTGACCGCGATGACGATGACGATGTTGCAGATCAATCCAAGAATACCTGCATGGATGTCGAACGGTGTAGATTCTGCGACTAATTGATAATAGTAGTTGACGAATGTACCTACGACGAGTCCAGTGATGACAGCCGGTCCGGTTACTCTTTTCGAATAGAGAGCTCCGTATACCCCGGGTGCGAATTGAACGATGGAACCATAGGCTCCGAGCAATAAGGCGATGAGTCCCTGCCCCCCGAATACGGTGATAAAGTAAGCAAGTCCCCCGACCACAAACACACCGATTCTCATCAGTAGCAATGTGGTTTTATCAGAAATGTCCGGTTTTACATTCTTAATGACCCCGTCCGTAAATTCCAGCGAGGCACTATGGGTGATGGCATCTGCCGTAGACATGGCAGCCGCTAACGCTCCTGCGCCTACAAGTCCGTAAACCCAGCCGGGAAGGCTAAGGACGGTGGTTATCAGGTAAGGAAGGATTTCATCCGGTGCTCCAATGTCAGCTGGATTGACTACATTCACTGCAGAAAAGCCAACAAATAATAGCGGGATAAGGAACAGGGCAAAGATCGGATACACCAATACGGTTTTCTTAATCGTTCGTGCATTGGATGCATATGACTTTGAAAATAGGTGTGGCCACATTAAGAACCCTATGAGAGAGACGAGAATCGTGGTCGTATACGCTGTCCCTGACATGGCAGACCCTTCATTCCCGATTTCAAAAAAGGCAGGATTGTCCTGAACGAGGTTGGTAAACATCCCACCCACGCTGTCGTGGAGCTTATTTACAATCGCAAGGCCGACTACCCAGGAGATGACGATCATTAAGATCCCCTGGAACACGTCAGACCATGCCGCTGCCCTCAATCCACCTGTTGCAACATAGATGACTACGATTCCATACGCGAGCAGGGCTCCGAGCCAAAGAGGAATACGTCCTTCAGTCATGATATTGAAGATGTAGGCCATCCCTTTCATCTGCGTGGCAAGGTATTGAATCGAAGCGAGTAACGCAATCACCCCGATTAAGATGGGCAGCGTCTTTCCTCCGTACCGTTTTTTCATAAAGCCGGAAACCGTGTAAATATTGAATTTACGGCCGATTTTCCCGATTTTCGGACCGATGATGTACCATGGGAGGATCGCAAAAGCGGTATACGTTAAAATATAAAGTGCGGGTGCTCCTTTGGAATAAGCCCACCCCGGTGCGCCAAGAAATGAAAAGGCACTGAACACAGCCCCTCCCATCAGGAACCACATTACAACCAGACCGAGACCTCCGCCAGCAACGGTAAACTCATCTAATGAATGTTTATCATGACCTCTTCCTGCCATCACACCAACTACAAGTGCAATCACAAGGTAGCCGATCATCATGATCATTGCAATCTGCCAATCTGCCATTAATGGACCTCCTCTTCATCTTTATCTGGATCTATTCGATAGAGTATAAGAACGATTAAAAAGGTAATGATAATCCATAAAATCACCCAGAATATCGAAAACGGCATCCCCATGATGATCGGAGTTGCCCTGTTTCCAATTGAAAACAAAGGGAAAATCAATAGAAGAAACGGTAAAATCAGAGACAGGCAATAGATTTTCGTAAACTTGCTTTTACTCATATGACACCCTCCTTTTTTGCTGCATATTCCACTTTTCCATCAAGGATCGTTAACTCTACTTTTAACTCTCTTAATCTTTCAGGTTCACAGTGTAAAATCGATTCATTCAACACAACCAGATCGGCAAGCTTCCCAGCTTCAATACTGCCTTTAATGGTCTCTTCAAAGCTCGCATATGCACCATTCCAAGTATAGGCCCTAATTGCTTCCTCTATAGTGATTCGTTGCCGGCCACCTATCACTTCACCTGATTTACTCATGCGAGTGACAGCTGAGTAAATCCCGTGGAGCGGATCCACGATGGTGATGGGACTGTCAGAGCCGATGGCAAAAGGAATCTGTGCTTCTGAAAAGCTCGTTAAGGGGAACATGACGTCGACCCGTTCTCCATAATCCTTCAAGTATCCGTCACCGAATTCATAGATGAAGGCTGGATTTGGTATCGGAACAATCTCCAACTCTTTTATCTGTTGAATGAGGTCCGGCGGGGTCATGCCGGAATGTTCAATGCGGTGACGATGATTTTCACGGGAATGTCGCTCAAGAGCATGACGAATGGCTCCGATCATCATTTCAACCGCTTTGTCCCCGATGGCATGCGCGGTGATTTGCCATCCCGATTCATGCGCTTTTCCGAGGCACTCATTTATTTCTTCCTGGTTCAAATATAAAATGCCTGAGTCATCCGGATTGCTCGTGTAGACCTCCCTCGTCTTGGCTGTCGGACCACTGCTGCTTCCATCGATAAACACTTTGGCAGGCCCGATTTTCATCCACTCATCCCCAAGGCCTGTCCCGATTCCGCTTTCCAGACCTTTCTCCACCATTTCTACAGAATCATGCAGCGAGCCGTATAGTGCATAGACCCTCTGCTTTACTCTCTTTGCTCCTACTGCTTTTTGAAGGAATCGAATATGTTCTGGCCCATATCCCCCGGCATCATGGACACTCGTAATTCCATTTTCCAAATAATCCTGGGAAGCGAGGGTCAATCCCTGCTCCACTTCCTCTTCAGAATAATTGGCTGTAAGAAACATGTTCATATGTGCGGCTTCTAACAGCAGTCCGGTTAATTTGCCGTTTTCACGGCCGTATTTCCCTCCATTCGGATCTTCTGTTTCAGGATAAATACCCGCAAGCTCCAGCGCTTTCGAATTCACGCAGGATATGTGCCCGCATGTCCGAACCACAATGATCGGGTGCTCGGTGGAAACCTGATCTAGATCCCACCGAGTTATGTGCCTTCCCTCTTTAAGGGTGTTTTGGTTATAACCCCAGCCCCGTATCCATTCCCCTTTTGGAGTCAATCGTGCTTTCTCCTTCAACTTCCCGAGGAGTTCTTTTATACTCCCTGCCTCCTTACCGTTCACCCCGAGCTTATTGGTTCCGTAAAGTTCGAGGTGGGCATGGGCGTCAATAAAGCCGGGCAGGAGACTTCTTCCCTCCAAGTTCACAATCGTCGTTCCTTCACCTGCATATCGCAAAATTTCTTCATTCGTGCCGACTGCGAGTATTTTATTATCCTGAATGGCAACCGCTTCTTTCACGGAAAATTCAGAATTCACAGTGACCACTTCTCCGTTTATGAAGAGCATCGTCGCTCTCAAACGATCACCTCCCAAACGGGACAGAGGGACAGGTCCCTCGTCCCGGTATTCTCTTACTTTTCATGAACAGCAGCAGAGCCGTCTTTTGGGGTAAGGTGCCTGTCCCCATCTCCTTGACAAACCCTCAATGCCGTTGCATATAGGAGCTCGACTCCTTTTTCAATATCATCCATTTCCGCAAACTCCAGGGGATTGTGGCTGATACCTTTTTCGCAGCGGACGAAGATCATCCCGTAATCGCTGATATAAGACATGAATAAGGCATCATGGAAAGGCCCGCTCATCAAGGTCGGTGAATCAAGTCCAAGCTTTTCATCTTCCTCTCTCATAATGTTCTTGATCCAGTCTGCACAATATCTTGGCTCGCTCCGGGTATCTTCTTTGATCTCATATTTAAGGTTGTAACCGATTGCCGTCTCTTCAATGATTTGATAGAGTTTTTCCTCGAGTTTCGTGCGCGCTTCTACGTCTATATCTCGAAGGTCTACGGTGAACTCCACCTTTTCGGCAATGATATTTCTTGAGTTCGGGAACACCTGCATGCTGCCAACCGTTCCGACCGTTGTTTCGGTACCTTCTTTTTTAACCAGTTCATCGAATTTCCGAATGGTTTCCGACGCCCCGACAAGGGCATCCTGCCTCATCGTCATCGGCACGGAACCCGCATGACCTGCGAATCCTTCGAGTGTAACCGTCAGCCAGATCGGTCCGGAGATGCCTGAAACAATTCCGACTGGTTTTCCCTTTTCCTCAAGGACCGGCCCCTGTTCAATATGTAACTCCAGAAACGCTGCGATATCACCTTTTTGGTATACAGGACTTGCAGTTACATCCGGCTCTACACCGAATTCCTTCAACGCCTCTCTTCTCGTAACGCCCTGCTTGTCTTTGCGGTCCAGTTCACCTTCCTCCAGCATCCCGGCTATAGCCCGCACTCCAAATACTCCTTTGTTAAACCTGCAGCCCTCTTCATCGGAAAAACAAATCACTTCAATGGTCCGGTCCGGGACGATTCCATTGTCCTTCATTGAGTGAACCACTTCGACCGCTCCCAGTGCCCCGGCTGTCCCGTCGAATCTTCCTCCATATGGCTGGGAATCAATGTGTGAGCCCAGCATAAGAATCGGCTTATCCTTGTCGGCACCTTCTATCCTTCCAATCAAATTCCCGAAGCCGTCAATCTTTGTCGTTAAACCTGCTTCTTCCATCCAGCCTTTCACCACTTCCACCGCCATGCGATCCTCCTTGGAATGGGCCAAACGGCAAACGCCTGTCTCCCCGATCTTCCCGATTTCTGCTAACTCCTCTAGATGACGCTTTAATCTTTCTCGATTAATTGACATAGAATCACCCTTTATTTCATTTTTTATTTGCTTATTTTAAGTTTATTTTGAAAAGGCTTGTTTATCATTAGACACGATGTCTATAAAAGAACTTGCGATTTGTACAGAATGTCAAATAGAATGAAATTTCAGAAAAATAATCAGAGACTTCTATTCCCTGAATACCGGACACTCTCCCCCCTTCGACACCCACTCCCCTATTTAGACTAGTTTCTAGAACATTTTCACTTAATCCTGCCAGTCTTTTGAAAATGAAGCGATTGACTCAGTGGTTTTCAAAAAAACAGCTTCCCTTTTGAAGACAAGTTCCCTTTCCTGCTGTCAATTACTTGCGAAGGAGAACATAATCCGGCCGAAATACGCATTAATCCAGCCAAAATCCTGATAAATCCGGCCGTTTTTGAAAAAAACCCGGCCAATTTACATAAATTGCAAAACACATCATTAACCGCACAAAAAAATAGAGAGGCCACTCGCTATGCGAATGATCTCTCTACTTCGATATGCATCTCATCGTCAAACCTACGAACATGCTTCAACCACTTGCTCAACCGACTTTCAGCTTTCAACCAGATCACTGATTCACTGCTCTCTTGGTTCGCTGCTGTGAATAAATCAGTATTCCAAAGAAAACGAGCACGGATGTCAAGATCAGTCCGAGTGAGACAGAGGAAATGGATAACATCTTGAAAATCACGCTGACCGCGACCACCATGTACAAAACAGCCAGCATCTTTTTTACAGACACACCTGAAAATCGTTTCAGCTGAATTGAGCCTATCGGGGTTCCGATCAAGGCTCCGATGATCAACATGATTCCGTGACGAAAATCGAGTGCTTCCCCCGCATACAGGTACGAGCCGATTCCCGATAACACGATGATGGATGCTGCCGATATGCTGGTTCCGATCGCTTTGTTGAGATCAAGCTTCAGCCATTTCGAGAGGAGCGGGGTCATGACAAATCCACCGCTGACTCCCATAAGAGACGAGATGACACCAGTGAAAAGTCCGATCAATGGAGCCGCAGATACTCCTTTCGCTTTCGCTTCCTTTTGTCGTTTGCTTAAAAACTGATAAGAAAACCAGCTTAATATTCCAATATAGACAATGGAGATGACAGTAGAAGCTCCATTGATTGGATCGAGCCATTTTACAAATGGCACGGTGATGACTGACCCTATCACCCCGAACATCCCGAGGATAACCGCTAATTTCCCATTTACATTTTTTAACCGAATGTGTGACATTGTCCCAGTCACAGTCGATCCCAATGTCAGCATTAAGGATAGAACGATCGCCTGGCTCGGTTCGTAGCCAAGTACAAGTAAGGTTGGCGTCAGGACAATCCCGCCTCCAATACCAAAGAAACCGGAAATGATACCGATGACTGCACCACCTATGATAAATAAAAACCATTCCATTTTGTTGGTCACTTCCTTCGTCTAACATTATACATTTCCTTAAGCTATAATAGAAATGAATTATAATAATGTAGACTATTACGTTTTGTAATGGAGGGACCGTATGCAATTAGACTGGATTCGAACTTTTGTCACTCTCGCCCAGCTTCAGCATTTTACGAAAACAAGTGAATTCCTGAATATGTCCCAACCGACCGTCAGTGTCCATATCAAGAAATTGGAACATTCATTAGGAGTTGAACTCATCTACCGCTCCTCTACCAATCAGTCTTTTCAATTAACACCTGCAGGGCTTGAGGTGTTTGAACAAGGAAAAAAGATGTTGGAACTGTGGAGGGAGATGGAACAGGTCACACAAAAGACTGAGAAAATTCTATTACGTATAGGGGCCACTCACACCGTCAGTGACGTACTTCTTCCCGACTTTGTCAAGAAAATAAAGGTCCTTTATCCACACGTCCGCCTTCAGCTGATGATCCACAATCATGAAACCATTGTGGAGGCACTGAATCACCATGACCTTGATCTCGCCCTTGTGGAGGGAACGCGTGGACTGGAACCCTTTCAATTGGAAGTAATCAGCCGGGACGAACTGCGTTTCTTCGCTAGTATCCGCATGAAACTGCACACTTCTCCCCTCATACTCAGGGAAATCGGATCTGGAACAAGGGAATATGCCGACGATTTTCTGAGATCCGAACGAATCGTGCCCATAGAAATCCTTGAAGCAAGCAGTCATTACTTAATCAAGCAGCTCGCAGTAAGGGGACTGGGGATTGCATTTCTATCAACCTCAATGGTCAAAGATGAAGTTTTTCAAGGAAAGCTTGTTCCAATTGATCCTTATGTGATTTACCGGCCATTTTATGCCGTATATCCCGAAAATACAAAATCCGGCTCAATCGTAAGGGAATTAGTCGGGTTGATTGAGAGTCCTTCTTAACATAGGGACGGACCTTCGCTAAGCTGAAGGTCCGTCCCTCTTTTTCACCTGTCACATCCCTTTCAACTCACGCTTGAATCCGTTGGTTTTGGGAACTCAAGCAATGCTTGATAGGTTTTCTCCATAATTAAAGCTACACTTAATTTATACTATTAAATGAGGTGGTTGTTTTGTTTGATATGAAAAAAGTAGGGAAACAAATCGCACAGTTAAGGAAGGAAAAAAACATTACACAGATGGCGCTTGCAGATCTGTTAGGGACCAGTTTCCAAGCGGTAAGTAACTGGGAGCGGGGGCAGACAATGCCCGATATCTCTAAACTGCCTGAACTTGCAAAGATATTTCAAGTCAGCATAGACGATATTTTAACGAATACTAAAGGCACACAATTAGTCAAAGAACTGGTTGAGAACGAGACACTGGCTGATTCCAGGCCCATCCAAAAGGAAGAATTTATAAACGCGGCACCCATTCTTACATTAGACCAGGCAGACATGGTCTATCAAAACGTGCAGGGTGAATTATCTCCAGAGGAACTCTTTTTAATAGCACCTTATATTAATCAAGATTCGATTGATGCATTGGCTAAAAAGGAATTTGAATCAAGGCGTCTCGAGGGACTATCGTCAATAGCAACGTACATCAGCCAGGATATCATTGACGAATGTGCAAAGAGGGAATGTGAGTCCTATGGGTTGGGAGCCTTGACTCCCTTGGCACCTTTCATCAGTCAGGATATCATAAATTCATGTGCCAAATTGGAACTTGAATCAAATGGCCTGAAAGGTTTAACTTCCATGGCACCCTTTATCAGCAAAGAAGTCATAGATGATTGCGCAGCCAGGGAATTTGAGTCGACGGGGCTGGAAGCTTTGTCTTCCATGGCACCCTTTATCAGTGAGGAAATGCTCATTCATTGTGTAAAAGAAGGGTATAAGCATAACGGACTTAAATCCATTGTCGCAATCGCCCCATTTCTGAAGAAAGAGTACCTGAATGAACTTACCTTAGACGCCATATCTGAAAAGGGAATAAGTGAAATCATTCCGATCATGCCCTATATTGACCAGAAATTCATTCAAGATAAAATCCCTAAATAATTTTGAAAAGAGGGACGGACCTTAGCTTCCACACGAAGCAAAGGTCCGTCCCTCTAAACTATCACTCACTATAACGAAGCCACAGTTCCATCTCAGCATCCAGTTCTTTCACGACATCAAGCTTCCTGCTATACAGGTTATTCAGTTCATCGTATTCAATATGACCTGTCTCCATGGCTAGATCAATTTCTCTTAACTCGTTTTCTAGACTCCCGATTTTCTTCAACACTTTGGCCAGTATCATTTCCTCATTAATAACTTCAGATTTTCGCAATGGATTCTTGCTCTTTTCATCCACAGACCCTTTCCTCTCCTTCAGGCTCCGTATCCTTTCTATTTCACTCTTATACTCATCGTAATTCCCATGATAGCTTCTCAAAGAATAATCCTCTACAGCAATGATTCTCTCCGCCATCCGGTTGATAAAATAGCGATCGTGGGAAATGAAGAAAATCGTACCCCCAAAGTCTTCTAGGGCTTCCTCAAGGGTTTCGATTGAATCAATATCCAGATGATTCGTCGGCTCATCGAGTATCAGTAAATTGGTATCCTGAAATAACAGCATGGCAAGCTTCAACCTGATTCTTTCCCCACCTGACAGATGCTTCACTTTCTTGAAGACGGTGCCTTTGTAGAACATGAACTTCGCCAGGTATTCCCGAGCTTTTCCTTCATGTATGGAAAGATCCTCCCGGAAACAGTCCAGCACGGTGACTTCCTCATTATTAAAGGCAATATTTTGTGGCAAATAGGCTGCCTTTACATTGGCACCAAATTCTAACACCCCTTCATCCGGACGCTCTTCTCCCATAAGCATTTTTAAGAAAGTGGTTTTCCCGCTTCCATTCGGACCCAGCAAGCCTACCCTTTCTCCAAAACGAATCATGACGTCTGTGTTGTTAAAAATCTTTTTATTCTCATAGCGTTTAGAAAGCCCCACCGCCTTAATGGTTTCATTACCGGATCTCTCTGCAGCTCGCACATCCAGCCTCATATTCCTTCGATCAAACACTGGCTTATCGATGCGATCCATCTTATCCAGCTTCTTTTGAACGCTTGCGGCTCTTTTAAAGAACTTGGTATTATCAGCCCTCATCGCCCAGTCACGCAGACTCAATACGGTCTTTTCCATGCGGTGGATTTTCTTTTGCTGTTCCCTGAAATGCTCGTATTGAATGCGCATATTTTCTTCTTTCTGGCTGATAAAAGCCGAGTAGTTTCCCTTGTAGCTAATCGAACTCATATCCTCGATTTCCATGATCTTTGTCACGACGTTATCCAGAAAATAGCGGTCATGGGATACAATGATAACCATTCCTTTGTAGCTCTTCAGATACCCCTCCAGCCATTCAATCGATTCCATATCAAGGTGATTGGTCGGCTCATCAAGAAGCAGGATATCCGGCTCGTGAATCAGGAGCTTTCCGAGGATGACCGTTGTCTTCTCCCCTCCGCTCAATAAGTCGAATTCCCTTTCCAAGAAGCTCTCCGTCAGCTGCAGCCCTGTGCAAACCCTGCTCATTTTTTCCTCTCGTTCATACCCTCCCTTTACTTCAAACAGCTGAGTGAGATCACTGTATTTAGTAAGTGCCCGCTGGAGCTCATCCTCCTGTAAAAAGGTCAACTGCTCTTCCAGTTCACGCATCTGTTTCTCCACTCTGTCAATCTCTTTAAAGGCCAGATTCAGAACATCACTGACTTTCACACCTTTTGGGTACAAAGGAGACTGTTCCAGATACGCTGTTGTCGCTCCCCTCGATATATGAATGAGACCTTCGTCATATCCATGACTCGATGTCTGGGGATAACCAGGATAGTAATTCATCGGCTCGATTCCTGCAATCAACTTCAAGATTGTGCTCTTACCGCTTCCATTTGCCCCAACGATTCCGACCTTATCCCCTTCATACACTTCCAACGTTACATCCTTCACCACCAGCGTCGCTTCCATATATTTTCTAATCCCATTTAATTTTAGTTCCAACATACACGTTCCTTCTCTCATCCATATTTGACGTTACACTTTTAATGGATGGCGTTAAGAAAGACCTTCACTTCTATTCATTTGTATAATAAAAAAGACCGTAAGAAGAGGGTTTCTTCTTACAGTCCTGTAGCATCCATGTATCATCATGTTCATAAAGCTGCCCAATCAGGCATATGCAAAAAAATGCCTGGCACAGCAAGCCTAAGTTGAATGCTTCACGAAACATGATCATCCTGATATCAGTAAAGTAAGTTTCCTTCTAATTGCCCTGATTCCATAAAGAGCATAACAAATAAGCCTATCTTTCGTAGACCTGTTCACACTCAATACAAAAATCCGTATTAATTTAAAAAATAAATTAATTAGCAATTAGTTGGTTCCATAAACTTACTTTCCCTCCTCCGACATTTTCTTAATTATTGCACTTTTTGGTAAATTTGTAAATAGGCAGGCTGGGGTCCGTCCGGTGTCTGATTACATTCTCATATAGGCAATTGTTTCTGCAATCCCCTGTTCATAGGATGTGTGCTGCCGCTTGCCCAACAATCCATCCATCTTTTCTCCAGATAGAATGGTAGGTTCCGAGTTAATATACTGCATCTCCAACGCCTCACGCATTCCCTTACCTGCGAACAGAGCGTACACAGCAAACATTGATTTCGAGATATAATAAAGCCCCTTATCTTTCCCAAGCTGCCTTTTTAGAATCTGCTCTACCTCGTTTCCTTTAATCGATGCTACCCCAGGTATATTCCAATTATGCCCGAATGCTTCCTCATGGCGCGCAAGCTCCACCATCGCTTTAGCCCCATCCTTGGTATATATGAATTCCCGGGCGACATTCCGGGGACCTACGAACCCTGCTTTCTTCTTTGTCAACAATTGCTCTAGTGTAAAGTGAATATAAGTGTTGGTCGCGTTGGGTCCATAAAAGTCGGGGACATGGCAGATAAGTGCCGGAACAGAAGATTGCTTGATCATCTGTTCCATTTGTAAGCGCAGTTTTCCTTTACGTGTATGAGGGTGTTTTTCACTTTCTTCTGTCAGCTTTTCACCCCCGCTTCGTCCGTAGGCATAGATATTGTCTACAACGGCCAACCTGGCGTTGTTTTGTTCCGCTGCAAGGATGATATTTCCTGTAATGGTCATTAATGTTTGTTTCCACTCTTCATAAGGCAGGTTCATGGCATGAAAGATAATATCTCTGCCCTTTGACGCATGAATAAGCTGGTCTTGATTTTCTGCGTCCCCAGGGTTGATGGTGACACGTTCCATACCTCCGAATAACCTGGTCAACTTCTCTTTTCCTCTGGTAAATGCAACGACCTCGACACCCCTGCTGATCAATTCCATTACAAGGGCATACCCCATTCCTCCAGAAGCACCTACCACCATTGCCTTTTTCATTAAAAGTCCCCCTTTTAATTAACCACTGGTCAAATACATCCAAAAAATTTTATCCTATTGATTTAAGGACAAAATTCACGTGCGATTTTGCTAGGTTCTCCACTTCTTCATATGTTTCATCACAACGGCAGTAATGACTGACAAACCCGTGTAGTGCCAGGAATATCGACCATGTCTGCTGGATAGTGATCTCATGGTCGCTTAGCTGGATAAGGGCTTGCGCGAATTTTTCATAGGATTCGTTCGGTCCTTTGTTCACGTAGCTTTTGACTTCCTCATCAGCAAGCAGAAACATCATTTCATACTGGCTTTTATGACTCAGGCCGAATCGAATGAAGGCGAGAAGAATCCCCCTCAATTTCCCTTCGTTATCCATATCCTGATCCAACACATCATCCAGCCACTGATCCAACAGCTTAAAATCGGTTTCAATCATGGCATAGAACAATTCTGCTTTATTTTTGAAATGGTAGTAGATGGAGCCGTGACTGTATCCAAGCTCAGACGCAATCTGCCTCATGGACACCTGCTGATAGCCCTTCTTTAGAAAAAGCTCCCGTGCCGCCGCCATCACCATTTCTTTCGTTAGCTCCTGTGCTACTGCTTTTCTCGGTGACATACAATTCCCATCCTTTTATTGACCAGTGTTTAATTAAATAATACTTGGCTTACGAAGTTGATGTCAAGGATTTTTTTACCAATAAGAGGGACGGACCTCCGGTAAGCCGGAGGTCCGTCCCTCTTAATTACTTACCCAAAAAACCACCCTCTGATTTGATCAGCTGTCCGGTAATCCATCCGGAATCATCACTGGCTAAAAATCGGATCAACTTTGCTGCATCCTCGGGTTGACCCAGACGACCCATTGGAAACATCGGAAGTAAGTGATTCCTTAACTCTTCATTGATCCACCCTGAATCGGTCGGACCCGGATCAATCGAATTGACGGTGATGCCAATTGGTGCGAGGCCGACGGATAATGGCTCCGTGATGGCAATCAACATGCCTTTTGATGCAATGTAGGCCAGGTTATTGGGATCCGGACCCTTTGACACCATGTTGATGATCCGCCCGTCTTTTCTTTCAGGAAAGGCTATTCCATATCTCTTCGCAAACTCCATCGTCAGCATGAGGGTACCGCTATTGTTCACTTGATAATGTTTATCCAGAATGTCTTTGTTCAAAGTCCTGAAATTAGCCGGTGACTCGAATGTGGCATTGTTTACTAGTATGCTTGGTGTTCCCAGAGTTTCCTCTACCCGATCCATTATTCGACGAGGCGATCCCTCTTCGCTCAGGTCAACCTCTATATGAAAAGCACGTACGCCCATTTGTTTTAATTCTTCACAAAAGGTTTCCGGAAACTCATTCTCTACTCCATTTCCACTCGCCTCATCAAACGCGGTCCAATGGGTAAAAAAGATATCTGCCCCGGCACCAGCAAGCGAACGGCAAATCGCTGCTCCTATTCCTTTTGAACGGCTTGCTCCTGTCACGATTGCCACTTTATCTTTTAGATTGGTCATTTCATATTCCTCCAATTTTTACAGGAAGCTAATAGATGTCACTAAGAGATGTATATATCCCTGCACACAAAAAAGCGGATACACAAGTATCCACTCAGGGTGTCGGGTATTCAATCACACCAGGTGCTCCTTGTATATGATGGTCAAATAGACACACTTCTCCCGTCAGAATGATAGGTTCATAGTCTATTGATCTCGTTCATCATTACAAGATTGTCCACATGTCTGATTGAAGTCCCCTTTCGTCTACATCTCTCACTAAGAAGTATAATGGAATTTTTTTCAATAGACAATCTATGGTTTTTGAAAAAGCTTCCTTTGCTTCCTATACTTCTGAGCCTTCAGATCAATGCCCCGAGCCGCCACCGGAGTCACGGCCACCTCCCATGGTGTAATTCCGATCTTCACCAGGTTTAGCAGAAGGGTGAATCCCCTGTACATGCCGGTCGTTTCCCCTTCTCTTTCGCCTGATATCGATGAGTAAAGCAAATAGTAAAGTTCCCGCTATCAGGATCACAAACCACCACATCATTCATCACCCCTTATACAGAGTATGAAGGCACATTGAATTTATCCTTTATATCAATATCAAATTAATGGTACATCCCCGTATCAAAAATCGATATAAAACGGGTGTTTCGTTTCATCCAAACAGTATTCGATTCTTTCCCTGAAGTTCTTCCAATTGACCATATCCAAGGCTTCCTCAACCGGAAAGAACCCGACTTCCAGACTTTCCGAGGAAGTGGTTGGCATCCCTCCTATCGCCCTGGCTAAAAACAGTGTGTTACAGATCGAACGGCTTACATTCTGAAACACCCCGCAAAATTTGACTACTTCGATATCTATCCCTGATTCTTCCTTCGTTTCCCGGATGGCCGCTTCCTTCAGGGACTCTCCTTCTTCCACTTGTCCCCCCGGCATTTCCCATCCTCTTCTGGGACCTTTGATTAACAGGATTTCTCCTTTTTCATTCTGTACGATCGTTGCTGCTGAGATGATATGTTTGGGTGGTGAGTAAATCGTTTGTGTACGTTGATCATTTGGAATCAAAAAACTTCTCCTCCTCTTCCTTACCACTACCAATTATTTCAAAAAACAATAAGGAACTCAATCGTTGTTTTAATAAAAACTGGAAAATCAAAATACTGATTCCCAGTTTTATTTTATAAGGTACAAGGTACAGCTTAACTTAGTTAAGCTATCCAACCGTTATCAAGTCTTCAAAACAATATCAGCACTTTCCCATGGATGAAAGGTATTCAAATAATAATCTTCCGCCTTCCAATATCTATTCTCAAACTTGTCCCGTTTCTGTTTAGCAGTTTCTGCTTCCCGCATAAATCTCTTTTCCCGGGGACAATCCAAAAAGATGAGGTGGTGATAGAAGTCTGCCCATTCCTTCCTTTGGAGGAAGACACCTTCCACGATGATGAGACCTGACTGTGGAAGCGTAATCGTTCTACTGTCACGGGTATCCGTATGTGGATCATAAAACGGAAGGGTGATTTGATTGTCTTGCAACAGCTTGCTAAAAAAGTTTTCTCTTAACCAAACAACGTCCCATTGCAGGTGAAAATATTCATACCACTCTTCAAATCCAGTATGATATCGTCGGTTGCGTTCAACGATGTGGTCATCGATATGAAAGATATGATGATCAATCTTTTCTTTTTTCAGGCTTTCCCTCAGTTGCTCCACAAACGTTGTTTTTCCGGAACGGCTCAGGCCGTCTATTCCTAAGATGGTTCTGTCATCAGATTGAATGGTAGCCAGGAGTTCCTTTATATCAAGTTGGATTTTCATTATGTTCTCCTTTTTTTTAGAATCCGTCTCTATGCAATGTCGCATCAATGGCTTCGCTCATAAAACCCCAATTTATACATGAAATGGCCTCTCATAACAAAAAAGCGGACTTAGAGGGATGTATGAGTGAGCGGAAAGAAGTTTGTAGGTCGTTTGAGTATAGTTATGATCCAGTTTGAGCAACTTTTGATCCGGATTCGAGATTTATGGTCCGGAATCAGGATTTATGAACCGGTTTTCAATGTTTATGTTCCACATTTTTAATATATGAACATCTTGTCGAATATTCACTATCCAGATTCAAGGTCCGTCCCTCTATTATTAAAAGCTGTCTTCATATATCACTGTGCCATCTTGATTGTAGATCGTTAGATGAAGTTCGTTGTGGATGGTGAGATCCCTTTTGTTTTTATCATAAAACAAGATCATTCCTCGTTTACCGTCTAATGGCTGAATGACCGTTGTGCCGTCATGAAACTCAACCTTCACTTCCTTCGCTTCGTCGAGGAGGCGCTCATCGTTTATGATCACATGGGCATGAGGCATTCCGGTATTGCTCAATCCCAGGTTCACTTTTTGATTGTCGTTCTCACTCCATCCGACATAGCCTTCTACCAACTTATCACTCTCGTTGTTTTTGGAAAGATAATAGATTCCATTTTGAAGTAATAGGATGGTGACGTCCTCTGTTTCTTCGATAGTTAAGGGATGGATGTTATGTTCGCTGATAAAGTCGTCCACTTCCTGCCTGGAAGGAGAAGTATAATTGATGTGCTTTTCTTGATTAGAACACCCGATGACGGGATAACCCACAAGTAAAAATGCTAGGAGCACTTTTCTCATAGAACGTTACCTGCAGTCACATAGTCCACTAATTCCTCAACGCTTCCGGTACATACTTCAACCTCTGGCAAATGATAGAATGTCGTTGTCTGAGCAAAGTCACTTACTTCGTCATGAGGGGAGTATAAAATAACTCGTTTATCGAGGCCAAGTGCTATCCCAAGTTCAACATGACTTCCTTTCCCCCCTGGCAATAATACGAGGACCACATCGGATTCGATGATGGCCTGTTTTTCCTTTTCACCAATCTTTTTCAGCTCCTCAACCGTGAAAGCCCTGCTATTCTGAGTCCAGTCATATGTATGGATATACCCTTTTCTTTTTAAACGGTCACTTACTTCACGTACTTGCTTAATGTTATGAAAGCTTGATGCAACATAAAAGTTCATGTGATGCTCCTTTCTTATTGAAATCACAACCTGATTTTACCATAATATCTCAATTAAAAAAGGGAACACCTGCTAACCAGGAAGCTCCCTTCAGAATTTGCCAGATGGAAAAAGGATGCTTACCCACCCGTATAAACACTTGCACAAGATCCCGCTGCCGGTTCATAATAACAATGATTTTTAAATTGACCGGAAAAAGGTTGATCGTACCAGGTTGGAGGACATGGGGCATAGGGGTTGAAATACCAAAGAGCATATTTCGCCGGGTGCTGAGCCCAATAATCCAAATTCTTTTTGGCTAATTTTTTT
Source organism: Rossellomorea aquimaris (assembly GCF_008180865.1). Taxonomy (GTDB): domain Bacteria; phylum Bacillota; class Bacilli; order Bacillales; family Bacillaceae_B; genus Rossellomorea; species Rossellomorea yichunensis. The sequence goes on from NZ_VTEX01000002.1 coordinate 291,537, forward strand.
TCAACCGACCTCGCCCTGTTATAAAAGAGGTTCCCCTTTTGGACGGCTTCAAAGGAATAATTTCCTCCCTGTACGTGAAATATGACTTGTCGGATACTTCTCACTTTTTTAAAGTCTAAACAATCCGCTTTCGCACGATTCACGATGACGTTTCCGACGTATAACATACCTTGTTTCCCTTCACCCTCGGCTTCCGCACGCATCATCCTCGCCATTAAAGCAACATCTGCATCTGTGTATTTGACTCTTGGCATTTTTTTCACCTCAGAAACATTTTATGAAAAAAGCCCACATTGATGTCATTATTTATAAAATAGGAGCGGTTAGTTTTTAAGTACCTCTCTCTATTCAAACAATAAAAGCCCTGGATCCTTGCCACATTGCACCAGCATGGAGTGTAGTTGTCCTCTATGATGATACATATGAGCGACTATTTCTAAAAGCCATTCATATCTTGTGTATGTCACTCCCCAATGGGAGGTTGTTTCCGTGAGAAGAGCTTTTTCTGATAAAGTTTGATAGTTAGAACAAAGTGATTCAAAATGTTCCAGCAATCCTTCTCGTATCGAGGTTAAATCTTGATATGAAACCGATAAATAATAAGCTTCCATATCGTCTTGAGAAGCTTCATTGGATATGCGCCAATCCGCTTCACAAATGAGTGCAATATGCTCTAAAAGTTCTCCGACGGAAAGCTTGTCTGGAGCAGGTCTTACATGTAAGTCTTTCTCTTCCAATTGGTCGATCATTTTCACCAGGGTTTCGATACAAACCTGAATTTGATGTAATGCTGATTTACAATAGGGATTCATCTTAACCTCCTCCAAGGAAAGTTTGTATTTGAAGTTGTAAAGTGTACGTTGTTCAGGATGGATACTGATGCCATCCCCCTATAATTCACCTCTTCTTCCGTTCATTTCCCCTTTTAAAATTACCTGTTATCTTCGCCATGATGAGTTGTACGGCTTTGTCATTTTCAGCCGCGTTCACATTCCTGATAAACTTTTCGGCGTCCTTTCCTTTTAAAATTTTCACCTGTTTCCCTTCATATTCGATAAAGACGGATTGATCTTTGTTGACCCGATACCGAAAAGGAGCTTCATCTAAACGGTTTCTTTTGTCGGTATTATCCATTGTTTATCCTCCATTATTTGTACCTTCTGGTTATTCTTCGTGCGATGTAATTTCCACATAATCACTTCCAGCAATGATTTCCTGCTCATGTTCTCCCACCTTCCTGCTTAACATGCTCATCCCCTTGTTTGGAAAGGGATAAAACCCCATTTTACTTTTTCTATACGTAAACCACTGGAAAAAGTTTCATTTTCCAAAAAATATAGCAAAAACTGATTAATAATAGCATCTTTTCTTTTTAATTCGATCAAGGTGCGTCCCTCGATGCATCTCAATGTATTCCATAAAGTTTTACCGAAATAATAAAAGGGAAAAGAGAAGCTATGATCAATCACCTGAGAGGAGGAATTCCCATCTTTGGAGAATCTGGAGTTGCGTTATTTGTCATCATACCGATGGCCATTATCTTGGTCCTTATTATAGCTACGATCCTCTTTTTCAAAAGAAAATCAGAGAAGGATAAAAATTTTTAAGGTTCCAGTGGTCAGAATGGAATCGTTGGAAATTCATAAATAAAGGGTTGGCCAAATAGTCGTTAATGCAACTTTTCGGCCAGCCACTTTTTAGACAGCATACACGTTTTCTAGCTTTTCATTTGAATAGGACCAGAATATATACCCATTCATTCCACCTGCTGCTCATATTGATCCTTTAGTTTCTCAATCGAAACCCCTGCCTCAATGTAGCTCCTTACCAGCCTCCACTCGCTATGTTTGTTCTTCTTAAATGTATTAAAAAAGATATTGGCTGTCTCCATTGATTTCCCTTGGATATGGATGGTTGCTGATAGGATGGCCATGATTTCATCTTCCCTTAACGGAATGATGGACATTTCATTTACATCCCACTTTGCATCGTTGACCTTCACAAAATGAAACCCTTGCTTCCACCCTTCAATCGATTCTTCATAACCAAAGTCTGCGATTTCTCCTCCCGTCACTTCTCTTGCTTGATACTCCTTTGAAATGAAATATGCCAGCTCCATTAAAGATGACCGATTCCAAGCATCCAAAAAAGCATCAATAAACGGTCTGAACGTCTCGTCGCTCATAAAATACCCCCTAAAATGATTTGATCAATCATCAGTCTTATCTAAAGGAAACGTAAATCCTGTTTCAATTTCCCAATACCTTCAGCCTCCTGCTCTGAGTAACACATTTTATCCTGAAAAAGCGGAAGCCGTATTTATTGGACGGAATTCGCTTTTTGATCATTTATTTTTTTCTGCGTCAGCCAGGTACGTATCATGCTTGGAACGCCAGCTGCCATGCTGACCATAAAACTCCACATGACATAGCGCCAATCCCCTGTGAACAGCGCCACACAGATGAAAAATGCCAGTTGACCAACCAGTGCAAACCAGGAAGCAATCCATGCCAGTTTCATATTTTCTTTCACTCAGACTCCTCCTCATTAAAAATCACCCTATACTATCCATTTCTTCCAATTATTTCAAAACACTCCTCCAAACTCAATGACTTTTATAAAAAAAGAAACGTTGTATAGAAAAGAGGGACGGACCTTGAACTTCAGATTTGAAGTACAAGGTCCGTCCCTTTGTATTAACATTTAAGCCGGTCCGCTACTATATAGGTCTGCATCTATTTGTTCAAAGAACGGACTCGGTTCGCCTACGCTGAACAACTGCAGCTCGTGCATGGCTCTTGTGCAGGCTGTGTAGAACAAACGGCTGAGGCTTTCGTCACCATATGATTGGGCGGATGCGTCATAGAGGATGACGGCGTCAAATTCGATGCCTTTTGCCAGGTAGGCCGGGATGACGATCACGCCCTGTTCGTATTCAAGCGAAGCGCTTTTCATTAGCTTGATGCCTTCCACACCGGTTAAGGAGGCGTATGCGGCTTCACTTTCTTTCGCAGATTTACAAATGACGGCAATAGAATGATAGTCCCGGTCCTGCCATTCTTCAATTTTCGCTGCAATACGGCAGTGAAGTTCATCCTGATCAGCGACCTTGGTAAGCACCGGTTTATCTCCGTCCCGGTCAAATGGGGATATCTGCTCGCCACCAGGCACAAGCCGGCGTGTGAACTCGATGATCGGTTTGGTGGACCGGTAGCTCTGAGTCAGGTTGATCACGTTGGTTTCATCCTGTCCGTAAAGTCCTGTCAGTGTGCTGAAATCCACGTGCTTACGGGCATGGGCAAAAATCGCCTGATTAAAGTCTCCGAGGACGGTCATTTTGGCTGAAGGAAACAGACGCTTGATGAACTCGAATTGAAAAGGTGAGTAGTCCTGAGCTTCGTCGATGAGCACATGCTTAATCGACGTATTGGTCTGAAAGCCGAGAATCAGCTCTTTTAACAATAAAAAAGGAGTCGCATCCTCGTAGGACAGTTCCCCTTCCTCGAGCATGTTCACTGTAGAACGGCAAATATCCTCCCACTCTTCAGGGATCTCCCCACCCCATAATGTAGAAATGTCCGCCGGATCTGCAAAGAGCTGATGATACATTCCCTTCACGTCCACATATTGAAATCTCCCGATCACTTTACGCAGTCCCTTGAATCTCCTGCGAACGATCAATCGGGCCAGCGCCTCATACTCAATCTCATAATCATTCGAAGGATTTTTCTTCTGCAGGTGCTGATGCGCTTTGTGATAGTCCTCATTACTCATCAGTTCTATTTCTTCTTCGACCCAAGGCTTGCTCCGCTCAAGCTTTTCTGCTTCATCGATCTGTTTATGGATCCACTCGGTCAATTTTTCCAGCCTGTTATGAAAACGCAGTGACGTATCACTGGTATAAAATCGTTCATTGATTTGCCTGGCTGTGACGATCGGCTTTCCACGAAACTTAATTCCTTTGAATCGCATACCGGAGTCCTCCAGTGATGTTCTGTATAATTTAATGATGTCAAAGAAATTCGTCGATGCCTTGAAGGAGATACTCGCTGTCCTGGTCTGGTACGATGGGGCACCTGTTTCAGTCAGGACATATTCCAATTGACTGTATGGACCCTCCAACTCGAACTCCGCACTCAATCGATGGTCCAAATATTCCTGAAAGGTCACCTGTTCCATATTCTCTTCACCAAGCTCAGGTAATACGTTCGATACGTAGCTGTTGAACATGGCGTTCGGGGAGAACAGAATGATTTGATCAGCCTTGAGGCTGCCCCGATATTTATAAAGTAAATACGCAATTCGCTGAAGGGCGGCCGATGTTTTCCCGCTTCCCGCTGCACCTTGAACAATGAGCAGCCGGCCGTGATCGTGCCTGATGATTTGATTCTGCTTCTGCTGGATGGTCGCCACGATGCTGTTCATATGGGTATCGGTCCGCTTCCCAAGCACCTCCTGCAAAATTTCATCCCCGATCGTCAGGCTGGTATCGAACATGGAGTCGATGACGCCGTCCCGGATGAGATACTGCCACTTTTTCTCCAACGTCCCTTCGATTGTCCCACCGGGTGTGGTGTATTCTGCGGGACCTGGCGGATAATCATAGTAAACGCTTGAAATCGGAGCACGCCAATCATAGATCAGGAAGTCCTCACCACTTTCATCCGTGAGAGTGGCAATTCCGATATAGACCTTTTCAGGCGCCGCTCCTCCTTCTTCGGTAAAATCAATGCGTCCGAAATAAGGCTTGCCCTTCATGCGTTGAAGAGCGGATAATTTTTTTACTGCCTGCCTGTGAGTGCTTTGACTGACGGTCAACACTTGTGCCTGCTGCCTCAAACTGAGGACGGTTTCCAGAAAGTCATCGAACGTATCCGTATTCACCTTGACCTCATCCCAGAAGTGTTTGCGGATCTCCACCACTTCATCCTGTCGCCGTCCGGTTTCATCCTCCAGGCGTCCGATTTGCTCCACAATTGTCTCAATGACACGTTCCACACGTTTCTGCTCCTGCCTAATTTCAAGATTCATCCAAGCACTCCTTTTCCTTAAAAAATTGAGGGTTGACGAAAGAGTAAATTATGTTATATAATTATTATTGAGATAATATGTTTTTATTTACTCAATTTAAGTGTTTCTGTTCTAATTTATCACAAATATCTATTCTAATCAATATAAATATGAAGACTGTTGAACGATCGATTTTCGTTCGGCAGTCTTTTTTGTGTGAGAAAAAGAGGGACGGACCTTATGCCTTTATTTGAAAGCACAAGGTCCGTCCCTCTGCATTATAGTAAACCATTTCCCTTAGCAACATAACTTTCCATAATCGATGAAGGCACTAAATTCCCACCTGTCGCCCACACTAGATGAGTCGCATGATTTAATTGATTACTGGTTAACGAAAGTGATTCAAGATGCTTACGTATTGGCGGCAAGGTTGGACCTAACATCCCTGCAAGCGCGGAAGGTTCTAATGAAATGGACTCTGATTCATGTAAAAGAGCAAGCATTTTAAATAAGTTCTCATCGCTCACTGTGTACACACCGTTCACGATTTCCTGCACCATCCTTCCTGCTAATGCCGAAGGGCGCCCGACTGCGAGTCCATCGGCTTCTGTCCGATTGCTTAATCCTATATCCCGGACAGAAATATTTTCGTGTTTTCCAGTCGATAGTCCAAGAAGCATACATGGAGAATTGTTTGGTTCAGCAAAGTAACAATGAACATGATCACCAAAAACATGCTTCAATCCGTACGTCACCCCTCCAGGTCCACCCCCAACGCCGCATGGCAAATACACGATCAATGGATTGTCGACAACAACCCCTTTTTCTTCAAACTGCTGACGCAACCGCAGCGCAGCGACTGCATAGCCCATGAAAAGATCCTTCGAATTTTCATCATCTATGAACAAACAATTCGAGTCCTTCAAGCATTGCTTTCGCCCCTCTTCAACGGCATAGGAGAAATCATTCTGATGCTCAATCACCATCACACCTTTTTCTCTGAGAAGCTCCTTTTTCCACTCTTTCGCTTCACGGGACATATGAACCGTCACATTGAAACCAAGAGCTGCACCCATGGTTCCGATACTTAAGGCCAGGTTTCCCGTCGAGCCTACAGCAATGGAGTACTGTGAAAAGAACTCCTTAAACGAGGGATCGGCTAACACGGAATAGTCATCCGTCAATTGAATCATATCGTGTTTTAGCAAGAGTGTTTCTGCAAGTTTCAGAACTTCGTAGATGCCTCCCCTTGCTTTTATGGAACCGGCAATGGGCAGCTCATTGTCACATTTCAACAGTAGCTTTCCCGGTATAGTGGATTGATAATACGTTTCCAATTCTCGCTGCATAACCGGGAGCCTTTGGATAGGTGACTCAATGATTCCATTCTTCTCTACTGTTTCGGGAAAAGCTTGTTTTATGTATGGCGCAAATCGCAAAAGCCTCTTTTCTGCGTCAAAGATATCAGTTCCGTCGACAGTGTTTGTTTCAGAATGTCCGCAGGATTTTAGTGATGAGTTTGACCAGAAGGTCTCTTTCATTGCTTTTAGATCGGAAAGCAATGCCGGTTTCAAGCCGTATGTTTGTTCCATCATTCATCCCCCCTTAATTTACGTATCATTTTACAGAAGTTTCGGATCCTTTAGAAGTTTAATGTTGACTATTTCTTCGAGGTGTTGGAACAGCATGACACTGTTTGTAGAATTCTATTATTTTTCAGCAATTTCCGGGGAAATAGTTGTAGAAATTTGGAGGACAAGGCAACTGCTCCCTCGTCCCATAAGAATATATCATAGTGTTTTTGAATTTGTTGGTACAAGGTACCTGTCCCCCTGTCCCATTCGATTGGAATGGAGAGCCATTGCGACGCTTAATAGTATAGTGATTGCCCCAATCATTTGCATAGGGCTTACCGATTCTTTCAATATAATGTATCCGACCACCATTGCCACAAATGGTTCTATATTCAGGAGCAGGGATGTATTCGTAGAGCCGATTTCTGTTATGCAGTGATTCCAGATTAGCGGGCATATCCCATGCATGATGATCGCTGTGAGAAAAAGCAGCATCCATATGCTGAACGGAACGGCCTTCAGAATGGAGACTTCTGAGAATGGTAAAAACACGGTCATGAAGATCAACCCTACCATGGTCGAATAAAAGGTCAATAGAATAGAAGAAAGGTGCCTTGCATATCGTTCCACAAGGACCATGAAGACAGAAAATGTAAGCATCGTGAGGAAGATATATCCTTCTCCCATACCGATCACGATGGCCCCTTTCTTCATGATGACCAGAAGCACGCCGAAAAAGCTGAGGAGGCTCCACATCCAGAAAAACGGGCTTTTACGTTCCTTAAATACAACCGAATTGATAAGGGATGTACAAATGGGTGCCGTAGCCAGGATCAAGGCAGCCGTTACGGGTGATGCCGTGGTCAAGCTGGCATAGAAGCTCCAGTGATTCAAAGTCACGCCAATGAAACCGATGAAGAGCAGTGGGATGATCAAGGATTTCAACGAACGAAATTGACGAATTGGCTTGAAGAACACCATAAGCAGGAACAGAGTAATAAAAATAAGCCGTAGAAAAGCGATTTCCATCGGCTTGAAATATTGCACTAAAATCGCACCGAATATAAAATTACTTCCCCAGCATATCACACAAAAAAGGAGGCCCATGTAGAGATACACGGGCTTTCCATTTACCTTTTCTTTCATTTTACCAGCTCATGAGTACTCCAGAGAGACCCATATACCACTTTCCCTTTGTTCATCACCGCCAGTCGTTTCGGTCTTCGGGCAACGACCTCTGCTGATGAAGCGGCGTCGACGAAGATAAAGCTTGCATCATCTTCCACTTTCGGCCACTTGTATTCACCTGTTTTCGTCAATGCTGTTGTTCCTCCAGTTATCCACTTCAGACTGTCCCTTAAGGATACTTCATCACTTCTTCTTGTCACCTGACCGTATTTATACACTTTCTCTAACACGTCACCGTGCCCCAGTGGACTCCAGGAGTCATAGAATCCATCACACCCAAGATGGACTTTCACGCCATGATCATCCAAGAGCTGTATTGGCGGAAGGGACTTTGTCAAAGGAATGGTCGACATAATCGAAACGCCATTTCCCCTCAAACGCTCTGCCAATTCAATTTGTTTCACTTCCGGGACCTCCCCGATACAGAAGGCATGGCTGATAGCTGTCCGGTTCTGCCAGTTGGACTCTTCCACCATATCCATCCACTTATCGATCGTGTAGGTTCCCACATGCCCGCTATCGTGTAGATGGATGTCTACATCCACATTAAACTCCGTTGCGATATTCATCGTTTCATAGAGTGATTTTTCAATAGACCGATCGATTCCTGCAGGGTCAAGGCCTCCTACCATGGTGGCACCATTTCTCATCGCTTCTCTCATCAATGTCGGTACGGAATCTCTTAATAATCCATGCTGAGGGAAGGCAATGATATCTGCGGTGACAGCATGTTTATAGTCGTCCAGTGCCTCGGTGACACCTTCAAGGTTCTTCAACCCAATGTATGGATCAATGTTTACGTGAGTGCGGATATGCGTTGATCCGTTTGAAAGGATTTCGTCGATCATCCGTTTCGCTCTTTGTTTGGTGGTTGGTGCGAGTTCTGTCAGCTCCTCTGCTTCAAACTGCAGTCTTTCTTTCAGGTTTTTAACGGGCTTCGTTGCTTTCCATCCAAGGGTTAGATACGTTTTGTCCAAATGGTTATGCATTTCTTTAAAGGTTGGAATGGCCAATTGACCTTTTACATCATAGATCACATCAGCAGTCTCGGGTATGGACTGTGTATGAGACAGCTGTTGAACAATTTTCCCTTCCTTGACCCCGAGATGAAAAAGCTCTGTTTTCGTTTCGGTCATTCCTCCATTTTCCATGTTTCCTACTTCAAGCTTCACATTTTTCAGCCAGATCATCGAAACGTCTCCCATCTATTATTTATTGATCAGTACGGATTCAGATTGTGGCAGCACCACTTTTTCCCCGTTTTTATAAACAGAATCAATTTTTGCTCTCCTTGCCACTGCTTCCGCTGAACAGCTTGCTTCGACCAGGACAAAGTCTGCTGCGTCCCCTACTTGAGGCCAAACCTGTTTCCCTGCATCATCCAGCGGCGTGATTCCGCCAGAAGCATATTTCCATGTACGGTTGATGGAGTACTCATCGATCAATCGGAATCGTTCAGCAAGGATATTCAGCTTCTCGATCGTATCCCCGGTTCCAAAAGGTGACCAGTGATCGGTTAAGCTGTCATGACCGACGGATACCTGTAAACCGTATTGATCCAGAGTCGGAACCGGAATGGTTGGGCGGTTAATCGGGATCGTCGTGGTAATATCAATCTCTTGATCTTTCAGAATGGCCATCATGTCTGTAAGAGATTGCCCCTCAAGATCTCCAAGTGCAATGGCATGACTGATCGTGACACGCCCCTTCAAGTTCGCCTCTCTTGTAAAATCAGCAAGACGTTCAAAGGTGAAAGCCCCAAGTGTATCCGGGTCATGAAGGTGAATGTCGACACCGGCATTATGCTCAGTGGCAATGTCAAACGTCGTATAGAGCGATTGATCGATATGTCGGTCCACTGTCGCCGGATCGACTCCCCCAACAAGGGTGGCACCACTTTTCATAGCTTCCCGCATCAGTTCCACTGAATTGCTGCGCAGGAGCCCATGCTGAGGAAACGCTACAATGTCATAAGTGAGGTGATGTTTATATTTCTCTAATGCTTTAACGGTTACTTCCAAGTGCTTTAAACCGGAAGTCGGTTCTATGTTGCAATGCGTCCGGATGTGAGTGTGGCCATTTTGAAGCAGTAGCTCGATCATCTTTTCAGCTCTCTCCTGGGCGTATGGCAATTGCTTAGGCAGCAACTCCTGTTCTTCTTCTATTCTTGTAAAAATACCTTTTGTGATCGGACGGCATGCCTTCCAAGGACCGCTATAGTAGGTTTTATCGATATGGATATGCATTTCACGTAAGGAAGGCAGGATCAGCTTCCCTTTTGCATCCAACACGGCCGCTCCCGTTTCAATCTCTGACTCGTCATTTGAGATGGCCGTGATCTTTCCCCCTTCTATTTTCACATGGGCATATTCCGTAAGGGTTCCTGTCACAACTTCATTCTCTTTCTCAAATCCCGTTTCCATTCTCACATTTTTCATCCATACTGTTTTCATCAAATCAACCTCCACTTTTTATTTACAGGGATTTCGGATGGTGCCATCCCCTATTCGATCGTTGCGTCATTCACCATTAAGTAGTTGGCGGCACTCAACCAGAAATCTTTCACTTCATTGTTGTACACTGCTAAATGCTCGTAGTTTCGAATTGGAATGTATACCGCTTCTTCCATTTCAATGGTCATCGCTTCTTCATATAATGTCTTTCTTACTTCAGGGTCCACTTCTTTTCTTGCCTGCTCGATGAGATCATCAACTTTTTCATTTGTATAATAGAAATGGTTTCCTGGTGAACCGTGTGAAGCAGAGTGGAACAAGTTGTATTGGTTGTAGTCACCGTCACCGGTTGCATTTCCCCATCCACCGATGAACATATCTTGTTCTCCTGTGTCTACAGCTTCAATATATGCACCATATTCAAGCACCTGAATATTCACTTTGATCCCGATTCCTTTCAACTGGGACTGAATGACTTCTGCCATATTGATCCGTTCTTTACGGTCACTCGTAATCAATGTTAATTCGAGACCTTTTTCAAACCCTGCTTCTTTCAAAAGCTCCTTGGCAGAATTCGGATCATACTCATACGGCTTCACATTTTCACTATGACCGAATACTTGTGGACTCATGGCAGCATTTGCTAACGTTCCCACTCCGTTATACACACCTTTAATGATTGCTTCTCTTTCAATGGCCATGGAAATGGCCTGTCTTACCTTTACATTATCGAAGGGCTCTTTTTGTGTATTGAATCCGACATACTCGACGGCTAATCCTTCTGTTCGATACAGATTCAATGTGTCAGAGCTTTCAATACGCTCGATTTCAGTAACGGGCACTTGATCACTGATATGGGCTTCACCCGTTTCAATCATCGCTAATCGTGTCGCGTCCTCTGGTACAACCTGAAACTCGATTCCATCAATATTCGGAAGTTCTCCCCAATACTCTTCATTTTTTTCAAGGTTGATGGACTGACCTGACTTCCAGGATTCGAAGGCAAATGGCCCGGTTCCGATCGGGTGCTTAGCAAGACTATCAGGATTTTCTTTCACAGCTTTAGGGCTCATGATGCTTCCTTCGTTACTTGCAAGGATCGATAAGAGAGGTGCATAAGGAGCATCCAGCTTGAATTGCACTTTATATTCATCCAGTACGTTTATTTCTTTGATCATCCCGAGCTTATCCTTTTGAGGAGACCCGGTGTTAGGGTCCAGTAAGCGGTCGAACGTTACTTTGACAGCCTCAGCGTTAAATTCAGAACCGTCATGGAACGTGATTCCCTCATTTAATGTGAATTCCCATGTCGTATCGTCCGGCTGCTCCCAGCTCTTCGCGAGTGACGGAACTATGTTCATTTCTTTATCAAACGTCACAAGGCTCTCGTACACTTTTTGATAAAGGACATTAGCAGACGGAATATCTGTAATGAAGTGTGGGTCCAAATTGGTTGCATCGGATAATCGTACGACCTTCAGTACTCCGCCTTCTGATTCACCGCCTTGTTTGCTTGCGGTTTCACTTTCTACATTACTAGTCGAACACGCCTGGGTGATGAGCATGACCATCACGATCAATAATCCTGCGATCCCCCTGAAATACTTCTTCTTTTCTTTCAATTCCTCCACTCTCCCTTTTCCGTATTGTTGGTGCCTATCTGCATTATAAAAAAGAAAACAGTGAATGATTTTCAATATCTTTACCAACTTTTTAATTATTTTGACAATTCAAACTTATCACCTTCCCTTTCCACCCCTCTTCCTCTATCTTTGAATTACACAAACCATTTCAATGAGGAGGAAACGTCATGTCGACAGAACTTAAAGTTCAAGAAATTCAATCACCCATACTCAATTCAAAACCGAGCGTTTTTGAAAAAAGGATCAAACCCTTCTGGGACACCTTTTCGAAAAACAAGGCAGCAGTGGTTGGTGGAGGGATCATTCTCTTCTATATTCTCATTGCCCTATTTGCTCCTTTACTTGCTGTTTATGATCCTTATGACATTCAACTGGACAATAAACTCCAGCCACCGAGTACAGAACATTGGATGGGAACAGATGATAAAGGACGGGATATCCTTGCAAGGATCCTTTATGGCTCCCGTCTTTCAATGGGGGTAGGTTTTGCCGCAGTCGGCTTCGGTGCTTTCTTTGGCATCATCATGGGGTTGATTTCAGGGTTTTACGGAGGATGGATCGATACCTTCATCAGCAGAATCCTGGATGTCATGCTTGCTTTCCCTGGAATTCTATTGGCTCTTGCTATCATCTCTGCCCTGGGACCGAGCCTTGTGAATGTCATGATCGCCGTCGGGGTGTTCTCCATCCCATTATTTGCAAGGGTTGTCCGGGGATCGACGCTCGAAACGAAGAAGCTTGAATATATCGATGCCATTCGGTCGCTTGGAGCCAATGATTTCATCATCATCTTCAGGCACATCCTGCCGAACATTTTATCTCCCATCATCATTCAAGGTTCCTTGCGACTTGCCACCGCCATCCTTTCAGCAGCGGGATTATCCTTCCTTGGTTTAGGCGCACAGCCTCCTTCACCTGAATGGGGTACGATGCTGTCCAGTGGAAGGGACTTTTTATTCACGGCTCCCTACATCGCCCTCTTCCCGGGGTTGGCGATTTCCATTCTCGTACTCGGCTTTAATTTGTTCGGGGACGGCCTTCGGGACGCGCTTGATCCGAGACTGAAATCATAATAAGGAGGAATATGAAATGATATTGTACATTTTCAGAAGATTAATAGAAATCATCCCCGTCATATTCGGTGTGACCCTGGTTGTCTTTCTCATCATGCAGATGGTTCCCGGAGACCCGGCTATCATTCTTGCAGGGGAAGGGGCCTCGAAAGAAGCGATCAACCAATTACGGACAGAGCTCGGCTTGAACCGCCCCTTGTATGTTCAATATGGTGAATACATCATGAATGTCTTCCAGGGTGACCTTGGACAATCTCTGAAGAGTCAACAGCCTGTCATCCAGGAAATCATGACCCGCTTACCGATCACGATTGAACTGGCCTTCTACAGTATTCTCATTACGATTGTCCTTGGAATGACCGCTGGAATCATATCGGCAGTCAGACCATACTCTGCTACCGATATTTCCGTGATGATCGTCGCTTTATTAGGAATTTCACTGCCCAGCTTCTTTCTAGGCCTGCTTTCCATCTATTTATTCTCTGTCAAACTTCAGCTTTTACCTGTAGCAGGATGGGACAGCATGTTGCACATCATTTTACCGGCCTTTACGCTCGGGGTCGGAGGAGCTGCCATCGTTGCCCGGATGACCCGATCCAGCATGCTTGAGGTCGTGAGGCAGGATTATATCCGGACTGCTCAGGCAAAAGGTTTGAAAAGCTTTGCCATTATCTATAAGCATGCCCTTCGCAATGCTTTGATTCCCGTCATCACAGTGGTCGGCCTTCAGTTTGGGGCACTGCTCGGAGGGACGGTATTAATCGAATCCGTCTTTGCCATCAATGGACTCGGCCGTATGATCGTTGACTCGATCCGCACACGTGACTTACCGATGGTTCAGGGCGGGGTACTGGTCGCATCCTTGGTCTTCGTAATCGTCAATCTATTCGTAGATGTTTTATACCGATTCTTTAACAAACGAATTGAACTTAACTAGGAGTGGTTGTAATGAGTAAAAATGTGGTCTTGGAAGTAAAAAACTTAAAAACCCATTTCACTTCGAAAAAAGGAGTGACGAAAGCCGTGGATGGAATCGATTTTGTCCTTCACGAAGGAGAGACGCTTGGGATCGTAGGAGAATCGGGCTGTGGAAAAAGCATGACCTCCCTTTCGATTCTTCGTCTTGTCCCCTCCCCTCCCGGAAAGATTGTGGACGGAACCATTGAATTGAAAGGGAAGGACATCCTTAAAATGTCCGAATCCGAGCTTAGAAAAGTGCGCGGAAACCAAATTTCTATGATATTCCAAGAGCCTATGACGTCATTGAATCCTGTCATACCCGTCGGGGAGCAGATTGCAGAAGCTGTTCGCATCCACCAAAAGCTCGGTAAAAAGGATGCATGGAAAAAAGCGGTCGAAATGCTCGAATTAGTAGGCATCCCTTCTCCTGAACATAGGGCGAAACAAGAGCCTTTTCAGCTGAGCGGCGGAATGAGGCAACGTGTCATGATTGCGATGGCTCTTGCCTGCAACCCGGAGGTCCTGATTGCAGATGAACCGACTACGGCACTTGATGTAACGATCCAGGCACAAATCCTTGAGCTGATGAAGGACCTTCAGAAAAAGCTGAATATGGGAATCATCTTCATCACACACGATTTAGGAGTGGTAGCCGAGCTATGTGACAAAGTTGCGGTTATGTATGCGGGACAGGTGGTGGAATATAGTTCGACGGAACAATTATTCTCCAATCCGAAGCATCCATACACAAATGGGCTGCTGTCTTCATTACCAAAATTGCATGAAGACCAGGCAGAGCTGGAAACGATGCCGGGAAGCGTCCCTTCCCCCTATGACATGCCAAAAGGCTGCCGTTTTTCTCCCCGTTGCGCATTGGCAACCGCACGATGTCACGAGGAAGAGCCACAGCTCAATTCTTCGAAGGATGGCAGTCAAATCAGATGTTTTCTATATAATGCCGAGAAAGAGGTGCAGATGACATGACCGCTGTGATGACTGAAAAAAAACCTATTTTGGAAGTGAAGGGCCTGAAACAGTACTTCCCTATCAAAAGGGAGTCCTTGTTCCAGCCGAAACAAGTGGTGAAAGCCGTGGATGATATCACTTTCACGCTGTACGAAGGGGAAACCCTCAGTATTGTAGGTGAGTCCGGCTGCGGTAAATCGACAACCGGCCGTGCCATCCTTCAGCTGGATAAGCCGACGGAAGGCAGTATCCAATACAATGGAATCGAATTGAACAGTCTATCCAAAAAGGGATTAAGAAATATGAGGGGCGATATCCAGGTCATCTTCCAGGATCCGTTTGCCTCGTTGAATCCGAGACAAACCGTCCGCAAGATCCTGAAAGAAGCCATGACCATACAAAAAGTACTGCCTCCTTCCAAACACGAAGATCGTATGAAGGAATTATTGGACTATGTGGGCCTTCCGATTACGTCACTGGACCGTCTCCCACACGAGTTCAGCGGTGGTCAGCGACAAAGGATCGGAATCGCACGGGCGTTGGCTGTCAATCCCAAAGTAATCATTTGTGATGAAGCCGTATCGGCACTCGATGTATCCATTCAGGCACAAATCTTGAACCTGTTAAAGAAACTTCAGAAGGAATTGAAATTAACGTACCTCTTCATTTCCCATGATTTAAGCGTTGTACGTCATATATCAGATCGGGTGATCGTGATGTATCTGGGGAAGGTGGTCGAGATCGGGACAAAGCATGAGCTGTTTGACAATCCTACCCACCCTTATACCAAAGCCTTGCTTTCAGCCATCCCCGTACCTGATTTTTCTCAGAAAAGAGAAAGAATCCTTTTAAAAGGGGATGTACCTTCCCCATTGAATCCGCCATCAGGATGTAAGTTTCACACCCGCTGCCCTCTGGCAACGGATTTGTGTAAAGCAGAACTGCCTCCTATGACCGGACATGGGGAGCATTTCACACGGTGCCATTATGTCTAAACATATTTTCAGAATCTTAGTTTTCTTATAAAATAGAAAGTATGACTCACCACTTTAGGAGTTCTTCACATGATTACACAAGAATCCTTTTCATTTTATATCATGCTGTCCGTATTAGCCCCAATCATTGGGGCTTTTAGCTTATTATTTCTCTTCCTATTTGAAAAACGTCTGGATCAACTGGAGAAAGAAAAGAACCAACTGCTTCTGAAACAGGAACTTCAGGAAGCTAAATACAACCAACTGAATCAGCAGATCCAGCCCCACTTTTTTTTCAATACGCTTAATGTCATCCTGAGCCTGGCACGTTTGAATCGCAAGGAAGAACTGGTTTCTGCCATCGAGGTCCTTTCCAAATACTTTAAATTCAAATACAAACAGACTGACCCTTTGATCACCATGGAGGAGGAGATTCAATACACCCAATATTATCTCGACATTCAAAGGCTGAGATTCAGAGATCGTCTCCAAATAGTATGGAACGTGGAAGAGAGCTGCAAGTCTTCACTAGTCCCTCCTTACCTCCTGCAGACCCTTGTTGAAAACGCATTTAAGCATGGTCTTGAAAAGCATCCTGGGCAAGGCAAGCTGATCATCATCCTGAATGAACAAAGGAAAAAAGTGTACTTAGAAGTATGGAACAGCTCATCATCTTCTTTGGACACGCTTGATTCTCAAAAGGAAGACCGTGGAATTGGATTACATAATATCCAGAAGCGATTACAGATGCTCTTTCCAAAGGAAGAAATCCTCATTCAGCTGAATGAAGAAGCCAAAGGAACAAGCGTCCAAATCTTTTGGCCACGTATGACCAGAGAAGACAACATTACTTGATGAAGGAGGAAGCGTAATGCATATTTTACTCGTTGACGATGAGCCCCTTGAACTGGAGCAGCTCAACTACATGATTCACGAAAAATATCCTTATTGGACGATTCATACTGCCGCGGATGCGTCACAGGCTTTAAAGATTCTGACGGAACATCCGATTCGCCTTACGCTGCTCGACATTCAACTGCCTGGTAAATCAGGGATCGAACTCGGGATTGAAATGAAGAAATATGATCATATCGACATCATTATGGTCACCGCCTACCAATCATTCGATTATGCACAGGCCTCCCTGCGACTCGGCGCAAAGGATTATTTAACTAAACCGATTATTGAAGAAGAATTATTTCAAGTTCTCAACCAATATAAATACGCATCCATCCAATCCCATATCGTCCAGGAAGCATTAACGATCATCCATGAACAATACAGCGATAAGCTCTCCCTTTCATCATTGGCGAGCCAGATCCATATCAACGGTACGTATCTTAGCAGGAAGTTTCATGAAGAAATGGGGATCAGCTTCTCTGAATATCTGAATGATTTCAGAGTCCAGGCCGCACAGAGATTACTTCGGCAGGACACCGAAAAGTCCATCTCTTCTATTTCTGAAGAATGCGGATTCAGCAGCCAGCACTATTTCAGTTCATTATTCAAGAAGCAAACAGGATACACTCCAAGGGAATATCGGATAAGAGAGAAGGTATAAATCAATGAAGCCACGAACGTACCGTGAATATATACAAGGAACCATCACGTTTGGTGTGGCGTATGGAGTCGTTTCGCTCCTGGCAAGATGGGTGACCGGCAATACGATTTTGTCTTCTCCTGAAACACTCGTGAAATATGGACTGCTTGGTGGAATTGGCTACGCCATGATGGGAGCCACCGCTCTCTTTCTATTCGGGTGGATCACCCCCTATATCAGGGAACGATTCCCAAACTCCATGACTCTAGGGGATGTATTGAAAGAAAGACTCCGGGGCCGGTCATACTGGTTCGTCATGTGGGTATTACTCCTGACAAGCCTGGACTCCCTGCTCATACAAGCACTGGGAGCAGGTGTGCTATTCCACTTTCTATTGAAAACACCGATTTATGTAGGATTACTCGTATTTTTTTTATATTGCTTCTTGTTGTCCATAGGAGGCATGAAGCAAATCCATCGATTTGAAGGGATTCATATCTCGTTTATTTTCGCAGCCATCATCCTGATTCCCGTTTATTTTTTTATCCAAAAAGGTATTTTTCCCGTTTACGATGGATTGCTTCTTTATCATCCCTACTTATTATTTCTGAAACATAATGAAATCACCTTGTTCATTCTTACCGCATTTCTGATTGGATTCGGACAAGTATTGATCGACCGGGCGAGCTGGCAGCGGATTTATATCATTGAAAAATCCAAGGTACGAACATCCTTTATGATGGCCGGGATCATATGGGCGACCATTCCCCTTGCCTTCACCGCGATTGTACTGATTGCGGTTTATGGGCAGGGCTTTGAAAACATTTACTCCATATTGAGTCAGCTGGTGGAGAAAATCGACTCATTGTTTCTGCTTCTATTATTTATCGGCTGCTGCTTCAGTGCCATCGCCTCCACCGTGGGGGCAGAGCTCCATGCCACATCGATCATGGTCATCCGGAATATGCTGAACCACAAGTTCGATTGGAGTGAAGACCAGCAATTGAAAAAGACCTATTTGGTCTCCGGTGTGCTTTCCCTTTCACTCTTTCTCATCAGCTCGATCCTGTCACCGAGTCTGATGGAGCTCATCTTCTTTTTTGCCCAGGTGTATGCATCCATCATCCCGACCATGCTAGTGGTCATCTTTTATAATAGAATGATCCCGATGCTCCTTCCTTATTGCTCATTGATAGGTTTAGGGACCGGGTTGCTGTCTCTACTAAGCTATAATTCAATTCAATCGACCTGGATCAGCTTTTTCGTGTCGAGTGGGTTAGTGGTGATATCCCTGGTGGTTAATGAGATTCGGATTCATAGAAAATGAGACCACACTCGTAATGGTCCGAGTAAGAGAGTCATCAAATAGGCGACTCTTTTGTCTTAATGGACTAAGACATCTACTAATCACAGGTTTGTATGATGTTATCTATAAAGCCTCATCGTGATAGAATGAGAGAAACGATGAAACAAGTTAGAAAATATGAAAAACCATTAAGGAGGAAAGATAAGAATGACAGAATCAAAGGAATGGAAACATGGTGCTCGCGGGCATTCATTCATTACTTCGTTTAGCGGAGGAAAAGATAGTGTTTTAGCTCTATACAAAGCATCGAAGGATGGAGATGCGCTCGGGCTGATTGTAATGCTGGAGGAAGAAGGAAAGCGGTCCAGATCCCACGGAATGCCTCCGGAGCTTATCCGTGCACAAGCAGAAGCGATCGGCTTGCCCGTATTCACTGCAGCCGCCAGTTGGACAGATTATGAAGAAGTCTTCATGACCCTTTTAGAAAAAGCAAAAGATCAAGGGGCCGAAGTGTTAGTGACGGGAGACCTGGATATGCCTGAACACGGCTGTTGGCATGAAAAAGTAGCGAAGAACGCAAGGCTGAAGCTTGGGATGCCTTTATGGGGAATGAACCACCGCGAAGCTGTCGAAGAGTTCATCAATCTGGGATTTGTATCCATCGTTGTAACGGTTAATTTATCCCTGGGCATGCGCACTGAAGATTTAGGTCGCACGTTAACCCATGAATACATAAAGGAACTAGAAGCCCGAGGGATCGATCCTTGCGGAGAAGGTGGAGAATTCCATACTACAGTAGTGGATGGACCGATTTTCAAACATCCTGTTCCCGTTTTAAAACGTGAGATTTTGAATGACGGAGATTATGCTTTTTTGCCTTTGGAGCTGGATCGAGTTAGAACAAACCTGCATGATGATTGAATCAAGACAAAGCTGAAGATCAGATGATTGATCTTCAGCTTTTTGCCTCTATAAATTAAATTTGCACTCCCGATTCCAACACCAGATGTTCTTTGAGTGTTTGCTGTAATGTCCCCTTTGTCTCTATTTGACCGTCAAATGCGACTCCTGTATCAACTATTTTTCTGACAAGCTCTACCCGCAGTCCTGTAAGGATGGCTTTGCATCCCATCATATTAACTCCGTTTAAGATCTTCCCAAATTGAAAAATGACATCCAATTCCATTTCCGCAATACCCGATAAATCTATAATAAGGGTTTGAATTTTCATAGAACTGATTCCCATCAACACTTTTTCTTCCAGTGTATGAACCCGATAGGTATCTATCCTTCCAATTAAAGGCAATACCGCAATCGAGCTATTGATTGGAATGATAGGTACCGATAGATTTTCCACCAGCTTTTTCTGTGACAACAGCTGTTCATCTTTGTAATCAGAATAACTGATAAAGAAATTATTCAGGAACTGATCAACACTGTCATTGATTCTTTTTTCCAAATCAAAGAATTTCTTTCGCGGAGATTCATTATCCTCATTTTGATTATCATATTGATAAAGGAAATACCATAGAGTTCTTCTAATTGCATGTACCCATTCCAGTTTGAATGCAAGTGTGAGAGAATGCTGCGCCCATGCTATGCCTTCTACTTTTGCAAATTTAACCAGCTCTTCTTCTTTGTTTTCAACGATATAATGAGCTAAGACTTCTGCATTCTTTACCAGATCGATGTTTCCCTTTTCTAGAATATCATTGATTTTGCTACTAACATTTACAGCTTCAGATAAGAGTTTTTGCTTAAAATCCTCTCTGTTAGCCGTAAGAAAATCCGCTATATCTTCTTTATTATGGAATGTATTATTCATAGTAACACGCTCCTTTTTTATTCCGGATATATTCCTTATTCGTTTCTATGAATGAAAATCCTTCAAAAACAAAGGTTTCAATTATTAATTGAACATTTTATACCTATATTATTCAAGAGCCCCCCGATGCTTGGGAACACACTCCATTTGCCATGATGAACCTCAGAATAAACTCATCCTCCCGATACAAAAAGGTCAACAAAACAAAAAAAGCAGTAAAGATATCTTAATTTTACATGTCTGAAAATTCTTATAATTAAATAAATACGGAGGGGAGGATGATTAGATGAAGACGAAGGTAAATTGTTTCAGGAGCAGGTTTTTCATGATTGCAATAATGGTACTGATGGTAGCGATTAGCGGTTGCTCCACCAATATGGGGGCAAGTTCAGGTGATCAGGCTGATGGACAGGCTTCCAAGAAGGAGAATAGCCTGGTCATTGCCCGTCTATCCGATGTGGAGAATCTCGATCATCATTTTATGTCAACCATCAATGCGGCAAGTGTAACACACGGTAAAATATATGAGGGGCTTGTCGGCAGAGATAAAAACGCCAAAATTAAGCCATTACTTGCAAAGGAATGGGAGCAGCTGGATGAAACAACGTGGGAATTCAAGCTAAGAGATGATGTCTCGTTTCATGATGGGTCAGCATTTAACGCCGAGGCTGTCAAGAAAACGTTCGATCGATTAACAGACCCAAAGGTGGCTTCTCCTCGAGCTGTTGTTTTCAAAATGGTCAAGGAAGTAAAAGTAGTCGATGATCATACCGTTCAATTTCTTTTATCTGAGCCTTTTTCACCCTTATTATCCATCCTGGCGAGCCATGAAGGCGGAATCATCAGTCCAAAGACCATTGAAAAATACGGGAAAGACATTATCCAAGAGCCGGTCGGCACAGGTCCATTTGTGTTCAAGTCCTGGGAAACGGGAAAAGAGATTGTGTTTAATAGAAACGACAAGTATTGGGGAGATCAACCAACTATAAACCAAGTGGTTTTCAAAGTCGTACCTGAAGAGACAACGAGAATTTCCATGCTTGAAACGGGCGAAGCCCATATTGCAGAACCCCTTTCTATCACGATGATGGATTCAGTGAAGGCATCCAATAATGTTGAAGTCTACCGAAGTGAAGGCTTTGGTACGGAGTATGTAGGTTTCAATGTGCAAAAAGAACCTTTCAACGATGTCCGTGTCCGGAAAGCTATATCCCATGCGATTGAAATGGACTCCATCATGAAAGGTGTATTCAATAATATAGGAAAAAAAGCGAACTCCTTATTGGGATCTAAAGTGTTTGGCTATCATCCGGATATGAAATCATATGAATATAATGTAAACGAAGCCAAGAGGTTACTGGCCGAAGCAGGGTATCCTGATGGATTCAAAACCACATTGCTTACAATGGACAGTAAGGAAAGGATCAGCCTGGCTGAAGTCATGCAATCCCAGCTCAAAGGAATTGGAATCGACTTAGAAATACAGATTCAGGAGTATGGAAGCTTTGTAGAGCAAGCCACAAGTGGAAATTCGGAAATGTTCATCATCAGTTGGAGAAATGCCACAGGCGATGCGGATTATAATCAATACAATCTATTCCACAGCAATTCCCATGGACCTGCCGGAAATACATTTTTCTATAGTAATGATGAGGTAGATCAATTGATCGAACAGGCACGTTCTGAAATGGATCAAGAGAAACGATTGGAGCTTTATGCAAAATCTCAGGAGCTGGAAATGAAAGACGCGGTCTACATCCCGGTTCGGGTGATTGAAAACATGGCGGCGATTCGAAACAACGTAAAAGATTTTTCAATCAGTCCTGCCGGTTATTTGGAAATCAATGATATTAGCATTCAATAATATTTCACTAAACGATTTAGTAAGATCAAAAATGAGAAGTTGCCTAACTTCTCATTTTTGATTTCTATTTACTTATTCTTTCTTTCCTGCGCTTTAATGGCCACCTTCTCAAGTCCATTTTGTGCAAATTCCACATCTGACTTCGGCATCGCTTTATTATTTTTAAGGTCCTTATTCTTCTGTTTAGACATTCTTTCACCACCCTTTTGGTTGTATTTATATAGTGCACAAGGGTGGCAGCAAATATGAAGCATCTCGACGTTTTTCCTCTCCTACCTTTAAAAAAGTCGACTCCATAGGAATCGACTTAAAGAAATTAAAAAACCCCATTCTCATTGGGTGAATCCTCCGGAATGGCTTGCCCAACATCCCACAATTCAACGATCCGCTCATCCTCGAAACGGAAGATATGAACGACAGCCCCTCCCAGGTCCTCTGGATTCTGTCTCACATGTGAATGGACCGCAACCGTGTCACCGTCCTGGATGGCACGTTTGACATCGAGTATCTTGTCCGGGTTCCCGGCTGCATTCTCCTCCATGGCAGACATAAGCGAATCTGCATCTCCTGGAAAATACGGATTGTGGTGGCGAAAGTCAGGACCTGCGTGACTCTCGTATGCTTCCCGGACGTTTCCTGATGCGACAAGTTCCAGGAATGAGACTGCTCTTTCTTTAATGGTGAGTCTACCATTCATTTCAATCATCCTTTCATTTCAACCGTGATACATTTCATTTTAAAGGAAAAGGATGGAATTGGCGAATGAGTGTCCTTGATTAAAAAAGCATTGACCCACGCAGGTCAATGCTTTAAGATTATCGCTTATTAAACGCATTTAACATCCAAATATGCTGCTCCAGGGATGTTTTAATTCCGATAAATAAATCAGCTGTAGGCTGGTCTTGAGAATCCTCTGCTGTCTCAATGATTTTCTTGGAATCCTTTACGATTTGTTCAAAATCGTTCACTAAGGCATCCACCATTTCAGTAGACGATTCTTTTCCGTTGGATTCTTCAATGGTAGCCGTTTCGAGGTATTCTCTTAGTGTGGCGATCGGCTTCCCTTTAATCGTCAGAATTCTTTCTGCCACTTCATCAATATAATTACCCGCTTCATTGTAGTATTCTTCAAATTTCTCATGCAGGGTGAAGAATTCCGGACCCGTTACATACCAATGATAATTGTGTAATTTTGTATAAAGGACGTTCCAATTTGCAAGTTGTTTGTTAAGTGCCACGACTAATTGTTGATTCATGTATGTTCTCTCCTTTGTCTTTGTTATAAATGTATTATATCCTTATTTATAATTATTATCAATTAATAAGAATTATCATAAATGGATTACATCATTATTTTTTCCACCGATTTTGATAAAATACGTTTTTCTCAAAAATAAAACCAACAGGAGCGCGACTCTTTCATGAGTCCATCACTCCTGTTGGTTTAAGTAAAACAACGCGTAAAAATAACCGGTAGAGGAAATGACCGTCATATATCTCATCCACGCATTCTCATACCAAGGATAAATCAATAAACAGCCAGAGATGATCACGATCATTACCCCATGCACCGCAAATCGTGAATTCACCGGATTATCCACCAGTAGACCCGCTATCATCAGGACGATGATGAATGAAACAATCATATAATAGTATTTTTTATGTAATCGACCATGAAATTCCTTCATTAAAAATGCTCCCACTAGAAAACTCTATTTCTGTCATTCTATGACAGGACATAGTAACTATCTTACAAAAACCGGGAATAGTCAATAATGGAAATCAATTAAAATGGGAGGGACGGACCTTCACAAGGTCCGTCCCTTCTCAATACCTCTTCAATATGATTAGAAAATATTCAACAGCTCATCAAATGAATCAACGGCTTGCGTATATTCTTCCGCTTCTCCAAAACCATAGCGGGCATAGATAAATGGAATCCCCGCTTCCTTTGCCGCCTTTTGGTCCCCTACTGTATCTCCAACGTATACAGGGTCATTTAAATGGTTGCGCTCGATGATGAGCTTAATATTTTCCCCTTTTGAAAGTCCTGTCCTGCCAGGGTTCTCGTAATCGATGAAATGCTTATCCAGTCCGTGATATTCATAAAAGGCCTCAATGTATCCGTCCTGACAGTTGCTCACGATAAACAGCTTGTACTTCTTTGACAGCTCTACAATCACCTCTTCCACATGATGATAGAGACTCCCTCCATGCTTACTTAAGTGTGGGATTTCATGGCGGGACAGATTTTTCAGAAGCTTTTCCCGCTCCTCTTCGTTCAATTCAGGGAACAATCTCTTCCCGATTTCCTTCATTTGAAGCCCCATGGTTTCTTCAAGATGCTTCCTTGTTATGCCTTCTTTTAACTGGTTATGCTCGTTGATGACGCTGTTCCATGCTTCCAGAACGGATTCAATGGGATCCCATAGTGTGCCGTCCAAGTCGAAAATGATGCTGTCCATGCCTTATTCCTCCAGTTCGTTTAGTGTTTTGATACAGGTAAAAATTGTAATTATATGTAGTATAGCAGAAATTTTCAGTAGGAAGGAGGGGTTTCCTAAGTGATCTATGCTGGTCCCATAGATCACACACCGAACAGGAAATTTATGTTAATATAATTAGTAAAGTCATAGACTATAACGGAGGAAAATTCAATGAGCAAACATACAGAGCTGCATAATCTAATACATGAAAGCTGCAAAGAACTCGACTTCTCAGGTGTCGTCCTCGTCAAACAAGGGACAGAAGTATTATCAGAAAGCGCACATGACTTTGCGAATCGATCGGACCAGATTCCTAACACCCCGGGTACACGATTCGGGATTGCCTCTGGGAGTAAGTTATTCACGAGCATAGGGATAGGTCAATTGGTTGAAAAAGGGTTACTCTCTTTTGACACTCGTCTGAAGGATTGTTTGGATATCGACTTTCCTCATTATGATGAACGTGTGAGCATCCATCATCTTTTGACACATACATCAGGCATTCCGGATTATTTCGATGAGGAAGTGATGTCTGATTTTGAAGATCTGTGGAAAGAAACACCTGTATATCATATGAGATCACTACAGGACTTTTTGCCATTCTTTCAATCAAGTCAGATGAAATTCACTCCCGGCGATCGATTTCATTATAATAATGCAGGGTTCATCCTATTGGGATTGATCATTGAACAGCAAACAGGGCAGTCTTTTACAGAATACATAGAATCTGAGATTTTCCATAAAGCAGGCATGGTCCATTCAGGCTATTTTTCATTGGACTGCCTTCCTCCAAATACGGCAGTGGGATATATAGAGGAAGAGAATACATGGAGAACCAACCTCTATTCAATTCCTGTAAAAGGCGGGGCTGACGGCGGGGCGTTTATTACAGCATCAGATATGATGAACCTTTGGGAAGCTTTATTTTCTTATAAACTAGTAAATGAAGAAACGACCGGGAAACTGCTGACCCCTCATGTCCATGTGAACGGAGAAGTGCACTATGGTTATGGAATCTGGATGAACCAAAGGAATGATGAAATCTACAAGTTTCATGTGATGGGATATGATCCCGGAGTCAGCTTTCGTGCCTCTTATTATCCTAAACTTGACTTGAAGCTGGCGATTCCGTCCAATAGAGAATCGGGACCGTTTGAAGTGACAAAAGCCCTTGAAGGACATTTCGGGATCTGAGCGTATTAACTAGGGTTCCATCGTCTGGACATTCAGTCATCGAAGAACGATGGAACCCCATTCTTTAAAATGTCATTTTCCATATACCTCAAGTTAAGATATTCATCCTTTTTTCCAACACCTTCAATTGAAATATCTCTTAATTCCCCATATTAAAACACTAAGCGCAACAAAGGTTAAAAGCAAGTCTAGTAAAGGCGTCCTTTTCCTTCCATTCTTCAGATTCATCACTGCGTCATATAAGCCCTTAAACACCCAAAAAGCGATTAGAGACATCCAGCCGATGGAGTCATTTTGAGGCTGGTCATCAAACATCATGATCCATGCCGCTATAATAAAGGAAAGCAGGAAAACATTGATTGCGATTTTCAGAGGTTTATTCAACTCATAAGGCTCCACTCTTCCACCCTCCTTTTCACATGCCTGCGTTAGATTCCCATCTTTCTTACCGCTTTTAATAAGCTTTTCACCCTGTTCCACTGCTCCCCCAGGCAAATCCCAGATTGGATAATCCTTGCGCTAAAACAGCCTGACGTGCTTGTCATATTCGTTATCCCCATTTCACCGAATCTACTCACACCGGAGTCAAGAATTCTTAATTTACACCATCTACAATAACATAAATTACCAAAAGTTTTACAGAATGAAGTTCTTTTCATTTTTCATATAAAAAAGAGCCTATCCTTTTAGAATAAGCTCTTGGTCAATGGTTTCATAAACTATCCTTTATTCAGCTGGTGACAACTCGCTCTCTGTCACCCATTTATGATTCTTTACTTCTTCTCCACCTGTCACGGGTGTGAAATCCACCATATACACCGTAGTTTCTTCAGCAGATTCCACTGTGGCAGTCGCATCTTTCATCCCTTCCATATGATCTGCGTCCAATACGACCTCATCACCGGAGGTATAAGGTTCCTCCCCATGACCGGCAATTTCTTCATGGATGACCCATTTATGGTCTTTCACTTTTTCTCCACCAGTGGTCGGTGTATAGGTAACGGTATAGACGACGGTCTCATAAGCACCTGAGATCGAGGCTTCTGCTCCCTTCATTCCTTTCATATGGTCATCTTGGATGATGGCTTTGCTTCCTACTGGATATGTCGGATTGGCAGCTTCCTTCAAGCCTTCCGGTACTTCTCCTGAACTGGAGTGGTTCATGTCATCATGATCCATTCCGTCCATTTCTTCCTTCATCTCCTGATCATTTCCGCCTTCATGTCCCGTATCCTCTCCATTGTTGGAGCAGGCTCCCAATAGGAGAAACAGTGCTGTAACGAGTAACAGGATCGTATTTTTACTATTTGTAGTCATGGTCATCCTCCTTTTTATCTTCTCAACCAAGTTTACCCAGTAAAATTGCAATTTATATGGAGAACGGAAATAGAATCATGAAGAATTTATGACAAGTGCTATCCGGATGTCAGGCATTGTGCATAGTTTTTTCATATTTTTTCGTTAAAATAAAGGAAATGACAAAATGAGGTTATACCATGAATAAAATTTCAACCAAGTTAGCCCTCTACTTTACGATCGCGGTTCTCGTGATGGAAGGATTGTTGATGCTCTATCTACATGACAATATCATTGATACACGGGTCGATGAGGAGTTTGAATCGATTCTATCCCGGGGAAACAGTCACCGTGATGTGCTAGAGGATCACTATTCAGAAACGACACTCCACCACATTGCCCTCATGGAATCGAAAACAGAAACGGAAGTCGTGATCACAGATCGAAGCCATAACGTCATCATTGGTTCAAGTGAATTAACAGATGGGATGCGTGAACTAATCCAAGTCACCCCTGAAACACTGACTCGTGAAGGAATGGTCATCGAATCAAATTGGAAGGATATGAATTATTTAGCTACCGTCACATCCTTCGAAAGTGAACAGAACGAAGGATATGTCTATATGTTCAAAAGCGCCGCACCGTTACGGAACCTGATCAGCCAATTGAACAGTCATTTCCTTCTCGCAGGAATACTGAGTCTCATCATCTTAACCGGAATCCATTTTCTCCTATCGAAAATCCTCACGCGCCCCTTATTAAAAATGAAGCAGGCGACGGAAAAATTGAGCAAAGGGAATTTCGAGGTGAAACTTCCGGAACTCGGTCAGGATGAACTTGGGGATCTCTCGGATTCCATTCAGAGGCTGGCGTCAGATTTAGAAACCATTCAACGGGAGCGCACTGAATTCTTAGCTAATATTTCCCATGAGCTCAGGACCCCCCTGACCTATGTACAAGGGTATGCCAATGTGACTCTTCGAGAGGACATCCCGGAATCTGAACGAAAAGAATATCTGAACATTATCCAGGAAGAATCCAAAACCATCCTGACGTTAATAGAAAATTTATTTGAGCTGGCAAAAATTGATGAAAACAATTTCTCCATTCAAACTGAAGCCATCAATTCGGACCCTTTTTTTCATAAAGTCATCAACAAGATAACTCCTGTTTTTAAAAGAAAGGGAATCGATCTCATTTTGACTGTGAAGGAGGATTTCCCTTTCCATGCCGATCCAATACGTCTCGAGCAAATCGTTCTGAACCTGTTGGATAACGCCCTAAACCATTCGCCTCCTCATTCAACAACGGAGGTGACGGTTGAGCCAACCGAATCAGGAAATATGAGCCTCGTGATTAACGATCAGGGAATGGGCATCCCACCGGAGGAACTTCCACAAGTATTCAACAGGATGTACCGGGTGGAGAAATCACGTTCCAGGGAATTTGGCGGATCCGGTCTCGGGCTATCCATTGTGAAAGAACTGGTGGAAGCACATGGCGGTCAAATTTCCATCCAAAGTGAACGAAATAAGGGAACATCGATCAACATTATACTGTGAAGCTTGGAGGTCAGTCTGATGAATACCATTTTATTAATCGATGATGAAAGAAGGATGCTGAACCTGCTGGAACTTTATCTGAAGCCTCACGGGTATATATGCAAAAAGAAAAATAACGGCTATGACGCGATTCAGGCGGTTAAGAAACATTCTGTAGACCTGGTCATATTAGATATCATGATGCCTGAGCTTAGTGGCTTTCAGACCTGTGAAAAAATCAGAGAGTTTTCAAATGTCCCCATCATCATGTTAACGGCCAGGGGGGATAAGGATGACGTCATAAAAGGCTTAAACGCCGGGGCTGATGACTATATCACGAAGCCCTTTGATGAAGGGGAACTGGTCGCACGCGTGAATGCTCAGTTCAGAAGGATCAAACAGTATGACCAAGTAGATGATCAACGCTTGACCAGAGGGGCTTTTACGTTGGATGGAGACTCCTACACGTTAAAATATGAGAATGAAATCAGTTCTCTGACGTTAAAAGAATATAAAATCCTGCACTCCTTGATGAAGAACACAGAACGGGTATACACCCGTGAACAGCTCCTTCTCATGGTATGGGATATCCATTCCACGACCGATATCCGAACTGTGGATTCCCATATCAGGAATTTAAGGGAAAAGCTGAAGAAAGCAGGTTTCCCCATTGAACCTCATTTGAAAACAATATGGGGCATTGGCTACCAGTGGAAAATATAACAAAAGATCAAAGGAACCCTATCCTTTGATCTTTTGTTTGTTCACTCCATTAGGCGATTTTCTTACATTCTTCTGCACATTTGAAGCAAGCATCGGCACATGCCTGACAATGATCATGATCATGCTTCTTGCATTCTTCCCCACATGCTTCACAAATCGCAGCACATACTCCAGCGAGATCAGATGCAAATGGTGTCCCTCTTACTAAGGATTGTTCTAAGTATGCACACATATCCGCACATTCCCGATCGTACCGGATACATTCTTTCATCATATTGAGATCTTCTTCCTTTAAACAAGAATCGTAACAATGGTTACAAGCTACCATACATTCATGTAATGCGTTGATGACCGATTGATATTTTTCGTGTGACAATGTGAACTCCTCCTTTAAGATTGTGTATTTCATATACTTAATACACGTTTACTATATCCCGTTCATTCTGTAATAAACGGATAAGTTGGATATATTTAATTAGAAAGAAGTTTCGTTTCATTTGCATATTTATTGCACAATTAGAGGGTAAACAAGGTCATCTTGGAAACATGCCCATAATATAAGCCTAGGCAGGTATAAAAAGGGACGGACCTCATGCTTTCTTATTGATGCACAAGGTCCGTCCCTTCTTTTGATTAACCTCACCTTTTATGGAATAATGAATAAATGCTCGTTCCATTAGTGCAAGTAACCAATGGAATACCGGATGGATGAGCTTTTTTAGTTCACCGCATATATATATTAGTATTGATTTAAATCTTGGAGGTATGATTGGATGTTTGCACAAATAACTGAACGCAAGTACATGAGTTCCAAACATCTTTTTATCTACTTTATCCTCGCACTTTGCGTGGCCGCTTCCCTCTATTTCGTCTACCACAATCATGAATGGTATGATCGGCCGATTGCCGAAGTGATCAGTACGAAGATTGTGGAAACGACGGAGATGGAGGATATGAACGGAAATAAGGATAAGCTCTACTCCCAGCAGATCGTAGCTGAGCTGAAGAACGGGGATCAAAGGGGTGAGACGATCACTCTAACCAATGAGTATTCTTCCTCCGGGGCAACCGATCAGGAATATCGTCCCGGGAATGAATTATTCGTAAGTATCGATTCATCTCCATCAGGAAAAATAGAGCTGACAGGGAACATAGAAGACGTCAAACGGGATACATACATGATGATCATTGGCTGGGTTTTTATCCTTCTCTTATTGGTGGTCGGTAAGAAGCAGGGGCTGTTCTCCCTGATCACCCTTGGAGTCAATGCCGTCATCCTGTCCTATGCCCTGGATATTTACCTGAATTCAGAGGATATAAGCCTGTTGGTGGTATGCAGCATCGGGGTGATTTTGTTTACCGGCATATCCCTTTTATTCGTCAATGGCTTTAATGAAAAAACGTACGCAGCGGTTGTTGCGACCTTGATTGGAACGTTCATGACGCTCCTGATCGCCTATGTTGTGGTCGGATTCACCGCTGGAAACGGTCTTCGTTATGAGGAGATGCAGTTCCTGACCCGCCCATATGAAATGGTGTTCATGGCAGGGATACTTGTGGGGTGCTTAGGAGCGGTGATGGATGTCGCCATCACTCTATCGTCGTCCATCTTCGGACTTTATGAGAAGAATCCGGACATCTCCATCAAAGCGTTAAGGAAGTCGGGATTTGATATCGGCCAGGACATCATGGGAACGATGACGAATATTTTGTTCTTCGTCTATATAAGCGGAGCTATTCCCATGCTCATTTTGTTTTTCAAAAATGCTTCCCCACTTGGATTCACCCTTTCCATGAATCTTTCACTGGAAATGGCGAGGGCACTGACCGGGGGAATCGGCATTGTACTGGCGATCCCGATCGCCATCTTTATATCCATCTTTTTTGTCAGCAGAAAGAAGGCTAGAGCATGACTGTACAATTGTATCTCGCAGCCATCCTTTTCATCTTAATGATCACGATTGGTGGAAAAAAAGGTGCCCGGTCCTTTGTCGCTCTATTTCTTAACTTCGGCGTGCTTCTTTTCACCATTATCTTAATGAATGATCCGAATCTGAATCCGATCATCCTGACGCTGATTGCCTGCACCCTGATCAGCTGCATATCCCTGTTTTTCATCAGTGAGATCAACATCAAGACGGTAACAGCCTTTCTTTCGACGATCATCACCACCGGCTTACTGCTCTTCTTCATCCTGATGTTGACCGATCACGCGATGATCCAGGGATTCAGTGAAGAGGAAACCGAGGAAATCGGGGCGTTTTCCTTATTTGTCGGAGTGGACTTTGTTAAAATCGGGGCTTCCATGATCATCATGAGTACGATCGGTGCCATCATTGACCTATCCATCTCGATTTCCTCGCCTATGCGTGAAATCGCCTATCACAATCCTGCTATCAGCAGAAAAGATCTATTCTCCTCGGGGCTGAGCATTGGCAGGGATATCCTTGGAACCAGCACGAATACGCTATTCTTTGCTTTCTTCGGAGGCTATATGGGACTGCTCATCTGGTTCAAGGACCTATCCTACTCGATCGGGGAAATCGTGAATTCCAAAGTATTCAGTTCCGAAATGATCTTCATCGGTTCAGCAGGGATCGGTGTCGCCCTCGCGATTCCGGTCACTTCCTGGATCACGGCTTACTATTTAGTGAGTCGGAGAAGCGAGGCGAGTGACAGGATTGAACGTTAAAAAATTTTACTGGATCGAAACTTCTACAAAAAAGCAGAGGCAAACCGATTCTTTCACGTCATCAAAATGATATGGTAAGATAGCACCTACACTGATTCAGACTTTAGGAGAATGACCATGAAAAAAACAATCGACCATATTGGAGTAGCTGTCAGAAACATAGAAGATACCATCCGCTTTTACGAGAATGTTCTCGGGGCAAAGCTGATCGACCGCTATCGAAGCGATGCCAAGGGTGTCGAAAGCGAAATTGCGATCATGGAGGTGGACGGTGCCAGAACAGAATTACTTGCGCCGACGAATAATGATACATCACCCATCGCACGGTTCATCAAGCAAAAAGGCAAGGGCGTCCATCACATCGCCTATCGTGTGGATGACCTCGATGCCGCTCTGGAAGAACTGAAGCATCAGGGGATCCGCACATTGGAGGATAGCCTTCGCATCAACAAGCATGGCAGAAGATTGATCTATTTGAACCCTGCTGATACGGAAGGCACGATCATTGAGTACTGTGATTATCCCGATGGAGAAAAAATCTAGCCAAACAAAAACGCATTGGACTCAACTTGAATTCAATGCGTTTTTTGTGCCCTCAACGACCACTCTTTCGTAATATTCCCGTCTTACGAACTGTTGGTTGCCAAATCATGCACGGCCATTTTTGCTCAACATGAATCCCTATTCCCTAAAATAATACCCACGACCTGTTTCTGCAGCTTCAGCAGCCTCTGCATCCGCCTTCGTCACATGAACCGTCCCACGTGGATGCTGAGGCGGGGCATAAATAGAATAGAGTTTAATCGGCGTATCACCCGTATTAATCAAATTATGCCACGTCCCAGCCGGAATCACGATCGCATAATCTTCCTTCACTTCTCTCTCAAAAGTTAAGTTATCCTGCTGGTCCCCCATCCGGACGATTCCCTGCCCTTGTTCAAGACGAAGGAATTGATCAAGGTCCGGGTGGATTTCCAACCCGATATCCTCTCCCGGATTAATACTCATCAAGGTCACCTGAAGATGGCCCCCCGTCCAAATGGCGGTGCGGAACGTGTCATTTTGAACCGTTGCCTCGTCGATATTCACGACAAAAGGGGCAGGACCATAATCCATCGATGCCATCCGACTGTCCTCATCCCCTCCCAGCACACTTAGCCGCCTCGCATGCTCCCATTCATCCTTACACGCATTCGCGAACACCTCATACACCGGCTGATGCTGCGCGTTCAGGCATCCTATCCGGAACTGTTCGTAATCCGCCAACTCCGCTTCATATCCTCTCTGCAGTCCATCCCGGTAAGAATGGAATGGAACACTCTCTACCTGATAAACCGGCTGACTTCCCGTAAGCGAAGTATATAGATTGGTCAGTTGCCACCAGTGACGCTGTTCGTCTTCCATCAGTTGAAGAAGTTCGTGCTGGTGGTATTGATTCGGGGCTGCATGGGCTAATCGGCTGTACAGATCGGCTGTTGCCGCTTTTCTACTGATCCCGTCGAAAAGGAATTCAGCAATCGCCTGATTCGCTTCCTCCCCGGTTCTTGCCATAGGGTTTGGATTCGCATAAGGCTGATACGGATACGTCATCGGAACATTGTACATGCTGCTCATTCCCTTCAGATTTTTACCAAGATATCTTATGTCAGTACCAGAAAAATGTGCTTTTACCCATTCGAACGGATTTACGTTCAAGAGATTACCATTCTATCGTCCGGGTATAGTAAACAAATGGATGCATTTGGAAAAAGAGTGAATGAGGTGATCTTTATGCAACGCTGGTATTTTCCGTTCCTGGTCGGAATCTTCGTCTTTATCGGACTGATCCTGATCGGAAAGCAGGATTTATCGTTTATCCTTACCTATAGTGCAGGGATATTTCTTGGCTTTTTGGTGATTTATTTGTTTAGGAGAAAGCGGAAGGACTAGCCCATTACAGTAAACGGATTCATTATCGATGGACTTCCTGTGTTAAAATAGAGAAAATTCAATCAACCGAATGAAAGGACTGAACCCATGTTACCGTCAGAATTAAGAAACCGCATCCGAAACGGGGAACACCGATCCCATACATCCGGTGTGTGCCAGGATTATGTACAGACCAATTTAGTCGTCCTGCCTAAGGAGTACGCCTTTGACTTTTTATTATTTACCACCCGGAATCCCAAATCCTGCCCGATCGTCGAAGTGCTGGAAGCAGGTGAATTCGAATCAACATATGGGAAAGGCTCCGACATCAGAACCGATATCCCCCTCTATCACGTGTATGAACATGGTCAATTGGCGGAAAAGAAAACGCGGATTGATGATGTTTGGCTAGATGATTTCGTCACTTTTCTCATCGGGTGCAGCTTTACATTTGAAAGTCAGCTTATCAAGGGAGAGATCCCTTTGCGGCATATCGAGGAGAATAAGAATGTTGCCATGTATAAGACGAATATACAGACGGAAAAAGCCGGTGTGTTCCAAGGGCCAATGGTCGTCTCCATGAGACCGGTCCCGAATCACCTGGTACAAAAAGCAGCCGACATCACCTCATTATTCCCTAAAATGCACGGGGCTCCTGTCCATATCGGTGACCCTACTGAAATCGGCATCGGGGACATCACCCGCCCCGATTTTGGTGACTTTGTCGGCATCAAGGAAGGAGAAACCCCAATGTTTTGGGCTTGCGGCGTGACGCCTCAAGCAGTTGCCCTGCATGCAAAGATCCCCTTCATGATGACCCATGCCCCTGGTCATATGTTCGTGATGGATTGGAAGAATGAAGAATATTTAAACGAAGAGAAATGATGGAGGGACGGACCTCTAAATGTTAAGAAGGAAGTCCGTCCCCGTCTATTTATAATGGAACCAAGGATTTTCTTGGGGTTAGCTTCTCTTTCGAATTATTGAGTCCGTAAACGGACATTTCCATTCGTTAAGAAAACTTTTTTTCAATGTTACTACCATCATTATACTTCCGATGGGTGAATAAGGTACCTCCATATATCAAGCAAGATTGTAAGAGACCCCGTAAAAAATTCTGCTTATCTACTAATTTCATAGACACTTTAATCATTTTCACTTAATTTGGAGATTTATAGAGAACTGTCAATTTTCAGTGACATAAAATAGAGGGATAATATAATTTTTTGAAAGGTTTGTGATAGATTTGCGGAAAAAAAAGTCTTACACTCCTAATTCTTCCACAAAGAATATTTTCCCGCCTGGTTGTCCAGGTCTTTTCCCTCGCGGTGTTTGTACAAATCCATCAATAACATTGAATAGGGTGGGGACCATCAGTTGCAGCGGAACGATCCGTGGGAAGGTGAGGTGCGATCTCAGACCACTCAAGGGAGTGACGGTGAACTTGACCTCTTCCTTTGACGGCATCACCTTTGAAAATCCTAATCCTGTAACTGATAGCAGGGGCGAGTTCGTAACAACTGCAATCGTTGACCGGAACACCCCCATTACGCCAAATGTCATCATCACAGCTGCGGCTGTCATTATAGAAGAAACAATCAGATCCTCTATTACTGCAAGAGTGGAATGCATTAATTGTCCAGATCCTATCATCACCCCTACCCAAGCAGTACAAGCTGCTCCTCGTCAGTTAAGAACTGTAACTTGTCCCGGGACCCCGATATCTGGCAGATTAACTTGTGAAGGTCTGCCGATTCCGAACGTGGAGGTCAGTTTTGAAGTGACCTCAGCTTCAGGAAAAGTTATTGTGACACCAAACCCCACTCTTTCTAACAATGAAGGAGTCTATTCAGCTACGATACTGGCTTTTCCAGGAGCTCGTGAAATAGTTACGATTGTCACGACAGCAACAATTGGAGGAACCACTGTTCGCTCAGAACCGGAATCTTATGAAGTCATATGCCCAGGGTGCGAAAATCTGGAAATCACTTTCGATGGTCCAAATCAGATCAGCTGTAATGGAACCATTTCAGGTCGACTGACATGTGACAATGAACCAGTGGCCAATATTCCGATTACCTTATCAGGTTCACCAATATTGAATATTATCACTCCTAATCCGGTCACGAACGAGAATGGAGAATTTTCTTCAGTAGTAACGATTAATTTCAACACTCCAAGCCAAGAGGCTGACTATACAGCCCAAGCCACTTTTAACGGAGTGGAAACTACTGCTACGGGGAATGTGTTTGTAGATTGTGTACGTTGCACAACACCACAATTGACATTGAATGTACCTGAATTACAGATTGGATTCGATGGAGGAACCATTACAGGCAGGTTCACCTGTAATGGAGAACCGATATCAAACGCCCCTGTAAACTTGACTCTTATATCTTCAGGAGAAGTAATCGTGGATCCAAATCCCGCCATCACCAATGCTGATGGCATCTATTCAGCTACATTGAAGCCTGGTCTTAACGTGATAGAAACGATTACAATCATTGCCTCAGCCATGATAGGTGGAGAGGAAGTAAGGTCACCGGCTCGTAATGTTGCAGTGAACTGTCGATGCGAGAATCCAGTAGTCGAGTTGGACAACCCGGGACCAATCAGCTGCCGTACAGTCATTACGGGCAGAGTCCTTTGCCAAGGCATTCCGGTACCGGGTA
Source organism: Rossellomorea aquimaris (assembly GCF_008180865.1). GTDB lineage: Bacteria > Bacillota > Bacilli > Bacillales > Bacillaceae_B > Rossellomorea > Rossellomorea yichunensis. Next base: position 328,425 of record NZ_VTEX01000002.1, read on the forward strand.
TTACAGTCAATCTAAGCAGTCCAATATTAAATTTTGAAACCCCGAATCCAATCACAGAACCAGATGGATCATTTTCTAGTGTTGCCACCGTTCAACCTATCACCCCGGTAGAGGAAGGTGTCCCTTATACTGCGGAGGCAGTCGTCTTTGGAATTCCCGTCTTCAACACGAACTTTGTAAGGGTGGAATGCCTTGTATGTGATGGGGAATCACTTACCCTGATCCCGCCTGAAGGAACAGTCGGCTGTGATGGTGCACCTATATCAGGCAGGGTCTTATGTGGAAATACACCTGCCCAAAAAATTGCTGTTTTCTTCAATGTTGATCCAAATATAGCCTTCATCTCACCAAACCCTGCCATTACAGATTCAAATGGAAACTACTCAGCGGTACTAAGTCCTAACCAGGGAGCCATAGGGACAGTAGAAATCTCAGCAGCCACTTCCCTTGGTGGAAATGGCATCTCCGCCGGCCCTTTTCCTGTCAATCTTAACTGCCCTGTCCCACCTCCTGAATGCCCATGCCGTTTTAGGCTTAACACCCAAGGAAGGGCACAGCCCGGTGCAAATATACGTGTCGTTAGATTCGGTCATGTTCAAGATTATTTAGGGACATTAAACATTACGGTCGTGCAATGCGGGTCAGGTATTCAAGGAATATGTAATCCTGCCGTTGATAATTTCAACTTTGTCTTTAACGCCTCGAATGGGGATAACTTTCAATTTACTCAAGGACGTCGTACGGAGATATTCTGTGAGGACAACCTAACGACTGCCATAGTTGAAGGGACCATCCATGGACGAATCAATAACGGTCCAGCCAGAACTTTTGATGCTAAGATCACAGCCATCCTTAATAGAATGAATAATACCATCACCTGGACTATTTTCGCTACTGATAATACTACCACTACGTTCGAAACCATCAGTCCATTTACCGCTGCTACAGATCCAACATCATTCATTATCGGGTGTCCTTAGAACTGAACATAGCAGCCTGATGAGGGCTGCTATTTCCTTTTCACACACTCTATGGACCTTTACCATAAGACCTTAAAAAGAATTATCTACAATGAGAAAAATATTTGAGTAACGATGAGAGGAAACCTCTAAGAGGTCCGCCCCTCATCCTGTTACTGAAGGGAATGATAAAGTGATGGTCGTGCCATGACATTTCTTACTTTGGACGTTAACCTTACCACTCATCGCATCTACCATTTGATAGACTGTCATCATACCAAGACCTGTCCCTTTGGTTCCTTTCAGGGAAAAGTACGGTTCACCAAGTCGCGTTACTTGTTTGTAGGTCATGCCTATTCCCGTATCTTGGAAAGCAATGAACAATTTTTCCTTTTCATCATAGCTGATGACACTTAATGAACCTCCTGATTCTATTGCTTCTATGCCATTTTTCATCACATTAATCAGAACTTGTTGAAGCTTATTAGAGTCTCCCTTGATGGAGTGAATATGAATTAATTCAACATCCATCGTCACCCCTTTTTGGAGGGCAAGAGGCATAATGATATCCTTAGTGCGCAAGATTTCCATTCTCACATCCAGTTCTACTTCTTCCGCCGGATGAGGCTTGGCAAAGGACAAGTAATGTTTAATCACTCTCTGGCCCGGTCGATTTCACTTACAGCAACCTTCGATAATTCAGTATTGAACGAGGGATTTGACTGATCTTCATTAATTAATTAATTAATTAATTGAAGAAAGCCTTTGACTGTTGTCAGCGGAATTCAATTTCATGACTGATGCTTGCTGCCAGGTGGCTGACGACCTGCATCTTTTCATATTTCATAGATTCCAGTTGAAGAATTACAGTGAGCCTGATCATCTCACAAAGGTAAAAAACAAGGAATGTGGATACCGTCAGAACAAATTAATCAATCGCAAATGCCAGGTAATCCTTGACATCAAAGAAAATCGAAGGAATTAAAAGACCCAGAATTGAATTGCAGAAAGAAAAGAGGGTAAGACAGTATACTCTAAACCTCCAGGTCATTTCAGATAGCTTTGGAGACAGATAGTATATGGCAACACTAGATAAGATGGTTAAGATAATCGTGACAACCAATCCGTTTCCCATAAACCGGATTATGACGGCAATCATCGTAATAGACAAACCCAGCAGGACCTTTCTTCCCCCGTGTATACCACCTATTAAAAAAAGGAATGAAACGCAAATCATAAAGGAACCCCATATGCAATTGGATTGAAAGCAACACACTTAGTATAATCAGCAACATATTGGTCATAAGAATTTGAAAAGGCCCCGTATGCGTTTTTTTCATACTTCGTTTTGATAAATGGTAAAAATCAACTAGCGAGACAGTGATCAGTATGACAAGGAGGTTGATCAGTAATCCGTTTAATAAAGCTGAATGGTTCATCATGTATGCCTTCATAATTTTAGGTCTTTAATCGGATGCAGATGAGGTCCGTCCCTCTTATGGATTCACTTTAAACATCCCTGTCATATTCGGTGAGTAATCCTTGAAATCATATTGTTCATAGAAAGCTTCCTTTCCTTGTGAAGCGAACAGCCCCACGAAAGCCTTACTGGGGGCCTTTTCTTTGATGTAGCGCATTAATTCATCCATGATTTCCTTTCCGATTCCCTTACATTGATAGTCGGGATGGACCACCACGTCCTGAATGTAGAAATATATCGCACCGTCCCCTACGATCCTTCCCATCCCGATTACTTCATTCCTATCCTTTACCATGACAGAGTACACCGAATGAGCCAATGAGGTCTCGGCAACGTCAAAATTCATATATTCTTCCCATCCGACACTTGAACATAAGGTTACGTATTCTTCCAGGGTCGGGGTTGTATTGGGCATGAGTTCATACTGTTTCATGGGGATCCTCCAATAATAGATATTTCTTACTATTCGATGTTTAATAGTTCGACAAAACGTCTCAAAAATCCTCCCAGGGGTGATCCAGTTGGCCCTTCTTTCGAGCTTTCAAAGTAAAAAACCGACTTCTGCTTCAACCAGAAATCGGGTACACCCTAAACCTTGGTTTAGGTCAAGGGTATTTTTTTTATAATAAAAAGGGACGGTTCCAAACAATAGAACCACCCCTTCACTTCCTCACGACACATAATCAATCGTCTTCCCGCCCATTTCAGCTTCCCTGCCAAACAGTCTCGAATACACTCCCGTTTGATTCAGAAGCAGATCCGCATGTTTTCCTTGTTCCACAATCCTTCCATCCTCCAGCACCACAATAGTATCAGCAGATAAAACCGTTGATAATCGATGGGAAACGATGATGATTGTTTGATTCTTCCCGGCTCTCATCACTGCTTCATTGATCTTGATTTCTGTGATCGGGTCCAGTGCCGAACTCGCTTCGTCAAGAATCAGGATCGGAGCGTCTTTTAAGAGTGCTCTAGCCAGAGATAACCGCTGTTTCTGCCCTCCTGAAAGCAGGCTTCCCCTCTCACCGACTGAGGTATTGAGTCCTTCAGGCAGGGTTTCGATGAGCTCGCCCAAGCCGCTATCCTCCAATGCTTTCAAGAGCTCTTCATCCGTTGCGTCACGCTTTCCTATGCGCAAGTTTTCTGCAAGTGTCCCGCTTCTGAGCATCACATCCTGGGTCACGATGGCCATTTGCGAACGGAGCCATGCTGTATCCCATTCCCGGATATCCCGGCCGTCGACTTCAATCCGTCCGACTCCCGTATCGTAGAGCTTAAATAGCAGATCGACTATCGTGGATTTCCCCGATCCACTCGGACCGACCAACGCCCATTTCTCCCCGGCACTGATGGAAAATGACACACCTTTTAACACATTTTCTTCTTTATCCGGGTAAGCAAAAGCCACGTCCTGGAGGCGGATGTTCCCGACTGCCCGTTCGCCACGCAAGCCTTCTGACACTTCAGCTTCAGAAGCTTCCTCAGAAAGCAGGATGTCAGAACGATCCAGTGCCGGCCCCGTCCGTCTGACTGAAAGCCAGTTCCGGAGCAGTTTCTGCATTTCATTCGCCGCGATGGTCACGAGTCCCCCGGCTGTCAGCATCTGTCCACTCGTCAGCCCCTGATTCCATATTAGTAACGTACTGATCAAATACACAAGACCTAAAGCAAATCCGTTATAGCTCGCAATCACCACCACCGACTGCATCCTTGCTTTCAGTTCCTTTACAGAGTGTTGCACGAAGGTGTCCCGGATGGAAATGACACTGTCCACTTCACTTTCAGAGACACCCATCACACGTGACAGGTGAATCCCCGTCACCGATTCTCTTAATCTCTCCAGGTATCTCGACGCTTCTTTTCTTGCATCAGCAGAAGCAGACCGGGTCCTTGCCCCAACATAATTAGAAGTCCAATAGAAAATCACGCCGAGGACAACACTAGTAATCATCAAGTATGGATGAATCCAGAACAGCACCAGGCTGTAAATGAAGACCCCCTGCACGCTCGCCATGAACGTCGAGCCTTCCCAAGCCAGGAAATTATGGAGCGTATCCGGATCATCCGACACCCTCGCAAGCATTTCCCCCGTGGGATTATGATGATAGAACGAATACGGGACGATCTGCAGATGACGGAACAATCTGAGCTTCTGCCAATTCGTCACAGTCTTCGCGGTCTGATGACAGAAATATTCGTCGATCACCATCATGACTAGGTCCAGTACGGCTGATAAAATCAAGAGCCACATGAGCCCCCATAGCCAGTTATAGTTTTCATTGGGGATGATCGTATCCACCAGCCAGCTGAGGGCAAGGGTCGGGATCAGGGCCGAAAACACCTGGCTGATCGCAATGACGATGGAGTCTGCGATGACCCACTTTTTATAGGGACGAAGGAAGCTGAGCACCCTTCTTCCGTCACGATTCTTCACTTGGGTGGCCGTCATCCGATCATCTCCTTTTCCAGCTCGCTGTATTGGGCTTTGTATAATTCATAATACTTTCCTCGCATGAGGAGCAGCTCTTCATGGGTTCCTTTTTCCGCCACCACTCCCTGATCGAGGAGGATGATCACATCGGCATTTCTTACGGTCACGAGGCGGTGGGCGATCGTAATCGTCGTCCGGCCCGGGATCAGCTTCTCTAAGGATGCCTGCACCCGTTCTTCCGTTTCCCCGTCCAGGGAGGAAGTCGCTTCATCGAAGATCAGCACAGGCGGCTGTCTCAAGATCGCCCGGGCAAGGGCAACGCGCTGCCGTTGACCACCTGAGAGCTTCAAGCCCCGCTCCCCGACGACCGTTTCATACCGCTCCTCGAGGGAATCAATCAATTCTTTCAAGCCCGCCGCTTCCACAGCCTGTTCCAATTCCTCCATGGTTGCATCGGGTTTTCCGTACAATAGATTTTGCCGGAGTGTGCTATTTAGAAGAAACGTTTCTTGAGACACTACCCCGACCTGCTGTCTGAAACTGTTCCGGTTGTATTCAAATAAGTTCTTATCATCAATTAGTATGGAACCCTGCTGAGGTTCATACAGTCCAAGTAAGAGTTGGACCAGAGTACTTTTTCCTCCTCCACTCGTTCCGACGATTCCAATGTGGTTCCCCTGACTCAGAGACAATGAAACTCCTTTCAAAACCTGCTTATCACTACCAGGATACGAGAACCATAGATTCTCCAAGTCAATCTTTCCTTTTACCTGGCCAAAAGAAGGAAGCTTCTCCCCATGTTCTTCTGGCAGATCAAAGTATTCGTAGATTCGTTGCAGGGCAGGAATCGCCTGCTGAATCGTCAAGGCATGCTCCGCCATGGACCTGACCGGCAGAAACATGATGGGGATGAAGCTCAGGCACGCAACGAGGGTTCCGACCGTGATCGTCCCATCCCAGATCGCCCACCCACCGATCAGCATCACGACACCGGGAGCCGCGATATTGAACAGGTTCCCCAGTCGCCAATTCACCTTCCCTATGAGGGCAGCCCGAATCGAGAACTGCTTCCAATCAGAGAGCTTCTTCTCCTGGGTACCGACTTCTACATCCTGCGTCTGGTAAGTCCGCACCAACCTCACACTCTCAATGCTTTCCTGCAGATGCTGATACATATCCGCACTCATCTCCCGCTGGACCGCGCTCATCTTTCGCATCTTCTTCCCCAATGTAAAAGAGGGAACGATATATATCGCAAATACGGCAAACATCACGATGGCAGCTGGCCAAAATAAAACAAACACCGCGGAAAAAGCCGCAATTGCACCTACAACCTGCTGTAGGATACGTGGAACAACCGTATTGTTCAGATTCTGAATCGACTCCACATCATGAGTCAGCCGGAAAAGCATATCTCCCCTCGGCGTCTTTGAAAAGAACGACATCGGAGTCCGGTGCAACTTTCTGAAGGCCCGGATCTGCATGTCTGTAATCACATCGAGACCGATCTTCACCTGAACATATTCCTGCATCGTCTCAAACAGGGACTTTCCTAAGTACGCACCGAGGATCCCGGCTACGACCCAGACTAAGAAATCCAAGTCCCCTCCCACGATCACATCATCCACCAACCGCTTCACAAGAATCGATGGCACGATCGTAAAGAGACCGCCTATGATGGCAAACACAAGAGCCACTAATAGCTTCCGCCAATAAGGCTTAAAATGATTTAATGTTGTTTTTAATAAGTTCATGATTGACCCCCTCACAAAATTTTATTTTATACCAATTTTTTATAATATTCACTATAATTCGAATAGAGTGAGGGGACCCTTCCATTATTATGTAGAGAACAGTTTCCCTTCCAAAGCATTCATATATCGTTCTGCAGATCGTTGGACCGCTTGATTGGCATCTTTTGCTATCACGCGATGAAAGGCATTATAAAGCTTATGGAAAGATAAAGGCTTTACTTTCTCTGCCATTTCCTTCACTTTACCTGCCGGCAGGGGAATGAGATTCGGATAGCTGTACATGAAGCTGACCCAATCCGTATCCGCCACGACCTGAATGATATCACCCGTCAACAGAATCCCTCCCTGCCCCCAGTGAAGGACCGCTCCCCCTTTGAAATGCCCTCCAAGACGGTGCAGTGAAATCCCTTCGTTCAAGGTCAACTCTTCCCCGTCCCAAAACCGGATCCGCTCCCCGGGTTCCATGACCCAGGTCTGGTCATCCACATGAAGATAAACCTCCGCATCAAACCGTTCAGCCCACTCCAGCTGGGCAGAGTAATAATGCGGATGGGAAACCGCGATCGCATCGATGCCGCCTAACTCCTCAATGGTTTGGATCGTCTCCTCATCCAGATACGTCACACAGTCCCATAAAACATTATAGCCGCCAGTTGTAATCAAATAGGCCGTCTGCCCGATGCCGAACTTTGGTGTGGTGGTGATGCTGTAAAGTCCCGGTTCTTCTTGCAGAATGGTATTTTGATAGACTCCGCTCTCTGTCATTTCATCGAGAGTCGTAAAGCTTTGACCATCCGGATTGACATACTGCCGTTCTTCCTCACAAATGGGGCATCTTTCAGGTTCTTCATGACTCTTAGGGTATTGGGTTCCACATGTTGTACACACATATTTGTTCATCGTAAATCTCCTCCTCTTGTCGTCTCTTTATCTGATTTCATTATATTCCATTTTCTAGTAGTTCTCTTCCACCAAATGGTCAAATGTATTCTACGACTTTAGGAGGAGAGGGTTAATCCCCTGAATGGTCAATCAACAATAAAAAAAAGCTGAAGAATCACGCTCTTCAGCTCCTTTCATGATGTTCACTTTATCCCCTCTGCAAGCTCCCGCATGGAATTCAACTTCGCAGTCAGTTCCAAGAACCACTCTTCATCACCCGTTGCAAGCGCCAGGTCAATCAGGTACTGGATTTGTTCCTTATTTTTCACATTCGCAGCAGGTATCTTTTTCACCTGTTTGCTCAATAGGGGGATACTCTTGCCTTCAATGGTTTTATTATCACTTGTCACGACTTTAGCTTTTACGGTTTCTCCTTGGATATCAAGGTTTTCAATGTAACCGATGACTAATTCACCTGAATAGGATTTACCCTTGATCCAATCTCCCGTTTTTAAGATCGATTGATCGTTTGACATCATGCATATTCACCTTCTTATAAAAAATTCCAGCTTAACTGTAAAGTTATTTATTACATTTAAATCAAAAGAAAGCTATTTTCCAGCCTTCCTCTATTTTTCTTTATTGATCATATCGACAATATCTTTGATGGTGTATTGCTTTAAATAGTCCCCCAGTTGTTCTTCCGCACCCAGGAAAATGTGAAAGAGAACGCTCTTCATATTCGCCCCTACTACACACTCCTCGTTAGAGTCCGTGCATTTCGGCTGAAGTGAACCTTCAGAGGTGATTTTATAGATATCCCAAAGGTTGATTTCGCTTAACTCCCGGACAAAGATAAATCCGCCGCCCGTTCCTTCTTTTGAAGTAATAAACCCTTGTTTTTTTAACAAACTCAGGACTTTACGAATGCGGACTGGATGGACCCCTGCACTCTCTGAAATGGCATCGCTTGTCGACATGCGATCTGCCTTCAGTGCGAGGTACGTTAAACTGTGAATGGCTAAAGTAAAGTCACTATTCATGGCCTGCCTCCTAAATCAAAAGCTGCGTTGTGATCCTTACTGTAATTTTACACATTACAGTTTAGGCAGTCAAGAACACAGCTTAGGTTACTTCCTTCTAGTTGGCCATTTTTTGCAATTCTTTGTATGAAAAAGTACGAACCTTTCTCGGAAGGAAGCTGCGGATTTCTTCATCGTTATAACCAACCTGCAATCTCTTTTCATCCAGGATGATGGGTCTCTTCAGCATTTGCGGATTCTCTCTGATTAATGTATATAAATCCTGGAGCGGCAAGGAATCAATGTCTACGCTTAGTTCCTGGTAAGCCTTTGATTGAGTGGAAATAATATCTTCTGTTCCATTTTCCGTCAGGCGAAGAATCGATTTGATCTCGTCAGGTGTCAACGGTTCTGTCAGCATATTGCGTTCCACATATTCGATTGAATGTTCATCAAGCCATGCTCTTGCTTTACGACAGGATGTGCAGCTTGGTGTCAGGTATAGATTGACCATTTAGTTACTCACTCCTTCTTAATTGTAATAAAAAAAGTAACAGTTACCTTAAAAAAATTCTTTTTATCTGGATACACTGTAATATTAATATTTACAGTTTGAATTGTCAACTATCATTTTTATCAAAACAAAGAAACTTCCCCACTTCTAGAGAAATTCCCTTTAAGGTTAAGGCATTGAACTCACAGCAAAATAAATTCCCACGGTCATGACCATTAAAAACACCATCCACCAATTGGATATAACCAATACCCTTCTTATTATCGTGGCTTTATCCAGCTGTCTTTGAATGATAAAACCTAAAGCTACCGACGCAATCCAGAGTATCATTCCAACCATTGAAAACAAGTACCCTGAGTTCATGATCCACTGAAAAAAGATGATGATATGGAGCAGGATGATAACGAATGACGATTTTTTCAAACCTATCTCTCCTAACTTCGTTCGTAATGTCCGGTGGTAAGTTGATCCGATCCAACTTGAACCGAACCGTTCCCCTTTACCCGCTTCAACATCGCCACGATCAGAAAGCTGACAATCACCAATAAGAGCCAGGAGCTCACCTTGCCCAGATGAACGAGGCTCCAGGCATCTGTTTGATTTGGATATTCCCAGGCGCCAAAGAACGTGGCGATATTTTCGGCAATCCATATGAAAAATCCGATGAGAACAAATGAAAGGGCAAGTGGCATGCGGTAACGGATTCCTCCCACTTCGTACAGGACCCTGGTTTGCCAAAAGACGATCAGAACGAGTCCCGATAACCACCAGCGAACATCGATCCAGTAATGGTGGGTGAAAAAATTCAAATATATCGCAGCAGCAAGTGGAAAAACGACCAAAAACGGTGGCCACTTCACCAGTTCCACTTTAAGCCTCCTCCACGCCTGACAAAGATAACTCGCCACACTTGCGTACATGAATCCGCTGTACAAAGGCACCCCGAACACTTTGGAATACCCTTCCCCGGGATAAGACCACGAGCCCATATGGACCTTGAAAAGTTCCAGGGCAAGCCCGATCAGGTGAAACAAGGTGATTACCTTGAGTTCATCCCGTGTTTCAAGCCCGGCACGCAGCATTCCCCACTGCATCAGGAGGCAGATGATGAGCAGCCAGTCATACCGCGGTAGTAGTGGAAGCGGGATGATTTGTGTCAAAGCCAAAGAGGCAAAAATGACGACAGGGAACAAACAGGACAGGGCCTGCTCCCAACCAAAACGAACGAGTTGTTTTAATGTTCTCATGATTTTGCCTCCAAACCCTGTGTTTATTGAATGTCTTCCTCACTTTTGTATTCTAAAAGATCTCCAGGCTGACACTGCAATGCCTTACAGATCGCCTCTAAAGTGGATAATCGAACCGCTTTTGCCTTTCCATTTTTCAATATAGAAAGGTTCGCCATCGTGATTCCAACCCTCTCCGATAGCTCTGTCACACTCATTTTCCTTTTTGCCAACATCACATCAATATTAATAATAATCGCCATATTTTCACCTCAGACCGTTAAGTCATTTTCTGATTTTATATCAATGGCATTTTTTAATAGCTTTTGAAGAACTGCCGCAAACACCGCAATCACAAGTGGGGCGAAAATAAACATCATTCCAATCACGATGACCCCGGGGGCGTCGTCTATCTCTCCCATGAGAAAGAAGAGAGGCATCCCGGCCACATACAAGGTTGTGATGGTGGTTGCACAATATTTTATATTCTTTAAAGCCTTGACCGATAATTCCGAGAACGCGTTGTTCTTGTCAATATAGCTTAATAGCCTGATCGCCTGATACAAGGCAGCGAAAAACGGGATCGCAGATACATACATCACAACTAAGATACCATTTATCAAATATGCCAGCTCCGAACCAGCCGCATCCTTCGCTAACCAGGGCAACCCGAATACACATAAAGCAAGAACCGGGGTTCCTATAAGAAAAACAGCTATTTTCAAAAAGAGTGTTTCTCGTTTCATCAAAAGCACCTCGCTTATTAAAATCCAATTTTATCTTAATACATAATTTATCGTTTCGCAATAAAAACTTATCGATATTAAGTTACTATTAGTGTATTAGACAATATAAAAAGCATTCCTTATGAGAAAAAAATGCTTTAATGCAAGCTACTTCAAACGGTTAGATAAGATTTCCTTATGGCTATGTGACCATTTTATCAAGTCAAAGTTGCCCTTTCTTATGAGACCTTTTATGGTTTTCACTTCATTCCATACCAAATCGTAAAGAGGCTTATCAATGTTTCCTTTCAATAATGCATCTTCAAGCTCATCCGCATCCTTTTCAATGATTTCTCCCGTTGGTAATAAGACAATATCTAGGAATAAATCGTCCATCCAGGGAATATCATTATCTATTCCATTGCAAAGGCAAATATCGATATACGATTGAACGATATTACCACCTGCATCAAACATCGTCGTTACTGAATGATTTTTATTGTTTGGAAATTGCTGCAACCACATATAACCATCATCCACAATACACACACTCTTTTCCCCATAACGAACAGATAATGGTTCCGTTACTTTTATTGTATTCAATAAAGTGATATAGCCCTTATATTCCCCGTTATCGAGATACGTCTGTACATATTTTCGTTTGATCACTCGTTTCCAATCCGCACGGTTTCCATATTTTCTTTTAAGCATCATGATCCCTCAAACCTTTTTCTATTTATGTCCTCGTGCAATCAGTCCCATGACCTATTCTTCCGATAACCTTTCCGCCAAATATGCAAAGGTATGAGATTCCCCGCAAAGCGCTTCTACACGTTGCTTCCAGGAATAAAGCTGGTTCGGCTCAATGAATTTCGTCAGAAGCTCATGAAAAACGTCCTTATTTCCGTAAGGGCTCTTGATCTTGAACTTGTGGCGAATCATGTCCCTCATGGCTAAGGCAATGTTATAATCCTGAAAAAAAGCAGGATTCTCCACATAGAACATCATGTTCGCCGGATGACCCGCTTCTCCCTCATAGCCAAAGACAAACGTATAGCAGTCATTTGCTATTTCTTGAAAGCTTCGATCAGGACGTTGATATAATTCATATTCCACTAAACTAAAATAGTGATTGATCCTCACCATCTTCAAGTCCATGAGTTGTTGGATTTCATTCATTTGTACATAGTCAACTTCATAAAGATCAAATTTTTTCATAAGAAAGGCCTGATCTGTGATGATCGTTTGAAAAAGCTCTGCCACCCCTTCGGCTGCGATACTTGAATAGAATCGATACAGCTCCGGATATTTGTAGGAGGCATAATGGCCGTCGATGGCATGTCCCAGCTCATGGATGCCCGACAGGAAAGCAGAATAGGAATTACGTTTACTGACGACCAGTTTCAGTTCATTAGGATTGATATTGAGGCAAAAGCCACCATATGGAATATCCAGGCTCTCGATGGAAATAGGCATTTCATCGATCGATTTTCCCAGACTGTCTACAACATCACCCAATACCTCCTTCATACGGTTTGAATGGAAAGAATCATTTTGGATCTGATGGAAATGGAATGTTGAAAAATATTGGTCGTAATAATGGAGGGTATCCCATCCGAATTTTTCTTTTATCCTCTTTTCCCATTGGGTTGATACTGTTTTCGTTCTTTCAAGCAGTGCATTCATTTCTCCCAAATAAGAATCCATGTCCACTTCTTTCAGGCTGCATTTAAAGTGATAATAGTCGGAGTAACCGAGACTTACCGCAAGCTCGTTCCGTTTGATGACTAACGATCGAAACAGATCCTCATTCTCTTCCCCACTCTTCTGAGCTTCAAGAAAAAGCTTCCTGCGAAACACACGGTCAGGATTTTCCAGAATATTGGAATGGACCGAGCCGAGATTATATTCTTTTCCATCAACCATAAACGTACTATCCATAAGGCTTGCTTGCAGCCTTTGTTGAATCTTTGTAAGCTCCGGATGGCTTTCAAGTGCCTCCTGCCTCATCCTCAATAAGAAAACATGGAGTCTTCTGTGCCATATAGGGTCCTCACGGAGCGAATCTTTCCAGGATGACAACGTCTGTATGATTGCCAGGTCCGTCATCAACTCATGCTTGATTCTTTGGATTTCAGCGATTCGACCACTCTCTATCCCTTCCGCATACATCTTATAATATAAGCGTTCTCCCTCTTGATAAAGTTCGTCGAGTTTATGGATTTCTTCGTCATAGGCTTGTTTCCATTCATCTGCGTTTGTTATGTGATTAAGACGGTTGAAGTTTAGCATCATGATCATCTCTTTCGAAAATTATTTCAGTCTCTTTATTAACTGGTATATCCAGCAAACTCCTTTGTTTATGCTTCTACATTTATGTGAAACATCCTGCTATTTTTTATCTCTATTAACTGGAAGAAGAGTAGATATAAAAACCTCTTACATGTGCTCAAGAGGTACTGTTAACAGAAAGATGATCAAAAAATTCAGAAGTTTCCTTCAAGCACGATAAAGACGGAATTAAAATTTATATTAATATTTATAATACGAACAATCTTGCAAATGAAGGCGGCAATGCCGGAGTAGAACAAACCGCATCGGAAGGGTCGCAGAACCTGACTGGAAAAGATGGGGAGAATGCAAGCCAAGGCGGACAGATCGCAGATAAAGGTGGTCAAAATGCCAACCAGTTTGGACAGGTTGTTAGAGATGGCGGAGAGAATGCAATAGAAGATGCAGATAATGAGCCTGGCTAGTTAGAAAGAACGTATCCAGCTTTCGATGTTTTATTGTGCCGCTTTTCTAATAATTAAGCATCCGTGTCGAATTCCCGTTAGACCTTTACATGCTTTGCCCATCCAGGTGCCCCATGCAAGTGGCTGAATCGCTTCCCGTGAATAAAAAGAGACGGGGAATTTCACGCCCCGTCATCCCCACCATCTCCATCCCCATCGCTATCTCCATCATCAAAATAATCATTCACCTTTTCTATTAAGCTATTATCTTTCCCCTCGTCTTCACCCAGTTTAGACGAATGAAGGAAACTCTCTAATGTAAGGACTTGAACAGCCTGTTGCTTGTACCTGGTCATAAAGTAGAAACAGATAATAAAAATAAGGATAATAAGCACGATGAAAGCAGATATCATTACATTATTCAAAATGGTCACACCCCCTTATGCTCCTTTCTTATGAGTATGAGAGGATTGGAGTTTACATGACAAGCCCAGCTGCTTGACTCATTATTTAATTTTCCCCCTTGCTATGAAACGCGTTTCATACATTAGGCTAAAAAGGAGGATCTGATTGGCGTAACGCAATTCCTGCGGCGTGACAATCATAGATGCTTATCGGAAGTGTTCATATATCTTGAACACTTCCCCTTCCTCTCAACCTGACAATCTATGCTACGATAGGGATAATAAGAAGGGGGATGAATGCACATGTCCATGTTCAATAAAGTGATTGCGAGTATTGGGATTGGTTCCGCCACAGTTGATACAAAGGTGAAGCGGGCCTATATTCAGCAGGGTGAGCTGCTCGAGGGAGTCGTCGAGGTGAAGGGCGGGAATACGGATCAGCGAATCGAATCGATCGATTTGAAGCTGATGACGATGTTCGGTCATGAAGGCGGAGATCGACTGTCACCTGTCGTCGTGGAAGTCCACCAGCTCAATGAGCCCTTCACTATTTCCAAGGGGGAAAAGAAGCACATTCCATTCTCATTCAAGGTCCCTCTGGATACGCCGATCACGATGATAAACCCTGAAACGCAGAAAAATGTTCCACCGGTCTGGATTGATACGGGTATCGATATCAAGAATGCTGTTGACCCAAAGGACAGGGATTATGTATCCGTCGACCCGACAACCGTACATGAAAATATTATAGATGCCATCAAGGTCATCGGGTTTAAATTCAAGCAGATGGAAAGTCAGAACACCCCGGCATGGGTGAAAACGAATCGTCCTTTCGTGCAGCAATATGAATTCACTCCATCCTTCGGCAAGTATAGCCGGAAGCTCGACGAACTAGAAGTCTATATTCTTCAGGGCGATCATGAAACCACCATCTATTTCGAAATCGACAAACGCAGCAAAGGATCGATGGCTGTGTTGAAAGAAAAGTTCAACCTGGATGAACATAGAGGAAGCGTGACACTCGATAACCAGGAGATCCTGCTTAAGAGAAGCCGTGTGAGTGATGTGTTTGAAGAGATTATTGATGAGGTTCTTTAAATAAAAATTGGAGCATGCCCCTCACCTCGTTTCACCGGGAGGGGTATGCTCCTGACTATTTCCTCTATTTCTTCACTTTATAATGCAACCACACAGAACCCTCACCGACAGGATTCATCGTTATCAATTCCAACTGGGTTGCGCCTCCCAAGTCTGTTAAATCCAGTGATTCGAAAAGGGATGGTGTAGCCGTTCCACCTATAGCTAAAGGGGCAATGACGAGGCTCACTTCATCAATCAGTCCCTGTCTTAAAAACGCCCCATTGATCCCCCCGCCTCCACTAAGCCCCAATCGCCTGAAGTCTGATTCATAGAGTTTATGTAATGCGAGGGGTAGATCGATATAATCACCTTTGCCCGCTTGCAGGTAGGTAATTCCCTTACGTTCTAATTGTTCAATATAGTCACCCGAAACATCCTCCCTGGTGACGACCCATAGTCCTTCCGTCTGGAACCAGTCAATGCGTCCCTTCCCGTCAAACACAATATATGCCTTTGATTTCCGGGGCTCATAAATCGGTTTCTCCAGTTCCACCCAATCTTTTCCCCACACAATCAGACTTTCACTTCCTGATACCAACCCATCACAATCCAATTCATCATACAGCTGATGCGTGACGTCATTCGCCTCTCCGTCCACTCCTGCAGCTGTCCATTCCATCACATTTCGGTTTGGAGCCGTTGTGATTTTCCCATCAATCGATGAAAAGATATTCAATATGACCTCTGGCTTCTTCAATTAAAAATCCCCCTTCCACGTTCTATCTATTATGTTAAAAGAAATGGAAAAAGAATGTCAGTGTTTTTTCATTTCTTAAACAAATTTAACTTTTTCGTTTAAAATGTTTGAATATTGAGATAATGGTTAGTATAATAGAAAAAAGGTCAAGGAGTTGATTTTTCATGAAGAAGTATTTGCTAAATTCACCACAGTCCGAGGTACCAGGCATAGACTCTCTTTTTGCAGAAATGATTTTGGACAAGGCCCTTCTAACTTTCCGGAAAGAGCAACTCGAACAGAAAATCGACCAATCATTACGTGATCGAAACAAAGAAGAATTCCTGCGGTTGACTGAGGAATTGAATCAGATCCGTAAAGATCACGAGGAAAAGGATGTAACATTATAAACGATTGAATGGATATAAATGAGCCATTGGTTTCAATTGATAAGGAGACAATGCTCGTGCTGAGGATGGCAGGGGCATTGTTTTTTTCCTGATTAATTCTGCAGAGAAATTGGCATAGCCACTTTGCCGAGAGACTACCCTTCTTGAATAAAACCACTTATACTCCCCTCAAGAATGTCTTCTCCATTCACCCAATCCAGGAAGTTTATGTCCAGAACTTGTTCGCTTCGGGCAATGGTTGTGAGGATCCTTGAATGTTGATAGGAATATGAAAAAGTGTGAAGGGTTCCAAATAAATTCTCGTAATCTGTGAAAAAAATGGGTGATTCTACGCTTTTAAAATGGTGGAACATGTAATGATGGGAAAGTCTCTTATCCATTAACCATAGCAGATGCTTATTACGTTGGATCGATCCTTCGATGGAGTCCCGATTTTTACTAGTAAGCTGTTCATCCTGAAAATGGTTCACGCATGCTAAAGCGGATTCCCCGTACCTGACAATTACTTTCTCTGAGCTTGCTTCGACTTCTGCCATATTTCCTTTTTGATCACCAAGGGAAAAATTATAACAGGCAGAGTGAGGGATTTCCTTCAGCATGGCAACTGCGTCGTCAATAGATGAGCAGCCATCCAAAACCATCCTTATGGAAGCCCAGGGAGACACTCCTTTCGCATAGCCATCATGACTGACGAAGTGCAATCCTGCAACAAGCCCTTTTTCGTTCACACCATCGTGCCTTCCCAGAATTTGAAGATTGTACCCAGCTGCAGCAAAAGCTTTATCCGCTTGAACCAAACTGAATATCCCATCATAAAGAGCAGGGGAAAAATCGTAATTCCTCACATAATATTCGTTTGTAAGCAGTGTCGAACATCCCATTGCCTCTGTCTGCGGAACATCATAACCGCTAAATAAAGCAGCTGCCCTGTTCGGCGAAATTCCCAACCCTTGTGCCAGACCCCCTAACTCTTCCAATAAATGTGGAGCATAGGTAGAATAGATAGACTTCATGTTATGAAGATCAATCTCCTGCTTAGTGATGGTTTCAAAGATTTTTAGTATTGAAGTATTCCGGAGCTCTTCACCTGTTTTCAAGCCAATTTGAAAAGAGCTGCCTCTGATTTGAAAGATACTTACATTGAAGTTAGACACACCCATTCCTCCTTAATAACGTATGCCTTTCTCACAGAACTACGCTTTCATCATAATCGTTCTGAAAAATTCCCACCTGTCATTTTGTGCTCTGTTTTGTCAGATCCCTGTCTTCTAAATGCCCCGCTCTTTACAAAAACATAAAAAGGTATACTTTATCTCCAAAAGAATAACAAGTGAATTGGAGGTACCAACCAAAAGGACGGTTTACATGCCTCATCAGCAAGCAAACCGTCCTATTTCCTTGATATCACGAGTCCAAGGGAAGAATGCGATGATCGCCCCCGGGTCGTCGAAATGTTGGTTATTCATGATATTCACGTGTAAATTAATTCAAATAAAGAGATTGATAAATATATCCTTTTTGTGTAAAATTACACTATAAGGATGGTGACTTCTCATTGAATATTGTGTTCATGGTTTTAGTAGGATTTCCGCTTCTTTCGATGATCGTCGGTATCGCTGGTTATTACCTCTTTAAAAACATCATCATCTCCCCATTGGTCGTTTTCCTAGTGACGCTTGTTGCTACGTTTACTGTATTCAATGATTCCTTTATGGTATGGGTTTTTGTGTATACCTGTTTAGCCTTTCTTTCCGGTTTCGTAGTGAACATATTTAAAGAAAACAGGGGAGCAATATGAAAAACTTTCTTTCAGGAATGTTACTTAGTTTACTATTGTTGATCACGTTCATTCTAATTCGGACGGTAGCTGGGTTATGGGCCTCTTTCGCATGGTCACTCTTTATCACGACCGCTGTTTTTCTTTTCTATAGAAGAAAGAAGAAATGGAGTAGGAGAGATATCATTTTGATTTCGCTCAGTACCGCTCTTTTCTATCTCCTATTCGCTTCCTTTGGAATTAGTTTAGTTCCACCCGAACCCATTAGGGACCTGGGGGATATCGTCATGCCTTATCTGTATGCCGGGGTGTTTGGGGGATGTACAATGATCGTGCTGTTTTTATCAGGAATGGTCTTTAACAAACAGAGATAGCCAACACAGGTTTGGTTATTTCTCTTTGACAGGCAACACAACTGAAGAATATACGGAACCGTTTATTTCAATATCCATTCTCCATTGCCCACTATCAGGAAACCACAGCGTCACTGGCTGTTTCTTCTCCCGGGAATGGGGTAACGCTATCGGTTCTTTTTTTCCGTCTCCATCGTGAGTGAATAGAAGGCGCACTTCATCTGCACCTATGGCCTTATCAGGTAGAATCAGATTCGTCTCATAGTTTTTTTCCTTCACGACAAATGAATTGTACTCGATGCTCCCCTTCTCATCACCCAAATACAAATTCCCTTCTGAAACATAGTCAGGGCTAGTATGCCATTTAACCCTCTCTTCCCCTGAATAATGCAGAAATACGAAGAGCAAGACACAAGCCAAACAAGCCCCTTGAGCTTTCCAAAATCCATTCACTGTCTTAAAAGAGTTCATCATTTCCGAGTAAGGAGCCACCAGCTTTAATATAAAAAAGGCCACATTTAGAGAAAGCAGCGCCAATGCGATAAATAAAAACACGAAATTCCCCCTTTCTAAATAGGTCATCAGCCTATTCTAAAAAAGTCCACTGAGAACATCCCCTTGGTTTTCTCCTTCAAAAAGAGTCAAGTTCACTGTCCCCGTGGCCTCCTATAAACAATCGTATCAATCTCAGAATCTGTCCAGGCTGTTCCAAGATCGTCCAATGCCCGCTTTCCTTCACTTCCACGAGTTCTGCGTTTCTTAAGTATGGGAGTACATTTTCCCTAATATAAGCCGGGGGTAGAATATCATGCGATCCCTGAGCGATCAAAATAGGCAGAGCATCGATTTTAGACAGAGACGGGAATAGGTTGTAGTTCTGTTCAATATCTCTGCCTATGTTCTCAAGGGCTTCTTTGTTGTAGCGAATCTCTTTTTTCTTTTTCAAAGTATCGACCGAATATACATAAGAAGGGTCGATCAGATTATTAAGTTTGCGGGATGCATCCACGCGGAAAATAGAAGATAGCGAGTAGTAACCGAGCAGCATTTTTTTATAGGGTCCCAATTTTTGAAGGAATATTTTTTTAAAGGTCCCATAGCCTTTGGAGGATAAACCGATTGCGGCTGTTAGAATGATTTTGTGGATATGGGATGGATACCTTGCTGCATAAGACAAAGCCAGGATACTCCCCCACGATTCGCCGAACAGGGTCACTTTCTCCAGCTTCAGCGACTTTCTTATGCCTTCAAGAGTGCTGATTTCCTCTTCTATGGAATAGGTATCGCCTCCCGATTTTCCACAACCCGTTTGATCATAGAGAATGATCTGAAAGCCTTCAGCCAGAGGCTCCATTTGGGGAAGAAAATATTCATGACTCCCGCCCGGACCGCCGTGGAGAAAGATGATCGGCTCCCCTTTCCCTTTTACACAAACATAGATCGATTTCCCATTGATTGTTATATGCTTTCCTTCCATACAAGCGCACCTTTCAGTTCAGGAGTTTTCGATTAATAATTAGATACACCACGGTAAGTAAGACCAACATGACTGCCACAAAAGCGGTTCCCTCATGGGCATAATCGAACAGACTGTTAACGATCACAAGCAACCCTAACGGAAGAAAGAAAAGAAAGCCGGTTATTGTACCTAACTTCGACTTATCTCTAATCATTTTTTCATTGAATCCGGCCAGCAGCCACGTTTGTTTTTTCACACCGACGAGATACGAAATCAGTAATAGAGCGAATCCTATGGCAAATAATCCGTAATCCATCATGACGCCTCCTTCATGGGAATAAAAGACCTTTCCTACATATACGGATTCATGCAAAAAAGGTTCCAGAATATTCCTGGATATTCATTGAGATGTCATTAATGAGAGGCGCTTGTTCAAAAAGGCTGTCCAGCATGTTATTAATGATGAACCACCAATTTCCTTGATGTATAGAAACGATTCCCGACCTGATAAGCCAGCAAGTCTGCGGTACTTTCTTTTTGATCGTCAATATTATAAAGTGGCGTGTCTTCCGGAAGACCCATAGCTTCCCCATTCTCGTCGATTGGACCATCCACCTCAGCCTTTATCACACCCACCCGTTCTGCTAACCGCTCTTCCTCAACTGGTTCATAGGTAGTGATATACTTGTTACCGCTCCACATAAAGTGAGGATCGGTTATTTCTTCTTGATTGCTGCAAGCTGCAAGGAGCATCGATAAAACACCCATAATGAAAAGATTACGCTTCACTGATTCCTACTCCACGATTATGTTCTGCCGATTAATTTCGTTTGAACAGGGTCGACGTTACTGAAAGGATGATCGGCAAGGTACATTACTGAATACAGAATCGTTTCCTTTCCCTCACTGTTGCAAAAAATAAGGGTGCACTCACCGTTCTCTATTGTCACTTTTCTACTAGTTTGTTCGGTCAGTTCAAAGTCTAATAGGCTGCTTACTAATGCAGGGTCTTCACGGAAGGGCATGTGAATCTCCATCGCTTGGATAGATAGACGTTTTTCTTCAGTGACCACTTCCCCGCTTTTTTGAAGTTCGATCCGAAACTTCCAGGGAGTGGATATGAACGTTCTTCTTTCGCCTTCATTCACATTCCACTGAAGTTCTCCCGCCCTCTCTAGGACCTCTGAATACTCAGTCTCCGTCACCAAGAATCCGATATGGTCGAACATATCCTTTTTTCCGTGTCCAAATGTTAGATTGGTTTGACCATTGACCATCTCGATGATTCTAAATCGTATGTCTTTTCCTCTAAAATCTTCCCAATTCAAAGGAGGATTGAATGTGTGCATTTCCCCATTGTGGCGACCGACTCTTACCGTGGTTTCGAATCCTGACTGCTGATAAAACGTTTCCATTTTTTCCGGATTGTCCGTCCACCAGTGATAATGAAATAATTGCATTTTATGTCTCCTCCCTGTTTTCATTCATCCAACCGACAGCATACTCAACCATCTCTCTCATGGGGATTAAATAACTTCTTGCTTCACCGACCATGCCTTCTTTTACATAGTCTGTTTCTTTATGAAAATCAGCAAATATCTTATCAAAATCATCCGAGTCATTATTAATATCTTGATACGTCGTCCATACTTCTTCATGATTCTCTTCCACTTTCACGTCCCAGATTTTCTCTTTTACAAAAGTGTTTTTTTGTCTGTATTCAGCCAGATGCAAAGAGGTATTGGAATCTGTCGGTGCTCCAAGTAATAGAATGTAGCCATTTAATTCGTATATTTTTCCCAATGGTGAGTTTTCATTTAATGCAAAGTCAAAACCATGATCTTCCGTTATGTATTTAGCATGCTTACCCCAGGCGGCAAAGGATGTGTGGGGATGGGCGCTTCGAACCACTCCTTTTTGCTTCCTGAACGTTTCAGGTATAAAGCCCATATAGCATGTAGGAGTTAGATCGGGGTGATACGTCGGCAAGTTCTCTCTGATGATTTTCATCTCTTCGTCTGTAGGCCCGCTTCCATATTCAGTCGGGTCACATAACTGCTCGGTCTGTGTCGGCATCACGATGTTTCCTTCTTCCCCGACCGTTTCTTCCAGTGCCAGGATAACAGAAACTGGGCCACCAATGACTCTTCCCAGTGATTTTAAGGAAGAATGGACGATGACGGTCATTCCTTGGTGTACTCCTAATTCCCCTAAGTCATGAACCATCTGATTTTTAGTTATGAGTTTTTCTTCTCCCATGAATATTCACCTCCCTATACTAATTTGTATTGTGGAAAAAGTCCTTACCCTGCATTCAAATAATAAATCATATTATCCGTCCATTCACCGAACTCATGAATAAATCCTTTCCTGATGCATTCATATTCCATCCCGACGCTTTCAGCAAGCTTTATGGAAGGGGTATTATCGAGGTTGATATGAGCTTCGATCCGGTGAAAATTCAATTCATGAAAAGCTATATTCAATGCCGCTTTCACTGCCTCTTTGCCGTACCCGTTCTTCCAATGCTGGTTATGTATGGTGTAACCGATCCGTCCCCATTGAAAATCATTCCTAGATAACGTAGAGAAATCCAGCATCCCTACGTGCTTATGATCCGCTTTTCTAAACACGCCAAATACGTGGGCTACATCATTACTAGCCAGTTCCTGATGCTTCCTCACCAACTGAACGAACCATTCTTCCGTGCATTCACTCATATCCATCTTCCCCAGATCATGCCTGCTGGAGGAAGCAGATCTACTTTCGAATTCCTTAAGCCAGTTAGGATAATCAGCAACCTTCAATGGTCGTATGATCAATCTTTCAGTTTCTGTACTAATCTTAAAATCTTTCAACTTAACACCTCTTCAATTGTTTTGATCAAAATCTATGAAAATACTCCGTTCTATGACCAACTATATGTTTTTAGAGATTGAAACCCTTCATGAGAATCCTCCCATTCTATATATGAACCGGTTTTCACGACTTATGATCCACTTTTCAGATATATGATCCGGTTTCAGCCATTTATGAACCGGAATTTTGATATATGATCCACTTTTTTCATTTTATAATCCGTTTGTCGAAAGTTGTATCATGGGAAGGGTCCTATACATAAATAGGTAAGTAAATCTCTACTTCTTCCTCACCAGTTTCCAATGGATGATAGGTCTCCACAATATAAGAATCCGGTTTCCTTTTATATCCCTGGTCATCCATCCACTTTAAAAGATCGTTATGAAGCTTGCCAATATGTCGAACGTTCCCTTTCGTCGTAACATACTCTTCGTCCAGTTCGATATATTCCATACCGACCGGAACGTTTGTAAGGGTTTCGTCCACCATAATCCCTACATAATAGATCCCGTCCAAATGATCCGTATCCCTCTTAGGTTCGTAGAGGGCGATTTCAGGACCATGATCGGATTCGATTTCATGTAATCTCTCTAGAAAATGCTTGGCCCGTTTTGGTACCTCTGTGTTAAATTCAGTGAAGGCTCCTTCTCCTTTTAACCCAACTATTCGGAATGTCTTTTTCATTTTTTCAGCATTCATAACAATCTCTCCTTTTGATTAAGATAGTTTCCATGCCGGAATTAACGAATGGAAATCAAAGAAATAACTCATCGGTATATGGATGACGGTGTATATGCCAAGAGTGAGCAAATACGTCAAAAACCATTGAGGAACCGATACTTGTAGGAATGAGTAAAGCAAGAACATCCCCACTGGAAATGGAACCAGTACGATCAACCACATCGGGCTTCCCAAAGCTACGGTCAATGCCCCAAGTGATACGACAGAAAAGCCGATGATCAATGCCTGCCAAAAGGGCAATCCATTTTTGAGAACGAAACTTGCGATGTAATAAGAAAGACCGTTCAAAGATACTGCCAGAAAAAAATCAAAAAGATATTTCAT
This sequence comes from Rossellomorea aquimaris, assembly GCF_008180865.1. GTDB lineage: Bacteria > Bacillota > Bacilli > Bacillales > Bacillaceae_B > Rossellomorea > Rossellomorea yichunensis. Next base: position 352,296 of record NZ_VTEX01000002.1, read on the forward strand.
TTTGACCCCCTATTATAGTTTTACCTCTCAATATTTTAACATAATTTTCCTGATGCGATAATATAAAAAGCCCCCCACCTAAAAGTGAGAAGCTCATTCTTTACCTGATCCGTTGAATAAATCTCTGACCAACCAAATACACGCCTGCCAGCACGAAGAAAATCAGAAGCAGGCCAGCGAATCCGTCGGTAAACCCCGTTCGTTCAATGGCAAATCCGAATAACGGAAAGCTGATCATGATGACGAAGCTTTCCATTAATCCGATCAGCGAAAGGAAAGTAGACCTGATATTGCTCTGCAGAAAGTTTTGCACAAATGAGCTGAAGATTGGTTCGAACAGACTCAAGAGCTGTGCAAGGATCAGAAACGATATCAGGATCGCCCAGTCCGTGGCGAAGATGAACAGGATGAAAAAGAAGAGGAAAAGACCTAAGCCATAATATAAAATATTGAAGAACTTAAATCGCGCCTCCACCCTGTAAGCAATCTTCGCCATCACGACGCCAAGGAGCCCTTCAATTGTAAACACAGCTCCCACGACGACAGGCGAATAGCCTAATTGAATGAAGTATTCCTGTCCGTAGAACACTATGATCACCATGACTGCACTCGCTAAGATAAATAGCACAACAGGCTGGTGAATGACCGTGTTATTTCTCCAAACTGCCACCCCTAATTTAAATTGATGAACCCACTGGTTATACCATCGTCCGCCGATATCCTCCGTCTTTTCACGTTCCGGTTCCTTCATGAAAAACAGTGGAATTACAGCAAGGACATAGGTGACGATGGTTGCACCATATACCCATTCCCAGCTGATTTCTGCCATGAATCCCCCGAGGAATTTGGCAAGGCTCAAGGATAGGAGGGAAATGGCCGTCATGCTTCCGATTACCCTCGTATAATCCTTCTCACTCTTTTCATTCTTCAACGTGTCATATGCAAACGCCTGCTCGGCACCGGAATGAAAGGTCACCATGAGACCCATGGATAGAAAGGCCAGGGTAAACATCGAAAACGTCCCGCTCATCAGCATGAAAAAGGCATAAAGGAGACTGAACACATTCCCGATCACCAGGCTGACCTTCCTCCCATACAAATCTGCGATCATCCCTGTCGGAACCTCAAACAGGACGATGGCCAAATGGAGAAACGCCTCCAATATGCCGATTTCACCGAAGGTCATCCCCTTATCTCCAAGGTAGATGACCCACAAAGCCCGGTCAAAGAACAACTGGGCAAAAAAGAGATAAAAATAAAGCAGATATATATTGTTTCTTGTCTTAATCATTTAATTTCGTCCTCTCATAAACATAAGGTTAATAGAAAAGCGGAGGCGGCTCGTTCAGAGGCGACAAGCATAAGATGAACATGCCGGAAAGGCGCTTTTTGCCTTTTTGGCATGTTTAACTTATGACCTCGAGCCTCTAGCCGCCGCAGCTAGATCAAAAAAAACCACAGGGAATCATTCCCCGTGGCTTTCGCTATTTTCAGGAAATCATACATACGTTCACATTATTGAAAGTCAGCTAAAAAAGGACAGACTTCTCCCGAGGACAGCTGAAATTCCAAAAATAGACATCATGAAGACAAGATACTTTTTCTCAGCTTTGATGTCTACAGTGAACGTATGCATGAATTTTCCCTCCTTATTGTTTAAGATTCTTTTTTATTATATAGTTCTTTCCGGTTCTGGACAAGCAATCCTTATACCGAGGTTGACCACGGATTCATTACTGAATAAAATAAATACATACTAATCTGGAGGTTTTTGTTTGCTAAACAATTGTTTATTACTGGGGTGAAAACTTTCTTAATGACTCTTTTCATTAAGAAAGTACCATTTATATTTGAACCCAACAACTTTTATTAAAGAATAGGAGTCTATAAATGGATATCTTTATTAGACAAGAACGCCCTGAAGAATATAACACGACGGAAGAAATGATTAAAGAAGCATTTTCACATGAAGAGTACAGCGATAAGAAAGAGCATCTGCTAGTGAATAACATCAGAAAATCAGATGCATTTATTCCTGAGCTTTCGTTGGTTGCCATCAATCAAAACCATGATGTGGCCGGTCACATCCTACTATCTAAAATCACCATTGTCGAACATGATAAAGTGGCAGATTCTCTGGCACTCGCTCCCGTGTCTGTAGCACCCGCCTTTCAAAATAAGGGAATTGGAAGCCAATTGATCCGTGCAGCCCTGCAAAAGGCTGAAGAGATCGGTTATCATTCCGTGATTGTGTTAGGTCACAAAGACTATTATCCAAGGTTTGGCTTTAAGCAAGCGGCACTTTGGAATATCAAACCCCCGTTTGAAGTGCCTGATGAAGTTTTTATGGCTTTGGAATTGATGGAGCATTCCCTTAGGAATGTACAGGGTGTCGTGCGATATTCGAAAGCTTTTTCGAAATAAGGTAGAAACAGGTTGTCCCGGGGGAATGCTGGGACGACCCTTTTTTAGCTCTTCTCGTTTGAAAATAGGGCTTTCCCCGATAACCTAGCCAAGTACGAAAAAAACCAACATATTCATCGCCAGTACGAGGAAAATCCTCATTTATTATCCCTTGACTTCTTTTGACTGATCAGGAAACTTCAGTAATTAGACCTCTTACAACCACTTTCAATCCGAAGTTGGAATAATTAATCCTGTTTCCGACTTATTAATCCTTATTTTTAATAAATCAATCCTGATTTAAAATAATTAATCCTTCATGTCGAATTTTCTTTTTCTGTAACCGAAATTCCCAGAGTAAAGTTTCAATGAAAATACCCGGATTACTTAATCCGGTATCAGACATTCGCTTTATAGCTTTACAGCATCAATAATCAAAGAAGGAAAAGCCAGCCTCTCCCCCTGGTTTCTAGGATCAAATTTCTTAGAACGAAAAATCACTCCGTCAGATCCATCCCAATGATTTTGATGAAACGTTCCTTCTTCATCAAAATACTCATATAATGTCACTTCAAATCCCACCGTTTCAAACATTTTCGTCAACGTATGATAATTGTGAACGATCTTATGACTGGCTGCCGGATGATCTTTTGGGCCTGGTCCTCCAACCTGCACAACCCGTTGATAAGACTCATCGGGGAAGTAGCCATCAGGGACGGCGCACCTAATATATCCGGCAGGCTTCAGGTATTTCATACATAATTTTGCAGCCTCTAGTCCTTCTTCGTATGTAAGGTGTTCCCAGATGTGTTCAGCCAAAAGAGCCTCTACAGAACTTTCATGGAACTTGTTTTCCCATGTACTTTCGTCTAATAAATTTAAATCCTCTTCCTGTGTATGGATCCAGCCAGGATTATTCACATACTCTCCTGCACCGATTACGATTTTTATTTTATTAGAAGTCATTTAGTAGTACCTCACTTATTTTTATAGATAATGATGTCCTGTTAGATTAACTTACTGACATAAAAATTCATTTGGATAATTATACCACAAAAAAAGAGGACCTGATCCCTAACACGTTGATACTTGAACGTGTAAAAATCAGATCCCATTACTATACAATCAATTACTTTAACCAAGGGATGCACCGGGAAGGTCCTCTTTCGTCGGAATTAACAGGACTTCCTTTGATCAATCTCTCTTCCCTTCAGCTCGAAAGAAAGACCCCGATATCCGCTTTTCCCTTGACTGATTTCACTTTGATCGTCTGGCGCGTCTCCTCCTGAATCTTTCGCAAAATATCGGAGAAGCCGCCGGTAAGGGAGGATAAATAGTCTTCCATATTTTCTACTCTTTGTTGAATTTCCTTGTAATTATAAAGAATTTCCTTCAAAGAAGAGAAATCCTCTGTGTCTCTAATGTAGAAGACGAGATCATGTTCTACAAGATAATGTAAATTAAACTCTTCCTGCCCGGGAAGATAATCAAGGATGAACACAGGTATTTTTTTATGAAGGACCTCACTGATCGTGACTCCACCGGGTTTGGTAATGATACCATCCACTGCGTCATATAGAGCATTCAGTTCTTCCGGGTCCTGAATGTACATGTAGGGCGTAATATTCGGTTGATTGATAAGCGAACGATACAGCCTGTGATTATGACCGCATAATACGGAGAAATGGACATCCGGGTATCGGGAAAAGTCCTTAATGCCATTCTTCCACACACATAGTCCGCTATTCCCTCCCGCAACAAGGATATGTTTTCCCTTTTTGGAGCGGGGACTTTGAGACGAATCCTTACTCTTAAATACGTCCGAAACGGGGATCCCGGTTTGATAGACACGATCCGCAGAAACGTTGTGATGCATGATCAATGTCTCCTTCACCTCTGCAGTCGGGACAAGGTGATAATCAATCTTGCCTGTTTCCCAAACACCGTTCACAAAGAAATCGGTATAAGCATTCATCGTTTTACAGGGAATGTCCCCCTCCCGTGACTTCAGCCTTCCGATCATTCTCGATGGAAAGGAATGGGTGCAAATCACCAGTGAAGGTTTTTCCTCTTCCACTACCTTCAGCACCTTCTTTTCAAAGTAGGTGGCAAACCGGGAAATGCTTCTTAAAAAAAAGCTCTGTTCTTTTTCTTTCATCATCACCTTTTGGTAAAAACCTTTATAGCTTTCCGGTGAAGTTCTGATCCATTTAAAATAAACGCCGGATATCATTTTTTCCAGAAGAGGATTCGAGAAAGACAGGAAATCAATGATCTTGATTTCAGCGTCCGGATAGTCATGTCTTATGCTGTCTTGTAGAACCTCGGCTACTTTCGTATGTCCGGTTGGGACACTGAACATCGATAGAATCACAATCTTCATTCCAAATACCTCTCTTTTTTCTTTTTAACGGATCCCCACACCGTTGTGAGGATAAAAATTAATAGTAATCCGACCCCTACGTATGGAACATAGGCTGGATTAATGGAAAGAGTGTTGCCAAGCCAGTATCCAAGGAAAATATACGAAATCGTCCAAATCGCCGATCCCGCCATGGTAAGGAAGAAAAAGGGCATGTAGCGTGTACCGAATATACCTGCTAGGTACGGGCTCAATTGTCGCAGTCCCGGCATAAACAGGCCAAACAGTAAAGTCTTGGTTGAGTGCATGGTAAAGAGCTGTTCATACTTAAGAACCTTTTCCTTAGATAACCCGATCCATCTTCCGTACCGATCAATAAGCGGCTGGCCAATGAATCTTCCACCATAGAACCCTGTAATCATTCCTGAATAGACACCTAGGAATGAACAGACCAATGCCAAAGAAAGCATTAACTGGCCTTTGGCTGCCAAGAGCCCCACTAAGAACAAAAGGGACTCTTCCGGGGCAGGTATGCCGACGATCCCGAAGAATAGAAACAGGAAAATGATGAAATAACCGTAGCTTTGAATGTACTGGATAATCTCTTCACTGCCCATGTACTGCCTGCTCCTTCGATACTGTGTTTGTTAGCAATGCGAATCGGATCTGTTTCTCTAACGCATCTTCAAGGAATGCATCTAATGACTCTATCATATAACCGGGAGCTTTCTCATCCGCCCCGAACGTCGTCCCACTGTCATGAAGAACGAAAATGGAACCGTCATGATCCGCCTCTTTCATTCGTTCAAGTAAGTCCCCACCGTTTTTCACCTTCCAATCCTGAAAAATGTGGGACCACAATACCACCTCATAGTCCCTGGATAAAAACAGGGTGGATAGATTAAAATGTCCCCACGGTGGACGATAGTAGATCGGTTTCTCATGGGTGACCTTCTCGATCACCATACGTGATTGCTCCAACTGCTTTTTCAAATGAAAAGGGGTTAAGAACCAGCTGGACACATGGGTATAATGATGAATCCCGATCGTATGCCCCTCCCTTTTCATCCGTTTCAAAAGTTCAGGATATTTCTCCACCTTGCTTCCGACCACGAAAAAAGTAGCCTTAACCCCGTGTTTATTGAGGACATCGAGTAGTTGACCGGTATACAGGGGATCCGGTCCATCGTCAAACGTCAATGCAATCGCACCCGGAACATTCACCCTTCTCGTAATACGGTCATTCTTTTTTCGTATATAAAACGTGCTGATGACGGAATAGACCGAGTACATCAGCACGACCATTAATGTGATATAGATCCACTTCATCGTGTACAACTCCAACATAATTTTCATTAAAAGTGCATGCTTATGATTGCGACTCTATTCCTAAAGTCTCCATTCATCATAAAGTGAACCGGTTTTTATATCAAGGCTTTCAAGTTAGATGACTTGATGAGGCAATATGGGACTAAGTACTTTATACTGTAATGGATGAATGAGTGAAAAAGGGGTATCATGTGGAGGGTAAGTCCGGAAACTAAAAAAAGAGCAGCAGAAGCCACTCCCTTTTCACAAGACTATTAGTTTCCAGGATCTACATAATCCGGATAATCCGTAATGATCGCATCAACCTTCATGTCGAAAAGAAAGTCTGCCGCTTCCCGACTGCGTACCGTCCATGAGCCGATCTGCATCCCCTGGGAGTGGACTTCATTCACGACATCTTCTGTCACGATTCCATAGCTTGGGTTGAACCACTCCGCATAGGTTGATATTTCTTTTAACGCTGCCTCTGTTGTAAGGGCACGGTTAGAAGTTAATACTCCGACCGGAACCTGAGGAAGCAGCTCGTCCATTTTTTTCATCGAGTCAAAGTTAAACGATTGAAGAATGATTTTTTCATTTTGGGGCTTGTCGAGATTTCGTTCACTTAACGCTTCAGCCACTTGTTCCTCAATACCAGGGTAAAGCTCTGGAGCCTTTAATTCGATTAAGATTCCCACTTTTCCATGGTAACGATCCAGAATCTCCTCAAAGGTCGGAATCGGTTCTCCTGCAAACTCTTCTCCCTTCCAACTACCGGCATCAAGAATGCGAAGCTGTTCAAGGGTTAAGTCCCCGACTTTCCCTGTTCCATCTGTTGTACGATCCACCGTCGTATCATGGATGACGACCAATTCACCGTCTTTGCTTCTCTGTACATCGATTTCAATGTAATCCGCCTTCATATCAACCGCCAAATCAAAACCGGCGATCGTATTTTCAGGTGCATAACCTGCTGCCCCCCGGTGTGCTACATTATCCACTTGCTTTCTTTCCCCTGTTGTTGGTTCTTCTGCAAACGCCTGACTGAACGGGCTGAATAACAATGAAAATGCAACCCCTGTACCGATTAGTAATTTCTTATTCAACTTCTTCATCTCCAATCCTGAATATGTATTTCTACTTTATTTTAGGAAAGGGATGTTGAGTTGATATGTAGATAACAATACAGCTTAATATAGATTGTGTTAACGAAATTCGACCTTTTTTCTTACGATTTTTTACAAATCTACTGAACCGGGATGAGATATTGAGACATTTTACTTATAAAGTAGTGGATTGATCGAGGTTCAGGAATGAAATGATCAGAATAATTTGAGCTTATTAAGAATTACTCCTGTTTGAACCACTTTAAATCCTGAATGGGAATAATCAATCCTGTTTGAGAAATATCGCTCCTAATTTCAAATAATTGATCCTCCTTGTCGAATTTTCTTGATTTGAAATACCAAATTTTCAATCAACTACTAGGCCTTCCCCTTCCATGTACGAAGAACCAGACCCAATATAATAAAATCTTTATTTATCCATCACAGACCTTATTTTTTATGACAGACTCTTCCTTCCCTCCATTTCTCAAAGCCACCTTTGAAAAGAAGATCCCCAGGACGACAAGCCCCAAAAACCCGATTCCCATCGCCAGTCCGCCAATGATGTTCCCAACAATCAAACCTGCTGCGCCGATCATTTTTCCGACTTGGAACACCAATCCATTCATGGCCATATAGGCTCCCCGTCTGCTGTCATCCACGATATCGGCGAGGAGCGACTGGCGTGTCGGGACATAAAGCAATTCGCCGATGGTCAAGACGACAACAGAAAGGAAAAGGGTGAGAAAATCATTACTGAAGGCCATGAAGAAATAGCCCATTCCGAAGAGGATGAATCCCGTGTACATGATAGGTTCCTCTTTCTTTCCGGTGATCCATTTACCGGCAGCTGCCGTGAATAAAACGATCATCAGTGTGTTGACAACGGTCAGTAAGCTCAATAATCGTATTCCGTCCATATCGAATGATAATAAGTTGAATAGTTGTATGGTTTGGGGGATGATTTCCTCCTCAAGTCTCACTGAAATGAAATTATTACGTTGAAACTCAATCGATAGAATCGCGATTCCACCAAAGGTAAAAGCCATAAACGTCCAGTCTTTCATGACCAGTCCGTAGCTCTTTAAGAGAGGCTTGATTCCATAGGTCCCTTGTCCTTTTCCACTCTTGATTTCATACGTATCAATGATTAATGCTGCCGTCATCCAGAGGGTCACAATACCCATCAGGAGAAGAACCGCAATCAGTTCGAAGAAATACTGTTCAAAGAACCAGCCTCCGATCATCAGCCCGATCATGATGGATAAGTTCACAGCCCAATAATTGACCGAGTACATAAATGCCCTTGTTTCCTTCGTGCTGACATCGATCAGCATGGCTTCGGATGCAGGATTGACCATCCCGCCTGAGACGCCGATTACGAGCAACATGATAAAGGTGATCCAAGGCGATGTAAAGATAGGTGAGTTGACCGCAAGCAATCCGGCAAATGCCCCGACCTTCATGACTTCACCAGCAACCATCAACTGTTTCCTGCCAATGATATCAGCGAGATACCCTCCATAAAGTCCAGCGATAAACTGAACCGCTACTTGAATGAGCAGAAGAATCCCTGCAACGGATGCATTGATCTCCCTAGTAAAATAAATGGCCATGAATGGGAAAACGGCTGAGCCCACTACCCGGCTTAAAAATGACGTATAAATTCGCACTTTGATATTTGGGTGTAAAGTTGAAAACATCGTATCATCTCCTCTATGCTTCCATTATGTGCTAGAAGAAAAGGGGTAAAAAGGGTACAATGAAAGAAATAATGTCCCCTTTTAGGAGGAGAATGGAAATGAAAGACCGCTATTTTGCCATGAGGGCCCATTTTCTCGACCGGGAAGTGAATGGAGAATGCTTTTTTAAATTAAAGGAGCTTGAAGAACGATGGTTTTGTTCGCTAAAAAATGTGAAGAGGATCCTTCACCAGTTCGAGGAGTCGGGCAGGCTCACCTACGTACCCGGTGCTGGGAGAGGGAATCCTTCGAAGTTGACCTTTAGAGACCCTTTTCAGAAAGAAGTAGAAGATTTCATGAAAGACTGTATGGAAAACCGCAAACTCGATCAAGCAGCCCAGCTTCTTAGACTCCCGATTCCGAAGTCATGGATTGCGAAGGCCACCTCAGACATCCGGGACATGTTCGGGCTTAAGCGTGGAACGGAATCTAAGGATGTCCTTCACGCCTTTATAACAAGGGATTTTACGACACTTGATCCCTTGAAGGTATCCATCTCTTTTGAATCCCACTTAATTGAATACCTGGGAGATACGTTAGTCAAATATGATGAAAAAAAAGACACGATCCTTCCCCATATTGCCCACCACTTCGAGTCGGATGGAGACAAAAAATGGACATTCCACTTGCGGAAAGGGGTGTTCTTTCATCACCAGGAAACACTGACAAGCAAGGATGTCGCTTATACCATTGAACGAATCAAAGATAGTGAAGAATCTTCTCACCAATGGCTTGCAGAAGATATCGAGACGGTGGAATGCCCTGGTCCTTATAAAGTGAGCATCACATTGAAGAAGGAAAACCCCTTTTTCCTTCGCTATATCGCTTCATCTAACTTTTGTATCCTACCGGCCAATCAGGCTTTCAATGAAGAGGAATGGATCGGCACCGGTCCCTTTTTATTAAAAGAACGATCGGAAAACAAATTGGTGCTTGAGGCGTTTGACCACTATTTCCTAGAACGCCCCCTCCTGGATGAGCTCCATTTTTACAAAGTGAGTCAGGATGCCGCAAACATTGTGGACTTCACCGTACAACATCCACCAACAGAAGAAGTCATGAGCAAGCATGAAATTGAAACGGGCTTCCGATTTCTCATGTGCAATTTGAGAAGGCAAACCGTGATCCAGCATGCGTCCATCCGAAAAGCTCTGTATCAGCTGATGGATATCAATCGCATGGCTGATGACTTAGGATGGGAGCATTGGGTTGAAGCAAGCAGCTTCGTGAATTCCAGGTCCTCGCCGCAAAAAAAGGATTCGGAAACCATCCTCTCCCTTCTAAAAGAAGCGGGATATACCGGAGAGCCGATTACGATTTATCACATGCACTATCAAAAAGCCTTTGAGGTTGCCGATTGGTATAAAAAGCAGGGCGAAGAATACGGACTCAACTTCGTCCTGCATCCCTTTACCTTTCCTGACTTCTATCTACGGGACATCGACGAGAAAGCAGACTTAATCTTCATGGGCGAGGTATCTTCATTGGATCCCCATCTGTCCTTTCTCGCAGCCTTCTACAACGATACGCTTCTATTCAGAAGGATGTTCCCTGTCGATTCCCTCCAATGGATCGATGGGAAACTCGAGCTTTTTAAGCAGGAAGATGCTGAAAACAGGGAACGGATTATGATGGAAATCGAAGATCATATCAGGAAGAACAATCTATTACTCTTTCAACATCACCCGATTAAGACGAGGACGTTTCACCCGATGATCAAGGATGTGATGTTCCATTCATTCGGTCATTTTGATTTTTCAAAGCTTTGGATTCCACGGTGATTTCGGTTAGGCTACATAAACAAGAAGGGAACTCCAGACATTTGGAGTTCCTTTCATTTGAAGGCCATAATTTAAAAGCTATAAATGAAATTCATTTTTAATCATCCTGGCTACCTCTTCTGCACTCATATCTGTATTATTGATTTTAATATAATTCTCTTCTTCTTTTTCTCCCCTTCTCCCCGAAATGATCAGATGATTTTCTGCATCGCCAACCATTCTTCAAATCTCTTCACACCAGTTTCATAGGTTAGATCGTTTCCGATGATTGAAAAAATTCTAGTTCCTAATCCCTCTAGTGATAACTCGTTTTCTTCGATTGTATTTTTAAGCCCATATTGTTCAAAGTCAAAGAAGATATCCCACACATCCTCCGATAACCTTTTATAAGCAATAGACTCATAATCACAGTTATTTTCGTAATAACCTAAATGCAGATGATATTTATCGTCATATTTCATTTCCATCAACTCTTACCTCCGATCAATTAATTCTGTGAAATACAAGATGATAGAACTTCATAAATCTGGAACGAAACCATTGAATTAATTCCATTTATTTGAAATAATTGGAATTAATTAATTTAATAGCACTTGAGGTAGATAGCCTTTTGCAGGAAAGAGGATAACGTATGCTGAAAAAGATACCCTTTAGGCGGATACGCTGGCCGGGGTGGGTTGTGTTGTGTGTAATAGGATTTTCTTTGGTTTATGGGATGGCCCAGTTGGTAGTTGGAATCGGATTCGACCAGGATTCCGGGCAGGCATCCCTATCGAGTATAGACTTTGAGACGGTAACTGAGAAGACGGATACATATACCATGTCCATTAAGACTCCGGTTATCGGAGACTCAACCATTCATAAGCCCATACAAGGATGGATCAAGCAAGAGAAAGAAGCATTTTTAGCAGCAGTAAAGGAAAACAAGGATGAGCTTGGAGATGGTTACCGTGCTCACTTAATCATCCAAGCCGATGTAAAGAAAGCGACAGATGATACATATAGTATAATCTTTAACTCGTATCAGTTGGTGAATGATATACGTGGTCAACAACAGGTGAAAATCTATACTATTGATGCCTCTGAAAAGAGAATTTTACACCTATCTGACATCATGCAAACCAGTGGCAAGCCAATCCATATAATCCGAAACCAAATCCTAAAAAATGAATCTATCAATCTGGTGGATGACAAGATGGATAAGGTATTAAGTGACCCTGCATCGTGGAATTGGTCCATATCCCCCAGAGCACTCACGTTGTACTTTGAGGAGTCGGAAATCGCTGCTAAAGGGGCTGGCCCAATCCAAGTAGAGGTTCCCATTAAACTTATCCGCCCTTATCTCAATAAAAAAATGGCTGATGCACTAGGTACATCAGAAGGAGCACCAGTAAATGTATCCATCGAACCTGAAGGGAAATATGTGGCTCTTACGTTTGATGATGGCCCAAACGTTGAGGTAACGCCACGAATTCTCAAGATACTCAAAGCCCATGACGTACAGGCAACTTTTTTCATGCTGGGAAGTCAGGCTGAAAAATACCCTTCCCTTGCGAAACGAGTTGCCGAAGCCGGCCATGAAATCGGCAATCATACAGATCACCATCAAGATTTGACGAAAATCGGAAGAAATCAAGTGGCACAAGAGATCCAAATTTCCAGCCGAAAAATCGAGGATGCGACTGGTCAAATCCCCTCAAGTTTACGACCGCCTTATGGAGCGATCAATCATGAGGTGGTGGAGGTGGCTGGTAATTATGGCTCCCCAATCGTCCTATGGTCCGTCGATTCACTAGATTGGAAAAACAAGAATGCCGATAGCATCAACCGGGTTGTTCAAAATGCAATCACCCCGGGATCCATCATCCTGTTACACGATGTTCATCCAACTACAGCTGACGCTTTGCCGACATTACTAACAACACTTGAAAAGGAAGGGTATCAATTTGTAACCGTCTCTCAGTTACAATCGATTAATGCGGAGGAGAGTGCCGGTCCTTACTACGGTAATATTTGAATGAGGCTGCGGTTCTATTGCTTTGAAAGCAGTAGAACCGTCCGGCATGCAAAAAAAAGTGAATCAAAACCTCTTGATCACCTCTCACCTCATTCACCGGACCGTCGTCTCCAACGCCTCATTCCTCATTTCTCTGATATATTCCTTAGCGACATGTTCCCTCCCGCCATGCTGTTCGTACCAATCCCTGATCCGTTTCAGATGATCTTCATCATTCCTGATGCTGGTTTCAATCTTCATATAATCGTCCTGACTGTCGTATTCCCAAATAGCAAAGATCTCAACGGTCTCTTCATCATGATCCTTCATCCAGCGGCCAACCAGTCGCGAGCCGTGTTTAAGCTGGTTCGGCAAATTGGTGTGATTGAAGTGATCATTGAACGTTTCGACGAACTCTTTTTTGACTAGATAGAACTTTCTTCTATAGAACATGATGGTTCTCCTTTCCTTGCCTTGATCACCATCGTAGTAGGAAATTTCCTCGCCTTATATAATGAGTAATAGCGATCAGATACTTCCTCTTCCACTGAGTCAAAAGCTGCTGATACGTCACTTTCAATAACCGATTCAATCGTAAATCCTGCTTTGATGACTTCATTTAAATAAGTACTAAATTTACGTTTCGGGATGACGACAGGTGCATCTTCGCCTTTGAAGTTGGGGTACGTAGTGACTCCCTCTTTCTGGTAAGAACCTTCCATATAAATTTGACCATCTTCACTTTTCATATGGGGGTATAAGGGATGATCCCAACTAAAGATCAGTGAACCGCCTGTTTTCAAATAAGAGTGAATCAACGTTAAAGTAGATGGCAGGTCTGTTGTCCAGCCAATGGCATAGATAGAGTATACGATGTCAAAATAATCCTTCTGTAATCCGATGTCTTCTTCCATAGGTGAACAGGATAAGTTGGCATCCAAGCCCTTTAACGTTTCTTTTGCCGTCTCGATTTGGGTCTCTGACAGGTCAACGCCCCATAATTCACTGGCACCCATTCCCTTCATATAAAGTAAGGAGTGCCCGCTGCCACACCCTATATCAAGCACCTTTTTGCTGGTAATGTCATCAAACAGCCTCAATTCGTCTTCCGTCTGTGTAAACGGCCCGTAACTCGGCAAGGCATCCTTCCCGTTAAAATGGCGGGCGACTTTATCCCAGCTTTTTTTATTTTGTCTCAGAATATCCAGCATCTTAGCATCCCCTTTTCATTTAATTACTCTGTATATATAATCCGCACTCCCTATCGGATCTACCTCATCAACGTAATAATCTTCAGCCAACCAGTATCTTCTTTTATACTTTTCAAGCCTTGCTTGATGGTCACCGAGATAGGTGTCACGGTCCAATACTCTTTCAGCTCTAAATTCATGTGAGCAATCAATATAGATCATAAAATCAACATAACGTCGCCATTCTTTCCTTTGTAAGAAGACACCCTCAATAAGGATGATGGCAGACGGGGGCATGTGGATTGGTTTCGTAATGACCGAATCCGTTGAAGAATGATAGAACGGGAGGGTAATAGAGCCGCTAGCATGCAGCTTTCTGAACAGCTCTGTTTCAATTAATCCAATATCCCATTGGAGAAAATAATATTCGAACCATTCATCATTCCCGGTCCCATATCGCTTATGTGCTTCAACAATATGATCATCAAGATGAACGATGAAAACCTCATGACTTGAAAGCTCCAATGCATGTCGAAGCTCTTTTGCGACTGTAGTCTTACCTGCTCCTCCTAAGCCATCGATACCTGAAATGAAGGGCCGATTTTCCGAGAACTTTTCCTGATAACGGGATAGCAATGGTTCTATCACTTCATCGATGGACACTTTGCTCACCCTCATCATTTTCCTTCCATATTACTCGTATATTTCTCTGGCAACAGCTCCAACACATGACACTTTACGAGTTCACCATTATAAGGAATGATGACATCGGTATTTTCCCCATAGTCACTGATTAATTCACGGCACATTCCACAGGGGGCAACGACCCAACATTTCTCTATATCTTCGTGTGGATGAGGATGAGCCACGGCTACAATCGTTTCAAATTCGTGATCCCCTTCAGAAATGGACTTCCCGATCGCCATCGCTTCCCCACATACTGTGATTCTTCCGACGTTTGCTTCTACGTGCACCGCTGAATATACTTGTCCGGATGCTGACCTGACTGCCGAACCAATGTGGTGTCGTCCATATCGGTAATTTTTTTCGATGACCTTTTCTGCTTCCCTGATCAATTCATAGTCTCTATCTTCTAGCGGTCTAACTTTTAACATGATGATTGGTCCCCTTTGGTCGATTATTTTTTTATCGATACAGAACACTTATTGAATGTCCTCATTAGGTTTAACGCCATATTGATCTTCGTTTTTAAAGATATGAGCAGGAGACGAGCCTATTACTCTAAGTTTGCCCTCACTTATAACAATGCCCGTTTCCTCTGGTAACGCAAGAACAGAAAATCCATATTTGTTTGCGTATTCTTTGATTAAGCTATCATTACTAGTTTCATAGTGACACCAAACTGAATAGTTATCTATGTAGTTAAAACCTTCAAAGGTCTTCAAACTTGTATGGTTTGGATCCATATGTGAGGAGGTTAAAACATCTCTGCCAAAAATAATAGCTCCGGCACTCCCTCCATATACAATCCCCTTTTTGTCTATATACTCTTTTAAAATTTCATCAAAGCCTGTCGCACGGAAGGTGTTTAACAAATAAAAAGTGTTTCCTCCGCCGATGTAAATGGATGAGAATTCCTTTAGATCCTCTGGAGACTTAGCTTCTAAATCAGTCCACATGTCTATTTCAGTAATGCCTAGAGGGTTAAACACACTATGTATCCATTTGTAACAGTCTTCATAAGGAATTTCGCCTTGCATCGCGATTGGAATATATAGCAACGGCTTATCAAGATCTAATGCCATAACAAATTCCTTATCAATTATGTCTGTCTGTTCCTTATCTCCACCGCCAGATAGGAATAAGTTAATCATGAATCCCTTCCCCCTAATCGCCATTTTTTAACTATCCCACACTACCAATTATTTCAAATTACCCCTTTTAACTCAATGATTATTTTCGAAAAAAAGAAGCTTACCCAATACACGATAAACCACCGTTCGTATGAAAGGTAAGCCGGATATTTCTTTCTTGTTACTGAATTAGCATAAATTGCTATTACTTTTTGACCACCTTTTAGTTTAATCTTACTCCCATCTGGATAATGAATAATAAGACAATAAATCATAGAAATGAGGTAATGAAAATGCGAGTAAATGATGATCAAATAAAAGGAAAGCGAAAACAGACAAAGGGAGATTTAAAGAAAGGATTAGGCAAGCTTACAAACGACGATTCTAAAATTGCGGAAGGCGAACGCGATAAGGATAAAGGAAAGATGCAAGAGAAAGTCGGCGATATGAAGGAATCGTTTAAAAAGAATTGGTAATTGCAATCAGGCTTTCCCTTCTGTGAATGTAAGCCATACTGCACATAAATCATGAGAGGACGACCCTCCTGCTTACTAGGAAAAGCAGAAGGATCGTCCTTTTTCTTCAGTTTATTTACAGCTATCCAAATCAGCTTTTTCAAACCAGCCAAATGCCACTTCCGCCTGAATGATCTCATGGTCTGGTGCTACTAAGAAAAGGATAAATGACCCGCCCGGAGGAAAAATGAATTTCCCATCTTCATCACTGGCTAACGTACTTTGTGGGGAGACAATCCGCCTAAAGGCCATAACCCCCTTTCTTGGAAACCCTTCTACTTCATCAGCATATGCGATTTTGACTTTGGGCTTTGGAAGTGGAGAAAGTGCCGTATTTGCGGGCGTCACATTACTCGAAATCATTGGCTTACCAGGAGGAATGGGATTAAACCAAATTTCAGCTTCAAACGGTTGGTCGGAATGATTCGTGATAGTAAAGGCATTGACAAATAAATTGACATCGGATTTACCCGGATTCATCAAGCCTCCCCACGCATTTTTTCCTTTACCGAAACAAATGTGTTCCGTTTGCCCAAGAAAATATCTTCCCTCTAAGGATTGATACAAAGGGTTAGGGATATTGACGGTTTTACTAAATCGGTCATTATTCAACCACTGCATATGAAAAATCACTCCTTTCTAAAGTTTATGGGAGAAGAAAGAAAGTGCTTTAAAAAATTCAAAAAGTATTGTATGTAAGATATTACTTGAAGAGCGAAAGGTGGCGGTTGCATCCATATCCCCCATCAAAGAAGGACAGAACTATTTACTTGATTTTAATCTCTTTCTTTTATTCTCAGGCTGCTTTAACCAATAACGGATTCCTTTTCCAGCCAAGGGTTCATCATTGTATCTCGGGATGACGTGTAAATGACAATGGAAGATAAACTGATTGGACACCTCTCCGACATTCCACCCAAGTGTAAAGCCATCCGGGGAAAACGCTTCGTTTAAGTACTTCTTCGCTTTTTGTAATAGTTCGTATGTATCTTTCCACTCTATTTCCGTTAATTCAAATGCGTCCGCATGATGGTTTTTTGGAACAATGACCCCGGATCCTTCTAATACATCCTGGTGCTTGTTATGCTGCAGGAAATAGCAGGATTCGTTTTCAAATACGATGTTTTGGTCTTTGTCCTTTTTTGGATTGCAGAATGGACAATTTTCTTCATAGCTCATAAAACTTTCCCCTTTCTAATTTAGCATCCTTCAATTCCAATTATTTCAAACCCCCACCCCTTTGACAATCCCAGCTTCCCACTCTGATGCCCGTTTCGCCTATCTGTTCATTTTTGCAAAATTAACCGGTACAAACTCTGCACACTGAAACCCCTTTCAAAACCTCTAAATAGCCCCTATACTAGATTCATAAGATGATCATCTAATTAACTAACAATATAAATATGCAAAAACGATAACAGAGGGGGATCCTCATGGTATTGGATAAAAGGCGTGCACACTTATTATCCATCATTCAACATTCTACTGATCCGATTCCGACGAAAGATCTGGTGGCGAGGACGAATTTGTCTCAACGGACCATTTATTACGACCTCGATCAGATTAATAGTTGGTTACGGACTCAAGGGTTGGAACCCATTGAAAGCCAGCATGGCAAGGGGTTGTTTTTGCCTCCTGCATCGAAATCGAAGTTGATGGTTTCTAAGGATCAAAGTTTCGAAGATTGGCAGTATCAATTGTCGAGGCAGGAACGCGAAGTCCTGATTAAAGCCAAAATATTATTAGAAGAACAAGATGCCTCGATGCAGCGGTTTATGGACCTGACAAGCATGAGCCGGGGGACGATCGCCAAGGAAATTAAAGAGATCAAGCAAGAGTTCAGCAAAGCCGGTTTGCGGTTGTATTACAAGAAAGGTTCAGGATACCGATTGAGTGGCCCTGAGGATGCTAAAAGAACGATGCTTTCGAATATACTGGCGACTATCTTCTCACACCCGGATTGGCAGAACGTCAGGAACGAGGTCCATAAGATGATTCAGCCGGAAGCTGCCACGTGGTCCCATGAAACGGATCAAAGGCGCCTGGTGAGAGAGATACTTTATGAAGCTGAGAAAGAATTGGGATTGACGCTGACAGATGAGATGGTGGAGATCCTTTCCCTGCAGATCTTGATGATCATGAAGAGAATCGAGCTGGAAGAGTATATTCTTGTTCCAGAAGCAGAAAAGCAGGTCCTGCAGCAAACAGAAGCTTACAAGGCAGCCCTCCATATTACGAATAAACTTGGAAACGTAAAGGAAGTCTCTTTTCCAGATGATGAGGTTTGTTTCATTACGATGAATCTGTTGGGATCCAAAGTCCAGCATGATAACTTCAACCGTTATACGGAACAGGAATTATCAGGCCTGAAGGAAGTCGTGCAACAGATGATTGATGATTTTCAGCTTTACTCCTGTGTGGTGTTCGATGATAAAAATGGACTGGAAGAGAATCTGATTTCCCATATTAAGCCGACGTATTACCGGCTTAAGTACGGGCTCTCGATCGCGAATGATCTGGCTGACAGCATTCAAAAGACTTACCAGGACATCTTTCATTTGACTAAACGGGTAATGAGGCACCTGGAACGGTATGTCGGGAAGATCGTCCCGGACGAGGAAGTGGCCTACATTACCCTGCACTTCGGAGGCTGGTTGACGAAAGAGAAAAAGAAGGTCGAGACGAAATTTAAAGCACTCATCGTTTGTGAAAATGGGATTGGGACTTCCAATATGCTCCGCACCCAACTAGAGAACTTGATTGCCGGGCTGAATGTCATCACCACGATCTCGATGAGGGAATATCGAACGAACGAGTACGAGGCGGACGTCATCTTTTCCACCAATTATATCAAGGAGAAGGACATCCCCGTCATCCATCTTCCGGCTATCTTGACGAATCTCGAAAAAGAACGGGTCATACAACGGATGAATGAGCTTTTCGATTCGAAGCCACCGGAAAAGAATGTGACCGATCACCTGATGGATGTCATCAAACGTCATGCAACCATCCATCAAGAGGACGACCTGAAAAAGGAATTGGTCCACCTTTTAGAACAAAATACTCCCAGAATAAAGGAGATCAGAAAGCCTATGCTCAATGAATTATTGACAGAACAAACGATACAACTCAAAGACCGGGTAAGCAGTTGGGAGGAAGCCATCAGGGTGGCCAGTCAACCACTGATCGACCTGCAATCGATTCGCCCGGATTATGTAGACGCCATGATAATGAGCGTGAAAGAGTTGGGTCCTTATATTGTCATCGCACCTAATATCGCCATCCCCCATGCACGTCCTGAGACGGGTGTCGAACAGCTCGGAATGAGTTTCCTGCGACTCAAGGAACCCGTCCATTTTTCCGAAAAAGAAAAACATCGCGCTCAGCTGGTCATCGTGCTGGCAGCAATCGATAATCAAACCCATTTAAAAGCATTGGCACAGCTTACAGAACTGCTATCCAATGAAGACAATGTGGAACAATTAATCTCAGCAAGTGATCGTCAAACCGTAATTGAATTAATCAAACAAACAATTGAAGTATAAATCAGAGGAGGAAATAAAATGAAAAAAGTATTAGTCGTATGTGGAAATGGATTAGGAAGCAGCATGATCGTAGAAATGAATGTGAAAGCGGCACTGAAAGATATGGGAAAAGAAGCTGAGGTGTCCCACACGGACCTGACAACAGCCAAAACGGAACAGGCGGATCTTTTCCTAGGTTCTGAAGATATCGTCGAAAGCCTTGAAGACGGCCGCAAGAATGTCGTAAAGTTAAAGAATTTGATGGATAAAAACGAACTCCGCGCAGCATTAGAAGCAAATATTTAGTCCACTTTTAAAAGGAAGGAGCGATACAAATGGTTGATATCATTATGAAGGATATACTAGGTACACCCGCGATCCTTGTCGGTCTATTCGCCTTAATCGGACTCCTGATCCAGCGCAAGAATTCAGGGGATGTCGTGTCCGGAACCCTTAAAACAGTCATGGGCTTCGTCATTCTCGGGGCTGGTGCGAATGTACTCGTCCAGTCCCTGGGGCAATTTAGCAGCATGTTCAATCATGCCTTTGAAGTCGACGGGGTGATCCCGAACAATGAAGCCGTCGTCGCCCTTGCACAGGAAAGCTTCGGTACGGAGACAGCGATGATCATGCTGTTCGGTATGGTTGTCAATATTGTTATTGCACGTTTCAGTCCTTTTAAATACATCTTCTTAACCGGACATCATACCATGTTCATGGCCTGCTTGATCGCTGTCATCTTAACCACTGGTGGATTTACCGGAGTATCATTGATCATTCTAGGCTCGATCATCCTTGGTGCATTGATGGTCCTGTCACCTGCGATGCTTCAGCCATTCACACGCAAAGTTACCGGGTCTGATGACTTTGCCGTCGGCCACTTCGGATCGATCGGGTATTTGGTGTCCGCCACAGTCGGTAAAGCAGTCGGTAAAGGTTCTAAATCGACAGAAGAAATCAAAGTTCCAAAGTCACTCGGCTTTCTCCGGGACACTTCCGTCTCAGTATCTCTGACGATGGTCATCCTGTTCTTTATCGTTGCAGGTGCAGCAGGTCCGGCTTTCGTTGAAGGAGAATTGAGCGGCGGACAGAACTTCCTTGTGTTTGCCTTTATGCAGGGGATCACCTTTGCCGTTGGTGTGTATATCATTTTAGCCGGGGTACGTATGCTCCTTGGTGAAATCGTTCCAGCCTTCAAAGGGATCGCAGACAAAATCGTCCCGAATGCGAAACCCGCTCTTGATTGCCCGGCCATCTTCCCATTTGCAGGAAATGCCGTCATCATCGGTTTCTTGTTCAGCTTCATTGCCGGTCTCGTCAGCATGCTTTTCTTGCCTTTACTAGGATTGAAAGTAATCGTTCCAGGTCTTGTCCCCCACTTCTTCACAGGTGCAGCTGCCGGAGTCTTCGGTAATGCAACCGGCGGTCGAAGAGGTGCAGTCATCGGCTCCATGGCGAACGGCGTCATGATCAGCTTCCTGCCAGCCCTCTTATTGCCGGTTTTAGGCAATTTAGGATTCCAGGGGACAACATTTGGAGATGCGGACTTTGGATTGGTCGGCATCGTGCTTGGAAATCTTGTCACCTTGATTGAATCGAATATGATTGTTTTCGCGTCAATCATCGTCCTTCTTGCCATCCTCTTCTTCATCAGCTTTAAGTCAAAGGGGACTGGGGAGAAGGAAGAGACAGAAGTTGCATAGATAAATTAAAACACTCGCTTCCTTATTTCAGGAAGCGAGTGTTTTACCATATAAACAGGAAATACCAGGACGGCTACCTTGCTTCCGAATGCACCCCATTTTTCATTCCTTTAACCTTTATAATAAAACTGTAGCCTTTAAACACATGAAAACTTCTCAAAAAACCTACTCCGTGATAATCCCTTCTCCAACCCCAAACCGAATCAGACCTTCATAAGGATCTCCCGTAATATCAAAAAGCTTACAAAACGCGGGCTCTGTCTTATATCCTTGGTTTTTGAGATGTATCACTTTCTGTTTGAGACCAGGATATCTTTGCAACAGTTCATGTTCAATCATCATATGGAGATACGCATGTTGCTTATGTACCGGTTGGGCTTGTCCAAATAGCTCAAACTCAAAACCACTAAAGGTAAAATTCGCCTTCACGACTTCTTTCCCATTAATCGTTTTCCTTTTGATTGTAAAGCCATCTTTTTTGTTGTATAACGTTTGGATCAATTCTTCAAATGGGTCTAATTCCTGTACTTCCATAATGATGTCCAGGTCTGAACCCGTAATGTCTATACCAATGGGCAGCGTTCCGCATAGAACAGGATTATAGGTATTCATGTCTTTCAAAATATCCAGTTCCATGATGACTGCATATGCCTCTTGTTGCCTGTCCGTCCCCTTTTTCATACTTGCGAATAAATCTATCATCGGTACACCATCCCTGCCTGACGATTTTTCAATGCAAATATACCAACTCTTATTATCCGAGAAATCTTTTATCTTAATAATGACATTTAATTTACATTTCTTCATCCCATTTAATGAAGAAATAAAAGATATAATTTCAGCTTAGAGCTTCTTCAAGTTAGCACACCAATACAAAGCTGCTGCCATTGTTTCACTTTCAAAAACTCATACAGCCTCTTTAGCCAACACATTTAATCGGACGCACGTAAACCCATCACTAACTTAAATATTATTAATTACTTTGGACCAATACCCCTCCAAAAAAGATCAACCAAAGCTTGTGCTGTTTTTTGGGGACCACCTAGTTCCTCTATTAGATCTTTTTTGTTGCGAATCATTGCCACCGTAGAAAATGCATGTGCAAGCAATAATGGGTTTGTTACCACTATTTCACCTTTTTCCATAGCTTGCTTGAATATATCTTCCAGCGCTTTATGAACTTCCCTCTCGGCACCTCGAATGTCCTGAATATGATTCTCTGTTAGTGAGAAAGCAGCTTCTTTTAATAACGTTTCAAAATCAATGTGGGGTCTCATTAAATGATCCAGTGTGACTTCATATAATTTGTGCTTCAAGCCATTAGAACTATGTAAAAGTTTCTCTGTTTGTACTGTGATTCGTAGGAACATACTGGACACAGCGACTGCGAATAAGTTTGCTTTGTTTTTAAAATAATAGTAAACGCTGGCTTTGGTCACACTACACGCCTCAGCCACTTGCTCCATGGAAACACCCTCATATCCATATGTTAAAAATAGATGGGCAGATGTCTTTAAGATTTTCTCCCTCGTTAGATTGTTCTCAATTTTTATTTTTGGTCTTCCTGGTTTTTTAGGAAACTCGCTATCCATGGGTACCTCCTTGATATTCAAAAAAAATATATTATTAATCATTTGATTAATTAACCTTCGAGTATATATAATTAATGAAGATATACTGACTGAATCTATTGTAATAAATTTAGTAAAAAAAACAAATGTAGAAATAAACCTTTTATACATGGTCACAACAGACGTATGAACCGTCTCAGATACTCTACACCCTCATAAATAAAGATGAAATCAACTATGAGAAAGATTGGATCATTTTCAACCCGACTGAAACGATTACGTTTGTGATGCTGACACTAAGTATAAAGTAAGGACGATCACAATAGAAACTAAAGTATTAATCCTGCTCAGAGATAACCTGACATTAAACGGTGGTGTGAGTTAGCCTTTTACCTTTAACATTGATTAATTTATAAGAAACAATTCGTATTATTTAAAAGAATACTAGAACGGAGGGAATCAAAATCGATACATTTCTTTTTAGCTTCTTCTCAATTGCTTACATAGGGGTTTTGATCATTGGAGTAATCTGCCTTAGAACTTACAAATTAAAAAGTATAGTTTTTCTATTGCCAGTTATTGTCGGCCTTATTTATGACAACGGAATCATAGCAATAGGTCAGTTAATAGGGGAAGGGGAAATATTAAAACGATTAAACCTGGCACGATTCTGGATACATGCATTTTTCACGCCTCTTCTCGTGTTATTTTCTTGGAAAACATTGGAGCAAGGAGAAGTATTGTGGGCTAAGAAACCTTTAAGTAAGTTTTCTGCCTATGCATTGACTTTTTCATTGGTATTATTTGAACTTTTTACTGAGGTATCAGGACTTCATTTAGTGGCGAATATGGAAAATGGCGTCCTAAGCTATAGCTCTGACGAACCTTCAAGTGGCCCGCCCGTTATGGTACTAATAGTATCACTTGTATTGCTTGTGGCTTCAATCATCATCTGGAGTAAACAAAAATGGAAGTGGTTTTTTGCCGGTTCCCTTGCAATGATCATCGGAAGTGCTGTAAGTTTACCGATTGATAGCGGAGCCATCACAAATTTCTTTGAACTAGGTCTTATAACCTCCTTACTCGGTACGGCAATCTTCCAGAGTATAAACATTACAAAAGACTCCCCCTAAGAAAACACGAGTTTAAAATGATAATAATTACCAATTTGATATCCTTAAATATATTCTAGAAATCTAAATACTTTATAAAAGGTGATTTTTGAATGATTACAATTCAGACATACATTTCAAAAAAAGACTGCAAAGAGATGACCTTAAAGGGTGCTATCTATCATGATTTTTCACCTCTTGGCGAACCTTTGTCAAGAGAGTATGGTAATAATCAATTAATCAAATCAGATGGAATTTCAATCTTTGGTGCTGTTGAGATTTCCATCTATCAAAAACCTCTTTCTACCTTTAATGATTGGGATGATGTTGATGAATTATGGCTTTCACTTCTAGAATCTTTGAAACACTGCTTGAAATATGGTCATGGTATTAGCGGCTTCTCGATGCGGACCTTGGATTGGGAAATGAAATTAATGAAAGAAGATAGTAACGACTCTATATTATTCACTTGGAATCATTGGGATGCAGGTTGGAA
The DNA here is from genome assembly GCF_008180865.1 of Rossellomorea aquimaris. Taxonomy (GTDB): domain Bacteria; phylum Bacillota; class Bacilli; order Bacillales; family Bacillaceae_B; genus Rossellomorea; species Rossellomorea yichunensis. The sequence goes on from NZ_VTEX01000002.1 coordinate 376,919, forward strand.
TACCGTTTATGAAATGATCACCGTTTGTCTTCCCAAAAAAAAATTGGTGGATAACTTATTGGCTGAAGGGGAATTTTATGTTGAATTTAGGAATTCTTTATCGGACAGTGGTCCGAGCAGTAAAATGAAGAGATTAATTGATGAAATTAAATCCTTTAACTAGCGTTAAATATCCATTAATCCGAATAGCTTTCATTAGAAGAATGATAGGTTTATGTTCTGAGAAAAGTTGATGATTGAAATGATGAATTCAGAGAGCAGCTACAAGAAATGAATGTAGCTGCTTTTCTTTAAGAAAAATGGTCATGTCCCCACCAAATCTTTTAATGGATGGAAAAATCCTATGGCAAGATAATAGTGTTTCCTAGATTTACATAAAGACAGGGCCCTTATTAAGCAGATGTGGACAGGAATCAGGATCAACATGAATAGGAGCTTTGCTAAATGATGCACTTAATACATATCCTTCTGAGTGAAATTCCAAAACGCAATTGCAAGGCAAGCGACAGTCCATACTCCAAGCACTGTTAATGAAAACGGCAGTGACATCCCTTCGATTGGAGGAGCTTGACCTTCTATGTAGTTGATGAGATCAAAATTCAAGTTCACCAAATACTTTGAGCTCGTCCAGCTTGAACCGATAGAAGATAAGAGGGTGCCTGCAATCAACACAGCCATCATCGCCCCGATACCAGTAGCTGTATTTTTCACAAGTACTGAAATCATCAGGCTTATAGTTCCAACAGTCGCTGTAACTACCCAGGCAAGACCCGCTGACATCAGCAAGTATTCCCACATCGGAAGGGTATGGATATATGTCGTCGAAAACTCACCTGATGGAGAAGCTTGAAAGCCCGTCAGAATAGGTGCCGTCCAGCCATCATATCCAAGTACAATCCCTGAAATCCCATAGCAGACAATCACCGTAGCTGCCATCAGCATCGATGTATACAGCAAAACCGTCAGCCATTTGGCCATCAGGATTTTCCATCGTTTTACCGGTCGGGACAATAATGTCTTGATGGTCCCATCATTGTATTCCCCACTCACAACATCAGCCATAATAATAATGATGAGTAAAGGCAGGACTAGTGTGAGTCCCTGTGAGAAGAAGATGCGGATGAATGTTGGTGCTCCCGGATAGTTCGGGTTGATGTCGTTGTCCAAGTAATACTGCTTTTGCTTCAAATCAAATTCAAGGAATTGTCTGACCTCATCTTGGATCCCACTTGATGCAAGCCGGTTTTGACGATCGACTATCTCCTGCTGCAGCTCCACTCGCCAGTCCAGAGTACCCTGCTTTTCCATCTTCTCTTGTATCTCCCGGTATTGTGCATATGTAAACATGGAGACTAGAATGATTAATATGGCGATAACAACCGCAAAGCGTTTTTTTGAAGCAATTTTCATTACTTCATTATGAATCAGACCAATCATATTTGGGTTAGACAATATGATCGCCCCCTGTCAAACTAATAAATAAGTCCTCCAATGTCTGGACCTTCCTTTCGATTGTCCATACCTCAATTCCCGCCTTTAGTAAAGATTCATTCAGGATCGAAGTTTTGCTTTCATCCATAAGAGTATGGACAGTATGATCATCGTACAGTTCTGCAGCTTGTACATAGGGAGATGCTTTAAAGATATCAAGTGCACGAAAAGCATCATTGACTCTCCAGTCCACACCTGATGACAATGCATCCACTAAATCACTTACCGTGCCTACCTTCACGATTCTCCCATGGCTCATTATAGCCACTCGATTGGCCAGCAACTCGATTTCACTTAATATATGACTGGATACAAGAACTGAAAGACCCGTTTCGTCGACCAGTTTCCTGATAAATGTACGAAGATCCTTTATTCCCATTGGATCCAATCCATTCGTAGGTTCATCCAATATAAGCACATCCGGCCGGCCTAACAATGCTTGTGCAATCCCGAGCCTCTGACGCATTCCCAGTGAATAGGTCTGTACTTGGTCATCTATTCGTGCAGTCAGATCAACCAGATCAATTACCTCTTGTATTCGTTCACTATCCACCTTAGGCAGCATCCGTGCAAATATTTGCAGATTTTCCCGACCGCTTAAATACTTATATAACTCTGGGTTTTCAACGATAGAACCAAGGCGCTGCATGGCCTGTACAAATTGCTTTCTTACATCAAAATCACAGATTTGAATTTTCCCTGACGTTGGCTTGATTAGACCAACGAGCATTCGAATAGTAGTCGTTTTTCCAGCACCATTTGGACCAAGGAATCCAAATACTTCTCCTGGATATATTTCAAATGATATATTATCTATAATCGTCTTTTTCCCTATTACTTTCGTTACATTTTTCAATTGAACTGTTGGCTTTATGCTCATATCATCACCCTATATCTATTCTAACGAACTTTTTTCTCAATTGCTCTTTTAAATACTCAGCATGAGTAAAAGTTGGTACAATCATAATAGAAGGAGAGATCAAGAGATGAAAAAATGGATGTGGCAACTATTTATCACCCTTTCCCTTGCACTGACAGTCCTATTTGGATATGGATTTGTGAGAGCCTATTGGGATGTCGCCAACCCTCCCCAAGAGAAGATATTAGCAGAATCAGAAGAAGCTCCTGTCACTCCTGGAGAAACGTATATTGCACTTGGCGATTCATTGACAAGGGGGGTAGGATCATCAAAGGGAGAAGGTTTTGTCCCGCTGGTTGGAAATCCACTTAAAGAAACTAATACTGTGGAGCGGTACCAAAACTTAGGCATACGGGGTGCAAGGATTGAAGATTTACTGGCACAGTTAGAACAAAAGGATGTCAAGAGATCTCTTAAGGACGCCAAGATCATTTCCATCACGATTGGGGGAAACAATCTCTTTAATTCCGGTGAGATTTTAAACAATTATTCGGAAACTGCAGCTCTTGGCATTCTGGAAACCGAAATTCCTAACTTGGAAAAAGCGTTTCAAACCATTCGTGAAATAAATAAGGATGCAGTCATCCTCTACATGGGACTATATAATCCCTTTAAGGAATTGCCGGACGGGGATTCCTTTGATTCTGTCATCCAAAAATGGAATGAATCCGCCCGCACATTAGGCTTAAAATACGAAGTTCACGTTGTGGATACCTTCAATTTGGTAACGGATGCCAAACGCGATCTTTCAAGTGACAACTTCCACCCTAATGATGCTACTTATCAGCAAATAGCTGACAGTCTATCACTTGTCATTGAAAAAAACATTATACAATAATCCCAAAAAGCCATGGGGACAGGTACCGTGGCTTTTTCTAAATCATGCCAAGAAACCTGTTCTTATGCCCTTGGCTTGACTCTCTTCATTCCCCCATAACCATATTTAAAAGGAATGAAGTCATCAATGATACACACCTGACGAGATATTTAATAGAACCTTTCCGGCGCTTTGAAAAACAAATAGATAACCTCTTATTAACTAAATGCTAGGTACAAAAGATTGATCCCTTACCACCACTGTTTCAGGTACAAACTTTATTAAAATATTGCTATCGCCTAACCCCTGAAATCTTGGATCCCACTTCTCTTCTTCTGGTCCAAGATAACGCTCGAGTAACCGTGTTGCAATCGTCTTATCAAAAGGCTCAACCGTAGCTTTTCCTCTGAACCCTGCATGTAATACTATTCCTGTTGTATGATCGAGATCTACGATACCAATGGCGCACTCCGGGTGTTCTTTGATTCTCCCGGGGAAACTATCTGAAGATGGTGTGCCGATGATATAGATATGTTCATTTTCCCAGTAAAACCAAACAGGTGACTCTCTCGGACCTTCCATGGATAATGTAGAAAGGTGCGCAAATAGAGGTTTTTCAAGAAATTCATCCAGATCAAAGCTTTTATTACCATTTATAATTTCCAAGTCTATTTCATCCTCTCATTATATAAAACTTATAATGTATTGTAACTTCGTCCCCTTGTAGAAGGAGAAAATGTAATTCTGTATTTACCACCAAGCTCCTGCTTGGTTTGTTCCGTTAGTATTACCCCTTGCCTATTATGTTCCTCTTCCATTTGGATTCCATTTGAAATGATTTTATCTAAATCCCAGTCAATCCATTTCCCGTACATACTCGCCCAATCTATCAATTCTTTCTTTAACTCATTTGATAACGGAGTCTCCTCTAAATCCAAATTACAACCGCACTCAACACACCAGATAGGATCTGCTCCAACATCCGCTTCCATTTTCAAGTCAAAGGTTTCTTTTTGCTCACAAAAACAACGCATATAATTGAGACACCCCTAGTCATTTAATGACACTACGCCAATATTTCAACTCGAACCCAAGTTGTTTATTTTTTTGTTGTCCACTCATACTGAATATCCGGTAAATTTTCTTCATTCTCATTTCCCCTGCCAATGATGATAAATCCATGCTTTTCATAAAATCGCTGCGCCTTTTGATTTATATCGAATGTATAGAGGGTCAGCCTTTCACTTGAATGTTCTTTTGCTTTATTAAGCAGTGCTTCTCCTATACCAATCCCCTGATATCCAACATGAATATACAGTTGGCTGATTTCGTTTTTATTATAGGCAATCATGCCAACTACTTTTTCATCCAATATCGCTATATCGATTCGGAACTGCCCGGGTAATCTATGATTAATAAAATCAACATGATCTTCAAAGCTGTGGATTTCTTTTTGTCCGATAGCCTGCTCCTTGCTTTCCCTCCACATTTTCACGGTCTCTGGTGCATATTTTGAGTCATACGGGATGATCCTGTATGGGTGTTGGTTCACATTCTATTCCTCCATTGGGTTTATTCAAAAATACTGGATTAGGAGCCCCTTATTTACTGAATCTTGGTTTACTAAAGAAAGCCCCTAGTAACATTAATAACATCGCCGAAAGCATCCCGATTGCTTCTTGGTTAAATAACATAGAAACAGGCATGGATAACGCTGCAAGTATAAAGAAAATCTTCATCAACATGTTGACTCCTCCTAACAAAACATCACGATCGTTATTTCAGTTCCTTGTGATACGAACAATGTTCACATTCCAATTATTTCAAACCATTTATGTTTTAACAATCCTTATTCCTTTAATAGGAAATTATCCTCACTTTACCGTTATCCTTTGTGTTAACGGGTTGACTGTGATATTATATAAAGCATCTTGAAATTGACCTCAAGTTTCAATAAGAAAACCCACCTCTGTTTTAGAGGTGGGTTTTCTTTGTATGTGACGGGACGGTTTCAATGATTCTAATGTAATGCAAAAAGAAGTACGAGATCGGACGCCATTTAATAATAAAAATAGATTAGCAGTTTACTTTTTCCTGCCAATATAAAGCAAGTGAGAGGAAATACCAAGAATATAAGGATCTGTTGCACTTTCTATAATTAAATCGATTATTTTCCTTACTTCTTCGTCACCTTTTTCTCTCCAGTAATCCCAATTGCCATTATTCAAAACCGCTCCTGCATTGGATCCTATTAACTCGATTGTTTCAAATCCGTTTGCTTCCATAAAAGGATTAATGTCTTCTATATTAAAATAATAGGCGCCTGTAAAACGTCCTTCATCTGCGTGATTAAAGCAGCCTGATTGGGAAAATTGTAAGATGGTATCCATATCATTGTTTGGTTTCCAATTGTCAGGAGATAAGAGCGATGTAAGGATGTGTCTAATTCTAGGCATAAAGGCAACAAAGACCAGCCCACCCTTTTTAGTCACTCTGTTTAATTCTTTCACTGCCAGTACACGGTCATTTTCTTCCTGCAAATGGTACATGGGTCCGAGCATTAATGAGGAGTCGAACTGTTCATCTTCAAACAGATTTAGGTCTCTGGCATCTGCTGCATAAAACCCTTCAAATTGTTCAGCTAAATCCAGTTCTTTTGCTTTGTCTTTTGCAATATCAACTAATCTTGGGGTCAAATCGGTCAGCATTACCCTATAACCAGCTTTGGCAAGTTCCATTGAATATTTCCCCGGTCCAGCACCATTATCAAGTACATAGCCTGTTTGAGACATATATTTTCTTATATAATGCCAATTCACCTGGAATTCAACTGGTTCACGTTCAAGTCTTCCCCACTCATCGAACTGATTGTAATACTGAATGATCTTACTCATGTTTTCACCTATATTCCACTTTTTACCTATATATTCGGTACAACTTTGGTCGAATCCTGCCTAAACTACATACCAATTAGCAATGAATCCATCCAGCAAAAAAGAACTTTTTTACTGACCTGCCTCTTAAACCCACTCTTCACCATGTTCACGAATAAACTTTATATCATTTTGATAATGCTCATGGTGCCCTTCATCGATCATCTTTTGAAAAGCAAGGTCACCTTCACCGGCTTTTCTTTTCATGTAGATACACAATCCTTCCAAGCGCAGCAATACCATTTCCAAATAATCTTCTTCCATTCCCTCCATACCGTAGGATTCAAAGAACAATTTTACTCTTTGTTTTATACGGCCGGCATCACGTTTTGGATCGTAGTGAACAGCTTCACCCGCTTCGGTATGATAATGTCTGCTTAAAGGAACGCAGGTGTACAGAGTATAAGCGATATCCCAAAGTCTCGGACCGGGGCCGGCAACATCAAAATCAATGATACCTACTGGTTTTTCCTTGTTAAAAATAATATTGTATATGGCAAAATCATTGTGACATACAACCTCCATGTTAGCTGGTGTATTGTCCATGGGCTGCCATTCATCCGTTAATGGGAAGTCACTCACTGCATCATGGTAATGCCGGAGCATCTTCGCTATGTCTTTTAAAGCATCATTAGACCACATGTATTCTTTTAAAGGATAATTGCCGGCTTCTCCTGCTATAAATGATAATATCTCTCTATCTTTTTCATCAATTCCCAAAAACTTCGGTGCATAATCAAAACCTTTACTCTCCAAATGCTGCAATAACGTATGAATTTTACCACTATCAGGCTTCAATTCCCGCCGGACCGTATCTCCCGAACGATATACGCCCGAGACATTCCCTCCTGTTAGCATTTCTTCGTTTTCATTCTGACTTTTCATTGAAATTCCCCCAATTTAGGGACGCTGTGATTGTGTCAATCGAGATGTATTTTTGCCCATAAATAATAGCAGATATACAAAGGTATCTGCTTGGCAATGGGAATATAATTGTCCACACCATGTATCCCTTGAATGATTTCAGATAGACAAATAAACGCATCCTTAAGGATCAAGGACCGCCGCTGTCTCTATCCAATTAACTAATCATTTCGAGGTATTCCACATGTGTACTATAGATTCCCCTTTCTTTACATCTCTACATTATATAATAACAAATATTGCCAACTAAATACAGTAAATGTCGAAGTTTTTCGATAATTCCTCCGGTAAACGTAGGGGATTTTTCCGTAACTTCTAAACGATCATCAACAATATCGAGCTAAGAGAAACCAGGGAACAAATGGACAAAACGACGAAAGGCTTTGCATGTCCGTTTTTGTACGACGCATAAGACATGACAGTTGTGGAGAATAAAAATATCATCTGCATCATTAAGGATTGTTCAAATGGGCCTATATAGAACAGTAACGAGATCAACAGTACTGATACTCCTAATATAATTACAATCTGCTTTTTCAATTAAACACCTCATCCTCAATTGAGAGAGCACTAGACATTGCTGACTCTACTTCCAACCCCTACTATAAAACTATTAACGATATGATTCTATTTGTAATCTCAGATTTAAACATTCTCCGTAATTCCCCCTTATGAAGTGATGCGGCACGCAGTATATAGCTTGTCTACACTTTCAAGATATCCTATAATGGAAAATATTACATTATGTGGAGATGATCATTATGACGTCAAATACTAAAAGCCCTACAGTTAAACTAGTTGAGTTTCATGAACAATACACACATCAATTGTCCAACTTTTCCTTGCCTGAAGATCAACTAGAGTTTACTAGCCTTCCTTTAGAAAAAATCAATCACCCCAAAGTCTCCAAAACTTCTATTCATGTATTAGTCATGAGTAATAATGAACCAGTGGGATATTTTGCATTAGAAGATGGGGAAAAGGTTCATAAGTATAGTGACAATCCAAAAGCCAGAATCTTAACATCTTTTTCAATCGATTCAAAGTTTCAAGGAAAAGGACTGGCAAAACAAGGTCTAAAACTACTTCCTTCTTTTGTGAAAAACGTTCTGCCTGATATCAATGAAGTGGTTCTTGGGGTTAACAAAAGGAACAGGGCAGCCATAAATCTCTACCTGAAATGTGGTTTCGTAGATGAAAAACAAATGTATGAGGGACCTAAAGGGCCTCAATATGTTTTACACTTGATTATTTAATTTACCTGGGGGCTGCCTAAGCTCCTTTTTGCGCATTAATAATTATTCGCATCGTGTATCTACATTGATCACTGTGAAATGAAATATTTCTCCCGGAAAACCGGACTAAGCTCACTCCACACATCAAACTTATTTCCATCTAAATCATAAAAAACAAAATTCCTTCCAGAGTGGCCTCTGTTTTCAATAGTGCCAACCCGAATCCCATTGTCTATAAAATCCTTATGCAGTGTTTCCAACGCTTCTAAACCATTCACTTCAAAAGTTAATGAAAATCGTTCTTCACCATAAACATCTATGAAATTAGCACTTTGATTTTCTTTTGATTTAACAAGAAAAATACTTTGGTTTGCAAGATTCAAGATGGCTTTATCTTCATCTTTATAGCTTAATTCTGCATCTAATTTATGTATGTACCATTCAGATGAAAGATCCACATTTGTTACTGGAATATAGGTTGTACCAACCCTTAATAATTTTTCGTTCATTAATAATTCCCTCCCGCAATCAGATATAGTAAACATTCTCTTTTCACATGGGTTTCCCCTGCTGTAACTTCCATATTTTTCATAACCCTTTTCTCCCGATCTTCACTGATAGCGTTGATTCTTCTTTATATTCTCCAGATTCACCAATATCGAGCATGGCCTCCCTCACATCACGTTCAAATAGCGAGATGTCACTTCCAAGAAAACGCTTGGATCCATAGGATGTAGAATACAGATTCCCTAGTAACGACTCAATGGTCCAAGTGATTTCGTATGTTGGTAAGGTATGAACTTCAAGGTCAAATTGAGAATGGGATATGACTTCTTCATGACTGGTAACGGGATGAGTATAGGTTGAATTTCCAGCCTTTCGATCTTTTCCATACCATTTTTCGATCACTTCATTAAACCTTACTTGCCAAGGTTTCAACGTTTGATTGGGATCATAATTATCAATGATCGCTACCCCGCCACCAGGAGAAATCATATCAAATAATTCCTCTAATACCTTTGGTCTGTCCATCCAATGAAAAGCCTTGGCTATCGTCACGAGAGAAAAATGCTCATGATTCTCAAGGGTGTACTGTTCCAAGGTTCCATTGAACCACTGAATCTGACCCATCCTTACTTCCTGATGGATACGCGCAGCTTCTTCAATCATTTCCGGTTCAACATCTATACCGACTATTTTATGACACCAATCAGAAAACCTTATGGTGAGCTGGCCTGTGCCGCAGCCTAGATCAAGGAGGTTCTGCTCTCCATTTAAAGAGAACGCTTCAACCAGGAATCGTGTCAAAGAAGAAGGATACATCGGTCTGTATTTTGAATAATATCCTGCAGTGCCTTTAAATAGGTCTGGCCCGTAATTGTTCACTATTATAATCCTCCCATCAATCTCTATATGCTTTCAAAGAATCTTCAACATACTACATGTTGTTGGGTGAAGCTTAGTTATTATTACCTTATATGGTTCACCACTATATGTTCATTTCTTAGTTTTCTCTTCTTTTTTCTTCAGAAATGATCCTGCAATAGCAGCGAATATATCTCCAAGTACAGTTAAAAGAACATTCATATTCATAACCCTTTCGCTAAAAGATTCTTCAACTAATAAAGAAAACCACAACAAACACCAAGACTATAAAGATAAATAGATTTCTGGTATTATCTTTATGCTTTGAGTTTTAAGTCTATCGTATAAGTCTTTCATAATTGCTCCTCTATGCAATAAAGAAAAAGCTTGAGATTAGCAGTCCGATCTTCATCAAACGCCACAGTTTTATTTCCATATACATTTCTATAAAGGCATTAATGCTGACGTGGTTAACTCTTCACACTCTATAACAATGGCCGTTAACCCAGTATCGGTTTTGGTTTCGTGCCACTCGTCTTTCTCCCAAAATACGGCTTCACCGCTATGAACTTTAATGAATTCACCTGATTCACCTCTAACAAATCCTTCTCCCTGTACGATTAACAGAAGTTGAGGAACTACTGCTTGGTGATACCCAATAATTCCATTTTCATCTAAGTGCATACATCCTATATGAGCTAATTTTTGAATTTTGGTAATACGAGACAAAATAAAATCGGAATTAAATTTCGTAATTTTCTTTCCTGTTTCTTTTGTAAATTGATAAATTTCCATTTAGTACCCCCAAAAAGTATATAGTTCGCTAACCTATTCCCTCTATATCAAACCAGCTTAGACAATCAAAATAACTGAGCCAATAACAAAAATGACAAGAATGATACTAAAATATATGTAGTTTTTGTTTACAAAGAGGTAGATTGTTAAGGTTAACACCAATAATATCCAAATTACATTTTCTACTGTTTCAGATATGACATTGGCAAAAAACATTTCGATTGTTGATATAAATAATGATATTATGACCATTGTCTTGAAAAATGTGTCTCCTTTGCCAACTCCCTTTTGTGCATCTTTCAACTAATCCATCTCCTAAACTAAATAAAATCATTCTCCTACGAAAGATACGCTCCAGATTTCATATAATACGTTCCTTAAGCTCCATAGCCATTAATCATATACACTCTCTTTATAAGGATCTCTCAAAAATTCAAACAGCATGTTAATCTGAGTTCCTGTATTCCTTCCGATTGATAGCTCCGGTAAATTCTCCTCTTCAAAAAAATGGACTCCTTTTGTTTCGATCCCTCTTCTTGCTTCTCCACCAGTCACCTCGCATTGAATAAATATTTTATAGTAATGGTACGGTTGCGAGGGGTGGGGATGCTTGTTCATATCGAGCAGTGCGAGTAATTTTACAGGGGTTACATCATATCCGGATTCTTCCCTTATTTCTTTGACGATGTTTTCACTTGGAGACAGACCTACATCACAAAATCCACCTGGCAGAGACCACTTATCATCAATCTTCTCTCTTACCATAAGAATTTTGTTTTCCTTGAATACGACACCGCGCACATCTACTTTTGGTGTCTGATAACCTGTTTCGTTCGTAAATAATCCCCTTATTTTCATCATCTCTAGGTCCGTATATTCCTCCATGATCTCCGCACTGATCGTTCGTAATTCTTCATATCTCTCAATATCGTAGACATCTCTTGAAAAGGCCAGCCCTGATTGAGATAATGCTTGGATCCTTTTTGCCCATTCTAACCATTGATCACTCATCGTTCTTGCACCACCTTAACCATAAACTTTCATCGCACCTTACTTCACGTTTCTCTTCCACTCTGACTTACTCAATCTATAATGATGGTAAAGTTCATTTCCAATCGCCTGTTGACCCTGGTAGGTAAACTCACACTTCTTAATCACTTTATTTGATGAAACGTTGTCAATCAAAGCAACTGCATTCAAGATTTCTACATTTGTATGGATAAATAAGTAGTTAATCAGCCCTGTAGATGCTAAAGTCGCGTAGCCCTTCCCTTGATATTCATTTGAAATTGCATACATAATCTCTCTATTCGGCGCCGGAAGCTCATTCTTAATACCCGTACTGCACCAACCAATCAATTCTTCCGTTTGCTTACTAAATACCCCGAGTTTTAACGTTTGATCTTCGATGTTGATTTTTTTATCAGCAGCATCAAGAAATGCTTTATTTCCTGGTATTTCGTAATTGGTAACCCAGTCCATCCTTTGTTTCTTTGTAGATTTCCAGTCTGGCAGATATTGAGCTATTTCTGGTTGATTGGATATCTTGTATATATCTTCTGCATCTTCAATGGAGAACTCTTGAAGGTATATATCTGAGCAATCGATTCTGAATAATCCATTTGATGGTTTATGTTTCATGACCCTTCTCCTTGTAAAAACATACTTATTTAAAATCCCTGCATTTACCTTTATACCAATTATTTCAAATTGGTGATATAAACACAATAACTATATTCCATAAAAAAGAAGCTTATCTTATTGCAGATAAGCCCCATGATCTTAATAAAGAGGTTTAAATGTATGGAGAATAAAATTATCTAATATACCCACACTTTCAACAAACATAAATGTACCGTCATTTCTTTCTAATTGAATGCTTTTCTGATTGAAAAATATGTAGTCTGTATGTTCCCTGTTCACTATCGTAAACTCTTGAGAGTTTAGTACACACCTTTGAACTTTACATTCAATATCGAATTCGCTGGCCAACTATCCATCAAAAGCAGTGTTAGTCGGCTTATTAAAAAAGAGTATTAGTAAAGATAGTCCTATTAAACTTATTGTAATGAATACATTCACCCTGTTTTTCAATGTATTACTCCTTGGAACTTAAGATTCACTATAAGGTAACTAACACCCCACCCCCACCCCATTTACCCACTATCCCGTCCGATAATGTTAAAGATAATTGCTTCGTGCTTAGAGATATTTCACTAATACCTTTATTGGTCTTTTCTTTTGCTTACTGAGCTCCGCAAAACAATCTATCAACTGGTCTGAATGAATCTCATAGTTAAATATCTTTGATAAATGTTGGGTTTTAACACTCTCATTAAAGAACCAAATCGAGTGTTGCTGATAATCCCATCCATCACTTGAACCAACAATTTTCAATTCTTTTTCGTAAAAATCTTCATTTAGGTAAAAAAGATCCTTATTACCATCTGATAATATACAAAGTTCTTTCTGGTACTTCAATGATTTCAACTGGGTATGAAACGCATCTATACTCGCAGAACATTCCAGTCCGAAATCATAAAAGACAGAGGGAACTTGTTCTTTAGCAGAATAAGTATTAGATGCACCCAAAGTATGTGCAAGTTCTCTTCTCGATTCATCTGGTTCCAACACATCAATATGTTTTATTTTCATATAGTTTTTCAAGAAGTGGATGGTCAATAGCCCCATTGTTCCTGCGCCCGTGATAAGAACCTTATCTTTCAATCCGGGTTTGAGCTTCAATACTCCTTTTCCGGCATCACAAGATAACGTATTAAGCAGAGCATACCTATATTCAACAGAATCCGGCACCTTGACTACTTTATTTGCTTTTACTATACCTACATCCGCATGACCATAGAATGCGAGTACATGATCTCCTATTTTAATATCCGTAACATCATCCCCTGCTTTCATTACTTGACCATAGCTTTCATAGCCAGTTTCTCTTGGGTAATGAGGATGGGGGTCAGTAACATCAGATTCGTTATATTGGGGCAATTCAGCCCCGATACTGATTGCTCCAGAAATGGTCCGAATTAATATTTCATCGGATTCCAATTCCCTTATTTCATTTCTTTTCCACTCTAATTTTTGCTTTCCAGATAAAATTAGTGATTGTTGAATCATAGTATTCAGTCCTTATGTATTTATTTTTCCAGAAGCATCTGGACGGTTCTGGAAAGCAAAAGAAGCACGCGATTCATCGTAGTTGCTTCCTTCTGAAGAATATGCATAACTATCTTATATCTTTTCCTCTGCCAATTTTATGTTTTTCTTTAAATAATCCGGTATTTCCGGATGGGCAAGAATCTCTGAAGTAGTCATCCATAATACACCATCAACTTCTTCAGTGCTTTTTGCGAAAGGTTCACCCGATTTATGATGACACAGAAAAACAATATCAACTACATTGATGCCCGAATCAGTAACAAAGGAAGAGCTGTTCACATATTCAATACCTGTAACCTCGCTTCCCACTTCCTCGAATATTTCTCTTTGTAAAGTCCTTTCTAATATATCGGATGAAACCCCTTCAATTTCACACTTGCCGCCAACGAGCGAAAGAGAGCCTCCTGCATGTTCCTCCTTCTCGCTTCTCAGGATTAGAAGCCATTTGCCATCGCGGTGAATAGCACCCTCTACATTTACAACAAACATAAAACAATCCCCCTTATAAGAATGATCTTAATATCCATTAGATCAAAATGCAGCGATTTACTTGCACTGGAATATATATTTTTATTGATCCCCTCAGCAGTCATAACATAATGAAATTTGCTCTCAAATAAAATCCAGAGTTTGTCAAATAGGACAATACTGATTAACAATCTCCAAAAGACGCTCTGGCTTTTCTGATAAAACACTCTCAGACAATCTTGCAGCAGCTATAATTGGCGCCCATTGAAAAATTTCATCTTTAGACAAACCGCTTTTCTCACAATAAAGACACATATACATATCAGCCAATTCCACTGAAAACTGGGAATACAAAAGATACGTTCGATAAACGTCAGCACGTATATCCCCCGTGCTGGAATCAACCCAGTCGATAATGGTGACGTTATGATCTGATAGGATTAAGTTGAATAAATGAAAATCCCCATGACAAAGTTTATTTTCGAAAGTCATTGAATCTAATTTCTTTTTCAAAGCAGACTTCCGTTCATTATCCAGCTGTGGTGAAGACTCTATTTGTCTACTTAACTTTTCATACATTGGTTCAATAGAATCAGCTTTGACCTTATGAATTTCCATTTGTATATCAACAGAAATGTTCATATAATATTCCGCTTTTTCCATGTTATCGGTTAGAAGATTTCCTATAGTTCTCCCTTTTATGTGCTCCATTATGATTACCTGTTTACCATCTATTTTGGTTACATCAACTATTTCTGGCACAGAGAGTCCACACGAATAAGCATAATTCTGCTTATATGCTTCATTAGTAGATTCCTTATCAGGTAATGAGTCATTAAAAACTTTGAAGACTTTGTTTTTATATAGATACACTTTTGCTGTATTTCCGATTGCAATAGGAGTTCCTAAATTCATTGTTTTTTGCTCCTTTTACTTGTTTTTTAAAAGGAGATGCATGTGTCTCACGCTTCCTTTTACCTATAATCTGCTTCCGAGAATAGGGATCCCCTACAGATATTGGTATCTTGTTGACAGAGTTAATAAAGAAGCGAGAGACTTATCTGATTAGATAGAATTTATTCTCCCTTTACTTTTTCATCAATGGATTCAAACGTCACTCCACTATGCAGTTGTTGCACATGAGTATTCTACACAATCGGCCAAAATCATGAAGCAGGTCTAAACTTACCAGTGTGCTTGAAGTTTATTACCATTTGGGTCATAAAAGTGGAAAAAGGCATGACCATTATCTTCTTTTATATCCTCGACCTTAACCTGATTATCCATTAAGTGTTGATGAAATTTAGATAATTCCGGGCTTGTAAAGCCAATGCTAAATTCTTGTTTATTATCTATTGTAAAATGTGCAAATGTTTCATCTTCGGTAGGAACTAAGATCAGTAAGAAAGGTCCTTCATTTACTTTTATAACCGCAAGTTCCTCAGTAATGTTTACTAACTGGAGCCCTAATACATCTCTATACCATTGGGCAGACAGTTCTAAATCTTTTACAGGAATTCTAATATAGTGTACTTGTTCAATAAATGATTTACTCATACTCTTCTCTCCTTTATTTCATTTGGTTTATCAAATAGTTGCCTTTCTACCTACCTTTTTCCTTCCGATTATTGAATTAACCAGCTAACACTTAATTCCAATTATTTCAAATCAATGATAGAAACTCAATAGCTAATTTCCATAAAAAAGAAGCTTACCTTATTGCGATAAGCCTCTGTTAGTTATAAAAATGAGATTGCTCATTTGATTAAAATACATTCTTTACTGTTTGTTCGTTTGTTCCTACGCCTCAAATACTTGACGCAATTCAATCTGACCTTCGCCATGTCCTTGTGGGTCCGGCATCCGCATGGCCCACTCGATGGCTTCTTCCCTCGACTTCACATCAATCAGAAAGAACCCGGCAACTAAATCGTTCGAATCCGTAAATGGTCCTTCCGTAACCACCGGCTTTCCCTCAACTTCCGGATACGAAAGGCGAATCCCATTTGAACTTGGATGAAGTCCTTTAGCCATAACCCGTACGCCTGCCTTCACTAATTCCTCATTGTACTTTGTCATTGCTTCCATGAGCTCAGGGCTCGGAAGATTTCCTGCTTCTTAATTCTTCGAGGCTTTGACAATCATCATAAACAGCATGAATATTTCCTCCTTCTTTTATAGAGGCGACTATTTATTAATAGAACGAACCGGTATCTTTAAGATCTATCCTTTTAAATATTCTATAAATTCAAAGGATATTCCTTCTAACCTTCTCCCTCAAACCTGCCCCGTTTGTAGAAAAACGAAAAGATAAATCAGTTGTCCGATCTTCAGCAGCGCTATGTAATTTCCACCTATACTAAGTAACTTTCCAGCTCATCTTTTTGACGTATATGATGACGAAAATGCATTCCGACCAAATCATACCATTCCTTTGCATTCAGCCAGCCGAATCCTCCATGTTCAACTTTATTATCTGGGTTAATATTATCCACTTTTGTTTCCCAATGAGTCACTCGTTGAATTAATTGTTCCATCCTGCTAATGAGTTCTTCCTTACTGTCTGAATTATTTGGTGGAGCATTTAGTTCATCTGGTAACCTTATTTTAATAGGTGGAAACCCTCCGTTCTCAAATAATTGCTCACCAAACTGGGTTTTCCCAAAGGGTTGTTCCTCATTCAATGTAGCACATTCTTCCATACTATCAAGATACTCATGGGCAACAACAATTAAATGGTCATACATCTGGCCAATCGACCATACCCCTTTTTCCGAAATATACCTTAGCTGTTCTATTGAATAATTATAAAGGTCACCTTTGAAAGTAATAAGCAGTTTAATCTCACTCATTTATAGACTTCCTTTCTATTTACTGGATGTCCAGTGAAGGTTCTGAGGCTTCCAAGGTGATGAAAAAAGTAGCATGGGATAGATCCGCACCGCCACTTCCTGGATAACCAGGATCATTTTCATTTCATCACTTTTTCTCCCGCATAAAACGCATACACTTTAGATAGATTACCTCTAATCCCGTTAACCCCTTTCCATTCGCCATATTCGTCAGGTATTTCTAAGTTAGAAACAAAGACTTCCAATGGCACACCATTTTTCACTGCTTCTTTAGTTTTTTCAATCAAAAAGGACAGATACTTCTCTAGAGTACACACCAATTCATTCCCCCCTGGAGAGCCGTGACCAGGCACGACAGTTTCAATATCCAGTAGCTTCACCTTTTTTAGAATGGCACAAAATTCTTCAGGATCATAGATGGGTACATGTAAATCAACGGTGACCAAATCACCCATAAACCCAATCTTCTCTTGGGGTAAGTACAGAAATGTGTCACTTGGGGTATGGCCTCCTCCAAAACAGTGCAGTTCAACCTTTCTTTTTGAGCCTTCAATCACCATCTTTTCTTCAAAAAGATAGGTTGGGAGCACGAGCTTAATAGTAGGTAAGTCTTTTAGGATGGCTTCCATTTCCTTGTATTGATTGATTTGACTGGCTTTCATGACTCTGTCTGCAGTTAACTCGATTTGTTTTTCCAGCTTATTCAAATAGCCTTCCATTTCTTCTATTTCTGTCTTTAAATCTACTATTTTATTTTTCTCTTCAAACCATTTCCTTGTTAGAGAAGTGGAAATAATCGTTGTATCAGCAAATGCTTGATTTCCAAATACATGATCTCCGTGATAATGACTGTTGATCAGGTACTTCACTGGTTTCCCAGTCATCTCTTCAGCCTGCTTCCTCAACTCATAACCTGCAGAAGGAGTGGCAAATGAATCGAAAATCAGTAATTCCTCACCCAAGTCAACGATACCAGCATTACTCCATGCGCCTTGGCCCGGCGTTGCAATGGCTGCATAGACTCCGTCACATAAGACATATAAACTAAAATAATCAGTGTCATTTATTTTCTCTATCACTGTTTTCACCCTCAGGAACTATAATGGTTGTCGACGATATTACTGTATTCCAATTATTTCAAATGAATGATCTAAACTCAATAACTAATTTCCATAAAAAAGAAGCTTATCATATTGCAGATAAGCCCCTTTTCTGGAATAACAGCTTTTCGTGAGTTAGTAAAATTGTTAACCATTTACTCATTTATTTTTTAATCAAGTTGCTATAAGGTTCTTCTATAGCTTCACGCTCCTATCCTAACAAATATTATTTGGGACTTATATGTATGCCTTCACTCTCTCGCCAATCTGCGTAGTATATAAGCTTTTCATTGTCATATCCGTTGGTGGTTAATTGGTTACCTAACCACTGTTGATCAAATCCAAGTTCATGTAAATTATCCCATAAAATTTCCCCATCTAGAATTAACGATGTTGGGAGGTATACTGGACTTTCTGGAAGATTGAGATCTTGCTTGTCTGGTTTTTGATACTTCGATTTTAATAATATACTTATTTGCCCATTAGTTTCCAATATGCCGTATTTAACTTCGCGAACTGAAAAAACATTATTTTGTCGAAGTATACTCAAAACTTGATTTACATCCAATTTGTTCTTTTTAAGTAACTTTCGATCCATGACACCATCCCGAATGATGATATTGGGATCGCCTAATAAGAGAGAACGTGTCGATTTATTTTTTAGAGTCATAAACTCTATCCCCAACATGAGAAGCGTCCACAATCCGATGGCATATAAAAAGTGAAAAGTCCTTACATTATCTTCATAAATGGTATTTCCTAAAAAATCTCCAAGTACTAATACAAAAACTAAGTGAAACGGAGTTAACTGAGAGATGGATGTTCTGCCTGTTATGATAATAATAAAAAATAAGGTGACAAAACCTACTATGACTTTGAGCGTCAGTAAACCAAAATTAACTTCTTCCAAAATTTTTTTCCTCCAATTTAAAATTTACTTAGTTGTAAGATCTTGAAGTTTAGATATATGAGGCTAGTTTTAGTAAGCACGAGTTCCAATTTATCAATATTTTAGAACATGGAAATTTTTTATAATCGCACAAATCACTATGGCACTCACATACGCCTTTATTGGTGAACCTTCTGAATAAGCTTAGGATTTGATATGCTACTAAGATATAGCCAGAAGCCAATGACAGGTAAAAAAGGACGATTATTATACAATTAAAAAAATAACATAAAGAGTGCATTAAATTGATATAGATAAAAAATCCACTCCAACTAAAATCCCTCCTGATTTACTCTTAACATGTACAAACAGTGTAGAGAGTATACGTTTGAAATACGAAGGAAATGTATAGATCTACATTCGCTAATAGAGAATTATAATTACTTATTTTTTTACCTATTTCTTGTCCAAAGTTTAACATTAGCATTTGTTTCCTCCTTGATACTCCTTACACATACGTCCTTCAATAATATGGAAACCTAGTCATTTAAGTTTCGAATTATTCTTAGCTGTTTAATAGTTGAAAAAGGCAAAAGCTGAAGATCAATTGGCTGATCTCCAGCTTTTGCCCCTTTATTTGAATAATGAGCCTTTTATATAATGATCTATAATGGATTAATGCCTTCATTTCCACCCCACAGCCTTTGAACATTCACCAACTCCTTTTCTATAAATTTCATCCTATAAATATCAGGTTTGGACGTGCTATGTAAAAAATCCAAGTCATACGTACTATCGAAATATCCCATCATCAAGGTCATAACAGCCCCGTGAGATCCTATTACAATATGTTTATCTCTAAAGGTTTCTAATAGTTCTTTTAAAACGTTAACAGCCCTTTGTTGACAATCAGCATTTGATTCTCCTCCTTCTAAAGCGAAACTTGATTCCCCGAACGACTTCTCCAAAAGTGGAACCAATTCCTTATCAGAAACTCGTTTATCATCAGAAGAAAAGATTCTCTCTTTTAAATCTTCATACACAATAACTTCCTGCCCTATTTGTTCAGCTACCTTTTCGACCGTTAAGATGGAACGTATGTATGGGCTTGAAACAACTGCGTCAATCTTCTCATCTTTCAATAGGTCAGTTACCCGCTTAGCATCCAAGTGACCTTTTGGAGTTAACCCTCTTGTTCGTTCATTTCCTTCCTTTGGTGACTCACCGTGTCTCACCATATAAACAAACGTACTCATCGTGTATTTACCTCCACTAAGGTTCGATTGATAACATTGTTGCAATAACATGGCCTGAACCCAGGCAGGTTAAAACTTCACCGTGCTTTTGACGATAAGGAAATAACTTATCCTATTACATGTATGCAATCACCTTTTTCTATTTTTCAGACGGCATTACCGTACCTTTGTTGCTTTTAATACCAATTATTTCAAATTAATACTTCTTACTCAAGAAGATTTTTCATAAAAAAAAGGCTATCCAGTTTTGAATAAGCCTTCTACTCTTTAAAGACCTCATGGTGGAATTCACACAAAAAAAGCCGCTCAGCAGAAAATACTGAACAGCTTTTATGAATAGTTTATTTGACTTTTACTAGGCGCAACGCATTCAAAATGACGATGATTGCTGCTCCTGTATCACTTAGCACCGCTAACCATAGTGTTAACCATCCTGGGAAGATCAAAGCAAGGGCCACAAATTTTACGATTAAAGAGAACCAGATGTTCTGCTTGATGATACTCAGCGCTTTTCTGCTCAAGTTTATCGTATGCGGCAGTTTTTCAAGGTTATCCGCCATTAGGACAATGTCGGCCGTTTCCATCGCTGTGTCTGTTCCTGCACCGCCCATGGCAATCCCCAGATCCGCGGTTGCAAGTGCAGGAGCGTCGTTAATGCCGTCTCCGACCATTGCTACGTTATGGCCTTCTCTTTGTAATTGTTTGATCGCTTCCACTTTATCTTCCGGTAACAGTTCAGCAAAATAGCGGTTGACGCTTGTTTCCTTTGAAATCATCTTAGCTGTGCCTTCATTATCGCCTGTCAGCATGACAACTTGATTGACTCCTGCTTTCTTTAATCCGTTCAAGGCATTAACGGTTGTTGTCCTGATGGTATCAGCAACAGAAATGACGCCGATGATTTCTTTCCTTGTACCGATAATGACAACGGTTTTTCCTTTACTATGCAGATCTTCAACACTTGCTTTCGCTTCCCCGAGAGGAATCTCCATTTCATCAAAAAGCCTTGCATTTCCGGCATAATATACTTCCCCGCCAACGGTGGCTTGAACACCTTTACCCACTATACTTTTGAACAACTCGCCTTGTTTAGCTTGAATCCCCTTGTCATTCGCGTATCGAACAATGGTTCGTGCAATCGGATGAGTTGAATATTCTTCCAGCGTCAAGGCGATAGACAGCAACTCGTCTTCCGATGTACGTAAAGCGTTGATTTGAGAAACGTTCGGTTTTCCTTCAGTCAAGGTACCCGTTTTATCAAAGGCGATGGCATTAATGGCCCCTGCCTTTTCCAGGAATGTTCCCCCTTTGATTAACACACCGTTCTTTGCAGCGTTTCCAATGGCAGAAACAATTGCGACAGGGGTAGAAATAACCAAGGCACATGGGCAGGCAACGACTAATAATTCAAGTCCTTTATAGAACCATTCTCCCCATGATCCAAAATTTAATAAAGGAGGGATCACCATGACGACTAGTGCCAGGACGAATACAATCGGTGTATAGATCCCCGCAAACTTATCTATAAACGCCTGGGTGGGAGCCTTCTGTTCCTGGGCTTCTTCAACGAGGTGAATGATCTTGGAGATAGTGGTGTCCTCCACTAACTTGGTGACTTTCACTTCAAGAGACCCGTTTTCATTGATGGTTCCTGCGTATACGGTATCACCGGCTTGTTTATCGACGGGTATGGATTCTCCGGTTATCGGAGCTTGATTGACACTGGATTCACCGGTCACAATCTCTCCGTCTAATGGGATTCTATCACCGGGTTTAACAACCAGAATATCACCGACGGACACTTCTTCAACAGGTTTCTTCATCAATTGAGAGCCCACTTTAATCCACGCTTCCGACGGAGCCAGGTTCATTAAATTCCGTATAGAGTCCCTTGTTTTTTCAAGTGACATATTTTGAAGAGTCGTGCCGAGAGCGAATAACCAAACCACTGTTGCACCTTCCAGCCACTCCCCGATGAAGGCAGCACCAATGGCCGCAGCTGACATGAGGACATTCATATCCAATGACCGGCTTTTAATAGAATAAAAGGCACTTTTCACCGGCTTATAACCGCTGATTACCATCGCCATCGCGTACATAAGGGTGGTTATGAATGGGGAAACACCGGTAAAGGATCCGATAAAACCTAGTGCAATCAATATCCCTGATGTAATGATCAACCCTTTACCTTCATTGTGCTTAGCTGGTTCAGCACCATTGTTCTTTGAGGACAATGACGCCCTAAAGCCGATTTTAGACACTTCAGAAATGATTTCTTCCACACTGTTTTCATGCTCAGCTTTCAATTTGCCCGTTGAAAAGTGGACACTTACACTGTTTACACCGGGGATAGTGTTTAAGTGGTTTTCAATACTTTTGGCACAGCTGCTGCAATCCATGCCTTCTACATGGTAAATCCTCACGTTTTTATTTTGTTCTAAGGGCTCAACCTTAAATCCAAGCTTTTGCACCACATCTTCCACATGTTCAAGATTCGTTTCTTTATTCCCCATGAACCGAAGTTTACCTGTATTATAATTTACTTTTATATCTTCTATGTTTTTTAATTTTCCTAATCCTTTTTCAATGGATGCGGCGCAAGAAGGACAATCCATCCCGAATACTCTGTATTCAACCATCTCAGCACTTGCAATGCCAGCAGCTCCTACTGCGACCGCCTCGCTTCTGCAACATGACTGTTTCTTCTCAATTACTTCTTCACTGCTGCAACAGCTTTTTTCTTTAAGATCTTCCGCAGCTTCAGAACTGCAACATTTATCGGCCACTTCTTCACCCCCTAAATGATATGATTATGACAACGAGCTACATCGTTTTGTACTTCCTCCAGCACTACATCAAACATCGTTAACAAATCGCGGACTTTTTGATTGCTTAAACTATAATAGATATACTTCCCTTCCTGTCTGCCCACAATGAGCCCGCATCCCTTTAAACAGGAAATATGTTGAGAAATACTTGACTGACTGCCATCCAAGTCTTTAACAATCTGCGATACCGTTTTTTCTTCTTCTTTTATACACTCCAGAATTTGTATTCTTAATTTATGGGCAAAGCCTTGCAGAAACTTTATTTTTGTATCCATATCAATCTCTTTCAACACTATAAACCCCTTCCACTCATATTAGATATTTCTAATACGTCTTCATTACTAACATATTACCAATATCTAATATGTGTGTCAAAATTAGTATAAAAAACTTGTCGTTTCCATAAATCCATGGGCATCCAGAATACTGTTAACGGGGCCAGGCACGACAGTTTTCATAAAAAAATAAGCCTATCCTGATTTGGATAAGCTCACGTTAAATGAAGATCTTCATATGATAATTGATTATGCTCAAGCTGAATAAATCAGCTTTCAAGAATGAGTCCTCTTTGTTGATATAATTCACTGATTTCTTTTATTTTGAAAGGAACATTCTCAATCCTTATGGAAGTAGATGCATGTTCTTTTATTGGATGCTCTCCAACACAGACGCTGTACTTTGCGTTTTGAAACAGTTCTAAATCATTCTGGTCATTTCCGAATGCAATGAACTCGCCTGGTAGTATGCCTAATTGTCTCAAACCCTCCACCTTTTGTATTCCTATTGGGCTTATATCCATGAGTTCTTCATCCCCATGTTCGTATACTTGTACAGATAGCTTCTCGAGCTGTTGTTTGATTGCTTGGTCTCTAGTAAATAATACGATTTTCGTGATCTTTGATAATTGAGCCAATGGCTGATTTACAGCACTCTTTTCAGGATCAAGATTACGGAATATAGGATGATGACGATTTCCTGTGTAGCTGTAATCCCAATCACTGTCTATCAGATAAGTCAGCTGGTTGGTTTCTATGATCTGTTTTATATGATTTACTGCTTCTGCTGTGAAAGTACGGGTCTTAATCTCCTGATCTGCATACGTAAAGGCACCATTCCCACCAACCATCCGATAATGCCGGAAATCTTCAGGCAGAACGGGTAATAAATCGCGAATAGGCCTGGCTGAAGCAAATACAATTTCGTGCCCCTGTTGCTTACAAACGTTTAACGCATCACAAATCTCTTGGGTTAAGGGTTTTCCTTTAAAACAAATCGTCCCATCTAAATCGAATACAAAAATCATCTTTTTTCACCTCTGGCGTGTTGGCATTAAGTAATATAGCTTATTAATCTATCAAAAGAATCGATCTCGGCATATGGTTTGATATCGGTATCATTCTTAATCCTTTTAGGATTGAACCATATGCCCTTAATATGTGCATGTTGACAGCCTCTAATATCTTTTTCTAAGTCATCTCCTACGAATAAGACATCTTCCGGCTGCACATTCAGCTTATGCAGTGCTAATTCAAATATGCGTTTGTCGGGTTTAGTCATTCTCACTTCTTCAGAAATAATGATTGTGTCGAAATAATTAGTTAACCCGGAGTTCATTATTTTAGCTTTTTGTCTATGAGTGGTTCCATTTGTAATAATTCCAACTTTTACGTGCTGCTTTATGGTATTTACGATAGTAAGAGTATGCTGATTGATAGAAAAACATCGCGGGAAATGATGATTCCAAAAATCTTGAATGTCATGGCGTGGTAATCTATTCTGCGGTGGGAACTCATCAAATAATGATTCAAAGACGTTTATCTTATTGTTATCGCCATAGCTTCCTTTATCGTATTCTTTGAACCTATGCAACATTTCGTCTTTTGCTGGATGTTGAACATCTTCATAACACTTTTCTAAAATAACCGAAAACATTTTATCTACAGCGAGATCCCTGTCAAGTAAGGTATCATCCAGATCGAATAGGATTGCTTTATAATTACTCAAATATCTTCACGGCCTTTCTCTCATTATATAA
This sequence comes from Rossellomorea aquimaris, assembly GCF_008180865.1. Lineage (GTDB taxonomy): Bacteria > Bacillota > Bacilli > Bacillales > Bacillaceae_B > Rossellomorea > Rossellomorea yichunensis. The sequence continues at coordinate 402,000 of NZ_VTEX01000002.1, forward strand.
TCCTCACATTTTCTTACCAATTCTAGAATGTCTTTTATCAGAGGCACTTAGTATCAATAAAAAAGCAAAAAGATAAGCAACACTGCCTATAATTATCTTTGTCCCATTACCTAATGGGAATAGAAATGACAAGAAAAATATACATAATGGACTAAATAATATTAAAGCTAAGCCTATTGTAAATGCCACTTTCTCAGGTAGTGCTTTAATTTTACCTAACATTTATTTTCACCTTCTCTAATAAGATCTGTTTACTTATTAATCCAGGTTAACATTAAGAATTTTCCAGAAGCCATAGTACAATGAAGGTGATCAATAGAACACCCCACACAATAAATGAAAACGTTCTTCTTTTATTAGTATATTTAATGAATTTCGTACCGATAAATTCAACTATTACACCTAGTAGAAGCAAGATACACATCAGTGCGAAATTATTCAAGTTATTAACTCCTTCACTAACTTTTCGTTTAATCGCCTGTTTACCTAAGTTAAAAGGGTGGCTGCTAAACTCACCATTCCAGCAGATCACTGTTATGTAGTTTTCGCCCTCCTATCATCGCCACCCTTTTAATCAAAAAACTTCATATGCGTCTTCTCTTCTCTATAGTAATCCAATCTGTCTTGTAATGTCCCTGTATGAAATTCAAATTTATGGCCATCTGGGTCCGTAAAATAGATAGACTCTTTATCTCTTTTATCTCTCTGGCGACCTGACAAGATATTTACATTTAATTTCTTTAGTTTGTCGTACATACTGTCAAAATCCTTATCTTCAATGGAAAAGGCAACATGTGTGTAGGATTGATGTATTTCATTGCGGGGGATGTCGTTCTCTACATTAAGGGCAAACCACATTCCCTGTACATCCAAGTAAGCCGTTTTTCTTCCCTTTACTAATAATTTTGCATCGAATATTTTCTGATAAAACTCAATGGACGTTTCTAAATCGGTAACTGAAAATAGAAAATGATTAAGCCCTTTGATTGTCATTTATTCACCTCAAGGAAGCGTCAGGACAGTTCTGATCCCTCCTAATAACAAAAAAACAAAGAACCGTCCCTACGCATTATTAACATCTCTCTTTTTTTACTGTTCCATTTTTTCTAATAAACCATCATCATTCATATTTCGAATGGTTACAATCTTGCCATCGTCATTGAGGTTCATTCTTGCTGTGATCGTAGCAGTGTCGGTTTGGCCGTCTTTCCTGTATTCCACTTCGACTTCATAATCATAAGCTTGGTCTTGATCCTTTTGTATATCAATATTCGTTGGTTTCAATTGGTACCCATTTTCATATGCAACTCTTTGAAATAACAAAATGTGATTGGTATTAATCATATCTTCCCAATTCATAACCAGCGGCTTATAGTTTTCTTGTACATACTCTTCTAATTCAGGCGGAAATGCATCATCTTGTTCTAGAGCGTACGATAGTTCGTCATTAGGTCCTGTGAATTCTTTCTCCAAAAAAGTTTGGATGGTCTTCACACTCTCATCACTTTCCTTTGGAGAGCTACAGCCTGCGGCCAGAACAATGACAGATGCTAAAATGGTAATGCCCATGATTTTTTTCATGACCCAACCTCCTCCGTAATCATCTATACGTACAATAATGGTAAAAGTTTCAATTTTCTTAGCAATCGCTCTGACCATTAAAAAGAAGCTTACCCTTTTCTGGATAAGCCTCCGCATCTTGAACCACTTACAGAATAACTAAAACATTGGTTCGTCCGTATTTGTGAATTGCAAATATAACTATTCACTTGTTTGGATAAGTTCCCTCGTAGTAGAATCATAGATTTTATAACTTATTTCAAACTCATGATCCTTTGTGACTGTGAGCTCACAATAGTACGGAACTGCCCTTCCATAAGAATCCAAGTCGGGGATATCTCTGAAATAAAAAACATCGGAGGAATCATCCATTTTAAATGATGCTTCACTGGTTCTCCCAGATGAATCTATCTCGATCGTGCAACTCCCTTTTACAACATCGTACTCTTGGAATAACATATATTTTAAGCTAGGGAGAGTTATAATTAGCAACAGACCGCTGAATATTAATAAAAAAAGAGCTTTACATGTATTGGAAAGAGTAAATTCTTTTTCCTTGAACATATAAATAAACCAAAAAACACCAATCAATAATAATACTGCACCTATTATCAACATAGCATAATATATTTGCATCCTCATTCCCCAGTTGGAAGTAAATCCATTTTCATGTTATTGAATATACGTTTGAATCTTGAAAAAGTTTCGTGAAATCCCCTGAATGCCGGATGGAAAATAACTCAATTTAACTCAACTGAGATTATAGAAAAAGTTGTTCTTCAGAAATGACTTGTATTCCGTTTCTTTTAAGTAATGCAGTCGTGACTCCATTTCCAATAATTTTCTTGCTTTTAAATTCACCATTATAAATCATTGCACTTCCACACGAGGGGCTATATTCTTTAAGAACAACTACCTCTGCATGAGCCTCTTTGGCCTTTTTTAATGTAGCATATGCCCCTTTTAAGTACATCTCCGTAACGTCTCTACCTGATTTCTCGACTACTTTCGCTTTTCCATCTAATACATCATCCCCGTTACCACCTATTATTTCAGCAGGTTCTCTGGGAGTTGAAAATCCGCCAAGCAACTCCGGGCATATAGGTATTGCCTTATTCCCTTCTATTAGTTTACTAATCTTATGATCTAGACAATGTGAACCGTTATATCTTACTTGAAAACCTGCTAAACACGAACTCACTAATATCATTGATGCCACCTCATTTTAATAGGGAAAGTTACAACTTAATTTCATACTCCATTCGTTTTGCTGTCTCTACAGCTACATCTTTTCCATGAAGTCGAGATATCAGGTGAAACGACATATTAATTCCTGCTGATATTCCACCAGATGTTATAATTGATCCTTCATCGACAAATTTAACATCACGCTGGACTGATACATTAGGAAATTCATGTTTTAATCGATCAATATCCATCCAATGCGTTGTCGCTTTTCTTCCATCAAGAATTCCTGCTTTTGCAAGAAGCAGCGCACCCGTACAGACTGAAGTCAGAAACTCTGTTCTTGATTGCTGGGCTTTAATCCATTCAATGATAGTAGGATTGTTTATTTCAATCTGTTCAGCACCATACCCTCCAGGAATAATCACGATATCTAATGAAGGATGGTTAGCTAAACTAAAATCAGGAACAACTTTCAAACCATTCCTTGCCGTAACCAAATCTCCATTTTCAGATATTGTTTTAACAACAAACGGCTTTTCATTTGAAGTAGGTAAAGTCGCTACAGAAAAAACTTCAAATGGTCCTGCAAAATCCAAAACTTCTACATCGTTAAATAGTAAAATACCAACTGTACGCTGTTGCATGTTTTAAACCTCCTGAAAGAAAAATTTGTAAATGTTTGAAAATAAGACTTAACTTTAGCTAGATAATCGATATTTCCTTTTTATGGGGCAGATGATCAAATTTGCAAGGCTCAATTTATCTTATTAATGAGTGACAATCAAATATAGGTGGTGGAATTGCTTGTATGCACAGCCATAGCACTTCACCGAATTCCAATATTTCCTTCTATTAAACTATAATTGGGCCCGATAAACGCGCCCGATTGTTGAAGATCAAAGGCTGTTGAAGCTGGATCGTACTTATATAACTCTCGCACTCGTTGTTGAACAAGAAAAGGTTATTATGAATCAATACTATTCTAGGCATTTATAAATCAACTATTCACAAAGTTTTCTTTTCTCCTTTTATCCAATCCAAACGAAATAGATGCAGTTAATAACGCTAGTAATACTGTTAATCCCGCAATCCACCCTAAATTCAAGACAGATGTATATTCAATTACCACTCCTCCTAAGCCAGCGCCTAACGTCATACCAATATTCATTAGAGCCGTATTGAAACTTAAAACAATTTCTGATGACTGCGGTTTCAAAGAAATTAAGTAAAATTGATTTGCAGGAGTGGTTAACCATGCAGATGTTCCCCAAATCATAATGGCAAGAAGAATACCTATCGTTGATGTAGGTATAGAAGTGAAAATCATTAAGATTATTGAGTGAACGATTAAACTGGCAGAGATAGTACGAACTGGTCCCCATCTATCAACGGCATATCCGCCGACACGTGAGCCTATGAAAGCAAACAAACCAAGCACTAAAAGAGCGGTACTAATTTCTTCTATAGAGAAGCCAGCTAAACTACTTAAAAGTGGTGCAATGTAAGTAAATACCATTGTATAGCCAAGAATCCAAAATACCGTTGTTAATAAACCGGTTATGATTTGTTTGTCTAGAATCAATGACAATTGCTGCTTTAACGAAGTCGGTTTATTTCCAGCTAATTTTGGAATGAACTTATTTAGAAGCACTAAATTGAACAGTGTAACGACAGCAATAAACAGAAAGATATAACGCCAATCCATATAAGCAGCAATTAATGTTCCAATTGGTACACCTAAGATTAAAGAAACGGTAAAACCGGTAATAACCGTTGCAATTGCACTACCCCGCTTTGTGGACTGAGCAAGTTGTGCTGCATAACTGGTTGCCACAACAAAATACAAACCTCCACTTATTGCCAAGACAATGCGTGAAAACATAAGTACACCGAAATTAATACTGAAAAAGGCAATGATATTTCCAATAACAAAAACAAGCATTGAAAACATTAACACTTTTTTTCTTTCGTATTTTGCAGTCAGCATAACAAGCACTAGTGCACCTATTGCATGGGATAAAGCATATATGGTAACTAATTGCCCAGTCATTGAGATCGAAACGCCTAAATCCCCTGAAATCATTTCTAAAATTCCAGAAACAACAAATTCTGCTGTTCCAACTCCAAAGGCTCCTAAAGCTAGCAAATATATTGCAAAACGATTCATTTCTTTCACCTTTTTCTTAAGTGTATTGTAAAGAACTACTTTGCATCATATCGACAATGTTCATTAGCAAGAAGTCCAAGGAAATGAATTTTTCAATATACAATCTTAGAATGAACAAAATGGTGAGCTAACGACTAGGGAAATACATAGACTAAAACAATCTTTAAAAGGCTTTGATGTCATTCAAACTCTTCTTCTGTTAAATCCATATTAACGGTCATAGCAATACGGCTCCCATCAGCTGCAGCAAAAACCACTTGAGATGGTTTTACATAGGAAGCATCTCCAGCAGAATACAAACCAGGTATTGAGGTTCTTCCTGATTCATCTGTTTTGATCCCACCCGACTTTGTCATTTCATACCCCAGCTGGTCTCTGAACGGCGCGCTTTGAACAAATTGTGGCATGACAAAGCCTCCAGCTCTCGCAGTGTGAGTTCCATCTGTAAAGCGAATATGCTCCAATCTACCGTTTTGGCCGATAAAGGCTAGAATGGGTTTCTCTACCACAGTAATCCCTTTTGATTGCAGTTGCTTTTTTTGCACTTCCGATAAAAGTGTAAGACCATTTGTACAAACCACCAAATCTTTACTCCAATTGTAGAGCAGCTTCGCCATATGGAAGATAGATGGATTTTCGGAAACAACGAAAATCGGCTGATCCTGCAGTTCCCATCCATCACAATAAGGACAATTAAACAAACTTTTTCCATAGAACGAATAAAAGCCCTCGATGTGAGGAAAAATCTCTTTTACCCCTGTTGCCACAATTAATTTTTTTGCCTGAATACGAATTCCTGATATATCAACTACTTCATATCCCATAGCTGTTTTGTTGACTGAAACGATCTCAGTTTGTAGATGATTGACAGAAGGGTAATTCAACACTTCTCTATAAGCAATACGACGGAATTCGGATGGTGTTATACCGTCTCTTGTAATGAAACCGTGAGAGGCATGTGTCACAGCATTTCTAGGCTGATTATTATCAATCAATGCTACACTTCGTCTTGCTCTCCCCAGTACAAGGGCTGCATTCAACCCTGCAGGGCCACCACCAATAATCGCACATTCATAAATCATACATTACACCACCTAAATAGATAATATAGATATTTTATGTCTGTAATTAAACATAAGATTCCTTTTTAAAGAATAAAAGGTATATAGATTGATGGAGCTCTTAAGAGGGTAGAAAAATTCATCATTTCCCCTCCCTGAAATACATTAGATACATGATATCTATTATTAAATGAAAAAGATTCCTCTTTAAAGAAAAATTAAAAAATAACTTGTGTTAAACTCCCATTTGCTTTTGAGCGATGTCCACTAAGTTAATTTCTTTTAAATGTTGCTTCATCTTCTCTTCTGCTTCTTTCATTTCAGCTTGAATTAAACATTCATCTCCATGAACAAAATCACATTCAAATAAGGAAGCTGTACCTTCTATGGCGTGAATGATATCTAAAAATGTAATCTCATCTTTTAGACGAGATAATCGATAACCTCCATGAGCTCCAGAAATTGATTCAATCATTCCTGCTTTTACGAGCTTGGTTAAAATCTTGGACAGATAAGTTGTTGAAACACCTTGGGATTCTGCCAGTTTCTGGACACCTATAGGCTCACTCGAAGAAGCAGTAACGAGAGCAAGCATGGTGTGTAAAGCATAATTAGTCGCTTTTGAAAATTTCATGTTAACACCTCTATTGTAGATTTATTATATCCACAATATCCTTAAATGGATTTATTTGTCAAGACTACTGCTTCCTAAATAAGAATGTAGAACGAACAAACCTTCAGTATTTTGACCCTATATTTTAGTATAAATCTTGAATTACGGAATAAAACGCCTGCTGGACGGTTCTTTCTCTTCAGAAGGCAGAAGAACCGTCCCGATGATTCCCCCTATTCTAGAGACCTGGATTTAACAATCCGGTCACTAACCATTGCCACTACTATCCCGATAGCGATTGGTAGTAAAGCAATTTCAGTGTTGGAGAGTGAAATCTTGAATACAAGGAATTCTATATTTCCTATAAAACCAATTACATATAGCAATACCATGGTTCCAATTGCAGCAATTAACGGTAGCCAAAAGGATTTAGACACAACTCCACCTCAATTCAATGAATTCTTAACAACTGTCTTTCAACTTAATACCAATTATTTCAAAATATTTAAGATCACACAATCCTTTATTCATCACTTTGATGACATCACAATCACAGAATGAAGTGAATTTGAATTATTAAAATATTAATACTGCAACAAGAATCATAAAGTAATCGTCCTATTTAAAGGTCATCACCCCCAAATCATAGACAAAACGACCTACACTTAATATCGAAATTCATAGTATGATTGTCTATATATAATTACATTTATTAACAAAAAGGGGATGGCAATCGTGATAGGTTTCCTTCAATGTTCAGTAAAGTATGTGGTTGCATGTTCACTGGTCCTATCTACTGGTGCTGCCGTAGGAGTGACGCAGACATTCGCATCCGAGAATGATGGCACAAAGGTCATAGAAGATGGCGGCGGCCAAGGGGGAGTCACCTGGATAGAGTATTATTGGAGAGCTTCAGGCAGTAATTTCATCATCATGTATCGAAGTGCAAACGGCGGGAATCAGTGGAAAGAAGTGACCTACAACAAGTACGGAAATATCGTTAAGGTTTTGTATGGAACATATTAAGGGGAAAGGATGATGGGTTTGGAACCATCATCCTTTCCTTTTTTAATTAACGAAACGACTCCGCCATCTTAATCATGTCTTTCTTGGATAAAGTAATGTCAGATCCCCCGGGCAAGTATTCCATTTCATATTTAATGGTATCCCCTTCAATCCATATCAGTCGGTTGACCTTTTCCGGACCTTCTGACTCGTAATAGCTTCCTTTGGATTGGCCGACTTTCACTTCTTCCTGGTATAGTGTCAGATTGGTTCCTGGTTCAATGGATTGAAACGTCAGTTTGATTATTTGTCTTTCCTTACCGGTCAAGTTCACCAATTCTATTTCCCCTGAAGGATCCTCACTTGTTTTGGTTGTGACCTCCGCTACTTCAAATGGGGCCTTTGTGAGAAACTTGAATTCTGCGCCAAGGGATTCAGGACGATCTTTGGCCTCGTATTGATAAAAAGGGGCACTGGCGTTATTCCCGTCAAAGAGTCCCAATTGTGTTCCACCGAAATAAACGAATAGAGAGAGGCATGCGGCAACAAATACAAAGGACATCAACGGAGCGAATATCGGTTTTATATTGAATGAAAAGGCTTTGGATGAAGGTTTCGAATGAACCTCATTCAGAATGTTCTCCCTCATCTTATTGGTAAAACCATGCTCTTTGAAGGTCTCTTCTTTCATCAGACCTCGCAATCGTTTAAGCTCATCCATTGTTATACACCTCGTTCCGTTTAATCGTTGAACCGAGCAGCGCTTTCCCTCTTGTTAATCTGGTCTTCACCGTATTGGTGTTCAAATCCATACAGGCCCCGATATCAGATAGCTTCATTTCTTCAAAATAATATAGAAAGATGACCTCCCGATACTTGATGGGAAGGGACAACACGCTCTGGATGAGTTCAGAATTCTTTTCCTTCTCGATCACGGTTTGTTCCGGCGCGCCCATCTTTCCTTTGACCATGTCATTGATTTTATTCGATATACTGACCATACGTGTATCCCACCGTCTTAAATAATCTTTGCAATGATTGACGGCCACGCTGATGATCCATGTTTTAAGGGTGGAATCCTCGCGAAAGGTATCCATCTTTTGATAAAACTTGATGAAGATCTCTTGAGTCAGATCTTCCGCCAGGCTGTGTTCCTTCACATAGGAATAAACAATGTAATACACATCATTTCCGTATTCCGTCATGGCTTTCTCAAGTAGTCGATCCTTCTCGGCTTTAGAAACAGTTCCGGGTTTCAAACACTCACCTGCTTTGTATGTATCTTCACTAAATAAGACGTTTTCACTATAGAAAAAGTTTGGATTATTTCATAATTTGACAAAAAAAACACACCTGGCGAGACCCCCTCGACAGGCGCAAACGCTAATTATATGTTCAACCTTTTTCCCTCTTCATGCCTGACTGACTCCCCTAAGCTTGCGAGGCTTCCCGCAATCAGGAACTGCGCCGAGTAGTAGGTTGTCATGATCAAAACATCCGAATAAGGAATGGCTGACACAAACATATTCCATGACAGAATCGAGTCAGAGATAACAAACAGGATGCTGCCTGCATTTGCCCATAGGTTACCAGTCAGGATGGCGGTTAAAGCCATCAGGGAAATAACCAGCATGTAGGCAACGACGGGGATCACGAGTCCATCATTCCCTTCAGTTTGGAGCGCGGAAATCAGTTGTCGGCCGATGAAGAAGGAATACAATGCAATCGGCAGTAATGCGGCGAAGCGTGTCTTGTTCATACTGGACATATTGATAAATCCCATCAAATAGAAGACATGTCCGATGAGGAAAGATCCAAGTCCGGCAACAAATGACACGGCAATAAACCCGTCGCCCAACATGCAGAAAAACAAGCCGATGACGATGAGGCACATGGCCGGTGCTGGTTTTGCGGGCAGCTGACGGAATGCGTAGAAAATGATGAGTAGCATCGGGATCAGCTTAAAGACGATTTTCAATGCTAATGGCTCTGTCGGAATGATCCATATATAGAGGGCTGCCATGATTCCGATCAGGGTGGGGAGCATCCATTTATTCAACATCGTTCACATCCTGTTTATGCGATTTTTTTAGTTCTTTGATATATATACTTGTTTTTGGGAGTGGATTCCTTCTTTGGACATAGTTGAATCTTATTTTAGTATGTGATCCAGCTTCTCTTTACTGGGAGACCTATAATCATTCCGGTTTGGGCTATAATCGTGCCGGGTTTGAAATAATCATGCCGGTTTCAGATTAATCGTGCCGGAATTTGATTTATTAAGCCCCTTTTTCAGATATTTGATCCTCCGTGTCGAATTTTCTTGATGAAGTCCGCCGTCCTCAAAAAAGAACGCAAGAACCACTCAAAAGATGCTCGGTCCTTGCGTCTTTCATTTGAATGAAGTTGACTTTTTTATGATTTCTCCCCCAGGACCTACACTGTAATGAGCAATCGAATTGGATACTATGCCTTCCCTATTTAGCCCATCCTTATAATTAAACGTGATTTCCCAAGCCTTTGAATCACTACTGAAATGGGTTTCTTTTGAAAGGAGTTCCACGTCATCCATACTGATTTTTTTAAAGCTTGAACCATTATGTTCCTCTACATCTTTTTCAAATTGTTCCATGGCAATGGCTTCAGCTTTCTCACTTTCAATGATTCCTGTTCCATCATCCGCACATCCTAACAATGAAAGGACTGTGATCAAGGTTACAAGAGTAATCATGATTCTTTTCAAATGAAACTTCTCCTTAACCATTAGGACCTCCACCTGAATGATGATTCGAATTCATGGCTTGCTGGGAATGCCGTGCGGACTTTTCGTATGCTTCATCTCTGGGATTTCGGGACGTATTCTTGATGCTATCTCCATAGAACTCCATCTTCCTGGAACCGATCCAAATCCTAATTGCAAAGTAAAAGACTAGAATTCCGATGAAAATAAAGAAATACATCATTTGATTTCCCCCTCCTTACTTTTTATGTTTTCTTAATGTCAATTATTTCAAATGTTTTTGCGTTGGGCAACACCTATTCATATAATGACTAAAGGGGCTTGGCTACATTTAAGGAGAACAGGTAAAGTTTCTTTGCATATCCCCTCAATCTTATCGATATTTTAACTGTTTTAGCTGGGGAATTAATGTTTCATGAGTGCTCAGGCCGGTCTTGGGATTGATTATGGAACCTTCGCTTATGAATCATGCCGGTTTCGAGTACATTTATGCCGGAATTGAAGGAATCATGCCGGTTCTAGAAAAATCGTGCGGGAATTCCATTTATCATGCCACTTTCGTCCATAATCATGCCAGGTTGTCGAATGTTCTTTATCTTGTCATAAAAAAAGGACCCGTCTCATTGACGGGTCTTTAGTCATTTCAAAGGGATAAAATATTTCTCCATTTCCCTTTCTGAGATAATCAATCTCGTGGATAAGTCTATCGTTCGTAAAACATATTCCTTGATGCCGATATACTCCGATTCAGCAATCAAATAGAAGTGGGCCCCTTTTTTGAACCCTCTGAAATCGCTTTTTAATTGATATCTTTTCAGCATTGTCCCCAGTAACTCCTTGGTTCACTACAAGCCCGTAATCCCATAGATCACTGGCTTTTCTCCACCTGATACGACTCCGGATATATCGTTTCGATTTTTTTTATAAAATAATAATGCTTATATAAAGCTAGCCCGATTAAGATGATCCGTACAAACAAGATATCCACGAACACTACTGAGAGCAGAATAAAGAAATCAGCCGTCACGTTGATCCTGATTTTCTCTTTCCGGGTCATCCCCTTCTTTTGAAGGAGGGCGAGAACATATTTATCATATATGACTGTGCTTTTAAACCAACGATCGATCCGCTTGGAGCTTTTAGCAAAGCAAAACGCGGCAAATAAGTAAAACGGGCCACCCGGCAGAACCGGAAGCACAGTGCCGGCAATCCCGAACACCAGGGATATCGAGCCAAGCAGCATAAACAGGATGCTCTTTATCTTTTTCAGTGTCATGATTGATTTCCCCTACCATCGCTAGATTAATAGACATGTCTACTTCCATTCAACATCATTGTACTATAACTATAACAGGAAGGGCCGGGTAGTGGATTAGGTGATTTATGTTAATTGTGTGGCGATTGGCGGGTGGATGAGGAAAAGGGACTGACCCACAATTTAAAAAAGTGATTACTCACTTTTTTATTGACTTCCCGAAAAAAGGGAGTAATATTATTTGTGAGTGATTACTCACTCCTTTTTTATTTTTCCTAAACGGAGGTTCAAACATATGAATATCTTCAAAAACAAACTGGTGCTGGCCTCACCTCTCATTGCATTGGCCATTATCTTTATTTTCTCCCTGACCCTGTTCCCATCGGTTCAGCCTCAACCTAAGAATTTGCCGATTGCGATTGTGAATGAAGATCAAGGTGTACAGATCCCGGATCAACCAAAGATGAATATGGGCGAAACACTGCTTGAAAAGATCCTAACGATGTCAAAATCAAATACGGATGAAGACCCTGCAATGAAATGGATTGAAGTAAAAAACACAGAAGCTGTACAAAAAGGGTTAGATAACCAAGAGTATTACGCAGCACTCGTCATTCCGGAAGATTTTAGTGCGAAGCAGGCTTCTTTACGAACATCGGAACCAACTTCCCCTGAAGTGGAGATTTACATTAATCATGGGATGAATACGATGGCTGCAACTGCTGCAGGACAAATGGTGAATGGAATCGTCGACAATATGAACAACAGTGTTCGCGCCCAGCTCCTTGATGAATTTGAGAAGCAAGGTGTCACCTTGTCGCCAAAACAAGTCTCAAGCCTGGTCAACCCGATTACGAAAAACGTGACCAACGTGAATGAAATCGGGACGAATAGCGCAAATGGGAACGCTCCTGTGTCACTATTCCAGCCACTTTGGATGGCAAGCATGGCAAGTGCAGCAATCATCTATCTCGCTGTCAGCAAATTATCCACCTCCAATCGAAAAGAAAAGCTTTCAGCAAAGTTTCTCCAAATCCTGATCGGTGCGATAGTCGCCCTTGTCGTCGGATTTGCCTTAACCTGGATGGCTGAGGGGCTGATCGGATTCACTATCCCGGATATGACCGATACCGCCTTGTTCCTGAGTCTGACGTCATTCAGCTTTTATCTCATGATCTCAAGCATTCTTTCACTGATCGGACTTAAAGGCATGCCCCTATTTGTTTTGATGCTATTCTTCGGGGCACCACTGCTTGCCATGGCTCCTGAAATGATGTCTTCGTTTTATCGCGATTGGTTTTATTCATGGCTGCCAATGCGATTCATGGTAGAAGGTTTACGTGAATTGTTCTTCTTCGGAAAAGGATTGACGTGGAGTTCATCTGTGGCGACGCTTGTGTGGATTGGGTTGGGGAGTATGCTTGTGATACTGTCCACTGCTTTAGAATCTAGTGCTGATGGAGAAGCGAAGCCTCAAGCAAGTATAGAAGGTTAATTGGAAAATGGTCAGGGCTTTTAGCTGCTGACCATTTTTATTTGTATTTTTAATTTGAAGAGCCGGAGTTTTTGTTCATTTTGGAGATTTTATCTACTTCATCTATTTTCATAGCATGTTCAGATAAATCCGGCGGCGTCATTCCAGACTTTCTCTCGTAATAGATTGCAATACTTGCTACTAAAATAATAGGGGTAATGATAATAACCATATCATTAGAAACCTCTCCTTTTAGATATCTGCTTCATCAGAGAATGGGAACTGCCCTTCTTATTTGTGATAGATTTCCCTTTCAAGAACCTCCACCCGCTGTTTTAAATATTCAATTTCATTATTATTCGACTTGTTTAAACCTTTATATAAAGATAGTAAACTCCAAAATATGATTACAAAACATAACCCCAATATAAACAATACAATGATGATTCCAAAGATAGTCTCTAAAATAATTCGTCACCCTTTTCATTTTCCAAATGAGTTATTTCCGTTGGACTCAACCTTTCTCCTCCTTGTTTAAATTAAAGAATCATTCACCCGTACATATGTTATAATTATCCAATAATCGAGAGGAGACCAATCCATGTCCAATGATGTTCTGTTTAGCATTTTCCCGTTATTGACCGTTATATTTTACCTGGCCCCCATTATATTCATCATCTGGTTCTTGATGAAATTCCTGAAGATCCAGCAAGAGAAGAACCGGATCCTGAAAAGCATTTCTGACAAGCTGGATAAGAAACTGCAGGATTAGTTATGGGCGTGAAAGACCGCCCATTTTATTTACGTTTCACACTATAAAACCTCATCGCTTTTGGGACCCCTTTGATCTCAAATACGCCATTCATGATTAAATACCTTACTCGATACTCAAAATATCCGTCATCGATATATTGTTCCACATGTCCCAGCACTTCACCTATAAGTCGAGCTGATTTCATGAACCCATGATTCTCCAACTCTTTATGCAGTTTTTCCGCTGTATGGATGATGTACTCATCAAAATAATCTTCCCGGACTCTTTTTATTTCGCCATTCTCCCAGATTCTCAAGACTTCCTGTGTGGCAGACAGCTCTTGCCACTCCTCTTCGTAAGCTATTCTTTGTTCTTTATTCAATGGAGCAGAAACATGTTCATACATCATACCCATTTTTTCTGGTGAAAGTTCTCCAGTGTGCAAGGTATGAGAATGAGTTGTATTCATGATATACAGAACGTTTTGCTTCCCTTTTAATAGATATAGAACATATCGCAGAGCAGTTTGTTCGTGAGCATTTCCCCCGACCCAAATTGTAATGGGGATATGGTCAGGAATCGCCTCAATCTCCGAAATCGTTTCATTGAACATTTCATGGCATTCCGCTAGTTCATCACCTTCAAAAAGAATATGATTTTCGAGCCATTCATACCGGTGATGAATCCCCCGTTCTTCATGCAGTTTCCATATGGGACCGATGGAGAACACATCCGAAAAAGCGAGCACCTTAGCGTCTCCCACATCCCTTTCTTTTAAGGTCATTTTCAAACTGCCGGATGCAGAATCTCCAAACAAGATATGGACGGCTTCATAGGTCTTTTCCGTCACAGCCTGACTTCTTTTATACTCCACAAAATTCTGATAGGTGTTCTTAAGATCTATTACCAGCTGGTCTTGCTCTGTTTCTTGCGCCATATTGATTCGTAACAGCATGTGGAATAGCAGGGATTTCACTTCGTCCTCCGTTGAATGCTCCACTAGTTTTTTTATTTGATCAATCAATTTATTTCACCGCCTTAACATCGAAAAACTATCCATATTTTGTATATGATATCAAAGAGCTCCACGTTAAACCAGATGTAACGATACTAGACCGCTAACGATTCTTTTTTAAATGCCCCCTCCCATTAAAGTCATCATCCAAACCCAAACTTTAGAATCACTGTCAAATTGTATTGACAATGATAATCATTCTCTGTATATTTAGAACTATATTGAGAATGATTATCACTATTAATTAGAAAGAAGGAAAACAAATTGAAAAAAATACTCATCCCATTTCTCCTCATCGCCATCCTCATCCTTCAGGCTTGTGGCAGCACCGAGACATCAAAGACTGAACAAAAGGAAGAGAATACTAATCAGAAATCAGCATCAGAAACCATTACATATCAATCTGAAACCGGTCCTGTTGAGGTACCTGCGAATCCTACCCGCATTGTGGCGCTTTCCAACGCTCCAAACGTGCTTGCCTTGGAAGGTGAAATTGTCGGAGTCGATGAATGGACAAATATGAATCCCCTGTTTCAAGAGAAGCTGGAGGGAATTGAAGTAGTATCAGAGGAAAACATCGAGAAAATCGTTGAGCTTGAGCCAGACCTGATCATCGTTGGATCCCATTCGAAAAATATTGATAAGATGAGTGAAATCGCTCCTACGGTGGCCTACACGTGGGGGAAACTGGACTACTTGGAACAGCAAATCGAAATCGGTAAGCTCCTCAATAAAGAGCAGGAAGCCAAAGATTGGGTGGAGGAGTTCACTACCCGTGCAGAAGAAGCCGGGAAAGAGATCAAAGAAAAGATCGGTGAGGATGCCACTGTATCGGTCTTTGAATACGATACGAAGTCGGCTTATGTATTTGGAAACAACTGGGCTCGGGGCACCGAATTATTATATCAAACCATGAAACTCGAAATGCCTGATAAAGTGAAAGAAAATGCATTAGAACCAGGCTACTTTGCACTGAGCACAGAAGTCCTTCCAGAGTTCGCGGGAGATTATAT
Source organism: Rossellomorea aquimaris (assembly GCF_008180865.1). Classification (GTDB taxonomy): domain Bacteria; phylum Bacillota; class Bacilli; order Bacillales; family Bacillaceae_B; genus Rossellomorea; species Rossellomorea yichunensis. Next base: position 417,845 of record NZ_VTEX01000002.1, read on the forward strand.
CGTCCTAAGTAAAAATCAGGACGGTGACGGTTCATTCCTGGAAACACAGACATGGAAGAACATCCCTGCCGTTCAAAACAATAGAGTCATAGAATTAGATACGAAAGCGATCACGTATAGTGATCCAATCACACTGGAATATCTTCTGGATGTGTTTAAAAAAGCATTCCTTGAAGAACTGAACTAATTTTAAAACATATGAAACCCGCATGGATTGTTGGAATCCATGCGGGTTTTTTAAGGTCAAAGGGACAGGTACCTCGGCTCCTATCCAAGACCGGTACAAGGTACCTGTCCACTTGGACCCTTTCAAAGAGGCAGCCGAATCACAAACTTCGTACCCTTCCCTTTCTCACTGAACACATCAATCGTCCCCTCATGCATGAGCACCAATTGCTTCACGATCGAGAGTCCGATGCCGAATTCACCGTATGGATTATTCGTCCGGGACAGGTCCGCTTTATAAAACCTGCGCCAAATCGATTGGATTTCTTCGGGGTCCATACCGATTCCGGTGTCTTCGATTTCGATGATGGATTCACTACCCGTAGAGGAGCCCCTTAACGTGATCGTTCCTCCAGAGGTGAATTGAATGCTGTTTTTCGTGATGTTGATCAGTATTTGAATGAGCCTGTCGTAGTCCGCATGTACTGTGGCACCGGAATCTGCAACCACCCTGATCTCGTTTCCTTTTTCTTCCGCCTGCAAGTCGAGCTGTTCCTTGATGACTTCAAAGATATCCAGTAAAGGTAAGGTTACTTTCGTGATGGCTACCTGGTTGGAGCGGATTTTTTCGTAGTCCAGGTTTTCGTTCACCAGTCTGATCAGGCGCCTCGTTTCCTCGCTGACGAGACCGAAGCTTTTTTCTTTCTGTTCTTCGGGGATCATATCGTTTCGAATCCCCTCGATGACACCTCGAATCGTAGTCAGCGGTGTTCTCAGTTCGTGTGACACATCCGCCATGAACTGCCGTCTACGGTTCTCCAGGCTGTCGATTTCCTCTTTGGATGCCTGGAGTTTCGTGACCATTTCATTAAAGTCTTCGGCAAGATCGCCGATTTCATCGAAGTTGGAGCTTGGGACGCGAACATCGTAATGACCGGATGACACACGGGAAGTGGCATCCCTGATCCTCTGAATCCTTTTCACATGGAGCTTTGATAAGAACAAGCTGATCAAGAGAGAAATCGCCAGTGACAGGAGCACGATATATAGAAGATATTTATTAATCTCACTCAGCATTTCCCTCGAGCCGCTGATTGGGGAAATCAAAATCAGTCCGCCAGCCAGCTGATCATTGATGATCCGGGGCATGATGACGAGGGATACAGCCTGGTCAAACCGGCCGAAATCTTTCTTCAGGGGGACGGTTTCACCTCGTTCGATTTTTTGCCACTCTTCTTTGGAGAGCTCTATCCGCGGGTACACCCCTCCCCTTGAGAAGGATACCTCCCCTTGGCGATTGAACGTGATCACATCGATGTTCCGGGCATGGAGCAAGTTGCTGTATTCCTCAAGATACAGAGGTCTTCTCGGGCTTGGTCTTTCAAGGTCTGATAAAATTTTTTCCCCATACGACCTGAGTTCCGTGACCTTATTTTCGTAGACAAGATTTTCGACATATTGGGAAAACAGGAGGCCAAGGATCATGAAGGCGATGATGAGTACGCTTGTATGGCTGAGGAGCAGCTGATAAAGATATCTAAATTTCATCCCCGGACGCCGCCTCGTCGAATTTGTACCCTACTCCCCAGACCGTATGCAGGTACGGCTTTTCCTTGCTGCCGATTTTGTTGCGGAGCCGCTTGATATGAACATCGACCGTCCGCTCATCCCCGTAGAAATCATACCCCCATACCCGTTCGAGTAGCTGCTCCCTCGAGAACACTTGACGCGGATGCCGTGATAGGTAATAGAGCAATTCAAATTCTTTCGGTGTCAGGTTCGTAAGGGGAACGCCTTTCAGAAGGACTTCACGTGTTTCTTTACTGATTTGGAAGTCTGCCGTCGAGACATCCTGAGTTCCTGACCCACTGTTTTTCTCCCCTTGATATCGCCGCGTAACAGCCCGTATCCTTGCCATCAGGGCAAGGGGCGAGAAGGGCTTGGTCACATAATCGTCGGCACCGAGTTCGAGCCCGAGCACCTGATCCGATTCACTGTCTTTCGCCGTCAGCATGATGACCGGGACCTGGGACCCTTCCTCCCTGATTTTCCTGCATATGGTGACGCCGTCCATCCCCGGCAGCATCCAGTCCAGGATGACAAGATCCCAATCTCCTTCTTTATAACGCCGGTACCCATCAGCCCCGTCGTGGACAAATTCTCCTTGAATCCCTTCTTTTATAAAAAACATCTCAAGCATCGACGTGACGCTCTTATTGTCTTCTACTACCAGCACGTTCATCAACATCGCTCCTTTCCCGACTTTTTTCTATTTAGAACCATGGGGACAGGTACCGTGGCTCCTATCCAATACTGTGCCAAGGTACCTGTCCCCATGGCTCCCTATCTAAAGTATAGCCGTTTTGACTGATTCATTCTATTGTTTCATCCTAATGAAAAACCCCCGCTCACTTGGCGGGGATCCCAATCCTTATAATGTGTCATTTGGAGATTTGGCTGCCGGTTCCTCACTCTGTTCGCCCTCAGGCACAGATTCATGAGGTCCTTTTCCATGGCCTGGGCCACCATGATGGCCTTTACCGCCCTTTAGGAAAAAGAAGCCTTCTTCTTTATTAAAAGGGAAGAAATCCAGTTTCTTCGCTTCGTCGGCATGATTGGTCATGATTTCTTCCATCAGTTCCTTCGACGTTTTGCCCTCTGTTTCAATGCCCAGTTCTTTGGCAGCTTTTAAAATGGAAGCTTCGAATATCTCTTGTTTCAATTCATGGTGCTCCTTTCCCTCTGACTCAATTCCAAGGTCTTTTGCCTGCTTCAGAAGTGCTGCTTCCCTTACTTCATCTGCAAGTTCATCCAGTTCCTTGCCCTCGGTTTCCACTCCAAGTTCTTTCGCTTTCTGTTTAAGTAAAGCTTCCCTTACCTCTTGAGAGAGCTCTTCCTGGTCTTTTCCATCAGTGGCAATCCCCAGCTCTTTCGCTTTTTTGTTCAGTTCCGCCTGACGGATTTCATCCATGAGCGCACGGTGATCCTTTCCTTCTGTTTCAATACCCAAATCTTTTGCTCTTTTTTCGAGTTCAGCATCCATGATCTCTTTCGCGAGTTCCCGTGAATCCTTATCGGTGCTGTCGATCCCAAGTTCTTCTGCTTTTTCCTTCACCTGTTCCTCATTCAGATGGAACTTTCCATGCCCACCGCCACGATGTCCGCCAAATTCCGGCTCCGACTTTCCGCTAACAACCGCCGAGTCGTTTGTCTTCGCACTGTCCTCCTCAGCAGCAAAGGCTGGAATAGCCCCGAGGATTCCGACAGATAAGGCACCTGTCAGTACATACGTCAGTGTTTTCTTTTTCATATTCATTTCCTCCTTTATTGGTTTTGCAGGGATCGAACCCATCTATGTAGCACACGATGAGATCAGGATTCAATCCCCTGCCCTGTCATTTTCTCCAGAAGTTATGACCAATGTATGAACAAATAGTTGCCGGTTCATTAACTTTTCAATAAATTTTCGATTTGGTACTTCTCTTTTTGTTCCTCAAGCCACGTCCCATACTCCGTTTGAAGTGCCTGATCAAACAGAATATCCTTTATTTCCTCTTTATGATCATCAAGGACCGCTTCTTTCGCGTCTTTTTTATCCGTCACCTTGATGATATGATAGCCAAATTCCGTCTTCACCGGCTCACTGATTTCACCCTTTTTCATGGCAAACGCCTTATCATCATATTCCGTCACCATTTCACCTTTTGCAAAAAAACCTAGCTCTCCGCCCGACTCGGCATTGGACGTATCAGTGGAGTATTCTTTCGCAAGCTCCGCGAAATCCCCTCCGTCATCAAGCTTGTCCTTCACTTCCTTGGCTGTTTTCTCATCTTCAACCAGAATATGGCTTGCCTGTACCTGTTCTTCTTGAGCAAACGAGTCTTTATTCGCTTCAAAATATTCCGTTATCTGATCGTCCGAAATCGAGACTCTGTCCTTCAGCAACTTTTCCGTTAACAAAAACGATTCGACATTCTTTTTAACACTATCCAGGCTCGCTCCGCTTGAAGCCAACGCCTCATTGAATGCCTCTTCGCCCCCATAGGACTCTTTGATTGACTCCAGTTCCTCCTCGATCTCACTGTCCTTGACTGTGAGATCCTTCTTGTCACTCTCAAGCTCCACTATCTTCTCGGCAATCAGTGTATCCAGGGCGGCATCCCCATACTGGTCCACAAGCGTCGTATACAAGTCCTCTTTACTGATCGACTTGTCCCCCACCTTTGCCACCACTTCATCCTTCGAAAAGCCAAACATCACAAGCATCGTGCCGACGACGACAATGCCCCCTATGACACTCCATAATGTGATCGAACGTTTCTTTTTATCCACTCACCCGTACTCCTTTTTTTCTAATATTTGTATACTGTTCGGTTGTTTTTTGTGGTGCCAGGTACAGTTTGGTCGATTTGTACCTTGTACATTTACCTTGGATTGAGCCTGGTACATTTCACTCGATTTGTACCTGGTACATTCCACTCACTCTGTACCAGGTACCATCCAGACCACAACTTTACCCATTCATCATTGCATTACTAGTAAGAGTCAGACTGACCGTCATTTCTTCACCGTCCCGGAAGATGGTCAGGTCGATCTTATCCCCAACTTTCAGGTCACCGTACAACTGCCTTCTCAAGTCGGCCACATCCGCTACTGCTTTTCCATTCAGCTTCGTTATGACATCGCCCTCTTTGACACCGGCTTTTGCTGCCGCTGATGTTTCATCAACACTCGCGACGACTACACCTGCTTTGACTTCATTAGGCAGATCCGGCAGATAATGACGGGGAACATCGGCAAGATTCGTCATTCCGATTCCGATATACGGCCGCTCCACTTTCCCCGTTTCGATGATTTCACTTACGACCGGCAGAAAATCCTTACTTGGAATGGCAAACCCAAGCCCTTCTACACCGGAGTTCGAGATCTTCGCACTGTTGATCCCGATCAATTCACCTTTTGAATTCAGCAGCGCACCTCCGCTGTTTCCAGGATTGATGGCCGCGTCGGTTTGGATGACATTCAATTCAGATTCACCTGCAGAAGTCTGCACTGGAATGGTTCGATCAACGGCACTGACAATTCCTTGTGTAACCGTCCTTGATAAATCGAGGCCCAGTGGATTCCCGATCGCGATCACCTGTTCACCGGCGCGCAACGCACTGGAATCTCCCACTTCCAACAGGTTGTCTGCATACTTACCATCGATCTTCAATACGGCAAGATCCGTCAGTGGATCGGCTCCGATCAGCTCCGCCTCGGTCTTTTCACCATCATAGAGGGACACTTCAATCTTAGAGGCACCTTCAATGACATGATTGTTGGTGATGATATAAGCACTCTCGCCCTCTTTCTTGAAGAGAACCCCTGAACCTGTCCCTGCTTGAGCTTCTTGAGATGCACCCATGCCATTCTGCTGCTGATAATTGACAATTCCGACAATCGATTCAGAGGCATCTTCCACAATATTCGCTACATCGCCGCTACCCGTTGAAACCGTCGTAGGGTTGATTCCTGAATCCCCCGAAGTCTCCACCTCGCCGTTGTCCCCTGCCGATTGTTCGATGCCGGGCTGAGCCAGGTTCTGATAATAATCGGTTTGAGGCAATACCGTCAATGTCAGGACCGAACCGATGATCCCGGCACCTACAGTATTTAGAAACCCCCGTCCTTTAAAAGGCTTCTTCGGCTTCGGGCTTCGTTGCATTTCTTCTTTCTTCACGTCTTCCATATTTTCCGACTCTATATGCTTCATTTCTTCATTTTGATTGTTATGTTCTAGCATTTTCTTTCCTCCTCTATTTATTTTGCTCGGTTGATCTTTGCTGTTGATTTCATCTTAGAGGGAAAATATTACGAAACTATTAACAATGTGTGTACAGCTTGGGAAGTTTTTATTGATGGGGAAAAGATTATTAAATAAAAAGATACAAAAAAGGATTGATCCCGGTACGTTAACCCATTAACGTACCGGGATCAGCCCTAATATACTTTTCTAAGGATTCATACCAAGCCACAAGGGGACAGGTACTTTGTCTCTAGATCATTTCAAAGACTGGGACAACGTACCTGTCCCCCAGTCCCATTCACTCTTAAACTCCTCAAGCGACTGCTGACGCTTCTCACGATCCTCGCTCACTGCTTTCAATGCCACTCTATATAACTTCTCACTCAGTCGCCATTTATCGATGGACCTGTCTTTCTCCCCGCCAAACAACGCAAAGGCGGTGGCTCCGATCAGATACACATTCGTGATTTCATCGATTTCTGCCCCTTGTTCGAATTCCTCCGGCGACATGAATCTTGAGGATCCCCACATCCTGCCCACTGTATTGGTATAGGGGCGTTTGGAATAAAGGTCGATATCGCAAATCAGGGTCTTTCCTTTTTGAAAGTCATACAGAATACTCCCGTCATAGAAATCGATTGCTACATACCCCTGTTCTATCACATGAATGTGAAAATCGAGGATGTCATGAAATAAGTCCATCTTTGTGCTGTCCGGCATCTTCATAAATTTCTCCCTGGATAAGGGATACATTCTTCCCATGCACTCCCCATCTGTCCATTCAAATATGGAGGCAAATCCACCGCCGATTTCTTCCGCACGAAGCAACTTGACTAAATGGGGATGTGCCAAATCTTCATAAACCTTTACACTAGCCTTCAACTCTGCGACCGAATCTTCCGGTTTCCCTGCAAATCGCGCTGTAGGGGCCCCTGCGAATTTCATGAAAATTTTCTGGTCGTCGTCCTTTATCCCAAAGCAAATATTGCCGGAGTCCTGATCATCATACACCTTGAAAACCTCCCCATATCCCTCGATGAAAGAGAAGTCGAAAGGAGACTTTAATTTGTATGGAATTTCATCGATGTACTGAATATAAAAGTCTTCCACATACCACGTCGGCACTGGATTGTTCATGCCGTCAAACCAGACAAGCACTTCCGTTGCCTGCTTCTTCATGACGGCCACCTCCACTTCCCCGAACGGCATGGCCCATGGAATGGACGACAGCATATTGCTGCTTATGTAATAGAGCATGAGCCTGAAGAACTCCTCAGGCGGCCGGCCGTTGAAATAGCCATTGAGCTGTCCTGTAGCAAAATGAGGACTAACCGAAGCACTCCACACGATGCGGTTGAACTCTTCCCACGGATCACCGAAGTCATGCCGGTTGAAATCGATGATGGAAAGTTCCGCTTCTCGCGATATGACCATATTCCCCACGTGATAATCACCGTGATGAAACGATTGGGGCCGCCCTCGCAGGAGATGTCTGTTCGACTCAATGTATTCAATGATTCTGTCGCCGCCTTTTATTTTCACCGGACAATCATAGTACTGCTTAATCTTGCTGTCCGCTTTGCGATTGAACTTCGTCTCCCACTTCTCTTGATCAGAAGGTGCATGAATACAGTGGATTTCCCGGAGATAACGACCCGACTTCAGGCCGAGCTCGTATTGCTCTGTATCGGTCAACTTAGGCAGCATCTCTGCAGCGTCTTCTCCTTCACACCAGGTAAAGAGCGTATAAACACTTTTCCCATCGTCACTCATACCGAACTTCAATGGCTTCGACATCGGTATGCCCGTTTCGGCCAACCGCTTCATCGCCTCAAACTCACTCTTCTTACTCTCATATTCGGAACGGTCCGCTGTCCGAAGCAACAGTCTTTCACCAGTCTCCGCTTCAACATAGTATTTCTTATCACTCGACCACCCCTTGTTAATAGAAGTGATCGTTTTAAAAATGTAATCGGTTTTTATATCAATCATTTGGCAACCCTCCAGTAAAGCGTGAATCCCTTGACTCAGTTATAAATCGTTTAGTGATAGACCATAATAGTCTAATTTTACCAATGGTTGAATCGTAAAGATATAGGAGTCATAGTGTTTTTTATTCCCTTTTTCCCACCTATGCTATGAGATGAACGGACATTTCCGAAGCACTAAAACGGTTTGCCTCTTTCATATACAAAAAATGTAAAAAAGTACATACATACTTCCATGTGATTAGTGAAAAAATAAACTTTGTGCTCAAACATTCACTTTGAAAGGCGGCACAATAATGACAATCAGGAGGATGATTATGGGTATTTTAAGCGGAAATCCACAAGAAGAACCATTGCATTATGGTGAAGTATTTGGGACGTGGAACTATTTGTTGACGGCTAAAGCCACTGTGGCAGGATATCAGATGCAGCTTAACCATGCCGGAGATGATGATCTGAAAAAGTTACTGAAGGACAGCATCGAGGGTGGACAAGAAGAAATCAAGCAAGTTGAAAAACTTCTGAAGGAAAATGGGATTGGATTGCCTCCAACACCTCCAGAGCCTCCGCATGCCTGCCTTGATGATATTCCGACAGGTGCCCGCATGCCGGATCCTGCCGTTGCAGCAGGGCTATCCGCTAATATCGCTTCAGGCTTAGTTGCATGCAGCACAATCATGGGACAAAGCATACGTGAAGATGTGGCGATGATGTTCGGCCAATTTCATATGCAAAAAGCCCAAATGGGTGCTAAAGTACTTAAGTTAAACAAAGAAAAGGGATGGTTGATCCCTCCACCCCTTCACAAAAACAAAAATGAACATTGTGAGTGATCACTGAATAGGTAAGATTCTCAGGTTGCTGGCGAATTTTTCAGTCAACCTGAAAATCTTTTTTTATGTGCATTCTTTGATAGAACACGAGTCTAATTACCCCCACTTCATTACTTTCATAACATCCTTCCCCTTTATATACGCGTATAATATCCCGTGAACACAAAGAAGGAGGGACACTATATCCCTCCTTCTTACCGTTAAGGCTTCAAGATGACTTTGATGCAATCGTCTTCTTTTTTGTTAAATAGTTGATACCCTTTTTCCGCTTCTTCAAGCTTAAGTATATGTGTGATGATGGATGTGGAGTCGATTTCCCCTTTGACGATTTGTTCATAAAGGGGGGCCATATACGCTCTCGCAGGAGCCTGTCCCATTTTCAACGTAACATTACGGGCAAAGAATGCCCCAAGGGGGAACATATTGTATAGACCGCCATATACCCCGGTCAATTGAACGGTTCCACACTTCCTGACAGCTTTGGTGGCGATCTGGATCGGACCGATCGTCCCTCCCTGAAGCTTCAATTTCTGTTCCATGAATTCAAGGGGGGATTTCTTCCCGTCCATGCCGACACAATCGATCACCACATCCGCTCCGCCTCTGGTTAACTCCTTCAACGTTTCACCCATATCATTGTATTGGGTGAAATCAAAGGTTTCCGTATGGTTCATCTTCTTCGAGTGACGTAAGCGGTAATCGAAATAATCGACGGCGATGACTCTCTCAGCACCTTTTTTCCAGGCAAACTGCTGGGCCATCAATCCGACCGGCCCGCATCCGAGAACAATGACCGTGTCCCCTTTTTTCACACCTGCATTCTCCACACTCCAGTAGGCCGTCGGAAGTACATCAGATAATAAAAGGATTTGTTCATCCTCCAGTTCACAATTCTCCGGTACTAAAAAAGGGGTGTAGTTCCCGTATGGAACCCGGAGATATTCCGCTTGTCCCCCGGGATAATTACCGAACTTCTCAGAGTATCCGAACAGCCCACCAGAGTCATAATGGGGGTTCGAATGATCGCATTGACTTTCCAAGTGTTGCTCACAATAGGGACATGCCCCGCACGCCACGGTGAAAGGGATGATGACACGGTCTCCCTTTTTTACTTTGGTCACATCTTTCCCGACTTCCTCCACGATCCCCATCGGCTCATGTCCAATGACGTACCCGATCGGAAGTGGGAAATTCCCTTGATAAAGATGCAGATCCGATCCACAGATGGCTGTTGATGTAATGTTGACAATGACGTCTTGTGAATCTTCTATCCGAGGGTCGTCCACTTTCTTGACGGCTACGGAATTCTTTCCTTGATAGGTGACTGCTTTCATGAGCTTCCTCCATTCGAATATTCTTGTCTTGTGCTACTGAAGATGTTTAGGGGGTGGATTGGCGGAAGATTTCTGCTTGATCTCTTTAAATATATCTTCCCCGCCGACTTCCTGACTGACTGGCCTCTTTGTTGTGGGTGGAACATTGAGCATATTGATCAGTCTCTGTACTTCTGCCTGGAATTGTTCGAAATCTTTCTTCGTCACCGGCTTCGCCTGGGGCATCAATTCCACCCCGACTTGTCCATTCGGTTCAAGCGTCGCCCATTTCACATCGGAAAGTTTACTGACTCCCTGTTGTCGCAGTTTCATTTCGAGTTGATCGACTGTCATTCGTAACTTTTTAAAGTTCTTTTCATTGATGTTGCCATTTTCCATAAGAATCTTGGATTTCCCCGTGATAAACTGTTCGACACGATCGGATTTCACCTGCAGATATTCCATGACCATCAAGGTTAAAACAAGAATAAGACCGACTCCGATCGTTGTCCATATATTCTTTCCAGCAACTGGTTGAATTAATAATGATCCGATACCGATCATAATGACTGTTTGTGCCAATGTCATCTGCGAAATGGACTTTCTCCCGGCTATTCTTAACAATAATGTACCAGCCACAACAATGAGAATGGCTTTCCAAATCCAATCTAGATCCATGAACTGTATCCCTCCCTTTCAATTGCTAAAAACCCCCTTCAGGTGAAGAGGGGAAAAGGTTTTCACAAGATTAATTTTCCCTGCTGGTATAAAATTATTCGAATCGAAGTTAATGACGTTTCCGATTAGCGGGTAATGCGATCACATCAAATTGTTCAACCAATTTTCTTAATGCTTCTTCCAACTCATCCCCCGCCATCGCCTCTCCATGTCCAGTGACAGCTACTTTCGGTTTCAGATTGGATAATGTGGCGACCGATTCTTTGGCCGCTTCCCAATCCATCGTGAAATACCTCGGGGGACCGCTGATTTCTTTCTTTTGAAGGACAACCCGGTACAAGGATTCCTGTTTCACTGTCACAAAGGCGTCCCCAGCGACCAATACACCATCCAACTCCCTATATAGGGAAATGTGCCCTGGCGTATGGCCAGGTGTATGAACCCATCTCCATCCTTGCATAAAGGGGACTTCACCATTTTCCGGGAGTGCGTGAATCCGATCGGACACATCGATTCCATGATGGGGATAAAATGGGGACAACTCGCTGACCAAACCGCCATCCACAGTAGGGTCCCCTTTTGGATAGTTCCGTTCTCCATTAAGGTAAGGGATTTCCAGTTCATGGGCATAAACTGGAACGTCCCATTCCTCTAAGAGCGGCTCCAGGGACCCGACATGGTCAAAATGGCCATGAGTCAACACGATGGCCTGCGGTTTACCCCTATGGCCAAACCGTTCTTCCGCCGCTTCCATGATCTTCTGCTTAGAGTGAGGCATCCCACAATCAATCAACACCCACTCCCTGCTTCCCGGAATTCCGTAGAAACAGACATTCACAATCTGATTGGTCCAATAGTAAAGATCTTTGCCTACTGCCCTCCCCTTCCCACTGTTCACACTAAAGAAAGGGAGATGTGTGTCAGAAAAATCACTGTCTAATGGTTTCATGTTGCACCTCCTTGATTTGTAGTAGAAGTGGGGGATTTTTCTGATTGAATAAAAAACAACACAAGCAGAAACATCCCGATACCTAAGATACCTGCACCGATAAGACTTTCATTCAATAGAGAATTCATCACCAAGGCCATCAGAGGGGGACCGGCAGCCACCCCGATGAAACGGGATGAACTATAGAAAGAAGAAATCGTCCCCCTTTCCTCTTTCTCTATGTTTTCGGTAATCAAAGCATCCATGGTAGGCAGCAAAGCACCAATGGAGAGACCCATTAAGCTTGAGACAGACAGGAGAAGAATCAATCGCTCGTCGACAAATCCTATCAATGACACACTGACACTGATCAGAATCAAGCTCACCGTCATGATCACCTTCATGACCTTCAGCTCACCTTTAATCTTTCTACCTGTAATAAAAGAAGCGATGCAAAGAGCCAGTAAAGGAATGGCCAACACAAACCCTTTTTTCACCCCATACAAGCCGTGTGTTTTCTCCAGGGAATCAGAGAGGAAAAACAAGACGGCAAACAAGAGCAGCATGCTATAGATCCCCACGAGAAAAACTGTAAAGATCCATCTCCCTTCCTGTTTAAAAATCTTCTTTGTATTCTTTATGAATGTTTTCAGTGAGACGGGCTTCTCTTTCTTCTTAGGAACTTGAATGAAGAAGATGACGAGTACAATTGAAATGAGACTAAAAACAGAAATAGAGAAAAAAGGAAGATACCATAAATACGCGGCAAACAACGCCCCCAATATGGGACTTAACACCTTGCCGAAGGTGTTGGATGTTTCAATCAACCCAAGACAGGAACTCGTTTTCTCATCATCATCCTTATAGAGATCACCCACCAACGGTAAAATGATCGGGGCCGCTCCAGCCGCTCCAATTCCCTGCAGAATACGCCCGATGATGATCCAAGTAAACGGATCTGTCATTTTCCATGAAGCAAACCCTGCAACCAATCCTCCCATTAACGCGATGAGTAAACTGGGTAGGATGACCACCTTCCTTCCGAAGCGATCTGACAGATATCCAGCCACCGGAATCAGAAAGATCGAAGCAATGGAGTAACTCGTAATAATCATACTCGTTTGAAAAGAAGAGATCCCCACCTCTCTTTCAAAAATGGGCAGTACAGGGATCAGCATGGAATTCCCCAAGGTCATTACCAAAGGAATCGAGGCCATGCTTACCACGCACCAATTACTGATTTTCGTTGTATTCTTGCATTGTTCTTTCAATTGAACCACCCTTTAAGGATTGATCTACCATTACCTAAGTATTTGAATTTTCTATGGAGAACATTCGGAGAATATGACGACTTCCTGTAAAAAATGTTGAAAGTAAGCCTAATTCCAACACCCATTTCCTCCACCTTTAGGAACTTCGAGACCATTCAAGCGGGAAGTTACTGCCCTTAATCGACTACCAGCAAACGTAAGAACCGTCCCTGAGGACCACGAACGATCAAACACAAACAGGTTAGAAGATAATTCCCTTATATGTTAAAATAAACCAACATAAAACCAACAAAGAATTGGAGCTGTAAAAATGAAAAAATCGAAAATGTTTATCGTGACTGCCTTATTAACTATGTCATTCGTCTTCATGTCTGCTTGTAGCGATTCACCTGAAGAGGATGCTTCTAATCAGACTGAATCTGATACGATTCCAGCAAGTACAGATGGATCATCTACAGAAAGCACTGTAGAATCCGATAACAACAAGGAGAATCAATCGGATGAATCAGCAATGGACGATAGCAACTCTCAGGAAGAAAGCAGTCAGGAGGAAGATCCTACTCCCGAAACAAAAGTAGCGGGAAAAACAGAATATCTGAACAAGCTGGACAACATCCAAAAGGAACTTGATGTCATGCCAGATAAGAAGGATTCAGATAAAGGTGTCACGAACGCTATGAAAAACTATTATGGAGTGTCCTATGAAAAGTATGACGATGCATTAAATGAGATTTATTCACTTCTGAAAAAAGAGCTGTCTCCAGAGGACATGAAGGAGTTAAAAGCGGAACAGGTAAAATGGATCGAACAGAAAGAAGCGAAAGCCGAGAAAGAAAGACTGAAGTATGAAGGCGGGACGTTTGAGAATGTGGCGTGGTACATCTCTTTATATGAGTCGACGAAGGATCGATGTTATGAGTTGGTGAATGAGTATATGACGGAATAGATGATGAGGCGAAAGGAGAGGAAGTTATCAGCACTTCCTCTCCTTTCGCCTTTGAACCACAGGAACAGATTTTTTGCGTTTTTTTCACAAAGAAAACCCCGTCATCTAAACTAAGTCATAGCATCATCATTTATTAAAGTAAGATTTAAAACGGATTCACCCTCAATTCAGATAGGAACTATATTCAAATGCCGTTGTACCATATACATTTTTAAAATGTTTGTTTAAATGCGTTAAATCGACAAAACCACATTCAGCTACTGCTGAATAGATATCTCCACTTTTCTCTATCAGGTGCTTTGCATGTTCTATTTTGACGTTCAGATAGTACTGATACGGGGAAATTCCTGTATGAGCCTTGAATAGTCTGATGAACTGATATTTCGATAAGCCGAGCTCTTTAGATATGTCATCCAGTTTAAGCCCAGTTGCCAAATGGGCATGAAGGATATCTTTCGCTTTTTTTATTAATGTGCTATCTTTCTTCATTTCTGTAGAAAGATCGGTTTGAATGAGACTATCCGTTAGAGATAAAAATAGTTCACTACAAAACGCATCGTCTTTATCGGCTAATATCCCATGAGCAAGATTTAAAATGCTTTGTTTCAGTCTATCGTCATATACAATCGGTGAAGGAAAACGTATCATATCCTTCTTCTCAAGGGCTTCTAAAAGCAATTGCGGCTTAATATATAACATAACGTAATCAAGGCCGGACTCATCATGGGCCATTCCGTCATGTGCCTGTTCAGGGTTAAAAAGCATGATCCCGCTCTGATAGGACAGATGCAAGCTGCCATCCAAGTTGTAACGCTGGATGCCGCGAATGGTTACACCTATGGCATACTCTTCATGTGCGTGTTTTTTATATGAAAATTCATTAATACTTGCTGACAATGCGGTAATGTCTGCTCTTTTTTTATAAATGAATTTCTCCAATTCTTTCACCTCTTCACTCGCCTATATCCATAGCATGAAGGCAGAATAGGCTAAAAATAACGCCATGATTACATTAGCAGCCTTATTGTACCTCAGTAAGAATTTTTTGAAAATGGTACCGAAAAGCACCCAAGTCGTAAAGGCCATAAATCCAATAACCGTTATCACGATAACCCCTGCTGTTACCGCAGGTTTCGAGACATAGAATGGCAAAATGAAACTTGGAATGACCGTCATGGTAAACAGTACTACCTTAGGATTTAGAAATTGCATAAGGAAGCCGGACATAAAAGTACCCGATTGATTTACAGTAGGTTTCGATGTATCCATCCTGTATATTTGATAAGCCAAATAGAACATATAACCACTTCCAAGTATCTTCATCACAATGAGGATCTTAGGGAGAATCGTCAGAAGGACAGTATTCAATATAGCTGAAATAACCAGCAGCAGTCCGAACGCAATCGTTGCCCCATACGTAAATTGCATGGCCTTTTTCGTCCCTAAATTATGAGCGGTGGATAATATAACAATATTTGTGGGGCCGGGAGTAACTGTAATAATAATGCAGTAAATTAAAAAAGATGTAAAATTCATAGAGAAACCCCTTTCCAATTGTTCTCATGTAATCATACATCTGTCTTTAAGCTTTTTTATAGTATATTATTGCAGGAATATATAAAGCTTTTTCCATATTTTAATAATGAAAAATCATATTCATGACATATTCTCAAAAAAGAGCATACCCTGTGCTGGATAAGCATCTTTACAAAGCGGACCATGGGACCTGTCCCCACGAACCATTATCCCTGCTCAGTACAATGTCTGCTGGATTGCCTTTATTAAGCTTTTGGCTGAATGCATCATAATGATGTACCGTAATGGATTTCACTTATGATTCACCCCTATGGAACCTATGAATTTTTCCTTATTTTTCAAAAAGAAAGAGAGCAACTGCCTGTCACCACTAACTTTACCTGCTCATGGAAGATGTTGAAACCACAGATAGTAATCTTCTCCCCCGTTCTTCGTAAGCCACAATATGCTCTTTTAGTTTTTCCCTATTGTCTGCATCTATTATTTCAATTGTTTTTCTTACGAAGTTCCAATTTAGGCAACCTGATAACCATAGAAGAGAAGACAGCCTGCCCAGATCATGACGATCAAGGAAATGCTCTCCTCTGTATCCTTTTAAAAAGGCGTTTGCAGCGCTAGGGGAAAATTCTGCTGAATGTATTCCATCAGTCCTGGAATACCATTTAATCAGCCAAGCTAAGCCTTCGATTCGATCACTGTAACCTATTGATTCAAAATCAACAATTCCTATTACTCTTTTATTTTCATCCCAAATCACATTGAGAGGGTTTAAATCTGATTGTACGATGAAATCATATTCATTTGTCATCGAATTTTCTATATGGTGTTCAGCTTCTTCAACATACCTCTGAATCAGGTTTAGATTATCCTTGGAAATAGTAGCTGTGTTACCTTTATTTCGCAATTCCTTAGCAAATTGGGAATAGCCATCCAGATGCGACTTCTTTGGAAATACAGAAGAATTATATAAACTTGAAATATCATGAATTTCTCTTGCCATTTTTCCAAATTCCTCTGCGATGAATTTATCACAATGCGTTATATGTTGACCTTCAATCCATTCAAATAAGATGAATCGATAAATTTCAGAACCCCATTCAATCGTTGTAAATGGAACATCATGGGATATAGGTACTAAACGCATGAATGGAATTCCATTATTCACAAGGAAACGGCAAAACGTTGTTTGTTCATATAGAATATCATTTGTAATATCACCAAATACACTGTTTGGAGACCGATTATCCGCAATGAACCTTGCAGAATAAGGGACTCCATCAGCCACAATTTTGTAATGAAGGTCTCTGTTCCAACTATTTGCATGTAATTCCTTTTGAATCTCCAATGATCTGTTTCCGATTGAATAAGGAATTAGAGCTTTTTTAATTAATTTATACATGTTGTATATTCTCCTTATATTTAATTCTCAACAACCATTTCCTCCTCACCATCAGGAATTTCAAAACCCTTAAGATAGGAATCTAACAATTCTTCCGTAATCGGGAACGCATTGGCATCAAAGCGCTTGTTCCTTATTTTAAGGCGTTCACGCAAATCATCAGGAGAAACGTCTAAATAAATCAATTTCCATTTACCACCGGACTTTTCGATGAGTTGTTTATATCGCTCCCTTCTTGCACGGTCCCAAAAACTGAAGTCAATGACCACCTGTTGTTTATCGTGAATGAGCTTCAATAAGTCATTGCGCAATTTACTTTCTGCCTCTTTCTTGTATTCCTCCATCTTTTCCATAGGGAAATCAATCCCGTAACGACCATGAGTCGCCCATATTTCTTCATCAATGGAAAGACGCACAAAGCCATTATTCTCAAGTTGCTGTGAGAATGTCGTTTTCCCGGAACCGGCCACTCCACACATCATGACGACTAGTGGTGTGGAAACACTCCGTTCACGATAAATCATTTCAAAATTAAATTTGTTAAACATAGGGACCCTCTCCCATTTTTATATAGTAGACCTTGCTCTTCAATCCCCTACCCCAAACTTGTCAGCAAAACCATTATCCCATTCGTCAAACCGTGAATCAAAACTGATGGCCAGATCGAATTGGTACGTTCATACGCTAAAGCAAAAAGGATTCCGCTAAAGAAATTTAACGGCATAACGTTATATGTCGGGATGTGGATGATGGTAAAGATAAGCGAACTAAGTAATAGAGCTCCATTCAACCCGATTCGAGTACGCAACCAGCGATATAAGAAACCGCGAAAAAAAATCTCTTCGTATAACGGTGAGATGATCGCCGCAGAGATAAAGGCGATCAGTACCGTAAAGAACGTTGCATTTTGCTGCATGGCCTCTGTTTTGCTGTTCTCCCACGAATTGCCTATGAAACTGGTCAAAACGACGATGATTACGGCACCAACCAATAAAATGACAGAATAGGTGATTATGATTTTCCAATCCTTCACAGCGAATGGTTTGACCCCTACTTCACTCCAGGAAATCTTTTTTGGACGGAGTGCAATCAGATAAACACCTGAAAGGAGAATAATGGCTATGGTTAACCCCATTAACGTTCCGGCATACAGTTCATTGTCGAGCCACCCAGAATATAGGGGCTTAACCACGAATTTAATACATCCGATCACAACTACAAATTCAAGTAACATCAATAATATGAATTCCTTCCAACCCCATGGATCCTGTTCTTTCCAGTTCAATTGACTCTTTTCCATTCATCTTCCCTCTTCCTATATATGGTATAATCCAACTATAGGAGATGACGTTACGTCACCTGCAAGTATTTTTTTCAGGAGGGAATGGAATGAAAAGACGGACGACCGGGGAGGTAGCCAAAGAGCGGAATATATCGATTCGCACACTTCGCTATTACGATAAGATTGATCTCCTTACACCAAGTTTCAAGGATGCAAGCGGAAAACGTTATTATTCAGAAGATGACTTATTTACATTAGAGAAAATCATTATCCTAAAATCTCTTTCACTCCCCTTGGAGGATATTCGCCATATATTAGATAAACTATCTTTCAAACAAGTTCTAGTCTCACACTACAATTACCTGCAAGAACAACTCTCGACACTTCAAACAAGCATCTCCCATACGACTTCATTAATTCATATGATGGATCTGGAAGAATCTTTACCCTGGGAACGCGTCTCGGAACTGGTCAGCCGTTCACAACACAGCTCAAAGAAGTGGATGGATTATTTCCAAGAAGATGAACAGGTCCTTTTACAAAAGTCCGTTCCAAACCTCAGTAACAACGACGAAACAACCCAGCAATACATTTCATTAATCCGGAGAATGGAATCGTGCATCAAACACAATGTGAAGCCTGAATCAGAAGAAGGCTTTCAAATCGGGACCAGGTTACTGGAACTATCAAATGATATGTTCCAAGGAGATAAAGAGTTGATGGATAAATTCTGGAAGGTACGAAAACAGCCTGCAGAGGATACCGGCTTATACCCGATTTCGGATGATGTATTGGAGTTTGCGGAACGTTGTATGGAGTATGTAATGAGTTAAGGTGAGGGAGTGTGCTTCGAACAAGGCCACTCCCTTATATCCTTTTCTTTATATTTATAAAAATGATATAGACAAAAAAACTTACGATATAAATTCCTGATAACAAACATAAATATGAAATCGGGTTTGTCTGTAAGGCTATTAATAAGACATCAATTGCGTAGATATCACTGCAATATTGAACATCTTGTGGTGTGAAAATGAATTCAGGCTTACATTCTGATTGCGGTAAGTAAGCGATTTTACTTGAGATAAAAAAAAGAATAAACATATGAGACAAGAAATATCGGGAAACTAATAATAAATAAAATCCAACGCTTTTTAATTTGACTCCCCCCTTTGTTGCAGCCACAAAACCAGCAACCCTTTCCATTAAAGGATGTAAGAAAATACCAAGAAATAGATTTCCAGATCAACTCGGTTTATTAATAGCTTATTAGTTTTGTTTGAATTCTATCTCCTCAATTTTCATATGACTAACTTAATACCAATTATTTCAAAGTGAAGCGTCTTACTCAAGATACTTTTTTTTAAAAAAGGCCCCTGTCTCCGGTGTCCCATTAACGTTTAGATTAAAAATTTCTATCAATTTCTTTACATAGGTTTCATGTACAGGAAAATGTGTTAAAGTCCTCCATATTCTTCTATATAAAAAGGTGTGTGAGGCAATGAAAAAGTTATCTCTGCTATTTGCAGCTGGGTTACTTATTTTAGGAGGTTGTGCTGATCCTTCGACCACAGAGGAGAGTAAGGAGAAAGCACCGTCTTCCAATCAGAACGAATCCAAAAAGGAAAAAACGGAAAACGAAAAACCAGAGAAAGACGCACAGCCCTTCAAGCCGCTGGAACCGTCTGAAGATGCTGTTTCCCTGGATAAAACCCTATCAGAAAAGGAACAGCAGAACATCCCTGAAATGCAGGCGGCGCTGGTCGGAAACCCCGAGCGTACGGTTCCTGTCGGTGAGACACTTGCCGACGGAGTGAAAGACCCATCTGACGGACCATTGAAGGATCATCGGTTAGTTGCCTATTACGGAACGCCCGATTCTGAAAATATGGGGATTCTGGGAGAGATGGAGCCTGAGGAGTACATGAAGAAACTGAAGGAACAGACGCAAGCCTATTCTGACGCTGACCCCGACCGTCCTGCGGTTCCGACGATCGAGTTGATTACGACAATGGCCCAGAGTGAGCCTGGCCCTGATGGAGATTATGTGCGCATGACGTCAGAGGAGAATATTAAAAGGTATGTGGAGCTTGCGGAGAAGCATGATGCACTGGTACTGCTCGATATTCAGCTCGGGACAGACACGGTCATGGAGCAGGTGAAAATGGTCGAGAAGTGGCTTAAGCATCCGCATGTTCACCTGGCGATCGATACGGAATTCCACGTAGCTGAGGGGGAGAAACCCGGAGAAGATCTCGGACAAGTGGATGGTAAGGAAATCCAGAAGGCTGTCGAGTATGTCTCAGAGCTCACAGAAAAGAATGACCTTCCGGATAAATTCGTCCTCGTCCACCAATTTACCGGTGCCGTATTGACGAATAAAGAGGCAATCCAACCGACAGACAACGTCGAAGTCGCCATAAACTTTGACGGCTGGGGAGCATCCGCGGACAAGCAGGCTTTGTACGGAAAATACATACGTAATGAACCGAATCAGTATGGGGCATTCAAGATCTTTTATGATAAGGATGTGCCAGTCTTGGAGCCGGAAGATGTGTTGAAAATGGAACCTAGTCCTGCGATTATTAACTATCAATGATGCGAATAAAGCACAGGAACGACTCTCAAGGATGAACCTAAATCCAAAGCTCAGACTGAAAGCCGGTAATCGATATGATTACCGGCTTTCTATTGAAGTATCAATACACCCTAATACGCTTAAATGGAAGACCAACCCCCGATGGGTTAAAGAGCAAACGGACACCGGATCATCCACAAACCTTTACTTAACTCAATCCACCATAAAGCCATGCTTAAACGGATCATTAGAATCAATTAAGATATTATTGAACCCTGTTATGAAGGCTGATCCCTTCACTTCCGTTAAATATGCTTCTTTTTCTCCGAGAGCTACTTTTTCAATCGCTTTCCCGTAGAACTTTCCGCCTACAAACCCTTCACAGACGATTTCCTGCCCGACTTCCAGTTCTCCTCTCCCAATCATTCTTGATACCATTGCTGTTGTCCCAGTGCCACCTGGTGAACGGTCAGCTTGATTTTCACTAAAGACGTGAACATTTTTATAGGTTGCTTCTGGAATGGTAGGTTTTCCAAAGAACGTTACGATATCGATATGATTGATATATGGTTTCGTTGGATGTTGGACCTTTACCACTTTATTTACTTCTTCCTTAATGATTTTAGCCATTGCTTTTAATTTCGATCCATTGGACACATGAATTGTCTCTCCTAATTGGTCAATATCTACCCAGGCAAAATAGTTGCCACCGAAACTGATATCTACTTTGATCTCACCAAGTTCTCCTGCGTTTATGACAACATCCTGCTTTTCAAGGAAGCCTGGAACATTTTTAAAAGTTACGGAAGTGACTCGATTGTTCTCAACCTTCACACGCGGATAAACCAGACCGGCAGGGGTTTCAAGAACAAGTTCTGTCTCATCACCTTTCACTTCTACGAGTCCCGTTTCCACAATTGCCGTTGCCACTCCGATTGTTGCATGACCACACATATTCAAGAAGTTCGCGTTATCCATGTAAATAACGCCAAAGTCCACTCCTTCTTGTAATGGAGGCAGTAATACTGCCCCGAACATATCACGGTGACCCCTTGGCTCTTGAATCAGTGAGTTCCTGAACCATTGGTAGTGCTCAACCATATAATCCCGTTGTTCTGCCACTGTATTCCCTTTTAGCTTTAATAACCCCCCATTAATGACCCTTGTAGGTTCTCCGTATGTGTGGGTATCAATCACTTGAACGACATTTGTAAAATTCATTTAGCATTCTCCTTTTTATTAGAAATGATTAAATCATTAATCTTGGAATATATAACATTACATCGGGGAAGAAAATCATTCCGATTAAAGCTATAAATAGAACGAGTATAAACCAGACATTGTACCTGCTTACTTGAAGCATACTGACCTTTGCTATTGCGGTTGTTATGTAAAGCCCGCTGGCAACAGGAGGTGTTTGCTGTCCGATTGCCCAAACGATGATGACCACCATCGCAAATTGCATAGGATCAATGGATGTTGCCTGAACCAAAGGTAAGAACAGGGGCACAATGACAAGGACCATGACCGTTCCATCAAATATGAATCCACCAATGAATAAAATCAGACTGGCAATTAACATCAACATGATCGTGTTATCTGTGAATCCCATAATCGGTTCCAGCATCATTCGCCCGATTCCAAGAGATGAAAATGAAAATCCGAGTATCTTGGCTGTCGCTACAATCAGCATCACCAGTGCCGTATTGACGACACTTTCATTTAAAGCTTTAATAAAGCTTGACCATGTTAATTGTTTATAAATTAATCCTGCAATAATTCCACATAGTACAGCGATAGCAGCCGACTCAGTGGGAGTTGCGAATCCCGTTAAGATGCCACCCATTATAGCCACAGGGACGAGTAATGCAGGTAGGGCACTTATAAAGGTTTTAAACACTAGATTCCAGGAAAACGGATTTTCTTTAAAATCATACTTCTTCTTGGTAGAAATAATATAGACGACAATCATGTAACCTATGGCAATCGCAATGCCAATAGGAACGCCTGTTAAAAACAAGCTCGCAACGGATAATCCAGAGATAGAGCCGTACAGAATCATTGGTACACTAGGAGGAATAATAATGCCAAGTGATGATCCTGCAGAGGTTACCGCTGCGGCGAAACTTGGTGAATACCCCTTTTCTTTCATGGCTGGGATCATGATCTGTCCTACTGCAGCACTCGCTCCAGCTGCAGTTCCCGTTATTGCTCCGAAGAAGACCGACGCCACAACATTGACCATTCCTAAACCGCCTCTTACCATTCCAATAATGGCGAGAGCAAAATTAATTAACCTCACCGATATTCCACCGTGATTCATTAATGCCCCGGCCAACATAAATAAGGGAATGGCCAAAAGCGGGAAGCTATTTGTACCTAAATAAAGTTGTTGAATAATCAATTCTAACGTGATGTCCGAGTAATACATAATGAAGATTACAGCTGTTAGACCAAGTGTGAATGCAATTGGAACACCTATAGCAAGAAAAAGGAGAATTAACAGTAACATTAAGAGTGGGAGCATTCTTCACCCTCCTCTTTACCTGTTGTTGGGCTTGAAATTTCTTTAATATGGAAGATTATTTGAATCACAAAATCACATAACATGAGAAGAAAACTAATCCAAATAATACAATAAGGTAGCCCCATAGGAAGACCGGATACCGGCATTTTTATATTTCCAGCCTTTTGAATAAAGGTCCATCCCCAGTAACAAGTAATGAATAGAAACCAGATGACAAATCCTTTAGAAATGATCAAGAGATAGGGCTTGATTTTTTCAGGGATTTTACTTTCCAGGAAATCCATTTTCAAGTGATTTCCCTCAATTGTGCATTGATACGCTCCAAAAAAAGTAATCCAAATCATTGTGATCAATGATAATTCTTCCGGCCAGGATAAAGGATAATTAAAAAACTTTCTCGTTAAGACCTGTATTAGCAAGATTAAAAACATGAAAAACATGACCAGAATGTTTATGCTTTTAACAGAAAGATGTATATAGTGGCGTACTTTCTTCATGTAACACCAACCCTTTACTGTGTCTTAGTAATATCATCTATAAGTTCTTTTGAATTTCCGCCAATCTCTTTTGATACTTGATCCCATACTGGTTTGGTAGCTTCCTGGAATGGTTTGACGTCTTCAATCACTGTTACTTCCATCCCTTTCTCTTCTAACCCTTTTACCATTTCCTCGTCTTGTTCTTGGTTCATTTTACGATTCAAATCTCTACCTTCACCAGCAGCTTCGAGTATGATGTCTTGTTGATCTTTTGTTAGTGAATCCCATTTAGAAGAATTGATAAATAGTGTCGCCGGGGAATAAACGTGATTAGAAATCGTTAAATATTTCTGAACGTCATAGAAAGAGGAGCTGTTCACAACGGATAAAGGATTTTCTTGACCATCGATGGATCCTTGTTGTAAAGCTGTAAATACTTCAGACCATGCCATCGGTAAAGGACTCGACCCCAACGCTTTAAATGTTTCAAGTCTGACATCGCTTTCAGGTACCCTAATCTTCAATCCTTTGAAATCATCAATTTCTGATATTGGTCGGACATTATTGGTGATCTGTCTAAAGCCATCTTCCCAATAAGCTAAAAAGGTTAAATTGTGCTCGCTTAACTTTTCTCCTACCTCATCTCCAACAGGTCCATCTAATACTTCCCATGCTTGTTCTCGACTACTGAAAATGTAGGGCAATGAGAACAGATCCAGATATGGATTCATTTGAGATAGTGGTGTAGATGAAATACCTAAATCGATTGTTCCTATTTTCACACCTTCTTGTATCTCTCTACCGGATGCTGCAAGAGACCCATTTCCATGAACCTCTACTTTCACTTCCCCATTCGTTTTTTCCTCTACTATCTCTTTGAATTTCGTAGCGCCATGTCCCCAAGGGTGGTCCTCTGGTAATTCATAAGCAAAGCTTAAAGTGATTGGCTTATCTTCTCCCGCCTTTCCAGCTTCATTGCTGCATGCCGACAACAAAATAGCCATTGTGAACAGAATAGAAACCATCCATCTTAACTCCAATTTTTTTCTTATCATAGAAACACACTCCTTTTTCGTGGATTACACTTGATTAGTTAGGGACCGGTTTTAGATCTTCCAAGATCACATCTTCATATTCCGAGATGCCCTCTAAATGTTGCGTTACTAACTTTTTCACCAATTCCTTATCTCTCTTTCTCAATGCAAACAATATTTCTTCGTGTTCATCTATTGACCTTTGTGCCAGTTCCGGTCTTGAAATGAAAGAATATCTAAAAGATACAATGTAATCTTGCATGTTATTCAATATTGATACGATTCTAGAAAGGTTCGATGCTTCATTGATGGTCCGGTGAAACTGATCATTCAGTTCCATGATTTTTTGAGCATTGCCTTCAACCATAAGTTCTTTTGTTTTTTCTATTAAACTACTTAACTGATCAATATCCTCATCCGACAAATGGTCAACTGCGTGGTAAGCTGCCATAGGCTCTAACTGGGACCTAATCACGTGAATTTCACGAATACAACCGTGAGTCACACCCTTAACCAAGCAATAACGTCGTGGGAAGATTTCCACTAAACCTTCCAGTTCTAATTTATGAAATGCTTCTCTGACAGGGGTTCTACTAACACCTAATTGTTCTGCTACCTCCTTTTCATTCAACTTTTCACCCGGCTTAATTTCTTGAGAGAGAATCATTCTTCTTAATTCAGCGAAAGCGTTTTCTCTTATAAGAGTATTTGATATTTTTTTCATGTTATCTCTCCTTTGCACTTTCATTATATGACATACTGTATCCCAGTTCAATATTATTTTTAGATAACTTTTAATATTCAGATAAAAGTATATCTCTTATCAAAATTCCTCAATTAAACCAAAAACAAGAGTGAACGGAATTGAATTAAACTCCGGTTCACTCTTGTTTTAAATAAACATTTTAATAACGAATAGGTAGCTAACACCACTAATACCGGGGTCTGATCCCCGACACAATAATGGAAACAAGTACTGTGACGGCTTTCTTGCTTTGAAAGCATGAGAGCCGTCGTTCTTAAACAAAAATAACCCCATCATCATAACACCGTAGATTAATTTGAAAACAAATCAGAGCTACATTATGATGGGGGTCATCACTAGCTAGGATTACCAAAAGGAAAAAGATTTAGACGTATCTTATGTAAAAATCCAATTCAATACCGCCCCCAACCCAACACCCCCACCACCTCATACACTTGCAAACTCTCAATCAAAAATTCCAACTCATCCCCTTCACACATTCCATAATCAACATCCTATTTCCTCCTCTTTCATTAGTTCACTGCGGGGCCAATGTACCTGTCCCCTGGGCACCAAAGCGATCATTACTATCTACTGTCATCCATAAATCGTAACAATTACTATTTACAAATCGTAATTGTTACGATATATTATTTTAAGAAATCATAAGGAGGATATATATGAGGAAAAAATGGATGGCTTTATTTAGTTTATTAATGGTTCTCTCCCTTGCTGCATGTGGAGAAGGAAATAAGAGTAATAGTGAGGAACAGGAAGCGTCTTCAACTGATCCGGTGAAGATATTCACTACGGTATATCCCCTGCAGTTTTTTGCAGAACGGATTGCTGGTGAAGAAGCTGAAGTTGAATCACTGTTACCTCCAGGATCGGACTCACATACCTATGAGCCCACTTCTAAAGATGTATTGGCCATTGCTGAAGCAGATGCATTTATTATGAATGGCGCAGGGCTTGAGGCGTATGCTGAAAAAATCGCTAAGGCCGTAGAGGCTGAAGATGTGACAGTTGTTGAAGCAGCTGAAGGGATTGAGCTTAATGAAGGATCTCATGACCACGATCATGAAGAGGATCATGACCACGGTGATCACGATCCTCACGTTTGGCTGGATCCAATCCGCGCCATTGACTTAGCAGAGAACATTAAGAATACATTAATAGAATTGAAGCCTGAGGAAGAGGCACTGTTTAATGAAAACTTTGAAACACTCAAGGCGGACCTTGAAGCTCTTGATCAGGAGTTTGCCACTGAACTGAAAGCAACATCAGGCAATCACTTTATCGTCTCTCATGCCGCCTATGGCTATTGGGAAGAAGCGTATGGTGTACATCAGATTGCTGTTTCCGGATTGAGCCCGACACAGGAACCGTCTCAGAAAGAACTCCAGACAATTGTTGAGACAGCTAAAGAATATGGATTAAAGCATGTCTTTTTTGAACAGAACATCACGACGAAAATAGCTGGAGTCGTAAGGGATGAAATAGGTGCTGAAACACTCAGACTTCATAACCTGTCTGTACTGACAGATGAAGATATTGAAAATGATGAAGACTATTTTTCACTGATGAGACGTAACCTGACACAGTTGCATACAGCATTGGAACAAGCACCGACTATAGAACCGGAAGAGCACGACCATGAACACAGCCATGAATTAGATGAAGAAGCACAGAAGATTTATGATGGTTACTTTGAAGATGATCAAGTGAAAGATCGTGAGTTATCTGACTGGGAAGGTGACTGGCAGTCCGTTTACCCTTATTTACTGGATGGTACCCTCGATGAAGTATTTGCTCACAAAGCAGAAGACGGAGATAAGACTGCCGAAGAGTATAAAGAGTACTATACAATCGGATACAAAACAGGCGTCGAGCGCATCATGATTGATGGGGATACGTTCACCTTCTGTGAAGATGGAAAAAAATCGTCTGGACACTATACCTATGACGGGTACGAAATTCTAACCTATGAGAAGGGAAACCGTGGAGTTCGCTACATCTTCAAGCTTGCTGACGAGGAGGAAGGAAAGATGCCAAACTACATCCAGTTTAGTGATCACAGCATTGCCCCAACCGATTCACATCACTATCACTTGTATTGGGGAGATGACCGGGAAGAGTTACTGGAGGAAGTCGTTAACTGGCCAACCTATTACCCTTCTGACTTAAGCGGCGAGGAAATCGCTGATGAAATGATGATGCATTGATTTCCCAACCCTGAGAAAAGCACATTTGAATCTCTATTCTGCCAGGATGATATCCGGTGACCACATAATTGGGCACCGGATATTTATAATGAGGTAAACCTCAACAAAATGGCCCGAATGATAAACCCTGCCGCCAGTCCCGGAATCAGCGCAAGCATCGGCAGCCAAATCGGACCAAAGTGAACAGAGAGGAATGGTTTTGGGGAATACATAATTCCAACCGTAACAAAGTAGGCAGCGAAGGCAAATGGAATAAACGATAACGGAGGATTTTCTCCATCTGAAAATTTGTAGGCATCATACATCGCATACATGTAAACACATGGATAAAACATGATCCATTGGTAGTGGATTACTTCTTCAGCTTCCGAGATTCTGCCAAGAAAGCTATACAAGATAGACAGATTAAATGTACTCATGCTATTAATGATGAATTCTAATAAAATAAATAAGAATCCTTTTATGACATGACCATTCAACAGCTGCCCAAAGCCTGGAAATGCTATGCTCCATAACACCGCTTCTAGTTTTTGAGTCTTTTTCATATGACCAAACCTTAAGTTAACGATTTAATATTGAGTACTCTTGGCTTGATCCAATCTTTTAACGACGGATACAAGTCCCCTGATGATAAATAATGTGAAACTTACATAACCAAAGGTATGAAATGCCGACCACTTTTTCCATTGGATTAACTTTGTGTATTTCACAAGAAACCATTGAGTAATACTCATGGGAACACTCCAGGTCAAACTTTTCCAAAGGATCTTCCATAACCCGTCATTATACGTCTGTCTAACCCAGATCACACTCAACAATGGAAAAAACAACATATCAAAAACAATATTGGTCTTAAACACTCCTGGAAAAGGGCGAATTGGATAGGCAACACGTTTCTCCGACACAACATATGTATCAACTAGAGTGGACACAACGCCCTTTGAAAAGAAAACGATTAAGTTTTGCTTCATCATAGAACCCCTGAATAAGAATGGGAAGCAAATCAGGCATAAGGAAATGAGTACGCTTAACATTTTTTTCTCCACAACATGATCCTCCGTTTAAAGGTTTTGTTACTAGTATGATGTTAAGCAGGACCCGTTATGCCATCTCTTTTCTTCTAAAGTATCGGAGCTAATTGTACTAACCTGTTATTCCAGAAAATCAGTCATTCCATAGGCTCTTTAGTCCCCCACTTCTTTCACCTTCACATGCTTCATATAGACAAGATCATTGACACCACTTTTTTCACTGTGCTTTTGAGGTATACGCATGAACTCTGCAAAACCCAGTTTTTCATAAAGCTTGATGGCACTTATGTTGGTATCTGCTACCTCTAAGACATATTCGTCGTATGAAGTTGAATGTATGATCGATTTTAGCAGTTCAGTTGCCACACCTTGTCCTCTATACTTTACCGACGTTGCCACAAACTCTATTGCACCCATCTTTTCAGAAAGTTGAAAAGGATATTGCTTTTTCTCAAATTCTTTTTTGAGAATGACATAAGCAATACTCCCCATGAATAAGCCGAGGTGCTTTCTAAATTCACTATATTTCAGTCTTACAGAAGGTATATTGTTTGTAGTGCAAGCGGCTATAGCCGCAATACGATCGTCTACTACTGCCGTATAAAAGACCTCTTCATTAAACATATGGGCAAATGTCTTGTAAAGTTTAGCCTTATCTTTTGAAAAATAATTCAACCATTGATAGAAGCCGTCTACAAAGATTGTACTCATCTCATTTCTTCTATTACTTTCTGATTCACTCGCACGAATAATATTCATAGGTTATCCCTCTATTCTTTGTGAATGTATCCTGCATATTCATTAAGTTACTATTAATTCAATTTTTTTAGAACATATCCTTCATGTACCTAGGCAAACAATTCCCAAAGCGCGCATTAACCCAAAGATTGGCACCATAAAAATGAAAGGAAAAGAAGAATTGTCAAAACGAGTGCTGTTTTTTTAGCCATGTACCATCATGCCTTTCATTCATTTCGTTCGTCTCATTCCGCATCAGGAAACACGGTCACAATCACACCATCGATATTGTTACCTGAAATCTCATAACGAAGATCACGAGGCACATGGATGGTCGTACTTTTAGTAACAGGATAATATGAAATCTCATATTTTTCCCCATGTACACGAGCAGAAATCGTTTTTTCTTCTTTTAGATATTCCATATATTCTTCTAATACGAAATTCTTTGACTTCATAATGGCACTATGAGGGAAACCAACATAGCGGATGTGCCAAGGTTCATATTCAATTCCTGTTATGTCCGTTTTATTCTCTGGATAACGTAAAATGAATCCGTATTTCCAAGCGTTTTTTTCTATCCATTTTCCCTCTGGTGCATTAGCCATCTTCATTTGAGTAGACCCTACATCAAGGGATAAGCCCAGATTATGTTCACTGTAGCCTGCTGGCAAGGCATAGTCAGAACCCATATCTTCATAAAGAACACTTTGCTCATCAAAGCCCCGAAAGCCGCTCGTAATGGCGAAATGTCGAAGACTATCTTTTTTAGCAGCAGCAACCATCTCTGAGAATGTATGGGCAATATCCTCTGATAAATAAATGTCACTGCCTAACAACACGTACCCTTGTGCCAGTTCATTGTTTGCAGATAAATTGACAATATCCGATCGAATGCTTTCCTGGTGCACAGGATATTCACTGTTGACCAAAAGCAGGTCACCTCGATAGATATGATCTTCTGTTATTTTGATTTCTTGGGTATCAGCACCCTCAGCAATACCATTTTCAGATTGAACATGATTTTGTATTTTTACTTCTGGTTCGGACAAGGGTCCCATATAGACGAACGTTAACCCCAGGCAGGATAATATTAAAAATCCCCACTTCTTCATTTAGCTGTTTCCTCCTTACTCTTCGTTGCTTATAAGTGTAGGGAAAACTTTTTAAATAAAGAGTGGGGTAAATTTTAAATTTTTCTTAAATCATTCATTCGGTTTTTCACTATCCTGCGGCAAGCGCACTTCAAAAATGGTACGTATGATACTACTTTCGGCCGTAATGGTTCCATCATGCTGCTCCACGATATTCTTGGCAATGAAGAGGCCAATCCCGGTTCCGCCCCCTTGATGAGCTCGAGCTTTGTCACCGGTGTAAAACATATCAAAGAGATACGGCAGCTCATTCTGAGGGATGGGATCTCCATAATTCACAATCTGAATAACCACTTTCCCGGAATCAATAAAGCCATTAATATCCACAAACTGGCCATCGTTCCCATAGCGATTCGAATTGGTAAGAAGATTTTCAAACACGCGTGCCAAGAGCTCTCCATCACCCAATACAGGTAATTGCGGAGTCACATTCACTCTAGCGATCAAATCATTCTTCTCGAAGACAGGGTACAATTCCTCCTTTAATTGATTAAGGAGATCACTTACATTTATATGATTTTTTTTAATGGGCATTATGCCATAGTTCATTCGCGTGATTTCGAATAATTCATCGATCAGTCTTTCTAAACGCTGAGATTTTGTAAAAGCAATTGTTAAAAAATGTCTGACTTGTTCTTTCGTCAAATTCTGGTCCTTAAGGATCAAATCTAAATAACCTAAAACGGAGGTGAGGGGTGTACGAAGATCATGAGCTAAATTGACGACTAACTGCTCTTTACTACTTTCCGAGAAGTCCCCTCTTTCGATGGCTTGTTCCAATTTTTCACTGGCGAGATTGATGCTCTCGGCAAGATCACTAAACTCATCATTCGACACGATTTGAACCCGATGCTTGAAGTCACCCTGGGCGAGAGAATGAATTCCTTTTGAAATCTCATTAAAATAGGCTGAATAAGGCTTTGTAAGTAAAAAGAAGAAGAAGATCGAAAGCAGGATGAATACTAGTAAAAAAACGTTGAAGTCACCAATATTTCGTATGATAATGCGAAAATAACCTAATGAATCTCCATAATTCACATTTGAATAATAATACATTTGGAGTGCTTTAAAGAGTAGATATGTAAGAGCCGCAGACAACAGCATGCTTAGTCCCAGCAATAAGATCATTTTCGAACGGAAGCCTCGCAGTAATTTACCCATTGAATGTATACCCTACGCCCCAAACGGTTTTGATAAATTTATTCTTCCGTTTATCCTCTTCAAGCTTTTTTCGTAAGGTACGAATATGGACCATTACGGTATTCCCACCTTCAAAGTATGCATCCCCCCACACCTGCTGAAAAATATGTTCCACACCAAATACTTTCCCCGGGTGACTGGCCAGTAAGTACAAAATATCAAACTCTTTAGGCGTTAGTTCGATGTTTTCACCATATAGAGTCACTTTACGCTGATCGTGAGAAATAACCAATCCACCACTTTCCACGGAGCCTTTCCGTTCTGTAGTCGTCTTAGGTTGATTAAGCTTCAAAAAACGCCGCAGCTGGGCATTCACACGCGCAACCAATTCGATCGGGGTGAATGGTTTCGTCATATAATCATCTGCCCCAATGACAAGGCCCTGAACTTTATCGAAATCAGATGTCTTGGCACTCAAAAAGATGATGGGCATATTATGCTGATCCCGAATGCGTCGGGTGACTTCATATCCATCCATTTTCGGCATCATGATATCCAAAATCAGCAAGTCAATGACCTGAGTCTCGACCACACGAACAGCCTCTTCTCCATCCGATGCTTTCGTCACCTGGTACCCTTCTTTTTCTAGATGGATAGCAATCAGATCAGCAATTTCCTCCTCATCATCAGCTACTAAAATTGATAAAGGTTTCATTATTTCACTCCTTCTATAGTGACATCCGCTAAATCTCCATCGTTTTCTTACTAGCTGCCCCCTTGTTTTTGATAATCTTCGTGGCAGCTTATGGAATCATTTAGGGCTCTTATATTTATTTTCTATTATTTTTTCATAAGCATACTCTTTGGAGAGAAGATATCCAAAGGGATTTCATCATCGATTATAATTATTGTTTATTTACACATAAAAAAACCTTCAAGTGTGATAGTGTAAATGAAATTTCTTAAAAGAAGTATGGGAGAATTCTTAAATTTTTCTTAAGATCCTATTAAACGCGTAAAAAAAAAACGGTGCCTGCCCCCGGCGTTAAAGCTTTACCGTGCTGGGGGCAGACACCCATATTTGATTATGTGGTGCAATGGGACCTGTCCCCATAGCTCACCCTATCCATTCCCAGGCAAGAATATCCGAAACGTCGTCCCCACTCCCCGCTCGCTTTCCACCTGTACTTCCCCCTTCATCTGTTTGACAAGTTGATAGCAAACCGTCAAACCAAGTCCCGTCCCTTTTTCCTTGGTCGAGTAATAAGGTCTGCCCAATACTTTGAGTTGGTCAGGTGGCATGCCGACTCCATTATCTTGGATGACGATCATAATCCGGCCGTCGTTTTGTAAAGTGGCTTTCGCCGTGATTTCTCCATCTTCTTTTACCGCCTCGATGGCATTTTTCAGTAGGTTGAGCAGCACTTGCTTCACTTCGATCTTTATTCCTTTGATCATCAGGCCAGCTTCAATGTTTTTCTTGATTTCTATGCTGCTCATCACAGCATAAGTAGACATCACATCAACGGATTCATTCATGGTGTCGGTCAGACTGAACACCTCGTATTCCTCCGTCTGCGGCTTGGCAAGGGAGAGGTATTGATTAATGACGTCTTGGGCATGATCTAATTCTTGTATGGATATGTCGATGAAGCTCTTCTGTTCAGTCGTTAACGTTTCTCTCTGCAGAAGCTGCATGAATCCTCTTACGGTCGTCATGGGGTTTCGGATTTCATGGGCAACGGAGGCCGCCAATTGACTGACGATAGTAAACTTTTCAGCCTTCATAAGCTCTTTTTTTATCCTGTTATGTTCCAGTCGGTTTTCAATCAGATAAATCGTAAGGATCAACGTAATCCATATGATCAAGGTAGAGCTTGCGACAAGCGTGAGCTGCTCTATTTCATTGTTCTGAACTAAATAAAGGGACCTTGTAACCGGGATGAAGAAATAAAAGACGGAAATCAGGAGCATCTTGTTCTTCCAAGTCAACCTTTTATACCATTTCGATAAAGGGATCAGCAACACACCATAGATCGCATAATTCACGAGCAAAAACGTCATTACATGGTTGGTAAATAAACCAATCAACAGCATGGCGATGAACATACTGAACC
Source organism: Rossellomorea aquimaris (assembly GCF_008180865.1). Classification (GTDB taxonomy): domain Bacteria; phylum Bacillota; class Bacilli; order Bacillales; family Bacillaceae_B; genus Rossellomorea; species Rossellomorea yichunensis. The sequence goes on from NZ_VTEX01000002.1 coordinate 451,740, forward strand.
CCATTCTCTTACCACCATAGAGAAAGGCAAGGATGAAGGGAATCACTTTGAAATCGTACACATAACCGCTGGAGTATACAACGGGGAAGATCATTGTAAACAGTAACATAGCAAGATTCATGAGAAAGAACTTAAAGGAAAACCCTTTTGTATTGCTGTCCGATCCATTCGTAACCATTTGAAAAGCAAGAATCGTAAATAGGATAAATACCACATGCAAAATTAAATGATGGACAGTCTCAAACATATCAGGTCTCCTTTAAGAAAAAGAATCTTCTTTAATTCTTCGACATCCTTATCGGAAATCCTTTCCATTCATCACGAACATTCGACAAAAATCAATGGTTTTGGGCGATAGGTTCGTGAATACAAAAAGGCCTAGACGGACATTTCCTCTAAGCCTGTTCAATCAGATGAAAAAATTTGTCATTCATAACAACATCCGTTGTGTAGATAAGCAGCAAAGAACCTCCTCCCATTGCTTAGGCGGAGGTTCTTCGCATCCTTCAACTTATTTAACTGTCTACATTTATGGTTTGTTTAATGGCTGATTTTTTCCTTAAAATAGTCTCAAATGGTCCTTTTATAGACCGTTGATCCATATAATGAGCAATTATTACGGTAAAAATCCAAACCAATACGGCAATCACATCACTCCATAATTGATTGATGTGTCCACCAAGACCTCCAGCATAAGGGGCCAAAATCAAAACAAACAGAACGGACTGAAATAGATAAAAACTCAGTGAACGTTGTCCAAGTGCAGCAATAGACTTTGTAAAGCGCCCGCTTTTCCCTTCTACCTTAATGATAAAGAGTCCAATCAGTGCGGTCCATCCTACTCCACCCGCATAACCAGTGATGGTATGAAGTGACTTTGCCATTACTTCCAATCCATCACTGTAACTCGTCCAAAACAATGATGACATCAACGCCATCGGGATACCGCCGGCCGTCGATAGGAAAAGTCCCAATATACCAACCGTGAGTAGTGCCTTCTTATGTCTTATAGGATGATCTATTACCTGAAAACGAGCAACTAAAATACCCATTAGCACTCCTGGGATCACTTGATAACTCAGAACAGGCGTGTAGAACATCCATTCAACCATTCGGGTAATTGATGCCTCGAAGGGATCTTTAATCGTGGCTGAATTCGTGACTTCCATATTTAATGCATCAAAGCCCCTTGGCATGGACGGAGCAAACAAGCCCACTAAGACTAGAAAAAAAATCGTCAAAATGATGCTTTTTCTAGTCGATAATCGAAGAAATAAACTCGCAAAAAGGAGAGCGATAAATCCATACACCCCTATAATATCTGCAAAGAATAGAGTGGCGTGGAAAAAGCCTATCACTAACATCCAAGCTCCCCTACGCCTGAAAATTTTTTTCGTATCTTTCCAAGTGGTCCCTTTTCTCTCTTGCCCTTTATACACTTGATGGAGCCCATATCCAAAAAGGATGGCAAACAAAGGGAAGGCACGTCCATCAATGAAAACCTGCCTGAAAAATACAGTGAACTGATCGGTTAACGTAACTCCCAGGTCAGTTGAAAAGATAAATTGATTCGCGTGAGCCAATGCAATAAACAACAACATAAAACCTCGTGCTAAGTCTGGTGTTAATTTTCTTTTTTTAACATGTGAGATTGGATTCATAATGTTCCCTTATCATTAATTATTTTGGTTCGGAAGCAGGGGGACGGTTCTGAAGCACGGGGACGGTTCTGAAGCACGGGGACGGTTCTTATGCTTCTATGCTTTTGAAAGCAACAGACCCATTCATGTCCTATTGGTGCCGGGCTTTCAAATAAGCCCTTTTACGCCATGTAAAAATAAAATATGTAGTCAAGAATAAGATAACTCCAACCTTATTAAAAAGGAAAAATACGTTCACTGCATCTCTGAAAGAATCAAGCGGATAAAAACCGCTCAGAAGTAAAGTTGGAAAAACAGTCATCAGCATGGCCAAGTAATGAACCATAATTTGTTTTAAGAAACGCCATTTTTCAATTTCATATATGACGCTTGCCATTCCCAAGAAAAAAGCAATCAGACCATAAAAGAAGAATGTGTTTGAAATAGCTGATGTCCCTTGGAGTTGATTCCATAGCAGAGAAATGATGATCGAGAAACCAAATGGAATGACTCCTCTGATCAATCCTTTTTTCAATAGTTTCATTGTATGCTCCTTTCTTTACATCCTCTAATTTTTCAACGTTGCTGCCCAGAATAAATGGTAGATGGGGGCCATAAAACAAATACACAATAGAACGATGGCCATTGAAAAAGGCAATCTTGACTCCATTCCAACTGCATTTCTAAGAAAGGCTTCATTAGCAAATATAAAGGTTATAGAACCAAGGTGTTGAATGAGTACCATTACTTTATCGGCTTTTGCATATTGTATTTCTTTGTTCCCCTCCGTTAAATTAACATAGTTCAACTTCTCCGGTTTTTTGGCTACTAATCGAATAAGGAACCAGGTTAAAATACTTACAATGGGCATGATGAACAGGAAGTATTTTGAACCCCATTGATCAGGTTCTCCTTTACTAAAATGGATAGCGATTGTATTTGGAATCTCTGACCAAAGATAAAATAAATGAAAAGTATGATATAAAAGAATTGTAGTTGAGATTATTATAAGAGTTAATTTAAGAGGCTCGTTTCTCATTTGACCGTCACCCCATTGTATTTTTATTAAAACTTTCTCCCGTGCTTGGTAAGTACAATCAATCAAATATTTCCATCTATATAAATTATACGTTTTACTTGTCATTTGGTTTCAACAACGAAAAAAACGGACCCTCTTCTAAAAGAAAGCCCATTTCCCTATTCTTAACTCAATTTAACTGGTGAATGTATATCATCAGAATCCCGGTAGGATCGATAAGTTACCAATTCCTTTCCATTTAATGTGCCATCCAGTTGTAAAATACGTCCCTTGGTTGTTTCTAAGTAGAATCGATAGTTGTTCACGTTCAATCTAAAAAAGGTATAGGTGTTGCCAAGAAGATGCTTCTTGATTTCATCTGTGTCGGGGTGTATCTGAATGAAATCCGCCAGCTCCTGAACGGAAGCTGTGGGAATATCAGCGATAGAATAGTACGTCCCCTTCATATTGTGTTTGAACTTATTCATTGCTGCCATTGCCCTGTCTTTTAGTTTTCTGCCAGCTAACTCCATACGTCCACTCCTCTTTCGTTACTATTAAGAAGAATCCCCAATATCTCATAGAATAAACCGATATTTTTCCAACTGTCCTATCCCTATTTAATGAAAAAGGACCATTCCTCTACGTGTTGTTTACAGCACGTAGAAGAATGGCCACAAGGGTTAGGACTCTGAATTACTTCCAAATATCCATATACTTTTTTTTGTACTTTTTGTCGTCAACCGTATCAATCAGATCTAAAGCGGTTTGTTTGATAGACTCATCATTAAAATGATCATATAAATTCCTTATGTTTTGAAGGACGTCATTCCGGATTAAAGTAAAGTTTTTTTCATCTGTTCCTTTTTTAAAACGTTCAACCATATAATCCATAACCATTTCTTTTTGAGGTGTACCAGCAATTCCGACCTTCCAGATTGATTGGAGAGAATGCCTGGCCGTCACAAACTTTTCATCTTTTGTTACTTCCCACAACCTGGGGAAATCTTTCATCATCCTCATCTCTGGATCGCTGATGGCTAGGTTAGCTAAATACTGTGCTGCACGAGAGCGTTGATGGTTATCTTTATGAGTTAAGTCCTCTAATAGTTGATCCCATACTTCATATGCCCAATCAACTTTTCGGTCAGTTACCTTTAATATATATTGGTAGGCTTCATAACGCTCTTCTTTATCGCCTGACTTAGAATGTTCAAATGCCAACTTTACTTGACTGTCCATTTTTATCCCACCTAATTTTCAATGCTCCGATTCATTTTATACATCGTCATAAAAAATTACTGCTGTATCATCTGAATAAGGTTTCCACATGTATCGTCAAAGACAGCTATCGTGATATCTCCCATGGCGGTTGGCTCCATCGTAAACGTTACACCTTTTTCCACTAACCGCTCGTGCTCCTTGCGAATATCCGAAACTCCAAACATCGTTACGGGGATGCCGTCAGCGAATAATTTCTCTTGATACTCTTTCGCAGCCGGGTGCTCATTTGGTTCAAGTAAAAGCTCGGTCCCGTCCTGTTCATCAGGTGAAACAAGCGTAATCCACCGGTGTGCTCCTGTAGGAACATCATGCTTTTTCACAAAGTCCAGGGTGTCCGTATAAAACGCTAATGCTTTGTCCTGGTCTTGAACGAATATACTGGTGATTATAATTTTCATCCTCATTTGGCCTCCTTTAATCGTTGCGATGGCAGTTTATCTTCTACCGATTTGTGATAAATTAGTCTACCCATCCTTTCAATAAGTTTTCAAGTGGTTCTTTGTTAAACATAAGTACTCGATATTTTCCCTTCCGTTCTGAAATGACGAGTCCTGCATCTTCCAATAGATTAAGATGTTTCGTGATCGCCTGTCGCGAAATGGAAAGGTTGTGCTTCATAACGAGGCGTGCCGTAAGTTCATACAACGTCAGCTCGTTGCGGTCGGAAAGCTCATCCAGGATAAGCCGCCGAGTCGAGTCGCCAAGTGCTTTGAATATAGTGTCTTTGTCCCAAGTCATATATTGATTATATGCAACTTATTGGTTGCCCGTCAAGTATAAGCAACTATTTAGTTGCTCAACAGTAGGAACATTATGATATGATTCAGCTATATTCCCATTTAAAGATTTAGAGAGTCTTTAGGGATATAGAAAACACCAGAAACTTTTGGTTCTGGTGTTCTCATCTTCTTAAAGCACCCGATCATTCAAGAATAAAGGTGGAGATCTAAATCATTTAAAGTCCCATTCACTATTTAACTGATTTTCTCCGCCAACTCTAAAATAATCCCTTCTGGACCACGAACGTAGCATAACTTATAACTTTCTTCGTACTGCTGTATCTCACTAAAGATTTCCGTGCCCTTCTTTTTCAAATTGCCAACAATCGTTTCAATATCTTCAACAGCAAAGCAAATATGTCGGATTCCCAGCGTATTTGCTAAAGGCTGCTGAATACCTTTTTCATCTGACGGTGTATAAAATTTGACCAGCTCTATCCATGCCTGACCATCTGGCATCCCCAATCCTACACAAGCCGTTTTCACACCTTTAAGCCCCACTATTCTGTCCAACTGTTCTCCATCCAATTCCCATTCCGCTTGCACTACAAGTCCTAAATCAACAAAAAACGCCTTAGCCTCTGAAAGATCCTGTACGTTTATACTCACATGATCGATTCTATTGATTTTCATATTTCATACCTCCTTTGTTCCTGTTATTTTCAATACCTGTATTCGTGTAAGGTTTCTTTGTGTGAACCACAGGGACAGGTACCGTGGCTCTTATACAAAAACGAGCCCAAGGTGCCTGTCCCCATGGCTCCCTTGGCTCAACCCTCCATATTCAACTTACCCATTAACTCAATAATCTCGTCTTCCTCCCCCGCACCAACCGAAACCTGCTCCGTATCCTCCACAATCCCCTTCGTATACTCTTCCATTGACCCCTCTATCTGCTCACTACTCGGCCAATGGGAAGGTACATCATACACATTAATCGTGCCGTCCCCATTACCGCTATAGGTGACGATCCCATCTGCCGTGATTTTCCCGCTTAACACAATGACGTCTTCAGGATAATCCACGCTGTTGTCATCATAAGGATTCAGCTGCTCCCCGGCTGAAATAAGTCGAACATTCAGTTCCCCTACACCTTTATTCCCGATCACTTGTAACCAGACGCGGGCGTATTCGATTTTCTCTGAAGGGTATATAGACAGAGGGTCTTCTGTGCTGCTCGATTGATCCTGGGACGCTGCGTCTTCCAAGTCCACCGAATCGACCGGTTCTTCAGCTTGTGCTTCTTCTAATGTGTCTCCCCCGCTATCTTCCTTTTTGCTTTCCTGTCCAGTCTCCTCCTGCTTTGTACTTCCTGTTGGCTTCGCTTCCCCACTGCACGCCATTAAAAGGAATGCAGTGACTACAATCATCATCACCAGCAGTCGTTTTTTCATTTTCTCTCCCCCATTTCCGAGCTATCTAATACTCTTTGAATAAATGCTGCTTTCCCTTCCGAATAGGCTTCCCGATCGTCGGGAAATTGATGGGCCAGATGCTTTTTCAGCTCGGCATATTCTTCTCTTAATGAAGGATTTACGTTCAAACGATCCCGGAATGACCGCTGCTGTTCCCACCTTGGTTCACCTGTCAGCATGAGGTGTAGATGTGCAACACGTTTTTCGTTTTCCACTTTTATGAAAAACCTTCTCCACGGCCGGTTGTCAAGCTCTGCCGGTACATAATGCCATTCATCCTCCGCAAGTCTACCGGCGATTTCGTCAAGATCGTCAAAGGATGGGATCATAGCCATCACGTCAATAATTGGCTTCGCAGGAAGGTCGCGGATCGCGGTACTTCCAACATGCTCTACTTCCTTTACACCAAAGGGACTCAAAGAGTGTAAGAGCTCCTTCACTTCAGCTCTTCCCGCCTCGATCCAGTCCGGGTTTGGAGGTTCAATCTCGATTGCTTCCACAGCCCATTTTGGCCACTTACGATTTTCCATCCGTCAGAGTCACACCCTTCTCCAGTTCAATTTCATCCCTAATTGGAATCCCGTCATTCCCGATCAAGGGGATCTCAGGCTTTACCTTTCTCGCCTTCTCCACAGCGAACCGGTGAATAGTTGAAATCATGAAGCCCCTCTTTTGGTAAAATTTCAGTGCCTGCAGATTGTCATTGGTCGTAATCAGCGTGATGCGTTTACATCGATTCCCGGCAGCCACCTTTTCTACTTCTTTCATCAGTGCGGTGCCGACTCCCTTCTTTTCTTCCAAACTATCAAGGGAAATAATCTCGCATTCTTCTTCTTTTACCACATATGTAATCAAACCTACGATTACGGTTTCTTCATTCAGGTAGGCAAATCCGTCTAAAGCAGCACAGTCATAAATCCCACTGGAAATGACCATCTCCGGAATGCCCCAATGCCGATTGAAGAATTCAACCAGGTTCTCTTTCGGCATCTCTTTAAGTGATACGATCCTCATTCGTCTTCTCCCCCTTATCCGTTTCGTGAGCTACTCTACTGGAAGATACCATAGATTTAATTGTAAAAAAAGGAAAATACAAGAAACCATATGGTAGAATGGAATAAAATTCTCCATGTTTTATAAACTTCAAAAATACATGTATACAAGGAGCAATGGACATTTTGAAAAAGGTACGGGTTTTACTTTTACTAATGGCAGCGGTCTTATTTACCGGGTGTTACGGGAAAGAACTGAATTTGATCGACGGAGATAAACAGATAACCCAACAGATCGATGACGCGATTTCCCAATATATCATCCAGAACTACTCTACCTCCTACTACGGCACAGAAAAGCAGTTCGAAGTCCACAAAGTCTATGGAACGAGCGAAACGGATGGGATCCTGAGTGTATATATGTGGTCCTATTTTGGAGGATTTAATAAAGCGACCGGAATAGAGGCCCAGTCCGGGCATTCCTTACCCGCCGTGATCCGGTTAAGCAAAAAAGAGGGGACGTATTCTGTGATTGAATACATAGAACCAAAGGACGGCAGCATGTACCAGTCCTCCTTGGAAAAAATGTTCCCGGCGAAATACGTTAAATCCGCTCAGCGTGACAGTGGAAATATTGGGGGATTGCAAAAAAAGATGGAGAGAAAAGTGGAAAAATGGATCGAGAAACAAGACAAAGAATCCTAAGGTGGATGACAAGCATGGAACTGACCATTAGAAGAAGGACCGAAGAAGATATCAAAGAATTCATTACCTGGACCTATGATGGAATCTATTTGTTTTATGATAACAATAGTCAGGCAGAAAAAATCGAAGGATTGAAAGAGAGTGTTCATCTGGAAAGAGCCTTTTCAGTCGTTGATGAAAAAGAGAATCTGATCGGGAATTGTGAGTTTTATGATATAGAAGAAGACGGGAAAGACATCCTGGTCCTTGGGGTGCAAATGAAGCCTTCCATGACAGGAAAGGGATACGGTTCAACCTTTGTGAAAGCGATCATCGATCAAGGACGGGAACGGCTGAAGTTCACTCATTTGGAATTGGCCGTCGCAGATTTTAATGAACGGGCCATCCGGACGTATGAGAAAGAAGGATTCAGAAAAAGAGGAGAATTTGAAAATGAAATAAGGGGTCAGGTGTATCAGTTTGTTATCATGTCTAAGGATTGGGAGTAGTTTTTAAAAAAGGCTATCTTAACCTTTAATGTTAATAATAAATTAACATTCAGGGAAACCCTATTTCAATTGGGTTTCCCATTCGTATTAACATTAAAGTGGCGGATTTTCCACACCTAAGTGAATCCAATCTTCCTTTGGTGGTCCATAAACCCCAAAAGGTTTGATGCCAGCTTGACGCATAAGAATTGTAACTTGTCCACGATGATGAACAATGTGCTTAATTAGCCCCATCAAAATTTGAGCATTTGTTTCTTCTCTGCCAAATGCGGTTTGCACTTCCTTCAAGGATTCGTCTGTCCATTGTTCTTCAATGACTTTGATTGCATAAGAACTTATCTGTTTAAATGTTTCAGCAATTTCTTTAGCTGAGTTAGGGACATTTTTTGCATTTTCTACTTCGTTTACTTCCAGCCCGAAATGAGCTAAATACTCTGGGATATTTGTTGTAAAATGCCAAACAATCCTTCCCAATGTACGACCTTCTGGGTAAACTTTTTGATTCAATGAATGATCGGTTAATCCTTCCAAAACCTTTTGAGTTAGCGTTGCCTCCCAATTCCATTCTCTTATAAAGTCTGCAATCGTTACATACATATACATTACCTCCATAACCACTTTTCAATGAATTTTTTATTTTTGAAAACAGATTTCAAAACATTCGTTCGCATTATTCATTCGAATGAACACCAGCAGAGGGAGAAGGTTCAACATAGCGTTTAACTCATTGAATTACTTGCTCATTTTTGGTTTGCGGTAATATGTCGCTATACTTAAAAGCGTTGCTAAACGTTTTGCTTACCTTGATAACCCCCGCCAGAACAATTGTTCTCATTCTAATACTATCAAGAATTCGGACAGGTATCAAATAACGTCATTTACCTTAAACAGAGCCTATATTAAAAAAAGGTCCGCTTAAAGGGTCGGCCCTTTTAGAGCACAGGGACGGTTCTCTTGCTCCTTTTCATTTAATAGGAAGCACCAGAACCGTCCCCATGCTTCCCACTTTCAAACTCCAACGTCACTCCATCCCCATTCTCTTCATCAGCCTTCATGATGTTGACGTTTTGGATATATCCCTTGACCGGGTCATCGCCATGGACCATGGAATCTTCAGGATCCGCTTCCTTTATCACCTGCAGCCCCGACAGTTCATCCAGACTCCCCGCTTGTTCGATTAATTGCTGCTTGATCTTTTCCTCTTGTCCTTCTGGCTCAAAGATCAATTCAAATCGGTAGCGGGTTGACGTGTCCGGTCTGACAAATGTCTTTGTCGAAATGGTTCCGTCCTCCTGAACCGATGTACCAATTCCCACAATATTGGCAGGAACTTCATTCAAGGTCACAGCATTATTCTCCTCAATTTCCTCAACCGTTTCATTTCCTTTATAAGGCTTCAGGCTTATCTTTAAAAATGTGTCAGGCGGAAGATCCGTGTCACCTGATATCACCATATTTTCCCCATCCAATGTGAGAGAGGCATGGATTGTGAATGCAGGTTCTTCTTCAGCCTCTTCTTGTGCCACTTCTTCCTGTTCCTGCACTTTGACTTTTTGGCGATGCTCTTTTTGGATTTCCTTTTGCTCCTCATTTTGAGCGGTCGGGTCAAATACAATCCTGCAGGCTGAGAGGAACAAGCAAGATGAAAGGATGAGTAGGACAATTCCAAATCTATGACTATACATTTATATCACCTTCGACAATATTTTCAGAATAGTGTTTACTATTGAATTTCTTTATTGTACCATTTAACTAGTAAAAATTGTAATTTTTCGAGAGTAAGGCAGGGGAACTTCTATGAATAAAGTATTGCGCACGCCCTTTCATTTTGTGATTGTGTTAATAGGTTTGTTTTTACTCAGCGGTATTAGCGCTTTATTGGATTATGATACAGAGCTTGTCATCAATGTCGGTGCTTACGGGTTAAGGTTATGGCAGACGATTCTTGAACTCGCTTCCCCCTCTTCCATCATCGTCCTGTGGGGAGCAGACGATAAACAATACCACATGTTCGACATCTTTCTCAGTACCTATCCGTATTCATTCACCATCCTGTTCATCTCATTTTTGGCAGCCATCCTGATTTCGGTTGTGATGAGTTATTTGATAATGCTGATGCCAAGAAAACTATACAGAGCTTCAGAAAAAGGGGTCAATATCCTTGACGGAATACCGGATGTATTTCTCGTTGTGTTATTCCAACTGTTGATCATTTGGCTTTTCAAAAAAACAAACTTCCTCTTATTCGACATTTATACAACCGGTGAAGAACGGATCTATATGCTTCCGGTCATTTGCCTCTCGTTTCTGCCTGTGGTGTTTTTAGTGAAACAGTTCTTATTTCAACTGAAGGAAGAAGAAAGTAAGCCTTATGTAGAATTTTCATATTCAAAAGGCTTCAAAAAGGCATACACCATCTGGTTTCATGTGTTCCGGAATGTCTGGATTCATTTTTTCCTGCATTTGAAGCCTATTTTCCTGCTCATGCTTTCCAACCTGCTCGTCATTGAGATTCTATTCAACATAAAAGGCTTCATGACGGTCTTGTTCAGAACGGCAACCTCGTCATCGCCGGCCTTTTTCTTTGGGATGCTTCTGATCTTCGTACCATTCTACATCGTGTTTACGATCGGTTCCCGGCTATTGAAAAAATGGCTGAAAGGGGGAGAATACAATGTCTAGTACCATCATCAGACGATTGGCTTTCCCAGTGTTGATCATCATTGGTCTGCTTGTGGCGAGTTTCCTTGTTCCCGTCCTGTATCCTGATTATGAGGAAATCACACCCTATTTAACAGATGAAAATAATAAAGTCATTGCCGCGCCGCCTTTTACGGCTGAAGAAATGCCGCTGCTCGGCAGTGACAGATTGGGAAGGAACTTTTTGCTGCTCCTGATTGCCGGTGCTAAATTCACGATCTTTGCGGCCCTTGTCATAGCAGCCCTCAGGATGATCTTTGGATTTGGATTTGCCGTCCTTTATACGTTTCTGCCCGGTTCATTCACCCGAACATTAAAAGGATTGGGGGAATCGTTCCAATACCTCCCCCTTGCCATTGTCGTGTTTGGACTATTGGCACCACTAGAGGGGGCATTCCAGGGAGATGCCCTTCCTTCCGGCCGCTACTTTTTCATCCAGCTTGCAGGGATTGCGGCCATCACCATTCCTTCCCTCGGAATCTATCTCGGGGAAGAAATGAAGCTCTTTATGAAGCAGGAATTTGTCGATGTCTCTAAGACGATGGGTGCGAGCCGTTTTCATCTCGTACGGAAACATCTCCTGCCCCAATTTCTGCGCCACTCGATCGTGTTATTTTCGGAGCAGGTATCACAGGCTCTTTCCCTGCTGATTCAACTTGGGATCATCTTAATGGCCCTTGGAGGTATGAAGGTGGCGGAATTTTCAATAGGTCCCTATGAACCAAGCAACCCTGTTTGCTTTTCAGAAACGAATGAATGGGCTGCGACCATCAGCATGAACATCCAGCAAGTGTTCTCCACTCCCTTGCTCGTTGTCGTTCCATTAATACTTTTCTCCATCCTGATCCTTTCCATCAATTCCATCAGCTCCACGTTGAAGAAGATGTTGATTGACAGTGATCTACCTGTCCAACAAAAGGAGAAAGCAGAAAAGGAAGCAAAAGAAAAAGTGGTGGGTTCGGAAGAGTTGTTTACTTTTAAAGGTTGAATTGAAGGAAGAGAAGCACGGGGACGGTTCCCGTGCTTCCTTTTTGATTAAGAGGAAGCATCAGAACCGTCCCTATGCTTCCCCATTTTATGATATGATAATTAAATTGTTTGCCCATACTAATACTGATGTATTTCCATCCTAGAAAAGAGGTACTTATGCAAGAGACTGTATTAACCAAACAGCATTGGTTTCTTATCTTCACACTTAGTTTACTAACGTTTGTTCTCGGGACAAGCGAATTTGTCATCGTCGGGATCTTAACGGAGATTTCTTCGAGCCTTCATATAACGAACGCAAAGGCAGGTACGCTGGTGTCGGCGTTTGCGATTACCTTTGCCATTGCCACCCCGATCGTGATGTCCGCAACAAGTCATTTTCCTAAGCGGAAATGGATGTTGTTTTTGATAGGGTCGTTTATCATTCTGAATGTATTGTGTGTGATTTCGACGAGTTACATCATGCTCCTTGTCCTTCGAATGCTGACAGCCATCGTCACAGGCGTATCTATTTCCCTTGCCATGACGATCGCGAGCGAAGCGATTCCAGTGACCAAACGGGGAGTGGCCATTTCATTCGTCTTTGGCGGGTTCACACTGGCAAACGTGATCGGAGTTCCCATCGGTACCGTCATCGCGGAGTGGTACGACTGGCATGCCACGTTCCTGTTGACGACCATTCTTGGCGGGTTTGCCTTTTTGGCATCGTTCATGAATTTGCCCAGTAAGCTCAGTCAATACCGCAGTTCCATGCGTGATCAGTTCTCTTTATTGACCCACCCGCGGATCTTGATGGCTTTCTTCATCCCGGCTCTTGGATTCGGTGCAACCTACGCGGTATTTACGTATCTTGTCCCGATTCTGCACATGATGGGAGCACCAGGCAGTTCCATCAGCTTAATCCTGTTCGCTTACGGATTCATCTCGATATTCAGCAACATACTGGCCGGAAAGATTGCCAGTCACAATGCCATCGGACGCCTCCGATTCGTTTTCCTTATCCAGGCCTTTGTCCTGATCGGATTGTACTTTACGACCGGTCATTTTATCATCGGTTTGATCAACATTGGATTGATGTCCTTGATGGCGATCCTGCTAACGACCTCAACCCAGCTATACTTGATTGACCTTGCCGGTGTGTATCAACCGAAAGCGACAGGACTCGCCGCTTCCTTGATGCCCGTTGCAAGTAATGTCGGTATCGCCATGGGGTCAGCACTCGGGGGCCTTGTCTACCATCAAGGGCCATTGATGAATGTGTCACTTGTCGGTGGAGTGGTTGCGCTTTGTGCGAGTCTGTTGACATTCTTGAGTCATCGATTGGACCGGAAGCATGAGACATTAGCGTAGATATAAAAACTTGGCCGGACCCTCTACGTGTTGAGGGTCCGGCCATAAACATTTCTTAAATGTCATGTGATGAATCAATAAAAACGTCCATGATCTTATCACAAATATCATGATGAATAGTCCCGTCAAAATTCAATAAAACCACCACTCCCAGATTGAGTTCAGGTACCATGGTCATCAGGGATCTTACACCTAACTGGCCCCCACCATGTTCGACGATTTTATATCCCCTATACGTATCTGTAAACCATGCAAGACCATAGCTCCTGACATCACATCCAGGCGCCCTCCATTCTTCGCTTACAAGATGGACGGGCTTTTGCATTTCTTCTATTAATTCTGATTGTAAAACAGTCGATTCTTTATTTAAATGAAATGTTAAATAGTTACCTAAATCATTGGCGGTTGAATACAAATACCCGATTGGCGCCGAGATTGGATTGATGGGAAAAGGCGTTTCTATTTTATCCTCGCCTACATAATATCTGGCACTGTTCTGATCTTCCTCAACCTCATATGAGTCACTCGTCGTCCGCTTCATATCAAGGGGTGTGAGGATGTCATCGTGAAGGGATGCTTCCCATTTGCTGCCTGTCACCTTTTCAAACAGATCAGCAAGAATCACATACGCATCTGTGCAATAATTCCATCCTTCTCCTGGTGGGTATTCCAATTCTACTTTTTCAAACCATTTCGTGATATCTTCGCGATTCTTTATACTAGCAATCTCTTCTTCTGTCAGCTGATAATGATCCAATGCTTCCTGAAATTCCGTCGGTGTATCTGAGAAGATTTCCCTCACATTCGGAGCAATCATATTGGCGATTCCCACTTCTGAAGGAAAACCTGCCGTGTGGGACAACACATGCCTGATCGTGATTGCGTCACTCTGTTCTTTATTCTTCGTTCTGAAGTATGGCAAATAGGTAACAACCGCATCGTCCAATGCAATTAAATTCTTCTCTATAAGCTGCATAATGGAAAGGGCCATAAAGTTCTTGGAAATACTTTGAATGCTCATCCTAGTATCGCCGTCAATCGGGCGTTCTGCGTTACCGATCCGGGCGTTCCCGAAACCTTTAGAATAGATTGTCTCTGTGTCTTTCACAATGGCTACGCTTACTCCGACTCCATGGTGATCAGGAAGTAAGTCTCTTATGTAGTCTGTTAGTTGGTTATATTGTTCATTAATTTGTTTCATACTGACCTCCATATGTTCGCTTCCGGGTTCTAAATCGTACGATCGCTTCGTACACTTTTTGAGTACTCTCTCTATCCATTCTCTTTATGTTACCAAAAAAAAAGGTGCCTGACCCCCAATTCACTAAAGCTCTACGGGGCTTGGGATCAGGCACCAATATATGATTATTGTAATATAGTTAAGGCTGACTCCAAAAGAATGTTGAAACAAGTGGAACAACTACGGAAATGAGAAGAATGAAAGAATTACCTATGATTCCGAATGTTTTAAATCCACCTTTGGCTTTAAGACCCAATATCAGTCCGATCATCGGAAGCACTATGACGATCATTATCATTCCTTTTCCAGAGAATAAGTCCCCTGTTATAAACATCGATATAAAATAAACCGAAAATACTGCTAAAAAGAACAGAACTGACAGTAACCCGTACTTCTTCATTCTATATCCCCCATTCCCCTTTACTTTTTTTCCATTATATTACTTTTTCGTTATTTATTCAAAATTATTTCTTGCGGACGGCGGCTCCTGTAAAGAATAGGGCCAAGGATACCTGTCACCATGTTTCACACTAACCTGTTAAACAATTCTATAAGCTAACCGAATCAGAGACCGATACATCATCGTCTCATCATAAAAAAATACCCTTCCCAATATTCCAAGAAAATGTTGGAGTCAATCTCTTCAAATGATCACCCTCTATAGGTGTAATGACTCACGAAAAGCCGAACCGTGATGAACAACTGATCCTGATGGAATAGGAAGAAGGATTCAACCTTCGGAAAGTGTGGGGATTTACAAAATATTAACTTGTTAGAAGGTTATTCCATCCTCTATCATTTCAAGTAGAGGCGAACTAACGCTATAGTCAATCTTCTATGAAAATCACTTCAACATGAAACCCGATCCACTCCCTTTTCTGAATGTACTACATTGTTATGCCTGCAGGCTTACTATTAATATCCCATTCTCTCAGAATGAGATGTTGATATAAAAAAATACATACAGGAGGCATTCCCATGCTAAAGAAATCGATGTTGTTTGTTGTTGCACTACTTCTCTCGTTCGCTTTATTCCTGCCGTCAGCCCTAGCATTCCCGCCTGGCACACCGTCCAAGTCCACGGCCCAATCACAACTGAACTCACTGACTGTGAAATCCGAAAGCTCCATGACCGGCTACTCCCGGGACAAGTTTCCCCATTGGATCGGGCAAGGCAGCGGCTGCGACACCCGCCAGCTTGTGCTCCAGCGTGACGCCGACTACTACAGCGGCAGCTGTCCTGTCACGTCCGGCAAATGGTACAGCTATTACGATGGTGTTACGTTCTACGATCCGTCCGACCTTGATATCGATCACGTTGTCCCCCTTGCTGAAGCGTGGCGCTCCGGTGCCAGCAGCTGGTCGACAGAGAAGCGCGAAGACTTCGCGAACGACCTGAGCGGTCCGCAACTAATCGCGGTCAGCGCCAGCTCCAATCGCTCCAAAGGCGACCAGGATCCATCGACATGGCAGCCACCGCGTTCCGGAGCAGACTGTGGGTACTCTAAGTGGTGGATCAGTACCAAGTACAAATGGGGGTTAAGCCTTCAGTCTTCAGAAAAGACCGCGCTTCAGGGAATGCTGAACAGCTGCGTTTACTGATTTTAATACCAGCAATGCCCGTACGATCGGCTCGTACGGGCATTGTTCATACCAAACACAAGAATGGAGGAATACATATGGATAAGAAATCAACGATCTTTACCGCAACCCATGGTGTCATGACCTCTGAGGTCGGCGTCATCAGCGGCGAGCTTGAACTTGTCACCACCTGCGATGATGATGGTGTGCTGACTCTTGCTATTACATATGTGGGAGCTGAGGAGTGGTATTCGCTTCCGGGTGAGGAGTACCGTCTGCATGATGTGCGTGATCATGAGGTTGTGCATGGGATGCTTGCCGCTGTACTGGAACGTCCTTAACGAAAATCAAATCAACCGAAAGAAAAGAAAAAATGCCAGACAAACTGATTAGTCTGTCTGGCAACTTCATTGGCTTAACAATCGTTTATCAGTCTCATCTATAACCTGACGAAAAGGACCTCCATTACTTTTGCAAAATCATATCAATATGAGGGATACCATCATCCAGATAGGTTTCCGTTATCGCCCTGAATCCAAATGACCCATAGAACTCCCGCAAATATTCCTGAGCCTGAATCTTCACCGTTCTTCCCCCTAATTCATCATGAATGAAATCCAATCCTCTTTTTACCAATTCGCTTGCCAGTCCTTTACCACGATAGTCTTCCTTCACAAGAACCCTGCCAATGGACGCTTCTTTATACGAAACACCTGCCGGTAAAAGTCTCGTATAAGCAACCACTTCCCCGTTCTCTTCTTTATAAAGATGATACGCGTGCAGATCCTTCCCATCCACTTCCAGATAGGGACATTCCTGTTCCACCACAAAGACCTGGGTCCTCACTAGTAAAATCCCGTACAACTCGTGAGTGGATAGTTCATTAAAGCTCTTTAATTTCCAGTTCATGATATTGGACACCTCTTATGTACTGTTTTTTTGTTGGGTTAGAGAAGCGCGGGGACGGTTCTCGTGCTTCCTGTTCGTAAAAACGAAGCAGCAGAACCGTCCCCATGCTTACGATTCATTAGTTTATTATACAAATCTGTACATAAGAATATCATCAATATATTCACCATGATTTAACTTGTATTCTTTAATTAAACGACCTTCTTCCAAAAAACCCATCTGCTTGTACAGGGAAATTGCTCTTTGATTTGTTGAAAAGACCCCTAAACTTACCTTTTCAATTAATGGATTTTCTTCTGCCCAGTCTAATAATGCCTTTAAAAGCGCCTTCCCTATTCCCATGTCTCTGTAATTCTTACTTATCGACATTGAAACAGAGCCAGTGTGTGATAATCTCTTTCTAATTTGTGAACGAAATTCTATCGATCCGACAACTACCCCATTCACTTCCGCTATAATAAGAGTTTCTTTTATGTTATCCAATATACTTTGTATTCGTTCTTTCTTCTCCTGTAATGGCTTTATTTCTACCTCTTCTGATACTGCGATGAAATAATCACCTTCAGAAATAACAGAGCTCTCAATATCCAAAAGTACCTCCGCATCCTCTACTTTCACATTTCGAATTATGTACTCTACATGACCTTTAGACACTGGCATTTAAACCCTCCTAAGTGATGATCTCTAAGAAATAAATACGACATCCGATTATAATATCCTTCTTCAACGATCTGACTCTATTGTGGATTACATATAAGTATCTTTTATTCCTGATAACTGCCTTTTTAGTGAATAAATAATGATTCTTGAACAGTTGAATTAATGATCAGATAGATTGCTATTTATCGTAAATACACAAAAACACTGAAGGGAACATGATAAAATAAAATTTTAGATCTGAAAACGAGTATGAGAAAGCAGTTTTAGAGTTTTATCGGTCAAAGGACAAGGAAGATGAAAAGCCCTATATCTAGTTTAAGTAATGGATTAGAGTTTATGTTATTCAGCTCTAATGATTCATCTTTTTGAAAAGGAACCACGAGAACCGTCCCTATGCTCCATGCTTCAAAAGTAACCGTCTACTTATGGTTGAAAATGGTATCAGTAACATTTCACCGTTAAGATTGCCGTAACCATGAATATCCCTAAGGAAGCAAGCAAAAAAGGAATGATTGTAATCGAAAAAATTGTAACAGGGGTATCCGAAGAAATCTTGATGGCATATTTCATAAACACTCTTTCTTCATTTAGCATATGGCTAGACTTCGAAGCTGATTTTTTTGACTTCAAGACCTTCTGCCATAGTCAAAACCTGTTCTATTTGTTGCTTATCACTCACTACCTTTGTTAATTCTTCAGAAGATGTATCGTTTTCTACTTTTTGAATAAATAATGAACTCGCTTTTTCTTTATTCTCAATTTCAATAACTTGTTCACCATTCGAACAACCACTCATTATGAACACAAGGATTGATAGACTTAAAATTAGGATTTTAATTATTATTACACCTCATTTTCTTCTTCAATTGAGCTGACCTTTAACTTATTACCAATTATTTCAAAATCAAGTTACTTACTCAAGAAAAACATTAAACAAAAAGAAGCTCATCCTTGTTCCGGATGAGCCCCTTAAATCCAATTAGTAAACATCTACTTCCCCATGATTGAATCCATCACCCAGTTGGTTCGCGCACCAGAATCTCCAGTACTCGGACAACAAACGCCATCCTCGGTCAGCTCTCTTACAATAGTTTCAACAAGCGGCTGATGAACATGGAGGGGGTGTTCAAAACTCCATTGCTCTTTTCCTTCAACAGTCGTCAACGTGACTGGATCATCTCCAAAAGTAGAAAAGCTGATCTTCCCTTTACTTCCGACAATCTCATTCATGTCCACATCTTCAAAAGCCGTGAAACACCACTTTCCTATACCTTGAACGCCAGATTTGAATCGATATGTACCGGTCACAATATCTTCTGCCTCATAATAGCCCGCTTGATTCGACGCAAACCCTTTTGCTTCTTGTATGGGGCCGATAAGAAAATCAAGAATGTCGAGAGTATGGCTGGCCAAATCGAAGAATAATCCGCCACCAGCAACACCAGGCTGGACACGCCAAGGGAGGTCTTCTGAATCTTTCACATCGTCCCCTGCTTTTTGATACAGCGTCGATGAGACAAAACGAACGTCTCCGATCGCCCCCTGATCCAGCAATTCTTTAATTTTCAAAAAGCGCTCTTGTCCCCGGAGGTAATAAGCTACATACAAAGGAACACCAGCCTCTTTACAGGCAGCTACCATCTCACAGCATTCTTCGTAGTTACGAGCCATCGGCTTCTCAACATAAACCGGTTTCCCCGCAGCGGCTGCCTTCAGTGTATATTCCTTATGAGAGTCTGGCGGCGTAGCGATATAAACCGCATCTACCTTAGGATCGTTAATAAGAGCCTCCGCATCATCGTACCACTCCGGTACCTGATGTCTTTCCGCATAATCCCTTGCCAGTTCACCCGTCCTCCGCATGACTGCAACAAGATCTGAGTTTTTAACCTTTTGAAAAGCAGGGCCACTTTTCTTTTCTGTCACATCTCCGCAGCCGATTATTCCCCATCGGACTTTTTCATATTGCATGTGTGGATCCCTCCTCTTGAATGTCATTTTTCTTTAAGAGCCTCACACCCAAAACGGGGTGAGGATGACCTCTACCTTATCCCTGCAGCAAATCCTTCCGAATCGGCGAGAACATATCCAAAATTACACATTCCTCAAGCACTCTGACACGATGCTGGATACTCGATGGAATATACTGCGTGTCCCCTTGATTCAGGATCCTTTTTTCTCCACCGACTTCGAATTCCACTTGTCCTTTTTCAATGAAGCTTAGTTGTTCTTCTGGATGTTGGTCGATGTCACCGACGAATCCTTCCGCCAGTTCCACCTTCACGAGCATCATGGATCCTTCGCTGCTTAATATTTCCCTTTTCACCATTACGGTCCACTCCCCTTTTCAAATCATTTCAGTCACACAAGCCCGATTGTCAGAATAGGCTTGGGTTTATTAATTTTGGAAGATAGAATGCCACTTCCGGTAAAAATGCTACGAACAACAGGACGACGAGGACAATCAATATATACGGCATGACAGCAGAGAAGGACTTCTCGATGCTGAGATTGCCTATTTTCGCCGCCAGTAAGAGACATAACCCATAAGGTGGGGTGACGAGTCCGATCGCCAGAGTCATGACCACGATCAGTCCAAGGTGCACGGGTTCCATTCCGAATAGATTGGCTGTCGGCAAGATGACCGGTACGAATAAGATCATGGCCGGAATTGCATCCATGAACGTACCAACGAACAGGAAGAATGCGATGATGATCAGGATGAATACCCACTCTGCCCCAACGTTGTTCACGAAGAATTCCTGTGCCTTAACTGATAATTGATAGTAGCTCATCAGTTCACCAAGTGCACTTGCGGCAGCAAGGGCAAAGAGTGATAGCGAGCTTAGTGCCAGTGTATCTTTGATGATCTTTGGAAGATCGGAAAGTTTCAATGTCTTATAGAAAAACATACAAATCAATAATGTATACAAGCAAGCAACGGCTGCGGCTTCAGTCGGGGTGAAAAACCCGGAGATGATTCCTCCTATAATGATGATCGGAGTGATCAGGGCAGGTACCGTTTCGTACACCAGTTTGAAAAATTCGCCGAAGGTCGCACGTTTCGATCTTGGATACCCCTTTTTTAAAGCCATGATATAAATGAAGAGCATCATGCCAAGCCCAATCAGGACGCCGGGAACAATTCCTCCTAGGAATAACGCACCCACGGATGCATTCGTCAAACCTGCGAAAATAATCATCGGTATGCTCGGAGGGATGATTACACCGATTGTGGAAGAAGCTGCCGTTACACCTACAGCGGTTTCGGTATCATATCCCTGTTTCTTCATGTTCGGGATAAGAATTTTACCGACCCCGGCAGTATCAGCCTGCGCCGCTCCTGACACCCCGGCAAATATCATCGAGACCAGGATGTTTGCGTGAGCAAGGCCCCCCCTGATTTGACCAACCATCGTCAAGGAGAGGTCGATCAGCTTTTGTGAAATCTTCCCGTGGTTCATCAGGTTTGCAGCCAGGATGAATAACGGCACCGCCAGCAGGACGAACGAGTCGATCCCATTCAGCATCTTCATTGGGACCGTCACCTCTGGGATATAAGGAACCGTAAAAATACCGAGGAGGGCAATGATGCCGATGACAAAGGCAATCGGTACACCTATCAACATCAGAATGAGAAATAATCCAACCAACCCTATACCAATCATGATTGTGCCCCCCTTCCTTTAAGTGCTTTGATATTGTTGACTAATTGACTCGCCGAGTAAATCATCATGGTTGCCCCCATGATTGGGATGGCAATCCACACATATCCCATTTTCAACTCAGGGATGGACGTCCAATTGTAGTTCCAGAAATTCTGTACGGCTTCAATTCCATAGTAGAAAAGAGCAAATGAGAATAATAAGATCACAGCATCAATCACGATCAGTAATGACACTTTCGATTTCCCTTCCAATTTCTCTACAAGGAAGTCGAAGCTGAAGTGTTCCCTTTTGCTCACCATGACGGATGCCCCCATAAAGACAGACCAAATGAAGGAATAGTTGGCTACCTCCTCTGTCCATATGACAGATATGCCAAGATGTCTGGTGATGATTTGAACCATAATCGCTGCAAAAAAGATAAGTAAGAAAATAGCACCGATGGTCATTTGGATTTTTTCAAGAGCCTTAATCATCTTGATCGTCTTCCCCCTTTCACAATTAAAGGGAAGAACAGACCATCTCTTCCCTTTTACCAAGCGTTTTTACTTAAGCTTTTTAACCTTTTCAAGCAGGTCTTCTGCTCCCATGTCTTTGGCTGCTTTCTCATGAAGAGGCTCTGCCAATTTAATGAATGGTTCACGGTCAATTTCGTTCACTTTCGCCCCTTCATCGATGGCTTTTTGTTTGTACTCATCTTCCTGAGCATATACCGCTTCTCTTTCTGCTTTCACAGACGCCTCTGCTGCTTCGATGATGATATCCTGTTGTTCCTTCGAATAGGAATCAAATTTCTTTCCGTTCACCAGTAAGAAGCGTGTAGTGTAATCATGCGCTGTTTCAGTGATGTATTTCCCGTTGTCCGTTTTATGATGGTTCTGCTGTACGAAGTATGGATACGAGTTTTCAGATGAATCGACGACATTTTGCTGAAGCGCCTGATACAGTTCCCCCCAAGCAATCGATGTCGGGATGGCCCCTACTTTCTTCCAATAATCCGCCACAACACCTGAGGTCTGCGTTCTAAACGTCATTCCCTTAATGTCATCCATTTTTTCAAGCGGCTTTTTCCCGTAATAATGTCTCACACCGGCAGACCAGTATCCGATCAATTTAAAATCATTGTTGGACTTTTCGTTGATCAATTTCGCCATTTCTTCCCCGACTTCTCCGTCTACCGTCTTTTCCCAATGATCATAACTGTCAAAAAGGTAAGGAAGCGCCAATAGGTCGATTTCCTTGATTCCGGTCTGAGTCATGAAACCAGGTGATACGAGCACCACATCCGCTCCGCCAAGCTTCAGTTTTTCAACAAGTTCTGACTCTTCCGTTCCTATTGTCCCTGCGTGTACTTCGACTTCGATATCGCCGTTTGACTTACTTTCAGCCACTTCCTTGAATTTAACCAGCCCTGTTTGATATGGATTATCCGGTGATGTCTGGTTGTGTGCCGCTACAATCTTGATTTTCTTGCCTGCTTCTCCCCCGGCTTCGTCACTTCCGCATCCGGCCAGAATGCCGGAAACAGCCAACAATAATACAAATGAAATTGAGAAAAATTTCTTCATCCCTAGTTCCCCCTTATTATGATTAAATGGTTTGAACAGCCTTTACCTTCTGAACGATTCGTGTGTATTCGCGGGCTTTCTGCGTCAAGCCCTGAAAATCTTCGTCATGTTGCAATTGTTTCGGATTTACCAGGTTCCCCCCTAGGCCCACTGCCAGAGCCCCGGCTTCCAGATATTCCGTAAGATTATCCATATTGATCCCCCCGGTCACCATCAATGGGACAGCTGGGAAAGGACCGTGAATGCTTTTAACATAGCCCGGTCCGAATGTATTTGCCGGAAATACCTTGATCATGTCCGCCCCGAGCTCATATGCCGTCAGGATTTCCGTCGGTGTCAGGGCTCCCGGTATACTTGCGATGCCGTAGCGTTTTGTCATCTTCACCGTGTCTGCATTTAATGTCGGGGAAACGATGAATTCACTCCCGGCCATGATCGCAGACCTTGCCGTTTCCGGATCGAGGACGGTGCCCGCACCAGTCAGGACCCTGCCGTCCATTTCTTCTCTTATGATTTCTATCAATCTTGTAAACTTCGGTGTCTCGGCCGTGATCTCAAGCACTTTCACTCCGCCCTCATACAGGGCTTCTGCGATTGGCAGAATCGTCTGTGGAGTGGCTTCCCGGATGACAGCCACAAGGATTTCTTCTTTTATAAACTCTATCGGGTTCACATGATCACCTCCCATTTCACTCTATATTCGCATGCCGTTTGGCCATGGTTTCATTCGTATCCCCATCTTCCAGTGTCCCGATGATGACCGCGTCGAGCACAAGATGGACCGACTGATCAAACTGATTGCCAAGAGGTTGAATCGTAGCAGGCTCCTCCGCTCTCCGGTACTTCGTTGCTGCGGGTATGCCCATAATCCCGTCGCTGATCGACGCAAGCTTTGATCCCCGGTTCGTGGTGACGAGGAACACGCTCGCCCCAATTTCTTTTGCTTTCGAGGCAAATTGGACAATGGCTCCTGTAGAGCCGGAGCCTGAAATGGCGATGAGAAGATCCCCTTCTTCCATGCTTGGTGTTATTGTTTCCCCGATGACGTAGACCTGAAAGCCTCCGTGCATCAGACGCATCGCAAAGGCTTTCCCCATCAACCCGGAACGTCCTTCACCGTAGACAAATATCCGTTTTGCTTTTTTCAACTGCTCTGAAAGATGGATCGCCTCTTCTTCCTCCACCTTTGATAAAACTTCTGAGATTTCATCGGCTACCGTTGTGATGATTGATTTCATTTATTGACCAGTCCTTTCATTGCCCTTGCAACTTCTGCAGGATCGGCTGCCTTTGTGATAGCGCTGCCAATAATGACTGTATCGGGGTTATTTTCCACAATGCCAGGCAGTGTCTCGAATGTGATCCCCCCGGCTACGGCCGTCTCGAGTCCGTTAATCCCTTGTATCAAATCGAACAGGCTGCCGGTGCTTTCACCTGTTTCCTGCATGTCCTTCCCGATGTGCAGACTGACCATGGAAACACCAAGTTCCTGTAATTCCCGGACTCTCTTATTCTCTGAAACTCCCAATAGATCGATCATCACTCTCTTTCCACGTGAGGCTGCCACTTCGAGAGTATCGGTGATCGTCTTGTCGGCAGAGAAGGCCATGACGGTCGTGATATCTGCCCCGGCATCAAGTGCCTGTATCGTCTCATGCTTCCCGGCATCGCATGTTTTCATATCTGCAACAATCGTTTTATCGGGATACTTCTCACGGGTTTCCTGGATGATCGTCATTCCATATTCCTTAATCACACCGGTTCCTACCTCAATCCAATCCACGTAAGGAGCCGTCTTCTCCAAAATCTGAAAGCATTCTTCCCTCGTAAGGCGGTCAAGCGCCACTTGTATATTCATCCCATCCCCCTATCTTTCCACTCGTTCTTTTTCACCCAAATGGACAAGGACATCTTCTAAATAAGGCAGCCCTTCATTATCACCCGTCACACTGACGACCATCGACCCGATGATGTTCGCAAAATGAAGCGCTTTGTCTAACGGCCAGTTCTGCAGGATCCCGTAAATGAAGCCTGCATCGAATCCGTCGCCTGCGCCTACCGTATCCACCACTTTCTTCGCTTTAACAGCAGGAGCTTCAACATATTCACCGTCCACATAACCAATTGAACCTTCTTCACCTTTCTTGATGGCGAGATGCGTGATGCCGAATTGCTTACAATGCTCGATGATTTCATTGGTGTCTGTTGTTCCGAATAGCAGCTCGGCTTCCTCGATCCCTGTCACAAGGATGTCGACATATGGGAGGAAGCTTCTCAGCACGTCCCTCGCTTCATCCTCACCCCACAGTTTCAGTCGGATATTCGGATCGCATGATATCATCACACCATGCTTTTTGGCTTCGATGATCGCGTGGCGGATCAACTCGATATTTTTTGTTTTATCCACTGCAGGGAATACCCCTGTGATATGGAGGATCTTCGTGTTTTTCAAAAACTCTTCATTCAAGGTTTCCTTCGTCAACACCGTTGTAGGAGAACGGTCTCTGTAGTAGAAGGTCCGCACGCTCCCATCTCCCATGATTTCCTTGAAGTTCAGGGAAGTCGGATATCCATCCACCAGTTCCACTTCGGAAACATCCACTCCTTCACCGCGGACGGTGTTGAAGATATGCCTACCAAACTCATCATTCCCCAGACGGCTGATCCAACCAGTCTTTAATCCAAGCCGTGCACAGCCAATAGCAAAGTTCAGCTCGGCTCCCCCGATTTTCCGTTCAAAAGAAGAGACAAACCGCATCGGGCCCGTCGATGACGGATCGAGAGTGATCATCGCATCGCCTATCGTCACTACATCATTCATGGGTAACACCCTTTCTGTCTAACAAGATTCTCGTATGATTAACTCCGGATCAAAACGGAAAACCAAGCCCTCATCCTGATCCTCTTTTTTCTGGATTTTGTTTAATAAGAATTCCGCTGCTTTCTTCCCTATTTCAAAAGTAGGCTGAGCCACGATCGTCAATCCCGGTTCAAAAAATCCGGCAAAGGACACATCATCAATTCCAATGATGGCTAAGTCTTCAGGAATCCTTACATGATTTTCTTTGACATATTTCAATATTTCAATGAGCGTTAAATCATTTCCCGCAAGGATGGCTTCTGGGGGATCATCGAGGGATAGCAGATCGTGAACCCCTTCTCTAATCCTGTTCACTTCCAGGCTCTTAATATAGTCATCCCGGATGTCCAGACCATTGGCATTCATCGTGTTCTTATAGCCGTTGATCCGCTCCATCCTTGGCGTAACATTCCGGATCACATTCGTGATGATACCGATCTTCGTGTATCCCCTGTCGATAAAATGCTGGACCCCAATCCCAGATGCTTTCTCGTTATCAAGGAGCATAGATGGAATCGGTACACCCGGCACCGTCCGGTCAACGAACACGATCGGATAGCCTTCCTTCAGCATCTCATTGTATAATGTCGCATTATCCCCAGTTGGCAGCAGGATGATGCCATCTACCTGTTTGGCGCGAAGCATTTCGATATACTTTCGCTCCTTGTCAGGATCATCATCTGCATTACAGACAATCGTGTGAAACTCCGCTTCCTGGCATGTGTCTTCAATGGCCCGGATCACCTGAGTCGAGAACGTATGTAGAATATTTGCCACAATCACCCCGATCGTCGTCGTCGACTTCTGCTTGAGGCTTCTCGCCACAATATTTGGACGATACCCGAGCTCTTTGATGGATTCTTCTATTCGATTCTTCGTGCCTTCCCTCATATAATCAAAACGATTATTTAAGTACTGGGAAACGGTACTCTTAGATACATTCGCGTGCTGAGCAACATCAGCAATCGTTACTTTTTTCATTCCATTCTCTCCAACTTTCATTTCCTAAACCGATTTACTAAACCGGTTTACTAAATCGATTTATTGAAATTATATGATAATTGAAAGCGCTTTACAATATGTTTTTAAATTTTTTTTGAATAATAAATTTTAAGCAAAAAAAAAACGCGTTGGTAACGCGGTTTCTAAAGGGTTATTGATTCAGTTTCTTTATTTAATAATTGCTTTTACAAAGTAAAGGACGGTTCTTATGTATAATGAAGTGGTTTGATTATTTTGATGAAATCTTATAACAAGATAGATGACAGATGTAAGGAAAAAGCTCAGAGTTTATGAGAAGTCCCCTAATTTTTTTACAGTCTTTCTTAAGGGGAGCAATTCATACCTGCTCTGAGCTTTTACTCTAAATACTCATCACTTAGACTGGGATTTAAATACCTTGCCATTCCAGTTTTCAGCTTTTTCAATCTAAATTTCCGATAAAATCCTTCATTACCAGTGGTTGATATTAAATGGACACAAGAAACATTACTTAGCTTATCAAGTAAAAACTCCATAATTTTTTTGGCAATTCCTTGCCTTTGAAAATCTCGATGAACCACTACATCATAAATGGCGGCATTAAAAACGCCATCTGTCATCCCTCTACCAATCCCAATAATTCTTCCATTGAGCTTAACTAAAGCTATGACATTACTTGCTTCAAAGACTTGCCTGATTATCTCGTTTGTATGTTTCATCCACCCAACAGAAGCATAAACATCCTTAATTTCATCAATATTTGCATTAGCAAAATCACTATGAATTTCTATATCCATTTAAACTCCCCCTATAATCGCGTATCTAAGTTTTAAAAAATTTTCCCATAATTTCAATCTAACCTGCCCTTCGTGAATAAGCGATCATTTTTATTGAACAGTACTTAAATGAAAGATCAGATAGATTGCTATTTATCGTAAATACACAAAAACATTTGAAGGGAACATGATAAAATGAATAGGAGATAATTAATCATCGAAGAAGTGACTTCTATGCACGACCTATCAGGATAAAAATACGTAATAATCTTAAAGGATTACACGAAAAAGTTCGGACCATAAGGAGGAAAAACTTATGTCGCAAAATCATTTAGAGGATTCAAAAACGTCGGGAATGAAACTTCTGCTAACGTCCGCGGGCGTCAATAACCCGACGATCCACAACGCGCTGGTGGACATGCTCGACAAGCCGATCGCCGACTCCAACGCTCTGTGCATCCCCACCGCCATGTACGGACACCCCTGGGTCGGTCCCGGTGACAAAGCCTGGCAGTTCATAAGCGGGAATTCCGAGAATCCCATGGTCGACCTGGGCTGGAAGTCTGTCGGCGTTCTAGAGCTCACAGCCCTGCCAAGCATCGACGAAGACCGCTGGGTGCCCCTTGTCAGGGAGACGGACGTCCTGCTGGTGTCTGGAGGCGACGCCCTCTACCTGCACCACTGGATGCGGCAATCGGGGCTTGCAGACCTTTTACCATCACTGGATGCAGTCTATGTGGGAATGAGCGCCGGAAGCATGGTGATGGCCCCGAATATCGGAGAAGAATTCGTAGGCTGGCGTCCGCCCACAGGGGGAGATAAAACACTGGGTCTGGTGGATTTCGCGTTGTTTCCTCACCTGGGTCACGAGATGTTACCCGACAATACCTTGGCCAATGCAGAAAAGTGGGCTGCCGGCGTCTCAGTGCCAGGGTACGCGATTGACGATCAGACTGCCATCAAAGTGACTGGTGGGGCCATTGAAGTTGTTTCCGAGGGGGAATGGAAGCTATTCACCCCTTAATATCGAGACGGTCAGCTCAGATTTAGGCAAGGTACGGTAATGGATTATTGAAAAAAGCCTGATTTCTTCACTTGAATTGAGGAATTAGGCTTTTTCATATTGAGTTTCCATAAACGTTGTAAATTCGCATCCTCCTGACGTTATCCATTTTTCATTCTACAAACATCCCCGTTAATTGAATACAAAAAATTAACCAACGTAATGGAGAATCAACTGATATAATGCTACGCAAAGTCCTAAAATACTGGCTTTCATTTTTGATGGATGGTTTCCTTTACTAAAAAGCAAGTAAATGAAAACTACTATAAACCCTAAAGGAACCCACAGCTCGAAGACCCCTTCTTTTCTACCTAGTGAAAAAATTGGACCCACGTTTGTGCTAATCAAAAAGTAAATAAAAACCGTATAACGACGTGTTTCTAATTGCTTACTCCACCTTATTAATAAGTAGATAATAATTAGTGCAATGATTGTAATGTGGAAGGGCGGTAGAACAATAGAAAAGTCACTAAACTTGAATTCCATTCTGAATAGCCCTCCTCTTTAATATGAAGTCGTATCTTACCCAGTACACACCTTCTAATGTTATTGCTTGTTAATCGTATCTGGCCTTTAATTCACTAAAGAAATGCCGAAGAACGACAGCCTGATTTACCCTAACCAAACTTTATCCTATGATTATTTTTGCCCTAACCATCTTACGGAAAATGAATAACTCTTTTACCCCCAATAATCCTCGCTTTCTCTCATTCTCTCCATATCATCCGTTCCGAGCTCCTGATAAGCTCTGTACGCTAACACTAAGAAAAATGCAGTTACTCCAAAACTGATTACAATCGCAGTTAAAATCAACGCCTGAGGGAGAGGATCTATATACCCTTTAACAGAATGCTCACCCAGTAGAGGGGGTGCTTCTTCTCCCTTTGGTAATCCTCCCATTGTTATAAGCAAAAGGTGAACCCCGTGACTGAGAAGTCCTGTGCCGATAATTATTCTAAGCAGACTTTTAGAAAGAATTAAATAAACCGCACACATCATAATAATTCCTATTACTACGGACATTAATATTTCCACTTAAAATCCCCCTGACCTTATTTACTGGAACAAACTAGAGGTACTTCCTTGTTCAGCAAACCAAAAGAATACCTCTAATCATATTAGAATATGAACAGCCCCAACAATATTCATATATAATCCTATGAGAGATAGAATCGATCCCAACATAAATGTCCACGGATTGTCTTCTTTTTCTTTATCAAAAGTTCCAATGGTAAGTATGGCAATAATCAAAGTTGCGACAGGCAGAATGACATATTGTGGTCCAAATGTGAATGAAACCCCACCAAAGATTAACACCAAAAGCCCATACGGATTTGTTTTCTTGATATTATCAATATACTCTTTCTCAGAGGTCGAAAAATCTTCATCGTCATAATAATAAAATACTTGCTTGAATCTATTTAAGAGTGTAACTATCCTTTTATATACGCCCATGTGTGCCGGTTTCATTTCCCTCCCTTTTCTAAGCAATCCAAAATTGAAATACAATTAAGACGGCTGTTAATACCAAGAACATTTCAGCTAACGTTAAAATAGCTTGTTTAGGATATTCGCTGGATTTCCATTCAAAGAATGCCTTTACAGCATAATCCAATGCAGATAAGGTGGTAAACCCTAGTATGTATAAGTAGGTTAAGTCTTCATCGTTTATCATCATGACCCCTAAAACTATCAAAGTGATTGCAGTTAGAATCCTCACCCATTTGTCAACATTACGATGGGACTCATTGATATGATTATTGGAAAAGAATTTCCTTTTCACTTTATCTATTTTAAAAATCTTTCTTAAAAGAAACTTAACTATTGAGATAATGCTGAAAACAAGTATCGCCATCAAACTAAATTTTACCCAGAACATAACACCACTCCTAGTAAAAAACTGCTCTTTCCTTGAATAAGATTTTCGTAATTAGACGAAAGCACAATTGTTTAAGTTTCGAATTGTTCCATTCTTATGCAAATTCTATGAGCCACGAAGACAGGTACCGTGGCTCTTTGACAAAAATGTGGCCAAGGTCCCATCTCAGTGTACGGCTCCGGTTCTGGGATTGCTGCCCGAATTGAAGTTCATCGGTCCCCTTATTTCTGCTTATCGAGGGGAAAGGATGTTAGATTGTCCTTTTTTAGTTGGAGACGGCTCTTTGGTGGGTATGAGGTGCCAGATGTAGAGTGTGAATCCCCGAAAGAAATCCCTTCGGCTACGGAATTGATCCCGATTTGCCCACATTCAATCCTGATTTTCAATTATTAATCCTGTTCAGAATTTATCGATCCTCTTTTTGGTTTATTTAATCCTCTTTTTAAATAATTGATCCTCCGTGTCGAATTTTCTTTATGAAAAACCACGTAGACAAAATGGAGCCATGGTACCTGTCCCCATGGCTCCCCCATTCATTTATAAGCCTTCTTAAACCCATCATAGCTGTTGACCACCGCTGTGATCAATAATCCAACCGATACGGTCAGGTACAGCCACTGAAAATTGAAAGAGGCGTCGAACAGTTCCTGTACCCTATCTATGAAATCTGTATTCAGCACATCCATGTTCCTGAAAACAAACATAAAGGCTAGAACAGGAATGAACTGATATACTGCATTCACGATCGCAAGCTTCCTGGTCCAGACCCCCGCTTTCCATTTTCTAAGTAGCAGGAGAAGTTCCAAGCCGATCAGGAACACGACCAACGGCCAGTATCCGATGAGCACCTCCCCATCAAAGAAAGGAGTGAACGTTCTTTCGTTGTCACCTTTTTCATACAATCCGACGATACTTGACGCTTTAAAGTAACAGGTTGACCAGATGACCGTCCAAATCAGACCTCCGAAAATCTCCAGCTTGGAAATTCGTTTTTCTTTTGGGACATACGGGATGTCTTTCAAGTCATCAGGCGTCCACTCTGTTCCTTTCATGGTGATCGGAAGCTTACTGTCCGAGGAAACGGTCCGCTCGATGATGGCGAATGTGAGGGTCAGCCAAAAGAAGACCTGCATCCCTGTTCCGATGGCCTCGATCACACCATTTCCTGCGATGGACAGAAATATCTCAATCGGACTTGATTCCCCTGAGTAGCTCAATACAGATGATACGGCTAAAACGATGAACGTGACAGCAACAGAAATGGGGAGAATGATCTTCAAGAGCGTCTTATACAAATCATAATATCTTGGCCCGATCAAGTGCATCGGCCTGTCTTGATAATTCGAGGCAAGCACGGCAGGATTTCCGAGTGAAGTCAGTACCTCTCTCACATCATCCTCTGTATACTCCTCCGGCAGCATGTCTTCAATCGTTGATTTCAATTCAAGGGCAATATCATCCCGGTTCTTCTCCGGCAGCCTTCTCATCACTTCTTGAATATAGAGTTCAACAAGTTTCATCCTTCCTCATCCCCCTTTAATAAAATGGACAATTCCCCAGACATCTTTTCCCATTCGGCCTGTAACTGTCCCAGGATCTCAATGCCGTATTCGCTCAGCACATAATATCTCCTCGGCCTGCTTTCCGACCGGTCCCAGCTGCTTGTGACCAGTTCTTGTTTCTCCAAACGGCGCAGCAGCGGATAGAGTGTACTCTGCTCCATCGAAATTCCGCTTTTCTCCAGTAATTGGACAAGTGAATATCCATACTGCGGTGTCCGCAATTGACTTAATACCGCCAGGGTCAATGTCCCCCTCCGCAGTTCCGTCGTCAGAGATGTCAGCAGTGACTTATCCATATGTTCACCTCTTTGATTGAATTATACTGTGTGTCGTACACTATATAGTTTATACTATGTATCATACACTATGGACGTGCGTAAAAGAAAGATTTTTTTTAAAAAAGTAAAAAAGAAGGATCAAAGAACGTTGGGTTGTTCTTTGATCCTTCTCTTTCCTAACCACAGGGACAGGTACCGTGGCTCTCATACAAAACGGGGCCAAGGAACCTGTCCCCATGGCTTACAACACATACTTCTTCAAACCTTCCTTCACCTCATCACTCGCAAAACAAGCTTCCACACTATTCATATAAATCTCCCTATAATCCTCATCACTCATCGCAAATTCATTCCAGACCAACTCACATTCCTTCGCCATCGTTGTATCGGATACGGTTCTGTTGTCAGTATTGATGGTGATTTTGATCCCATCCCTGTGAAAATTGTAAAGGGGGTGATCACGGAACTCTTTAACGGCTTTCGTTTGAACGTTACTCGTTGGGCAGATTTCAAGCACGATCTGTTTTTCTTTTACAACCTGATACGCTTCCGGACAGTCTGTAATATATACACCGTGTCCGATTCTTTCTGCCCCCAGCCATTCAGCAGCCTCGAGCACATTTCTTCCGATTCCCGTTTCACCGGCGTGGATCGTGACTCTGTAGCCATATTCTCTCGCCAGAGCGATGGGTTCAATGAATTTCCCACAGAACCCTTCTTCTTCGGAAGCACATAAATCAATCGCGACGACTCCTTTTCCAAGGAAGCTCTTCCCCTGTTCGACAACCTCAAATGCACGTTCCGCCGACATCATTCTCATACAGGACAAAATGATATTCCCTTTAATATCAAATTGTTCTTCTGCTTCTTTCATTCCCTCAATTACACTTCCAATGATTTCTTTTACAGATAACCCCTTCTGTGTATGAAGCAATGGAGCGAACCGGACCTCCATATATTTCACGTTTTCCTTGGCTGCATCTTCATAAAGCTCAAAAGTGATTCTCTTTAAATTCTCTTTTGACTGCATAACGGCATTAGGGATCGAGAATTTCTCTAAGTATTCATCCAGTGATTCACAGTCTAATGGGGCAATGAGCTCTTCTTTCATCTCTTCTATATCAAAGGAAGGGATATGGATGCCCTCTCTCTTTGCAATATCAATAATAGTCTCGGGTCGGACACTTCCATCCAAATGGCAGTGCAGTTCAATTTTAGGCATTGTAGAATAATTCATTGTTGTACCTCCTCAATTTTTCAACAAAAAAAATCCTGATTACGAAGAAAATACAAATAAATGTATCTTCTTCGTAATCAGGATTTATTGGTTCCTGGTAGAGACCTCCAAACCATATTATTGGAGTTATACGAATGTGAGAAACGTATTAGGTTTTTTATTACGATAATAAAATTTTCATTCATTGTCAAGGGGAAGCACGGGGACGGTTCTCGTGCTTCCTCTTAGATCAAAACGAAGCAGCAGAACCATCCCCATGCTTACTTCTTTATAAATCCATTCTTAAATATATCATACCATCTATCTAGTTCTTCACCCTCCAACACACCCAACTTACGTAAGATATCTCTTGAAAACTCCACTGCTCCACTTCCATTTGCTGTGATCAGACAGCCATCACTAACGGATTGATCGGCTATATAGTTCTCTTCACCCCTGTAATCAGGTGCCCCCTCTTTTAAATAAGGCAGTGAATTACCTGTATGTTTCAGCTGGTCAAGATACCCGTGAATTCCTAGAAAAGTCGTCGCATCACAAATCGCGGCTACCGGAATGTCATGTTCAAAGCAATAATCCACAAGCTTCTTCGCCTGCTGATTCTTCTCCTCTCTCCACCCGGTACCACCAGGAATGATGAGCATCTCAAATTCCAGAGGAGCGCCTTGTAAACTAAAGTCGGGAAGAACCGTGAATCCACCCATTGACACCTTAGGATCCTTGTCGATCGCAATGGTCTTAACTTGATAACCCGTTTCTGGTTTATTAATCTCCGCCGTCACGTAACTTGCTTCCCAATCAGCAAAACCATCCGTAACAAATACCAACACTTTTTTCATTTGCATGTCCCCCTTATTTGTTCATTACAAATGTACCTAAGAAAGGAGCTGACCTTCGTTCTCAATCAACAAAACTCCATCCTAAGGATCTTATTGAACTTACAACAGACTGTATAACCTCCTATATTTTAACACGTAGTTTCGCTTTTCTATTGAAATAGTTTAAATAATCTAAAAAAACCTGACCCCCATGCCGGCTGGAGGTCAGGTCCCACTATCTATTGAATGCCAAGCACAACCACAAACCGGCATCCCTCATCATATCCTCTATCCAATTCAATGGATCCATCATGTTGTTCGATAATTTTCTTCGCAATCGCAAGTCCCAGGCCCGTTCCCCCGGTCTCACCATTTCGCGATTCGTCCATCCGCACGAACGGTTCGAATATTTTGTCATGGTAGGCGGCGGGTATCCCTGTTCCCTTATCCTCAATGATCATCACAGCCTGATTCTGTTTCTGCTTGAGTGAAATAGACAGATACCCATCACTGTACGCCATCCCATTATGGAGAATATTCGTAAGCGCCCTTTCAAGCTTGGAAGGATCGAACTTCACCATCAGGGGATCCTCGGTAATATCCAGGTGATACTCCATCCCTTTTTCCTCGAACTCTTCTACAAAGGAAGACAGCATGGTACGAAGCCATTCGGCCATATCCTTTTCCTTAAGCGAAACCGAATCGCAGTCTATATCCATATGGGACAGGTCGAACAGGTCATGTATGAGCCGGTTTGCTCTCTTGCTGTTGGACACGATGATGTCGGTATATTTCTTCTGATCTGCTCGACTCAGATTTGTCAAGCTGGTCAACGTTTCAGCGTAACCCTGTATATTGGTCAATGGGGTTTTCAGATCGTGGGAAATATCCAGAATCAGCTGCTTCCTCAAGTTCTCGGATCTTTCTTTCAATGCGATTTCCGTGCCGATCGTCTCTGCCATTTGGTTAATGTTATGTTTCAACTGATTCAATTCCTGATTCGCCTCGAACTCAATTTTCTCTCCATAGTTTCCTGCTGAAATCGAATCGATCCCCTTCAGAAGCTTCTGGATCGGCTGAATGAGCTGGACCGATGTTCTCTTCACATACCAGTACAGAATGACGATCAAGCACACCATGAAAAAGATGATGGTGAAGAAGAACACATCATCCAATTGGAAATAGTCATCTGCGGGAAAATAGAGTAATAGGTACTCTTCACCGTTTTCAGGTATATATAAATCCGTATCATACGTATCGGTGTTTTTCAGAAATTCATTCAACCCATAGTCAAATCCGATCTTGTGAGGACTATTGAATTGATCGATCACCTTATAATCGGGACTGACGATTTCAAGATAGGCATGATCCGGCAGCTCATTCTTCTTGAATGCCGCTTTCATCCCCAATTTCTTCGCATCTTCATACGTCCCTTTCAGGAAGTCCTGATCCAAATCCTCATACACGGCCTCGACATACACAAAGTTTGCCACCAGCGTGAACGTCCCTACTCCGAGTAGAATGATAAACAATAAAGCATAGTTGATAAAAAATTGCTTGGTGATGGAGATGGGCTTTTTAAGGAGGATCGGATTAGTTTTCATGATTCTCCATCCGATAACCGAGTCCTTTCACCGTCGTAATGTACGTCGGGGATTTGGGATCGGATTCAATTTGTTCCCTGATCCGACTGATATGAACCATGATCGTATTGCTGTCACCGATGTAGTCCGTATTCCATACAAGCTCATACAACTGGGCCTTCGTATACAACCGGTTCACATTCTTCATGAAAATTGAAAGCAGCTTCGTCTCCTTAGGGGTCAGTAAGAGCCGCTCCCCGTCCTTCGTCACCGTCTGATTGATGGGGTCATATTCAAGGGATCCGTTACGGATGACTCCATTTTCCTCCACCACACTATAATCCGTATACCTTCGAATCTGGGCATTCACTCTCGACACAAGCTCCACCATACTGAAGGGCTTCACCACATAGTCATCTGCCCCCAGCCCGAACCCCAGGACTTTATCCGCATCATCGGCCCTCGCTGTCAGCAGCATGATCGGGACCTTACAGTTTTTCCGAATTTCCTTGATCACCTGAAACCCGTCCACTTTCGGCATCATCAAGTCCAGGATGAGAAGACTCGGCCGCTTCTCCCTGCATTTACGGATCACTTCATCTCCATCATAACTCTGCTCCACCCGATACCCTTCATTCCGCAAATGAAGGCTGATCAAGTGGTTAATTTCCACATCATCTTCTGCTATATAAATCAACTCTGCCATACCCTTACTCCCAGTCTTGTAAAATCAAATTTTCATCCTATTTTACCATGAAATTGTCAGCGTTTTTTGAGATTTATGGTTAATTTAAGGTTGCTTTAAGGTTGGGGTTAAGGAAGTCGTGTACAATGAACTAGTTAATGGCTTTGAAATATAAGGCTCATTTTTTTAAAAAAGTAGTAATTGGTGGGTATGAACATGACAAACAAACTAAATGAGTTCATCATAAAAGGACATTTTGAAAAGGCAAAAGAAATGACGAATGAGCTTTCCTATTCAGAACTTGATGGAAAGCTCATGGAAACAGCCTTCAAGGATTCTAGTATAACGAATTACGCCTTCATTATGAGTTTACTAGTCGAAGAGGAACACGTTGCGTTACATGAGATGGCGTTTCGATTGATGGTGGTTCCACTAAGTTACCTGGACGGTGCTTATTACGCTGCCCTTTATCATGCAAGGCGCTGTGTGGAATTAACAGATCGACAAGATATCAAGTACTTATCCAACCTGTTATTCTTGCATCAAATCCCCGATAAAGTCGTCAGTGAAGAAGAAGCCTATGATACGGCGAAAAGGATGCTTGCATTAGATCCTGATCATGTACTTGCTAAAGAGTTTTTGAATAAGTGAAAGAGGGACGGACCTCGCTAAAGAGGAGGTCCGTCCCTAAGAAAGGGATGAGTTCCATGAAACCACTTCATGAGGTATTCCATAACTGGCAGGAGAAACTCGATCAGGATGAATGGTATTTCGGCCATTTCTTTGAGGAGATCACTACTAGCATGACTTCAGTGGAAGCTTTTCAGTACATACCTGTCGTCATCCAGGAATTAGTGAAATTGCGAAATGGGTTTTTAATAGGGGAAATGGTCGATTTTCTTCATGCCGTCTATGAAGTGGCCAATACAACGGAAATCCATCCAGTCTTAATTCAGGAAAAAGAAAACCTTGAAGGAAACATTCGGAAATTTGGGGATGAGTACTCTCAGCAGGCGTTTAGTGAGTTTAAGAAATCGTTGCGATGGAAATGAAAGAGGGACGGACCTCTCTAAAGGTGGAGGTCCGTCCCTAACTTCATTATTTCACCTTCTGAAGGGCTTCCTCCAAGCGGTCCCACGTTTCGGAGATGCCTTCTATCACACCCATGTCAGTAACGGTCTTGAGAGACTCTGCCGAATCATATTCAGCATGGTTGATCAGCTTCGTCCTGCCACCCAAATCGATGAATTCCAATGTATTGGTTGTCGACGGCATGTCTTCATTCGTATGGCCTTCAGGATCTGAGAAGGAATCGACGTAGACGATCTTCTCCGGCTCGATGATCTCCTTGTAAATCCCTTTTCCCCAAGATTCCATTCCGAAGAATTCTCCTTGATTCTGATCAGTGCACTTCATGCAGAAGTGCCACACACCTCCCGGGCGGAAATCCACGTTACACACGGGAAGCTCCCAGCCCCTTGGTCCCCACCACTGTTTGAGATGTTCAGAGTCTTTAAACATAGTAAACACTAGCTCACGGGGCGCATCAAATTCTCGCTCAAGCACAAGTACCCGATCATTCTCCACCTTTGAAGTCAACGTATTGTTGGACATTTCATTTCCTCCCGAACATTAGAGTATGTTGATTCGAATCACATCATAAAACGGTATATCGTGTTTACGGTGAAAAACTTAGACACTGCAATCGCCTATGATGAAAAATATCCAAGGATCACCCATTGCAATATGGAATACATGACGCCCGTCAAATCAATAGCCGACATGATATCTGGAAAAGAATCTAGAAGCATGAATGGGATCAACAGTCTGTAAGAAATCAGTATCCGCTATTACTATTCTTCAAAGATTCCTTATTTCCTTCTTTGGTTTTGAGATTCTTGGTGAGTTCTGATTTCCTACAGGAAGGGGTAACTAAAAACGGTGTTTGACCTCCAGTTTTCCCGTGCTGAGGGTTTGGCAACAATATAAGAAGAAAGAGAGATTTATTGAGGAACTATTAAAAATCAATTCAAATATTGTGATTGATAAGTGATGGAACCTAGTATGATAGATCATGAATTTAACTAAAAATGAAATGCCCCCGACCGCTGAAACTTTCTACGTTCGGGGGCATTTTTATTTCATTCATTTTCGAATTTCACTTGTTTCCTCATAACAAAGCTAAATATAATACTCGTGAGGATATAATAGATTCCTATGATCGATAACGCATCTGTCATCACGGTCCATAGACCATTTCCTTTTATCACACTCCCCCATAATAAGAAGCTCGTGATAAATATAAGTGGGAATATGAGAAAGTATCCCAGGAAGTATAGTTGCTTTTTTTTCATCAACATCATCCTTTCAGATATTAATGTAGAACCAGATATGAAAAACAGCGCCAGCTTTACCGTGATTGGGTCAGGCACTATTCAGTGCTCATTAAGATGATAATAAAAGAAGAGCAAAAATAATCTGCTCTTCCTGTCTGGGTTAAGTTGTTTCTTTTTTACTATCACTAATCCCCCAAACAAAATATATAATACCTATTAACATTGTAAAGTAAATAAATACATTAAAAATACTTGGTGTAAAGGATAGATATAGGACAAAATCTTTTTCACCCCATGCACCATTATCGGCACCTGCGATTGCTGCTGTGATGTATTTGGTACTATAAAGGATCGTTGTCATTAGGAAAAAAATAGAACCGATTATCTGTTTATTCATATCACAGGATTCTCCCCCAATTTTTTTTTCATTTCCAAGAACGATGCCAGAAATCTAAGAATACTAGTAGATAGCAAAAATAAAAGCAGTAATCATTAATGAAAAAATAGATTAATGAAAAAATGAAATTCCCCTATGATGAAAAGAATTGGCATTTTTTCACCCTTTTCTTCTAAGACCTGCTTAATCCCTCATCCAAAATTCATTATCATTAACACTACAACTCTATTCATAATACACTTTCTTAATAGAGTAGAATCTGTATTTCCAAATAATAACTTACCATACAAAATTAGAGAATTCCGCAAAATACCGAACATTAAGTTTTTTTAAGGTTCTACACTGTATTGAACAATGAGAAAAGTGGTCAACCCTCCGTCACACAGTGAGGGTCTGCCCCTGACAATTTATGTATCATTTATCTAAACCTTCTTTGAATATATGAATTCAAGAATGCACAAGGACGGTTCTCCTGCTTCCTGTTAGCTCATGACGAAAAACGGTGCCTGACCCCCAACACGCTAAAGCTTTACCATGCTGGTCATCAGACACCAATCAGTGCGCTAATGTATAACTATCACCATTTAGAGGTCCGTCCCTCTAATTCCCTAATCGCGCTGATCGCCCCTATTTTTGTACAAACAGTTGCCCCCACGCGATTGCTGGTTGAAATGACGTTTTTTAATTCTTCGAAATCCTTCAGGAGGGCTTTCGGATCCTGATAGTGATTGAATTGATGCAGTGTCGCCCCAACAAATGCATCGCCTGCCCCCGTTGAATCAATGGAATGAACGGGAATGCTTGGGACGATACACGATTCTTTTCCATTTGAAACCAGTGTTCCATCCTTCCCAAGGGTGACGGCTACGGTATTTGCTCCCAGTCTATGAAAATGTTCGACTCCATCTGATAGATGGGCGAATCCAGAAATGATCTTACATTCCTCTTCGCTTACTTTGACGAAGTCTGCTTGACTGATGCACTGCTCCGCCACCTCAATGAAGTCCCTCTCTCTCCCCTTCCATAAATCGCTTCGGAAGTTCGGGTCAAAGGAGACGAATTTCCCTGCTTCCTTGGCCATTTGGATGAAGGATACGTACGCGGATTTAAAGGGATCATCCAGTAAGGCGGTGGCAGATCCAAAGTGAATGATGGAAGATTCCCTCCAGCTGCTTTGATGAAGGTCTTCCTTGTTCAGATGGGCATCCGCCCCTCGATTAAACACGAAATCTCTTTCCCCATCTTCTTTCAATGATACAAACGCCAGAGTTGTAGGATGATGCTCATCAAGAAGAATGGAAGAATCATCAATGGTAAGATCCTTCATGGTGTTTTTCAGGAAATGGCCGAACGGGTCATTTCCTACCTTGCTCAGGAATCTGGCGCGCCCCCCAAGTGTGGTAATGGTGGCACACACATTCGCAGGAGCCCCTCCTGCTTGCTTTGAGAAATGTTGGCCATGTGCCAGGTCTTTATTGATATCGGTACAAAAGAAATCGATGAGCAGTTCACCGATGCATAAAATCGATGGGTCATTCATGCTCTCGTACTTCCTTTCCCCAGATAGAGGAAAGCTCGGTAACCATGAGCTCTTCTACCTTGGCACCACCTCCAAGGGCAGTGAGGGAAAGGGTGTGATTCGTTCCCTGTGGGAAGATCAGGTTGGTTAATACTCCCCCTCCTCCCTGTGCGAATACCTCTAAGGAAGATGAGTCCAGGAATATATGAAGGTTGAGCGTATCGTCCATTAATTCCACAGGACATTCGGAAATTCCCGGAAATGAATCCGAAAACCCGTGTTCTCCTGACTGAGTCCTGTCGATCGATAACACTTGGGTGATTCGATTGTACCGGATACTCGTTTTCTCATCGGATGAATGGTGGATAGTCAGCCTGAACTCCTTTGCCTCTTCCAACGTTACAGCCAGATTCACTTCCATTAATTCATGATTTACATCCATTGAGTACGCTTCATCCGTTAGCCCTATTGCCTTGATGACCTTTGATTCTTTTCTGATTCTATTCATTTCAGATACAGGTTTTTGTAAAAGCTGAACCCCATCTGGAGTAGATATCAAGGTCATTTCTCTAGGCAATGTCATGGCTCCTCTCCACGTTTCAGTCGGAACCTGGTTTGCATATCTCCAGTTGTTCATCCATCCAAGATAGATTCGTCTTCCGTCCTTTTCAGGGATATCGGACCAGCTCACTCCCGCATAATTGTCCCTTCCGTGATCGAGCCAGAGGATGGTGTCTGCATTATGATGGTTGATAAACGTCTTGCCGTCGAAGTCCCCAACAAAGTACTGGGTCCTTGAACCTTCCTTGAAATCGGGGTTGTCACCAATGCTCACCAGCATCACCCATTTCACATGATCGGGATTTCCGTCAACCATGAGTGGAAACAGATCCGGGCATTCCCATACTCCGGAATGGGAGCCTTCGTCCTGACCGAATTCACTGGCAAACTCCCAGTCGATCAAGTTAGGGGACGTATATATGGTAATCGTCTGACCCGTCGCCAGCACCATGACCCAACGTTCAGATTCCTCATGCCAAAACACTTTGGGATCCCGGTAATCGGTAATATCCTCATCTGACAGGACAGGATTTCCCTCGTATTTCTCCCACGTCCTGCCATGATCAAGACTAAAGGCTAGACTTTGTCTCTGTCTTGGACGATCGGAATCCGGATATGAGTCCGCACTTGTATAAATGGCGACCAGCCCGCCATTCCCCTTTTCAAAGAAACCCGATGTATTCTTCCAATCCACCACGGCGCTTCCAGAGAAAATAGCACCGTGCTCGTCAGGATAAAGAGCGATCGGCAGCTCCTCCCAATGGATCAAATCCCGACTAACCGCATGCCCCCAGTGCATCGGTCCCCACGTGGTTCCTTGTGGATGATATTGAAAGAAGAGATGATATTCCCCTTCGAAATAGACCATCCCATTCGGATCATTCAGCCACTTTTCCTTCGGGGAAAAGTGAAATTGCGGACGATAGGTTTCTGAATAAAGGCTCATTTTTTCTTGATAATGATTCGTCATAAGGATTCTCCTTTGCATTCGAAAGGCTGCACGATTGCCTGGGCAAGGTACAGCCTGAATTTAATTATGATTGGTTACGGTCATATCCATCCTGCTTTATTTTCAGCCACTCCTGTAACCCGAGGCGATCGAGTTGTTTCAAGTAATCCGCCCATTCTTCATCGGCTTTCCCGTTGGTGATCCATTCTGCCTTTTTACGCTTCACATAAGCAAGCAGATCGGTCTCGATCTTCGAAAGCTTATCTAACTCCTCAAGGGAGAAGAATACTTTTGGATAGATGTTATCCGCCTTCATATCCGGTACCATGACATCCTTCATGAGCCCCAGTCTCCAGGCAGCATCATCCGGTTTCGTCGTCACGGCTCCATAGTATTCGTCCAAGATTGCCAGTGGACCGCCGACGGATGTCTTTTCCCTGAGCTCAACAGGAGCCGTTCCTTCTAATGGAAGGTGTTTTAATGAATTGCTTGCACTATCCATTTCGAAGATGTTTTGCTGTTTGTCATCCCCATATGTTCCCCAGTTATTTTGAACCGATTGAAGCGGATTATAGAATTGATCGATCCACTTCGCCGTCAGTTCAAGGTTCTCGTTCGCACTCGTGATGACCATTTTGTTCCGGTCAAATCCCATACCGTTCGTTCTCGCCACATTCTTCGTTCCATCAGGGCCTTCAAGGGCTGGCATGAGGTCATATTGATCGTTCATACCCGTGATGTTGGCTTTATCCCATGTGAAGTACATGCCGTAACGTCCTTCTTTCCCTTTCGACAGGTAGGTATTCCAATCCTGTTCAAAGGCTTCTACGTCAATCAAATCTTCTTTATATAATTCATTTAAGTAATTGATGGCAGCCTTATACCCTTCGTCGGCTGCCGTCAGCTTCACTTCACCGTCATTGGTGACGACCGTGTGATCCCAGTTCTCACCGAGTCCGAATGAACCGAACAAGAAGGACACATCTTCACCTCCATGGTTGATGATGAAGGACATCGGGATTTCATCTGCCTCACCATTCCCGTTTGGATCCTGAGTCTTGAATGCTTTCAGGACTTCTTTAAGTTCATCTGTTGTTTTCGGCATTTCAAGCCCCAGTTTATTCAGCCATTCGACGTTGATCCATGGGAAGTCATCAACGGAGTGAATGCTTTCCTTTCCTGAACCAAGCTCTTCAATCCAAGGGAAGGAATAAATATGCCCATCCGGTGCCGTCATCATCGAGCGATATTCAGGCGCATCTTCCAACACCTTTTTCAGATTGGGCATATGCTCATCAATCAGATCCTCAACAGGAACGATCGCTCCATCCTTCGCAAGCTTCAATAGCTCATAGTCACTGTATCCCGCATTCATGATCGCGTCTGGAAGCTCGCCGCTCGCGACAGCCAGATTCCGCTTTTCATTGAAGGTTTCCCCCGCTGTATAATTGGTCCAGTCGATCTTCACTCCCGTTTCTTCCTGGAGCCTTTTGAAGATCAGCTTTTCATTTGGATCATCCGGAGCAAGTGGTGAGCTGGATGTCATCATCTTAAGCGTCACCTGTTCCTCTAACGGAAACTTTACATTTTCCAGTTCATAATTCTCAGAAGAAGCATTTTCACTGTTGTTGCTGCACCCGGCTGCAAGAAGCATGCCTGACATCAGAAGTACCGACATTGTCTTCGTCTTTTTCCCCATTGTTAAAC
Organism: Rossellomorea aquimaris; assembly: GCF_008180865.1. Classification (GTDB taxonomy): domain Bacteria; phylum Bacillota; class Bacilli; order Bacillales; family Bacillaceae_B; genus Rossellomorea; species Rossellomorea yichunensis. The sequence goes on from NZ_VTEX01000002.1 coordinate 495,909, forward strand.
CCCCATTGATAAAATATAGATTATTTTAAAGATCCCACCATAACACCTTTTTCAAAGTATTTCTGGAAGAATGGATACATAATGATCAGCGGCAAGCTTGCTAATACGATGGATGAATACTTGATCATCTCTGAAATTCTTTGGAGTTCCGCAGCAGCCTGCTGGTCAGCGATCATTCCCGGCTGCACCTCATTCTGGATGAGGATCGATCGCAGGACGAGCTGTAACGGGTACAAATCCCGGTCTTCAAGGTAGATCATCGCATCGAAATATGAATTCCATTGTGCGATGAACGCATAGAGTGCGATGACAAAGATGATCGGCTTTGACAACGGAAACACGATGTTCAAGAAGATCTTGAACTCCGATGCCCCGTCGATCCTTGCTGCTTCCTTCAACTCATTCGGAATCGATTTGAAGTAAGTTCTTGCAAGAATAATGAACCAAACGTTGATGGCATTGGGAAGGATGATCGCCCAAATCGTGTTCAGCATCCCTAAGTCCTTCACCACCATATACGTCGGGATCAACCCCCCGTTGAAGAACATCGTGATGAGAAAGAACACCATGATGAACTTTCGTCCGACAAGCCCTTCAGCCGAGAGGGAATAGCCGGCAAAGATGCAGACACTCACGGTGATGAGCGTGAATCCGACAGAATAGAGAATCGAGTTGATGAATCCTTTGACGATGGTACCGTCCTCGAAGATCCGTTTATAACCCTCGAGTGTCCAATCCGAACCGCTGATGAGGAATCCTTTTTTCACCAGAACATTCGGCTCAAGAACCGAGGATAGTAGCACGTATATCAAAGGGAACAGAACAATGATCACGATTCCCCCAAGCAGGATTTTGTTAATGAAAAGAATGAGTTTATCACTCCTGGTGTATTGGTACACCTCGTTTCCCCCTTTCTATAAAAGACCTTCGCCTTCGTTTAATTTCTTGACCACACGGTTTACGAAAACCAATAAGATGACATTGATGACGGCATTGAACAACCCTACTGCCGTGGCGAATGAATAGTCACCTGCCTGCAGCCCCCGCTTGTATACATAGGTTGAAATGATTTCCGAGGTTGGAAGGTTCATAGAAGTCTGTAACAGATAGGCTTTCTCAAATCCAATCGCCATGATGCCTCCTGCAGCCAGGATGAACAGGACCGCCATTACAGGCTTCAGCGTCGGAAGATCGATATGCCGGATGCGTTGCAGAAGGGATGCCCCATCTATGGTTGCTGCATCGTGAAGCTGGGGATCCACATTGGCGAGTGCCGCCACATAAATGATCGATGCCCACCCCGCGCCCTGCCAAACTCCTGACCAGATATAGATGCTTCTGAAGGCATCAGGATCAGACATGAATGAAATCGGCTTATCCGTAAAAACCGACAGCATCGCATTAATCGGTCCTGTAGGTGATAGGAAGAGAAAGATCATCCCGGAGATGACGACGACTGAGATAAAGTGTGGTGCATAAAGGATGAGTTGAATATTCTTCTTCACCCCTGCTTTCCGGAGCTGATTCAGCATCAGTGCAAGGATGATCGGGATCGGAAACCCGATCAGAAGCTCGAAGGAACTTAATTTCAGAGTATTGACCAGGATATCCATGAAATTCGGAGACGATAAAAAGTCCGTAAAGTGCTTGAACCCCACCCATTCACTTCCATTGATCCCCCTGATGGGACTGAAATCCTTAAATGCGATGGATGCCCCATACATGGGAACATACTTGAAAATGATCGTAAGAATGATGGCAGGTGCAAGAAACAAATAGAGAATATAGTTTTTCTTCATATAATGGAGCTTGGTTTTGAGCTTCGAATTTTTCTTTGTTTCCGTTATGACTGGTGTATCTGCCTTGGCAAGTTCTTGCAATCTTTTGACCCCCTTTATATAAATCACTTTGTTCAGAAACAATGATCCTCCCCATTTAGGTGAGGATGTCCGTTGAGTTCACTTTACTAGAATCCCAGAATGAAAACGTTTACTATTTTCGGATGAAACAGTTTAAATTTTTTGGAAGTTTACTGCACACAAAAAAAACCTCTGGCAGCTGCCAAAGGTTTTTATTCCAAATCATTCAGTTCTTCATTGATCTTTTTGACCGCTTCTTCTGCCGAAGTTTTGACGTCCTTCCCTCCGATACCCACATCTTCAAATAGCGCTTTGACTGCTTCGCTCACGACAGGATAGGCTGGGGTGATCGGTCGATTCCTTGAGTACTTTTGTGCCTGTTCCACGAAAATATTCTTCGGATACTCATTGAACTCGGGAAAGGCTTCTGCAACAGAATAACGAGCCGGAACATCCCCGGTGATCTCCACATACTTCTTTGCACCTTCAAAGCTGGTGACATACTGGATAAACTCCCATGCTTCATCGGGATAGTCAGTGTCAGACGAAATCCCGAGGGACCACCCTCCGTTTGGAACCGCCTGTTCGCTCCCTTTCGGCAGGGCGGTAATCCCGAAATCCTCACCCAGCCGGAAATCAGGGTTCATCATACTGAGACTCTCCACCATCCAGGAACCGAGGACCGTCATACCGAGCCTATCGGTCTCCAATGCTTCCTCGGGGAGTTCAACCTTGGCTACCCGGTGTTTCTGATAGAGATCCTGATAAAACTGTAGGGCTCTCAGTGAAGCCGTGGAGTTCAAATAACCACTCGCTGTCTGATTGCCCGGATCCAGTACATCTCCTCCAAATTGCCAAAGGATAGGCATCTTGAAGTAGGATGGCGACTCCCCATCCGGAAATCCCTGGCCCGGGTCTATTCCCGTGATGTCGGGTGCTAAAGCAGAGATTTTCTTAGCAGCCTCGAGAACCTCATCCCAAGTCAGCGGGTCATGTGGATTTTTGGAAGGGAGGGGAACCCCTGCTTTTTCAAACAAATGGATGTTATAAAAGAGAGCCACACTTGATTCTGCAATCGGTGATAAATAGATTTCATCCTCGTATGTGATCCCCTTCAACGTAGGGGTTGCGAGATCCTCAATATGACCATCTTGTCTCATATAATAATCCAACGACAGAAGACCACCCGCACTTGCATAAAGGGCAAGAGTCGGCGTATCGATCGTCAAAATATCAGGTGGGTCACCTGCTGCCATCTCAGTTCTAAGCTTCAACTCATAATCCCCATAAGGGATGGGGACCATCTCCACTTCGATCGCGGGATGCTCCTTATTAAAGTCGGCCACCAGCTCTTCATACGCCTGATTCTCAAGCTCTGTCCCCTTGTTTCTCCAGAATGTCAGTTGGATCTGGGCTTGTTCATCCAGCTTTTCTCCGTCCTTCTCTCTGCTGGTTTCCTGGAATGAGGTAAAAGTTAAGATGCTGTAGATCCCTGCTGTCAACATGAGTAGCGCAGCCAGTACATAGATGGCAGTTAACTTATACTTCATCGTGCCTCCCCCTTATCCACTGTCCTGGATTTCCTGTAATCAAGTGGCTTTTGTCCAAATCGCTTCTTGAATACAGTGCTGAAATAGCCGGAATTGGAATAGCCGACAAGATGTGCAATCTCGATGATCTTTAACTGTTCATCCATCAACAGGGAACGGGCTTTGTCCATTCGGAGGTTGACGAGATAATCACTGAAATTCTGTCCTACCAGTTCTTTGAACATCTCCGATAAATAGGCCGAGTTGATATGGAATTGATCAGCAAGGGAGGAGAGTGAAATTTCATTGGTGTAATGCTTGTCCATATACCGCCTTACATTTTCCACGATGGCAATTCCATTAGAGGAATGCCGGGTTTCACTCACCTTATCCGCAATCATTCTTGAAAGGTCCAGCAGTTGTCCTTTAACCCGGTACCGGGAAGTCAGTTCCCATATACCCAATTGACAATTCCACATCTTCTTCTCTAAATCCTCGGTATACAGATCATATTTCCTTGCCATGGATCCAAGCATAAAGAGCACCCGGCTGGCTGCAAAGGAATAAGACATCACCGATTGCCGGTCGCATTCAGCAAGGGTAGTCAGTAGATGTTTCTTGAAAGTCTCATAATCGCCCTGCTCCATGCTGTTTGACAACTTCCATTCCACATCGTCAGTGAATTCCACCGTCTGTTTACTCGTTGACCCGTCAATGAATTGGGACGTGGCATCAGCGGAACTTTGGCTCCAGGAGAGAAGGGAGGATATGTATCCGTTCTTTAATTGAGATAAACCAATGACTACTTTCCCCACCCCAATGACCGTTTCAACATTCAGATAGCTGCTGACATTCCGTTGCAGTTCCTGAACAAAAGTATGGATTGAATTCCCTCCCGAGTGTTGTAGACATAAGAAATGAATCATATTCTGATAGCTCGTGTCGTAGAAGGACATGATTCCTTCATGCTCATAGGATAATTCCCGGCACAACATCCTGAAGGGCAGAAACAAATCCCTAACCTGTTCGGGGTCACTACTTCGAATCTCTACGGTGATGAACTGAACAACCGTGTCCTCACCTGCCAGCACATCAAGCTTCAGCTGACTCAGTCTCTCCCCGGAAATATTCTTCCCTGCCCATTCATCCTTCACCAAATGAAGCAGGTACTGCTCTCTCATTTCCTCGGCGTGGAACTGGTTCATTCTGACCGTTTCCATTCTTCTCTGCTTCTCCGCTTCAATCTCGCCCCTGATCTTCCTGAGGGCAGCCGTCAATTCCTCGGGATCGACGGGCTTAAGCAGATAATCCTTCACTCCTTCGACCAAAGAGGAACGTACATATTCGAAATCCGCGTATCCCGACAGGACGATCACCTTGATATCAGGATACTTACCCGATAACGCTTTCACAAGCTGCATCCCATCCAAGACCGGCATCCTGACATCGGTCAGGACAACATCAGGCATCACTTCTTCGATAACCTGTAACGCTTCCTTGCCATTGGAGGCTTCGCCGGCAATAACAAAGCCTTCTTCTTCCCAGTCCACTTTCCACTTCAACCCTCTTCGGATTTGAATTTCATCATCGACCAGAATCACCTTCAGCATGAAGATCCCCCTCTCCACTTTTTATGCGTAAGACAATGGTTGTACCTTGATACTCTTTTGATGAAATATGATAGGTGAAATTTTCTCCGTAATACAGCTTTAAACGCCCCAGGACATTTTTAAGTCCGATGCTTCGTCCTTTGCTTTCCAGTACATGACTGGATTCATGAGGACCGTGGTCACGCTTCAATTCTTCCACAATAGACTCAGGGATCCCGATTCCATTATCCTCAATCACAATCTCCACCCAGTCATTCACTTTCTTCGTCGAAATACGAAGAACGGCCTCCGTTTTCTCTATGAAACTATATTTAACCGAATTCTCCACGAGTGGCTGGATAACGAACTTAATGATCGGGAGCGGAGAGGCTGCAGGATCCTCCTGAATGGAAACGGAGAGCGCCTCTTCATATCGCAGCTTCAGAATTTCCATAAACCTCCGTATATAGGTCATTTCTTCCCCAAGGGTCACCATGTCAGATTCCGTATTGAGGGAATATCTCATGATCCTCCCTAAATGGATCGTGACATCGATCACCTCTTTGTTCTTCCCTTGAGCTGCGAGACCACCGATGGTTTCCAAGGTATTATTTAAGAAATGGGGATTGATTTGCAGTAGCAGTGCCTTGTATTCCGCATCCCTCCTGCGTATGTTGGCTTCATATTCTGTTTCAATCAGGGTATCGAGGCGGTTGGCCGTCTGGCCGAACACATCCACCACATAACCAATCTCATCATTCGCTGTCTTAATGGAAGGAATCAATTGCTTCGCTTTCTTAAATTCTCCCTTTTCAACAAGCTTCATGGCACCGGTCAATTTCCCCAAAGGCTTTACGATGGTAGAAGAAAAGAGATAAGACGCCATGATCGTCAATAAGAATATCCATCCACTCGTCAAAAGGAGATTCCTCTGAAGCTCATTAACCTGAGAGAACAGTTCGGACTTGGTAATTTCACTGACCAGCACCCATTCTCCTACCTTTGCCTTCTGATAGAAAATCATATACTCTTCTTTCTCGAAAGGGACCTCTATTAATCCCGAGCTGTTCGTCTCTGTCTTAATAGTCTTTAAGCTTTCCTTTACTACATTCTCCGGTGTATCGACACTGCCCGTCAGCACATTTCTTCCGAGGCTGTCCAGGAGATAGACTCTCCCGTTCTCACCCAGCTTGATCTTGCTTAAGGCATTCTCAAGAAGGGACGATGGAAAATTCACCTTGATCACCCCGGATAAATCAAGGGTATTGATATCAAAGAGTGGCAGAAGGTAACTGTTCACCTGATCCGCCATCAGATCATTATGAGATCGAAGCCAGCGTTGATCGTCTTTATAGAATTCATCGAACCAAATGGTTTTCTCCAGAGGAGGAAGATTCCCAGCTGTCCCGGTTCCATCGTTCAGGTAAACGGATACGGACATCGCCTTGGAATTGTTGATCATCATCGAAGATAATTCCGCCTTTAACTGGTTCTTCATCAGAAGACGTTCGGCATCGGATACCTCCCTATCATTCTCCTCGGACTTGATCCATTCCTGAGTCGTAGGGTTAACCAGTACCTGTTTTCCTAAATCCTCTGCCTGTGACGTGATTGAATCAATATACAGCGAATACTGCTCCATCATTTCAATCGTCGAACTCTTGGTACGTTCTTCCATTATGGACGTAAACCAGTTGGGAATGAGAATCGATAGAACTAGAAAAGGAAAGGTCAGCAGCAAGGTGAAAATCATAAATAATCGGTTGCGAAGTGAGAAAAACATAGTGCCTCCAAGGTTAATGCAGAATAGGATTCTATTGTTTGAAAAGTGAAACTACTATTCTACTAAATTTACCATAGAATAGGTGGGGTAAAAAGGTAGAAAAATGTGGAGAGGCGGGAATACGAGAAAGTATCCCAGGAAGTATGAAAAGCGTTGCCTGCCCCCGCTACGTTAAAGATTTACCATGCTGGGGAGCAAGGCAACCAATTACAAGGCATTTAGTTAAATCATCTGGGTTAAACCCATCACCACATAAGCAAAATTCTACATGGATCACTATTTTCATTGAAAGAAATAATAAAAAGAAGAGCCAAATCATTGCTCTTCCTGTCCAGGGTAAGTCGTTTTCATCTTCAATTGGGCTACTCATTCCCCGCCCCAGAACCAATCCACCCCTTCATCCTCGCAATCATCACCGCATCGAGACGATTTTTCGCTTCTACTTTTTGGATGATTTCAGAGATGTAATTTCGTATGGTGGGAGGAGAAAGATATAAGAGTTTACTCATTTCGCCTACGGAATATCCTTCCTCGAGATGGCGTAGGATGTCTTGTTCCCTTTTCGTAAGCGGATTCATTTCTTCGAACATCGAGTGGGAGAGTTGCGGACTGAATACTTTTTGACCTGTTTGGATGGTTCGTAAATTCACAGCCAATTGGGAAACGGGGGAATCTTTCAGGAGATAGCCATAGACCCCTGCCTGGATCGCTCGTTGCAAGTAACCACTTCGTGCAAAGGTTGTCACAATCACAATGCGACAAGGATGCCCTTCGTCTTTCAATGTCTCCGCCGCTTCAAGGCCGCTCAGGATGGGCATTTCAATATCTACGATGGCAATGTCGGGTGACTTCTCTCTTATTAGGCGCAAGGCTTCTTCCCCATTTTCAGCTTCACCCACCAGTTCTATATCAGGTTCTAAGGATAATAGCTTTCCGATAGCGCCTCTCACCATACCTTGATCTTCTGCGATTACGATTCTCATGCTTTCACCTCTATTCACTAAATGGTTTTTCGATTTTCGGTACAGAGATGGTTATGTTCATACCCTGGCCGGAATTGGATTTCCAATGTAACGTCCCTTCAATCATACGGAGGCGCTCTTTCATCCCCATCAAACCGCTCCCCTCATGGGTTCTATTCACACTCTCCATGCCTACTCCATCATCTTCAATCTCCAGGATGAACGAGCCACTATTTTCATGAATGGTCATCCAGCAATTTGCAGCTTGACTGTGCCTCACGATATTGGTCACACATTCCCGAAGACACAAACCGAGTATTTTGCCATTCACGAGGGGTATTTTCTCCAAATCCACCGAATTCAGATGTACCGCTATACCTGCTGATTGAAGGAATTGCGATGCCTGAACCACTTCTTCTGATAGTCGGACAGACTGCATATCACTGACCAATTTCCGCACTTGTATCAACGTATTTCGGGAAATGTGTTGAAGCTCGCGTACCTCCTGGATCGCTTCATCAGGATTTCGCCGTATGAGCTGCTCCACCAGTTCACCTTTCAACGTTAAGAGGGACAATGTATGACCGAGCGTATCGTGAAGGTCCCTGGCAATCCGTTCTCTTTCCTCTATTTTGATGAGTCGTGCAATTTCTTCATTTGCCCCCAGAAGCTCTGATTTCATTTGATTCGATATCTGTTGATTACGGAGGAAATACGGCAACCCAATGAGAAGGATGAGGATTGGGATCCAGGACAAATCCTGTGTTCCTAAGTCAAATTCAACATGATACCATACGGAAGCGATATAAAAGACAACCATCGATCCAGTATAGACCGTGATCAGTGTAAACGAGGGAAGGAATCCGGTCACAATAGAAGGGTATAGTCCGAACCAGATATTCCACGGGTTAAAGAGGACGATCAATACCATCACACACATATGCTGCATTACTATGCCTAGTTCACGATATTTTACGTGTGAGGTGCTTCTCCAAAAGGCAAGGGCAAGCAATAGAAAGAAGGAATAATGAGCAGCCTTGACCAGTTAAATTTGACGATAGATGGCATCGGTCATCCCCCTCTCCTCATACGTATTCTTACATCTCAAGCTTTTGTTCTTCTGACCGTCCTATCCATCCAGCCCGGAAGCCATGCAATGGAAAGAGTAGCCACAAATCCATGTAACGTATTCGCTACACCTGCTATGCCAGGCTCTGCAGGAAAAGCCCAGTCAAATAGGGAAAGGGCCAGTGCCACCCCAATCGTGATGAAAGCATACATCCATCGTGGTCTCGTCGTTTGTTTCTTTAATTTCATATAAATCAATGTCCCGATCATATTCACGACAATCGACATAAAGAGGATCGACCCGGGTGTTATCTTTTCAAATGTAACGTCTAACACAAAGCATAGCAAGTAATACACCACGATCGCTGCCACACCGGAAATCGCCCCCACCATAAAGCCAACCTTTAAACCATTCTTCATACATGCACCTACTCTCATAAACTAAAAATCTGCTTAAATCGTAGCATGTAGAGGTAGGAGGAAATAGTTATATATATCATTTGTTTGGAAGCGTGGGGACGGTTCTCGTGCTTCCGTCGGCACCCTTATACTATCGTCTATTTGTGGACTCAGGTACCTGTTACTTGGCTTGCAAGTTCACAAAATATCAGGGTAGTATCATCGATTCATTTCCATTATAATTGTATGAGGGAGGTGATAAAATGGAAAAGCAAATCATAAACATGTTATCCGATATTCAACGGAACATGAAGGTGTTCGACCAAAACTTGAAAGAGCTTGACCGTAATATGAAAGCGCTCGATGGAAGAATGGTAGGACTCGAAGGTAATATGCAAGGACTTGAAAGTAATGTGCAAGGACTCGGCCAAAAAATGCAAGGACTTGAAAGTAATGTGCAAGGACTCGGCCAAAAAATGCAAGGACTTGACAGTAATGTGCAGGGACTCGTCCAAAATATGCAAGGACTTGAAAGTAATGTGCAAGGACTCGATGGAAATATGAAGGAGTTCAGAAGTGACTTAAAAGAGATAAAGGAAACGGTTAACAGAATCGAAGTTTCACAAACAGAAGATGTCATTGCTTTGTTAAAAGTAGGTAACCAACGTTCTGAAACGGACTTTCATTATCTGAACACAAGAATCACAGATATTGATAAACGGGTTTTCACCCTCGAGAATCGAGCTGAAGGGTAATCGTCATATCTCGATATAATAGTAATGACGGTTCCCCTATACCTACTCTTCGTTCCCTCTCACCATGATCCACACTTCATTTCTTCGATTTTTCTTTTGTTAGACTTTCCACAATGAAAAACCTAAAATACCTGATCCGCTGCAAGTGAAAATTCATGAGGCACCTGGCCGATCGTAGACGATTCTGTAAGCCAAGGGATCAACCATAGTCTCAGTATGAATAGAGCCATTCTCACTATTCCATGAGAATGGCTTTATTGTGATGTTCATTGATAGATGCGCTCTGTGTATTTGTGTGGAGAAAATGCCTTTCCAGAGTACAAATCGAATTGAATTAACCATTTTTATTCAACACTTTTTTGATCAACATCCCAATACCAAATAAAAGTAAAGCAGCAGCCGAAACAAAAACCATTAATTGAGATGCAGTTAAGGAAAGAGCAGAAGCTAATTCAATCGAATATGCAAGCGAGAAGGATGTAACTATTTTGGAAAAAATAGCAACGCTTAAAAACCTCTTAACACTAACGCCACTAACACCAGCACCCACACAAATGATCTCATCAGGTAAAATTGGAATAATAAAAAGTAACGCAAGAATTAGTAATTCGTTCTTTTGAACATATTGATGGTACTGCTCTAAATGTTTCTCGTTGACAAGTCTTTTCACTATCTTCATTCCACCAATTCTCGAAACAAAGAACATTGTAATAATCCCCAGTATTGTTCCAAAAAAGCCGAGAATAAAAGCCGTGAATGAACCTAATGCTGCACTGGCCGCAACCACTGTAACCATTTCTGGTAAAGGTAAAATGATTGGTTGTGCAAAGCATATAGCAAAATATATATATTTAGCAGTTGAAATGTTTTGTCTCAGAAAATTTTCGAATCCGATTGCGTCAGTCAGTACAAGGAAACTGCTGATATAGAAGGTAAGAAACATGGCTAATACAACTAAGAAGTTGACTATTGATATTAACCTAATAACTTGGATAAATCTTCTTTTCCCAGTAGCAAGAGCTGCCATTGCTATGACTAAAATAAGTAAGAACACAGTGGAACCAACTACTTTTAAAATAGGTAAAAGATGTGGTAATCCTATGTTAAAGATTAAAATCGGTATTAAAGTCAATAAAAGTTGTTCTACATAATACTTGAAATTGTTTTTAGTTATCATTTTACACTCCATATAAAATTCAGGTTTAGCCCATCTTAGGTTGTGAAGGAAACCTTGTTTCCCTTTTGTCCACATTAATCTATCTACTATAAATTATACCGTTTATATTGTAAACTTTATCAGCAATCACCAATCTGTGTAATTTAGTCAAGTTTTTGTTTGTCCTTCCATGACATCCTCTAACCCATTTTTCTTCTCATTGTTTTATTGTTACGTATGCCATCAACCCATTTAAGAAATTCTTCGCCTTTGAGAACATATCCACTACTTCACACTCTCTATATTCGCAGTATACCGCATAATTCTTCACAATTTCACGAACTTGTTCAGAAATTTGCCAATCGACTATATCAGCATTATTATTCTTAGGCTTGATGAATTGCACGAAATTTTTCATTCCTTTAAATGGTTGTCCAATTAAAAGAAAAAAACCAAATCACTATGCGATTTGGTCTTTAAATTGATTTGTTATTTCTTATGTTCCCCACAAAAACTGAACTACTTAAATCAAGAAGCAGTCCCTCTCTAAATAAATTCACTCAACAATAACCAATAACAAGGATTTAGCGGCAGATTAGGCGGTACTGGAATAACGGCTGAATTATATCCGACGATAAAGCTTGCCGGATCAGTCGCAGATGCCCATCCCGCAGTGAAAGATTCATTTACAATGGTATTACCCGTACTGAAAACATCTGCGCTGCCCAAATAGTTGTTATCGATTCCAGCGAGTCCTTTCCCTGCAGTATTTTGAACGGTATTTCCATAAAAAGCTAAAAATTTAAAAATATTCAGGTTGGGCCCAAACAGTAAGACAGGAACATTTCCTTCACTGATGGTCGTATTATCGATGATATACAATCCAAAATTTTCACCTGTAAATTCTTCCATGAGAAGAAGGTGACGCAGCGTAAAGGGGGAGGTTAATTGTGTATTATTCCTTATGACCAAATCTCCCTTTAGTGTACCTGAACTGGCTGCTATATTCGTGATAATGATGAAGCTGCACCTGACAGCCCCTGAATCAGAGACAAACGTATTGGTGTCAATGATACTTTGCCCTGAAGTAGAAGAAATACTGATATACCGATAATTATTGTTAAGCGCCGCAGCCGGTGCATAATTAAAGTCACAATTGGTGATCTGGAATTCAGAGGCAATCAGTGAAATACCGAACTCACATACAGAGAGTTCACAATCATCGACATAAATTCCGGTAGCTGATACATTCCCCACTCGAATGATCGATTCAGTGGATACGATGGATGGGAAATTTTGAACGAGGGACATGTTTTGGAAAACTACATTCGATACCGTGACATTGAACATGAACGTTACAGCATTATTTGCAGTAATAACGGTCGTTGCGCCTTTACCTTGTCCCTCTATTGTGACCGACTTGTTCACATTCAAGGTGGAGTTAATGATAAAGGTTTCAGCGTCGAGTAATAATCGATCCCCATTTACTGCCGCAGTTAAAGCAGCTTGGATCGTGGTAAATGGTCTAGTGGAGCCTACAAGCAGGGTATTCCCTGTTGGAGGAGGTATCGTCCTTGTTGTGGGAGGAACAGGTTGTTGTTGCTTATAAAAAGTATTACCTGTGGATATATCAATATATAGATCTCCATCATTACCAATATCGCATGTTGGTGATCCCACTCCTGTTAAAACGGGAGTACCAGCCGGTCCTTGTGGTCCCTCAGGTCCTTCTGGTCCAGCTGGTCCTTGTGGTCCTTGTGATCCTTGTGGTCCCGGCGGTCCTTGTGGTCCAGTTGGTCCTTGTGGTCCCGGCGGTCCTGGTGGTCCTGGTGGTCCTTGTGGTCCCGGCGGTCCTGGTGGTCCTGGTGGTCCCGGTGGAGGAGGGTAAAAGTCACACCCCTCAGGAGGGAGTATACGATTCGGATCACACTGGATTCGGTTTTTTTTATACATTTCATCACCTCTAAAAACAATATTTAATATAATAGTATGATGAATTTAATGTAATGCTTGGACGAAAAAAGAACCAAGGGGACAAGTACCATGGCTTATATATAAAAGGGGCTATGGTACCTGTCTCCTTGACTAATCAAGGATATTAAACCCATATTGAAGTGGGAGTGCAGAGCGATCGGGGGCAACCTGAGTGGATCGCTCTTTTTTTGTACACTTATAAAGCCGAACCGCCAGTATGCTTCACCCAACTTCCCCCACTAACCCTCTCCCTCCCAATCAATCCCCCATTTTCATCATTTAACCCTTAGCCAAGGGACCTGTTTCCATGGCGCAAAAATTTGTTGGATTGTTGGTTAGGGCATAAGAAAAAACGCGTGGGGACGCGTTTTTCTAGTTTACAATTTTGTATTACGAGAAGCGCGGAGACCATCCCCGTGGTTCACCCTTCCAGTTAGAAAAGAGCTCTACGCCTTTCACACCTTTATTTTACGCCCTTTCCATTTCACAGAATGAAAAATATTCACCCGGATGAAAGAATAAAGGAAAATCACTGCGAAGAATAAAAACAGCAAAGGATAAAAAGGGAAATACACCCATCTGAAATCCCCGACCCTGCGGGCAAACCATGCTGTTTGAACGGAATAGAGGATATACAATGCCCCATTGACGATCATAGCGGCGGTTCTTTCCTCCATAATCGAAGAGATCAATGAAGACGCGGTGGTTAAACTTCCGGTAATCCAGAGGATGACCATCAACATGACGACAGGATGAGTGGACTTGGAACCAACGGCAAAACTTTTGCACCAGCCTTCGATAAGGCTTCCCAAACCTTCCGGATACATGCGGAACGAAATGATCCCTCTGCCGCCTAGGCAGCGAACGGGAAGGTTCTGATCAAGAAAGGCCTCTCCCAGTGCCAGATCATCCATGATGGCCCCCTCTATCTTTTCATGTCCTCCGGATAAAAAGTAATCGTCGCGATTACATAGAATACAAGGACCGAACGAGCCAGCGGCTTTGAACCGGGATCCCCAGACGGTAAATAGATTCATCCCCACCACGACGATGATGTTAAATACAATAGAGAGATGCTCATACACACGCTCCACTGTGTGATAGGGCTGCAAGGCGAGGATACCCCTCGCTCCTTTCCTCTCGTAGTAATGCAGAAGATTACGTAATCCATCCACACTAGTGAATCTTGTATCTGCATCCAGGAAGAGTAGCCAGTTCCCCTTTGCCTCCTTGGCACCGCGCCAGCAGGCAGACGATTTTCCTGCCCCTTTATTCTGCAGGACCGTGACACCGTAGCTTTCTGCGACATCCACGGTACGATCCGATGAATCGTCATCCACCAACAGAATTTCAAATCCCTTGAATCGCTGTTCCTGCAATGACTGCAATAACGGGGAGATCCTGCCTTCTTCATTCCTGGCAGGAATAATGATGGACAGAAACGGCAAGCCCGCCGTACTTCTTGCGGTGAAACCTGGTACCGGCAAGGACCAAAACATGAGAATGCCAATGATAACCCCAAGGAAACCCAGGATGAGATTGATCACTTCTGAAGCTATCATGTAACCTGCCTCCTTCCCCTAGAACTCACCAACGTGACAATCCCCGTTCACCCTTTATGTAGCTGCATTTCCTTACAGTAGTCTGCTTCATTTCTTCCCACCGCCTGACGTAATGGCCGATATACGCCCGCGATTGTACCGTTGAACCACGATAATCGGAAGGTTGAAGACAACTGCATACAGGACCATCACCCATCCTATCGATACTGGATTCCATATGAAGAACAGCGGAGCAGGGAGAATGGAGAGCCAATGGGTGAATTCCGCGCGTTTCGTTTCCGCCGCAAATACGATCAAGTCCTTCGACTTCGTTCCATGCAACCCCTTTTTACTGTATCCCTTTTTGAAAAAAATCGTACCGTCCAGAATAAGTCCCTTCCACTTCTTTACCCGGAATAAACGCTGCCACAATGCCCCGGACTGTTCAAAAGGGAACGTCCGGAACAAGAAGTGGTCTTTCAAGAACCACGTCAACGGCAGTTTCAAGCACATGCTTGAAATGAAGAGATGAAAGAACGTCCAGGCAATCACATCAATGAGGATGATCCAATGGTCAGGCAGTGAGATGATCATGACATCACCCCTTTATTATCCAGAATCCCTCTCCATAATTTTCTCGCCTACGAGCTGGCCGCTTAAGGTAACCATCGGCATTCCGCCGCCGGGGTTCACCGTCCCCCCGACAAAATAGAGGTTGTCGTAGCGTTCACTCTGTTTCGGATGCTTCAACCCTTTATTCTTCTTACTGTCTGACACCGTCCCATAAATCGCACCGCGGTCGGAGCCGTACGTACGCCTGATATCTTCCGGTGTCCACATATCCCTGGTGACAATGTTTTCACGCAAGCCATCGAGGCCCATCTTCTCCAACTTGATCAGGACCCGTTCAGCGAATTGTTCATAGTCCTTTTGCGTATACGGGTTCTCATCCCGGATAAAAGGAATATGAGGCAGCACCTTGATATTTTCATGTCCTGAAGGGGCCTGAGTCGGATCGGTCTTATTCACATTGACGAGATAAATGACCGGATCTTCCGGCAGTTCATGGCGGTGGAAGATCGATTCCATTTGCTCCTTCATATTTTCCGCGAAAAAGAAATTATGATGACGCAGCTGCGGATAACTCTTCTTCACACCCAGGTGCATGACAAGACCGGAACTGGCCGGTTTGAATTTCTTTTTTAATTTTTCAATATAATCGCTGTCTTCCTCCAGTAATCGCTCGTAAACCGGTATGACTTCCATATTGGAAACATAATGATCGGCCGTCACCAGTGTCCCGTCTTCCAATAGGGCTCCGGTAATGTCGCCATCCTTCTTTTCAAGTTTGACGATTTGCTGTCCAAGGTGGAAGGTCACCCCCACTTCTTCCGCCAGCTTCACAAGAGCGTCCGCGAGCTTGTGCAATCCGCCGGGAACATACCATGCCCCCTGGTCATGCTGCATGTAGATCATCATATTCATCACGGCCGGCGCATCGTAAGGAGACGAACCGACATACTTGATAAAATAAGAGAGCATATCGCGAAATTGCTTATGACTGATCCGCTTATCGAGGGATTTATGCACCGTGGATAACAAGTCAATGTTTTTCATAACACTGAACAGTCCCGCCTGCTTGACGATTCCTCTTGCCGTATCCGCACCTTTAAATAAGGTTTTATCCGTCATATCGTAATGGGTCTTCGAATGCTCCAGCAGACGTTGATATTCACGAATGTCCTTTTCACTGAGAGAGGCGTTCTTCTCTCGCATGTCGTTCATATCTTCATACAAGTCTATGACATTTCCATCGGGGAAGAAGGAACGCCATTGATGATCCAGCCTTTCAATTTGGACATAATCCTTCATCGATTTACCGCTGGCCGCAAACAATTTCTCAAAGATCTGCGGCATCGTCAAAATGGACGGGCCAAGATCAAACCCAAAACCGTCTTGCTCCAGCCGATTCAACTTTCCTCCAATGTGATCGTTTTTTTCATATAAGGAGACATCGTATCCCGCCTGTGCGAGTGTAATCGCAGCCGACACCCCGCCGAGTCCCCCTCCAATGATAAGTACCGTTTTATTTTTCAATGGTTACCGTTCCTCCTGTTCCGAAATCTTGATTGGAGTATGTATGTTTATCTAAAACACATTCAACATCCGCCTGTCCTTGTGCCAGTTCCAAATCAAGCTCTTCCTTACCCATCTCTGGATCATGGAACTAGACCCGGTTTGGCCTGCTTTTTCCAATACATCAAGTCTGTATCCTTTGCACTTATCTTATACCCTCAATGCCTCTAAGAAAAAACGTTGAATGTGTTTGGGTCATGGTTCAATATGGAGGGGCTTCAGCCACAGCTTTGATTTTCCCTGCGATCAATCGCCAGGCATCTTCTGCCCTTTCTTTTGGTCCCAGATGGGTAAACGCATGGGCACAGCCCCTGAATATCGCCTCTTGAACGTTCACCCCTGCTGCTTTTAATTTCTCCGCATAACATTCGGCTTCCGGCCTGAATGCATCGGACTCAGCTATGAGAATCAGGGCTGAGGCTAAGCGGCCGCTAACCTCGGCACGGACAGGGGAAGCGAGAAGTTGCCCCGCTTGTCCCTTCTCTGGGACGTAACACATATGGATAAAATGGGCTGCTTTTGGAAAAAGGGAACGCCACTTGTCTGGTTCCGGCTTCTCAGCATGAGGGGTGACAAAATCCAGCATAGGACACGATAGCACTTGGAGCAGGGGCTGCTCGTCCCCCTTCTCTTCAAGATAGAGGCAAAGGGCAGCAGCAATATTTCCACCTGAGCTTTGTCCGCCAACCATGACCTTCTCTGCCTCAATGCCCAACTCCTCCGCTCTTCCCTTCACCCATTGAATGATTTCATAGCCCTGTTCAATGGCTTTCGGAAAAGGATACTCGGGTGCCTTGCCATATTCGACGTTCAGAACCACACATTCGGCCTGATTCGCCAGGTAACGGCAATAGGGATCATCCATCTCCTTATCATTCATAATGAACGCCCCACCATGGAAGTTGATATAGACAGGGAGTTTTTTCTGATTTGCTGCCAAAGGATAATAGAAGGAAACGTAAGTGCGCCCGACAGCTGTTTCAACTAACACATCTTTTTTCGTTTGTACATCCTGCCGAGGGATCATAGGTGTTTTGTTGGATGGATGAGAAAAGAGACGCAGTAATTTTGCCATCATGACACGGAACATAAACGTTACCTCCCTTGGTAGTATAGTAGCTTCCATTCTTCGACACGTGCTGCTCCGGCAATGGGGCGTGTCCGTCTTCTTCCCGGATAAAAGTATTAACGGTCGACATTTCAGGCAATATGTAGAGATTTTGATATGAATAGGTGATATTACCCTTCTTTATGGGTGAACTCAGGATGGTTCTTAGCTCATTTTCTGATAGATGTTGTGAACCCAGAATGTGGTTCATAACAAGTAAAAGGGGAAGGGTAAAGTGGGCATCGTACCCACTCCATACTATCCATTCAGCCCCGGATACACGACTGTCCCATCTTCTTCAATGATCGGCAAGGCTCCCCATTGGCCGAGTTCGTGACTGATCACTTCAGCCTTTCCGTCAGAATCATCGATGATGTGGGAGACATCCCAGCCATTTGCTTTCAGCACGTTGCTGATCAACAGGCGGTGGCACCTGGCCGGGTGGCGTTCCGAGCACATATAGGCCAATTTGGTCTCAGCCGCAACCTCCTTCAACTCTTCCAGTCCATCCTTGAACTCATCCGTCAACGTGTAATCTGCATAATTGTGAAACGATCGGTTGTTCCAGCCGGCGTTCAGGTCTTCACCAATCACCCCAGACAAACGCCTCCTGCCTCCGAGCTTCGGGAAATGACGGTATTCCATTCCTGCCTCACCCAGCCACTCTCCCATGTTCTCCTTCTTGAATTGAGGGTGTTTTCGACTGGCGGGAAAAGCGCGGATATCCGCTATATATTCGATTTCTACGGCATCAAGCATGTTCAGGAATTGTTCTTTGGAGTGCGTCGAGTGCCCGATTGAGTAAATTTTCATGAAAGCTCCGCCTTTCTTACAGAATATAATCTCAGTGCAGGTAAATCGAGAGACGCGCGGCTCTTACGTTTCCTATACCCGTTCGCTTACTTTACTAGTCTTTGTTTGCATAACTTTGTCCCATAGTGGAAGGGGAAAATTGATTCTGTATTTCCCTTCAAATTATGCTTGATTTGTCCCATTAGTACTTCATTTATCTGATACCGACTGAAAGAACCGTCCCCACTCTCCTTGAAGTATGGTAGATAAATGGATTGGAAGAATACAATTCATCCCAAAAAGGCAGAAGAATGTATTGAGGAAAGATTATAAATTCATCTAAGTATAGCTGCTGGAAGCGTGGGAACGGAAGCGTGGGGACGGTTCTGCTTCCAGCAAAACCCACACTTTCGTTCCCTATCACTATGATCCATACTCCATCTCTCGATTTTTCTTTCGTTAGACTTTCCATCGAACCCCAAAAAGGTGCCTGACCTACTAGGGTCTGGCACCTTTTCTTATTCCACAACTCTTTCAACCATCAGTACAATCCATCACTATTTTCGCTTTAAAGGGCTAAATGTACCTCTCACCTCCAATTATGAAAAATTAGCTGCGGCTGGGTCTTCCCCGGCTGTTCTTTCTTTTGAGGTTGTTTCGAATATCTGACTTGCTTCGTGTTTTGTGATGAGGGAGATTCCGATCAGGGAAATGGTTGAGATAATCATCGCAATGGCTCCGGTGTCAAGGGCAGGAACATAGATCCCCTTCACTTTTAAAATGTAAAGGCCAATACTGGAGATAAATCCAAGAGATGATGACCAAATGGCAGCTGTTCGAGTGGCGCGTTTCCAAAGGATTCCGATGCTTAATACTGGCACCAATGAAGCGGCAAATATTCCCCATGAAGCGTTGCCGAGCCATCCCACCAAATCTGGCGGATTAAGCGAAAGCAGGAATGTCACAACAATAATGGCCAATGTAAACCATCTCGATAGGGCCAATTCTTTCTTTTCCGGAAGCTTTTCTCCTTTTTTAATGATCTGCTGGTAGATATCCCTGACAATGGAAGAGCTTGCAACCAGCAGGAACGCTTCACTTGTTGACATGATTGCAGCCATGACAGCGGCAAAGATTAATCCGGCAATCACTGGGGGGAAGAAGGTTTCGATAAACATTGGTGCCACCATATCCGGAGAGGAAGGAGCTGCCATTTCCCCGCGATTGACCATGACTTTTGTGTATAGACCCACAAACCATAAAAGGGCAGTAAGTGCATATGTACCTGCAGCAATGATACACGCCCATTTCAGCATGGAAAGCTTCCTGATCATGTAAAACTTTGAAACAACATGCGGCTGTCCTTGGTGCCCGATTACATAAATAAAGAAATAAGAGATAAAAGCAAAAATGCCGATTGGGCCTGTTGTATGGTATGCCTGCACCATATCAGGGTTTATGCCCGCAAGTTCCGAGTTAAGCTGGGACATGCCTCCCACCATTTTCATACCGCCGATGAAGACAATTAAAGCACCGGCAACCATGACGATCATCTGAATAAAATCAGTCCAGACAGCGCTGATCATTCCGCCTCCAACAACGTAAACGGTCAATATCGCCACACCGATAAACAAAGCGAGCTTATAGTCCACACCAAGAACAGTTTCAAGCATGTTCCCCAGAGCTTTGTATTGAGCCATCTGGTAACCGATCGCTCCACCTAATATCGCAAGAGCGGTGATCGCGCGAATGGCCTTACTGTTATACCGGATTTCCAAAAGATCTGGAATGGTTAATGCACCAAATTTTTGTGTTATTCGCCTCATTGGCTTTGCCAAGACTAAAAAGCTGACAAATATTCCTGCCGTTGCAAAGATTCCGATCATAAATATGGCATAGCCATGTTCATAAACGAGTCCTGTCAGCCCGATAAAACCGTATCCCGACATGGTTGTGGAAGAAACGGCGAGAGCAACAAGCCAGGGGCCGAATCTCCTCCCCCCCGTATAAAACGTATCCATATCCTTTTGATGTCTCATTGAAAGTAATCCGATAACCAATATAACCAGCAAATAAATAATCCCAATGGCTAATATCATGAAACATCCTCCTCTTCATTATTTTTGAACGCCAATGCGCCCCAAATTCCTGCTGCTACAATGGCGCTCGGCCAAAATACAAATAACATGAATGTCATTAACGGTGATAATCCAAACAAGTCAATCCCTCCTTAAAATAATTTAATCGATTACCTGTCAACAAAATTCGGCTCCCGTTTTTGGATAAAAGCCTCTACCCCCTCCTTTACGTCCTTCGTTTGAAAGACCTGCCCGAAATATTCAGCTTCGGTGACAAGCCCTTCATCCACATGCTGCTCAAAACCGTTATCAATGGAGCGTTTGGCAAAGGACAATGATGGAGAAGAATATCGGCTGATTTTTTCTGCAAGCTCAACAGCTTTCTTCAAAGATTTGCCCTTAGGAACAACGTGATTGACCAGTCCAATCTGCTTCGCTTCTTCAGCTGTCAATGGCTCTCCCGTAAAAATCATTTCCTTAGCCTTTGCTTTCCCTACAACCCTCGGTAGTCTTTGAGTTCCTCCCGCCCCTGGAAACAACCCCAATTTTATTTCAGGAAGGCCAATCTTAACCTGTTCTTCAGCAATCCGAATGTCACAGCTTAAAGCAAGTTCGCAGCCGCCACCTAATGCAAAGCCATTAATCGCCGCGATCGTAGGTTGGGGCAGCCGTTCAATCTTATTAAGCGGTTCCTGCAGCCAAAGCGATTTTTGCTTGGCCAGTTCCACACCTTTGCCAGTCCAGTCAGGAAAACCTTTGATATCCCCTCCCGCCACAAATGCCTTTTCACCGGCACCAGTTAGAATGACCACCTTCGCATTGGAATCACTTCCAATTTCATCCGCGACAGCTGACAGTTGTTCTATTACCTCGGCACTCAGCACATTCACAGGCGGATTATCAATGATAACCGTGGCAATATTTTGCTGTTTTGACCATGAAACAACTTGGATTTTTTTCATTTGTCCCCTCCTTAAGCATGGCTAAATTGATTTCTTAAAAGAAATTTTTGAACCTTACCGGATGGCGTGCGCGGCAATTCTTTTACAAATATGACCTTTCTTGGCTTCTTGTAGCTGGCAAGCTGGTCTTTACAGAAATCAATAATTTCTTGTTCTGTAAGATTTGCTCCCTCATCTTTCACAACAACAGCGCAAACAGCTTCGATATATTGAGGATCAGGAATGCCAATTATGGAGACCTCCCTTATGCCGTCAAGCCGGTATATCACATCCTCGATTTCAGCCGCATATATATTCTCTCCGCCGCTTCGGATCATATCTTTTTTCCTGCCTGCAATTGTGAGGTAGCCATCCTGATCGAGTTGGCCCAAATCCCCTGTCCGGCAAAAACCATTTACGAACGTTTTCTGTGTGGCGTCAGGTTTTCTCCAATAACCGGCTGAAACGGCAGGACTCTTAATGGCAATCTCCCCAACCTCACCTGGAGGGAGCGGAATCCCATTTTCATCAATAATATGAATCTCAGTAAGAGGCAGAGGCTTGCCAACCGTATGACCTTTTGTAAAAACATCCTCGGGATTTAATGAAGCTGCGATCGGCGTTCCTTCTGTCAGTCCATAAACCTGAACTACCCCTATATGCGGGAATTGTTCTTTTAATTTTTCAAGGGCCCAGGGCATGAGGGGATCTCCCCCTGTGTAAATGGTTTTCAATTCTTTCAGCTGATATTTTCCAATATCCGGATCATTCAGCATTTCATAAATCATAAAGGGGAATAAAAAACAATCGTTCACACGCTCCCTTTCCATCACTCCAAGGATTCTCCCTATCTCGAATCCCTGGCTTTTTGTGATGATAACCGTTCCGCCCATCATCAGAATGGGAAGGGCGATATCTTCCATTGCCCCCACATGGTAGAGGGGTCCGGTCGTCATGCCAATCTCCTGACCGGTAAAGTTCCACTTTAATGCCTGCATCGCTGAAAACCAAAAGGTCGTTTCGTGTGTCCAAATCGCACCCTTAGGCCTGCCGGTCGTTCCCGAAGTATACATAAGCATGACCGGTTCGCTCAATTTGATGTTTTCAGACCTGAGTTCGTCTGTTGACCCATTTTCTAAAACTTCCCAGCTCTCAGACCAATTTGGAATTTTCTCGTCTTTGTTCGGAAGGCAAATATACCGCTCCACAGGGACTTGGCTGTGAACTGGTTCCAGCTGACTGGCCAAATTTGAATGGAAACAGAGTATTTTTGTCTCTGAATCGTTAAGCAGGTATTCAAATTCCTTGCTTGAAAGCCGAAAATTCAGTCGGACAGCAATCGCCCCAATCTTGGCAGCAGCGAAATAAAGACCGAAATATTCCAGGCAATTATAGAGCAAAATTCCAACGCGATCCCCTTTTCCCACACCCATTTCGCGAAGCTTATTTGCATAAACATTTGATATCTGATGAAGATCCTTGTATGTCCACGAATTTCCCGATTCTTCTTTAATTGCGATTTTGGAAGGGTTTTGAAGGTTCAAATCTTTCGCCATTCTTCTTGTAAAATATCCGATATCCAATAGATTCCCTCCTCAAGAATGTAAGCGCATACAATTATGTGTATTCTTAAATGCTTTCCTCCTTTTTCTTTCCATTTAATAAACTTGTTGCAAGATTCGTGCCAAAAAAGCTAATCTACTTTTCACTTGATTTTTCTGAATTATTAACTAAACAAAAGAATGTTCTTTCCGGTTTCTCAGAAAACACGTTTACTTTTTAGAATTTTCAAATTATTTATTAATTATTAAATCAAGTAACATCTTATATTTTTGAAAAAAGAAAAAAACCCGGAACTTCGGAAAAGATTCCGAAATCCCGGATTTATTCAAGAGGATTAGTAATATTATATTTTTTAATTTTATCATATATGGTGGAATTCCCTATCCCAAGCGATTCAGCAGCCTTATTTTTATCATATCCGCACCGCCTTAAAGCCCTTTCAATTGCTTTCTTTTCTGTTTCTTCTATAATATCCTTCAGACTTCGTTCTTCCATCTTGCTGGTTTGGCTTTTCATGTAATCCGGCAAGGCCTCAATTTCCATTTCCTCGCCATCTGATAGATGGACACCTGCATAGATTACATTTTCAAGCTCCCTAATATTCCCAGGCCAGTCATATTGTTCGATGATTGAAAGGACTTCTGGACGTACAGATGTGACACGCTTCCCAATACGGGCAGTTACTTTTTTAAGAAAATGTTCAACAAGTAAATGGATATCCTCTGTTCGCGCTCTTAGCGGAGGAATGAAAAGCTGAACAGCATTAATCCGGTAAAATAAATCTTCACGGAACAGTTTGTCTTCGATCATTTTTTCCAAAGGACGATTCGTTGCAGCAATCACACGGACATTTATCTTTTTCGGCTTCAGCGATCCCACCGGCTCGAATTCTTTTTCCTGCAGGACACGCAACAGCTTTACCTGCATGTGCTGAGGCATATCTCCTACCTCATCCAGAAATATCGTCCCGCCAGCCGCAAACTGAAACTTTCCGATTTTCCCTCCCTTTTTCGCGCCTGTAAAGGCACCTTCCTCATAACCAAAAAGCTCTGATTCCAGCAAATGTTCCGGAATAGAACCGCAATTGACTTTTACAAAAGGCTTATCACTGCGCTCACTAAGTTTATGTATGCTCTGGGCCAGGATCTCCTTTCCGGTTCCGCTCTCTCCCCTGAGCAGTACGGAAATATCCCCTCTGGCGACTCGTTTTACACGCTCTTTTAACTCGGTAATCTCCCGCGTTTTGCCAATTAAATCATGCAATGAATATTTAAGTCCATTTTCGGTGTCCCATTCATTGCGGTAATAATTGAGCTCTGAGAGGACACTCTTTATATGACTGTTCATTTTCTTCCAATCATCAAGGTCCCTGAAAATGATCGTCCCGACCGCCCCCAGGATTTCATTGTCTTCGATAATGGGAATTCGATTGGCAATCACGAACTCTCCTCTAAGCAGCTGCAGATCCGCAATATCCTTTTGCCCTGTCCGTGGCACCAGATGCATTCTCGTATTTTCAATCACATTTGTGACATGCTCGCCAATCACCGCATTCCGGTCTGCCTCTAAAAACTCACAATAGTTATTGCTTATGTATTGGATAATCCCATTGCAATCGACAATGACAATTCCGTAATAAGTACTTTCAAAAATGAGGTCAAGCAAGTGGTTATTAATAAATAACTCGGTACTTTTCATATGTTAATCCCCCCTCTTCTTTTCTTTCTATCCTTTATAGTAGCACGATTTATAAGGTGAAAGTATAAGTGAATAGAAAATTCTAAAAAATCAGAAATAGTGAAGAGGCAACCGAAACATGTACCTCGGTCTACTTTCGGTTAAACCGGGACGGTTCTTGTTCTACTTTTCACGGTGAACCAAGCTGTGCATGGAAGGATACTAGATGGTGTGTTTTTTTGTAAAATGAGAAAAGTAGCGTCGGAACTGTCCCCACTCTACTCCTACTCTCCTTTTCTAATAAAACCCTACTATTAAACCAGTATTTATCTTAAAATAGAACTACTGTGCTGTGCATCCAACCTGGGACAATGTACCTTACCCCTGTCCTGTCCCGCAAAGAGAGGTGAAATGATGAAAAGAAAGATTAGTTTGTTGATATTTTATCTGCTTCAAGTTATTTTTTCACTGTTGATTGCAGCGTCGATTGTGCTGGGGTTTTTCAGCCATTTTTACTATTTTTTTGTTGTAGCCGCGTTGCCTGTTGTCTGGCTTGTCCTCGATATCATTCTATTGAACTCCATCCGGCGTCGTTGGGGCTTACATCTGGTGATCGGACTGACGCTTGCTTATGTGGTGTTCAGGTATTCCGTCAGCATTTTCTTTATGATGGGCGCCAAGACCCTTCCATTTTAAATTTCAAACTCAAACCGGATTGGAGGTAAACCATGATTAAATCACCCTTATTATTAGCAGCATCATTCGTTCTGTTTCTCACTTCGTTCCTCTTGAGATTCCCGTTTACCTCACTAAAAGCACCTGAAATGGAAATCATTCTGACGAGACATCTCAACCTGGCCTTTCATCTCTCCATACTTTCACATGTATTGATGATTGCGAGTGTGACCGTGCTCTGGTTCGCTCTGAAAAAATTCCAATTGCTCACTGTGATAATTGCTTTTGTCTTTGTCCTGTCCTCCCCGGCACTAGCCGTGGACTTCTATCAGCAATTCATGGCAAAAGGGGTTGAAAAGGTAAACTATATCTCGGACGATAGCGTATGTATGTTTGACGTCTCGGACTGGGATAACCCCAGGACCATGACGGCCGACTGCGAAATGACATTTGAGAACACCGGCAATGAGAATCTGACATTCACATACAGCTTCGATGAGAACAACTATAAACCTGTACCTCTACTTAATCACGAGGCACCGTTCCACGCTGAATTAAAAGCAAAAGAAAAGAAAACCATCCGCTTCAGCACCATGCTCAAAGCTCCCGAGGGAGACGACGGCCACATCGGAGGCGTCCAAGGACCGCGCATTATCTTGTATACGGGGAATGAATCGAAGGAGTAAAAAACCAAGGGGACATGTACCTCTTCCCACTTTACGAAATTAGGAAATAATTCCACGGGTCCTGTCCACGTGGATTTTCCTTTCCTTTTCATCCACACAAAACCTCAAAACCCAACCAACACTTCACCCAACTCCCCCCACTAACCCTCTCCCTCCCAATCAATCCCCCATCCTCCACCACACCCAACATATCCATCATCACCGCAAACGGCACTTCATACCCAGACAAAATCCCAGCTTCCTGACACCCCTCCCACATCTCCCTATAACTAATAAACGCATATCCATCTTCACGCCTCACCCGGCCATCATCCAACAACCCCATCACCACCCCATACACCTTCAAACTATCAATCTGAAACTCTGACACGTTCTTCGCATACTCCGTCACCAACATGCCAATTCCTCCCCTTTTCATCATTTACTCCCGAGCCAAGGGACCTGTCCCCCCGGCTCACTCAAACCGAACCAACAGAACCCTCCCCCTGCATCCATCCACCCCGAAACCGCCCAAACTCCTTCACAAACTCCAACTTCACCGTCCCCACTGGCCCATTCCGGTTCTTCGCAATCTTCACTTCCACTTCCTGCCCGTTCTTCGAATCCGAATAGTAGTAGTCATCCCGGTACAAAAACAACACCACATCTGCATCCTGCTCGATATTCCCCGAGTCACGCAGATCCGACAGCCTCGGCCGCTTGTCATCCCTGGACTCCACTCCCCTCGACAACTGGGACAACAGAATAATCGGTATCCCAAACTCCTTCGCCATCCCCTTCAGCTGCTTCGTAATATGTCCAATCGCAAGATCATGCCGGTCAAACCGCTCCTTCACCGTGATCAGCTGCAGGTAATCAATCACCACGAGAAACGGCTCCGTCGGGTACTCCCGCTTCAGATTCATGATCCGCTGTCTGATCTCCGGCAGGGTGATCATCCCATTTTGCGAGAGTTCGAGCTTCGCCTTGTACACCGCGTTCATGGCCCCATGCATCCTCGGCATCTCGTCCTTCGTCAGATACTTATAGGGATTCTGCCATTTCATCATGTTGATATCCGTGATGCTTGAAAGGAGGCGCTGCATGATCTGCCTGGAGCTCATCTCAAGGGAAAATACCATGCTCACACCTTTCTCCCGGGTGCATTCCCAAGCAAGCTGGATGGCAAAAGCGGTCTTCCCCATGGAAGGTCTCGCTGCTAAGATGATGAGTTCCCCTTCCTTCCACCCTCCCGTCAGCGCATTCAGGCTCTCGAATCCCGTCGAGACACCGGGAAGTCCGTCCCTCTCCATGTAAAGAGATTCATAGAGATCCATGATGATGTCGTCCTTCGTTTCTTCGTCTGTGATCGTGTTGGTATGCATGTCTATAAGTGCTTTGTAGAGGCCCTGTGCGGATTCCGGGGTGTAGGCGTTCAGGAAGTGATGGGCCGAGTTCTTGATGAGGCTCAGTTCGTAATACTTCAGGACGATCTGTTCATACTGCTCGATGTTCACCGTCGTCGGGCAATAGTTGGCAAGGGCCAGGAGAAACTGGACCCCTCCGACATTCTCAATGTCATCACGGAGCTCCTCCACCACCATGACCAGATTGATCTCGAGCCTCTTCTTCTGAAGCCCCTTCATCGCTTTAAAAATCAGGCGGTTCTTCACCAGACTGAAATGCTTCTCCTCAAGGGTCAGTTCATCCAGGACACCAGGCTCCATAAGAACAGCTCCAATGATCATGCTTTCCGCTTCATGCAGCTCGCGAAGCAGCTGTTCATCGTGCCCAGGGTGGTGCAGGTCGTGTCCACTCGTTTCGTCGTTCATCCTCAATTCGTTCCGCTCCTTCTTTTTCCCAAATGTGAATGGTTTGTAGTATTGTCGTTTCTTCCACCGGCTGTTCATACAGCTCGGCAATCGTCGGCATATAGTGGCTCACTTTGATATGGGCTTCAATCCGCCTCTTCACCCCATGATAATCACAGTTCTGCAGGTGCTGGAACCAGATCGCCGCCGTGTCATGGGTGAGCTGTCTGTGAGGGAAGGCCCCCTGGATCACCTTGACCAGCTCTCTGAACTCCCCGAACGTCATGCCTCCGTCACACTCTCCTCCAACCCGTCCAGCATCTTGTCCAGATTCCGCATCGAAACCTCAGGAGGCAGATACGACTCAAGGGCCTTTTCCAAATACCTGGGGCTGTTGATCGTCAGCTTCGGGTTGATGCTCTCCTGCTTATCAAACTGCTCGTCCATAAACGTAATCAACTCGGCTGTCGACATCTCGTTCAAGCTGATCCGCTCCATCGCCACCTGGTCCATCGGTGTCAAGAAGAACCCTCTCCCCCTCCTGCCGACGAAATGTCCGATCAGTGCCCGAAGCCTTTCCTCATCAGCAGCTCCTTTGTTGTTGTTCTCTAAGATCTCTTCTTTCTCTAAGTTCTTAAGTCTGTTTTCACAACTCATTCGCTCCTCCTTCATATCTGATTCACGTGCCGAGGACAAAGGGGTACCAGCCCCCTCATCAGGCTGGTCACCAGTGGATTCATCATCCCCTTTTCCTTCCATAGGGAATCCCATCCACTTCAAATACTCCCCACACAACGGATCCTTCACAGGTCGAACCGTAAAGATAAACCCGTGCTGAAACTTCTCCGCCTTCAACCAGTCATACTTCTCCAACCGCTTAATCGAACGCTGGATCCTCGACGCCGTATACGCATCCTTCTTCTTCCCATTGTAAAACCACAAATCCTCCTGCAGCTTCCCGATCGACCTGACGTACTGCCTCTCCCCAAGAACCACATCCCCCACCTGAACCCCGGCTGTGTGAGTTGCATGTAACAGAATCCATACATACAACCTGATATCCTCCGGGTGATGAAAAATTTCCGTATCCACCATGACTTTTTCTAGTTTTCTCCATCCACTCATTTGAATCACTCCTGTTTCAGTTTGTATTCATCTTTTATATAGGGGGAGGGGAATGAAATGGACACCCTTGGGAGAAATTTTTTATAAAAAAAACACTCGGATGGGGTCCGAATGTTTAAAAGAGGGTTTGTGAATGTATAAAAGCTTCTATGTAAGGTATCAGTATATATGACAAAATCTCCTAAACTTCATTCTTAATATCAGATGATTTATAATGTACATAAATAAATTAAAGTTGGTGATGTAAATGGAACCTATAAGAATTGATCAAGATGATGTGAAAAAAGCAATTCAATCGGGGCATTCATACATCCAAGTCGGCAAACGAAAGTACTTATTAATGGAAGTAGAAGAAGTCAGTAACGATGACGGTTATCAAGTGACAGACCCTGATGAGGAAAAACAGTTATTGAAGGCATTGGAGGAAGATAATCCGATTCTTTCAGAAGAAGAAATTAAGTAGATGTTATAGAGAGTATATGAGAATGAGTTCATCCACTCCTGAACCGGTCTAAGATCAGAGTAATGACCATATAAAAAAGATCCACGCCTTCCATAAAAGGAGTGGATCTTTTCCTGGTTAAGAAAATAATCATGGCAGAGCCTATCACATTAAACTCGAAAACCACAATCCAAGTGTCGTCCCAATATAATTCCCAATAATATACCCCAACGTCCCTACCACAAGAATCGGTCCAATCAAATCCTTCCACCCTTTCGCAATAGCCATCGCAGCAGCGGTTGTCGGCCCTCCGACATTTGCATTGCTGGCTAGAAGGATCTCTTCAAGGTCATACTTTAATAGCTTTCCTGCAGTCAAAGACACAGCCAGGTTCACTACGACAATAATGAACACAAATACGAGCAGTAGCGGAGCATTTTGGACAATGAGGGGGATCGATGCCGGAATACCAATCACCACAAAGAACAAGTAAATGAGGAACGTACCGATCTCCTGGCTTCCATTAATCGATTCAAAATACTTTGGAAACAGGGAAAGTGCCAGGAATGTTAATGTCGTCAACATTAAGTATGGGTCGCCGAACAAACCATTCAACAAATTGAGGAAGAAAGACGTCTCCTCACCGGAAGGAATCACTCCGTCCAGGAATTCTGCGATTTTAAACGAAACCATCACGAGCAGGAAGGCAGTCCCTACAGACAACGCAATATCCTTTAGAGAAATATCCTTTCGCTCCCAAAAACTTTCCGCGAGTGTCTTTCCCTCTTCTCTCATACTTCCGCTTTCCACTTTTTCCACATGCGGTGCATTAAAGCGTTTTCTGAAAAAGCTCATGGCCGGAATCATCATTAGCACGATGAAATAAATGGCCATCATTAAATTGTCTGCGACCACGGCAGAAGAAACCATTTCCCCAGGCGCTTCGAACTTTGCTGCCATCGCTGCAAAGTTGACCCCGCCACCAACATAAGAGGCACTAAGCATGGCGCCAATCTTATCAAGGACCGGGATATGATCCTTCAATAGTAAGAAACTGATGATCACCCCTGCAACCGTCCCTATGGAGCTAATCAAGAAAAGAATGAGCAGCCGTCCGCTTTCCTGCCAGATCTTTTTAAAGTTCACATGGAAAAGCAGCAGCGGAATGGCGAGAGGAATGATAAATGTCCAGACAGCATCATAAACCGGCGATGCTGTAGGAATAACTCCCGTATTTGATAGAATAATAGCACCTATCAGCGCAACAATGGCACCAGAAATCTTCGCTGCCCAATTGTAGCGTTGTTCTAAGTAGATACTTGCTGAAGCCCACACTACAATGATTCCCCATAGCGTTATATAATCATCTGCTTTAATTAAAGTCTGCTCCAAAACATTTCCTCCTTTTTACAGTTTTTCTCACTATCAATATAGTACCTGTATTAGGTGGAAAATTCAAAATATTATCGATGGGGATTGACAGAGGGGAGGGTTTCCTTGACTTCGTATATATAAAGAAAAAGCATCCTAAAATAGAATGCTTCACTAAATCATCTTAATCTTTCTTCAATCGTCAAAGTTGGAAAGTAGTCTCCGTAATCATTTGTTTCTTTCTCCATACGGTTCATACTAACTGTTCCAATATTTGAATATGTAATCGTAAGGATTTCCCAACCCTCATGGTTCAATAATTCATCAGATAATTGACTATATCTGTTTACGGCCATATCCTCTCCAGAGAACATTTCATTTGGTGCTAGATCAATCGTTGCTTTGATTTCTCCATCTACAACAGAAACATCGGATAATACATCGCCTTCTCCGATTGAATAATAGTCTATGATTTCCTTTATTTTCTCTTCCGTGAGTGGTTCTGGTGATTCTACTTCCTGTATTGCTTCTTCTGTTACCTCTTCTTCCACTACTTCCTCAGGTTCTTCAACTGGCGGCTCATTCGTTGACGTATCCTCCACTTGAACTTCCTCATCAACAGGTTTCTCTACTGGTTGTGGTTCATTGTTTATTGTTTCTTCTGAATTACACGCAGCTAATAATAGTAGAGTAGCAGACAAAATAAATAGTAATTTTTTCATAATAATTCCCTCCCCGAATCATTATATGGGAGGGAAGGTTCTAGAGCAATCAGATTTCGTTTTTTTATTATCTAAATATAATGCACCACTCCGTCACCTCTTAACCTCAGTAAGCGGATAATACTCCTTTTCCCCTATTCCTCTCTCCATCATTCTCTTAATATAATTCACTTCATTCTCCAACTGTTCTAACTTATCATCACTCACTTCATAACCTTCGACGAGGGCGTCCAATTCATCTGGGTAGTGGAATACATACTTTCTTCTTCCAACATGATACTCCACCCGAAAGTCTTTCATCTCCTGGTTCCATTTATAATCCGTGATGCGTATGATATGACTAGTGTACTCAGGATAGATAGAAATACTATCAAAAACCTTATCAATTTTAGCTTGAATTTCATCTTTCTTGATACCGTCTTCTTCATCAACTACTGCCATCAAACTTCTATGAATCTCTTTCCAAGAACCATCCAAATCCACCGTCATCACTTCCATCCAGACATTCTCACTCCACTGATACTTCTCATCAAGACACGTTCCATTCGTGGGATAAATCAATATCCCCCTGAGTTGAAGCTCTTTCTTCTGGTGCATCAAGTATGTAAACAGCTGATACATGTTATGGCTGTGAAAAGTAGACTTCCCGAAATGCTCTTGAAATGCATTCTTATAAAATTTAGCGTCAATGATGATTTTCTCCAAACCATTTTGATGGGTGAGGGAAACATCCGTTTTCATCTGTGGCAGGAAGGACGTGTTTCCTTCAAGCCCCCACTTTAAAACTTCCGACGCCACTCGATAATCCTTCTGTTCAATTCGGTAAAAATGAAACAGGAACTTTTCAAAGATGCCATTCAAGGCTTTTTCATCTAGTTCCGCGGAAAACAAGCT
The DNA here is from genome assembly GCF_008180865.1 of Rossellomorea aquimaris. Lineage (GTDB taxonomy): Bacteria > Bacillota > Bacilli > Bacillales > Bacillaceae_B > Rossellomorea > Rossellomorea yichunensis. Next base: position 528,524 of record NZ_VTEX01000002.1, read on the forward strand.
CCACTTCCCTTGTTTGTGAGACAACAACCTAAGCTCAAATAACATCTTAGCGAGGTGAATCATCCGTTTGTAATGCACATTCTGTCTTCCAAAATAAATCTGGGAAAAAATCTTTTTCGTTAGTTGGATCTCCCCAACCTCATGAAGATAATCCAATTGCATGAAACTCTTCTTTCGAGTCTCTTTTTTTACATATCGATTCACACAGATTGACTGCAGCGTCGACTTCATCACTTGATTGAGCAGGATATCAGGTGAATACTCATCCTTTTCACAAACAAGTACCGGTTTTCTCCCGACGAGGTAAGGAATGGATTCATTGATTAGTATTCTGCCAGCCAGCCGGTTGGTCACTTCCTGCTTCTCCACATAATCCTTGACGAACCCCCGCCGGTGAAGCCATCCCACTTCTCTGATGAATTGATTGACGATGAAGTCATACGTGATCAGATCCTCATCCACATCATTCAGACTCTCAATCAGCTCCGGCATGTCATTGACATAGCTTAGAAGGCAGAACAGATTGCGGATTGGTACTTTGAACATCTGGTCCATCTTACAAACCTTCTACCAGAGAGGTGAAGATTTCCGGCCGGTCAAAAAAGTACTCTTCCAAAAGCGGTTGGATCTCAAACATGAGAACTCCTTGATACCAAGCTTCTTCATCCATCTCCTCAGGCTTTCCTGCAAAGAAGGAATGACCGATTGCATACCCCGCACCAAGTTGAAAATCCTTCACAATCTCATCATTGATTTTTGTGACGGTATTCGTGATTCGCTGCATCATGGCTACTGATACTCCTGTCTCCTGAACAGCTTTATACCACTTTTCATTAAAGGCAGGTTCAAGCGTGATAAAGGCAAAACGCCGGCGAAGGGCAACTTCCAGCTGTGCGAGGGAACGGTCTGCCGTATTCATCGTACCGATCAAATACACATTGGAGGGCACCGTAAACTTTTTCTTCGAATAGCCCATCGTGACATACTCATCCCGCTTGTCACGCTCAATTAGCATAAATAGCTCGCCAAACACCTTGGACAGATTCCCACGGTTAATTTCATCGATAATGAAATAATAATCCTCACCCGGATTTTCCAGTGCCCGCTGGCAGAAATCATAGAACACCCCATACTGAAGAGAAAAGCCATGCTTATCCGGCCTGAACCCCATCACGAAATCTTCATAAGCATAATTCTGGTGGAACTGAACCATCTCGATCCGTGAAGAATCCTTTACTCCCATTAGTGAGTAGGCTAAACGCTTGGACACAAAGGTCTTGCCTACTCCCGGAGGTCCTTGCAGGATAATGTTTTTCTTGTAGCGCAGAAGACTGGTGATTTTATTGTATTGGTCGTCGTCAATGAAGACTTCTTCAAGGAAATCTTCTTTTGAGTAGGGTTGAAAGACTTCTTCAGTTTCTACAGGTATTGCTGAAAGAGCCTCTTTTAAATTTGGTTTTAAAATCCATTTGAAGTGGCCATTCTCTTCATTTTTGCCATTAAACAGTACGCACCAGTAACAACTTGACCCATCTTCATTCTTAACAGAACCGATCCCTGTAGATCTCAAAACTCGTTTTGCTAATTGAACGACCGGGGTATTGAAAGATGAATAATGTCTTCCAAGAGCTGCTGCCAACTGAGTAGGCGTAGCACCGCCACCTAACTCATGCATTTTTTGCAGGTATACTAAATCACTTTTCATAAATACCGCTTCATCCTGTAGAAGTTCCAGCCACATTTCAATACTAAGGTTATCTTCGTAATAATACTGAATATCCAAGCTTTCCTCTTCCACTTGAAAACCTTCTCTGTCCACTTCTTTAAATAAAGTCAATATATTCACCATTTTCTCGTGAAGCTTGTCGTAGGTAAAAGAATCGATATTCGTCTCCCTATCAAAATCTCCCTCTCCACTCCTCGGATGCTCAGATCCAAAGAGCAAGCCATATCTAATACCCTTTTCATCCACCGAAACAAACAACTGCGGAGCCGTCTTATGACTGATATGCCCTTTCTCATAAACCGCCAGCCAGCACTCCGAGCATCCGAAATTTTGATTCCAGTTAAAGCCGTTTAGCACCTTATCTTTAACCAGCTCGAATTCCTTGAATTCTTCGATCTTCCTTAACGCCTCATGAATCTTCCTCTGTTCCTCCTGTACCTTTGCTTTCTTATCGGCATAGTAAAGCTGAAATAAGATCGTGAAATCATTCCATGAATTCAGGATATTCGTTTCGTATTTCACCTTCACTTCGTTCTTAATTTCTTCAAGCTCTTCAATTGTCACAGAACCGAACTCAATAATCTTGTCAATGACCTTGGATTTGATCAAGTTGACCTTCTGAGAATTTTTGTACTGGCCTTTCAGAGTTTGGAGACTTTCCGAATCAAACTTGGAGAGAGTGTCCAGCAACCTTTGAGGGTCCAACTTGTAGCTATGCAATTCAGTCGCTATACCATATAAATAATCTACTGCACTTTCCACCTTGATTTGATCATATTGAGTACTGCAAAAGAAGAAATCTTGGATATCAAGAATCGTCATATCCACGTAGCTCTCCATTAAATGAGCCAGGGAAATCTCACACAATTGTAAATAGGTCTGATAATTTGACCCAACACTCGAAAGCTTCAAATCAATTCCGTAAGACCGCTTCAAATCCATGAAGACTTCCTGCTTATACAATGGATATTTAGTATAGTCGAGTGCCGCCAGGATATATCCGAATAAAGGAGCCCCCAAAGATATAGTAGAATTGAATTCCTTCCCCTTCTCCCTGAAAGCTTCAATCCTTTCCTCCAACGGAGCAGAGGAATAAATCAATTCATTTAATAGGTCAGCAACCTCACTTGGCCGCTCCTCCGCATACTTCACCAAATCCGCTGTATTGCTCCAATGAACAAAGCTCCCAGCAGTCGGATTCTCCTTCTGCAGCTTTCTCGCAATATCCACAACCGTGTATTCAGTGATATCCTGTTCACCCATAAAATTGTTTAAACGAGACAGAATCTCTTCTTTATATGACTCGTCGTAAAGGGAATTGTTCTTGAATTGCAGATAACGTTTGAAGGAAATATCTATGTATGAATCTTTTAAAAGTTGACGTTCCAGTTCTTGATTGGTCATGGAAGGCGCACCCCTTTGATTTTTAGTTAGTTTAGTAGGTTATAAACCTGATTTTACCAGTAGATGATTTAGAATGAAACCGAGCTTGATTTTATTATAAAAAAGAACCCTAACAAAAAATGTTAACGGGTTTCAAACCATATAAACTTATGATTAGTGTTCTTCACATCAAAACGAGCGCCTTTACCTTAATAGCAGGGAGAAAGATAAACACTATTAAAAAAGAGCACCCTTTTTCAGTAAAGGGTGCTTGATAATTATCTATATCTCGTGAAATTTATTCTTCTTTATTTAACATCCAAACCTTCTTCAATGGTATTTCAGCCTTAATATCATCACTCAACGAATCATAGTTCTCAAATAGTTGTTCAATAATCTTTGTAGAATCCCATAATCTCATTCTAAAAAATTGCTTTGGAATTTCTTTCTTTACTGAGCTTTTAAAACCACTCCATGAAACAAGCAATCCATAGTCAGCGTTCATATTACTCATTGTACCGATTAACTGATCCATTGTGGGTCTGTCAACAGGAGTGTCAGTAGTCTTTATTTGCACACAAATTTTTGGAGATCCAAACCCAAGTGTATCAGCTGCTGCTAAGATATCAACACCCTGGTCAGCACCCTCGGGACTCTTATATGTAGTAAATCCTTTTGCCTTTAATATCTCTTCAATTAATGTTTCCATTTTGTGTCCTTTGAACTTTTTAATAATATGTTCAGAAATTCTATCAGAGATGAATTCTTCTAGATCAGGAATTATTTCGTCTTCTGTTTCTTCAATTTTAGTTGGAATTGGTTTGTCTACTACTTTCCAGTTATTTTTATACATATTCTTTATTCGTTCTTCGGCATTATTTTTATGAATTTTACATACTGTCATAAAGGCCCCTAATGAATAAAGGATATCTTGCTCAAAATTATCCCGAGGAATATCTTGACCGAACCAATCAACTTCTCTATAGTGAAAATATGGACTTCCTAATTTTGGATCGTACGTATATTCACCTGTAATTTCCCCAAAATGAATAGTACGATTCATTTTACTTGGCAACGCAATCCAATCACCTTTTTTCATCCTATGAGCTATAGGATAGATTTGAGACGCCCAATTGACTGCAGTCTTTTGCTTTTCTAAATCATATTTTTCAACTAAATAAGAATATAGATCTTCTTTCTTATCCAATTTTTTAAGATTAATATCAAGGTCGTCCCATGTTAAGTACACTCGATTATCTTGTAAAAATTTATCCTCAAATTCCCCATTTGATCCAGCGCGAAATAACCAAATACTCAATACCTTCACTCCCAGTTCCATATTTAATTAATTATTGTTCTAGCTTATATCTAAATATTTCTTCAATTCTCTTCAAAAACAGCATCTTTAATTAACCGAAAAGCCATCCCTGGCTGCTTCCTCAACAACTCCAAAGAAACAACCTCCAAAACCTCACCATCCTGCAAAACTTCAATCCTTTCACTAACCCTATTCAACAACACCTCCACATGCCCAATCTGATAAGCCAAAACCTTCCGAGCACGATCCACCGAAACATCATCCAAACTAGTAAACACCTTACTAGTCAACCTCCTCAACATCCGCCAAAGCTTAATCTCCTCCCCAGACTTCATAAATAACTCCGGAAGCTCCTCAGACTGTTCCAACAATGACATCGTCGTCATCATATGCGACTGGATTCCGTATCCAACAGGCCTGATCATCTTCTTCAATGCGTGCCAGCTCTTCACCTCGAACTTTACCTTACCGTCATAAACCTTAATATCCTCGACTCTTCCAAAATACTGAATTCCATTCAAAGGACCAGCATCACTACTCGCTTCACTAGTCACATACAAGGCAACATACAAACTCTCCTGCCATCCCCTCTTTAAAGAGGATGAGTCCAGCTCAAAATACTTGCCCCTCTTATACTCCTGGTAATTCGACCTGTCATTGACCGTTCCAATAAGCACCTTCTCATCCAAAGAAGACTCCCAATGCTTCCAAGCACCAGTAGGCAGAACACCCTCCTCCTGCAGATCCTCAGGATTACTCTCCACCAACCGTTCTACTAATGTCTCCACCAGCACAGTAGAATTCGGCAAAAACGGCAGTCCCCCAATATTCACCTCATCAATACTCTTATAAAAAGGATGCTCTAAGTAAGCCTGCTCTTCATTCCAAGGAAATAGCACATACGCACCAAAAGAATACCGCTCATAGCTATCCCTCTCATGATGCTTCTTGACCAATGCATCACGATATCGATGCATCGTATTAATATCCTCTTCCAACGGTCCAACCTTTTCAGCCTGATCAGCTCCGAAACCGAAATCTATTCGATACTTCGCATCAAACACATAATGATAGTGATTATGAGAATACTTCTTCTCCACCTCAAGCATAATATCAGGCTTCTGCGTAACTGTAGGTACCTTCCCTTCCCTCTTTTGAAAAGAAAGGACAATCCGCTCCCCAGTCTGAGGATGGGTAAACACCTGCTTCGCATTCGAGGTTTGATCCAGATCAACGAATAACGCCCCATGACGAATCGCCACAACATCCTGATATTCAGGCACATACTTCGTTCTTAATATCTGTCCCATCTTCAGGTACGTCCAATACTCATAAAGCGTCGCGACATCCTTCACTGACATTTTGAAAAGCTCACCCTTAAGCATCAACCCTCTTGTCACGACAAGATAGATTTTATACGCATCTCGATAACCAATCTTTTTCTGGATCACCATGCTTGTGACCGTTCGATCTACCCTACTAATACCTTTCCAAAAGGGTTTATTCAAATAAGCCTTCAGGGTACCTTGCATCCCTTTGACCTTGAGCAGCAACTCTTCATCTACCTTCCGCTCATACCTACCAGATTGACTGCTTATTTTAGCAGCAAGATCCGCTACCTTATGAGTAAGCCGCTCCATCATCCACTTCACAAATCGGTTCTCTAACGTATCATAGGTAATCGTTTTTCGAGCATTTAACCCCTTAACAGGAAAAACAGGCTTATCATGCAGCACGAGACCATTATCTGCTTCCATAAACAACTGAGGATTGCTTCTTAAATGCTTCCTCCCCCTACTATCCAATCTCTTGATCCGTTCCCCTCTCACCATCTGATGCTCTGTTAGCAGCTGGTGATGAGGCTGTTCCTCAATCCGTTGAATCGACTTGATGAAGCTCTGAAAATAAAACTCAATCAACCGATAAAACTCCGTCAAAGAAGGATTCTCCGATAAATGATTAGAAGCCCCGAGAAACGTCTTCTTGATAAAATGAAAAGCTAGATTATACACTTCATCATTTACTTCCTCTAGCAGCTTACGATAATCATCCTTATAGCTTAATTTCGTTGGGAAAATCTCAAGCTTCACTTCAAGCAAGGTCTTCTCATGATGCTTAATCGAAAAGCTCGTATATCCCACTTCATTCATAAACTGCAAATTCCCCATAAGTATTGGATGGCTTCCTCTACCTACTGGTTCAACCGCATTCCTTAAACCTGGGTGCTCATGATAAAAGGTCAGGGTTTTATCTGTCTTGGGTGATATCACAATCTGATAGACTCCATTTTCAAAGAAAATAGGTGCAAAAGACTGCGCCTGCACTTCTTCAAGAGAATCCGTTTCCACATCATACAATTCAACCGATCGAACTCCCTCGCCGCTATAGGTAAAAGTCATCGCTTCCTTCTCAAGAGCAGAATGCTTCCGATACTGTGATAAACTCTCGAACCTCACATTATAAGGCATACCTTTGATATAAAGGGAGAAACCCTCGGTCTCAATGTACAGCAGCTCTTTCGTTTCCGATCCATTCATCCTTAACTACCCCAGAAAGAAGTGAAGCCATCATGCATGATTTTCGGGATCATATTAGACAGCTTTTCGGCTGATTTTGAAAAACGAGCTTCTTTCACGATCGAGGTTGTATTCATCTCATCCCACTCATGACTTGTACAGAACAGGAACAGCTTCTTCAGTGCTTCTTCTGTTTTCAAGTCGTTGCCTGTTAATCTTGGAAGAACCTTTTGAAGAAGCTGATAGTCAAAAGCGTCGTCAAACTCCATCAGCTGTCCTTCATTGTTATAAATCATGTAAAAGCAGACTTCATCTCGTACCCGGTAGCCGAAATGAGCCTTGATCGGCTCCAATATGGTATTTACCTCAACAAGGAGCCCAGTGACCTCTCTCACCAAAACCTCATGATCAAAGAAAGCATCCTTCAGATTTGAAAACCTTCCAGCCATTTGTTGATTATCTAAAGCTACTGGTTCAGCAATGGAATCCCTTGTTAAAAAACCAAAATGATCTAACACAACGTCATTGTATTCAATCGTATTCGCACGATCTAATACCTTTGGACTGAACGGATGAGTTGTCTCGTCCATGTTCACTGTCCCAATAATATAGAAATTGTCTCGTAAAAGAAGTCTCCCCACTTCCTCTTCCTCCACAACAGGAGCAGAAGTCAACTCTCCATTCTCACGATCACGACTTTCCATCACACTCAATAAGTCACTAAAATAGTATTCTACTCGCGCTAGATTCATCTCATCCAACAGCAAGAAATAAGGTTTATCTCGGTTTTCAGGCTGATTTGCTTCCATCAACACTTTTGTTAACGGTCCTGCCTGGAACTCTCCTTTAATATCCCTATATCCAATTAGATCCGATCCGTCACTCCAATCAGGTCTTACTGGGATCAGGGCAAATTGTCCATTTTCTGCTGTGGCACCAAGACTTTCAGCGAGCAACTGAACAATCTTCGTTTTCCCCGTTCCTGAAATACCAGACAGAATAACGAAGGGCTTTGTCTTTAGAGAAAGGTATAAGTTAATGATATCTTTGCAATCATAATAGTACCCTTTAGTAGAAATATAATCATGAATATGATCAATCAGTTTACCATCATTTTGAAACTCTACTTTGATTTCCTCTTCTTCAGGTAGAACCTCCTCTGTATCGTATTGAGTATTAGAATACTCTATGTATCTCTCATAATAAGCAATCATGCTCTCTAAATCGTCCACAAGCTCTCCTTCAGAAGGCATGTCATCTCTAAGATATTGTATGTAAGCAGCAGTGGATAAAGCATACCCCTTCGCTTTACTTGACTCACCAAGATATAAATCATTATCCTTCTTAACCGTAGCCTTCATTTCTACATGATCACGGATTTCCTGCTTACGCTTCAACATTTCTTCTTTTGTCGTTTCTGTTACTCCCTGTGCCAACGTTAAATAAAGTCTACTCATATCTTCACTGAATAAATAAACGATATAATAGCCTCTTTGAGTAGAAATAGTAATTTCTTTATTCATAATCGCAATCCACGGAACAGAAGCCCAGTTTCCTTGACCAACTGAACCCGTAACAGCATATTGTTCATTCAAACAATGCAGCTGTTTGAACTCTTTAGGTACATCATTTCTTACATATGATCCAAGCTCATTCCTCCCAAAAGGTTGGGCCTTAGCTGACACATAATTTTTCATGATATATAAGAGTTTTTCTCGTATCGACGTATTCACAATAAGGTGCTCCTTCGGTGTATTGACTTGAATATTCGGGGAGTACTCATCATCGATTAAATCTACATGTTGAAGCCATTTAAGGAGATTGGTCGTTCTTTCTTTGGCTACACTATCCACCATTAGATTTTCCCCAAGTGAATTCCTTACAACTAGTTTTCCTACCTCAATCAATGCGCTCTTTTTCTCGATTGGGGTTTGGTCTTTTAATAAGCCCAATATTTCAATCGCGATTCTAAAATACTCTTTATGTAAAATTTGTTCCCTTAATAGCTCTATCTTGTTAGATGATTGAATGTATTCATTGAAGAGTTCCTCGTTTTGATGTTGATCCTTATCCAGGAAACCTAACAATCTTAAGTCCTGACGTGCTCTTGACTTGATTCGATACTCATTACCTTCCAATTGCTCACTTAGTCTTTCAGGTTGATACTTACCCTCAATAACCTCCTCTAAAAAGGTCGTTACTTTATGGATTTGCTCATTCGGCAAGTCATCTGTTTTGAACTCAATGAACGAAATCGCTGTTTTTTGTACTTTCTCCACTACCTTTACAAAAGGCAGCCTAGCAAAGAAAGACATAATAAAAGAAGTTCTCCCCTTCGTTTTAACAAAGTCCTCTTTAGTAGCAACTCGTTTCGAGGAAAACTCTTCCCATGCTTGTTTTAGAAACTCAAAAGAAATAGATTCCATTAAAGTCGTTTTTTCTCCACGCTGGAACTTCTCCAATGATGACTCCGTTTCTACAAAAATCCCATTTTCATCTATCTTTCTTATGTAATTCCTCTTCTTCTGCGTTAACGTTTCTACTATTTTTGTTTGTTCTGCCAATGCTTTTATAATTTCTATTATCATAGTTGTCTCCTAAATAGTCATTTCCTCTAGTTTATCACAATTATTTCCATGTAATAAAAAAGCCTTCCAGCAATATGCAAAGAAGTCTTAAATACCTAATGATATAAAGCATCTACCTTAAACGGTTCTTCTTGTAACCCGTCCGCGTCATGCCTTAAGGTTATCGAGTTTAATTGAACTCATCCAATCAGTCCCCTACCTTAATCAGAAAGATCTTTTCTTCAAGTCCCCCATCCTATTCCGATTAATCTCCTTCTATGCAGATTCAATACTTCTTCTCCATTTGTTTCAGCAGTAAAATAATCATCCAGCTCTTAATGCCCAGTAGATAATATCAAAAGCGAGTGGACGTATCTTTTACTTTAGAAGATAAGACACGCCCACTCGCTTAACGCTTTATATTTATTTTAAAGCACTGCATTGAATGGAATCGAAACATGTAGTGGTTCATAAAGGTTCTTTCCTTTTGCTTCGACGATTAGCTTTAATAAATAAGAATTTTCACACTATCTAATGCTTCACTGAGCATTCTTCATCAATCTCTGTTGGGGCTGCGTCTTCATTCAAATTATTTTCATGTATATCTTCTAGTAATTCAAATAGATGATTTAACGAAGTCTCATGTTTAACTTCATTATTTATCCACACTACTTTTTCATCTAATTCTTTCTTCCAGAAATGTTTTATTTGTTGAGAATACCTAAACGTGTTCATTTCCGGATGTTTGGCTTTGAATTTATTAAAATCTCTGCTTTCAATAATCCTACCAATATTAGGGATGTCGTTAGCACGGTCATATTGTATAGCCGATAGTTTAAGTTCATCTTTTGAAACGAACCATTTTTCAGAAAAATCATTAATGATTTTATTAAGAGCTTTTGCAAAACACTGATGTCTCATATCTCGCACATCATCGATAGAATTTATAATTGCACTGTCAATCTCATTAAAGATATCGTAATAAATTCCACTTACAATTTCAGGTTTTTTCCTTTGTTGTAAGACATTTAACAATTCATCTCGTGTTTTACTACCCACCTTGTAATCAAACAAAAATCTATCAATTGATGTATATGTGGAAGAATTATTTGTGACTCGTTTTCTCCCTGAATTATATTCAATCTTTTGATTTATATCATATCCTTTTTGTTCATTATCAGCCCGTTTGTCAGATTGAATAATTTTCTGTAATTTGGCTCTCGTGTCTTCTAGAATTTCTTCAATAGTTGAATGGTCTTCCAAATTTGATATTTCTTCGAATAAATCTTTAAATTTTAATAAAAAATTATTATCTATTAATCTCTCATTAAAAGCCTCTTTATTTTCTAAGTAATATTCATTAATAGACTTTATATCTTTATCAACAATAAATTTAGTATCCTTTGAAAAGACATCTAAAATAACATCAACAATAACGTTATTACATAAAGTCATGATATCGGGGTTCTTCAGATGTAAAAGTCTAAGTTTAGGAAATCCTACTGAACCTTCGTTATTTTTCATAATTGAAGAAAGCCTAAAGTATTTTTCAGAATATCCTATTATTACTATTTCCTCAATATTATTACCTACTGTTATGTTAGGAACAAATCCAGAGGTATGATCAATTTGTAAAATTTCCAAATCCTTAAGGTGAATCTCTTCTTGATAAACATTTCTATTTGTTATTGCGATATTAAGATCTATTAAATTTTTCGATTGTTCTAAAACACAATTGTCAATTACAAGATCTGTATTTCCTAATATTGTTAAGTTCTCTATATTATTCTGTTCATTAGATTTAATGAGGAAGATATCCTTTGAATCTGAACTAAAAAAACAGTCAATTATTTCTAATCTCTTTAAAGACTCACATTCAGATATATCTAAATAGAAATTATCTATATTATTAAATAATGTACAATGTTCCATTCTAATATAAACCAGGTTACTACCATTAACTAATACTTGGTGTAAGAAATTAGTACTAATCTCTGTGTTGGAAAAGATCACTTTATTGACCGATTTTAAATTCTTTAAAAACTCTTTGGAATTACTAAGTTTATTAAAGTCAGTAGGATCAATGGTTTCTTCGATGTAAAGTCGAGAAATTCTAAAAACATTTCGAATCGTTTGCAAATTCTCCACTAACTGAAGCACTTTTTCTACATTACTTTGGTTTATTCTTAATTCATTGATATTTTGAAAAGAAAAATGATGCCTAGTCAATGATAACTCCGATAAAATGTCTTCATTTGGAAATTTTTTCGGCAAAAAGGAACTTATAGTCTCATATTCTTTATAGCTAGAAACAATTAATTTATCATGCAATAATATTTCTAAGAAAGGAACTAATACAATTTTCTCGGCAACAGAAGAACCGAACTCTCTTAAAATCTCTTCCATTTTAAGAATATAGTCATCCCCGTAATAAAAAATGTATACCTTGCTTGCTTTTTTTATTATTCTTGAAAGGAATGGGAAGTCACTACCTTTAAGAGAGTGTCCTATAATATATAAGTTATTATTCGCTTCTTCCTTTTCCAAATCAATAATAGACATCATTTTTTTTCTTGTTGTATTTAGTGATTCATTTTCTTTAATCCTAAATAACTTATCATTTATTAAAGACTGAGAATAATGAATATTATTAATATCCTCACTGTCAGTAAATCCACCTCCAAATAAAATATTTTCTTCATCTAAACTTCCATGTATATGGAAAACTCTGTCCTTTGCATTTTTCACTTTCATACTGGACCCTGGCAAATTGCTATCATAAAGTACACTCTCACATAAATCCTCAACTGTGTTAGTATAATTAAAATTAATAAAGAATGTATTTTCATCTTCAATCATTTTGATAAAGAAAGGATTTATTGGTTCTGTAAATCTTTTAAACCCAGAACTTCCAATTTCAATTGTTTTGCGTTGAACCCATTTCGGGTATTCATATGAAAGATATTCCTGAAAATCTTCTTCCAATTTTTTTATAGAGTCATTTATAGATGATATATCAAAAATATCTTGCGGTTCTTCATTTTTATGAGATCGATTATTGATTTTTCTTACAGTTTCTTCGTATAAACTTTCAAAATCAGACCAGTTTAAATGAAACCCCTCGTATTTTCTTAAAAATAGTCGATTATAGTTGTATAATTCGTTATCTCCAGAGAAGCGTTTCCTATACTTAATATATTCAATAAAATGATGATATGAACTTTTGAGACCAAGACTCATATCAAATCCATTCCCTACAATAACTATGTTCTTTAAATTATTATCTTCTACCCTTTCTTGACTTTCTTTGCCCATATATAACATTCTCCCGTCTATCATCCAATGATCTATAGCTTCATCTAAAACTACACATGTTCAGATCATAAGGAAGCCTTACTATAAAATTTAAATTGTACATATTCACAATAAGTGGTAAAGAAGCTTAACTACTCTTGATTCAGAAGAAAATATGTTGATTCAATAATCATTAAATAAATTGGTACTTATTTCTATTATACTACAGGCATTTATGATAAACATATACTATTACAATTCATTTGATAACTTATGAAAAACAACTTTCTCACTAATTAAAATAGCAAAAGAAGCGAGAGATCATCAGTCCCTTGCTTCTTTTGTTTAGAACCGTCTATAAAAAGACTTTATCTTAATTCATCACTCAAAGGTACAATCACTTCATCCAACTTAAGTCTCCACTGACGCTTCATTTCCGGTCCATATTTTAATGGTTTTGCATCTGGATGTACGGCTTTATATTGATCAAATCGCTTGCTGTTGATGATACTACCAATGTTTGGGATCGGGTCTGAGCCGATCTCATATTGAACGGCAGAAGAGTGTAACTCATTTTCTTCCACAAACCAGGTGTTCGCGAAATCTTCAATCGCTTTATGATAAGAGTGGGTAAAGAAGCGTCTTTTCACTGCAAAGATATCTTCTTTTATATCAATCTCTTTGGAATCAATGCCATTTAAAATGGTATGGTACACGTTTTTCACGATATCTGATTTATTCAGTTTTTGAAGGGCTTTTTCAATCTCATCACGGATTCCCTGATTATTGGCTGAATACGTTTCTAATAGACGGTCAATATAGGTGGAGTCTATATCATAGATTTTAATCGCATTTTCCCCATAGAACTCAATACCCGAAAAATCAGGGTTCTCTCCATCGCCACCTTCTTCCACGAGTGATCCTTTCACCGTGTTGTACACACCAATATATTCTTCTAAAGTCTTCACCTGTTCTTGAAGGGCCTTTGATTTCTCCATCTCATCGTTGTAATCATCATAGGTCACCAACGCTTCGAACCCATTATTCAGCTCTTGAAAGGCTTTTACGAACTCGATTCGTTTTTCAAGGGAAGAATGCTCATCAATATCGGTTGGGTTTGGCACTAGCGTTTGCAATGATTTGTGTGCCTTTTTAAAGCGTTTTTTGGATTCGTCGTATGTTGGATACACCAGCTTCGATTCATCGTTTTCATTCGAGTATAACTTCGTCGCATCCTGCACGTTCCGTTCCATAGTGGAAGGTTTTCGGAATGTGACGATTAATCCCTTCGATTTACCAGGATATGTTCGATTCGTACGGGAGAACGCTTGAATCAAGTTGGCATAGCTTAAGTTCCGATCGACAAATAGCGTCTGGATGGTCGGGGCATCAAACCCGGTCAATAAACGATCCACCACGATCACAAGGTCGATATGCTTCCCAAACTCCTTGAACTCTGCTTTCTTACGGGCCAGGCGGTTATTGATATCCCCATTGTATCGTTCGATATCTTCTATTGACCAGGCCGTATGATAATAGCCGTTGTACTCTTTGATGATCTGTTTCATTTCATCCTGCGATTCTTTTGACGTTTCCTCATTTTCCTGCAATGAATAGGTGATCGCAATACGAGGGAAGTCAGGGTCTTCTATCGTGCGGCCTTTCCGAATCGGGTGGCCCGCAAATACATGTTCGATCCAATCAGGATTCTTTGTCATATCTTTGATACCATGATAATATCGCTTAGCCATATCGATGGAACTTGTCGTTAAAATGGCGGACTTTTGCGGACGGCCATTTTTAAAATCAAATTTCGTATAGGCGTTATCTGGGCGAAGGATTTTTTGGATGACTCTCTGAATATGTTCATCGTTTTCAAACAACGTGTTTGGAATATACGTTTCTTTCTCTATCCCATCCATACCATCAATCATTTCGTTGAGCTCATCGTCCGTGCACTCTGCGTATTTTTCATTCAGGCGCAGTTGGTCCAAGATATGATCATACAAGGAAATCGATTCAATGGTATCTTCGTGTTCGACCTGAAACCCTAAAACTGAACCGTCCTCTAAGGCGTTTTTAATGGTATATGTATGAAGGATTTCGCCATACTGGTCACGAGTAGTCCGGGCCAATTGACCCTTCGCCTGTTTTTTATTTTCATTGAAGATCGGCGTCCCTGTGAATCCGAACCATGTCGAGTTCGGGAAAAACCCCTTGATGGCTTCCATTCCTTCTGCACTTAACGCACGGTGACATTCATCCACCACGAATACAATGTGCTGCCCGATCAATTTCTTGAACCGTTGAGATCCGTTCTTTTCTTCCTGTTTTTGGGCAAAGCGCAAAGCAGCCTCCAGCTTTTGGCGCGTCGTGATAATGACGGTATTGGAATTGCTGTCGGAAAGAAGTGTTTCACTTAACTTCTTTGAACTCTCCGTACCCACAATTAGGCTGTTGGACTTCGCCGTACCGGACGAGATACCCGTATTAAACTCGGAGGCGAATTTGGTGAACTCGGTCGTTGTCTGATTGTCCAAGTCTTTCCGGTCAATGATCATAATGGTGCGATCGACACCCGGTTTCCGAGCTAATAGCTTTGTCGATACAAAGCTCGTGAGCGTCTTCCCTGAACCCGTCGCATGCCATACGAATCCTGACTCGTGCTTCATCGCTGAAGTGAATAACGCTTCAATGGCGTGAATTTGATACGGATGCAAGACCATTAATGCTTTACTGTCCTGATCTTCACTGACGATGGTATAATTGGCAATCAGTCGATGCGCATCCGGGATATTCATGACTTGTTTGACGAACTCATAGAGGTTCTCTACTTTCCGATTCTCAGTGGTCCTCCAGCTAAACACGAATTTCTTATGCATGTCTTTTGGCATCGCATTCGCAAAATAGCGCGTCGTCTGTTCATTCGAGATCACAAAGAGCTGAAGCGTCGAAAAGATGTTGTTTCGAAACATCCCTTCCTCCGCGTATTTTTTGATTTGATTGTATGCCTGGAATACGCCGTCTTTCGCGCTGACCTGCTTCAATTCAATCTGAACAATCGGGAGCCCATTGATTAAGAGGGTCACATCAAATCGGCGATCACGGCCATCCTCATTTACCTTTTGTTTCGCAATTTGATGAACGATTTCGTATGTAGAGATGCCACCACCAATGTCCTGATTCGAGTACAGCACCAATGACATAGAACCGAGAGATACATTATCCCGTTCAATCGAGATGCGGGCAATTCCATTCTCCCCCTTCAGCCATTTAGCAGCATCAAAAGGTGTCTGTGTTTTTGATAGTAGTTCGGTCTTGATCGCATCAAATTCTTTATCCGAAAGGGGGTGTTCCCCAATTTCGGATAAATTATTTCGCGTAATGATCTTCCGTAAGTTCTTCCAAAGGTCTTCTTCCGACTTTAAATCCGGACGATAATTCCACTGATTATGCCCTTCCCCTAGCACTTCTATCAATCGGCGTTCCACTACCAGTTCATCATTATGAGCGATTTTAGTCACGTTTCTCCCTCTTTTCCATTCATTTAACAAACATCTTTTGTAGGAAAGCTTTCTTCGTTTCTTTTAGGGCAACTAATTCACGTTGATGAAGGGCGATAGTATCATCTATTCTCTTGAAAAATTCACCAATCATAGTTTGTTCCTCAAAGTTTGGTAATGAAATTGGTGTTTTCTTTCCGCTATCAATTGTATATGTACCAACCGTTCCAATCCCAGCTACATCGCGTATATACTTTTGGATTTTGCTATTTATGAAAGAATAATAGAAGAAATCCCCTTGTATTGTCTGGTTATTTTTAAACCATATAATATTCCCATCTTTAAAGTATATAGGATCGTCACCAGAAATTAACATAGGTACTCCAATTGACCCAACACCGGTTACCAGTAAATCCCCTTGAGCAACTTTACCTGACACCTTTGAATATTCATTATATTTATCAACTGATATATACAAATAATCACTTGGCTCCTCATTTTTAGATATTGCTACTATGTCTCTTGCTCTTAAAAATCTCACTCCTCTATCCGTCCAATCAGATTGGTGGATTCTCTTTACAGAGGTTACATCCATCATTTCCCCCAACTTACGCTGTTCCCATTCCCCATCAAACCCTGGAAAACGAACCTCTGGCACAGACTCGCCTTCTCTTGGAAACATCTTTTGCAAGAATCCTTGTTTGGTTTGTTTAAGAGTGCTTAGTTCTTGCTGATGAAGAGTGATTGTGTCGTCTAATTGTTTAAAGAAGTTACCGATTTTCCTTTGTTCCTCCATTGGTGGCACTGAGGCTTTAATTAAGGATAATGTTGGAAACTGAACCCTTTGTTTTTCAATGAGAGAACCAGTTGCATATGATTTATACATTTTAATAGCTAAAGGAGACTTCAACCAGATATTAAAATAATCATTATCGAATCCATTTAAAGTTTTCATCGTTATATAGTAACCAGATACCGCAACTTGTTTACCAGTTTGATTCAAATCAACTGCACCGAGCGTCATGTTCATAGGATTATAAATAAACTCATTACTAGAAACTGCTTTAAACTGATCTTCTTTTTTCACCAGGAATTCTCGATTATATCTATCAGTTTTTGGGGTCAGACCTTTCTCAACAGTCAGGCTCCAAAGCTCAATATTTCTTGTCTTTGGGTTAACATATTCTGTAGTTTGTTCAAAAACGTTACCAAGTTTTACTTTATTCCAACTCTCAGAAAACTCTGGGAATCGAACTTCTGGTTGATTATTTTCCACGATTAAACACCTCTAAAGCACCCTTAATCCACTCTGCGTTTTCTTCATCAGATTGTAGCGAAGAAATCATGTCATATAGATTTGATTCAAGTTCTGCTTTTTCTTTTCGAATGTCTATTATTTTGGCACCAATCGCAGCCATATCCACTTCTTTTTCTTCCTCAAACGTATCGACGTATCGAGGGATATTTAGATTGAACTCATTCTCTTTGATTTCATCAAAGCTCGCGACGTGACTATATTTCTCCACGTTCTCTCGATTTCGATACGTTTCCACAATCTTATCGATGTTTTCTTTCGAAAGTTTATTTTGGTTCTTTCCTTTAAGAAACTCTTTACTTGCGTCGATAAAGAGGACATCCCGCGCTTCACGATTCTTCTTTAAAATGATCACGGTTGTTGGAATGGAAGTTCCAAAGAATAAGTTTCCTGGCATGCCAATCACGGCATCGATACTGCCGTCTTCTAGAAGTTTCTTCCGAATGACCCCTTCTGCTGCTCCACGGAACAGAACGCCATGTGGCAAGACAATGGCCATCGTTCCGGAATCCTTCAAGTGGTAGAACCCATGTAAAAGGAAGGCAAAATCTGCTTTTGATTTTGGCGCTAACTTTCCGTAACGATTGAAGCGAGAATCATCTAAAAACGTATCATCTGCTGACCATTTGGCAGAATACGGAGGATTCATCAAGACAGAATCAAAGGTATAAGGCTCATCTGTCGGCCAGTCTTTGTTCAGTGTATCCCCATTACGTACACGCATATCTTCTTTATTCACCCCATGCAAGATCAAGTTCATCTTTGCCAGGTTAAAGGTGGTGGTATTCAATTCCTGACCGTGATACTTCACGCTGTCCGGGTAGTTGATGTAGTTCCGGATATTTAACATCAAAGAACCCGATCCCATGGTTGGGTCAAATACGCTGAACAATTTTTTGTCTTCCTGTCCCATTGCCGCAATACGGGCCATCATATCCGATACTTCATGAGGCGTGTAGAATTCTCCTGCTTTCTTTCCAGCTTCTGAGGCAAATTGACTGATCAAGAATTCATAAGCATCCCCAATGACGTCACCGCCATGCCCCATTAAATCCACATGATTGAGCTTTTTCAGAACTTCTGTAATGGTGATATTTCGTTGCTGATCATCGGAACCGAGTTTCTTCGAATTCAAATCTACATCATCAAACAACCCTCCAAATTGGTCATATTTGTTTGACAGGTCCGTAAATGCTTTTTTTAGACCATTTAATTGGAATGTGTTTTGTTTCGCCTGTTCGGCTAATACATTGAATAAGTATTCTGGCGCAATATCATAGCCCAGTGTATCGACCAACGTTTCGATCAGGTCCCCTTTGATTTCTTCGTCTTCAAACAAATTCCTGTATAATTCTGTTTGTTTTTCCTGGGTGTTGTATTCTTCCAGTGATTCATCGGCTATGACGACCACTTTTTCCAGTAGTTTATCTGATAGATACTTGTAAAATATCAATCCCAATAAATAGTTTTTGTATTCGGAGGCATCCATCTTGCTTCGCAAGTTGTCTGCGGCACTGAATAATTTTTGATTTAACGTTGCCATGTTGCGTTCCCCACTTCTTTTCTTAGTTTAATGATCCAGTTTTCTCAACATTTCTAAATACAGCTGTTCTTCCAGTTTCGCCTGTTGCTTGGCCAATGCTTGCTGCTTTCTTAAATGAAAGTACGCTTTTCCAATAGTTCGCTGTTTCTCAAGGGTTGGCAGTTTGATTTCCAGCTCTTTTAATATTGACGGTGTTAATTTCGGCACCGTACTTCCCTGCATGGAAATGGCCATTTGTTTCTTCATTGAGTACGATTCATTCAATGCATAACATAAATAGGTGCTATCCAATCCATCATGTTCGATAGTGAGCTTCGCGAAGTTTTGGTTGATTATCTTCCCCTGGTTTACGTCGCTCACTATCCCAGCTTTAGAACTTACAAAGCTGAAAACAACTTCTCCAGGACTGCTCAAGTAGCAGTTTTTATGCTTTGAATTCACAATACAATACCTAGCTTTTGCATCTAGAAATGAGCCATCTAAATCATTTATTAAATCTTCGTATGAATAAGGCACTAAAGTTAGATCATTTTTATCGTTTCCTCTAGAAAGGTTTCTTCCTATCTTTACTGTTAGAATATCTTCAAGTTTCATAACCCGCCCTCTTAAGAGAAATATTTTCAAGAAATTTCTTCATCTCATCAGCTACTAAATCATATCATTCGCGAAGAAAACGTTCAATATTTATATGTATTTTCACCGAATTACATCATACCATTTGATGAGAATAGCAGAGTTAACCTGTTTCATTCCTAGAGATTGGTTCTTAAGACCACATCACACAAAAAGAAGCACCTGGACGATTCTGATGCTTTTTCTTAATGCAAAAGTAACATCAGAGCCACTCCCTATTTTCCTTTTTCTTATATATTAGGTAAGTTGAAACTCCCAAAGAATCAATCCTGTACCTCAATCAGAAACACCTTCTCCTCAAACCCCCCACGCTTTTCAGCTTTATCTTTCCGCACTGCTTCCACTTCTTCAATAGTAGATCCATGCTGCTTAGCCAAAGCCCTAATAACCTCCAACAGATCAGCAAGTTCTTCCACCGCTTCTCCACCCGTTGCAGCCGCACAATATTCATCAAGTTCCTCATAAGCTTTTTCTTTCAAATACTTTATGTAGTCTTTGTCGTTAAGAGTCTTTGTTGAAAATACCTTACCTTTACTTTCAATGATTTGTGGAATTTTATCCCGCACTAACTTGTTGTAGGTCGGCATGTTGGTGACCTCCTATGGATTGTATTATCTATATTTTAACATTTTATAGGTAGCCCATGGAGCAAAGATCGTGACTCCAACCCCTTCCATACTTTTAATCCCCCTTTTAGTCATCTTCAGAAGTGGTTCTTTATAAAATAGAAAACGTGCAAAAATACATCTAATTTTTTACATATTTTTCAATAATCCAACCACCTGTTCGTGGTGTACTTTTTTCTCCGATTTAATAATGGGGTTAAAAAGGGGAGAATTCTTTGGTAAAAGAAGAAAATAAGCCTTTTGCGAAAACACTGGGACAACTATTGAAACAAGGAAGATTTGAACGTGGAATGACTCAGGAGGAGTTTGCCTGGACTATTCACATGTCAGAAGAAGGCTACGGAATGATCGAGCGGGGAAAAAGAATCCCAAGTGCACTTACACTGAGTAACATACATAATAATACCGGAATAAGTATTGACCAAATTTTTCAGGAAATTGATAAAATAGAAAAAGAGAAGAAACTCAAAGAAGATTGACTGGTAGTTTAAATGGGGGGATTACCATCAAAAAACAAGAATTGATCCTATTAAAAGGGAAGCAAACATACAATTTTATGATTATCGGCTTTACCCGTGGACATGATTATGGGGAGATATATTTCACAGATCATAATAGAAGAACTTCAATATATAGGGGTTCGGATGTGAAGGAAGTTATAAAGTTGGCTAAGAGAGAAAGCCGCAACTTACATCGGGAGTAAGATGCCGCTTTCTTATTATCTTTTATGGAGTGCATATTTTCATTTTGAGGCGCTCTCTCAATTCCTCTACCGTTAAATACACTCCATCCTCTTTCCTATGAAGCATCGCATGACAATTCGGACACACAGGTATAAGATCCACTATCGGATTCACCTGATAGCCCATCTGAATTTCATGTAGGGGTGTTATGTGGTGGACGTGGATGAATTCACTCCCCACTTCCCCATATGTATCTTCGAAATTCATCTTACACACCTGGCATTGGGCACCATAGTGGTCGATACACTTCTTCCGGGCAAGAGGATTGCGTTCATATGAATTAACCGTAATCGTTCTCTGTTCCCCTTCCCACATTTCCGGCACTTCGTCAGGATAAACCTCAGTTGATAAATCCTTTTGAAAGAACGACATAATGTAGTCACGGAGCTCACCGGTAAGTTTCATGGACCCTGGATATTGCCTTTCAACCCATTCTCCCTTAATCGGTAAAGTGATAAGCCATCCGTATCAACAACATCTATCAAGCGGACACGCGTCTTATCTCCACCAATGGATTGATCATACTTCTCTGGATCTACCCAAAACGACTGATCATAGATCGTATCATCCGTTTGAACCAATCCCTCTATTACTTCCACCTTATACCTGACCTTTTTAACACTACCTGAAACATACAAAAATAAGATATCACCATTTTTCTTAGTTGAAGGAACGTTTCCAATCAAGGCTTTCATAATGGATGAATGCTCTTTCCAAGTCATATTCGTTTGGATTCGCCGGCACCAGCCAGATACGGCGGGCATTCTTATGATCCCTATCTTCTAACTCCTGGCGACGATTAGCAGCAATCTCTGGTGGTGCTATAAAACGATACTCGCCCCCTTCGAAATGGAAGGGAATATTGTATACGTATCCCCTCTCAATAGGATCATAGCATTTAGATTTCTTTATATTGAGATAATCAGCAAGGTAACCTGCAGCTTCTTGAATATGGGTAGCTTCATATAGTGGTTGATCATTTTTGCTGATAGTGATGGGAGTTGGCATTGGTTGCCTCCTTATATACTTCGAATTTACCTTGACCTTCTCATTAGCATAATGTTTTTTCCAAAAGTAATTATCTCTACTAGAATTGTTATTACAAATAGTTGTAAGTTCATCTTGAATATTTTTGTTTTCAAAAATAAAATAGTCTCTTCTTTTCTGTGTACTAAGCATGCTCATAAAGGAGTATCCATATGTTGATTGTTTAAGGATACCTGCCGTCCCTATTGGTATAAGATCAGCTATCTCCTTTAGTCTAAAGCTGCCCTGAATACCTCTGTGTTGATTTTCAACCTCCATCAAGAAACTTACAAATAACTTATCTCCGTTTACTCTATTTTCAATATTGCTTGTAGAAAACAGATGATAATCTCTGCAATCCCAGTCAAATTCCACCATCACTACCTCCTTTTATACTAGTTCTGCTTTATTCAACTCAATCCACTTGATTAAATGTTTTTTACTGGGTTCGTACCATTGAGAACATAAATAGTATTCTCTCTCCATTATTCTAATCGGGGAAGAATAATATCTATTACGCATCTTTAATTTGTTGTTTAACATCATACGAATAATCCAGTGGCTTCAGTAATGGGAAACTTAGATTGAATGCTTTCTTCGAATATGAAGCAGTTGTTAATCGTGCAATCTCGTTTTCTGGAACACTATTCGATTCCAGTATTTCTCTTAGAGTGGTTTTCGCTATTACACCTACCTTCTTATCATAAGGTTCCCCTGCTTTTATTATCTCCTCAGATTGGCTTACATGTTCATTTGATGAATTTTTCAACACTTGTCTTTGAACTTCCAGTTTAATCTTGTCTGATAGAACCTGACTCTCTCTCATCAACTGATGGATTCGATCACAATTTCTCCAGTGCTCTTCCCATGTTTCATGATCAACGATTTCAGCAAACTCCACTTTCTGGTTTACTCCATCTTTCAAAGGTATCCAGCCTACTAATGATTTCAGTGATGTTCTTAATGCCTCGTGTATATGGGGAAAGTTTTGCACCACTCAGGATCCATTCCCTCCAATCAGAGTTACCCTTGGATTGATTGCATTTCCCGCAAGCTGGAACCAAGTTATGTATTTCAGAAATATATCCTGTCGGCCGCTTATTTTGCACCAATGGACGGAAATGATCCCATTCTGTGTGACGATCACCGCAGTAAGCACACACGATTGCATCAGTCATACCCAATAAAGTCAACACTTCATTAATTTCTTGATCGGTTGGTTGTATACAAGGAATAATTCCATTGATAAATGAATTAGTTATGCTAGAAGATCTCCCGTTTATTTTTACTGGAACAGGCATTTTAAATAATGGTGACATAGGTTAAGCTCCCTATCTATTAATTTGTCTAATATTATCTAAATTTGCAATTACAACATGTAATATTATGGTAACATAAAAGGAGTATTTTACTAGTATTGAATGAAACGAGGAGCCACTTATGCCTATAACAGAAAGAGACTATTGGAACGATTACAGGTATAGACCCAAAAGCAAGAAAGCGCCCAAATGGTCATGGGGCGTCATCGGATTTATCCTCCTGGCATTGTTCGCCAGCGGGTTACCAATGAAAATCTACAACGAAATCACAATTCAACAGGAACAAAATATACGAAGCTACCTGCAGGAGCGAGAGCAATACTTCAGTTCCAGCGATCAAAGTTTTAAACAATTGATGACCAAGATTAATGCCGCCAACGGAAACCTTTCATCCCTGGCACTCGACATTAATGAAACCAACATGATGCTCACTCGAAATTATCAGAAGCTCATTGCTCTAAATCCTCCTAGGGAATTTAAGGAGCTACATGACAAAACCGTCGAACACTACGTCATCAAACAAGCAGCCGTCGATTATCTGATGTCATCAGCAAATGCCAATACCTATCATTCTGAAATCCTTTCTACTTATATAGAAGAAAGTAATCAAATGATGAGTGATTTACGTCCATTGATGATTGAAGGATTGCAGAAAGCGGACCTGCGTTATCGCATCGAGCAGGATGGGACGTTGACTTATTGGGTGAAGGATCATTATGCGGGGAGTTTGGAGTAGGAAAAACAAGAAAAGGTCCGTCCCCAAATCCCAGGAACGGACCTCCCTCACACCCAATTCAAGACATACACATACACAAACGCCAACCCCGTTATCGAAAGAAAATATACCCCATTCCACTTAAATGCTACAGTTACCCCATTCCTCTTAACACACTGACTAATAATGATATTCATAGCATTCAACGGCGAGATTGCAGATGACAGCATCCAAGTGAAAATGCACATAAACGCAACACTAGCGACCGCTACATTGGGCATGGTTGCAAAATCAAGCGAGGTTAATATCAACGGTGTTACGATAATCTGATGCACTCCGAGAAATGCCATAAAGGTTACCAAAAGGATGATGAAGAGAAACAAAACGCCAATGGATTGTGTGGCCGACCACTGTATGGACTTCTCCAATAGTTCCTTGACGGGTGTATGGGATACAGCATTCCCGAACAGCCCTGCACTTAAGAAGAGGCAGATCTCCATTTTTTGCGAGTGGAGCTTGTTCTTATAGAGAATGATTTCTTCTTTAACAATTGATTGTCTTTTCCGGAAAATCACCCAGGCCACAGGAACCAGAAAACAAATGATGCTGACCAGGAGCAGCATGGACTTCTGGAATACCTGCTCCATGACAATCAACAGTACTACCAATCCAAGGACAAAACCAAGGAGGAGATACATATCCTTCTTTGGCCCTTTATCATGTGATATCAATACGTTTTTTTCCTCGGCTGCAGCAGTCTCTTCTACGATCCTAGGTCGAAAAAGAACGATCCCCACCGTCATTTGAATAACGGCAAACATTACTCCTACGGCGACATATGAGAGATAAGTAATATCTAAATAGAATAGGACAATCCCCACAGATGCAAAAAAGGGTGACCATATGACGGCCGGGGTAAATCCTACATAATAGGATCTTGATAGTAACTTGGACGGTAGGTGTATACTTTCCACAAAACCATGAACAATCCTCAAGGCACCCATATTTAAGATAGGTGCCAGGGTTAACATAAACGTGCTTATGCCATAAAACGTTTTTCGTGGGTTGTTTTTCAACTCATTCAAATAAAGGATTACAGAATCAATGATTCCTTCTCTTCTCAGTGGCACTGACAGAAGTGGAGCTAAAATGAGAATCGATAACAGGGGCATATTTTGCGTGATTCCCTGAACCAGATCAAAGCCTGTATCTCCAACCGTATAGTGAATGATTCCCCCTGCAGTAAACAGACCCAGTGTAAATATCCGGCCTTTCCATTCTAATAAAGGAAGGAATAGCAAAAATACGGCAGTGGCCACTATGTTAAAAACCAAACCAATATAAACGTTTGGCATTAAAGTCTCAACAATATAAAGAAAACACATGCTCATGATGAGAGAAAAACGTAACATGTTGTCCCTTCTCTCTTTAAGTCTCTAACAATCTACTACTTAAAATACGTATTTAGAAAATCGTTACTTATCCCTTTTGTACTTTGTCATGAAGAGGTGCATGATGCCTTAATAAATCCCTGAATTCATTCCCGAGTTGTTCAGTCGTTGCCCCACCACCGAGATCAGGGGTGAGAACATCCTTCTGTGAAAGAATCTCCTGAATGGTCGACAAAATCGCACGACCCCATTCTTCTTCACCAAAGTGATCCATCATCTGACTGACAGACCATATGGCAGCAAGTGGATTTGCAAGACCCTTTCCGGCAATATCAGGAGCAGAGCCGTGGATGGGTTCAAACATGGAAGGATAGGTTCGTTCAGGATTGATATTGGCCCCCGCTGCCAAGCCTAGTCCACCTGTAATCGCAGCACCTAAGTCCGTCAGGATATCCCCGAAAAGATTGGATGTCACAACAATTTCGAATCTTTCCGGCTGAAGGACGAAATAAAGGCTTGCTGCGTCCACAAGGTAAGAATACGTTTGGACGTCAGGATATTCTTTCCCTACTTCGGTAAATACCTCATCCCAGAAGACCATGGAATAATTAAGGGCATTCGCTTTGCTGATACTCGTCAGCGTCTTCTTCTGTTTCCGTGCTTCTTCATATGCATAGCGGATAATCCGTTCAGTACCTTTCCGGGAAAAAACGCCCGTCTGTAGTACCACTTCCTCAGGCTTTCCTTTAAAGAGCCAGTCACCGGCTCCAGCATATTCCCCTTCGCTGTTCTCACGAATCACTAGAAAGTCTATTTCATTTTCACTTTTATTCTTAAGGGGGGTTAAACCAGGGTGCAAGAGTTTAATCGGCCTGAGGTTTACGTATTGATCAAACTTTTTGCGAATTTCCAAGAGTAATTCCCAAAGAGAAATGTGGTCGGGAACTCCAGGATAGCCCACCGCTCCCAAGTAGATGGCATCGAATTCCTTCAATTGATCTATTCCGTCGTCAGCCATCATTTTTCCGGTTTCCACATAATACTCACATCCCCAAGGAAAATCCGTAAAGCTGAAAGAAAGTCGTGGATCGACTTCCTCAATCATTTTTAGTACCTTTACACCTTCCGCTACGACTTCAGGTCCTATCCCATCCCCTGGGATAAGGGCAATGTTCATCTTTTTCATCATCCTCGACCTCCTATGCTTTTGGTCCCCCGGCAACATATAACACCTGACCGCTAATAAACGAAGAATCCGGGCTCGCAAAAAAGCTCGCTGCTTGCGCGATGTCTTCCGGTGTACCAGCCCTGTTGACCGGGATTTGCTTTACTTTGGCTTCTATCAGTTCTTCGAAAGGGATCCCCAGCCGTTCTGCTACTGCTTTGGTCATGTCTGTCATGATAAAGCCGGGTGCGATCGCGTTCACCGTGATATTATATTTCCCAAGCTCAATGGCTAACGTCTTAGTAAAACCCTGTATGCCAGCCTTCGCTGCAGCGTAATTCGCCTGACCTCTGCTTCCGAGTGCTGAAACGGAAGATAGATTAATGATTCGTCCATACTGATTTTTCACCATTGATTTCTGGGCATATTTACTGCAAAGGAACGTCCCTTTTAAATGAACATTCATCACATCGTCCCAGTCATTGGAACTCATCTTATACAATAGATTGTCACGAATGATCCCGGCATTATTAATGACGATATCTACCTTCCCATGTTCCCCTTCCACCTCGGCGAATAGCTTCTCCACTTCCGCTTCGTTGGTGACATCGGCGGTTATGGCCTTAACCGAAAGATTCTCTTCCATGAACTGATGATAGGTCTCCAATAAAGCCTGTTCCTGAATGTCTACTAGATAAACAGTGGCACCTCCTATGGCAAGCTTTTTGGAAATCTCCCTGCCGATGCCCCTGCTGGCACCAGTCACGATGGCTACTTGATTCTCCAGGTTTGGCATGACCTCACTCCCCTCTGTGATTCTGGTATAATCGCTCAAGCTGCTGCTCATATTCTTCCACGATGTTCTGAATGATCTCTTTAGCACTTCTAATTTCGTTGATTAATCCGATTGTCTGGCCCAATGAAATGACGCCTGAATGGTCATTTCCGGTAGTGAGTAATTCCTGATAAGATTCACCGCTAATATAAGGAAAGATCTCTTCAAGGGTGGCTCCTGCTCTCTCCTTTTCGACAAGCTCCACCGCCCGTTCCGTTTTCATCACTCTCATGGCTTTTCCAATCGATTTTTTCACAAGGATGGTATCGGTTTCTTGTAAATCTATTAATCTCCTTTTAATCGATTCATGGAGGACCACTTCCTTCGAAGCTAAAAACCTTGTACCCATCTGGACGCCTTGAGCACCTAAAGCAAAAGCAGCAAGAGCGGATTTCCCTGTTGAGAATCCTCCTGCTGCAATGACTGGTATAGAAAGTTCCTCCACAGCCTTCTGTATCAACGTAAGACTGGTGACGTCTTCTCTTCCTGGGTGGCCTCCACACTCATATCCAACCACCACCACTGCATCACAGCCGATCGCTTCCGCCTTTTTGGCAAACCTGACGGATGGGACAACATGAACCACCTTTATTTCGTTTCCTTTCAAACTGTCCATATATTTCTCAGGGTTGTTCCCTGAAGTAAAGACAACTGGTACATGGGCTTCTATGGCACCCTCAACGAATTCATCCATCGGTTTACGTATCCCAATGGCAATATTGACTCCAAATGGCTTAGAGGTGAGTCTTCTTGCAACTGAGATATCATCCAGCATCTCTTCCTTGGACGAATAGCTCCCTGCTGTGATGAGCCCGAGCCCTCCTGCTTCTGATACTGCGGAAACGAGCGGCGAGGTTCCAAGTCCCTGGAGTCCGCCTTGGATGATGGGATAGCGAATGTTAAACATCTTTGTTATAGCTGTATTCATCATATTCTTTCACCCTTCGAGAGCTTAAATGTTCCAGTACAGTGACCCAGGAGTTCACCGTCTTCATTTTTCAGCCTTCCTTCAATGAAAGCCGTATTCCGGTTTTGATGAATAATTGATGCTTCTGAATAAACCGTCCCTTCCATGACTGACTTTAGATATTGAATATCTAAATGGAGTGTCGCTACTTCATCGAATCCTAATGTTCGTCCCGTCATGCCCATGGCTGTATCAAGTACAGACGCATATATACCTCCATGAACTGAATTTCTCACATTAATAAACTCTTTCTGGATAGGAAGAGCCAGTAGAACATAACCTTCTTTCAATTCTTTTAGCTCCAATCCGATGAAATTCCAGAACGGGCTATTTTCAAAATCTGATCTTACTTTCTGCAAATGTTCTGCTGTCATGAAAATGCCCCCTTTCCGGTTTCTTGAAGTTCAGCTTGATTGGCAATGACTGAAAGGTTCTCTCCATTGATCACACGGATCAGGTTCTCTGCAATCAGGATCGAGGTCTGACGGGCTGCCTCAAGGCTGATTCCCCCGATATGTGGACTCATCGTGACTTGTTTCAACTGAAAAAATGGATGATCAGCCGGCGGCGGTTCATTTGAAAACACGTCGATTCCCGCTCCGAGAATGCGATTCTGATTCAACACATCCACTAAATCCGGCTCATTTACCACACCGCCACGGGCTGTGTTAATGAGGACGGCTGTTTCCTTCATAAGGGTCAACAATTGATGATCAACAAGTTTATCTGTTTCTTTCGTCAGAGGGATATGTAAACTCACTGCATCACTATCTGAAAAGATTTTCTCCAGAGATGTGGTTAACTCCACCCCTATTTGATCAGCAGTATGCTGTTTATCCTTGCCTATTTTCCTTACATACGCCATCCCTTTCATCCCGAAACCATGGACTAAAATCTGAGCAACTTTTTGAGCTATGCTCCCGAATCCAACAATTCCCAGTTGCTTCCCTTCCAGTTCATGGGTATATTCTCCATCCCTTGACTGAAAGTTTCCTGCTCTCGTTTCCCTGTCGAAAAAAGCCGTTTTTTTCATGACCGCCAATAGCAGGCTCACCGCATGTTCTGCGGTTGCCGTACTATTTAGCTTTGGTGCATGTAAAATGGGAATCCTTTTTGTCGTCGCATATCGTACATCGATATTATCAAGTCCCACACCCGCCCCGGAAATGGCTTTGACTTGCTGACAACTGTCCAAAATCGCAGGTGTGATCCTGGCCGGAGCCCGGAGGATGATTCCATCCACATGATGGTGTTGGAGGTAATCGCATATTTCCGCTTCGTTAAACTCAGTGAACTTCTTTACTTCGGCGTATTTGTTCAATCGCTCCTCCCCATCCGGATGGTACATGGGCAGAATCTGAACAATATGAGGCTTATCCATTACAACACTCCCTTTTGGCACATCACCTGCTAGACTTGTAGATTCTCAATAATAGTCGAGATTCCCTGACCACCGCCAATACAAAGCGTGACTAAACCATATTTTTCACCCCTGCGTTCCATCTCGTGAAGAAGCTTCGTCATCAGGATCGCTCCCGTTGCTCCAATTGGATGACCCAACGCAATAGCCCCTCCGTTGACATTTACTTTGTTGATATCCATTCCTGATTCACGAATTACTGAAAGCGCCTGGGCGGCAAACGCTTCATTTAGCTCGATCAGACCCATATCATTTATCGATAGTCCACATTGCTTTAAAGCTTTAAAGGTAGAAGTCACTGGTCCAATCCCCATTATTTCAGGAGATACTCCGCTCACAGCCTGAGCTATGATTTTGGCTTTCGGCTTTATCCCATACTCATTGACTTTCTCTTCATTCATCATGAGGACCGCGGAAGCACCATCATTCCTTCCACT
This sequence comes from Rossellomorea aquimaris, assembly GCF_008180865.1. Taxonomy (GTDB): domain Bacteria; phylum Bacillota; class Bacilli; order Bacillales; family Bacillaceae_B; genus Rossellomorea; species Rossellomorea yichunensis. The sequence goes on from NZ_VTEX01000002.1 coordinate 558,966, forward strand.
CGCATTACCGGCTGTCACGGTGCCATTTTCCTTAAAGACGGCCTTCAGCTTTGAGAGCTTTTCTATGGTCGTGCTCCGGGGATGTTCGTCTGTACTGAATTGTAGAGTGTTTCTTTTTTCCTTATATTCAACTGGAACAATTTCCTTTTCAAACCGTCCGGACTCGATGGCTGACTGAGCAAGCTCCTGGCTTCTGAGGGCAAACTCATCCTGCTCGGATCTGCTGATATTATATTTTTCAGCAAGGTTTTCCGCGGTCAGCCCCATCGTCAGGTTGCCGTACTTTTCGATAGGCTGAGAGCACGGTTGACTTTCCGTATTTGGATCCAATACTTGCGAATTACCAACTTGGAAACCATAACGGGCATTTCGAATATAGTAAGGTGCCGTACTCATGCTTTCTGCTCCCCCGGCTACGACAACATCGGAATATCCAAGCCGGATTTGCATATCCGCATTATTAATGGCTTGAAGTCCCGATCCACACTGTCTATGGACGGTATAGCCTGTAACCTCAATCGGAAGCTCCGCCCGTAAAGCAGCGAGACGGGCAAGATTTGAGGTATCTGCACTTTGCTTTGCTTGACCAAGAATGACTTCATCCACTTCCACTTCGGACTGACTTCTATTCAATACTTCCCTAATGACTTTCTCTGCAAGATGGTCTACAGGAACACCTTTTATGCTTCCTCCCATTCTTCCAATCGCCGTCCGGACTGATTCAACGATATATGGCTGATTCATTCCTTACACCCCCACGTATGAGGATTCGCGTTTCAGCTCATTCGCAATGATATTGCGCTGAATTTCAGACGTTCCTTCATAAATCTTTGTAATTCTCGCATCACGATAATAACGCTCAATTGGATAATCGCTCATATATCCGATTCCACCATGGATTTGTACCGCTAAATCCGCCACCTTGTTATATACTTCCGAAGCAAATAGTTTCGCTATGGCGGCTTCTTTCACTACCCTTATCTTTTGGTCGGTCATCCAGGCAACACGATACGTCATCGATCTAAGAACCTCGATCTGCATACTTATCTCTGCAAGCATATGCTGAACGGCCTGTACCTCGATGATCGGTTTGCCGAACTGTTCCCGTTCCTGTGTATATTGCAGGCAATGTTCCAGAAGTTTGACACAAGAACCAAGGTTTCTTGCCGCAAGTCCGGCGCGACCATTCGCCAGTATTTTTAACGCATTGATATAGCCCTGTCCTTCTGCTCCAAGGACGTTTTCTGCAGGAACTTCCATATTTTCGAAGAAAAGCTCAGCTGAATGAGACCCTTTCAGCCCCATTTTCTGTTCAACCTTTCCTAATACGAAGCCTGGGAAATCCTTTTCTACGATAAAGGAAGTGATCCCCTTCGCTCCTTTGGCACGATCTGTTACCGCCATTACAGTAAATACATGCCCATCGACTGCGTTGGTAATATAATGCTTGGAACCGTTCAGGATGTATTTATCGCCTTTTCTGACCGCAGTCGTTTTCAACGCTGCTGCATTGGAGCCTGCACTTGGTTCGGTTAAAGCAAATGCACCAATCCATTCTCCAGTGGCCATCTTAGGCAAGTATTTCTGCTTTTGTGCTTCTGTCCCTAACTCGACGATTCCTACAGACCCAATCCCTGTGTGAGCACCGATCAGGGTCGTATAGCCATTATGCGTTTTACCAAGCTCCTCATATATGGCGCATTTCCCCACCATATCAAGTCCCAGGCCACCGTATTCTTCCGGGATACTCAATCCGAAGAGCCCCATTTCCTTCGACATTTCAACCAGTTTTTCCGGTATCATATCCTTCTCTTCAATTTCCATCGCCAAAGGTTCCGCTGCTTCTTTCACAAACTTCCGTACATTATCTCTTAAGAATTTTATATCTTCTGAAAAATTAAAGTCCATTTGTACCTCTCCCTTATTGATTAGTAAATTCCACTGCTCGTTTTTCCAAAAATGCTGAAGTGCCTTCCTGTTTATCCTCTGTTCCAAATGCTACCGCTTGTGAAAGCTTCTCCATCAGCATCGCTGTCTCGAGATCGATATCAAATCCTTTATGAACGACAAGCTTTGCCAGTTTGATAGCAACAGGGCCTTTTTTATAAATCTGAGCTGTTACCTCTTCTACTTGTTTATCCAATTCACCCTCAGGAGCAAGATACGAAACAAGGCCAATCCTTTCTGCCTCTTCTCCATCAATAATCTTACCCGTGAGAATCATATCAAGGGCCCTTCCCTTCCCAATGATCCTTGAAAGGTTTTGCGTCCCTCCTGCTCCGGGAATGATCCCAAGGTTGAGCTCAGGTAAACCGAACTTTGCCCTTTTTGTCGCAACCCGGATATCACAGGCTAAAGCAAGCTCGCATCCTCCACCCAACGCATAGCCCTCGACTGCCGCAATCGTCACTTTGCTGCTCTGTTGAATTTTTTTATATAGTCCCTGCATCCCTGGTACGAGGGCATCCAGCATTTTCTTTTGCTGCAGCTGCTTAATATCCGCTCCTGCAGCAAATGACTTTTCCCCTGCCCCTTTCACCACGATGACCTTTACTTCATCGCTTGCCTCTGCCCATCCGACAGCATCCTCCATCTCTTGAAGGGTTTCGAGGTTCAGGGCATTCCGGAATTCTGGGCGGTTGATCGTCAGCCACATCGCCCCCTGTTCGATTTGAACTAGCAAATTCTCATATTGATGCACGCTCTCATCTCCCTTAAGAATAGTGATAGAAACCACTTCCGCTCTTTTTCCCAAACCGGCCCGCTTTTACATATTTAAGTAAGATAGGACTAGGTCGATATTTTTCACCTAGTGTCTGATGCAAGTACTCCATATTTCTTAGCCGGGTATCCAAACCTACTAAATCAGCCAACTCAAGTGGCCCCATCGGATGATTGAGTCCCAGCTTCAATGCTTTATCAATATCTTCAGCCGATGCCACCCCTTCCATCAGCATGTTCATAGCCTCATTCCCAATCAGGCAGTTCATCCTGGAAGTCACAAACCCGGGCAATTCATTTACTTCGACCGTTTCTTTCTTGAGTCTCTCACCGACTTCTTTCACAAGCTTTACTGTCTCATCTGACGTTTCCAAGCCCCGGATGACTTCGATCAGCTTCATTTTATGAACCGGATTAAAGAAGTGCATCGCCACCACTTTATCGGGACGTGACGTCTGAGCCCCAATCTCTGTCGGACTCATGGTTGACGTATTAGTTGCTAGAATGGTTTCTTTGGAACAGATACGATCCAACCTTTTGAAAATATCAATCTTCAATTCCATTTTTTCCAGAACAGCTTCAATGACTAGGTCAGCATTTTTTGCCGCAGTTTCTAAATCCGATTCGAAAAGTAGGCGATCCTTTGCCTTCCCATATTGATCTTCAGAAATAAACCCTTTTTGTAAGCTGCCTTCCAACAGACTGAATATATCTTTCTTTGCTTTTTCCAGGATTTCTTCGTTTATATCATTCAAGTAAACATTAAAACCCGAAACCGCACAGGTATACGCAATTCCTTTTCCCATGACTCCCGAGCCTACCACTGTAATATTTTGCACCTAAAAGCCCCCTTAGCTGGATATTGTATGTTCAACAGTCGTGCTTTTCGGATTGAATTTTTGATAGAAGAAAACTAGTGCCAGAATGGCGAATCCAATTAGATCTGTTACAATCCCCGGATTGATCATGAGGATTGCCCCAATAAATAGTAGGACCCTCTCATACCAAAGGGCATTTCTTAATAGCCATCCTTCTGCAGCACAAGCAACCCCTATGATTCCAATAATGGATGTAACCACTGATAGAATAATATGCGGAGCATCTCCAACCAGTAGCAATGTCTCCCCATAAACAAACATATAAGGAACGATAAATGCTGCAAGTCCGAGCCTTACCGCTGTCATCCCGGTTTTCATGGGATCCGATCCCGAAAGTCCCGCTGCAGCAAATGCCGCCAGTGCCACTGGTGGTGTAATCGCAGATAAAGCGGCAAAATAAAATACGAACATATGGGCCGCAAGTGGTGATACACCAAGTGCAATCAATGCAGGAATGGTCAGAGGTACTTGAACGATGTAAGCCGCAACCGTTGGAAGTCCCATCCCGAGGATGATGCTCGTGATCATGGTGAAAATGAGAGTAACAATCAAAATCCCACCTGAGATATCAATGATCATTCCACTGAATTTCAATCCAATTCCAGTCAGTCCGATGATCCCAATAATAAAACCTGACGCTGCGCAAGCAATCGCCGTTTCAATGGCAGCCCTTGCCCCTAAATCGAGAGCTTTATACATTTTCGAGAATGATAGTCTTGTAGAACGTTTAAAAGCAGCCACCAAAATCGTCACACCTATTGAAAATAAACCTGCCCTCATAGGAGATGCTCCCGATGCCAGCATGAAGACTATGACGATAAGGGGGATAAAGAACATGAAGCCATGCTTTAAAACGCTTGAAACCTTTGGTAATTCATCTTTCTTTAAACCATTCAGTCCAAGCCGCTTAGCCCTTAAGTCGACCTGGAAATATAAACAACAGTAAAAGAGGACCGCGGGGATTATAGCAGCAACCGCTATATCCATATAAGGCACTCCTAGATAGGAAGCAATAATGAAAGCTGAGGCTCCCATGATCGGAGGCATGATTTGCCCTCCAGTAGAAGAAACCGATTCCACTGCAGCTGCAAAATGGCTTCTATATCCTGTCTTCTTCATTAAGGGAATTGTAAAGGCACCTGTTGTCACCGTGTTGGCTACAGCGCTTCCTGAAATAGTTCCTAAGATGGAGCTGGCCACAATGGCCGTTTTGGCTGGGCCGCCACGATATTTCCCCATACCTGCAACAGATAAATCAATGAAGAACTGGCCAGCCCCCGAAACCTCCAGAAACTTCCCAAACAAGATAAAAAGGAAGATAAATGTTGCTGATACACCAAGAGGGACACTAAAAATCCCTGTCACTGTATAGAAAAGATGATCAATAATCCACATGGCGGTAAATTCACGATGTGAAAGTTCACCCGTGATCAAATGTCCCCAAATCCCATACACTAAACAAATGAAAATAATCAGGACTAGCGTATTCCCTATCACACGTCGTGTAGCTTCGATTAACAATAAGCCTGATACTATACCAATGGTAACTTCAAGCATGGTCAGTGGCTCAATATAACTCATCCGTGAAGAAATCACCTGAGAGTTCATCACATAATAGGAATAGCAGGCAATGGACAAAATCATAAACAACCAGTCATACCATGGAATGCTTTCATTTTTCACTGCTTTTTTGGATGGCTTATAAATAGCAAATGTGAGGATCAAAGCAAACGCCAGATGGGCAGACCGCTGTAAAATCGACTCAAATACTCCAAAGAATGCCGTATATAAATGAAACAATGACATCAGGACAGCTACCACTGTAATGATTCTTGCAGCTGCACCCTTTAAAGAGCGCAGCTTACTGTTAAGGTTGCCGTCCTCATCATATTGAGCTACAATTTTAGAGGCTTCTTTTTCTGGTGATGAAATCTGTTTAGACATATTTTCACCTTCTTTTCATGAATATTATTAGGTACATTGCTTATTCAAGAGCCCCGACTTCCTTATAATACTTCTCCGCACCTGGATGAAGCTTTCCTACATTGTTTTTCACTGAATACTCTGCATTAAAGTCTTTCATAATGGGGGATAGAGTTGTCCACGTGTCCTTTTCTTCAACCATCATTTTCGTTAGCTTATAAACTGTCTCTTCGTCCATTAGATCGTCGTTAACTAACAGGACGGTATAGCCCGCAACCGTGTTAACATCTTCTTTCACGTTTGAATACGTTCCGCCTTCAACGGTATACTCCAGGTATCCCTCATTTTTATCATGAAGCCCTTTAACCGTCTCATCATCCAATGGAATCAGACGGATTCCAAGTGTTGTATCAAGTTCTTGGAACGTGGAAACAGGCGCGGAAACCATTCCTACGATTGCATCGATATGACCATCACGAAGAAGGTCTGCTCCATCTGCTGTACCAATGTACTCAATTCCACCAAGATCATCGTAAGACATGTCATTAAGCTCTAAGATATCCATGAAAGCAAGCTCACCGCTATATCCTTTGATTCCAGGGCTCACTTTTTTCCCTTTTAAGTCCTTAACGGATTTGATATCAGAGTCTGCGCGGACAACAATATGGAACACATTAGGGTATAAGGTTGCTACCGTGCTGACATTATCCACTTTTTCTTTAAAAGCGTTCTCTCCCTTTAAAGCCTCTGGAACCGTCTGACCGTTACTGAATCCAAGAGCGAAAGTACCTTGACTTAGACCTAGAAGGTTAGAAACAGAGCCACCTTCTACTACTGTTACAGATGAGTCAGGGTATACTTCACTCATTTTTTCCCCCATAGCACCAGACAATGTATACCAGAACCCGCCGACCGTTGCTGATCCGAACGCCATGTCTTTAGGAGCACCCTCTGGATTTTCTTTTTTTGTGCTTCCTGCTTCATCAGATGAACACGCCGCTAATACCACTAATAAAAAGGCTGCCAATACAATTAAAAATTTTTTCATTATTACATCCCCTTTAATTTGTTTGTATTTTTATCTTTTCTAATAAATAAAATTGAGCATCAGTCATTTCTCGCAACTTCTCCACAGAAACATCGGAAAGGATTTCAACTAGATACATTTTCTCCTCAATGAACTTGAATACAGCATGCTCCGTCACAATCATGTCTGCTTTTCTCACTCCACTGCTTGGGAAAGAAAGCTTTTTTACGATTTTTGAACTTCCCCCTTTAGACAAATGCATGGAAGCAATGATCATACGTTTCGCACCTGCAACTAAGTCCATGGCCCCTCCTACTCCTAGAATGGTTTCGCCTGGTACTGCCCAGTTGGCAACTTCCCCGGTTTGGTCCACCTGCAAAGCACCAAGGACTGCTGTGTCGATATGTCCCCCGCGTATCATCAAGAATGAATCTGAACTGTCAAATAAGGAGGAGCCGATATCCATGGAAACGGGTTTTTTACTCGCACTGATCAAATCCATATCCACGTCTTCACCAGTTGGAGTAGGTCCCATTCCGAGCAGTCCATTTTCCGATTGGAGGTATACTTTTTTGTCTCCGAGATAATCCGGAATAAGTGTGGGGATGCCGACTCCTAAATTTACAATTTCATCTTCGTTTAATTCTTGAGCAACCCTCTTAGCAATTGTGACTCTTTTAGAATGACTCAACGTATCTTCCTCCTTCCTTCACGTAGCGGTTTTGAATGATATAATCCACGTATAAGTGAGGTGTAACGACTTCTTCGGGAGCAAATGACCCTGCTTCGACTATTTCATCCACCTCGGCTATTACAATCTTCGCAGCCGTTGCCATCACTGGATTGAAATTCCTTGCTGTTTTGTCATAAACTAAATTTCCCAGCGTATCTGCCTTCAGTGCCTTGATAATGGCTACATCCCCTTTGATTGCTTTTTCAAAAATGTAGGGTTCACCATCAATCACTTTTTCTTCCTTTCCTTCAGCCAGTTTCGTTCCCACACCTGTCTTCGTATAGAAACCACCGATTCCAGCTCCCCCGCAGCGAATCGCTTCCGCTAATGTCCCCTGGGGAATGAGTTCAATTTCCAATTCACCCTTAGACCAGGCTTTGACTGCGTCCCGGTTTGTCGTGAAGTACGATCCTTTTGCCTTTTTGAGCTTTCCGGCAATTAAAAGTTTCCCGAGGCCTCTCCCTTCCTCTCCCAGGTTATTACTGATGATGGTTAGTTTGTCTTTATCTGAATTCACCAGTTCATCTATCAGGGTCAGTGGGGTCCCGGAAAGGCCAAAACCTCCCACCAACAATGTGTCACCACTATGAATGTGAAGCAGTGCATCATCCAGACTTAATAGTTTCTTCATTATGTTCCTCCCCTTGTTTTTGAGATACCGAGTAGTTCACATAAGCAGAAAATGATTTAATTGCTGTGCTTTCATTAAAGAAGTAGGGTTTCTTTGTCTCCTTCAAAGTGTCTATGGCCAACTCATCGTTGTATCCCTGTGACATAAATATAGGTAGAAATATACAATTACTCTCCCTCATCAACTTTTGGATTTGTCCTGATAATATTTCATTTTGATAGTCTACTTGGAACGGAAACGGAACGATGATATTATCATAATCTCCTGATTCATGAAGTACCTCTAAGCACGATGTCAATTTGGAAAGATCGTCATAAACAATGGTGGTCACATCTAAAGGATTCATAAAGGATTTCTCAATTCCGGTAATGTGAATCATTTGTTGCTGTAAATCTTCAGATAGAGGCGTAAGGTCAATGCCATATTTATCGCATAAGTCCGCTAAGTAAATCGAAGTAGCGCCCGCCCATGAAAAAATGACTGTTCTCCCTCCCTTTGCCTTCTTGTATGAATCGAAAAGCCAGGAAATCGAGACCACCTCATCAATACTCTCTACCTTTATTAACCCTGGATGGTTAACCATATCCCACGGAATCGCATAATCATTATTTCTACCAAGGTGATGCTTCACAGCAATTCTTGAAATTTTCGAATGACCAATCGGGAGTAAGACAACAGGCTTACGTTGAAGATAAGCTTGATGAAGGAGACGGAAAAACCGCTCTTCTTCTGAAATAGATTCAATAATTAACAGAATCGTTTCTGTATCAGGATCATGAATCAAAAACTCAAAGCAGTCATTCATGTTAATATCCATCTCATTACCAGGAGAAAGCCAGTAGGAAAAGCCGAGACCTTTCTCATTCGCATCCAGGACTGCCCTGCCTATACTTCCGCCATGACTGATCAACCCAACAGACCCTTTATGAAAATTCTTAGGTTCAAATCGAGGTGAGAAGGAGATTCCCCAATTCCCAATAAAATGATAAAAACCAGGTGAATTTGGTCCATAAACCCTTGTATCTGTCCCCTTGACGATATTTTTAAGTTCTTCTTCCCTGATGATTCCATCAGGACCGCTTTCAGAAAAACCTGAACTTAGGATGATTACATTCTTAACTTGTTTCTCAACGCATTCTTTTAAAATTTTCGGGGTATGTATAAAAGGAATGATTATACATGCCAGATCAATCTCTTCCTTAATCTCAAGTACGCTTGGATAACAAGCCATTCCTGAAATCGAATCATAATTGGGATTCACCAAATGGATATCCCCAGTGAAATTTGATTTTTGGAGATTGACCATCACACGCCCAGCATTTTGATGAAACCTTTCTGAAGCCCCTATGATGGCAATACTATTAGGAGAAACTATCGACTGTATTGTACTCATGATTTTAAAGGTCCCCCTTCTAATTTTTTTACCTTCCTAACAATTGTGGAGGGGTTTACTTTAAGTACCCGGGCAATGCCCCGATAAGATTTTTCAATTAGAGATGCCTTATAAATCAGTTCTCTTTCAAGCTCTTCTATTGCTTCTTTTAGTGGCAATATTTCATTTACAACGATCGCCTTATTCGTACTCGCTTTTTGCTCATCGATTTTATTGAACATAGAAAGCACATCCTGCTCACTAACCTCATGGTTTGTAGCTGTTACATAAATTCTTTCAACAATATTGACAAGTTCCCTAACATTTCCCGGCCATTTATAGCTACTAAGAACGTGTATGGCTTTCTTAGAAAAACTAAGATGCTTATCATATTTAGAAGCAAACATTCTTGAATACATATCCACCAGAAGTGGTATATCCTCCATTCTCTTTCTTAAAGGAGGAATAGAAATCGGAATTACATTTAGCCGATAAAATAAGTCCTCACGAAAGTTTCCTTCTTGAACCAGTTCTTGCAGATCTTTATTGGTAGCAGCAATGACACGAACATCTATCTTTTTGGGGACCGCCGAACCCACCCGGGTTATTTCCATCTCCTGAAGGACCCGCAATAATTTCACTTGAAGATGGGTAGGGATTTCTCCAATCTCATCGAGAAAAATCGTTCCATTGTTTGCTTGTTCAAACAATCCGGATTTTCCCTTTTTTAAAGCACCCGTAAATGCTCCACCCTCATAACCAAACAGCTCTGATTCCATGAGCGTTTCAGGGATTGCACCACAATTCACCTTAATGAATGGCTGTTCCACCCTCGGACTTGCTTCTTGAATTAACTTGGCTATTTCTTCTTTTCCTACACCAGATTCACCAGTTAAAAGAACCGTGACATCCACTTTCGCTACCTGTTCAACGGTTTCGATCAACCTCTTCATTTCTGATGATTCAGCAATGAAAGACCCCGTTTTCTCAGATAAGTGCAACGTCTCTAACAGTGACTTTGTTTTCTCAAGCTCAGTCCTTAATGCATCAAACTCAGTCATATCCTTAACATAAATGACAATTCTTTCAATCATTTGATTGCTGCTATTTTTAATTGGGTTTGCCGAAATGATTAAAGAATTATTGTTCCCGATACTTGTTTCCATGACATTGTGCTGTTTGCCTTTGGCTACCACCTCACTGACAATCTCTTTAATAAAGGCAGGTGTCTTATTTTCTTTGTCGGAGTCAAGATTAAAAAGATGACAAAAGCTTTGGTTACTTTTAATAATGGTTCCTTCCCCATCTGTAATACAGATTCCATCTGTTGAATTTTCTAGGACACTTTCCTGCTCTCTTAAAAGCTGCTTGACGGATTCCAGCTCATTTGAAACGAATTCTATTTCTGAAATATCCTGAAAGACGCCTACTGCCCCTGTAAGAATTTCACCATTATAAAGTGGTGTTCTGTGCGTTAAATACATTCTTCTTCCCACTCGATATTTTTCTGTGTGACCTTTACCAGTCCGGATCACATTTAATAGTCCACTTGGTGTTACAACATCCGTCAAAAATTCACCAATCGCTTTCTCTTTTGACGTCATGGCCATTTTTTCCGCAGGAGGGTTGATCGATGTGATTTTCCCCTCGAGATCAATCGAGAGAATACCATTATGTGCAGATTTGAAAATCGCGTCCCATCGACTGACTTCTAGTTGAGAAAATCTTGCGAAAGTGGCTAAATACTGATCTTTCGTCAAAAATCCGGAAATCTGTCCGTTCTTATTGGTTACCGGCCAGATTTCGTGATCAGTCTCGGCCAGATTTTTTAATTCATCCATTTCCTTAAGAAAATGAAAGTTCGTTTTATGAATTTCAGATAATGCTCTTTTCTTCTTTAGCATGCCAGTTAAAAGATCATTCTCTGTAAAACATCCCACCAACTCATCCTTAATGTTATAAACCAACCCGCCCTTCACTCGAGATTCTAGTAAACGATTTGCAACAACTTCAATGTAATCGTTTTCAAAATACTTTATAGAAGTACTAGTCATCGCATCTTTCACTAACACTGTGCTCGCTCCCTCTGAGTGATCCACTCATTTATTTCTATTGCAAGAAGTGTGCCAACATTAGAAAGTTCCTAAAATACTGATTATTCTAATGTTTTACAATATTTAAACTATAAAACACATCTCAAAATGTTGCAATATAGCAACAAGTGTTGCGTGAGTGCCATTCTTTCGAAGGAAATAAGGTTGAAAAATAAGAAAAAGACCTTCAAGTCTATTATTCATGAAAAAAACGTTGCGTTTGCGCAACGTTTTTACAACTTTCCTTTTCTATGGATTATATAACTTCGATATATTAACCTCTTACACTATAAAATCCCTCCTGTTCATTGTGATAAGCTGTAGATACTAATTCACAATGAAGAGGTGAACAAATGTTTCAAAAAATACAAACCACACTACTACTAATCATATTAATCATCATGGCCATCGTCGTATTCAGGCAAAACGTATTACTCACTGAGCAAAACCACTTAATCAGCAATCTCGAAGTGAAAATAGAAGATCTGGATGATGCAATTGAGGAACAGATCATACCTGCCCTTGAGGATGAAGAACAATAGGGTAAGGAAGGAAAAGGGATAAACAGACGTCTGCACATTTTCATGCATTTCCCAGACAGTCCAACACAAGTTAGACATACAGGTCTTACCAGAATCAATGTTGATGGAGAAACAGAAGTAAGGTATGATGTGGGATTGGTACATGGAGAAGATGGTTTCACAAGCCTTAGTTACTGCACCAAATACTTCTGGTGAATACGGCCACTTAGAATGGAAATCTAGAGATATTTCTCTTGGATTTAGTATAGATGAGTGCAGGCTTTGGAACTAACGTAGAAAAAGCTTCTCCCGCTTAAACATTTATTAAGGGAGAGATATCAATTGACTAAAGAACTCTTATCAGGCGCATTCGTGTTTATCCTTGGACTATTCATTGTGATAGTGGTAAGTACAGCATCTTCTACTCCCGAACAATCTTATCAGATGGGTATGGTAGCTGCGATTTTATATCTTGCATCTGTCCTTTACGTTTCCTTGAGACAAAGGAAATAATATCACTTGAGTTAGCTCTTTCAAAGTTGGTGCCTGGTCTTCGGGGCGAAAGTCTATAACACAAAGAGTATCAGACACCCTATGGTTAACCATCCCTTTTCCCCTCCTCTCCTTATACCTTCCTCTTATTCGCCATCACCACAATTCCAAGAGAAAGCAGAAATATCGCCCCATAATTAACCGCAATGGGAACAATCGGCTCCTCCATGAACATCCCAGCCATCCCGAGACTTGAGAAAATCACCATTAACAAACATAAGAAACGAATCATTTTCATAGAATACATCCTTTTACCTCTCTAACTTTCCCAAAGCACTTCTCCAATTCCATTCAAACTCACTTTCTAACAAGGTGCATAGGGCGAGGGCTAATGTTTCCTCTTATAAGTCCCAACAGGAAATGTCAATTCATTTCATACTTCTTCACCTTTGTTAAACAAAGATACAACAGCAACTCCAATGAATGAAATGGATAGAATCCATGTAAAACCCGAGTACTCACCCTCAAAGAACTCTCCTATTCCAAACGCTATGAAAGCCATAGCTAAATAGGTTAAAAAGTTAATAACCTTCGTTTTTCTTATCTTCATAACGTGTAAGGGTAACTCCACAATTAGGATGATACCTAAAAGAATTAGTAAAGTTATCATCATATCTCCCACTCTATTAATTCCCCTTCCTAAAGTAATCTTCCGGTAGCTCCTAACCACTCCTTATCGGGACGGTTCTGATTCTTGTTAATGATGTAAAAAGAAGCACGAGAACCGTCCCCGTGCTTCCCTCAACTCTCACTTATTCACTAGATTTACTCTCTTCTTGATCCTTCTTCGCTTCCAGCACTCGTTCCTCAATTTCCTTCAATGCTTCATCATAGTGGTCTTCCCCGGATATCTTTTTTATCGTTTCTTTGTTTTCGTCCGAGATTTCGAAATGATCAATTTCGATTATTTTTCCGTCGTTTATGATGTTTCCGTCATCGTCGAACGAAATCCGGACATTGAAATCAGAGCTGTTGGAGAAATCAGGATTAAGTGTTTCAGGTACGAAGGATGAGCCTGCACCGTTGTCTTGACGAATGTAAATGACATAATACTTGTTCTCCTGAACAGGCACAGGATCACTTGACTCTTCAGGAGGAACAGGGGTGGAATTGGCCGATTGATGTACCGGAGAAGGTAGGCCTTCCTTCACACTCGTATGTTCCTCCTTATCCATTGTAAAGTAGTAGTACACACTTCCAGAAGCTAAGAATATAAAAGCTGCCGTTAAGATGAATACCATGGATTTTCTATTAACCATTTCGTCTCTCCCTTTCTCTCGTTATTGATCAATCAGTACATCCTTTGCTGCGTTCCTTTCTTTTATCATGATTACGATCGTCATCAGCACTACATCTATACAAGCAAGGGAACACGCGATTCCTGTAATGAATGAAGGTGTATGAGCGGCAAAGAATGAAATCATAAGAGATACATTCCAAAACACCAGTATGGATAAATAGACTAGATAATGCTTTTCAAAAAAGGAATATCCAAATATCCATTGGATCGCCAGAGTCTGTTTGTTTATTTCTAAATAATAAATAGAAGAAAAAAACAACAGAACAAAAGCCAAGATTAATAGGAGTAAAGAATAGATCGATGTTAGTTGAATCTCCTCTGTCATTTTCGCCATTTTTAACTCTACAGTCGAATAGGCTACAGATACTGGTTGAAGGATGTCATGAAACTCATACTTCTTTAACGTGTTTTGAGTCCCTTTGAACGGGTCATCATGTTCCTGGACTTTCGTATAGTATCCATACCCGCGGGCCACAGTATTTGCCAAAATTATTGGATCGAAATCGGCGTTTACGATGACAGCAATCGGGTCATCAATCTCATAATGATGATTGGATGCCATTTGCGTAGAATAAGTAAAGTAGGATTGCTCATTCTTTACATAGATGATTTTCGCTTCTACAGGTGCGGGATCTATCAGATTATAGACGCCTTGATAGTCTTGTTCGATCGACTGTTCAATATCCTTTTGATATGTTTTGAATTTTTCGGGCACAAGTACTTGAATTTCACTCTTAGTCGGGGAAGGGATTGTTATAGGATTGCCGTTCGTATCCTTTATTGGATTAACATCTAGATAGTTTCTGTTTATTTCTACTTTTTTCCCTTCCATACCCCATGGATTAGGATTTAACGGGGGATCCGATAAGTCGTCCAGATAGTAATTGGAAGGAGAAATATAAAAAGCTCCCTGAGACTCTAATTCTTTATACAGTGCACGAAAGTTCCTGCCCTTTTCACTATCTTGTTCAAAGTTAAAGACTTCCGTACCTGGATTCGCCACAACCCCCATGTAGGTGTAATCTTTGAGTACAGACCATTTTTGTTGTGATGCGTTGGTACTTTTCAACTCGATAAAAGTGCTCAATCCTTGCTGTAGTCCTAAAATAAGAAAGACAGATAATACTAACCTGACAAAAATATTGATATAGAATACTATTTTTATTGGCTTTTTATTTTTTATCATGTGCGAGATGTTAATATATTTTGTCCCTATCCAAGTCCCAATGAACAATAAAGTCAAGATCAGCACCATGTTTAATACGTTTTCCATCCAGAAAGATAAAAAGGAAACAAATTGTTGAAGTTGATTGTAAAAATATAAAAAGAATGTAAACCCTAAAATGGAGGAAACCAATGAACTTAAAAAGATCTTGCTATATTTCCTTACCAGGAACACTCCGACATGGAAGAAGTTATCTCCGAATAAAAGCCGCACAGCCACAGCTTTAAAATGATTTATCACATCATAGACCAGAGCAAGCATGATTAATAAGGAAAGAACCAAAGCGCATATATACATCATCTTCTGATAAGGGTATTCAGTGAAAATACCTTGCGTTTGTTCTTTGGAGATCTCGACCGGTAATCCGTATTTACCAGCTATTCGTTTAAACTCTTGAGCTTTTTGGTCTCCAATGATGGTGTAAGTTCCGGTTAGATTCCGGGCTTTCTTAGCAGCTGCCAGTGGCCTGATTTCAATCGGATCAAAACTATGGAAGATTTCCATTTGACCGATCTGGTTTCGATCACCGGTCTGTATGGTGGACAGAAATGCATCCGGACCGCTGCCTTTGGTTAAATAATTTCCCTCTGTTAAAGGAATGGATTCAAAATATTTCTCTTCATCATAAAGATAGACGTAGTATACTACTTTATCCTCGTTTTTTTCACTCTTTTCATACGAAACTCTTTGCAGGTTCACCTTTGATTTGAGTGCAATCTCCTCAAGCATTTGGAATTTTTCATCTTTGTCTTTCTGAGGATCACCCTCTTTGATTATGACATTCCAAGCTTCGTCGTTTGTATTGTGTTGATTGAACGACTGGAATTGCAGGAATTCGAATTGTTTCATAGATAGAAAGCTTACTAGTAGAAAAGTGATTGTCAGGAGGAAGTAGAGTAATCGTTTCATGGTGCTCCCCCTTTACAGCTGTATCTTTCTTGAAAACACTTGGGACAAATCTTCATCATGCGTGACCATGATGATGGTTTTTCCGCGGTTATGTAGTTGTTGGAACAGAGAAACAATCCTGTCCCGATTCTCCACATCCAAAGATCCAGTTGGTTCATCCGCTAATATTATGTCCGGGTCCTTCAGAAGTAACCGAGCCAATGCCACCCTTTGTTGTTCACCACCACTTAAGGTATGGATCTTTTCTTTCTCATAGTCTTTAAGACCGACTTCCGTTAAAGCATTTGTCATGGCCTCTCGTTTCTGTTGTTTCGTCATTTTCTTATGTTTAAGGGCGATTTCTAAATTTTCATTTACGGTTGCATTATCAATTAACGCATAGTTCTGGAAGATAAAACCTATATGATTTCTTAATAGGAATCTCTGCGTCTTCTTATTATCCAAACGATGCCCCATGATTTCGACCATCCCTGAATCCGGTTTTTCGAGAGTGCCCATCATATTTAAGAGCGTTGTTTTCCCTTGCCCGCTTTTCCCCATGATCCCGATAAATTCTCCTGATCCCACTTCCAGGTTAAAATCTTTGAATAACGTTTTTCGTTGAAAAGATTTATTCATACGCTCAATCTTGATCATTTCTACTCTCCTTTTCATAAGGAAGGGGAATTATATTCAAACAATATAATTCCCCTTCGCCGTTTACTTAATATATTTGTTAAAAGTAACTTTATATGGACCAGTGTAATCTAAGTAAAAGCGGGACCAATAACCTGGGCTTGCTGTCGGACCAAAATAAGTGATGCCATTTTTAGTCGTTGTCGTATAATGACTATAACTTGAATGGTAATAATGGTTATAATGGCGCATATTCGTTTTGTCATAACCATAATCCCATGTTTCAGCCGCAGAAGCTGCCAAAGGTATAATCGCACTTACTATTAACAATGAAAGTAAAGAAAATGTAATCAGTTTTTTCTTCATTTTATTTCCTCCTCAAATGCCTGAAATCTATTAGTTTTTTGTAATGATAAGCTTTAGATAGTTCCTAAAAGAAACTTAATTTCTCAATTTCTGCCTTGATGATTATTTATGTTCTTTAACAGTATGATTTAGTAACAATTCTGATTTCCCGAGAAAATTAGAAAGTAGAGTGTATACGAACAAGCCTATTACGGTTCCTAACGTATTAGTCATTAAATCGTCAACATCAAAGCTTCTATAATTAAAGCCAAGGAAAAAGCCAGCCATGTATTGTATTAATTCAATACTTAGACTTATGAGAAAGCCGATAACTATAACCTTACCTTTTTTTATGGTCGGGAATAGAATGGGTAACGCCAATCCCAATGGAATAAATAATAGGATGTTTCCTCCGATTTGCTTTAAAGCTATAATTGGATCACCAAAGTTTATCGCGTCTGCTATTGCTTTAAAAGGAATGAAATTATGCTCTACCCCTAAATTGTCCTCTATCATGATTTGGATTAACTCTTTTTGATATGGAAAAGGGAATAGTGTTATAACCACTAGGTTTGAAGCATAAACAGAAAAAATCAACCAATAAACATAATGGAG
Source organism: Rossellomorea aquimaris (assembly GCF_008180865.1). Lineage (GTDB taxonomy): Bacteria > Bacillota > Bacilli > Bacillales > Bacillaceae_B > Rossellomorea > Rossellomorea yichunensis. Next base: position 576,426 of record NZ_VTEX01000002.1, read on the forward strand.
AACGGATATATATCCTTTTAAATATTTGTAACCCAAAAAAATAGTAAATAAAGAAATGATTATTATAGTAGGATACAACGCATTAAACATACTAGAACTCCAACCTCTCAAAATCTAAAACTTAATAATCTAAAGTTCCTGAACCCTTTATTCTAAGTCCATTATAATTTTTCCATAATTCATAAGTGTACGTATGACCTTTGACTACTGCAGTATCAGTATCTCCGTAAGGTGACCCGGTACTAGATTTCTCATAACCTAATCTAGTGATCAAAACGCTTGAACCGCCTTTTTTTTCATAAACATGTATAGTGAAATAGTTATCTCCACCCCAACTAGTCATATTGATTGTACCCGTTACACTTTCTTTTGTAGAAGTATATGTACCAATTGTAAGTTGGTGGGTCATATCAAATGTAAAATTCTTTAAAGCAGCTTGAGCAGCTATTGGTGTCATCATAATAGCAGTTATTATCACCACTCCAAATACCTTTGTTAATTTCTTTTTCATTTTCCAGACATCCTCTTAAAACGTAAATTTTACCATTTGCGCAAACAGCAAATTTATTATCCTGCTAAAACAAAATTTAATCAACACATTTTTACATTTCAGTAAAAATATACTACTAAACTATATTTTCTGGGCATTTTCACCTAAAGCAACATAAGTCTCTCCAATAAAAATAGACTGACAGGCTAGGTGATATACCCAAGCACGGTGACGGTTCTGGAGCTTCCTAATAATGTCTAACTTGCAACTGGGACAGTGAACCCGTCCCTCCGTTCCGTCTTGACTAACCCCGGTTCCCCCAAGCCTTCAACAACCACCCTAAAAAAGGGAAGAATGAAATTTAAGGATTATTTAAGATTGATTACAAAGGAAAAAAATGTATAGTATGTTAAAATCATTCTCGTTGAAAAAATATTTTTAATAGGGGAAAATGAAAAAATTGTATGGTGAATATAAACTTATTAAATATTAATAAGTTTAAGAAAGGGGATAACTGTCTATGAAATCTAATTTCAAAGACTGGGCATAAATATTAATTACATAGGGGTAGTTTGTAAAATGAAAAAGACACTTATTTTAGGAGCAACAACAATATTAACTTTAAGATTCTCAAAATCAAGTAGAGGTTTTAGAAGGGGCTTTTAAAGAAGTTAATAGGCAAGTGGCAAATGGACAAGTAGTAGTTAATGACGATTTATCAATCGCTAATAAATCTAATTTCCAAGCATCTTTTGCTGCTGCTAGTAAAGGCTATACTTCTAAAACTTATTGGTGGGAAGTAAGAGCTACATATAGTAATTCACAAGCTAAAACAGCAATTAAGCAATTGCAAGACGCTGCAGATCATGAACAATTCCTTTTGGCTTCCTTATTCTGGTTACCTCCTGTGGCTGGTATCGGAGGTATCATAGGGGCATACTGTCAAAAACTAGAGAAAACCATGAAATCGCATAATAAAGGTAAAGGTGTTATTCTTGATATGACTTGGGCTTTGACATATAAATGTAAGTCTAGATAAATAAAATTTAAAAATCGGCGGTGAGAGTATGTCGGATAATATATATCTATTAATTTTTATAGTTTTAACAGTTATCTATATATATTTATTTTATTCTAATAAAATTAAATTTAGAATGGTATATGCTCTACTATACCTAGTTGTATTATTAGGGTTTTTTCGCCTATACATGAATTGATATCCTATAAAAGGGTTGCAGTCTTATTATTTACTTAATTATTGAAAGAACACTTACTATTTATCTGGGATTAGTGAAGTTAGTCTATCAATTATACGGGGACGTATTCGAGGCTTCATCATATGAAGCCTCGAATACGTCCCCGTGCTGTTCCATTTTACACTCTCAGTTAACCGAAGAAGCAGCCGCTTCATCCGCCTTCACACAATCAATCGCAATAACAAGAGCAATCATCATCGTCTCCATCTCTTCATTCATTACTTTCACCCTGTAACTGTCGCCCCAAGTGAACCACTCCTTGCCCACTTCGCCTACAACCTCGCCATGCTGCAATATTTGAAAATCCATATCCCACCAATTCCCCTGCACTTCAATGCCTGCCGCATCAATCGTATAGCGAGCTTTCAGAATGGAGAATTCCTTCTTGATCGTCAATACCTCTTGACCATTCACCTCAACAAAAAACTTCGGTAAAAAGCTGAACGTCTTCTTCGTAATAAGGGCCACTTCATCCCTGCTTGTATTCATTATGGAGAAAGTCTTCGGAACCTTCATAAAGCTTCCCTCCACATAATATCGGTCCTTCTCCTCTTGATCCTTTACCGTGAATTTCCCGCTAAGGCTGAATACTTTTTGCTTGATATAAAGCTGATTCATGATTTTGCCTCCCACTTTTGAGTCTTTATTTTATTTACGTTTGAGGTGGGATTTAGTTCCAAAGGGATGCCATCATTTTTTTACTCAACAATCTGCAGCGAATTCTTGAGGGATGCTGCCTCAGAATAGAAGCACGGGGACGGTTCTCCCGCTTCCAATTCATCAAAAAAAGAAGCAAAGGAACCTTCCCCGTGCTTTACTTCCTCCTATCCATCCACTCCTCAAGCGTCATCATCTCAAACTCTTCTTGATGATCCAATCGCAATGGAGCGATGAATTCAAGTGAATTTCCGTCGGGATCATCGAAATACAGACAAGCATGGGCCTGTGGATTGTTGGGAAGGACGATCGGCTGCCGTTCTGCTGAAAACCCGAACGCTTCCCGCACCTCGACTTCTCTTTCTTTTAACCATTCCTTCGCCTTAATGATATCCTCCACTTCGACATGAAAGGCAATATGCCGGATGGAAGCATGATACGGGATGTTCACCTCATCCGCCTCCCACAACCCAAGCCAGCTTCTCCCTTTCTCAATCCAGACAAAGGAAACCTTCCCGCTCTCATAAGCCAGCTCCAAACCAAGCTTCTGATAAAATTCGATGGACTGTCTCATATCACTTACAGGTAAATGAGCTTCATATAATCCTTTAATCATGGTGGTACCTCCTTTTTTCCTTCATTTTAGTATCCTGCCAAAAAGAATGGCTCCGAAATTCGTTTGAAATGTTTCTAAGACTTTTGATTGAGACCATAGGGACAGGTCCCTTGGCTCCCCATTTTTAACAACCAAGGGACCAATCTTTTCAAAGGGAGAATCGGGAGGAACATGTGGGGCGGTTCTTCTGCCTTCCTTTTAATCGAAAAAAGAAGCAAGGGAACCGTCCCCTTGCTTCTTTAGCTTTCTAGCTTTCTAATTCCTTCTTCACTTTTTCCAGCGTCTTATTTTTGTATTTCGTTTTTGCTTTCGGTGCACGTGGATCGGTAGGATTTTGTAGGCCATAGTTTGTTTCGATGAATTTGAAATCGTTCATATCAACTATACCATCAAAGTTGATATCCGCATCACGGTGATCCGTTCCCCAGTATGTTTGCATATAGATGGCGTCCATGATATCAATGACCTGGTCACCGTTGACATCGCCTGCTATCATCTGAGGAAAGCCCTCGGTGTCAAATTCGCCTCGGATCTTATCCCCGATTTGCTTAAAGACCGTGAATGGGTTGCTATATTTAAAGTGCCCCGGTACATGGATGGAGTAGGTGAATTCTTCGTCTGTAATCGGCAATTTAACATAAAGTCTTGGATATTCAGCAATCCCGTTATTCTCCATGACAATCGTTCCGTCGTACTGATTGTTGGAATCATCTGTTGCATACCCATCAATCCCTGCTTTGGTAAAATCATTCCCAAACGGAATTCCCTCTGCAAAAACAGGAACTTTCACCTGTGAAAAAGACGGGTCAACATAGGATTCCACAGCTACACTAGGAAGAGAGACTTCAGTGCCTTCCCCATTCGTATAGGTAGACGTTATATTTTGTAATTGTAGGACACCCTCATAGTATTTTTCATCTTTCACTTTCACTTTTACATTCACAGCAGGGGTGGTGCCGGTTAGACTCTCTGGATTGTTTATGTCCAAATGAATCGTTTGTTTTCTCGTTCCCGCTCCATTTGCAGTATCCTCATGATTCATCTGAACGCTTGCCTTTTTCTCCAATTCCGGATGGACGGTTACACTTTCTATCTCAAAATGGTCACTCAAATAATCAAAGGTAAAGGTTTGATCTTTGATTCCTGAGGTATTATTCATTTTGATCGTATAGGTGACAGTCTCTCCCATTGTCGGGTTAATTTTATCCGGTGTCGCATCCACATATGGTGTTCCTTTCTTGACGAAGTAGGTGGCATGTGCGTTTGGATAATTCACCGCACTCGATATTCCGACACCGAAGAATCGAACCGGTAGAATCGGAAGGGAATCATCAAGCGGCAGATTAGCTGCAAATGTTCCATCCGGATTAAGTGGAACGTCTCCATTTGGCGCATATTTAGCAGTAGTGATGTATTGGTTGTACTTTGGAACTTCTTTATTGTAGTATAGTACAACTTCGTTGGAAGCCTGGTTAACATCGAACCCATACTTCTTCATGTGGTCGATGTTTTCTTCATGGATGCTCCCCTCTACCCGAACGGATTTCTGTCCTTCTTCATATTCATAGACACCATGTGGCAGGGAGGTGATAGAGAATTCAGGGGCAGAATTATCAACAAACACATATTGATCTTTGGTAAATGTGTTCCCCTGATCGTCTGTAGCAACGGCCCTTAGTGTATAATTTCCATGTTTAACGAACTGAGCCACCACATTCGAGAATTGAGATTGCAAGTATTCAGGATCCGTTGAAAACGGCTCTTTCTGATCACCAATGAATGGTAAGTAAAACCCTGTATTCAATACCAAATTACCGTTATTTGGTTTTACATTCAATCCACTGACGAACCCACCATGACCGACTATATCTTCTGTTTCAGGATCTACGTACAAGAAATCCACACGTTTAATATGACCTTTCACCTGATAGTTCATCATAAGATAATTCTTCATAAAGGGATTGACATCTGAATACCCCACTGACGCCATCGTTTGGCCGGATACAATGTCAAACTTCTCAAATTTATTTTCTTCATATGTTACACCGAAAGGGATTTGGTACGTTTCAGAAGGATCTTCTATATTTGTATAGGTGACATAACTTTCGTATGTCCCCTTTTCTGCTGTCTTTGGTATAGAAAGAAAAACAGACGTATTTTTACTTTTGTTCCCTTTTACAGTGATGGTATCAGTGGTTGTGACGTTTACTCCATTTTTTTCTGCGTCTTTGGATTCACTCAATCCTGTTTGGAATTGTACCGTCACATCAAATGTTTTATCCTTTTTCCCATTGTTGGTAAGCTTTACAGAACGTTTATCCAACATGTGATCCCCGGTGTAAACCACCCGGCCGAAACTAAGACCTCCTGTTTCTTCATCGATCGTCTCGGTTTCCCCGTTTTCAATCAGTTGAGTTTCATCTGTTACTGTGATTTCCATTGTTGAATGAATGGCTTCATACGGATCCACCCGCCCTGCCCCCTGCTCAAATACGCTGTAAGGCTTGCTTAATGGATCTGCTGTGTTCATCAGGATCGTTTTAATGTCGGACGGACTCAAATCAGGATTCGATCCAATTAACAGTGCCGATATACCTGCTACTACCGGAGCCGACATGGAGGTACCGGAGAATCGTTGATACGCGTATTGATAATCGTCCCCATTATCCCCGTTCACTACATCTGATGGAACGGTGGACATCATAGAGACCCCAGGTGCTGTCACTTCGGGTTTTATATCGTAATTTGTACGGGATGGTCCCCGCGAACTGAATTCTGCCAGCGTATCACCTTGTGTTTTCTCTTCTTTCATTTCTCCAAATGTAAAGTCATTCTCACCAGACTCAAGCTTTTCTTTTAGAGCCAATCCTTCTTCATTATTTAGTGAAAAAGTGGGAATGTATTCCCGTCCTTCAGCAAAATACGCAGGGATATGGCCTTCTTCCGGATTATCATTGAATAGGAGCACGGCAGCTGCACCAAGTTCCTTTGCAGCCAGGATCTTATTCACTAGTGGAATGCTTTGCCCTCTGCTTATAAGGGCAATCTTGCCTTCCAGATCCTTGCCTGTGAAATCCGCTTCCGCTCCCATACCTGCATAAACAATTGGAAGGGTATCTTTCTCTAGCTGGTCAAGATCATCCCCGTATCCTATCGCCATGAGACGCAAGTCTACAGACAATGCATCCAATGATCCTGTTGACGTAGAGAGAGTCACTGGTACATCGTTCGCCCCTACCGTGAGCGCCAGTGCAGCGGCACTCGGAGTACCCAGCGTATACATGGCATTCCCTGAATTCCCGGCAGAAAGCACCATCGTTACCCCGCTTAATACGGCATGGTTCACAGCCATACTCACAGGGTTCATTGGATCATTCAGGGCACCGCTGAGTGACAGGTTCATCACATCCATGCCGTCCTCAATCCCTTGTTCTATCCCTGCCATGACATTTTCAAACGTTCCAGATCCATATGGTCCTAAAACACGGTACGCATGCAATTCAGCATCGGGTGCAATCCCTTTTGTGGCGAATTTACTCTGATTCGTCCCTTGACCGGCAACCGTCCCTGACACATGCGTCCCATGACTTGTATAATAGACTCTGCCACCCGAAACTTCCGGCCTTCCTGAATCCTTCCAATCCTCATAGGTCGTTTCCATTGGATCTTCATCATTATCGACAAAGTCATATCCACCTTTATAAGCGGCTTTCAAATCAGGATGGTTATAGTCGATACCTGTATCAAGCACACCTACTTTAATGCCTTTTCCTGTGAAGCCTTCTTCATGGAGCTTGTCCACTTGTAAGTAGGAACGTTCATCTGACATGCCGATTCCACTGTGTTCAGCATCGATATCTTTCGTTTGAACAAGTGGTTCTACTTGAACGTCAGCATCACTGTACACAGCATTAACGGCATTGGATTGTAATAATGCTTTCGCTTGATTGGCTGGGAGTTTCATAGATACACCGTTAAAGGCTGTTTTATACGATCGTTTTACTATGTATCCAGCGTTTTTGCCCTTCCCTTTTCCATCCAATATCTTATCTAAGTCTTTATTAAACGCATCATGTTCCTTCTCGACTTGAGCTTTGGCTTGTGCTTCAGACAAGTCTTTTCCTTCTGCTTTGGCTTTTATGACTGCCACTTTGGACGGACTCTGTTTAAACTCAACGATAACAGAAATTTCTTCCGTACTATCCGGATCAATCTCCGGTGCCAGATGCAAACCTGTTTGATTGATCGATTGCAGCTTTACAAGGGCTTCCCTTTGTTCTGGAGACAATTCTTGAAGTGCCTGCTCAGTGGGTGAAGAACCTGATTGAGCCTCTACCTTCACCGAGTCTTGGATTAAAACGTCCGGTGTCTTAGAAGCAGCCTGTGCTTCTGAAGGCAGACCAGAATACGATACTGGTAGACTTCCAGAAATGAGCCCTGCTCCTAACGCAATGATGGTCGCTTTTTGCAGCTTTTTTTTCATTCCGTGTTTTCTCTCCCCTATCAAACTATATTTTCACTAACCGTTCATCTTAAATTATTTCCGTTATTCTGTTATAAAGCAATTGGGTTATTGCAGGCACCTTGGATATAGGCACCATCGTTTATATGTGCAAAAAACGACACAAATCAACATAAACTCCATGCCTGATTAACCCAATAATTTTCATTCAAAAGACTTAAAAGTATTGAAAAACATTATTGCTACTTCCGACGCACAAAAAAAAGAAGCAAGAGGACCGTCCCCTTGCTTCCTTCCATTTTTACTTCAAACTCCCCGAAAGCTCCGTAAAGATAACCCCCAGCGCATAGGCACCGGCATCCGGATGACCGAGGCTTCTTTCCCCTACGGTACCGGCACGTCCCATCCGGGCAACGATTTCCTTGGTTTTCTCGGCTCCTTCTACAGCGGCCGCTGCTCCTTTTTCAAAAGCAGTCTTGAAGTCATCACCGTTTGCGGCGCATTCTGACCAGGAATCCGCACAAGGAACGAGTGCATCCACGAGTGTTTTGTCGCCGACCTCTGCCCCTCTGCCGAAGGATCTTTCGCCTGTATCCTGGATTCCCTTCACGGCAGCCTGCAGCATATTAGCGAATTCTTCCACGGTCAGCTCCATTCGATCTTCTGCCGCTTTCCCTGCAGCCCGGAATGCAGATCCCCATATCGGACCGGAAGCACCACCGCAGTATTCCATGATAACCATGGAACTTGCGTCTAAAAAGCTGCCGATTGTGAGATTATCCTGACTCAGGATATCTTTCCACTCCCGTTTCAATTGCTTGAAGCCTTTGGAGACGCTCATTCCGAAATCTCCGTCCCCTGCATGTGAATCCAATTCACAGAAAGGTACTTCATTCTTAATAATGATGTCGCTCATTTTATCCACGAGGTAGATCACGTTATCAAGTGTTGCCTTATTATTCTTGATCACAGCATACTCTTCCGGCGTTTCCACCTCGAATGATACCGGCTTCGTTTCATCATCTTCCTCGAGGTCGATGTACTCCACACCCGGTACCGGTCCGTCCACTCTGAACGCAGGCGCAGTACTCTCGCTTGACAGCAATGTTTTCAACTCTTCGTCGAGCTTCATTACGGTCAGGGAAACGCCTTCCATATCGATGCTTGTCATGTAATTGCCGACAAACGCACGGTTAATCGCAATCTTTTTACCCGATAAGATTCTGGTAACGGCATGGTTGAAAAGATAGAGTTCTTGCAAGGGCGTACCCCCAAAGCCGTTTACTAGGATCGCGATTTCGGAAGAATCCCCATCTTCTATTTTCAGATCCTTCAGAAGGTCGCTCACCATACGCTGTGCCAATTCATCAGCGGACGCGATTTTTTCCCGTCTTGTCCCCGGCTCTCCGTGAATCCCGACGCCATATTCGATTTCATCATCATCCAATTTGAAAGTCGGAGATCCACTGGCTGGGACGGTACAGGATGTCAGTGCGAAGCCAATGCTGCGGACATTTTCAGCAGCCTTCTCTGCCACGGCTTTGACTTCCATCAAGTCCTTGCCTTCTTCAGCAGCCGCTCCGGCTATTTTATGTACCAACACGGTTCCTGCGACACCACGGCGCCCCACTGTATAAAGGCTGTCTTCCACGGCAATATCATCATCGACTTTGACATATTCCACAGGGATGCCATCCTCTAAAGCCAAGTGAGCCGCATTTTTAAAATTCATGATATCCCCGCTGTAATTCTTAATGACCAAGAGGGCTCCCTTTTTACCGGTTGTTGCTTTAATCGCCTGATAGACCTGGATCTGCGAAGGCGACGCAAACACATCACCACACACAGCAGCATCGAGCATCCCTTTCCCCACAAGTCCCGCATGTGCAGGCTCATGTCCGCTTCCCCCGCCACTGATCAAGGTTACCTTATTTTCATTTAAATCCTTTTTCTTCATGACCTTGTACTTTTTCATAAACTCGAGCTCCGGATGAGCCATAGCCATCCCATTGCACATTTCCACGACCAAATCTTCAGGTTTGTTCATGACTTTCTTCATTAATAACTCCTCCTCTAGCTTTTAGTTTCTCAAATTATCTCACTGCAAATGTTAAAACGAAAGCATATCATCTTATAGGACAAAATCTGCTACGGTCAATATTTCTTTCTCTATTCTATAACCGTTTTTGAGATGATTGAAAACAGGTTCCTTAGAGAATATACTTAATCACCATTCTTAGTTTTTTTCTTAAACCACTTTCATCTCACCCACAGAAGCAGAGTCGGAACCGTCCCCATGTAACCCCTTTGCATACCGAAAATCCATTTTTCCATTTACCATGCTATTTATTTTATTATGTAGTTTTCTTTTCACCCATGTTAAGAAAATTGGGGCTGACCTCCTACTAAAAATTGGTGAAATCTGCTGAATCTTCCCCACTTATTGAAATATTCAATTAATAAACATCCTTTTGTCCCGGGAATGACGACCCTCCTGTTCTATCCTCTGTTTACATTCATTTACAGTACCTTAAAAATGGTCTCCTATACTATGAACTGTTCGATTCAATAGATTCATGAAGGGAGACATCCGCATGACAAATGATAGATCGATGGAAAATTGGATTCAAAAACTGAATGAAGAGACCTTACATAAAGGGGTCGACCGTCGCAGCTTCCTCCAAGGGGCGGGGAAAGTCGCCGGCATTTCTTTAGGGATGGTGATGGCTCAATCGATGGGTGGTTTTTCTGTCTCTGCAGAAGAAGCCGGGTTGGAGGATTATCCGTTTTTACTCGGGGTAGCTTCTGGTGACCCGCTCCCGGATAGCGTCGTATTATGGACACGTTTAGCCACCGACCCCCTTAATGGCGGCGGCATGCCTGATCGGAACATTCCAGTGAAGTGGGAAATCGCGAAAGATGAACATTTCCGTCGTATTGTTCAGCGCGGTACGGAAGTTGCAAGTTCTGCCCTCGCTCACTCCGTTCATGCAGAAGTTGGGAACCTGGAAGCAGGTACGGTGTACTATTACCGGTTCAAAGTCGGGAAGGATTACAGTCCGATCGGGAAAACGAAAACCCTTCCTGCCCTGAATGCAGACGTCGCAAGCCTGACTTTCGCCTTTGCTTCCTGCCAGCAATATGAGCATGGCTATTATACTGCCTATAAGCACATGGCCAAAGAAGACCTTGATCTCGTTTTCCATCTTGGCGACTACATTTATGAATACGGTCCTGATGAGTATGTAGCAAGTACAGGAAACGTACGACACCATAAAGGTCCTGAAATCCGTTCGTTAGAGGACTACCGAAACCGTCATGCACAATACCGCTCAGACGCGGACCTGCAGGCTGCTCATGCGACTTTCCCTTGGGTTGTCACATGGGATGACCATGAAGTGGAAAACAACTATGCTGACATGATCCCGGAAAAAGGCCAGTCTGTGGAAGAGTTTGTGAACCGGCGTGTGGCTGCCTACCAAGCCTACTATGAACATATGCCGTTAAGAAGATCGTCGATGCCACATGGAGTGGACATGCAGCTCTACCGTCAGTTCTCATACGGGAACTTAGCGAATTTCATGGTGCTCGATTCCCGTCAGTATCGTTCAGATCAAGCGAATGGAGATAAAAGCTCTCCCCAGACGGCAGAATCCCTGGATCCTTCACGCACATTGCTGGGCGGCGAGCAGGAACAATGGATCCTTGATCATCTTGGCAAATCGACTGCCTCCTGGAATGTACTTGCCCAGCAAATCTTTTTTGCCAAAAGGAATTATGGTCCAAGCCCTGATCAACCTCGTTACAGCATGGATGGCTGGGATGGCTACACGCCTGCAAGGGAGCGCATCACGGAATTTGCCCGTAAAGAAAACATGGATAACTTGATTGTCCTGACAGGTGATGTACACGCGAACTGGGCTTCCAATCTCCTGGCAGACTTTGATGATCCGTCTTCCCACATGCTTGGAGCCGAGTTTGTCGGCACGTCGATCACATCAGGTGGAAACGGGGCAGACAAGCGCGCAGACACGGACCGCATTCTTGCCCAGAACGAACATATTAAATTTTTCAACGATTATCGCGGGTATGTCCGCTGTCATGTCACGCCGAACGAGTGGAGAGCAGATTATCGTGTGGTTCCATTCGTCTCGAGTCCCGGTGCAGATATTTCAACCAGAGCATCATTTGTTTACGAGAAAGATTCAGAAGGGCTGAAGGAAATATCAACGTCAACCGTTCCTCAAGGGAAACCAATGTCGACTGAGGTGGAAGAGGATCGTCATGAAGCGCACACCCGAGCCCATAAAAAACAAGCTCAAAAAGGCAAACACATGCAAATGAACTAGCACCAAGGAGGCTGAGGCCATGAAAAATCGCAACCAGCAGCTGATTGGACATTTGGAAGAGCTCAGGAGCCGGGCCATTAAAACCGTACTCGCCTTCATTGGTTTCCTTATAGTGGGGATGGCTTTTATGAAACCGATCTACGGGTGGCTGATCAGGGATTTAGACATGAAGCTTGCGATTCTCGGACCGAGTGAGATTCTTTGGGTGTATTTGATGATTGCCGCTGTCTTCTCACTGGCTGCAACCATTCCTGTCGCTGCCTACCAAATATGGCGGTTTGTCGCTCCGGGTCTGAGTCCGACAGAAAGAAAAGTCACCTTACGCTTCATACCAGCACTGTTCTTTTTGTTCATTTCCGGGATTGGGTTCGGTTACTTTTTACTTTTTCCCATCGTCCTGAATTTCTTGACCACCCTGTCAGCCAGCCAATTTGAAACGATGTTCACGGCGGAAAAATACTTCCGGTTTATGCTGCACCTTACTCTCCCTTTTGGATTGTTATTTGAAATGCCTTTAGTGATCGTCTTTCTGACGGTACTTGGCATTTTGGATCCAGCCAAATTGAAAAAATCAAGAAGGATCGCCTATTTTTTACTGATTGTCATTTCCGTGTTGATTACGCCGCCGGATTTCCTGTCGGATGTACTCGTCATCTTGCCGCTTCTTCTTTTATATGAAATCAGCATTACATGTTCAACGATCGCCTATAAGAAACGTGCTTCTCAATCGACGGAGTCACATGCAGGTCAAGAGAATTTAGTTCTAAGGAGTGAAAAAACGTGAATAAACACGATATGAACAGAAGAGACTTTCTGAAAGCAAGCGGGATCAGTACAGCTGCCCTTGCCCTCGGCAGCACTGGATTGATGTCTTTCGGTGGAAATAAAGCATTTGCCGGCACGTCGAAAAATAGTAAAGCAGCCGGCGGGTATGGGCCGCTTGTCAAGGACCCTGGCGGAGTGATGGATCTTCCCCGCGGTTTCCAGTACCGGATCATTTCAGAGGAAGGCGGGACATTATCCGATGGCAGACCCGTCCCAGCCAAGTTCGATGGGATGGCCGCCTATAGTGGTCCCCATAACTCCACCATCCTCGTGAGAAACCATGAATTGAGCGGAAATAGTCCATATCCCGTGATCGGGAAAAATCCTTACCGTCGTGAAGAGTCGGGCGGGACAACTTCCTTGGTGATCGGTCCTGACCGCCAAGTCATGAAGGAATATGTCTCTTCCTCCGGTACCATCCGTAACTGCGCAGGCGGAGCGACTCCATGGGGCACATGGCTCACATGTGAAGAAACGCTTGCAGAAGGTCATGGCTATGTGTTTGAAGTCGATCCACACAACCCAGAAAACAACATCTCAAAAACCCCGATCCGCGACATGGGTGCCTTTTCCCATGAAGCCACGGCCATTGACCCGGCAACAGGAATCGTCTATTTAACCGAAGACGCCGGTCCCAGTTACTTGTATCGCTTCCTTCCGAACGACCGCAGTCAAAGGGTCGGTGCCCTGCAAAAAGGCGGAAAGCTTCAAGCGGCAGCCTTCGAAGAGATGAGCCGAGACGAAACAAGCTCTTTCCATACCGGTCAGAAATTCGGGATTGTATGGAAGGATGTCAATCCAGAGAAACCGACCCTTGATGCAGGCAGACAAGGATGCATTGCCTTCAGCCGTCTCGAGGGGGCTTATTTTGAAGGCGGCGTGTTCTGGTTTGATGATACATCCGCCGGGGATAAAGATCTGGGCCGTGTTTACCGCTATATCCCGGCCACCAACACACTGGAGCTTTTCTATGAATCTACTGCGCAGAATGACCTTGAAATGCCTGATAATATTTGCATCACACCATGGGGAGACCTGTGGATCGCGGAAGACGGCGGTGGAGTCGATCGTGTCATCGGGATGACACCAGAAGGCGAAACGTACGTGTTCGCAGAAAATAAAGTGAACAATTCTGAGCTTGCAGGACCAACGTTCTCTACAGACGGCCGAACATTCTTCATCAATATTCAATCACCCGGCATGACCTTTGCGATCTGGGGACCATTCGCCAGAAAAAATGCATCCCGTAGAAGGCTGATGGGCCATGCTGCACCGCCGGCCGCCTACGCACCGAAAATTTCAGACACACTATCGGCCTTTGCCGAAGTCCAGGGAATGTCAGACCTAGAAGCAGCTGCATTCGCACGCCACGGCATGCCCATTCTATAAACATATCAGGAGGCGGAAATTATGCTAACCAATATCGGAATCCCAGGATTAATCCTTGTCCTAGTCATCGCGTTGATCATCTTCGGACCTTCCAAACTGCCAGAAATCGGACGTGCTTTCGGAAGCACATTAAAAGAATTCAAAAGTGCTACCAGCGATCTTATGAATGGAAACGATCAAGAGAAGACTACTTCTGCAGACGAAGGTCAACGACTGAAAGCCGTGGAAAAAGACAAACAACATACAGGCAGCTGATATTTATCATTAAAAAGCGTCCAGGGTTATTTACTCTGGACGTTTTTTGATAATGGAAATCCATTTCTTTACCTTTGACCGTTCTCCTCTTTTTCTTTCAAATAGTTTTCATATACCTCTTTTGCCTTATCCGTTTTCGGCATTTTCTTTAATATTTTATGGAGACGGTTCAGAAGCACGGTGACGGTTCTGATGCTTGATGCTTCCTATCAATGTAAAAAGAAGCACGAGATTTGTCCCCGAGCTCCCTTATCACCTAGTTACTTATTGTTTCTTTCAGCGGTAGTTAACTTAGCTTCTTATATTTCTCATATAAATCTAATAATTGTTTTCCAAGTTCACTATTAAATCCCCCGAGTCAGCAATAGTTCTTGGATATGACGGGATATGGATTTTGCCTCTAATCATTAGTTCGATATCTTGATAGAAACTTTCAAGTTGACTTATAGTCCCATCTTTACCTTGACCTAATTGGTGTGCTTTAATTTCACACTCTAGCTTCAATTTCACTTTTTCAGCTTCCTTTATAAAGTTTACGGTTTTATTAAGCTGTCTAGGTTCGTTATATACCATTGTTCTAAGCCTCCAATATATGGTTTACCCGTTTGAAGGTGCGGACCTGAAACGCGTGGAAGGTTCTGATGCTTTCTACCAATGTAAAAAGAAGCACAAGATCCGTCCCTGTGCATCACGTCCCATCAACCACTCCATAAATTTCCTTTACTTAATAAAGATCTCAATATCATCATCATCAAATTCATTTTCTAATACTCCATTTTCTATATATATCTTCTCAACTACTTTAAGTAGGTGAAGGGAATATGTCAGTTTGTACATTGCAAAAATACCCCTTTCGAAATTTAAGGGCATCGTAGAAAATCTAATCTTTTCTTTTTGATCAATATAACTTACTACCAGCTTACTATCTAGCACCTCGGCAACAATTGATTGAGGTCTCATTTTATTGAAACTATAACATTCCTCCCTAATGCCTAAAGAATCAAAGAACTTTTTCGTTTCTTCAAAGGTTCTCATATTTCTAATAGGATTATTTGGAAAATGAATTTTTTCAAAATAGAGTTTCTTCAACGTCTTTAAAAATTTAATTGCTGCCTCTTTATAATGGAATTTTTTTATTTTTTCTCTTTCAGGGGAAGGCCTATTTTCAAAGTTCATCTCTGAATAATACCATTCTTTATTACTAGCCTCTATTTGATTATAATTTTCATAGTATCCTGTTTGTTCTCTTATTGATGCATCATCTACAATTAGCTTAATACCTAATTCTTTACAAATATGTAGTAACTGTTTTGTATTCAAGGAAATCTTCCCTTCGTTACTCAATTATTTTCTCGATATACCCGTAGTCTAACAAATTTTCTACTGTTGCTTCTACCATATTTCCGTAGTCATCCATGAATCCCGTGGAGCACGGGGACGGTTCTGGTGCTTCCTCTTAATGTAAAAAGAAGCACGAGATCCGTCCCCGTGCTTCATATATTTGCATTCTTTACCCCAAAAGATATAATTCTTTTAGAGTTTCTATAAAATCAGGATCATTTTTCACTTCAGTCTTATTAATAGAATCATAAAATTGGCTTAGTTTAATAGAAAAATTGTATAGAACAATCGTAGCACTATTCAAGTTTCTAGATTCAGCTATATAAATCTTAGAGTCACTTTTACCTAAGAATAAAACATTATACCTATCATTTATGCTTTTTTCTAAAATTATCTTATTTGGCGTAAGTTTAAAAAACGCATAATATTGTTCATCTGAAAAAGTTCTTAAGGTCTTTTGAATATCATTTAATGATGCTGCACTTTCAATCTCATTCCGACCATTTGTATTATGTTTTCTCACTTCTAACTTACTTTTCGAAAAAAAATATAAGGCTATTACGGATTTATATTTATCTGAAAATACATCTACTTTGTATTCTTTTCCTCTAACAACTTCAAAAAGCTCATAATGATTATTTACTTCATTTAGAGTTAATTTAACAATAGTTTCAGGATATTCTTCTCCATTTACTGGTGCGACGCAAATAAGATCTTTTTCCTTTTTGACCACTTTAAATTCTGTTTCAATTAAATGATATATACCATTTATGTCCAAATTTCACACACCTCTATGCTTATTGCAAAAAAAAGCACGAGAACTGTTCCCGTGCTTTTTCTTCCTTTAATGCCTCAAGTGTTATTAGTTAAGTATTGTAAACTTTTTTCTATTCATCTAAATACTACTTTAAGTTTTATTTATAAAGATTTTTAAGTTAAGAATACACTAATGTCTTCATCGGTAATATTATTTCCCTCCCCATGTTCTATCAGTAGATCTTTAACTTCTTTATTAAATATATAAATCAGAAATAGTTTCTTAAAAGCAAAGAAAAGTGCTCTTTTCTTACTGATAGGTAAGGTAGAGCTGATAGTCTTCCCATCTTCACCTCTATACTTAACTATAAATTTATCATCTTCTGCATCTACTATTATTCTGTTAGTTTTTAAGATGGTGTCATTTAAAGAAAACAGAGTTGGGGGGATCCCTATTAGATATATGGCTTCATGAAACTTTCTTTCATTAAATTCCGGACCACCAATATCAAATTCCTCATGTTCCATCATAAACGGACGGATTCTTTTAGCAAAATAGAAGGCAGACAGCCTATTCATTAAAAAGTACACTGCTGCTTCCTTTTCTGATTTGAACAGTTTTATCACTTTTTCATTAGGAATTTCTTGTCTCTCTACCAACAGTAAGCCAAATTCCCACTCTTCCCTTACTTTTTTTAGATAGTGATAGTTTTCATAAGGGGGATTTATTTCAACTAACTTGTCAGGTTCTATTGTTATCTGCTTTCCTACCTTATTCATGATTTTTGCTGCAATGCTAATGTTCATCTCGTCACCTCACTGACTAATTTCACGTATATAGCCAAGTCTCTCCAAATTTTCAACTGTAGCTTCTACCATTTCTCCACTGTCTACGTCTAATACCTTTTGGTTACCAGTAAAAAATTGGGTCCCTCCTCCAGGTCTATCAAACCACGGAGCAATAATACCTGCTTCAACTTCAAAAGGTTCCAAAACTTTATATACGTGGTAAGGAGCACCATCACTGTGTAATGCTAAAGCCCTTTGCTCATAAGGTATACCTGCTGGGGATACAAAAGTACCATTCGGATGCCCATATCGATCAATCCGTTCACCTTCTTCAAGGACTTTTATTCCTGGCTCACCATCAAATCCATTATTGGGAGGCCAATTAATATCACCTGTTTCTTGGTTATAGTATTTAGGATTATCGAATGTTTCTTTGTATTTCAAGTACTGGTCATCGCTCGGTCTAAATCTCCAGCCTTCTAATCTGTTTCTATCTGCTTCATTAATTGATTTGGCTAAATTTTCATTAGTATGATCTGAATTTACTGTACCCTTATCACCAGTTCCTTGTTCTCTCCTATTAACCGTCCTCTCCACAGAAAACCGACTCCACCCAGGCTCTCCACCAACCAACATCCCATTATCAGCAACCATCATAGGCCGGTTATAAAGATCATTAATTCCTAATCGGATCTGATCCCATCTATGATTCAATGAAACTTTCGGAACGGTCTTAGGTGTAGGAGTTGATATGTTCGTGCCGCCTTTCACGTTGAGCCCTGGTTTAGCACCGCCGACAAGGAGTGCTGCCAGTCCGAAACTGTTCAACCAATGTTCCTTTGAGTAGGAATCATCTGGATTAACTGCTCCATTGAAAAGGTCCATTCCACCAATCGTCAGGTAGTTGATAAAGTCTGAGCCTGACTCGGTTGCTACTTCAGCGCGTTCCTTCAGACCACTCGCGAAGCCCTTGCCTACATCCAGTCCGCCAACCGTAATGTAGTTTCCAAAATCATAGATGGAGTCAAATTTGGTTTCATTTCTTTTCTCCATCCCGGCCCAGAGATCCTGTCCGATTTCTTTGAAACTGTTGAGGGATTCGGTGATGGGGTTTTCGTTGACTTCCTCTTCCGGGATCGGTTTAGGCTCTCTTGCCTGTTCTTGTGCTTCTTTGAATTTCAAGTAAGAGTCGGTCTGGGCAGTGATGTCGTCCGTTAGCTGATAGGCATCACTGGAATAATAGGCTGTCGCGTTGAAATAGAGCGGTGAGATGTGACTCCCTTGACTGGACGATTCCATTAACTGCCTCATTAGCCCTGCGAGTATTTGTTCGCTGACTTCTAAATGTTGATATTCCCTTTTTAATTCTTCATCAAATCGATTGACGGAGTCAAGTGTATCCTCTCGCTGCCTCCTCGCCTCTTCCATATGAGTATCGAATCGATCCCTTGAAAAGACATTCAGTGGATGGATGTCGCTTATGCGATTGAGGATTCTTTGGAGTTCCTGCTGCTGTGCAGCGATCATTTCACCCGAACGTCGCTCGCTTTGATGAAGATCTTCCTCCAGGAATGGAAGTTCCAGCGTTTCCCTGCCAAGGTTTCGCCCTTCTGCGTCACCTTGAATGCCATTGAAGAAAGCGATGTTACTTTCAGCAAGTTGAATCCAAATATCAACGACATTGATTTGAGCGCCGTAGAAGCCTTTAATGGCATCGGCACCCTTTCCCTGGAATTCATTGTCAAGTTCCACAATGGCTTGAAAAGAACTTTTAAGTGTAAGAAGTTGGTCTCTTAATGTCTCATATTCATGTTGACGTGATGACATTGCGTCGAGTAAAGTGGGAGCTTCATATACTTTCAATGGTCGCGTCTGCCTTTCTATCAGGATCTTATTATGGCTTCATCCTGTTGTTTTAAAGCTTCTACATTTGCTTTTGTATCTTCAATATTCTTTTCCACTGTGGCGATATATTCCTTCAATAACAGTTGAATGTTCTGTTCGCGCTGAATCCATGCATCCGTATAATTCAGCTTGTTCCGTCCCAACTGCTCCTGTGCTGGCGGCTTAAGCTGAAGCCGTTCCAGGGAGTTGATCACTTCATTAAGTTTCGCCATGACCGCAGTATGGTTGAGCTTTATTTGCTGCGCTGATCCACCGCCAGATCCCGGGATCGCATTCATTTAAAATAACCTCCCTTTCAAGTCACTGATTTTATGGGAAACCTGATCATAAAAATCTTCACCTTTGGAAAGTAAATATTCTGCATCATTGGCCAGGTTGCCATAGAAGCTAATAGC
Source organism: Rossellomorea aquimaris (assembly GCF_008180865.1). GTDB lineage: Bacteria > Bacillota > Bacilli > Bacillales > Bacillaceae_B > Rossellomorea > Rossellomorea yichunensis. The sequence goes on from NZ_VTEX01000002.1 coordinate 595,911, forward strand.
CCCTTGCTGCGCTTCCAATAAGTAAATCTTTGAATCTATGGAACTAACGTATTCGTGATAGTTTTCATGTCCTATTTGCCTCATCGCCTGAAGGGCAGAATCTCGTTCCTCATGATAATCTTCGGACCTCGGACCCATCCAATTTTTATGTAATTCCGGCTGCTGGATTTGCTTTATTTCATTTAGTAGTTGACTTTGTTCATTCAGAATGGCGCTTTTTGCTTCCCTCAACCGAGAAATCTTTTCTTGAATATCGCTCGATCGGGAATGGATCACACTCTGAATGTAGTTCAAGTCATTGTAGAGTCCCATATCGGCATCTCCCTTATAGATTGATCCGCTAAAACACCTGTTAAGTCCCAATAGCTACTGATATCGTACCACCCTTTTCTTCCTCATTCTATTTCGAAATGAGCCCATGACAAAAAAAGGAAAATATTCATCGTTCTTTTTTACCACTATTGACAACAAACAAAACCTCTCACCATACTAAATGTGACTTTATGACCAATCCCCTTGGCACACAGGCTCAAAAAGGGAACCACGGTACTTGTTCCCGTGGTCCCCTTTTTTGAAGCAAGAGAACCGTCATGCGTTCCCCTTGCTTCCTCAATCTATTTTCCTAAGGCAGTGAACGCCTCATCAACCAAACTTACCGCACACCACAGCTCCTCCTCCGTCACAACTAGCGGAGGATGCCACGTCAGACAATTCCCGCCTGAAACCTTAAACGACAAACCTCTTTCCAGGCAGTAGTATAAAACGCGCTCGGCTAAATCATCATGTCTTTCTTTTGTTCCCTTGTCTTTCACCAGTTCAATCGAAATCAAGAGTCCCGCGATCCGGATGTCTCCAATGCATTCATGGCGTTCTGCAAGCTTGTTCAGTTCGTCACGCATAAACGCAGAAAGTACCTGACAGCGTTCCCCAAGCTTATGATCATCGATATAGTCGATCGTAGCTAAGATGGCCGCGCTTCCGAGTGCCGGTTTTTCGTGTGTATAGTGTCCGAGGGAGATATCCCCGGCACAATCGTACTCCGTCTTGACAAGGACCGCAGCCTGGGGAATAATTCCTCCTCCCAGGCCTTTTCCCAATACAAGGATGTCCGGTTCGACGCCAAACTGCTGATGGACGTAGAACGTACCGCTCCGGTACAGGGCCGTTGGGATTTCATCAAAGATTAAGAGAATACCATTCTGATCACAGATCCTCCCCAGTCCTTCAAAATAGCTGCGCGGTGGAATATGCGTATCGGTGGCCCGGATTGGCTCCAGTAAGACCGCACCGATGTTCCCTTCGTTTTCGATCATGTATTCCAGATACCGAAGGCAAAAGGACGCGATCTCTTCAGGATCTTCACTGTTGATGAGATTCCGGTATCCATTATACGGAATCCCTTTCAGTACTCCCGGCATGAGGGGACCCATGTCTTTCTTGAACACATACTCGCCCCCGACGGAAATCGTATCAAGTCCTGCCCCGTGGAACGATTCCCACATGGAGATGACCTTGTGGCGGCCGGTCGCCTTGCGGGCAATTTTAAGAGCGAGTCCAACAGCCGCACTGCCTGAAGGAGTAAACAGGACCCGATAATCCTTTGACATCGTTTTGTTCACGAGAGCCTGAGCCGCTTGAATCGTGATGTCCGCAGTAAATCGCCTCGGAATGAATGGCAGTTCCTCTACCTGCTTTTTGACAGCCTCCACGACATACGGGTTTTTGTAGCCGACCTGATGAAGGCTGTTTCCGTGGAAGTCTAGATACTTCTTTCCATTCACATCCGTAATATAACAGCCTTCCGCATCCGACACCGCCTCGAGGCAGGGAGTCGACATCGATTGCTTTAGAAAAGACCGTTCATCCTCCTGAAGGAGCGTGGTACTTTGCTCGGATAACTGCTTATTCCACTGAGAACGTAAGGAACTCTTGTTTATATCTCCCTCACGCTTCAATTCGTTTAAGCTCATACGGCCTCTTTCCTTGTGCGATCTTTTCGTTGATTCTTTCAATCAGCTCCGGCAGCTCCTTCATCGTCCGGATCGTAAAGTCCGCGCCGTTCGTATAGAAAACCTGCTCCACTTTGGCTCGGATCTGGTCCTTCTCCGTCTCTGAAAGACTATCAAACTCCTCTTGAGTCAGTCCCATTTCTGAACTCCCTTCAATCACACCCACGGTCCAGACTCCTGCATTGACACCTTCTTTCATATCAGATACCGTGTCACCGACTTTGACGACCTTCCACGGTGCCGTCAATTGGAGAGCCTCCATGTTCCGGAAAATCATATAAGGGAACGGTCGGCCGAAGGAATTTGTGTCGTCCGCCGTGATATAGAAATCCGGTCGATACCCTTTCTTCTCTGCATGCGGCACGACGATTTCCATCATGGAACCAGTATAGCCCGTTGTGGAACCAATCTTCAGCCCCAAATTTCTGAGGTTTTCCACTGTGTCAATGACATGTGGAATCGGATCCGTATAGTCCTCGAGAGTCATTAAAAGAGTCGTTTCAAAGGTCGAATGAAGAGCTTCTACATCCTCTTCCCCAAAAGGTCGACCGTACACTTCCTCCCACAGACCGGAAATTCTCGGCATGCTCAGCATCTCCCTGATATGATCGATCTTCAGCATTCCCATCGGTGCACGTGCCTCTTCCATGGTCACTACGATGCCAACCTGTTTGAAGATATCCATAAACACCTTGACAGGGGCAAAACATCCATAGTCTACAGTCGTTCCTGCCCAGTCAAAAATGACAGCTTCTAGTCTATTCATTCCGTCTCATCTCCCATGTATACTGCGATAACGTCGCAAAGTTTTTGAATATCGTCTTCATAGATTTCCCCGATGTTGCCGATACGGAAGGTATTTACTTCCGTCAGCTTCCCGGGATAGATCACATAGCCTCTTTCTTTTACGTACGTGTAGAAGTCCTCGAAATTAAATGCGTCCGTCGGGTATATAAACGATGTGATGATCGGCGACTGAAGCTCGTCTGCAATATAGGATTCAAAGCCGATCCCGTTTAGTTTTTCTCTTAAAACTCTATTATTCGTTTGGTACCGATCGAACCTCGCGGAAACACCGCCTTCCTCCAGCAGTTCATCGATCGCTTGTGAAAAGGCTGCAACGACGTGGGTCGGTGATGTGAATCTCCATTTGCCGTCCACGTCCATCCCTTTCCACTGATCGTATAAATCGAGTGACAGACTTTTGCTGTTTCCTGCGCAGGCCATCAGCTTATCCCGTCTCGCAATGATGAAACCGAAGCCGGGAACGCCTTGGATGCATTTATTCGCCGAGCTGATTATGTAGTCAATCTCAAGCTCCGGTACGTTGATTGGAATCCCCCCGAAGCTGCTCATGGCATCAATGATGAGGGTTTTCCCATATTGCTTGGATACATCAGATATCATCTCTAATGGATTCAGGATCCCGGTCGTCGTTTCACAATGGACCATTACGATATGGGTAATGTCACGATCTGACTCTAGTATTCTTCTAATCTCATCTTCCTTCGGGACTTCATCATACTCCACACTGTACTGGCTGAATGTCATGCCAATCGCCTCAGCCATTTTGACAATCCGCTCCCCGTAAGCACCATTGGTGATCAGGAGGGGCTTATCCTCTTTAGAAATGGCGCTCATCATGACGGACTCCACCGCAAATGTGCCGCTTCCCTGCATGAGGACAACCGTGTAGTCCTCGTTTGAACATCCGCCCAGTTCAAGCAGCTGCTGCCGTATTTTTTGAGTGATCGTCTTATAGTCTTGATCCCATGTGCAGCGGTCAACAAGCATTTTTTCTTTGACCGTGCCCGATGTCGTTAAAGGACCCGGTGTTAACAACTTATATGCGTTCATAGGTTCCCCCTCCTTATTTGGCAGATTTAAAGAATTCCTGATGTTCTTTCAATAGATCAACGGTCAACGGCTCAGAAAATGTTTTCGAATGTGCCGGTTTATTACTCTCAGATACGGTCTCACCTTCATAAAGCGCCACCGGGTAGGACTCAATCAACGCTTCCCGTCCGTCTTCAATAATGACCTTTGCCATTTCCTGCGCAAGCTCCGTGGTCGCTTCATCCTTTTTCACGACCGCTACCGATTCAGTTAACGAGAAGTTCCCTTCTGTCGGGTCGACAAAGTCGATCGGCTCTCCATTTTCCTTAGCGGCCACTGCCTGGTGACGGAGTCCGAATCCAACGGCGACCTCGCCTGCCTGCACCTTCTTGATGGGTCCGGAGCCTGAGCTTTCAAGATGCGGCCCGACATTCGAAATCAATTGTTTTAGAATCTCTTTCCCTTCCTCTTCACCATATTCACTCATGATTGATTGAACGAGGAGCCAGCCTGTAGAAGAATCCATAATGTTCGGGATCGATACGAGATCTTGATATTCCGGCTTCACTAAATCCTTGATGGACGTTGGCATCTCTAAGCCCTTTTGTTTCAGGATTTCCGTGTTGACAAAAATGGAACCAGTATTCGATAGAATCGGAGTATAGTAGGCTGGATTCTGATCCAATGCCTTCGGTTCGAACGTTAAATCAGCAAACATGTCATACTTTTTCTGAGCACTTTCAATATAGTAGGAACTCATCGTAATCAAATCAGCATCCGTTTTATCTCCCTCTACTAAAAGCTTTCCGCCTAATTCAGATGTTCCGAGGGATTGAAGGACATATTTCCCTTCATAGCCTGCGCCCTTCAATGCGGTTTCCATCGCTTCCACCGCTTCATCATCCCCATTCGTTGCGATCACCACTTTTTCTTCTTCTCCTGATGCTGAACTGCCGCATGCTGCCAGCGTTGCAACACATAATACCACCATTAAATGTAGAAACCCTCTTTTCATTTTGCTTAGCATGTTCATTTCTCCCTTTGAGTAGATTTTTTATTTTCAAGGCTTGCGACCACTATCATGGGCCGCCACCTTTCAAAACGTTTGAAGTGATGCTCTTTTTTGCCAAAAGCCCAAAAGCAGCTTGACGATCAGATTGGTTCCGAAAATAAGCAGGGACAGAACGAAAATCTCGTTAAACTTGGCAAAGTGCTGAAGCTGCTGGATTTTACTCGAGACCAATGACGTTTCGGCCGTAATCAGAAAGATGATTCCGCTGATGGTGACCATCGAGTTGATGAAATAGTAGCCCGCCATCTCAAGAATGGTCGTGGCTGAGTTCGGAATGATGACCCGGCGCACGGTTTTGAACCAGCTGTCCCCGAGGAGCTCCCCCGTCGTTTCCCAGCCTGGATTCATCTTCGACAGAGAATGCTTCGCCATCAAATAAGGGGTCGTGAAAAAATGAATCAAATTACAGAAGATCAATATCGCAAAGGTGCCTTTAAAGCTTGTCCCATTGAATAGAAGCAGATAAGACAGTCCCAGCACCATCCCGGGAACCGTATTCGTCACCATCGCAATCCAGTCCATGACGGATTTCCCCTTCACAGCTGTCCTTCCATTGATCAGGGCCGCTCCATAGGCGACAATGGTTCCTAAGATCGCCGTCAGTACGGAAACGTAAAGAGAATTCTTATAGACTCCCGTCAAATCATTGGAGCTGAACGTATCGATGATATGCTCCAAGGTAAACGTATTATTGAACGGATACTGCTTCAGGAACGGAGCAATGAACATAATCGCAAACGTCGCGACCATTCCTGATAAAATAAGAAAGGACAGTGATCCGAGTACTGTGTCCCTCCACCGGTTTCGCATCAGTTCCGTGTCCGTCACCTTGTCATAATGAAAATTCAATTTCTCCAAATAGTGAAGGAGCAATATCCCCAAGACAGCCGGCAGCAGCATCAGTACGGCGATCACGGCCCCCTGATTGAAATCCGGTATCGCTCCGAGCATCACCTGATACAACAGGGTCGCGACCACCGTATACGTTCCGCCGATGGAGGCGGGAATCCCGAAGTCTGTAAAGCTGAGAATGAACGAAAGGACAAAGGCCCCTCCAAGCGTCCCCCACAGCGGGCGGATAATCGTGTTCATAAAGCTTCGAAGTGTACTGTCCCCCATCAGCTTTGAGACGATGATGAATTTCTTGTCAATGTACTGAAATGAATTATGAATGACGAGAAACGCCGGCGGTAAAGTGTAGATCACATAACCGATAAGCAGCCCGTTAAAGCCATACATATTAAAGAGCGGTGAGCCAAACAGCTTCGAAAACAGCCCCTGATTTCCGAAGGAGTACATAATGGCAAACCCGTATGTAATCGTAGGAAGCAGCATGGGCAGGAGTATACCTGTCTTCAATACACCCTTGAAGGTGGGATGTATTCTCGTTGCATTGATTGAGTAGGCCATTACAAATGCCAGGACCGTTGTGATCAATGCAGTTACAGCCGATACTTTAAAGCTGTTCCCGATCGCGGTTAATATGTCCTTATTGGATAAGGCATCGAGATACGTCGAGAACGTGAAACCCTGACCACTTTCCAGGGACTTCATCAGTAAGACCATGAGAGGCAGCACCAAAAAGATTAGAAACAGTCCTACTGCCGCGTAAAAGATGATCCTCATTTCCGATTTCACTTTAATCATGGCTATCACCAAACAGGGCATAAATATTGTTTCGCTTAATTTGTAATTGCTTTAGTATGAACTCCCGGACGAACTCATCCTCTGGCTGTTGGATAATTTCCGTGGGCGTTCCAAACTGGGCGACCTTTCCTTCATTAATAATGAGAATTTTATCGGAAAGCGTCAGTGCTTCCTCGGGATCATGGGTGACGATGATCGTCGTGAGCCCCAATTCTTTCGCGATCGACTTGATCCGGTCCTTGATGGACTCCTTGATCACGCCATCCAGTGCACTAAGCGGTTCATCCAGTAACAGCACTTTCGGCCTGGTCACCAATGTCCGTGCAAGTGCGACTCGTTGTTTCTGACCGCCTGACAACTCTCCGATCCGTTTTTCCAGATGTGGCTTCAGCTCCAGGAAGTCAATGTATTCCTCCAATTCTGCCTCTGATATTTTCGTTTTCTGATTTTTAAGGCCGTACACGATATTTTGATACGCGTTCAAATTAGGAAATAACGCATAATCCTGAAAGACGATATTGAATCCGCGCTTTTTCATGGAAACATGTGAAACGTCCTGCCCGCTGAAGAGAATTCGTCCACCATCCATATTGGTCAGTCCGAGGATGATGTTGAGCAGCGTCGTTTTCCCACTCCCGCTCGGACCCAGAAGCGAAACGATTTCCCCTTGTTTAATGTCAATCGTGATATCCTCTAACACGACTTTTTTATCGAATTGTTTGCGAACTCCATGTAATGTAAGCAAACGCGTCACCTCCTTAATCACACCCTCAGTATAAAAACTCTCTGTAAACAGACGTCACTTTTTGTGTAAACGTTATGTAAAAGTTGCACATATCTTACCTAACTTTTAATTAACTTTTGCATATATTAACAGAGATGTTTTCATATTTTTACAAGATCATCATTGAAAGATTCCACCAGTACCCTTAGACTACAAGTAACAATAATGAATGGGTGAGGTTATGTTTCCACTTGAAAGACGTCAAAGAATCATTGACTTATTAAAAGAGAAGAAGGTACTAAAGCACGCAGAACTTACGGAAGAGTTAGGCATATCCATTGATACACTTAGGAGAGACTTAAACATCCTTTCTGACAATAATGAGATCGAGAAGATTTATGGAGGGATCAAATTAGTCGAAACTGACACAGGGGAATCCGCGATGGCTGATCGAATGGTCAGCCACCTGGAAGAAAAGGAAAACATCGCGCGACTATGCAATGAACAGATTCAAGAGGGAGATTGCATTTACATCGACAGCGGCTCCACGACCTACCAATTGGCAAAAGCCATCAAGAATAGAAAAAATCTGACCGTCGTGACCAATTCTCTGCCTGTCATCACGGAACTCATCAACAGTGAAGTCGAACTTATCATCATCGGGGGCAAAATCAGAAGACACGAAAGCTCGGTGGTCGCCTATGATTATATTTTTAATTTCGATGAGTTGAACATTGTCAAAGCCTTTATTTGTGCGAGCGGAATCACCACTGGGCGAGGCATATCGGATTATAACCTTGAAGAAGCCGTCACAAGGAAAAAAATCATCGAGATCTCGAAAGAAGTCTATGTGGCAGCAGACCACACAAAATTCGGCAAGGAAGTCACCGTCCGGATCGCCCCACTTGAAAAGATCGAGTATATTGTCACCGATCAGCATGTCAGCCCTCAGTGGATTGGGGAATTCAGCACTTGTGAGACGAAGTTACTCATTGCTGAGTAATTTAAAAACCGCGACTGGCCAGGCCGTCGCGGTTTGTCATTAGGGAAGAAACGTCAGCCCTTAAAAGAAGCACAATGATCACTTCACATGCTACAATGATGTTGATTACATTAAGGAGGGAATTACCATGTTCACAACAGTAAGTAGTTTCGTACAAGAATGGAAACAAGAAGCCGCCGTTACCCAAAAGGTCCTGGATGCACTGACGGATGAGTCATTGAAACATGAAGTTGCACCTGACTTGTACAGCATCGGAAGCGTCGCCTGGCATATCACGGGATCCGTTTATTACTTCCCGGCCCAGCTTGGTATCACCTTTGAAGTGCCGGATCTTCGAAAAGAAGCACCTGCATCTGCCTCAGAAATCAGTGAAACGTATAGAACGGTAAGTACTCGTCTTGCTGAAGCCGTTTCTGAACAGGTTTCAGATGAGAAAATGAACGAAGTGGTGAACCTGTTCGGGATGGATATGCCGGTGCAAGCCGTATTCCGTCTGCTTATTCAGCACCAGGCTCATCACCGTGGTCAATTGACGACTCTTATGAGACAGGCTGATTTGAATGTTCCCGGCGTGTATGGTCCGAGTAAGGAAGAATGGGAAGCGATGAATGCACAGAAGAGTTAATTTGAGTGAGGACAACCGGCGGTTGCCGGTTGTTTTTTTGTTTAATAGAAAGACATAGCATCTTCCAGCGCAATAACCGTATTCTCCTTGTTTTTAAGTAGCGATAAATGTGTGGAAATCGTCCTTCCATTTTATTGATTAATAAGTGCCGCCGGTGTTCTCTGATCCCGTAAGCCACCGGTTCATCTGTGACTTTAAAGTCGTTTGGAATATAGCGATCCACCTTTTAACAATATTATAAGAGTGTTTTGGTCATGATCAGATCCGTTTGCTCTTCATCCCCCATATAAAAAGAGTGCGCTCCCGTTTGAACAAACCCCATTTTCTTATAAAAGGCAATGGCGTTTTCATTCTTTTCCCAGACGCCAAGCCAGATTTTCTTTAGGTGATGTTCCCTGGCCATTTCAATCGCTTTATGCAGAAGATATTTGCCAAGACCATGTTTTTGAAAAGTATTCTTTATATAAATCCTCTCGATTTCGAGTGATTCATCCCCCATTTCTTCAGACTGTGCCTCATCAGTATTCACTTTTAAATAACCGGCGGCTTCATGATGAGCGTACACAAAAAAGAAGTGTGAGGAATGAGTGGATAATTCCTTTTCCACTTGTTTTAAGTTAAAAGCCTTTTCCAAATAGCTCTCCATATTTTCCGGTGTATTCTGATGCTTAAAGGTCTCATTAAATGTGTCATAACTAATTTCTTGAAGGGTGCGTGCATCTTCAAGGGTACATTTTTTTAACATGATCGTCATAAGCGGCTCCTCTCTTCAATACTTTCTCTTATTTCCTTTTTTAACATATTCCCAGTCCTTTTCGACATTTGCCCTTACTCTTTGAAGAAGATTTAAAATCATTTCCTCTTCACTATCGGAAAACCCCTCTAATGCCATAAGATCGGAATGATCATTTTCCCTTTTTATAAAGGGATAGACCGTCTCCCCTTTCTCTGTTGGAAAAAGCTTTTTAATTTTTTTGTTCTGATTGTCTTCTTTCTTTTCAATAAAACCATTGATTTCAAGTTTTTTTATGGCACGAGATGCTGTTGTCCGGTCCACTTTTATCATCTCAGCAACCTTTTCTTGAATGATCCCCGGGTTTTCACAAATACGCACAAGGTACAAATACTGCCCTTTTGTCAGGTCATATTCCTTAAATTCTATATTACTGATCGAATCCAGCGCCCTTGCAATCATTCCAATTTCACGAAGAATCCCTTTCATAATGAACTCCTTATTTTTAGTAAATAATATATTTTAAATCTATCCTAACTTTATTGCATTTGCAACAAAAAATCAAAAACAGTGCTTCCTCATGAAGTTTCCCTGTGCTATAGTATCCTAGTATTCAAATAGAACGGAGTGATGAAATGAATACGACTGTGAAGGAAATTACGTTGATTATTATAGGGTCCCTTTTCTTTGCCCTCGGCGTGAACTTATTCGCGATCCCGAATGAGCTTGGGGAAGGCGGCGTGACAGGTATATCCATGACCCTCTATTATGTATTGGGATGGTCACCGGGTATCACGAACTTCGTCATGAACGGGGTCCTCTTAGCGATCGGTTATAAAGTATTAAATAAACGCGTGACCTGGTACACCATGCTTGCGATTTTCTTTTCCTCTCTCTTCATTCATTTGACTGAAGGCATGGGGAAGTCCGTCGATATCATGCTCGGCACGGTCTTCGCCGGTGTGTTCATCGGATTAGGTCTCGGGATTGTCCTGCGTTCAGGTGGGACGACGGGAGGATCCACCATCATTGCCCGCATGCTGAATCAGCATTTCGGCTGGGCCGTCAGTACAACGATGTTCGTGTTCGATATTGTGGTCGTTCTCGGTTCATCGTTTGTCATCGGGGTAGAGAATACCATGTACACGGGAATTTCCATCTATATCAGTACGAAGATCCTGGATTACTTGATTGATGGTTTCGATACCCGAAAGGCCGTCACGATCATTTCCGCTCATACCGACGCCATCGCTGAAAAAGTGAGCGCTGAAATGGACCGCGGGGTGACCGTCATTAATGCAAGAGGTCATTATTCGAAAGAATCCAAGGATATCTTGTATGTGGTCATCAATAAGCAGGAGCTCTTCCTCTTAAAGAAGATGATCCAGCACATTGATGAGAAAGCGTTTGTGGTGGTCCATGATGTGAGGGATGTGTTCGGGGAAGGATTTACGTTTCCGAAGACATAAGAAATAGATTATGGCCCGTGGCGGTTGCCGCGGGCCCGTTTACTTGGTCCACCTTGACCTGTGACTTGTCTCTTATACTCTAATTTTATTTAAAATAGCTCGTTTTCTATTAGATTTTGAGTAAATTTTAGGAAACTGCTCTAGTTTTCATATTAAAAGGACCGTCATATTGACCTATTTATGGGTCTCCAACTTCAATTCTCATCACCTCACCCATTATGTGAGGCTTTTTTTCGCTCTTTACGAGCCATTTCCGGCGAGATATGAGCAGGAATTCTGATATATGAGCCAACAATGCCATTATATGAGCCGTTTGTGAGAAATCTTTTTACATGAGAGCATCGAATTAGTTGGATTCATAATAGGATAACCATCCCCTTCAGTTTCCTTCTCGTTTCCCGTATCACTTTTTAAAGTCAGGACTCCTTGGTCAGCATTCTCACATACTACGCTGAGAAAGGCAACACACCCATACGATTTTCATCTCCAGTCCTCTTCCTTATCAGATTCCTTTCCCAGTTGGCCACCTACCTATGCTTTGTACAAAACAATCTGTAAGCTTTCAACATCTTGATCATTAATCCGTAATTAAACGACAAATTTTCAGTTCGGTTAGAGGTTGGAGTGAAAGTAAAGCCAGTTTAATGTAAACCTCCTACTAATAATATTCTTCATAAATGTAAAGAATATATCTACTTAACCATTTCCAATGGAGGATAACCATGTCAACAGACAAAATCAAATTAACTTCGGCTGAAATTGCCACCCTTTGGTCTGCTTATATGAATGACACCATGGCTCACTGCATCTTAGAATATTTTTATGTTCATGCAAAGGATAAAGAAATACGTCCGCTTGTTGGATATGCAAGAACCATTACAAAAACACATATTGAGAAAATCACTCTTATTTTTAAGGATGAAGGGTTGCTCTTACCTAATGGATTTGCTATTGAAAAAGATGTTAATTTAAATGCACCCAGGTTATATACGGATGAATTTATGTTAACTTTTTTAGACCTTATGTCAAAATCAGGGTTAATTGCCTATGGCGGATTTATTTCAATGGTTTCTCGAAAAGACATAAGAACTTATCTAATTGAACAATTACATGAGACAACAAAATTGTTTGACGCATGTACTGATGCCGCTCTTCTTAAAGGGCTATATGTTAAAGCACCTTATATTGCATATCCCACTAGAAACGATTTTGTCGACAATAAATCCTATTTATCTGGTTTTTCCTTTTTTAATAAGGAACGCCCTTTAAATGCTATTGAAATTTCATATTTATTTATGAACATTAAAACCAATGTACTTGGAACAAAGCTCGCAATAAGTTTTGCTCAAACCTCGCCTCGTGAGGATGTCCAAAAATGGATGTTACGAGGAAGCGATATTGCAAAAAAGCATATTGAGATATTTTCAAAAAAATTACTGGATAATAATATACAATCTCCTATGTCTTCAGACGTATCCATTACAAACGAGACGACTCCACCTTTTTCAGATAAATTAACATTATTTCTTATGACTTTTTTAAGCGCATCTGGGGTGGGTAATTATTCAACTGCAGCAGCTGCAAGTCAGAGAAATGATTTAGTTCTTATCTATGAAAGACTTTCATTGGAAATAGGACAATATGCAAAAGACGGTGCAAATATAATGATTAAGAATAAATGGTTGGAAGAACCACCAGGTACAATAGATAAAGAAAAGTTGTCTAAATCCAAAGATCCTGAGTAGGGAATCGACTAAAATGTCCTCACCTTTTGATTCAAAGAGGCAGGACATTTTTTTTTGCATAAATCGAGGTCATTCAAATATTCTTTCAGAAATTAAACGCCCTTCTCAATCCCGGTCCGTCTCCATCAACGGAATACGCTACATCCACATTCCCTACCCTCACCCATTTATCCATATAAACCTCCATGAGGGGTTATTTTGTTTTACAAACCAAATAAATGTTAAGGTCTATCCCGTCATTCCACCCAAAGTAGAATACGAGTTGACCCCTCTTGGGGAAGGGTTGAGACCAGTTGTCCAATACTTGCAGGAATGGGACATGAACTTCGGATCCATTACGACAAAAGAAGGACTGATAGTAGCAGAATGGAAGGTCTGCTTGCACCAATAGTGCAAAACGCCAAAGATCCTTTATTGGAAGGAAACCTTGGCGTTTTTTATCATTATATACTTACCTAGAATACATTTTATTTATTCATTTATATTCATATTCAACGAAGATATTTGGACATCTACTTGATAATCGATTTTAGCCTGACTGAAAGTATCTTCCCAGTCATCTTTATGACTTTTCCAATAGTCCGGGTGTTGAATTCTAACGTAATCGTGAAATGCTAACACATCCACTTTCAAGTCCTGTTGGATTTTCTCTAAACTCTTTTTTATTTGTTCGTTGATTTTTTCTTCTATTTGTTTTTCTAGGTCCTTTATATTTTCTTTCTTGGTGAGTTCATCCGTTTCTGCGAGCAGTTCCGATATGTGCCCGCTTACTTTAGTATCAACTTGAAAGGATATTCGTCCATTCTTTAGTAGAGGTTTGACTTTGCTATCGACGGTTTCCAACTCATATGTAACCGGTTTGTTACTGCCTTCTTCCTTGATCTTTACGATTCCTCCATCTGTTAAAGCCGTTATCCAATTCATTCCTACCAATTCTTCTTCATTTAGAAATCCTACTTGAGTGAGAGTGTCCCCTTTAATCACAGCTGCGCCACTGAGAATGACTTCATTATTTCTCTTCTCTATATTTTGCAGAAGAAAGCTTGATTTCGCTTCCATCGTTGCATTGATTTTGGAAAAAGTCATGGGTTCAATTAGCTTATTCGATTTTTTAAGATGATCTGAAATCTCTTTTATATGCACCGCAGGAATTTCATTTGTTTCCGTGTTCATGATGTCCCTGGACAATCCATCCGTAACCATGACCAGGCAACTCATCCTTGCCTCGGGATCACGAATGAAGAAATCCAATAGTTCTCTGATATTTCTTTTTTGGGCTATTTTACTACTTAATACAACCAGTCTTTGATGTTGCCCGTTCAAAGTGTTTTTTCGTTTTAGTAAAACTTCCCGTGCGGCCTCAAGTAATGATCCACCTGTTTCATTCACATTAACAAAAGGCTTTGCATTACCTGAATACGTGTTAGAAGATTGATTGCCGGACACATTCACAAGTTGAAAGGTCACATCCATTACATCCTCTCCTGAATACTCATGACTATTCCTTTGCCCTTCATCGATCCCCACGCCCAATAGAAGGTCCAATTTTTCAATATCCTTAGAACTCCAACATCCTGTCAACAGTAGAACAGTGAGTAAGAAGAAAAGATATGCAGCATGCTTCAATTGAATTTCCTCCTTAAGAAAGAGACCGCTAATAATAGGATTGGCAGTATACCAAATAAAAGGATCGCAGCATTTCCAAGCAAATCTCCTAATGCGAATAATTGGTGGATATCATTCGGGACCATGGAGATGATCAATACGATGGGAAGAAATAGTAGCAGAAACACCTTTATGTCCTTATTAAATAATTGTGAAATACCAAGAGAGGCAACATAAAGCGTGATGGAGATCGTAGCGAATATTTGTAGTATCCATACGATCAAAAATAGCGAGTCAAAGCGTTCAAAAAAGATGCCTGGAAATTCAAACGAATTGATGAGAGAGATAGTCGGCCAGGCAAGATTCCCTACCCCATCTATTGATAATGCACCTATGACAATAACGACTGTAACCAGGTAAAAAATCATGGGTAGTAATACTCCAATAAAAACAATCTTTTTCCCCTTCTTGGGATCCGTTAAATAGGCCGATAAAATAATCATTAGCTCAATCCCAATGTAAGACAGTGACGTTGTCTTAACGCCCTTTAACACGGGGAGGATTCCATTTCCCATGACAGGGCGCAGGTTATTGATTTCAAATAAACCTAAACTCATTGTGGCAATTAAGATGAAAATGATGACGGTAAGGGGGAAAATCACCTGGAACACACGTGCAATGGAATTAATTCCATCCGTATTTAAATAAAAGGCAAGCCAAAGAAATAATACAATTAAAACTGGAATGGGAGTCCCCTCAAGTAAATAGGTTTCGGTTACTTCAGCCATAACCCTTACTTCAAAACTGGTGAGTGTAAGGAAATAAATAATCATTGTTACCCCAAGGATGACACTGAATATTCTCCCGACAATTTCTCTACTATACTGAAAAAAAGTTTTGTCAGGATATCTGTTGTTAAGGATTAAAATGATCATCCCTACTATGATGGGAAAAATACTGCTGATGATAATGGTTATCCAGATATCGGGCGTCCCTACTTCAGCAGCAGCGGTCCTTGGAAGCGTTAATATACCGACTCCAAGAACAAAGTTAATAATGAGGATGATCGCTTGAGTAGGACTAATTTCCTGTTGATTCAAGTTCATTCATGACAAGTCCTTTCAATAAGTGAAGTCCATGACTACCCTTTTCTGATTTTGTCGCCAGGCTTCAAAATTTCGGGTCTCTTTTTCATTGATTGGATCGGCAGCCTGATTAAAAAGTCTTTCCAGTCGCTGATTTGGTACGGTACTGCAGGGCCGAGGAACGGGACTCCAAAGCTTTTTAACCGGACAAGGTGAATACAGAAAAAAAGGAAAAAGACGATGACACCATAGAGTCCCAGAGTAGCAGCTAAAAACATGGCTATAAATCGTAGGATACGTAATGAAATACTTAGCGTATATTGCGGGAGTGAAAACGATGAGATCGCCGTTATGGCCACAACAATGACTGTAACCGGACTAACGATACCTGCTTGCACCGCAGCCTCTCCAATCACAAGCCCCCCGACGATCCCAATGGTTTGGCCGATGGGTTTTGGTAAACGCAACCCTGCCTCCCTTAATATTTCAATCGAAACTTCCATTAACAGAACCTCAATGAGAACAGGAAATGGCACTCCTTCACGTGAGCCTATAATGGAAATGGCCAGATTTGTTGGAATCAGACCCTGATGGAATGAGACAAAGGAAATATATAAAGCGGGAGTGAAGACCGATATGAAAGCGGCCGTATATCGTAACAACCGGATCAATGAGCCGGGAATCCATCGAGCATAATAGTCTTCTGGTGATTGCAGATACATATTGATGGTGACTGGAGCAATCAAAACAAATGGGGTACCATCCAGCAAGATGCCTACTCTCCCCTCTGACAATGCAGCAATCACCCGATCAGGTCGTTCCGTGCTTTGAATTTGCGGGAAAAGTGAGAAAGTATTCTCTTCAATAAATTCCTCAATATATCCAGATTCCGGTACATTATCGATGTGAATCGATTCAATCTTCTCCCTCACGTTCTGTATGATGGTTTCATTGGCAATCCCCTCTATATAGGCGATAACCAGTTCCTTTTTAAATCGTTCTCCAACCTGGACGCTAATGAACCTGAGATCCTTATTCACACCGGCTTTTCTTAGAATGGCTTGATTATCATTAATATTTTCATTAAAACCCGTTCTGGGACCTCTCACCACCTGCTCGGTTACAGGTTCTTCAATACTCCGATCTTTTGATTCACTTGTCTTTAAAATGATTGCTTCAGTAGATTTCTCATGAAGCAATGCTGTTTCCCCTCTTAAAATATAGGAGGTGATTGTATGTATATCCGTTTCCTCATGACATTCACTCACAGGAAGCATTTCTTTAAGAGAATAAGGGATCCTCTCGTCATCTATCGTGTTGAACATGAGGGGGTCCAAAATATTATTATTGATAATGGCTGTATCCACTAACCCTCTCGTGAAGATGATCGAAGCTCTTGAATCATTCATGAAAAATTCCCGGGTTATGATATCATTATTTTCTCCCAGCACTTCATTGATCATCGATACATTCTCAGATAGATCGCTTGTCATCTTAAGGGTTGATTCCTTCTGTTTTGGTGGGCCGGGTTGATTTATTGCACCAGTAAGTAAGGTCTTTATTTTCATAATGATAATGGGTACGATCAACGTTAATATGGCGTAGACGAATACGTTAAAATCGGGAAGGAATCCAATGACCTTATGAAGAAAATCCACTAAACAAACCTCCTAAATAAGCTTGCTCTCATCTAGTTTCTCTTTAAAGTAAGGATTTATTCCGAGGGTAGATGATATCAGTGTTTTCAACTGCTTCCACGTCTTAATGCGGTTAAATCAAAAAAAATCCCCCGAATTACTTCGGAGGATCATTATAAAAATGAAATTCCTATTGATTTCCGTAAATATTTCCGGTCGTTGACGTCAATACACCATTCTGAGCATTTAATTTATATTTCAGGCCGTTGCTGCTTGTCCAAGTCGGGAAGGAGAATGTATCACCTGTTTCTAACTTCACCATTTCAATGTCTTTCATTGTTAATGGTGAGCGTGAGCCACTTGTTGGTGCACCTGTTGTACGAGCGATATATACAGCGGCATCCGTACTTCCCGGTTGAGATACAACACGTGCTGAGCCGTCTGCTTCCACTAATAAAGCAGTTTGTTCGTTAACGGCAATCCCTTTTGCCTGTGTCGTCCAACCGTCCATGATATTACGAGCCATAAACCCAACAAATCGCCCCATACGGTCGCATTGCTCGAAATGCGTGTCCGTGATGGTGCTTGTTAAATAAGGGTTATCTAATAAGTTGCGTGTAAACGTCATGTAACGATTGCTTGGGTTACTTAATGCTTCATCTGAATAAACCGAACCGTTTCTCGCATCATATACAAATTGTCCTTGAATCGCGAGTCCTGCACTCGTCCCACCTATTGGAACATCGTAGATTGAAATTAAATCATTTAATGTATCTGCAAGTGGTGTATCTATTATATAGTCCACATATAAAGACTGATCACCACCCGCAAAGAAAACGGCCTCTGCTTTAAATACTTTATCAATTACAAACGAATCGTACGCAGCATTGCGATTATTTAATACAATGGTTTCCACTGAGTCTAAGGGAACACCGTTACTTGCGGCTAAGTCGTACACATATTGATTATAGCCATCACCACCAGATGCTCGTAGAACAACAAAGTCCCCCCCGTTTGCCTTTTCCGCCATCCATAGCATTGCTTCATCCACATCTGTTGACCCACCCATTAAGTTAAGCCCATAAGTGGTAGATCGGGTAATGTTTGTCGTGTCTCCATAGCCGTAATACGTATAATCCTTACTTGCTGCTTCAGCAGGCCCGTGAGCAGCCAATAATCCCAATGACAAACCAATCGTTGCAGCCATTTTCAAATATTTCTTCATGTTTCTTGCACTCCCCACACTTCATTATTTGTAGGGACGTCTTATCTTCCCTACACTTAAACTAAGTGCAAGTTTTATGCCAATTTGAAAATTGTTAATTTTCAGTATTTTAATGAGTTAATCTGCTTTTTTAATGTCTTTTAGGTTATTCTAAAAAAAACCATTTAACCCCAATAGCCATTTAACTATAAATCCTATCAAGTAGAATGCATGACATCTTAACCCCGATTTCCTTAAAATAAAGAAGGAGGTAACCAAAATAATCGTAGCAGAAATGACTAAGTATAAAATCACCCTAGGCATAAACAGGTTAAACAAATAGACAAATAGAGTTACCCTTGTTTTTTCATAGATGTATAGAAGCTTCCTATCAACCAAATCTAATTTAGAAAGCAGACTTATATACTATTACTGAACCAATCCTGTGATTCAAACATCACTTTCTTAGATTAGCCTTCATCAATGATGAAATCTGTTGCTCATCTGTATATGGAATTTGTTCAAGTTGATTGATCACCAGCTCTTGTCGCTGTAAGGAATGATTTTGACTCAACTTCGCTTTTCCTTCTATTTTACTGATTTTCATTTTGAAACCTTGAACTCCCTTGCTCATACCAGCGAGATACTCAGCACCTGCATCCTGTAATCTGTATGGACTGTCAGGAGCTTCATACTTCATGACCATATCATGGAATGATTCCATTAACTCCTTTTCGTCCCTCAGAAGCTCGACTTCTCCATACACATGGACGGTCACGTAATTCCAGGTCGGCACTGCTTTATTCGTCTCATACCAGGACGGTGAGATATAACAATGGGGACCATGGAAAACCGCCAGGACGGTTTGATTTTCAATATCTTTCCACTGAGGATTCGGGCGTGCAAAGTGTCCGTATAAGTACTTCCTGTTTACTATTAAGGGTATATGAGTGGCACATGGCAATCCATCGTGTTGAGAAAAAAGAGTCGCAAAACTATGTTCTTTCATGATTTCGTAGGCAACCGATTCATCTGTGACCTTAAAATCTTTTGGAATATACATAATGATCCTCCTTCCAACTATACATTTGTTCGTTTCTCTACTGCTGCGATCGCTTCGATTTCCACCAATTGATCTGTGTACCCCAGTACAGTCACTCCTGATAACGTACTCGGGACGTCATGATCCCCAAACTCTTCTCTTATCGCGTTCCAAGCCGTTAATAAATCTGACTGATTCAGAGAAGCTACAAGGACCCGGGTATATACCACGTCCTTCAAGGAGGCACCACTCTCTTTCAGTACTTCCTTCATATTCTCCACACACAGTTTGCCTTGAAGTTCGTAATCATTGATATGAGGAACTTCCCCTTCTTTATTAAGAGGACAGGCTCCAGCCAAAAACAGGAGATCCATGTCCGAAGGTACTCTTGAAGCGTATGCATAATCAACATGTGCTAAATGTGCTGATCGAATCAATGATATTTTTCTGTTCATGTTGTTCCCTCCATTTATTTTGACGAATCCGAAGACTCACTCATGTTTAAGAGTTCAATACCCCTAAATATTCCTTCCATGGCCCCACATCTTCCATATAACGATTGGAAAACACCCTTACAATTTGAGTAATATGGGTCAAATCATGGACCACCCAAGTGGAGATTAGTTCACGGGCGCTGACCTTGCCAAAAGCAGGATGCATACCCGTTGCATCAAGGGTATACCGAGCCGCTAACTCTTTTAACTCATTCACATTTGTTGCTCTGAGGGAAGCAAATTCCATGATCTTCTCCTCAAGACTCTTTGGAGCAGACTCTTCTAAATGTGAAAAACGATCAAAAACAGGGAACACCGTACTTTCACCCTCTTCGAAGATCATCTTCAACCTCGGTATCCAATTGTGTTTTTCCCCTTCGATTAAATGCTCCACAACTCCAATGGCATTCCAGGTCCCTTCCCCCTCATCACACTCCAACCATCCTTTCGACAAACCGGAAAGGAAATATTCAAGGGTCTTTGGAGTTCTATCCAAGACCTGTATTCCTTCATTTAATATAAAGTTCATAAGCTTTCCTCCTTTAATGGATTACAAGAACCTTCCCTTCGAAACGGATCCTTTGACATCATGTTCTTTGGGAAGGAATATCATATACTTCACCGGTAAGTTGAAATTCAGTTATACCCCGGTGTTGTTCTTGTCAGCTGACGAATCTCGAGGTATTTACCCTAGAGGTAAAGTTCGACACAGGGAAATGAAATCCTTGTTGTATTCATGAAAAAGAGCCACCTGCACGTTCCATGGCTCACTTGTCCAAGGGACATGTCCCCTTGGACTTACATACCTGAATAGGAATATAATAAAATATACTTCTATCATTCTTTAGAAAATTAGGAGATTAATAAACGAATCAAACTAATACCCCAGAATAGGATGGATAGCGGATGAAGATGAATTCTGGTTTTACAAATAATGAAGAAGCCATTACAAGGTGTAAGGACTCTTCCGAACATCAACAAGTTCTATATAAACGAACGCTTATGATCATCATGATCGCTCAAATCTTTGGAGGCGCAGGGCTTGCTGCCGGGATAACGGTAGGGGCCCTTCTCGCTCAGAATATGCTGGGGACGGACAGCTTCTCAGGCATGCCGGTTGCCCTATTCACTCTGGGTTCAGCCGGGGCTGCCCTCTTTGTTGGACGGCTGTCCCAGCGCTATGGAAGACGGATCGGACTTTCTGTCGGTTTCTTGATCGGTGGCATTGGTGCAATGGGGGCCGTCGCTGCCGCTGTATCCAATTCGATTATCCTTCTTTTCTTCTCTCTGTTGATCTATGGTGCGGGTACTGCCACTAACTTGCAGACGCGCTATGCAGGGACAGACTTGGCAAAACCTTCACAAAGAGCCACCGCGGTCAGTTTTGCCATGGTCTCGACCACTTTCGGTGCAGTCGCCGGCCCTAACTTGGTTGATGTGATGGGGAGGTTTGCCGAATCAATCGGCATTCCACCCCTGGGCGGACCGTTCATTCTGGCATTTGCTGCATACACCCTTGCCGGGATTGTCATATTTACTTTTATGCGTCCAGACCCATATTTCGTGGCGAGAGCTCTTTCTACAGCACCGAAAACAAAGGATGACAGTATTGCGACTGAAATAATCACTTCTTCCGAAAGAAACCAACGGGGTGTTTTCCTTGGGGCGACAGTGATGATTTTGACTCAAATCGTCATGGTCGCCGTCATGACCATGACACCTGTCCACATGGGCCATCATGGACATGGGTTAACGGCCATCGGTCTAATTATCGGCATTCACATCGGTGCGATGTACCTTCCTTCACTCGTTACCGGGGTACTTGTTGATAAGATCGGGCGGATGCCCATGGTTCTTGCATCTGCCCTGACGCTTCTTGCTTCAGGAATCCTGGCAGCGATGGCACCAACCGATTCAATCCTGATTCTTGCCATTGCACTGGCACTTCTTGGACTTGGCTGGAACTTTGGATTGATCAGCGGAACAGCCATTCTTGTCGACTCGACAGATCCTGCTACCCGGGCAAAAACCCAAGGAACGGTGGACGTCTTTGTCGCATTAGCAGGTGCAACTGGCGGTGTGCTATCGGGGGTCATCGTTGCTTTCTCCAGTTATCCCGCCCTTTCGATAGGTGGGGGAATCGTTTCACTTGTACTTATTCCAGCAATGATTTGGTTTCTTGTGTCTTCCAAACAAACTGGCTGATACAAAGGAGTTTTATGAATAAGGTAACTGCAATAAAGGGCCTGATCCCCGATGTACTACCACTTTGGTGTACAGGGGGGCAGGCCCAATGTCATGTTTCACCTCATTCGTTTTGATAAAGGGAAGTATCGTGACATTCCCCTGAAAGCATATGCATATGCCGAACACACAAAAATAAGGTTGCCCATAAGTCACAGGCAACCCCACTGAACTGATCACACAAAATGGACAAACATGCCAACCACTAAATATCCGATACAAATATACGTTACGATCGTCTTCACTTTCGAGTCACCTTCCATGCTCATCATCGAATGGTGATGTCCGGATTTCATGAACAGTCGATTCAAATAGATAGAGACCATCGCCACGACGGCAAATACGATGTTTAGCCAGAAGGTATAATCGATTTGAAAGGGTGATTCATTCATCACTTGTTTTGCGTTTTCCGGGATTAATCCGATAGCCGTAAACGCATAATGCATTCCTAATGCTGTGAGGATGATCGATAGGTAGAAGATACCTGCAATGTATAATGCCGTTTTTAAACCATAATACTTTTTGTGAACCGCAACAATCGGTGGTACGACCAAATCTGAATAGATGAAGGCCATGATTCCTGCAAAGGCCACTCCGCTCGAAGCGAGAATGGTTGCAATGGGGATATTCCCCATGGACCCGATGAATGTGAGCATGGCAACGAGCGGACCGATCAGTGCATTTTCCAGTACCTTTAAAAATGAGTCCGGGTGATCGGCGAGGAAGAACATTTTCCACGTATTCTCTGAAATGAATGTGGCCATGATCCCCGCGATGGTGAATCCGATCGTAATCTCTTTCCACACCATTTGCCAATTCATCACAAATTCATGTCCGACCTGATACCAGCCCTCTTTGGACTTGATTTTCTCTTTCCAATTGAATCCTTCTTCGTCTTCCTTCTCGTCCTCCACATGATCCTTCGCTTCCTCCACAAGCTTCTTTGGATAAGTGATTTTCACAAGAATCCAGGTAATAAAGATCAGAACGATGCCCCCGATCATCTCTGCAACCACAAACTGCCACCCGAGAAAGATATAAATAAGTATGCCTAATTCAATCACCAGATTGGTAGAAGCAAATAGAAAGGCAAGGGTCGGAATAAAATGAGCCCCTTTTTTGAAAAGATTCCGCCCTGCTGCCAGGGCTGCAAAGGAACAGGAGGAGCTGATCGCCCCGAATAGTGTGGATAACCCAACAGACTTCAAGCTTGGATTCCCCATATACTTCACCATTTTATCCTTCTGTACAAAAGCCTGAATCATGGAACTGATTAAGTATCCAAGTACGAATGCCCAACCGGATTTCCAGAAATACCCTAGTGAGGTCTTCGCAGATTCGCCAATCAATTCTAACAAATGACCATCTCCTTTTCTGTAATCGATATCTGCTATAGTTCATTGTTACCCACCAATTATGCAGAAACATTGCATCTTGCATGAAAAAGGGGATCTGATTCCCATCACGGTTGTTGTACTATTACCACTAACTGTTTTATGTAACACTTCAAATTCATAGAAAAATGCCTGGCCCGTTGCGTTCATACAATAATGCAACGGGCCAGGCATCAAAATGGGGCCATGGGACCTGTCACCATGGCTCCCTCACTCCACCACCCGCGGACCAACCACATGCAGCACAATATCCGCTGTGAAATGAGCGATCATGGCGAATTCAAGTCCCACAAAGACGAAGAGTGCCCCGAACACAAGCCCTCCTATCCCATTGATGACGAGCATGCTGATGAATAGTCCCAGCGTCATATCGAAATTGGACGCCGCCACACCATAATGCATGATGCCGAAGACCAGGGAAGCAACGATGATGGCCGTCCATTTCTTCGCTTTTGTCACCGTTCCTTTAAACATCTTCACCTGCAGCCAAATGAGCAGGGTGACCAGGAACAGGCGGAAAATCGATTCTTCATTCACGGCCGCTCCAAATGACCCCAATGTCCCCAGCCACCAAGCGGGTTCATTGAGTGAAGAATTGTCCACTCCGAGTGGCTTCGATACGATCAGGCTGAAGATGCTGATGGCCACACCTGTGAGTACCCCATAGAGGGCGGATTTCAGGACGGGTTTTCTAAAAGAATGAAGCGGTTGGGTTTTGTTGAAAAAAGATTCGATGATCGGTGCCTTGAGCTTCACCTTCTTAGCGAGCCATAAGGCGATGAACAGCAGGATTCCCGCTTCCAGCAGAACCTGAATGACATATAACATGGTGAAGGATAGCTTGCTCAGTCCCATGACTTCATGAAGATTCTCCCGTGCCATTGCATAGGGGGCAATCGCCAAAGCGCCCAATATATTCAGGATGAGAAGCGTAAAATAGACCTTCCCGTTGATGATACTCGGTCTTTTCCCCTCATAAGCAGCAGCGACCAATCGATGATCTTCCGTTTCTTCGCTTTCAACATAGCACTCCACTTTTTCCTGAAGATCCCTAATGAACGGCTCTGGGTTGTCCATCGATATCAAAGCCCTCGTTACTATTTTTTTCTGGCCGAAATATCCTCTGGCGTAAATGGGTTCCTTGAAGATGATTTCATATTTCAGTTCATCCATCATGCCGAATACCCGTGTGAACACTCTTGGAAGCATGCTGACATGGTAGGCATTTTTCTCATGTATGATGCCACCGCTCTTGTTATACTGCGTCCTTGCCGGTTGGATGGTGTCTACATCCCTGATACGAAAGGTCAGTGACCTTCTTACCCCGATGTTCATGACAACTTTGTTCCCTTTCAGAATGATCGGCGAGTTCCTGACTAAGTTGTAGTCCCCCAGCATGTAGAGGATGCTGTAGACATGGAGCACAACGAGGATATTTGCCCTGAGGGGATCGATTTCCTTTAAGTAAATGTGAAAGACAATCCCTTCGATCACCTGCTCATGAAGGAGCGCGATGAACAGCCAGAAGTAATTCGATCCTTTGTGATAATAATAGCTCTGGACTCCTTTGTCATTACCTTTCTTCCATTTGAATAAAGCATAGAAAAGAATGATCCACTCTTTTTTCAGGATAGTCATGAACGGGTTGCTGTCCATGTCCCCCCTTCTGTATTTCACAAACAGGATGACGGCACCGACTTCCGCCAGGGTAATGAGTATGATGATTGAGATGATCAACTGAGTATCCATCTGTTTCCCCCTTTAGCTGAAACGCTTCATCTGGAACCAATAAATGAGATATTGAACGACGCCCATTCCGATTAATAGAATGATCGGAACATAAGGAATGTGGTGGAGATAAGCAGTCAGCGCAATGCCGGTTGGAATCGCGAAAGCAAAGAAGATATACACCTTCCTCGTCGCCTTGAACGTCAGCCACTGCATCCCCTCATCTTCTTCCCGCAGTTCCATTGGAATCGCGCTCGGCTTGATCCGATTTTGCGGATGCCGTCTGTTATAAACAGGGATGACCGCCATCATGATGAGGATCGGAATTCCGAGCACCATCGAATCCACCACGAGCCAATCCGGGATATGGGCCGCATAATGATCTCCCAACATGATGATCCCAAGGCCAATGATGAGAACGGCATTGAACAGTGGTGACTGAAATATCTTCTTTAACATGAACCTCTCTCCTCTTCCAATCGAAATATCTCTTCCACCGGGACCTCAAATGCGTGTGAGATCTTCAGAGCCAGCGTGATGGACGGTGCATAATCCCCTTTTTCGATCAATCCGACCGTCTGTCTGGTGACGCCAACTAGATCAGCCAGATCCTGCTGGGTAAAACGGAACCTGGCGCGCAGTTCACGAACAGAATTATTCAACATCTACCACATTTCTCCTTTAATGGATTAATTAACTTAAATGTAAGGTATCCATTGCATTATGTATAGGATGATTTACTTTATTTGTTAAATGGACAAAGGATTGTGGCGGAATTGTTAATAATTGTATTTTCAATTGACAAGGAGGGGTTTTTTGAAGAAAAGAAATGAAGTGGGACGGTACGAAGGAAATGATGAGAGGCGATAGCTATGCTCGTACTTCATCGATTAGATAGTCAATAAACGAAAAAAAGAGGCGAGTCACTCTTTCATGACCCACCTCTCTTCTCTAACTCTTCGCCATCCATTCATAGCTTATCACCCCATGAACAACTTCAAACCCGGCAGCTCTATATAGATTTATAGCCTGGTGATTCTGCTTGCTGACACAAAGGGTGATTTCAGCAATTTCATCGTGATTGAAAAGCTGTTGGATAGAAGCTTTGACTAGTTGGGTCCCAATCCCCTGTCTTCGATACAAAGGGGAAACCGCAATAAATTCAATATCTCCTTCTGCGTGCTCAGGTTTAGCCTCGATATAGGAATAGCCTTTTATTTGCTGACATTCATCCTTAATAATGAGAAGTTGATTGTGTTGATCGGAAAGGAAACCAAGAATGTCATCAGCACTGTAATATGCGCCCGGAAAGGCGGAATGATGAAGCTCAGAAAATGCCTCCTTGAAATGAGGAGAAAAGTGTTCAACTTCACAGGAATCTACTAAATGAAAATGAGCCCGCTTTACTTTAAGAATGAGATGGTCACCCTTCTCTACGGCTTTTATATCAGATAGAAACCCCTTGGCTTGTTCATTTCTTTCATTAATAAAGAAATAGATTCTCTCTAAAGGGTTTTCCAGAGAAGAAAGTAGCCTTCTCATAAGTTCATTTGCTACATATCCCCAATCTTCCTCTTCGTCCACAAAAGGTCCCCAAGCCTCTGCGGTTTGGTCTTCCAAGTCGATATCAAACCCCAGAGCACCAATCATTTCCTCCCCTCGGTAGGCAACCAGGATGGAATTTGACACACCCAAATCGGAAAAATCCGTCTGTATTGAGTCAAGAATTTCACTTGCCTTCTCTCCGCAGTATCCAATATGATGCTGTGATTGATTGTTCTTCTTTTCAATATACTGGGAGAGCCTTTCAAGGCTGACAGGCGGTTGAATGGTTATTTGCATGAGTATTTCCAACCTCCTAATAGTGACCCAAAGAGCCAAAGGGACAGGTACCCTGGCACGGAGTCTCAAAATGAGCCGCGGGACCTGTCCCTCTGGTTTTTGGTTTTATAATAGAGTTCGACACGGAGGAATGAATTCCTTGTTTTGTACCGAAGTCAGCAAGGGGGGACTATCACTTGAAGCATTCCCTCCCTCACATTGCTCCTATCGAGGTAAGCATCTGAATGAAATGAGTGCTGTACTGATTGGGGTGAAAATGATGCTGTACATGCTTTAATCCTGAATCCCGGATTTCTTCCCGTTTTTTTGAATTCGTCATAAGTTCCCTTGCTTCCTTTACAGCTTCTTGGATATTTCCGAGGGTGTAGTATATTCCCGTTTCATTGTCGATGACGGCGCTTCGGACCCCGTCTGAATCGGTGGTTAAGACGGGACACTTGCAGCTTAATGCCTCGAGAACCGAGTAAGGGGCTCCTTCTACTTTGGAGGTGGAACAATAGAATCCTCCAGATTCTCCCATGGCAGAGAAATAGTTTGGCATTTTGTCATGAGGGACATGGTGCAAGAGTGATAGATTCTTTTGCAGATCCAGGGTACGGATCATTTGAAAGAATCGCTTCCGTTCCTCGGCGTCGCAAAGGCTGGGATCTTCAAACATATAAAGCTGGGTGTTCGGATTGACTTCTTTAATGAGTCGGTGACCGATACGGAGGAATTCACTCCAATTTTTATTATCGTCGATCCGTCCGGTCCACCCGATGATGGGATAAGCGCTTTTCTTTGTTTGAGTATAATGGAATGCACGGGTATCAAAACAGTTGTTAAAGCTGAATTTCGGGGTGGAAGGGAAAAGTTCGTGGAGTAGTTTTTCGATATGCGGGGTCTTCGGGTTAAGCAATGCGTCTGCATGAGCTTCTATAATGGATTTACCCTGAGTCAGAAATTGCCTTGCCCTCTCTTTGGATCCGAGCCCCTGGATTTCAATGATCAATTTTCCTTTATAACCCAACTTTCTGAATAAAGGAAGAATTTGATAATCAGAGATGACGACGATGGCACTATACTTCCCTTCTGTTAAAACCCGCTTGATCATCTCGGGATCCTTTCCGATGAAGGTACGTCCTTCTGAAGGGTTTAGCAAATCCCGCTTTTTTTGATAATAAAGACTATGGCCTTCAATATTGAACGTTTTAAGCGCTGCACATCGTTGGCGATTCAAGGTTTCAACCCCGCCACTTGGCACATAGAACACAAATAGTACTTTTTTCAAGATGGTTCTCCTTTCCGGTTCACGATAACACCCTTTTGATGGTATTTATGGTTGTGGTCATGTCCGTGGAATCTGAGAAATAGACCATTTTGTAGGTCGTTTCTGGAAGCTCAAGATCCGACCCCGGCGGAGCCGTCACAATGATTCGACAGTCTTGGATCCCAAGCTCTTTCAATTTGGCAGGAAGCCGGTGCGTCGTGTCAATGAGGACGAGCAAGTAATCTGCATACTTCTGCTCTAACAGGTTCTCGATTTCTTCTATTGTCCCTGCATCCAATGTGTATACCGGAAAGTAGATCGTGGTTTCATATGGCTGCTTCCTCCTTCTCCTTGCCTGATGCCTGGCAAGGGCGAATTGGTCCCTCCACCAGCGATGTTTCTCCTTTTCCTTGACGATTTTCTTCGATAGACTCATCGGGGAATTTAAGCGGTATCCCATCAATTCCTCTGGTACAAAGGCAATTTCACAGATTTCGGTCAGACGCAGCCAGAAATCATACGTTTGCACCGGGTCAAGATTGAAGCCGTCGATCTGTTTCGCATATTTCTTCTTGTACATAAATGAGGTGCCGATAAAGCTTGATTCCAACAAGTCTTCCTTTGTTCTTGTTTGCTGCCATTCTCGAAGTGCATCCTGTCTTTCCTTATCAAAAAGTAATCGGCCGTTCTCATCTATATGATCGAAGGCACTGAAGGCCAATCCTACCTTAGAGGATGAGCTGACGAGTTTATCACGGAGCTTCTTAATGAATTCAGGGTATACTAGATTGTCACTTGATCCCCAGGTTATATATTTCACTTCATCTAATTTGAACAAATAGTCAAATCCTGTATTGAGAGCCTTGGATATCCCCTCGTTCTTCTCTTTTTCAATAACGGTACATCTTGGATCAATCGCAAATTCGTAGACAACAGACTTTGTTTCTTTATTTGCCCCGTCTATGACGATGATTAAATGGAATTGGTCATAGGTCTGCTGCCTGAGAATGGAAAGTAGAGCTGCTCGTAAGTAACGGGGCAGTTGATTATAGACAGGCATGACCATACCTACATCTTTCATGTCTCTTTTCCTCCTTTTATTCGTTTTCACAATGAATCGAAAATACGGCATTGAACTCAAATCTTTCCAGACCGCATTCCCACACTAACTTCCCCTTTCTTAAGTCATAACAGGCAATCCGTGTTGGCAAGGTGTCAGCATGCGCCTGATAGGCTTGATGGCCATCCAATGGATTTTTCGTTGGACGCATCCGGGTAAAGCCCACTATGACGGTATGATCATCCAGAATCTTGATCCCCCGGCACCAGCCGATCTTCTTATTATGGTGTGTCCATTCGTTTAAATCATAGTCGTTTATCACCTTGAGTGTTTTCGCATCGACCGTCACGACATGACCATCCACTCTAGTAAAAAAGAGTGTGTCTCCGAACAGGACCCCATCATGGATATAGGCTCCGCCGATGTCGATCCGCTTGTCGGGATTCGTTAAACAGATGGCGTCTTTCTGCAAACAGCGTGTTGCCCAAACCTCATCCCCGATATGAAAGACAAAGTTCGGATGCGAAAGGTGAGGTTTCGTTGTCAGTACTTTCCGGTAATCCACCTTCTTTGAGAAGCGTTCCCATGGAGCCTCCTGAAGGACATTCCAGGCGTGAATAAGCTTTCCCTTCTTATCGACCTCCACCACCATATCCAATCCCGTCGTGACGACATGATAATTTCCATTCTGTGCTGGCAGGACATGATGAACATCATTAAAACAAGGAATTGACACATATCCTTTTGGTGTCATATCAGGTAAGGAATAGACCAGGACTTCCCTTTCCGTGCACACGTATAATGTTTTTTCTTTTACCGTTCCTGCTTTGAACACGATGGAAGGATCTTGATCCGGGCATACCTCCGGAGGTGATACATACTCGAACCGGTCAATCAATTGTTTGGTTTCCATGTCCAGTTTAAGAATGACCCCTTTCTCATATTGGTGCCACTCAGCTGCAAGTCTGTTCTTCTGCTTACCACCGACGATATATATGATACTCATGCAATGTCACCCCCTTTCCTAAGATGATGCTCTATCCCTCCCGAACCGATGGACCTTCCCTGTCCGGGAGTTTTAAACATGTATACAATATATTACTTTAAAACTCCAACTTTGATTGGACTGGCGTCGTAGTTTATTCGTATCATTTTTGAGAAGTCGTCCAGAAGAACATACAGGAATGGCGTTGGAGATCAAGCTTGACGAAAAAAGGATCTGAACCACTGTTTCAGCGATCCATGTCACAAGGCTTTAAAAAAAGAGACGGAGGCAGCATGCTGCCCCCCTCCCCTCATTAACACCTCACATACTTCCGCTTAAACCCAATCTTCCCTTTCTCCACTTGCTTCAGAATATCATCGGCAGCCTTCAGGGTGCTGTTCTTTTTCCCTTCCCGTACCATTTCAACAGGTCCGATTTCTTTTGCCGTCTGAAGAGCCAGTTCATGAAGAGGTACATAAGAAACCCCGACTGTCGTGACAAAATTACTCATCGCCGATTTCGTTCGTTCAGGTGCAATGTGGATGGTTTCTTTCACTTGCTCCAGCATTCCCGCGAGCTTCGATTCCGAGAACTCTTCGTCCTTGCGATTCCCAAGCAGCCAGCAGTAGCAGCTCCACCCCGCGGACATTTTCAGCTCTTCCCCACTTGCGATCCACTTGTCTGCCACGTCTTGAGCGATATCCGCTTCAGCCAAAGTGACCGCCACCACGTAGTCGGAAAGCATATAAAAATACGCCCCTTCGATCCAGCGGTCAAAGTCTGCCTCCGTCATCGCTTTCGGATCGGCAATGACACCGGCAAAATACATGGCGTCGTAATTCCCCGTTGCATATAACTCCTCGGCCAACGCCTGATCCTTCTTGATTTTCCTGGCGATCGGCTTCATCGCACCTGTCGCGACGCCAAAGACCGGCTCGTGGGCACCATTGGATATGTACATTTTCTTCGATCGTTCCTTGCCCAGTGCCTCCAGTTCTTGCATGACCGTTTGTGAATCCATTCTATCCACTTCCTTTATTTTATGGGTTGTCCATCTCAGCACAACTACACTTGAATCAAATCGTTCTATGATTTTTTTGTAAAAGACAGCCCTTTTTCTTTCAGGGCCTCATTCAGAATTCGCACTGCTTTCGGTCCTACCCCATGAATCTTCAGAATATCGGATTCCGACACGCTGGTAAATTGCTCAAGGCGATAAACCCGGCGTTATGAAGCTCACGGTTCGCGGGTTTACTCATCTTGGGCAATTCGCTTTCTGGTGTTGGGTTATTGGTCATGCCCCTGTCCCCCTCACTTTTCATCTGTCTTGCAAACTAAATTGAATGGTCCTGTTTAGTATAAGTATTCTCCCTACATAGTGCTGTTCCTTTATTTCATGACAGAAAAAAGAGCTGCCACAAGGACAGCTCTTTTTAAGACTATATTCACTCTAGCGCAGGTGCAGGCTTACCTGCTTCGATCAACACTTGATCGCGGCCCAGCATGACGGAAAGGAGAATGGTCAATACGCCTGTTCCGATGAGGAGCCATTCAATGGCGATGATATCTGCCAAGGGTCCAAATATCAGCATTCCAATCGGCATCATCGAGGTGGAGATCATCCCCATGACCCCGAAGACTCTTCCCAAGTAATTCTCTTCGATTTTCTCCTGAAGCAAAACCATTGTCGGTGTATTGAAAATCGGCATGGCCACTCCGAATAATGCCATGAATACGAGATAGAACCAAAAGACCGGAACGATGCCAAGGGCAAAGGTGCAGAACCCCATAATCAGACTTGCGAAGGTCATCGTGGCAATCTTATTTTTAAATCCGCCCCACGAAGCAATGATGGCTCCACCTGCCATCATCCCGATGGAAAAGGCAATTTCGATGGCCGTCAGTCTCCAAATATCGTCCCCGAAGCTTCTGGCGACCTGCAGCGGAGTCAGAAAGGCCGCAGGTGCCATCAGAACAAAGAAGATGGAGAAGAACAGGAAGAACTTCTTCAGGAACCCATGGCTGTTGACATATTGCAAGCCTTGCTTGAAGTCACTGAAGTAGCTTGTTGTTTGTTTGCCCGCTGCCTTCTCATGCACCGAAATTTTTAAGAAGGCCAGCAGTGTGATGATGGCAATGGCTGCCGTAATGACATCGATGAAGAAGATGATTTCAATCGATGCCATCCCAAGTAATGCCGCACTGACCATGGGGGACACGAACATAATGACAGCCTGAATGCTTCCATTTGCCCCGTTCACCTTCGTCAGCTTATCCTTTGGGACAATCTGCGGCAAAATCGCACCGACAGCCGGTGTCTGAATCCCGGTTCCAAGGGCCCGGACTGCTGCCATGACAAACAGCAGCCAGATCGAATCGTATCCCATTAAGAAGAGAATCGCGAGAACCAACGTTGAAGTCGCGATCAGTCCGTCCGATAACACAATCAGCAGCTTCCGGTTATAGCGATCCGCCCAGACACCCGCAACCGGGGACAGGAGGAAGGTCGGGATAAATCCGCAAATGATGAACAACGTCATCATCAACCCGGACTCCGTCTCTAACGTGATATGCCACATGATCGCGTATTGTACAAGGGACGACCCGAATAACGAGATCGTCTGACTGCTTAGAAAGAGAATGATATTCCTTAACCAATCTTCCTTCAGATTTTGATTTACTACATTCATTTCCCAACAACTCATTTCTATTATATTTACTATAAAAATAAGCCTTGCCTACTTGTTATTTTTAAGACATAAAAAAGAGAGGAGACTCCTCCCCTCTTTAAAAATACCGACAAATACAGGTTTTCTTAAAAATAGACAGATCAATCCCATTGCTCTGAACATAGGCAGAGCCTTCAAACGTATTCAATTAACGAGTGAAAAGCGGGAAACGCAATCTGATTGATGCTGTCAACAGAAAAACCTCCATTTCTTTTATAAGTAAGATAATCATAGCAGAGGAACCCTGCTGGGGCAATCGTTTTTTGGGGAACTTCCTTGTCTTATTCTGTTGGATTTTGGTGTTTCAGTATTTCAAAACAGGTAAAAAATACTTAGTTTATCCATTAGACAAACTATTTATTGTCTGCTATAATTCAGAATAATAAAACAAAAGGTAAGGGGGGAATGACGGCAGTGTCCTTTTTTATGCTCGTTTTTGTAAACGCTTTATCACTCTTAACGTAATAATGTAAGCGTTGTCGCGAGCATCATGAACAAAATGGGATCTGCCTCAACACATGATGACAAAGCAAAAAAGTTCACTTTATATTTTTTCTATTACATTAGTAGCCACGCTCGGAGGTCTCCTGTTCGGGTATGATACGGCTGTCATATCAGGGGCTGAAAAATCGATTCAGGCTTATTTGATCGATGGCCTCGGCTTAAGCTCATTCATTCACGGTGCGACGATTTCCAGTGCCCTGATCGGGTGTATTATCGGGGGAGTGATCTCCGGCTATTTTTCATCACGATTCGGACGTAAGAAGTCGCTGATCATTGCTTCGATCCTCTTCTTATTATCTGCTTTAGGGTCCGCTTATCCGGAGTTCCTCTTCTTCTCTGCAGGGGAACCGACGATGGGATTGCTGATTGCCTTTAACTTTTACCGGATCATCGGCGGAATCGGTGTTGGTCTTGCTTCTGCCCTCGTACCGATGTACATCGGGGAAATCGCACCGGCAGGGATTCGTGGACGCCTCGTTTCATTTAATCAGTTTGCGATCATATTCGGGATGCTTGTCGTTTATTTTGTCAACTGGGGAATTGCCAAAGGACAGCCCCTGGATTGGATCAATGATGTCGGCTGGAGATACATGTTTGCTTCAGAAGCCATTCCGGCCATATTGTTCTGCGTTTTCCTTTTCTTTGTACCGGAAACGCCTCGTTACCTCTCCCTGAAGAACAAAGATGAAAGCGCATTGGCGATTCTGACGAAGATCAATGGCTCCGCATCTGCAAAGGCAATCCTCCGGGAGATCAAACAATCGGTGAATGTGTCGACTGAAAAGCTCTCCACCTTCGCTTATGGGAAAACCGTCATCATCATCGGAATCCTGCTTTCTGTGTTCCAGCAGTTTGTCGGGATTAATGTGGCTCTGTATTATGCACCCCGGATCTTTGAAAGTATGGGGGCAGCAAAGGATGCTTCCATGATGCAGACGATCGTCATGGGCTTGGTCAATGTCATCTTTACAGTAGTTGCGATCATGACGGTCGATCGCTGGGGACGCAAACCATTGATGATCATCGGTTCAATCGGGATGGCGATCGGGATGTTCGGTGTCGCGGGGCTTGCGTTCTCGAATATCATCGGCATCAGCACGTTAATCTTTATCATTGTGTACACGGCTTCCTTCATGATGTCCTGGGGTCCGATCTGCTGGGTATTGATCTCAGAAATCTTCCCGAACCGCATCCGCGGGCAGGCAGTCGCCATTGCGGTGGCAGCACAGTGGGCAGCGAATTACCTCGTCTCCTCCACGTACCCGATGATGATGGAATACAGCGGCGGGATGACGTACGGAATATATGGTTTGATGAGTGTGCTTTCCGCCATCTTTGTGTGGAAGTTCGTACCTGAAACCAAAGGAAAATCACTTGAACAAATGGAAGACCTGTGGAAGGTGCCTTCTGCAACAAAATCTAAGGCAATATAGTCTCGTATTACGCGGCATCTGTTGAAAGACAGATGCTTCTTTTACTAGATGAAGAGATTACTTTACATATGGGGTGGAAGCATGAAAATCGACATAAAACATCTTCAACGGGATTGGAAAGAGTATACCTTACGGAACGATCATGGAATGTCTGTCAGTCTATTAAATTACGGGGGAATCATCACAAGGGTGATGGTGCCTGATCAGGACGGCACGGTTGAAAATGTGATGATCGGATATAAACAGGCTGAGGATTACGAAACGAACCCTAATTTCTTCGGAGCATTGATCGGCCCTGTTGCCGGCAGGATCCAGGGTGCCGCCTTTGAACTGGATGGGAATGTCTATATGCTTGAAGCAAATGATGGAGAAAATCATTTACACGGAGGCTCAAATGGATTTCATCAGGTTCTTTGGGACACGGACCCCTTACAGGATGAGGACCGGGTCGGTGTGGTTCTCTCCTATTCACGTAAGGACGGTGAGGGAGGATATCCCGGCACGATCGATGTGTCTGTCACATACCTTTTAACAAATGAAAATGAACTGATTCTCGAATATGAGGCAGTGACGGATCAGCCCACTCCCCTTACCTTAACAAATCATGCTTACTTTAATTTAAGCGGGAATGGAAAAGAGACGATCCATCATCATCATGTCACGATCGACAGCCATCAATTTCTTGAGCTCGATGAGGAGTTGATCCCGACTGGGACTGTGATGGATGCTGCGGATACTCCATTTGATTTCCGTAAGGGGCGCAGACTGCAAGACGGTATAACGGCGCAAACGGAGCAGAACGACATTGCCGGTCATGGCTACGATCACTATTTCCTGTTTGATCACAGCAGGTCAGAAAGCGTCATGATGACAGAACAAACGAGCGGTCGTGTGCTGACCATCGAGACGGATCAACCCGGCATGGTCATGTATACGGCGAATAATCTCCAAAACGGACTGGAGCTTCATGGAGGAACGTCGAGAAAGCATTTGGGCGTCTGCTTTGAAACACAATGTCCGCCTGCCTCTCTCCATCATGATGGCCTGCCCCCTGTCATCCTGCAGCCGAATGAACGCTATCAGCAGCGCACTGTATTTACCTTTTCAACTGAGAAATAAAGGAACCTCCAGCCTTTAGCTGGAGGTTCTACTAATATGCTCCCCGAATATGGGTATGGACCTCTTTTTCGTAAAAACTTTTCAATGTCTGCAGTTCCTCAGGACTGAATTCCTTTGCATTCAGCGCCTTAAGATTATCCTCGACCTGCTTGACACTTCTGAAACCTGGAATGACACTCGATACCTCTTCCTGCTGAAGGATCCACTTGATCGCAGCTCTGGTACGGTTGCCTCTCCCTTTTTCGATCCAGTTCAGTTCATCACTCAGTTCGACCCCTTTTTTGAAGTCCAATCCACCAAAGGTTTCCCCGACGTTGAACGCTTCCCCGTTGCGGTTGAAGCTGCGGTGATCATCACTCTCGAATGTCGTGTCTTTTGTAAACTTACCTGTTAATAGCCCGCTTGCCAACGGTACACGGGCAAGAATCCCGACATCCTTTTCCATCGCCATCGGGAACAGCTTTTCCAGCGGTTTTTGTCTTAACAGATTGAAGATGACCTGCAGGGAGCTTGCCTTTGTATGCTCGAGACAGAAGATGCCTTCTTCTACTGTTTCGACACTCACACCGTAGTAGCGGATTTTCCCTTCTTCCTTCAGCTTTTCCAGTACCTCGAATACGCTGCCTTCCTTTAGGATTTCCAACGGTGGACAATGAATCTGGTACAGATCGATTGCTTCCCTGTCCAGCCTTCTTAAGCTGTTCTCGCAAAATGCCCGCACGCTATCCATTGAATAGGTCCGAGGGTCATGGATATCGGCGCTGCGGCAAAATTTCGTCGCGATCTGGATCGATGCTACCTTCCCTTTAGTCGATTTCGCAAGCAGTTCTTCACTATGTCCGTCCCCATACACATCTGCCGTATCAAAGAAGTTCACCCCTGCATCCATCGCCTTGTCCAATGCCTTCAGTGCTTCCCGGTCATCGAGCTTGCCCCAGGCGCCGCCGATGGCCCATGTCCCAAAACTTAATTCACTTATGTTCAGATCCGTGTTACCCAGCTGATTATATTTCAATGCTTCCCTCTCCTCTCTTTCATACGAGAAAGGCTGCCTATAGAAGCAGTGGAACTCTCTTCTGAAGCAGCCTTATCATCTGTCGGTATTATTTTCGATAGTTTACCAGTTTTTCATTTAACGATTTTGTTTGCCCGTATACGTCCTGATAGAGATGGAACAATTCCTTATATATCTCTACGTTGGCGTCATTCGGGATGAACTCTCTCTCTACTTTCAGAAACTCATCGGCACATTCCTTCAGGGAATCGAACCAGCCACACCCATAGGCTGCTAGCATCGCTGCTCCCATTCCCGGCCCCTGCTCACTCGAGAGCTTCACGATTCTGGCGTTGAATATGTCCGCCTGCATTTGCAGCCAGTCTTCATTCTTCGTCCCGCCTCCAGTGGAGACAATCGTCTCGATTTGCTTGCCGCTGCCGCGGAAGATCGCCAAGGATTCATTCAATGAAAAGGTGATGCCTTCCATGACTGCCCGTACAAAGTCCTTTCGTTCATGGGAGCTGTCCATGCCGATAAAGCTCGCCCGAATCGCAGCATCTGCATGAGGGGTCCGTTCCCCCGCCACATACGGTGTAAACAGTAAACCATTTGACCCGGGAGGCACGGTCCCTGCCTCCCTCACCAACTCTTCAAAGCTTTCATCCTTGGCAAACACATTCCTGAACCAGCTCAGGCTGTAACCTGCTGCAAGGGTGACACCCATCGTATAATAAGCTTCCGGGGCCCCGTGATTAAAGTAATGGACCTTCCCCTCGAAATCCTTGTCATTGCCGGATTCATAGGATAGCACTACACCAGAGGTCCCGATGCTGCATAGAGTCTTGCCTTCTTCTAATATTCCGGATCCGATTGCGCCGCACGCATTATCCGCTCCCCCGGCAAATACTTGGGTGAAAGTGGATAGACCAGTCGATTCTGCGATTTCAGGGCTTATGCTGCCCGTCTTCTCATAGGAATCGACCAATGGTGGACAAATCGCGGGGTCAATTCCCAGGAGGTCGCAGATTTCTTTGCTCCATGCTTTTTCCCCGATATCCAACAACAGCGTTCCTGCTGCATCGGAATAGTCCATATGCAGCTTCCCCGTCAACTTGTAGCGGAGATAATCCTTCGGAAGCACAAAGGTTTTCGCCTTCTCATAGATTTCCGGCTCATGCTCCTTCACCCAAAGGAGCTTTGGAAGCGTAAAGCCTTCCAATGCAGGATTTTTCGTAATCGAGAGCAAGCGTTCTTCTCCGATGACCTCGTATATCTGACTGCATTGTGCGGTCGTTCTTGTATCGTTCCAGAGGATGGCATTGCGAAGCACTTCGTTGTTCTCCTCAAGGAGTACAAGTCCATGCATTTGGCCTGAAAAGCTGATGCCCTCGATATCTTCCGTATCGCCCTGGAAGTTTTGCAGGAGATCAGACAATCCAGCAACGGTCTGATCCACCCACGCTTTCGGATCCTGTTCACTGAAACCCGTTCTTTCTTGGATTAGTTCGTAATCCTTTGAAACCTCCTGAACGACTTCCCCGGTTTGGTTCACCAGCAGGATTTTCACTGCACTTGTTCCCAGATCAACGCCGATTACGTATTTCATCACTACACCTCTTCTACGTTTAACCTTATTCTCCAGCGTATGCTTTCAGTAAATATTGATTGATGGTTGCCTTGATCTTCTCAAGACGGCCTGATTGGTGCTTCACTTCTGTTAAGCCCAGCGCATGCTCCTCAAGCTTGCGGAAGTCTGAATTTCCTTCCACGATTTCAAGACCGATGCCTTCTGTGTAGCTCTTATAACGATTTTCAACCACACCATCCAGAACGTTATCATCAATCAGCTTCTGAGCAACCTTAAGCCCGACTGCGAAACTGTCCATTCCGGCGATATGCGCATGGAATAAATCCTCCGGCTCGAAAGAACCTCTTCTCACTTTCGCGTCGAAGTTCAGACCGCCGCGGCCAAGTCCTCCATTTTTAAGGATTTCATACATTGCAAGAGTCGTAGAATACAAGTCTGTCGGAAATTCGTCTGTATCCCAGCCAAGTAACGGATCGCCCTGGTTGGCATCCACTGAACCGAGCATGTTGTTCACACGTGCATAGCGCAGTTCATGCTCGAATGTATGTCCTGCCAATGTCGCGTGATTCGCTTCGATATTGAACTTGAAGTGGTCCTGCAGTCCGTAATTCTGAAGGAACGCAAAGCCTGTCGCCACATCGAAATCATACTGATGAGTCGTTGGCTCTTTCGGTTTTGGCTCGATGAGGAATTGCGCATCAAAGCCGATTTCCTTCGCATAATCAACAGCCATATGAAGGAAGCGTCCCAGGTTATCCATCTCAAGCTTCATGTCTGTATTAAGAAGGGTTTCGTAGCCTTCACGTCCGCCCCAAAATACATAGTTTTCTGCACCTAATTCCTTCCCTACTTCCAATCCTTTCTTCACTTTCGCTGCAGAGTAAGCGAAGATGTCTGCGCTATTGGACGTAGCAGCACCATGGATAAAGCGGGGATGCGTGAAATTGTTCGCCGTGTTCCAAAGTAATTTCGTTTTGCTGTCTTTCATGTAGTCCTTTATCATACTTACGATTGTATCAAGATTTTGATTGGTTTCTCTTAAGCTGCTTCCTTCCGGGGCAATATCGACATCATGGAAACAGAAGAATGGT
The DNA here is from genome assembly GCF_008180865.1 of Rossellomorea aquimaris. Lineage (GTDB taxonomy): Bacteria > Bacillota > Bacilli > Bacillales > Bacillaceae_B > Rossellomorea > Rossellomorea yichunensis. The sequence continues at coordinate 635,804 of NZ_VTEX01000002.1, forward strand.
ACATCAAGCTTTTCAAAGAATTCGAAAGCCGCTTCTACGCGTGCCTTTGCTAAATCCATTCCCGTATATTGATCCCATGAGCGGATCATTGTGCCGCTTCCGAATGGATCGGAGCCGTCCATCGTGAAGGTATGCCAGTAAGCTACACCAAAACGCAGGATTTCCTCCATTGTTTTGCCACCGATTTCTTCCTTTGGATTATAAAATTTAAACGCAAATGGATTGGTTGATGTTGAACCTTCGTAGTTAATTTTGTCGATGTTCTTAAAGTAAGCCATTGATCGTTCCTCCTAAAATTTTATAATGAAGTGCTTCAACTTCCGGCTCACCGCCCATCCGGATGAGCGATACTGATTCGGACTTTCCTTACTGCCACTCGAAACGTGATCAGCTTTTATAACAGGTTCTTTATATGCGGGCGAACCGATTGGCCGCCTGCACCATTTTATAAATGTAAATGCTTACAACGTCATTATAGCAACATAGTGTTAGTTTGTCTATTGAATAAACTAAGTTTTTATAAACTACTGCCAAACAAGCCCCGATACCGTATAATAGTTCATGATTGCGCATACAACTTACTCATCGATGGAGGTGGCTATGTCCATGAACACGTTAAACAGTGCGATCTACACCATCTTTGAATGGATCACGCGTTTCGCTTTCATAAATATTTTATGGGTACTCTTTACCTTGGCAGGGGGCATCCTGTTCGGCTTCTTCCCTTCTACGGTGGCCATGTTCGCGATTGTACGGGATTGGTTAAGGGGAAATACGGAGGAACCGGTATTCAGTACCTTCTTGACCTATTTCAAAAGAGAATTCTGGAAGAGCAACCGCCTGGGAATCGTCATCATCGCCGCCTCACTCCTGATCGGCATCGATATCTGGTATATCCAAATGGATCTCCGTGAGCTGTTCACCTGGACCCATATTCCGCTATTCGCCTTTATGCTGCTCTTTCTATTCTTCTCCTTTTATCTGTTACCGGCCTTTGTGCATTTCGATTTGAGCGTGAGGCAACTGATCAAACAAGCGTTTCTGATCATGCTGATCCATCCGCTCCATACGCTGTTGATGCTGCTTTGTCTCGGTTCCCTTTTCTTTATCATGTACAGGGTACCGGCTCTTGCGTTTATCTTCGGCGGCAGCGCTTATGCCTTTATCACGACATGGCTTAGCCTGCATGCATTCAAACGGATTCAGGGGAAACAGGCATAATAAAAAAATCACTTCTCTCTCGAAGTGATTTTTTTTATTGCTTATCCCTTTACCGCACTTGAAGAAATTCCTTCCACAACTTTATTGCTGAAGAAGAGGAATGCAAGCAGGATCGGCAGCACACTGATAATGAGCGTGGCACCTATGGCTCCCCAGTCTGTCATGTATTGCCCGATGAAATTCTGGATCCCGACGGTAAGGGTTTTGTATTCATCGGAGCTGATAAATGTGTTCACAAAGACAAACTCATTCCAATTGTAAATCATATTGATAATGACTGTCGTCGACATGATCGGGATTGTCATCGGCAGGATGATTTTGAAAAACATCCGATGAACCGAACATCCATCCATTATAGCCGCCTCTTCTATCTCACGGGGTAACGTATAATAGAATCCAAGCAGAATCATCATCGTAATCGGCAGATTATAGGCCGTATACGTAATGACGATCGACCATGGATTATCAATTAAATTCACATTTAAAAACATGCTGAATAGCGGTATGATGGCTGAATGAATCGGAATCATCAACCCAACCATGAATAACCCCAATACCAGTTTACTTAGCTTCCACTGCATTCTGGTTATGACGAATGTCGCCATGCTTGCAAACAATACCGTCAAGATGATCGCTACACCTGTAATCCAGATACTGTTCCAGAAGTAAATCCCGATTCCTCCTTCCCATACCTTCGCATAATTCTCCCATCTGAATTCAGAAGGCAGGGAAAATGGAGATTTCGAGAAGATATCCTGGTTATCCTTTAATGAAAACAGGAACAGCCAGATGACTGGAAATATCTGGAAGACTGCGACAATAGCTAAACAAAGATAGAGAATAAAGTAACCCGCACGCTTCATGGTCTAACCCCCTTCAATATTGAATTTCTTCTTTGGTCGCAGTGACTTTACGGACGATGACGGTCACGATTAATGTGATGATCAACAGCAGGAAGCCGATGGCGCTTCCGTATCCAAAGTCATTACTTGAAAAAGCCAGTTTATACATATAAGAAGCCATTACTTCACTGGCACCGTTCGGCCCGCCGCCGGTCATGACATAAATCAGATCAAAATACTTCAGTGATCCGACAACCGCAAGCACAATGGTCACCTTGACGACTCCCATTATTAAAGGCAGCTTGATTTTATAGGCAATTTGAAGAGGTGTCGCCCCATCGATTCTTGCCGCTTCCACCAGGGATTCCGGGATATTCTTCAAGGCAGCATAGTATATCAAGATGTAGAAACCCGCATATTGCCATAGAATCGGGATGAAGATGGCATACAATACAACGGATGGTTCAGCAAGCCACGCGGGCGGATCATCTACTCCGATCTCCATCAGTATGCTATTGAGCATCCCGTTCGACGGGTTGAACACCTTGATCCATAACTGGGCGATAGCAACGGATGACAACAGCATCGGAATCAAATAGATCTTCCTTAAAAGGTCGGCCCCTTTGATTTTTGAAGCCAATATTAACGAGATTGCCAGATAAATAATCAGACTAAGTGTTGAAAATACAGCAAGTAAAAAAGAATGAAGTGCACTATCCCAGAACTTCTCATCAGAAATCGCATGGATATAATTATCAAGCCCTATGAACTCCATCTCCCCGATGCCATCCCAGTCCATCAAACCGTAGTACGCAGTCAGGATTAATGGGATGAAAATGAAGACACCGATCAAAAGGAGTGCAGGGAGAACGTAACAGGCGATAATCCACTTGTTAGACATTACTTTATTCATAACATTCAACCCCATATTTAAAAATAGAAAAGGACAATCCAGCCTACGGGTATGTCCTTTTCTTTAATTGACCATCAGAAAATCTATTATTCTTCCGAAAGTGCCTTTTCATGTTCTTTTGCAAATTCCTCCGGTGTAACTTCTTTACCAAAGAGCGATTGGATCATATCCAAGTGAACCTGTGCGACATCTGCGCTCATTTGAACGTCTGCGAATAATGTAATGTTGCTGGCATTGTTTAGATCATCCAATACGTCGACATACATATCCGGAAGATCCAATGACTCAGCATCGACCTTCGTTGCAGGGATGACCCCGGCATCGGTCACCGACTTCTCTCCCCATTCCTGTACGAAGAAGGAGGCAAATTCTTTCGCTTCTTCCTTCACATCCGAGTCTTCCGCAACGAATAGTCCTACCCCTGGACCTCCGACGAAGCTGTTCATATCTCCATTCCCATCAACCGTCGGGAAGTTGAAGTATCCGACAGAATCCCTGAACTCTTGCGGAACATCTTCATTGGTTGTGTAGTTTGGCAGATCCCATGTCGCAATCAAGTACATGGCAGCCTGTTCGTTCATAAACATGCTCTTCGCTTCTTCATCTGAAAGACCATTGAATCCTTTGACAAAAGCGTCCATACCAACTAAATCCTGTACTTTTTCCGCGGCTGAAACAAGTGCAGGGTCTTCGAACGAACCCGTTCGGTTGATCGCATTCGTCAAGACGTCCCCCCCGCCTATCCGGTCCGCCAGGTACATATACCATAACGATCCAGTCCAGCGATCCTTGTTTCCAAGAGCGATTGGCGCCACATCATTTTTCTTCAACGTCTTTACGACATTTTCTAATTCTTCATATGTTTTCGGTGCTTCCAAGTTATATTTATCGAAAATCGCTTTATTGTAGAAAACCGTGGCAATGTTCAATTCAAGGGGCAGTCCGTAAGTGCTTCCATCCACTTCATACGCTTCTGCCGTACCTGAGACGAATTTGTCCTTTAAATCCCCTTCAAGCAAATCATCTAAAGGTGCAAACTTCTCCCCGCTTACATAAGGATCCAAGAATCCTGCAGCCCAAGTCATCCCCACATCCGGTAATTCATTCGAAGTTGATAGTACTTTAAGCTTATCCTTGTACTGCTCATTGCTCAGCACTTCAAGGTCCACTTTCACATCAGGATGATCACTTTCAAAATCCTTGATGATACCGCTTACAATCTCATTGTGCTGCTTCGAGCTTCCTTCTGGCCAAAGATGCATGAACTCGATTGTTTTCTCATCTCCGGACCCATTGGCCTTCTCATCAGATCCAGAACAGCCGGTGATCAGTAACAGAGAGGAAAAAAGAGTGAAGACTGTTGTAACCGCTTTCTTATTTCTCAAACTAAATACCCCCAATATTCGTTTTTTTGAAACCAGATATGTTACTGATTTTAGATTACCACCGAAAACAATGTTTGTCTAGTGGATAAACTAAGTTTATAATAGAATTAGAAAATGGTACACTAAAGGAAAAATTGAGAAAGAATGGAGCTTCCAAATGAAAATGTCACAAACCTACAATCAGCATGTTGTCAAAAAAGGCAACAAGTCATTAGTTTTACAAACCATTCAGGAATTCACCCCTATCTCAAGAGCAGACATTGCCAATCAAACAGGGTTGAACAAAGGAACGGTCTCCTCCCAGGTAAGTGAGCTCCTTAACGAAAACCTGATCCTCGAGTCCGGTCCCGGAGTCTCAAGCGGCGGAAGAAGACCCGTCATGCTGTTATTCAACCATTTAGCCGGATACTCCATCGGGGTGGATATTGGTGTGAACTATATTCTCGGAATCCTGACCGACCTGCAGGGCAACATCAGGAATGAAAAACTGATTAAATTTCAAGATCGAACGTATGAAGAAATAAAGGACGAACTGTTTACCATTGTCGATTCCCTGATTGAGTCAATGCCTGAAAGCCCCTATGGATTGGTAGGTATCGGAATCGGGGTCCCGGGAACCGTCAGCACAGACGGAGAGATTCTCCTCGCTCCAAATTTAAATTGGAAGAATATCAACCTTAGAAAGACAATGGAAGCCAAATTTAACGTTCCCGTTCAAATCGAGAATGAAGCAAACGCGGGGGCTTACGGCGAGAAGAAATTCGGTGCAGGTAAAGATTCCAGCAATATCATTTATGTCAGTGTCGGGATCGGGATCGGCGTCGGCCTTATCTTAAATGGTCTGCTGTATAAAGGAAATAATGGTTTTTCCGGAGAACTTGGCCACATGACCATCGAAGTCGACGGTCCGGAATGCCGATGTGGGAACCAGGGCTGCTGGGAATTATATGCGTCGGAAAAAGCACTCGTCCAATCTGCCACAGAGCATGGCATCAAGCCCGAAAGCGGTCAGGCGCTTTCTCTTGAAAGCTTAAATGAACTTGCCGAAAACGGGGACGCACATGTCATTCGTGTATTCGAAGAAATCGGTGGATATTTGGGGATCGGGATCAATAACATCATCAATATCTTCAATCCTGAACAAGTCATCATCGGAAATCGCCTGGCATCGTGCTCTAAATGGCTGGAAGAACCATTAAAGAAGAAACAAGGTCAAACTCTGTTTACGCATCAGAAAGATTTGAGCATCGATTTTTCACAGTTATCCACTCATGCCACTGCATTGGGCGTGGCTGCTTATGCAAGTGAAAACTTCTTAACCATCGATATCCAGGAAGTGTAAATCTATTTTCTAGTAGGAGAGGTGCAGAACAATGACAACGATTCAAAACCCGATTTTACCAGGCTTCAATCCTGACCCGAGTATTTGCCGTGCAGGAGAGGATTATTACATTGCCGTCTCTACCTTCGAATGGTTCCCGGGAATCGGGATTTACCATTCAAAGGACTTAAAAAATTGGCGACTCGTATCCCGTCCCCTGAACCGCCTCAGTCAATTGAATATGATGGGCAATCCCGATTCAGGCGGGATCTGGGCCCCTGCCCTCTCTTATCGTGATGGCAGGTTCTGGCTGATCTACACCGATGTGAAAGTCGTCGAAGGACAGTGGAAGGACAGCCATAATTACCTCGTTACTTGTGACACCATTGACGGTGAGTGGTCTGAACCGATCCATTTGAACAGCTCAGGCTTCGACCCGTCACTCTTTCATGATGAAGATGGCAGGAAGTATCTCGTCAATATGCTCTGGGATCACCGCGTTGGCCATCACAACTTCTACGGCATCGTCATGCAGGAATACAGTGTAAGCGAGCGAAAACTGATCGGCAAAAAGGAAATCATCTTCAAAGGAACGGATATCAAGCTGACGGAAGCACCTCACTTGTACAAAATAAACGGCTATTACTACCTGCTCACAGCAGAAGGCGGAACGAAATACGATCATCAGGCCACCATCGCCCGCTCGAAGGATCTATGGGGACCATATGAAGTGCATCCTGACAATCCATTGATCACGTCGTTCCCGTATCCAAGAAACCCGCTGCAAAAAGCCGGGCACGCTTCCATCGTTCAGACCCATACGGATGAATGGTTCCTTGTTCATTTAACAGGACGCCCGCTGCCGCAGGAAAATAAACCTTTGCTTGACCCTCGCGGCTTTTGTCCACTCGGCCGGGAAACCGCCATCCAGCGTCTTGAATGGAAAAATGATTGGCCATATGTCACAGGAGGCAATCAACCGTCCGTAGAAATACAGGGACCTGCTGTTGAAGAAGTTCAATGGGAAAGAGATGTTGAGGAGAAGGACGACTTTAACCATGATTCTCTTAATCTTCACTTCCAATCCCTGCGCATTCCATTAGGTGAAGATATCGTTTCATTAAAGGATAACCCTGGACACCTGCGTTTATATGGCAGAGAATCGTTATCTTCTAAATTCACACAGGCCCATATCGCAAGGCGCTGGCAGCATTTCAACTTCACTGCCGAAACCAAGGTCGCCTTTAACCCGGACACTTTCCAGCAGGCAGCCGGTCTAGTAAACTACTACAATACGCAAAACTGGTCTGCCCTGCAAATCACCTGGCACGAAGAACACGGCCGGATTCTCGATCTGACCGTCTGTGACAACTTCACATTCACTCAGCCGATGAAAGATGACCCGATCGTCATCCCGGAAAACGTAGAATATGTCTGCTTGCGTGTAAATGTAAGCACTGCCATCTATGAATATTCCTACTCCTTCGACGGAGAAAACTGGACAAAGGTCCCTGTTAAACTCGATTCTTACAAACTCTCAGACGATTACATCCAGGGAGGAGGCTTTTTCACAGGAGCCTTCGTAGGAATGCAATGCCAGGACACTTCCGGACAGAAGCTGCATGCTGACTTTGATTACTTTATTTATAAGGAAGGGATTTAATCACTCTCGTAAACATTGTTCATGCTCAGTGCAGATGAACTGTTCAAAACGTTTGGATCAAGAGAAAACAAAAGGTCCGTCCCTCACCACGGTAAAGCTTTACCGCATTGAGGGACGGACCTCTTTTCTTTTTTATCATTGTGCTCGCATTATGATATGGATTTCATTCTGCCTTTCAGTTTTAAATTGCCGAGCACGATTCCACATAGAATGATGACGACCCCTATCCATTGTGAAAAACTGACTACTTCAGCTAGTATTAGAGCGGACATGGTTACAGCCACTGGAAGTTCAGAAGCCGTTAAGATTGTGCCAAGCCCTGGTCCGACATGGGGCATGCCGATTGAAAATAAAAGAGGTGGTAAAGCTACGCCAAAGAAGCCGAGCAATAAACCATATTGTGCGACCCCCGTCAAAGTAGGTAAATCAACTAAAAACGTGGGTGGAAAAATTAAAAATACGACAATTAAACCACCTGTTGAAAGGAAAGCACTTTTCAAGACGGGTGGAGAATCTTTTCCGACAGAACTGCTGAGTGTGATAAAAGTGGTAAACGTCACAGCAGATAGTAATCCCCAAACAGTCCCTTGCAAGGATAGAACAACTTCGCTCTTTGCAACTGCACCAGCAGCTAAAATGGAGCCGATTATTAGTATGGCAATTGAGATGATTTTACCTTTAGTTGGCTTTTCTTTATATAAGATCCACTCGAATAACGTGCCGATCCAAACAAATTGAAATAGAAAAATGATTGCAAGCGAAGCATTCAGTGTCTGCAGCGCCTGATAATAGAACACACCTGTCAGTCCAAATGGAATTCCAGATAATAATAGTTTGAAAGCTTGATTGAAAGGTATCCTTTTCTTTTTTGTAAACAGAACCAGCACCCAGGTAAGCAAAGCTCCGAATAAATATTGGCCACCTGTCACTTCTGTTACTGAAAAACCTGCTGAATAAGCAAGTTTGACAAATGTAGATAAGATCCCATAACAGCATCCACCTAAAAAAACAATCAATGCATATTGCCACGTTTTCATTTTTTTCTCCCCCTTTTTTACACATAAAAAAACCACACAATTGTCAATTGACATTGTGTGGCGAAAATAGAGCTGCCTCTATAAAAATCCACTTCCTAAAAAGGTTTTATCATTATAATAAAATGTAAGAGATCAAAACTAACTGCTATTAGCGCTAACTTTCCTACTAAAAGATTATACCATTTCCGATTGCCACTGTCAGGAGTTCACCACTTTATTTTTTTCCAAATAATCTCTCAAGGAATCCAAATCCTTTGCGCAAGCCTTCCTAAAGACGCCTGCCATTAATTTACCGAACAATTTCGACAGGCCGGTCAGCCCTCTGATTTCCCCAAGTAACGTCACTTCTGTCTGATCACCTGATGAAGTCAGCAAATAGGTAAAGATAAATTCTCCTTTGCCTGTCGTCCCCTTCGTGCCGTCGCATCGCAGCACAATCTTATCAGGTTCTTTAAGCTCCACTACCTCAAAATATTCCGAAGCCTCTTTGCCGAACATCTTTCTCGTTTCCCTCCACTGACTGCCTTCACGGATCGGCCCTTCATCCATCCGCTCTATTCCCACCAACCCTTGCATCCACTGTTTGGCAGAAGCAAGATCTAATAGACTCGCATAGGCTTCTTCTTTGGAGACCTGAAAGTTTCTTTTCACTTCGAATGGGATACTCAAATGGAATGACCTCCTAAGATCTATCGTACTATTGAATAAATTTGACAAGTTTGTCTTATTTCCTTCTTTTAATCGTTAAGGTACTATAAGTCTTGGCTACTTTAACTCCCTTCACCCCCGAAAGAATGATCCAAACACCCCAGTTACCCTCTATTCTTCGATCTATTTTTCAAAAACGCAATAAGAAGCAGGAGGATGGGAATGATCACGAAGAGTGGCAGATGTAAGACAAATATCGCTATCTCTAGTCCTTCTTGGATATGCTCTTGAAAATTGCTCGCAATCGTCATCGACATAAATAAAACGACCAGGCCCAAAGGATAGGACAGCCGTGAAGGCGATTTGACCTTAAATAAGCTGGCTGAGCCTATGACCGCTGCATAAAACAACACGCTTATCTTAAAAAAAATCCCGATCACTAAGGCAAGCATAAAAAATACATCCAGCCGTTCTAAAAAATCGGCTACTTGGATGGTCTGAACCGTACTAAGAAGCGGAAATTGTGACCGTGCAGTCAGACCCACACCAAGCACACTAATATTAATGAGCATCGTAAGTATGAGGTTGATTCCACTTAACCCCGTTGCACATATCATCGTAAGCTTTACCTTCTTGGGATTATTCATGTACGGCAAAATCATCGTAAATACAATGGCTTCTGTAAACGGGAAATATAAGGTTTGAGTAAAAACCACTTTTAGGACAGGTGCAATCCCTTCTTCAAGTACCGGCTGTAGGTGGGTTAAGTCGATCAGACCAGAACTCACGATCAATATAAATCCAACGACCGAAAGCATAAACATAAGCATAAAAAGCAGTTCACCTGATCGCCCGATGACCTCTATTCCTTTATGGACCGTATAAATAATGACGAGCATTAACAGTGCATTGGCGATGAATAAAGGCGTTTCGGGATAGGCAAAGGTTAACAGCATTTCCCCAAAGTCTCGAAGAACCCTCGAAGCATCATACATAAAGAAAAAAAGATAGAGGAAGGCAACCAAGGTTCCCAGCACTTTACCGAGAATCTTATGCATGTACTCGGTAGGCAACAGATCGGGATAATACCAATAGAGTTTATGATAGACTAATAAAAGAACGAAACTGACGACCATTCCAAGCAGAATGGCCAACCAGGCATCCTGTTTTGCATCTATGGCAAGAGGGACGAGTAAAGCACTCCCCAGTTCAAACAGAACCATTAAGACAAAGAGCTGACTGGCACTAATTTTGGCTTTCTCCACTCTACTGGTACCCCCTTTCCCTCACTATTGATCATCATTTAAGCTTGAAAGAAACGATTTGTTTCGTAATCCCGCACGGCGGATATAGGCTTCCACTTTAATATCCACCTTTAATTCCGGAAAGTACACCTCGTTCCACATCGGTTTAAGCTTCTTCCACTCACCGGGACTGGAACGCCGGATGGCTTCGCCAAACCCAAAGATATCCGCTTTATTTGTTTGAGCCTGTTCAATCGCTTTTTTTATTTCTTTTTTAACCTCTTTCTCCAGCTCTTCTTCCATCTTTGAAATAACCTTTACATCTGTGATATCTACAGGTACATTCATTTCCCCTATACTTCCTTCCGCACGTGTATGAATAGAGATATGGGGCTTTCCATTCTTCACTTTCGCAGATACGGTTGTTTTTTGACGGACTGTTTGATAGGCGATGGCTTCCTTTTTTCTTTCCCAATCAATGTTAATGTCTGTTCCCTGGATTTCATCTCTGATCCATACGGTTCCTCTTGCCGCTTTCCCATGATACCAATCCACTAATTTCCCTTCTTTTATGATGCCGATTCCACTTGCTTCAAGGGCAGATTCAGGCTCACTTTCTTGAATGTTTTCTAACTGGCTCGCATGCTTGGGATTTCCCACAAGGCGAAATCCTGAAACCACGGTTGCTTCATCAGGGGATTGCAGCCCTTTCATCACGTCTTGGATCGACGTCTTTATAGTCTCTCCCAATACCTTTTGAGAGAATTCCAACGTTTTCAGCACCTTATTCGCTGGAATTTTATCAACGGGTGTTAATGTTTTCACGAGGTCTTCTGCAGATGATTGATTGGCAATCACCATGGTTGTCGTGATTCTAAATTCATGATCTCGATCGACTGCATCGATTAATGTAGCTACACCTTCTTCTCTTGCAAGGTTCTCCCCAACCACCACCAGGTTGGTATGGGCATAATATAATCTTCTGGAAATTTTGCTTGAAGCACGCCTGCTTGCTTCTACTAAATTATTTCCAGTTGCCGAATAGATGGTAACAGGTGGGCTTTGAGTCCCGCCACCTCCCCCACGCATGCCTCCAGCCACGTTCCCGGGATTAATAATTTGAAGGGTGATGGCATATTTTCCGTCTTCCGTCTTATCTACTCCCAGGGCTGCCACGATAGCAAGATCGGTTAGCTCTTTTTTGCTCCAACATCCGGAAAGCAAGACGGTCATTGTCACCCATACTATAAGGAAGATCAACTTATGCTTCATCGTTGCCACCCTCTTTAAAATCCCGATTGACCATTGCACGGGATGCAGGAGGCTCGGGACGCTGATTCTTCCCTTCCCGTACTGTATTGGCACTAATTAAGCGGGGTCTTTGTCTTAGTGACCACCATGGTAACCTTACAAATGTATCTCCATTGTTCACAGGTATAAAGGGAGCAAAAGGGGCCATATAAGGAACACCGAATGAACGTAAGCTGCATAGATGGACGACAATCATCAAGAGGATCAAAATAATTCCGTAGAAGCCGAATGTGGCCGCACCAACCATAAACAAAAACCGGATTAAACGAGCTGAAATGGCCATGTCAAAAGAAGGTGTCGCAAAACTGGCAATCGCTGTGATCGATACAATGATGACCATGGCAGGTGACACAATACTCGCCTGAACGGCTGCTTGTCCAATAACAAGTGCACCGACAATGGATACAGCCGAACCAATCGCTTTCGGCAGTCGAATTCCTGCTTCCCGTAGGATTTCAAATGTTATTTCCATCAGAAGAGCTTCCACGAATGCAGGGAAAGGAACGGCTTCCCTCTGTGCTGCAATGGCGACAATGAGCGTTGTCGGCACCATTTCCTGGTGAAAGGTGGTGACAGCGACAAAGGTAGCAGGTGCAATCAGCGAAATCATGAACATCAAAACGCGTAAAAGCCGAATCGATGTCGCTATATCGAAACGGGCGTAATAATCCTCAGCCGATTGGAAAAATTGTATAAACACAGCTGGTGCAATCAGTACAAAAGGGGTACCATCGACAAAAATGGCAATTCGTCCTTCAATCAGATTCCCTGCCACAACATCCGGTCTTTCAGTGTTGAAAATAGTGGGAAAGGGAGACAGTGTTTGATCCTCGATCAGTTGCTCGATATAGCCTGATTCCAAAATACTATCAATGTCGATCTTATTAATTCGCTGACGAACTTCTTCAATGACCTTTTCATTGGCAATGCCATGTATATACATAAGCGTCACATCGGTTTTGGTTACACGGCCAACCTTCAAAGACTCCATCCATAAATCAGGGGTCTTAATGATGCGCCTTACCATGGCTGTGTTGGTATCAATCGACTCTGTAAACGCCCCTTTTGGACCACGGACCACCATTTGAGTGTTGGATTCCGAAATGGAGCGTTTCTCCCCGCCTCTCGTACACGCACTCAAAGCCTTTGAAATGCCATCTATCAGGATCAGGGTGTCACCTGCCATTAAAGATGAGAACAGGTCTTCCCAGGTATTGAGCGATAACACGTTCCCAACCGTCATCATGTCCTCAGAAATCCGTTCTAACGCATCATGCTCATTCAATTGTTCTTTATCATCATCTTTCATCATGGTCTGCAATAAGAATTCCTGAATCGTTCGATTGTCTACTATTCCTTCGATATAAACAATTGCTGTTTTAATATCGGAATCTCTCCCCATTTTCAGATGACGAACGACGAGGTCTGAACTGTTTCCTGTTTTCTTTCTAATGATGTCAAGATTGACTGACAACGAATCTTGTATATGTTCTGCCGAGTGATCAGCAGCATGATTTTCAGCATTCGACTGGTGGTTCTTTTTTGGTTTTCGACCTTTAAAGAACGAAGGCATAGATTCAGACCCCCTTCTTTTATTTTTTATTACTTTAACCATATGAGGGGTTTTTATGTAATTATTAACAAACGCATGACTGAATGATACAAGTCCAAAGAGAAGAAACTAGTTGGAGGAGTGTGATCGGCATGAAAATCATGGGCATTGCCCTTTTAATGATGGGTTGTTTAATGGCTTTTTCTCTAAGTCTCGATATTCTCCAAGGGTTTGATGTTTCAGACGCATTGTATAATGCCGTACGTCCTTTTCGGGTAATGGAAATAACGGAAGTATTCGTCCTCTTTTTTCTTCTTTCGATTTTTCTGGTTGAAACTGCGTACGTATTAATAAAGAAGAGAAACGAAGACAAGTAAGTATACTTAAGCAAAAAAGAGATGAGCCTCAATTAGCCCATCTCTTCTTTCTTTTTATATATTCTCTTGCTTCAAACCTTCAATGATATTCTGCTTCTTGACCTTTCCGATTGAATAAAGCATGGCCGAGCTTACGATGATAAAAATCGCAGCGATGACAGATAGTATATCAATCCACGGCAGCTCGAATCCGTAATCGAAGGTCTCTCCAACAGATCTGTGGATCAGATACATGACACCGATACTGATCGGCAGTCCAAACAGCAAGGATTTGACGCCGTAAAAGATGCTTTCATAGTTGATCATTTTATTAAATCCTTTTGGCGTCATCCCAACGGATTTCAACATGGCGAATTCCCTTTTTCTCAAAGAAATGCTCGTTGAAATCGTATTGAAGATGTTCGCGATGGATATCAATGAAATCAGTGCGATGAACCCATACGTGAAGACTGACAGTAACAGGATGAGCTGTTCTTCCTGCTGTCTGTCTTGATAGACATTATATATATACAGATTCGATGGCACCACTTCTTCAAGGGCTTTCTGGGTTTCCATCGGGTCGGTACTGTTCATATATAACTGGCTCCGGACTTCCTTTTTCATCTCGTCATCCATCAAGGCATCCATCGTTTTCATCGGTACGATGACATCCAATCCGCCCATCATTGCGGTACGGATCCCCATGGGCACTTGGTCTGTCATGGCCCCGATCGTAAACGATCCCAATGGTTTCGATTTCTCTGTATCATAGTTCGTGAAGATCAAATCGAGTACGTCCCCCGGTTCGGTTACGATCGATTTGGCCTCGATGAACTTGGTCGTCGTCGGATCGTGATAGGAAATCTGATCAATGACGATGGCTGTTGGCTTCCCGGGATCATTGAACATCTCGAGTTCTGCGCCTGCTTTTTTTGCAAAGTCTCTAAAGCTCTGTTCATCCAATCCATGTAAGTTCACATAGTATTGATAACGTCCATTATCAAGGGGAATATTATCCCGTTCGATCATGTCCTTCAATTCCTGAGGAAATTTGTCTTTGTCAATAAGGGCAGTCGGATTCAGACTTTTTTGGACGCTGTATGCTGTGATATTCTCCAGTTGAACCAAGTCTTCCAATTGTTCTGTATCCCCGGTATTGGCCGTTACGGAAATATCGAAATTCGTGCCTTCCTGGGACATGACTGCCGATTTCTTCAGGTTATCTGTAAAGAAAGACACCGATAAGAAGAGAACGATACTGATCACCAGGGAAAAAATCGTCGCATGGTAACGCCGTTTATTCCGTTTCAGATTTTTCAATCCGATTTCCGCCTCCAACCCGAACAGCTTCCGGACGAGCTTGGACGTTTTGACCGTCTTACCAGTCAATTTGACATCCTGCGTCTGGCGGATCGCATCGATTGCTGAAATCTTCGAGGCTTTTCGTGCAGGCATATACGTAGAAATGAAAATTGTCGCGCTTGAAATCAGACAGGAAACCAGGACCGTTGACGGCGTGACGACAACCTGAAGTCTCTCCGAAATGCCCAATGCTCCGTCAATATAGGTATTGATAAACCAAAAGGTAGCTCCGATCCCCAACGCCCCTGCCAATAAACCAAGGGGGATGCTGATGATTCCGATGACCATCCCTTCGAAAAAGACGGAATTTCTCTTCTGTTTCTTCGTCGCCCCCACACTAGAAAGCATCCCTAAGTGTCTGGATCGTTCAGATACGCTGATGGCAAATGCATTATAAATAAGCGATACCGAACCGATGATGATGACGGCCATGATGATCCCAAGTAAGGAAAACAGGGTGAAGCGGAGATTGTCATTGTCCGTCACACCGTAGTAGCGCAGTAATTCATCATTGAAAGCTACTTTCCCAATCCCATTCTCTTTTGCCAGTTTCCCGGCATGCTCAAAGACGGAGGAGTTCACTTTGTCCAACACCACAATCGCATCCACCATATCCGACTTATTCAAGGAACCCTTATCGATATAGCCGAGCACTGTATAACCTGGAGACCATGCCGGTTCCCATGATGGGGTTTCGATGATGCCCGTAACAGTGAAGGTCTCCATGGAGTTCACTTCAAGCCTCTCCTTAATACCTTCACCATCCCTTTGGAGCGAGTCATTCTGTCCCAATGGCTCGCTTTCCCCTTCCATCATCCGGCTCCCGATAGCCAGTTTGATCTGGTCCCCGATCTTGTACTGAACACCGGCATCATTCGCGATTTGCTCAGAAATGACCACTTCCTGTTCATCGGAAGGCAGGCGGCCTTTACTCAACTCGATCGGAAACTGCTTAAAGCCTTCTTCATTATATTCTTTTATAAATAAGTAGGGCTTATCTTCCACTTTGGCCCCATCGAGCTTTGCATACCCCAATTCATTGGATAGGAGCAAGCTTCCCGTATCCTCGTCATTCGCTATTGCTTCAATTTGATCGGGGCTGACGTTTTGATATTGAACATGCCACTCGCCATTGTCGGCGATCGATTGCCTTTTCATAATGTCCAGGAATGACACGCCGAGTGTCGCAACGGCCATGATCATCGACACCGAGATGATGACCCCGGTGATGGTTACAAGGGTTCTTCTTTTGTTTTCTTTCAGATGCCGTAACGTCAGTTTGTTGATGATATTCACGGACGGATCACCTCATCCTTAGCGATCTTTCCATCTGCGATCTCGATCACACGATCTGCCTGCAGTGCAATCCGCTCATCATGAGTGATGATGATCAAGGTCTGGTTATAGGTTTTGTTGAACATTTTTAACAGTTCGATGATTTCCGTAGAGTTCTTGCTGTCAAGATTTCCTGTCGGCTCGTCAGCGAGAATGATGGCCGGATTACTGATCAGCGCTCTCCCGATGGATACACGCTGCTGCTGTCCGCCGGATAATTGGTTCGGCAGATGGTTCAGCCTTTCATGAAGGCCCAATCTCGATACTAGATCCGTCAACTGCTTTTTATCCACTTTATGCTGATCCAATAACATGGGGAGGGTGATGTTCTCTTCCACCGTCAAAATAGGGATCAGATTGTAGAACTGATAGATCAACCCGATCTGCCTTCTTCTGAAAACAGCCAGCTGGGTTTCATCCAATTGATAAATATCGGTTTGATCGATTAGCACTTTCCCGCTTGTCGGACGGTCGACGCCTCCAAGCAGGTGAAGCAAAGTAGATTTCCCCGATCCAGAAGGACCGATGATCGCCACGAATTCCCCTTTTCTTACAGAGAATGAGACATCATCAAGTGCCTTGACCGCCGTTTCCCCTTTGCCATATATCTTAGACAGATTTTCAATTTGTAAAATATTCATTTGGTACCTCCATAATGTTGATGTAGACCCTAGTATATCTGTCCAATATGACTTTAAAGTGACTATGAAAGTGACAATTTATTCACTTTAGGGGGTACGGGGAGCAAGAATAAACACCCTCCTATTTATAAAATTTAATCGAAAACACGGTACCATTTCCTTTTTCACTTCGGACCTCAAGATCCCCCTGCTGACTGGTGATGATGCTGTAAGCCATCGCCAGACCGATTCCGACACTGTCGTCGCTTGCATTCTTGCCTTTGTAAAAACGCCTGAATATGTAGGGAAGATCTTCTTTTGGAATCCCGTGTCCATTATCCGCGATGGTGATTTCAGTGTAGAGCGGATTCTCCGAAAATGAAATAGAGATCACCCCTCCTTCTCCCGTGTGCTCCACAGCATTTTTCAGAATATTGATGAGGGCCTCGGCCGTCCAGCGAAGATCACCGGTAAACGTAACCGTTTCGTCCCCGCTCACGCTCAATGTCTGCTCTTTAATATCCATCGGAATCAAGACAGGTTGCACCGCACTCTGAATCAAATCCCGGACGACCACCTTGTCTTTCTTAAACGAAATGGTTCCCGCATCGATCTTGGATAATTTCAAAAGCGAAGAAACAAGCCACTCGATTCTCTCCAACTGCACCCGGATATGTTGAGTGAATTCGGCACGCTTGGACTCCTCCAATGTGCTGTCACTTAAGAGATCGGCCATCACCATCATCGAAGTCAAAGGTGTCTTCAACTGATGTGAGATGTCAGAAAGGGCGGTGGTCAAAGTGAGTTTGTCCTTCTCTAAAAATGAACGATGCTCAGACAGCATCAAGGTCACCTTATAGATGTCATTCTTTAATATGCTGAGCTCCCCTTCTTGGTTATCCCGGACATCAAGGCTGTCATCCCCGCTGCTGATCTTCCTCAAGTAACCCGAAAGCTTTTCAATTTCCCGGTACCGCCACCTTGTAAAGATTAAGCTGCATCCTGCTAGCAAACCGGATGTGACCAGCACAAACAACGCAACCCGAATCGAAAAAAGAAAACCTGCCAATATGAATGCCGCAAGACTGATGGATAAAAGACTGATGAAAAACCATTGAACTTCCCAATTCCGCCACATATCAATCGCCTGCCTTATATCCCATACCGCGGACGGTCTTGATGATCGTTGGCCGCTGTGGTTGGTCCTCCAGCTTTTCCCGCAGCCTCTTGATATAAACGGTCAGCGTGTTGTCATTGACAAAATCACCGGCCACGTCCCAGATCCGATCAAGAAGCTGGGCCCTCGTCAGCACCTGTCCGACGTGATTGGCAAAGATGAGGAGAAGCCGGTATTCCAAAGCGGTCAATACTACCTCGTCACCATTCTTATACACTTTGCCCTCTAACGTATTAATACGGATATCCTCAATATCGAGCCACACGTTTGCCTGTGCCGGTTGTTTATGATATCTCCGGAGCACCGACCTGATACGGGATAGCAGCTCACGGACCCGGAACGGCTTCGTGATATAATCATCCGCACCCATATCCAGCCCCATCACAACGTTCACTTCGTCATCCAGCGCTGTCAAAAAGATCACCGGCTTATCGTCCCGCTTCTTCACCATCTCACACAAATCATAGCCGCTCCCATCAGGTAGCGACAAATCAAACAAACATAAATCGATTTCCTCTAACCGACCATGAATCATCGCTTTTGCAGACTCAGCATCATAACAAAGAATCGTCTCATATTCCTCCTGACGCAACGAATACTCCAACCCGGCCCCAATCGTCCGATCATCCTCTACCAACAATACTTTCATATACATACACCCTAACCGTCATTCATTTTATCAACATATTTTATCACGGAAGCAGAATCAATGGACAGGTTCCGACCAGCCGCCCCTTCACCTAAGAAGACATATTCGGAATCTGTTTCATTCATGTTATTCCCCCTCGACTTACTCTTATTCTATAAGAAGCCTTCTACTTGATACATTTTCCATAAAAATCCGTCGATTGAACACTTCTCACTTTGAATCAGACTCATCGTCCACTATAATATAAGTAAGAATTATCATAATAATCTAACTCTTCACCTCTAGCAAATGGTAATGGTTTATTCAAGCCAGTGTCACATATCTGAAAGGAGAATGTAAATGGAAAACAACAATCGCCCAGACCAAAAGGATCACTCAGCAGCTGCAGGACAGTGCCCTGTCACCCACCACAAGGATAGTGCCATCACGACGACGACGGCTCCAGGGGGTACGACGAATAAAGACTGGTGGCCGAACATGTTGAATTTGAACATCCTTCGCCAGCATGACACCAAATCAAACCCAATGGGGGAAGACTTCAATTATAAGGAAGAATTCTCGAAGCTTGATTACGATGCATTGAAGCAAGATCTTCACAATCTGATGACAGACAGCCAGGACTGGTGGCCTGCCGACTACGGTCACTACGGTCCATTCTTCATCCGGATGTCTTGGCACGCAGCAGGTACATACCGTGAAACGGACGGACGCGGAGGCGGTTCATCAGGTTCACAACGCTTTGCCCCACTTAATAGCTGGCCGGATAACGTCAATCTTGATAAAGCCCGCCGCCTTTTATGGCCGATCAAACAAAAGTATGGGAATAAGATTTCCTGGGCTGACCTGCTTGTGTTAACAGGTAATGTTGCTCTTGAATCCATGGGCTTGAAGACATTCGGATTTGGTGCAGGACGCGAAGACATTTGGCATCCAGAGGAAGATGTGTATTGGGGGAATGAGAAGGAATGGCTTGCTGACAACCGCTATTCCGGCGACCGTGAGCTTGAAAATCCACTCGCTGCCGTACAGATGGGGCTGATCTACGTTAATCCTGAAGGACCGAACGGAGAACCCGATCCACTGGGAAGTGCCCGTGATATCCGCGATACATTCGGACGCATGGGGATGAACGACTATGAAACCGTTGCCCTTGTGGCAGGCGGTCACACCTTCGGGAAGGCCCATGGAGCCGGTGACGCCGACCTTGTAGGTGATGATCCGGAAGCGGCGGATCTTGAGACTCAAGGATTCGGCTGGCTGAGCTCACACGGAAGCGGAAAAGGCCGCGATACGATTTCAAGTGGTGTCGATGGTGCCTGGACGACGAATCCGACCAAATGGGATAACGGCTACTTCGACCTCCTATTCGGTTATGAATGGGAGAAAACGAAGAGTGCGGCAGGCGCTTCCCAATGGGCACCGGTCGGCATGACGGAAGAACATATGGCACCTGATGCCGAAGATCCATCGATCAAAGTGAAGACGATGATGACGACCGCTGATATGGCATTGCGTATGGATCCTGACTATGAAAAGATCTCCCGTCGTTTCCATGAGAATCCGGAAGAGTTTGCCGATGCCTTCTCCCGTGCCTGGTTCAAGCTCCTTCATCGCGACATGGGTCCGAAAGCAAGATACTGGGGTCCAGAGGTTCCGGATGAAGAGTTGATCTGGCAGGATCCGGTTCCTGCGGTGGATTATGATCTATCTGATAGTGAAGTGGCCTCGCTGAAGGAGAAAATCCTGGACACAGGCTTAACCGTGAGCGAGCTCGTGAAAACCGCTTGGGCATCCGCAAGCACGTACCGCGGTTCGGATATGCGCGGAGGTGCGAACGGTGCACGCATCCGTCTCGCTCCTCAGAAAGACTGGGAAGTGAACGAACCACAGCAGCTTGAGAAAGTCCTTGGAGTCTACGAAGACCTTCAAAGCAAGCTTGATAAAAAAGTCAGCCTCGCTGATTTGATTGTTTTAGGAGGAAACGCAGCCATCGAGAAAGCCGCTAGTGACGCCGGCTTCGAGGTAACCGTTCCATTCTCTCCTGGACGCGGCGATGCAACGGCCGAGCAGACCGACGCTGAAAACTTCGGCGTACTGGAGCCCGTGTCAGACGGATTCCGTAACTACCAGAAGCAGGAATACACTGTCAGCCCGGAAGAAATGCTCGTGGATAAATCACAATTGTTAGGACTGACTGCTCCTGAAATGACGGTCCTTCTTGGTGGTATGCGTGCTCTTGGCGCCAACCACGGCGGTACGGATCATGGCGTATTCACAGACCGCGTCGGTGCATTGACCAACGATTTCTTCGTGAACCTGCTCGATATGGGCATCGAGTGGAAACCGGCCGGCTTCAATAAGTATGAAGGCCGCGACCGGAAGACGGGTGAAGTGGTTCGTAAGGCATCACGCTTTGACCTGGTGTTCGGTTCGAACTCAGTGCTTCGTGCTTTAGCGGAAGTGTATGCGCAGGATGACAATAAAGAGAAATTTGTCCGTGACTTTGTTGCCGCTTGGGTGAAAGTGATGGATGCGGATCGGTTTGATTTGAGATAAAGTGAACACGCCTTTTCCCTGTTGGGATGAGGCGTGTTTTTTGATGTGACGGGTGTAAAGGTTTTTCGAATAAAAACACTTTTCATGAACACCATCTTTTTTTTCTATCAACGGATTTAAAACTCATACTATTAAATAGCAAATCTGATAGACTGTCAGTATAGGTATTTTTATACACCTATATCTATAGCTGTATGAAATCAGCAAGGGAAGTAGGTGACAAAAATGACAAATACATTGTTGAAAGCATTCAAACCGATTGAAGAAACGGCTGATGATGTACTGGAACTCATCAGTAAGTTTGTAGATGTGAACACCTTTTTTCTTGCTAAAAATGACAAAAAAGAAGTCAATATCGTCCGGGCATACAATCGTGATGACGTGGTTCTGCCAACTGGTTTTGAAACCTTATATCGTGATTCATTCTGACAATTTATCGTAAAGGGTGGTCGTGAACCACTCATCATTGAAGATTTGAATGTATCAGCCTTAACGAAAGACATGGACGTGACGAAAAGTCTTGGCGGCGGCTCGCTTATCGGGGTCCCCATTTATTATAGGGATGGGGTGAATTACGGTACCCTTTGCGGCATGGATCTGCGTCCGTTTCATTTTACTCAGGAACATCGGGACTTATTTATGGCCATGGCTGCATTGCTCGAGAACGTGTTGGACCTTGAAAAGAAAAACGGGCAGGTGCAGATGCTATCCGTTCCCCTTGTACCGATCTTTGATGAAGTTGCTGTCCTCCCTCTCATTGGGGAGGTAGATTCCGAACGGACCTCACGGGTCATCGAGCATACCCTGTTCGAAGCCGCAAAAGGTGAATTGGAATACATTATCATCGACTTATCCGGTCTCGTCAGCATCGATTCAGAAAGCATCTTCCATTTGATGAAAATCGCAGATTCTCTGAAATTGGTCGGAGTCACCACCATCTTCACCGGTATCCGTCCCGACCTCGCCCAAAAAGTCATTCAATACCGCAGTGACCTCTCAGGTATTAAAGTGGAAGCAACTCTTAAACAAGCGATCAAATCATTGAAACTGAAGTGATTTTGCTAGATCATGAGAGATGAAAAAACACGCCTTTTCCTAATTGGAATGGGCGTGCTTTTTCATATTTTATATAACTGCCCGGAGAGACCTTCTCTAAGAGGGAAACCATTAAGCCCCCACTCTCTCACGTTCTCGAACAACATCCCGTTTCTCATCCGTCCGCTTCTCCAACTTATAAACCAACACCCCGCCGATCAACAACCCAATCCCCAGAACCTTCTCCCAGGAAAGTGCAGACGGTTCAAAACCGAACCATCCACCTGTGTTGACGATAAAGGCGATGGTAATCTGAGAAATAAGCGCGATCGAGATCGCATACGCCGGTCCGATCAACGTGACTCCCCTCATCAGGAAGAACACGATACCGACTCCGAATACCCCGCTGAACAGAAAGACGGGATTGACCCCGCTGAAGTCCAGCAGACTTTTATCTTCCATTGTATAAAAGACCGGCAGAGAACAGACGAGGCCGAGGCCAAGGACGAGGCTCGTCGTTGCCCATGGGCCTGTTTTTTCACTGACTCTTGCATTGAATACATTTTGTAAACTGATTAGGATTCCTGCCATGATGGCAAGTCCGATTCCGATCATATGAGTCCCTCCTTATTCATAGATGTTTCCTTTCGCGAGGATGCTGAGTTTTTCAAGATCTTTGATGGTGATGGACCCGTTGACCCGTTCAATGAGGTCGTCCGTTGCCATCTTCTTCAGTACCCGGTTCAGGTGACGGTAGCTCGTGCCGATCCATTCGGCGAGCTCCATGAGATTGGACGTATGCATCTCCTGATGGAACATGGTCCCTTCGCCCGCTTCTGAAATGGATAGTAAGTAGCTTGCCAGGCGCACTTCAACGGGATACAGCATGTGCATGCTCGTGATATGTGATTCCGTGTAAAACTTGTGGGCAACTGTATCAAATAGAAAGCGCAGGATCGCTGGATGCTCCTTCTCAAGCCTTGAGAGATCCGTGAACGGAACCGATAGGAAAACCCCGTCCGTGACGGCTTCCACCGAATTGAGTACCGCAGTACCCTTCGCATATTCCACATCCCCGATCAGGGCAAGTGGACGCTTGAACCGATTGATCAACAGCTTCCCTTCCGGTGTATGGGTGAAGATCTTGATTTTCCCCTCCATGAGGAAGTATAGTTCATCGAGCTCTTCTCCTGTCGAAAAAAGATTGTCCCCTTTTTCAAAGGAATACATCTTGATATATTGTCTGAAATCCGCCGGGAATAACTCATCAAGCTCGAATTGTTTTATATAATGTTCTGGTTCAACACTCTGTATTTCTTTCATCGTATGACTCCTTCTTTCTACAATTGGAAAAGGACGACCCCTACAAGCATCATTGAGAGTCCAACAGCCTGCCTCGGCGTAACCGGGATCTTCTTCTCCCCGAACCATCCCCGTGACTCGATAAGGAATGCCGTCCCGATCTGTGCCACGAGAAGGATCGCAATGGCCGATGCCGGGCCGATCATGTGAATCGCCGTCAGTTCCGAGAACACCACGATCACACCGAACGATCCCCCGATCAAATACAGGAAAGGCACCTGCCTGAAGCTCTTTCCTTTTCCATCTCTTACTTTCATATATATCGTCATCGCAATCGTAAAGGCAACAAGGTGAACCATCGAAGTCGTATGCCACCCGCCGATCGCGTCACTCATTCTTGCATTGAAAATCCCCTGCATAGTGATGCAAAGTCCACCAAGCAGCGCAAATAAAGCACCTTTCATCGTTCATCCTCCTATTCTTTGTTCTATTAAATAGGAGGACGGATTTTTGTGAAAGGACATATGTCCTAAGGGTTGCCGATTTGGTGTTTTGGTAAACCAGTAGAACCTATTGCCTCCCTTACTTCCTTCTTACCAAGTAAATATTCAGTAAATCAGTCCTGTTAACAACCGATTTTCAGATTATCATATTGCAGTCAACTACTCACCAAGTCAAACAATTGTGAGGAAAGTCCCTCTACGTCCCCAATTCCCTTATTCTGCTGAAGTTTCTCGACCAAGTTTAATGTAGTCACGGAGAAGGCCATACATACATATACGGAAAATGGATTCAGGAGAAAACCTTCTATGTTATAGTCATACATATAGATATCACACCTTTTTATCAAAAGGAAAAAGGAGGCCTCGTCATGATTATCAAGTGGATACGCATACGATAATGAGTGGGGCTGCCTATCATGCTCCAAAACGCATTTATTCATCTACTGCTTCCTGACAGCGAATAGATAATAAATCATACGGAGGTAAAAACATGACTGAACGAATACTGAACATAAATAACGTGGAAATTTGTACAGAAAGTTTCGGAAACCCTAAAGACCCCGCTGTGCTTCTGATCATGGGTTCGATGTCTTCATTAGATTGGTGGGATGAGGATTTCTGTCTGCGTCTCGCTGATCAAGGGGTGTTTGTCATTCGTTACGATCATCGGGATTTGGGGCAATCAACCATTTATCCTCCTGGAACTTCCCACTATACCGTAACCGACATGGCTGACGATGCAGCGGGTGTTCTCGGTGCTTATTCCATTAAGCAGGCTCATATCGTTGGAATGTCGTTAGGTGGAATGATCGGCCAGGTTCTTACCTTGAAATATCCTGAGCGCGTACTGACCCTTACACTCCTTGCATCAAGTGTATTCGGGACCGCGATGGAAGAACTGCCTCCAATGGATCAGCGCATACTCGATCACCATGCGAAGAGTGCTTCCATCGATTGGTCAAATCGTGAAGTGGCCATTCGATATCTGGCAGAAGGATGGAAGACGTTAGCCGGTTCCAAACCTTATGAACAGGAAAGAATGGTTAAACTGGCGGAAAGGGAGTATGACCGTGCCAAACAGCTGCCGAGCAGGTTTAATCATGCCCTCCTTCAAGGCGGGGAAGCTTATTACAATAGAATGAATGAGATCAGCATTCCGGTTCTCATTATTCACGGCACAGAAGATCCAGCACTGCCATACGAACACGGACTTGCCCTTGCAAAAGCCATACCACATGCTGAATTGATGCCTCTATATGGATCAGGACATGAGATTCATAGCGAAGATTGGGACCAGATAATAGATTCAATTATAAAATTTCATTCGCGATAAAAGAATAGATGAAGAAGGCAGCCTTTTCGTTTGACGGGCTGCCTTTTTTCATAGGTTATTTGGTTGCCGGGAAAATTCCACTTAAGTAACCGTTCTCGTAGCTTTTTCACGTTCAACCTCTCGTATTGTTGCAACAAGAGATCCCTTGAGCGAAACATATTACGCCTATATTCCCACTCTTTTTTGTTCATGAGGAGAAATGGGTGCGTCACTCTTTACTCGGAGCACCTGGAGGATTATACTCCGGCGGAATCCGGAGCCACCCCCTCGATATCATCAAATTTTTTAACGGAGCAGCGAACTTCATTAAGTTGATTTGAATGGAAAAAAACATGAGTCCTACATCGGTTCGGACTGTCTTTGACATTGCCTGAGCGCAAAAGGTGATAGAAGCTGCTACTTTTGCCGATATGAGGTTGGTGATTTCATCGTCCTTCAGCTTAACCCCCTCTGGCACGGCACTTTGCTCTGATATCGGTTTTTCAGGGTTGACCAAAGGCAATGGAACCCCTTCTTTCAAAAGGAATGCCTCTATTTTTTTTGTATCTGACATGCTCCCTTCCAATGCGCTTTGTAGCACATGTTGCACATCATTATCCGTGGTGGTATTCATTCCTACTTGGTAAAGAGCGTGAGCTTCATGAAACGCAGTGAATGCCGTCCAGAGGTCCATCACTTCTCCCACATGCAGAGGGGGTTTAGGTGCTTCATCTACAAAATTTTTCATTATGGCTGAAATCGCTTCAAAAGCATTTGTCATCATACGACCTCCTAATTACTGGTAGATACTAGTATTCCACATTACCCGTTATACATTCAGAAAAACGTATTTGACAAATACCTTGGGGTCCCTTCCCTTTAAGCCCTCAAAAATTCACCTTTTCCTTAAGAGGCTGTCCCCCCCTACTCATGGCTTCTCCTGAAATTCATCACCATCAACACCATCGTGATCATGACAATGACATAAAATATACTGTCCCGAATCATTCCCGTAGACATTTGAAATCCAGCAAACAGCAGCAAAAACGACGCATTCCAGATTAATTTTATCCTGCTTACCTTTCCATCACGAATACCCTTACTGAATCTGGGGTAATAGATCCCCAACCCTAGCAGGATGAGGATTATCGATAGATTAATGAAAGCTGTAAAATGTCCAAACAGATGCATCCTGCTGATAGAAAAATAGAAAAGAATTGAATACAATACCAGTAGGAAAAGGTTGAATCTGATTATGTTTGTCATGTTTTCCCCTCCTAATATTCCGCTGTAACTACCCCTGTCTACTAACTCTATTTCGAATCAATAACACCCACCAGGCGATCACATATATATAACCGAACAGAAGATAGAAAGCCCATAACTCCCCTATTCTCAGGTGGCTCAGCCATTGCTCCAATTCATTCTGATTTTCCCCTCGATAAATTCCATTCACCATGCCGACAACCGGGATGGAAATGGTCACAAAGATAGTGAGCATCGCCCCCCATATATACCCTTGTTTTTAAATCGAAAGGAAGGCAGAGGCAATCGTTAATATCGTGAGGGAGTAATAGAGAATCCAAAACCATTGGGGCAGGGTTTCTGTAGAATACATGTAATTTCACCTCTTGTTTATGTATTTTTCGACAGGTAGTAACCTATTCCTGCATCACTTCACTAAACCGATTTTTTTGACAAAAGGATCTGAATCTGCCCCACCGCCAGTGCCGACAATTAAGAATCAGTCAAGCTGACGTAATAATATCCCACATCCTCGATCGCTGCCTGCATTCCTATAAATGACGTAATAGCATAATACACCGCACCCAAAGCCAAACAAACTATGATCATCCCACTTACCCGGGGGATATGTTTGGTTTTTTTATAAAAGACCAGTGAGGTTGTGCCGACAATGATAAGGTAGGAAATCGCTAGAATGAGCCCGAATGTGTGACTGCCAAGATCATTCACAGCCGTTCGAAAATGGTCCAGATGAGCTTGATTTTCCTCTTTCTCGTCAATCGTCACCAGGTGATCTTGATAACCGATTTTCCATATGAGCCCATCTTCCCCTTTTAAGACCGTGTACTGATAACCACCCGCTTTCCCTTCCCCCATCACAAATGGTGCCGCCGCATAAATATGGACGGGAAGCATGGTGAATAGCATCGTAAACAGGACAAGCAATCGTTTGTTCAACTCCATCTTCCTTTCTATCAGAACCTCAATCTTTTCCCTTGACAAAGAAACGCATATATATAATAATAAATATCGAATTAGAATTATTATAATCTATTAATGATTCTCAATCACACACAACTACTAGGAGGAATTTACACTATGTCATTAATCGGTTCACAAGTCGTACCATTTAAAGCAGAAGCATTCAAAGATGGTGAGTTCATCACTGTTACAGACGAAAGCCTGAAAGGTCAATGGAGCATTTTCTGCTTCTACCCTGCAGACTTCACATTTGTATGCCCGACAGAACTTGAAGACCTTCAAAATAACTATGAAACTCTTAAAGAGCTTGGCGTAGAAGTATATTCAGTTTCTACGGACACTCACTTTACACATAAAGGCTGGCACGACAGCTCTGAAAAAATCGGTAAAATCAAATATGCGATGATCGGTGATCCATCACAACGCATCACTCGCGGTTTCGATGTATTAAATGAAGAAGATGGTCTTGCTGACCGCGGAACGTTCATCATCGATCCGGATGGTATCATTCAGGCAGTTGAAATCAACGCAGGCGGAATCGGCCGCGATGCAGATATTCTAGTAAGCAAAATCAAGGCGGCACAATATGTGCGCAACAATCCAGGTGAAGTTTGCCCGGCTAAATGGCAGGAAGGTTCTGAAACACTTAAGCCAAGCCTTGATCTAGTTGGTAAATTATAAGGAGTGCTGAACATGCTCGAAGCAGATATTAAAGCACAATTAGAACAGTACCTGCAGATGATGGAAGGCGACATCGTCCTGAAAGTCAGTGCAGGCGACGATGACATTTCGAAGGACATGCTGGCTCTTGTCCAGGAGCTCTCTTCCATGTCATCACGCATCAGTGTTGAAAAAGTAGAACTGACAAGAACACCAAGCTTCAGCGTGAACCGTCCTGGTGAAGAGACCGGCATCATTTTTGCCGGGATCCCCCTTGGACACGAATTCACATCCCTGGTTCTTGCTCTCCTTCAAGTCAGCGGCAGAGCGCCGAAAGTGGATCAAAGCGTCATTGACCAGATCAAGAGTGTCAAAGGTGAACACCACTTCGAAACGTATGTCAGCCTAAGCTGTCACAACTGTCCTGACGTGGTGCAGGCACTGAACATCATGAGTGTCCTTAACCCGAACATCACGCACACGATGATCGACGGAGCTGCCTTCAAGGAAGAAGTGGAGCGCAAGAACGTGATGGCCGTTCCTGCTGTCTACCTGAATGCGGAATTCTTCAACGGTGGACGCACGACCCTGGAAGAAATCCTTTCTAAAATCGTGGAAGGTCCCGGTGCAGATGAGCTATCGGATAAGGACCCTTATGACGTCCTTGTTGTCGGTGGCGGACCTGCAGGAGCAAGTGCGGCGATCTATGCTGCACGTAAAGGCATCCGTACAGGAATCGTTGCTGAACGCTTCGGAGGTCAGGTCCTTGATACAATGAGCATCGAGAACTTCATCAGTGTGAAGCACACGGAAGGACCGAAGCTTGTCGCAAGCCTAGAAGAGCATGTGAAAGACTACGGCATCGATGTCATGAACCTTCAGCGCGCAAGCCGTCTTGAGAAAAAAGACCTTGTCGAGCTTGAGCTTGAAAACGGTGCGGTCCTGAAGAGTAAGAGTCTGATCATCTCGACAGGTGCACGCTGGCGGAACATCGGCGTTCCTGGTGAGCAGGAGTTCAAGAACAAAGGAGTGGCGTACTGCCCTCACTGTGACGGACCACTGTTCGAAGGCAAAGATGTCGCTGTCATCGGTGGAGGAAACTCAGGAATCGAAGCAGCCATCGACCTTGCAGGAATCGTCAAACACGTCACGGTCCTTGAGTTCAATCCTGAACTTAAGGCAGATGACGTGCTGCAGAAACGTCTTTACAGCCTGCCGAATGTCACAGTGCTCACGAACGTGCAAACTCAGGAGATCGCCGGTACGGATAAGGTGAATGGCATTACCTACACCGATCGGGATTCCCATGAAGAAAAACACGTCGAGTTGCAGGGAGTATTCGTCCAAATCGGTCTTGTTCCTAACACAGACTGGCTCGGCGACCTTGTAGAACGCACTAAATTCGGTGAAATTGTGGTGGACAAACATGGTGCCACCAACGTTCCTGGCGTATTCGCCGCAGGAGACTGTACAGACAGCCCATACAACCAAATCATCATCTCAATGGGGTCAGGAGCGAACGCCGCACTTGGCGCATTCGACTACCTTATCCGGAATTGATGTACTATAGAGGTCCGTCCCTCCAACTTGAGGGACGGACCTTCATATATTCAGGACAACTTCTTTCTAAACGAAAAACACCATTTCTCATATCCAAGCTTCTCTTCATAGAATCTGTGGGCATCCCGTCTTTCAAGTCCGGACTCCAGGGCCACATATTTCACCCCGATTTCATCAGCCAATCGATGGACATACTCCAACAATTGCTTTCCATATCCCTTGGAGCGATGGTTGGAAGACGTGATAAAATCATAGATGTACATATGATGTTTGTTGTAAAAATTGACCCGTTCCCCAATACCCGCGAGAGACACGATCTCATCGTCCTCATATAAAGCAAACAAGCGATATCCCTCTTTCCTCATTTCCTCAACCAATGCCAGATATGTCTTTTTCGACAAATCGGTACGTAACTCATTCATCACCGGATAGGCTTGAATCATCTCAGTCCGGTTTTGTAGTTCTTTAATGGTTGCCATCTCTCATCCCTCTTTACGTATAATTAGTAGAATCATAATGCCAGCTTGACCTTCTTCCTACACAATTACTTTTCACTAAATTTTAACATATGCTCCTCCAGAGGGACGGACTCTTATGACAGATTTTTCTCATTTGTACACCCTCAATAACCATTTCGAGGTCCGTCCCTCTTTCCTCAAGTGCGTAAATCACCGCCAAATGGAAAGTACCCACCGATTATTATATATCGCCTTTTGCGTCATGTTCATCGCGATTTGGCTGGACAGCATAGGGGTTCAATTGGGCTTATGACATTACAATCTATGAAGTCCTCCCCTTCTTATAAACCGTGGGATATTACCTTGATTCCTAACCACATGCACATTTCTTTATTAAAGGAATACTTTATGGTTTCTTGATTTCCTTTGTAGCAGAGCCGATATTTGTGTGGAGTGAATATGTGGTTTATACAGGATGGAAATACATCTATTCATTTCCGATTTATACAGTTATGTATTTCGCCTCTCATTATTTATGTACAAGAAATCACTTTAGAAGCATCCAAAAGGTCAGAAAGCGGTAAGGGATCAACTCTTTCTGACCTTTATGTAATGATCCCAAGGATTTTGGCTGATGTTTGGACACAATCCAATGATACCTTCCCCTAGTTTTTCTCCCAGTTTCCCTGGTAATCTTCTATATATCGTTCTAATCGAATGGGATCCGTATTGGTTATTTTCTTGAATTCATGCGTGACTCCCCCCGCCAACCCTAACTTGGTTGGAAAATGAATCCCGATGACCACATTTACGAAGTCCTCTTTTTCACCTTTTTTCACCATATAAGATTTAAATTCCTTCACTGAAGGATTCGAGTATTGGATCTTCTCCCCGAGTATCGTCGACATCAATTCGGCTACTTCATAGAAATCGATAGCCCGATCTCCTGTGATGACATGATTCTTATTCGTATGCTCTTGAGGGTGTTGAAAAGCATGTATGGCAATTTCAGCAAGGTCCCTTGTATCGACAAAGCTGGTTTTCCCTTTTCCTGCAGGAATGAATATCCTTCTATTTTCTTTGATTTCACCTGCCAAAAAGTCCTGGAGATTTTGCATGAAATATCCGGCTCTGATGAAAGTATAGGGGATACCCAGTTTTTTAATCATCTTTTCGTTTTTATGATGATGAATGAAAGGAAGATATTGTACATCCTTGACGGATAAGTAAACAATATGCTGGATGCCCCTATTCTTCATCGCTTCTAGAAAAGCTTGAAACTCCAGTTTGTCTCCTGGGGGATACATCAGAAATACTTGATCCACCTGATCCAAGGCCTCATTAAACGTCCCAGGATCGGACAAGTCCAACATTGTAAAGTCATAATCTTCTCCATAGATATCTTTCGCTTTTTCAACATTTCTTACGGCGCATTTCATGCAGACATTCCGTTCTTTTAATTTCTTGGCTACTTCTATCCCTACTTTTCCGTTAAACCCCGTCACAAGTATAGTCATTCCCTCTCACTCCTCGTCAAGCACTGCGATACCCCATGCCCTCTTCAGTCATATTGTAAATCATCTTTCTTATTTTGCTTAATCCCCCGGATTCCATGTAATTGTTTCATGAATGAACACCTATCTTTTCGTTCCATTCACCATCCACGAAATCCTCCCTTATTTCCGAACATAAATAATCCCTTTTCAGGCAAAATAATAACAACCATCAAAAGACGGCAGGTGAATTACGAATGAGTCCTTCTAAAAAGATCGTCGACAGAATCGAACAGAATATAAAGGGAATTCACTCCGCCTTGTATCAGACGGAAGATTTGAAGATAAGGGATCTCATTTTTCTAGACAAACCATGCAAGCTACTCTACATCGATTCCCTGGTGGATAAAAAGTTGATCGAACGAAACATCATTGAACCTCTTCTTGAATGCAAACAGGAAACTGGCCCGGAATCCGTGATAAAGAATGCGGAGTATAGTAGAACGACCGATCTCGAAGTGACCGTGAATGGTCTTCTCGAGGGGAGCTGTGCCCTGTTAACAGAAGGGGTACATTCCGTCCTTTTGATGCCCGTTGGCGCCGTGGATTCAAAGTCCATTAATGAACCGGAAAATGAACATATCATCAAAGGATCCCATGATGGATTTCTGGAGAACATTGATAAAAACATCTTCCTAATCAGACGAAGAGTGAAAAACCCTTCATTACGAATTAAAAATTATACGTTGGGCTCTAAAACAAATACAAAAGCCTCGATTGTCTATATTGAAGAACTGGTGGATCATGGTCCATTAGACGTGTTAATAAAAAGGATAGAAGCGGTGAATGTCGGGGAGCTTCAATCTGCGGGGGAACTGGAAGAATTAATTGAAGACAACAGCTATTCAGTATTTCCACAAATATTATCAACCGAGAGACCCGACCGGGCGGCATCCTATTTATTAGAAGGGAAATCACTTGTCATCGTGGATGGAACTCCACATGTTCTGGTTTCTCCTATTACCTTTTTCAGCTTTTATCAGTCACCTGATGACTATAATAGCAGATGGATCATCGGGTCGTTTTTCCGGCTCATAAGGATATTCAGCTTTTTGGTGGCCATCTGCTTACCCGCCATTTATATTGCAGTCGTTTCCTTTCATTCAGAAGTTCTGCCCATAGGGATTCAATATGCGATCAGAGTTCAAATTGAATACGTCCCGCTGCCACCATTTTTTGAAGCCATTGCGATGCAGCTGGTACTGGAACTGTTGAAGGAGGCTGCGATCCGCCTCCCCTCACCCATTGCACAAACAATCGGGATTGTCGGCGGTTTGGTCATCGGGACGGCAATAGTAGAAGCAGGTTTTGTTTCCAACACGATGATCGTCGTCGTTGCACTTACTGCCATCGCCTCTTTCGTAGCACCTGTCAACCAAATGGGGACAGGTGCCAGGATCATGGCTTTCCCGATTATGCTCGCGGCCACTTTTTTTGGCTTTTTAGGCATTGTCCTTGCTCTTTCCGTATTACTCATACACCTCTGCAGGTTGGAGTCTTTCGGAAAACCTTACTTGGAACCCTTAGCCCCATTACACTTCAAGGGAATGAAAGATTCACTTATCAAAATCAAAAAGAGAAATAATACTTTAAAACAAACGTAATCCAGAAACGAAAGTGTGGAATCGTCAATGTCACAGACAGGATCCCTAACGAACTGGCAGATATTTTTTCTAATGACTCAAACTCAAGTCGGATTCGCCATATTAACACTGCCGAATACATTGCAAAGTACAAGTAAAGGAGACGGCTGGATGTCGGTCCTTTTGGCAGGAGTGGCTCTCCAGCTGTTTCTAGGTATTATCTGGCTATTATTGAGGCGTTTCCCCAATTTAAACTATGCCGAAATCACCATATTCTTACTGGGGAAATATGCAGGGAATTTTGTAAATATGATCATGTATCTTTACTTTATCGTCACTGCATCGTTTGTATTACTTCGGTTTGCGTCCATCATAAAAGAACACCTGTTGACGATCACTCCTTATTGGGTAATCGGATTGCTGATGATGCTTACCTGTACGTATTTAGCCATTAGTGACATTCGAATTATCGCCAGATTCTTTGGGCTCATATCGATTCTTTTTCTTTTCTTATTCGGAATTTCTTTTTTTTCCTTTCTATTGCCTTTGGACTTACATCATATTCTCCCTTTAGGAAACACCGGTATAAAGGATATTGCCATCGGCAGCAAAGATTGTCTGTTAGCCATCTTGGGATTTGAGGTGATCTTGTTTTTATATCCCCTCGCTTCCAAGAAGGGGACCACATTCTTAAAAGTGATCACATGGGCCAATGTTTTTGTAACAGGTTTAACTACTTATTTTGTCATTCTTTGCATCCTGATTTTCAGTGAATCCGTCCTGAAACAAATTAAATATCCCGTTATCTACTTTTTGCGGCCCCTTCATTTTCAAATGGTAGACCGTATCGATTTACTATTTATATCGATTTGGATTGTCCCACTGGCAGCATCGATTGTCATCTATATATATCTGAGCAGTAAAAGTCTTTCTTTTTTCAAGGGCAAACCCTATAAACTGGTTTTGATGAATAGCACATTGATTTTCGTCCTATTTACGATCGCAAAGAAAGATCCAGACTCACAAGATCTCTATTCCAACTATGTTGAATATTTGAGCTATGCCGTCGTATTCGCCATTCCATGCATATTGCTATTGTTTTCTTACCTAGTAAAGAAACGGGAAAAGGAGGTTTCCTATTGAGAAAGATTCCGGTTATTTTCATTGCTGTATTCCTTCTGGCAGGGTGCTGGGACCAAAACCAGCTAAACGACAACAGACTGGTTAACGGGATCAGTTTTGACAAAGCTGAAGAGTCCGATCAGATTTTGGGGACAGTCAGGGCGATTAATATACGCAGTGCTGGTGGCGGTAAGTTTGAAGTCATGGATGAATTTTATGAAACGGAGAACGAAACGGTCACCCAGCTTGCGGTGGATCTTCAAGACAAAGTATCCGGGAATATGGATGTAGGGAAAGCATTTGTCATTATTGTCGGGGAAGAATTGGCCCAAACCAAGGGCATCACTTCACTAGTAGAGCCGATTCTTCGATCCACCAGGGGATATATCTCCTCGCGTATCGTGATAAGTGAAGGAAAGGGCCATGAAATCTTGTCCTTGAAGCTTGAAGATAGTCCCATTGTTTTCGAGGTGGATAATCTGCTTACAGGCGGGACAAAAGGAACATCTATTCCTAAAGAAACCACGTTTACGGCTTGGAATGAAATATCAGACAAGACCAATGATATCTTTCTCCCCTATATTAAAAAAGATAACCAAGACAAGGTGATGCTGGCAGGGTCGGCTTTATTTAACGGTGATAAATTCACTGGTGATACACTGACAACAAGCCAGACCTCACTTCTGCTCATATTAAGAAATGAATTGGGATACAGGGCCCTATTAAGTATAAAATCAGACGAGTTAAGTCAGCCTTTTACCATTGTCATTGATAATGCCAAGACAAAAATGGATGTTAAGAAAGAAAACGGGAAAGTCACCTGCACGGTTACAGCTAATCTTCAAGCAAGGATACAAAGCTATTATGAAGAAAAACCTTCTGAAGATTTCAAAAGCTTAAATACTTTGGCTTCAAAGGAACTCACGAAAAAAGCAAAGGAACTTACCGACCTTCTAATCAAAGCGAATAGTGACGCTTTAGGAATCGCCAAAGATCTCTCCACGAAATATCCTGATTCCTGGAATGCCGAAGCGTGGAAACAGGACTATCAACAAGTGACGATAAAGCCAAAGGTAAACGTTGAGATCCTCGGGTCTAACAATCTTAAGTAAATCTTTGCATTCGTTGATTAAACAGGATCGTTCATTTTTTAAAAAAGCCGGCCACTTCCCCAATGGCCGGCTTTCCTTATTAAGAGCTATCCATTAGATGATAGTTCAATTACTCACGCAATGCGCATTGCACCGTTAATCTGTTTGGAAAATCAACCTTGATTAGAAAGTTATCTTGGTTTAACTGGTAGTAGATCTATGAATAAGAACCGATCCTTCTTCGTGAGATAATCCGGCGTCACTCTTTCCTTCCCCATCTCATATCGGATCGGGAAAGCAAAGTTCGGCCCGTCAAATACAAACGTATGAAACTCTCCGTTCTCCCCGCAAATATCACGAGTCTCTTCCGGATAATCCCCTATAAACGCCTCATCATATACTCTCCCTGCAAAGGACCGATCCAATTGATCCATATCCACACAAGTGAGCACGGTTTGAAATCCAAGGTCAATGAATTCACGGCCAAGTTCCCCGACAGGCCGACCCCAAAGTGGAAAGACCGGAGTGATCCCCGTTCCCGAAAGCATCTTCTCCCTATATTCCCGCACATCCTTAAGATGAATATCCCCGAAGACCATGTGTGAAACCCCGTCCTCCAGCATATCTGAGACCGCTCTCTCCATCCGCTCCTGATACATCTCATTCGAACACTCCTCCGGGATCCAGACCTCACGAAGCGGAATCCCAAGTGAGTCCGACTGCCTCTTCAACAACTCATACCGGACGCCATGAATCGAAACCCGGTCGAACCCTTCCGTCAGCGTCACGAGCAATGAATCAATTTCGTATTCCGGATTTTGTTGAATTTTATATAATGCCAGGGTGGAATCCTTTCCACCGCTGAATGCTATGACTGTTTTCATTTTGACCTCCATGTTTACGATATTGTACTATTGACCCTTTTTAACACAAAGCAGTGAACTGACTTTACCGCGAGGAATAAGTTTTTCTCTATTATAATAGAAATTTCCCCTTAATGATCTTTGCAACTTCTTGCGCACTCAAGTTTGTATTGCTTATCTTTATATAGTTTGAATACTTTATTTCACCTTCTAATGAATTCAATCTGTATGTCTCCATCGACTTTTTCAAATCACCCTCAGACCATTCAATATCCCTTTTTGATGGCTTATGTTCAAGTCTATTTGAACTTTTATTTCGCTCAAGTCTTTCTTCTACATCTGCCTCAAGCTCGACAAAGTAAACCGTGCCTCCCCTGGACTCGAACAACCGGGAGACTTCATTAACATAATCCCAGTCCTCTTGCATATCAAATGCCCAGACATAAGTAAAAATCATTCCATACAAATTACTCTTTGATACTTCTTCAAATATTTCACGACGAAACAGACTGACTAATTTCTTTCCTTCTTTAGTGCCGTAATCAAAGAAATGACTGACCAAATCAATCGTCATATGATTATGAAAAAGTTTCAAATCCGTTATTTTAGCTAATTCTTGTCCAACTGTCATCTTGCCAACTGCTTGAGGTCCAAATAGAAGAACAAGTTTCATGAGCTCTCTCCTTTATAATCGATATAAAATTCGCCTGAAAATGATCGTCATGCTTTATAGCATTATGTCTCTCCGTTACGGAATCCCTGCGCTTATACTGATTGGGTATTTTCCCCCACGTTGTGTAGTTCTTTTGAAAAGCTTGCGTTATTTTGATCATTTTTTATCGATTTCTCGGTAAAAATGGCCGCTTAGATAAAAAAAACATCCCGGATAGACCAATATACAGGAATCCCCTCATCATTCCACTACATCATAAGCTTCCACATCAATTTATCAGCGAAATACGGATTTTATCAGCGAATCCCCTCAATCAGGGACGGACCTCCATAGTGGAATTCTTCCAAACTTCTAAACATGCATCAAGAAATGATCTAAACGTATTGTCGTTCATCGTAACCTCCCAAACTATGTCACTACCAATTATTTCAAAAGAGATACGTGAACTCAATCCCATATAAAAAAAGAAGCTAAACTATTCGTAGAGCCCCTGCTGACATTAAAATACTTACTTATTTCCAGACCCTGTGCAGATTTTCCTTCTAAGGAAGTTCCAAATCAGAATAAATCTAGGTGGATAAAAAATAGGGACCATCCAATCAGGATGCCCCCTATAAAGCAGCCCGATTTCAAGAGCCAGTTGCTGCTTTTCCATATCTACATCTTTGTCACTTCTATATAGCGGAGCTGGATTCCGTCTTTTTCAATCACTTTGAAGCGGTGCCCTTCTTCCTCAATGAAGCTGCCGACTTTGGCATCAAGGTTTTGCGTCATGTACCAGCCCCCGATGGTGTCGATGTCCAGTTCCCCGATGTCGATGTTTATGTTCAAAAGAGAGTTGACATCATTGATGAGGACCTTTGAATCAAGAATGTAATGTCCATCCTTAAGCTTTCGGATTTCAGCCACTTCATCCTCGTCAAATTCATCCCGAATTTCACCGACAATTTCTTCAAGGATATCCTCAACCGTCACGATGCCGGAAGTACCCCCGTATTCATCAATTAGAACCGCAATATGAACCCGCTCTTTCTGCATTTTCACAAGCAGGTCATGAATCGGAATCGTCTCAATG
This sequence comes from Rossellomorea aquimaris, assembly GCF_008180865.1. GTDB lineage: Bacteria > Bacillota > Bacilli > Bacillales > Bacillaceae_B > Rossellomorea > Rossellomorea yichunensis. Next base: position 674,012 of record NZ_VTEX01000002.1, read on the forward strand.
ACTGTAATGATCGGATTGATAAAAGGTCGAAGAGTAAAGTTTTCATCCAGTTCGTTGACCATGGCCTCTGTCAGAAGCTCCTTCATATTGACGAATCCTTTGACGTTATCTTTATCACCGTTTACGACAGGATAACGCGTGAAATTCTCATTTCGAATGGTATCTATCACGTCCGCGAGGGTATCGTCTATGGAAAGGGAGACAATTTCTTTTCGTGGAACCATGATTTCTTTCGCAATCCGCTCATCGAATTCAAAGATGTTGTTCACATACTTTAGTTCGTTCTTATTGATTTCACCGCTTTTAAAACTTTCCGAAAGCAGGATCCGAAGCTCTTCCTCTGTATGAACTTCTTCATGCTCAGAAGCCGACTTCAACCCGAATATTCCCACAAGCACACGCGCAGATCCATTTAAGAACCAGATAAATGGATACATGATCCGGTAGAACCAAATGATCGGGCCCGAGAATAACAACGTAACGGCTTCTGCTTTCTGGATCGCAACCGTTTTTGGCGCAAGTTCCCCTACTACAACGTGAAGGAATGTTACAAGGGCAAAGGCAATACCAAAGGACAGGATATGCGTGATCGCTTCATTTAACTCGAAATAATCAAAAAGTGGATGCAAAATCTTTTCCACAGTCGGCTCGCCAAGCCACCCCAATCCAAGGGCAGTAATCGTAATTCCAAGCTGACAGGCAGATAAATACTCATCCAGATGAGTCACGACCTTCTTAGCGGCAATTGATCCTTTTCGATTCTCCGCAATGAGCTGATCAATCCTGGAACCCCGAACCTTTACAATCGCAAATTCCGTCGCTACAAAAAAAGCAGTTAAAGCAATCAATAAAACGATTAAAATTAAGTTTATAGACGTTGTCAATTAGCAGCCTTATCCTCGGATAAGGCTTACACCTCCATCATGATAAATTTCATCCACTAAGTGAATGGTTGGATTGATGAAAGCATGAAGTTGAACTACTTATCTCTAGAAGGGATTGCATAGAACCCATATTGAGAAGTAGAACGTTCAGCTTCCAGCAACCCGGATCGAACCATTGAACCAAATGTTACACAGCATCGCTTAGCTGACACGTGTCTTAGCTTCTCTGTCCCATTATTATCCCTCCAGCCGTTTTTATAAAATAATATATTAAGATTTTACTTAATTATAAGAATTTAATCAAATATATTACGATAAACACCCTTATTTCAGATTTCAACTTTGTCTCGCTAATACAAACTTGACCAATACTTCCCTATTTCCCGCCCCTGTGCGGAATATCGTTCATTCCCATCTAAGGAGAAATCCCTGCTGCAAGCCGAATTCGTCACCTGGAATTTATCATATACAATCTCTTTTCCATCGGAGCCGGTCACACCCCCGCCTCCACTATGGTAAATACAATCTTTATCAAGCAGGGTCCGCTTTCCTTCTTCATCCACATAGAAATACTGATTCTGATTGATGCTATAACCCCTGTCCTGCGTAGACGTTTGATAAATTCCATACCGTTCAATATCCGTCCTCATCAACGTGGGCAGACTCTCAATCTTTATAGGAATGACGGTAAACTCTCCATCTTTTTCAAGGGCAGGTCGTTCCGGCATGCCATAGAAGATGACAACCGTACCCTCGTATCCTTCAGGAATCAGGTAACGGTTTTTGATTCTTTCTCCTTGATTGTTACCGGATATCCAATTCACAGCTAACATCATAATCGCCACAACGCAGACCACGATAACTAATGTGAGGTAAAATCGCTTGTTCTCCCGGTGAGGAGCCGTTGTCTTTTTCCTTTTCAACCATTCATCTACGAAGAAGAAGATTACCGCACAAATGACAGCAAACCACGCAAACCCGTCTATCACAAAATACGTAATAGCTCCAAAGAACGCATGGATGAATGCCGCAACAAACAACCTTCCCTTAACGAGCTTTCTTGTTAACCAATCTGAAAGTAAGGAAACGGGAGCCCCATACGCGAGGTTACCTGCAAAGGAATATGTAAATACAATTGGAAAGAGCCAGATGCCCCCGTCCATTATGCTAAAAATCATCAAAAAAGTAGAAAGAATCAAACTTGTATACAATGCCGGTTTTATTTTATTCATCCTGTCTCCCCTCAAAAGCAATCTTGTGAAATTATTCACAATAAAAGTATAACATAAAAACTAGTTCGTTTAGGATATTTATACAAACATGAGGAGACGGCCTTTTACACAAGAATCCCCTATGCATGAAACAGCATAGGGGATTATTCTCTAAATACTAGTTGCTATTATTGTTGGAATTATTAGAGTTACCTGAATTACCTGACTGGCTTCCGCCCTTTGCTCCTATTTCCTGATAAAACTTCTTGTCGTGATTTTCTGAAGTTGCTTCTCCACCCTTTTCTCCGATCTCTTGGTAGAATTCTTTGTCATGGTTCTTAGCTGTTTGTTCGCCGCCTTTACGACCAGCCTCTTCGTAACTCATTTTACTGTTGTTGCTGTTGTTGCTGTTGCTGTTGTTGTTGTTGTTACTGTTTGCCATAATTAAATCCTCCTTAAGTGTAGTGGGTGTTGTACGTTTGTACATTGGATATTTACCTCATGAGATGAAAATCAAACAAATTGTGGAGGTTTTTAACATTTTTGTAATTTAATTTACACTTAAGTGAGGGCAGGGTGTTTCTTGAATCTCCTATTTGATGTGCCTCATGTAGCCGACAATTGATACAAAAACATTTTCCAAACGAGTGGCTGAATGAAAACAACGAAAAAAATATTTCTTCAAAGTGTAAAAGATTCATCAAAGCTTCACACCTGTTATTCATCTTCCCTACCTTTTCCTCTAAAAACCAACTCCACTACCCATCTGATCAAGTACGAAAGAGCGATATAGATGACAAAGGACAACCCAACCTTCCAATGATAGATCTTATAAATATGTAACCATTGAAATATAGGCTCTGCGATAAACGATGCTCCTGCCGAAAGAATAATATTCGCATACAGAAACGCTTTTCCTTTAGGAAAGTATTTATACAAGAGCATATACGTGACAGGGATCAACGCATAGTCAAAGACGTATGCTTTTGGAAGTATGGGGATCAGTTGTCCTGGATAGCCCCATAAGCCAAGATCATATCCAATTCCGTCCAGGTTTGCGGCGACCAGAATCCAAGTCAATCCAAGAAAAAGAAGCTTCGGCCACTCCTCTCTTTTCGTTAATCGAAAAAAGATGGCCCAGGATAGGATAAAGAGGACTACTATAAACCACCAGCGTGGGGATAGAAAGCAATTGTCCAGCCAATATTGAATGTATTCTTGGTTAATGACTACATCTTTTTCTCTAATTTGATCATATCTCTCCAGCATACACGTCTCCTGTGCACAAGATTTTTATAAAAAAGACCCTCTTCAAGTTAAGAGGGCAATGAAAGCTTATGAAGGGTGTTCGCTTATAGTCTCTACCAATTAAAGGGCCTTCATTCATACATACTTCTAAATAAGAATCATGACTTTTCTCCCTTTCAAGCATCTTGCTATTATGTTAAAATTAGCCAAAATCAGACAATTTTCTTCCCTTTTTAAGAAAGGAGTTAAAGATAATGTCAAGAAATCGTGAGCTGCTTACCATTTTGCAGACGCTTCAAACTTTTTCAGATTGTGATATTACCCAGTCATTTTCTGAAGGTGATTCTGACGTATTGCTGGTTTCTTACTCGAAGAAAAATAACTCATTCGTCATCACTCAAAATGACTCCGAGATCAGCTATCATGATATCGACTCCGCTTTAGCCTTATTAGAACATATATTGCACACTTAGCTATTAATAAATGAACCATAGATTCAATTCAAAAAGACCCGTCGTCGTCGACAGGTCTTCTTGAATTTAAGGGAACCATCCGTTGGCTATTTATTGCTATTGGAATTGCTTGAACTGTTGGAGTTATTCGAGTTATTGGAGTTTCCGGACTGACTTCCGCCTTTCGCTCCAATTTCCTGATAAAATTTCTTGTCGTGATTTTCTGAAGTTGCTTCTCCACCTTTTTCACCGATCTCTTGGTAGAATTCTTTGTCATGGTTCTTAGCCGTTTGTTCGCCGCCTTTACGACCAGCTTCTTCGTAACTCATTTTGTTGCCATTGTTTTTACTGTTGTTATTGCTGTTACTGTTTGCCATAAATAAAATCCTCCTTAAGCTTAGTAAAAATGGTGTTGTACGTTTGTACATTGGTTATTTACCTCATGAGATGAACGTTAAACAGACTGTGGGGGTTTTTAACATTTTTGTAATTTAATTTACACTTAAGTTAAGACAGGATGATTCATGAATCCTTACTACTAGAAGAACTTGCTTCCTAACAGAGGTGTATGATGAAGGAATTAAAGAGGATTAGTATAGAAGGAGTCTTGCTACATGGATTACATCAAACGGGGAACACCAGCCTTCAAACATGCAAACCTGGCCCTTTTTGCAGGCGGATTCAGCACCTTCGCCGTCCTGTGGGGAACGCAGCCCCTGCTTCCGGACATCGCCAAGGAGTTTGCGATATCACCAGCCACCTCAAGTCTCAGCCAATCGTCCACAACGATTGCCTTAGCTATCAGCCTATTAATTGCTGGGTCTCTATCAGATGTGTATGGAAGAAAGTCTGTCATGACCTTCTCGTTACTTGCCTCTTCCCTCCTTGCCATTTGCACAGGATTTGCAACAAGTTTCCATATGCTCATCATTGGCCGGATCCTGCTGGGGATTACACTCGCTGGGCTTCCTGCCGTCGCCATGGCATACTTGGGTGAGGAAATCGAAGCCAAGAGTCTCGGGATGGCCATGGGGTTATACATCAGCGGAAATTCCATCGGGGGAATGTCGGGTCGGATCATCAGCGGCGTCCTTACCGACCATTTCAACTGGCATGTCGCGTTGATGGGAGTGGGGATCATCAGCTTGATTTCAACCGTCATCTTCCTTGTGCTTATCCCGCCATCTGCTCATTTCAAACCGCAGATATTTCAGTTTAGATCATTGGCCGGAACCCTGTTCAGCCAATTTAAAGTGCCAGGGCTTACCCTTCTCTTCACCATCGGATTTCTATTGATGGGAGGATTCGTATCCCTCTACAATTATATCGGATTCGAGCTGATCGCCCCGCCATACTCACTCAGTCAGACCGTCGTCGGATTCATCTTCATCGTCTATATCGTCGGCACCTTCAGCTCGACCTGGATGGGGATGCTCGCCGATCAGTATGGAAAAAAAAGAATCCTGCCTCTGACGCTAATCATCATGTTATCCGGGGTATCAGCCACCCTGCATCCGAATCTGTGGGTGAAAATCATCGGTATCGCCGTCTTTACCTACGGATTCTTCGCCGGCCACTCCATCGCCAGCAGCTGGGTGGGACGATTGGCCGTCCATGATAAAGCACAGGCTTCAGCCCTCTACTTATCCGCCTATTACGCAGGATCGAGTGTCGGAGGAACCGTCAGCGGAAGCTTCTATCATCAATTTAACTGGCCAGGTGTCGTGTGGATGATTGTCTCTCTCTCCGTAATCTCCATTGGGATTTCATTTTGGTTGGGGAGAAGGGACCTAGCACGATCAACATAAAAGAGGACTTGCCACCAAGTCCTCTCTCTTAGGCGTTACCCCTTCACTCCCGCTCGCGAATCCCAAGACCCCTGTAATTTTCGAATATAAAGAATTTGACCTGCATGGTATGTGGTATGGATGGTGAGGTGGGCAATGATTTCAGTCCAGTTAGTCAGATTCACCTCATCCGCCTCTTCAACCTCCTTCCAGTCAGCCATCAACTGATCAATCCTCTCGTACGTTTCACTCCAACTGAGACCTTCCTTATTCCTGAACGTGCTCTCACCTGTACTCTCTTCATTCTCAATACCTTTCAATCGATTTAAATGGCGTTGATTATAGTAGATGAGATGATGGACGATTTCAGAAATGGAATTGGTGGCTTCATTCGGCTTCCACGTTGCTTGTTCCTCGGTGAGATCCTTGATGGAATTGATCAATGATACAAACCAGGTATTTTGATCGTGGCAGGCATCCAGTTGAATGAGTAGGACTTGTTTGGCGTTCATTTTTTCCCCTCCTGTATTTTCATATCACTAATACTTTCAAGTTGGAGAGTAGCGTTTCCTCTTTAAATGTGATTATCTATTCAAAAAGATCCTCTTTTTATTAAAAAGGGATCTCCACAGTTTCAATAAACGTCATTCCAAAGTACTGATACTCGATCTTCACCTGACGGACTCTTTCGTCATGAAATACATTTACTGCATAGATGGTATCTTCTTTTGTGGCAGTTCCATTATTTAACTTCTCCATTTGTTTTGATTGAGAAGATCCCCTTTCGATGACTACATCCTTTAGGTTCTTATATTCGACTTTTTCATTTCGATCATCATCACCAAGGACGTATCCTTTCAAAAGATTACTCACCTGCATCTTCACTTTCTCAGGAGCATCATCATGATTGACTGTGACCCTCGCCACTTTCGCTTCACGGAAACCATGATTGGTTACTTCAACCAAGACAGATGTCCCATCCTCATTTTGACTAATCATGCCAATCTCCATTGGGGGATTCTCTCTTACCCATAAATAAGTCCCTCCCACTATGACGACCATCAAGAGCAGTGTAGCTGCTATCCACCATTTTTTCATCCGTCCATCCCTCACCAACATCAGCTTTATTCATCGATTGCGGTAGATCCGCCTCATATCGGGATTTTCTTTCAATCTTTTCCTACTTGAATATTTTTCCTGATAGATACTACGATCAATGTAATGCCGGTGATCGCTGTTAAAACCGCCAACACAAGGGGGAATGCTCCCACGTCCCGTATTGCCGTCCCATATATTCCGTATCTACTGTCCCACCCGAGGCCATCCGTTTCACCCAACATGCGGGAATAGATGGCTGCCGTAATCAGCGCTGAACCATATAGAATGGCACTTACCAATAAGCAAGTCAATCCAATCAGTAAATGTTTCATTTTTACACGTCCTATCTCTCATCTTCCGAAAAAATCAGGCAACGGTACACCAAGATCGAATAATGCGCTCGTCACAAGTAGGATCAGCACCGGGATTACACAGAGAATCAGGATCAGCGTCCAACTATTATTTGAAGGACCCTCACTCTTTTTCTTCCGGTAAAGTTCTTGAACCCGATTTTGTTTTTCTTTTGTATGTTGGGTCATATGTTCCTCCTTTATGGAGCACCATTCTTGATACTCCAATAGATCTCCGTCTCCTCATCACAGAAGAATCCCTCCAGGTCAGCAGACTCCACGATTCGATTCAATGTCTGACTATCGCCGCATATCATAGAAAAATGACTGTCCCAATGGGTGGTCACGAGGATTTTTTGATCGTGGGTGAAGAGGTTTCGACGTTCCAGATGAAGAATGGTGCCATCATCTTGTATAACATCGTCCATATGCTCAAGCTTTCTTTCTGTGCAAAATTCATCCCCGCACCATATCCAGTCATATCCCTCTTTTTTTATGGCACGAAGCAGATCATCCATGACGAGGTCTGGGAAGAGCCCCTCGGAAGGAAACACAATCTTTCTCTTTTCACACACTTCCATGATACGTTTTGCCAAGGATCGATTTTCATATTTTTTATTCAGTCCCAAGATGATACTTCTGAGGCCGATATCCACTTCTGCCAAGTTCGATAATCTGGATATCCCCATGAACTCCTGCCAGGTGATTTTCTCACAATGATCCACGATCTCCCTTTTACCGGGATACGTATCCGGATTAAACAATGCAAAGTCGATAGTCAGTGGCTTAATAAATGGATGGAAGAATATGAATATGTCTTCAAATACATTTTTATAGAACTTTTTTATCGCCAAATCTGCAGCTGAACACACTGAAAAACGATGCGGTTCGGGCAACACTCTGGATTCAGACATAAGCCCCCTCCTTCACACTCTAAATTATTCGCCAGATCGCGGGGATAATCCTGTTTTTTCCATAATCTCCATGTAACTCATTTGTAACTGTATTTTCTTACACTTGACTCATTAGATGAAAGGGGTTGATGTCTTTTGTTGAAAGGTAAACAAGTGTGGGTGACAGTTGTTACGCTGATGTTGTTAGGTGCAAGTACGTTGTTTCCGGGTCCGTCTTCTGCTGCAGGTCAGTTTCTGAACGGTTCTTATGGGGGAAAGCCCTACAAATTGTATATTCCTGAACAGTATGACTCAAGCAGGTCTTATCCCCTATATGTAATGCTTCACGGTTGCACACAGGATGCAAGTCAATTCTCCACTGGCACCAAGATGAATACACTTGCGGATGAAAAAGGGTTCTTGGTCCTTTATCCGGAACAAACGAGCAGCTCTAATTCTAATAAGTGCTGGAACTGGTTTGAAGCAGCCCATCAGTCCCGTGGAAGTGGGGAACCTGCTATCATTGCCGGGATGGTCAATTCTATAAAGAATGACTATTCAATTCAGAGTGAAAAAATATATGCGGCGGGGCTTTCAGCCGGCGCGGCAATGAGTGTAATCCTGGGAGCAACTTATCCTGATATCTTCTCAGGAATCGGGGTGGGATCAGGGCTTGAGTATAAGGCGGCGACAAGTATGACCGGTGCATTCACTGCCATGTCCAGCGGTGGTCCGAACCCAGGCACACAAGGAAGATTGGCCTATCAGGCAATGGGCAGTGGCGCATCCACTCTGCCCGTCATCGTTTTCCATGGAACCTCTGATTATACGGTAAGTCCGGTGAATGGCGATCAAGTCATCACTCAGTGGTCGGTCACCAATGACTTAGCACAAAATGGGTCGGAAGACGGGTGGATGGATGATCAGCCTGACCGGACAGAAAACGGGACAGTATCCGGTGGAAGAAGCTATAGCGTCAACGATTATGAAGGTGGTGACGGAAAGGTTTGGATGAAAATGGTGAAGGTCCAGAGCATGGGGCATGCATGGTCTGGGGGGAGTTCACAAGGCAGCTATACAGATCCACAAGGTCCAGACGCGAGCCGGATGATGTGGGAATTCTTTGATTCATTCAGTGATGACATTGGAGGAGGTGACGAGACAGCACTCGTTACGACAGCTACTCCCAAAGGGGGAACCTATTCTCAACCCATCGAGGTGGAGCTGGTGACGAATCAAGATGCCGACACCTATTACACAACCGATGGATCGAACCCAACAGTGCAATCTACTCTGTACTCAAACCCCATCCAGATCACGGATGATACAACCCTTACATTTTTCAGTCAGGACAGTTCAGGGCAAAAGGAAGCCATCAAACAGGAAGTGTATGTGATAAATGAAGGCGCTCCAGATGACCGGGTCACCATCAACTCCATTCCAGAGGAAGACGGCTTCTCCGGGAAATTCCTTGCAGATGGGAAAGGGACCGGTGACATCAAAATTGGCGACAAAGGCATGTACAATACCGACACCTTTAGAGGGATTCTATCGTTTGACACGAGTGTGATTGAGCAAATGACCGTAGAGTCTGCCACGATCCGCCTTTACACCAAATCCCTTACCGGTACAGTTCCTTCCATCACGATGGATATCAAGAGTGGAACCTTTGGCAGTGCACCCATTGAATCTAGCGACTATTCCGCCAGTCCGAGTCTTACCAATATCACCAGCTTTCAACCCCCTGCCACCTCAAGTTACATTGATGTGGAAATTCCCGCTGCCACCATCTCACAACTGAACAAAAATGGGAAAACTCAATTTCGGCTGAAGGCTGTAACGGTCGCAGGCTTTACTGCCAACCAGGTCGAATTTTACGGGGGCGGCAACGGGGGAACCTCACCGACCCTCATCATCAATGGAGCGAATTAAGGATTCACTTCTTTTAAAACCATCAGATGTCCCCGGACTCCTGATGGTTTTTATTCATATCATGGATGGTCTTAAACCCCCGTCCCCATCAATCCACCCCGGAAATTGTAGGTGAAGGATAGGCGTTGACAAATGCAGGTGACTGTCCACTCCATGTTTTCCCTTATGGACTTCCCTCCACATAACCACGGTTTCTTCAACCTACTGCGGATGGAAAGGAATAATGTCTCCTTTCACCCATGCACCTCCTCAAGAATCTTTCGTGTATTGAAAGGCAAGGGTTGATAAAATGAATGACAAGGCGATGAGTATCGGCGTTACAACTAAGAGCCCTAATAAATCGGTCTTATAATTCCACGGCACGAAAGCATCCCATAAGAAAGCCGTCCCTTTCCATAACACAATGAATATAAACAGCGTGAAGACAAGGTAAATGAGGCTTTCTACCAATCGTTTCATCATGGACTAAACCGCCAGTGAGTAGAAAGAAAGGAAATGGCGATGATACTTGTGGCCATGCCCACACTTTCACGTTCTCTGTATTGTCCAGAATAAAAAAAAAGACCCGTACAGAGGAAACCGATGAAAAATCCGATTTTAAATTGAAAGACTCCTAGTACAAAACCTGCCGCCCCAATGATTTGAAGCACAACTAGACACTTCTTTTTCATATCCAAGTTTCCACCTCTTTACCATCCATTACTTTTTATCTTTTAAAATCGTAAAAATCAAAAAGGAGATCAAGATTAAAAAGACGATCCCGACCCCACTCAGGATATCGATGATACTATTCACAAGAAAAATCATGTTTAATCCTCCATGCCTTTTTCTAATTATTTCAAAAAATAGAATCTATCTCAATCCTTTTTATGCAATAAAATAGCTTACCCGCTATAGATAAGCTATCTCCTTTAGTTTTCCGGAATGATCTTCAATTTCTGCAGCAAATCCATCCATTATTTAATAATCGTCGACCCCTGCAACAGTTCCGGCTTCGCGCCAAGGATCAATAAAAATAATTTCGAATCACTGATTTGTCGGTGCTTTTTCATGATGTCTTTCAGCTGAACGATATTAGGGTTTTCTTTCAGCTTCTGCACTTCCTCCTGATAGAGGGACAGGATCGAGCCTCTTACAAACTTCGGCTCATAGTCCGGCAGCTCCTTGTCACGGAGTAGTGATCCCATGTATCCATATTTCAACTGTAATTGTCTCGTCAGGCTTACGACGTGGATGAGCTGCTCATTCAGCTCAGGATATTCCTGTTTGAGCGATTCCACATCTTTTTTCGCCTCGTGCAGTTCGTTCATTCCAGCCAGCATTGTGGTCATGATGCTTCCCCTCCCAAGTTCCAAGGTTTTTCGAGTCCAATGATGTCATTCAGGATTTTACTCTGCTTGCGGCGGACCCGTCTTCGTTCTGCCCGTTCTTTTCCTGATTCGAACAGAAATTTCTCTTCTTCTGTCTCCGGGACAATTTCCGGTACTTTAACTGGATTTTTATTTTCATCGAGTGCGACGAAGGTCAGGAAAGCTGTCGCAGCCATTCGTCTTTCGCCAGTGATCATGTCTTCGGCGATCACTTTGCAGAAGATTTCCATGGATTTATTCCCGACGTATGAGACGAAGGATTCGACGCATACGGAATCACTTTGATGGATCGGATACAGGAAGTCGATGGAATCCGTTGATGCCGTCACACATTCTTTCACCCGTGCATGACGTCTCGCTGATAACGTCGCATTGTTATCGAGCTTCTTCATCAAGACCCCGCCGAACAGGGTGTTGTAGTTGTTTAAATCATTGATCATCACCTGGTCCGTGCTGACGACCAGACTCTCTTTCGGATGCTTCGTTTTTGCCATGAAGAACAAGTCCCTTCTATTGTAAAGTGGTTTCTCAAACGTTTGATACCCAAAGTGTAAGCCCAGCAGCAGGATAAGTGAAATGAATGTTTCTTATCATCATCATAGATACTGTCAATGCAATGGTTTACAACTGAATGGTATCAATCTCCACTTTTCCAAAATAGACAACAAAAAAAGAGCATTCCTTAGTCAGAAATGCTCCCCATCAACCGTTCCTGGGTAAAAGTCAGCCACTCTTTTGTGGCATACGATAAGTATTGATTTTTTCTCCAAATAATGGCGAGGTCCCATTCGATGACAGGCTTTACGACGCGGATAGCGACGAGATCCTCCTTTAGCTGCCTGTAAACGCTGTTAGGCAGGATTGAAATCCCGAGTTCCGCTTCGATCATCTTCCCGATGAAGTCCCATTGAGAACTTTCAGACACCACTTTCGGGAGAAAACCTGCTTCTTTGCAAGCCCCGCGGATCCGGTCCTTGGCACCACGATCCGAAGTTCTTCTTTCATAAAAGAAAAATGGTGAAAATCCTCCTCTGCAGCAGGCAGGACACCTACCCCCACATCGAGCTGGTCGGCGAGGATATCTTCTTCAATCCGCTTCGTCCCATTTTCGATCAACTGGAAAGTGATACCTGGGTAGAGGGCGTGGAACTCCCCCAGCACCTTGATGAACTGACCCGCGTCCATGATCGGAGGCAGTCCGATCCGGATATGCCCCCGCTGCAGGCCGATCAGGTCATCGAGTTCATGCTGGACATTCTCGAATGCCTTATCGATTGTCTGAGCCTGCTTCAAAATCGCCCGTCCCGCATCCGTCAGCACGAGCTGCTTCCGGGAACGATCGAACAGCTCCACCCCCAGCTCATCCTCTAAGTTCCTGATCATCTTACTGATCGTCGGCTGGGTCACATACAAATGATCCGCAGCACGGGTGAAGCTCTTGAATCTTGTTACTTCTATAAAATATTTTAAGTGCCTGATGTCCACTTGCTCACCTTCTTTTACGATGTCAATTCCTTTATAATAATAACAAACCAATACTAGATGTTAAGGATGACGGATTAAATGAATACAAAAACAAATTACCAAACGTGGATTCGAATGAACAAACTCCTTATTTTCTTGGGCATTTCACTTCTTCTTCTCTTGATTACATTATACTCCGTTCAGGTATATTTCCGCGTCTTAGCAGGAATGCTCGCCTTGCCGTTTCTTTATATAACCTTTATCCTTTCCTATTCTGTCTATCAATTCGCAACTTTTGGAGGAGGTTTCCAGTCAAAGATTCACCATTTGATTGTTTCTAAAGTCGAGGATGGCAGTGGAAAGATACTGGATATCGGGACAGGGAGCGGTTCACTGATTATCAAGCTCGCAAAGGCGTTTCCAAACTCCACACTGACCGGGATCGATTATTGGGGTGAGAATTGGGAATATTCGAAAGCACAATGTGAACAAAACGCAGAGATCGAAGGGGTCTCTGATCGCATCCATTTTGTAAAGGCAAGTGCCTCACACCTTCCTTTTCAGAATGGTGAATTCGATGTGGTTGTCAGCTGCCTCACCTTTCATGAAGTAAAGGATTCAAAGAATAAAACGGAGGTCATCAAAGAGGCACTGAGATTGGTCAAGCCTGGTGGTACTTTCGTCTTCATGGACCTCTTCATGGATGAGAGCACATTTGGGAAGAAAACAGAGCTGGTAGCTGACTTGACGAAGCATGGGGAAATTGAATTGAATGATGACAAACTGACAGACATCCTGCCTCTCCCAAAGATCTTGCGGAACAAGAAAGTACTGGGAAATGCGATGGTGTTGAGTGGGAAAAAAGCGAATAAAGCTCAGAGCAGATGATTTTGATCTGAGCTTTATTCGCTTTAAGGACTTTGACAAGGGCAATGTTCCCTTTATCATCAAGGACACCGACTAACCAATTCCCATTAAACCAAAGGGGTACACTCTCCAATACTTCACTTTTATCTGTAACGGACTCTCCCTATCCAGACGAAAGGACATATTGAAATTCAAATATAGCGAAATTATGATCAAACTTCGTCCCATATGTTTCGTACTCTTGTTCAAGTTGCGTTCGTATTCGGCCGTAATATTGTATACGATTGTATCGTCTATGTATGATGTTCATGTGCCCTCACCTCTCCCCTTTAAACGACAACCCATTCTCTACAAGCGCCTTCCGAAGCTTCGGTATGGACGACGGGCCCATTCCATGCAAAGCCAGAATCTCTTTCTCGCTGCAGGCAGCCAACTCTTCCAAATTCTTGATTCCGTTATTCTCCAGCGCTCTTCTCGCCGGACCTGCAAGGATGGAAAGGAATCCGGTTTCAGGTTTTTGTTCTTTTTCACAAACGGGACAGGTCGGGCAATCACTCTTTTTCACATAGGTGTGACCTTTGTCGCAAATCTTCACATTTCCATTCGAAGTCATGATATCACCTCTTTCTTATGAGGAATCAATGTAAGGGCATTCAAAAGAATCGTGCCTCCGAGAAGCACGGCGGCAGCGAACGCCACGGCTCCCGATATGTCCATAATCGCGGACCAGTCCCCGATCGTGACCAGATGATAGTGATAAAAGATCTGGAAAGACAGGGATACGGCGCACGCCCCCATGCTCAACATGGTAAAAGCGACGTGATTTTTTCTGTTTTGGAAGAGGTTCACCAAAGGTAGTGTCCATGCCAAAAGTCCGAGTAACAGGCTGCCGATATTAAGCCAAACCATCATATCATTTCTCCCTCTTTTGCCTTGTTCCTGGTCCTCCACATCCAAGATGCCAAAAGGAGAACCATACCAACACACGTCATGATAAGGTTATACACAAGAAAATTTCCCGTTTTACTATAATTAATCGCAAGCGTTCCTTCAAATATCAACATGATGGAGAATGATAAACGGATGAGATACCCATTAGTCTTCATACAATCCCTCCTCACCCTTATTATTCCAAAATATGTTATCCTATTCAATCCTTCCCTCATGATAAAATAGAAAATATAACCAAAGGAGTCTGATAACGTGAAATACATCATGATTGGGACGGCTTTTTTGATGGTCATCGGAATCATCGCAGGCACATTCATTTTTGAAAAAACGCCAAACGTAAACCAACCTGAGACGCCAGAAATAAGTGATCCCGTTCCCCCTCCGCTTCAACCAGTGAACGAAGCTGCCCCAGTTGGATACTCACTTCAGCAGGATCAGCTGCAGATTACATACAACCAAGGAGATGAGTGGGTGAAAGTCCCTATAGAAAAAGAACTTCTTTTCGAAGGGGAATATAGTGGAAATGAGGACGAGCTGATCGAGGCGAGCTATGTTCTGAACCAAAATCGTGCTGCCTTTTTATATGCTCATGACTACAGCTCCCCAGATAAAGGCGTCCGATTGATCTACTCAAATAACAAAGGGCAGACATGGGAAGATGCCAAGGTAACAGGCTCCTCTCCGCCCATACGTTTTAGGAAAGTCGCCTTTATCAACGATTCTTTCGCCTATGCGATCCTTTCAGCCGACCGGACAATGTCACAGGAATTGACGACCGTCTACTTATCGAAAGACGGCGGGAAATCGTGGAATGAGATGCCCCGCCCCGATATCACGCGACTCATATCTGATGGCGGATTTGTTGACGAAAATACCGGTTTCCTGTCATTTGGCATCCTTAATCCGGAAAAGCCCGACCTCCAAGTCACACAAGACGGGGGACAATCATGGAACGAGGCTTCGATGGACATCCCTGATCAATATGAAAAAGTCTTCGTCATAGCGGAAGTCCCGTTCGAAGAAGAAGATCACCTGGCCGTCTATGTCAATCAAGGTCCGAACGGCGATTATAAGGGTGGGAAGGTCAAAGGAAAATTCATCTCAATAGACCGGGGACGGACCTGGTCATTCCAAGAGGAGGTACAGCCTGATGAAATCGACTAAGAAAATAACCGGGCGTGTGCTATTCATCCTATCCATCACCTTATTCATCTTCCAGATGGGTTACCTGTTCCTGCACGCAACATATAAGGTGGAATACATCGACAATCGGTTGTTTTATCTCTTCAATATCCTGATCATCATTGGCATGGCTGCCTCCATCTTCATTCTCTTCACCTTGCCAAAAACATGGAAAGTCCTATCCTCCGTGGTGGTAGCGATCCTCATTCTTCTTCAAGGAGGATTGATCATCCACCATGGTCAGCAAACGACACAGGTTGTAAGCTTTTCACCCGGCATGAAGAACCAATTCGTCCTAAAAGAAGATATAGGTACCGGGAAAGCCGCCTATTACAGAACATACTATCGGATCCTCGCCCGGCCAAAGGAAGTGCTACCTTATCAAACGAAAGGTGAATTCAAGGTGAAATGGCTGGAGAAAGATATAGCGGTATTGACCTATCCAGCCGCTGACAACAGCATCCATCAGTACATCGGAACATACGGTGCGAGGGATTCCGGCATTTCGTATTCCTATGTCGGACCAACGATTCAGGGTCAGTGGAAAGGAGATGGTGCAAGGATCGACAGCACGACAGAGGGAATCTCCATCGACCACGATGGAAAAATCGAGAAGTACAATTGGGACAATGTCGTTCAATTCGGCACCATTGCCATCGTCCTCGTCCATGACGGGGAAGCGGAGTGGACGATCGGACTGAATGAGAATTTCCAAAGTCACTCCAATGATCCCAATCCTCCTGCGGGTGAGATTACACTGTATCAGGCCAGCCTGGAATCTGTTGAGCCGGTCAGACTTACGTTTGTTGAATAGAAAATAAGCCGATCTCTATTTTGGTGAGCCCGGCTTTTTATGTACTATCATATCGGATATAAGCTGGGAAACTGCTCTAATATTTCATGTTAATCCAAACGAGTCCCCTTCGAAGGAGACTCCCCCTCCCTTTAGCTTCGTTAATCATTCTAAAGAAAGAGACCCTCCGTTTGAGAAGGGGCCCCTACCAAATCTTATTCCACTACCACTTTTTCAGACGGGTCAGATTCCATATCCTCAATATTCACAGTTGTAATATAATACGAATCTCCCTTTTTACCCCCTCCATCAAAAAAGCTCTTCCGTTCATGTGCTGAAATGCTTTCGATATGTTCGAACTTTTCCGCGCCTGAGGACTTTTTATACACTCTGTAACCCATCACCGTATCATCATTGACCGAGTGCCAGGAAAGGGATCCGGTATCGTATTCGACTGCCGTCGGTGGTTCAGGAGCTTCAAGCTCATTGACTTTGGTTTCAGATATGAGCTCTGTATACACGACCAGCCGGTCCGGATAAAGGTGTTCGTCATGATTGAACGTACCTGTGCACGTAATGATATTCAGGTTCCGTTTGTCCGAGGGTCCGAAGATTTTCTCGATCGGAGCTTCGGCACTCGGATAGCTTTCCTTCGATTTCACCTCGAAGGTTCGTTTCATCCCCTTTTTATCCGTGACGATGATCTTCTCCCCTACCTTGATGTTCTTTAGGTAGAAGAAGATCGCCGGGCCTTTCTTACTGTCGACATGTCCAGCAAGGACGGCATTTCCCTTTGCCCCCACCTTCACCCCGCGGTCGTACCATCCGACCACATCGGTTTCTTCAGGAACTTCCATTTCCCCATTTTCAAGTAATCCCACGGGAATGATGCTGGTATCGATGTCCATGCTCGGAATCTGGACACGGGAAGGCGTAATTCCTTCTTCTTGAACCTTTATCTGCTCTTCAAGCTCTGTTTTTTTCTTCTTTAAAGAGTCAAGAAGAACAAACTCTTCTTCCTTATGGGCGGTACCCACCCCGGTTTTCACTTTTTCTTTTTCCACTGTTTGTTTCTTATCGGATTGAGTTGTCTGATTTTCTTTCTCAGGTCCGTCCTTTGCAATTGCCTGAAAGCTGACAACACCAATCATAAGGACCGCGATCAGTATGATAAGTATTCGTTTCTTCATCATTTTCCCTCCACTTAAGAGAAGAGAGAAGAGCAGATTCCCGCTCTTCCCATGGCTCTATGAATTATTGTTGATCAGCAAATTTTTTCTTGATGATGATTCCACCAGCCATTAATGCTACTGCGACAAATGTGATCCATGCAGCCATTGGTATTTGTTGATCAGCTGCACCGCCCATACCGGTGTTTGGCATTTGTTCCGGCATGTCACTGGATGCGAACTTCTCAGGATTTTGCTTCACAATAGCGTCGCCCAGTGCTTTCCCTACACCGAACATGAACGCATATCCTTCACGGAAGCTATCCATGCTTCCTTTGTAATCTTCCGCTACATACGAGTCGAACGTTTTCACAACTTGATCTTCATGTGTTTTCAGAGAAGAGATGGCCGCGTCTTTCGGAAGATTTCCTTCCGTTGCTGTCGCAAGGAATGTACCGAATTCTTCAGTGAACATACCCAGGCTGTCTTTCGCTGCCTTCACTGCTTCTTCGTCACCTGCTAATGTCGCACTTACAAGGTCTGCCTGTGCATTGATGTGCTCACTCGTCCATAACTTCTTGAATTGTGCCGCTCCTTCTTCACCATAAATGGATCCGATGGCTTTCGTCCAGGCTTCTGTGTTCATGTCTTCAGCCCAAGTCGCCGTGTCATAATCAGGTGCTTCACTTACACCCTTTTGCATACTCATTGCCGCTAAAGCGAAATGCTCTGCTGCCAGATTATTTAATGTAGAGCGTAATTCCGCTGCCGGTGCGTCTGCTTTTGTGTTATTGAATTTATCCGGCATCTGCGTTACGATCGCTCCGGATAACGCTTTAGAGATATCAAACATTCTGTCGTACCCTTCTTTGAAGTTCGTTTGATACGCTTTATAATCTTCTTCTACATAGCTGTCAAATGTTTCGATGACATCCTGCTCATGTGCTGCCAGTACTTCTTTTGCTGCCTCTTCTGGAAGATTTCCTTCTGTTGCTGTTGCAAGGAATGCTGAGAATTCATTGACGAATTCTTTCACTTCGGCTTCCGCAGCTTTTCTCATTTCCGCATCATCGGATTGTGCCGCTTCTACGAAATCCGGAGAGTAGTCATTATGTCCGGCAAAGATCTCTTCGAATTTCTGAGCGCCTTCTTTACCGTAAATCGATTCAATTGCCGGTGTCATGTCCAGTGCATTTTGATTGAGTGCTTCATATGCCTGTTTCTCATCCGGTGCATCTTTATAATCCTTCACCATGGCATTGACCGCTAATACATAATGTTCAGATAGTAATTGGTCCAATGTGGAACGAAGGTCGGAAGCCGGCGTCACCGCTGTCGGCGTTTCTGCCGCGAAACTTACCGTCGGAGCTAATAGAGATAATCCTAACATCGGTGCTGCAATTTTCTTAAGTATCTTTGTTTTTTTCATTTTTTTAACTCTCCTTTTTTGTTTTGTTTTTTGTGTTCTGGTAAGATAACGAAGCGTATTTTGATATGGATCACTTTTTTCAAAAAAAGTTTTATTTTTTGAAATAATAAAAGGACAAAGGTGGTTGTAAGCACCTTTGTCCTTTTATTTCTACTGCAGTTATACCTTTTATTTCTGCTGGTTCCTTCGCTTTCCCTACTCAATCATCGCTAGTCAAGAATATCCTTGAAACCTTTTATGCTATCATTAAAAATATGTAACCATCATAATGATAAAACTGATCAACGTAAAAAAAACCGCTCCATAAAACACTGAACCTACATTTGCTTTCAGCTCATTGTCCTTCTGAATCTTCCACCCAGCCTCACTTGCTTCCATAGTAGCCCCTTTCGATAGCGCACCACCGCTACTATTGAAAAAGAAAAGTCCCACTGTTATTCCGAGACCGATGAAAAAGCTCCATTCCCCGTAAGAAAAAGAGAACAGAAGGCTCCCGATCCAAATGCCAATAGCAAGTATCGCAGCCGTTATTAATGATGTTCGTGTTATGAATTTTTTCATATTCATTCCCCCTCGTATTATTAATACTTACGAAAAGAGTTGTAGAAAAGTTTCAATTTTCAGTCAACGTTGAATTGCAATACTTTCACTCCAACTGCAGCTTATCTTCTGTAGATAAACTCCCTTAAAACGCTTTTTCCATGTACCCAATCAATAGAAATCCTATCACATGAGGTACTATCTCACTCATAATCCCTAATACCATGAAAACCATTCCATACTGTTTTTTCTCGTAGTCCTTTCTTAAGACCAGCCCCACGCAAAAGGCGATAAAACCGTGAAAAATCGAGGGGGTGAAGAACGCCAAAATGATCGACAACCAACCGACGAAGATCAGTATGTTAGTGCCTTTCTTATCCTTCATCGTATCTCTCCTGTCTTAAATAGACTGATTTCTCGGAGCAGACTTGAAAAATGCCTCTTTCACATAGTTCGTATAAATCAAGACAATGACCGAAAAAACAACATTTCCGATAAAGGGCTGTTGAGGTTCATTCGTAAATAATATGAAACTGATGAATCCAAATAGTACCGAGTACGAGATCAATAACCAAAAACCCCATTTTTTCAACCTCATGTATCCATAAGCCATCAACAGAGAAAAGAATGCCACTACAATTCTCATGATCCGTTCGGGTACAACTGATACTCCAAATCGTTCTGCAATGCTAATGGTGTCGGCACCAGCCTGATAAAAAATAGCGGTAAACAATAATACGATGCTGCCAAAAATATAAAAATAGCCAATGATTGATACACCTAAAGGTCTCTTCACCATTTAGCCTCCTGTAGTTTATATGTCATCAAACTTACTCAATACCAATCATGTTTAAAAAACATAATTAGAACTGTACCTACTCTATGTCCTTCTCCACCCAATACCCCTCATCCGAATTTCTCACCACCACATCAAACTTCTCATGCTTCGGATGCATAAAGACTTCATATTGAATTCTTCGCTCGTCGTGGGTTTTTCGTAAATACTCCACATCCATCCCTCTTTCGGAAACATCGCGGATCACCCTTCTCAAGAGCTCCGTCTCACCATCCGTATAAAAGTAAATTTTTAGGTCGTAAAGATCGGGATTGCTGAATGCAACAGACATCCCTTCTACAATCGTCAGGTCATTTCGGGACGAGATGACCTGACTCCGCTCATAGGGGACGTCCAGTGTATAGAAATCCATTCCCTCCCTCACCATCTTGACGTCCCGGTCGAGGGCGAATAGATGGTGGGCCGCAGGATGGCAGGCGGTCATTTTGGATTGATGGATGTCATTGTTGTATTCATATTGGATGGAGGTGTGCTTTCTGACGTCGGAATTGACGATATAAGGATCTGTGTTGATATAATTGACCCCTTTTCCTTCCAGGAGCGTCAAAAGCTTTTTGGCAAACGTAGTTTTACCGGAAGCACCGTGTCCTGAAATGCCGATGACCATTCTGCCATCCTGCTTGTTTAATCGTTTGACTATGTTATGTAAGGCCTTGTCCATGAATTCTCTCCTCATTTTTAAGCTGTTCTCAATCATCCCCGCTGACATCGATTTCTGAATCACCCTCGTCCCCATCCTCATGCCGATCAAGATTCCGGTCTGGATGCCCCAGTTCATACATCCGATTCCGCATCCTTAATTGCTTGATGACCATTGCCAGTAAGAATCCGGCCAGGGATAGATAGAGTATGTAATCGAGATCGAAAAACAGAGAAACACATAATAATAGAATAGAAGGAAGGGCTATCAGCAACTGAATCTTTTTCATCGGGAAGTTGCCAATCTTACAAATTCCTCGCTATCCTCTATACATAACCTCATCCCTTTATCCCAAAAGGCTTCTTCGGTAATGTCTTCCCCTAAATGCTTCATGACGAGGTCTTCTGCCGACATGCTTCCTGAATCCCGCAAAAGGTCCATATAATGCTCCTCGAATCCTTTCCCCGTTTCCTTCGCCCTTGCGAAGAAGTTGAGTGCAAGTAAATACCCAAAGGTGTAAGGAAAGTTATAGAAAGGAGATTCTGTTTTATAGAAGTGGGGCGTCCATATCCAGGAGTGCACCGGAACTTCATCAAGGGAACCGGCATACCCCTTCTCCATGGCAGACTCCATCAGTTCGTTCAAGCGTGCTGCGGGGACGAACCCCTTTTTCCGCTCTTCGTGAAAGTCCCTTTCAAAGATGAACCGTGCATGTAAATTCATAAAGTTCATAACGCTTCTTTTCAATTTTTCATCAAGGATAAACAGCTTCTCTTCGTCCGACTCCGCTTTTTCCATGGCCGCCTCCAGGATGATCATCTCTGCGAAGGTCGACGCCGTTTCGGCCAAGCTCATGGGATAGGCTTTGTTCATCCCGTTCACCGATTTCATCGCATGGTTATGAAAGGCATGACCCAGTTCATGCACAAGGGTCAACACCCCTTTGAAGGTGCCGGGAAAGGTGATGAAAACCCTGGACTCCCCTGTTAACGGAAATCCTGCACAAATGGGAACCGCAGACTTTCCAGGACGGTTTTCCGCTTCGACCCAGCCTTCGCGGAAAGCCTTCTCCGCGAACCGTCCCATTTCCGGACCGAACGTACGAAATTGTTCCTCGATCAACGCGGCGGCTTCTCCGTATTCGATTCCTTGGTGATGGTCATTCATTGGGGACCAAAAGTTATAGGACTTCATTTTGGCATCACCGTTCATCCAGGCTTTCACGTTCAGATAATCGGTAAAGGGTTTTTTATATCTCTCCATGACTGAAAACATGCTATTCAGCGTTTCTTCCTTCATCCGGTTTTGGGCGAGAGGGGCTTGGAGGACGTCTCCAATCCCCACGCTCCTATACATGTTCAACCTGAATCCTGCGAGATGATTCAGGATTTGCGCGAACTGTCCCTCATGTTCCGTCCACTTTTCCACCAGTGCCTCATGGGATTCTTTTCGAACCGAAGCATCGTGATGCGAACGCAGATTGATCGCCTGTCCAACCGAGAAATCCTGACCATTCACCCGGACCTTGATACTGCTCATGTACGATTGATAGAACTGCCCCCAGGCGTGGTACCCGTCTGCCATGAGGCCCGACACTTCCTTTACAGGCTCCCGGTCCGCTTCTTCACGCCATTCACCCAGGATGAATCGATACTCCTTTAAGTCCTCTGAATCAAGCAAACGCTTCCATATCGGTTCCTCCGTATGGGCTAATTTCCTTTTCAGGTCACTGGTAATAGAATCATATTTTGATTGAAGAACCGTGGTTTCCCCTCTATAGAATTGTGCGCCCTGGTCTTTCGGATTTTCTGAAAGAAGACATATGGCGTAGGATCTTGCTTGTGATATGGACTGCTTTATTTCTCTAAGCTGATTAAGGAAGCCTGCTAGTTGATCCGAACCGCTAAGTGGAGTCGTCCACTTTTTCATGGTCTCCTCCAGCTTCATGATCTTGGCTTTTGTCTGTTTCATATGGTCATGCAATCCGGGTGATGTGCTTCCACCTTTGAAGATGCTGTCGAGATTCCATATTGGATTATATTTTGTTTGAGTCACCATTATCTCCCCCTATCAAGTTCCGAACGAAACGTATGTTCTTATTTTACCTTTTTTTGAACTATTCTCCAACTCTTACTTGTTTAGAATTCTAAAAGTTTTAATTTTAAACAAGTAATCAAAGATTGCCAAAGCGTATCATAAACCATATACCTGTTAGAATTTTTCCAGATTACACATACAGGATATAGTTGACTTAGTCAACTAATATACATTACACTTATTTTGTAGATAGATTCACGATCCCAAGGAGGTCTATTCATGGAATCAATTAAAGTTATCGAGAAGATCCGTAAATTCAACAGATTATATGCAAATGTACTTGGTAAGATTGATCAGGAACTGTATAACCAGCCTTTTTCATTAACAGAAGCCCGAGTCATAACAGACATTCATGAAAGGAACGGCTGTACCTCCACAGAGATTAGAGAGAATCTTGGAGTTGATAAAGGCTATATGAGCCGGATCATTCAACGGTTTGAAGACGAAAACCTCATTATGAAAAAGCAGTCCAGCCATGACAAACGCCAATATTCCCTTTACCTCACCGACAAGGGTACGGGCATTTATCATGATCTGGTTGAAAATGCTAATATCGGAGTAGCTAAAATGATTGAAAACCTGTCCGAACAAGAACTGTCCCAATTAGTTTCATCTATGGAAACAATCGAAACCATTTATTCGGATGAACCGCAAGCCCGGCCAGTGATTTCCATCCGACCATTTCAACCGGGCGATCTGGGATACGTCGCATACTTGCATGGAAGGTTGTACGACAGAAAATATCAGTTTGGACCGATGTTCGAATATTACGTCATGAAAGGGTTGACTGAATTCATGATGAATTCAGATGGAGGAGAACTATGGGTGGCTGAAATAGATAATGAAATCGTCGGTTCGATTGCCATAGCGAAGTCAAGTGATACCGTTGCTCAGCTTAGGTGGTTCGTATTAGACGAGAACTATCAGGGAATGGGCATAGGAAAAAAGCTCATGGAGACTGCCCTTCATTTCTGTAAAGAAAACAGCTATGATCATGTATTCTTATGGACTGTGAGCACATTAACAACCGCTCGGTACCTCTACCAGAAATATCAATTTAAACTAACGGAAGAAAAGGCAAATGAAGAATGGACCGGGACTACATTAATGGAAGAACGATGGGATCTCGCTCTCTCTGAATAGCAGGATTAACGGGAGTCTGACCCCAATTGTCGACAAAAGATAAGTTGAAAATTAGGGGTCATTACTCAAAAAGAAGTTCCAGGGACGGTCACTTGAATCCCGTCCTGGTCACTGACATCCTATAGATTTAACATCACGGAATTTTCCCGGCAGGCTCTTAGATAATTCATAAACACATCCTTCACCATCTCTGTCTTTCCAACCTCGATCAATGTATTCCCCTTCACCGAAGAATATCCACATACTTCTTCGTACAGTAACGGAGACCCTGTCCCTACTCTGTAGACCTTCTCTTCCACCAGGCTTTCCCCATTCACTTTAACATCAGAAATTATTCCGTCATGGTGACTCCACGTAACTCCAGAAAACACTAAACCCCCAATCGGGATGCCGTGCGGCCTGAATCCATTTCCGTATACCTGTTTGGAGGTAACCTCCCCATTAAAACTATCTTCTATCAATCTCACGATTTGTTTACCTTTAAGCTCCATCAATACTGGAGAATGCATGCTTTTGCATCTGTTGTACACATCGCCCTTCGTCACATCGCCGGATTCCAAGCCTTGGTCCACAGCGGCTCCACCATACATAATGCCAACCTCAGACTTCCAGTAGTCCCGAACGGCTTCAGCCATTAACTGAATGACATCAGCATGAGTAAGGTCTTCCCTCGTCGTAAACAATACCTCAGACAGAAATTCATTCGTTTCCTCACGACCCTTTTCTAAAATGGCTTCCATGCTGGCATCGTTTTCGGAATCGAGAGTGATTTCTACTAATTTCCCTTCGAATGATTCAACCTTAGGAAGACCATTCTCGATATGTAAATCCAATTGTAGCTCTCCGACATATTGTCCGTGAGACCCTGCTTGAACAATCAGGACACCAGATTCCACAACGGGACTTTGAAGCACCGTATGAGAGTGAGCCCCCACGATCACATCGACCAGGCCACTGACTTCTTTCGCCATCTCCACATCGGCACCATAACCCAGATGGGATAGAAAGACGATGACATCTGCACCCTGAGCTTTTAAGTCCGCCACCGCTTTTTTGATGGCCGTAAGGGTTTCCCGATTCCTGAATCCGTGCTTATTTTCATAAAGATCCTCGAATTGATCGGTCGCTCCAAATAATCCAACCTTCACATCGTTATCCACTGTCACGAGGAGCGTTTCTTTCATCCCGCCGATGGAAGTCCCGTCACCCTCTACAAGATTCGATAACAACCACGGCACTCTGGTCTCCCGGCTATGCTTTCGTATCAACGCCGGTGTCGATCGCAGCAGCTCATTATTCCCCACAGACATCGCATGATACCCGACATCCGCAAGCATCTCTAAATGCATATGGCCATCTGTCGCCAAGCACTCATTGATGCTCATATCCAAATGATCCCCGCCATCCACCAATAAATAACTTTCTCCTTGCGCCTTAAGCTCCCTGACACGTTTCTTTATGAACGCAGCCTGCCGTACTACCAAATCATAGTTTCCGTGAAGGTCGTTGGTGTGGAGAATGGTGATTGATTTTTTCATAGGTTTTCCCCCTGTTTATTAGTGTTTACTTAATTAGATGACCGCTAGTGATCAAGACAATCCTTTTGGTGCCCCAATGTACGACAAAATCTTCTCTTTCAAACCATTACTAGTGAACAGAATAAACGTTTCTGAATTTGTTTGAATCACGACTCTATCCGTGTGTCCATATGGATAACCTATTCTCATTGCTGTTTTCCCTTCACCGCTATATGTATCATCATCTCGCACTTCTTTAATATCAGATAAAGGAATAATGATGTTACTTAATTGCCATTTGATATTTAAGTTTTCGTCATTCTTTGAGACTTTTACTTCCATATCTTTCACACCCATCTTTATTCATTAAATGAGTTGCTTCTAGCACTAGAGAAAAAGCCATTACGATTTTGTAGCGTCTTTCCAAAATAAACTACTCTCCCACAATCCTCATATCCTTAAGCGGATAAAACACAACATTCGTGGTCCCAACTATCTCCTCCATTGGAATCGCCCCAATATGCCTGCTATCCTTGCTATCCCTTCTGTTATCCCCCATCACGAACAGATGGCCTTCCGGAACGGTCGATTGTCCAACAGCCGTATCCTCCAAGGTAAAAGGCCTGGTCAATTCACCCTGTACATTCTCTTTTTGCTCATTAAGGTACGGCTCTTCATACGCTTTTCCATTCACATACAAGGTATCATTTTTATACTCGATCTTATCTCCAGGGAGGCCAATCACACGCTTAATATAATCCTGTTCCTCATTTGCGTGAAACACAACGATATCAAATCGCTCTGTATCCCCTAACTTGGACACAATCATCCGCTCCCGGTCTTGCAGAGTCGTATTCATCGAAGATCCCTTCACCATGATTGGAGTGACTAAGAACGTACGGACAATAAAGACAACGACTAATGCGATCACCAAAGCTTTAACCCATTCTAAAACCACATTTTCCTGTTCAACCACGATCTCCATCCTCTTTTCTTTCCTTAAAATAAGAAATAGCATCTTTTACACTATTGCCAATTTTACTTTTTCTTACATACGTTTGAAACCGGTGAAAGTTTCATTCGTCATGTACTTATTAAGTATGATTATTCAAACAACCCAAAAAAATCAGTGCTGAAGATCAATAACAACGAAAATGATAGAAAGGTTAACTGAGAAATAGTGAGTTTATAATCATTCCTATTTTCTGCGTATCGCTTCTCCATAACTGCTCTAACCGTTTCAGACAAAAGGACGAAGACAAAAAGCAGGATATGAGTTTCCAAGAACCACATTCTATCTAGTGGAGGCAGGGTAGCATTGTAAAAACCGCCAACGAAAATCAGGATAACGAAGGTAATTCTGATCATCCAATCTATCTTCTTGTGCTTTCCATTCAAATGATGATAGGATAACAGCTTCTTCTTTTTCACTTTAAACCACTTTCTCATTCCTTTATTAAACAAGAAGATCAATAAAGCATAACTTGTGATAAATAGAATGAATTTCAACCATAATGAATCCATTTCACGTCCTCCCCCCCCCCTGTATGTATTCGATTCTATAAATCTAGGGATTCGATGATTTCCCTGGTATCCTTACGAAGCAACTTAACCTGTTCATGGGTATCACTCTTAAAATACCAAATATATAACCCCTCCAATTGATATTCCTTTACTACTGAGGGGGATAACATGGACAAATTCACCATCGAAGCTTCTTGATCATCAACGGTCACGACTCTCTCATCACCATTTCTGATCAAGCCATACACCAAGCCCTCTTCATGACCTTGGATCCCTTGCAGATTTTCATAATCCCTGTCTGGATCAAACGGCCCCCAGGTAAACATCCCGCTTTTCCAGCCGAATATTCCCTTTCGAACCTTCGTAGCCCCAAGATTGGTCTTATCTTTAATGAAAAAGTACAGGGACTCATCCCCTAGCTTGTAGGCAAGAATCAACTGAAGGTCCTTATCCACCGCCTGAATGGCTTTGTGCGGTTCTGAATACGAGTCCTGATCTTCTGCATAAGCCCAAGAAGCAGTAAGGGCTATAACAACTATAAATAAAAATACATATTTTAGAATTGTAGCGTTTTTCACGTTTTCTCCTCTTCTATACATGATGAACGATAACCCCAGGCCAAGTCCCCTTCCAATCCTTCTTCCTAATCCGCTCTTCATAAATGGAAACCCGCTCTTCCGTCTCTCTAAAAAAAGGAGTCGGCTTAACTTCCAGCTTGATCACATCATCCAATCCACAAGGAGCAGTTAGGACCAAATGACCTTCCCTGTCCAACTTCACTCCAAGAGCAGTGACTGTCTCAGGAAATTTTGAAATTGCGTCCTCAGAAGAAGTATAAGGGGGAAGATCGTTTACAACATGCATCCTTGCCTCATTCTTAACAGACCAGGGAATGTGAGGCATGATGGATCGTAATTCTGCTTCTAACCTTTTTTCGATTCCTTCATCACAATTTTCTTTATCAAAATAGATGACATCAACATCTTGAAGATTGGTTCTTTCTTTATATCCATGGAGAGTATCCCATATTATTGAACGTACAAATCCAGCGCATATCCACCAATCGGGTAGATCCAATGAACTTGCAGCCTTAATAATCTCCATCATGCCAGGGTCGTTCTCAATCAACTTGATGACATCTTCTTTATTTTTCAGCATTTGAAAATACTCCTCTACCAATCTATTTCTACTCTAAAAAGTTACCCCTCGAAATTGGTTATAACCTCTTCAGCAACCAGAACGTCAATCCGGTTTTCTTTTTGGGTGGCTGCCATCTTAATTCCATTAACGTCAGTTGAATCCTCCAGAAAATAAAAACAAGAGGAAGGTAATCAGAAATGCTTGTGCACAAGTAATCGTTAAATCATTTCTCCAATACATCTTCC
Source organism: Rossellomorea aquimaris (assembly GCF_008180865.1). Taxonomy (GTDB): domain Bacteria; phylum Bacillota; class Bacilli; order Bacillales; family Bacillaceae_B; genus Rossellomorea; species Rossellomorea yichunensis. The sequence continues at coordinate 702,794 of NZ_VTEX01000002.1, forward strand.
CAAACGGACTTAGCAATCTCGCAATCAGAAAACTGCATAACCATATGTTCATAAATGTAATAACAAAGCCCATGATTCCCTCCCTTATGTTGCTTTAGGTCCATCAAGCTATGTCTCCAGAGTATTCGTCATTCCCAGCGAGTCGGATTAAAGTATTACTCCTGAAAAACCCCCTCTTAAAACTTCTTTTTCTTTCTGATTTCTGCATAAAAAAGTGGCCCTGATAGCTGTTCTGCCATTTTCTGTTCTTTCATAATTTTCAATTTTCACTTCGCACATGATGGTATCCCCAGTAAATACTGGTCTTAAAAACTCAAAATTCATCTCCCGAGCCAATACGTTATGATCTCCACCTACTTTAGTTGGTAAAGTAGCCGTCAACAATCCTTGAACCACTAGTTTTCCTTGTTCATCCGGCGTTAAATGGTGAATGCCTTCATCACCTGAAATCTCGGTGAACAATTCAACATCTTTTCTATTAAAAGTCCGTTCAAAGCTGATGATGTCTCCTACTTTTAAAGTCATTTTCATCCCCCTATTGCTTCCGAATCAGCAAAACAGTAGCCGTTGTTGTTATTAGAAAATTGATGATTTGCACAAACGGAACTAATCCTCAATATTTTCAAATAATAAAACAGTATCCCCAGTGAAATTACCTGTACATTGCTTTAAAATATACTGTTTCATTCGACCATCTTCATTCATCAACACATTTTCACACCGGAATTCTTCAATGAACTCCTCATCTACACTTCGATAAACGTGGACATCCTCCCCATTATAGGTCAATTCTTCAACCACTCTCTGCCCCTCAATCCCATATTGAATCACATTGATTTTTGCCTTTTGTTTATCTTTCAACTTATCAATAAAGGTATCTAAAGCTTCTAGATTACTGATGTTTCCGTGTTAATTGATTACTTCTTCGTCCGTTTGGGAGACTTGCTCATCATCTGAGAATCCATCCTTGATTATTTCTCTCGCCTCATCACCTTGAAATACAAAGAACGCAATGACTGCGATCGTGCACAAAATGATACTTCCGAATAGCAACGAAGGAATGAATCCTTTTCTCTTAATCACGCTATGTCCCCCTTCACCATTTAATATCGGTTGTGAGAAAATTAATTGTTATGTATTCATATTTCTACTCTCTGAATTGTTTAAAATCATCAATATAAAAAGCCACATAGCCGCAGTTCGAACAAACGGCTGCTTTCGGTTTTGCCGACACCTTATTGAATAAACCTTTACGTTTTTTACTTATCTTTATCCCGTATATGACACCTTCCACATTGACGTCACATCCTTTTACCATTTCATTATTACAATGAGTACAGTTCATTTAATTCCCCCTAGTCTTACTACCAATTATTTCAAAATAGGATACTAATCACAATCATTAATTTCCCAAAAAAAGAATGACATCCTCACGAAGGTCACTCTTCTTTCGGTATGATTCAGTTCTAAAATCCAGGAAATTCGACATAGGGGTCATAAAATGAAAAAGTGGATCACATTTCAGGATTCTGGATCATAAATGTGGAAACCGGGTCATATATTCAAAAACCGGATCATAAGTAGTGAAAACTGGTTCATAAAATCCTTACATGAAGAAAAAACCTCGATAAGCCCCTCACTACAACTTTTTTCACGTCTAAAATCGATGAAACAACAATAATTTAACCCCAAAAGCAGGATTTCCACTCAAAATGGAGAACTTTTCTATAACAACCCAACAAAGGAGTGATCCCTTGATCGTAAAAGTAAGAACCCTCCCTCGCAAACTTATCCAAACCGAGGCCATCTTAAGAAGGCTGCAACCTCCAGACCATCCGAAACGCCCCATCATCGAAAAGGATCTGAAGAAAAGAAAAGCGGGATACAACGGAGAAAAAGCCGTGGATTATCACTTAAGTTTTCTGACAGACAAGAAGTACATGATATTCAACGACCTGAAACTCCCCCTTGCACCGGATTACTTTCAGATTGATAGCCTTATTGTGACTCCACACTATTCACTACCGATTGAAATAAAGAACATCGCCGGCACCCTGACGATTGACCCGGAATTCAATCAACTTTCTAAACATTACCATGGTATCGAAACCGGTTACCCCGATCCGATTACACAGGCGAAACGTCAGATGTTGTTCCTGCAAAAATGGTTTTATAACAACAAACTTCCGTGCCCGCCCATTGAATTCCTCGTAGTATTCAGCAACCCGTCAACCATTCTGAGGATGGCTGACGGTCACAGACTCATCTCCCCATACGACAAAATGATTCATGCCCAAAATCTCGTCAGTGAAATCAGCAAACTCAATGCAAAATACAATGGGGAAGAAAATGAAATCATTGATCTCAAAAAAACTAAAAGACTTCTATTAAATCAGCATCAAGAACACCATTCATCCGTCCTGACCACCTATCAATTACAAGAAGCAGACCTGATAAAAGGGGTTCTCTGTGAACAATGCACAAGAGTCATGACCAGAATGACCGGTACCTGGTATTGTCCCCACTGCCGCCACTCATCCAAAACCGCTCACTTCCAAGCCATTGACGACTACTTCCTATTAATCAAACCAACTATCACCAATCGGGAATTAAGGGATTTCCTTCTGCTTCCTTCACGGAGAACAGCTGCCACTATCCTTCAATCCCTCAACATGAATGGATCAAAAAAAGGAGTCTTCTACACCCAATCATTTTAGAAAAAAAAGAATGACCACCCTCAGGATGATCATTCCTTCTTCTCCATTATACGTTCCGAACAGCCTCTTCAATTCCATCATTACCTGAAATCAAATCGAAGCCCTTATTAAATGTACGCTCTTCGTCCAGGCTCGCTACGATCGTGGCCGCTACATCTTCACGTGGAATCGACTCTCTTGATAGATTCTCTCCTGCGGTCACCTTCCCTTTACCCGCTTCTTTCAACAAACCGCCAGGCCGGATGATGGTATAGGTTAATCCGCTCTGTTCCAGTGCACGGTCGGCAAAATGCTTTGCCACATAATACGGCTTTAAGGACTCGTTCCAGTTCTCACGATTGTGAGCCTGCAGGGCACTCACCATGATGAACCGGTCGATTCCTGCCTGTTTGGCCGCCTCCATCGTTTTGACCGCTCCGTCTAAATCGATGAGCAATGTTTTATCCGCTCCCGTTTTGCCACCGGATCCGGTTGTAAATACCACGGCATCTGCACCCTTCAGACCATGTGTAATCTCGTCCACCGTTCCCTCCAAATCCACCAGTGAAGATTGGACCCCATCCTGTTCAAAGGCCCGGGCCTGCTCTTCCTTTCTCACAATGGCCCTTGGCGTATGCTCGCTGCTTTCTTTTAAGAGCCCGATCACTTGCTTCCCGATTTGTCCGTTCGCTCCTACTACTGCTACGTTCATATCCTCATCTCCTTATCCGATAAATTTGATATGAATTCATCATCACATGTTTCGTGAATGATGACAAATCTTCTGTTTGGGCAGTAGTTTCATATAAATAGACTCCATTCAAAGGCATAATCCCTTTTTTCCATTGATACGTTATATAAATACATCATAATTGATTAGGAGAATGTCCGATGAAGAAAATCATTTTGTTTGCGGACCCAGGCATTGATGATTCCATTGCCATCATGTACGCCTTATTGAACCCCGACATCAAGGTACTCGCTATCGTGTCCAGCTATGGGAACACAACAAAAGAGCAGGCAACGGATAATATTGCCTACTTGCTCAAGCTCGCCGGACGAGAGGATGTCCCGATCATCGGCGGAACCAATAGTCCATCATCAGGGGAAATCCCAACTTACTACCCTGAGATTCACGGGCAGGAAGGGCTCGGACCCATCAGACCTCCTGAGAGCATATCTGGTGAACTGACCAATTTCTCAGAACTCTTCAAAATCATCAAGGAACAGGACGATATCACCATAGTTGACGTGGGGAGAAACACATCCCTTGCCACCCTTCACTTATTAGGTGAAAAGATCGTCGAGGAAATCAAGGAATTTTACATTATGGGCGGCGCCTTTTTGGTTCCTGGAAACGTTACCCCCTCTGCAGAAGCGAACTTCTATGGAGATCCCATTGCGTCACAGGTGGTGGTCAGGGATCTGAACAACCTTTTCGTCGTTCCCTTGAATGTCTCGAACAAAGCCATCATCACCATGGACCAAATCCGTTATATCCAGCAGATGTCAGATAACCCATTGATTGAAATCATGGATGAAGTCATGGAGTACTATATTGATGCTTATAAGAAGCTCGTTCCTGGAATAAACGGTGCACCCATGCATGATGTCGTGACCCTATCGCTGATGGCGAACCCGGAAATGGGCAAGTCCATCAGAAGAGAGATCAACATCTTGACCACGGGAACAGGAATGGGAACGTCCATCGCAGATTTCAGGCCCACTTCCAAGCCGGCTGAAAAAAACATCAACATCTACCTTGAATTGGACTATCCAATGTTTGTCGAAGATTTTATCAATGTCATGGGAAAGGCAGACGGGAGACCCTGAAAGATCAATGAGCTTTCTTTTCAAAGTAAACAAAGACATTCGTGATCCACTTCGCAATCAGACCGACAACTACGTATCCAATGAATAAGGTGAAATAATTCGTCCCCCTACTCATCTCAAACAAACCTATCGCAACAAGCAATGGCTTGAAAGCAAATGCAAAGACTGCACTGAGCAGAAACATGAACAGGTAGTAATTTTTATGACGATTTAATGTAAATTGATACATGAGCATATAGGAAACCGGGACTACGGACACATCCAATGAAACCGAGCTCGCTAGCAACGGGAAAATTTTATATGGATAAAACCACTTCACCATGTTGGCTCCTATGGCATCTACGTATGTAAAGAAAACATGAACATTATAACCATAGAACCCTAAAAGAAGGGCTTTTCGCTTATCCAACATTAAAAATAGCACAATCAGTGGGAGAATAAACAATGCAGCCAACACCCAAAATGGCCAGGTGGCAAAATCCGAATATTGCTGCCAGTAGCTGGTCCACATGTCAGTTTGATTCTCCTGGATCTCTTTTAAACGGCCAAGCATGGTCTGCTGGGATTCAGTCATGGTACTCGCTCCTTTAAACGTATATGCTATAGTATGAGCATGAAAATGACCGATTATGTCTTCCCGTATAAAAAGCGGGTCATCCTTAGGACGACCCGCTTTTCTTGTTAACCACCGATGCTTCCTGCTCGGCTCACTTAAGTTTGTCACTCACTGCAGCAAATGAACTCAACCACAAAAAATCATCGTAGTTCAACCCTCAAATGATCGAATACAATTCTTCCACACTCGTCACAACATAATCAGCATAAGGATTCTCTTCCATCTTATCCGTAAAAAAGCAGGAGCTGATCCCGGCATTCTTCCCCGCTTCCAAATCCAAATCCCGATCCCCGATCATGATCGCTTCAGAAAGATCGATATGATGGGTTCGAATCAAATGCTGGATGGCATCCGGACTCGGCTTTCGCTCAAACCCGTGTTGAGAGGTGATGAAGTCGGAAAAATAGCCCGTCAGCCCGTAATTCTCCAGCATCTTGATCGAAGACTCTCCTCTGTGAGTATACAAATAATTCTTTCTGCCCGTTTCATGAATATGCTTACAAAGCTCCACGATTCCTTCAAAGGGCTTGGACAAATCGAATTCCACTTCTTTTCTGCGGGAGTCGTAGGCTGTGACGAACTCTTTCCCAATCCCATACTTTTTTTCATAGTGTTTCAGAGCAGACGTGATCGATACCTTCATCTGTTTCGTAATTTCCTCTAACGGCTCTTCGAATCCATGACTATCAAGCGTTTCCTTGAAGCTCCCCGCCATCACGGGATATGTATCAAAAAGTGTGCCATCGAAGTCCCAAATGATATGTTTGTACATGATCATTCCCCCTTTTATAAAACTATCCTTATTTTACCACAAGAAAATCACTCGCCATTACAATGTAAAAAAGAGTTCATATAAAAAGGAAAATTATGCTAAAATATTTTCAAGGATAACAAAAGGGGGGCTTGATGATCCGTTCACAGCAATTGATTTTCCTTATTAGTTCGGCCGCCCTGTTTTTCTCAGGCATCACCCTTCTTTCATATAGAGTATTCGATTGGGGATTGCTTCCTCTACTGGGCCTATTCATTCTCTATCTCTCTCCTAAAAAGAACCGGTCCGTCATTTCCCTATTCCTCTTCTTCCTGCTCGGGTTACTGTTGTTTCAACTTGTAACCGGCTGGATCAACGAGTGGGATGTTTCAAAAGAAACGAAAATCCTGTTGAACAGAAGTTTTCTTCTATTTATTCTGTTGGCATTAGCACTTTCACACTTGATATCAAAAGAAAAGATCCGTTTCTTCACTGTGTTCCCGAATTGGAGAAGGCGTATCTCCATGCCCTCCCATACCATATCATTGCCCTCATTCTTACTGATTGGGCTGGCGGGATCAAGCACCATCTTCATCCCACTCATATGGTCACCCGAAGTCAGTGAGGTGAAAACATTATTCCTATTCGCTATAGGATTTACCATCCTTAACGCTACACTGGAAGAGCTTATCTGGAGAGGCGTCATGCTATCATCGTTGAAACGAAACGTATCCGTCCTATATGCCGTCACGGTCACAAGCCTCGGGTTCGGTTTGTTACATTTATCCATCGGAATCCCGCTGCTACTCAGCCTCCTCTTTTCTTTCGGAGGACTATTCTATGCCATCGTGGTGTTAAAGACCGATAGCATCTACCCTTCGATCGTTTTTCATATGGTGATGAATGTGGGGATGGTGTTGAATGGGTGGATAAATTAGTGGAATTAATCCACACTGTACCTGGCTTGAAGGTTCAAAGAATAGAATTGGAGTAAAATATACAAGGTGTAAGTATGGAGATCCCATTCATGATTCTGGGGGCACTAGTCAGTTTACTAAATTTCTATCTGGTTATCGAAAGAGCCGTTCGGGACGGCATCAACAATTCCTCGAAGATAAGCATGGAACCAAAGAACCACAGGGGACGAGGATTTATTCGATGAAAAGTAATAGATGAATATTAATCTACCTCCAATAAAAAAATATGGAACAAAAGGAGCGCATCCAATGAAATACCTTAAATCCTTCTTAGCCTTCGAATGGATCACGATCATCGGGGCTTCGACGGTCCTCTATGCACGTTGGGACTTCCCTCTATCTGTTTGTATCGGCTTAGTGGTACTCGGGGTAATCCTTACGTTTTACTTTACGAAAAAATATGAAAAAAAAGAGGAAAAGAAGACGCTGGACAATGTATGATCCATATCAATCATTTCAATAGGAGTCTTGTATGCAGAATAAATTATACCCTTTTATGCAAAATCATTTCGACGGTCTAGTGCTTCGGCCATCCCTATTTTATTCATCTAAATATGGTCTGCGCTTTGAAATATCCATTCCTGGCGTGAATCATTTGAACAAGAGGAACCTGAAGCAAATAAAGGATCGAACCACTCGTCTATTCGACCAGGTATTCAAGGATTCAGATGATATCCTTCTTATTACGGATGTTCATACCATGAAGGATGACCGTTTTCTTGAGAATAGACCCACAAAAGTGTATCAGAAATATGTCAGGCGTAAAGACACTAGGTACAAGCTTTTTTATGAGCTCTTCCATATTAAAGAAGAAGATGAAAACATGGTCACACATCGGTTCATCCTGCCTTGTCAAAAGCATGATATCCGATATCAACCACTCCTAATGGCGATTTCCTGCGAGGACTTCCCCCATCCGACTCAACTTTTAAAAGGTTCCCAACACGCGGGTATAGATATTTACTTCGTGAATGTCACACGAAAGATGATTTTTCATCTATATGATGACCGTGGTTGCGACATCATTGCGTCTGATAAAGAGGACCTGCGTTCCCTATACAGAGAATGTAATAATTGGATATTAGATTATGACCGGGTACAGATTGATGACATGATGAATAACCAATAAAAAAAAGCGCTTGGTCTGAAAAGGGAACTCATCAGACCCAGGCGCCTATTATTTTGGAGCAAAGGGATGATTCTCTTCCAAAGGATCTCCCTACAACTTCCCATCAACCTCAGACGTATCCACATCTTCCCCGAACCAGTCACTCAACTTCGCCTTGGCCTTCGCTTTCACCTCATCATCGATATACATGGCCACCTGCAATAACGCAAGACCCAAGGCACCTAAGTCGTCTGTAAAACCAACTCCTACGGCCATATCGGGAATAAAATCCGTCGGAAGGATGAAATACCCGAGTGCCCCGATGATGATCATCTTCGACTTCTTCGGAACATCCGGCTTTTGCAGGACAAAATAAAGGAGCAGCGCCGTATACACGACGGAATGTCCCGCCTTCAATCCGTACCTTTTCAACTTATCCCAAAACTTTTCCTCTGAATAATGCTTTTCGGTGTTATCCATTTTACTTCCACCTCCAACCATCTCTTGTTCTTTATATTGTAGAAGGTTTGGTGGAAATAGACAAATGTTTGGAAAGGTGAGTTTTAAACCTTAGGCATCGAAGTACGTTATAATCCAAGTACATAAACTTATATAGGAAGTGATCCACATGCTTAACGCTGTCATCTTATTCGTCCTTGCCGGGATCGCAGAAATCGGCGGAGGCTACCTCATCTGGCTATGGCTACGGGAAGGGAAGCCAATCTCTTGGGGACTTGCAGGCGGAATCGCCCTTGCCCTGTACGGAGTCATCGCTACCTTTCAGTCCTTCCCTTCATTCGGCCGGGTCTACGCTGCTTATGGCGGGGTGTTCATTGTGCTGTCCGTCCTATGGGGATGGGGAATTGATAAGAAGACTCCAGATGTGTATGACTGGGTTGGTGCCGGGATTTGTTTGGTTGGGGTTGGTGTGATGCTGCTTGGTCCAAGGCAGTAGACAAACACGTTTCCGGGAAGTAATAAAAATGCATGTAGAAGGTCCTTCCCTTCCGCGCCTCCTCTTCCTAATAATATATTTAAGAATATGAGGGGTTAACATGTTTCAACTTGAACAAAACTCCAGTACACTCGTCATAGTACTTCACGAAATTTACGGAATCAACCAGCATATACAAAGCTTTTGCAAATTCATCTCAGAACTGGGAAATGACGTCATCTGCCCGGATCTATTAGAAAAAGGATATTCTTTTGATTATTCTCAAGAAGAAATGGCTTTCCAACATTTCATAGAGCACATAGGCTTTGAACAGTCGTCAGAAAAAATAAAGGCCATTCTCTCAACCTATCGACGGGAATACAAACGAGTCGTGATCATAGGGTTCAGTGTGGGGGCAACGGTTGCCTGGTTATGCAGTGAATATGAAAAGGTTGATGGTGTCATCGGCTTCTACGGTTCACGCATTAGAAACTATTTGGAGGTCACACCGATGTGTCCAACCATGTTGTTTTTCCCAGAAGAAGAACCCTCCTTTCAGGTGGACGAAGTCATTGCGGCATTAGGACGAAAGCACATCGACATTCAGAAATATAGCGGTAAACATGGATTCAGTGACCCCTATTCGTCAAACTTTCATAAAGAATCCGCACAAAAGACAAAGGATAGAATCATAGATTTTTTGGATGTTTGGAAGGGTTAATTTGGTCTATTACTCTTTTTTTCTGACAAAAACATCATACAAGTTCTAAATGATCGACAGCCCATTTCTGGTTTTAGATCTATTATTCAGGTCACGGAAACAATCCCAACGCGCTCCCGTCACACGCGCGTTGTTGTTGTTCTCTACTATCTCTTCTTTCTCTAAAAATCTTCTTTTTGTTTTCGCATCTGTTCTGTACCGTAATCATGACTGATTCATATCGTTTCAGGTATGGGGAATGGAGGGCCGCCACTTTAGGTGTATACCCTTGCCTTTAGTAATTGAATTTGTACCTTTTCACCATTTTGCGTTCCCCCCTTCCACTCCGTCACCCATTCACCCTCAACCTTTATATAGAGATTTGAATCAAAACTGGATACTTTGTGATGAAAGTATTTATCCATTTGTTCTTTGCACATGATTCACTTTCATTATCAGAAAATTAACTTTATTTTTCTTCATCCCCATCATACAATGAATATATCGAAACTAAAGGAGGCTGTTTTCATGAGAAACATTGCTATGGTAACCGTACAATCATATAAGGGTGGAACACCTTTTTAACGTTGACGGTCTTCCCCCTTATATGTGTTTTGTGAACTAACACATAAAGGGGTATATTATGTCATTTCCAGTGAAAAAATTTCTTTCGTATTACAAACCGTATCGTTCGATTTTTCTTATTGTATTGTTCTGTGCGTTGATTACGTCTTCCCTGACTCTCGTTTTTCCGTTGCTTGTTCGTTATGTGACGAAGGATGTTTTGGCCGGTAGTCTTTCCACGGTTTTTACCGATGTCCTTTGGGTCGGCGTTTTGATGATTCTTCTTGTGATCGCCCAAAATATCGGCAATTATATTGTGGACTACAAGGGGCATGAGATCGGGGCACGAATGGAGACCGATATGAGAGGCGAATTATTCGCTCATCTGCAGAAGCTTTCTTTCAGCTTTTATGATAAAGAGAAGACGGGCCGGTTGATGAGCCGGGTGACCAATGATCTCTTAATGGTATCGGAGCTTTATCATCACGGTCCTGAAGATTATGTGAAATACCTCGTTCGTTTTATTGGAGCGTTTGTGATTCTGTTCTGGATCAATGCTCCTCTTACCCTTACCGTCTTCTGTTTCTTTCCGGTCCTCGGTTTCTTTTCGCTTTATTTCAATAAGAGGCTGAACCGGGCGTTGACGGATAACAAAGAACGGATTGGCGATATCAATGCCCAGGTGGAGGATTCCTTATCCGGTATTCGCGTGGTTCAGTCGTTTGCCAATGAATTTCTTGAAATCAGTAAATTCAACCGGGAGAACCAACGATTCCTGGAGAGCCGGAAGGGAACCTATCGTGCAGAAGCTTACTTCTATAACGGGACGGAAGCATTCATTCAACTGATTACGATCACCATCGTCATCTTCGGATCCATTCAGATTGTGAATGCGTCCCTGGACCTGCCTGATTTGATCACCTTTCTGCTGTATATAGGCTTTATGATCGAACCGATCCAGAGGCTCACTCATATGAGTACGCAATTCCAGGAGGGGATCACAGGTTTTCAGCGGTTCATGGAAATCATGAACACAAAACCGGTCATCGAGAATGAGCCTGAAGCAAAGTCTCTCTCTAACGTGAAGGGACACATTTCATTGAAACACATATCATTTCATTACGACTCGTCCTTAGAACCGGTATTCAAAGATCTTTCTCTGGAGATTCTTCCAGGTGAATACGCAGCTATCGTTGGACCATCCGGAGCCGGAAAGACGACACTTACCTCCCTCATCCCGCGCTTTTATGACGTCACGGCTGGCGGGATTTATGTAGATGGTGAAAATGTGAAAGGCATGGACTTGAAGTTCCTTAGAAGCAACATCGGGATCGTGCAGCAGGATGTGTACCTTTTTTCAGGAACCGTCATGGATAATATCCGCTACGGGCATCCGGAAGCGACAGACGAAGAAGTGATGATGGCTGCCCGGCAGGCGAACGCCCACGAATTCATAACACGTTTGCCACAAGGGTATCATTCCGAGATCGGACAGCGTGGCGTGCGATTATCCGGAGGACAGAAACAGCGGGTCAGTATCGCCCGTGTCTTCTTGAAGAACCCGCCCATCCTCATTCTCGATGAAGCAACGAGTGCCCTGGATAACGAAAGCGAAAGCATCGTCAAGGAATCCCTGGAGTCACTGGCAAAGGGAAGAACGACGCTCGTGATCGCCCATCGTTTATCGACCATCCGAAACGCTGAAAGAATTGTGGTTTTGTCAGATGGAAAGATTGTTGAGGAAGGGACCCATGAAGCATTACTAAAACAAGAAGGTCCATATTCCAGACTGTATTCGAAGCAGTTTGAGTTTCAAGTTTAAAGAAGGCTCTCCTACCGGAATGGTGGGAGATCCTTTCAGATTCACTTATTTCACTTCCACCGAAAAGAAATCAGAAAAGGGTTACCCATTCAACCTCTCCCTCTTCATAAGCATCCCCATCGGAAGATACGTCACGAAAAACACCACAAGTGCCACAATTTCCAGAGTGATATAATACATGACACCCGAACCGAAAAAGGAAAGGATCGTTTTAGATTCCGTCGGATTGGCTAAGTAGAAGAAATTCGTGTCGAGAAGAAGGTTAAGAAAGAAGATCGGCAGGGCAAGAAGATTGACCATCAGGAAGCCGGTCCATACAGCTTTTCTTGGCACCCGGTATCCCTCATACACGATGAAATATAGGACGGACCACGCAATGGCTCCATGGTGAAGGAAGTATTTAAGAAAGCGAAAGTGAGGAAATTGATATGCCATTTCAGGTGTTACCATGCTTAAGATCGGAGGAAGAAAACCAATAAAGAACAGCAGATAGAATGCCTTCTGATTCGGCTTCAGGAATAAATAAATCGCGATAAAAGTACTGACTGAACATAGCTGCAGAGGCAGATCCCCCACCTCCCAAGTCCCTGTTGCGACGAGCCAGATGTGCCACGACACTTCTGACAGGACCAACATCCAGAATAACGTCCCCTTCATGTATGCCTGATACCTCTTCAGGAAGCGTTTAAAGTAAACAAGCATAAACGATAAAGCCACAAACAATAAAAGCACAGCAATATGTGGAACAGAAAATAACTCGAACGTACGCATCTCTGTCACCGAAAACATCATGCCACCCCTATTCCTTTTGAAAGTGGTTATCATGAATAGTCTATTCGGCTTATAGGTTGATTAAGAATGCCGTTTACAAATTGAAAAAGCCCCCTTTTAAAGGGGGACCCCCATCCTACATCGTAAACGGCGGAATGTAACGTCCATCCACATCCGTGAATCCGTACTCCTTCGCCAGGTCTCCGGCTTTCAACACGTGACCCGTCTTCTCCATCACCCCTGGATCCATCGCGAGCGCCGTGATGGCACGTCCAACATAATAAGGGGTCTCCGATTTCCTTAAGTCTTCAGATTCTTGCCAATGTTCTTCGTCAACTCCCATATGGTCGAGTACAAGCTCTGTCCTCATGAATCCTGGCGAAACGGCAAGGACCGCAATATGATCTGCTTTTAGTTCTTCTGAAAGTCCATACGCCATTCGCACCAGTGCATTCTTCGCCAGATCATAATAGAACTGCCCCGTGTATTTGCCATCATCCCAGAAAGTCGTGTGAATGATGAGAGCTTCTTTATTCTCACGGAGCAACGGGATGGCAAAGTGATTCGTAGCCAGTTGAGCCCGTACACCGGCCGTGAACATCGTATCCCAATTGGCGAGGGGCAGTTCCCAGAACGATCCCGGATTCACTCCGATGTCATGGGCTCCCCACACATTATTGATCAGAATATCCAACTTGCCTTGTTCTTCACGGATTTGCTTGATGACCGCTTCTGTTTCTGAATCGATCGTATGATCACAACGGACTGCAATACCCTCCCCACCAGCTTCTTCTATTTGTGAAGCCGTGTCGTCGATCGTTCCAGGAAAGTTTTGCGTGGAATTTTCTTTTGTGCTGCGTCCCGTGACATATACCGTCGCTCCGGCTTTTCCCAATTCAACGGCAATCGCGCGTCCTGCCCCCCTGCTTCCTCCCGTTACAAGTGCAACCTTACCAGTCAGTGATTTCATATAACCCATTCCTTTCATCTACAAGATACGTTCATTATACGATCCTATTCTTGACACCAACTGTCATATTTAATTAAATAAAACTAATCCATTCAGAAAAAAGGTGAAAAAATGAGAGGCGACCGACTGGTGTCCATTCTTTTATTATTACAAACACACGGCCAAATGACCGCAAAAGAACTGTCAGAGAGATTGGAAGTTTCCGAGCGGACGATTTACAGGGACATGGACGCACTGAGCGGAACAGGGATCCCCGTGGTGGCAGAGCGCGGGAAAAACGGGGGATGGTCCTTACTCGAAGACTATCAGACGGATCTGACCGGGTTGAAGGAAACGGAAATCCGTGCTCTGTTCGTTTCACCTTCAGTTCATCTCCTCGAGGACCTCGGTCTGACACGCACTACCGAAGAAGCAAGGAATAAACTCATCGCCTCCCTCCCAGCCACTTACCGTGAGAACGCGAAGGATGTTTGGAACCGGATCCATCTCGACACAAGCTCCTGGCGAAAGCAGAAAGACAAGACTGCCTCACTTGAAATCATCAAAGAGGCGATATTTCAGGAAATCAAATTATCAATCACTTACGAACGTGCCGATGGGGAAACGGATGACCGCTTAGTTGAACCACTCGGGCTCGTAGCGAAAGGTGACCTCTGGTATCTCGTTGGAACTAAACAAAACGGTGATATCCGAAATTACAGAGTGTCCCGCATCCACTCAGCCGACCTTATGGACGAAACGTTTGAGAGACCTAAGGGATTCGACCTTGCTCAGTACTGGTCCTCCTCTGCCCGATCCTTCATTCAGAAACTTCCCTCTTATGAAGTGAATGTCGAGGTCTCGCCAAAGGTTTTATCTAGACTCACATTTACCGGTCGATTTGCCCGGGTCCTTGAAGTCGGAGAACGAAATGGGCCATCCTGGATACCCGTGACCCTTTCGTTTGATACAGAAGAAGAAGCAAAGGGATATCTTTTGGGGTTTGCCGACCAGGTTAAGGTAATAAACCCCAAAAGCCTGAAGGAAAAGATCCTTGAGATGGCTGAGGCTGCCGTTTCATTTTATCAAGGAATGGAATAATCCTCAGATACGTTATAGAAAATCGAATACAGAATTCCCATGATTAACACCATTTCACTTGCCGACCCTGGTATTGATGACTCCATTGCCTTCATGTATTTACTGACCTTAGAACCCGGAAGAAAAAGTATCCCGTTGAAAAAAGAAGGGTTGGGCATCTCTACTTCCACCCTTCCCTTCCTTTTTCATCTCTTCTCTCCAATAGAGATTAACTCATCAAGGAACACGTCCAGATCTCCCACTAACACTCCCCCATGTCCTGTGCACATCACGTCCGGATCATATTCCTTCATAGTTCTTAATCCAGTCAGAAATTGCGGTAAGTCCCCTTTTGAAACCCCACCACATTGAAGGTATTCAATCCAGGCTTGTCTAAGGTCGTCCCCTTTTGAAACAAGCCCTCCTTCCGACAAAGGGTCCCCAAAGAAACAGAGGAAATCACCCGTGAATATTGTTCTGGTTGTCCGATGAAAGAAAATAACAGAACCCGGAGAATGATAGCCGACTTTGGTATATTCAAAATTCCCTATCGTTCCCCTATCAAAGAGCTCCCTGCTGATGGAAGACGCAGCCGTGAAAGTCTCATCAGCATGAATGACTTTCATTGCCTCAGCGAATAGCGACACCCCTCCCACATGATCCTCATGACCATGGGTAACGAGCATCCGCTTTACATCGTTAGCCGTATTCCCGATTTTGTTTAAGGCGTGCTGGAGAAACACCGAGTGACCCTCTTTACATGAATCGACCACTGTCAATCCAGCATCCTCCTGAATAAAGTATGCATTCGTATATGTATTCCATTCAACATCCCAAACCGCAAACACAAATATTTGATTGTTCACCTGTTCTAATAGATAATCCACTTTCACTCCCCCCTCCAGACTTCCACGTTAAACAATTCATCAATTAGGTAGAATCCTCCTTTTATGGGATTACTCGGTATATAAAACCTTGTATGAAAACCATGAGTAAGAAAGCGGCTACTCCAAAAAACAGATAACTTCGATACGATTTCCGATCTTTCTGAAGATCTTCTGCTCCCATGATTACCATGAGGACCGCCAACCCAGCCATGGTAAAAGGAAGTAAATCATTATTATTTGAAATCAATCCATAGAGTGATAGTGCCAGAACGATGATGCTTAACGTTTTTCTTGATTTTTTCAGCACAGTTGATCCCTCTTTTCCTCTTTTGTAAACAATGTCTTCGAGATAAGGGATAAGATAGATGAATCCATTTCAATGCATACTCCCCAATTATCTTTATAAAATTGCTTAGACTCCTAGAATTCATCCTTATTTTACCACATCAGATGAACTCAACCATAAATAAAACGCCCTTTCTCAAGGACGTCTGTTTTCTCACCTATTCAATCTCTTTCACAACCTCTGCCATCTTCTCCGGTCTTCCATCTGGCAGATTCCGATAGATATCCCGCGCCATGTCAATTCCTGTATTTCCATCATTTAGCCCGGTCATGACCAGTACGGATGATTCAATCGCCATCCAATCACACATGTTGCCTGACCCACGGCGGGTCAGGCAACATCGTTTTTATCAATCTATAATGATCCTACTTCGCATCCTTATCAGGCTGATGAATCCCGAATACATTACCTTCCGTATCTATGTAGTAACCTTGCCAAGCCATACCAGGCAGGGCGTACTTAGGTAAGGCAACCTTGCCCCCATGTTCAAGGATCAGTTTCTCCGTTTTATCATAATTTTCCACACCCATCGTACACGAATAGCCGTTCATCGGTTGATTCGGTTCTGGTGGAGGACTTTGACGCTGCATCAACGCACCATTGATCCCCATCTCATTTTCATCCCCTGTAACCGCACCAAAGTAAGGCATTCCGGCGAATTCACTCCAGTCTTCGAACTTCCAGCCGAATACTTCTCCATAGAACGTCTTTGCTCTCTCCATTTCATCCACGTGCACTTCGAAATGTACCATTCTTCCCATTGTTCATACCTCCCTAGATTCTATCATTCACTATAATCATTTCGTTATCACAGGGAGAAACCCTTCTTTTTTTCAAAATATCCCATCAAACTCAAGATGGAATCTTCTCTTAATCTATTCATCCAATTATACCTTTCTTCTCCCAATACAGTATCCGCTCATCCGTGACGTCAAGCCAGTCCCGCAGAACCTCTTTGGTCTGTTCCCCTTTTTCCGGAGGGGGTGTGGCAGCCCCTCGATTCAAATCCCCGTACATGTCCACTTGCCCGTCCCTTGTAACAAATCCCTTTTCTTTATAAAAAGGGTATTCAACAAGTTCTCCCGCATCCAAAACCGGGGTAAGACAGCAGTCCACTTCCTGGCCAAACCCGGACCACTCCGATCGTGTTTTGTTCCTAAACAAATCGACCAGTTCACAGTATACGGGATTTTCCGTATCCGGCTTCGAGTAGTGTGCTGACAGCCAGTCCTCCCTGCCAAGAGCCTGACAAAAGTTCCGCCAAAATTTCGGCTCCAGGGCGGCGAGGCTGACAAATCCCTTATCCTTCGTTTCATACAGCCCGTATGAAATCACGGTACCGTTTAATACCTGAACACCATGTGGGTATCCTGTTTCCTTTTCAATCAGGACATGATTGGTCATCAAGGAAGCCATGCTCTCCGCAAGGGAAACGCAGTGATAGCTTCCTTCTCCTGATATCCCCCTCGCCACAAGTCCGGCCAGGATCCTTTCGCTTGCGGTTAATCCGCCGATATAGTCGGCAAACGTATGGCTCGGATGAACCGGTCTTCCGCTCTTGTCCTTCAGCTGTGCAAGGGCCCCGCTCACACTCATATAATTCAAATCATGACTTCCGAGCTGAGACATCTTCCCACTGTTCCCATAGCCAGTGATGGAGCAGTAGACTATGGCAGGATTGATGCTCCTGACCTCTTTGTAACCAAGACCAAGCTTTTCCATTACACCGGACCGGAAGCTTTCAATGAGCACATCAGCCTTTTCGATCAGGTCAAGGGCAATCTTTCTCCCTTCTTCCTGTTTTAGATTCAAGACGATACTTTTTTTGCCACGGTTATGAGCGTTGAACACCAAGCCGTTTCCATTATGTCTTGCCGGATCTCCTTCCGGGGATTCTACCTTGATCACTTCCGCT
The DNA here is from genome assembly GCF_008180865.1 of Rossellomorea aquimaris. Taxonomy (GTDB): domain Bacteria; phylum Bacillota; class Bacilli; order Bacillales; family Bacillaceae_B; genus Rossellomorea; species Rossellomorea yichunensis. The sequence continues at coordinate 720,743 of NZ_VTEX01000002.1, forward strand.
CCAAGTTCCGCAAGCCGCAGGGTGGTAAAAGGTCCAGGTATATAGTTGGTAAAGTCGATTACTTGAATGCCCTTCAGCATGGTCGGATATCACACCTCCTTGTTTGAACCTGCTCATTCGTGCCCGGAACAGGATTTCATTCTTAACCGAGCCGCTCAATGATGGTGGCATTCGCCATTCCATGGCCTTCGCACATGGTCTGTAATCCATAACGGCCTCCCGTTCTTTCAAGCTCATGCATCATGGTAAGCATCAAGCGTGCCCCACTTGCACCGAGTGGGTGACCGAGGGCGATCGCTCCGCCATTCGGGTTTAGTTTCTCAGGATCCGCTCCTGTTTCCTTGAGCCAGGCCAGTGGGACAGAGGCAAAGGCTTCGTTGACCTCAAATACATCAATATCTTCAAGCGTCAATCCTGACTTTTTCAGTATTTTTTCGGTTGCCGGGATCGGTCCTGTCAGCATCAAGGTAGGATCAGAGCCGACAACCACTCGTGTATGAACCTTGAAGCGTGGGGTCAAGCCCAGTTCCTCTGCCTTTTCCCGGCTCATCAATAGAAGGACGGCTGCCCCGTCACTGATTTGGCTCGCGTTTCCTGCATGGATGACACCGTCTTCCTTGAAGACCGTCTTCAATCCGGCAAGAACGTCTGGAGTCGTCCCTTCCCTTGGACCCGAGTCCTCGTTCACAGTGGTGGTTTCCCCATTTTCATCAGTGACTTGAAGTGGCATGATCTCCTTTTTGAAATGTCCTTCAGCCTGTGCCTTCAACGCCCGGCGATGGCTTTCGGCCGAGAATTCGTCGAGTTCCTTTCGGGTAAATCCATATTTCTCCGCAATCCGTTCGGCTGATAATCCTTGATGGATGATTTCGTAGCGTCCTTTTAGCTTCGGGCTAAACGGGACGGCATCCCCATAATTGGATCCCATCGGTACTCTGGACATATTCTCCACGCCGCCTGCGATCACGACATCCATGTCCCCTGCTAAAATCGCCTGTGCGGCAAAATGGACAGCCTGCTGGCTCGAGCCGCACTGGCGGTCAATGGTGGTCCCGGGTACTTCTATCGGAAAGCCCGCTATCAAAGCAGATACACGGGCAATATCCCCTGCCTGTTCCCCTGATTGAGACACGCAGCCAAGAATCACATCTTCCACGAGTCCAGGATCAATCCCGGCCCGTTTGACCACCTCTTCAAGGACCTGTGCCGCCAGATCATCGGGGCGGATATCCTTTAATAACCCCTTCCTTCTTCCTACAGGTGTCCTCACACCTTCAACAATGACCACTTCACGCATGTTTCATCTTCCTTTCTGCTTTTGAAATCCCGTACTCTATAAACCTAAGTTCTTCGCAATAATCGTCTTCATGATTTCATTGGTTCCTGCGTATATGCTCGCAACCGGAATATCCCGGAATCTCCTCGCAATCTCGTATTCTTCCATATATCCATATCCCCCATGGAGCTGCATGCATTCGGTTGCTATTTTCTTGGCACTGTCGGTCAGCTTCCACTTGGCCATGGACACCTTCGTCACGATATCTTCCCCTGCGATATGCTCAGCAATCAGCTGATCAAGGAAGGCCCTGCCCATTTCGATTTCTGTCGCCATTTCCGCGATTTTGAACTGAGTATTCTGGAATTTGCTCACCGGCTTTCCGAAAGCATCACGGCTTTTAACATAATCGATGGTCTGGTTCAGCATCACTTCCGATGCCGTCTGTGCGGCAATGGCCACGAGTAAGCGTTCCTGCTGGAGCTTTTCCATCAAATAAACGAAGCCTTTCCCTTCTTCTCCAAGCAGGTTTTCTTTCGGTACGACACAGTCCTCGAAAATGAGTTCCGCCGTATCCTGAGAGTGGAGTCCTACTTTGTTCAGCTTCCTTCCCCGTGATAAACCGGGAGCATCCCCCTCGATCACCAGCAGGCTGACCCCCTTATGCTTCGGGCTCGCTTTTGGATCCGTTTTACAGGCGACCACAATCAGATCCGAGTGAATCCCATTGGTGATGAAGGTTTTGGCACCATTGACGATATAGTGATCTTCTTCAAGTACAGCCGTTGTCTTGATATTCGCAAGATCGGACCCTGTTCCCGGCTCTGTCATCGCAATGGCCGTAATGGTTTCCCCCGTCGCGCATTTAGGGAGCCAGCGTTGTTTCTGCTCTTCCGTTCCATAAGCTGTGAGATAGGGAACCACAATATCATTATGAAGCCCGATGCCAACAAGACCGGACCCAACTCGCTCTATCTCTTCGTTGATGATGACGGAGAATCCCCAGTCCACTTCACTCCCACCATATTGTTCCTCGATATCCGGGCAGAGATAGCCCTGCTCACCCATCTTCGTCCAGAAGGAGCGGGGAATCATCCGCTCCTCCTCCCATTGATCGTAGTAAGGATACGCTTCCTTTTCTAAAAACTTCCGTAATGACCGTCTGAACATGTCGTGATCATCTGTTAAATATAGGTGTTCCATGTTACCCTCTCCTCTATGAAAATCACATTTTAGTTATTGTTTGACTCCGTTTAGAGACTGGCGCAGCTGAAATTTTAATATTTTCCCGGAAGCATTTCTCGGCAGGGCTTCTTCCACAAAGATTCTTCTTGGAATCTTGTAGCCTGCAAGCTTCTGACGACAGAAGCTTTTCAATTCCTGTTCATCAATGCTTGCACCCTGTTTCGGTACGATGACAGCACAGACGGCTTCTCCCCACGTTTCATCAGGAAGCCCGATGATTGCGGCCTCAAGCACGGAAGGATGCTCATAAAGGACTTCCTCGACTTCGATGGAATACACATTTTCCCCGCCTGAAATGATCATGTCCTTTTTCCGGTCTACTAGGGTGATGTAGCCTTTCTCATCAATAGTCGCGAGATCCCCCGTATACAGCCAGCCATCCTTCAGGGTTTTCCCCGTTTCCTCGGGCTTCCTATAATATTCCTTCATGATCGACTCACCCTTAAGGATGAACTCTCCGACCACACCTGGTGTAATGTCCTTCCCTTCCTCATTGACCACTCTAGCTTCGGTCAAGAATGCGGCTTTTCCACCTTTTCCAAGATGAGCTTTATGGCCCTCCGGATCTAACAGGATTCCTCCTGGTCCCGCTTCAGTCAACCCGCAAAGATTATAAAACTGGTCTGTCTTGAACAATTCGATGCTCTTCCGGACAACCTCAGGGGCCATCGGTGCTGCACCATATCCACAACGTTTAATCGAAGACAGGTCATAATCTGCGGCATTTGGCACCTGGAGCATAAAGGTATACATGGCAGGCACCCCAAAGAAGTGGGTGATCTTATGCTCCTGTATCGCTTCAAGGGTCTTCACCGGATGAAAATCCCTGTGAATGACATGGGTCGCTCCCAGTACGACCCCTGAGAGAAGGAACAGATTCAGCTGGGCGGAATGGAACAACGGCGCAATATGAAGGAAGTTCTCTCTTTCGTTGATGCCCATGCTGATCATCATCGTAAGCCCGACATTGAATACCCGCTTATGATCGAATAAGGCTCCTTTAGGTCTTCCCGTCGTACCGGATGTATATAAGATTTCCAGATCGTCATCGTCCCTGACTTGAACTGACGGATCCTCTGTATTCGAAACGGGTACCCGGTCGAATGAATGATGCCCCACTGTTTTCGGAGTTCCCGTTGTAATCACATGCAGGACATGTGTACCTTCCCTGGCAGAAGTGACGGTCTCCTCGAATTCTTCGTCACAGAAGACGACAACCGATTCGGACTGTTCGAAAATATAGTGAACCTCCGATGACGTCAGACGGAAATTGACAGGCACGATCACCGCCCCGATCTTGGCACCTGCAAAGAAAGCAAGCACGAACTGATCAGAATTCTTCATCATCAGTGCCATCTTGTCACCTTTACGGATCCCGAGACCAAAAAGACCATGGGCCAGTTTATTCACTTCTTCGTTCAACTGCTTATACGTATAAGTTCTTCCTTCACATACAACCGCCAGCTTCTCCGGCTTCTTTCTCGCATTTTGTGCTAAATAAGAACCGATATCCATTATCCATTTCCCCCTATTGATCAAATATTTGAAAACGCATTCATTCTTATTTATGCAATAATTGTGCCAACTTTCAGAAAAAGGAAATCATAGGGATCATACGATGGAATAGCAATCAAGGTGTCCAGAAATTGGACACCTTGATTTGGACAGCTTCTACGAACGGCTTACCCGTTCTATACGGACAGCTGGTACTTCTTCAGTTTATCATACAATCCTGAACGACTGATCCCAAGTAGCCTGGCTGCCTGTGCTTTGTTTCCATTTGATTGATTCAGGGCTTTTTTAATAGCGCCAACTTCCGCATCCTCTGCAAGACTGACGGTCGGCATCGGTGGTTCTGAAACCTTCGAGACCAGATAATCCGGAAGGTCTTCCACCTGTATATTTCCATGCTCGGCAAACGTCATGGCACGCTCAAGTACGTTTCGAAGTTCCCGTACATTTCCCGGCCAGTCGTATTGAAGTAGCGCTGTGTTCGCTTGGGCAGAAATGCCGGTGATGCTCGTGCCAAGCATGGAATTGAGATCAATCATGAGCTTATGGGTGAGATGTTCCACATCATGAACACGTTCACGTAATGGTGGAATATTCAAGGAGATGACGTTCAGTCTGTAGTAGAGATCCTCCCGAAATTCCCCTTCCTTCACCATTTTCTCAAGATTCCGATTGGTTGCCGCAATGATCCGCACATCTACCTTGATGCGTTCATTTCCCCCGACCCGATAAAATTCACGCTCCTGCAGAACTCGTAACAGCTTGGCCTGAAGCGCAATCGACATATCCCCGATTTCATCGAGAAACAGCGTTCCCCCATTGGCCAGGTCAAATTTCCCGACTTTTCCGCGCTGCTTCGCTCCAGTAAAAGCACCTTCCTCATACCCGAAAAACTCAGATTCAAGCAAATCCTCAGGGATCGCTGCACAGTTGACGATGACAAATTTGCCCTCGCTTCGGGCGCTGCTGTTATGGATGGCATGTGCGAACAATTCCTTTCCTGTCCCACTTTCCCCTCTAAGCAACACAGTCGACCTGCCCTTCGCTGCTTTGGCCGCACTTTTCTTTAATTTTTCCATATAAGGATATTCACTGAGTATGTGATCCCAGGTGAACCGTGCTGCTTCGGATCTTTGCAGCTGCTGGTGGTAGAAGCTTGCCTTGTTTTCAGCCTTTTGCAGCCTCTTAAACAGCTCGCTTACCTCATTTAATTGACGGAACATCACTTTCCCGATGGCACCGATGACCCTGCCATCCTTCTTGATCGGAATTCTGTGCACAATATATTTAATGCCTTGCCTTTCGTAAAAATCACTGATTTCAGCTGTTTCCGTCTTAAAGACATTCCGAAGTTTCAATTGGGGCAGCACACTGTCCACATCCCGATGCAACACCTCTGTCTTCTCGAGGTTGAAAAGTTCAAGTAATGGTGGACTCACCATTGTGATGGTATTCCGTTCATCCGTCATCAAGATGCCATCATACGCATGCTCTAATGTCGTTTCAATGGTGAGCTTCAATTTTTTGACCGTTTGCAGCTCCTCAGCCATCTTTTCAATTTCAGAAATATCCTGGAAAAGAATGATTTTTCCTTGCTTATGGTTCACGGTTTCATAGGTCGAAATATGCAGGATGCATTGATACGTTTCATCATGGTGATGTCCATGGTTTTCTATTTTCATGCCTGGAAATACTTCCTGAAGATTGTGAGAATGAATGGAGTCGATGGTGCGTCCCGTGATCTTCAAAAACGCTTCATTAGCATAGATGATCTGTAACTGTTCATCTGTCATCAATACGCCCACACCCGAATGCATCAAGATGGTTTCCAGCTGATCCTTTAAGGTATTGGCTGATTTCAATAACGTCATCACCATTTCTGTTTTGGTCAGTAATCCCATCACTTTGCCTTCCTCATCAAGGACAATCCCCGTTCCCGCCTTGCTGGTTTTCACCAGCTCCTCGATTTCGTGATAAGGCGTATCTATCCGAATCGTTCGTGTATCCGTTTTTATGTAAGCTTTGATCGGTGTACCAAGCGGCATCTGGTCCAGGATCATTTGGTATAATCCGCTGCGTGTGAACACACCCTGAAGGTTCCGATCACTGTCTGTAACCGGCAGGAGGTTCCACTTCTTTTCCTTTATGATAAGAATGGCGTCTTTTAATGTAGTATCTTCCGTCATCACACAATCGACCGGCGTGACCATATCCCGGAACTGAATCATTACAATCCCCCTTTGTTAAAGTCTGAAAATTCAATCTGTTACTTTTATTATAAAGCTTTGGGTAATAAAGGTCACTTCTTCAATTTCTTATTGGGTACAATGAAAAAATAATGGGAAGCAAAACAAAAAAGATCAGAGGATTTGAAACCCTGATCTCGCATTCTATCTACTTTTAGTATCCCATTATTTCGGCTGCATGCGAATGGCACCGTCTAGACGGATGGTCTCCCCGTTCAGCATCGGGTTTGTCAGGATACTTCCCACCAATTGGGCATATTCATCAGGATGCCCCAGACGCTTAGGGAATGGAACCATTTTTCCAAGTGATTCAACTGCTTCCTCCGGTAACGATTCAAACATTGGCGTATGAAACAAACCTGGCGCGATCGTCATCACCCGGATACCGTACGAAGCAAGTTCCCTTGCGATCGGGAGGGTCATTCCGACAACTCCACCTTTCGAGGCACTGTAGGCTGCCTGTCCGATCTGTCCTTCAAATGCAGCAACCGATGCCGTATTGATGATGACACCCCTCTCACCCAATTCGCCCGGTTCATTCTTCACCATTTGTTCCGTTGCCAATCGGATCACATTGAATGTGCCGATTAAGTTAATCGATATCACCTTCGAAAACGTATCGAGAGAATGAATGCCTTTTCGTGATATCAGCTTGGATGCAATTGCGATGCCTGCACAGTTGACAACCGTATTAATACTTCCGAAAGACTCCACAGCTTTTTGAATAGCGTGGGAAACTTCCTCCTCACTACTTACATCGGTCCTGACAAACATACTTCTTTCTCCCAGTTCTTCCACTAGCGATTGGCCTTTTTTATCGGATAAATCCAATATGGCTGCTCTCCCGCCCTCCTTGATGATCTGCCTCACTGTCGCTTCCCCTAGCCCTGACGCTCCGCCTGTCACGATGGCGATTGATTCACTGATTTTCATTGAATGGCCTCCCTTTTTTATCTATTCAACTTTTAAATTGCAAGAATTGTGCCAAGCTTGATTTGGCCGTATTTATAACGGGAGGAGGTCCCAAACTGTCCAGAATAAGGACACATTGGACACTGAACATTCGTGACAATACATGACAACCTGGTACCATCCGTGCAAAAACCTGAATTGAAGTAAGATCAGAACCCTTCAAAATTAATTACAAATTCTATGATCCAAATCCCATTAGAATACGTTTCCTTCATGCCTCTCTATCAAGAATGAAAGCCGAGAAACCCATTTGTGTGAAAAATATGAAGTCCAATTGTCCATTGTGTTACAAATCAACATTTTTTCACATTTACCAACAATCATTCTCTTGAATAACCTATGATCCTTCCATACTATTTAACTATAAAGCGATTTCATTCGAAAGGCCGTTGATTATGCTGCCCATCGACAGACAGCAACAAATTTTAACATGGCTGGAAGAGGAAGGGACACTTCGTGTATCGGATATAAGCTCCCGCCTTGAAGTTTCGGAAATGACGGTGTATCGGGACTTGAAGCCACTCCTTGAAGAGAACAGGGTTCACAAAACCTCCAATGGCATTTCAACCATCAAGGATCAAACCATTCCCACAAATAACTGTATTTATTGCCTGAAGCCGGCTACTTCCAGAAGATCGGTTCAATTAGTGAAGAAAGATCACACGATCGAGCAGGCCTGCTGTCCTCACTGTGGATTACTCCGTTACGGGGACATTCAGGGAGAGGTCGTGCAGATCATGTGTCGTGATTTCTTAACGGATATGACGATAAGTGGGAAGACCGCCACTTTCCTGATCGATGCCGACTTAAACCTGAACTGCTGCCAGCCCCAGGTAATCGCATTCGAATCGAACAAACAGGCCCGTCAATTCCAAACGGGATTTGGAGGGCATCTTCACAGCTTTCAAGAGGCCATCGTGGTCATTTCAGAAGAAATGTCAGGCTCAGACTGCTGTCATGACTAAGAAAAGAGGAATCTACTATGCGTAAAAAATCGAACATGTCTCCTTATCAAACGATTTGGAGATGGCATTTCTATGCCGGGATCATCATTTCCCCGTTCTTGCTCATCCTGGCTGTGACGGGGTCCATTTATCTATTCAAGCCACAGATCGAACAAAATCTTTACAAAGAGTATTACGAAGTGAAAGCACAAGGGGAGAAACTTCCTGCTTCTGAACAAATCGAAGAAGTGAAGAAACTCCACCCGGATGCACAAATCACCAAGTATCGTCCGGGAGAAAGTCCCGAACGCTCCAGTGAAATCGGTATCAGCACCGACGATGGGTCGGCCACTGTCTTCCTGGATCCTTACACCGGAAAATCACTTGGCGAGTTAAAGCCTGAGGACCGGATCATGGATAAAATAGTGGAATTTCATGGGGAACTGATGGCCGGAACTATCGGAGACCGTATCGTTGAGCTTGTCGCCTCGTGGGCCATCGTTCTGATTGTCACAGGATTATTCCTATGGTTTCCACGTAAGAAGGACAAGCTGGCGGGAGTGCTCTTCCCCCGTTTCGGTAAAGGAAAAAGCATCCTGCGCCGGGATCTTCACGCTGTACCCGCTTTCTGGATTACAGCGGGAATGCTGTTCCTGATCATGACAGGCTTGCCTTGGTCGGGCTTCTGGGGAACGAACTTCCAGAATCTCATGACGAATGCAGGTGCCGGATACCCTCCATCGATTTGGACAGGAGAAGCACCACAGTCCGTTGTGAAAACAAAAGAAATCGCTGACGTCCCATGGGCAGCGGAAAACCTTGAAGTCCCTGTATCGGCACTCGAAGGCTACACTCCCGTATCGATCAATGATGTCGTGAGCATCGCCGACAGAGAAGGAATCGACCCGAGTTACACGGTGTACATTCCTGGAGATGAGAAAGGCGTCTTTACACTATCTGCCTTTCCAGCAAAAGCTCAGAATGAGGTCACCATGCACCTTGATCAATATTCAGGAGCTGTACTGGCTGATTATCGCTTCGATCATTACGGTATCGGCGGGAAAGTCGTCGCCATGGGCATTACCCTTCATACCGGCACACAATTCGGTTTCATCAACCAATTGATCAGTCTCTTCATTTGCCTAGGGATCATCCTGGTGGTTGTGAGCGGATTCTATCTATGGTTAAAGCGGAAACCGAAAAAAGAAATGGGCGCACCGAAAGCGCCAAGCATCTTGAAAATGAAGCTCTTTCTGCTTCTTATGATTGTCTTGGGTATCCTATTCCCTCTGGTGGGAGCTTCCTTGATCGTCATCTTGCTTCTTGACTGGCTGGTTATCAAACGGATCCCGGATTTAAATAAATTCCTCGGTGCGGAATAAGAAAGGACGATACTTCATGAAAAATCGTACGAAATACATTGGGCTCATCCTCATCTGCATGATGCTCGGAGCCTGTTCCCCGAAAGAGGATGCAGCCGGGCTTTACCGTCAGGAATCCCCGCTTCAGGCGGATATCACCATGCCTGAAGAGTTTTCCGGAAGTGAGCCGATCAAGATTGCCCTCACGCAAAACAGTCAATCCGTCGATGATGCTGATTTTGTCCATGTCGAAATATGGAAAGGTGACGGCTCCTTCCATGATCAGATGGAGGAAGCCGATAATGCCGGAGACGGGAATTATACATTCAGCAAAAAGCTGAAGGAAGATGGTCTCTATTACATCAAGGTCCATGCCGCAAACAACGGATCCACCATCATGCCGACCCTGCCTTTCGCTGTCGGTGAGCTATCCAAGGCTGATGTCGAAGCCCTGAATGCGCAGACTCCAGATGATAGTGGAAATCATGATTCTCACCATTGATGACAATAGACCGGAAGCAGATACTTGCTTACGGTCTTATCATTTGAAGAAAAGACTGACCTCCTCATCACTTCTCCCATATTTTTTCCTGTAATAGACTACACCTTTGCTATAATGGATTCATAGACGCCCACAGAAAGGAGCCCACCCATCATGATCATTCGTGAAATCAAGGATTCATTTATCATGATCAGGCAGCACGACCACGCCTTTTTATCAGGCGAACTCATCAAGCACTTCAAGCCTTCCCTACTAAAATCAGATGCATTCTTTGACGATGCCTTATATGCAGCCTATCAGCACGACCGCAGCTGGATTGGTTTGGACGAGACACCAATCTGGAATGACAGGGAGAAAATCCCCTACACCTTTTCAGACTACCCCCTCCTGCCAAAGCTCGCATTCTATAAAATCGGGGTGGACGAGATTGAGAGAGTAAACACGTATGCGAGTCTTCTCTGCAGCCTGCACTTCTCTTCTTTCTTTTCCCAATCTAAAAATAAAGGCTGCCTCGTTTTTTTAACAGGAGAAGCCAGAAGACAAATGAAACTTAAGGAGTCGTTCCCTGACCTTGATGAAGAATTACTGCAACAGCATTTCCGGTTACTGCAATTCTCGGATAACCTGTCCTTATATCTGTGTCTAAATGAGCCCGGCGCGGATAAAGAGGATGAGCATCCGTGGTTTAAAAATGGATTTCAGAATACAGAAATGTTTCATCCCGAAAACCAGCCGCTCATGTCCCGGTGGGTGAATGAAAATGAAGTGACCCTTGATCCTTATCCTTTTGACATGGACTTCGACGTATCGTTGCAGTACAAAGTAGTCACAAGGGGATTGATTGAAGAGATGGGGATTGCTGAGGCTTATATAGAGTGTGATATGGAAGAAAAGAAGATTTTCTTTCATCAATAAATACATATGGACGGTTCTTTTGCTTTGGAAGCATCAGAACCGTCCACATGTTTGGTGTCATACTATTTTTCCGGAAGCAAAATGATCTTCCCCAGTTTTCCTGAATTTTTGAAGTAGGTTTGTGCTTCTCCCGCTTTTTCGAGAGGAAAGGTACGTTCAATGACCGGTTTGATCTTACCTGCAGAAATGGCATCAAGCATCCGTCTAAACTCGTCTCTCGTACCCAGGACCGATCCATATAACGTGATATGTTTTAAATAAATGGTCCTGAAATCGAGTTCCGTTTTCTGTCCCCCAGCCGAGCCTGATATACAAAACTTCCCGCCATTCTTTAAAACGCTTATGGATGTCTCAAACAACGCATCCCCGACTACATCCAATACAGAATCCACCGGACCTCCATTGACTTCTACTATTTCATCGGCAAGGGTTTGGGACTTGTAGGATAATACATGAGTAGCCCCCAATTCTTTCATTTTATCTTCCAATCCCATGTCACCTACAATCGCAATCACCTTAGATCCAAAAACTCTGGAGGCGATTTGAACATTCAATGATCCCACACCTCCATTTGCACCAGTAACGACGACCGTTTCTCCCGGCTTAGCCTTGATCTGCTCCACCATATGCCATGCAGTCAATCCGCTGACAGAAAAAACGGCACTTTCTTCATATGCAGGGAGAGGCATATCATAACAGAGTTCTGACGGCCAAACGACGTATTCGGCATACCCTCCATCATATTCGGAGCCAATGAATGACATATCCTCTGAAATGTGTTCGAAACCCTCCATGCCGCTTGAAGTGAAAGGAAACAGAACGACATTCTTTCCTATCAAAGTATCAGAAACATCTGGACCTACCCCTACGATTTCACCCGTTATATCCGATCCCGGAATTCTTGGGAAGTGAACGCCTTCCGGACGCCAGCCTGACTTCTCTTCTGTTCCATAAGCCCCTTCCCTCATCCAAATTTCAGTATTGTTAATGGCACATGCTTTGACCTTTACAAGGACCTCACCTTTTTCCGGAGTCGGGGTCGAAATATCAACCACTTCTAATTTGTCGATTCCCCCATATCCGGTAACTTGAACAGCTTTCATTATACTCTCCCTCTTCTCTATTCAATCTTTATGGTTAGTTTATACCCTTATTGAGCGATCATGCAGACTCATAAGTATTTATATAATATTCCCTGGGGCAAACTTGGCTGAAACCTCAAGAATTTCACGCAACAGAATCATTTTCAGAATTGATTGACAAATCTCCCGCAAAAGATCATATAATGGTAATACCAAGTATAAAATTGGTATTACCAATCAACAGGAGGGACATTCCAGTGAAAGAACGTTCATCAGACATTATCGCCGGCACACTCATTCAATCCATACTGGAAGGGCACATTAAAGTTCATGAACCACTGCAATCCGAAAGAGAATTGGCCACCCGCTTTCAAGTAGGAAGACCCACCATCCGGGAAGCACTGCAGAGGTTGGAACGGGACGGATGGATTGCGGGACGGAAAGGGATGCCTGCGGTTGTGAATGATTATTGGAAGCAGGGGAATTTAATGACGATCGTGAATATCCTCGAGCACCAGGAAGAAGTACCCGATGACTTCATCCATCATATGCTCGAGCTTAGAATCTCTTTGACCCCTACCTATTTCAGGGATGCCATCCATCATCACAGGCTCAAGGTCATTTCACTCTTTGTCCCTCTTGAAGAGGTACAGGATGATGCACGATCATATGCGGATTTCGACTGGCAGCTGCAGCAGAGTGTCGCCATGCTGTCGCCCAATCCCATCTATCTTCTCATCCTGAATAGCTTCAAAGACTTCTACAGTAGGATAGCCGAGAAATATTTCTGCGAACCGGACCATCGCAAAGCTTCACGTGACTATTACGAAAAACTGTTGGCCCTCATCTTAAAAGGGGACATCGAACAGGCAGTGCGCCTCATTAAACAAATGATGGAAACCAGCTTACGATTGTGGAAACAAAAAATGAATGGGGGCAATTGAGGATGAAAGAGAATCGATTGTATCGTGATTTCTTCTTACATTTTGATATTCTGGTCATGTTAGGTATCTTTCTTGTGGTGGTCGGCTTTTTAATGACCATGGAGCTTTCCTTATCCGCCTTCTTATTTTTTGCGATTGGGATCATCGCCTACATGTTCAGTGAATACCTCACCCACCGCTTTGTCTTCCACATCAAGTCGCCGAAGAACGCTTTCCTTCTGAAATTGATTAAGCGTCTGCATTACGATCATCATAAAAAACCGAATGACCTGAAGCTTCTGTTTTTACCCATTTGGTACAGTGCTCCGAGCCTGTTCATCCTATGTCTGCTGTTTTACTTCGTGAGCGGCTCGATCTCAGCATCCCTTGCCTTTGCCACCGGCATTCTGTTCATGTTCTTTGTCTACGAGTGGAAGCACTATGTCGCCCATCGCCCCCTCAAGCCGAAAACACGATTCGGAAAATGGCTCAAAAAGACACATATCCTGCACCATTACAAAAACGAAAACTACTGGTACGGGGTGTCCACGCCTTTCGTCGATGCTTTGTTCGGTACCTTGAAGGATGAAAAGGATGTAGAAACGAGTCAAACTGCGAAGGATTTGGAGAAGAGGGCGTGAAAAAAGTCCAATCGGGTGATCCGATTGGACTTTTCTATCTTACTCCCACTTAAACACATAACTAGCTAGCGCAAACCCGCCAACCAGCCAAGCACCCAATATCAGTGTCTCCGTACCCAATTCCAAAAAAGGGGTACCAAGATTCATCGTCTCCCGCAACGCCGAACTCAGATGAGCGATCGGCAGCACCTTCACGATCGGCTGGATAAGATCCGGCATATTGTTGATCGGGAAGAACACGCCACCAAGGAACAGCATCGGAAACGTCACGAATCCCGCAATCGGACCCGCACTTTCCGGGTTCTTCGCCATGCCTGCGATGATAAAGCCGAGTGCCATAAACGCAAGGGTTCCCAGTATGATAAAGAAAATCATGGCAAGCCACGAACCTGCTACGTTGATGTTAAAGATGAGATCGGCAATGAGGACGACGAGCAATGCCTGGGTCCCGTTCAGCATCAGGCGCGCCGTGATCTGGGCCGCGATGAACGTGGATGCTTTCAATCTCGTCCCCTGCATTCTCCGGAGGATCCCCCGTTCACGCCAGGCGGAAATTTGACCTGCGACCCCGTTCATGTTGTTGCTCATGATCATCATGGCGACAATACCCGGTACAAGGAAATCAACATATCGAAGGTTCAGCGCCTCGACTCCTACTTTCTCGACCGTCACTAACGGCTTATAGTCAACCATGTCCTTGCTGTATTGATCGATGATTCCGTTCACCACCGTCAATCCAAGCTCTGACGTAGTCAGGTTTTTCTCGTTATAGTATACAGGAAGGGAGGAAGCCTCGTTCCCGTCCTTCAGGTTCTTTTCATATCCTTTCGGGATTTCGATCAGAAGCTGGATATCCCCATTTTCAACGGCTTCTTTTCCCGACTTCACGCTCTCATATTTCGTAGCCTCGATTCCCTCATTTTTATAAAATAAGTCCTTTAAGTCCTTCGATGCATCGGTGTCATCCCTGTCGGTCACCCCTACAGTTAAAGACAGTGAATTCCCTCCGCCTGCAAATGACCCGAGTGCCACCATCAGGATGACCGGGAAGAGTAACGTGAAGAAGAGGACCTGCTTGTTTCGTCCAAAGATCCGTAATTGTGCCAAAGTTAACTGCCAATAAGCTCTCATGATTCCCGCAACTTCCTTCCTGTCATATGAATGAAGACATCCTCTAATGTCGCCTGACGCGTCTCGAGATCCTGGATTTTCAAATGATGTTCCGTCGATATGGAAATGAGGGAGGTCAGTGCCAGCTGAAGCTCATCCGTGTAGAGCTGGACGAACGTGTCCTTGATGGCCACTTCCTCGACTCCATCCATTCTCATGAACCACTCCTGTTCAGGTGGATTGTTGAGATGGAATTCAATCGTACTCGTTGACTGCAGGGTTTTCACCAGATTCGTCGGTGTGTCAAGGGCGATCAATTCCCCTTGATCCATGATGCCGATCCGGTCACAAAGCACATGTGCTTCATCCATATAGTGCGTGGACAGAATCACCGTCTTCCCCCGCTCCTTCAACCGCAGCACAATGTCCCACAATGTCCGTCGCGCCTGGGGATCAAGTCCCGTCGTTGGTTCATCCAGAAACACAATCTCCGGATCATGAATCAGCGCCAGGGCAATCGCCAGCCGCTGCTTCTGCCCGCCCGACAGACCCTTGATCCGGTCCTTCCGCTTCTCGGTCAGGAGCATATCCTCGATCAATTGATTGATGTCCACATGACTCGGGTAAAAGCTCGCATACAAATGAAGGATCTCCTCCACCTTCAACAACTCAAACAAAGAAGTCGACTGAAGCTGAACCCCGATCACCTCTTTCACCTTGTTCACATCTTTCCGTACGTCATATCCCGCAAGTGCGGCCGTCCCTTCATCCGGCTTCCGAAGTCCCACAAGCATCTCGATCGTCGTCGTCTTCCCGGCCCCGTTCGGACCAAGCAATCCGAAGATCTCCCCCTTTTCCACCTGGAACTTCACTCCCTTCACTGCCGTAAAGGAGCCATACCTTTTCACTAAATCTTTTACATCCACCATGACTTCGTTCGACATAACGAGCCTCCTTTTACAAAAATGTAACCGCCCAATAGTGAGCGGTCCTTCTGTGTTGTTTATACGCGATGTTGATCTGCACGCCAATTTTGTATAGCTTTTTTAATATCGTTAGGTGATAGTTTCTCTGTCACTGCTCTTTCCACTAGCCCTGGAAATTCTTCATCAGGTGAAAAGCGGAGCGCAATCATCTGCTTCAGGGATAACGAAGCATCCAGCGATTTTCCCGTTAAACGATAATAGCGGAAACTTTCTTCCGTGCGGATGATTCGATCCTGAAGCTGAAGAGCATAGGTTCTTAGCTTTACCCCTATGAGGATTAACGTCAACACAACAAACAGGACAACAAAGCTTAACAAAGTCTCTGTCCCGACATTTTTAACGAAAAACGTAATCGTAAGGATGAGTGTAATGAGGGATAAAAGGGCAATCCCAACATGATAGGCTGGATCGATCTTACTGTGATTTTCATAGTTTTGCTGTTTCATATGTACCTCCTGAGGTTTGTAGATTCATTATAACCTAGATCCGGAACAAAAAAGAGCATACCTAAGAATATTATTCCGGTATGTGATCTACAATTCCTTCTAAATCTAAACCTTATTCCACCAAGATCCATGACCTATTGGCAATCCCATTTTGCGCAAGTATTAATATCTATATTTTTCCATATGATAATGGTAAGATAGTAGCAGAAGCAACACCTACAGGACGTTCACCTGCTTTTACCTAACAAGGTTTATAAAAAAAGGAGGTTTTCGAAAATGGTTTGGTTATTTGTTCTGATTCCCCTTTCCTTCATGGCTGGGGTGGTTATCGTGGGCAGTATTAAAGAAACTTACTTTTCTCAAGGGTACCTTACTGGTGATTGCTATGATACGCACAAGAGTGAGGGTTATAATGCTTATTGCCAGGGGCAGTCCAATCATTTGAAGTTCTGGACTGGCGGGCGGTAATTTGATAAGGAAGAATTCGTGTTTGAAAGGCATTGCTGAGTGCAATGCCTTTTTCTTGTTGAAATAGGAAAGCACACGATTCATTTATCCACAATTGGGTAAACTATCCTTATCATCATAAAGGAGGTCATTGTATGCATAGGAAAACAACATGTATCTTCGCTGTTCTGTTCTCGTTCGTTCTTTTAGCCGGCTGTAATGACAAGGAAGAGGTTAAGAACCCTCCTGAAAATGCACCAGTTGAGGACACTGCCAATAATAATGAGGGAGCGAAAGATGAAGCTTTTACTTTTGCGAACTTTGATTTAGAGGTTGATTACAAGGAAAATAAAACAATCGACGTGGATTACGAGAACGAGAAAGACTCGACGGAAGCAAAATATCAGGATGATCTTAATGATCAAAATTTGACTTCTGATGAAGCGATGGCTAAGCTTACCCCGATCTTCAAAGATTTCTCGTTTGATCAGGATACCGATGAACAAGAGGTCATCAAACAAGTGAAAGAAGCATTTTCAGTTGAGGATGGCTATGAGAAGTTCGAGCTGGAGATTACATTTCCTGATGGGACGGAAAAAGAATACAGAGAAATGTAAGCACCTGCTTTCTTTCAAACAAAAGGACAATTCAATCGTTTTTATTCGATTGAATTGTCCCGTTTTTACTTCATCTTATTTATTTGTTCCGTGAGCTCTTTAAATTTCCGATCCAGTTCCTCATATTCCTTATCCCCTGGCATCATAAAACTGAGCCTTCCCAACACTTCCTGTCTCTCCGTCTCAAGCTTCAACCGCAGTTCTTCCTGGTCATCCCGTTCTGAAGCAGGCTCATTCAACTGTTTTTGAATCCTGCCGTCCGCGATCACGAGTCTCGTACTCGTCGTTTTCTCTAGAAAATAACGGTCATGGGACACGACAATCAAAGTCCCATTGTATTGGGAGAGGGTATCCTCAAGCTGTTCACGGGAAGCTAGATCAAGATGGTTTGTCGGCTCATCCAGGATCAGCACATCTTTTTCTTCTAGAATATACTTCATCAGCTTGCACTTTACGCGCTCTCCCATACTCATATTCCCGATCGGTTCCCGCCAGTGGGTCGTCTGGAATCCCAGGTGTTTCATGAGCGTCTGGACTTTCCCTCTCTCCTCGAAGGTTTCCTTGTGGAAAAGCTGTTCAGGCGTTTCGTCAAGGGGAAGGTCGAACACTTCCTGCGTCAGATAGCCGATCTCTGCAGATGGTGAAGTCCATACATCACCGTCAGCCGCCTCTTGCCTCATGATTACCTTTAATAATGTCGTCTTCCCGCTTCCATTCGGTCCGATGATGGACACCTTTTCCCCATGCTGGATCGTGAAATTGGCTTTTCTGAATAGTATTTGTCCATCAAATGCTTTCGTCAGATCTTTCACTTCCAAGAATCGCTTTCCTGTTTTTTTTGAGGCCTGCAGGGAGAATCGCACAGTATGTTCTTCCTGCACCGCATCCACCTTTGCTTTTTCAAGCTCTTTCTCAAGACGCTTCTGCTTCGATTTCACCTGGCTGTCCGTCCGTTTTGCTTTTACCCGGTAGTATTCTTTAAACCCTTCCTGTTTCGTGGACTGGGCGTGGGCTTTTTGTGACCAGGATGTGAGCTCTTTCATCTGACTTTCGATCCGTTCCACCATTTTCTGCTGCTTCTCAAATTCACGCTGCTGCGTGAGCCGTTTCTGTTTTCGCGCTTCCATGTAGCTCGAATAATGGCCCCGATGCTCAATCAGCTTCCCATGTTCGATCGCCCAGATTTTGTTCACCGCTTCATCTAAAAAATACCGGTCATGTGATACTAGAATGATCGTCCCTTTATACTCCATGATCTGATTCATCAGGAGTTCCATACTCCCGTGATCCAGGTGGTTCGTCGGTTCATCCAATAGAAGGAGGTCGGCATTCTGCGCAAACCCTTTTGCAAGTCGGGCCTTCAGCTTTTCTCCGCCGCTCAAGTGCAGAAACTCATGATTCGGCACCTGCCATTTTTCCAGCAGCCGGGCTTCAGAAGGTGTCGTTTCGTTAAAGGAATAGGACTCCGTTTCCTGTTCGACCATCCCGATGTTCAAGTCCTGATGCAACCACTGGATTGTACCTTCGGAAGGCACTAAATCCCCGTGGATCAACTGAAGCAGAGTAGACTTCCCGGCACCATTCTGCCCGATGATTCCGATGACATCCCCTTCCTGCACACTCGCATTGACCCCTTTAAAGATAGGCTGATCCATCATTTTATAGCTTATATTCACTAACTTCATCAATTCTCTCATACCATCTTCCCCTCTCATCAAAGGGAGAACAAAAAAATCCTCCCCATTTTTCTGGAAGGATTAGCCGTACCTGTCGCGCTCAAAGAAAGCCATTTGGAAATCAACGGCTCAGACGATGTATAAAAATGGGCAGACTAATCCTATTTTGGTTAATTTGAAATATGGAATTTCAAACCTCGCGAAAATAAGATCAGTACTTCATCGTCCACCCATCACTCCTGTCATTTTTAGTAAGTTCACTATATCATGAAATGATTTGGAAGTGCAAAAGGAAATTGAGAATATCTAAAAAAAACCAATACCAATAAAGGATTAGATTCACAATCAGTGGTATGATAAAGACTGAGGACTAGAATTACATTAACTGGTCGACCAGCTTTATGTGTTGGCTCGATGTTTAGTGGAAAGGAGCACTTTATTTGGAATCAATCTGGTTAGAATATGGATGGACATTACTGATCCTAATCGGCCTTGAGGGATTATTATCTGCAGATAATGCCCTTGTTCTCGCCGTCATTGCGAAACACCTTCCGGACGATGAGAAGAAAAGGGCCATAAAATACGGGATTTTCCTTGCCTTTGCCTTTCGTTTTGGTGCCTTGTTTGCGATTTCCTTTATTGCGAATGTCTGGCAGATCCAGGCGATCGGAGCAGCCTACCTTCTTTACCTGGGCTTAAAGCATGTCATTAAAGCACGTTTTGGAAAAGAGAATGAAAATATTCGTGAAGATACTGAAGAGGAAGCTGCAGGAAAAGGATTTTGGCCGACAGTCGGAAAGATTGCATTGGCAGACCTTGCCTTTGCCATTGATTCGATCCTCGCAGCCGTGGCCCTTGCCCTTGGACTCCCCGATTCACCCCTTGATGATTTTGGCGGGATGGACGGCGGACAATTTATCATCGTTGTCCTCGGAGGAATTGCCGGGCTGATTTTGATCAAATATGCTGCAACCTGGTTTGTGCAGCTGCTTGAAAAGCGCCCTGCTTTAGAGACAACCGCTTATGCCATTGTCGCCTGGGTCGGGGTGAAGTTGGCCGTCATCACACTGGCTCATGAAGATATTCATATCCTGGATCACGATTTCCCTCATAGCACCCTTTGGACCCTCACATTTTACGGAGTCCTTGTGGCTATCGCCTTGTTTGGGTGGTTCGCACCGGGAAACAAAGAATCTCAGCATAGTGAAAGTTAGATAAAAGAAATGCCCTGTGAATCTTCACAGGGCATTTCTTTTCAAGACTGACTCCCTACACTCCCGGGAACCAGCCAGGCGTATTCACAATTGCATTCCATAACGGATCGGGAACGACCAATTCTTCCTGTTTCCCTTTATCTATCTCCG
Organism: Rossellomorea aquimaris; assembly: GCF_008180865.1. GTDB lineage: Bacteria > Bacillota > Bacilli > Bacillales > Bacillaceae_B > Rossellomorea > Rossellomorea yichunensis. The sequence continues at coordinate 741,008 of NZ_VTEX01000002.1, forward strand.
TCACAATGTCATCTTCTCTTCCTTCTTCTATCTTCATCAACCAATCGGGATCAATGATCAGTTCACGACCAAGGGCCAATAGCGGAACGCCTGTACTGAACGCTTTATGTGCATCGTCGGCAGAGTAAATCGAACCTACACCAATCAGCGGTGTACGGTCACCGATGGTTTCCAATAGATAGTCCATTCTTGTTTTCTCAACGTCCTTAACGCCTCTTCTTGGCTTCGAGAAGAACTCGAAAAGGGAAACGTGAAGATAATCAAGGTCCTTGTCTGCAAGGGCATCTACAAGGGTAAGGGTGTCACCCATTGTGAATCCATTGTCTTCAGGCTCCTCAGGTGAGAAACGGTATCCAACCAGGAACGATGCATCCCCATGCTCAGCGACCACACTCTTCACCTTATCCACGATGGCAAGCGGGAACGTCATCCGTTTTTCCAGGCTGCCGCCATAACGGTCTTCACGACGATTTGTCATCGGGGAAAAGAATTGATGGATCAGATAACCGTTCGCTCCGTGGATCTCCACGCCATCATATCCCGCTTCTATCGCTCGGCGGGTCGTCTCACCAAAAGCATCGATGATATTCTCAATCTCTGCTTCTGTTAATGCTCTCGCTTTCTTCTCACCGTTCTCACCCGTTACTTCACTTGCGCTCACAACATCCCCATCTGGAACCAGATCCGGTGGACATTGTACACCTCCGTGGAAAATCTGGAGGACTGCTTTAGCGCCCTGATCCTTTATTCCCTTTGCCAAACGTTCAAGGCTTGGGATCATTTCATCGGAGTCCCCGCCAAACTCACCCGGGAATCCCTTTCCATCAGGCGTTACATATGTGCAAGCCGTGATCACCATGCTGACATCATTGGAACGTCTCGCATAGTAAGTAACCTCTGCATCCGTAACGTTACCCTGCTCATCCGAAGAGAAGTTCGTCATCGGCGCCATGATGATGCGGTTCTTTAATTCCACTCCGTTTTTGAAAGTATAGGGGGATAATAGCTCTTTATATTTACTGTTCATGATTTTGCCTCCTTGTGGTTGTTCAAGGGACATCTTAATAGATAAACAGGTTTATTGACCAGACATCTGCTTGGAGGATGTGCCGGTATTATGAAAAATGGGCATCCCTCAACGACTGAGGAATGCCCTATTACTTGCTTTGTAGTGTGGTTTCAATCAAATACTCAAAAAATTTCTTTACGGCTTCATGGGAGAAATCGATGTCACCTGCATTATCTATATCAACAATAATAGGAGTAAAGTCATCGCCATCACGAACAAAGCAGTACCCATCTCTTTCTTCGAAGATCCTCTCAATCCCATAGCCGAATTCAATATCTGTGATCACAAAACCATCATTTAATCTACGTCCAATTGTATCTGAGTAGTAGTGTCTATCATGAATATCATCATATCTTAGATACCTTACCTTCACCTTTCCCATTAAACTCTTCCTTTCTTCTAAAATTGTCGCTGTTAAGAAAGAGGATTCCTACAATTTTTATTTAAGAACCAGCTTCGCCACAACCTCCACATGTGCGGTCTGCGGGAACATATCCACCGGCTGCAAATATTCCACCCTGTACTGTTTCTTCAAGTAATCGATATCCTTCGCCAAAGTCGATGGGTTGCAGGAGACATAGACAAATGTCTTCGGTTTTACTTCTTTCAGCGTATCAAGAAGTTTGTTGTCGCAACCGGTTCTTGGGGGATCAACCACGACGACATCGGGACGCCAGCCTTCGTTCTTCCACTTAGGCATGAGGGTTTCGACACCTCCGACGAAGTATTCAGCATGACTCACTCCGAATTTCTTTGCATTCTTCTTCGCGTCATCGATTCCTTCCTTGATGACATCCATTCCGCGGATTTCTTTGGCTCCTTTAGCAAGCCATAATCCGATGGTACCGACACCACAGTAGGCATCGACGACTTTTTCTTCACCTGTGAGGGCAGCTGCTTTCTTCGTTTCATTATACAGCTTGCTCGTCTGGATCGGGTTGAGCTGGAAGAACGCGCGTGCGGATAATTCGTATGTGAACTCTTCCAGGCGTTCTTCGATGCTTTCTTTTCCGGACAAATGGATTGTTTCATCCCCAAATACGAGTGCCGTTTTTTTCGGATTGATGTTTTGGGCGATGGAGACGACTTCCGGAAGTCGTTTCTGGATCTCGTTGATCAGCAATTCCTTGCGGGGGATTTTTTTCTCCGACGTTACGAGTACGACCTGAACTTCCCCTGTTTCAAACCCGACACGTGTGACGATCGTTTTCAGGATCGGCTTTTTATTTTTATCATCAAAGACAGGGATGTTGAAATCATTGATGATGCGTTTGATTTCCGTTGTTACTTTATTCGTAAGCGGGTGCTGCACGATACATTCGTCGATGTCGATCAGCTTGTTTGAGTTCATGCTGTATAGGCCAGCGATAGCCTTGCCGTTGTGTATCCCCACTTGGAATTGGCTTTTGTTCCGATAGTGCCATGGATTGTCCATTCCAATCGTCGGACGGATGTCCAGGTCTTCCAATCTAAGCTTTGTGTGACGCTCGAGGGATTGAAGCAGGATATCCCGTTTTGCATCCAGCTGTCCTTCATATGAGAGATGCTGAAGCTGACAACCTCCACACTGCTCGTAGACCGGGCAGGGAGCTTTGGTGCGCTGTGGTGACTTCTTCCGGATCTTTTTGATGCGGGCTTCGGTGAATTTCGGGTGGACCTTGGTCACTTCCACGACCACTTCTTCCCCTGTCAGCGCTCCTGGTACGAAGACGATCTTTCGTTTAAAGAATCCGACTCCTTCACCGTTAATGCCGATTTTTTTTATCGTCAGAGGAAACTGTTGTTTCAGCTCGATTTTCACTTCATTGTGCTGCTTTTTTTCGTATTGCTTTTTCATTGGTTCACGTCCGTTCTATTCGATACTTCTCCATAAATACAAGGATGCATAGCTTAAATAAGGATGCCAGGATGTGCTGAATTGGTCCAGCTCGTCCATGGTCGGTTTCTGATCCATTTGGAATAATTTCTTGATGGCATTTTGGATGCCGATATCCGCTTTCGGGAAGAGATTCGGCCGACCCAATCCGAATAACAGAAAGCTTTGAGCTGTCCATGGGCCGATGCCGCGGATTTTGGTAAGTTCCTTGATGACTTCTTCGTCCGGCTGCTCGGCTAGTTTGTCCAGGTCCAGTTCTCCGCTTGCTACCTTCTGTCCGATGCCAATTGCATATTCCGCTTTCCGCTGGCTGAATTGCAGCTCCCGCAGTTCTTCCACAGTAAGCCCGGCGACTGTTCCCGGTGATGGATAGAACCAGACCCCGTCTTTTTGCCAGCCATATTTCGTGACAAAACGATGGGTCAGGGTGAAGGCAAACTTCAGGTTCAGCTGCTGATGGATAATGCTTTTGATAATCGTCGCAAACGGGTCGAATTCAAGGATGATGGGCGTCCCGATATGCTCCTCGAAAATGGGCTTCAGATCGGTCTGCAGGAAGTGCTCGTGCATATCGCGAAGACCGGTGTGCCACTGGAAAATGTCTGAAATCCGGTTCAGTTTTTGCTCAATGTTATCTTCATTTTCAAAAGTCATGCTGAATTCAGGCTGATCAGTGGTGCCTGTCGCCTGAACCTTGATGACCTCCCCATTCCCATCCGGGAGATAATATGGAACCTTCACGCTTCGGTTTTCCTGTTCCACTGCATTCAACGGATCCAGCGCCAGCCTCTCCAGTACCCGGTCAAAATTATAAGGTCCTTCAACCTTAACATCCCTCATCACCATCATCCTCATCCTTCCGCACAAAACTTGTATGTGTATTATAGCATACCGTGGGTGTAACACTTCAACGTTGTCGTTCGTCTGATACAGTAGCTGAGGGACGGACCTCTAAAAGTATTGGAGCCAAAGTTCAGGGACGGACCTCAAGGAATTTCTAAAAGGGATGATTTGGTTGGTGAGGAAATCTATAATGGCTGGTTTGTTCCTTTTATTCTGTGTTGGTGGCTGTGAAGAGCCTGAGGATCAGATGGAGACTGAAGTGGGAAAACAGGTGGGAGCTTATAAGCCTGTAGAGACAGATGTAGTGAATACTCATGGGAATATAGAGAATATGGAGCGTTTTGAAGAGTTTTATAAGAATGTCGGGGATGATGTGGAGGATCGCATTCGGATTGTTACTTATACGGAAGAAGGTGATCCAATCTTACATGACCTCGATTATGACGGGAATGTACTTCATTCCGTTCGGGACTCACGTCGGGATACGTTTGGTAGTGGTGAGATTGTAGAAATGTCCTGCGAGAATATAGAGTATATACAAAAAAGGAAAATGGCGGACAATATATACAAGCTGGCCGATTGTGACCGGAAGGATGCAGATGAGAATGTGCTTTGGTACTAATGAATTCAGGGACGGACCTCAATTCCTAGGACCAGGTCCTAGGAATGAAGGTCCGTCCCTCTATTTTCTCATCATTGGATGTTCATCAAGGCTTTTGAAGGTGTAGCCTCTTCTCTTTAGGTCTTTTATGGCTTTTTCCATGGCGTCTGCGTTGTCTTTGGAGACAGAGTGCAGAAGGATGATCGCGCCTGGATGGACTTGGGCCATGATATTGTCGTACGAGTATTGCCAGCCTCTTTGCTGATCGGTTTTCCAATCGATGAAGGCGACTGACCAAAAGACGTGGGTGTAGCCTTCTTCTTTCGCGATTTGAAGTGTACGTTCAGAGAATACGCCTCTTGGGGGACGCAGGTATTTCATTTCTTTCTGACCGGTTAGTTCTTTCGTTTTCACTTTTACTTTCTCCAGCTCTTCCCTGATTTTCTGATCGGAGCTTGCCGTGAAGTCCGGGTGATGCCAGGAATGGTTCCCTACGATGTGCCCTTCTTTCACCATTCGCTTGACCAGGTCTTCAGCGCTTAGTAAGTAGTGACCTGTCACGAAGAAGGTGGCTGGCACTTTTTCCTGTTTCAACACATCAAGGATTTGCCCTGTGTAGCCATTTTCATACCCATTATCAAAGGTTAGATACAGAACTTTTTTATCCGGTGACCCCTTGTAAAAGGCGTCATATTTCTCAAGCAGCCGATCATGCTGTGCTCCTGCTTCTGCAGGGACTTCATTCTGACTTTTTTTAAATCCCCAGCCAATCGGGTTATTCGAAGCTGCATAGGCTTGTGCCGGGATGAGCAATACTAAGATTGACGCTATTATCAACACTTTTAGTGATTTCCGCAAAATTGAACCCTTCTTTCACATTCCGTTTCCTTTAGTTTTTGAGAACGGGAAGGATTCATGTGTACTAAAAGTATCCAATAGTTAAAACGGTTATCATACCCCAACCTTTATTTCGATTGCAAACTCGCTTCAAAAAGATCGATGATTTCCAGGAATCGTTCTGCTTCTCTAAATGTGTGATCAGCCAAAAGTGGATGGATATTACTTTTGATCCTGCATTCTTCAATTAGTTCTCTTGCGGTTTTCTTGAAATCACGTAATGACTTAACTGAAACCTTATTTTGATTCAGAAATTGATTCAACATCGGCTTTGTTTCTGATTGTGGACGCATGGAGTCTAAATCAATCGCTTGAAAAACCAGTTGATCGAAATCCTGGCTGAACTCTCTCGCCTGCTCGACTAATTTCCGTTCGGAAGGATCCAATAGATGTCCGATAAACTTTGCGTGATCGGCCATGATTTTCAGAAAGAATACATTTTCCTGGATTACGGAATCCTGTTCTGGTACAAGTTTCCCCTCATTCAATTCCTGCAGACGTTTGGCAAAGAATGCTGCCTCCCTGCTAATATGATCCACTAACAATGGATAATTATTAGAACGGATTTCACATCGCAATGTCAAACCTAGTATTTTCCGCTTATAGTTCCAAATCGCAGCTGCCGCTTGATAAACTTCGCTGTTAAATGCTTGAATTTGTCGCACATCCGTGTTGATGGAGTATTTATTCAGCTTCTCCTCGATTCTTTCGAAAACCGTAATGAACTGCTGTGCTTCTTCAATTAATTGCTTCTGATCATACGTGAATCCCAAGCTCAGAAATAGAGCATGCTCCTTCATAATTCTCGACCAGAATTGAATCTCATCTAAAGATCGTGCAACGATCGGATTTGTCATATATTCTTCCCCCTCTACTCTCACTCTTCCCCCCTCATACTTATGTAGATGTATTTAAGATAATACTTTAAATATGTTAAATTCACGTAGTTCGAATGGAAAAAGCAAAAAGATTCCTCCTATTGGTACAAAAGGAATCTTCGAGAGGGACTGACAGTAGAATGAAGTTTAGATGATTATATAAATTGCATGCATTACAATAAAGGTCCTACAAAAAATTGGGTTTTTATCCAGGCATATGTCTCAGGTCACCCTGATATTTCATCTTCCATCGAAGAGAAACACGTTTCGAGATAAGGTCCGTCCCTCACTCAAAAAAAGTCTGATACTTCGTAGCCATTTCGGTTAGTTTCCCGTTATGTTCATCGATAAATTCAGATACGGTTTTTTTATCCCAAATGGCCTTACCTGTTGGGAATGCTTCAAATTCATCCTGGAGGTTCTTGACCATTTTGTCCCTTGAAACGGATACCATGGATTCGTCTACCTGGAAATGATATTCCTGGGCATTCGGAACGAGAAGGGTCAGGTAGATGGCGTTGTAATAAAAGTTCTTCCGGTCGGCATGATTACCGTCAAACCAAAACTCATCCACGTCACTTTCAGGAAGGCTCCCTTCTTTATTGCCATAGATCACCTTCACCATTTCCCCAGAAAGATCGATTTCCTGAATGGTTTCTCCACCAGGTAATTCCTGAAGGATCGCACTGACCTTGGAGTTATCCCCTACATAGGTTCCGCTGTTTTCTTTTAACATATCAACGTTTACATCTTCAATTGAAGTAATATTCGATTTTTCACTATTACTTGCACACCCAGTTAAGAACACCATCAAGGAAAGAAACAACATGCTCACTAATTTATTGAAAATCATCATAGCCCTCCAGCTCCTGTTTGTATGTAATACGAAAAACATGTGTTTATGGTTTCATATTTTAACATAAATACCCAATAGAAAAACCACCCCGTATCATAACGAGGTGGTCCCTATTCCTTTATTTAAAAACAGGCTCTTTAAACTGAGCTAATTTTTCCAATGACGATTTATCCACTTCTTCATGAAGGCTGTTTCCATGTGAATCCATCGTTACAACCGCTGTAAAGCCTTCCACATTCAGGTGCCACATCGCTTCAGGAATACCGAACTGCATCAGATCCACTCCGTCTACGCCTTTGATGCAATCTGCGTAGTACTGTGCCGCTCCACCGATGGCATTCAGATACACTCCGCCATGATCTTTCAAGGCTGCAAGGGTTTTAGGACCCATTCCGCCTTTCCCGATGACAGCACGGATACCGAACCGCTTCATGATGTCCCCTTGATAAGGCTCTTCACGAATCGATGTTGTCGGACCAGCCGCTTTCACGTGCCAGTTGCCCTCATCGTCCTTAAGCATGACCGGACCACAGTGATAGATGATTTGACCGTCAAGATCCACCGGTGCATCATTCTCACTCAGATGCTTGTGGATCGCGTCACGGCCGGTGTACATGCGCCCGTTGATTTGAACCACATCTCCCACTTTCAGCTCACGGATTTTTTCTTCCGTGATTGGAGCTCGGAGTACCACAACGTTTGGCTGTTCTCCGGATGAAGCCGCTGCCGTTTCAAGCTCAGCCTGTGACCCTTGAGTAAGGTCGATCTTCTCGCCTTCCTGATAGAACCATTCGTCGATACCGCCTGATTCAACATCAAGCTTCACGCCTAAACGACGGAATGCCCAACAATTATAGGCAACGGATACGAAGAAGCTTGCAGGGATACGATTCATGACGCCGACTTTACAGCCAAGCAGTGTCGTTTCACCGCCGAATCCCATCGTGCCGATCCCAAGCTCATTCGCATGGTCCATTACGTACTCTTCTAACTTCCGAAGATCTTCATTCGCATTCACATCATCCACGGAGCGGAATAATTGTTCTTTGGCCAGGTCATAGCCTGAAGAACGGTCTCCCCCGATTCCAACGCCGATGAAACCGGCACTGCAGCCTTGTCCTTGTGCCTGATACACCGAATGCATCACGCATTTACGGATCCCATCCAGGTCACGTCCGGCACGGCCCAGTCCTTCAAGCTCACACGGAAGGCTGTACTGGATGTTTTTATTTTCACAACCTCCACCTTTTAAGATCAGGCGGGCATCGATATAATCCTTCTCCCACTGCTCGAACTTGATGACCGGTGTCCCTAAGCCAAGATTGTCTCCTGAGTTTGCACCAGTCAATGAATCAACTGAGTTTGGACGAAGCTTTCCGTCCTTCGTCGCCTGTACCATCGCAGCATAAATCGCTTCTTTGATTTCAAGCTGATTCACGCCGACCGGTGTTTTTATTTTAAAAGTCGGAAGTCCTGTATCCTGACAAATCGGTGATACATTGTCATCCGCCATCTTTACATTATTTGAAATCGTGTCCAGGCTCATCGCCGAACGTGTGCCGGCGTTTTCACGGGCTTTCGCCGAGCGGATCGCACGCCTGACATCCTTTGGCAGGTTCGTGGATGTTTCCACAATCAAATCGTACATACTTTGCTGTAATGTCTCTTTATTCATCGTTCTCCCCCTCTAAAGATCTCAAAAACAGTCTTAATTTTCATACATCATTATACTCCTATAAGAATGAGATTGAAAGGGATTTCACAATGGAATTTCCTTCTCGAAATAACATGAAACCTCGTCTTCTTCCTTATAGATGTACCCGTTGTTTTGGTAAAACCGGATAGCGTCCGACCACTGATTGTTGGTTTCGAGGATGAGGTGCCGAGCCCCAAGGGAGTATGCTTTTTCTTCCAGGAATCTGAGCAAGATACGGCCGAGACCACATTTCCTGTATGGGGATCGGACTGACATTCTCACAATCTGATACGTGTCGTCTGATTCTTTTCGAATCGCTCCTGTGCAGATGATGTCGTCACCCTCTTTTCCTACAAAAAAATGATGCTCCGTGCCGTCATACTCTACGGATATGTCATGAATATCGGGATTCAGGGTGTGATCGATGAATCCGAATCGTTCGAGGAAACCTGACAGGACCACGTTTTTTGCCTGCTCGCACTGGTGTTTTTCGATTGGTGTGATGATCATGGGGATGGATCGCTCCTTTAATAGATGTTTTTATTAAAGTTTGACGTTTTAGCGGGAAAATCCTGCTTGGTATTCTTGTCTACCATTCTGCATAGGATGAAGCGTGGGGTTTATGGGGCGGATATAAAAATTGTAGACCGTTATGAATTTTTATCGACCGTTATTTAAATTTATCGACCGCTATTTCTTTTTATCGACCGTTATTCAGATTTATCAACCGAAATCATCCAAATATCGACCGTTCTACAAAATCCAACAAATTTCGCAAACCATCACAATCACCATCGCTATTCACCATCGCAAACCACCCCCAATCAAAGGTCCGTCCCTCAAAAAAAATAAGAGCCCCATCAAGGACTCTTACTCACTCTTCTTAAATTGCTCGCATTTTACTTCTATATCATCGATCATGGCGATCAGGCGATCGATATCGTCAATGTCAGCTTGTTCGGGATCGATTGAGTCCAGAACGTCGACGAACAGGTTCAGGCGTTGTTTTAAATAGCTCACTTGTGAGTCTTTATCGTTGATAGCTTTACCCAAGAGTTCTCTCTCCTTTCAATACGTTTACTATGGTAACCAATAACTTTCGGATTGACAAGGGCTGGGCGTTTCTCAATAATGAATAGGTGACTTATTAATAAAGGAGCTTATATAATGAAAACTGATACTCTCTCCAAGAAAATGTCGATTGACCATGATCCTTGGGAGGCTTATTTAGATGTGGATGAGCATGGTGATATCACGCTTTCCAATATAGAATTCACCACCACAACGCTCTGTAACATGAGATGCGAGCACTGTGCCGTCGGTTATACGTTATCTCCGAAGGATCCAAGCGCCCTTCCCATTGAATTGATTCTACAGAAGCTCGACGAAATCAAAACACTTCGTTCCCTTAGTATTACCGGCGGAGAGCCGATGATGTCAAAGAAATCCGTTGAAAATTATGTCTTGCCCTTACTCAAGTATGCACATTCCAGAGGCGTACATACCCAAATCAACTCAAATCTGACCCTGGATCTTGACCGATACTTATTAATTGCCCCTTACTTGGATGTCCTGCACATCTCGCACAACTGGGGAACGATCGATGAGTTCATCGATGTCGGCTTTGCCAATATGGAACGAAAGCCAACGAGGGAACAGCGCCAGAAGCTATTTGACCGCATGATTGAAAACAGCCGTGCTCTCTCAAAACGCGGAGTCCTTGTCTCGGCAGAAACGATGTTAAATAAAAATACCCTGCCTTACCTGGAAAAAATCCACCGCCAGGTTGTCGATGAAATGATGTGTGGCCGTCACGAAATTCACCCGATGTACCCGTCGGATTTCGCCTCAAGCCTTGAAACTCTTTCATTAGAAGAAACAAGGGAAGCAATCAGAAATATTCTTTCCTTCCGTGATGAAAACGTATGGATGCTATTTGGAACACTTCCATTCTATCCATGCAGCTCTTCACAGGAAGACTTGGATTTTCTGAAGGAACTTTATGCCGCTAAAAATGTCAGCGTCCGCAATGACCCTGACGGCCGTTCCCGTCTGAACGTCAACATTTTCACCGGTGATGTCATCGTCACTGACTTCGGCGACACGCCACCACTTGGAAATATAGCAAAGGATACCCTTCCTGCCATATTTGAAAAGTGGAAACAACAACCTCTTGCTAAAGAGTTGAATTGCCATTGTCGGGTGGCTCGCTGCCTAGGACCGAACGTGCTCGTGAAATCAATGTATTATGGAGATGTGGACTTTTCGAAGCGTGAAGCGAAGATTTCCCGATGAAAATAGTGTGAAGGCTCAAATCTATTATGGATTTGGGCTTTTTTCATGGAAATTTGGGATCTGATTTTCTATTATTAACTAACTTTCAGGCCTGCCTTTTTGTGCCAGTTTTCGGGTTTGTCGTGCCACTTTGGCTGTTTGATACGCCACTTCCGCCCAAACTTGTGCCACTTTCCAGGTTTGTTGCGCAAAATTGTGAACAGCACGCGGCCTCGTAGACCAAATACACATTCAAAACACTCCCAGCTCAAGGTCCGTCCCTCTCCAAACAAAAAAAGAAACACAACGGACATTCATCCGGTGTGCTTCTTATCCGATTGGGCCGCGGTCATTTTTTTTGAGAGGTTGAGCTATTTTTTCCATGGCTGGATCCATTACATTGTATTTTTGTTTTTTTATCTCAGAATAGATCTTTGCTCTTCTCGCTCCGAACCATACTCTTAATGTGATGAACGCCACTAGCAGGCCTCCAAAAATAAGTAAATACTCCATGATATCCCTCCTTCAATTCTGAATATTCTAATTATTATAACATATCAAAGAAAATAATAAAAGAGTGAAATAAGTTTTACCCCATTTCACTCATCTTTAAACATTTATCTTGGTGTTTCGCTTGCCATGAAGCCGAAGTGGACGTGATCCTGAACTGGAATCCAGGCCCCGACTCCTTGGGATGTAACATTTTTCACGACGACGGAGCGTTTTGTTCCTTTCATCACAAGGAACACTTCACCGTAGGTTACTTTTCCTTTTTCGTTAATCGCTGGTGCGTAGGCATAGAGGTAGCCAAGACGTTTGGGTGAAATATTGTACACCTGATCCTTCTTCGTCCCTGCTCCTACAATTGTTTGGAATGCAAGTGGCAGTTTGGATTTATCCATTGCTTTGATGAGCATCATTTTTTCTACATCATCTGCGTGTGGTACTTTAGCTGTCAATCCGCCCTTTACTACTTTTTGTGCTTCCTGGACGTAATGAATTTGGTAGTTTGATTTTCCGCCGCGGTTATCGAAGTAATTCGTGTTGACCTTTTGATACTCCCAGTTGGGGGATGTCTCGGTTGAAGCATAGTTTAAAGGCCATTCCCCTAAATAGATCGTTGCCCGTAATCCAATCGTTGGTGCTTTATTCATGGTGGATTCATTCAGCATACGGATCAGGTTCGGGTTTTCTATTTTCACATTCGATGTTTCGATCAATTCCTGGGACCACTCACTAGGTTGGAGATACGGTTGATCCTGGGTTGAGTTGGGATACGTATTTTCCTTTGCGATGTTCAATACTGAGTTTGGGATCTTTACGCTGGTATCTTCAGGTGGTTTCGGAGCTTTCTCCGTCGCTTCCTTGTTTTCTTTTTTAGGATTATTTTCAGCGTGAATACCCGTTGTTGCAACGAAAAATGCGAGTATGAACATAAGAACAGTGCGCATGATTTTCATGAAATTGACTCCTTTCAAACTTAACTTAAGGGTTTGCGGTTAGTTTTTCCTAGTTGGAAAAGCTTATCCCAAAAACTTTATTTGAAAGAATATTTACAAAATTCAAATATTATTTTATACTATTATTTATAAGAAAACAGTCAGGCTTCTACCTACAAAGCAAACTGGCCTGTTTTCAATCATTCCTACATTCCCTAAAAAAAGCAGCGGAGTTCATGATTGAACTCCGCTGCTTTTTTAATCATACTGACAGGAACATTCTTCAGGTGGACAGACACATTTGATGTGTACTTCATATGGTTTGGTGGAAACCTTCTTGCCATCAATGACGACAAAGGCTTGGATTGAAATACGATCATGCATTCCGTATTCAGGAATGATTTTGGCCAGATAGTTTCCTTTCTCGTCTGTGATAGCTGGGTTGGGTAGTATAGCACCCTTAAAGGGCTTTTCTTTCACTTCAAAGTGAACCTTGATATCTTCAAGCGGCCTGGAATCACACAGTACTCTTCCAGTGAGGCGGCCACCTTTGCAACCTATATACGGCGGCACATGAAACGTCAGTTTGACTTCACTGCACTCCTGGCAGCCCGCATAAACAAATGTTTTTTCTTCAATTTCCTTATCCTCTATCACGGCACTTGCCGAATACATAACGTCTTTGAATGGAGTGTTCGGAGGCACTTTGACGTCACTGGTAAACCTACCATGTTCATCTGTAGACACAACATCTGGTTCAAACCGTAAAACAGGACTGGACAATCTCACTTTCACATTATCCAACGGTTCCTTGTCACATCTAACTTTACCGCTCACCTTTCCACAGCAGTCTATTACTTTTAGATGATCCAGTTCAATAGTCGGATCTTTGCATTCACAATGAATTTTGACCGTTTTGATCATCGACTTGATCACCGTGTCACCTAAAGTGGTCGTCGCCTGAATGGATATGTCTTCAGATTTTCCCAAGATTGGAGTGATCATTGTTTCATATTCACCTTGCTCATTGGTCAGGGCAGGATTGGGTTTCACTTCCACAGCACCTGGTGATGAATCAATAATCACAATCTTGATCGCAGTATTTCGGATAGGGGTTCCGTCACATGTTAATTTTCCGGTCAATTTAGTGCCTTTACAAGGGATGACCTCACACGGCACTTCGAGAGTCAGTTTAGGCTTATCACACCTGTCACAGCCTCCAATGACTTGGTCAGTGTCCTCCACTTTTTTCCCACCCACCACTGCTTCCGCTTTATAGAAAGCAGACTGAAACTTAGTTCCATTTTTCACCTTGACGACCGAAGAAAATTCTCCTTTCTCATTGGTCACTGGGACAGCCGGCTTAAACTTCAGAATCGGGGAGCCGGTTAGTGTTACCGGGATATTCGCCTGTGGTACGCCATCACAGGTAACTTTCCCAACCACAACGGCACGACAATCGATTTTTTTGAATTTATTTAGCTTTATGTCCGGTTTCTTACATTTGACGCAGCGAACCTTCACTTCCCTTGTTTCTGAGGTAACCCTTTTACCGCCGATTTTCGTTGTTGCTGTGATCGTAATGGTCTCATTCACATCTGGAAAAAGGACAAGGGTTGCCGTAAATTTCCCGTCCCCCTGAGTAATCGCAGGATTTGGAGTGATAACGATACGCTTGGATTGTGATTCAATGATAAATGAAATGGCAGCACTCCCTATTGCCCTTCCATCGCAAATGAGTCGTCCAGAAAGTTTTGCCCCCTTGCACCCGACAGGCTCCTTGATCGGATCCAGCGTAAGTTCAGGGTTTTTACATCTAATACAGTCCACTCTTACTGATATCGAATCCCTGATGGTTTTCCCGATGACCACCGCCGTTGCAGTCACGATGACGTTTGGTATGATCGAAGTGCCCGGAGCCACGGTCACTCTCGTTGAAAACCGCCCGGTGCTGTCCGTGGCAGGATTCGGGTTATCAAAGACCAGTCCCGGGAATGATGACGACAGATTAACCGTGACACCTTGGAGGGGTTGATAATCACATAGCACTCTACCACTGATGATGCCTTCACAGCTGATCGTGCCAATTGCATCTAATTGTATAGTTGGATTCGTGCATCCTTCAAAAGGGAAAATCCCTGGACATCCTCTGGGAGGCAAATCGATATTACAATCAATGAACTTTACTAAGGATGGTTTTTTCTTTTTTCTCACTATACTCATTCCTTTACACAAAACTCTCCTGTTATCTTATTCAGGGTTGAGTAGGCTGTTCTCACGAATTTCATCATCTGACGAATGATTTCATGCAAAAGCCCCGACAGATGACTGCCGGGGCTTTTTTTTAAAGTAAGTAAAAACCGATTCCCATAATGAAATAAGCTGCTAGGAGCGTCAGTCCCTCAAACCAGTTCGTCTCCCCGTCATTGGAGATGACGATGGTGACAAGTACTGCTGAAACCATGGCCACCAGTTCTGGTAATGTAAACACCAGTGGCATGCTCGTTTCAAAAAACAGTGAAATCAATACAAGGACCGGCGCTACAAACATCGCGATCTGCAAGGTAGACCCGACTGCAATCTCCACAGCGATATCCATCTTATTTTTATAAGCCATAATGATTGCCGACGCGTGTTCAGCAGCATTTCCGACGATGGCTACGATGATGACCCCGATGAAGAGCTCGCTCCAGCCGAATGTGTTCCCCACTTCTTCAAACGTATGAACAAGGCGTTCAGATACATAGGCAACGGCAGCAGTGGAAGCGGCAAGGATCAGCAACGCTTTCCCCTTACTCCACTCCGGCTCTTCATGAGCGTGCCCACCCTCTTCGCCTTCATGCTGATACACCCCTCGGTGAGTGACTAATTTAAAGAATAAGGCAAATAAATAAAGAGCAATCAAGATGACTGAAACACCGATGGATAAAGACATGGTCTTAGCTTCGTTCATATCCTGGGCGAATACTTCCGGGATCACGAAAGCAACGATAATGGCAAACATAAGCAGCCCCGAGTTGTGACGGGCATCAAACACGTTGAATTTCTGACGCTTGAATTTGATTCCCCCTACAAAAAAGGATAACCCGGCAACGAGAAGCAGATTTCCAAGCACGGAACCCGTTAAGGACGCCAGGACGACGCCGATCAAACCAGCTTTTAACGCAAAAATAGAAATAATGAGTTCGACCGCATTTCCAAAGGTAGCATTCAATAATCCGCCGATTCGGGGTCCTGACACAACGGCCAAGCTTTCCGTCGACCTTCCCATAAAGGCAGCGAGGGCAATGATCGTCACACAGTAAATCACGAACATGATGACACTCGGCCAATGAAGCAGTGAGCCGATGACTGAGATCGGAACACCTGCAAATACAAGCAGTGCGAATACTTTATTCATGTGTAAGATCCTTCTTTCTAAAAGAAAATTTGTTTAAATCAAGGGAGATTAGACACATTATAGATAGAACCCACTTAGGAGGTACAACACATGGCACAAAACTTAAAAGACAAAATCGTTGAGCTGTTTTCCAACCACAAAACCGGCACCCTTGCCACCATTCGTGATAACAAACCGTATTCACGCTTTATGATGTTCTACCATGAAGACCTTACTCTCTACACTGCAACCAATGAGCATGCTCACAAAGCGGAAGACATCGCACAGAACCCTCATGTTCATATTCTTCTCGGCCATGACCGCGATTCCGATCATGAGCACTATGTAGAAATCGAAGCAGAGGCAACTGTGGAAGAATCCAAAGAGCTGAAAGAAAAATTCTGGAACGAACAACTCAAATCCTGGATCGCAAGCCCAGATGACCCGGAATACATGCTCCTCAAACTCACACCCAAAACCATCCTCTACTACGAAAAAACAGGCAAAGAACCCCAGGAACTAAGTCTATAGAGGACACCTAATGAGGGACGGACCTTCATCTGGCTAGAGCCTTGATACAATGGGGCTTATGCTGTTTTGGAGGTCCGTCCCTCAACACTTTACTGCACTGAAGGACGGACCTTCATCTAGTTATAATCCTTGATACAATAGGTCTTATACTCCTTGAAGGTCCGTCCCTCATCGCTTCTCATCGCTTTACTGCACTAACTCAAACGTTTCTTCGATTTTGATGCTGTCCTGTACGGATTGGACCATGGAGCAGTTTTTGCGGGTGAGCTTCATGGCTTTTTCGATTTTGTTTTCGTCGAGGTCCGTCCCTCTTATGGTGAAGTGAAGGAAGATGGCTTCGACTCTGTTTGCTTCGGCTTCATTGCGGGTTACGTCGGCTTTGATATGTATGTCGTCAAATTCGATGCGCATTTTCTCCAGGACTTTTCGAAGCACTCCCCCGCTGCAGACTGCCACTGAAGATACCAATAATTGGAACGGACGAAATCCATACTCTTCGTTACCCGAAACCTCCAGCTTCCCAAACCCTAAATCTGTGAAAAATCCGCCTTCTTGCATGTTAAATTCCATTTTCACTTCATTCCTTCCTTATTATGTTAGTAGATGTTTTGATTTTACTCCATTCGTTTCGTATTGCCAAACAATGAAATTGGGGGTACCATCAAAGAAGCTATTATCAATGATTGGGAGTTTTTACAAATGAATCAAACACTAACCTTCCGTTTCTGGGTCCTTGTCGGAATCGTGGCAATTTCAGGATTCTCACAAGGGATGCTCCTGCCGCTGATCGCCATCATATTCGAGCAGGACGGCGTTTCTTCCTCCCTGAACGGATTAAACGCAACCGCCCTATATATCGGAATCTTACTCGCCTCTCCATTAATGGAAAGACCACTTCAGAAAATCGGATACAAACCGATGATCATCATCGGAGGAATTGTGGTCGCAGCGTCACTCTTACTATTCCCGGTTTGGAAATCCTTCTGGTTCTGGTTCTTCCTGCGTCTTTGCATCGGAATCGGCGATCATATGCTGCACTTCGCCACCCAGACATGGATCACATCGTTTTCACCAAAAGAACATCGCGGACGTAATATATCCATCTACGGGGTCTCTTTTGGAGTCGGTTTTGCCGTGGGGCCGATGATGACACAGCTCATCACCATCCATCAAGCATTACCGTTCATTATCTCTTCCTTATTAAGCCTGACCGTGTGGATGTTCGTCTTTAAATTACAAAACGAATTCCCCGATCAGCAAAATATCGGCAGTGCCTCGTTCCTTGGATCGTTCCAGCGCTTCGGAAAGGTTCTCAAATATGCATGGGTCGCCCTGTTGCCTCCATTGGGATATGGATTCCTGGAAGCTTCATTAAATGGAAACTTCCCTGTGTTCGCCCTTCGAAACGGTCTTTCCATTGAAGCAGTCGCCATCCTCCTACCTGCTTTTGCCGTGGGAAGTATTATATCCCAGGTGCCTCTTGGGATTCTGAGTGACAAATATGGAAGACAAAATGTCCTTCTCATCGTCATGATGATCGGTTTTCTCTGCTTTTCGGCAGCAGGAATCGTCTCTGAATCCACCATGGGCTTATTTATCTGCTTTACGTTAGCCGGGATGGCTGTCGGATCGACTTTTTCACTCGGTATTAGTTATATGACGGATCTTCTGCCAAAAGAATTACTTCCTGCCGGAAACATCATGTGCGGGATCTTCTTCAGCTTCGGAAGCATGATCGGTCCATTCGTTGGCGGAATCACCATCGACTGGTTCAAAGGCTCAAGCTTCTTCTATTTAATCGCATGCATGATGCTGATGATTTTTGTGAGCCTACTCGTCTTTTCCATCCAAAATCGACGTGGAGAAATAACCCAGAATAACTAGCACAAAACTCTTTCCATTATCATATACATGTGATAGGATTAGATTATAATAATTATAAATTACTAACTTCATATACATTCAACTAAGAGCACGTGCAGTTTTGCTGTCACCTTTCATTGGTGGCAGCTTTCGTCGTTTTATAGGGGTAATGACGTTGATTATTATTCTCAATGAGAATCTCGTATTTTCATTTAACTAAGGAGGAATACGCTATGAGCTCACAATCCAAAGCCTTATCCATGGGGACACCGAATGAAAAAATAAACTTCTTTGAAAAAATAAAGCCTCATGCAGAATTGATTGCCGCACTAGTAAGCGGTGTGTTTATTTTACTGGGATGGTTGACGTCAAACGATGACTCAAGCTTGAGCATCATCTTCTATCTCCTTGCTTTTGCCATCGGCGGATTCGCGAAAGCCAAAGAAGGAATCGAAGAAACCATCGAAAACAAAGAACTGAATGTAGAAATGCTGATGATTTTTGCCGCCGTTGGGTCTGCCATCATCGGTTACTGGACAGAGGGTGCCATCCTGATCTTTATCTTCGCTGTCAGCGGCGCACTTGAAACGTATACGATGAACAAAACTCAGAAGGAAATTTCCGCACTCATGCAGCTTCAGCCTGAAGAAGCATGGCTCGTGACAGGATCTGGTGAAAAGAAAGTCCACGTTTCAAGGCTTGAAATCGGCGATCATATTTTAATTAAACCAGGTGAACGCGTTCCAACAGACGGAGTGGTCGTTAAAGGAACAACGTCCATCGATGAAGCAGCCATTTCCGGAGAAGCAGTCCCTGTAACGAAAGGTCAAAGAGATGAAGTGTTCGCAGGAACGGTCAATATCAACGGTGCCATCACGGTTGAAATGACCAAACCAAGCAGCGAAACCCTTTTCCAAAAAATCATTGATCTCGTGCAATCCGCACAAAGTGAAAAGTCGCCTTCACAGCAGTTCATCGAACGCTTTGAAGGAACGTATGTAAAAGTCGTGCTTGCCGTTGTCTTCCTGATGATGTTCCTACCCCACTTCTTCCTCGGATGGAGCTGGACGGAAACATTCTACCGGGCAATGGTCCTGCTCGTTGTTGCTTCACCTTGTGCCCTGGTTGCAGCGATCATGCCGGCAAGTTTATCGGCGATTTCAAACGGTGCCCGTCATGGAATTCTTTTTAAAGGCGGAGCTCACTTGGAAAATTTGAGCAACATTAAAGCCATTGCCTTTGATAAAACAGGAACGTTGACGAAGGGGAAACCCGTCGTAACGGATATAGTGGTTAGGGATCATGTGGATGAACGTGAAGTCATGACTACCGTTGCTTCGATTGAAAACCAGTCGAATCACCCTCTTGCCCAAGCGATTGTCCGCCACGCAACCCGCGAGTTAAACCTGGACCTTTTCCAGCCGGATTCCCTCGAAGACGTATCCGGTTGGGGAGTCAAAGCGCTTGTGGACGGAACCGAATGGAAAATCGGGAAAGCAGATTTTGTGGATAAAGTGTTGGCAGAACAATTTATGGATGGTACCTTTGGACGAATCGCTTCAGAAGGTAAAACGACGGTCTTTGTTGCCAAGGAAAATCAAATTGTGGCATTGATCGCATTGAAAGACGTGGTTCGTAAAGAAACCATTGAAGCGTTAGAATTATTGAAGCAAGAAGGCGTCCAAACCATCATGCTGACAGGGGACAACGAAAAGACAGCCCGTGCCATCGCAGAAGAAGCCAAGGTTGCCTCCTTCATTGCTGAGTGCCTGCCGGAAACGAAAGTAGACGAACTGAAAAAGCTGAAACGCCAATTCGGTACCGTCGGAATGGTCGGGGACGGGATCAACGACGCACCTGCACTTGCAACGGCCAACGTCGGAATCGCCATGGGTGAAGGCACCGACGTTGCCCTGGAAACAGCCGATGTCGTGTTAATGAAAAACGACCTTACCCGTATTGCTGAAGCTATTAAACTATCGAAAAAAATGAAGCGGATCGTGCAACAAAACGTGGTATTTTCAATTGCTGTGATCATGCTGCTGATCGCGTCGAACTTCCTGCAAATCCTGGATCTCCCTTATGGGGTCATCGGGCATGAAGGTAGTACGATTTTGGTTATATTAAATGGTCTGCGATTGTTGAAATAATGTTGATAAGCATCCAATCTTGAGGGATTGGATGCTTTTTTTTATGAATGGTATAGTGCGGCCAGCGATTCTCTGACACTTATCCACACCCCTATTTCATCCCAATATATCAACCATTTTCACCTCCTAAAAATTATCCACAATCTACATTCCCATGAATAACTCCCCCCTCTATTCCTCCCACTACTAAACAACCAGAATAGTTATCCACATTCCCTGCAACACACCTTCCCCTACCAAGGTCCGTCCCTCCAACTAATAATATTTTACTAAAATAATATTTTGTTGTTGCTTTATTGAAAGGGATATCATAAAATGTGTTTAGTTAGTGCAAACGGTTGCATCTTTTTCATGTTACATAGCACTCTAGTCATGAATAGGTACCCCTCAGCATTTCACTTTAATTTGAAATGTAAACGCACACATGTCATTCAATATAAAATATAGTTTCGAATAGATTGATATTAAAGGAGGAAACGGGTTTATGAAGAATTTATTGTCGTTTGATTTTTGGCAGAAGTTCGGGAAAGCGTTGCTTGTAGTAGTGGCCGTCATGCCAGCTGCAGGGATCATGATTTCCCTCGGTAAGTTGATTGCGATGATGGGTGGAGACATCACATTAGTGCAAACGATTGCAAGAGTGATGGAGGATATCGGTTGGGGTGTCATCACTAATCTTCACATCCTTTTCGCCGTAGCCATCGGTGGTTCGTGGGCGAAAGAACGTGCAGGAGGAGCCTTCGCTGCTCTGATCGCCTTCATCCTCATCAACCGTATTACAGGCGCGATTTTTGGAGTTAATGGAGATATGCTTGGGGATCCTGAAGCAACAGTCTCTTCCCTTTTCGGACAAACCTTAGTGGTTTCTGATTATTTCACATCGGTCCTTGGTGCACCTGCTTTAAATATGGGTGTATTCGTCGGGATCATCTCAGGTTTCTTAGGAGCCAATCTTTTCAACAAATATTATAACTACAGTAAATTACCCGATGCTCTTTCCTTCTTTAACGGAAAACGTTTTGTACCATTTGTGGTGATTGTGGGCTCTATCGTCATCGCTGTCATCATGGCGATCGTATGGCCATTCATCCAGGGGTTACTGAATGATTTCGGTCAATGGATTGCAACATCGCGAAACACAGCACCAATCATTGCGCCATTTATTTTCGGTGCATTAGAACGTTTACTATTACCATTCGGTTTGCATCATATGTTAACGGTACCAATCAACTACACAGAACTTGGCGGAACATACAAAATCCTGACAGGATCAGGTGCCGGTTCAACGGTTGCAGGTCAAGATCCACTTTGGCTTGCATGGATCGCTGACTTAAACAACTTCCTGGCTGCAGGAGATACAGAAAGCTACAAGCAATTATTAAATGACGTCACACCTGCACGTTTCAAAGTAGGTCAAATGATCTTATCCACAGCTGCCCTGATCGGTATCGCCTATGCCATGTACCGTAATGTGGATAAAGACAAGAAGAAAAAATACAAATCTATGTTCCTATCAGCTGGTTTAGCCGTATTCCTAACAGGTGTTACAGAGCCAATCGAATTCATGTTCATGTTCGCAGCCCCACTTTTATATGTTGTGTACGCGATCATGACAGGACTTGCATTCGCGATTGTGGATATCGTTCACATCCGCGTTCACTCATTCGGATCCATCGAGCTTCTGACTCGTGTGCCGATGATCATCAAAGCTGGTCTGTGGGTGGACCTTGTGAACTTCGTTATTGCCTGTATCGTATTCTTTGCACTTAACTTTACGGTTGCCAACTTCCTGATCAAAAAGTTCAACTTCCCGACACCGGGGCGTAACGGGAACTACATTGAAGAGGAAGCATCCACAGGCGGCGGTACCGTAAGTGCCGATTCCATCGCACCAAAAGTCGTTGCCATGCTTGGCGGTAAAGAAAACATCGTAGACGTAGATGCATGTATGACCCGTCTTCGTGTAACAGTAAAAGACACAAGCCTTGTCGGGACTGAACAGGAATGGAAGAAAAACGGAGCCTTGGGACTCATCCTGAAAGACAAAGGCGTACAAGCCATCTATGGTCCGAAAGCAGACGTCATCAAATCTGACATTCAAGATCTACTGGGAGCTTAATACATGAAACTACTCACGTTGAATTGTCACTCATGGCAGGAAGACAACCAACTCGAAAAAATCTCGATCCTGGCACATGACATCGCGGAGAAATCCTACGATGTCATCGCCCTCCAGGAAGTCAGTCAGCTGATCGAAAGTGAACCAGTCGAGGGCTTCGTTAAAAAAGACAATTTTGCCCTCGTCCTTCTTGGAGAACTGGAGAAACAAGGTGTGACAGATTACACACTCGTTTGGGACTTCGCTCATATCGGATACGACGTGTACGAAGAAGGCGTGGCAATATTAACGAAACACCCGGTCGTTGAAGAACACCGCTTCTTCATCTCAAAAAGCCATGACCAATCCTACTGGAAAACCCGAAAGATTGTAGGGGCGACGATTTCATATGAAGGAAAGCCCTTCACCTTCTTCTCCTGCCACCTCGGCTGGTGGACAGATGATGAAGAACCGTTCAAGTTTCAAGTTGATTCCTTGATGGAGCAAGTCACCCCTGAATCCCCCTTCTTTTTAATGGGAGACTTCAATAATAATGCATGGGTTCGTGAAGAAGGATACGATTACCTTCTTTCAAAAGGACTCCTGGATACATTTGATGTAGCCGCCCAACGGGACAGCGGTGTCACCGTTGAAGGGAAGATTGCCGGATGGGATGAGAATAAGGTCGATTTAAGGATTGATCTTGTGTTGTCCAGTGAGAAAGTGGAGGTTAAGTCTTCACGTGTCATCTTTAATCATGTGAATAAACCTGTTGTCTCGGATCACTTCGGGGTTGAAGTGGTTTTGGGTAAAGGAGAAAGCAGCTGATCTTGGATCGGCTGCTTTTTTGTAGTTTTTGGCTTACAGTTGGATCGGGATCGTATTGCTTTTTATGGTTGATCTGCAGGATTTCTATTTTGTTGGTTTGTCCTTCAGGAAAATTATCTGCCCTATTTCTATTTTATCTGCCGCTCTGGAGATTTATCTGCCAAACTACAGTTTTATCTGCCACTTTACATCTTTCGACAAACTTCTCATCACTCCCCACACTACACAACTTGACTGAACGCTCAGTCAAATACGCTCACCACCTCCCCCCCAAACATCAAAAAAAGCACAGCGCCCAAAAGACGCTGTACCCCAGCTTACTTCAACTCCACATTATCAATCACTACATCATGTGAGCCAAGCACCTCTCCAGTGGCACCCAGTAAAAACTTAACACTCGTTTCCTCCCTCAAAGGGGTGGTAAACGTATATTCAAAGCGATCCATATTTTCATTAAGTTCAGCAATTTCCGAGAGGTACCTCGTATATTGACTGTTTTCAAGCGTCACTGCCATCGACCTGGCTACTGAAGAGCTTGCATCGAAGGAAAGCGTGTATTCTTTCCCGGGCTCTAGCACCAGATTCCCCTGAAAGAGTTGAACACTCCATGCTTCCATTCCTTCATTCCCAATGGAGATATGTGCTTCACCATCAACATGCTGAATACTTGCTCCTGCATCAAAATGGATGTAGGACTCCCATGGATCTAAGCCATTGTCGAATGTCCCGTTTTTAATAGGTAAAGGATCAACGGGTCCCACTTTTTTCAATAGTTTAATATTATCCAACTTCACCTCATGAGTGCTGCCCCCAAGGTGGATGACCAGCTGCGCTTCCAAATCTGTCATATCCGGCATCGAGAAAGCCATGCCATGATTTTCCCAATCACCATTCAGAGAGATCGTTTCCTTTGCATAGGAAATCTCTCCATCCTTGCTTCTCATCTCAATCTGAATACCACGGGCACTTTCAGCCACCCCGTCCAGTGTCAGTTCATATTCACTCCCAGCCTGAAGCTGCACACCTTTTTGCACTAATTGTACTTCGTCCGTTTCATTTAAAGGCTTGGACGAAAATTCCCGCTCTTCAGGATCCACTTCCATGGAATCAGCATTCTCGGAATCTACCAGATTCCAATAAAGCAAACGGTCAGGGAATCCCTGGTCGAACGTTCCATTATAGACAAGGTTCCCGTCAGGAAGCGCAGGCTTGGAAGCATCCGGATCCACTTTCACAGGAGGGATTTCCTCGACCCGGACATTTCCGATCCAGACAGGCAGGGTGGACAAGCCCAAATTAAACTCCAGTCGGGCTGCAAGATCGGTTTCCTCCGTCATTTGGAACACCGTTTCATAGGATTGCACCTGATCTGATAACTCATACGACTCGCTTCTTGAATACGTGGCATATCCCCTCTCTGCACCTCCGCTGACTTTTACATTGATCGGACGCGGTTCACTGGACTTCGCATCAAAGGACACACGATAATAACGTCCTTTTCCAATAGAGGCATCTTGTATCAGCTGGACAGAATAAGGTTGATTACCGGGCTCCTGTATATCGACTTTTGCATAGTTCACGCTATCCACCTGGTCGATGGATACATTTGCTTTCCCGCCAAAATCAGGCACGGTCAAGAAATACCAATAATCCGTGTTCTCCACTCCTGCAATCCCTTCTACGTCTTCCCATTCCTGATCAAACCCATTATTGTAAATGAGGTTCCCGTCTTCAAGGGGTTGTTTCGCCTCATCTGGCAAAGGAGCTTGCTCGAAAACTGGTAACTCGGGAGTCTTATAAGGTCGTCCCGTCAGATCATACACCCGCACATAGTCAATGTTCATGTATTGAGGGAACATGGTATCCTCAGTTGGATCTCCATCAAAGTTCCCGCCGATCGCCAGGTTCAATAGCATATGGAATGGCTGATCAAATGGAGCTGGATATGTGAAATTAGCTGATGTGCCAATTCCTTTGCTATACCAATTGTTTTGGGTTTGGCGGAGTTTTCCATCTACATACCAGCGAATTTCCCCCGGTTCCCATTCAACCGAGTATACATGTTCGTCTGCAATGGTCGATTCATCTTCAAAGGCATAGTGTGCGCCGGTGTATTTGTTATTTGGCCAGCTTTCACCATAGTGAATCGTGCCGATCGCTTCATGGGGATTGCTTCCCTGTGCCTCCAAGATGTCAATCTCCCCTGATGCTGCCCATCCACCATATCGATCATCTTCAGGAAGCATCCAGAATGCCGGCCAATACCCTTTTCCAACCGGAAGCGACGCCTTTATTTCGAATTTCCCATACGTTTTTGAAAAAAGACCCTTCGTTTTTAGGCGAGCCGATGTATAAGAGTACCCCTCATATTCTTCTTCTTTAGCCGTGATCACGAGCTTTCCATCTTCTGTCTTCGCATTTTCAGGGCGGTCTGTGTAATATTGCTTTTCATTATTCCCCCACCCCGGGATAAATTGACCGTTCGCATCGGTATACCCGTTGCCGATATCAAACGTCCACTTTCCACGGTCAATCTCTGTTTGATTAAATTCATCATGCCACATCAGGGACCATGGAGTGGTGAAAGAAGTAGCGTCAAAAGTTTCTTTTCCATTGAACATGATGGGGCTATCAAGGGTTGCTTCTTGTACGGAGCCATCACCGGTAATAACAGATCCCTTACCTGCCTTCAACACATGAAGCTCTTTCACTAACCCATTAGTGGGAAGAGTGAACTTTGAAAACGTGTTCAATTTTACCCGTTCGGCAATACCCCCAAGCTCTACATTAGCCTGACCCTTTTTGCCGGTGGTTGTGACTGTATCAAACTCACCTTGCAGTGTAGCCTTTTTCTTTTTAGAAGGAGAGGAATATACCGTTACATCCTGAAAGCCTTCCGATGTAATTTCATTCTCTGTTAACAAAACCTGTCCATCCAGCCGTGTCTCATTGACATTGGATTCTCCAGAAACGGTGATCTTCGTGGCATGGGCAGGTGTTTGAACAGAGAGGCTATGTAACTGGGAATCTTTCAATTCGAAAGTTTCAGGAGCTTTCCCTTTCACAATGGTGGTGCCAAGAACCGTCACATTCTCAAACGTAATATTTCTCCCTGCACCAGGGGTGATGACTAAATCGCCTTCAATCGTTTTATTCTTTAAGGTCGAATCCTTGAGGTGATAGGGTTTATCCTTATGTGCTGCTTTTCCTATGTTACCTGGTGTAAGACTCATAATGAGACATGCAGCGGTAAAAGAGGTGACTGCTTTTTTGATCATTGGAACGCCTCCTGTTTTGAATTTATGTCTCACGTGGGACATTTGTATATAACTATAAAAGCATCACCACTCTTTGACAACATTTTTTTACAATAACAATCCCCTTTTAAACGCAAAAAAATGCTTACTCCCTTGGGAATACAGCATTTTCTCTTCTTATTCTTTTTGACGACAGGAATCTCGTTTGACGAGTGCAGCTTGAAATGGACTCATCTTTTCATAGGGGATCTCTTCGATTCTGTGAATCAACTGCTCCACCAGAGCCACCGCCATCTCAACTCTAGGTACATGCATGGTCGTTAATGCTGGAGACGTATATTCCGTAAGCAATAGATTATCAAAGCCAATGAGAGACACATCGTCAGGGACACTTCTGCCGGCATCTTTTAACCCCTTGAGGGCACCGAATGCAATATGATCATTCGAACAAACGATAGCTGAAGGAAGAGTTCCCTGCCCGATCCAATGATTGACGGCATCCCTTCCTGAATCCTCGATGAACTTGCCTTTAAATATGTAATCCGATTGAATGGGAATCCCTGCTGTTTGCATCGCTATTTGATAGCCTCTCAAACGCGCAATTGCTGCAGGATTATCTTCATCACCCGTAATGATTCCGATCTCCTCATGTCCAAGCTCAATGAAATGATTGGTCGCCCCCATTGCACTAACCTCGTTTTGTAATACGGGCATCGGGATCTCAGGTGTCCACCTTGACACGTTGTTTTGATCAAAGACCCCCACAAAGAAGCCCGCTGCGGAAATTTCATCCACGATTGATTGGACGTTGCTCCAACTGATGATGATCCCCGCATCGATGCTCTTTTCACGGTAAAGTTTTAAAACGGGGGAGGAATCATTCAGATCCGTCATGGTCACAAGCATATTATAGCCCCGCTCTGAGCAGGCATTGATCATGGCCCCTATCACTACACTGTAAAAAAGGTCATCCGAATATATACGATGCTTCGAAGGATCTTGAATGATAAAAAGGCCGATCGTGTGCGTCTTTTTCTTCACCAGCCTTCTCGCTGACACATTGGGCTGATAGTGATTCTCCTCCATAATCTGCAGAATGCGATCACGTGTCTCCGCCCTTACCTGATCCGAATTGTTCAATACACGCTGTACCGTCTTCCGCGATACCCCCGCAATCCTCGCAATATCAAATATATCCATAGGGTCCTCCTGAAATGGTTACTTCTTTCTATTATAACGAATGTTATTGGGGTTGGATATATGACCATGATTGGACGTCCTTCTCCACTTTCAAAAAAACAGTTGAAACCTACCCACCCCCTCATACGTATATACACTATAAACAGAAGCACTTGAAAGGGGAACACTATGGGAAATATATTACTATTTTCAGTCATTGTCGGATTGGTCATGGCCTTACTCGTCATCCCGATGGCAATCATGAAAAAGCAGAATAAAAAAGAGGGGTATCCGTCATTTGCAGCACTGTTCGGAGCCACTCTCCTTATCACGACTATCATTGTATTCGTCTTCTATTACATGACAAATCTTGATCAGAACTTTACGAGCATCTGGATCTTACTCATCGTTGCTGCAGGAATCGGCGCCACACTTGCAACCGGGACCGAAAGAATGGTGAAGGGTGCACTGTTCCTTGGAAGTCTCCTCGTCGGGGCTTACTTCCTGACTGCCTTTGTTTTCAACGCCGATGAGAAATTTGAATCAGCGAAAATGGACGTAAAAACGGAAATCGAAGCGTTTGATGAGAAGGAAACGCCGGCAAGCGTCCCTCCACAATTCGCCCGTAACAAAATGAAGAAAGCATTTGGTCAGGTTCCAAATACGAGTTACTATGAGCTTGGACGACTGCAGATTCAAAAGGTCAATGGCGAGTACGTCTACATTGCACCGGTTGAATTCTCCGGATTCTTCAAATGGTTCAAGGGGGATGAAACACCCGGTTACTTCACGCTAAGTGCCACCGATTCATCAGCAAACCCTAAATTCATTAAAGAAGAAATGGTCTACACACCATCTGCCTTCTTTAATAAAAAAATCGAGCGACACATCCGCTTGAACTATCCGAAGGAGATCTTCAATGGTGATGTTCAGCTTGAGATCGATGACGAAGGAAAGCCATTCTATATTCGAACGTACGGTGAGTTCATTTCTGCACGAAACGGATTTGAAGCGAAAGGAATCGTCATGGTCGATCCGATGTCCGGTGATACCAAGTCATATAAAATCGATGACGTCCCGGATTTCATTGACGGAGCGATTTCACCGGAAACCGTCAGCCTCCAGAACAGCTATTTCGGTAACTACGTTCAAGGATTCTGGAACAGCCGCTTCGGTAAATCAGACGTCAAGCTTCCGTCAGATGAAGGGACCGAAGCCAATGTGAGCCCTATTTTTGACGAAAATGGTGACATGTACTACTTCACCGATTTCACCTCGCCAAAAGAAGGTGTCGATTCCATGCTCGGTTACTCCCTGACGAACTCAAGAACGGGAGAAGCAACGTTCTATACAGGAAACCTTGAAGAGTCCTACATGGATTCACAGGGAGCCCTGCAGATCATCCAGAAGAAATTCATCGAGAAAAAATGGGATGGCGAAATGCCGGTGCTTTATAACTTCTACGGAGAAGCAAGCTGGCTGACTCCGGTGCTCGATGCGAATGGTTTCTTACAAAACTACTTCATCGTCTCGGCAGCCAACCCGGAAATATCTGCCTATGCCAATACGCCAAACCAGGCTTTGAAGCAATACAAAACGGCACTCCAACGAGGAGGCGGCAGTGTGGACGGCAGCTCGAAAGCAGAGGAGAAACAGACAAATGGTACAGTCGTCCGTGTCTATAAAGAAAAGACAGGTGACTACACAGTCGTATCATTCTTACTAGACAACGGCAACAACTATATCGTTTCCTCGGAAAACAGCTTACTTGCGATCTACCTGAAGGAAAATGACAAGGTGAACGTGAAGTACATGGATACAGGGGAAGAATTCCTGCCAGTGAAAGAACTGACCATCGAAGGATTATAATAAAAAAACGATGAGGGCACATGAGCTCTCATCGTTTTTTTATGATTCACCGGCATTCACATAATACACCAGATTATCCGTCCACTTCCCAAACTCATAAATGAATCCTTTCCGCGTGCACTCATACTGCATGCCGACACCTTCTGCAAGGCTGATCGATGGAGCGTTATCGAGATTGATATGGGCCTCGATCCTGTGATAATTCAATTTCACAAAAGCCAGCTGAAGGGCTGCCTTCACCGCTTCCTTCCCGTAGCCCCGGTTCCAGTAGCGATTATGTATCATATAACCGACCCTGCCCCAGTTAAAGTTGTACCGCATCAGAGTGGAGAAGTCGATGGTCCCAATATTCGCGCCACCTTCTTTCAGAAAGATCCCCAGAATATAGACTTGGTCCCGATCGATCATCTCATCATGCTTCAGAAGCATCTCCCTGAACCAAAACTCCGTGCACTCACTCATGTCCTGATAGCCAACATCATATTTATGCTGGGATGGGAGCCTGTTCAGATGTCCCCTTAACCAGTTCTGGTAATCCCTGTTTACAAAGGGTCTGATGACCAGCCTTGGTGATTCGATGGTTAAGTCCTTATGCTTCATCCTTGCCCCTCCCTTTTCGTTTATTTCTATTTTTAATAGTATCAACCTGCCATTTAGAATGGTAGTCCTTTTTCAATAAAGCGGAAGGCGTCCCTCCTCTGAGAAACGCCTTCATCATTACTTGTCTTTATACCATTCTTCCTCTAGTTCCTTCTCAATCTGCTCATCGGACAAGTATTCTTCATCCAGCTGCTGCACATGCTCGGTGATCCGGTTAAGCTTGGAATGCACGACCCAAAGGCTGATTACCACGACTGCCATGAATAAAACGAGGATGAGTTCAAATTCCATATAATCGATGCCTCCTTTACCTATGTTTATTAATCAAACACGGGAAAAAGAAGGCTTTAGGGAGAAAAAAGGCGAATAGGTCCGAAAGTCCCCTCTTCATCCGGAACTCACGAAATACCAGTGTTCATCCAACTTTTCTATCTTGTTGAAGGCCCCTCCAAAGTCACCTGTACGGGGTCTCTCCCCTGATGACGAATAGACAAACCCGGAGAAACTATCCAATATCCCCCGAAAGGTAAAGAAAAGGACCTTCATATCCTTCTCCTTTTTCTCTACCAGAATATCGCCTCCACCTTTGGACACACCTTGGTATTCCCCGGGGAGGTGAATGATAGAGTCATTGTAGGGTACATTCGGGGTAATTGCCCCTTCATTTATTTTATTCACCACACTCATTCGATCATCATGATTCCTCTTGAAATCCATCTCCAATATGACCTTAGTGAAAGGGAAAAAAATCATGAAGATCACGGTCAGTACTTGAATGAAGAACGGTATCCAGTTCTTGTTTTTAAAAACGTCTATAACGGCGAATATGAGAATGACCAGGAAAAAACCTCCTGCCACTAACCAGAGAAAAGGCATCAAAAACGGCGTCAGGATGTGGACGAGTTCCCACTGAAAAAACGCCAGTGCCACTATCATCACACTGCTGGCTAGGGCCAATATGAGAATGACACTTCCCTTCTTCAATATGCTTTCGCCCAATAAACCAAATGTTTCGCATCCTTACTACAACACACACATGTATCCGACACCAGCTCCTGCTCAAACGGCATGCATCTAGAAGTGGCACCCGTTTCTTCCTTGATCTTATCTTCACAAGCCCGGTCCCCGCACCACATCGCTTTGACGAATCCGCCTTTTTCCCTAACCGTCGTTTTGAATTCCTCAAAGGTTTTGGCTACGGTTGTTTTTTCATCGCGATGGGCTCTCGCTTTTTCTAAAAGGTTGTGTTGAATGTCTTCCAGAAGTTCAGAGACTTTCACTTCCAGTTCTTCCATCGTGACCGTGATTTTCTCACCTGTATCACGTCTTGCTAATACCACCTGCCCGTTCTCGATATCCCGTGGACCAACCTCCAAGCGAAGTGGTATGCCCTTCATTTCATATTCATTAAATTTCCAGCCCGGCTTTTTATCACTCGCATCGATGTCAACACGGGCAACACCGGTAAGCTGGCTTTTCAGATTATACGCAAAATCAAGGACGCCCTCCTTATGCTGTGCAATCGGTACGATCATCAATTGAGTCGGAGCGATTCTTGGTGGAACGACCAGTCCACGGTCATCCCCGTGAACCATGATCATGGCACCGATGATGCGGGTCGTGAAACCCCAGGACGTTTGCTGCACATGCTGAAGCTTTCCATCGCGGTCCGTGAATTGAATCCCGAAAGCTTTCGCAAATCCGTCACCTAAATGATGGGACGTTCCAGATTGCAATGCCTTCCCGTCATGCATCAGGCTTTCGATCGTATACGTATATTTGGCACCGGCAAACTTTTCTTTTTCTGTTTTTTGACCCTTGATGACCGGTATCGCCAGCAGATCTTCACAAAGCTCCGCGTACACCTCCAGCATTTTCACCGTTTCATCATGAGCATCTTGATCGGTCTCGTGGCACGTATGCCCCTCCTGCCACAGAAATTCCAAAGTTCTCAGGAATGGACGGGTCGTCTTTTCCCAGCGGACCACATTGGCCCACTGATTGTAGAGCTTAGGCAGGTCACGGTAGGAATGGATGATGTTTTTGTAGTGCTCCCCGAACAATACCTCAGAAGTCGGACGCACGCACAGCCGTTCCGCCAGCTCCTCTTCCCCTCCATGAGTCACCCATGCCACTTCAGGCGCGAAGCCTTCGATATGATCCTTCTCTCTCTGAAGAAGGCTTTCCGGTATAAAGAGTGGCATATACACATTTTCATGCCCTGTTTCTTTTATTTTTGCATCGAGGGCATCCTTGATATTTTCCCAAAGTGCGTATCCGTAAGGTCTGATGATCATCGACCCGCGGACGCTCGAGTAATCGATCAGCTCCGCCTTTGTCACGACATCCGTATACCACTGGGCAAAGTCTTCATCCATGCCCGTTACATCTTTTACAAATTCTTTTGCCATTTGTGAGCACCTCATTTTTAATTGGATTGGTTTTATCAGCGAAATTTGGATATATCAGCGGAATTTTCGTTTTATCGGCGAAATCCCGGATTTATCAGCGAAATTTTAGTTTTATCATCGAAATCCTGGATTTATCAGCGAAATTTTCATTTTATCGGCGAAATCCCGGATTTATCAGCGAAATTTTCATTTTATCGGCGAATCGCCTTCACCCATAAAACAAAAAAAGCCCTGCTTCTCATCAGGGACCATTTCTGGCGGTACCACCCTGATTCAAAGCAAAGCTTTACACTCATTCCATGATAACGGTATCGGACCGCTGATATCTTCATTCGATACAGAACTTAGAGGCAGGTTCAAAGGTTCATCAATGGGAGCTTTTCACCAAACCGCTCCCTCTCTAAAAAGACAAGATCCCTTTACTGATCCTCGGCAATGTTTCAGTTATTTTAGATGATTATATATAGATATGCAGGGGCTGTCAATATTTGTTACAAAGAATAAATCCTCTCCATCTCCCGACTGAAGAAATCATTCCCATTCCTCTCATCAAAATCCCCGGCGATCTCTTCTGCAATTTCACTCATCACATCAATGGCAAATCCCGGACGATGACCGGCTTCAACAAGCTTACGGTGAAGAACAATCGCACTCATATAAAAGTAAAACATCCCGTAAGGATCCTTCCCACTATCCGCATACTCGATGTGACGCTCCAAAATTTTGATTCCCCTGACTGGTTCCGTTAAGGCAAGAAGCCTGATATGTTCGGAAGCTTCGACTAAAAAGTGTGGCTTATCATAAATGAAAAAGTATCCTTCTGACTGATAGCGTGAGGCTTCCTCCACCCGGCCATCTTCATAATAAGGCAAAAGGAGCTTACTATAGGTCAAGTGGGGGATTTCACCACAGGTCACTTCTTTTGATAATAAAAACATTTCAATGGGGCGGGCTTTTTCCTTTTCCCCGGTAAAATAAAAATACTCCAGCTGTGTCTGATATTCACAGGCTTCACAGTCTGAAAGCGAATCCCTTTCCGCTTCCATCCACATCTGATAATACTCTTCCGCTTCTTCTGCATTACCTGTTTTCAACGCACGTTTATGCTGATGCTGATAAAAGGGACGCAGACTGTAGCCATAACGTTCATACGCTTCTTGAAATTCACTGAAAAAGGCATCTAACAGTTCCGTGTCAATGCCGGGCATCTTCACCAAATGCTCCGCCATCCATTTATAGATCCAGAAGAAGCTTTCCACCCAATCCTGCAGGCTCTCTTCATTATCTAAAAAGAAGCCGTTGCACCACTCGAAATGATCGAATAATTCCTCATACTCCCCAAGATAGTTGACGGTCCTCATGATCCCGAACCGGCAGCAAAACTCCTTATAGAGGTCCTTTTCTTTCTGAGCAATGGACAACAGATCCTCTAAACCGTTCCACTTCTCATAACTTGCTTCTTCCCGGCCCATCAACTCTTCCCACCGGTCCCAGTATTGATCAGCCGTCATCTTCATCCACTTACCCCCTTTGTGTCTTTTCTATTTATTATAACATTCAGAATTACGTCTTAACTGTTTTTCCCAATAATTCCTGTTAGAGCTAATATACAAAATCACGGTGATCCCAAGCATGATCATCGAACCCGCAATCACAACAAATCGGATCGACACCAACTCGGCTCCCACTCCAATAAGCACCGTAGCAAGGATGACCAATACCCCTTCCAGCAATCCATACATACTGGCTACCCGTCCCATTATCTCGGCGGGAATATGTTCTTGATAAAAGGTTTCAAACCCTGTCGTCGCAAAGGCGAGGGCAAATGATAAAACAGCAAACCCGATCGCCGCTAATAAGAAACCTTCCGAGAAAGAATAAATCAGATATCCTCCGGAAACGAGCAGAGAACCAAATCCCATAAGATGCATGTGATGGAGTTTATGGGAAAGGGACGCGTTCAGGATCGACCCCAGTACAAATCCTCCCCCTGCAATGCTTACAAGATATCCATACGTACTGTTCGAAAGGTGCAATACCTCTTTAGAAAATGCGGCCTCAAGGGAATCGAGCGCTGCCGTCATTACCATCAGGATGCTGAACAAGACGTAAAGGACCATCACATAAGTAGTGCGCCGGCTGAATCTCCACACCATTCGCCAATCCTCTTTGATGACTTCCCATTTGGTATCACCTGTATCAACAGGGATCCCATCCTCAAGCTTCGGTAGAAAGAGGGTGATCACTCCTGACAAAAAGAGGGCCAGTGCATTCATATAAAGGGCAAACGTCGGTGTCCCCATCATGAACATCAGTCCGGCAATTCCCGGTCCAATGAGAAACGCACCCGATCCGATCAGCCCCCGGAGAGCATTGAAGCGCTGTCTGTTGCCCCGTGGGATGAAGGTCGTGATGTACGCCATGGACGCCGGATAAAACATGGCACTTCCCATATTGATGATCAACACAACCGCATACACCCACCAACTCGACGAAAGAAAAGGCAGTACCGCAATCAACACCCCTCTGAAAAAATCAAGCCCTGCCATCAGATTCCGCTTGTTGACCCGGTCAATCAAGCTTCCCGCCCAGCCATTTGTCAAAAGGGCCGCCACAGGCTTCAATACATATAAAATCACCACTGCCAGAGGTGATCCCCACTCGTCTAAAACAATCAAATTTAGGGCGATTAAATAAATCCACCCTCCTACATTTGAAATCCCGATGCCTGCCAGCAGCAATAAAGGATACTTCCACTTCCTCATTGGTTATTCCTCCCCGCGATATGTTTTGTGAAACAAAAAATCCCACCCCCAAGACGTTGATCTTGGGGGCGAGATTATTTATCGCGGTGCCACCCCAGTTCGTTAATATGTCGCCATACTAACCTTTTCGGGTACGGCCAAGCGGCTTATACCCTAGCCCTATAACGGGAGCTCCCGTCACACCATCCCCATTGCCCGGTTCCGATGCGCTGCTCAGAGTCTTGATTCAATACCGTCCCTCTTGCTCCTTTTCAGCTTCCGGAGCTCTCTGTAAAGATTTCAGATATCTACTCTTCTCTTCTTGGCATTTAATTGAAATTTTTATTATGATAGCATGATTGGGAGAGGAAGTAAATGGAATATTTACATCTTCAATCTTTCCTTTAACATTTCTTCGTACCCAGGTTTTTGTTTGATGATGGTGATGATGAGTTGGCGTAACTCGTCGAATTCCCTTCTGTCAGCCGTCGTCGCACACTCTGAATGATAGTATTCATATACATCTTCATTCACTCTTATCTTCATCATGTAACCCTCAAGAGATAGAATGGTGCAATCTTTACGGTAAGACAACTGTTTGTTCCCTTTCAGATTCAGGCCCTCTATCTTTGTGTAAACTTCACTCATTTCGTCTTTAGAGAAGGTTAGAGCTTTTTCCTCACCATCTTGATTTGTAATCGTGTCCGTAAACGTACTTATGGTCATCCCCCCATCAAAGCGGATTTCCACATCAAAGTTCGATTTATTCGTGAAGAAACCACTCAGCTTCTCGCTACCCAGGATTCCCCATTGCTCCCCCTTCAATACGGCAAACGCAAATACAACGATGAGAACAATGGCAAAACTGGTCAATGGCGCATACCACCTGCGCCGATATTCTTTTTCCGGCTTCCCCTCAGCTACTCTTTTCCTTACATGGTCCTTCATTTGATTATTAAAATCGAATCCTAGTAATCCTTCATCCGTCATTTTTCTAACCTGTCGCTGAAGCTCTCTATCCATCGTGATGCACCCCTTTTGGATACATTTTTTGCAGTTTCTCTTTCCCTGTTTTCAAACGGGTTTTAGCCGTATTGATGTTGATCTCCAAGCACTCGGCAATTTCCGTGATTTTCAGTTCATCATAATAATACAGAAATAGAACCTCCCTGTATTTGATTGGCAAAGATAATAACCTGGAATGCAGCTCCCTGCCCGTTTCCCTATGTATCGTTTGAGATTCCGGCCATCGACTCCTGCTCTCCTGAATCCACTCACTCAACTTATTTGTAAAAAGCAGCTTCCTCGTTTCCCACTTCTTGAGATAATCCTTACTCTGATTGATGGCTATCCGGATGATCCACGTCTTCAACGAGGAGTCTCCCCGAAACGAATCGTACCGCTGATAAAACCGGACAAACACCTCTTGAGCGATATCTTCAGCAAGACTGTAATCCTTCACATAAGAATAAGCGATATATAGCACCTCTTTGCCGTATTCATTCATCACTTCTTCCAGAATTCCCTCCTTCGACAGAGTGAAATCGTGTACCTGTTCTTCATTCAAGGAGAGATCACCTCTTTTCTACTACTTTGACGACTATGGAGAGGAAAAAGTTTGGTTTTTTTAGTGGGATTGGATATTTGAAAGGAGTTGTGGCGGGAGGAAGGGGTGTACTTTGGATTTATCGACCTTTATTTCGATTTACCGACCGTTATATCATTTTATCAACCGTTATCTCGATTTATCGACCTTATTTTCACGATATCGACCGTTCTTCATATAGCGACAAATTTCGCACGCCCAATCGGGACCAGATCTCTACACTGAAAAAGTTATCTGCCACTTCTGTGATATATCTGCCGTTCTCACGATTTATGTGGAATTTTTTATATGCATTTTTTTCCAGGTTATCTGCCGAATTCCTGATGTATCTGCCATTTTACAAACTTCGTCAAGTTTCGCGCTGTACCGACCGCTGTACCCGAGCCCAACCGTACAGCCTCACCAGAAACGCCATCCAAAACAAAAAAAGAGCACTCCCCAATTCCCGAGCGCTCTCCCCCATTAGCTTCCCATCTTACGACGAGTATTGCTAGGCTTCTTCGTTTGTTGGCTTTGCATGCGTTGATTCGATGCTAAACCGCCTGTTGCTTGCTTGCCGCCTGCCTGGGCTTCTTTTTTCTTTGCCAGCTGCTGCTTCATTGCTTCCTGCAGGCTGATTTTTTTCTTTTCTGGCTGTATTTGCTGATCATTATTATTCGACATAATGGAATCTCCTTTTGAGACTACTAAATTTTTGAAACTACCTCTATTATAATACATCCTCCACCAGAAAACATCTCGAGTTCCAAATAAAAAAGCCAACCCGTAAAGGATTGGCTTTCATTTTCTAGTGGTATCCATTCTGCCCGTTAGCAGAACCGGATGTTTTCTGTTTCGGTTTGTGCTTTCCGTTTTGCTTTGTACCGCCGTCTTTTTTCGTTTTCTTTGTCATGCTGAATCACTCCTAATAATTAGTCGGCATCTAGAAAACTTGTGGTTTTTGAACCATTCTTATTTTGTGCAAAAAAAGAAAAGAGTCTCCCGGTAATTACCGGAAAACTCCCTAACACATTAGGCTGCTGATTGAGGAACGTCTTCGTCGACTTGAATGACGGATCCATTGTTTAAGCGCTTTCTCAATGTGTAAATAAATGCTAATATTGCGGCGATGGTTACGACTGTCGCTCCCATATACGCTGTGCTCATTGATAATCCGAAACCGATCGGAGCACTCAGGATATACGTGAATGTCACCATCGTCATGAAGATCGCTGGAATCGTTGCGACCCAGTGAGGTTTCTTTTGCAACGCCAGATACATGGCACCTACCCAAAGGGCGATCATCGCTGTCGATTGGTTCGCCCAGGAGAAGTATCTCCATAATAGGTTAAAGTCGATTCGTGTCAACACGACTGAGATCACGAACAATGGAATCGCAATCCAAAGCCTGCTCGACATTTTCACTTGTCCTACTTTAATATAGTCGGCAATGATCATTCGCGCACTTCGGAATGATGTATCACCAGACGTGATCGGAAGAATGATCACTCCAAGGATGGCAAGTGTTCCACCGATTGATCCAAGCATAAGGATCGATACTTCACTTACAACCGCCGCAGGTCCGCCTTCTTTCAAGATGGCATTCAATTCACCCGGCTGGAATAAGCTCATGGCAGCTGCTGCCCAGATCATCGCAATGATCGCTTCTAAAATCATCATTCCGTAGAAAATTTTGCGTCCGTTCTTTTCATTTTGAGTCGTTCTTGAAATGATTGGTGATTGTGTAGCATGGAACCCTGAAAGTGCCCCACAAGAAATCGTCAAGAATAATAATGGGAAAATCGCTACTGATTCAGGATGCATATTAGTCAAGCTGATCTCAGGAATATCCGCACCTGTAATCACTAATCCCGCACCGATCCCAACTGCACTCACTACAAGGAGTGCTCCGAAAAGTGGATATACTTTACCGATGATTTTATCAATAGGTAATAAGGTTGCGACAATATAATAAATAAAAATTGCGGCGATAATAACACCTAAAGAAATCCAGGCTGGCGTCAGATTCGCGATCAATGCTGCAGGTGCTGTAACGAAAACCGTACCCACCAGCACGAGTAATAGAATCGAGAATGCGTTCACAACATGCTTCATCGTTTTACCAAGGAAGCGTCCTGCAAGCTCCGGTAAATGAGCTCCACCGTTACGGATTGAAATCATCCCCGTTAAGTAATCATGAACCGCTCCGGCAAAAATCGCTCCGAGTACGATCCAAAGGAACGCGACAGGTCCATAAAGTGCTCCCATGATTGGACCGAAAATGGGTCCTACACCTGCAATGTTCAACAGCTGAATCATGGAGTTTTTACCCGTCTTCATTGGAACATAATCCACTCCATCCGCTTTCGCATAAGCAGGAGTCGAACGACTTTCATTGATTACAAAGATCTTTTCAATTAATTTTCCATATGTGAAATAACCGATAATTAATACAACAATCGAGACCAGAAATGTGACCATGCTTATGATCCCCTTTCGTTCATTTATGAATACGCTTTCATTATAGCAATCATATTCACAGTTTCGTCACATTCTGTTCAAGATGTCGGAAATCGGGGTTAAGATGTTCTGAGCGGGGGTTCATGTGCAGAGAAAGAAGAGATGGTGCATGTTACAGATGAGCAGTTTGGTGCGCGGCTCCGAATGCTCGATTTGTACCAGGCACCCAAAACCAAAATTGTACCTGGTACAATAATCGGTTTATGTACCAGGTACATATCCAAATACCTACAACTCCAACCGCTCCCTCAATTCCTTAACATAATTCCTGCTCACCGGAATCGCCTCATCCGCTCCATGAACCTTCAACTGAAACACGCCGCTTCCCCATGGGATGAGCTCCTCTACGAAGGGCAGCTGAACGAGGTAGCTTTTATGGACGCGGAAAAATGGATATGTACTGAGCTTCGATTCCAATTCCTTGATCGGCAAGCGGCAAGTATACTTCTTCTTCTCCGTACATATAAAGGTTTCCCGCTCTTCACGGAATATATATAGAATGTCTTTAGGGCTGATGAATACAATTTTGTCTTCATCCTGAACCGCAAGTTTCCCCATCGACGGACTCTCGCTCTGCTCTTTCACTCCCACTTTCAAAAGATTCTTCAACCGCTCCATCGTTTGCCCAAGCTGATCTTCTTCAAATGGTTTCAATAAGTAGTCAACGGCTTCTACCCGGAACGCTTTAAGGGCATAATCCGGATAGGCAGTGGCAAAGACGATTTCCGGTTTGTGCTTCATTTTTTGCAGGGCTTCCGCTAAGTCTACTCCGCTCATGCCAGGCATTTCAATATCAAGAAATAAGACATCGGGTTCTTTTGTTAAGATGATTTCCAATCCCTTTTCAGCAGAACTTGCTTCCCCGACTACCTCCACCCATGAATATCCGCTTAAGAGATGCTTCATTTCCTCCCGGCTATAGGGCTCATCATCAATAATGGCAACTTTCATCCTTTCTCACTCCTTACCGTAAATTCAATGGTGGTCCCGTTTCCTATTGATGAAGTGATCGATAGACCTGATTCTTTCCCCATCATCATTTCCAATCGTGTGTTCACGTTATAGAGGCCGATTCCTGTTCCGGACTGTGATTCCACCGGCTCAAGCAAAAGCTTTTCCACTCTCTCTTCATCGATTCCGGCACCGTTATCCTCCACACGGACAGTCACCTCATCACCATTCGAATCAATCGAGATCTTTAACACAAATCCTTCTTCTACATTCTTCATCCCGTGCTTAATCGCATTTTCAACAAGAGGCTGAAGGGTAATCGAAGGGACCTTTGCCTGCAGGGCACCTTCGTCAATCTCATACACCACTTCCAGCCGGTCAAAGAATCGTGCTTCTTCAATGGCGAGATAAGCCTTTACATGCTGTCCTTCTTCTTTAAGGGTCGAGGTGGATTTCGTGCTTCCTGTCAGATTCTGACGCACAAATTGAGATAGTGAAATCAGCAGGGTCCTCGCCTTATCGGGATTGATCCTCGTCAACGACACGATGACATTGATGGTATTGAACAAGAAATGTGGATTGATCTGTGCCTGCAGTGCCTTTACTTCTGACTCTTTCGCAAGCTCTTTATGGGTATCGATTTCAGCCAGTTCCAGCTGGTGACTAAGCAGGGTCGCGATCCCCTTCGTTAATTCCATCAAGATCGGCGAGATTTCTTTTTCCGAATGAAAATAGAATTTAAGCGTTCCGACAATTTCACCCCCTTTTAAAAGAGGGGCCATGATCGCGGCTCCCAATGGGCATCCATTCCGGTCACATTGAATATCCTCTCTTCCCACCTTCATGAGCTCTCCCGTTTCGATGACCCGTTTCGTCGCTTCGGTTTGAATCGGGCGCCCTTGTTGATGGTGATCCGAGGCCAGACCGACATGAGCGAGGATGTGGGAAGTGTTCGTGATGGAAACTGCCAGAGCGTTCACATCTCTCATCAGGATTTCACATGTTGCCTGTGCAGAGGCGGCATTCAATCCTTTTCGCATATATTTCACCGTGCTATCAGCCAATCGCAGTGCTTTCTGGGATTGAGCCGCTCCCATTCGCTCTTCTTCATAAAAAACACTTTTAATGATCAACAGGAAAATTCCGGCTCCGACTCCGTTTGCAAGGATCATGGGCCATCCGATATCGGAAACGAGTATATAAGCATCAGCAAATGGCTTCGATAATAGAAGGATGAGAAGCATCTGCATCCCTTCTGCGACAAAACCAACCAAAAAAGCTTTTTGAGGGGAAACAAGCCTGTTCTTCTTTTCCCGCTTTCCGATCCATCCTGCCAGTAAACCAGCTAACACCGTCGAAATACCGCAGGAGAATGCCGTGAATCCTCCAAGAAAATACCGGTGGACCCCGGCGACCAATCCAGCTCCTAGTCCGATCCATGGACCACCCAGTAACCCGGCGACCACGACTCCGATCACCCTGGAGTTGGCAATCGCTTCATTCTGTTGAAGATGCCACTGCCATTTTGTATATTCTGCTTGAAATGGATTCACAATCAATCCCGTATATGTACCAACGATCCCAAAGAAACCAAACAGCAGGATAAGGAGCAGAGTCTGGGTTTTCTTTACATGGGTCCGCTTCTCGATTAAATGACGGAAGAAGCTGATCCTCGTCATCACAAAGGCAATGGTCACAATGATACCAAGCCTCTCCACCATTGCAGCTATCAACATAGGCTCAACCTCGCTTTCTGTTTCACATCAAAAAAGAAGACCCCCCTTAAACACGAATGTTTAATAGAATCTTCCCCTACTTGAACCTGTACTATGTCCGGGGAGTGATTTCCCCTATTTTAACACGAATCTTTATCTTTAATCGTGACCAATGCATTGATTTCCCCGCCGATCATGATGATGATTCCCGTTAAGTAGAACCAGATCATGAGGACGATGATCCCTCCGATGCTGCCGTATGTGGCTGAATAATTCCCAAAGCTTCCGACGTAATAAGAAAAGGCCAAGGATGCGAGTACCCAGCCAAGCGTCGCAAAGATTGCCCCCGGGAACGCACTTAAGCATTTGATCCGTTTACTTGGAGCAAAGAAATACAACCCAACGAAAATAATAAACAGGATGATGGGACTGATCGCCCAGCGAATCCCGTTCCATACCGTTAAAAATTGCTCTGAAAATCCGAATTGAGAAAATAATAATAGACCGATCTGTTTCCCGAACACCGGAAGTAAAAGAGCTATGACAAATACGAGAATCA
Source organism: Rossellomorea aquimaris (assembly GCF_008180865.1). Taxonomy (GTDB): domain Bacteria; phylum Bacillota; class Bacilli; order Bacillales; family Bacillaceae_B; genus Rossellomorea; species Rossellomorea yichunensis. The sequence continues at coordinate 783,676 of NZ_VTEX01000002.1, forward strand.
TGGCTAGTGTCAATAGAATAGACATGAGACGGGTCGCAATGAATGATCTTGTTTCCTCTACATCATAGGCACGATTTAAACTTTTCACGATGGCATTCATCCCATTGGATGCCGACCATATCGTGGCGATGATACTGACAGAAAGTAAACCGGAATTCCGATTCGACATGATGTCCTGTAGCGTTTCCTCGATCATGGACATCGTTTCCCCTGGTGCAAAATCCCTGACCAGACCCAGTATGTCCCCCTGCTCGACAGGAAGGTATGGCAAGAGTGTTACGATAAAAATCAGCAGTGGAAAGAGCGATAAAAGAAAGTAATAGGCAATTTGTGCGGCCAGGCCCGTTACATCATTCGCACTAATGTTTGAGAAAAGACTTTTAGAAAATCCTTTCCATCCTCCTTTGACCGTCTCATCCGACATGTTCTCACCTCTTTTCGTTAATACCCCTTAAATGAAGATGCAATAGGTTGGCTCTCTTCATCCTGAGTTGTTAGTTCATTTGATGTTTCCCTATCTGAAAACGTATCTTTATAAGCTTCTGAAGAGTCTTCGAAGGTTTCCTTCGTTTCCTCGATTATTTCTTTCACCTGTGGAGTCATCCCTTTGATTTCATCTACCTTTTCACTGATGAATTGAATATCCCTGCTGACCTGATCAGCTGTCGTACGTAATTTCTCATACACTTCCTTCGATGACTCGACCAGTCTTTGAGGATTTTTTGAGTATGTTGAAATATAATTCCCACTGTTCTTTAAAGATGTACCCATTTCCTGACGGGTCGTTCTATCCAAGAGGGAAAGCAGCCCTCCTGCCGCGGCACCTAACAAAACCCCTTTGAAAAATTTATTGCTTCCCATATGTATTACCCTCCTTCAAATGATTGTCTTTTTTTATTTTTTCTAATAATAGGCTGCAGCCGGACTCCACTAGATCATACACTTCTTGAAAATTCCCCGTGAAGTACGATCGGGAACATCTTTCTCCCGGCTTTCTTCCACCAGGTCCAGGAGCTTGAACACCTTTCCGTGATGATCACTATCAAGAATCTTCTTCATGTTTTGTTCATTCGAAGCGTCCATTGCCACGATGTAATCATATTTCTTATCTTCTCCTATGAATTGTCGCGCGAGCAAGCCATCACTCTTTATATTATTTTCTCTAAGAATGGCTAAAGTTCCTTCATGAGGTTTCTTCCCGACATGCCAATCTCCCGTGCCTGCAGAGTCAACCTCAATCACGCCATCCAGATTCTCTTCTTTAACCTTTGCCCTGAATATCGCCTCCGCCATAGGGGACCGGCAAATATTTCCCAAACATACAAACAACACAGATACCATGAACGCGCCTCTCCTAACGTTTTAACTTACCTACTCATTTCCCATTCCTTAATAGTGTAAAACATTCTCCGAAAAAAATCCTTCTCAAGTGGAAGTTATGTTGACAGGTTGGAGGAATCATGGAAAGATAAATATAATGAATGCACGTCAGAAAGGACGATACCAGATGGATTTATCACAAAATACCACGGAAAATATCGAGTTCATGGTCACTGCCATTAAAGAAAAATTAAAAATAGTCAATGCCGGTGCCGTAAAGCCAGAAGATTTCAATGAAGAAATGTATGAAGATCTTCACGACCTTTATGTAATGGTCGATCGCAAGGACAGATTCAGCCCGAGTGAAATGACTGCGATCATTGAAGAAATGGGTAACCTGCGTAAATAATCTTCAACCACAATATGTAAAAGGGGACATTCCCTCAAAGGTACAAAATACCTTGGGGAATGTCCCCTTTCATTTAGTTGTCCTATTTCGAAAGAAGCGCCAGTGATTCACGGTTGAATGCCGGAAGATCATCCGGTGTCCTGCTTGTCACAAGCTGGTTCCCGCATACGACGACTTCTTTATCCTCGTACGTCACACCTGCATATTCCATATCTACTTTAATGGACTTGAAGCCTGTCGCTTTTCGTCCTTCCAGTGCTTTTGCCGTAATTAATAATTGTGGACCGTGGCAAATCGCGAATACCGGTTTCTTCTCATCCATGAAATGCTTCGTGAATTTAACGAAACGGTCATCTGCACGCAGCTGATCCGGAGAGAATCCGCCTGGTAATAATAGGGCATCAAAGTCTGCAGGATTGACGTCATCAATGCTTTCATCGATTTTCACCTTTGCATCTCCCTGCTTCCCTGTGACTGATTTTCCTTTTTCTTTTTCAATCGTCACAACTTCATGTCCTGCTTCTTTAAACGCTTTTTCAGGATCTGTAAATTCTACGTCTTCAAACATGTCTGTAATTAACGTTGCTATTTTAGCCATAAAATGAAACACTCCTAGTTATCGTTGTTTTTTTATCACACATGTACTTTACCCTTTGTGCATACATTCAAACACGACTCCCTTATTTATCCATCGTGAATTGAGAAAAGATCGTGTTCCTCTGCACTTCATATACCTCTTTACCAACGATGTCATTGATGATTTGAATATTCCGGTCCACAGCCAATCCTAAGTTCGTTGCCCCTGCACCGTGAGAATGCTCCAGGCTCGTCACCGTATAGAAATGATGCCCCCGGTCTCTGTTCTCTTTGAATTCCAGCTTATAATTCCGGGAGACTTTATACTTCTCCTCATCTTCCCAGACAATTTTGTCCTCGAACTCCTCAAAAAACCATTCGGGAATATTCGGCTTATAACCCGTCGCCAATATCACTTTATCCGTCTGATATGAAAAATCACGCCCTTCCTGCCATTGACGGCAATTCAGGACGTACTGATCCTCCTCTTTCCGGATCTTACTCACTTCCGTTAAAGGCTGAATCGTAATGTCCGGTGAGCTATCACTGACCGAATGATTATAAAGGATGTTGTAAATATTATTGAGGGTATCCGGATCGATCCCATTTCTGAGCTGATCCAACGTTTCTAATGCCTCCACACGCTTCTCATACGTCAGCCCATGAAAATAATCAACATAGTCAGGGGCAAAGAATTCCTGTCCCAGCTTCGACGACTCTAGCTGCAAAATCCCTTCGGAACGGGTCAGCCATGTAAGCTGATAGGAATGATCCTTCTGTTCTTTTAAAAGGTCAAAGAACACCTCGGCAGCACTTTGCCCGGACCCGACAATCGTAATCGATGACCCTTCCATCGTCATGTTTTTATGAAACAGATACTTACTCGTATGATGGACGTCCACATCCGGCAGACCATCCATTCCGTCTAAAATCAACGGCTTGCTTCCCGTACCCATCACCACATGTTTCGCATAATAAATCTCACGCTCGTCGGTCAAGCGGTTATCGATCACAACCTTATAGCAGTCGCCTTCATCCGTGACCCCGATCACCTCACTATGAAATTGACAGCAGCTAAGCTGACTCACCACCCAGCGGGCATAATCATTGTACTCCTGCCTCGGCATTTCAAACTTTTGAAAAAAGAAAAATTTATATAAACGATTATGCGTATGTAAGTAATTCAAATAACTGTACCGGCTTTGTGGATTCGCAAACGTCACCAAATCCGCAATAAATGGAACCTGCAGATCCGTCAGATTAATCAACATCCCCGGATGCCACTGAAACTCCGGAGTCTGATCGAAAAACTTCACCTTCAAATCCGTCTTCTCCTCCATTAACGCCGCCAAACTTAAATTGTACGGCCCAATACCGATACCGATACAATCACATACATCCTGTCTACTCAATTGGCTCTCCTCCACATCTGTAATCTTTCTATTTTTACCCTAAAACGATGGTTGATTACCCTTTTTAGTGAAAATAATTGTGACGGATGTGTGCGGTGGGTGAATATTTTGACTGTTGAATTTCGCTTGATATTTTACATTTGAATTTCCAAACGAAATTTGACTGTTAAAATAAACCTGAGATTCAGCTGCTGAACTATTTTGCTTAAGACTTGCACCCTCAACGGTGTTTTTTATTATTCGAGATTGAATATTGGTTCGGGAAAAGGACAAATGTGTATTGATGCGATACTTCAAAGGGGATACAAACTTTTTATTATCGAGTTTCCGCTATATATTATCAACTTTCGGGTTATATTATCGACTTTCCAGATATATTATCGACTTTTGCACTTTTATTATCGACTAAGGAAAAAACGAAACGAACAGACATACACCTACACCACACACCCAAACAAAAAAACCAATCCCCGCTACAAGGATCAGTTCTTCCTGAATATCATTACATACCATCCTCCTTCTTTCACGATCGGTTCGACGGACTCCACTTTGAAATTTGTTTTACCGGCCAATGTCTCCATCTCCTTCTGCGACGGAATCGGATACAGGTTCTGGAAGGTCATGAAAAAGCTGTTGAAGGCACTGGAAAACTGCTGCCCGTGCTTGGACTTTTGCATCGGGGTCAGAACAAAGAACAAGCCTTCTTTTTCAAGCCACTTCGATGCTTTTTCAAAAAATTGCAATCTCTCTGATGGGTCGATATAGTGAAAGAGATTGTTGGCCATGATCATGTCAAAGAGCTGACCGGGTTCATATTCATGGAGGTCCTTACAAAGGATTTCAATATTTTCATAGTCACTGAGCGATTCTTCAGCAGCCTTTGCGACGGCTTCATGAATCTCGATCCCTACCATTCTCTTATCAGGATAGCGATCTCCTATTCTCTTCACATATCCTCCTTCCCCACAGCCCAGATCCAATATCGAATTTACATTGTATTTTTTAATTGCCTTCTGCACCTTTGGAAAGGCAAAGCGCTCTAACAGGATCGACGTTTTTGCTACAGTCGAGCCATGGACATCCGAATTGAAATGCTGCTTCGTTTGATTGCGCAATAATTGAGGATACGACAACAAGGCCGGTATGTGCAGCTCCATCATTTCTTTCAGCAAAATACCGGATGAATGAGGGTCCCTCTTTGAAGTCGGCAGCTTCCAGCGGTTCCTCGTTGTGACTTTTTCATCCTCCACCCGCTTCATATGCTTGATGGTGATGCCGACCTCAACCCACTGTTCAAGAAGGTCCATTTCGATATTTTTAGCAAGCGCCACTTCCTGAATGGAGGCAGGCTTTGTAAAACTATCAAACAGATCCATTTCATACCCTACATAGGCATGCCAGCTGTACAGAAACGGCACATTCTTTTTCATCCAAGTTCTTGCACGCCATACTTTCACCATTTCTCCGATCATAGTAGTGCCTCCTTTCCTTTCCAGGGATAGTCCTGGACTACCGTAAATTTTGTGTTGGACTTCTCTTCCTCAGTCAACGAATCCTTTCTGATCGGTAGCACTCCCCCCTGGACCATCCGGTCATACAGGGTTTCCCTCCACATGCCGAGACCTGATATGTTCAGCATTTGCTTGTAATGGGAGATTGAATCCCTCTCCATTCGCTGCAGGCTCTTATTTCGCATCCAGCCAACAGGTCGATACGGATACGAATAAACGAGGGCTGATAAATGGCTGAGATGCATTTGATGGGCAACCCTTCTTTTTCTGACCTTTGGGTACCACTCCAGATTTGCCGGATCTAATTTACCCGCTGAATACATATCACACAGCAACTCTCCAAGAATGCTCCCATCCTGTATCGCCATATTCATTCCTTCTCCTGCCATGGGGTGAACCGTGTGGACGGCGTCGCCTATCAGGGCAAGATGGTCCTTCACATAGGTTTCAGCATGATATTTCAATGGGACCATCAGCTGGATCTTCTTCCAGTCCTCAATTTGGTTCACGTACCCATCGAGATCCGGGCACATTTCGATATAAAGCTTATGAAACTCTGAAATTGATTTTTTCCTGAGCGTTTTATATTCCCCTGCCGGGATGAGGTAAACGGATCGTACTTCATCGTTTGGCAACGGGAATAGACCCAGGAATGATTGATATGTAGAAATGATACGTCCCTTCACCATTTCCTTTGGTCGCGGAAAGGTAACCGTTAAGAAGTGATGGTTGTACTTTTTCTCCTTCACATCCACATCCATATGGTCACGGGTGACAGAGCTTCTTCCTTCCGCCCCGATAATGAAATCACTATGAATCTCTTGAACCTCTTTCGTCCCGCGATTCTCGATGATCACCGTATGACCGTCTATTTTCTTACAGATTGTATTCGATCGATAATGAAATGTTGGATACTCCTGCCCTTTTTCTCGGAGAATCCCCTTTAACGTTTCATGATGGATCATTAATGAATAAGGGTATCGACTGGGAAGAATAGAGTAGCTCATCGTGGAGTTCTCCGCTCTCGATTTAGCATTTTTCAATTCAATCAGTTCCAAATCGGAAATGATGTGGCCGTTTTCGAACACAGAGTCAATGACTCCCAATGAATCAAATATTTCCAAGCTTTTGGGCTGGAGGAGTTCTCCCTTATACACTGAGCCTGGTCCTGGTAACCGTTCAACAACCGTTACGTCTATATTGCACTGCGCTAATTTTAAGCCGAGTGTCAGACCGCCGATTCCTCCACCGCTAATAAAGACGTTCGTCTTCATTTCTCTTCACCTCTTTCCATCTCTTTAACCTTTTTCCAGGATGTTGAAACTTGGCGATGTGCTCACATCCATTCGCCATGAGTAGACAGGTTCTTAAAAAAGAAAAGAGAAATAAGAAATTTGTAGAACGTACTATTTCCCGGAAAATATCAGCTTTTCATGATTCAAAAACCTCTGGCATTTACATATTTTGTCGGAATACTCCCTGAAGGCAATTCGACAATACACGAGAAAATAAAAAAAAACTCCACGACAAGAGTTCCCTCTCATCATGGAGTTTCTTCTATTTTTCATTTACAATCGGAAGTAAGATCGTAACGGTCGTTCCTTCCGTTACATTGCTTTGAATCGATAGTGAGCCGTGATGTTCTTTGATGATTTTTTGGCAAATCATCAATCCGAGTCCGGTCCCTTTTTCTTTCGTGCTGTAGAACGGTTCTCCTAAATGCTTCATGCGCTCCGGCGGGATTCCATTTCCGTTGTCCTGGATGGAGATTTTCGCATAACCGTCTTCTTTTTCAAGTTGAACACTTAGGAGACCCCCACTCGGCATAGCTTCCAGGGCGTTTTTCATGACGTTTAAAATGACCTGTTTCATTTGATGGGAATCACAATAAATTTCCGCTTCTTCCACAGAGAACCTTACATCGACTCCTTGCTTCAGGCATTCCATCTTAATGAATTCTACAGAGCTTGTAAGCAGGGTCGTCAATGACGTCAGGGAAAATTGAACGGCTCTTGGCTTCGCCAAGGCCAGAAATTCATTGGTGATGATTTCGATTCGATCGAGCTCTCCCTGGATGACCCCTAGGTAAAAGTCATCCTTCGCATTTTCTTTCATCAGTTGTAAGAAGCCTTTGAGTGTCGTCAGCGGATTTCTGATTTCATGGGCCACTCCTGCTGCAAGTTGTCCGATCATCGCTAACTGTTCTGATTTCTTCAGTAAATCTTCATTTCGCTTCTTCTCGGATAAGTCTCTGATGATGGCTGAAATACCGATGAGGTTTCCATCGTCATTTAAGATTGGATTCATGTTAAAGGCAATTTCGATCGGCGTTCCGTCTTTTCGGTACCGCACCGTTTCATAATCCTTTATTCGCTTCCCGGCCTTAATGGTCATTAAATTCTGTTTGAATTGCCCTACCTGGTCTTCCTGGTGAATAAAGGTGATCTTATGTCCTGTTATTTCATCTTTATTCCAACCGAACATCGATTCAAACTGCTGGTTGACCTTTAATACGCTTCCCTCCGGATCTAAAAGGACAATCCCATCACCGGCATGCTCAAAGTACGCTTCCAGTAATTCTTTCGCTTCCTTTAATTCTTCTTCCATCTTCATTTTCTCTGTAATGTCCTGTCCAAATCCATAAATTCCGATGACCTTGTTTTTGACCCGGATCGGGATGTTGGTGACAGCTACATGGCTTTTGCCACCTTCTCCATTTTCGAAGGTGGTGACAAATCTTGACGCTTCACCTTTAAGGGCGACTTCAAAATGATTGACTGCTGTGTGACGGCTGCCTTCCGCGATGAAATCACTGAAGTGACTGCCGATCATATAGGGAGAGATATGATTCCATTGCTTATTCACAGCAGGGTTCACTTCCTGGATAATCCCGTTTGTATCTACCATATAAATATTATCAGGGCTGTATTTCACAATTGACTTATACTTTTGTTCGCTTTCAATCAATTTTCTCTGAATATCTTTGATCAGGGAAATATCTGAAATGGAGCAGATGATTTCCACTACCATTCCATCTTGTACCACTGGAACGATGGAGGCGATATATTCTAAATCCTTGTATTCATCCTCATACGTCAACTCTTCCCCTGTTTCCCATATGCGCTTTAGTTTAGGTTGGATCTTCCCTAAGTGATGGGAATCAAATACTTCTTCAATGGTTTTACCAATCACCTTTGAAGGAGTCAGATTTAATTTTTTCAATAGTTCCCCTGCCGCCATCTCGATCACAAATTCATTGCCTTTCTTATTGATCTTATAGGTGATCGTCTTTTGGAGCCTGAGGGTGTTCTCAAGTTCCGCTTTCAATGAGACCAGTTCGTTTTCATAGTTTTTCTTCTCCGTGATGTCGTGAAGGATGATTCCGACACTGTCTACGGTCCCATCACTTTTGTAATTGGCCGGGGAGATTGTAATATTGCATGTAATCTTCCGTTCCTTATTCATCATAAAGGTTACTTCTTCCCCGGTTGTATTCACTCCCCTTATTCCATTCATCACTAAAGTGATAAAGGATGGATTCTGAAGGGGTGTTTGATTGCACAGGGACTCCCCCAGTACGGCATCCGAAATTTGAAACAGCTCCTGAAAGGATTGATTCATCTCCACTACTTTCCCTTTGTTATCAAGGATACATACACAAGTCGGGGTGTTATAAATAAGAGACTCATATATGGCCGAGCGGGAGTTATTCGAGTAATCAAGAGAAATGTGCTTCTCTCCACAGGCCTCTGGAACAATCATCACTAATTCTTTTGTTTCATCTACCTGTTTACGTTTAACTGTGTAGGTATAATGATTTAAACGGATGGAACAATTCTTTTCTACTAAAATTTTCTGAAGAAGATTATCTTCTTGCAGGGTCAATCCTTTCCATTCTTCATTCTCTTCTATAAAAGTTTGGCCTTTCACATCTATTATTGCAGCCGGGACCGGAATCGAATCAACACTCAATGCATGATAGGGTTGCATATAAGCCATAGTACCTTCCTTTTTCGTAACGTTATTTACCACCATTTTACCCTACCTCTTCAAACATATAAACGGTCAATATATTTCATATAAAAAACCCGGGCATGACCATCTGCCCAGGTTTCACCAATTTTTACACCATTAGAAGGTTTCCACCTTCGCAAGCTTTGCGAAATGAACCGCAATATCCGCCCCCACAAGAGCATTGTTCTTTACAAGTGCAATATTCGCTGTAAGGCTCTTTCCGTCTGTTAATTCCTTTACTTTCCCCAGGAGGAATGGCGTTGCTTCCTTTCCGGTAACCCCTTGTTCTTCCGCTTCGTTTAACGCTCTTTCTATGATTCTATTCATCTCGTTTTCATCCATGGCATCCCGGGAAGGAATCGGGTTAGCTACCACGACGCCCCCCTTTAATCCAAGATCCCATTTCGCTTTTAAAATGTCTGCCGTCTCTTCGGTTGTCTCAACTTTATAGTTCACTGAATAAGGGCTGCTTCGTGTGTAAAAGGCCGGTAAGGAATCCGTTCCGTACCCTAAAACAGGTACCCCTTTCGTTTCCAGATATTCCATCGTCAAGCCTATATCCAATATGGATTTAGCACCTGCACAGACAACGGCCACGTTCGTCACAGCAAGTTCTTCAAGATCCGCCGAAACATCCATGGTCACCTCTGCATTTCTGTGAACACCACCAATGCCCCCTGTCACGAAAACCGAAATATCAGCAAGCTCTGCACAGATCATGGTAGCAGCAACCGTAGTCGCTCCGTCCTTTTTAGAAGCAAGGATATATGGGATATCGCGGCGACTTGCCTTGATCACGCCTGTCGCCTGACCTAAATATTCAAGCTCTTCATGGGACAACCCAATCTTGATTTTCCCGTTCAGAATAGCAATCGTTGCGGGAACGGCCCCCTTTGAACGAATGATGTCCTCTACTTCACGGGCGGTTTTCACATTTTGTGGATAAGGCATTCCGTGAGAAATAATCGTTGATTCCAATGCCACAATCGCCTTACCTGTCTTTCTTGCTTCTGATACTTCCTGCGAGTATTCCATATATGAGTTGATATTCACGTACATTTCCCCCTAATCAATAGTAATGACTAAACTCTTGTTGAAGCAAGCTCTTGTTCAACGTTGGTGCCACCGTAAATTTGGATTGCAGTGTAATCGACGAGCAGATCACCCCGATCCGGCAGGCTCCGTCTGTATCGGATCCTTTTAAATAACCGAATAATATTCCCGCGACAAGGGCATCTCCCGCACCGGTCACGTCAGCAACTTCAACCTTCGGAGGCAGAACGGCTCTCGCCTCTTTATAAATAGTGTAATAGATTAACCCCTGATCTCCCCGGGTAATCACGACCCTTTCCGCCCCCCTTTGAGTGATGGCTTTAGCAGCTTTAAAATAGTCACCCTCTGTCTCAATCGTCATTCCTAAATACGTTTCCGCTTCCCCTTTGTTGCATATGAACCAGGAAACGCCTTCCAGTGATGCTGGCAGCTTCAACACTTTCGGTTCAGAAACCGGGATGATCGTAAGGGGCACCCCCTCCGTTTGGCACCGTCGAATGATATACTTGAGCACATTCTCTGGAAAATTGGTGTCGAGCAGCACCATTTCCGATGAAGAAATCATTCCCCACCTCTTATCAACAAAACCGATGTCAACGCTTTCATAAATGTTCATATCAGCAAGGGCAAACAGCATTTCCCCACGTTCGTCCAATATGGCGGAGTAAGCCCCGGTGCTTTCATTTAGAAGTCGCTGGGATGCGGATACATCGGCATACGACTTCGTTTGAGATAAAAGCCAGCTTCCTTCCGTATCTTCTCCTACAGCTGTTACCAAATTGGCCTGTTTTCCTAACCGTCCTAAATTCTCGGCAATATTGCGAGCCACGCCACCACTGGATTGCTCTGTTCTAGCAGGGTTTGATGTTTCAGCAATCAACTTTCCGTCCAACTGAAGCTTCCGGTCGATATTCGCTCCCCCGATGCACGTGATCCCGTTTTTCTTCGGAAGAACATACGCACGCCCCATGATTTTCCCCTGCTTCACCAGATTCGAAATATACCCCGCAACGGCTGAGCGTGACATCCCGCTTCGCTCGGACAATTCCTGTTGAGTCATAAATGGATTTTCCTCAATATACGTCAACAAAAGCTTTTCTTTTTCGTTCACAAGCTCCCACCCCTATAAAGAAAAATAACTTTTGTTAATATTCTAAACTTTTGTTTAAATTTAGACAAGATGGAAAATAAAAGAAAAGCGTCCCGATATAACTCAGGACACTTAATTTCATTATTTACTTGCCTTTACCTCATACACATGTTGACTCGATTCAAGAATATGGTCGGGTTTAGGCTTGCCGGCACTCGCTTTATGACCTGCAATATGCTCAGGGCTCTTCTCCCAATTTTTCCAATCCGCTTCCGACTCCCATTGAATCATGACAATCACTTCTTCGTCGCCGCGGCGGACTTTTTTGACGAGGACCTTTAAGTCTATAAACCCTGGCTGCTTTTCAATCAATCCCTCACCAGAAAACCTTTCAACCACTTTAGATGATGTTCCCTCTTTCACTGCCAGGCTCTTTATTTGATAAAACATATTATAAACCTGCCTTCGCATCTTCAACCATTTGTTTCATCGATTGAAGGCCGCCTCCTGAAAGGTACCATGGGCCACCATTCAGATATACGATTTTTTCCTTTTTGTAGGCGTTCGTCTTTTGTACAAGTTCGTTTTCAATTGAATCTTTGACGCTTGCGTTAGGATCAAATGCAGCATCACGGTCGATCACAAACAGTACATCTGGATTTTGTTCCAATACATATTCAAACGTAACATTTTGTCCGTGAGTGGATTCTTCTATGTTTTCATCAGAAGGCTTGAATCCAAATACATCGTGAAGAATTCCGAAACGTGATCCCGGTCCGTATGCACTTACTTCTCCTTCATTCCCCATCAAGATCAATGCTTTGCTATCAAGGCCTCCAGTTTTCTCTTTAATGCCGTCGACCTCTGCTTGAACATCCTCTAATTCCTTCTTCATTTCATCTTCTTTATCAAAGATTTCTGCAATGGTTTCCATGTTATTCGTGAACGATTCCATGTAATTGGTATAATCCGTTTGAACATACACAGTCGGAGCGATTTTTGCGAATTCTTCATACATTTCCGATTGGCGTGCAGAGATAAAAATCACATCCGGCTTCATCGAGCTGATCGCTTCAAAATCCGCCTCTTTCAAACTTCCTACGTTCGTATAGTCTGAGCTGCTGTACTTTTCCAGGTAAGGAGGAATCGTTGCTTGCGGTACTCCCGCTACTTCCACTCCAAGTTCATCTAACGTATCAAGAACACCGAAATCAAACACGACTACCTTTTCAGGGTTTTGTTTCATTTTCGTTTCGCCAAGCTCATGCTTGACTGTAACTTCTTTCGATTCTTCATTTCCACTGGAATTCTTCGCTTCTGTCGTTGATTCTTCCTTTGAACCGCACGCTGCCAAAACTAGTAAGACTGTAAGTAATATTGTTATTAATGACCATTTTTTCATTTTCTTTTCTCCTCTTTTTTTATGAATTAAAATAAACACAAATCCGATTGTCATTCATCTGTTGCACAGGAATATCCATATCATAGATTTCCTTTAATGTTTGGGTTTGTATGATGATATCTGTTGAACCTTCTCGAATGACCTTTCCGTTTTTCATCGCTACGATTCTGTCTGAATACACAGAGGCAAAGTTAATGTCATGCAGGACGATGACGACCGTCTTTCCCAGGTCATCTACTAATCTGCGCAGAATTTTCATAATCTGGACCGAATGCTTCATGTCCAGGTTGTTCAGGGGTTCATCCAGGAGAATATAATCGGTATCCTGGGCGATGACCATGGCAATGAATGCCCGCTGCCTTTGCCCACCTGATAATTCTTCTAAGTAGTTCCCCTCTAAGTCCACCAGATTCATATAATCAAGCGCCTGGTTAACTGCCCTCTCATCATCTTCTGTCAATCGTCCTTTCGAATAAGGAAATCGTCCAAACGATACCAGTTCCCTCACCGTCAAACGGACGTTAAGAAAGTTGGATTGCTTTAAGATCGCGACTCTTTTGGCAAGATCGTCTGAATTCATTTTCCTGAGATCGGCCTGATCCAGTATGATTTCACCACTATCTGAATCTAGCAAACGGCTTACCATTGATAAAAGGGTAGACTTCCCGGCACCATTCGGTCCAATGAACGAAGTGATTTGACCAGGTTGAATCGTGACAGTCACGTCTTCAACCACCAGCTTTTTCCCGTAAAACTTGGACAGCCCTCGAATGTGTATCATTTGGCTTTACTCTCCTTTAACAAAAGATATATAAAGTACATTCCTCCGATGAAGTTCACAATCACGCTTAGAGTCGTGGAAAACGTGAAGATCCGTTCTACCGCCCACTGTCCGCCGACGAGGGCAATGACACTCATCAAGCTCGCACCGGTAATGAATATGCTATGTTTGTAGGTCCGAAAGAATTGGTATGCTAAGTTCGCGACAATCAACCCGAAAAAGGTAATCGGCCCGACCAAGGCGGTAGAAACAGCAATGAGCACAGTTGCAATCACCAGCATACGACGCACCATTTGATCGTACGGGACGCCAAGATTAATGGACATTTCCCTTCCCAATGACATGACATCCAGGTAATGGATCTTTCTCCAGCCAAACATCATCACGATGGTGACAACGAAAAGGGCAAGCCAAACCAGATCTGCATTAATGTTATTAAAACTCGCAAACATCTTATCCTGAACCATTAAAAATTCATTGGGATCAATCAACACTTGCAGGAATGTGGTGATGCTTCCAAAGAATGTACCAACGATGATTCCGATCAACAATAAAAAATAGATTGGTTGATTACTATGACGGAATAATAATTGATACAGGATAAGAGCAAATACAATCATGGCTGTAATCGATAATAAGAAGTTTATATTCTTGTTTATGACAAGTATGTGATCCGATCCCAGGAAAAAGATCATTACTGTTTGAAGAAGGAGATAAAGAGAATCAAGCCCCATAATACTCGGTGTTAAAATCCGATTATGTGTGATCGTTTGAAACACGACCGTTGAATAGGCGATCGCGACTCCCGTAATGACCATGGCAAGCACCTTCATCCCCCGCCGAGGCAGTGCATAATCATAGCTTCCATTTAGCTCGTAAAATAAATAAACACCACAGAATAATAGAGAAATCCCCAGTAAAATAAGCATTTTCCAACGATTACGCATATGCCTTCCTCCTTACCAGCAAGTATAAGAAGATGGCACTGCCGATGACCCCAACCATTAAACTGATCGAAATTTCATAAGGGTAGATGATGACCCGACCCAAAATATCACAGACAAGAAGGAAGATGGCTCCAAGTAAGGCCGTATGAGGTAATGTCTTCTGTAAGTGATCTCCTTTAAAGATGGAAACGATATTGGGTATGATCAACCCCAGGAATGGAATCATCCCGACGGTCAATACGACTGTCACCGTGATGAGCGCAACGAGAACGAGACCAATATTCACTATTTTGCGATAAGAAACACCAAGGTTCTTTGAGAAGTCCTCCCCCATCCCGGCGACAGTAAATCGATTCGCATAAAGATAAGCAATGATCATAATGGGAATGCTTATGTATAAAAGTTCATATCGACCTTTCATGATTAATGAGAAATCACCCTGCAGCCATGCCGCCATATTTTGAATCACATTTGCCTTGTAGGCAAAAAATGTTGTCACCGAAGATAACACATTCCCAAGCATCAACCCGACGAGGGGGATAAAGACTGCATCCTTGAACTTGATCCGATCGAGTATTTGCATAAAAAGCAGCGTGCCGGCTAACGCAAATGCAAAGGCAACAATCATCTTCTCAAGTATCGAGGCATTCACAAAAACAATCATCGATACAAGGATCCCAAGCCTGGCAGCATCTATGGTTCCGACTGTCGTAGGGGATACGAACTTGTTTCGACTCAAGCTTTGCATGATCAAGCCCGCGATGCTCATTCCCGCACCAGCAAGTAAGATCGCAAGCAATCTCGGTAATCGACTGATGAGAAAAATCTGTGTCTCTTCGGATTGAAATTGAAGTAAATCCATCGGTGTAATATGGCTCACTCCTACAAATAAAGACAGGAGTGAAAGCAAGATGAGCGTAATAAAAAGGTAACGTTGTTTCATGACTATCCCCAAAACTTTCATTGATTTTTATTGAATATCATTGATATTGAAAATCATTATCAACTAATACAAACCTATATTACAATAAGGTTTCAAGAGGAGTCAACAACTAAATGAAAATCATTATCACTAATTCCATAATCATCCACAACTGAAAAACGGCTCGAAATACGCAGTACAGTTAGAATTACATACAAAAAAAGACTTGCCCTCCCTCTCGGAAAAACAAGTCTTCTGGATTATGAGATTTTCTTTTCTTTTACCTTGCCAGTGTCTTTCATGTAGTACTCATCCGACGTAAAGAATTCATGAGTAAGCCTCTTCACTTCTTTACTTAAAAGAAGGACCGCAATGATATTCGGAATTAAGATCGCTGCAAGGGCTAAGTCAAGGAATTGCCAAATGACTTTTGCTGCACCAACCGAACCAAGGACAATCGCGACCGTATAAACAATCTTGATCCCCTGTGCTGCTTTGTAGCCAAATAGGAATTCTGCCTGCTTTGCTCCATAAAAGACGATGACGATAATCGTTGATAGTACGAAGAAAATCAATGAAATCGTAACGAGGATTCCACCAAATTCCCCGAAATAACTGGAGAAAGCTTCTGTTGTTAGTGCTGAAGGGTCATCCAATGCATTTTCAGCAGTCCAAACCCCTGAAGATAACACGACGAACGCCGTTGCTGTACAAACGATGATCGTATCAATCACGATTCCAACGATTGCCCATAGCCCCTGCCTGACAGGGTGATCGGTTTGTGCAGCAGCATGGGCAATCGGTGCCGTTCCTAGTCCTGCCTCATTGGAATATAACCCACGTGCAAATCCCCAACGGATCGTCTCAGCCACTGCCACACCGGCGAACCCACCCATTGCAGACATTGGTTGAAATGCGTTCGACAGAATCAGACTGAAGAATTCCGGCACTGCATCAATATTCATAAATAGGATGACCAATGCGCTTCCTACATAGATCAGAGCCATGAACGGTACAAAGATTTCCGTCACTTTACCTATACGCTTTATGCCACCAAATACGATTAATACAACGATGAGGGCAACGACAATGCCCGTGATGAGTCCATCCACATTGAATGTTTCTTCTACCGTGGATGCCACAGCATTCCCCTGCACCATCACACTTGGAATCAGCTCGATCATAAGGGCAAAGGCGAACCATACACCGAGCCACCTCATGTTTAATCCTTTCGTCATGTAGTACATGGGACCGCCAACAAACTCTCCCTTTTCGTTCTTCTCACGATAGCGGACCGCAAGCACACTCTCGGAAAACTTAAGGGCCATTCCAATCAAGGCAATCACCCACATCCAGAAAACAGCTCCCGGCCCACCAAACATGATCGCTGCCGGTACCCCGACAATATTCGCTGCCCCGATGGTGGATGATAGAGCCGACGTCAAGGCCTGCAACGGCGTCACCGTTCCTTCGCCCTTTGGCTTCTTAAAAACGCTCCCTATCGTTTGCTTAAATATGTAGAGAGGATAGCGAAATTGTATGAATTTCAATAAAAATGTCAGGTACAAACCCGTTGCACCCAGGACAATGATTAATGGAGGTCCCCATAACCATGCCGAAACTTTACCTATGATGTCAAAAAACGTATCCAATCGTGCTCCTCCTTTTTAGTAGAGGCAGTGGCTAAGGTTTGGAATTCTTGATTGGGGCAGGCCTAAATGATCGTACAAATGTATGTATAATGCCTTTGTCTCCTAAATGAGATCCCTGTTCCTGAAAAATTAGCCACAGCTTCTAAATGGTTTTTCAAACTTTTCCCTAAATTTGGTTGTGTGAAACATTTTGTTTGAAAATTGGAAAGTATGAGGATGATATATTTGGTGAAAGTCTATTAAAGTGAGTTTTGGCAGGGGGTTCCATTCGACAAAACCCGTTCATTTCCCCGGAAATACGGCAACTTCTGACCAATAAAAAATCTGCAGCCAACTTCTGACTGCAGATCCCTGTTCTTATTCTGAAACCCTGGGCAGAATCAATACTTCCACCCTGCGGTTTTGTCCCCGACCTTCTGTTGTAGAATTGTCGGCAATCGGTTCAAATTCTCCAAATCCTTTAGCGCTGAACCACTGGGGATCAAGCTTCGGATTGTCCAAAATGATTTTCATAAAATTGACGGCCCTCATGACGCTCAGTTCCCAGTTGGAGTCATATTCCGCATTACTGATAGGCACGTTGTCCGTGTGACCGCTAATGATAATGTTCCGAGGAGGATTCATTTCAAGCAGTGCCGATAGTTCACTTGCCACACTCAGGTCACTTCCCTGGACTGTGGCTGATCCCGAGGCGAATAGCACGTTGTCCCGGATTGTAAGAAGCAACCCTTCATCGGTAAGCTTCGTGACGAATTGAATCTCCAGATTATTCGTTTTGATATACTGATTTATTTTTTCCTGAATTTCCTTTAACTCTTCCTGATCCTTCAGAAATGCCTGCTTTTCAAGCTCTTCCTTACTTAATTCCTTCTCTTTTTCCTCATCATTCCCTGAAGATGCTGCCTGTTTGCTTTCCTGATCGCTCGACTGCTGAGGTGCTACGGGACTGGGATATTCCATCATTCCGGTCCCACCGGTGAATATTTCACTAAACACCTGGGAGAGTTCCCTGAATTTTTGAGCGTCCACTGAACTTGACGCATAAAGCACGATAAACAGGGCCAGTAACAGAGTTAGCAAATCCGCGTAAGGTATCAGCCAGGACTCGTCCATATGCTCGTCGTCATGTTTCTTCTTACGCCGCCTCATCCTCATCCCCCTTTAACAACAATAATCGTTCACTTGCCGGTAAATAGGATGCCAGCTTCTGTTCGATCACCCGTGGAGATTCTCCCTCGATGATCGACAGTATCCCTTCTACCATCATCATTTTCATCTGAACTTCACGCTTTGACTTACGCTTCAGCTTGTTGGCAAATGGGTGCCAAAGAACGTAACCCGTGAAGATACCGAGGAGCGTTGCAACGAATGCCGCAGAAATGGCGTAACCAAGTTCATCCGTATTGTCCATGTGACTGAGGGCCGCAATAAGTCCAATCACTGCTCCAAGTACGCCGAGGGTCGGTGCATAGGTACCCGCTTGAGTGAAGATGAGCGCCCCGGCACTGTGTCTCTCTTCCATGGCATCAATTTCTTCATGCAGCACATCCCTTATGTAATCAGCGCTTTGTCCATCCACCGCTAATGAGAGTCCATC
This sequence comes from Rossellomorea aquimaris, assembly GCF_008180865.1. GTDB lineage: Bacteria > Bacillota > Bacilli > Bacillales > Bacillaceae_B > Rossellomorea > Rossellomorea yichunensis. The sequence goes on from NZ_VTEX01000002.1 coordinate 802,362, forward strand.
CCTCAAAAAAAGATCATCGACTTCCTGAGTTTTGGCCTCAAGTGCAAGCAGTCCTTCCTTTCGGGCAAGATCTGCCAATTGGGAGAAAAATTGAATCGTTTGTTTCGGGTCCTGCAGTTTTTGTTCTTTAAACAGTATGCCGAATAGCTTCGGTACTTTTTTAATTTCATGGGTTGGAAAGGCAATGGTCACTGCTGCCACTGTCCCAAGTAAAATAATCAATATGGCTGCAGGATTAAGCAAGGCAACAGGGCTTACTCCTTTGAAAACCATCCCCACTCCAACCGCTATCAATCCTAAAATGACTCCTATCAAAGACGTCTTATCCATCGATCGCTCCACCTTACTCTTCGTAGTCTACTACTAATATCGGATGGAACTTCTAATTATTGAGAGGTAAAAGAGTTCAAAATTTTCTCTTAAATTACCGTAAACCGTTATGAAAGCGCAACTTATTTTAGTCGATATATGTAATATATAGGTATTTATATTAAAGGAGAGAACCATCATGACCCCAAAGTAATTGAAAGAAGTCGATAGTAAAAGGAAAAACCTGCTGCTCCTGATCACATATTCCATAAGTCTGATCGCAGCCCTCACGTATTCCATCATTAATGAGTCAGGGATCATTACCGTAACCGTATTCGCTTCACAGATCATCATTCTGGCCTCATATTTCATTGTGTTGCAATTAATGTTGAAAAAGCCACATTCCTTTGTGTATTTCAGCATTCCTACTGTTTATGCCATCATCGGAATCTGGCTTTTTTTAGAAGGGGCCAATCCAAACGAATTAGTCATCTTATTATTTTTGGCTGTCATCAGTGCGATTCATTTTAATCCAGTGATCTTTGGGATCGGGTACGGGTCAGGACTCGCCTTATTCATCTTAAATGGTGCCCTTGCACCTGCAAACGACCCGATTTTCAAAGAATTATTCATTCCGGCTTTGCTTGTATATGTACTATTGGGGACGGTCCTTGGAGTGGTGATCCACTTGAACCGCAATCAATTCAAGCAGCTTCAGGAATTTATCAGAATGACAGAAAGCGAAGGCATGAAAAAAGAAGAACAACGAAACTTTCTACAAAAAGAATTAGCGAACATCTCTACAAGCATTCATCAAATCAACGAACAGATACAAACTCACCTGGTCTCACATGATGAAATGAGAACGGCTGTAAATGAAATATCAGCAGGAAGCGTCACACAAAGCGATCAGATTAACAACATCGCTGCTTTTTCCGAAACGACGATGAGTAAAATGGAGGAAGTTTCGAAGCTTTCAAACAATCTCACTGTCCATTCCACTCAAGCGAATTCCATTGCTGTGTCAGGCAGTGAGCGTGTCACTTACTTGCAGGAGAACATGATTGAGTTGAAGAATATTATTGAAGGCCTTCGTCAAACGTTCAGCGAACTAACAAGTAAAATTGAAGAAACAAATACGTTCATTGGAAGCATTCAAGATATTACGGATCAAACCAATTTGCTCGCTTTAAATGCATCCATCGAGGCTGCGAGAGCAGGAGAAGCCGGGCGGGGATTCAGTATTGTAGCAGATGAAATCCGGAAACTGGCAGAGATTACACGAAATACTGCCACGCGTATTAACGACAATCTTGCCTCCGTTAACTCAGTGAACTCTTCTGCTGTCGAAATCATGAATCTCAGCTCAGAAAAGCTGGATGAAAATGTCGGGGCAACCGGTGAGGTAACAGAGTATTTCACGACACTGCGTGAAAAGCTTGCTTCCCTGTCAAACGAGTTCAAGACCTTAACTTCTACGGCATCTGAAGTAAGTGGCCAAACAGAAGAAGCTGAGCTATCGACGAAAGAGCTTGCAGCTGTCATTCAACAGACCTCTGCAGGGCTAGAGGAAATCAGCGCTACCATTGAAACCCTTCATGGCGATAACCGTATGATTGCTCAATATGTTCAAGAAACCGCCACAAGTGCCGAACGGATTCAACGCAGTGTCGACGTGTAAAATATGATAAACTAAAAGCATCATTAGAGTACTAAAGGATGTGGCACCTTGAAACGAAGAATCATCATGATGATTCCCATCATGTTTATCGTAGCCGTGGTAGCAAATTGGATGCTCGGCAAAGGATACGCTGAAATCCCTTCCGAAGCCAAAACCATGATCATCATTGGAGCGGCACTCTTATCCGGTGTGATCTCATTTTTCTTATTTAAAGATGAGCCCGAGAAGAAATAAAGAAACACCACTTTCTTTGTCGAAAGTGGTGTTTTCATTATTTCAGGAGCTTATTTTCAATTTTATGTTCATAATTTTTGAATAGTGAACCATTCGTTTTGATTCTTTTCTTTGAAAGCATCGCGTTGTATTTGAGCATGTTTTCACTCAGGCTTTTTTTCAGCTCCTGCTTCTCCAGGTCATCATCACATACCCGTAACAAATCTTCAATGCGCATCATTTCTTTTTTTACATTCATTTCATCCGTTGTATACCCTGCATTCTTCATCATCCGATGGGCCATCTTCAACTCCTGGGGCACTCCTAAATCATCATCTAAATTAAGCGGTTTACCAAAACCCGGCAGTTCTTTAAACTCGCCATCCTCATAAGCCTTCTTAATCCGTTGCTCGGACATGATCATCGAAAAATCCAATCCTACCCCTCCTACTCCATACTCAGTGGACGCGGCTGGTCTTTGACGTATCGATTACTACCCACTTGTTACCATTAGTATATCCAAAGTACTCCAGGATTGTATGCATAAGATACGTCTATTTTCTGACAAATCCCCTTCACATATTTTCGTATGAGCTGGAAAAACTACCTGTATCACGGATGAAAAGGAGTGGCTGACATGGCACGTGGAAAATCGTTCGAATCTAAGAAAAAGGGACATCCAGGAAACTTCCCTCAAAATAGCGCACCAGAGGGAAAACACTCAGAAGACGCAGCCGGGGATGAAGAACTGATTGTGACCCAGGAAGCTTTTAAAAACCGGGTGGATGAAGACGAACATCGTCTGTAAATACGAAAACGCCAGGAAATCCTGGCGTTTTCTGTTTGATTGGCTGAAAAATCAAAATGTGAAAGGTACGAAAAATTAGTTATATTTTCAATTACATCACTTTTATTTTCAACTTTCCCATTATATTTTCAAATCCAGTACCTGAACCGCTTTTTACACACTCACACTTTCCTTCTTCGATAAGTCCATCGCCGGTCCAAAGAACTCGAAGTGTATGTTAGATTCAGGAACTCCCATTTCCTTCAGCGTTGAAATGACAGCTTTCATAAATGGCGCCGGCCCGCACACATAGCATTCCGTTTCTCCATCCACATATTGTGTAAGGATTTCTTTGTTCACATACCCTTTAAAATGACCTTGAGATTCGTCACGGGGATTTTCGTACACATAGCACGCTTCTCCGTTCATTAATTCTTCCATTACACCGTCTACTTCAATTCTAAAAGCATGGACCCCTTCATGTTTGCTCGCATGAATAAAGGCAGTCGGGCGTTCCGGTTTCGTTCTCGCCACCGTTTCAAGCATACTCATCATAGGCGTGATTCCGACACCTCCGCTTATAAATGCAACCGGTGATTCGGCATCCGCTAAATAGAAATCGCCTGCCGGTGCACTGACTTCAATTTCACTTCCTACAGCTAATTTGTCATGTAAGAAATTAGACACTTTCCCTTGAGGGTCGAATTCCGCTTCTCTTTTAACAGAAATTCTGAAGACGTTCTCCATTGGCGCACTTGATAAACTGTACTGACGAATATGGGTGAACTCTTCACCAGGAATGGATAGCCGTACAGAAATATATTGACCCGGCATGTAGGTTGGGACATTGCCCCCTTCTTTTGGTTGAAGATAGAAAGAGGTTATACTATCGCTTTCCACTACTTTTTTCGCGACGATAAACGGTTTAAAGTCTCTGTATCCGGCATCTTTGTTCTCCGTTTCCTTGTACATCTCTTCTTCTACATCAATAAATACCCCCGCGATGACACCGTATGCTTCTCCCCACGCTTCAATGATTTCATCTGTCGCCGCGTCTCCAAGAACTTGCTTGATGGCTTGAAGTAAATGCTCGCCAACGATCGGATAATGCTCAGGCTTAACGCCTAAACTTCTATGCTTGTGCGCGATTTGCTTTACAACCGGCAGGATCATCTCGAGCTTATCGATATTCTGTGCAGCTGCATACACCGTATTGGCTAATGCGGTTTGCTGTCTGCCCTTTTTCTGATTGGCATGATTGAAAATATTTAGTAATTCCGGATGATTAGTAAATAAATTTTTATAAAAAGTGGACGTAATTTCCGTTCCTTTGACTTCTAACACTGGCGCAGTCGATTTCACGATTTCAATGGTTTTTTGAGATAGCATATTGGTCACCTCTAAAGATATATTTTAAATACATCTTTAGCGTACTCCCCTTTTCACCACAAAGCAATATACAAAATACATCTTTAACAAAACAGCCACATTTAGACACAAACATGCTTCCTTCTGTATAATAAATGTATCGGATCGGAAAGGTGAGATAAATGAGACTAACTTTATACACTGACTACTCACTGAGAGTCCTAATCTTCCTGGCATCAAAACCAAAAGAAGAACTCTCTAATATAAAAGAAATCGCTGATGCGTACAGCATCTCAAAGAATCACCTGATGAAAGTGACGTATGAACTGGGGAAAAACGGTCTGATTGAAACGATCCGCGGCAGAAACGGCGGTATCAAACTAGCACAATCCCCGGAAGATATAAATATCGGAAAACTTGTCCGGACCACAGAAGAAGACTTCCACCTTGTCGAATGCTTTGACGCCAAGAACAACAGCTGCGTCATCACTCCAGTCTGCGGACTTAAGCATGTACTCGGGAAAGCGTTAAACGCCTACCTCTCTGTCCTTGACGAATACACCCTGGCCGATTTGATCCAAAACCCGATGGACTATCGGTTCCTATTTCAAGAACAGAAGCAGGATGAAGCTTCCACCTAGTTATGAAAACTCCTTTCCATTTCAATGGGAGGAGTTTCTTGTTTGGGACGGAGTAGAGTCAGGCGCGTTTTATCCAGGTATAACTTATCCACAATTAACTCACACCCATTCAAAAAAGCCTGTTTTCCAACTGAAAACAGGCCCCTCTCCTACTTCTTACTCTCACTATATTTAAATGTCATGAACACGAATAGGAAAAAGCTGAGTAATAACGTGCTTCCTCCTACTATATAGAAGACCATCGTGAAGCTTCCCGGCAGGTTAAATGGATTTAAGTTGTACATCCACATCCCAAGGGTTAATCCGATTGAACCGATAATCGCAGTCCATACGTGGGCAAATGCCAGTTTCGAAGATTTCGGCACTTGATAGGAACGATAATAAGAAGAATACGCAAATAAGCTTAACCAGCCCACTACTAAAATATGAGCGTGAATGGGTTTAAATGCATAGGATCCCGCTCCTGCCATATGAGACCCGAGAAATGCTCCAATAAACCCATAGATGGCGGACATTCGTAATAAAAGGACATTCCACGGCACTATTTCTTCCCCCTTTTTTATCTGAAGTATTGCTTCAATCATTATAGTATAGTTTCCCCGTGGTTCGCTATGTTTCTTGTTTGGATGCCACAGAACGTTCATTTTCAATGCACGAAACAAATACTTATCCCTTCTTTCGCATACGATAGAAAGATGGGTGTAAACACTTGCAAACGGTGCCCGCACTGATACAATAAGAATGTAATAGAACATTCTGAAAAAAGGAGATTACATATGTCTAATTACCAACAAAATCTTGAGAAATATGCTAGTCTGGCTGTTGAAGTCGGCGTCAATGTTCAAAAGGGACAGACACTTGTCATCAACACGTCCATCGATTCGGCAGAATTTGTCCGCTTAGTGGTAAAGAAAGCCTATGAAGTTGGGGCTAAGCATGTCTACGTTAACTGGAATGATGATGTAGTGAACCGTACGAAATATGATCTTGCTCCCGACGAAGCATTCCAGGAGTTCCCACAGTGGAAAGCAAGAGAAGTCGAAGAGCTTGCTGAAGGCGGAGCTGCATTCATGAGCATCGTATCTTCAAGCCCTGATTTGCTTAAAGGGGTAGATCCAGACCGCATCTCAAACTTCCAAAAGGTAGCTGGAAAAGCAATGTCCAAATACCGTCAATTCATTCAATCGGACAAAGTGAGCTGGTGCGTACTGGCTGCCCCTTCGAAAGACTGGGCTGCAAAAGTATTCCCGGAAGCTTCTGAAGAAGAACAGGTGGATTTACTTTGGGATGCAATCTTCAAAGCAGTCCGTGCCGACCAGGCTGATCCTGTCCAGGCATGGAAGGATCACGACGCAAATCTTCACGAAAAAGTGGAATACCTGAACGAAAAGAACTACAAAAGGCTTCACTACACGGCACCGGGGACGGACCTTACAATCGAGCTTCCTCAAGGTCACCTGTGGGTGGGAGCTGGAAGTGTGAACGAACAAGGAACCACTTTCATGGCGAACATGCCAACGGAAGAAGTATTCACGGTTCCATTAAAAACTGGTGTGAACGGAACTGTATCAAGCACGAAACCACTTAGCTACGGTGGTAACGTGATCGATAACTTTACGATTACATTCGAAAACGGCCGTATTGTGGATGTTAAGGCTGAGGAAGGCGAAGAAATCTTGAAGCGCCTTGTGGACACAGATGAAGGGTCTCATTACCTTGGGGAAATCGCCCTTGTCCCTCATCAATCCCCAATCTCTCAATCGAATGTGTTATTCTACAACACATTATTCGATGAGAACGCATCAAACCACCTTGCGATCGGAAATGCCTATGCATTCTGTATCGAAGGCGGAAAGAAAATGAGTGAAGAAGAGCTTGAGAAAAACGGTTTGAACAACAGTATCACACACGTTGATTTCATGATCGGTTCTGACAAAATGAATATCGATGGAGTGAAAGAAGACGGCTCGACTGAAGCAGTATTCCGCGATGGCGGTTGGGCGTTTTAAGATATGACTGTGGAGGATCCCGGAAGGTGGCTTGGCTGCCTTTTGGGATTTTTTTATGGGGGTGAGGTGGGGATTGGAAGAAAATCGCTTGACTGAGCGCTCAATCCGTTGGGTGTAACTGGAAAAAGAGGCATATATTGAAATTTTGACGCAATAAATTTAAAACATGACGCATAAAGCAAAATATAGACGCATAAAATTATACTTTGACGCAAAAAGCCTGAAAAAAGACGGAATTCTCTCCTTTCGATCGGTGTATCCTTCTCCCATCATCCTATAAACCTTCCATTCACAATGTTATTAGCACATTTTCGAAACAAATACTCCTCTTTCGTTTAAAAAGCTCACCCATACTGCTTCGTCAACGCAATGGCTGCAATCGTCGCACCCGCTGCCTGGGCATAGCTTCCGAATGCGGTGACCTGCAGTCCGATTTCCTTCATTTCGTTTAAAATATAAACTTCTCCTATCGCTTCAATTGCTGCTCCAAGGGATTGAAGTGAATTTCCGGCTGCAAGAAGATTTGAAAACTCCCGAGTACCCAACGTGGCCCCATAGGCTTCCAGTCCTGCCCCTAAGGATTGGATGGTGTCTCCAAAAATATCAAGGTTCAATCCTTCCAATTCTCTTCCTGCGAATTGGAGTTCAGCTGCTGCAACGTTTGTTACGTTTCCTGAAGCCTGAATCCAATCACCGATCACTCTTAACGTTTCTCCAAATGAACCGTCCGAGACTTTTTCCGCTCCCACCCCCTGAAGTGCATTTCCTGCCGCTTCAAATCCGTTTCCGATGGAGACCAACCGAAACCCGAGAGGCTCTTGACCGGATCGTTCTTCTTGTATGACCATGGTTTCGCCAATTGCTGCAATCACCGTTCCGATCACCTGCGTCCAAGCACCAGTAATAAGGATAAGCCTATCGATCACCTCCACCCACCGTTCCTTTCCCATTCAATACTTTTAATGTATTCAGAAAGGAGAAAATGGTATCTTTAGTCGCTGCTTCATCATGAGTAAATATTTTGTAAATACCAGTTAAATCAGTCTTGTTTATTTTGTCCTATCGAGCTATGATATTCTAGTTCATCTAGCGGTTCATGAGGGGAGGAATATAGATGAGAATTCGAGATTGGGACCGTAATTTAAAGGTCCGGCTGTTTGGGGAAGCAGCGATTAACATTACGTTCTGGATGTTCTTTCCGTTTTTGACGATTTATTTTACAGAGTCATTCGGAAAGCAGACAGCAGGATTATTATTGGTCCTTTCACAGGTATTCGCCGTACTCGCGAATCTGATGGGAGGCTATTGCGCAGATCGCTTTGGGCGAAAGCGTATGATGGTCATTTCGGCCTTCGGACAAGGCTTTGCCTTTCTAATCTTTGGCCTTGCCAGTTCACCGTGGCTCGATTCAGCCATGATCGGTTTTATCTGTTTTAGTTTGGTAGGAGTATTTGGCTCGTTTTATTGGCCTGCAAGTCAGGCGATGGTGGCCGATGTAGTGGATGAAAAGGACCGCAGTCATGTGTTTGCAGTCTTTTATACGTCCATAAATATCGCAGTGGTCGTAGGACCGATCCTTGGAGGGATTTTCTATGTTCATTACCGTTTCGAGCTGTTAATTGCCGCTGCGCTTATCTGCATGTTCCTAGCTCTTCTTTTATATAAAATGACGAGGGAAACAGCACCTCTAGACACTAGTAAGCTACTGGTGACAGAAGGAAAAAAGAAAGCCTGGCATAATGTGATATCAGATCAGATAAAGGATTACAGTGTTATTTTTAAAGACAAAACGTTTTTATTATTCATATTAGCAGGGATTCTCGTAGGTCAAACGTTTATGCAACTGGACCTGCTGATTCCAGTATATATTAAAGATGTGATGGATCAGGCCACTCTGTTCAGCTTCGGGGACTGGTCATTGACCCTTGTGAGTGAGCAGGTATTCGGTTTGATACTATCTGAGAATGGATTCCTGGTTGCCCTTCTTACGGTGGTCATCACGAGATGGATCACGAAATTCCGTGAGCGCAATGTGTTCATCCTATCCTCAGTCATCTACGCCGTTTCAATTTTTATGTTTGGACAAACAAGCTCGGTTTGGATGTTTGTGATTGCCATGGCGGTGTTCACATTCGCAGAGCTCATGACAGCGGGCATCCAGCAAAGCTTTGTTTCAAAGCTTGCACCGGATCATATGCGGGGGCAGTACTTTGCCGCAGCCAGCCTGCGCTTCACAGTCGCGAGAACGATCGCACCTCTATCCATCACCCTCTCACTTTATGTAGGGTATGATTGGACGTTTATCATCCTTTCGATTCTTGCTCTTGTGAGTGCCGGACTCTTCTTCATCATGTTCGAACGTTTTGAAAAAGAAGAATTGGAATTGAAGAAAGCTGTTCAATAAAAAAAGGAATGATCCGCAATGGATCATTCCTTTACTTTTTTACTGTCCTAAATCAAAACCTTCATCATCAGACTGTAGCATTGTATTTAGACCTAGATCTGTCGAAAGACCAAGGTTGAACTCAGAGTCTGAAGAATCTTCATTCTCCCATTGAGTGTAGCTTGCATCTGCATTTACACCAAGGTTAGACATTAGAGAAGATTCATCTTCTTCATCAGAAGACAAGAATCCAAGAGTTGTATCTGTACCAGCATTTAATCCGGCACTCGTATACTCTTCTTCATCAGAATCCATTGATTCAGCCCATAGTCCCGCTTCCACTGCGTTCATGACAGTAGCAGCAGTTTGTTCGTCTTCATCGTTCGACATAGCACCCAGCATCAGGTTATTCGCTGCGTTTGTTTCAAACTTAGAATAGTCGTCGCTGTTTTCAACAGTCGTCATGACAGAAGTATCGTTCATAGTTTCTACTTTAGCAGAATCAGCATCTTCTTTATCTTCTGTTCCCAATACAAGACCATTTGCAGATTCAGTACCAAATGACGCTTTAGAAGAATCGTCTTCGCTTTCAGCACTTACCCAAACATTTGAATCGGTCATGGCATCAGCCATTAATTTGTTCTCTTCGTCAGATGCAGAAGCATTCAGACCGGAAGTAACGTTTCCAGAAGTAGTAGTGACATAAGAATCATCTTCTTCATTGTACATTGTTTCGTTCATGACTCCAGCGTTAGTTTCCGCATTCACTTCTGCTGATTCGTCTTCTCCTTCAACCGCTGCGTTTACATCCTGTGATGCTCCCGCTTCTGTTGTTGAAGTAGCTGAATCCTCTTCTACTGTTGTTTCGTTCATGACTCCAGCATCAGTTTCTGCATTCACTTCTGCTGATTCGTCTTCCCCTTCAACGGCTGCGTTTACACCCTGTGATGCTCCCGCTTCTGTTGTTGAAGTAGCTGAATCCTCTTCTACTGTTGTTTCATTCATGACTCCAGCGTTAGTTTCTGCATTCACTTCCGCTGATTCGTCTTCTCCCTCAACCACTGCATCTACATCCTGTGATGCTCCCGCTTCTGTTGTTGAAGTCGCTGCATCCTCTTCTACTGTTGTTTCGTTCATGACTCCAGCTTCAGGTTCCGCATTCACTTCTGCTGATTCTTCTTCCCCTTCAACCGCTGCGTTTACATCCTGTGACGCTCCCGCCTCTGTTGTTGAAGTCGCTGAATCCTCTTCTACTGTTGTTTCGTTCATGACTCCAGCATCAGTTTCTGCATTCACTTCTGGTGATTTTTCTTCTCCCTCAACCGCTGCGTTTACATCTGAAGTCGCTTCTGCACCATTATTCCTAGTAACAGAATCATTTTCTTCATCAACGACGGTTTCGTTTACGACATTTGCATCTGCATCAGCACTTGCATCCGTATTTAATTCTTCATCTGATCCGCCAATATTCAACCCATTTAATAGACCATCTTCAGAATCCAGGATGTTGGCGTCTTCTAGTAACCCATCATTGCTGTTAAGCAGTGAATCATTCCCTGCCGCTAAGCTTGTTTGACCTCCGATTGCTAGACTTGCTGCTAATCCACCTGTCATTACTAATGTTCTAAATACGCTTTTTCTCATTTTATTTTTCTCTCCTTTTAAAAGTTTTTTGGTTTATATACTTTTGAAAAGAAGAGATTGCCTGAGGTGGTTGTGACGGTGGTGCGTTTAACCATTGATCATAATAAAGATTCTTTTTCTCATATAAATTGGCTTTTTGGAAGTTGACGGCCATTGCCTGCTGATCCGACACATACCATAAAGATGTTGACCCGGTTACCTGCCCACTTACTCCACTTGTGCTTGAAGACTGACTTGTAGAATGAAAAGTTGTGGTCGTTAGTAGCGGTTCCATCTTTTTGACCGGCGTGAAAGGAAGTTCATTCTGTTTTTCTGACTCTTCCGCCTTGGCACGTTCTTTTTGCTCAACTTCAGCCGGTTTTGTAAGTATCGTTTCATTTAATTGTTTCGCTTTGCTCATTCTGATGGAGCTTTGATCTGCTTTCTCAGCAGATGTTTCGGCTGGAACCTCTTGTTGAAACGGTTCTTTCCGGACATCCACTTTCTCCACTTCGGCATCATCATTCTCTATCTTTGTGTCGACCGAGGGCTCATCCTTCACTTCTGTTTCAACAATCCCAGTGTCCACTTTTACCTGTGGATCCTCGGAAACCTCGACATCGACAATCCCTGTATTCACTTTCACTTCAGGGTCATCTGACAGGTCGACTTCCAATAGAGGCTTATCATCTGACAATGAATCTGAAACAGGTTTGGTTGTTTCTTCCACGGTGTCAGTGACCGTCTTTGTCGTTGAATCCACCGTACCGGTTACTGATTTCGTTGTTTTTTCAACAGTATTTGTAACAGCCTTGGTCGTATTGTTCACCGTTTCCGTTACAGGAGCCGCTGAGTCCCCTGCGATATCCGTAACCGGTTCCGTCGTGTGCTCCACGGTTTTCTTCACCGTGTTTCCGGCGGTCTTAGTTGCGGCATTCACAGTGCCAGTAACTGTCCCTGTTGTACGATCAACCGTATCTGTCGCCGAATCAACCGTCTCGGAAAGCATATTTCCCTTTGAGTGATTCTCATCCTCTGAAGTTGTTTCAGCGGATGGTTTGTCCTTCTCCTCGTCAGGAGCGGAAACGGCTTCATTCACGGTAGTCGTTGCTTTGTCAGTGACCGCGTTGACTTCATTCGTCACAGTGGAGAGAAGTCCCCCTTCTGCCGAAGCAAAAGTAGGAATACTGATGACTCCCAAAAAGAGCAAAGCCTGAATTAGGTGTTTTTGCACTGCGTCTTGTCACCTCCTTCCGATTCAATTGATCGGATGCTGATTTTAAAGGGATGCCGAAACTTATGTACCAGGTACAAACATCATGAATGGTGCCTGGTACAAAATCCAAAAATCGTACCCGGTACACCCTTCATGAATCATGCCCGACACGCGCCCTGCATCCAATTTTCATAAAGCTAACGAAGGTGGTTCACGATTGGATCACTTTTTTTCAAAAAGTTTTGCAGAAAATTTTTAGAAAAGGATGAATCCGAAAAATTTCCTTTACCCCCTTTTTTCATCAAAAATGAGATGTTACAATGTACAACCGTAAGCAATCTTAACGTAGCTCATTCGAAGAGCTAGTCGGAGATTCCAATCAATACTACGCAAAGAAAGGATGTATATTTCAATGCATATCGGAAGCAAAGGCTGGTACGTAGAAGAACTAAAAAAAGCGGGAGTACGCCGCTACGAAGAACGCAAAGTAGAATCCTACAAAAAACACGTTCTTGCAAACCTGTTAGAACGTACAAAATAAGAAGACACAAGAGAGGGACGGACCTCGATTCCTATGACCTGGTCATAGGAATGAAGGTCCGTCCCTCTTTTTTATTTCAGTAGTTTCGAAGAGTAGATCGGATTCAGGTTTTGTTGCAGGGAGTATTTTTTGGTACGGTTTAGTTTGTATGGTTTGTTTTTGAGCAGGTAGGCTTGGTATTTCTTGTTCCAGCTTTTTAGTGACCAGAAGATCAGGCCGGTGGTTGTGACAACCAATCCTCCAGTTGCTGGCCAGAAATAGGTTGAAATGACACCTGATTCATAGGCCAGTCCGATGGGTGAAAAGATGAAATACGTTTGCACTACGGACGCCATGAGCACAATGGACAATGGGATGCTGTATTTCCACGGCATCATATCCACTTTCGGATTATAACGATATTCGTATGGCTTCTTCAATGGCTTCCACCAGCCGATTGCTACCATCAACACAATCTCTGAAACAAACAGGATTCCATATATATGAATAAAGTTAATATTGATAGAGAATCCGAATAAATGGCCTGTTCCCCATACAAGCATATAATACGTGAACACGTGAAGAATGATCACTGTTTTGGCGGCTAAAGCAGGAATGCGTTTTGAGAACACCCCAACCAATAAAACGACGATAATCGGGATGTTAAAGAACCCTGTGAACTTTCGGATCAGATCCCATAAGCCGTCCGTCGCATGAATCAACATTGGTGACACACACATGGAAACGACCGCGAGTGCCGCTCCAAACCACTTACTGATCGAAATTAATTTCTGATCACTGACATCCGGGTTGAACTGAGGCTTATAGATATCAAGTGCAAATAACGTCGCTGCACTATTTAACAGGGAATTAAACGAGCTAAGCACCGCTCCCAGTAACACGGCTAAGAAGAAACCTGTCAGATACCAGGGCAGCACCGCGTTAATCAGTGCCGGATAAGCCAAATCCACACTTTTCAATGAATCTCCATAAAGATGAAAAGCAATGACTCCCGGCAGCATCATCATAAACGGAACGAGAAGCTTATAGAATCCTGAAATGATGACACCCTTCTGTCCCTCTGCCAGATTCTTCGCTCCTAACGTTCGTTGAATCACGTACTGGTTAGATGCCCAATAAAATAAATTCGCAAAAATCATTCCTGTGAAGATCGTGGAAAACGGAACAGAATCAGAAGAAGAACCTATTGAGTTCAGCTTTTCCGGGTTGTTCGTGGCAATCTCCTTTACTCCTGATAAGAAACTTCCTTCACCTAAAGCATAAAATCCTAAAATCGGAACAAGAATCCCGATGATCAAGAGGCCGACCCCGTTTAACGCATCGGAAATGGCAACGGCTTTCAGTCCGCCAAAGATGGCGTAAATGCTGCCGATGATCCCGATCACCCACACAATCACCCAGATCGATTGAGTATAGGAAATACCCATAAGCCCGGGTACATCAAATAATTTCAACACGGCAAGTGCCCCTGAATAGAGCATGGATGGAATCGTAACAAATACATACCCGAGCATAAAGAGAATGGTTGTATACTGTCGAACTCCCTTGTCATAACGTTGATTCAGAAACTCTGGTAATGTCGTGAAGCTTCTTCCTAAATACTTTGGAAGTAAATACAGGGCCATGATGATAATCGCGATGGCGGCGGTCACTTCCCACGCCATATTTGAAAGGTTTGCACGGAAGGCTTGTCCGTTTAAACCGACCAGCTGCTCAGCCGATAAGTTCGTTAATAGAAGAGACCCGGCGATGAACGTACCCGTCAGCCCTCTCCCCGCCAAAAAATATCCTGTCGAATCGTTCAATGATCCTTTAGTCTTAATGTATGAAATCCAAGCAACCAACCCCATAAAAAACACACAAGTCAATAGTGTAAACAGCAAACCACTTTCAAACATGCATCCTCTTCCCTTCATATTTATTACATGTGTTTGTGAAAGTTCCCCAAATGTTATACTGGTAAACTATTATTTTTGTAATTTTGTTAAAAATAGTAATTTAGATTCACCACGTTTTTCCATGCTTTTCTTTACAAAAAAACTATTGTGATAGTCTTCAGTCATATGATAGAGTAGAAAACATATTTCAAATCAACTTCATACGAATTCCTTATATATCTATGGTGATATGGACCATAAGTCTCTACCTGGCAGCCGTAAAGTGCCGGACTATAAGGAAAGTCTTTTCTATATGCTGTTTGTGTATGGAGACTTTCCCTATTTTTTAGAGAATGTCTTCATGCACTTTTTTATTTTTCTGAGAGGTCAGACATCATACGACGTAAACCTGAGGATTCGTTGAAGATTACATGTTGGGGGATTGGTATTGTGAGTTTAATATATGGCATCTTATCATTACTTGGAGTTCTATTCTTAGCGTGGCTGTTGAGCAGCAACCGCTCAGCCATTCAATGGCGCACGATCGTCATCGGGATCTGCCTGGAATTCCTGCTTGTCTTGTTTGTATTAAAAGTCCCATTCGGACAAACCATTTTGAAAAAAGCTGCCTTGGGTGTACAAAAAGTCATCGACTACAGCAATGAAGGAATCATGTTCGTGTTCGGAGGATTTTTTGAGAAGGGAACGAATATTTCATTTGTGTTCGCCATCAATGTTCTGGGTGCGATCATCTTTATTTCTGCACTTATTTCAGCACTTTATTACTTGCGAATCATCCCGTTCTTTGTAAAATATATCGGAATCGGGTTGGGTAAGATCCTTGGGACGACGAAGGTTGAATCGTTTAATGCGATCGGAAATTCTTTTCTTGGATTAGCTGAAGCCCCCCTTTTGATTAAACCTTATTTAATAAAACTGACGCGTTCTGAACTTTTTGCCGTTATGGTTGGGGGAACTGCTTCAGCAAGTGGAGCGATATTAATTGGATATTCATTGATGGGAATCGACATGAAATTCCTTCTACTATCCGTCTTCAGTGTGCCGATCGTCTCTCTTGTGATCGCCAAAATCATCGAACCTGAAACGGAAGAATCCAAAACGAATGGTGATATTTCATTAGGAAAAACCACTCATACGAACGTATTCGAAGCTATTTCCGAAGGTGCCCTTAGTGGTACACAGCTGGCCATCAATATTGGTGGACTGCTCATCGCGTTTATCGGGATCCTTGCTCTCGTCAACGGATTACTGGGTGCTGTCGACATGAGTCTTTCCACGGTCTTCGGCTACCTGTTCTATCCACTTGCACTACTCGTCGGTATTCCGATGGATGAAGCGTTCCATGCTGCCTCCATCATCGGGACGAAGCTTTCTGTGAATGAATTCGTCGCATACAAAGAGCTATCAGGATTGATGAGCGAGCTTTCACCAAAGACCGTTGCGATTCTTTCCGTTGCCCTTTGTAACTTTGCGAACCTGTCTTCGATCGGACAATTGATTGTCGGATTGGGTTCTTTAGAGCCGACACAGCGTCCGATGGTTTCTAAGTTAAGCTTGAAAGCCATCATTGCCGGTACACTGGCAAGCTTCATAACGGCCATTATCATTAGTATATTTCTATAACTTTTTCTCGCGATTATGTTTCTTCCGACCGCCTTTAGTGAATAGTATAAGGTAGCAATCTTTTTGCACATTGATAACGGAAGGTGAATTCATTGAGAGAAAAAAAGTTTATGAAAGAAACGAAAACAAGTAAAACGACCCACGTTCTTCCACCCGACACCAACCATCATGGTACATTGTTTGGTGGAAAACTGATGGCCTATATAGACGACGTGGCCTCCATTGCCGCTACCCGTCACGCCCGTAAGCCCGTCGTAACGGCTTCAACAGATTCCGTCGACTTCCTGCAACCCATAAAAGTCGGGGATGCCGTCACGTTGGAAGCTATGGTTACCTACACGGGTCGCAGCTCCATGGAGGTTTGTGTGAAGGTCACTTCAGAGGTGCTTCTAACAGGAGAAACCAATGTGGCAGCCATCTCCTTCTTGACCTTTGTTGCTTTAGAAGGCAATAAACCAGCCGTCATTGCGGAAGTCGTACCGGAAACAGAAGAAGAAAAATGGCTGAACGAAACCGCCAAGAACCGTGCCGAGCACCGCAAAGCACGCAAAAAACATAGTCAGGAGCTTGCGGAGTTTTTCCGTAAAGCGTATTGATGAAGGGGAGATGCTTGTAGAGAGCATCTCTTTTTTTTGTGGAAGAGTCCGTTCGCCGTTATCTTGGAATCCGGTCTCCTGCCGAATATTAATCGTACGAAATTTCATAGCCTAAATTAATACGACGAATCAGCACTTCGCTGATATATGTGGAATTCCGCTGATAAAACGTAAATTCCGCTGATATCTTGCGTCCGATGTCTAAAACGCTTCTCATTTCCCGTCCAAAATCCATCCCCTCCCCCTTTTCCGATCATATCAATTGTAGTTCCACACCAGATAATTGTAATTATCCATTTTAGTTGCCGAATCCCCCCAAATAATGGTGAATATCCAATTAACATTACCAAACCAATGTACACAACCACCTTCCACACCACATACTCACTCTGAAAACTCCAATCATCCCCACAACATTTTTTTCCCTCCTCCCCTTCAAAATAGGTCCGTCCCTCCGATAATACAGAGGTACGGACATGTGAATGTCTCAATATTTATTTTTGGAGGTAACGGTTTGAAGAAGTTAATCAGCGTGTTTCTTCTTGTCATGCTTGTTGTGGCGGGATGTTCCACACCTATGACGGAAGAAGCGAGTGTAGAAAAGCAGCAGAGTATTGGAATCCTTCTCTCTGACACAGGGCTTGGGGATGGATCGTTTAACGATTCGGCATTTAGAGGATTAGAACGGGCCAGGGATGAATTAGGTATTTTATTTGATTATAGAGAAGCACCGGACGGAAACTTTGAAGAAGCACTCCAGGAGCTTGTCGATCAGAACCATGAGCTTGTGATCGGCCTTGGATTTTCGATTCAAGATGCTATTGAAAAGATTGCAAAAGAAAATCCTGATCAGAAATTTCTATTGATAGACGGATCCTCAGATGTGGATAACATCACATCGATTACGTTTAAAGAACATGAAGGCAGCTTCCTTCTCGGTATGGTGGCAGCTATGAAATCAAAAAGCAACACGATTGGATTCATTAGTGGAGCCGATGTTCCTGTTATTCAACGATTTGAAAAAGGGTTTGAACAAGGTGCTCAGTATATCAATCCTTCCATAAAGGTATTGAAAGACAACGCCGACAATTTTGGTGACGCTGAGCTTGGTGGGAAAATAGCTGAGAACCAAATGAAACAAGGCGCAGACTTTATTTATCCTGCCGCTGGTTTTACAGGAGTGGGAGCGATTCAGGCTGCGCAAAAAGCAGGCATTTTATCTGGAGGGGTCGACTCGGATCAATACTTCATTGCCGAAAAGTCGGTTGTCACGTCCATGGTCAAAAAAGTTGATAACGCGGTATTCAACATAACAAAAGAACTTATTTCAAATCAAAAAATAACTCAACAAGCCTATGAGCTGGGGCTCAAGGAAGATGGCGTGGGATTAGCCCCCATTCGTGTGACCAGCTTGTCTCCTGAAGAAACAAAACAACTAGAAGACGCTAAAAACAAAATCATCTCTGGGGACATTAACATTAAATTGCAATAAATCTCAACTAAGGAGTATTCTCATGGCATTAAAAAGACGTTTACTGATTTTGGGACTTATCCCCCTTATCCTTTCGACGATTATCATTGGGTACATCGTCTCTCAACTGATTTCTCTTCAAAATTCTGCAAATGAAGATGTACAAGTACTTCTTGAAACAGAGACATTGCGGGGAGATTTGAATGTGGCAAAGCAGGCACTATCCAATTACTCCGTCAATTCAACAGCAGAAAATAAACAAATCGTAGAGGGCATTCTGGAAGAAACATCTACGCAGATCTCAGATTTAAAAAAGCTTTTGACAATTAAAGATCAGCAAGAAACCCTTTCCTCCATCGAGGCGAAATTCACAGATTTGAAGACTGCATCAGATGCAGCTCTCACTGAAATGAACAAAGCGGAGATCAAACGACAGTCGATCCGCATCTCCGGCGTCCTGAACGATATGTATCTATTAACGAAACAAACAAATGATTGGTATCAAAGCCTTTTAAAAGAAAACAAGAGGCAAATTGAATTTATTGTATGGGTGTCGGTGATCGGGTTTATCTTAACCATCATCCTATCCATGGCAGCATCTACCTTATTGACACAGCGAATAGTTAAGCCTTTAAACATTATGGTGGATAACGCTGAAAAGATGGCCAATGGTGATTTAACGATTTCAGTTGAGTCGGTTAAAGAGAAAAACAGTAAATTTGAAGTGGACAAACTCCAAACCGCTTTTCACCATATGGTTCTGAACCTGCGGAGTACGGTTCAATCCGTCCATGATATCGGATCAAATGTAGAGAAGTTCACCCAGGATGTACGCTCACAAATGACGAGTTTGGCAGAAAGCAGCAACCAGGTGGCGATTTCGACTGAAGAACTGGCAAAAGGAAGTCAATCCATCTCTGAAGATATCCAGTCAACGGCTGCTTTAATGTCTCTGATGGGTGATGATTTTGCCCAGAATGTGAGACAAAGCGGAGAATCATCCGCTAGCAGTAAAGTGGCATTGGATTCGGTTGAGCATGGCCGGGCATCCTTAAATAAGCAGCAGGAATTTGCTGAAATGATCGCCGAATCTTCTTCATCCATCATGGATTCCATCGAACACTTTGCCCAATATACCGGTGAAATTGAACATGCTTCCCATGCGGTAAGGGAAATTGCCGATCAAACAAATCTCTTAGCACTAAACGCAGCAATCGAAGCAGCCAGAGCCGGGGACGCAGGAAAAGGATTCGCCGTCGTTGCCCAGGAAGTCCGAAAACTGGCAGAAGATTCATCCGTTGCAACCGAGCGAATCGGTAACATGGTCGGAAATATCAAAAATGGCATTCACTCTATTATGGAAGCTTCTCAAAAGGGGAAATCCCTTTCTACTCAGCAAGTGGACTCCATGAGTGTGACAGAGAATGCGTTTAAAGACATATCCGGAAACGTTTCAACCATTTATGAAAATTTAGTACAACTTGAAAATGGTATGCAAGCTTCGAATGAGCGTACCCATCAGGTGATTGCAGCCATTGAAAACATCTCGGCGATCACAGAGGAAACCGCTGCCGGAACGGAAGAAATTTCTTCTTCTACCGAAGAGCAGCTGAGGTACTTCGAACAAATGAATGAACAAGTAGGAAAATTGAACGTAATGACAGCAGAAATGAAAAAAGAATTGGAGCGGTTTACGCTTTGATAATGGGAAAATGCCTCCTGGTGGGGCATTTTTTTGTTTGATAGATCGATTGAAATTGAAGGGGTTTCGGCCGTTCGCCGTTATATTGAAAGTATCGCCGTTAAAACGGGATTTTCGCCGTTATTTTGGATTCCGCTCACCTGTTGCTTATTCATAGTTTGAGAATTCATCCAGGTGAGGTAGTTTCATAGTCACCGTTTCAGCCGTTCGCTGATATATGTGGAATTTCGCTGATATATCGAATATTCCGCTGATAAAATGCAAATTTCGCAGATATCTTGTTTTCAATGCCTAAACTCTCCTTCTTTACCTACTAAATCCATCCCATCTTCTTTCAACCTATCAGAGTAATGGCGATTATACCCGGAAGATAATATAAATATTATCGAAGTCAAAAGAAATACACTACCTACTACAAGAGTCCCCGTCCCCTCCATTTTCACCCAAGCACCATCCCATATAACCACTCCCATGTCCCGAACTCCCCCTTCACCACCTTCCGACTACTCCAAACATCCCTATCTATATTACAGAACGTTTAAATTTTTTTAACGAACAAAAAATCAAGGTCCGTTCCTACGTACCCATACAGGTATACAAAACCCCTCCATCACACACTTTCATTTTTTTAAAAACGCTTTCACTTCTGTCATACTTTGTAATAATTTGTCGGTGGTAAATATCTCCACCTACATAACCCTCAAAAATCTCCTATACTGTATAGAAGGTTATACTGTCTAGAATTCTTATAGTTGGAGGAATATTGATGTTATCAAACTCTGAAATTGGTATCGATTTAGGAACTGCAAATATACTTGTTTATAGTAAAAATAAAGGAATTATACTTAATGAACCTTCTGTTGTCGCGATCGACACAGAGAATAAAACGGTCTTGGCGGTTGGAACTGAAGCCAAGAGCATGATCGGGAAAACGCCAGGGAAAATCGTGGCTGTGCGCCCGCTTAAAGATGGTGTGATTGCCGACTTTGATGTGACAACTGAAATGTTAAAACAAGTGATGAAAAAAGCGAGTAAAAAACTTGGATTCTCTATCCGCAAGCCAACGGTTGTCGTTTGTACGCCTTCTGGTGCAACAAGTGTCGAGAGAAGAGCGATTCAGGATGCCGTAAGAGGAAGCGGTGCGAAATCCGTGACTCTTATTGAAGAACCTGTAGCTGCTGCCATCGGTGCTGATTTGCCTGTAGGTGAGCCTGTTGCCAACGTAATCGTTGATATCGGTGGTGGAACGACGGAAGTAGCGATCATCTCTTACGGTGGCGTTGTTTCCTGTAACACGATCCGTATCGGTGGAGATCAAATGGATGAAGATATTGTTCAGTACGTTCGCAAACGTTACAATCTGTTGATTGGTGAAAGAACCGCTGAATTAGTGAAAATCGAAGTGGGTCAAGCACTGATCGACCATGAAGAAAGAACGATGGATATTCGTGGACGTGACCTTGTGACGGGCCTTCCAAAAACGATCGAACTATCATCCAATGAAATTCAGGATGCGTTGAAAGAATCTCTTCTTCACATCCTGGAAACGATCCGTGCGACATTGGAAAATTGTCCTCCTGAACTAAGTGGGGACATTGTCGACCGCGGTGTGATTCTGACTGGAGGCGGAGCACTTCTGAACGGACTTCAAGATTGGTTGAGCCAGGAAATCGTCGTACCGGTTCACTTAGCTCCAAACCCGCTGGAATCAGTGGCCATCGGCACAGGACGTTCCCTATCCGTGATTCACAAGTTACAAAAAGTAAAATAAACACGAGGTATCCCCCATTTCATTGGGGGATATTTTATTATCAATCCGAAACTCCCCTATTTACCCCACTAACATTTTTTTCAAACATTTATGATCCAAAATCTAATTCCATTCGTTAGCTTATTAAAATTGAGTTCCTAACCGTTGTTTAGTATCCTTATTTTATATGTCAAAGATAAGGAGCGTAATATGCCCAATGATCGACACGATTTAGAACTGTATCAGCAAGTTTTAGCCAAAGATTCAACAGCATTACGACAACTTTATCAACAATACGAAAAACTGATTTATTCTTTCTCTTATAAAATGACAGGTGATCGGGAAATTGCAGAGGAAGTGATTCAAGAGGTATTTATGAAACTCTGGAAAAAGCACTCTCCCTATGACCACAATAAAGGAAAATTTTCATCATGGCTGTTAACGATGACGAGAAATACGTGCCTTGATGCGCTCCGCAGGCGAAAGAAACATGAGTCTGTTGAATATATAGAGAAAGACTCCCTGCAGGTGACCCATGAGACTCCTGCCGATCAGTTGGAATGGAAAGAAAAAGGAGCAGCGATTCGGGAGTGTATCCAGTCGTTGAAAGATGAACAGCAAAACATTGTACAATTATTCTATTTCAAAGGGTTGACTCAACAATCCATTGCCGATTCCACTGACATTCCACTAGGGACTGTCAAAGGAAGAATTCGTTTGGCGCTAAAGCATTTACACACGTGTCTTAAAGGGAAAGGAGGTCAATTCGAATGACTACACACCAATGCGATTACTTACTGGATTACTACAACGGTCATTTATCTGAACTTGAGAGAGCCCAATTTGAAAAACATCTGGAAAGCTGCCCACAGTGTCAGGAAGAACTTCATGAACTGGAGCAGTTAGCAGAATATATGCCTTTCGCATCTGATGTTGTCGAGCCTCCTAAAGACCTGGAAGACCGTGTTTTGGCTAACATTCTGAGTGAAGAGAAGCCAAAGGCTAACGTCCAACCTTTCTCCACTAAGAAAAAGAGATCATGGTTCCTCCCTTCTGTCGCAGCTGCCCTGGCCCTTTCCTTAATCGGGAATGCGTATCTGTTTACACAGCTCGAGGACCAGAACGAAGTGGTTGAACAAGCAACCATCGATCAGGTAGTACAATATGTCGACCTCGCTGCCGTCAGTGGAAATGCAAAGGGTACAGCAAGTATCATCAAGCAGGGGGAACAAACAAGCATGGTGGTCCAGGCTTCTGAGCTTCAGGGTCTTTCTGACGAAGAAGTGTATCAGGTCTGGCTCATTAAAGATGATAAACCTGAGCGTGCCGGAACATTTGTCACGAGTAAGGATGGCAAAGGATCGGTTGTATTCAAGTTTAACGAAGAGTTCACGAAGAAAGATTGGGATACGGTGGCCATCACCCTCGAGCCCGATGCGAACAGCCAGCTACCTCAAGGGGAGATTGTTTTAGCCTCGGAAATATAAAAAAAGTTCAATAAATGTTTTTCGCCCGGCAGTCCAGTACTGCCGGGCTTTTTTATTTCTATTGATGATTATTTCGTTTTTTTGTCTATCGAAATGTTCGAGAAATTCGCACCAGGGAATTAAGTCCTATGTAACAGAGGATATACAAATGTTAAACAATATCTATTCGTTATTCATTTCTACT
Source organism: Rossellomorea aquimaris (assembly GCF_008180865.1). Classification (GTDB taxonomy): domain Bacteria; phylum Bacillota; class Bacilli; order Bacillales; family Bacillaceae_B; genus Rossellomorea; species Rossellomorea yichunensis. Next base: position 825,844 of record NZ_VTEX01000002.1, read on the forward strand.
TTTTATATGGCTACATAGTAGAATACCCCCTATCCTTGTTATCTTTTACACCCTACTTTTCACCCCTATTAAAAAATAATAGAAAAAATTCAAAAAATGTGATCCATGTTTGAACTTCTGTCGTTAGCTTTATGAAAATATAAAAAAAAAAAAGGAGCGATTCAATTATGAAAATGAAAAAAAGTTATTTAGCCGTCCCTTTAAGTATGACATTACTAGTACCGACTGTAGGTACAGTTTCAGCCCACAACGGCGAAGATCATTCACACGAGGTGAAAGTGGATACTCCAGCAGGAGAATTAAGAACAACATTGGACCATTTACTTACTGAGCATGCATACTTAGCGGTGGAAGCGATGAGACGCGGAGCTGAAGGAGCTGAAGATTTTGACGCAGCAGCCGGTGCCCTGAATGATAACGCAGCCGATTTAAAAGGAGCGATCGCTTCTGTATACGGTGAAGAAGCCGGTAATCAATTCAACACAATCTGGACGAATCACATCGGATTCTTCGTTGATTATGTAAAAGCTACAGGTGCTGATGATCAAGCGGCGAAAGACGAAGCACTTGCAAATCTTGCAGGCTACAAAGAAGAGTTCTCTAACTTCCTTGAAACGGCAACTGGTGAACGATTAAAATCTGATAGTTTGGCAGAAGGACTTCAAATGCATATCAACCAACTGATCGGTGCTTTTGATAGTTATGTAGCCGGTAACTATGAAAAGGCTTACGAATACGAGCGTGAGGCTATCGGACATATGGGAATGGTATCAAAAGGATTATCAAGCGCCATCACGGATCAATATCCTGACAAATTCGAAAATACCATGGCTGTTACTCCGGCAACGGATTTACGTTCAACTCTTAACCACTTATTAACAGAGCATGCTGCCCTTGCAACGATGGCCATGCAAAACGGGATTGACGGATCAGAAGATTTCGATGCTTCTGTTGGTGCCCTGAATGCAAATACCGACGACCTGTCTGCAGCAATCGCTTCTGTATACGGTGAAGAAGCAGGTAACCAGTTCAAAGACATGTGGTCCAAGCATATCGGGTTTTTCGTTGATTATGTGAAAGCAACAGGTACTGAAGATGAAGCAGCAAAAGAAGAAGCCCTTAAGAACCTTGATGGATATCGTGCAGAATTCTCCAAATTCCTTGAAACGGCAACGGACGGTCGTTTAAAATCTGACGCCTTAGCAGAAGGACTTCAAATGCACGTGGATCAACTGATTGGAGCATTCGACAGCTATGCTGCCGGTGATTATGAAAAATCCTGGGATCAAATCCGTATGGCATATGAGCATATGCTGAATCCTGCAAAAGGATTATCAGGAGCATTTGCTGATCAGTTCCCTGACAAATTCAAAGCCAATATGCCTTCTGAAATGCCAAACACCGGTATGGGTGGAACAGCCGGAAATGAATTCCCATTCGAATTCCTTCTTGCAGCTCTGCTGATCATCGCTGGTGGAACCACACTAGGAATGAAAAAATACGCTACACACAAAAAATAATAGGAAAAGATGAGAGGGACGGACCTATTAAGGTCCGTCCCCCAGTGTGAAGATGAAAGGAGTGGCTTCACATAATGTATACTATGAGGGTTGTACTACTTGTGCTTGTACTATTGCCCATTTCTGCTTGTTCTGCAGGATTAAGTTCAAGTTCTCAAGAAGACAAGGCGCACAACCGATAAACAAGACGAAAAGCCGTAAGATCAAACGGAAAGCACCACCGCTTCCCCTTTCCCATAAATAAAAAACAGCACGGACTCTTTCCGCTGCTGTTTTTTTATGGATATTTTTACAAGATAGGGAAAACCTACTAGTAAGGAAGGTGAAGATGATGAACGAACAACAACTTGAAGATCTGTTCAGCTTTTATGGCTATGAGAATCTATACAAGCGATTCAAGACCCCTCTTTATGTGACTGGCATTATGGATGATGCAGATGCAGAATTAGTTGAAGATTTCTTTGAGAATTTCACATTCGATGGACCTGTTTTATTTGATGAGTTCAGGTTTTGGTTTCAATATTATGAAGTGTCCAAACAACCGCCATTCACGTTATAAAAAAAGCTGCTTTCTGTACAAAACAGAAAACAGCTCCCCTTAATAAGGCGCATCCTGATAGAAATAATTCGTCGAATTCCACGTATTGTCGTACTCTTTATGAAATATATGAGTCGCTGCCGGGGACACAGGTGGTATCAACCATGTCCAATCCCCGGTCACATCACGGTCGGCGCTCTTCTCGTTCTCTTCAAACAAGCGGAACTGCTGGGCAGCCGTATGATGATCCACGATGCTTACCCCATCTTCTTTAAAGGAATGGAGCACGGCGATATTCAACTCGATCAGCGCTTTATCTTTCCACAACGTTGCCGCCCTCGACATATCCAACCCCATGCAGCTCGCTACTTTCGGCAGAAGATTATAGCGGTTCTCATCCGCAAGATTCCGTGCGCCGATTTCCGTCTCCATATACCAGCCGTTAAACGGAGCTGCTTTATATGAGATGCCCCCGATTTTCAATTCCATATCAGAAATGATCGGAACTCCATACCACTTCAACCCCAAATCCTGGAACCAGTCAAACTCAGGGTGGCGTAGAGGAACCTCCAACTTAAGTCGGGATTCAATCTCTTTCCACTGTGGAGGTCCGTCCCCGATTTGCACGACGAAAGGCAGGACATCAAAGTCAGTCCCCTGCCCTTTCCAGCCAAGCTCCTCGCATTTCTTCGTAAAACCGATGGAATGCGGGTCTCCTGCATACTGCCCATCCTCCACATAGCCGGCATATCTGATCAATTGATGATTCCATAGTCTGATGTCAGGCTGCTGTGGCTGAGACGGTCTGAAGATGGTAATCGTCGGACGGATTCTACCATTATTGGAAGCATAGTCGAGGTGGCGCTTTAACGCACCGAAAACCTCGTCCTCCGTCGACGCTTCCCTTTCGTCAAACACGTTCAACGAATTCCAGAACAAGCGGCCGATGCAGCGATTGCTATTTCTCCACGCCATCTTGGCTCCGTGTACAAGCTCTTCTCTTGTATGAGTATAGGTTCCTTCTGTTCTTAGTTCATCTTCTATTTGTTGTAAGCGCAGCATCATGTCTTGCACGCTTTTATTTAATTCCTGATAACATTGCTCAATGAACGCCCTCGCCTCATCCAAAATCTGTGTCAATATAATCGCTTCCCAACTTTCTTATTCAGCGCATACTGTACCTTCAAGTATACCATTTATCCTATACTCTTTTCCTTGGTACATTTGAACAACCATTGAATCTTAATGCGTCAGCGCTTTTTCATAGCAGCGATATTCCTGATGCCCCTCTGGTTTAGAGGTGAAATAGACCGATCCCCGGTAATCATAGCCCATTTTTTCATAAAGGTAATTTGCTCCCGTGTTCCTCGAATACGCATCTAACCGGATACTATCGAAGCCTTTTTCACGAGCGAACTCTTCACATTTCTCCATGAAGATTTTCCCCAATCCATTACCCTGCTGAAGGGGATCGAGAAACAAGGCATGAATCACCCACTCATTCTCAAGTTTCCAAGGAATCTCGGACCATTCCGGGGACTGCCATTCATTCAGGGTCGCGGATCCTGCTATTTTTTCATCTATCATAAGTACGTACAGATTTCCATTTGTCATTTCTTCCTCAAAATATTCACGGCTTGGGTAGACTTCATTCCATTGAAGTAATCCCTTTTCATCCAGATCCTTTTTACATCTCAAGTACACGTCCATAATTGTGTCGAGATGGTCAGGATTCGCTTGCTTTAGTTGAATGTTCATTTTTTTTTCCTCTTCTTATCATTGGATTTATGTACTCTTCTAGTGTTTCTTGATGATATGGCGGTTATACTGAACCCCGCAATCAACCTTTCACGAATCATGAGAGTGGTGATCCCTTCAGCTTTTCTGCCACTCTCTCTCCTGCTGAAATCCCGGATAAATAAGCACTTTCAAACCGAGTACGTCCTGCTTCATCATTTTCTCTTAAAAAGGCGTCTCCACAAACAATAACCCGCTGATTACTTCCAAGTTCCACATAAGGGGAGCGAACGACTTTTTCTGCCTCTGCATATTTCCAGCGTTTCAATTGAGCATCGACCAGTTGATTTCCCTCTCCGAGATGAAGTTCTGCAACCTTCTGAATTTCACCCAAAATGGTGTCGTCCTCAAGATCAAAGCGCTTCTTCGACCAGGCTCCCGTCATATACACACTCACCGTTACTGTTGAAGAAATTCCTTTCTTATGATGATCCACCACCCGTTCAACTCCCGGGGGCAATTGTTCGTCCTTATGTCCCGGTGCAGGTACGATGCTTACCTGATTAAAGGTGAACATTCCAACGAAACAAGGAGCGAACGTGATATGCTTTAGCTCCTTGCTTTCGATCTTAGGTAGCAAAGTAAGGGCTTGAGGTACTGGTGCCGTTACGATGATATGTTCGCAAAGGATCTTTTCACCATTATCCAGTTCCACTTCCAGAGGTCCGTCCCTCCCATCAAGGATGGAGGAGACTTTCGTATTAAGCTCAATTGGAAGTGCTTCGGCCAAGTTTTTGGCCAGGGCGTTCATTCCATTGACTGAGGTGTAGCGCGGGTAGGGGTCGCCAAACCACCTTTTGATCCAGCCTGACTGGAGCCAATTCTCAACGTCTGTTTGAAGTTCTGGAGAGCGAACAGTGAAGAACTGTGCGCCGTGATCCGCTTTTCCGTCTTGGATACGCCTTGTGGCGAGTCTCCCTCCGACACTTGTACTCTTTTCAATGACGATGATATCCGTTATTCCATTATCTTTTAACGTTTTGGCAGCCATGATCCCTGACAGGCCTCCACCGATGATGATCACTTCTTTTTTAAACATTCAATCTCATCCTCTCTTCTTTTTCATTATACAAAGGTCATTGGAAATTATGGAAGGGAGATGACTTCAACGTCATCTCCCTTCTACACTAACCCATTAATTCTTCTAACTCCTGATACATTTTGTCTCGATCCTGCTCTTTCTGTTCTTTTTCCTTATACAGTTCCTGAAGGATGTCCAAGTCTTCTTGTGAAAGAAGCATCTCTTCAATGGAAAAAATCTCTTCTTCAACCCGTTCCAGCTCAGCTTCCACCTCTTCCATCTTCCGCGACGGTTTTTCAGGTGCCGCTTTAGGGGGTGCTTCTTTTTTCACAACAACTGCAGGCACTTCCTGCGGAACAAGTTCAGGCAGCTTTTCCTTTGCCCAGCTATATGGACCATCAAAGAAATAAAGTTCGCCCTTATGAATCCAGTACGTTTTCTTAAATAACTTATTTAAAAAGTACCGATCATGAGATACAGCCAGGATCGTGCCTTTAAAGTCCTCCAAGGCATCCTCCAACACTTCTCTTGAATCAATATCCAGATGGTTCGTCGGCTCATCAAGGACAAGGAAGTTAATGTCCTGATACATCAATTGGGCAAGGCGGAGTCTCATCTTTTCCCCACCGCTCAGCTGCCCTACTCGTCGAAACACATTCGGTCCATAAAATAAAAATTTAGCTAGAATATGCCGTGCATCTCCCTCTGTCACGGGAACCTCTTCCCGAAACGCATCAATCAAACGAACACTTGGATCCGCTACCGTAAAGTGCTGGGAAAGATAGCCTAATTTCACATTGCTTCCGATTTTCACAACACCTGCATCGGCGGTTTCTTCCCCGAGAAGCATTCTGATAATCGTTGATTTACCGGTTCCATTCTGTCCGACAATCGCAGTACGATCCTTGAAGTGGACGAGGAGATCGGCGCCACTGAACAAGCTTTTGTCTCCATAAGCCTTTGAAGCACCCTCCATGGAAAACACGATTTTCCCGCTTCGATCCGTTTCCTCAAATTCCAATCCCATCTTCTTACGGTCCAGAACCGGGCGCTTGATCTTCTCCATCCGTTCTAACGCCCTCTCCATGTTACGTGCCCGTTTATGCAAAGCTTCGTTAGGAGGATTTGCCTGATTTGCCCATTCCCTTAACCGTTTGATCGCTTCCTTCATTTTCTTGATTTTCTTCTGTTGCTCCTGATAGGCTTGAAATTCGATCATCAAACGTTCTTCCTTTTCCTTCACAAAACCGGAGTAATTCGTATGATAAATCGTCAATTCCCCGTCCTCTAAGTCATACACCTTCGTAATCACGTTATCGAGAAAATAGCGATCATGGGAAATACACACGACGGTGCCCTCATACTCTCTCAAAAAATCCTCCAGCCATTCCACGGCTCCGATATCCAGGTGGTTCGTTGGTTCATCAAGGAGCAGAAGATCAGGTTTTTGCAAAAGTATCAAGCCTAAACAAAGCTTCGTTTGTTCCCCACCACTGCAGTCATTGAAGTCCTTATCCACCAATTCACTGATGTCCAATCCATTGACGATCTTTGAAATATTGGATTCAATTTCATATCCCCCGGCAAGAGTGAATCGGTCCTGGTTTTTGCCGTATTCCTCTAATAATCGGTTGAGAGTATCGGCATCTTGCTCCGTCCCCATTTGAAATTCCAATTCTTTTAATCGCTCACCGGTCTTGATTAATTCGGAAAACGCAGAGCGTAATACGTCAAGTCCTTTCGTACCTTCCGGATAATGAGGGATTTGCGCAAGGTAGCCTACCCTGGCTCCCTTCTTTAAATGAACAAGACCTTTATCAGGGGATTCGACTCCTGATAATAATTTAAATATCGTCGTCTTCCCCGTCCCATTTCTGCCAACGAGACCGATTCTTGCTCTTTCTGGTATTTCAAAGGATAAGTCCTCAAATATTAAATGTCCTCCAAACATCTTACTTAATTCCTGTGCACTGCATAGTATCATTTTCCTCTTCCTTTCGTTCATCTATTTTAAGGTAAGAGGTTCCGTTATGATCACAAAAAAGCCATGGGAAGCAGAAGGCTCTCCCATGGCTGATCGAAGTGCGATGGCACTTCCCCCTTTTATAAAAGAAGGCATAAAAAAAGAGAGCGAAAACGCCCCCTTTTTCCGATTCTTTATAGAAAAGTGATTGGAATTGAGACCTCTTACCGTTCAGTATTCATATTTATTTGCTGAAAAAGGGCATACGTGTCCCCTTGAAGGCAAATACATGAAAAATTGCACGGCAAATGTAAATATAGTCTAAATACTTCCCACGCAATCCTACAGAACGATTCATCTCAATTCCACCTCCTTTTCCATTAAACGATAGTTAATATCACCATTATATAATTATTCTGAAAGCTTTTGCAATGTGTTTATTCCTTTTTATATAAAAATCTTGAAAGCACAAGACCGATCACTCCGATTGGAATCAGGATCATGGCACGGATCGTGAAATCCAGGAACACGAGATCTGCCAGGAAGAATTTCACCAGTGCCAGAGCTAAAAAACTGATCCCCACCCAGCGGTAAAAGGCATCCTTCCTGCTTTCACCGAAGATGAGATAAGCAATGGACAGGGCGGCAATTGCCACGGTGAAGGCGGTGGTTCGCTGGGTATAATCCCAGCCGATTACAATGAAATCCGTCAAACGTAACACGAAGAACATCACAATCACTGTCAACACCACTTTAATCGCCGTTGTCGACACGTTTAAGAAAGAGGACTCCTTTTTATTGTAATGGGAAAACAGATACACATACCCAAAAGCAATCACAAAAATCGACAGCTCAATCGTAAAGAAATCATCGGATGCACCGACCAGTACCCCGAGGAATGAACACATCATCAAAAGAATGGAAGCAACCAAACCAAGATAGCTTTCCCTTCTTCCAGCAAGCCATAAAAGGGCAGTAGCCTGAAGGCCGACTAAGACAAAGCGCCAATCGTATTCTAATAGTTCAAATAAGAAGAGGAGCACATGTAGGAAACCTAAGACCAGCAGGACATCCTTTGTTTGTTTCTTTTCCTTCGGTTCAATGAACGATACGCCGATATACACCGCTGCGAAAGTCACATAATAAAAGAGTGGGATCGCTGCGTAAATATCATTCAATAATCCGAGAAGGATGAAGGAGCCTGACACTAGAGCAGGAATCATTTCGGCACTCACCCGTTCATCGCGGCCCAGCACGATCAACAGTAAAACATAGGCGTGCTGAATGGCAAATGGAATCAGAACGGTCAGCGTCATCGCCCCTACCCCAAAGACCGCAAAGAAAAACAATGAGAAATATAGTAAGTAATAATGTATATTCCAGGCAATCCGGTATCGTTTCACCGTACTGAACGTCATTAACACAAAGAACAATACTAACTCATATCCGTAAAACAACCACTCATTCCGTTCGTCCCCTGCAAAAATGAACGGAAACAGATACGCTCCTGCCCCTATCAAGCAGAGGATCACTTCAGAACCATGCTTATGAGAAGTCAACAGTCCGACAGAAATAATGACGAGTAATAGTAGATTCGTGATGAGTCCGCCTATATATCCATATAAGATGTTTGCCGAGAATAACGTAATGATCGCAAGGACGATGCTCCCCGACAGCAGCGTGAGGGCTAATTTCCTCTGATCCCTGATATACCGCTCTCCTAAGTAATACATCACCATACTGATGACAGCCCCCGTTAACACCCTTAAACCGGGCGTAACCCAGCCATTTTGAGAAGCAGCCATAAAGCCCCAGATACTTCCTATCAATAGAACAAATAGAAACACTTTCGGAAGCCAGCGTTCCACTGAAAAGTCGAAGGGCTCTTTTTCAATGAATGGCTCATTTTCCTCATCAGGGAAATGCTCTTCAGGTTCTGCATACACTTCTGCTTTTTGGATGACAGGCGCTTCACTTTCGCTCTTCGCTTGTATCAACTGCCTTTTCACAAGGTATAGCTCTCTTTCCAGAGTGCTGATTTTCCGTTCCAGGCGTTCAAACTCTTCTTTCTCCATAGTTCCACCCCCTACCTATTATTTATACAGGAATAGGCCAATATTTTCCTTTATTTTTTGGAAAGTAGAACAGTATTTTATGACAAGGCTCTTTTCGTAAACATTGTTGCTATTTAAACAGAGAAAGTACGGCGGTGCGCATCCTCGTTTCCCCCACTTATTATTCGTAGATTCTAAAAAAGGAAATTCATCTTTTGAATGAGTGGTAGTGTGAAAACATGGAACGTTCCTTTTCGCTCCAGGCACTTGCTTTCCGCGGGGAGGAAGTCGAGCCTCTATCTCCCGCAGGAGTCAAGTGCCTTCCGCTACAATCCACTCTGTGCTACTAAATTCTGACTGCTATTTATATGGATATAAAAACGAAAAAACACTCCTAGTGTAGATAAGTTGAGCTTTTATTCCCAAAACGGACCATCTACAAAGGAGTAAAAGAAAATTTATTGTTAACTCATAGATCGGTGGATCATCTAACTATCTATCAAATGAAACAAACAATGCTACCGTGGAAAAGGACCTCTCTTAAAGAGAGCAGTAGTCCGTTTACTATAGAGAGTTTTTGTCACTTTTAAGCTCTGTCACGAAATTTCCATATAGATGGTGAGGAGAACTGCGTAGACTCCTGCGGAAGTACGGTCGTGCCGAGACACCGGAAGCGAAGCTGAGGAGGCTCGGCCGAACGTCCGCGGAAAGCGAAGCAGTTCCCCTCACCCTCTAAGCATACATTGATTGACAGAGCCAATGCAGTTCCTATGTAACTAAAAAACAATCTTTGCAAAAAGAGCTTTTGACAAAGAAAAAGCTCCACCTTATTGAAAGGTGAAGCTTTGTTTCTATGCCAATCGTTTGAAGTTTTGACCGAGTATTTCATTCATTGTATGGACCGTGATGAAGGCACGGTTATCAACCTGGGTGATGAAGCCTTTCAGCTTGGAGAAGTCCTTGCGACCAAGGATGGTCGTGATGACTTCCTTTTCGTCGGAAGTGAAGGCTCCTGTTGCCGTATGGATCGTCGCTCCTTTTCCCAGTTCATGAACGATATAAGACTTGATCTCATCGCTGTATCTGCTTATGATCACAATCTCTTTATTTGAATTGAATTGTTGCAATGCATAATCGATTACCAATCCGTTCAGGATGACACCGAAGAATGCATACATTCCGACTTGCGGTCCGAATAATACGGCTGAGGACATGGCGATTGATAAATCTGCCAGCAATACGCCTCTGCCTACATCTATATTGAAATATTTATTAAAGATCAGGGCCACGATATCCGTTCCACCCGTTGATGCCTGTTGGTTGAATACTATGGCCATCCCGGTTGCGGCAATGCATTGCCCGATAATCAATTGAATCAAAATATCATCACTTAATGGAGCACTCATGGGAGCAAATCGCTCCAATAACCAAACGTAGAATGAAAGGGCGAAACTTGCGTAAATGGTTTTCGCACCGAAATTAAAGCCGAGAAAGATCACACCGACGATAAATAATACGATATTGATTATGATCATGAACAGTCCAAGGGAAAGACCCGGAAACAGATCGTTCATGATGATTGACAATCCACTTACTCCCCCTGTCGCTAAATTATTTGGCGATAAGAAAAAATGGACATTCACCGAAACAAGAAATGCACCAAGATTCATCATTAAGAAGGAAAATATTCTTTGTCGCATCACCGCAACCTCCTTTTTCTTTAAAATTTTTATTGATTTTCCGTAAATAGTTGAACAACGGGATTATAAAGCCCATCAAGACCCTTTGTAAAGGGAATCCGGTCAAATAAATAAGGTTTAATAATTGTGAAAATTGGAAGGGTTTCCAGATGCGATGATGGTAGGGTTCGGGTTTTAGGGGGTAACAATTGGGGTAAGGTGGGAATTTTAGCTCTCACCGCAAAAAAAGCTCCCTTCACCAAAGAAGAGAGCTTTTCGTTCACCCAAATTGTTTCCTATTCCGGACAGGTCCTATATGAAATTGAGGAATGGCTATCCCTATCAAGATCAGCAGGATGCCTATGAGCTGCAATAGCACCACTTGTTCATGGAGAATCCACATGGCCGCGAGTATCGCAGCCGGAAGTTCCGCTGCCCCCATAATCGTCGAGAGACCCGAATCGAGGTGTGGAGTACCGATCGCGAAAAAGACGACGGGAAAGATACTTCCGAAGATGCCGACGAGTAGTCCAAAGTCAGCCATTTCAACAATTTGAACAGGTTCTTGAAGGAAAGAAGGGCGAAACGCGATGAGGACTACAAGTAAACCGCCAAGGGTGATCATCATGCTTTTTTGAATCGTGGGCACTTCTCTTGCCACCTTGCCGCTGAAGAAGATAAACAGGGCAAATGTAATGGCTGCAAAGAAACCAAAAAGAATTCCCATACCATTTTCAGACCATCTGAAACGTTCAGAAGAAATCACCCCTCCTGCAAGCAAGGTTCCCATCCATAGAAATACAACCGAAAGCAGCTTCTTATTGGAAGGGAATTTTTTTAAATAGATCGATTCAATCAAAACACCGATCCATGTGAATTGGAATAGCATGACAACTGCAATGGAAGCAGGAACCTCATGAAGGCTGAGACCATAAAAGACCCCCGTCAAGCTAAGAAGGATTCCGACCCCGAAGAGCGAGATCCAATGCGTCTTAGTCATCTTTATTTTTTTAGTAAAAAGAAAGGCCAGGAATAACATAGCCACTCCAAATAAATACTGTATACCCGTTACATCTGAAACAGAGTAGCCTTCAGCAAATCCAAGCTTCACGACAGAAGCATGTATCCCGTAAGAACTTGCTCCAATTAATACACAAAGAGATGCGTTTAACGGCTTCATCCCGCTCCCTCCTTTTCTATCTCTTCCCGCAAGTATAATCCCGGAAATTTATTTCGGCAATAGAAATATTCGCCTATCGTTAAACAAAAAAAAGAACGATTCCTAAAGCAGAATCGTCCTTCCCATCTTATCGGTTATCAACCTTCTCCGGATACAAATCATGGTTCATCAAGCGGTGGTCTGCCATCGTTTCGTATTTCGTACCTGGCTTTCCGTAGTTACAGTATGGATCAATGCTGATTCCTCCGCGTGGAGTGAACTTACCCCATACTTCGATGTAGCGTGGATCCATTAATTCGATCAGGTCGTTCATGATGATGTTCATGCAGTCTTCGTGGAAATCACCATGATTTCTGAAGCTGAACAGGTAGAGTTTGAGTGATTTGCTTTCCACCATCTTTTCACCTGGTATATAGCTGATATAGATGGCAGCGAAGTCTGGCTGACCTGTTTTCGGGCATAGACTTGTGAATTCAGGACAGTTGAACTTCACAAAATAATCCCGGTTTGGGTGCTTATTATCGAATGCTTCCAAAATGTGTGGAGCATATTCGAAAAGGTAATTCGTTCCTTGATTACCTAATAATGATAGATCTGTTAAATCTTCGTCTTTTCTTCCTGACATGTAAAAAATCCTCCCCTTCAGAGTGCCTCGAATGAAGGAGGACATAGCATTAGCCTAAGAATCGACATAACAGGCAGGTAAATTGCAAATAATGCACTATCCTGTTACGCTTAAAGGATAACATGTTTAAGAAAATCCCATGTTAGATTCATAGAACCATAGTTTTTTATAGAGGGTTAATGCTATGAACCTCTCTCAGGTACTTGAGCGACAAATTGTGTTACAGAGGTTATATTAAATAAGAATATAGGGAAAGTCAATCCAATTATAGATTGAAATTTGCAGCAGGAATTTCAATTCTATCTATTGAATATAGTAATTGGTATTTTTGCTGGGAGTGATCATAAATGAATCAGCTGGTCCAGGCTTTCACCAAGTCTATTCTCGCGGGAGACGTGCATTCATTAATGGAATTACATTCGTCTTCTATTCACTCAAAAATAGATAATTTTACTTTTTATGAGAAAATTATTAAACCATCTATGTATAGAATCGGTGATCTTTGGGAGAAAAATCAAATTACCGTTGCAGATGAGCATTTAGCTACTGCAACCCTTAAATATTTACTTGCAACAATATTTACCCATCAAGAAGCTTTGGAAAACCATCCTAAAGCTCTTTTATTTTGTATAGAGGGTGAACATCATAGTTTAGGACTTGAGCTTGCGAACGAAGTGTTCAAAGAAAAACAATGGAATACCCGTTACTTGGGAGCAAATGTCCCTGTTAAGGATGCCCTAACATTTATTGAAGCGTGGGAACCCCATGTCGTTGGGATTTCAATCGGGATGACAACAGAACTGACTCGATTGAAAGCGTGCATTGAAAAGATCAGAGAGCATAATCAAGAGATTGAAATTCTGGTTGGCGGTCGATTGATTTCAAACTATACCCTGGATTTTCTGGAAAAATCACAGGTAAAAAGCTTTAATGACTTGTTAGAGCTCAATGATTACCTGACAGATATGTCTGAACAGCCTGTTTCCCAGAAAGGCTAGCTCCTTCATCATATTTAGCCAAACTTAATAAGGTTCAACTGAATGTTATCCCACATGAACCTCCTCTATAAGTGAGGAATGGGGCAATGACGTCCATTAACCTTTCCCAAGGGAGTGATCATGTGGAAAATCTGCATTTATGCCCGATTCCTTATCTACTATTGGACAGGCAGTTTAATTTAATAGATGCGTCAAATTCAGGGTATGACTTCTTAAAGCCTGGAGAAAACTTCATGTCTATAGTAGAAGAGGAAAGCTCGCCAAAGTTCGCACGGATTATTCATAAGAATTCCTCCGGTAAAATGGAATTGAATCTGAAGAGAAATGATTCATTCGAGCTGTTTGATATTTTCTATCAGTTTTCAGATATGCAGCAATATTTCCATGTTGCCGTCATTTCTAAAGACGTTCAATACAAGAAAGTATCAGATCAAATGAATGGCTTATTTGATCTCATGGGTAAGTCCACGTATCCACGAAAAGAACCGAATTTGACAGAAGTACTGGCTAAAGTGTCTTCTCTTTATTTGAAGCTTTCTAATACTTCTGATTGGAATCGACAAGAAATTATGGATAAAATAAAAGAGATAGAAAATCACCTTCAGCAAAATGTGAAGTGATAATAAATTTTATAGGAGAAGACAATATGACTTTATTAACGAACATACTTGATTACAACCAGCAGTTTGTGCAAGAACAATCGTACGAAGAGTACAGAACAACCAAGTTTCCAGACAAACGATTAGTTATTCTTACTTGTATGGATACCCGTTTAGTAGAGCTTCTGCCTAAATCCATGAACATGAAAAATGGTGACGTAAAAATCGTCAAGAATGCCGGTGCGGTCGTGAGCCATCCGTTTGGCAGCATTATGCGCAGCCTGCTCGTTGCGGTATATGAACTCCAGGCAGATGAAGTACTCGTAATCGGTCACCACGACTGCGGAATGAGCGCCATCAACAGTGATAATATCCTGGACAAAATGAAAGAACGCGGGGTGGCGGATGAAACACTCGACACCGTCAACTACTCCGGAATCGACCTCCACGACTGGCTGAAAGGCTTCAGCTCAGTACAGGAAAGCGTTGCCCACAGCGTCGACATGATCAAAAACCATCCATTGATGGATAAAAAGATTCCTGTCCACGGGCTTGTCATCAGTCCGGAAACAGGGAAGCTTGATTTGGTTGTAGAGGGGTACTAAGAAAAGCGGAGGAGGCTTGTTCAGAGGCGACAAGCATAAGCCCCCCCTACCGGAAAGGCGTTCTTTGCCTTTTTGGTAGGGGGGGCTTATGACCTCTAGCCGCCGGAGCTGGACAAGCAGAAAAGCGGAGGCGGCTCGTTCAGAGGCGACAAGCATAACCTAAAAATCCCTGAAGGCGAACTCGCCTTCAGGGATTTTTGCGTATTTAGAGGGACGGACCTCCAGTTTTCTCATAAAGCCTGTCCTTATAGCATTCCTGCCAATTGATTGTAGATTATAGGTCCGTCCCTCTAGAGAACCCCTTTAATTCCTTCAGGATCGGCATTTTTTCCATTTCGTCTTGGGTTACGTGTTCCCATTCGATGCCATGTGGTTTTGGGTAGGGGGTGTGGGTTTCCGTGATGCCTTCTTCGGTGATGATCCAGTCGACTGCCAGGTCATAGGAATCTCTTGGGATGTCGTCTCTTACAAGCTGCTCACTGTTTATAGTCGTGATGACAGGCACCGGGTTGTTCCCGATTTCACGAAGGATGGCATATTCGCGATCGGCATACCCCTCTCCTTTTCCGAGCCTTCTCCCATCACGATGAATCGCAACGGAACCAACTACGATTAAGTCGATGGCAGGTATATCTGTGAGCGGTACAACTTTACCATATGTATTCATATGCTTGATACTCGCTGCCTTTCTCTCTTCCCCCCCGGGTACCCATTCAGGCTTGATCATGACAAACCCGTCCTTTAAGCGCGGTGTTGGAATGAGCAAGGTTTTCCCGTCCTTCAACACAGATGCGCGAAGTGGAAGCTGAGGTGCATCCGGATTCACCTTTACGACCTCAGCATCCTTGTAAATATCCATACTTTGAACATAAGAGGCCGCCTTTTCTGCCCCTTTGAAATTGGGAATCCGTCCTACTAACGGAAATGGAAACCGCCCTAATTTATTTTCTGTCAGACGATTCCATACCTTATGCCTGATTTCATCTTTCTCATTCATACTTATTTCTCCCCCTTTTTCAAGAAAAACTGGTAACAGGTACTAATTTCCCGATTCTTACGGGAAAATCAACTCAGAATTAAAACCATTCACCATCATTATACATAGTGCTGCTATTATTCTTATCATCCTAATGTCTATCAAACCATTTTAATCTGAGTCGCCAGCCTGCTTGATGTGGGCTGGTTTTTATGGTGGGGTGCAGGAATTTGGGAGGTTGTCTTTCCCTTTTTATGTTAAAAAAACCGAGCGATTTAATAATCAACTCGGTTTTTTCGTCTATGCTGTAGCTTCTTTTGATGAAACATTCCCAACACTTTCTTTGCTTGGTGTTTTTTTAATTTTTGGTACAGGAATGAAATAACTGCTAAATGGAACTTGCTGAATAAGTCGAATCAATCCTACACAAATTAATAATACGGCGACAAATATTATCGGCAGAAAAATCATATTCCATGTAGAAGCAGGCAAATATATTTTCATCAGGTGCAGAACAAAGGGATGAATCAGGTAAATCCCCATTGAATACTTTCCTAATAACGTCAGGGGCTTTTTCAAGACACTCCACTGAGAAAGTAAAGGATACATTCCAATAGTAGCAATGCTTAATAGTGGAATATTAATTAGATTACTTGGTCTTCTGTTAGTAAGATCTCCATTGATTGTATACTCTATAATTGCTCCTACTGTTATGAGAATTGATAAGGTTAACATCATCCAAGGAAAGTCAGTTACAAAATCTCTAATATCCTCCCAGAAGAAGGCCAATAGTCCACCGAATGAAAAATAGAAAATCCATAGCGGCATGAACGATTTACTTGCCATAAAGTTTCCGATAAACCCTTCTACTCCGGGATCAAAACCGATCATATTATAACTAATAAAAAATGAGATGACGGTTAAAATAATTAATCCCATTTTCGTTCTGAATACTTTTTGTAAGATAGGGAAAATAAAATAAAATTGAACGATAATAGCAATAAAATAGAGATGATAGAAGTGACCGCCTGTAAAGATCTTCACAAGTTCTGTCTTTATTGCTCCAATCTGTTGATTATCAAAATAATAGAGTAAGAAGCGATATGCTAAGCTCCATAATATCAATGGCATAATGATTTTTGATATCCTGGAAGTAACAAATTTATTAAAAGTATAGGTGTTTCTTTTTACTTGATAGAATAATAGAAATCCGGCAATCACAACAAATATAGGCGTTCCAAAACGTCCTACTTGATTTAAAAAGTATGAAAACCAATTAAACGTATTATCATTCATTGAGTAATAAGTAGCTGATACGTGAACTCCCAATACCGCTAAACAAGCAAATGCTCTTAAAAAATGTATTTCAAAAAGATATTTTTCCTTTTTTGTTGAAATGGATGACATGGTCTCTCCCCTTTCTTGCTGACAATATCATAGGTAATTGTAATAGAATCAGACATGAAAATCCCTAAACAAATTTAAAAAGGAACTTTGGTTCTATTTTCTTTTGGAATACTTTCATACCACAATACCTCTAAGGAATCCTTTGTAATCAGGATGAAATCTATTTAAATTAATATAGTTGTGCTTTATCATTTACTAAAATAAGAACAATGTCTTATAAGGTATACTAGCCATTTTTCAACAAATAGTGACAAATTTCAACATCAACTTACTTGAAGAAGAGGTAATAACTGGATTATAGACATTCCTAACTCCGAATAAAATAAGACCGCTTGAACAACCCAAGCGGTTAATAACTAAATCCATGACCCCCGGCACCGATGCCTCTGACACGTGACCCTCGTCTGCAATTTCATATATTGATACATAAAAAAAGCATGCCTCCCTTTTTGACTATGGTGGTTGATTTCATTTTTCAGCTTGTTCATGAACATCCGATCACACTGGCAGCTTGGACCGTATCGCTCATAGCAAAGGTCATGTGCCTTACATGCTGCGTCGACTGAATTGATGGGAGCACCGGGTCCGCTGCATCCTGGTCCGCACCACTTGTATTCCGGGAAAATACACAGATTTGGACCTGTCTTATTTCTTCTCATATTCATCCTCCTTTCTACTCACTCTGCACAATAGTACGTTTTGTTTCTCACATAAAGGGAAATACACTCCATGTAAGCAAAATAAATTACTATACTGTATGTATTTCAATCTGGT
Organism: Rossellomorea aquimaris; assembly: GCF_008180865.1. Taxonomy (GTDB): domain Bacteria; phylum Bacillota; class Bacilli; order Bacillales; family Bacillaceae_B; genus Rossellomorea; species Rossellomorea yichunensis. The sequence continues at coordinate 843,580 of NZ_VTEX01000002.1, forward strand.
TAGGATTGTCCTAATGCCTATCTGACTGGAAAGAAAACAATAGGAGGAATGAATAATGGCAACTTTTCAATTAAATGATACGGTACCAAATTTCACGCTCCCGGCAGTTTCAGGTGAAACTTTCTCATTTGAGGACCATCAAAAAGAACATCAAAGCTGGCATCTCATCGTTTTCTTCAGAGGCTCATGGTGCCCGGTATGTCAGGAAGAACTTAGAGAGTTACAAGCAAATAAAGAGTACTTTGAAAAACATAATGTTCACTTGCTGACGATTTCCAGCGATAAACTCGAGAACTTGCAGGAGTTTGCGAACAAAGAAGATTTAACATTCCCGGTTTTAGCCGATGAAAATTTAGAGGCAATCAAAGCCTATGATGTGTTCTATCACGGTGAAGATGCCCCTTATGAGGATCACGGACAACATGGTGAACCGGCTTACTTCCTCGTCAATGAAAAAGGACAAACCATGTACCAGCAAAGACAAACGAGCCCATTCGGTCGTCCACATGCCAATGAACTGAGAAAAATCGTGAAGTATATCCAAAAAAACGTTAAATAATATTAGAAGAGGGACGGACCTTGTGTTACTCACCAAGGTCCGTCCCTCTTATTAATGCAAACTCTAAACTTTTCTGAGCTTCTGCAACCGTATGAGGCTGCTTTTCATGATAACCGTAAAGAAGCAGGACGACGTTGGTGTAGATGGCTTTGAACCGGGCATATTCCAACTCGACTTCCTCTACCTCTCCATATTCTTCAAAAAACAACTTCCGTCCCGCAGGATTGAGATAACTGTACACGAGGTTAAGATCAATGGCGCGATGACCAATATGAACGTCACCCCAATCCAGAATCCCTGATAAGATTCCATTCTCATTCACAACAATATTCTTAAAATGAAGGTCGCCATGAACCAGAGTGGTTTCTGATGGCAATGGCTCTTTTGGTACGTGCTGAAGGTAATCTTTTAACTTATCAACCTGGTGAAAAAGATTTAGTTCTTCGATTTCATGAATGTTTTTTTCCAAGGTCGATATTCGTTTTTTTACATCTAAACGATTCAATTCATCATGAGGTACTCCCCGTTTTACGGCCTCTGAAACATCCGTCAGATGAAGCTTCTTTAGAAACGACGCCATTTTAAGGGCTGACTTCCCTTCTCTAACCACCTCATGTGCCCGGGATGGAATCGTTCCTTCAACAAACCGGTAGCCTAGAAAAGGCCATTTGTATGGAGGAGATGAATCTCCAAAAAAGGTCGGAACCGGAATTCGGAGCCCGAGACTCTTTTCATCGAGCAGTGGCAAGAGCTTTCCTTCCGTTTCTAAAAGCTTCACGGCTATATCCCGTCTTGGAAACCGAAAGACCCAATCGTTGTTCACTTTCATTACCGTATTATCGAATCCATAGTCAATGATGTCTAATCTTGATGGATGAAGTTCCGGAAACTGATTTCCGATTAATAATCTTGCCTGGTCAATCGTGACCTCGACCTCCGCTTCCCAACTATTCGACACATTCACCCCGCCTTTCTCAAGTGTTATTCTTTGTAGAACCTAAACTCCATGTGATAAGTTTCAAGTAATCGGAAAATATATTCCAGCTTAAATTACGAGGAGGAATCATGATGTTACCCGAAATGCAGCAACAAATTCAATTAGTCGCCCGTCCTGAAGGAATGCCTGTAAAAGAGGATTTCCACTTCAAAGAGATTGAAGTTCCTAAACCATCCAAAGGGCAGGTATTAGTCAAAACTCTCTATCTTTCCGTGGATCCCTATATGCGAGGCAGAATGTCTGATGCCAAGTCGTATGTAGAACCATTCCAATTGAACGAAGCGTTGGCCGGCGGAGCGGTTGGTGAAATCGTCGAGTCAGAATCAGGACATTTCCAAAAAGGCGAATTCGTTGTAGGAATGCTGCCTTGGCAGGAGTATTCCCTTGCCGATGAGAAGCAGGTACGCTCCATCGATCCGAATGTCGCCCCTATCTCTACTCACCTTAGCATACTGGGAATGACTGGATTGACCGCTTACTTCGGACTCCTTGACATCGGTCAGCCGAAAGAAGGCGAAACCGTGGTTGTATCCGGTGCTGCAGGTGCAGTCGGCTCTGTTGTCGGACAAATTGCCAAAATCAAAGGAGCCCGTGTCGTCGGGATTGCAGGTTCGGATGAAAAAGTAAGCTACCTGACAGATACGCTTGGATTCGACGAAGGAATCAACTACAAAACAACGGACAACATCTATGCTTCGTTAAAAGAAGCGTGTCCAAACGGCATCGATGTGTATTTCGAAAACGTTGGTGGCGAAATTGGTGACGCTGCCCTTAGTTTACTAAATAAACATGCCCGCGTACCAGTTTGCGGAGCGATTTCTTCTTATAACAAAACAGATCGTGATCTGGGACCTCGCGTACAAACCAGATTAATCAAATCAAGCGCACTTATGAAAGGCTTTGTCGTCAACGACTACAATGACCGCTTCAAAGAAGGAGCAACCGAACTTGGCCAATGGCTTTCCCAAGAAAAACTCCAATACGAAGAAACCATCACAGAAGGCTTAGAAAACGTAACCGACGCCTTCCTCGGACTCTTCCAAGGCAAAAACATCGGCAAACAACTCGTCAAAATCGCAGAGCCAAGCAAGTAACCACTCTGAGGGACGGACCTCCATTTTCACTCAAATCCTATTAAATCAGCGTTTTGAATGAAGGATTGAGTGGATGAGGTCCGTCCCTCTAATCATTTTATTCCCAGAAGCGAACCCACAAACTTACTTAACCCCCTTTGTATTAAGGTCTCGGATTAATATATGAGTGGAACGAGGTCCGTCCCTCGCACATCCCCATGTTTATCCCTCCCCATTGAACGGGAAAAGTAGAAGATATGATAAGAAAGAGTTCTACAAGGAGGAGTAATCGTGAAGAAGTATCAGATGTATATTAATGGTGAGTTTGTGGATAGTACGTCGAAGGATACGTTGGACGTGATCAATCCTGCGAATGAGGAGACGATTTCATCCATTCAGATGGGGACGGAAGAGGATGTGAATCACGCGATTGATGCTGCCCATTCTGCTTTTCTTTCATGGGGGAAGGTTCCTTCCAAGGAACGTGCTTCCTATTTATATAAAATAGCCGATAAGCTGGAGGAACGGAAAGACCGATTTGTTCAGATGCTGACAGAAGAAAACGGGAAAACGTTGGATGCCTCTGAGGGTGAGCTCGATTTTGCCATCGAGTATTTCCGCTACATGGCTGGTTGGGCGTTAAGATATGAAGGTGAAATCCTTGAAAGTGAGCGCTCGAATGAAAACATCCTTGTTTACAAAAAGCCGATTGGTGTCGTAGCAGGGATCGTTCCGTGGAACTTCCCTATGTTCATCCTCGCCAGGAAAGTTGCCCCGGCGATTGTGACAGGCTGTACGATCGTGATGAAACCAAGTCAATACACGCCAAATACCGCATGTGAGTTTGCTAAGATCATAGACGAGGTCGGGCTGCCAAAAGGAGTCTTCAACCTTGTAACGGGGAAAGGCTCCGATATCGGAAACCCGATGTCCAGTCACCCTAAAGTACGAATGGTATCCATGACGGGAAGCTACCCGGCTGGTTCAAAAGTGATGGAGGCAGCATCGAAGTCCATTACAAAAGTAAACCTGGAGCTGGGCGGTAAGGCTCCTGCCATCATCACCAAGCATGCAAATATTGATCTTGCCGTTGAAAAGATCAAAACATCCCGAATCACCAACTCCGGGCAGGCATGTACGAACGCCGAACGAGTATATGTCCACGAGGATGTAGCAGAGGAATTCATCAGCAAAATGACCGAAGCGATGAAAAACACGACAGTCGGAGATCCGACAAACCGGGATAACGACATCGGACCTCTTGTGAATAAAGATCGACTTGAAACCGTAACTGAAATGGTCAATACAGCCGTTGAAAACGGAGCAAAAATCCTTACCGGCGGGAAACCGCTCAATATGGATAAAGGGTTCTACTACGAGCCTACCATTCTCGTAGATGTAAAACAGGATATGGAGATTATCCAGGAAGAGATCTTTGGACCGGTCCTCCCAATTATGACCTACAAGGATTTTGATGAAGTCATCGAGCTTGCCAACGATACCGAATATGGTCTTTCTTCATCGATCTTCAGTGAAAATCTTCATGAGATCATGAGAGCCGCTAATGAACTTCGATACGGCGAAACCTTCGTCAATCGTGAAAACTTCGAAGCCATCAATGGTTTCCACGCCGGCCGCGGTCAATCCGGAATCGGTGGAGCAGATGGAAAACACGGACTTAACGAATACCTGGAAACTCATGTTGTTTACCTTGAGTACGATGAAAACTATAAAGGATAATACCTAAAGAAAAGCCTGCCCGCTTTCATCCTAAAAGCGGGCAGGCTTTTTCAGTGGAGAGTTTCGCCCAACAAAAAAAGTCCTGCTAAACAGTCAGGACTTTTCTAAACGAGCACATGATTAGATTAGGCCAGGATAAAGAAATTTGCTAAAGCGAGTAATAATAGAATAATAGCAACTCCGGAACTCATCCAAAGAATATCGTTAAAATCCATTTTCAAATCGGCTAATTTATCCTTGTTTAGCAACGTACTTCACTCCCTTGAAGATTTTCAATAAATCCGATGACTTTAAAAATTGAAACGTCCAATTTAGGATCTGTAGATGTTGAACAATGAGAGCACTCGATTTGATTGACATTCATCGGTGAACGGAATTCATTCTCACAATGTGTGCACTCCAGTATATGTAAATCCCTTTTCTTACCCTTGCGATCAAATTGAATGCGCTCTCTACCCTGGTTAATATAGCTCACATTATTCTCTCCCGTCGTGTGTTATTTAGTACATATTTACCCGATGGAAAGAACATAAAACATGATTTATCTGATTTCTTTAAGAAAATGGGCTTCAAAAGCATATTGGAGTTTTTATAAAAGAAACCTCCAATCGAAAAAAGCAAACAGCCCTCGCTGTTTGCTACAATCGTTTCTCCATAAAATACTGACTCTGTCCCTTAGGAAAATCTTTAAGGACCCCAAATTCCTTATACCCTAATTTTTTATAAAAATGAGGGGCCTGAAAGCTGAATGTATCTAATATAACGAGATGGCATCCCTTCTCCCTGGCGTACTCTTCTATCAGGTGAATCAGTTTGGAGCCGTACCCCCCATGCCGATAGTCATCTGCCACCCACAGAAAATCAATATGGAGATGATGCCAGAACATTTCTCCGACCACTCCGCCAACAATTTCATCTTCATCGTTTCTCATAACAAAACTGATTTGCTCCAGGGGCGTCTTAGTCTGCTCATCTACTTGTGACATATTGTATTCGATTAATTTCTTACGTATGTAATCACTATCTTCCTGGACCCACTGCTTCTCTATATTCATTGGTTCTCCTCCCTTCCCACCTATTTTTTCCTATTAAAGTCCTTTCGTCAATTCCCTTTTTTTACAAAATAATGTTTAAGAGGGGTCTCTACCGTTTATATGAAAAGTAAGCATTCTATAAGGAGGAGTTACATGTCTTTCAAAAAAACACTGAGCGTATTGGAAAACTTGTACTTACAAAAACCTGATAAATTATTGACTGTATACTTGAATACGGACCGCAGCGACCACGATCAGCAGGGTGGTGAATGGAAGATTGCCCTCAAAAACGGATTCAACCGCCTGGAAGAATACCTGGAAAGTGCTCCTGAGGAAAAAGAAAGGCTTCAATCGATCCGTCCGAAAGTAGAAAACTATGTATATAGTTTAGAACGTGAACTGCCAAGAAGCTTTATTATCTTCGCTTCTGCCGATAGTGGCATTTGGGAGACCTTCGAGCTTCAAATACCGGTTGAAACCAATTTTTATTGGGAGGAGAACCCTCACCTGGATCAATTGAAATCCTTGCATAAAGAATATCCATACACGGGATTGGTGCTGCTTCAGCAAAATCAAATCAAAATCCTCACCTCCGCCTTTGGAGAGATTCAGTCCAGCGAATTTATGGAATTCGATTTGGAAACAGATGACTGGCGAAAGCATGAAGGCCCCCACCACTCAGACGCCAGCATGGGAAGCGGCGGCGGAAAAGCCAATCAGCAGGAAGAATTCGAAAACCGTCTTAAAGCCAATCAACAACGCTGGTGGAAAAGCCTCGGCAGCATCCTGGACAAAAAGGCCGCTGATGAGGCGTGGGAACGGATCGTCCTCGTTGGCGACAAAGAGGAGGCCGCTGTGCTGGAAGACAGCATGAATAAAGAGATTCATGAAACGATCGGCAAAAACCTGCTGAATGAAAATGAGCATAAGGTTGTTGAGAAGTTATTGGCTTGAATGTTTTATAAGCCACCGTCTTGGAGGAGACGGTGGCTTTTTATGTTGGTTATCTGCCAGTCTACTTATATCGCAATACCCGCACACGACAACCACCGCTCACCCCACAAAAAACAATTCCCTAAAAACAAGCACACGCTCCTCACATAGTCATACACTGAGATAAGGAGGTGTGTGTCCGTGCTATCACGAATTAAATGGTTATCCTTTTCTATCGAATTGTTTTTGGCGGTTCCGATCTTTGGCAATATTGCAGGTGATGCGATTCCTTTTCTCCTGTGTTTAGTGGCCCTGTGGCATGCGAGCGTATTGTATATTTCAAGGTCAGAAGATCAACCGATCCTTGGAAGTGCCCTCGGTATCCTTGCTTCCTTCTTAAACTTTTTCCCGGTCATCCGATTGATTGCCCATGCAATCACTGCAATTGTACTTATTTTTGAAATCCAGAAGGCTCCCGGGATGGAGTAAGTTGCCAAAACAAAGGATGATTCTCAGCAAAGAGAATCATCCTTTTCAGTTTGACCGTTACATTTTTTCACACGCACTTCCTTCAAAACCTTCTGCATGGAACCCCCGGGACAAGCCACTCTCCCTTCTTGGATTATGATCACATATAAAACAGCAAAGCCCTCTCCAGACTTTGCTGCTTCCTACAATTCAAATTCCCATTCTTCCCTTAATGCCAGGTATAAAAGGAGAAGGGTATCCTCAAGCTCCTCATACGTTTTATCCTGCACATCTAATCCCAGTTTAGGACAGAGGATAAAGGCAAGCTTCTTGGTTAATTGGTTTCGTTCTGAAAGGGGGAGCTGAACGAATCGGTTGCTGTACGTTTTGACCAGCTGCCATTCTTTCGCACCGAGCTGCTTTAATTCCCACGCTTCCACCGTTATATCCTCTTTCCTCAAGCCACGGCGGCGGATTTCCTTCTCTATGGCTTTTTCTTTTCGTTTTCCTTTGACGCGTCGCTCATGAACAACGATGGTTCCGGCAACGAGATCCCCCACCCTCTTATGCTTAGAATGAAGGAAGATCATGACCATACCAATGAAATAGGAGACGGGAAGCATGTCGATGATTCTTAATAGATTGCGAATGAAGCAGGATAGGAGAGTGACGCTGTGTCCGTTTTCCTGCATCACCCGGATCCCCAGCAATCGCTTTCCGATCGTCTTTCCACCCCAGAAGTATTCTAAAGCAAAGAAATATCCCCAGTTGAGAAAAAAGATGGCGATGATGGCGATCCCCCATAGTGTCGAGTTGATTTCCATCATACTAAATAGGCCATCATTCCCCGATGTCGCAAAAAACAGGAACACAACGATCAGGATGTTTACGATTGTTAACAATAGCTGGTCGATCATAAGGGCTGCTGCCCGGCTGCCTAAGCCTGCAGGTTGGAATTGCAGGGAAACATATTCGGGGGTTTTAATATCGACTTGTTCTTCATGCAATACAATCCCCTCCTTATGGATGAATTTACCTTTAATGGTTTCTATTTTTTTCTAAACTTACTATAATAAGAGATAAGAAATCAAAAGAACAAGTAGGTGTCACAATGAACGTGAAGCAATTTGTCAAACAGCACCGGGACGACTGGAAGCAGTTAGAAGATCTCCTCGGAACTCTTCGCAAAAGGAAGAACACAACGGGCCCTGCCATTGATCGATTCAATCGTCTTTATCAAAAGGCTGCTCAGAATCTTTCCTACAGCCAGACTTATTTTCCCGGTGAAGAAGTGACCGATTATTTGAACGGTCTCGTATCAAAGTCTCACAATCTATTATATAAAGACCAAATCTCCAGTGGAAAACAAATTAGACATTTTTTCTCCACGACGTTTATCGGATTACTGCTTGAACAGTGGAAGTTCGTTGTCACAGCGATGATATTATTTACAATCGGTGCACTCGGAGCCTTCATTTCTGTCGTGAATGACCCTCTTCACCTTTATTCCATTCTTCCAGCTGAGATGTCTCAAGGGGTGGACCCTTCTAATCTCGGCAAAAGTGACGGACAAGTGGATTCTTCCCTTATGTCGGCTGCCATCATGACCAATAACATCAAAGTCGCCTTCCTGGCCTTTGCCGGCGGTGTGACATTTGGCCTTTTGACGGTCTATATGCTTGTGTACAACGGTATCATTGTAGGTGCCCTGGCCGCTGTCTTCTGGCACCAGGGAATGAGCTATGAATTCTGGGCTTACATCGTCCCCCACGGCATGATCGAGCTTACAGCCATCTTTATTGCAGGCGGTGCAGGACTCTTGATGGGCTATAAGCTCTTTGTACCTGGACGTTTCACACGAGGCTACCAATTAAAGCAGCAAGCGAAACGATCCGTCCAGCTGCTCCTCGGGACGGTGCCCCTGTTTGTGATCGCCGGGATCATCGAAGGCTTCATTACGCCTGCTGCCATACCTCTACTCGCAAAATATATGGTTGCCTTTATAACGGTTATCGGTCTGATTCTCTATATGACGATCGGAAAGCTTCGGCTAAAGGCGAGCTTACAGTAACCCCCGGTTCATCATATCGATATAGTAAGAAACAGCCGTTGCCGCCAGTTTCTCTTCACGGGCCTCCACCATCATGAGGCCCTGTTTTTCCCACTTGGCTTTCTCCTTTTTCTTCACGAGCATCTGTTTCTGAGCCATGCTCTTCATCATCGCCTGCTGAGAATCGACAGGCTCTGTCTTGATCCGTTTGACCAACGTTTCATCTTCTATCCCAATCGTTAAAAAGAGATGTTGTTTCCGCAGGCGCTGTAAGTAAAACAGGGCGCTTTCTTCATGAAGAAAGGTGTGTACGTCACTAAATAATAAAAGCAGACTCCGCTTTTTCTGAACCGTTTGAACATAGTGTAGGACGCCGGCATAATTTGATTCGGCTGCGTCCACTTCCAAATGATAGATACGATGAAGAATCGTTTGCAGATGTGCCATCCCTTTTGCCGGAGGGATATATACCTTTACATCTTTACTGAAAGCAAGGACTGTCACATAGTCTCCGTTTTGAAGGGCCGCTGCCGCCACGGTCAGGGCCGCCTCCAGGGATTTCTCCAACCGGTTTCCTTTTTTCAGTTCCGCTCCCATCATCCTTCCGCAATCAATGAGGATCGTAATGTACTTACCATGCTCAGGTTCATATTCATTGGTCATCACTTCCCTGAGCTTTGCGGTTTGACGCCAGTTGATCTTTCTCGGATCGTCCCCGAGTACATAATTTCTAATCTTGGAGAATTCCCCGGCACCGCTTTGCTGCTTACGGATTTTCACCCCTTCATATAGTAGGAACTGCTGAGCACTTTCCAATACTTTTTTCGTTTCGGTGAGATCCGGAATGACTTTCACCACATCATGGAGCTCCATTGTTTTTTGTTTTTCCCATAAACCGAGGGAGCTTCGATAACGAAGATACAGCCTGGTAAGTTCATAGTCTCCTCTTACGGGTGTTACAACATCATAAGTAAGGGTCCCTGCTGAATCCTGTTCAAGCTTCCCTTCTAAGGGAAGGGATGTTTGAAAACTTTGAGGGGTACCATCCAGGATCCGAAACTCCATGCCACGGGATGATCTGTTTATAATTTTCAGATCGACGACATAATCCAGACCCCTTTCCATTTGATCCGGAATATGGCGCTTGACGTCTATTTCCTTTTTGGATGGTGACAGAGTCAGGTCAATGAGACTCACGACGATAAATAATCCGTTCAATACGAAAATGAGCGTCCATGACAGACCAATAAACGTTCCTGCAAGAAGGATGACGGAAAATAATAGATTCGAGATCAACAACTTTCGCGTCGGCAATATCCCCTTATCTTGGAACAGGAATCGACCCAACAAGCTCTTGGATGACTTGGTCAATGGCCACTCCCTCCAATTCTACGTGCGGGGATAGCTGGATGCGGTGTCTTAGGGCAGGTCTTGCCACAATCTTGATATCATCTGGTGTGACATAGTCACGCCCTGACAGATAAGCCCATGCCCGTCCCGCTTTTCCGATCGAAATCGCCGCCCTTGTACTTGCCCCGAAGCGGATCGATTCCGTTTCACGGGTTTTTCTCACAATCTGCATAATATAGTCGAGTACCGCGTCACTAAGTGTGACATCACCGATTTCTCTTCTGATAGAAAGGAAGGTTTCCATGTCGAGAACGGCCCCGACACTCTCCGCATAATGATTCTCGATCACTTGTTTCAATACGTTTTTCTCTTCTTCAAAGGAAGGAAAATCGATGTCCAGCTTAAACAGGAAGCGGTCCTGCTGGGCCTCAGGCAAGGGATAGGTTCCCTCGAATTCAATCGGATTCTGTGTAGCTACCACGAAAAACACCTCTTCAAGAGGATACGTTGCCCCTTGGATCGTCACCTGCTTTTCCTCCATGGCTTCGAGCAGGGCCGCCTGGGTTTTCGCCGGAGTCCGGTTGATCTCATCGGCCAATAGTACATTGGTGAAAATCGGCCCTTTGATCGTTTGGAAGCTGCTATCCTTCATATTGTAAATCGTACTACCCGTGATATCACTCGGTAACAGATCCGGTGTGAATTGAATCCGGTTGAAACTTCCCCCGAGTAACTGGGAAAGGGTCTTGACCATCTGTGTCTTCCCTGTTCCCGGGACTCCCTCTATCAATACATGCCCTCCTGCCAGAATGGAAGACAACAAGAGTTTAAGATTCGTACTTTGACCTACAATTCGCTCTTCATATTTCTCCATTAAGGATGTGATTTCTGGTTTCAACGATCCTCCACCTCTTTCCTGAATAGTTCTATTTTTTTCGACCATTGTACGAATTCCTGTTTACTGATGCGTTCTTTCTCTAATACAGCCCTTATTCCAGATAAAACCGAATCGATTTCTTTTTTAGAAACGGTAGTTAACCTCCGTTCTAAAGGTTCGTTCAATTCCGACCATTCCTTACTCGTCGGAATCCCCCAACGTTCCTGGAACAGAACTCTGACGTAATCGGCTTGAATCACTAAAGATTCTTTGTATTGGCGCCCTTTTAAGTACCAGGCTGAAAGCGCCTTGATTCGTTCATCACTGAATCGGACCGTCTCTTCCCTCGGTGTGAGAGTACCACCAAAACGTTTCCCCCGCATCCAGAGCCAAAGGATGGTGAGGATCAGCAATTGAAGGATTAAAAGCAACAGCCACTGGGGATAAAGACTGGTAAGGCTTGCCTCACTCTCTCCCCCGTGAAGGTATTCATCTACCAGGATCGTTTTCCGAGCAGCAAGACCGCTTTCTAATAGAGTTAGAACCAGCTGAAGATGATCACTATCAAGAATATTCCCGTTCATCATCCATCCCGGTGAAGTAGAGACAATCAATTGACCTTTACCTATAGGAGAGCTATAGGCAATCGTTCCCTCCCGATCATCCAATAGAACGGTATCTTCATCCGACGTTTCTAACCTTACGCCTGATAATAGATCTGTTTGATATGTATTCCCTTTTTGATCACGTATAAGAGGATTATCGAGCCCTTCCCCTAATAAGACCGTCTTCGTGTCAAACATCCCTTTTGGATTATCCTTTAAAAGAAGAATCGTATTCCCTGCTTTCATGAAATTCTCGTAAGCTTCCATTTCTTCTTGTTCAGGGATTGAGAACGGTTCTATCATAATCAGTAATCGATCCGATTCAGTCGCCGGCAGCTTGTCAGGTGAAAAAGACCAGCGTTGTATAGAAGCACCTTCGTTTTCCAAATAGGTATAAAGGGCTTTTATTCCAGAAGGAGAGGGAGACTCGGAAACATAGGCTGGATACTCCTTTGGCTTTTCAGGAGAAAGAAATACACCGATGATGATAAATAAGCTTAGAAGTGTGGCGAGCCAGACCCACGCCTTTATATTTGTTTTCAATTCTCGATTCTACCTCCTTTCTCTTATGCGTAAGGCTGTGAATCCGTTTCATGTTCCAACCAGCTTAGAGCTTCCTGTTTATAGGGGAGATACTCTTCTTTCTCCACTTCCCGCTCACCATAGGCCACTTCATCAAACAGAAGGGCCAGCCTGTAGAATCGCTCTGCCCAATCCTGATTCACTTTACGCAGTTCATCATAATACTCCCAATTTGTTTTCCAGACCTTTGCTTCGAGATAGTCTCTTTCATGAAAGTATAAAAGGAGGGCCAGGAACATATGGCGGGTTGCTTTCGAATAGTCTTCAAGCCCCTCTTGTTTATAAGCTTCTTCTAAATGTCTAGCATAGGACCACTCCATCTCATTCATGGATTGAAGTGGTTTATTCGAACGAAATTTCCGTTTTCGGACTCCGTTTCTAATGGCGAAGAATGCAGCAACGAGGAGAATGGCCACTACAATGACAATCAACGTGATAAGGATGCCCGATGCTACCCCGCCAGTCGGTTCAAGAGAAGGGAATAGTTTTTCAAGCTGTTCTGAAAGCCATTCCTTTGCCTTCCCCCACCATTTGGCAAGCAGTCCCTGAGTCTCATCATGATAGGCCTTATATTCCTCCCCGTCCAAGATTTCTTCTAATTGATCCCTTGCTCTGTTTTCTATCAACACTTTCTTCACCTAGCTTTCAGATCAAAAGCCCGGAAGCATGAGACTTCCGGAACCTGACTGGATACTTCAATTGTTCAAGGAAACTATTGGATTGTGTTATAATCATCGATCATTTCATTTAAATCATCAGCGTCATGTCTCGTTCTAAGATCAAGGAACATAACCCCGAAACCAACGGCGAACAGCATCGACGTGAATAAAGACACAACGTTTACTATCATGCCGTACAGGACACTATTCCCTAATACCAACCCAAACGTTAGTTCGAAGGCTGAGCTTACGATTCCAACGATCAAGCCGAATACAATGAATAATAACAGAAGGATCCATCCACGCTTCTTCGTCAGCCTCCAGCTCCTGCCGAGACCAGGTGCGTCATTTTCTATGGCTGCCGCTCCAAAATAAAAGCTCCAACGTGTTAAGAAGTAAGCTACAGCAACCGCGAATGCAAGCAACAGGACAACCCCGGCGACCACAATCCCGACGCCCGGCTCCAGAAGTGCAGCACCGAATACTCCGGCAAAACCAATTGTAATAATCGGAACAAATACGATACCGAATACAATCACTCCAAATAGGAGACTACTTCCGATAATCGGCCAAAAACGGGAGAATGCTTCCTTTATCACAAGCTTCACCGTAAATTCTTCATTTTTTCTCATATGATTAAGGGCAAATAAAATCGCCGCTTGAGCGATTGGAGCCAGGATTATACTGATAAGTCCAATAAGACCTGTACCAAGCTCCGCTGCCAGATTTACTTCTGGACCCCCTTCGTCCGTAAATTCACCTGAAAAGCTGTTGACAATCCCATCGAACCAGGTTTCCCCGGTACCGACAGTCCTAAAGAAGCTAACCCCTGCTGCCAGTTCAATGAGTGCCTGCAGTAAATAAACTGGCCCTAATAAAATAAGGAAAATAAGAAAAAAGTCTTTAAATCGGTTCTTGCTTAATCGAAATGTGTGGTCCAGTATTTCACCGAACCCTTTAGGCTTACTAAATTTTGCGTTCACGTAATATCCCCCTACAGGTTATTTTTCAATATTTGACAATATATCGCTTATTCTACCATTATTCCTCCTTCCGTTGATGAAAGATTTGTATTTTTTCACTCTTGTTACCAAAATGCACCAATCCTTATTAGATATATATTTCACGTTGGGATTCTCATGCTTGTCATTTTTGGGTAGGAAGATTCGTTTACTTTCATCTTTCTATACGAAAAAGTGACCCAAAAAGTTTTCTTTTTGGGTCACTTTTTATCTTTTTATTTAGCTAAATCATGTTTAAAAGCATAAATCACAGCCTGGGTCCGGTCCTGGACCCCGAGCTTGGAGAGGATATTGCTCACGTGTGTTTTCACAGTTTTCAGGGCGATGAATAATTCATCGGCAATTTCCTGGTTCGTTTTCCCTTGTGTCATCAGGAGAAGGATTTCCAGTTCGCGATTGGTGAGCTCTTCATGAGGATGAGAAACGGTCTTTTGTCTCATGCGCGTCATCATTTTCCCAGTGACTTCAGGTTCAAGAATCGATTGGCCGTTGTACGTCTTACGTACCGCTTCGGCAATTTCACTTGCTTTCGACGTTTTCAGCATATAACTGACCGCACCGGCTTCCAGGGCTGGATACACCTTATCATCATCCAGGAAACTTGTGACGATGATGATCTTTGCGTCCGGCCACTCTTTAATGATCTCCTTAGTCGCCTGGATGCCATCCATTTCTTTCATCACAAGATCCATGAGAATAATATCAGGCCTCAGCTCGAGGGCAAGCTGGACGCCTTCTTTCCCATCCGACGCTTCCCCGACGACATCAATATCCGCCTGAGCCGATAGATAAGAAGAAACCCCGATCCTTACCATTTCATGATCATCTACAAATACCACTTTAATCATTTTTTTCACCTTCATTCTCCACAACGGGAACCTTCACTTCCAAGCGTGTCCCCTTATTCGGTACACTGATGATTTTAAACGTACCACCGATTTCAATGGCCCGCTCCCTCATATTCTGTAGCCCATAGGAGCTTGTGACCTTCGATTCGTTCACATCAAAGCCCTGACCATCATCCACTACCCGTAAAATAATGATGGATTCTCTTTTGATCAATCGAATATCCAAGGAACTCGCCTTCGCATGTCGCAAGGTGTTTGATACCGACTCCTGCAGAATTCTGAAGAGATGATCTTCGATTCCTTTATCAAGACTCATGTCTTCTATTTTCCACTCGATATCCAGGGGTACCTTCTGAGCTAATTCGACCAGCAGCTCCTTCATTCCTTCTTGAAGATTCTTTCCTTTTAACGCAACGGGGCGAAGATGAAGGAGGAGAGCCCTCATTTCAAGCTGAGACTGATGAATCATCTGCTCCACCATACCAAGCTGCTTTTCTTCATGAGGCGTTCGTCCAGGTGATGGTGTTTCCGTGATGGCTGACATCAGCATGGATGCTGCAAATAGTTGCTGACTGACCGAATCATGTAATTCCCTCGCCAAACGGTTCCGCTCCTGGGAAACGATTTCCTGGATTCTCTTTTCCTGCTCCTCTGCCTTTTCATTGGCAAGCTTTTGGGAATATCGCGCTTGATCCGTTAGATGCCTCCCTAACGCATCGACCTTTTTCCAAACCTGCTGCACTTCTGAGGTTGCCGTTTCAGGGAATGTGATCGTGCGGCCCTGTTCCACATTCATCAGGGCATCTTCAATCTCCCTTAACTGCCGTTTATCCTTCAACCCTGTCCGGATGCCGAACACGATTCCGATAAGGATGCTTACAACGAGGATAAACCCTGCTCCCGGTATATCCATAATCTCTACTTCCCATAAAAGGGACCAATCCTCCAAGGGATACAAATAAAAATATGACAGCGATAAAAAGATCACCATCCCAAGGGAAAAAAGAATGCCTGCAACAATCTGCTTACTGACTGTGCTCATATTCTCTTCACCTCTAAATCCCCGATCCACATCGAGGTGACAATCTTCACACGCTGGACAGCCGTATCATACCCTGGAGTTTGATAATAAAGGGACTGATTGATCGCTTTCGGCTCCACTTCTTCAAAAACCTCAATCGAACCGGCAAGTACCGAGTGATGAACACTCACTTCCACATCATACGGGATCAATACTTCAATATTGCCTAAAATATTTCGAATCGAAACGACGGACGTCCCTTTAGGAAGCACGGTATTTCCAATATCGATGACCGAGTCTCCGATCACACCCTGGATGTTGATATCATTCCATTCATATACGTCTTCAGGAGTCCGTTTCGGCCCGAACCATTCGTTTTGAAGAGCGGACTTTTTCATGACCAGTGGTTCACTTGTGTGGGTGAACGTTTCCTTAATCGTCGGATTGATGTATTTAGGATGTTTCTTTGAATCAGCAAAACGGACAATGATAAATAGAAGGATGGCAAACAATAAAAATTTAAATGCTACGGTATTAAAGATATTGACTGCTAAGCTGATGATCCCAAACCACAGCAGGATCTTTCCAAGAGTACTCGGAAGCTTCTTTCTTCCAATATAGATACAGAAGGCCGCAATCGAGAGAAAGACGAGAACCCCCCCATCGTAGAATGATACTTCCAGCAGTATTAAAAGGGTTCCTATTAAAATGATCCAGCTGATCCCATCTGAGCGTAAACGATTGAACAAGGGGGTTCCTCCTTTCTGGTTATGTATTTATATAAATGAAGATTTTCGACAAGAAGTTCATATACCGGGATTCAGGATCAAAAAGTTCTTAATGCGGATCATATTTTCTGATTCAGGTGCATAAAACCCGTATCCGGATTATATATGATGATAAAACGGGGTGAACCCATTTGGGCTCCCCCTTTTTTATCGTTACTATTCGTTTTCATAGATTAGAATACCATGTTTTATGAAGGAATGGCTTCCGTTTCCTCTTTTTTCACTTCTTTTTCTAATTTAGCGATCTTTGCGTCGATCGTATTTCGATAATAAGACGAGTTCACACCATGCTCTAAATGATCTAAGTATGTTTCAATTTCATCGAATTTAGAGAACGCCTGGTTGTTATAACCGGAAGAAGATTCAAGCACAGAATTCACCTTGTTATGGGCACGGGCGATATTCTCTCTTCCCATCAGCTCCATCCGCTTGATGTACATATCCTTCAGCTTGTGCTTCATCTCCTCATATTTTCTTTCAAGCTCTTCAAGCTCTTTCGTTGCTTTCACCTTTGAATCCTGGATGCGCACGGCGCGCTCTTCATAGTATTTTTGTTCCTGCAGGGCAAATTCATACAGACCTTCTTCATTTGCCTTCGATGCAACCTCAGCCTGGTATTTTCGTTTGTCGGCTAAAGCAGAAGCCTGCTGATACTCTTTTTGGAATTCTTCTTTTAATAGATATTGTCTTTCAACAAGCTTACTTACTTTTTCTACTTCCTGCTCACACTGTCTTAAATAATGATTCAACACGGCTATTGGATTTTTCTTTTCCTTTTTATCTAATGCTTCGTGCAGGTCGGACATGACTGTATTTTTAATTCGTTGAAATAAGTTTGCCATAGTGTATTCTCTCCTTTAGTTTTTTAATTGTGACCATTCTCGTTCAAAATTAGTGAATGGATCCGATGATTTTTCTTCTATAATGACTTCTTCTTTTTTCCAGTTCTTGTAGATCACATACAGAACGTATAGAGCAACCAATCCGATGATCGCCGGGAAGTTGGATATCGAAGCACTGAATGCCGCAAGACCGATCAGTGCCCATAAGATCTTCTTCATTGTGGAATCTGTTTTCACAAATCCTTTAAAGCTGTAATACATGATCACTAACGAGATGGCGAGCCCTACGATCGGTCCCAAATTGGCAAGCAGGACAATGGCTGCAATCCCTCCTGCTAAAAGCAATCCAAATTTCTTCATATGTTGTTGCCTCCTTTCTTCTTCATGTCTCTATCCTATCTATTTTCAGGGTTTCCCATAACGAGCCTGAGCTTTATTTTCGTATCAGACTTGAGGCTTAGGGGTGGTAGGACTTGTCGTTTTTTTGATGTTTTGGCGGAGGGGTCGCGAAGTTTGTCCTTTTTTGTAGAACGGTCGATATAGTGAAAATAAGGTTGATAAAATGAAAGAACGGTTGATAAATTTTTTTAAGGTCGATAAATTCGAATAATGGTCGATAAACCACTACAACAGTCGTTCCACTACAAAAATAAGGTCCGTCCCCAAAACGGAACGGACCCTGACAGCATTATTCTGTTAACTCAAGAAATTCTTCGATATCCGCTATGCATAGCTTGATCCCTTTTTCCCAGAAGGCTTCTTTGGTGATGTCTTCACCGAGGTGCTTCATGGCCAGTTCTTCGACATTCATGACCGCTGTGTCACGGAGTAATGCCATGTATTTATCTTCATAGCTTTCATCCGACTCCAGGGCTTTGGCGTAAATGCTCAGTGAGAACAAGTATCCAAAGGTGTATGGGAAGTTATAGAACGGCACTCCTGTAATATAGAAATGGAGCTTCGATGCCCAGAAGCGCGGATGAACCTCTCCAATGGAGTCTGAGAATGCTTCCTTCTGAGCGTCCACCATCAGTTCGTTGAGTTTATCAGCAGATACAATCCCCTTCTTACGTTCTTCATAGAAACGTGTCTCGAATAAGAAACGGGCATGGATGTTCATGAAGAACGCGACACTCCTCTGCAGTTTATCTTCCACCAGGGCAATCTTTTCAGCCTTCGTCTCCGCTTCCTTTACGGCAGCATCCGCGACGATCATTTCAGCAAAAGTGGATGCGGTCTCTGCCACGTTCATGGCGTAGTTACGATTCAATGTGTGCATCGGTTTTAATGCATAGGAATGAAACGCATGCCCTAACTCGTGTGCAAGGGTGGAGACATTCGACATTGAGCCTGAATACGTCATGAAGATACGGGATTGATCACTTAACGGGAAGGATGTGCAGAATCCACCCGGACGTTTTCCCGATCGGTCCTCCGCTTCTATCCATTGGTTCTCAAATGCTTTTTCAGCAAACTGGGCCATCTCTTCTCCGAATCGGGAGAACTGCTTCAGAATGAATTTTGCCCCATCGTCATATGACATGGTACTCGTCGACTCTGCCACGGGTGCGTCAAGGTCATACCAATCGAGTCGGTCTTTCCCGATTAGTTTCGCTTTTCTTTCCAGGTACTGAACGAATGGCTGCTTGTTCTTTGAAATAGCTCCCCACATGGCATCCAGCGTTTCTTGCTTCATACGATTATATTCAAGGGGCTCCTTCATCAATTCGTCCCAGCCACGCTTCTTGTAGACATTCAAGCGAAAGCCTCCAAGGTGATTAAGTGTCCTTGCAAAGAGTTCCTCATTTTGTTCCCAGGCATTCTCTAATTTTTCAAAAACCTCTTTGCGCGTATTGGCGTCTGGACTGGAGAGCAGATTATTAGCCTGACCAACCGATAGTTTTTTTCCATCATGTTCAATCTCCATTGCCCCTACGATCGTGTCATACATCTGTCCCCAGCCGTGATAGCCATCGACAGCTAACGCCTGGATAAGTGACTCTTCTGTGCTGGATAGCTTATCTTTCGCTTTTTGTCTCCACTCATTGAGGACGAAGGTAATTTCACTCAGTTGATCATGTTGAAGCAGTTCATTCCAGACCTCTTCTCTGCAATCTGAAAGCTGCTGCTGAAACTTTGTAAAAGTAGAAGAAAAGTCCGCACTCAGGCTTGTGACTTCCGCGCGGAGAGAATCTGCTTTTCGGTCATGCATATTTTGAGCTTCAAGACAGCTCACGAAGGCACCTGCCTGTCGCAAATATAGCATCACTTCTTTTGCTTCTTCTATAAGCTTCCACACCAGGTCAGCATCACTAGCCGATTGGGGCGGATGGAAAGCGAGTGCATTTTCTGCAAAGTCATTTTTCTTTTTTTCTAACGCATCGAGGTGCTTTCTGAATTCCGAAGATTCACTTCCTCCTTGGAAAAAAACATCTAAATCCCAAACATCCGAATATGTATGATTTGTACGGTCCATAATGTCCCCCTATTAGATTTTCTCATTGTCCCTATCCTATTTCTAATTCTCGATAAATCCCATAATTCCTTCCTGATCTTTCACTAAGGTTCTTTTGGTGACGTTTGGTGCTATTATACAGAAGAAAGTAATAGTTGATTTCCGCTACAGGATGCTCGCTTTCCGCGGGGCTGGCGGTGAGCCTCCGGGGTCTCACCTGTCCAGCTATTCCCGCAGGAGTCGATCATCCTTCCACTCCAATCAACTTTCTAAGCATGTATCCTTAATAGAAATCAATAAAAACAATAAGAATTTTGTTTTCTAGTTAATTGTTTTTGGACAACTTGTAGCACTGTCACGAAAATTCTTGCGAAGATGGTGAGGGGAACTGCGTAGACTCCTGCGGAAGTACGGACGTGCCGAGACCCCGGAAGCGAAGTTGAGGAGGCTCGGCCGAACGTCCGCGGAAAGCGAAGCAGTTCCCCTCACCATCCAGCACACACTAATTGACAGAGCCTTGCAGAGCTTATTTAAAAAGACAACAACATTTGAGAAAAGAGCGTTCATTAATCCTTTTTGCCTAACTCTCTTCATTTGGTTTTTAATCTGATAAGAGTGGAATAGTATATAACACCACTACTTACAGGGGGTACACTCAATGAAACTGATCTTGAATATGTTAGCCTTCACTTTAGTGATTGTGATGAATACGCTGGCTGTTACTTTGCCTTTGAATAATCAATCCACGGGGGAAATCAGTGACAGGCTCGATATAATGATTACTCCGGCGGGTTATGTCTTTTCCATCTGGAGTCTGATTTATCTGCTGCTTGCGATTTGGATCATCCGCCAGTTCCCTAAAGACAGAAGGGATCTTCCCCTTTATCAGGAAACAAGCGGACTATTCATCCTGAGCTGCTTATTGAATTCAGCATGGATATTCGTTTGGCACTACAATTACTTTCTCGTTTCGGTATTTATCATGATTGGACTTCTTTTAACTCTTATTGCCCTTTATAGCCGGATGAAGAGTACAGGTCCGTCCCTCCTGGATATAGCCCCTTTTTCGATATATTTAGGATGGATTTCGGTTGCCACGATTGTGAACATTACGTACTACTTGACGGACATCGGCTGGAACGGATTCGGCATTTCTGAATTGGTGTGGGCTTATCTCGGGCTGATTGTCGCTACGGTTCTTGCTTTCTGGTTCCGCATCAGGCAGCATGACATGCTCTATCCGCTTGTGTTTGTTTGGGCATTTGTCGGTATCGGAGTAAAGAACATGGCAGAACAATCAACCTATTCCTATACAGCCTACGCACTCGCCTTTATCATCCTCATCTTTGATCTGGTCTATAAGAGAACACGACAATCATAATGTGCACGAAGGTCCGTCCCCCGGGCCTTCTTTTTTTGTATAGGAAGCCTTCCGATGACTTACATTAAGTGATAGGGGGTGTGTAGGATGAACCAGCAGAAGAAAAACGTCACTCGTTCCGGAACGGATATTGATGAGGTTAAACGACTCAATCAGCATTCAGGGCTGACGTATAATCAAGTGAAACAGTTACTGGGAGAACAATATAGCGGAAAGAAATAACTGCAAATAAAGAAAGCGTCGACTTAGTCGGCGCTTTCTTGATTCGTTTCATTTTGAGCTTTGATGATCTCTTTTTCACGTTGAACCGTAAGTTTCTCCTGAATCTTATTCTTTTCCTTACAGGGCTGAGTGAGACTGACAATCACATCTCCCTGCTCAATCTTAGGTGAAGCACCTTCAGTGAAGAATTCAATCCTTCCTGCCGCTTTAAGGGCAAACAACAATAATGTGTTTTCATCCCGCTCCTCCAGATAAGATTCAAAGGTGTACTTTTCAGTAATATTCGTTTTTCTGAATACGTCTCCCCGTTCGACACGTTTATTCAGCTCTTCCCATGTCACGTGGTTTTGGAAGAGGATCCTTCCGCCAATCGTATGAACCATATCTTCAAGATCATCGTCCCGCTGGCTGCGCAAACTCAGTTGGAATAGGTTATTACGGCCGATCTCAGGAACAAATGTCGTACAGACAAGAGCGTTGTAAGAATCAAGCTCCGTAGCCGCAATCATGTATTCATACGGCGTCATATCTAGATAGTATTCCGTTTGTTCGGATAAGATTTCACCACGGTAGAATGGGATCCCTGCTTTTCTGACTGAAAACAATCTCTGCCATGATGAATCCGAAATTAAGACCGGAATCTTCAGGTCTTGAAGGGTTTTGGCAAATTCAGTACTGAATTTACTCCCTCCCACAATCATAACTCCCGGTCTTTCATCAATGGCAAGGTCCAATTTTTTCGCCAGCCATTTAATGGAGAAGCCATGTGCACATACTGTAGAGAAAACGAGTGCAAAAGTCAGGGACGTCAGTATAGCCGCATCCTCAAAGCCTTTCTCTAATAGTACTGAAGCAAAATAACTTGAGACGGTCAGCGCGACAATTCCCCTAGGGGCAATCCAGCCGACAAGCAATTTCTCCTTATTAGAGAGGTCCGTCCCTATCGTAGATAACCAAATCGATAATGGTCGGACAATGAATAACATAAGAAGCACAAACGCGACGATGTTCCAGTTAAAGATTCGTAATAGCGTATCTACGGTTAACGAAGCCGTCAGCATCACGAAAATGGTTGAAATGAGAAGTACCGAAATGTTTTCTTTGAAGTGACGCATATCATCAATGGATGAAATATGCATATTCGCAAGCGTCATCCCCATTGCCGTGACGGCTAACAGTCCTGTTTCATGTGTGATCTGATCTGAAACTGTGAAGCAGGCAAGAACCAGCGCAAAAACAACAGGTGACTTCAAGAACTCCGGTACATGTCCATTTTCAAAAATGAAGCCTGTGAATTTCCCCAGTGCCCATCCAAATACCACGGCAAATAAGGAAGCTGCAAAGAAGAGTAATAAAGCTAACCCCGTGACTTCATCGCTTATAAAGAAATTAATGATTTCAAAAGCAAAAACGGCAAGCAGGGCACCGAATGGATCAACGACTATCCCTTCCCATTTCAGGATCGCTGCAGGTCTTGGTTTCAACTTCGCCTGTCTTAGCAGGGGTAGAATGACGGTTGGACCGGTTACGATAAATAATCCACCAATGACAAAGGAAACAGCCCAGGATAACCCGGCCACATAATGAGCCCCTAGAGAACCTAATATCCAAGCAAGGATGGCTCCTATGGTGACTATTCTAAATAAAGGCTTACCTAATCCCTTTACCTCTCGAAAATTAAGATTTAAGCTTCCTTCAAAAAGGATGATGGCAACCGCCATGGATATAATGGGTTTGAACACTTCCCCGAAATCGTCCTTTGGATTAATGAGACCAAATATAGGTCCCACCAGCAATCCAACAATCGACATGACGACGATGGCAGGAAGCCTGAACCTCCAGGCAATCCACTGGGAAGCGATCCCGAGTACTCCGACTAACATGATGTTGAATAAAATAGAATCGATCATAGCTTTCTCCTTTGAAGGTTATGAAATGAGCCATCATAACAGTAGATATTATGTACATGTTTCCAGGATAAAAGATTTGTCCCTCTTTGTGCAAAACAAAGAGGTTCAAAAGGGCACATCTGTTTTTTTATAGTTTACATTTTAATTGCCGATTTTAACCAGAGAGTCGTTTCCAATTCTCTGCAGATCGTAAAATAATGAAGCATGGTGATCAGAACGGCTCCCGCGTTCATGCCAAGAATGACTCCTTCCATTCCAAAACGGGATCCGAGCAAGTATATCAGTGTAAAAGAAAATACACTCGACCATATGGTATGAAGGAGAGCATCCTTCACCAATCCCAGTCCGATCAAAAAAGCTTGGAGTGGAAACACCAGGAAATGAAAAAGAAAATACGGCCAGAGCAGCTTCAAATAATAGGCCGATTCCACAGAATGAAAGAACATTTCTGTAATATAGTCCCCAAGCAAATAGTATATGAATACTACAGGAATTCCATATCCTAATGTAATCCACATGACCTGCTTAAGGTGTGTCAGTATTCCATCAAAGTCCTTTGATGACACTTTTTCCGATACAGTCGGAATTAACACGATCAACATCGAGAAGGCAATAAATGATGGAAAAAAGCCGATGGTGAGGGCAATTCCAGCCAACATTCCGAAATGCTCATTCGCTTCCAGCGCTCCCATACCTGAAAGAACTAACGCCCATTTGATCAAAAATGGCTGAACGGCATGGGTGAGAGCGTGGAATATCCGCAGCACGGTCGTTGGAAGCGATACAGATAATACTGACTTTCTCATTTCAATTATTGATAATGTAGAATGGCTTTTCTTTCTATTACCCCTAATCTCGAGTACGTAAGCATGAATTAAATAAACAAAGACGACCACTTCACTGGCAATCAGCGTCCCAAGTGCTATGAAGATGGACGTATTGATACCAAAAGATAGAAAATTATAGATCGAAACCAGTAAAAATAGCTGAATTCCTTTACGCAGAAAATTTGCGACTGCAATTTTGCCCATCCGCTGGATCCCCATAAAATAGCCCCTGGTGATCGAAGTAAACGCCACAATGGGAATGACAATCAAAATGAGCCAGCGAATCCCTGGGTGGTATCCTTCAAATAAAGGAGTCCAGGCATATATGAGGACCATGAGAACTAAGAGAATGCACGTCGTGATGACCGCAAATCGAAATGCATAGTGAAGCATGCCCCGATGATACTTTTCTTCCCGTTCGGCAAAGAACTTGGAAAGACTGATCGGCAGCTCCATACTTGATAAAATGACAATCAGAAACACAGTCGGCAGAATCGACATATATGAGCCAAGACCAGCCTCCCCAAGCTCCCGAGCCAAAATCATATTGATCACAAACTCCAAACACTCACCTAAAAAAGCCGTCACCACCAGCACCAATGTACCTCTTAAAAACAAACTCATATGTTTGTACCCTGCCTTTGTTTTAGATGGTCTATTCTATGATGGTTGTCCTGGGAATATGTGAAGGGGCACGTGATGGAAATGGAGTTAGTGCTTTATTATGGGTTTGTTTCGCTTTAGATTGATGCTGCGGGGTATTGTTGAGTATGAGGGAGAGGTTGTAGCGGCACTTCCAACCAAACTCGTGCCAGTTTCAAGCAAACTCGTGCCACTTTTCCACTTTGTTGTGTCACTTTCAGACAAACTTGTGCCAAATTGTGAACATACCGCTACAGAATACCCACCGGCCTATCTATTTTCAAAACAAAAAGCAGCCCTCCCGAGGACTGCTTTCAATCTATTATCTAATAATGAATGTAGCTATAGAATGAGAAGGTAGCGTAGTAGTCATCGATCCATCAGCACAGGATATTGAAATTTCCTCATTCCCGCTATTCGCATTCATAGCAACCAACACGATTTCCCCATCTGGATTTTCAAAGGACGTAGCCAATATGGAGTCATTGGAAACTTGACTTCCAATACGTCTTGCACCAGGCTTGATATATTTACTAAAATGGCCAATATAATAATAAGAACTGTTATAGTGAACCTCGTCCGTTTGAGTATCTACGATCACCGGCGCGTCACAATAATTCCCTACATGATTAGGCCCGCCTTCTTCATTCAATACCAAATTCCAATCGATCCAGGCTTCAAGATAATTGTTCAAGTCACCGATGATATTCCTGCCGTAACGCTCACCTGTATCCCATGAACCTACCTGTACCCCGCCTTCAATGCACCCTTCCGTAAAAATAAGATGCTTATCAGGAAAAGCATGATGTACTTTAGAGAGATTTTCAAACTCCTCCGACACGTACCAGTGCAAACCTGTTCCCCATACGTACTTAGCTGCTTCAGGATCAGATAATACGGCATGGGCACGCTCATATATCACATCACGATTATGGTCCCATATGATGACCTTCACATCATCATGCCCATTTTTCGCCAGGGACGGACCTAGATGATTTTTAATGAAGTCACGCTCTTCTTCTCCCGTATATAGACAAGAATCCCACACCTGCTTTGCTTCCGGTTCATTTTGAATCGTGATGCCCCAGATTCGGATCCCCTCTTCTTCCATCGCCTCTATATACTTTGAATAATAATCAGCCCAAACAGATTCATACTCTGATAATAGTTTCCCGCCATTGTTCATTTCTCCGTTCGTCTTCATCCATGAAGGCGGACTCCAGGGTGAAGCTACGATGGAAAGTTCTTCATCCGCCACATTCATCGCTTCTTGAATAAGAGGAATCACGAGCTTCTTCTCACGTTCGATGGAAAAGCTTTCTAACGACGTATCGCCATCCTCCACATACGTATAGTTCCCTAACGAAAAATCACAGCTATTGATATGTGTTCTGCCTAAACGATAGCCCAAACCTTCTTCAGGATCGAAATACCGGTGAATGATTTCTTCCCGTTTTTCTGGGCTGATGAGGGAGAGGCTGTGAGCAGCCGCTTCGGTGAACGCGCCTCCAAACCCTATCATTTCTTGATATTTCCGCTCTGGATCAAGCTTGATATGAGTAGCAGATGGAGCTTGATCAGAAGAAAAGGAAACCGGTTCTTTTTCAGAGAACCGCTCTCCAGTATCTTTGGCTGTCAAAATTACCTTTACTTGCTTTGCATTCATTGTGCAACTTCCTCTGCATTTGTGTGAAGACCATGCTTCTCTTTATGATCCCGGATGATTTCAGCGTATCGGAAGGCGCTGTCTTTCCAAATTCGCTCTTGTGTATCAAAATCCACGTAAAGAATTCCGAATCGCTTATCATATCCGAAGCTCCACTCGAAGTTATCCATCAGTGACCATAGATAATATCCTTGAATGTTCATGCCTTCATCATTAAGGTCAGAAACGGCTTGAAGATGCAGATTCAAGTAGTCGACACGTTCCTTATCATGCACTCGTCCATTCTCCAACACATCGTCATAAGCCGCACCGTTTTCCGTTATATAGATTGGCAGATCAGTATAAACTTGTCTCAGGCGGCGGATGAGGTCTTTAAATTCATTCGGCGCGATATCCCAGCCCATCCCTGTTTTCTTATAATCAGAGTAAGCTCCTTTATGCATAAAGTCATGGGCTGCACTGAACTCGACGATTCCACGACTGTAATAATTGATGCCGAAGAAGTCACATTCAATTGAGATCAGCTTCATATCCCCTTCTTTAATAAAGTCATAGGAATGGACATATTTCGAGAATAAGTTCATCATGTCTTTCGGATATTCTCCCTTGAATACAGGATCAAGGAACCAGCGATTCGAATAACCATCCGCATTATTTGCAGCTAACGCATCGTTCACTGAATCCGTATTTGGATAAACCGGTGATAGATTCAACGTGATGCCGATGTCGGTTTGGGATTGGAATTCTTTCTTCAGCATTTCTACCGCTTTCCCGTGAGATAACAGCATGTGATGTACAGCTTTGACCGCTTCATCCATATTGGTATGACCCGGAGCATGCACCCCTTGATGGTAGCCAAGGAAGCCCGCACACCATGGTTCATTATGAGTGATCCAAGAATCGACTACCGAATCAAGCTCCGTGAAACATGCTCTGGCATATTCCAGGAACCATTGAACGGATTCACGATTGACCCATCCGCCCTCTTCATGCGCCCACATTGGCAGATCCCAATGATATAGCGTAACGGCCGGCTTGATTCCTTCTTCTTGAAGTCTTCTTGCAAGCTTTTTATAAAAGTCCATCCCTTCCTGATTGTACTTACCCTTTTCAGGAAAGATGCGTGGCCATGCAATGGAGAAACGGTACGTATCCACTCCAAGGCGTTTAATATGCTGGATGTCTTCTTCAAATCGGTGATAGTGATCACATGCGACATCACCGTTATGCTGCTTATACACTCTTCCCGGAATGTCACAGAACATATCCCAAATGGATGGAGTTCTTCCCCCTTCCTGGTGAGCTCCTTCAATTTGATACGATGATGTGGCAGTTCCAAAGGTAAATGTTTTCTCAAAATGCATATGTCATTCTCTCCTCTATTCTTTGATTGATCCTGCTGAAATGCTGTTGACGATATATTTAGATAAGAATAGGAACGCAATCATGATTGGTACGACTGAAATCGCAATCCCTAAATACATCGATCCTAAATTTTGTGCTACTTGAGATCCCTTCAAGAATCCCATCAATACTGGCAACGTATATTTTTCAGGCGAGAACAAGATCACGAGTGGCATGATGTAGTTATTCCATGATCCGATGAACGTGAAGATCGACATCGTTGCAACAGCCGGCATCATGATCGGAATCGCCACCGTATGGAAAATCTTGAACTCACTCGCACCATCGATTCGGGCCGCTTCTATTAGACTTGGATGCAAAGTCGTCTTGATGTATTGTCTGAGAAAGAACACGACAAATGGACTTGCGATCGCAGGTACGATCAATGGGATGAAGGAATCCAGTATCCCCAGGTTCTTACTTAGTTCATAAAAGCCGATAAGCCCCAATTGTCCCGGAACCATCATCATCACAAGCATGAAGACGAATAAGAAATTCTTCCCCCTGAATGTGTAAAAAGCAAATCCATAGGCAGTCAAAGCTGAAAAATATCCTGATAATACGGTCGTGAGGACAGAGATGATCAGACTATTCTTGAAACCCGACCAAATGTTTACGTATTCCATCATATTGGTATAGTTTTCAACTAAGGAACTGCCCGGGATCAAGGTGAATCCTGACAGGATCGCTTCATTCGATCTTGTTGCGTTCACAAGCATCATAAGAAATGGGATGAAGCAAATAATCGCCATCAACACAAGCAGGATATAGATAATGCTCTTCACAATGTTGTTTCTGGTCTTTAGTTTGGACTCATGTGGCAGAAGTTCGGGTTTTGGTTTTTCTATCTTCTGAGTGGACACATTTTTTTCAACCGCTGTTTTTCCCAACATGCATTACACCTTCCTTGCTTGTTTGCGTTCATTACCATACATCCCTTTGAAGACAATCGCAGAGAAAATCAAGGTAATGACAAACAATCCGTATGCTACAGCTGATGCATACCCGTAATTGTTAAACTTGAATGCTTGATTGTACAGGTACAGTACCATGGTATTCAGTGATCCATCCGG
The DNA here is from genome assembly GCF_008180865.1 of Rossellomorea aquimaris. GTDB lineage: Bacteria > Bacillota > Bacilli > Bacillales > Bacillaceae_B > Rossellomorea > Rossellomorea yichunensis. The sequence continues at coordinate 872,608 of NZ_VTEX01000002.1, forward strand.
GGAACCGATTCCGTCTGTCAGAAGCATCGGCAGATCAAACAGCTGAAGGCCGCCGATCAGGGATGTGATCATGATATAAAGTAAGATTGGTTTTAATAAGGGAATGGTGATTTTTGTAAAGGTCTGCCATCGGTTTGCTCCATCGATCAAGGCAGCCTCGTAGTAGTCTTTCGAAATTCCGGAAACACCCGCCATGACCACAATGAACGAATGACCGAACCACATCCAGGTAAGGATCAGGGATACAGACAGCTGTGCAGTCGTCGGCTCGTTCAGCCAATTAATCGGTTCTGATATAAGACCTATATTTAATAGAATCATATTTAATGATCCGTGCTGCCAGTCCAGTAAGATACCAAATAGCAGAGCGACCGAACTAATCGTGATTAAATTAGGTAAATAAAAGATCGATCTGAAAAATGCCAAACCTTTTAACTTCATTCTCATATCAGAGAAGATTAATGCGAGTACAAGGGCCAGTCCTATTTGCAGGGCAAAATTGATCCCCCATATTTTCCATGTGTTAAAAAATGCTTCCACAAAATAACTGTCCGAGAGTAAACGGGCATAGTTTGCAAGACCGACAACTTCTGCTGTCCCGCTTCCTGAATAATTCGTAAAGCTATAGTAGAATGTAAGCGCAACAGGATAAATACTAAATATTAAAAAGATGATCCAAAACGGGGCAATAAAAACATAACCATATCGGTCTAATTTCTTCATTCCCCAGCCCCCCTTAGTTGTTAGTAGATTTGGCAAGTGGCATGGACCATGCCACTTGCCCTTGATTTTTTACATGTTAATTTTTTGGTACTTTTATGTCCGGATATGCGTTTTGTGCTTTTTTATAAAACTCTTTAATGGCTTCTTCTTTTGATTTCTTCCCGTCCACGTATTGCTGAACAGCGTTTCCATAGAACGTATCTAGCTGTTGATCATATTTCGTTACAATTCCAGGCTCGATTTCTTTCGCTTGTTCAAGGAAGAATTGATAGTTATTTTGACCGCCAAGGAATTCGTCACTGAAATCACCTTTGATTTCGTTTGTAACAGGTAGGTAGGACAGAACATCCCCAGTTTCTTTTGCCCAGTCTGTCAGGAATTCATCTTCCTGGGTCATCATCTTCACAAAGTCATACGCAAGTTCTTTGTTCTCTGATTTTTCGTAGACCCCTAACCATGTTCCACCCCAGAAGTACGGGCTTGGTCCATTCGTCACGGCCCAGTCCCCTGCTGTTTCTTTTACATTTGTCTTCAGGACGCTGTGAAGGCCCCACGTCGGAAGAACATATGAGAACACTTGTGTTTCTTTCTCTTTTCCATTTTCTTTCATTTTTATCGGCTTATCCATCGCTTCGAACCACGATGGAGACCACTCAGCAGCAAGAGCTGTATAGTTGTTTTCACGAAGTTTCTTTGCAGATTCCATATACTCGATCTTTTCATCTGTCAGTTGCAACTCATTTTTATCATTCACCCAAGGTTGTGGATTATTTCCTTGAGAGAACCAGCGGATCGCACCCTCATCCGGAAACATGCTGTAGCCTTTTTCCTTCATCTTCTCCGCAACTTTAAATACATTGTCCATTGAGTTCATCATGTTACCTACCTCAGTTGGATCATCTGTGCCAAGTACTTCTTTTGCAATGCTTCTTCTGTAGAAGATCCCCCCCGGAGTTGTTTGCCATGATAGGGCTCTTACGTTACCTTCTTTGTCTTTACCTAAATCAAATACGTAAGGAACATATTTATCTTTGATTTCATCTACATTGTAGGGGTCTTCCGATAAATTCTCCCAATATCCCGCATCCACCCACTGCTTAAGGAATGCAATTTCTCCCGTAAATACATCCGGTGCTCCCACGCCACTCTCTAAAACAGGTTTTAATTTCGTCGGGTAATCAGCGATTGGAACAATCGTCAATTCTACTTTTACGCCGTTTTTCTCTTCAAACTTCGTGATTGGTTTCTTCAGTTCATCCGTAAATGACCACACCTTCAAATCCACGTCTTTATCTTTCGAACTTCCCGATGATTTAGAATCTCCGGAGCAAGCTGACAATACCCCTGCCAGCAGTACAAGCGTCATAAATATTCCTAAAAACTTCTTCATCATTATCCCCCTTTGTTCTTTTCCCAATATAGTTGCGAAAGCGGTTTCGTTTCACTTCTTTTAAAAATTCCGAAACCGGTTTCGGAATTACTAAAAAATAAAAATTAATTATTTTTTTCTTTTTTTAGTGATGTGCATGATTCCCTGATGATTAGTTCTACTGGAATGATTTCCGTTGTTATGAGTTTCTTTTTTTGAATCATTTGTTTAATTAGTAACTGTCCTGCCCGAGCACCGATTCTATCCGTGTCTTGTCTGACTGTGGTTAGTTTCGGAGTGACATAGGCCGACATTTCAATGTCATCATACCCGATGATAGAGATATCTTCCGGTATTTTTAATCCCTTTTCTTTAATGGCTTCCATTGCTCCGATGGCCATATGGTCACCTGCTACAAAAACAGCAGTAGGTATCGTTTCCAGTTCTAGAAGGGACTCCATTGCTGCTCTACCTTCTTGAATGGAAAACAATCCACCATTCACAAGGTATTCTTGATGAATCGGAAGGTTTAAATCATTCATGGCCTTAGAAAACCCTTTAATCCTTTGTGCTCCTGCATCGATCTTTGGATCTCCTGAAATATGAGCGATTCTTGTATGGCCCAATGAATGAAGATAGTTCACTGCAAGCCTCCCTCCCTCAATATTATCGGAATAGACGACGCTGCAGTTCTGATTGCTCATATCAATCACGACAATCGGCACATGATTATTAATCATGTCTTGAACCTGCGGGTCGTTAGGATCTGAACATATTACGACGATCCCATCCACAGCACGGTACATAAAATGCTCCAAATAACTAGTATCCCGATTTCGCAGATTGCGAGAGGCAAAGATTAAATCATAGCCTTCCCGTTCTACATGCTTTCTAAAACTTTCAATGAGGGCGCTAAAGAAAGGATGTTTCATCCCGACCTCGTTGTCCTCAGCGAACATTACACCGATCGTCCAGGATTTTTTTGTCGATAAAGACTGGGCGTGGGCATTTGGTAAATACCCCATTTCAGCTGCGGCCTCCAGGATTTTTTGTTTCGTTTTCTGACTCACATCTGTGTAATTGTTAAGAGCTTTAGAAACTGTCGTACTGGAAAAACCAGTCCGTTTTGCTAAGTCATAGATTGTAACCATTGTTATCTCCTCTTCATCGAAAGCGCTTTCGTTAATGTTATTATAGTCCAGACTTTTGATGGAATCAATACTATTTTTCAGAAAATTTATACAAGAGGCAACCTAAAGAAAAAAAGCAGCCCCGCAACAGGACTGCTTTCCTCAACTTACTCTTTTACTGCCTTTCGCTTCCGTCGACCAATCTTTCCTTTAATTTTCATCAGGATTTCATACACGATCGGCACAACGACAAGTGTTAATAGTGTCGAACTTGTCAGACCGCCAATCACTGTTACACCAAGTCCTTTAGAGATCAATCCACTTCCTTCAAGACCTAACGCCAATGGGAACAGTGCCCCGATTGTCGCAATGGCTGTCATAAGGATCGGGCGAAGTCGGGTGGCACCGGCTTCTAGTAACGCTTCCCTTGTTGATAGACCTTCGTTTTCTTTATGAATCACCCGGTCAATCAGGACGATTGCGTTGGTTACAACGATACCAATCAGCATGAGTGCACCAATCATGGAGGAGATACTGATTGTTTCTCCTGCGATTAATAGTCCAACCAATGCCCCGATGATCGTAAATGGCAGCGAGAACAAAATGGCAAACGGTGCAAGCCCTCCGCCGAATGTGATCACGAGGATCAAGTACACAATGGCAATGGCTGCGAGCATCGCTAATCCCAGTTGTGTGAAGGATTCCTGGATGTCTTCCGTTACTCCACCCATGTCTACATTGATACCTTCTGGCAAATCGAGTTCTTCGATTTCTTTTTGAATGGCTTGTGATGCTTTTGACACATCATCCGATTTTAATTCTCCGCTCACTTGAGCAAATACTTTTCCGTCGCGTCGTGAAACAGTATCGGATGTCTTACCTTCCTGCACTTCAACGACGTCTTTAATCGGAACTTCAATGCCCAGTGGTGATTGAATGGTTTTATCCGTCAAGTCGTTGATGCTTTCGTACTCTTCTTTTTCAACGTCTAAATAGACATTTACCTCTTCTCCATCTTTTTCAATGGTGGTAAGGACCGGACGCTGACGTGTCTGACCAAGTTCCATTGCGATTTGACCCGCTGTCAGGCCAAGCTCACTCAGCTTTTCCTGGTCTGCGATGAACGAATACTCATCGTACGATTCAGAGATACTCGACCCTACTTTTTTGAAATCTTCTTTATCTTTCATCATAGCTTGAATGTCGTTTACAACAGGTTCGATTTCTTTCAGGGTTTCACCGTACACATACACGACAATTTCATTGCTGCCGGCACTGGCGGAGAAGTCTTGTGAAGCCCATTCCCCTTTATCTGTTGTTTCTTGAAGTTTTTTAATGACTTGTTCTTTTTCTTCAGAGAAATTCTCTGTTTCATCACTGTATTGAACATAGAATATTGCGTTGTTTGAGCTCCCCGGACTCATTGGGTTCTCTCCACCAACCGAGTACTGAATCGTTTCAGCCCCTTTACGCCCTTGGAAATACTCTTCTGCATCTTGAGCGATTTGATTTACATCTTCTTCTGTTTGACCTGGTTCCGGTTTATACGTTGCCATGATCATCTTTTCTTCGTCTGATGGCAGGAAACTCACCCCGATGAGCGGAACCAGGAACAAGCTTCCGACAAGCATCGCGACAGCCAGGAGTGACGTGATGATTTTATGGTTCAGCGACCAGTTCAATACGCCTTTGTACCAAATCGCTAAACGGCTTTGTTTTTCCACATGCTTCTTCCCGACACCTTTTTTAAACATCGAGTGAGCAAGCATCGGTACAATCGTTACTGCCACTAGAAGTGAAGCCAATAGGGCAAACACGATGGTCAATGCGAATGGCAGGAATAGTTCCCCGATCATTCCCTGAACCAATCCTAATGGAAGGAACACAGCGATTGTTACAATCGTGGAAGACGCGATCGGAACGAACATTTCCTTCGTTGCTTCCCGGATCAACTCTTTTCCTTTCAACAGCTCACCTTTAAGGGACATCCGTCGGTAAATGTTCTCCACTACTACGATGGAGTCATCAATGACACGTCCAATCGCTACGGTCATGGCTCCAAGAGTCATAATATTTAATGTGATATCCATCTGTTTTAAAAGTAAAATCGCGATTAACAACGATAATGGGATCGATACGACGGAGATTAGCGTCGATTTAATATCCCGTAAGAATAGCAGGATGATGATGACCGCAAATATAGCACCAAATAATGCTTTGTTCAGCATGGTACTGACTGATTCCTCAATCGGTTCGCCCTGGTCAAAGGTAGAGATGATTTCAACCCCATCCAAGCTTTTTTCAAAATCTTTCACTTCTTCTTTTACGGCGTTTACAACGTCTACCGTATTGGCGTCAGCTGTTTTCACCACTTGAAGTCCGATGGATTCCTTCCCATTGGTTCTGGAAATGGATTCAGCTTTCCCTTTCAGTTCAATATCAGCAATATCTGATAATTGTACGGTCGGGACTTTCATCCCCGCAGGTGCTTCCTGAGCCTGAGGCGTTTCTACAGGTTGACCTTGAGAAGATTGACCACCAGGCTGTTGTCCTTGCGGCGCTTCCATATTCCCGCCGGCTGAAGGCGTCACAGGAATCTTCATCTCTTTCAAATCTTCGATCGTTGTGATATTTCCATCAACCATCACAGATTTCTGACTGTCTTTAAACGTGTAAAGTCCTAATGGTGCTGTCACATCAGAACCTTTGATCATATTTTGGACCGTTTCTTCGGTTAAGCCGTATTGAACAAGCTTTTCTTGATCAAAAACGACTTGTGCTTCTTGAACTTGTTGACCTGAAACTTGAACAGATGCTACCCCGTCCACTCCTTCAAGTTGTGGTACGATCGTTTCTTCTACAGTCGAAGTTAATTGAGCAAGAGATTGATCATCATTTGCTACACTAAGTGCGATGATCGGGAAAGCGTTAAAGCTTAGTCTTGATACTTCCGGCTCATTCACCCCTTCTGGAAAAGAGAGATCTGAAAGAGCATCTTCCACTTCAGTCTTTGCTTCGTCCATATCTTTCGAAAACTTGTATTCTATCTGAACGGCTGAAGCATTTTGATAAGACGTGGAGCTGACAACATTTACTCCATTTAAATTCTTCAAACGTTTTTCAATTGGTTCTGAAACCTTTTCCGCTACGTCTTCAGGTGTAGCTCCCGGATACACCGTCGTAACACTCACAATCGGTGTATTAATGTTTGGCAAGGTTTCGAGTTTCATATTAAATCCAGAATATAAGCCTGCAATAATGACGATGATGGTCATTAACCATACGGCAAACTTATTCTTGAGTACGAAATTAATAATACTATTCACTCTTTTAATCGTCCCTTCTCTCATTTTCTGACCGACTAGTCATAACACAATCTAATATAACTGACCGAACAGTCATAAGTCAATATACTTATAAAATAAAAGGTTTATTTTTTGTGACCAATCGGTCATAATGGAGTCAAGGAGTTTATCAAGGAGAGGAAAGCATGAAGGAAAAAGAGAAATTAATTATTGAAACATCGATTAAGCTGTTTGCCACGAAAGGGTTTAACGCTACCTCGGTTCAAGAAATCGTGAATGAGTGTGAAATATCTAAAGGTGCATTCTATTTGTATTTCAAGTCAAAGGAAGCCCTTCTGTTAGCTATCATGAACTACTATTTTAAAATGATCACAGCTAAAGTGAATGAGATTGAAAACGAGGATCTGCCTCCTTATGAAAAATTCCAAAAACAATTAGAATGTCAGTTTATTGAAATCTGCAAACATAAAGAGTTTATCATTATGCAGATCAGAGAGAATGCCATGCCGTTTAACGATGAAATCCATGATCTCCTCAGCGAGATGAAAATGGACACCCATCGTTATTATAAAAAAAGATTATATGGGATTTACGGAAAAAAAATCGAACCCTATTTCTGGGATATCACCATGATGATTCAAGGTTTTTTCCATTCTTATTTAGAATTGGTGATGCTTGATAAAATCGAATTGGATTTTTCCTATTTGTCCCGATTCATATTGAAACGTACAGATGATTTAGTGGAAGGCTTACTAAAAAGCGGGGATCAGCCTGTTCTTTCCTTTGAAAAATTGGATGATCTGGTGAAGGATTTCACTTCTTCAAACAGAATCAACGAATCCACCCTTGTTCATATGATTGAGGACTCCATAGAAATAGCGGAAGATGAAAACAGCCAAATTTCATTGGAAGTCATCAAAGAAGAAATTCAAAAGGATGAGACGCGTATCGTCGTCATTAAAGGGATGATGATGAACCTTGAGGAAGACCCAACGCTTAAGCATCTGATGAATGCATTGAGACATTATTATAAAATCTAATGACTAAAGACCCGCACCTGATCAGATGTGGGTCTTTCATTTTAATTTACACTAAAACATTCTCCCTTAACTTTCCGATCCCTTCCTTACAAACCCCATACTCCAGCCAGGAGCAGCCTTCACATAAATGATCAAGGTCTTCAGGCTTTACCTTTCGGGCCGTAATGCTGATCAATGCTGATTTCATATAGATGTCTCCGTGTTTCAATCCAAAATGGTGAAGAACCTTGCTGTCTAACGATAGAACATGGTCATTGGAGTCCGCACTTTTTTCACATGCTGATCTCCCCTTATGAGGGCAGGCCTGGCAGGCGTCATCGAAGGACTGAACAACCTGGATGGGAAAGTCCAATTCCTCGTTTCGCATCTCTCCCACTATGTCTGCCATCACCTTAACGAATTCAGTACTGTACCCCATACCTTGAAACCCGTGAGTACAAAGTAGATGATGACCTCTTAGTATCCTCTTCATGGAATCCCCCTTTTTTAAAGGTTTTGAATTTGATCCGATTCATGGATGGTTACTTTATCACTGCCAGAGCCATTGGCGGCACGGTACATTCCATAGGCCACCTGACGACCTGAAATGCTTCTGTATTTTTTCAACTTGCCTACCATCACCGGACGGATGGCTCTGGAGAAGATTTCTCCCGCTTTTTCCCCCAAGCGGAATTCATCTGTCTCTCCTAAAAGAAGGGATGGCCTGAAAATGTGCAGTACGGGATAATACAACGCTATTAAGTCTTCCTCCAACTCTCCTTTCACCTTACTATAAAAGAACGGTGAACCCGAGCTCGCTCCAATAGCCGATATGACCATATATTGTTTGGCTCCATGGTCTTTACCGAGCCTCCCCAGTTGAACGGGGTACTCATAATCTACCTTTCTAAACGCTTCCTTTGTCTGCGCTTTCTTAATGGTCGTTCCTAGACAACAGAAAACATCGTCGATTTCCTCGTGGGGAAGGAGCTTCATCTGATCGAATGGGATGATTCGTTCATCCAACTTTTCATGTTCCACTCCACTGCTCCTTCTCACGAACGAAATCACTTTTTTATACACGGGACTCTTGATCAGTATTTCAATCAAATGGGAACCGACTAATCCAGTGGACCCTACTACCAACGCTACTTTCGACATTTTTATTCCTCTCTTCCAAGTAAATATGTCTTATACCTCTAGTATAGGGCTTTTTTATGTATTTGAACGATAGTAAATCAAAAAAGGTGCCAATCATGTGACTGACACTTTTTCCAGTTATTTATTCTCATATCACCTATAACTCTTCATCTTCGAAAAATTGCTGTAATTTCTCATCTTGTTCGGGATCTGTATTTTCAGACGCATACGGATTGTCCTTGACACCTGCCGTATCCATATTTGTTTTAATTGCGAAAAACGGTCCTTTCGGTTCCTCTGCGATGACACGGTCGTTTAACTGTTTGAAATCCGGCATGTCTTTATTTCCTTTATTCACTTCATCTTCCCTCTTCAATCATTCCACCACCATTCTTATAAGCGATTAGAATAATATCCTCGTTCGTTTGCTGACGAAGTTCACTTTCCATATTCTGCACTTGATTCAACGTATCTTCTGATAGGTTTGCCACCGGAAACTCTTTATTCATCATCTTTCTTCACCTCTTAACTATTTTCGTTTGCTTGTCCGAGTTCTTTTTCTGCAATGAACCCGTTCCCTTCCTCAATTGCATGATGTTCCTCTACTGACTCTCCCGGAACATACACTTGACTGGGGTTACGAAGCTGGTTATTCATTGTGAATTCCGGATTTAACGGCGTGTCCATCCGGAACTCTTCAGGTTTCTTATGATCTCTCATTTATTCCACCTCCATTATTTAGTATGGCTACTGATAAAAGAATCATCCAAACTTCATACAGCTCAAAAAAAGCGTTAAGCAACTTAAGCTGCTTAACGCCACATTCATCTTCAAACCCACGTATAATCCCTGCCCCAGCTATCCCGGGCAAGATCTTTGATTTCATCGACAATTTCATTTTCCACAGCAAAGGCATCTCCCTGTTCATAAGGGTTGTAGTGGAAAGCGTATAGGCGGGAAACAAACTCGTGAAACGGAAGAGAGCATTCTCCTTCCAGTTCCCCGTTTTCCATGACGGAAGGTTCTATGCCCTGCCCCCAGTTCTGAGAGCCATCGTTATTCGGATTATAGAAGTAGATCCGGTATTCGCCATTGGGATCCTGGGTGATTCTCAGAATCGAAACGGCATGGAACCCAAGGAGCTTTCCATGAACATTTGTAATGAAGATCCCGACAGGATTCGGATAGATCAATCCGTAGTCATCATTGTATTCCGGATGATGAGTGGCATAAAACAAACGAACGAACCCGCCATAGTCTGAGATGAGGCCTGTTAGTGAATCAATGACCGTGCTGAATCCTTTTTGAACCCAATCTCCATAGAACTCCGGATTCACCCAGCGGTGTCCATCTTCCCCTCTGAGCGATACACGTCTCATCATCTCACTATATATACGATCAAGATGAGGAACGAGAACAAGTGACACAGGATCAAGCTCTTGATGAAGCTCAGGTGCCAGCCCTCCACTTAATTCTTTGGAATGGACCGGTGTTCCTTCAAACATTATATCGATATCTCCATCTCTGGCCGCCCGTGGAATCAGTTCGAGTAAGTATCCTGGAGCATGCTGTGCCCAAAGGCTGATTCCCCGCGCTGTTTGACAAGTCGGATTTAGGCCTTGGCCAATCCCGATCGGTTGACCGAGGACATTGATGACACCGGCCAGAAGGACAGAATTTGCTGTAATTCCGTCTCCAGCTTTACACGAATTAAGGAGTGTCTTCCGAACTTCCGGTCGAATATCGAGCTCAATCAGCCTTTTCAATCCCGGTGATACTGGAGATGACGATAATACACCCCGCTCAAGCATAAGAGCGAGTCCATAAACCGATTGCTTTGTGGCTGGATAGATTGCCACTTTTATGAGCTGGAATACAAGTTCCTTATGTTCATCCAAGTTTGCTTTTCCTTTGTCATTTAAGTGCAGGGCAGCCGGAACAAGGTCTTGAACTTTTCTGCTCAGGAACCTTAACAGGATGGCATGCTGAGGGGCGACCAATCCTGTTTCACGCATTGAACCCGCAAAGGCCACCGCTTCTTTCTCGAGCTCTTCCTTGGACAGGTTCATCAACTTTTTTCGGTACTCACCTGGCTGAACAATGCTTTTGCTGATTGGTGATGGACCTTCAATGGCCGAAACATACTTCTCCAACACAAGGCGTTCCGCTACGCTTAAATCTGAATGAAGCATTTTTTTGGCCGTTTGGATCATTGACACGGTCCTTTTTACCATGATCGGACGCTGTGCTGTCAAACGTTCGATTTCTTTAATCAGTGTAGTTGTAAGTGCTTGATAGGAAAGCTTATCAGATAGAAATCGAAATAATTCCGTTGCCCTTTCACTCTGCTCTCCACCTTCAATCCGTGCTGCTTCTGTTGCTTCAGGGAAAAGCAGGTTCAGATTCAGAACCATTACTTCATTGAGGAAATCCTCTGCCATTTCCGTCGAAACATCGGAATGTTCATACTGTCCTTCTGCAATGGAGAGCATTCTTAACTCACTGAGAATTTCAATGATCGAAGGAAGCCCCTTCGCTTGAAGAGAACCGGCCACAAGTGGTGGTTGGAGCTTGGACGCCTTTTCCCAGGGGCCGTCCTGGAAGACCCCGGCTTTTTCAAAGCGACTTGCGCTCCGATATAGAATCTCCAATCCTTCATCCATATCCAACAATCTTTGGGCTTCCTGATAGACGTCAGTTTGATACATTGATTTCGCAAATGAAGCTGCGCTCTCCAGTTCATTAAGCGCTTGCAGAAATCGATCTTCCAGCTTAGACGTTAATTCAAATGCCATTTCAAAACTCCTTTATCGATCAAAATACCAGTGGATGAGAGAATTAAATATAGAAGTTAAACTGTTCGTATTCCTTTAATAGATCCCTCATGATTTCACTGTCTTCCCCGTAGAAGAAGATCGTTCCGTAATGATTACCGAAGCCGATTCGCTGAGCTACCTTCCCTTGAGCAGGACTGAACATATCATGTTTTTCAAAATAGGGATGGTTCTCCAGTTCATCCGGTACCTCCAGTTTCTCCACATAATTAACATGAGGGTGGACCATTAAACAACCTGCATGAGCTTTTGCCTTTTCACCTGTAGTAGGGAAAAACTCTCTAAGCTCTTCTTCTGTTGTATTGGGGTCACTGCAAAGGATTTGAGCTTGATATGCATTAAACCCATAAGCCCTCTCAATCAGATCAAAGATATGTCCGCCGGGGACTCTGGCTGCGACTTCACCAAAATGAAGAGTACCATCGGACGTAATGAAATATTCCGGATGAATAACACCGTATTCAATCTCAAACGCATCAATGAGCTGTTGAATCGCCTCTCGGATGATCGGACGCTTTTCCTCAAGGCTTGGAGATGCCGGTACGAAATTAGAGTAGCCTAACCGCACATACTCCGTTATATTTAAAAATTGGATCTTTCCATTATGAATAAAAGCTTCACACGAGAATTCCTGTCCGTCTAAATGACTTTCCATCAGAAGCGGAAACTCCGAATCGGTGAGAGCATCGATATCTTCCGGATTCTCAATGGCACGGTGTCCGACAGACCCTGCTTTATCAAGAGGTTTTACGTGAATGGGGTCGTTCTTATCTCCTTCGACTTTCAGAAGGGCTTCATTCACACGTTTCAGGAACCTCCTTACATCTTCCTTATCCCGTGCTTCTTCAAATACACCTACTTTGATTCCGGCAATTTGCGCTTTACGCTTCATCATCCCTTTATCTCTTAATAGAAGAGAACGATTGAAGACGCGTGGTTCGTTACGGAAACGGGAGTTTAATGCCCCGGACCACTCCACACACTCTTCATATAAAGGAACGGCTACTTCTGCACCCATTGCTTTCAGCTGTTTATAAAGATGATCTGAACCTTCATTTAATCGATCGAAGTCCCAACCGATAAAGGCAATATCATGTTTTTCTGCATATGCCTCAAAATCAGCGGGGCCAACAACGACGAAAGGCCTATTAAGCTTCGTACACGCTTCGATTGCCGGCAGACTCCAACCGATCAATGCCGTTAGATAGGGTTTGGTTTTTTCCTTTCGATCCACGTTCTGTTCTGCTTGCTGTAATTCAAGTTGATCTAGTCCCATATTTTCCTCTCCCCTTGTCACGTATTTATTCAGATTCCTCTTTAGCATAACAAAGCAGATTGGGAGAATGAAGTATTTTGCTGAATTTTCAATCTATTCGACAAATAAAGTGGTAAAGTGACATAATCAGCGGGGATGTTCTCCAATAAAAAACCCCAAATGCGCTCAGCATCAGGGGTCCTTTCTCCTATCATTCACCTAAATCAACATTATGATAAACCTGCTGAACATCTTCCAAATCTTCGATCGCATCAATCATTTTTTCGAATTGAGCTTGACCGTCTTCTGGAAGTTCGACATCATTCTGCGCAAGCATTGTCAGTTCCGCTACTGTAAACTCAGTGACACCTGCACCTTTAAACGCTTCTTGAACCGCATGGAATTGATCTGGTTCAGCGTAAACAATCACAGCATCATCTTCCTCGATAATATCACGTGCGTCTACATCCGCTTCCATCAGGATCTCCATTACTTCTTCTTCTGATTTCCCTTCAATACCGATTACGGCTGTTGCATCGAACATATACGCTACAGATCCACTCACACCCATATTACCGCCATTTTTGCCGAAAGCAGCACGCACTTCGGATGCAGTTCGGTTTACATTGTTCGTCAGGGCATCAACAATGACCATGGAACCATTCGGTCCGAAGCCTTCATAGCGTAGTTCGTCATAGTTCTCTTCTGAACCACCCTTTGCTTTTTCGATGGCACGGTCCACGATGTGTTTCGGTACGCTGTATGTTTTCGCACGCTCTAGAACAAATTTCAGCGTTTGGTTCAGTTCAGGATCCGGCTCACCTTGCTTGGCCGCAACATAGATTTCACGACCGAACTTCGCATAAATACGACTGGTATTCGCATCCTTAGACGCTTTCTTTTCTTTAATGTTATTCCATTTACGTCCCATATTGTTTCACTCTCTTTCACATTTATCTATAGATACTTTCACTCTTAAAAGGTATTTTCGTTTCTATTATACATGAAAACAACCATTCTTGGCTAAGTAGATTCCTTGCCACTCTTACCTAAAGAAAGCCGACTCAGATGAGTCAGCTTCCTTCCTGGTATGCACTTATCGCTGCATATTCTTCTTCCAACAAACGTGGAACGCGAATAAAGATAGGCATCAGCTTCGTATAAGCTTCCGTTGCTTTCGGATCTGGTTGATGGGAATGTACAGAGCCGACCATTTCACTCACTTCTTCCAGTGAGTCAATCATCCCTTTGCCATACATCCCAAGGACAACCGCTCCAAGACATGAGCTTTCGAAGCTTTCCGGTACTTCCACTTCCTGATCAAATACATCAGCGAGCATTTGACGCCAAATTTCCGAGCGGGCAAATCCACCCGTTGCCTGGACCCTTTTCGGTGTTCCGATTAATTCTTCCAGCGCCAGAAGAACGCTGTATAAATTCATGACAATTCCTTCTAACACTGCACGGATCATATGCTCTTTTTTGTGATGCATACCGAGTCCAAAGAATGAACCACGGGCTTTTGCGTTCCAAAGAGGGGCCCGTTCGCCTGCCATATATGGATGGAAGAGCAATCCTTCCGAGCCCGGTTCTACTTTAGATGCAATATCCGTAAGTACTTCGTAAGGATCTTTTCCTAACCGGCTCGCCACTTCAACCTCTGCAGAAGCCAGTTCGTCCCTCACCCAACGAAAGATCATGCCACCGTTATTGACAGGTCCGCCAATCACCCAATGATTATCCGTCAAGGCATAACAGAAAATGCGGCCTTTAGGATCCGTTACAGGACGATCCGTTACAGCACGTATCGCACCACTCGTTCCGATCGTAACGGCTACGACACCCGGTTCAATGGCATTGACGCCAAGATTCGATAGGACTCCATCACTTGCTCCGACGACAAACGGTGTGTCGGCTGATAAGCCCATCATTTCCGTGTACTCGGATTTCAATCCAACTAAGCTTTCAGTCGTTGAGACAGGAACCGAAAGTTGATCCTTGGTGACACCTGCCACCTTCAACGCTTCTTCATCCCAAGCCAGGTTTTCCAGATGGAACATACCTGTTGCAGATGCGATTGAATAATCCACAACATATTTTCCGAAAAAGCGATGGAACACAAATTCTTTTATGGAAATGAACTTAGCTGCCTTGGAAACTAATTCGGGTTCTTCATGCTGCAGCCATGCAAGCTTTACAAGCGGGGACATCGGGTGAATAGGAGTCCCTGTTCTACGATAAATCTCCAAACCATTCATTTCTTTTTTTATCTTATTCGCCCATTCGGCACTTCGGTTATCAGCCCAAGTAATGGAAGGAGTCAGAGGCTGGTCCTTCTCATCCACCAGGATCAAGCTGTGCATAGCAGAGCTGAACGACACAAACGAAATTTTCTCACTTGTTTTCGAAGTCACTTCCTTTATACAACTGATGACGGCACGGAAGATTTCTTCGGGATCTTGTTCGGCGGTTCCCGGTGCTGGTGTATGTAATGGATATTCGACCCCATGACGATCGATCGCTTCTCCCTTTTCATTAAAAAGTACTGCTTTTGTACTGGTTGTCCCGATATCGACACCAATCATGAATTTTGACATCTTCGTTCCTCCTAAATAAATAGAGAAAAGGAAGAAGCGACACGGCTCTTCCCTCTTCCACTATATTCTATCCTATTTTAACCAATGAATATCCCTATAATGAATACTACAGTAAACCCTACAAACCCGATGAGCGTTTCCATCATCGTCCATGATTTTAACGTATCTTTCACATCTAATCCAAAATAACGGTTCACTAGCCAGAATCCGCTGTCATTCACATGAGAGAAGACAGTTGCTCCTGCTGCAATGGAAATGACCATTAAACCAAGGACCGGACCTTCTAAACCAAGAGTGGAAATTAATGGACTCATCAGTCCCGCTGCCGTGACCATGGATACTGTCGCTGAACCTTGTGCCACACGAACGACCATGGCAATTAAGAAAGCAAGGGCAATCGGAGGCAAGCTTGATCCTGCCATCATTTCACCAAGTACTTCACCGACACCTGAGTCGATCAGAACTTGCTTGAACACTCCACCGGCACCTGTAACAAGGATGATGATCCCAGCCGGTTCAAGTGCTTTCGTCGCAATATCCTGAACGTCCTGACGGGAATATCCACGTCTCGTTCCTAATAATGTAAACGTCAATAGAGTCGCAATCGTTAACGCTACGAACGGATGACCCAAGAAAGTCAAGATTGAACGAATGGTATTTCCTTCATCTAATAGAACACCCGAAAGCGTATTCAATAAGATCAACACTAAAGGAATCGAGATAAGTGACGCAATCATTGCAAAGCTCGGAAGCTCTTTATCGTACTCGATCTCTTCCACTTGCATATAATCCGGAACCACTGCATGAATTCGTTTCGAAATGAATTTTGCAAAAAGTGGACCAGCGATAATCATGGATGGAATACCGGCAAGAGTACCGAATAAGATAACCCAGCCAAGATCAGCACCGATTAAATCAGCTACAGCAATCGGTCCTGGAGTTGGCGGAATGAAGCTGTGTGTTACAGCAAGTCCCGCAAGTAAAGGAATCCCATAGTATAATAGCGACTTCCCAGTTTTCTTTGCCAATCCGTATACGATCGGTACAAGAATGATGAATCCTACATCGAAGAATACCGGAATGGCTACTAAGAAACCTGTAATACCCAACGACCACTGCGCTTTATCTTCACCAAATTTATTAATCAGGGTTTGAGCCAATCGTTCCGCTCCCCCTGAAACTTCAAGCATACGACCGAACATTGCGCCTAAACCAACAACGACAGCGACAAACCCGAGGGTCCCGCCCATTCCGCTTTGTATCGAAGCGACAACTTCCTGGAGAGGCATCCCTGCGGCGATCCCTACAATTAAACTTACTAATAATAGGGCAACGAAAGCATGAAGCTTCGTTTTGATAACTAAAAATAATAGAAGAAAAATTCCGGCTAATGCAACTAAAATGAGCATTTGATCAGACATCTCTATCCCTACCTTTCTTTCATGACGACAGCTTGGCTGCCAGATTTTTTTATAACGATTGATCCTGACTACCCGTGAAAGTAAAACGTTTACAATTTCCTCTATGTAACTTCTACTCTCTGACCTGCTAAACAGAGATGGCTTAAAGAAAGTGCATTTCGTAGTTTAAGATAATCAGGAAAATTATTTTCTGTATATCTCTATTATAAAAAATATTTTTCTTTTTGCAACCGTTTACAGAAATTATTTTTATTTTTCTAGTATTCTTGTATAATAAAATCATGAAAACCCTTACAGGAGTGAAGTCTATGAGTCAACATCAGCATTGTCTAGCGAGTATACGTTCACACTATCCTCAATTTAGCGTGACCGAGAAGAAAATTGCCGACTATATACTTGAAAATCCAACCGAGATCATCCATTCGACGATTAATGGTTTGGCAGAAGATTTAGGAGTCGCGGACTCCACTGTCTTTCGTTTTTGTAAGCGAATCGGCTTTAAAGGTTATCAAGCGATGAAAATTGCACTTGCCTCAGAAATCGTGACGGGGCTTAAGGACATACACGAGCGGGTTGATGAAGGGGACTCTGCTCAAACCATTGCCACAAAAGTATTCCGATCCAATATCAAAACCATTGAGGATACATTGATGGTAGTCGATGAGAGAAAGCTTACGAAAGCCGTGGACATAATGTCGAATGCCCGATCAATCGAATTTTTCGGCAGTGGCGGATCAGGCGTCATTGCCCTTGACGCGTATCATAAGTTCATTCGAACAGGTCTACGTGTTCATGCCGCAAGCGACAGTCATATCCAGCTGATGACCGCTTCCCAAATGACGAGTGAAGATTGTGCCGTATTTATCTCCCATTCCGGTTCAACAAAAGATATTCTCCAGGTTCTTGATATTGTCAAGGAAACCGGGGCCAAGACGATCTGCATCACCAATTTTGCAAAATCGCCTTTGAGCCAAAGAGTCGATACATCGCTTTTCACCGTGTCAGAGGAAACCGACTATCGATCAGAAGCACTATCCTCCCGTATTGCTCAATTAACATTAATCGATGCCCTCTACGTCAATTTGATGATGCAAAGAGAAATGGAAGGTCAGGATGCACTTAGGAAAATGCGCAAGGCCATTTCGGTTAAAAGGCTATAAAAAAAGGTCGATCAGTGAAAACTGATCGACCTTTTTAATGCCATCATTAACTATAACCCAACTGCCAATACAGGTACTTATACTCACTCACCCGAAGTGAATAATAGGCATAAAGATTCATTTTATTGTTTTTTTAAGCGGTGATTTATTTTAAATTTCAAATAATTCCTTCTATTCCTGTACCTATTGACCCGTATAGGCTTAGTCACTATCCCACTTTTTCCCATAACGGGATTACAAGCTGAAAATCTTGTCAAATCAAGCTTTCCAACGATTTTTTATCGAAATGAATATATGCTAAGGTTATTGAGAAATGTTTTTACGTGAGACAAGCATTCATGAAAAACATCACAACGAAAGACATTTTCAAAGCCTCTAACAACCTCTAAACTTTTTTCGGGTAGTTTTAGTATTTTAATTGGCAGGTAGAACCTTTCTACCTCATCCAGGCTAAAATGTGTTTATCTTCTCACCGGTGATTAAATTGTGATTAAGAAATGAATCAACGTTCTCTCGCGTGAACAAATACTGTTCAGGAGATGATCGTTTTATGGAATTACAACAAAATCCACATTTACTATGGTTTATAGGGATATATGCGGTACTTATGATTGGGATTGGTACGTATATGTCTAAGAAAGTATCCAGCAGTAATGATTTTATATTAGCTGGAAAAAGTCTTGGTCCATTTGTATTGATGGGTACATTGCTTGCAACTTGGACTGGAAGCGGAAGTATTTCAGGGGGAGAAACATCTGTCGCATATAGCTTCGGAATCATCCCTTCGTTAATGCTTATGATTCCGACTCTTGTGGGGATAGGGATCCTTTACCTCGTTGCACCTAAAATCCGTGCATTCAGTAAATATACGGTTTCAGCAATCCTGGAAGAAAAGTATGGTTCCACTGCACGAAATCTTTCAAGTGTCATCATTATCTTAGCGTATGTAGGAATTGTTTCTTATCAAATGAAAGGTTTCGGTTTTATTCTAAATTTAACAACAGGCATGTCTGTTGGTCTTGGTACGACCATTGGAGCTGTCTTGATCGTTTTTCTAGCAATGATCGGCGGCTTGCGTTCTGTATCTCAAACAGATGCACTCAGCGGTTTTCTTATGGTCGGTGGTTTAATCATTACCGTTCCAACCATTTTCTTCATTGCTGGGGGATGGGACGAAATTGTTAAAAATGTACCTGCATCCCATATGTCAGCTACGGGCAACTTATCCATCATTCAATTGATTGGTTATCTATTGCCATCTCTATTCTTATTGTTGGGTGACCAAAACATGTATCAGCGTCTGGCTTCATCTAAAGGGGATTCTTCATCAAGAAAGGGACAAATTGGATGGCTTATTGCCATGATCATCATTTCTCCCGCCATCTCCTTAATCGCCTTCGCATCCCGTTCTCTATTCCCGGATATCGATCCAGGAATGGCGTTAATGGCCACGACAATTGCGATGCCGATTGGAATCGGGGGAATCCTTTTGGCAGCAGCGGCTTCCTTTATCATTACAACAGGAAATTCGTATCTATTGTCTGCTGCAACGAATCTGACTTATGATATTTACGGTAAATATATCAATCAAAATGCTTCTGATGATAAACAGTTGAAAATCACCAAGATGTTCATTGTTGTCCTTGGTGCTTCAGCATTCATTATCATTAATTACTTCCCAAGCGTACTGGATGTTCAAATGTACGCTTACACTGTTTATGGTGCAGGCATCACTCCTGCTGTTTTAGCCGTATTCTTCTGGAAACGGGTGAATGCTGCCGGAGGCGTTTCTTCCATGCTTGCAGGGGTCGTTTCCACATTGGTTTGGGAGATTGTCCTTCAGAAACCATTTGACCTGAACAGTGTCGTCATTGCTGTTCCGTTAGCCATTATTGTGTTGATCGTCGTGACTCTTATGACATCCAACAAGAATGATGCTCAATTACAACAAACTGCATAATGTCATGGTAAAAAGGCCGGATTCAAGGTACAGTCATGTACCTCGAATCCGGCCTTTAACGTTTAATCGAAATGACTCATCAATGTAGCCTCATACTCACTCAATGCTTCATCCAGCATGCTAAGTCCAGTATCTATTTGTTCCTTTGTTACAGTAAGCGGTGGAATCATCCTGATCACTTCACTATGATTTCCGCATAGATAGAATAATACGCCTTTTTCCAAAGCACGATCCAGAATATCCATTAAGCCTTCCTGATTTGGTTTTCCTGTTTGAGGATGAACGATTTCAATGCCGATCATCAGTCCGACTGATCGAATGCTCCCGATCACGCTATGCTTCTCTTTCAAAAGCTCGAGCCTGGAAACCGCATAAGCACCCATTGTTTTCGTATTATCGAGAAGATTTTCTTCCTTCATGACTTCTAATGTAGCAAGTCCAACGGAACACGCAATCGGATTTCCACCAAACGTCGTCCCATGGCTCCCAAGAGGCCATTGTTTCATGAGCTTATTCGATGCGACCGTCGCGCTCAAGGGGAGCCCCGAGGCAATCCCTTTTGCAATCGCCATAATATCCGGTGTTACATCGAAGGTTTGAGCCGCAAACCAATTCCCCGTACGTCCAAAGCCTGTTTGGACTTCATCGAAAATCAGTAAAATATCGTGACGATCACAAATCTCCCTTACCTTTTTGAGCCATGCTTTCGGAGGAACGATGTACCCGCCTTCACCAAGGACGGGTTCTAATATGATACACGCTACCTCTTCAGGTGTGACCTGATGATTAAAGAGAGTTTCGAAATCCTTTTCAAGCTTCTCAACAACATATTGGACTGAGTCCACTCCCTCAGGACACTCTCTTTCGTTCGCATATGGAACCTGATAAGTCAGGCCTGATGGCTGCATAAACTTTCGATACTTACTTTTAGAAGTCGTGACACTTAACGCACCGAGTGAACGGCCGTGAAAACAGCCGGTAAAGGAAACGACATAAGGTCGCTGCGTTACATATTTAGCAAGTTTGATTCCTCCCTCGATCGCTTCCGTCCCACTATTGGCAAAGAAGAAACTATCTAAGTCTCCCGGAAGAATCTCCGCAAGCTCATCAGCCAATCGAAGGATCGATTCATACATGATGACTCCTGAAGGACCGTGCATCAGCCCATCTGCTGCATCTTTAATCGCTTGTACAATCTTTGGATGACGATGACCAACATTCGTTACGGCAATTCCAGAGGTGAAATCAAGATATTTCTTTCCGTCCAATCCGTAGTAATAGCACCCCTCTTCTTTTACTACCGGTAAGTTCGGGTGATCCTTTGCCATACTGGGTGCCAGACGATTAGGCATATTTTGAATAAGCTGTTCAAACGTTCGTTCCATTCTAGTAACCTCCATATATGTGACTGACAAATTTGTTTTGTATTAATTCTCTTACATAAAGAAGAAATGAGCCAATAGAGCGACGATAGGTAAGGTAATAATCGTACGTTGGATAAAAATGATGAATAAATCTAAAAAGCTGATCGGAATCTTGGATTTGATTAATAGAATACCAATCTCAGACATGTAAATTAATTGAGTCAAAGACATGGCTGCAATGACGAATCTTGTTAACTCACTCTCAATTCCGCTCCCTACAACAGCAGGTAAAAACATGTCTGCGAAACCAACGATCATGGCAGGAGCCGCAGCTGCCGCCTGTGGAATTTGTAATAACTCTAATAGTGGAACAATCGGATAAGCCAATATGTCAAACACTGGAGTATATTCCGCTACCACTAAAGCGATAGTTCCAAGGGCCATTACCAAAGGAATAAGACCGAACCAGATATCCAGGACGTTCTGGAGTCCTTTTTTCGTTACCTCTCCTACACTTTTCACTTCTGATGCTTTTTCCACTGCTTTTTCAAAGCCCCATTGAAAGCGGGAAACATTTTCAGGAACGGTTTCGGAGATTTGCATGCCAACCGGCTCATAATAGGTGTCTTTCTTCCGTGAAAGAGGCGGAATACGCGGACAAATGACCGCAGCTGCTATCCCTGCAATCACCACTGTCCCATACAGTTGAACAAACATTGATTCCAATCCGATGAAGCTGACAATCACAAGACTGAAAGCGATCGAAGCAACGGAAAAGTTTGTTGCAATGACTGCTGCCTCCCGTTTTGTGTAGTAACCCTCTTCAAATTGTTTCGTTGTAATCAATACGCCGACGGTACCACTTCCCATCCAGGATGCAAGAGCATCGATAGATGATCTCCCCGGCAGTTGGAAAAGCGGCTTCATGATTTTCTGCAGCAAAGTGCCGAAGAAATCCATCAATCCAAAATCTAAAAGAAGTGGCATCAATAAGCCTGCAAATAAAAACCAAGTGGCTAAGACAGGAACTAACGAATACAATACGGTTCCACCCGTAAAGTCAGAAATAATCCACTCGGGACCACTCCCATTTACCGTCATCACGGCAAATATCGAACCGAGGACACGAACAGCAATCCAAAAGTATCCTACGTCGAATAGTCCTTTTAAGAATGATTGATTGACAATCCACTGAGGTTTAAACATTTTCGTATAAATAGCCACAAGAGCCGATACACCAAAAACCACAGTCATGAATAATGGCAGTACACCTTCCAGCACCCCTTGAAAATAAGAAGCAAATATCCCGACCCCGATTGTCATATTCCCTTCATACGTAACAGGCAAAAGGAACAATAGTACCCCTAACAAGGACGGTATGATAAACTTCATTGCTTCTCTTGCCGTTCTGCCTGACCGGGTTTCTAATTGACTAACATTTTGTTTTCCAACTTCCATTGTCAAACACCCCTTTAAAATTTATCCATAACCCCTAACCATTCGAGAACCACTTATGCGTCGTAGTAATATCCCCCTTCTACCTTTCAGTTCTTTTCACCTTATTACTTGCAAGTTTCATGCCAATATTTTATTTTATTTTGTATTTTTTAAGTTTTCTGACTACTGACGGTTGACTGATTCCCAGGTTTTGGGCTATTTGCGTAGTAGTCTTATGCTTCTCCCTCGCATTCTTTAATACCTGTTCTTCGACTGCCTCAAGAATGTCTTTTAATGATTGACCATTGTACTCAAATCCTGAAAGATCAGCACTATGCTTTATGTATGGACCCGGGAGGTTTTCCATTTCAATTAATGGCTTGGAAGATGTCACAATCAGCCTTTCAATTATATTCATTAGCTCTCTGACATTCCCTTTCCAATCTTGAATCAACAACTGGTGAACAACTCCTTCATCCAGCTCTCTTTGGCGCTGATATTTTTCACAAAAATGATTTACAAAGTAATCGATCAACGTAATAATATCTGATGTTCTCTCTCTCAATGGAGGAATCGTAATAGGAACCACATTCAAACGGAAGAATAAATCCCTCCTGAATTCTTTCTCTTCTACAGCTACCTCTAAATCTTTGTTCGTAGCTGCCAGAACCCGGAAGTCAACCTTTCTTTGTTTCGTACCGCCTACGCGATAAAATTGTTTCTCCTGAATGAACTTTAGAATTTTGACCTGGTTCGATAGAGATAGTTCCCCTATTTCATCTAAAAACAGGGTGCCGCCTTCAGCGAGTTCTGCTAATCCAACTTTCCCTTTGCGGTCAGCCCCCGTGAAAGACCCGGATTCATACCCAAAGAATTCTGCTTCAAATAACGAGTCTGGTATCGCTCCACAATTGACCTCAATGAACGGGCCGCCTTTTCGTTGACTTTTGTTATGTATGAATTTCGCGATATGGGACTTACCGACACCGGATTCCCCCAGCAGGAGGACGTTCACATCGACTTCTGCTACTTGCAGGGCAACCTGTAACACCTTTTTCATCTCATTGCTCGAGGCAATGATCCCTTCCGAATAGTAATGACGGCTTCTAAGGATTTCAAGCTCGCTTTTCACCCTCTCCATCTCATCTTCCATTTCAGTTAAATACTTTTTCATATTCAATAATTCCGTTACATCATGGGAATAGCTAACGATTCTCACTAGTTCTCCGTTTTCATCGAATACCGGAATCCCTGTAACGAGCAGTTTCTTGCCCTCTTTACTCGTCTGGACCAACGTTATTTTTTTCTTTTCTTTTAGAACGATCGGAGTTAATATCGGAGAAAAAACCCCTTCTTTTTCCAGATCATATACAGATTTCCCCACCATATCTGCCGAATTCACGTTATAAATATCCCCGGTTGCGTCACTCACTTTCAAGATAATCCCATCTGTATTGGTTACTAAAATATCATCTTGCAGCGAATGAAGGATCGCCTCATTTTCATTCCAACTTTTTTTCTTTACAGTCACAGACAGCACCCCTTTGCACGTATTGAAATTATTCAAAAATGAATAATTATCCTGATAATTTTTATATTAATTCATTTATACCAAAGTTTTTTGACTTTTTATACATTTTTGAATAAATTATTCAAAAATAGATACCTTTTACTCTACTAGGTTAATAAATTATTTTACTATTCAAACCATTTCGATTATCATTTTGGTAAGACTGTTTAAGGTGGGATTGGGATGACAGATGGAGAGAAGTTGACGTTGGAACATGCTAAGGAAATGGACAGGCAGGATTCATTGGCCCATTTCCGGAATGAATTTTACATAAAGAAAAATCACTATTATATGGATGGGAACTCCTTAGGCTTATTATCAAAACGGGCAGAGAAGTCGTTACTTACGTCATTGGAAGATTGGAAGGAACATGGAATCGATGGCTGGATGGATGGCCAGGAGCCGTGGTTCTATTATTCTGAGAAACTTGGTGAAATGACGGCTCCTTTAGTTGGGGCAGAAAAGGAAGAAGTGATTGTGACAGGTTCCATTACGACGAACCTTCATCAATTACTCGCCACATTCTATCAACCTGATGGAAAACGCACCAAAATCTTAGCAGATGAATTGACTTTCCCTTCGGATATTTACGCGATCCAAAGTCAGCTGGAGTTAAAAGGCTACAACCCTGATGAACATCTGATTCAGGTAACAAGCAGAGACGGATACACATTAAGAGAAGAGGACATCATCAGGGATATGACAGATGATGTAGCTCTGATTCTGTTACCATCCGTTCTCTATCGAAGCGGACAGCTACTGGATATGAAGCGATTGACGAGTGAAGCCCATAAACGTGGCATTGTGATTGGATTCGATTTGGCACATTCGATTGGAGCTCTTCCTCATCAATTGCATGATGACGGAGTAGACTTTGCCGTGTGGTGCAATTACAAATATTTAAATAGCGGCCCGGGTGGTGTAGGCGGGTTATTTGTTCATAACAGGCATAAAGGGAAGAAACCTGGTCTTTCCGGATGGTTCAGCTCCCGTAAGGATAAACAGTTTGATATGGATCATACGCTGACCCATGCAGATTCTGCAGGTGCCTTCCAAATTGGGACCCCTCATATCTTAAGCAGTGCTCCTTTACTCGGTTCGCTGGAGTTATTTGATGAAGCAGGCATTGAAAATCTAAGGAGAAAATCCCTTTCTCTTACACGATTTATGATGGATCTATTTCAACAAGAACTTTCTCAGTATGGGTTTACAATCTGTAACCCACTTGAAGATGAGCAGAGAGGCGGTCACATTAGTTTAAAGCATGAAGAGGCGGCAAGAATTTGTAAAGCATTGAAGGTGAACAAAGTAACACCTGACTTCCGTTCACCAAATGTGATCCGACTGGCTCCGGTAGCTCTCTATTCTTCGTATGAAGATGTGTGGGAGACCATCCAAATATTGAAAACCATCATGGAAAAAGAAGAATATAAGAAGTTTGAAAATACGCGGAATGTTGTAGCGTA
Source organism: Rossellomorea aquimaris (assembly GCF_008180865.1). GTDB lineage: Bacteria > Bacillota > Bacilli > Bacillales > Bacillaceae_B > Rossellomorea > Rossellomorea yichunensis. Next base: position 898,358 of record NZ_VTEX01000002.1, read on the forward strand.
ACTTCTTTTAGAAAGGATGAGATCGTTTGAAGATCATTGATATTTCCTGCCCATTGCATAATGATACTCCTGTTTGGCCGGGGGACACTCCCTTTTCTTTCTCATTGAATTGGACGAAGGAGGAATCGGGATCCGTGAATGTCGGTCAGCTTACCATGAGTTCTCATACTGGAACACACGTCGATGCCCCCTTCCACTTCGACCAAGATGGGAAGAGGATATTGGATCTGCCATTAGAGAGGTTTATGGGGCCGGCCATCGTTGTATCGGTGGAGAATGCTGCAGAAATAAATAGTGAACTAATGGATAAGGTCGACTTTTCAGGAGTTAAGAAGGTGCTTTTCAAGACGAATGCATGGAAGAATCCCGAGCGGTTTCCTGAACGCATTCCTCACATTGCGAAAGGGCTAGCACCTTTTTTGAAGGAAAAAGGAATTGATTTGATTGGAGTGGATCTTCCTTCAGTGGATCCATTGGATAGTAAGGAGCTTACGGCTCACCATTCATTACGACAACATGACATCGGAATATTGGAAGGGATTGTCCTTGACCACGTAGAGCCTGGACGGTATGAACTGGTGGCCCTGCCCCTCCCTCTTAAAGAAGGAGATGGATCTCCCGTCCGAGCCATTTTAATGGATCGAACTTGATAAGATTCCTTTACAGGTTTTCCCTTCATTTTGTATAATATAATAGAAAAGTTCATTGATTAAATACAGAGTCCTGGCTGCCACCAGAACTCTGACAGTATACATTGCCGTGAGCAATTTATCCTTAATAAGATAGAAGTAACCTTTCCCTTGCAGTTGTCATAGTGGGTGGGTTACTTCTTTTTTTGTTGCGTGACTGCGATTATTGCTACTGTTAATGTACCAAAGGCAATCATCAATTGTAGTACGTCTGCCGTTTCGATCATTCCTGCTCATCACCTCCCATCTTAAGGGAGCTGCCTCTTGCCCACCCAGCTATGTACACCGTACATTTATTTTAACACAAAAACGAACATATGTTCTATAATTATGAGCATATTTAGAAAATAGTTCCTTTTTACTGAATTGATTCTGTCTATAAATTATATTACATCGCATATATTGCCTCCTCCTATTCATAGACTAACGATATAGATGTTTAAAATCATAAAAATTGGACCATAGCTAAGTTTAAAAAGGAGGCGGCACAATGGGAATCACAATCACTTTGGGTTTAATCGTGATACTTGGAATGATTTTGGGTATTCTAATTTATTTCTTAAGACAAGCTCTGGATTCAAATGATTCGAAAAAGATCGACTCTCATGACCATGATCATTTTTCTCAATGATGATTTGGTCCTTTAATGACCGCTAGCGAAATTTGTCATTTTTTGTAGAACGGTCGATATCTTGAAAATACGGTTGATAAATTGAAAGAACAGTTGATAAATCCTAATAAAGGTTGATATCTATCTATAAAGGTCGATAAATCCGTATAACGGTTGATATCTTTACGGTCAGCAAAGCAAAAAGCCCGCACGTCCTGTCTTCCAGGACGCCCGGGCTCTTTTTATTCAGTGATTTCCTTTTCGCCAAGCTTCATTGGACTTGAGCAAAGGGGACAAACCCTGGATTCCGTATCCTCATGGGTTTCCGGTCTCTGCCAGGCAATGCACTTGGTATTTGTGCAAATCCAGGCCAAGATCTTACTCACCTTCCCACTCCTCGCCTTTTTAGTTGTCTTCGGCTGATCCGTGTGGGGAGTATTCGTAAATAAATCCGCAATAAATCGGGAGCATTTCCGCTGTTCACCTTGATAATAGGCAGGAGAAGAAATAAACAATTTTTCTTTTGCCCTCGTGATGGCTACATACGCGAGCCGTCTTTCTTCCTCTACTGCACTCAATGCCTTTTCTTTTTGATTCGGATCTTTGTATACCTTATCTTCAAGCTTATTGGCATTCAGCGCTGAGCTGTGGGGAAGGTTTCCTTCAATCGCACCGATCAAAAACACGACAGGGAACTCCAGGCCTTTAGAACGGTGAATCGTCATTAATGAAACGCTGTTTGTATTCTTTTTTTGACTTTGATTTGAATAGATTTCTTCATACTTTGCTTTCATTTCATCAATGAAGGTAATAAAACTCGAAATCGTATCAAAGCGTTTCGCCGATCCTTCAAGCTCGTCCAGCATTTCTTTAATAAGTTCCTTCTGTTCTGTTACCACATGTGATTCCTGGGCATCGATGTATTGATGATAGAACTCTTTCCTGATCCGTTTGATCGCAGCTTCAGGTGACTGGTCTCCGATCGATTTTAGAAATTTCATCCGTTCTTTTATATTCTTTATCTGAAACGGCTTCAATCCTGATAATGTCGTTAAATGGATGAGAGGATATTTCTTCCTCTCTTTACGATCTTCCTCGAGAATATGAGCCATCCCCCGGTCCCTTCTTATAAATAAAGTCGGCAGCAGGGATTCCATGGCTGAAAAGTTCCTTGGAACAATCGATAACCGCAAGTAATCGACCACCGGTTTCACCGTCCAGTTTTCATAGAAGAGGGAATCCTTTTGATTGTAAGGCGTGAACGGAATCTCTTTTAATAGCAGTTGCTCAAAGACTGCCCGCCCGCTGCTCATGGTGCGGTGAAGAATCGTCATATCCCCATATGTAAAGCCTTCTCCCATCAACCGATGAATTTCTTCTGTGATCCACACGGCCTCTTCATCTGCAGTAGCCGGTCTTGAATAAAGCGGCTTTTGTCCTTCCACCTTAGTGGCGATAAGCTCTTTAACACGACGGTGTTCATTCTGTCCGATCACTTTATTACCCAACCCGATGATATAGGCATCAGATCGATAGTTCTCTTTCAATGTTACAACCTTTGCATCCGGGAACTCTTCATCAAAATCCAAAATAAATTCGTTTCTGGCGCCGTTAAAGGTGTAGATCGTTTGATCATCATCCCCTACTACGAACAAGTTTTGATGAGCCGCAATCAACTTCATAAGCTCATATTGTACAAGATTCGTATCCTGGAATTCATCGACCATCACGTACTGGAAACGATGCTGAAGAGAGGTCAAGAGGTTAGGATTCGAAAGTAATAATTGATATGCCTCTGTCAAAATATCATCGAAATCCATTTTATGATTCATCCGCTTCCACTCTTCATATTTTAAGAGAATGTCACGCACTTCTTTTTCTGATTTTGATTTCTGTGGAAGATCCCTGATATCTTTTTGGTTCAACTTATAATGAGAGAGTTTTGCGAGGAGCGTCTCTGCATCATAAGGATCATATATCTTCATTTCTCTCTGAATCTGCTTCAAGATAATTTGTTTATAGCGCTCGTTCCCGACCACTTCTTGTGTGTAATGACGGGACCTCAATAAGTAAAGGAACAGGGCATGAAACGTACTCGCATGAACCTGTCCGCCAGCTTCCGTCCCCGGCAGACTTGAAATCCGCTGCTTCATTTCTTCCGCCGCTTTCTTTGTAAAGGTCACGAGTAAAATATTCCTCGGTTGAATATTTTTCACAGTCATCAAGTAGCCTGCCCGGCAAACGAGGACCGTCGTCTTTCCAGTACCTGCACCAGCCAGGGTTAAGCATGGTCCCTCCACATGACGAACAGCCTCTATCTGAGAAGCATTCAAATGAATGCCTGCTTCCTCCATCGTCCGAAAGAAAAAAGCATCCTCTTCATGGGAGGATATCAGCTGTTTCGTCGTGTCTCCCTTATGGAGTGGTGCTACCGGAATTTCCTTCTTTTCCGCTTCATATGGATAAATAGAATAGTTGGTTAATACTTTATTCAAAGCTCATTCTCCTAGCTTTTCTTTACGATTCATAACCTTCTCATCATAACAAGAGCCCTTCAAAAATAGCAATGACAATCTCAGGATGATAGGGATAGACTACTGGATATGTAAATACGGTTAAACGATTGTTTAATCCCTTGAACCCTAGTAGAATAAATGTTTTGAAGAACTAATCAAACGTTTGTTTAAATCGGATATGCTCCCCGGGGATTAACATATTGAAAGAAAAGGTAATAGAACATTAGGTGATAAAAGATGAATCTAACAAAATGGGGCTTTACCCGCTTCAACAGCATAAAGGCAGAATTCGATCACTTCCCCCACTCCCTTGTCATCCTCAGGAAAATCAGAAACTATTACTTCGTAAATAAAGTTCACTGGTCCCACCTTGATCCCGTGGTGGAGACACATCATCTCGAAGAAATGGAACTGCTTGTGAACCGGGAGCTGGATTTGGAAAAATATTATCTTAATAGAAGATTAGATTAACTCTGTTTTTTGCTCATTTCATATTTTCAAAATGAGCTTTAAGGTTTTTGTTTGTCCAAATTTATAGGCAAAAAAAAATGTAGTTGCACAGAGTGGATTGGAGCGGAAGGCACTTTACTCCTGCGGGAAATAGAGGAAAAGTCGAGACCCCACAGGGCAAAGCCCGAGGAGGCTCGACTTCCTCCCCGCGGAAAGAAAGTGCCTGGAGCGAAAAGGAACGGTCCATGTATAATTGAATCCACTTTTTCAGAAGCTGCTTACTTTTTCGAAAAGAATTTTCAAAAAACAAGAAAGATTGAGATAAAGTAAGATAACCGACTATTTCATCGTTAAAAACAGCCTAAATCGCATTATATTGATTATTCTGAACATTTGCATTAATTTTAGAATTTGTTAATATATAATTAATAAAAGATTTACAAACACAAACTTTAAAGGAAGGCGTGATTCCAATGAAGTAAGTTAGCAAAGCATGTCAGCATCACATCTCGCTTTTGAGATCGGCCCGTGAAAACTGATTTCAAGATGTGTGGATATGCGGGAATGCGCAATCTTATTTCAGGAGATGATTCCAATGAAGAGTGTAAGCGAAGCATGCTAACATCATGGTACGCAAGAAGATAGCCCGTGAAAACTATCTTCGTAACATGTGGGCGTGTGGGAAAATCAGCGGCAAGAGAAAATAAACTAAATAATACATGCAATACCATTAATTCAAAAGAATGTTAAGTATGTGTATTAGTAAGAAAGGATAGTAAAGTTAATTGAATAAGGTTTACTTAAGTTAAGGCGCTGTTTATGTGGTATAGGCATAAGCAGCGTCTTAAGTTTTGCTTAAAACTCTTCTTTTAACAGGGAACAAACAGCAGCATCACAAAAGATACCCTTTTCAAATGCCGCTTTTCTCAATACTCCTTCGAAGATAAACCCTGCTTTTTCAAGACATTTCTTTGAAGCCGTGTTCTCCGGATCATAAAAAGCTTCTATTCGATTAAGGGACATTTCTTCAAACCCGTACTTCAAGGTAGGTCTTAGCACTTCGGACATGACCCCTTGTCTCCAATAGGTTGGATGAACCTCAAATCCCACCTCGGCTTTAAAGTGCTCTTTTTCCCACTGATGAAAACCACAGCTGCCAATGATTTCGTCTGTTTCTTTTAAAGCAATCCCCCATCTGATCCCTTCATTTCCCTGAAATCTCCCGTTCCATCTGTTGATGATCTCAACGGCCTGTTTTTCCTCTTGAAACGACTCTAAATCATAATATCGAGTGACTTCATCTTTTGAAAAATAGTCAAATACTTGGGGAGCATCCCCTTCTTCCATCTGTCTTAAGCGGAATCTTTCTGTTTCAAGCACCGGAAAGGTTCTTGTCAGCATAATCATTCTCCTTTTCTTCTTGTTCTCTTTTACTATTCAACATTGTATTTTTTAATGCCTTCTTGAAAATTGAATTTCTCATAAAATCTAATACTCGTGATAAGAAGCGTTGGTTTGTATTCTTTCCTTATTCTGGTTACAATCGATTTAATAGGCTCTTTTCGCAAAGATTGTTTTTTTAAAACAAGGTCTGCTTGGGCTCTGTCAATCAGTATAGACTGGATGGTGAGGGGAACTACTCCGCTTGCAGCTAGCGTTCGGCCGAGCCTCCTCACCATCTTTAAAAGTTTTTTTCGTGACAGAGCTAAAAGGTCTTAATTACAACCTACTTAGAAGATAGAATTCTTCAATAGGATATTACTTCTACTCACCTAAAAAGAGGTGGTTTGCTAAGTTATTCTTATGAAAAACACGCTTAGAAAGTTGATTGGAGCGGAAGGATGCTCGACTCCTGCGGGAATAGCTGGACAGGTGAGACCCCGGAGGCGTGCCGAGGAGGCTCACCGCCAGCCCCGCGGAAAGCGAGCATCCTGCAGCGGAAATCAACTACTACTTTCTTCCTTTAGATAGCAACAAACTTAGCGAAAAGAGCCATATAATAAGCTGAATTGGATTGGAGAGGCGAGGATGGATCATAAAGCTCATAAAGTCATTGTAAGTAAAGCCATATTTACGGGAAAAGCTTTATCCCCTTTTGATGGGTTCGTGGCTGTTCGGGATGACAGTATTATTGGAGTCGGTCCCCGCTCAGAGATGGTGAGCTTCATAGGACCGTCTACAGAAACATGGGATGTCGGAAACCGCCTGGTGACGGCAGGGTTTCATGACTTCCATCTTCATTTGTTTTTAGGGGCAATGTTCGAGGGATTCTGTAAGCTGACATTCGGCCATTCAGAAGAAGCGACGGCAAAAATGGTTGCTGAGTATGCAAAGAACCATCCAGATGAAGAATGGATCCTTGGATTCGGCTGGCATCACGTACGCTGGCCTGGTCAGGCTCTTCCCTCCCGTCACTCTCTGGATCAGTACATTCCCCACCGCCCCGTTGTGCTTCTGAATGAAGAAGCTCATAGCGCTTGGCTGAATACAGCTGCTCTTCAGAAATTAGGAATTCACCGTGATACACCCGAGCCTCCCTTTGGAAAGATTGAAAAAGACGAGCATGGGGAGCCGACCGGCTTTTTGTATGAGACGGCTGTTCAGTATGTAATTGAAGCTTTTAAGTTTGATGAAAAAGTGAAAACCAGGCTGATGAACGGGATGTTGGCAAAGACTTCATCCTACGGCATAACCTCTGTTTCTGATATGCTCCCTCTTCCCGGATATACTTTGGGGGATCCAGCTTTTTATAGGACCTTTGAGGAAAAAGGAACACTGACGACTAGAATTCATTTTTTGGATGTTTTGGACGGAAACCTTGAGCGTGGTATTCAATTCAGGGAAAAGTATCAATCCGATAAACTTCAATTTTCCGGCTTGAAGCAGTTCCTGGATGGTGTCCCCCTTACCTATACGGGCTTTTTGCTTCAGCCTTACTCTGACCGTCCTTCTGAAACCGGCGGCACGATTTATGATTCGCACGTTTACCAAAAATGGATTGAAGACGCAGACCGGGAAGGTTTCAGGATCCGCCTGCACGCATGTGGAGACGCTGCGGTCCGGTTGGGCCTCGATTTGTATGAGCATGCCCGGAGTGTAAACGGACCACGGGATTCCCGCCATACAATCGAGCATATTGAAGTTTGTGATCCAAGTGACTTCGAGCGGTTTGAGAAATTAGGAGTCATTGCATCCATTCAGCCTGAACACCTGACATCAGGGTCTATGGATACACATGCCTACTTAGACAGGCTTGGTCCGGAAAGGGCTCGATTCACCTGGCCGATTGGATCTTTGCAGAATCATAGTGCCAGTATCGCTTTCGGAACGGACTTTCCGATTGTGGATCTGAATCCCATGCTCGGTCTTTTCCGGGCGGTTACCAGAAAGCATGAGGACGGGACTCCTCAAGGCGGCTGGAATCCTCATGAAAAAATTTCATTAGCAAATGCATTGATACATTATACGAAATCCCCTGCCTACGGAAACTTCAGAGAGCATGATCTAGGAACGATCGAAGTTGGAAAAAAAGCGGATTTAGTCGTCTTGGATCGGAATTTGTTTGATGTGGAAGCAGAGGAAATGCTGGAGACTAGTGTTTGGATGACAATGATGGATGGAAATGTCGTGTATGGATAAGGTTATAATTTTGGAGGGGTAGACATCACCCCCTCCAGTCAAAAAACAGAGGTCCGTCCCTCAAAACCTGGGGACGAACCTCTATTTTTTCATCTTATTTTTGTTCCGGTGCTTGAAGTCCCCCGCCTCGAATGGTTTTTTCTTGGAATGGGAGGTTGAGTTCTTTGCTCAGTTTCTCGAGGAAGCTCAGCTCGCGTTTGGATACGAGACAGATGACGGTTCCTTCCGCTCCCATGCGACCGGTTCTTCCTGAGCGGTGAATGTATTGTTTTGTATCGCTTGGGAAGTCGTAATGGACAACGTGTGTGACGTCTGTGATATCAAGGCCACGTGCTGCAACATCTGTTGTCAGAAGCATGGACACTTTGCCTGAACGGAAGCGGTCCAGTGATTGCTTACGCTCCATCTTGTTTGATTCCCCTGCCAAGACTTCCAGCTCGACTCCCTTATATTTCAGTTTTTCTTCTATTTCAGAGAGCTTCTCCAGTTGATTGAAAAACACAAGTGCTTTGATTCCTTTGAAATATGAAATGCTTCTTAGAGCTTCTATTTTGTCTCTCAGCTCACTGTATACATACACATGATCTACTTTCGGGTTATCGAGATTGGCTTCCATTTTGACGATTTCATGGTTTTGCAATAATGATTCCGCTACGTTCTCGGTTTCGTCTGATAACGTGGCCGAGAAGAATAGAACCTGACGTTCTTTTAAGGTGGCTTTGATGATATCCTTCACTTCACGGATATGTTCTGATGAGATCATTAAATCGAACTCATCGACGACGATGGTTTTCACTTCATGCATCTTCAGTTTTTTCATTTTCATCAGTTCGATCAGGCGACCCGTTGTTCCCACTACAATATGTGGCTTTTTCTTCAGCTTCTCGACTTGCTTTTTAATGTTTGCTCCTCCAATGAAGGCAGCACTCGTAACGTCTGTTCCCTTCGCCCATTTCTGGATTTCCTGGTGGATTTGCATGACAAGCTCTCTTGATGGAGCAAGAATCACAGCTTGAGCCTGTTTTCTTGATGGATCAATGGCTTGGATGATTGGAAGTAGATACGCAAGCGTCTTCCCTGTTCCAGTCGGCGATTCACAAACAACATCTTTCCCTTCCATAATGAGAGGTACTACACGCTCCTGGACAGGAGTTAATGAAGTGAATCCTGATTCTTCCCAGTTTTTTTGAATTGTAGGGGTATTGATAATCGTTGAAATTGAGTTCATGCTATTTGTCCTTTCTTAATCGGCAGAGGCAGCAGGAATCTCTTCATCCACGATTGGCAAGCTGATTTCCACTGCGGTTCCTTTTTCTTTTTCACTTTGAAAGTGTATATGTCCTTTATGTCGTTCAATGATCTTTTGACAGACGGCCAGTCCCAGACCCGTTCCTTTTTCTTTCGTTGAATAGAATGGTTCCCCAAGGTGGTCGATTCTCTCCGGTTCCATGCCTACTCCGTTATCCGCAACGATAACATGGGCGTCATCGCCTCGGGTGACCAATGTAATTGAAACATTTCCATCCTTGTTTTCAGGTATGGATTCAACTGCATTTTTAATAATGTTAATGAACACCTGTTTGAGCTGATTCCCTTCACCAAATACGTACAAAGGCTTTTCCGCCAGATTTTTATATTGAATGGATACATTATCAAGATGAGCCTGTGCTTCCATCAGTACCAAAACTTGTTTCAGAATATCATCCAGTTTTTCGCGACGCAGGTCGAACTCCTGCTGTTTACCCAGTATCAGCATCTCCCCTGAGATCAAGTCTATCCGATCGACTTCAGAGAGCATGATATCCAAATGATCATGGTTGATTCGATTGCTGATTTGCATAAGCTGGATGAACCCTTTAAGAGATGTAAGGGGATTGCGGATTTCATGTGCAACAGCCGCAGCCAGCTGTCCAATGACAGAAAGCTTTTCGGATGCTATCACCATTTCTTCATTTTCCCGGAGAAGGGTGATATCCCTTGCAATGGCAAACATCCCCGTCACTTTTCGATTCACAATAATCGGTACAAGTGAACAACGCAGTATTTTCCGGTTGTTATTGGCTAAATGTATGGTCGTTTCAAAGGTTGACGCCCAGCCTTTAAAGGTTTGGTAAAAGTAATCCCTTACTCTTTTCATCTCAGCTTCATCCAAAAATTCACTGAATTTCACTTCTTTCAACTCTTCATGAGTTGATTCCAGCAACCCTTCAGCTTCAGAGTTCACAAATACCACATTGCCATCCAGGCTAAGCTCTAAGACTGCATCCGTATTTTGTTCGAAAAGAGAGTGGTAATGCTGATTCCTTATTTGAAGCTGCCTCTCTTTCTTCTTCAACTTTTCATTCGAGATTATTAATTCACTGGTTCTCCGATACACCAAGAAAAAAATGATCATACCTGTTACAAGTGTAAATAGCCAGCCTTTATAGCGCTGAAAATAAATATACATGCTGAGCTTTTCATGAGCGATGATCATGGAAAAATAGTCGGATAAAATAATCCACAGGATGCCTAATAATACGTAGGTGACGGAAATTTTCAAGGCAATGTCTTTTGCTTGTTTCATCGTTGAGGGTTCACCTAAATTCAAAATAGTCTTTCTCCTATGGTTTCTCAGTTCTTACCAATTTATCATAAATTCTTTGAAGACTTATTTTCCTTTCAAGAAGAAAGTCGTCAAAGGGTAAATTCCAATGCTTTGTATGATGAGAGAAAACAGTATGACTCCAAATGTCAAGGAGTGGAGCAGCTGAGGACCTTGTCCATCTATACTTAATAATAAGGCAACAGACATGGTTCCTTTAATACCGGACCAAGTTAATATGAATACTTCCTTCCATCCGTACTTTTTTCTCCAAGTTTTTCTCACTTTGACAACACCAATAATAATAACATAGCGAACCACCAAGGAGAGAATAAATAGGAAGAAGATCCACCCGATTAATGAGAAAGACAAATACTGTGTGGCCTGGATCCCTATTAATAGGAATAAAAAGGTTAGAATGGTCGGTTCCATGACGGTCCAGAAACCATTCAGATCCCTTCTAAAATGATGTTCCTTAATAGTTCTTCCGTATTCATACGAAAGCATGATCCCTGAGAATACAGTAGCCAGTACGCCTGAGACACCAAGCTCTTCCCCTATATAAAAGCTTCCATAAGCAAGAATGATGCTAAGCATGATCTGGTATCTGGAATCAGTTGTGAAGTGGATGGCTTTACTCGCCAGCCAACCGAGCGACACACCAATGGCAATCCCTCCTAAGGAAACCAATAGAAATTCCAAAAGAAATGAAGGCACTGAAATGGACTCTTCGCCAAAGTAGACTCCTGCGACAACCGTAAAGAGCACGATGCTTGTGCCATCATTGATCATTGACTCCCCTTCTACAACATCTGCTATGTCCTGATGACTGGAAGATTCCTTTAAGATAGATACAACAGAAACAGGATCCGTAGGCGTCAGAATCGTTGCGATTAATAACGCCTCTATAAATGAAATGGAAAGCCATGGATGCAAACCGTAATAAAAAAGCAGGCTCATCAGAAGGGTCGTAATGATAATTCCCACTGTACTAAGGATAGAAATGATTCCAACATGCTTTTTTAAGGCTTTTGTTGAAAATTGATAGGCAGAAATAAATAATAAGGATGGCAGAAACCATTCAAAGATAATATCTTTCGTTAAGTTGACGTCAGAAAAAGCAGGTACGTACGACAACCCTATTCCAAACAGAAGTAAAACTACAGGAACAGGTACATTCTTTTTCTTTTTATCAATGGTAAAAACACTATAGCCAATTATAAGCAAAAACAGAATTTGGATTGGATCGATGATTCACACCTCCATACTAGGGTTCATACCTTTTTTATTCCACTGAACATCCTTTCTTTAAACACACCCTACCTTCTTCCTATTTTTTCAAAATTGCGTTTATTTTTCATGTAAGAGGAAAAAAGAGAAGCAATGATAGTGAAAGCAGGTGATGCTACATGTTAAGCACGATGTATGGTAGCAAAACATTCAGTAAAAGTGGTACGATTACCCTCCCCCACAAATGGCGAGAACAGTTTGGACTAATCCCAGGAAGACTTGCAGAACTCATCTACCAAAACAACTGTATATATATTAAGCTGCGGTCAAGGACTCTACTCATAACAAGCGCTACGTCTCAGAAAAAGGAACCGTCCATATCCCAAAAGAACTCCGGGAAGAAATGGGCATGACCCATCAATCACCCTACTACCTGATCGTAAATGAAACAGAAAATTGTTTTATGATTTCAAGAGAAAAATAACCATAAGAACCTGGATTCCCCCCACCAAACAAGGTCCGTCCCTCGCATGTTTCAAAGCGACGAGGGACGGACCTTTGGTTGTTCGATGGTGATGCTGCTTCCCGACGGGGAGATGGATAATTTGCGGACGTTCATGCTCGGGAAGGACTGTTCCAGCTGCCGTGCGAGCCATTCACTTGCTTCCCGTTCCACAAAGCAGGCAATCGTCGGCCCGGCACCACTTAAGGCGACACCGAATGCCCCGAAACGGCCCGCTACCTCTTCTACTGCATCGTAGTGAGGAAGCAGCTTTCTTCGGTGGGGCTGATGATACCTGTCTCGCTTCATCATTTTCCCAACCGTTTCCCAATCCCCCGTTAGAAATGCAGCCACAAGTACGTTTGAAATTGCTCCGGCTTCCACGGATTCTTCAAAGGAAAGACTGTCAGGGAGTACATTTCTGGAATCCGATGTTTTCAGTTCAGCTTTTGGAATCACGCATACCACATCAATAGGAAGATCAGGAACCGATATAAGACTTACACCCTTATCATGCTGACAGCTGACTACAAACCCACCATATAATGAAGCACCCACGTTATCGGGATGACCTTCAAATCGATTTGCAAGTGCCAGTTTCTTTTCTTGTGACAGATTCAACTCACATAGGGCATTGGCAAGCTCAATGCCCGCCACAACCGCTGCTGCGCTTGAGCCTAACCCTCTCGTTAACGGAATGTCACTGGATACGTAGAGGTGACAAGGAGAAGGCTTCTTACCGTAGTCATCCGCCACCTCTTTCACGACCTCAACTATAAAATGTGTCTCATCAGTCGGAAAGACCTCCAGGGCAGAAGAAAGGGGAATCACTTGCCAATCTTCTGCTTCGTGTACCTCAACGGTTAAAAATACATTTAACGCCAAGCCCAGAGAATCGAATCCAGCTCCTAAATTGGCTGTGCTTCCTGGGACAATGATTTTCCAGGAGCGGGGGGCACGTCTTTTCATACGCCAATGGTCCCTTTAATATAGTCCTTCACCATTTCACGATCGTTTGGCAACTTCACTGGAGTGACCGGACTGCATTCCATGGCCGTAACCGGATCCTTTAAGCCATTACCTGTCAGCACCGCCACTACCTTCGAACCTTTTTCGATCAAGCCTTTATCTAATGATTTCTTTATTCCCGCAATTGATGCACATGAAGCGGGCTCGGCAAATATCCCTTCTTTACTTGCAAGCAGCTGATAGGCCTCAAGAATTTCTTCATCTGTTACTTCATCAATATGTCCGTTTGATTCCTTCAACGCGTCGATTGCTAATGTCCAGCTTGCCGGGTTCCCGATTCGGATTGCAGTGGCAATCGTTTCAGGCTGAGGAAACACCCTGTCATGGACCAGGGCTGCTGCTCCCGATGCTTCAAAGCCAAACATTCGTGGTAAAGTTGATGCTTTGAGATTGTGGTATTCTTTGAATCCTTTCCAGTATGCCGAAATATTCCCTGCATTACCGACAGGGATTGCAAGCACATCAGGAGCCTCACCCAACCCTTCGATGACTTCAAAAGCTGCTGTTTTCTGCCCTTCCAATCGATATGGATTCACTGAATTCACAAGAGTGACAGATTCGGTTTTACTCAACTCACGGACGATTTCGAGGGCTTCATCAAAATTTCCTTCGATGGAAATGATTTCGGCACCATACATGACAGCTTGAGCTAATTTCCCTTGAGCAATTTTCCCCTCTGGGATGACCACGATACATTTGATTCCTGCCCTCGCTGCATAGGCTGCTGCTGAAGCAGAGGTATTTCCCGTAGAGGCGCAAATGACCGTCGAACTTCCTGATTCCACTGCTTTGGCAACGGCGAGAACCATTCCGCGATCTTTAAAGGATCCGGTAGGGTTTGCTCCCTCAACCTTTACATTCAACTCGATGCCCCATTCCCTGGACAGCGTTTTTAATTCAACCAAGGGAGTATTCCCTTCATTTAACGTTAAGAGAGGAGTGTCATCATTTAATGGAAGATGCTCCCGATATTGCTCCAGTAACCCTTTCCATCTCATCCTTTGTCTCCTCCTTCTACACGGTATGAACTTTCAATCGAATGAACTCCTTCATAATCCTTCAGCTCCATCAAAATGTCTTCGTAATGATCAAGAGATGCTTTATGAGTCACAAGGACAATTTCAGCAAACTCATCACTGTCTAACGGATTCTGCAGGATCTTCTCGAAACTGACACCGTGATGCGAGAAGATGGAGGTGAGTTTTGCTAAGACACCTACTTCATCCTGAACGTGAAGGCGCAAGAAATATTTTGAATGAATTTCATTCCGTTCTTTTAACTTTTTAGGGAATTGCGGGTTCACCGCACTCTTACCCGTGACTCCCAATCTCATATTCTTCATGATTCCTACCATATCTGATACGACGGCTGTGGCAGTAGGAAGACTTCCTGCCCCCGGACCGTAAAACATCGTTTCACCGACCGCTTCCCCATATACGTACACAGCGTTATATTCATCATGAACGGATGCGAGTGGATGTTCATTTTGCAGCAGAGTGGGCTCCACGCTCACTTCTACACTCTCTCCTTCACGATGAGCGTAGCCGATAAGCTTCATTGTGTAGCCAAATTGCTCGGCATATTGGATATCATCACCCGTCACTTCCGTAATACCTTTCACCTTCACATCGGCTAAATCGACGTTCATGGAAAACCCTAACGTTGAAAGAATCGCCATCTTTCTCGCTGCATCCAATCCGCCTACATCTGCCGTCGGATCCGCTTCTGCATAGCCTAAGTCCTGGGCTTCCTTGAGAACATCATCAAAGGTCCGTCCCTCTTTCGTCATCTTCGTCAAGATAAAGTTCGTTGTTCCGTTGACGATTCCCATCATTTTCGTGATGCGATCGGAGGCGAGGCCATCTACTAAACTTCTTAAAATAGGGATTCCTCCTGCGACGCTTGCTTCGTAGAATAGGTCACAGCCGTTTTCTGATGCTGCCCTTAGTAACTCCGGTCCGTGAAGGGCCATGAGATCCTTATTTGCCGTTACGACATGCTTCTTCTGGTGCAGTGCATGGAGGAGATGTTCCTTCGTCGCTTCGATTCCTCCCATTACCTCGACCACAATATCAATTTCAGGATCAAACAGGACTTCCTCAGGATTTAAGGTCAGTATGCTGTTTTCCATTTCCAGTCCTCTATCTTTCTCTAAATCCTGAACAAGGGCTTTCTTTACCTTCACAGGGCAGCCGATTTGATGGGACAGTTTATCCTGATGATTCTCTACAATCTTCACCACTCCGGCTCCCACCGTTCCGAGTCCTAAAAGTCCGATTGAAATTGATTCCATAAGCCGAAAACCTCCATTTGTATATTTCTCGTGTACATTTGTTCTTGTATAGTGGACATTATAGTAGAAAAAATTACCTATTACAATAGGTATTTACGTATTTTTAGAATGTAAGAGCTTTCATCACTCATAGATTGGAAGAATTATTTTATAAAACTCCACCACTTATAAATAGAGGACCGCTCCTAACTAACAATGTAGTTAAGAGCCGCCCTTCTTTTACACAATATGGTGCAGCTGTCTGGCCATTTTGGATAGATCCCTATACACAGGGATCTTGCTTGGATCGGCATTTCCTCCACTGATGACACAGCCGACTTTCTTTCCTTGTACCTTGACCTTTTGGCACATGGCTGCCGCTAAGGATGCTGCTCCAGCTCCTTCAACCAGCGTTTTTTCCCGTTGAAGCATGAACATGATGCTATAGGAGATTTCTTCATCCGTGACAGTGACCATATCGTCTACATACTCCCGGATGATCGGAAACGTGAGCTCTCCAGGCTTCTTGACGAGGATCCCGTCAGCAATCGTGTGTACATGCTCCAGGGATCCTTTGTTTCTTCCTGTAAAAAAGTTATAGGTAGCCGGTGCTCCCAGTGCCTGTACGCCGACGATTTTCACTCGGGGGTTAAAGGCTTTTACTGCCAGTGCCATCCCGGCCAACAGACCTCCTCCGCCAACAGGTACCAGGATCATGTCTAAATCACTGAGTTGCTGAAGCATTTCCAGTGCGACTGTCCCTTGCCCAGCCATCACTTTATGATCATCAAATGCATGAACATACGTCGAGCCATTTCTGATTTTCTCTTCAAGTGCTGCACCGTAGGCTTCCTGATAGGTGTCTCCAGTCAGGACAATTTCAGCTCCGTAATGTTTCGTTGCCGCAATTTTTGTGGAAGGTGTTCGTTTCGGCATGAAGATTTTCGACGGAACTCCGCGCAGGGATGAAGCCAGTGCCACACCTTGGGCATGATTCCCTGCAGATGCGGCAATGATGCCTCTACCCGCTTCTTCTTCAGACAATGACATGATTTTATTCATTGCGCCTCTTACTTTGAAGGAACCTGTTCGCTGCAGGTTCTCCATTTTCAAATAGATCTCTCCACCCGTGAACGTATTCAGCGTCGATGATTGCTTTAACGGTGTTCGATGCACCTGATGACTGATTCTTTCCATTGCCTCTACAACTTCAGTGTTATCCATTAAATTCCCAAGCCACTCACCTCATAATTTTTTTCATATTCTTCAATATCTTTTCCGTAATGCAAAGTTAAATCGATCTCATCCAGCCCTTTCAAAAGCATCGTTTTCCAGTAGGGATCAATTTCAAAGGAGACACGAAGTCCTTCCGAGTCACAAATCGTCTGATGCTCAAGGGACACTTCCATTTTATATAAATCTACATGACTCTCATTTCTTAACAGAGCATCCACTGTTTTTTCATCCAGCTGAATGGGCAGGATCCCATTCTTCAAACAGTTGTTATAAAAAATATCTGCAAAGCTTTTGGCGATGATTACTTTAAACCCATAGTCCTGAAGGGCCCACGGAGCGTGCTCCCTAGAAGATCCGCACCCAAAATTCTTTCCACCGAGGAGAACCTCGGCGTCTTGATATTGTGGTGTGTCTAATAAGAAATCGTCTCTTAGGGACTTCCCATCGTCTTCAAACCGCCAATGATAAAACAAGTATTGACCAAAGCCTTTACGCTCAATTCGCTTTAAAAACTGTTTTGGTATGATTTGATCCGTGTCCACATTGTCTCTTCTTAGAGGAAATACTTTTCCTTCAACATGATTGATTGCCACCTTTTCACCTCCTATGAAGCCGGCATTTTTTCAAGTTTTCGTACATCTGTCAGTTTTCCGGTCACGGCAGCCGCAGCGGCCATAGATGGGCTGAGGAGATGGGTTCTTGATCCGTTTCCTTGCCGGCCTTCAAAGTTTCTGTTGGAAGTGGATGCACAGCGTTTGCCTGGGGGCACGATATCATCATTCATGGCAAGGCACATGCTGCAGCCTGCTTCCCTCCACTGGAATCCGGCTTCTTTAAAAATGGTATCCAGGCCTTGTTCCTCAGCCTCTTTCTTCACTTTAAACGAGCCCGGAACAACCAAAGCGATTACGCCCTGCTTTACAGTATGACCTTTCACCACCTCAGCAGCTGCCCTCAAGTCACTCAAGCGCGAATTCGTACAAGAGCCAATAAACACATAATCAACCGCTATGTCCTCAATTCTCATTCCCGCCTCGAGCCCCATATAATGGATCGCCCTTTCAACCCCTTCTCTTTCAGATGGATCTGCGTACTGTTCCGGATGAGGGACGGACCTTGAAATCGATGCGCCCATCCCTGGATTGGTTCCCCATGTTACATGAGGCTCAATTCCTTCACCTTTCACCTCGATTTTGTGATCGTAAGCGGCGTCCTCATCACTCGTCAATGATCTCCACTCTTCTTTACATTGTTCATATGATTTATGCTTCGGCAGATACTCCCGACCTTCTAAATAAGCGAAGGTCGTCTCATCGGGACTGATTAATCCCGCTTTGGCTCCTGCCTCAATGCTCATATTACAGACCGTCATTCTTTCTTCCATGGATAGATTGCGGATCACGTCACCGGTGAATTCGATGACATATCCGGTTCCAAATCCCACTCCATAGGTAGAAATGATATTCAGGATCACATCTTTTGCCGTAACACCGAATCCCAGCTCTCCCGATACTTCGACTTGAAGGGTTTTCGGCTTCGATTGCCAGAGGGTTTGAGTGGCTAAAACATGCTCCACTTCACTAGTACCTATCCCGAAAGCCAGAGCTCCGAAAGCTCCGTGGGTAGAGGTGTGACTGTCTCCACATACAATGGTTTTCCCCGGCTGTGTCAATCCGAGCTCTGGACCGATGACATGGACAATCCCTTGATCAGGATGATGGATATCGGCAAGAGTGACACCGAATTCCTCACAATTTTTCTTCAACGTATCCATTTGCAGTCGAGCGATTTCATCTCTGATGATGTGACGCTCTCTTGTCGGTACATTATGATCCATCGTCGCATAGGTTAAATCCGGTCTCCGCACCTCTCGATTCTTTAAGCGCAGCCCTTCAAATGCCTGGGGAGACGTAACTTCATGTACAAGGTGCAAATCTATATACAGTAAATCCGGCTTTCCCTTTTCTCTGTGCACGATATGTTTTTCCCATATCTTTTCGATGATATTTTTCCCTGCCATGAACTCCCTCCTGGTTTGGTAAGATTTTTATCCAGTTAAGACTCTATTGTTAAAATTGATTGAGTAGTGGTTGATTTCCACTGGCACTTTCCAATCAAATCTATCTTATAAATAAGCCGCCAGAATCGAAGACAGCGCATGATCCGCTTCTAAGCGTTCTACAACCAGCTGGCTCATGGCACCTGTCCCAACTACGGTTCCGCGCCCCATCGTCCAAAGATCTCCTGTACGGTAGCCTGCGTTCAGGACTTCCTGAACGGCCATTTCGATCATTTCAGCCTCTTCTTTTAAGCCGAAGGAATGTCTGAGCATCATGGCAACCGATAGAATCATAGCCAGTGGATTGGCTTTTCCTTTTCCGGCGATATCGGGTGCAGAGCCGTGTACCGGTTCGTAAAGACCGAAGGAGTCTCCTCTTAAACTAGCGGAAGGCAGCATTCCCAGTGAGCCTGTGATCATGGAGGCTTCGTCACTCAGGATATCCCCGAACATATTCTCAGTCACCAGTACATCGAATTGCTTCGGCTGATACATCAGCTTCATGGCAGCGACATCGACCAGCATATGTTCCACTTCCACATCCGGGTAATCAGCCGCCACTTCATTCACGACTTCGCGCCACATTCGACTTGTTTCCAAAACATTTGCCTTGTCAACGGACGTTAATTTTTTCTTGCGTTTTTGAGCCAGTTTGAAGGCTTTATGAACGATCCGTTCGATTTCACTTTTTTCATATACAAGGGTATCAACTGCTACTTCGTCTCTCTTCCCTTGACGACCGGATGGCTGACCGAAGTACAATCCTCCAGTCAGTTCCCTGACAATCACCAAATCTACTTCTTCTACAATCTCCCGTTTAAGCGGGGATGCACCAAGTAAACTTTCAAATGCTTTCACCGGTCTCAGATTCGCGAATAGCCCGAACTCTTTGCGGATCGCCAGGAGACCTTTTTCAGGACGAAGCTCTTTCGGAAGATGCTCCCACTTTGGACCTCCTACAGCTCCTAATAATACAGCGTCACTATCTTTACAAAGCTTGATCGTTTCAGGAGGTAATGGTGTACCGAAGCGATCGACGGCAGCCCCGCCGATGTGACCTTTCTCGACTTCGAATTCATGACCGAACCAATCACCCACTGCCTTCAGTACTTCTAATGCCCCGTCCATGATCTCTTGACCGATACCGTCTCCTGGTAGTACAGCGATTTTTTTCTTCATTAGAATTACCTCCTGTTTTGGTTGGTTTTATGGGAGAGCCTTGATTAACAAGGCCCCCTGTCTTACAAGCTGGCTTCCACTGCTTCCTTCTCCATGGAATGTGACTTCCGTTGTGCTGATCGATTCACTGCATTAAGGTAAGCTCGAGCTGATGCTTCTAATACATCCTGGGCAGTTCCGCGTCCGCTTGTCTTTTCTCCGTTATATTCGAGTCGGACATAAACTTCTGCAAGGGCATCACGGCCCCCTCCTACTGAGTTGATCTTGTAATCTAATAATCTAGAAGGACTTGGCAGGATTTTTTCGATTGTATTGTAGATGGCTTCTACACTTCCTGAACCCGTTGAAGCGAGCCGGGTTACACTTCCGTCCTCGAACTTCAATTCGATCGTGGCCGTCGGGATATTGTCCATGCCATATTGGACCTGCATTCTTTCTAATGTAAAGCCGACAGCATCGGCCATTTCCGTTTGTTTATTCGTCAGGATGCTGAAGAGATCTTCATCGACGATTTCCTTCTTCTTATCCGCCAGATCCTTGAATGCATGAAATGCTTCATTAAGCTTCTCTTCTGAAAGTTCAAATCCTAATTCAACCACTTTATTTTTAAAGGCGTGACGTCCTGAGTGTTTTCCCAGTACCAGGCGGGTGGCATTCACTCCGATCAGTTCAGGGGTGATGATTTCGTAGGTTGTTTTTTCCTTCAGCATTCCGTCTTGGTGGATACCTGATTCATGAGCGAAAGCATTATCACCTACAACCGCTTTGTTAGCCGGTACTCTCATCCCCGTCAGCTTACTGACAAGAGAGCTTGTTTTCTTGATTTCATCGAGCTTCAGACGGGTAGTGGCTCCGTAAAAATCTTCACGGATTCTAAGTGCCACTGCGATCTCTTCCAGAGCTGCATTCCCGGCACGTTCGCCGATTCCATTGATCGTTCCTTCAATTTGATCGGCTCCGTTTTCAATGGCAGCCAGTGAATTGGCTGTCGCCATTCCCAGATCATCATGACAATGAGCCGATAGCTTTACTCCATCGATATTTGGAACATTTTCTCTTACGTACCGAAACAATTCACCGTATTTATGAGGGGTGATATATCCTACCGTGTCAGGAAGGTTAATGACTGAAGCCCCTGCTGCAATGACTTTCTCCATGATTTTCACTAAAAAATTGAGATCAGATCGGCACGCATCTTCTGCCGACCACTGAACCACCGGGAAAAATTTCTTCGCATACTGAACGGCCTGGACCGCTGTATCGATGACCTGATCCGGTGTCATCTTCAGCTTATGAGTCATGTGAATGGGAGAGGTGGCCAGGAACACATGCAACCTTGGTTCGGCCGTCCCTTTAAGCGATTCCCATACCGCATCAATGTCCCGCTGTTGAGCACGAGCCAGCCCTGTAACAGAGCTGTTCTTGATTGTGGAACCGATCCGCTGCACGGCATCGAAGTCTCCTTTTGAAGCTGCAGGAAACCCTGCTTCAATGACGTCCACCCCAAGCCTTTCCAGCTGTCTCGCCACTTCAATCTTTTCAATCGTATTAAGATTTACACCCGCTGACTGTTCACCGTCCCGTAGAGTTGTGTCAAAGATCTCAATGGTTCGCACTCGCAACCACTTCCTTTTCTTTAGTAGAAGGTTTCTGAACAAATGGCATCATTTTACGAAGCTCTCTTCCAACGACTTCAATCGGGTGCTGACTTTCACGCTGATTGATGGCGTTGAATTCCGGACGGTTCGCCTGGTTCTCCAGAATCCATCCCTTCGCAAATTTTCCTGTTTGGATATCCGTTAATACTTCCTTCATGCGGGCTTTCGTTTCTTCGTTCACCACCCGTGGTCCTGAAACGAAGTCTCCCCATTGAGCGGTGTCTGAGATCGAGAAGCGCATTCCTTCCAATCCTTGTTCATACATCAGGTCGACAATCAGTTTCAATTCGTGTAAACATTCGAAATAGGCGACTTCTTTCTGATAACCTGCCTCAACCAGCGTTTCGAATCCTGCTTTCACAAGGGATGTCACTCCTCCACACAGGACTGCTTGTTCCCCGAACAGATCGGTTTCCGTTTCTTCCTGGAAGGATGTTTCCAGGATTCCTGCGCGTCCTGCCCCTACACCTTTTGCATACGCTAGCGCCAGTTCACCGGCTTGACCTGTAGCATCTTGATAAACCCCAAAGAGTGCGGGCACTCCGGCTCCTTCTTCAAAGGTTCTTCTTACCAGATGTCCCGGTCCTTTCGGTGCTACCAGGAAAACATCTACATCTTCCGGAGGAACGACTTGATGGAAATGGATATTGAATCCGTGTGCAAATGCCAGTGCTTTCCCTGCAGACAATGCCGGTTTGATTTCTGCCTCATATACTTTCGGCTGATGCTCATCAGGCAGGAGAACCATGATGACGTCCGCCTGTTCACTTGCTTCACGGACTGAGTAGACATCGAATCCGTCTTTTTCAGCCTGGTCCCACGACTTCCCTTTTCGTAATCCCACTACAACATCAAATCCGCTTTCCTTCAGGTTTTGAGCATGTGCGTGACCCTGTGAACCATAACCGACAACCGCTACCTTCTTCCCTTTTAAAACCTCTTCATTCACGTCTCCGTTATAATATACCTTTACCATTTCCCTCATCCTTTCCATTTTTTGAATAATAAGTTTTTTCAAAGTGTGAATCCAACAGCTTTTAATTCACGATTGAATATTGTTTTAAATCCGTCACCGACTTACCATTACCCCTTGCGAATGCCGTGATGCCTGTTCGGGCGATTTCTTTGATTCCGTAAGGTCTTAACAAATCGATGATGGCTTCTATCTTGGAGGTTTCCCCGGTTACCTGGACGGTTACGCTGTCCCTTGCCACATCAATGATGGCGGCTCTGAATGGTTCTACGATCCCATTGATTTCGGATCGTGTCTGTCCTGTACTCAACACCTTGATGAGCGCCAGTTCCCTTGCAACGACTCCTTGATCAGTGATATCGGATACCTTGAGGACATCGATTTGTTTATGGAGCTGTTTTAACAGTTGCTCGATTTTGCGATCGTCTTCTACATTGACAACGAAGGTCATCCTCGAAATCCCCTCGGTTTCTGTGTATCCAACAGAAATGCTTTCAATGTTGAACTGACGTTTAGTAAACAATCCGGTCACCCGATTCAAGACACCGCTCCGGTTATGAACGAGAGCCGTTACAATCCTTTTCCTCATGGTTTCACTCCTAACATTTCATGTAATCCTTTTCCTGGAGCCACCATCGGGTAGACATTTTCCTTTGGATTCACCCAGCAATCGATGAGCACTGGTTCATCACTCGTTAAGGCTTCTTTTAAAACAGAGTCCACTTCTTCCTGGGTTTTCACCCGATATCCTTTGATTCCGTATGATTCAGCCAGCTTCACAAAATCAGGCTGGGTGGAGAAAACCGATTGGGAGTACCTTTCTTCAAAGAATGTCTCCTGCCACTGCCTTACCATTCCGAGAGTACCGTTATTTAGAAGCACCACCTTAACAGGAAGGTTCAACTCTTTTAGCAGAACCAGCTCTTGAAGAGTCATCTGGAATCCGCCATCGCCTACAAAGGCAACCACTGTACTGTCTGAATTCGCTAACTGAGCCCCTATCGCTGCAGGAAATCCGAATCCCATCGTGCCAAGTCCTCCGGAAGTTACCCAATTATTCGGCTTTTTAAAGGAGTAATACTGTGCCGCCCACATTTGATGCTGTCCCACGTCTGTTGTAACAACCGCTTCCCCGTTGGTCATTTCATACACCTGTTCGATGAGGCGTTGAGGTGACAGAACATCGTGGGCCTGGTTATACCAGAAAGGATATTCCCTTTTATATGACTTAAGATGATGATGCCAGGCATCGAAATCAGGTTTCTCTTCTTCATGTTGAAGAAGTTTTTCCAGTGCCTGTTTGGCATCGGCTACGATCGGGATCTGCGTTTTGACGTTCTTTCCGATCTCCGCCGGATCGATGTCGATATGGACCACCTTGGCCCTTGGTGCAAAGGTAGCGAGATTCCCGGTCAACCTGTCGTCAAATCGGGCACCGATATTGATGAGCAAGTCACATTCGTGGAGCGCCATATTGCTTGCATAACATCCATGCATCCCCGCCATTCCGAGAAATAACGGGTGATCTGCCGGAAATCCACCTAAACCTAAGAGGGTGTGAATCACCGGGATGTCATATTGTTCTGCGAAAACCTTCAGTTCCTCCGTTGCTTTTCCGTGAAGAACTCCTGCCCCGGCTAAGATGACCGGCTGCCTGGATACCTTTATGGCTTCCACCAGTTTCTTGATTTGAAGCGGATTGGGATAGAAGTTAGGCTGATACCCCGGTAAGTCCATTTCCACATCGTGTACCGGATAAGCTTGCTGTAAGGTCAAATCTTTCGGAATGTCGACAAGTACCGGCCCTGGCCTGCCAGTTGATGCGATATGAAAGGCTTCCTTCACGATCCTCGGTAAATCTTTAATATCACGCACCTGATAATTATGCTTGGTGATCGGCATCGTAATCCCTACTACGTCCGCTTCCTGGAAAGCATCGGTTCCGATGACCCCTGAAGCCACCTGCCCGGTAAAAATAACAAGAGGCAGTGAGTCCATCATGGCATCGGCAATCCCTGTCACTAAATTCGTCGCTCCCGGTCCTGACGTGGCAATGACCACACCCGGTCTCCCCGATACACGGGCATACCCTTCTGCCGCATGGATGGCGCCTTGCTCATGACGAGCGAGAACGTGCTTGATCGGGGCTTTGTATAGAGCATCGTAAATCGGCAAGACCGCTCCTCCAGGGTACCCAAACAGAATCTCAACCTTTTCCTCCTTCAAAGCTTTCATGAGCATATCAGCACCGTTGACGTTTTCTGTTAGTGTCTGTGAAGCCGGTTCTGCCTCTACCTTCGCTCTCATTGCCTATCTCCTCCTTTTATTAAAAGCGCAGGCGGCTTGGTCAGGCCCGACAAGCATAAGGCAAGATCGCTGAAAAGGCGCTCTTTGCCTTTTTGGCGAGATTGACTTATGACCTCGAGGGACTAGCCGCCGGAGCTGGATATATTAAATGCGCAGGCGGCTTGGTCAGAGGCGACAAGCATAAAGCGAACATGCCGGAAAGGCGCTCTTTGCCTTTCTGGTATGTTTGATTTATGACCTCGAGCCTCTAGCCGCCGGAGCTGGATATATTCAAAGCACAGGCGGTGAACCACCTGAGCCTTTGCTTTATTCATCCACTTTCCCAAACAAAAAAGACCTTTCCACCCACTACGACAGAGTTCATCTTTCGCAGGGGCGAAAAGGTCTTCATCCTTTCCACGGTACCACCCTAATTCAGAGACAACGGATATCATCTCCCTTTGCAGGCTGATCGGTTTCACCAGCCTTTGTTTTTGTAACGAGTATCATCTACTCGATCGTTCCTACTTTTAGAGGTTCAGAACGATACTCAGAGGGGATGTCGGTATTGGATGTATTACTGGTTTGCAGCACCACCAGCTCTCTGAAAATACGATTTCCAATCCTTTTACCTCTTCAACGCTTTTCTCTATTCCGTTTTCAAAATTCCACCTGTACTGGCTGACGTGACAAGTTTGGCATATCGTGCTAAATAACCTTTTCTGATCTTTGGAGGTGGCTGTACCCACTCCTTTTGCCTGAACTGAAGTTCTGATTCTGAAACCATGAGGGAGATCGTTCGATTCGTGAGATCAATGAAGATGGGATCTCCATTTTCAACCACACCGATCGGTCCTCCTTCAGCCGCTTCCGGTGAGACATGACCGATTGAAATGCCCCGGGATGCTCCTGAAAATCGTCCATCTGTCATGAGTGCTACTTTTTTTTCAAGTCCACGGCCTGCAATGGCTGCAGTCGGTGCCAGCATCTCCGGCATTCCCGGACCACCTTTTGGCCCTTCATATCGAATGACCACGACATGACCTTCTTTTACTTCTCCACTTTCGATTCCGGCAAGGGCATCATCCTGAGATTCGTATACAATCGCTTCCCCCATGAATGTTTTAATGGATGGGTCGACTGCACCGACTTTAATGACTCCCCCGTTTGGAGCGATATTTCCAAAGAGGACGGATAATCCTCCGACTGGACTGTGGGCATTTTCCCTGCGACGAATGACGTCGTCATTTTGAATATGAGCATCCTTCACATTTTCATATAGTGACTTTCCTGTAACCGTAATGCGATCTTTGTGTACAGCTTCCATTTCACATAGCTCTTTAATGATGGCGCTGACCCCGCCTGCATTGTGAACATCCTGCATGGAGTAATCAGATGCCGGGCTTATCTTAGATAAATACGGTACTCGTTCTGCCACTTTATTGATTCGGTTGATGTCATAATCGATTTCCGCTTCATTGGCAATCGCCAGTGTGTGGAGGACGGTATTGGTTGAACCTCCCATGGCCATGTCTAAAGCGAATGCATCATCGATGGTGTCTTTTGTTATGATGTCTCTTGGTTTAATATCCTTCTTTACCATTTCCACCAGATATTTGGCTGCATCCTTGATTAACTGATGCCGTTCTTCCGATGTAGCAACAATGGTGCCATTTCCCGGAGGAGCCATTCCAAGCATTTCCATCAGGGAATTCATGGAGTTCGCTGTGAACATTCCTGAGCATGATCCGCATGTGGGACATGCATTGGCTTCAATGTCGAGAAGCTGTTCTGCCGTCATCCTTCCTGACTGATGGGCGCCTACTCCTTCGAAAACGGATACGAGTGATAATGGCTTCCCGTCGCTGGAAACCCCCGCTTCCATCGGGCCTCCTGATACAAAGACGGAAGGGACGTTTGTTCGGACAGCTGACATGAGCATTCCCGGTGTGATCTTGTCACAGTTCGGAATGTAGAACACTCCGTCGAACCAGTGAGCGTTGATGACGGTTTCTGCTGAGTCGGCAATCAGTTCCCGGCTCGGCAATGAGTACCTCATCCCGATATGTCCCATGGCGATTCCATCATCCACACCGATTGTGTTGAATTCGAATGGAATTCCGCCGGCTTCCCGGATCGCTTCTTTCACTACCTGGGCAAATCCGTTTAAATGCATATGACCGGGAATGATGTCGATATAAGAATTGCACACCCCGATAAATGGTTTTTCCATGTCTTCGAGCTTGACTCCCGTAGCATATAGTAGGCTGCGGTGGGGAGCCCGGTCGATTCCTTTCTTGATCATGTCACTTCGCACGTCATCACCTCCAACTTAGCCAACTTGAGCATTCTGTTTGTAAACTTTTCTTCCATCCTGCGTGACAGTGTTTCTGAACTCCTGCAATAATTGGGTTGTATACTTTCCAGGTTTTCCTTCACCGATTACACGGCCATCAACCTTTACAACGGCAATTACTTCTGCGGCTGTCCCTGTTAAGAACACTTCATCCGCTGTATACACATCATGACGGGTGAAGACTTCTTCCTTCATCTCGAATCCTAATTTACCGGCGATCTCGATGATGGCATTACGGGTGATCCCTTCAAGGGCCCCTACATATCCGGGAGGCGTAAGGATCTTTCCTTTTTTGACAATGAAGATATTGTCTGCGGATCCCTCTGCTACATATCCTTGATCGTTTAACATCAATGCTTCACTTACACCTGCAAGGTTCGCTTCGATTTTTACTAGAATGTTATTTAAGTAGTTTAAGGATTTAACCTTTGGCGAAAGAACATCTGCACGATTTCGGCGGCTGGCCACCGTAACGATATCAATGCCCGTTTCGTATAAGCTTTTAGGGAATAGGGCTAATTGTTCTGCAATGACAATGATTTGTGGCTTCCTACAAGTAAATGGATCCAATCCGAGGTTTCCAACACCTCTAGAAATGACCACTCGTATGTAGGCATTCTCGAGTTGATTCTTTTTCAATGTATCTACGATAATGTCGCTCATCTCTTCTTTAGTGACTTCGATATGCAACATGATGGATTTTGCAGAATCATAAAGGCGATCAACATGCTCTTCCAGACGGAACACGTTCCCATCATACATTCGAATCCCTTCGAACACTCCATCTCCATATAGAAAACCATGGTCGTACACAGATACAACTGCGTCTTCCTTTTTTACAAATTGTCCGTCTAAGTAGATCCACTGTTCGTTCATGTTAATCATTCCTTTCCCGGTTGAAATTTATTTGATTATTCAGAAATTTATCGTTGCAACGAAAGTCCGTTGACTTGGAGCACATTCGAACAGCCTGCTTGATTCGGTATTCCTGCTGTTTACTGCTGGCTCAGATTTTTTTATTGAGGACAATATTACTCCCGTTTCCCGGTAAGGTCAACAGGCTTTTTGTAAATTATTTGACTATTTAGATTAATCTGATTATAAGTAAACGCTTACATCTTTGTCCTTATAGAGTTTGTCGGGAGAAAAAAATATTTTAGATTTTTTTAATTATTAGGGTGAATGACGCTTCAGATCCCATGAGGAGCCCTTTTAAATATTTTTCGACAAAATCCTATGGGAATGGGGGTTTGGGGAGTTTAGACCTGTGTGCATCTGACTGATTTATTCTCACTGTTTTTTTATAATTGAGAATTCAGTTTTCTATTAATATAGTAGGAATGAATTTTTATTAATCTGGTAAGACGTGATCAATAAGTAATGCATTCAATACAAAACCTTTCATCCCCATAATCCGTAATGCCTTTCAAACTAGAATTTAATTTCATTCTTTCTACAATGATGAATAAGCTTTCATAAAAAAATATATTCTCCCAAAAAGTAGTCGCCACTTTTTTAAACTCTATATAAATAAAAAAGAATCAACCCAAGGAACCGGACGGCCTTTGGATTGATTCTTCCTTTACACCCATGTAAACATATAATTCGGATCTTCGACATCCTTTGCTTTTTTGACGATCTTCAACGGTTTAAAAGTATCGATCATCACAGCGAGCTCGAGGGTTTCTTTTTTCCCGATACTGGCTTCTGTCGTTCCTGGATGAGGGCCGTGTGGAATCCCGCTCGGGTGGAGGGTAATCGATCCTTCTTTGATTCCCTTTCTGCTCATGAAGTTTCCTTCCACATAGTACAGCAGCTCATCACTGTTCACATTGCTATGATTATAAGGAGCCGGAATTGATTCCGGATGGTAGTCGTATAGTCTTGGAACAAATGAGCAGACAACGAAGTTATGTCCTTCAAACGTTTGATGAACTGGAGGCGGCTGATGTACGCGTCCTGTAATAGGCTCAAAATCCTCGATGTTGAACACCCAAGGATAAAGATAACCATCCCAGCCGACGACGTCCAGTGGATGGTGATTTAACACATGGGAATGAAGCGCTCCCCGTGATTTAGTGATCACTTCGAATTCGCCCTCTTCATCCATGGTTGCAAGCTTCTCAGGTCCCCGCAGATCCCGCTCACAAAACGGACTGTGCTCCAGCAACTGACCGTACTCATTTCGATAACGTCGAGGTGTGGTAATCTGACTGAAGGACTCGACGATCAGCATCTTCGTCTCTTCTTCAGGAACAACACGGTAGATGGTCCCGATCGGAATCACCACATAATCCCCTTTTCCATAGGTGAGCGTTCCGAACATCGTCTCTACCTTTCCTTTACCAAAATGGATATAAAGCATTTCGTCCCCGTCACCATTCCGATAAAAGCTTTTCATCTCTTCTGTTACATAGGCGGTTCCAATCAATAAATCGGAATTACCAAGTAAATATTCACGGCTCTTTAAGGCACAGCCTTTTTTCTCGACTCTGTCTGTAAAGAAATGTCGATGACGAAGAGCACCCTCTTCCTCAAACTCCGGCATATAACTCCCTAAATACTCTGTTTTCGCCACAGCCGTCGGCAAGTGATGATGATACAGAATCGACTGTGTCCCTGAGAACCCCTTCGTCCCCATGACCTGCTCCCTGTAGAGCGTGCCATCATCCTTTTTAAACATGGTGTGACGTTTGTGAGGTATTTTCCCCAGTTGACGATAGTACATGGTTTTCCTCCTCTCTTTTCTCTGCAATCCTATTACGCAAAACACCTATGCCCGCGATCTCTAATTCCACTACGTCCCCAGGCTTCAACCACGGATGCGTTTCAGTTCCCAGCTCTAAAATACATCCTGTTCCAACAGTTCCAGATCCAATCACTTCGCCGGGATACAGGGTGACGTCTTTCGAGGCGCGCTCGATCATGTCTGCAAATGTATAATGAATGTCCTGATAATTCCCCTCGGATAAGAGTTTCCCATTCACTTTTGCCGTCATAGGAAGATCAAAGCGGTCTCCCCTGCGATAGGTTTCCAGTTCATCCTTCGTCACTAAATAAGGACCGAAAGAAGTGGCAAAGTCCTTTCCTTTCGCTGGACCAAGTCCTACTTTCATCTCGTGCTTCTGGATGTCTCTAGCACTCCAATCGTTCATGATGAAATAGCCGTAAATATGGTCTTCTGCGTTTTCTTTTGAAATGTTTGTTCCTTCTTTCCCGATCACGCAGGCGATTTCCAATTCATAATCGAGCCACTCACATCCAGCAGGTTTCGCGATGTGGTCGAGAGGACCTTTTACAGCTAAGTGATTGGTAAAATAAAAGACGGGGATGTCATACCATTCCGGCACCACATCGAGTCCCCTCCGTTTACGGGCCGTTTTCACGTGCTCTTCAAACGCATAGAAATCCCGGATGCTTACAGGCCTTGGAATCGGCGACTTCAGGGTGACATCACCTAATGAATGCACTCCCGTGTCTTTCTCCGAAATAGTGCCGAGCTCTTTCATCCGTTTTAGGCCTTCGTCTCCAAGATCGATGATGGATAACATATCTTTAGGGAGCAAACCTCCGCTCACAGCATGGATGTCCACGACAAGTTCACCCTGAACGATCCCCGCCCTTACTTCTCCTTCTTTTAAAAAACTAACCAGCTTCACGTGTCATCACCTTTTTCGAATCAATTCAAATGAATCGGATAATGGTTTGGTGTACATTTGACCGGCAAGCCTTCCCACCGGTTTGAGTTTCTCTGAATCTATCTTTCCATCGTAATAGAGTTCATCATTAATCCTTACACACTCAACTTTCCCGATGACCAGGCTCCCTGCACCTGGATGATCGCCAAAGTGAAGAACTTCATGAAGGACGCATTCCAATTGCACTTTGCTTTCAGATACTCCTGGAGGCTTTACCGTAATGGACTCCTTCTTCGCCAGCCCGACCTGCTCAAATTCATCAACGCCAGGTTCAAATTCAATGGCACAGTTATTCATTTTCTCCACAAATTCTTCACTTACGATATTGATGACGAATTCCCTCGATTTCTCGATATTTCGGAGGGTATCCTTCTTGCTTCCATCCTTCCCTCTTCTCATGGGGGAGAAGCAGACGAGCATAGGCTCTGCACAAATCGCCGTAAAGAAGCTGTAAGGTGCCAGGTTCGCAATCCCATCTTCATCAAGGGATGAAACAAAGGCAATCGGCCGGGGCAAAATCGAGCCTATCATCAGTTTATAAGCAGACTGCCACTCAAGCGTCTGGGGTTTGATATCCATTTAGTTCACCCCTCCGTTTTGCAAAATGTCTTCCAGTGCTCCAACGAATCTCTTGTTATCGTCCCGTGTTCCGATCGTGACACGAACCGTTGTAGGGTATCCGAGAAGAGTTCCTGAACGAACGACGAGCCCCCTTTTCACAAGCTCATATGAGACCGTGTCACCATTCATACCTGTGTCCACCATGATAAAGTTCGATTGAGAAGGAAAATAAGCTATCCCCAGACGATCAAATTCACTTTCCAAATAAAGACGACCCTGCTCGTTCTTATGGGTACATTCCCTAATAAACGCTTGATCCTCCAGGGCAATGATCGCTGACTTCTGGGCAACGGTATTCACATTGAAGACATCTTTCACTTTACGGAGCTGTTCTGCAATCTCCTCATTCATGACCCCGAACCCGACTCTTAGTCCGGCCAGGCCATATATTTTCGAAAAGGTTCTAAGAACGATCAGGTTTTCGAATGCTGACAGGAGAGGCAGGGTTTCTAAGTAGTCATCAGTTGTAACGTATTCCATATAGGCTTCATCCACCACTATCAGGATATGCGAAGGGACGCTCTCGATAAATTGCAGGAGTTCTCTTTTTCCGACAATGGTTCCAGTCGGGTTATTGGGATTACACACAAAGATCAGCTTCGTTTTTGGAGTGATCTGGTCATGCATCCCCTGCAAGTCATGGGTACCGTTTACGAGTGCGACAATGACCGGAGAGCCTCCCTCTAGGAACACATTGGTTCTATACCTGGGAAACGTAACATCGGCCATGATAGCTTCGTCGCCACTGCTCAAATAGGCCCTCGTCAACAGCCGGATCACTTCATCCGAGCCATTCCCGAATACAATCTGTTCTTTCGGTACCCCTAAAAACGCTGAAACCTTATGACTAAGATCGACAGCAGCTCCGTCCGGATACAAAAACAGGTCGCTCCCATTTTCTTTAAACCACTGCTTCACTTTCGGGGAGCAGCCATATATATTTTCATTTTCTGACAGCTTTCTGATTGAGGAGAGACCATGCTCCTTCTGTAAGTCGCCAAGCGTCTTCCCCAGCACGTATGGAGCAATATGTGTGACTGCTTCTCTTGTTTTGAACTTTAATGTCATACATGAATCCTCGCCTTCCTCATGGATGAAGGGGGTCGACTCACGTGTTAGCTTATCTTCTGTTCAAATATGGTACCTGCAAACTGTACGATATTATAAGTAGAAGCAGCTAATCTCTTCATGAGTTAACCCCCTGACCGGTCCTTTGACCCCCGTTATATATGCTAATCTCTATCTATTTTTTATTTTATAGGTTTCCTCTGCGTTCTTGCTCACGCTCGATGGATTCGAATAGTGCTTTGAAGTTTCCTTCTCCGAACCCTCTTGCCCCCTTACGTTGAATCACTTCAATGAAAAGAGTTGGACGATCTACGATTGGCTTTGTGAATATTTGAAGCAGGTAGCCTTCGTCATCACGGTCGACAAGAATATTCAACTCTTTGATTTTGGAGATCTCTTCATCGATTTCCCCTACACGCTCTGAAAGCATGTCGTAATAGGAATCAGGAGTATTTAGGAATTCCACACCATTCTCTTTCAGGATGCCGACTGTCTTCACGATATCCTCGGTCAGGATGGCAATATGCTGCACCCCTGGACCACCGTAGAACTCAAGATATTCCTGAATTTGTGATTTGCGTTTTCCTTCAGCAGGCTCATTGATCGGGAATTTAATGCGGCCGCCGTTATGCATCACCTTGGACATAAGGGCTGAGTATTCGGTTGTAATGTCTTCATTTGTAAAGTGACGCATTTCCTTGAAGCCCATGACTTTTTCATAGTACTCCACCCACTCTTCCATACGCTCCACATTTCCTACTACATGGTCCACAGCGATGATACCGGCATCTTCATGTTTAAGCGCAGAATCATATTTTTCAAAGCCCGGCATGAAGATCCCTTTATAGTCTTTACGCTCCACAAGGGTATGGATCGTATCCCCGTATGTACCAATGATGGCTTTTTTCAATTGTCCATTATCATCTTCTAGCGTCGATGGTGGCATGATTTCAATTGCACCGCGGGACACCGCTCCAGTGTAAGCCTTTTCAACATCATCCACCACAAGGGCGATATCTTTAATGCCGTCTCCGTGAAGCTTCACGAATTGGGCCACCCGGCTGCCTTCATGCAGGCTTCCCGTTATAACCAATCGGACTTTGTTTTGTTGCAGTACATAGGATACTGTGTCACGATTTCCTGTCTCCAACCCTGAATAGGCAACGGTCTTAAAACCGAATGCTGTACAGAAGAAGTGCGCAGCCTGCTTTGCATTACCCGTATAGTACTCTAAAAAATCAACATCTCTGACTGGGAAGACATCTTCTACTTTAACCTGCTTTTTGGCTACATTTTCTTGCATCCTAATCCCTCCATTAAACATAAGTATATTCTGAATATTATATTAAATAGTTTTAAAGAACTTCTCAAGAGCGGCTAGTAAAGCTTAAACGCTTCTCTGTATAAAAGCGTGTTCCTCACTTTACCTGGCCATCTCTTTTTTTCGGGGAGGCATGTGCACCGCTTCTCCCTTTAACCCTTCGACTGCTTCGAGTAAACTTTCATTCGTACTCGGGTGGGGATAAAGTGGAAAGCGAAAGTCCTCATCTCTCGCTGCCATTTCAAGTCCCAGCACACCTGATGTGATCAGCTCGGCTGCTCCCATTCCCATCATATGAATACCAAGGATCAAATCCGTTTCACTGTCTGACACGACTTTCACGAATCCATCCTTTTCATCCATCAGCTGAGCGTACCCGTTTCCTCTGACAGGGTTCTCACTCACTGTAACCGAATAACCTTCCTCTCGTGCTTCCTCTTCTGTAAGGCCCGCACACGCAATCGGCGGGCTCATCTGCACCACCATCGGCACAAACTGCAGATCTACTTCCACCTGTAGCCCAGCCATCGCCTCGGCCGCCGCCTTCCCCTGTTTGATCGCTTTAACTGCGAGGGACGGACCTTCCGTGACATCCCCGATCGCCCATATATGAGGAATGGAGGTCCGTCCCTCCCGATCTGTTTGGATATAATCATCCTCGGTTAATTCAACACGGAGACGGTCGAGGCCGATGTCTGATAGGTTCGGCTTCACTTTTCCACTCATGACAAAGTGGGAGCCTTCGATGGAGACCATTTCACCGTTTGCTTTGTTCAGCCCTACTATAACCTTTCCTTCTGTGTCACTCACCGTTTTTATGGTAGAGCTCTTGATAACATTGATTTTCTGCTTTTTAAACTGCCTGAACAACTCTTTTGAAATCGAAGAGTCAAATGGAAGGTCTTCATTCAAGATTAGGGTGACAAAGCTTCCCAATGTGGAGAAAACAGACGCAATCTCCAGTGAAATATAATCGGCACCATACACAATCAGTTCTTCAGGGATTTCCTCCAGCTCAAAAATCTGTCTTTCCTTCAGCACTCGGTCAGAATTAAAATCGATACCATCCGGATAGTGTAGATCTCCACCTGTTGCCACTATCGCATCTTTGAAATTGAAGAGAGAAAATTCATGTCCGTTTTCAACCCCGATTCGGGATTCTGATAGAAAGGTAGCATATCCTCTAACGATTTCAACCTTATTTGCTTTGCACAGTGATTCTACCCCTGATCGGAGCTGGGTGATTTTTTTCTCTTTATAGTTTTGTAGAGTAGCAAGGTTTGCTTCCACCTCCCCAAACTCCATCCCCATTTCCTTCAGGTGCTTCGTCTTTTTATATTCCTGGGCAAAATGGGTGAATACCTTCGACGGGATGCAGCCTTTATTTAAACAGGTCCCGCCTACATCCTTCCGTTCGATCAACGTCACTTGTCTACCGAGGCCCGTGGCTCTGATAGCCGCGTGATAGCCCCCAGGACCTCCTCCGATGACGACAATGTCTTTATCTTCCGTAATCTCTCCCACTACCATTTACATCAACTCCAATAGCATGGATTGAGGTTCTTCAATCAGATCCCGTAATCGGTTCGTAAATTTCACGGCTGTCCCGCCATCTGCCACTCTATGATCAAAAGACATCGAAACATTCATCATGGAACGGACGACAATTTCATCCTTTTCGTTCACCATCGGACGCTTCTTCGTTTTATGGAAGGCGAGGAGGGCTACTTCCGGTTCGTTAATGATCGGAGTGGCTCCGATCGATCCGTTCAGAGGTCCTACGTTACTGACCGTGAAGGTTCCCCCTTTGATCTCTTTCATCGCTAGCTTGCCATCCAGTGCTTTGACGGTCAATTCCTTCATCTCACCGTGAATGTCTTTCATCGTTTTTTCTTCCACGTGCTTGATGACAGGAACGATCAGACCTTCCTCTGTGTCGACTGCAATTCCGATATTGTGTTGAGACTGAAGCTCGACACACTCTTCTTCTTCATTGAGACGGGCATTGAAAATCGGAAACTCTTTTAAACAGACAGAAATGGCTTTGATAAAATACGCGCCCATGGAAATGGACCCGCCGCCCGCTTTCATAGTATCTTTCCAGGATAGTAGATTCGTAACGTCGATTTCTTCAAAATGGGTACAGTGCGGGATGGTTCTCAGCGACTGTGACATTTTGGACGCGATCTGTTTTCGTCTGCCCCGGAAAGGAATCGTTTTAGCATCAGGTTCTGTCAGTGCCTCAGTGGCAAATGGTTCAGGGTTTTCCACCGATACTTGCGCTGACTTACTTTCTCCATTCATATAAAGGAAAATATCTTCATCAAGGATTCTACCGCCCACTCCGGAACCAGTCACTTCTTCTATGTTGATACCATTCTCTCTTGCGATTTTCCTTGTATAAGGTGACGCGAGGATCCTTCTCTTCTTCAATACATGGGTCGTTTCCGGCACAACTCGCCGGCTCACGGAGTGATTTCCTTGTTCTTTTTCCATCAACAAAACCGTGGATCCGACTGGAATCGTCTCCCCTTCACTAACCGTAAACTCCTTGATGACACCTGAAAATGGTGCCGGGATCTCTGCCGTCATTTTATCTGTCTGTACCTCTACCAGTGGTTGATCCGCTCGCACGACATCCCCCACTTTTACAAGAAAGTGATTGATATTGGCTTCGGTCATGCCTTCCCCAATATCATGAAGCTTAACTTCCATGAACTCCCTCCTTGTCTAATAGCGGGCTACCTTCTCCACTGCAGCCAGCACACGTTTACTGTCAGGCAAATAGAAATCTTCAAATCCGAAATACGGGACAGGTGTATCGAATCCTGTTACCCTTTCAGTCGGCGCTTTCTGATATAAAAAAGAATTGTCATTGATGATCGCCAGTACATCATTTCCAACCCCACCAGTGGCATGTGCTTCATGGACAACCACGGTTCTCCCCGTTTTCTGAACGGAGCTTGAAATGAGATCCTTATCTAGGGGATAGAGTGTTCTAAGGTCTAGTACCTCACAGGAAATACCTTTATCAGCGGCTTCCTTGGCTGCATCCTCAGCTACCTTAACCATCGCTCCCCATGCAATGATGGTGACATCCTCACCCTCTGTGACTACTTTACCTTTCCCGATTTCCACGGTGTACTTTTCTTCAGGAACTTCTTCCCTTGAAGAACGATAACATCGCATAGGCTCCAGGAATAGAACGGGATCAGGATCCTCGATGGCTGCAATCAGAAGTCCCTTCGCATCATATGGAGTTGCAGGGCAGACAACCTTGATTCCAGGCATATGTGTGAAAAGTGCTTCGGTACTATCGGAATGAATCTCTGGGGCACGTACACCAGCCCCATACGGAGCCCTGATGACCAAAGGACAAGTGAAATGGCCAAGGGTACGGGTGCGTATTCTGGATGCATGCGTCATGATCTGCTCGTATGCCGGGTAGATGAATCCTAAAAATTGGACCTCCGCTACCGGACGAAATCCGTTCAGCCCCATCCCGATGGCCGCTCCAATAAAGCCCGCTTCACTTAAGGGTGTATCAAGAACCCGGTCTTCACCGAATTCCTGTTGAAGACCGTCCGTCGCCCTG
Organism: Rossellomorea aquimaris; assembly: GCF_008180865.1. Taxonomy (GTDB): domain Bacteria; phylum Bacillota; class Bacilli; order Bacillales; family Bacillaceae_B; genus Rossellomorea; species Rossellomorea yichunensis. The sequence goes on from NZ_VTEX01000002.1 coordinate 935,929, forward strand.
AATACCCCGCCGTTCGTCCCGATATCTTCACCCATCAACAGAACATCTTCGCTTTCCTGAAGCATCACTCTCATCGCATCCGTTATGGCTTGAACCATCGTCAGCGTTTTCATTTTCGTTAAGGTGCTCATTCTACTCACCTCTCAATTGCTCAAGGAGCTTTTCTTTTTGTTCCTGGATCGTCCAGGTCGGTGTCGCAAACACATAATCAAAGATCACACTTGGATCAGCTGCCGGATATGCTTCCAGTTCCTCGACTGCAAGGTCAACTTCCTTCGCACATTCCTTTTGAACTGAGGTCATCCACTCTTCGTCACCCCAGCCTCGATGCTTCATGAATTTCGTTAACCGGTCAACAGGGTCATTATCCTTACGTCGGGACTCACTTTCCTGTTGATCACGATACTTCGTCGGATCATCTGCGGTTGTATGGGCACCGTATCTCCAGGTAACAGACTCGATCAAGGTAGGTCCGTCCCCGTTTCGTGCTCTCTCCAACGCCTTCAACGTTTCAAAATACACAGCAAAAATATCATTGCCGTCAATGCGTACGCTTGGAATGTCATAGGCAAGAGCTTTCTGGGCAATGGTCTTTGTATTCATTTGCTTGTGCATGGGAACGGAGATGGCGTAATGATTGTTTTGATTAAAAAAGACAACCGGTGCCTCCCAGACGCTTGCCAGGTTCAATCCTTCATGAAAGTCGCCTTCAGAAGTGGCGCCATCACCAAAATAGACAATGGCTGCATTCCGGGTCCCTTTTCTTTTCTCGGCGAAAGCAGCCCCTACCGCATGTGGAAGCTGTGTCGCGATCGGAATGCCGGGAGTGAAAATATTCTTTCCTTCCGGAGGCACGCATCCTTCATTTCTCCCCTTCCAGAATAGGAGGATATGAAGCAGGGAATGGCCGAATGTCATGGTAGCCCCATGATCCCGATAGGACGGGAATAACCAGTCTTTGTCCTGGAGGGCAAGTGCGCTCCCCACCTGGGATGCCTCCTGGCCTTCAAATGGTGCATACGTTCCAATCCGCCCCTGACGCTGGAGGCTCACCGCTTTCTTATCAAATGTACGGATCCTGATTAAATGCCGATAAAAAGTACGGGTTAAATCTTCTGAGATGTCCTTTTCATACTCACCTTGAACCAGTTCCCCTTGTTGATCCATAACCTGGACCAATTGAAATTCCTCGATCATTTTCATCACCTCATATTGGTGCTATTTTGTTATTCCGATTTACATTTTATGTCCTAACCGACCATTTCGGGCGTTTCGCATGGGAGAAGAAGCTGTTTCTTCTTGTGCGTGCGTGGATCCTGTCCTCGCAGAACCGGTTGGCTGCTTCGACTGTAGTCAAGTGCTGGTTCTCTGATTGCAGGTAAATATTCTGAAGGCTGTTATAGATGGCGCTTGTCTTTTGCAGGACACGTTCTTTATTTGGTTCGTATAATTCGTCAGCTACCTGGATCAATCCGCCTGCATTGACGATGTAATCAGGTGCGTATAAAATCCCTTTTTCGTGCAGCTTCATTCCATGTGAAAGATCTAATAACTGGTTGTTGGCAGAACCGACGACAGCCTTTACCTTCAACTGATCTACCGTGTGATCATTAATGATCCCACCGATCGCACAAGGAATGAAGACATCTGCATCAACCGAATAGATCTCATCTCCGGATACGACTTTAATCGCTGCTCCCATCCTGTTTGCCTTAGCTACTAACTGATCGATGGATTTCTGACTGATATCTGTTACATAGAGGTCTGCTCCCTCTTCAAGTAGTCGCTCGGCTACTTTAAAGCCTACTTTTCCTAACCCTTGAATGGCATAGCTTTTTCCATGAAGGTCTTTTGAGCCCCATACGTTTTGGTTGGTTGCCTGTAAGCCATAGATGACGCCCATGGCAGTCGGGATGGAAGAGTCTCCACTTCCACCGTATTCTTCATTGACACCTACAATGCAATTCGTTTCTTTTAGGGCATAAACAAAGTCATCAGGAGTCGTTCCCATGTCTGTCCCCGTATAGAATCTTCCGTTCAGGGATTCAACAAATTGGCCGAAAGCACGGAACAACTCAGGGTGTTTGTCTTTTTCAGGATCACCGATGATGACGGCTTTTCCTCCACCGAAGTCCACGTCGGCCGCTGCACATTTGTAGGTCATCCCTTTTGATAAGCGTAAAACATCCTCAAGTGCTTCATCTACTGAGGTGTAGGGTCTCATCCGACAGCCGCCCAGTGCAGGTCCAAGAGTGGTATTATGTATGGCGATGATGGCTTTCAGTCCTGTTTCTTCATCATTGCAGAATACAACCTGTTCATGATTTTGTATTTTTTCGAACATATCCATTTCTCCGCCCCCTGCAAGCTCTCTGTTTGTAACCGCTTCCATTTTGGTGAATACGTTACTCACTAAATCTCCTCCTTTTACACTGCTATTGATGAATTGGATCTAAACTTAGTTCTCTTTTATTCTTTCATTAATTTTCTCTTTAGGAAGTACGACTTGTTTGACCTCACCTTTCCCAATGAGTCTGTCATTCTCTTTATCTCTGACAGTCACTTCAGTCACGATGATGTTTCGTTCATATTTAATTACTCTCGCTTTAATTTCAAGAGAGGAACCGTTTTTCGCCGGAGCCATATGCTCGACGTTCACCTTGGCTCCCATTCCCTCTTCATGGTCTTCCAAATAGGGTAGAATGATCTTTCTTGATGCCCATTCCATGTGGTAAACCATTGAGACGGTTGAATATACAGGGTGTACCACGTCTCCTTCAAACTGGGCATACATGCTGGGGATTACTTCTGTTGTGACGACGGCCATATGTCCTTCTGCTAATCCAGACTTCATCGCTTTCCCCCTTTAAACCAACAAATAATATATTTTTATATAACGTTAATTCAACGATATAATAACATTTTGTTTTATAAATAGTCAATAAATTGTTAAAATTTAAAATATTATATTAATATAAGTTATGCAGAGGGACGGACCTATCGGCTGCGCCGAAGGTCCGTCCCTCACTCAAAAGCGGAGGCGGCTTGGGCAGGCCCGACAAGCATAAGGCGAGACCACCGGAAAGGCGCCCTTTGCCTTTTTGGTGGTCTTGACTTATGACCTCGAGGGGCTAGCCGCCGGAGCTAGACGACATCAAAAGCGGAGGCGGCTTGCTCAGAGGTGACAAGCATAAGATGAATGGGCCTAGAAGGCGTCCTTTGCCTTCTTGGACCATTTAGCTTATGACCTCGAGCCTCTAGCCGCCGGAGCTAGACGATTCCCTTTTCCAGATAGGCTATTAAAAGAATCTCATAAATAAAAAAGCAACGAACCAAGGTTCGTTGCTTTTTGTAGAAGGTTGTTTATTGTTTTTATTAGCTTATGAAAGAAGTGCCCGGTCGCTGGCGAGTTTGCTTCCACGGATTCGCTGAAATTCGTGGAGAAGTCCTTCGACTGTGAGGTGTTTTTTCTCTTCTTCATTAACCTCTAGTATAATCTGGCCTTTATCCATCATGATCAAGCGGTTTCCAAGGTCCAGCGCCTGCTGCATATTATGGGTGACCATCAACGTGGTAAGGTTATACTTTTCTACAATCTCTTTCGTCAGATTCGTAATCAGATCAGCTCTGGCAGGATCCAATGCTGCCGTATGTTCATCCAGCAATAATATCGACGGTTCGGTGAATGTGGCCATCAATAAGGAAAGCGCCTGTCTTTCCCCTCCTGATAGTAACCCGACCTTCGCATTCAATCGATTCTCAAGCCCGAGATGAAGTGTTTCCAGTACTTCCTTAAAAAACACTTTCCGTTTTTTGGTCACACCCATTTTAAAGGTGCGGGTACGATTTCTGGAATACGCCATGGCCAGATTTTCTTCGATGGTCATAGTAGGTGCAGTGCCTGCCATTGGATCCTGGAACACGCGACCGATAAGCTTGGATCTTTTATACTCGGACACCTTAGAAACATCATGATCGTCAATCAGAACATTTCCTACATCCGGCAGCAGTACACCTGAAACGATATTCATCAATGTCGATTTCCCGGCTCCATTGCTTCCGATCACAGTGACGAAATCACCGGGTTTTAAAGAGAGCTGGATGTCATCAAGGGCGATTTTTTCATCGGGTGTCCCTTCATTAAATACTTTGTGGATTCTATTTAATTGTAACACCGCTCTCACCCTTTCCATCTGTGATTGAAGATCTGTCTAATCGTTCTGCCATTCGCTGCGCCTTTCGTTTCCTATCCTTGTAACGGTCCATCACCTTAGGCATGACAAGGGCAAGAATCACGATTGTCGCTGTGATAAGCTTCATATCCCCTGTTTCCAGGAAATCGACGCGAAGAGCCATGGATACGACTAATCGATAGATTATCGCCCCACCAATGACCGCGAGCGTCGTACGGGCGATCGTCTTGGTTCCAAACAATGCTTCACCGATGATGACCGAAGCAAGTCCGATGATAATCATCCCGATTCCCATTCCTACATCAGCAAATCGGCTATACTGGGCAATCAATGCCCCGGACAATGCTACCATCCCATTCGATATTCCCAGACCCAGAATAATCATCAGGTTCGTATTAGCGGAGAAACTGCGAATCATTCGCTGATTATCTCCCGTTGCCCGTAATGCCAATCCGATTTCCGTTTTTAAGAATCCGTCTGTTAAAAACTTGATGACAAGCGTGATGATGACCATAATAAATAAAATGCTCCACGTTCCCGGTACAGGCTCCCCAAGTCCCACTGCCATCCACAATTTATTGAGTGCGGCATCGATCCCGAGAGGAGACCAAAATCCTTCCACCCCTGTAAAAGCAGTATCCTGACTTAGTAAGGGTACATTCGACCGTCCCATTATCCGGAGATTGATAGAATACAGGGCGATCATCATGAGAATCCCTGATAATAGGGCATTGATCTTTCCAAACGTATGAAGTAGTCCCGTTATACATCCTGCAACAAATCCGATGACAATCGCTGTAATGGTTGCGATGACTGGATTTACGCCACTGACGATCATGGTGGCAGCGACAGCGGCACCCGTAACGAAGCTGCCGTCGACTGTTAAATCAGGAAAATCCAATATCCGAAAGGACAAGTAGACTCCGAGGGCCATGATAGCGTAAATGATTCCAGATTCAAAGGATGCGAATATTGCTGTTGGCACGAATCATCAACCCTTCCTATTTTTCTTCTAAAAATTTCCCAAGCTCAGACCAGGCTTCCTGTACTTCCACTCCTTGTTCTTCAGCTGCTGCCTTATTGAACATCAACTCGAAATTTTGCGGTGCCTGTACAGGAATTTCAGAAGGTTTCTTCTCTCCTTTTAAAATCTTCACAGCCATCAATCCTGTTTCATAACCAAGATCCTCATAGTTAAATCCACTCGCTGCAATTGCACCTTTTTCCAATGAATCCAGTTCTCCCACAAAAAGAGGAATATCCTTTTCATTCGCTACAGTGATGACTGATTCCAACGCGGAAACGACTGTATTATCTTTTGGAATGTAAATGGCATCGACTCTTCCCACCAGGGATTCAGTCGCCTGTTTAACATCAGCCGACGTTGAAACGGTAGCCTCTACAACCTCCACGCCTTTTTCTTCAGCAAGCTTATTCACTTCAGCTGCCTGCACGACAGCATTTTGTTCACCGGAATTATAAACAATCCCAATCTTCTTCGCTTTCATTTCATCCGTAATAAATTGAATGGTCTTTGAGATCGCTTCCGGATGAGTATCAGTCGTTCCGGTGATATTTTCACCAGGCTCTTCAAAAGACTTAACCAATTCAGCACCGACAGGGTCAGTAACAGAAGTAAAAACGATCGGAATCTCTTTCGTTGCATTCAATGCGTGTTGTGCACTTGGGGTTGAGTTTGCAAAGATAAGGTCGACACCGTCTCCAACAAAGTTCTTGGCAGCACTTTGTGAATTACTTTGATCTCCTTGGGCGATTTGAACATCATATTTTACATTTTCGCCTTCCTTGAAACCGTTTTCAGACAATGCCTTCTTAAAACCTTCAAATGCTGCGTCCAAAGACGGATGTTCCACAATCTGGGTTACCCCGATCACATATTGCTTTTCACCATCTTCTCCACCTGAGCTTGTATCACTACCACAGCCCGCTAAAAACAGCATTCCCAGCATCATAGAGATGACAACAAGTAATAAACTCTTCTTCTTCACAGAAATCCCCCTTTTTCTCTTCCTAATATATGATCAGTAGTCTGGTAGACTAGCAAATCCAAGTATGATAAAAATGATTACCAACGTAAATACAACGTTATATTATCACTCCTGTCACAAAATAGTCAATAATATTCCGAAAATTTAAAAATTAATACTAGTATAGACGGTATTGGTGATGATTTCTAGAGGGATTGCGGGAAAATATTTTTATTATGGGTCTGGTGAACGTGATGAGGAGTACTGTTTTTAAGATATAAGATGGATATTGGGACTTGGCGATTGGTGTGGAATGCTGAAACAAATCGTTAAATGGTCACTTTAATAACGGTATCTATGAAAATCCAGCATAATTAATGGTATCGTACTATAGTTTCCCCCCCTTTGAATCTCTCTTTTTTAATTTGTTGTGCCTGAATCTAGGAAACTTGTTCCACTTTCACCAAAACTTGTGCCAAATTGTGACCACCACCATAAAAAAGACACTTCCCCAATCAAGGAAAAGCGCCTCTTTACAATAATCTATTAAGATTCCACACCACTACCTGATAGCTTACTGAAAATTCCCTGGGCATCGTTCATCATTCTCTCAACCAATTCCTTCACCGTCGGGACATCCGATACTAGACCGGACACCTGGCCACCGTTGATAAACCCTTGATCCAGCTTCCCTTCAAGTGCTCCAACACGATGATAATCTTCTGAGGTCATTTGACTGAACTCCTCAAAAGCGACCCCCTCTTGTTCTTTTTGAATCAATTGTGCAGCATAAGGCGTTTTCATGACCCTTCTAACTTTTCCAATAGAACGACCGACGATGACGGTGCTATCATCTTTTGCTTCCACTAGAGTCGTTTTATAGTTTTCATGAAAAGGAGCTTCCTTTGTAGCGATGAACCGTGTACCCATTTGCACACCACTGGCACCAAGGGCAAGCATGGAAGCGAGTCCCCGCCCATCACCGATTCCTCCTGCTGCGACCACAGGAATGTCCACGGTATCGACGAGTTGTGGAATAAGGGCAAGCGTTGTCGTTTCAAGATTGGAGTTGATCCCTGCAGCCTCATATCCTTCCGCCACGATCACATCTGCACCGGCGTCTTCCGCTTTCTTTCCCTGCTTTTTCGAAGCGACGACACAGATCACCTTCACGTTATGTTCATGAAAATAGGGAATGAACGGGACAGGATTTCCTGCTGATAAGGAAACGACCGGTATTCCATGTGTCACCACTAAGCGGATCATCTCTTTCAAGTGAGGAGTGATGGAGATTGGGATGTTTAGAGCGAAAGGCTCTATGGTTCTCTTTTTCGTTTCCACGATGATCCCTTCCACTTCATCCACGCCCATGGTGCCGACTCCGATTGTACCGAGCGCACCGGCCTCCGAGATTGCCGCCGTCAAAGGAGCGTTGCTGATGTTCCCCATGCCTCCTTGAATGATTGGATATTTTATATGTAATAGGTTCGTTAGGTTATTCATTATAATCCCCCTTCGTTAAATTAATGTTATACTTTTTGGAATTGTACGACAAGTACCGAAAAGAATTTCCATCAATTTGAATTATTTATTGACATTTCATTCCAAAACACATATTCTAAAATCAACTACTTTGTAAAGCAAGGTAGTTGTGTTTTACATCAGTACCTTGTATAGCAATGTATTAAAAAAGGAGGCACTATATGTCTATCCGCAGTCAGCTATTAAAGGGTATATTAGATGGTTGCGTCCTATCTGTGATTGAAAAGGAGCCGGTCTACGGATATGAACTTTCTAAAAAATTGCAGTCTTCTGGTTTACAGGATGTGAGCGAAGGGACCATTTATCCAGTGTTGTTACGACTTCAGAAAAATAATCTGATCCGTGGGGAAATGCAGCCATCTGATTCCGGACCTAACCGAAAATACTATTATTTAACAGAAAAAGGACATTCAGCACTCTCGGATATATCAAGGGAATGGGAACAAATCGTATCACCCGTCACTTCACTATTAAAAAGGGGGAATCATGATGATTGAAGCAAAGCAGTTGATTGAATTGAACAATCAGAAACGAACAGGGTTGTCGGAAGAGAACGAAAAGTATTATTCGGATTTTCTGATATATATGCGGCTACAACTTTCATTATCTGAGCAGCAGACCGAGGAAATATTAATGGAAATCCTGGATCATATTATTGACGGGCAGCGTGAAGGGAAAACAGCCAGAATGATTTTAGGGGATGATCCTAAGGCTTACGCTGATGATATCATTGAACAGCTTCCTACAGAGAAGAAGAGGAATGTCGTTACATTCATTTCATCTTTAGCTCTTAATTTATTGGGATATTTCTTGTTGTTTCGAGGACTCTTATTATTGATTGGGCCGATGTTTAAAGATATAAGCAGTGAAGTATATCCAGTCACTTCCGGCATATTGGTACTTATCATCTTCATTTCCAGTTTGATTGGGGTAAAAATCATTTTCTCGATCATTAAACATTCTTTATTCAAGGAGAAACAAACCCCTGTGAAAGATTCCATCAAGGCAGGTACAATGGGTATGGTATCGATGGGCATCATTATTTGCGCTACTTACTTCCTGCCTGACCTTGGTCCATCATTCCTTTTTCCGTGGTATGCATCTTTCATTACCGGGGTATCCTTATTTGGTATTTCTTATCTTCTGAAAAAATAGAGGTCCGTCCCTCAAAAAAACCACTCGCCCAACCGGCAAGTGGTTTTTATCAGTCTAATAGTAATGGATGGGTCATGACGTTGTAGCTCAGGTCTTTGTTTTTGAGTTCATTGCCGTCTTCGAATACACTTTCGAAGAATCGGGAAGCTGGTTCTGCAAGTTCTTTGTAATATTCTCCGAAGAGGGAGGCTGCGTGTGCCCCGAGCCATTTTTCAGGCAGGAGTTCTTCAGGCAGACCAGGATCCACAAATAGGAATTTACGGTATTCGTGGACGAGCTTCGTTCTTTCCACGAAGCATTCAGCATCGGTCATTTTCCCTTTCCCGATTTTACTCTTATCAATCATGTATTGTTGACTGTAATGGGATATGAATTCCTGATAGCGATCATTGATTTCATTCAGGTCCCAGCTTTTTTCGATCAAGCGCTGATTTTCATTGGGACCTTCGTATTCGGCAATGAAGAAATCGACGTACTCTTTGATATCGTATTTTCCAATCAGGGATTGCACTTGTTTCTCCAAATTGTTAGGAGAGATCCAAGTGCTAGTGGAAAGGGTTCCAAAGCCGCTCCAGACCAGTTCCTTCCTCAGTTCATCCCGGATGCTCCTTATTTCTTCAGGGATTGAGTACATAAGGATTCTCCATTTACCGTCCCATTGTTCAGGCTTCAGCTTGAAGATCCTGTTTGCCGCTTCTTCCATTCGGATCACGCCGCGTTCTGTGAGGGAGTAGTAGCTTTTGTTCCCTTGTTTCTCTGCCTGGACCCAGCCTTGCTTATTCATTCTTGAAATGGCTGCCCGGACTGCTTGATCGTTGTGACCGAATTCATTCAGAAGACGTATCAAACTGCCGATCCATATCTTATTGCCATAGTGACGTATATAATCCCCATATAGTGTAAAGATCATTGATCGTGTATTCATCGGTGCCTCTCCTTTAAGTATATTCCGTTTGTTTATGACGTTTAATTTACGTTTGCTTTATATATTATCATAAACTTTCTATGAAAATAAATGAATATTCACGATTTTTAAGTTTGTATGAATTTCAGGCGCAAAAAAAATCAGGCTCACTTACAGAGCCTGACCCTCAATGATACACCCTCAACATCTCCAGCATCTTCACAAATTCATATGAATTGATAACCTGTTCCTTCGACCAATTCGACTCGATCCATGTTACAAGCTCTTCCTGGCTGTTAAACACTTCCCCGCTCGTATCGGCTTTCCTTATTAAATACCTTCCGTTATCCTCATCCGCGACTACGAGACAAGGAATCTCGCTATCTTTAGTCATGATTTCAAATTCCATCTCACTCACCTCACTTCTATCCTTTCTAAAAAGAATTAATCCTAATCACAAAAAGAGCCCTGCACATACAGGACTCAAGCTATTAAGTTTCAATATTCTCTACTAAAGTCGCAATCCCCTGTCCGACACCAATACACATGGTAGACAAGCCGTACCGTACCTTTCTCTTTTTCATTTCATACAGAAGGGTGGTAAGGATACGTGCTCCACTTGCTCCAAGTGGATGACCGAAGGCGATGGCTCCTCCATTTACATTGACGATCTCTTCATTCAACCCCAGTTCACGGATGCAGGCAATGGATTGTGCAGCGAATGCTTCATTGAGCTCCACTAAGCCGATTTGGTCAAGGGCAAGGCCCGACCGTTTCAGTACCTTCTGTGTGGCATAGATAGGTCCCAGTCCCATCACAGAAGGGTCAAGCCCTGAAGTGGCCGATGTCATGTAGCGGGCCAGCGGAGTAACACCTAATTCTTCTGCCTTCTCCCTGCTCATTAATAACAGAGCAGAGGCACCATCATTGACTCCTGATGCATTCCCTGCCGTCACCGTTCCGCCTTGGAATAAAGGATTAAGCTTCTGCAGTTTGTCACTATTGGTATCGGGTCTTGGGTGTTCATCGAACTGGAAAATTGAAAGATTCCCTTTTCTGTCCCGTAACTCAACGGGCACGATTTCCGTTTTAAACCGTTCTTCATCCATGGCACGTTTCGCTTTCATTTGGCTCCAGTAAGCAAAGTGATCTTGTTCTTCCCTCGAAATACCGAACTGTTTCGCCACGTTTTCCGCGGTTTCCGGCATGGAATCGGTCCCGAATTTTTCTTTCAGACGGGAATTGACGAAGCGCCATCCTATCGTCGTATCGAACATTTCCATATTGCCTCTTGGGAAATCCTTTGAAGGCTTTGCCATGACGTAAGGGGCACGGGTCATACTTTCAGTCCCGCCTGCAATGAAGACATCCCCTTCATTAGCCAAAATGGCTCTAGCCGCATAGTTCACAGCGTCCAGTCCAGAACCGCATAAACGGTTGATAGTGGTGGCACCGACTTCAACAGGGAGACCTGCCAGGAGTGTCGACATCCGGGCTACATTCCGGTTGTCTTCCCCGGCACCGTTTGCATTTCCAAGGACCACCTCTTCAATCGTATCTACAGGGACGAGGGGATTTCGTTCGACGAGTGCTTTAATAACATGCGCACCTAAATCATCAGGACGCACCTCTTTTAAAGAGCCTTTGTATTTTCCAATCGGGGTCCGGACCGCATCGACAATGACAACCTCTCTCATGACTGATGCTCCTTTTCCTTTGTTTCCGAGTAATCATAAACACCTTTACCCGTTTTTCGGCCAAGACGTCCTGCCTTCACATATTTCTCTAAAAGAGGGGCCGGGCGATACTTTTCTCCAAGCTTTTCATGAAGGTACTTAAGATTATTCAATCGTGTATCCAGTCCGACTAAATCTCCAAGCTCAAACGGACCCATCGGATAATTGAGACCGAGCTTGATTGCTTTATCGATTTCTTCAGGAGAACCGAGTCCTTCCTGGAGCATGTAAAAGGCTTCATTCCCAACGAGGGCAGAGATTCTGCTTGTGACAAAACCAGGGAACTCATTGATGACCACCGTTTCTTTCCCCATCAGGCGGGCTACTTGCTGGATGACCTCCGCCGTTTCATCACTTGTTTCCAATCCCTTCACGATTTCAACGAGTGGCATTTTATGTACAGGGTTGAAAAAGTGCATGGCAATGACTTTGTCAGGCCGTTTGGTAAAGGAGCCGATTTCAGTCGGGCTCATGGTGGAAGTATTCGTTGCCAGGTAGCAATACTCCGGGGCATGCGCGTCCAGCACTTCAAATACGCCACGCTTGATGTCTTTCTTTTCCGGAACGGCTTCAATGACCACATCTGCATCCCGTACGGCAATCGAAAGATTCGTTGAATAACTCATAAGCTCTTTTGCTTCTACGTACTGCTGCTGAGTGAGCTTATTCCTTTCCAATCCTTTTTGAAAAATGAGCTGAATCTCATTCCTGGCATGATCCAACTGCTCTTGTTTAATATCAACCAGTGTGGTCCGGAAGCCTCCAACTGCACTTACATAAGCAATCCCTCTACCCATTACTCCGGAACCAACTACAACGATATGCTGTGTCATGTTTGCTTTCCCCTTTCTTGCAATAAGGGGTTGACCTTGATAGGACAACCCCTTGCTTATTTATTTCTTCTTACAAACCAAATGGGTTTAACGGACGGTTTCCGAAGTAAGAAATGATACTCTTTGTTTCTGTGTAAAGATCGAGCGTTTCAATGCAAAGCTCACGGCCGAATCCTGACTGCTTGTAGCCACCGAATGGAGTACCAGGGAATGCGGAGAACGGGCAGTTCACCATCACGATTCCGGCTTGGATCGCTTTCGATACTCTTGTCGCACGGCCATGGTTCTGAGTCCATACCGCTGAACCGAGGCCATATTCGCTATCGTTGGCCATTTTGATCACTTCTTTTTCATCTTTGAATTTCATTACCACCACAACTGGTCCAAAGATTTCTTCTTTTACAACCTTCATGTCGTGATTCACATCTGTAATGATGGTCGGCTCATACCAATAGCCTTTTTCGAATCCTTCTACTTTCGCAGGGCCTCCCCCTACTAAGACCGTTGCACCCTCTTCTTTGGCAGATTGAACATATCCGTCAATCGTGTCCAACTGATCCTGATTGATGATCGCCCCGATATGAGTTCCTTTATCGTGAGGGTCAGCCAGTTTCAGCTTCTTCGTCTTCTCAACGAATTTTTCCATGAACTCATCATAAATGTCTTCGTGAACATATAATCTGGAGCGTGCCTCACAGGACTGACCTGTATTATAGAAGATCCCGAACAGGGAACCATCCACTGCTGCATCTATATCTGCATCTTCAAATACGATGTTTGGTGACTTCCCACCTAATTCAAGAGTGACTCTCTTTAGGGTTTGAGACGCCTTTTCCATGATGTTTTTACCGATAGGAGTGGAACCTGTGAAGGCTACTTTATCAACCTTCTCATGCTCAACCAAGTAGTTGCCGACAGAAGAACCTGCACCAGGAATGACGTTCACAACACCTTCAGGAACTCCTGCTTCAATACAGATTTCACCTAGTACGATGGCTGTCAGCGGTGTAAGAGTTGCAGGTTTTACGACAACCGAGCAGCCTACCGCAATCGCCGGCGCAATTTTCCACGCTGCCATCATCAATGGATAATTCCATGGGATGATTTGGGCACATACACCGACCGGCTCTTTCTCCGCAACATTCATGAATTGGCCTGGTACATTATTAACCGTGCCACGATGGCCCACAATCGCTCCTGCATAGAATTCAAAGTCTTCGATCGCTTGCATCACTTGACCTTGTGCGGCGGATAGTGATTTCCCGCTATCCATGATCTCAAGAGAGACAAGTTCATTAAAACGTGATCTCATAATGCCTGCAATTTTATTGAGCACACGGGAACGCTTATTGATCGGGAACTTCTTCCACTTACCGTAATCAAACGCGTTTCTCGCTGCTTCAACCGCTTTTTCAGCATCTTCCACAGATGCCAGTGAAACGGCGGCAATTGCCTCACCTGTCGCTGGATTGTACGTCGTAAAGGTTTCACCTGAACCACTTTCCATACGTTGACCGTTGATCACCAATGAATAATGTTCTCTTTTCATTTCAAGGACTTCAAAGCTTTGCTCTTTTACTGTAGACATAACTCCATCTCCTTTTTGATTGAATTATTTTCCGTGAAAGGCTGGTCTTCTTTTTTCCATAAAAGCTATTACACCTTCTCGATGATCTTCTGTCTGGCCTGCGATCCGCTGGGCATAGGCTTCTTTTTCTAAGTATTCGTGGAATGATAGGTCCGAGCTTCCCTTTAATAAGCGCTTCATCAAGCCGATTGCTTTCGTCGGCATGGCGGCGATTCTTTCGGCAAACTCAGCTGTTTCTTCCTGCCACTGGTCGAGAGGGATGATTTTCGTGGCCAAGCCAAGCTTTTCAGCCTCTTCTGCTTTTATTTTTTCGCCAAAAACAGCCAGTTCCAACGCTTTTGCATAGCCAACAATCTTTGATAAATAATAAAGATTCCCTGAATCCGGGACTAAACCGACATGCACAAATGCTTGCACAAAACTCGCTTTCTCGGACACCAGCCTGAAGTCACAGGCAAGGGCCAGGCTGAATCCCGCTCCTGCCGCCACTCCATTCACAGCTGCGATAACCGGCTTTTCACACTGCTCGATTTCTTTCACCATCGGTCCGTAGTTATGGCGCAACACTTCACCATGATCCATTGATTCATCTACTTCACTCAAATCCTGCCCCGAGCAAAAAGCCCTGCCTTCACCCGTGATCACGATGGCCCTCACTTCTTCATTTCGAGAAGAGTCCTTCACTGCCTTTTGGATTTCCAGATTGAGTTGACGGATGAAAGCATTCAGTTTATCCGGGCGATTTAAGGTAATCCAGGCTACGTTATTTTTCACTTCATATTTAATGGTTTCGAACATGATGCAGCCCCCTTATTTTCCTTTGAAATCCGGTCTGCGTTTTTCCACAAAAGCTTTCATGCCTTCTTTCTGATCTTCAGAGGCAAAGAGAAGATAGAAGTTCTTACGCTCATATTGCATCCCTTCATAAATCGAAGAATCAACGGCTTTATGAACAGATTCCTTGATCAGACGCAGGGAAAGCGGTGGCTTGGCAGCTAATTTCTTCGCAAACTTCTCGGTTTCTTCTATTAATAACTCTTTCTCGATCGTTCGGTTGATGACTCCCCATTCAAGAGCCTGCGTGGCTGTAAACATGTCTCCCGACAACAACCATTCCATCGCTCTTGATTTTCCTATCAGCTTGGTGAGCCTCTGGGTTCCACCCGCTCCAGGCATGACCCCAAGATTCACTTCAGGGAATCCGAAGCTTGCATCCTCTGAAGCGAATAGAATGTCGCAGCAAAGAGCTAACTCAAACCCGCCTCCTAACGCAAACCCTTGGACCGATCCGATGATCGGTTTCTTGATCCAGGCAAGGCGGTCCCATTCCGTGAATTGGTTCAAGAGCTCTAAATCTATGGCACCGTCTTCCGCCATTTCATCAATGTCTGCCCCTGCAGCAAAGGCTCTTCCCCTACCAGATAAAACAATTGCTTTCACACTTTCGTTCCGGTCGAATGCCTCGAAAGCATTGACTAACTCCGATACCATAGGACGATTGATGGCGTTCAGAACTTTAGGTCTATTCAATTCAATAAAACCAAGTCCGTCCCTCTCGCTCACTACGATATATTCGTACTCTTTACTCATTCACTTCTTCACCGATCATAAGAGTGACTAACTCTGCGGCGAAGCCCATAAGGTCCTTCCCGGAGGCTTTGCCTTCATCGGATTTCATGGCAGCTTTCATCGCTTCATGATTGTCATAATACATTTCGCACATTAAGTAGTATTTGCCTTCTCCACCCATGGGTGAACCGACGATTTTTGTTACATCCATCTTTTTAAGGCCCGGAATTTTTGCCGTGATCGGAGCGTGGGTATTGAAGTAATGCTCATCAAATTTCTCTTTGTTTTCAGGATGCTTATACAATGCGATTAGTTTTACCATAGTGGAATCTCTCCTTTGATTTTCAATAGTTTATTTTGGTGCTATTTTTAAAAAGACAGTAGTAGTTGATTTCCGCTACAGGCGCTCGCTTTCCGCGGGGCGGGCGCCTTCCACTCCAATCAACTTTCTGAGAATCTGGTTTACTTTAACAAAACCTTACAAAACAACAATCTTTTAGAAAATAGCTTTGTAAGTAGATAGATTTAGATAAACGGTGCTAAAAGCTAAAACTTACTAAACTTCACATCATTGTCGATATTGGTTTCATGGCTTCGAACGGGTTGCGGCATTGCTTGCAGTATAGAATGCTTCTGCAGGCGGTGGGACCGAACAAATTCTCCATTGAAGTATAGGGAGAATCGCAATATGGACAATGAATCTCCCAATCTTCTTCCCCGCTGAATTGTTCAGGCGGGGGTGCGATGCCGAATTCCTTCAGTCTCTCCCGGCCATTTTCGGTTAACCTGTCTGATGTCCAGGGAGGAGAATAAACGAACTGAACCTGTACGGATTGAATTCCAAGCTGATCCCGACACGCCTTCTCCACATTCCCTTTAATAATGTCCAATGCAGGGCAGCCTACAAAGGTTGGCAGGAGTTCAATCATCAGGGCATCTTCCTGGTGGTGTATGCGATTGACCATTCCAAGATCTACAATGCTGATGGAATCAATTTCAGGGTCTTTCACTGTTTGAAGAACTTCTAAAACGGTTGCAGTCATATTCCTTCATCCTTTACCAGCTTGCTGCGGGATTTGTGTTATAAACTTCGCTTAATGTAGAAAGTGCCGTATCCAGTTCAGGAGTGTGTTCACCTAAGCGTCCATTCCCCTTTTTCATGCTTACCTTCGGAGGAAAGGATAGTTGAGTCGATTGGAAGACCGGTTGAAGGGCAACCTCCCATCGTTTCGATAAATTCTCTTCTCCTTCGATCAGCGCCATAATAGACATCTCTTTTCCATTTGGCCCAAGGGTGAGCACTCCCTGAAATTCATCCAATACTCGTTCAATCGCCTTATTCATTCGCTCCCTTGCTTCACCGCCGGCATTCATTAATTGAATGAACCAGGTTTTCCAGTGCAGCAGGTGATAATATAATTCTGTGTTGATTTTGATCGCCATCTCGGCAAGTGGTTCATAGGAGGAGTTCTTTAATGAGTCAATTCGTACCTTTTTGCTGACGCTGTAAAAATAATGTCTTACAACAGCAAAGGCCCAGTCGTAGCGGGGTTCTTGCAAGTAGTGACCGGGTCCATTCACTTCTTCCAGCAAAATGGCATTCCTTCGTTCTGACGCCTTCCTCCCATGTGCCAGGTGGTCCTGATCCCCTTCCCCTAACTCTTCCAGGAGCTGATAGAACATTGTGGCATGCCCCATCGTGTCTTGATTAATCGATGAAAACGCGACATCCTCTTCAATATGAGGAGCGAGTCCCAACCATTCAGACCCACGGTAAGCAAGGATGAAATCATCGTCGGCCAGTTGATAGAGAAGGCTCAGAAGCGCTTCTTTATAATCTGCACTCGGGATGTCATTTGGACTATTCACTTTCATTTCTTCTTCACCAACTCTCCCCATGACATGATTTCTTTCTCATCGAGCATTTCCTGTTCGTACTGTCTCCACTTCTTCTTAAGATAACCGTAGCCTTTGGCGTTCCGATAATCTTTATTATCAAGACGACCGACACTCTCTCTTTCCTCGGGTGACATCATCCGGACGTCCGACCGCTTCACAACCCATATATCCGAGACCGGCTCTCTTCTCATGAAATTCTCTTGAGCCATCACCATGGCAAGCTCATGGTTGGGTGCTAATAGACTGAATTGATGCTGCATCTGCGCCCCGTCCGTCCTCTTACTAAACACTTCAAATTCCTGATAAAAGTTCTGCCCCTTGTCAGACATCCAACTCATTCCTTTCTAGCTTACTTGGTCACTAGGGCTTAATGCTTCGCGAACCCACGCATTATTGTCGTAGGATAATTCTCTTAAACGAAGGCGATCCTTTGATTTCGGACCTTTGTTCCGAATGATTTCCTTGAAGCGGTTCCAGTCGGGCTGCTTATAGATCCATAAATCCTGTTCTTCATCGAAGTACATCGTCTCATCGGGAAGAGTCAGTCCTAACGACAGCATCCTTGGGACATATTTGGTGAAAAAGTCCTGTCTCAGCTGTTCATTTGTTTTCGTCCGGATGTTGTATTTAATGGTGATGTCCTGTTTAGAGGAACCTGTCGTTTTCGCATCACCCGGTCCAAAGAACATAAGAAGCGATTCCCACCAGCGGTCAACTGCATCCTGAACTAATGCCCTTTGATCGGGAGTTCCTTCTGCCAGGGCCATGATGATGGCTTCACCATGCTGTGCGTGGAACACTTCTTCCGCACAAATTCGTTTAAGCGCCCGGGCATATGGACCGTATGAGGCATGGAGCATATTCGTCTGTGTGATGATCGCTGCCCCGTCCACAAGCCAGCCGATCAATCCAGCGTCTCCCCAGGTAGGTGCCTCCATGTGAAAGACGTTATGAAACTTTAAATCTCCTGAAAACAAATCTCTCATAATGTGCTCACGTGATTTCCCGTAAGGCTTCATTAAATCTTCCGCTACACGAAGCAAAAGCTGTCCATGGCCCATCTCGTCCTGAACCTTCGCCATGATTCCAAGCTTCCTTCTTAGTGTAGGTGCTTTCGGTACCCATTCCTTCTCTGGAAGTGCCCCCATGATTTCACTGATCCCATGCATGGATATCAGCTTGATCAGTGCATTCCTATACTCATCAGGCATCCAATCATCCGCTTCAATCTTTTCATCATTTTCAATCTTTTTCATAAAATGAGTCATACGCTCTTCTTCCGTCAGGTGTTGGTTTGATAATACGTCACTCACTGTAGTTCCTCCTTTATCACACAGTTGAAACGCTGTCGCTATATTGTGTGATAACTATTTTTCTCAAAAAAATTTATTGAAACATTGCTTCTCCTCTAAGATCCACAATCCGGATGGCTTTCCCTTCTGAACGGGGGATTTCTCTCGGTCCCCTGATTTTCACATCCATGGAAACATAGCAACGATCTTTCATGAGGCTTTTCACTTTTGCTTCCAATTGATTGATTCCTTCATGCTTTATGTCTTGAGACATTCCTTGGTAGCATTCATCCGTGACCTCAACCTGCAACTCCACCAAATCGAGTGCCCCTTTTTTCTTTAAGTGAACCTGATAATGTGGTGCAAGCTCACTTATCTGAAGCAGGAAATGTTCCATTTCTGATGGAAATACATTCACTCCCCTGATGATGAGCATGTCATCCACTCTTCCCTTGACACGTGACATCTTCACCGTCGTTCTTCCACACGAGCATCTCCCGTGCTTAATCGACGCAATATCACCGGTTCTATAACGGATGATCGGAAAGGCTTCCTTCGTTAAACTTGTAAACACAAGCTCACCGACTTCCCCCTCTGGTAAAGGCTCTAATGTCTCAGGGTTTATGACCTCCACCAGGAAATGATCCTCTGCAATATGAAGGCCATCCTGAGCTTCGTGGCATTCCATGGCAACTCCCGGGCCGATCACTTCACTTAAGCCATAAATGTCACACGCTTTAATATCGAGCTTTTTCTCCAACGTTTCTCTCATCGCATTCGACCAGGGCTCTGCCCCGAATATTCCATATTGTAAGGATAGTGAAGCTGGATCCTTCCCTTGTACTTCCATTGTTTCTGCTAAATTGAGTACATAGGACGGCGTGCCGCATATGACCGTCGGCTGAAAGTCTTCCAGCAAAGTGATTTGTCTGGACATGTTTCCACCTGATACCGGTACCGTGATCATTCCAAGCTTCTCACTTCCATAATGAAGACCCAAACCTCCTGTAAACAGTCCGTATCCGTATGCATTATGCAGGACATCTCCAGGTTTTCCACCTGACATGGCAATGGCCCGGGCCACAATTTCTCCCCACATGTTAATATCGCTCTGGGTATACCCTACAACCGTTGGCTTTCCACTTGTTCCGGAAGATGCGTGGACCCTTACCATTTCTTCACGCTTGACCGCGAACAGGCCAAAAGGGTAATGCTCCCGTAAATCATTCTTTTTTGTAAGCGGTAACATTTTTAGGTTTGACAAAGACGTTATATCCTGTGGCTTCAGACCTCTCCTGTCAAATTGCTCACGATAAAAAGGGACTCTTTCATACACATAAGCAGCAATATGTTGTAATCTCTCCAGTTGAAGGCGTTCCATTTGCGATCGACTGGCAGTTTCAATCTCATGCAAAATCAACGTATCGGCCTCCTGTCACTATATAAAAATATATTTATATAACGTTATTAATTCGTTTATGTAATTATGTGTTATATTTATCTACTCAAAAGATAACGTTTCTGCTGAATATTGTCAATATATTTTCAGAAAATTCCTTCAAAGAAAATTCGGTGACGGATAGGTGAGAAGCGAGCTAGTGGAAAGGTATCTTTATTGGAATCGGCATAAAGGGGTATGAGAATCCGTTTCGCCGTTAAATTTGGAATTTCGCTGATAAAATCAAAAATACGCCGTTATTTGTACCCTAGTGATATAAACCAACCAAAGCATGGGTAAAATTTACCTTTAGTTGCTTCCATTGAGGCACAGAAAAATGCAAACCACCCTTTATAAGTTCTATTTTCTAAAAAATATTGCATTTTCTAAGTAAATGTCCCTTTCTTCATGTCTTAAGGTGATTGATTTGTAGCTTCAAATCGTGATCACCAACCATTCTCCTTCCCTATACATCAAAGGCTCACCCCAAAAGAAGGACATCCCATCCCAATAGAGAAATCTTACCTATAACAAGGAGGCTATAAAATGACCACATACGAAGGAACAAGAATGATCCAGGCTTTAGAGTTGGAAATCATGGAAAAGAAAAAGCAGCTTGCACAGCTGCGCAAAGAACAAACGCCGCAAAAGGTTGAAAACTACCTCTTTTTAACAACTGACCAGAAAACCGTTACACTAGAGGAGCTTTTCAAAGACAAGGATGAACTTATTATCATTCATAATATGGGGAGGAATTGCCGATATTGTTCCATGTGGGGGGATGGCTTTAATGGAGTGTATCATCATTTGTTAAGTCGTTGTGAATTTGTTCTATCCTCTCCAGACGACCCGGCCGTTCAAGAAGACTTTGCGGCTTCAAAAGGGTGGTCCTTTCCGCTTGTATCATCGAAAGAGAACACTTTCTCAGAAGATCTCGGGTTTAAAAACGAGAATACCTCCATGCCGGGGGTATCCACTTTCAAGAAAAGTGAAGAAGGAATGATTTATCATTGCAGCTCCGCATACTTCGGTCCAGGAGATGAATATTGCGTCATTTATTCCTTACTGGATTTATTACAGGCTCCATCAGAAGATTTTGTCCCTCAGCTGAAGCATAACCATCGTTCATCCTTTCAGCTTACTAACAATATTGCCGTTGGAGTGAACCATTATCATGAGGCGATTCAATTTTACACGAAGATCATCGGAATGAAGGTTGAAGAGCGGGGAGCAAATGAAACAAAGTTCTCGATGAATGGTCGGAATTTCTTCATTGAAGATAGTGATCATAACACCGTGCATTTCGAATTTGCTGTGGATGATTTTGAAAGAAGTAAGCAAAAGCTTCTGGACAGCGGCTGTAAGGTAGACCATGTCTATCATGGAAAAAGTGAAATGATATCTGATCCGTTTGGATTAAAGTTTCATTTGTATGAAGTCCGTAAAACCAACTAATAAAAAGCTTGCTTTGAAATTCAAAGCAAGCTTTTCTTATTATTCAGTAGCCGGTTTAAGCGTTGTCTCCTCTTTGATCGCTTCTTCCTGCAACTCTTTATCTCGTTTGATTCTTCCATTTCCGACTGACAGGGCTACTCCCACGCCAATCGCGATAAAGATTAAACCAGTTAAGAATACAGTTGTGAAGGCATCAGACCATGCTGTTTCAATGGAAGCAATCACGATGCTGCCTACCTCTTTCGGAACATCAAGTAAACCTGGTGTTACAAGCAGGCCGAACAATGCATCTGTTTTCTCACTTAACCCTGCAAGGATTTGACTTGCAGCTGGATTATCCTGCTGTGCCGTCACTTCCTTCATATTCTCTTGAAGTGATTGATTCATAACGGCGTTCAATACTGTAATCCCAATCGTTCCACCGATCGAGCGGAAGAAGGTGGCCGATGAAGTGACAGCCCCCAATCGGGACTTAGGGAATTCATTTTGAACAGCAATCATAAGTGTTGGCATCACCAGTCCCATTCCAAATCCCATGACCACCATAAAAAAGTATGCTGTATATTCTTTAGAATCCGGACCCATCGTACTCATCAAGAAAAAGCCGACTACAGTAGTGAGCATACCTGCCGTAAGGACGGTGCGGTATTTCAGTTTCAGTAATAATCTTCCTCCGATGATACTTGCCATAATCATCGCGATCATCATTGGAGTCATGGTGGAACCTGCCTGGGTTGGTGTAACTCCGAGAATCCCCTGCATGAACATCGGTACAAACATAATCGCTCCGAACATTCCTAGACCCAGCAGGAAACCTAACGCATTCGTCGTCGCAAACACTCTATTCTTAAACAGGCTTAGATCCAGGATTGGTTCTTTTGCTTTGTTTTCGATGAAACCAAACAGAAGCAGTAACACGATGGAACCACCAAAAATCAGAAAGCTTGTTCCTGACGTCCACTCGAATTTGTCTCCTCCGAAATTCAAGCCTATCAATAAAAGCACTAACGCCGGAATCAGGGTAATGATCCCTAAATAATCTATGCTCACCTTATCTGTCGGGCGTCCAACGTTTTCATACTTCAAACCGATGAACAATAGAAGCGCAGATAATAAACCAAATGGTACGTTAATCAAGAAAATCCAGTGCCAGCTGATTGTATCAACGATAAAGCCCCCAATAAATGGACCGATAACGGAGCTTAAACCGAATAGCGCTCCAAACACCCCCTGCCACTTGGCGCGCTGCTCAGCCGTGAAGATATCTCCAATGATCGTTTGGGATAGAGGCATGATCATTCCTCCACCAATCCCTTGAAGACCGCGATATAACACAAGCTGTTCCATGGAAGTGGCCGTTGCACACAGTCCCGATCCAATGATAAAAATGATGACTCCGATTAAATACAATAATCTCCTGCCATATAAATCCGATAATTTCCCGACAATCGGAGTAACGGTAGTAGAAGTAATCAGATAAGCCGTGGTCACCCACGCAAAAATGGAAAAGCCGTTCAATTCAGCAATGATCGTTGGCATTGCTGTCCCTACTACGGTTTGTTCGAGGGCACTAAAGAACATCCCGATGATCAGGCCAGTCAGAACTAAGCGTTTATTAATCCCTGGTTGTATGGACATAATATGTTTCTCTCCTTATTCTTCTGTTGTTTGATTTTCCACGGCTGAAGCGAGCTTTTCATATATCATGACAAGTTGATTGACATCTTCTTCATCAAGAAAAGCCAGATAGCGTGAAAAAATTTCTCTTCTTTTGGCTTTTGCCTTCTCAAAAACCTCATGTCCCGCCGCTGTTAGATCCAGTTTCACGATGCGTCGGTCCTTTTCATCCCTTTCCCGGGTGACAAAGTCATTTTTGAGTAATCGGTCGATCATGACCGTAATCGCACTGGGCTTTACGTCCAGCCTATCTGCAAGTTCCGTCGATTTTGTACCTTCTGATGCAGATAAGAGATAAAGAATATAAAACTGAGGACCTGTTAAATTCATTTCTTTCAATGAAGAAGTCAGATCTTGTTGAATATGTCTGTTCGAGGTTTGAAATGCATTGAACAAACGATCTATATAAGAATGCTGGATATGCTTCGGGTCCATCTTGCGCCTCCACTTCTATTCAATCCATTAATATTTAACCTATTTAAATATTAATTAGGTTATGTAAAAAAGTCAACGATTTTTTCTCCCTGACATCTGTTGAATAAAAGTCAGAAAAAAATCCATATTAAAAACTTTTTCAAGTAAATGCTTACATGTGAATTTACATTTTTTCTTATGAACGAAGTCTGGGGACAGAATTTTAAATCATTCGCTTAAAAGGATGATCCGGTCAGGTGTCATTTTAGACATTCGGAGACAACTGATTTTGGATCGGCCTCTTTTTCGTATATGATAGACATTATGAAATAATAGACCTGAATGGATGATGAACGTGAAAAAGAGACAAACCGCAGAGTTTAGAGTGTATGGGCAACTGAAGGATGCCTTACTTGCCAGAAAGATTGCTCCCGGTACCCAGCTTGTGGAACAAATCATCTCTCTGAAGATGGATGTGAGCAGAACCCCCATCCGGCATGCGTTGAAACGACTGGAAGCCGAAGGACTGGTTCAGATCATTCCGAATCGAGGCGCATTTGTCGTCCATCCTACAAAAGAAGAGATTATATCTTTCTTTGAATTAAGGAAAGAACTAGAATTCCTTACGGTCAAATATGGCCTCCCAAAGGTGAAAAAAGCACATATGTCAAAGCTTTATGCATTTCTTGAAGATGAACAGGAAACCTATAAACAAAAGGATCTGTTAAAATATGTCGAGCTCAATAAACAGTTTCATTTATTCCTTGCAGATGTGAGCGGGAATAAATTCCTGATACGATATATGGATGAAATGCTTACTCAGTCTAACGTCTATCTGTTTTTATTTGATGTGTTTTATCATGTGGAACCGGGTGAGAACGTGCGTTTCCGCGAACATGAAGAAATGGTGAAGGCGATTGAAAACAAAGATCAGCAAACACTTTTGGAACTGATCGATCTTCATATGAAGCATAGTTTTGATGATTTGAGACTGGATGATAATGGGTATTCTTCACTTGAGTCTGTTTTAGTAGATTAATGTACGAAAAAAGCCGGTTCCCACCTTGTCTTTGCGTGGGAATCGGCTTTTACAATTAGAATAATTTCGTTGTCCAGTTTTCACAGTTCCATACTTCTGTCGCCACATCCTGATAGAATTCAGGTTCGTGACTGATTAAGAGAACGGTGCCTTTGTATTCTTTAAGGGCCCTTTTCAATTCTTCTTTTGCCTCAACGTCCAAGTGATTGGTCGGTTCGTCGAATACAAGGACGTTCGATTCTTTGTTCATCAATTTACACAGGCGGACCTTCGCTTTTTCTCCACCGCTGAGCACTTCTACCTTGCTTTCGATATGCTTTGTCGTCAGGCCGCATTTCGCCAGGGCAGCACGCACTTCCGCTTGATTGAAGGAAGGGAACTCATTCCACACCTCTTCAATACAAGTGTTATTATTCTTAGTCTTGATTTCCTGTTCAAAATAACCGATATGAAGATAGTCTCCAAGCTCCACTGAACCTGAAATGGGTTTGATTTCTCCCAAGATACTTCGTAGTAGAGTCGTCTTTCCGATACCATTGGCTCCAGATAGAGCAATCTTCTGACCGCGTTCCATCTTGAGGTTCAGTGGCTTCGACAATGGTTCATCATAACCAATTACAAGGTCTTTTGTTTCAAAGATGACCCTGCCAGCGGTTCTCGCTTGTTTGAAATGGAACTCTGGCTTGGGCTTTTCGGCAGCCAGTTCAATCATATCCATCTTATCCAGCTTCTTCTGACGGGACATCGCCATGTTACGAGTAGACACACGTGCTTTATTGCGGGCTACGAAATCCTTCAGTTCTGAAATTTCCTGCTGTTGTCTCTTAAAGGCAGACTCAAGCTGTTGCTTCTTCATTTCATGGACGCGTTTGAATTCATGGTAGTCTCCAGCATAACGATTCAGCTCTTGATT
The DNA here is from genome assembly GCF_008180865.1 of Rossellomorea aquimaris. GTDB lineage: Bacteria > Bacillota > Bacilli > Bacillales > Bacillaceae_B > Rossellomorea > Rossellomorea yichunensis. The sequence goes on from NZ_VTEX01000002.1 coordinate 961,564, forward strand.
TTCCATATGATAAATAAGGTTAATGACACTATTTAAGAATGGAATATCATGTGAGATCAGGATAAACGCATTTTCATATTCCTGCAGGTAGCGTCTCAACCAATTGATATGTTGTTCATCAAGATAGTTGGTAGGCTCATCGAGTAATAGAATTTCCGGTTTTTCCAGTAAAAGCTTCGCCAGTAAGACTTTCGTTCTTTGTCCTCCACTTAAATCGTGAACATCCTTATCCAAGCCGATATCATCTAATCCCAGGCCTCGCCCGATTTCTTCCACCTTTGCGTCAATGATATAAAAATCATTATTCGTAAGGGCATCTTGAAGTGTCCCGGTTTCTTCCAGCAATCCTTCCAGCTCTTCTGGAGTGGCTTCTCCCATTTTGGCAAATAACTCATTCATTTCCGTTTCCATGTCAAACAGATATTGAAAGGCTGTTTTCAATACATCCCGGATCGTCATTCCCTGCTTCAGCTGAGCATGCTGATCTAAGTAACCGATACGGATTCGCTTCGCCCATTCCACTTTTCCTTCATCAGGCTCAAGCTTTCCTGTAATGATATTCATAAATGTAGACTTTCCTTCTCCATTGGCACCGATCAAGCCGATATGCTCACCCTTTAACAAACGGAAAGAAACGTCATTAAAAATCGCACGGTCACCGAAACCGTGAGTCAAATTTTGAACTGATAATAAACTCATATTGTAAACACCTTTTCTTTATATACTAAAATTCGCTCCCTTTATTATAAGGGTCATTACGCTTAGAAGATAGAGGGAAATAAGCTGGTGTTTTTTTCTTTCTTTACCCGATGGCCCCTGCTACATCATAGTCAGAAGGATCCAGTTCCGTAGGTTCACCAAGTGCAAGCTTCGCAAGCTCCGAACCAAGATACGGGCCGACCGTCAATCCAGATGCTCCAAGCCCATTCGCTACCAACACCCCAGGAAGTCCCGGCATCGCTCCGAAAACGGGGAGAAAACCGGGAGTGAATGGTCGAAACCCCACCCTTGTTTCAATCACTGTACTGTTATGGATGCCGGGTGCCACTTCCATCGCTTTGTGAAGAACTTCATGTAAACCACCTGCTGTTACCCGACGGTCGAACCCCATCTCATTTTCATGTGTGGCTCCTGCTACGACTCTTCCCTCAGGAAAAGCAAGAAGATATTGGTCATTTGGCGGCATGACAACAGGCCACCCACTCGTTTCTTCCCCCTTTACCTCTAAATGAAGAATTTGCGCTTTTTGCGAAGATACTAAAAAGTTTATTCCCATCGGTTCAAAAAGTGCCTTCGCCCAAACACCTGCAGTGACGATCACTTCATCTGCTTCCAGCTTTTCTTCATCCATTGTAACGCCTGTGATCCTGTTATGATCTTTCAGAAGCTTGGCATCCCCTTGTCGGAATATCGCCCCATTCTTTTTGGCTCCGTTTATAAGCGCCTGCCGCATTGCTCTTCCGTCAACTCGTGCAGCCCCACTTACATGAACAGCTTGATATTCCTCAGATAAAAGCGGGAAATGTTGACGTGTTTCCTCAGCTGTAAGAAGAGTGAGTTCACCGATTTCAGGTGCATCCTCCCTGCGTTTTTCCGCTCTCTCCACCATTTTCCGAAGTTTATTTTCATCGGTATGAAGGCTGATCGCCCCTACACGCTTATACCCTGTCTCAGTTTCTCCATCCGCTTCCAGCTGCTGAATGATTCCCGGATAATACTTCGCCCCACCTTTGGCCAGTCGATACCACACTTTATTCCGACGTTGGGAAAGCCAAGGACAGACAATTCCCGCTGCGGCATCGGTTGCTTGTCCAGGGTCTTGACGGTCAACTACTGTTACGTGCGCTCCGGCCTTAGCAAGATGGTAAGCCGTAGAAGCTCCAAGAATTCCAGCTCCGACAACAATATATGATTTCATTTAAAACACCTTTTCATTACGTTTTTTCTTTATTTTACTTGAGAAGAAAGGGGAACTCAATGAAGGTGCGGTTTTCAAGGAATGTGATCTTGTTGTACCAGGTACATTTCAGAACATCTGTACCTGGTACTACTAACATCACTACACCCCCCAAATACCACCAACAATTCCAGACAATTCTCACTACTTTTTTCGAAATAGATTGACAAGTTGTTTTGATTCATGATAAAAATTGTATAACCTAATATTGAATAAGCTTTGATGGAAACAAGTAGCGAACATTTCCCTGTTAAAGAGAGCCGGTGGTTGGTGTGAACCGGTACAAAGATGATTGGTGAATTTCGATTCCTGAGCTTCTTTTGACGAGATCAAAAGACGGTTAAGGCCGTTATGTGTGAAGAGTGATGAGAAATGTTTTCTCATAACTAGGGTGGTACCGCGATATCCAAATCGTCCCTACGATATGTAGGGGCGATTTTTTTGTTGTTTTGCACCGTCCCCCACACGTCAATAATGAACAGAAAACTGAGAGGAGAATAAGAATGAGTCAACGCGAACAATGGTCATCAAAGATCGGCTTTATATTAGCGGCAGCAGGGTCTGCGATTGGATTGGGGGCAATTTGGAAATTCCCTTATATCGCCGGTCAAAATGGAGGTGGAGCATTCTTCCTGATCTTCATTCTATTTACTTTATTACTCGGACTTCCACTACTGCTTGCTGAATTCTCAATCGGACGGACATCCGGAAGCAATGCCGTTGATTCGTATCGAAAAATCGCCCCTGGTACACGCTGGCACTGGGTCGGGATTCTTGGGATGATTACATCCTTTATCTTACTTTCCTTCTACAGTGTGATCGGGGGATGGATTGTCGTTTATTTATTTAAAGCCATTACGGGTCAATTGAATGATCTTTCCTCGGATCAATACGCAGAAGTATTTGGTGCAACGATCTCAAATCCTGTAACAAGTGTGTTTGTTCAATTCCTTTTCATCTTGATGACCATCATCGTGGTTGCTAAAGGGGTACAAAAAGGTATTGAACTGGCAAGTAAAATCATGATGCCGGCATTATTTATTTTATTTATTCTTTTGGTCATTCGTGCTGTAACCCTTGATAACGCCATGGATGGTATCACATTCTTGTTGCAACCTGATTTTTCAAAGGTAACATCACAAACGATATTAGAAGCGATGGGACAATCGTTCTTCACGCTAAGTGTGGGTGTATCGGTGATGGTGACATATAGCTCTTACCTGCCGAAAACACAGAGCCTGCCAAGATCAGCCATATCCATAGTGGCTATGAATATCTTCATCGTTCTGTTAGCAGGCTTGGCCATTTTCCCGGCAGTCTTTGCCTTTGATTTAGAACCTGGGGCGGGCCCGGTATTACTGTTTAATGTTTTACCGACCGTGTTCAGTCAACTTCCTTTTGGAATGTTCTTCTTCATTGCTTTCCTTGTCCTGTTCTTGTTCGCTGCATTAACTTCCGCGTTCTCCATGCTCGAAATCATTGTTTCGGTCATTTCAAAAGGAGAACCTGAAAAGCGTAAAAAATGGTCTTGGATCATCGGACTTGCCATCTTTGTTTTCGGTATTCCATCTGCATTATCATTTGGGATACTTGGGGATATCACGCTATTCGGTAAGACCATTTTTGACTTGGCTGATTTCGCTGTCAGCAATGTGCTGCTTCCGATTGGAGCACTGCTTATCGCATTGTTCGTACCTATGAAAATGAAGAAAACAGCACTGTACGAAGAATTGAAGCATGGAAGCGGATTGAAGAGGGGACTATTCGAAACCTGGTTCTTCCTGATCCGTTATTTGGCTCCGTTGCTAATCATTATTGTCATGCTTGATGTATTGGGCCTGTTCTAATAGATGATAAAAAAGGGTTGACCTGTCTAATAAGGTCGACCCTTTTTCATTAGACCCCATATCCCATAACGACTCCGCATGCGAGCCGTTTCCCCGCATCTCCTGAGGGCTGGGACCTGTAGTCATCCGGGCTTTGATGGATGATGACCCCTTTGCCTATGACGTCTTTCACTTTGAATTTATTCGTAAAAAAGGACATTTTAGCGTATCCGTCATTTGAGAACAATACAGGAAAATCACCCGCATGATTACCATGAGGCTGATTCGTCGGATTCCAATGTCCGCCGGCAGAAGAGAAAGGTTCCTTTGGATCTCCTATTTCACAGACTCCTTTTTCATGTAAGTGAAATCCATGGGGCCCGATCGGGTTTTGGTCACCTTTTCCTTCCTTATATAATGGTAATCCTGTTATCTCTGCATATACTTCCACCCCATTTTGCACTTCCCGAAAAAAAACATACCCCTGCAATCCTGGTGCTAATGGACCTCCCTGTATTTGAGCGAAGGCCATGTTAGGAGCGTTTCGATAATATGAATAACCAGGATGGCCATATTGATAATAATTCATCATTGGTTCACCTTCCTTCAAGACATTTTATGTTGAAAGTCTGGGTGACATGATGAAAAAAACAGAACTTCACTTTTTATCCAAACGTTTGTTTAACCTCTGATAACCTTGTCTACTCAATAGTTCATCCTCTCAGTCAAACGTTTGTTTAAATTTTCGATATTCAGATTGACACATCGATCTCTACCCCTGAGGTTCTCACTCATTCTTCCATTGAATACTACCCGTGGAATTTTAAAAATCCCCTCCCCTATGCTTAAAAAGGTGAAAATATGATTGGTTTTATTTTCCTATTACTATTATCCCTTTTCATTTTGTCCCAAAAATGTTATATTTTCAGAAACTTCAGATTTTTATTACGAAGTACCATTTTAGGAGGGATTGATATGCAAGGTGAAATTAGGTTAATTCCATATTTCATGGACGAAATGATTGTTGATGCAAATGAAATTCCTAAAGGCGTTGATTTAATCCAATCTCCTAGTATGTGGAAGAATGGGTACAAAGGAAAAGGAACGACAATCGCTGTCCTGGATACAGGCTGCGATATGAACCATCCTGATCTGGCAGGGAGAGTGAAGGGATTCCGCAATTTCACCGACGATGATAACGGTGATAAAGATAACGTTACTGATTATAGCGGACACGGCACCCATGTGGCTGGTACGATTGCTGCAAGTGAAAATGGTGACGGGGTTATCGGGGTTGCGCCACTGGCCGATTTATTGGTCATTAAAGTACTGGCAGGTAGCCGTGGGAGTGGCAAATACGATTGGATTGTAAACGGCATTCTGTATGCCATCGAACAAAAAGTGGACATCATCTCCATGTCATTGGGAGGTCCCACTGACCACAAGCCTCTGCACGAAGCGATTCAAAAAGCGGTGGATGCAAATATATCAGTTGTTTGTGCAGCAGGTAACGAAGGTGACTCCAACAGCAGCACCGATGAGTTTTCTTTTCCCGCTTGTTACAATGAAGTGATTTCTGTAGGAGCCATCGACCTTCAAAGAAAATCTTCTTACTTTACGAATTCCAATAATGAAGTCGACTTGGTGGCACCGGGTGAACAAATTTTATCTACCATTCCTGGTGAAAAATACGCTAAGCTCAGCGGAACCTCCATGTCGGCTCCACACGTGTCAGGAGCATTAGCCCTCATTAAAGAATTCGAGCAAGTATCTTTTGACCGTAAGCTTTCAGAAACCGAAGTGTATGCACAACTCATTAAACGAACCGTTCCACTCGGATTCCCAAAAACTTTGGAAGGAAATGGTCTGTTGTTTATCACAGCACCTGACCTATTGAAGGAGCACTTGAGAAACCAGCCGCTTGCACAGATTGGATGACGGAACTAGTTGATTTTTGGCTCATTTCCGCCTGAATGAAAAGAACCCCCCTGCTTAAATGCATTTATGCCGGGGGGTCTTTTCATTCAGGCGACCTTTCAGCTTTGCTGAAAGGCGAGTGAAACGTCCGTTTCACTCGAATGAGCCAAAAATCGTGCATTCACCCTTCTTATTACTATGCTACTGAAAAAGAACAGCCATCAATGACTGTTCTTTTTGAGCTACACTTTTTTTCTACTATTGTAATCTGCTCTCAACTTGCTGACATACTTCATCAGCACTTAGACCACTTGCTTCAATCACGGATCCTTGAGTAGCTACGTTTTGAATCCCCATTACATTGGAATCCATCCCTGTCACTACGCAGCAGTCACAGCCGTTTGCATCTGTTTCCTGTTTTAATTCAACGACGTCATGCCCCTTTTCACGTAAGGCTTGCACGACGTTTTGTAAGGATTGTTCAACACCAATTCTCATGCCTTTACACCTCCTGTTTCTACATATAGGTTTTTCTTTCGGGGAAAAAGATATTCGTCATTTATTTTTTATTTACTTGTTTGCCACTTTTTTTCTGGCTTTGGCCTTTTGAATTCCCCACCTGAATATCAGATCCGAATTCTACATCATTCTTAGCCTTTTGCTTTGCCAACTGTTCTGATGTTTGGTCCATACTCTTCTTTCCCTGTTTAGACATTCTCATCCCTCCTCTGACTTTTATAGAATTAGAATCCCCATTTCAAGGCAAAATATTTGAAGGGCATTCGATTACTTTCAGCATGTTTATTTTTCACTATGCCGGGTAAATACCCTATATATAACAATAAATAAAAGGGTGGTATTCAAATGGATGACGCAAAATTAAAAGAATTAATCGATGGATTAAATGAAGATTTAGCGAATGAATATGCTGCAGTTATACTTTACACAAACTACGCTGCTGTCGTGAGCGGCTTATACCGTCAAATCTTAAAGCCTTTCTTCGAAGAGGAAATCCCTGATGAACAGGGGCATGCTTTATATTTAGCCGAAAAAATTAAAACATTGGGCGGAGATCCAACGACTACTCCGGCTGCCGTGAAACAAACAGATAATGTGAAGGAAATGTTAGAGGAAGGCCGTAAAGCTGAAGCTGATACAATCGAACGTTATAAAATTCGTAAAGAGCAGGCTGAGGAATTGGGTCTCGTCGAGCTTAGCATCAAGCTAGATGACATGATTGCAGATGAAACCCATCACCTTGAAGAATTCGATCGCTTACTAAAGGATCCTTCTTTTAACTAATATACGAAAGAAGACCGCTATATCAGCGGTCTTTTTTCATGTGATGATTTGATAATCCTTCCATTCTTCAAGCAGTAATGACTGATATTTCGGTGACAGATAACGATCGTCGATCAGTCTGAGGACTCCCGTATCCTCCTCAGAACGGATGAGCCTCCCCCCTGATTGAAATACTTTATTTAACCCCGGGTAGACATAGGCATGATTGAATCCATTTAACCCCCGTTCATTAAAATAGTCCTTAATGATTTCATGATCCCTGCTTGGCTGAGGAAGCCCTACTCCAACAACAATTACACCCTTTAATCGATCTCCTTTCAGATCGATACCCTCTGAAAAGATGCCTCCCAATACGGCAAATCCAATAACCGGACGATCTCTGTCGCTTTGATACTCCTTTAAAAATTTCTCTCTGTCTACTTCTTTCATATTAGGCTCCTGGATGATGAATTCTGCATCCATTGCATCCTTATTCATTTCCTCAAAGGCTTCCCCCATATAAGCGTAAGATGAAAAAAAGACCAGATAATTTCCTTTATACTCATTGAACGCTTCTGTAATGGAACGTGTAATCGAGGAAAGTGTTCTTTTTCTGTCCTTAAACCGGGTTGAAATCGGATGGATCCCAACCTGCCATTGTTCTTTTTCAAATGGCGAAGGAATCAGAAACCGATAATCCTCTTCACACCCACCCAGTTGCTGAAAATAGTACGTAAAGGGGTGAAGCGTAGCTGAGAAAAATACTGATGATCGAAACGACTTCGTTATTTGTTTGATAAGCTTTGAAGGATCAATGCAAAATAGTTTCACTTCTACATCTTTAGGCGTTTGATCGATCACAAAGCGATGTTCAGCGGAAAAGAGGTTTGTGATCCTCACAAAATTTAATGCATCAAAGTACAATTGAAGAAACTCCTCAGACCAATCTCCTTCCGCTTCTCCCAAATGTTTTTCTGCTATCTCAACAAAGCTTTCCACCTCATCAACTAATTCTGCATCCATCTCATTACGCACATCGTCCCCTTGTTCTTTTTTCAAACGGAGGAATTGCTTATTAACCGCGCCAATGCTTTGCTTCAAGGCCTCATATTCCGGATACTTTCTTTTGATTTCTAAAAAATCGGACTTCCTCAGGGTGGCTGAATACATTTCCCTGCCCCTGCCAACAAGGTTATGTGCTTCATCAATGAGTAGAGTCGTATTCTTCTTTCCTTCATCGCTCATTCTTTTTAATGAAACTTTTGGGTCGAAAATGTAGTTATAATCACAGATGACACCGTCGACTAAATAGGAGAGGTCGATTGAAAATTCAAACGGGCATACCCGGTGCTTCCTGGCGTATGTTTCAACAATCGGGCGGGTGATGATGGTTTCGTGCGTTAAAATATCAATGAGCGCACCGTTAATTCGATCATAATAGCCATTCGCAAATTCACAATACTCTTTCTGACAAATAGTTTCTTCCTGAAAGCAGATTTTGTCTTTTGCCGTAATGGTAATCGTCCTGTGTGACAATCCTTCACGTTCTAAAAGAAGCAGCGCCTCCTCTGCGACAGTCCGGGTAATCGTCTTGGCAGTCACATAAAACCATTTCCCATCCATCGCTTTGATCGCAGGAAATAAGGTTGAAATGGTTTTCCCTGTTCCCGTCGGGGCATTCGCATACAAAGACCTGGATTCGGCGACCGTCTTATAAACGGCACCAGCAAGCTTTTTCTGCCCTTTTCGATAAGTTGGATAAGGAAATCCAAGGTCTGGAATACTCTTTATCCGGTTTTCCTGGTTGGTGAGTAAAAGGGTAGCAAATGGAGTATAGGCAAGCAGTGTCTCATCAACGATGTGTTGAAGCTCTTCCATCGTATAAGTACGGGTGAAAGACTTCGTTTTTTCAGATTCTACCTCTATATACGTGAGCTGCACGCCAATATTCTTCAGCTGCTTTTCTTTTGCCAATAAGTAAGCGTAGCATTCACCTTGAGCCCAGTGGACCCGGGCACCTTCTTCGATTTGTGCTACAGGTCTTGCCGTTGATTTAATTTCTTCTACGATTACTTCCCCGTATTCATAATGGATCCCATCACAGCGGCCTTCAAGTTGATACACAATATCCTCCACCAATCTTTCTCCTTTTAGGAAGACTTCTTTCTCATCACCTTCTTTGTATTCTTTCTGTAGTTTTTGATGAAGCTTTGTTCCGATGGTCATGGAAGAGCGGGCTTGAAACCTTACATCTATGCTTCCTTCTTTATAAACGAACTCTACTAATTCCCTTATCGAAATCTTGACCGTTTTCTTCATGTGACGTCTCACCCCTTTCTTTCCCACATAAATTATCATTCTATTTTTTTTCAGTGAACATATATATTAGACAAGCTTTTTCGAACGGAGGATTCGGGGAATGAAGGCACGATTCATTTTTTATTGTATAGGATTACTAGCATTGTCATTAGGTGTTTCTCTTATTATTAAAGGGGATTTGGGGGCGGCTCCATGGGATGCACTGGCCGTTGGTGAATCTACTCTGTTCAACCTTTCAATCGGGACATGCATCTTCATCAATGGATGTATCCTCATCTGTATAAACGCTCTTTTATTAAAGGAGGCCATCCAATGGTTAGCTGCTCTCTCCATCTTCGTCATCGGGATGATGGTTGATTATTGGATCACGATCGGTCTTGAAACGCTTCAACCGGTCGGATTTATTCAACAATTGTCTCTTGTGCTGACAGGTATATTGCTACTCGGCATCGGAATCTCCATTTATCTTCAAGCCAAGCTGCCTTCAAGCCCCATGGATACATTTATGGTGGCGATTCATAGACGGTTCGGCTTAAATTTACGAAATTCCCGTTTATTGAACGAGGCGATTGCCATTACGTTAGCCATGGTGTTTCATGGAGCGGTTGGTGTCGGAACGGTGATTGTCGCCTGTTCGCTTGGATTTATTATTCATATCTTCTATCCTATCATGGAACGTATGTACGGGAAATGGAGTTGATTGAGTTTTTATTTTGTCTTGTTGTCCATAAAAAAACACTTAGTGATTCCTAAGCGTTTTGGTTTTTCATATATGTATTGGGGAGATTGGAATCAAATTTCGCAACCTTTTCACTATTCAACGGAAGATCGATTGTGACGACTGTTCCTTTATTAACAATGCTTGAATAATGGATATGACCACCCATGGCTTCAATGATGCGCAAGGACACCGAAGTACCTAATCCAGTACCTTGGACCTTTGTTGTAAAAAACAATGTCCCAAGTCGTGCGATTTGATCTTTAGTCATCCCTTTGCCTGTGTCTTCTACCGTGACGATGGCTTGGGTATGGGTGATTTCTAAATTCACGCTTACATTTCCTTGAGAAGGAGTCGCTTCAATGGCATTCTTGATGATATTGACGAAGGCTTGCTTCAACTTATTTCGGTCTGTCAATAGAAATCCATCTTCTTTGAGGTTCGCTTCAAGGTAAACCCCCTCTTTAAGGGCATACGCATTCAGAAGCACGGTAACATCCGAGAGGACCTCTTTCACATTGATTTTTTCAATTTTTTCGAACTCTGGCTTGGCAAAATTCAAATAATCATTAATGATTTCCTCTGCCCTTCCTAACTCGCTCAATACGATTTTCAAATATTCCTCATGAGTCCCCGTAACTTGCTTCTTCATTAATTGAAGAAATCCCTTGACGACTGTTAGAGGATTACGTACTTCATGAGCAATGGAAGCAGCAAGCTCTCCCAGTGTATTAAGTTTCTCAGATTTCAGGATCTCTTCACGGAGCAAACGCTTCTCGATCATCCACTCATTGAGTTGTGCAGCTACACCGACCCCCAACACCTGGATGCCCCCGAATATCAGGACGTAGACCCCCATTTCTTTATTACCTGAAACTGGAACTCCTGCAATGAATGCAAATGAAAGAAGAATCCCAAGCATCACTAACGCTGGCCAAAATCCAAGTAACACGGCAAATGTTACCCGTTTCTTTGGTGGGAATGTCCAGAACCGATTTGAAATCAGGAACGGAAGGGTTCCCGCAAGAAATGCACTTACAAATCCGAAAATGATGGCATCACCGCCGTTGATGATTCTTGCGGTTAAAATGAATATAAGAACAATGACCCCGGCTTTTCTCCCTCCATACAGCATTGATAGAACCAATGGTATATAGCGGAAATCCCAATACAACCCGAAACTTTCATAAGCGAATATTAAACACATAAACGCGGCAATCCCATGTAATACACCTATGAAAACAGGTGATTTTCCGAGCCTATGGTTTTCAAGGAGTGAAGTTTGAATGAGAACAGGAGCCAATATAATCAATACATGTAATAATAATTTCTCGATAATCATCGAATTGTCTCCCATTATAAATAGTCATTACTTTACACATACGACAAAATTCTCGTAATTCCTCTTTCATCTCCCACAAAATTAAGAAAAAAGTAACGGAAAAGGGACGGACCTCGAACGTTGCTGTCGAGGTCCGTCCCTATGTGAAATTCTAAATCAGTTTACCTTTGTAGGTGAGTTCTTTTGGTTCTAGGTGGTTGTATTGTCCTTGGAGTATTTGTTGAATGTCTTGGATGGTCTGTTGGATTCCGACGGTTTGCCCTTTTATTTTGGTGAATTCTTCTGCCACGTAGAATGGCTGGCTCAAGTAGGCTTCCAGTCGCTCTCCTATATGAAATAGATCGAGATCCGCTTCAGGTATTTTATCTTTACCGATTGTATTCATGAGGACACGAATTTCTTTGTAGCGTCTTAGCAGCTTCTTGGCTTTCTTGTGAATAGTCGTGTGGCTTGAATCCAGGGCGTCGTCTTCAAGTAAAATCGATGTAGACTGCACTGGGTGGATGGCCGGGTACACCCCCCGGGTAGAGAGATCAATATCGAAGTAACATAAAGTATCGAGTGGACCGAACGGGTCCTCTTCATCCACTGCTTCACCGGTGGGATCAAATAAAACAGTAGTGATTTCCGGATAGCTCTCTCCTTCGAATCGCTCTCTCAATTCATATAATTCCCCTGACACAATATAGGAACGGTCAACATACAGGAGAATTCTGTCTTTATCCTCAATAAGGCTGACTTCTGCAAAGGCTTCATCAATCGAGTTGCATTTCGCATCAACAAACCCTTCAAGATCACTCAAACCAGGATAGGTTTTATCCGGCGTCAATAAGATCGATTGATATCCTTTTTCTTTCAGCACTTTTGTCATTTCCGCTAAAACAACAAATTGACCAACCTGTGCTCTCGCCACGAACCCATTCGTTCCACCTTGGACAATCGGCGCAAACAAATCGAGTGGTTTGATTCCCGTTTCAATCATAGTTAATTTCCCTCCTTGAATAATTAATTCATCCAGCGTGCAGTTAGCCAGATTTGCTAATGTAACTATCGTTTTCACTTCGGCACGTCCTACAGAAATCTTGCCGGTACATAGATTGGATACCGTTGCAGGTCTTAACCCTACTGTTTTGGCAGCTGATGTTAAATTGGGTACACGTCGCCGCAGCAATGAAACATTCAACCTTAAATTCTCTTTCATGGTAAATATCCCCTCCTTACTTTATAAAGTAATACATTTTACTCCTAAAAGCAATTGTTTTTATCATCTAAACGTAATTTCTTTACCTTTAGAAGTAATTTAAAGATGAAAGGTGGATAAAAGCTTTTCCAAAAAATAGTCATTTCCCTCTATCGTTTAGAATTCCATAAAGATTAACCTCCATAATCCAACAAAAAAAATACAATTATATTTGTAATTATCATACTATTGACCTATATAAGTATTTGTCAATGTCTGTTAGGCTTAAATTAAGTCAAATGACGAAAGAAGAATTAATATGACAGTAAATGTATTTTTAGACGATTACCGCCACTGTCCTCAAGGGTACATTCTCGCGAAAGACATCGATGAATGTATTGACCTGCTTCTGAATTTTTCTATCGCTCATCTTTCATTGGATCATGACTTAGAAAGCAAGACCCGTAATGGATTAATGCTCGTACACTATATGGTAGAAAAGCAGCTATTTGCAGAACGCATCACGATTCATTCCGCCAACTCTGTTGCAGGCAAACAAATGTTCAAGTATTTAAAAGAGGCTCAGAGTGAACACAAGATGCCTAAATCAATCAAGATTATGTTACGTCCTTTACCTCTCAGATGAGTTATCATATAAAAAAGAACTGTTCCCCGAACAGTTCTTTTTTTGTCCATTCATTTCAATTGGGTTTTTCTTACTTTATAATGAAGGCGACAGTAATTTAAAAAAGAGGGTTAAATTATGGATTTTCTGAAAAAATTTCAATTTGTCGGAGGCAGAATAGCCAAAACCGGTATTGCCGTTTTTTTAACGGCTCTTGTGTGTGAGCTTTTAAATTGGCCAGCGACCTTTGCCGTCATTACAGCCATAGTCACCATCGAGCCCACAGCCGCAAATTCAATCAAGAAAGCATTCATTCGTTTTCCCGCTTCAGCGATAGGAGCACTATTTGCGGTAATCATTGCTTCCACGTTCGGGGATCACCCCATCACTTATGCGTTGGTCGCGCTGCTCACAATCATTACCTGCCACAAGCTTCATTTAGGGGCAGGCATCCTGGTCGCTACGTTAACTGGGATTGCCATGATCCCCACCATACACGATCACTATGTAGCTACCTTTTTCATTCGCCTGGGCACGACCACCATCGGGCTGATTGTGTCTACATTAGTGAACTTGTGGATCCTTCCACCAAAATACTCGAAAACGATTACGGCCAAGATTCATAATCTCTATTTCAAAACGGGCAATTTATTAGAAAAAAGAGGCTCTGAAGTTCTTCAGAATCACTCTCTTCACCGGGATACAAAATTGATCTTCAATGATATTTTGAGAGACATAGAATCTACGGACACCCTATGCGAATATCAAAAGGAAGAATGGAAGCTTCACCGCTCCAGTCGTGAGGAATTGCGTTATTTCCATTATGAGTACAAAAAACTTAACCTCTTAAGGCAGATCCTTTTTCATATTGGGAACCTAATTTACTTACCTGTTCAGTATTCATTCAGTGAGGAAGAGAAAGATCGTATCTTACATGCGACCCAATCATTGAAAGGCATCATGCATCATCCATCGTTTCACATACCTGAACAACATTTTACTCTAATGAAAGATTTACTCGAGGAATTCTGGGACGATCATGAAGGACTACATACAAAACCCTTTCAGTCCATGAAGCATCACTTTTCCTGTGAAACGGTCATGCTGTACGAATTACTATCCATTCACGACCTTTTAGAGGAGCTCAGTGAAATACATGTGTTAGAAGCCCAGCATCAAACCGTCCTGGAGAAAACGTTACACCCATAGATACTAGTAAAGGTATAGACAAATCGTGTCTATACCTTTACTAGTGAAATCTTATTTCAAAGCGTTATTCGCTAGCATTGCTATCACCATATCATCCATCGGCGGATTGTGAAGACCAGCCCTTACATCACGATAATAACGTTGCATCGGGTTCGAGCGGAAAAGACTTTTTGCTCCAACAATTCTCATGGCGATGTCTACAATGTGAAAGGCGCTGTTCGTCACGATATGTTTTACAGAAGCAAGCTCTGACCCCATGTGTATCCGTTTTTCAGGCTCACTCACCCACTTATCGGCTACTGAATAGAGAATTTGCCTGGCCTTGAATAGTTCCAATTCTATTTCACCAATTTTCCGTTGAACTTCAGGTACATCCTTGATGGGTCCCGGCAGACTGTTTGGTGAATAGTCCTTTGCAAATTGGATGGCATAGTTGCGTGCGGCGATCGCAACACCTATATAGCATGCGGGTATGTGCAGGAGCCATGCTTTAGGAAGATCATTCTTTCCTCTCGGATTTACACTATCACGTTCGACCAAGGCAGAAGACGGGAGATGTACATCCGTGAGAACGAGATCATCACTGCCCGTTCCTTTCATGGAAATCGTTTCCCACGTTTCTTCGATGCTTACTCCTTCCAGGTCATGATTCACCAAGAAGAATCCTTTCTCTTCCGTGTCTCCGATTGTTGCTGATACTAAAGAATAGTTCAGGATTCTCGCCATAGAAGTAAAGGATTTCCTGCCGCTTACTTTCCATCCCTCTTCCGTTTTCACTGCTTTGGTTTCGGGAAGTCCTCCACGAGTGGGGCTTCCCGTTGCCGGTTCCGATGCTGCCCTGTTAATTAGAGCATTGTTTGCTACAACCTCTTCACAAAGTTCTTTGAACACTCCTTCATCCCACGTCCGGGTTTCCGTCAATTCCATCAATCCCCCGAGATGCCAGCCAATGGACAAAGCCGTTGCCGCGTCCCCAGTAGCAAGCCTTTCTTGAATCATCACCAGCTCATATAGGCTGATTTCTTCCCCGCCGTACTCTTTAGGAAGAGATAATGTTCCATATCCCTTTTTCTTCAGGTCGTTGAAATTCTCATAAGGAAATTCATCTTCCCTGTCATACGCTTCCCCTCGTTCAGAAAACACATCAGCAAGCTCACCAGCTAAATCAACCAAATTCCTTTGGCGATCATTCTGTATATACGGTTCATATAAGTCCATTAAAACAGCTCCTCCTGATAAATATCACGTTTTACTTCTTCTATTCATCATAATCAATTCACATGTCTAACTCAAAGATATTGTTTACTAAACCGATAGGAATTAAATATTTTCTGTTATCCGTATAAATCTATTTTCATTAAACCAATCTAAGAGTAAGATATCTCGTCATCCTTTTAGGAGGGATTCACCGTGAGTCATAAAAAAAACAAACTTTATATACTCATTCTGATGCTCGTTTCTTGGGTATTCCTCTTACTAGCAGGAAAAGAGAGCTTAAAAAAGTATTTACCTGCCTCTATGTTTATGTCATTCCTCGTTTATTCAGAAAATGTTTTCGCAGAAAGAGTGAAATGGTGGACCATCACTACCAGGCTTTTCCCGAATGTGAATGGCATTATGCCTTTTGTGATTGGGGTTTTTTTGAGCGGTTCTGTTTGGATTCTTAAATTCACCTATAAAAACATTTATCTTTATGTATTGGTCAATTTCCTTGTCGATACGTTCTTTACATACCCTTTCTACTCCCTTTTCAAAAAACTCGGTGTGTGGAAGCTAATCCGCTTAAGGCAGTATCAGCTATCACTTCTGTTCTTTGTTAAATCATTACTAATGTATGCGTTTCAGAAGTTTATCGGTGACCGGCTTTATTCGAAAAATGAAAGACCTGCTTCTAAACAACAAGGTCTGTATTAACCGAAAAAACCTGCTGCCCAGTTAGGCAACAGGTTCTTTTTATGGGTTAAGATGCATTTTCCTTGTCTTCTACTTTATATTCCTGCTCCCAGAATTCTGCATTTTTGATGCCGAGCTTTGTAGAGTTGAAGACTGGATCAAGACCTTGCTTCTTCTGCTCTTCGTAATCCTTGAGTGCTTTTAAAGCAGGTTTGGCAAGGATAAGGATGGCGATTAAATTCAGCCATACCATGATTCCAAGACCGATATCACCTAACGCCCATGCTAAAGCGGCTTCTCTTACTGCTCCGTAGAATGTAGCAGCAAGCAGAACAAACTTTAAGATGGTCATCGCCACTTTTGAATTCTTCCCTCTCATCAGGTAGGCAACATTCGTTTCCGCCATGTAGTAGTAAGCCATAATAGTTGTAAAAGCAAAGAAGAATAATGCGATCGCGACAAATGATGCTCCGAATCCAGGGATGACTGATTCAATCGCTGCCTGTGTATAACCAGGTCCCGCTTCGATTCCTTCTAAATTGTTCGCAAGCATTGTTCCATCAGGAGCTTCTGTGTTGAAGGATCCAGTAAACAAGATCATGAATGCTGTAGCCGAACAAACCAGAAGAGTATCGATGTAAACGGAGAACGCTTGAACCAGCCCTTGTTTAGCAGGGTGGGACACTTCAGCTGCCGCTGCAGCATGTGGTCCTGTACCTTGACCTGCTTCGTTGGAATAGATTCCACGTTTCACTCCCCAAGACACGGCCATCCCGATGATTCCACCGAATGCTGAATCAAAGCCGAATGCACTCTTGAAGATAAGAGCAAAAACTGCCGGGATTTCAGTGATATTCATTCCTACAATGATAAGAGATAGAAGAATATAGGCAATCGCCATAAATGGGACTACGTAAGAAGCTACTCCAGCGATACGTTTGACCCCACCAAAAATGATGACTCCGATTAACACGACAAGACCAATACCAGTTACTGTTGTACTAAGACCAAATGCATTTTCAAGCCCTAATGCAATGGAATTTGATTGAATTCCAGGCATTAAAATACTCATTGCAAGCAATGTAGCAAGTGAGAATAGCACGGCATACCATTTCCAGCCAATCCCTTTTTCAATATAATAGGCTGGTCCTCCACGGTATTCCCCATTTTGCTTCACTTTGTAAATTTGAGCAAGTGTGGATTCGATGAAGGCACTGCTTGCACCGATAAATGCAATCGTCCACATCCAGAATACCGCCCCTGGACCACCAAAAGCTATGGCTGTTGCAGTACCGGCGATGTTACCCGTCCCGACACGTCCTGATAACGACAGCGCCAACGCCTGGAATGAAGACACACCAGCTTTGGAGCTACCACCCTTAAACATTTGAACCACCATATCTTTAATCAACCGGACTTGTAAAAACTTCGTTAAAATAGAAAATAATAACCCTACACCCAAACAGAAGTAAATCATGACCGGAGACCAAAGTATTCCTACCAACTTGCCAACTAATTCTTCCACGGCATTTCCCCCTTTTCTTTGTAAAAATGTTCTTACTATTAAGAATTATATTTTATTTGACACAAATTAGACAATCTTTTTTTGTGACGAAAATTTCTTAAACGTGGGAAAACCCTTATATGACAAGACTCTATACTCATAAAAAAATATTTGGGCAATCTAAAAAAGGGGTGATAATATGTCGAGAAGAAAACTTCTTGTACCTGAATCCCGGGCTGCGATGGATCAATTAAAAGCGAAAGTTTCGGGTACACAAGATCCCAAAGAAGCGAAATATGAGATCGCCAAGGAACAAGGTATTCCTCTTCAACGAGGATATAATGGAAAGTTAACGTCTGAGCAAGCGGGAAAAGTTGGCGGAAGGATTGGCGGTAACATGGTGAAGGAACTTGTGAGAATGGCTCAGGAGAATTTAAACAAGAATTAGCGTAAAGTTTGAGGCTGACACACCAGAAATGTCAGCCTCCTTTTTAATAGATTTCCCCCAGTATTTCTTTCAACTTATCCAGGTCTTTGTATATTTCTTTTTCTAAAGAGCGATTGTAGAAAATCGATGCAGGATGAAAGGTCGGAAAAATGGAGTAGCTATCATCGCTCATGATCCATTCATTTGAATCAAGATCTTTTAACCGCCTGACTTTAGCATGAATCAGCCGTCCATGCATTTGTGATATCGTGTACTTATTCCCCAATAGTCTTTGTAACCCGATATTCCCCAAGGTTACAAGCTGTTTTGGCTTAATATGCTGCAGCTCATAATCCAGGATCGGGGCATGTGCCAGCTGTTCTTTACGATTCGGTGCCCTGTTATACTTCTTCTCCACGATCTCATGGTCCCCTACTTTCTTAGGGACAATTTTATAAGGTCTGCTTCTGACAGTTGAGGTAAAATATATGTCTTCCCTTGAAACCCCCAGATACTGAAAGAACTCATCCAGCACTTTTCCTGCCCGTCCACTAAACGGCATTCCATTATGAATCTCGGTTTCACCTGGAGCTTCCCCGACAATCATGATCGTCGGTTGCTCCGGGCCGCGCCCGTATACAAACCCCTCACAGGGATAAGGCTCCATCCTTTTCTTACAGATATCGACTAATTCTTCCGGTATCACGCTCATCATCCTTTGTTTCTTTATTATTTCCGTTATTCCCGGCCAGCACCCCAAATACACATTCCCATGTTTATTTCACCTTAATAAAAGGAATAGTATGGATATAAATGAACCTTTAAAGGAGATGGATTGTGTGTCACAAGCTGAACTGAAACAACAAATCTTAAAAGTGCTCGATGAAAGCAAAGTAGGGACACTGGCAACGGTAAAAAATAATAAACCCCATTCCCGTTATATGACGTTCTCACATGATGAGCTGACTCTATATACGCCAACAAACAAGGAAACCCATAAGACAGATGAAATTGAGGACAATCCTAATGTACATATCCTTCTTGGTTACGAAGGAGAGGGGTATGGAGATACCTTCGTCGAAATCGAAGGTCGCGCCACCATTGAAGAGTCTTCTCATTATAAGGAAAAACTATGGAATGACCATATGAAAAAATGGTTTGAAGGTCCAGAGGATCCTGAATACATCGTCTTGAAAATTCAACCCGTCAGCATCCGATTAATGAACGATGATGAGGATTCGCCGCAGTCACTTGAATTATAATCAATAATTACCTTGACATGTTTTAATATTGATGTTATATTTAGTTATTGTAATCTTGTAACATACATTAAAACGATAGAGAAGATAATTCGTAATTCTATTCTGTTTTGATTTAACAACTTATTCACACTGGATCGGCTTCGGAGCCGTTAGGATGTAAGAGAGGTAGGGCTTACGTCGTTTAGGTATATCAAACGACTCAAGGAATTGCCCGCGGCTGTTTATTATCTGCAAACAACGTTCAAGATATAAATATATTACTTGTGATGTTGCAAGTTACAGAGTTGTCTTTATCCGATTAAGGCAACACCAAAGGGATCGCTAACGGGATGATTAGCCCCTTAAAGACAAAAACACCTCAAAAGTGCTGACTTTTGAGGTGTTTTTTTGTATTTTGAAAATTCATACATCCCATCAACCGCTCTCCCTCAACTGACTATGATACAACCCATGATAAAACCCTTTCTGCTTCAAAAGCTCATCATGAGATCCCCGTTCAATGATCTTTCCTTGATCAAGGACCAGTATTTGATCGGCCTGGCGGATGGTGTTAAGACGGTGGGCCACCACTACACTGGTTCTCCCCTTCATCAATCGTTTGAGGGCTTCCTGAATCTTCAGCTCTGTAATCGTATCGATGCTGCTCGTGGCTTCATCAAGAATAAGGATGGACGGATTTGAAAGGATCGCTCGTGCAATGGATAGTAGTTGTTTCTGTCCCTGACTGATCCCACTGCCATCATGCCTTAATAACGTCTCGTAGCCCTCAGGCATTTTCTTTATGAAGGAATGGGCATTGGCCAATTTAGCCGCTTCCCTTACTTCTTCATCGTCCGCATCGAGCCTGCCGTAACGGATATTGTCTGCAATCGTTCCTTGAAACAGGAAGCTATCCTGCAGGACAAATCCCATTTGCTGACGAAGACTCTTCCGTTTAATGGTTTGTATATTCTGATCGTCAATCTCAATGGTTCCTTCATTCAGTTCATAGAAACGAGAGAGCAGATTGGTAATCGTAGTTTTACCTGCTCCTGTCGGTCCGACCAATGCAACGGTCTCACCCGGCGTAATGGTGAAGGATACATCCTGAAGAGTTTGATCCCCTTTTTCATAGGAAAAGGATACATGACGGAATTCCACTTTCCCTTCAACGGAATCGATTTCCACGGCATCCGCCTCATCCTTCGCTTCTTCCTCTTCATCTAAAATTTGAAAGACACGCTCAGCACCGGCAATGGCTGATAACAACGTGTTATATTGGTTCGCGAGCTCATTCAACGGACGGGTGAACTGACGGGCATACTCAGCAAATATCACAATGACTCCGATGGTTATCATGCCATTTAATGCAAAGATCCCTCCCACTCCGGCAATGACGGCAAAACTTAAATTGTTCAACACATTCATAAGCTTCGGGATAAACCCGGAATAGGTATCCGCCCAATAAGCAGCCGTTCGCAATCTCTGATTTTTTTCTCCAAAATCCTTTATGGCAGTATCCTCACGGGAAAAGGTTTTGATGATGCTATGCCCCGAAATCGTCTCTTCAATATAGCCGTTTAGCTCTCCTATATTTTGTTGATATTGTTTAAACAAACGTCCTGTCCGATTCGTAATCCACTTCATACCGAGAGCCATGAGTGGTACGATGGTCAATGTGATCAATGTAAGCAACGGACTGAGCCAGAGCATGATCGTGACGGTCCCTACTAACGTCAGGACACTGGATATGATTTGTATGAACGAGCTATTCAACGTGGCACTTACATTATCAATATCATTTGTGACCCTGCTCATTAACTCCCCATGCTTTCGTTTATCAAAGAAAGGGATCGATAGCTGATGCAATTGATGAAAAAGGTCCTTCCGCAAGCGATAGACCGTATCTTGAGCCACACCGATCATCCAATAATTTTGGAACCAAACGGAGAGGGAATGGAAGATGTACACTGCAATTAAACCTAAAACAAGCCCAATCAATCCGGAAGTCTCTTTCGTTACAATGTATTCATCAATCGCTTTTCCCACTAGGAAAGGTCCCAGTAAAGAAGCTGCCGAACTGATGAACACCATTAGAATGACGAGATACAGGATCACTTTCATTTCGGAAAGGTAGTTCCATAGTCGACGCAGCGTCCCTCTTGCATCTTTCGCTTTATCGTTTTTCCCCAGTTTCTTTCCCACATGCCTAGACACGATGTATTTCCTCCTCTCCGAATTGAGATTGAAAAATCCGCTGATAGAGGGTGGAATCTTCTAATAGGGATGTATGTGTCCCTTCTCCGATTAACACTCCATCTTCAAGAAGCAGAATTGTATCAGATTCCATTGCGGTACTTATTTTTTGTGTAATGATCATCGTCGTACATTCGTATTGCTTCAGAGCTTGGAGCAATTTCGATTCTGTTTTTAAATCCAAAGCACTCGTGCTATCGTCCAGTAATAAAATCTTGGGTTTTCGAATGAGTGCTCTCGCAATCGACAGACGCTGTTTCTGTCCTCCTGAAAGATTGACACCTTTTTGACCTAGTACTGTATCATACCCATTGGATAGATTCATAATGGTTTCATGGATTTGGGCATCCTTTGCTGCCTGGATCATCTCTTCCCTGGTGGCATCTTCTTTTCCCCATTGTAGGTTTTCTGATACTGACCCGGAAAACAGGACCGCTTCCTGGGGCACGTACCCAATATTTTTCCTTACATGATTCAAAGGTATGGACCGTATGCATTGACCGTCCAGTTCAACAGATCCTTCCGTCGCATCATAAAGGCGGGGAATGAGCTGGAATAGTGATGTTTTGCCGGATCCGGTTGCTCCCAGGATCGAAACCGTTTCGCCTGCCTCCACTTTAAACGATACACCTTCCAGCACCTTCCCACGGGTTGAAGGGTATTGAAACGACACATCTCTGAATGCAATCTCTCCGTTCACCACTGTGTTTTCCTGCCGGGCTTCTTCTCCGTCTTTTAGATCTACCTCTGTCTGGAGAACTTCTTCTACCCTCCCGGCGGAAGCTCTTGCTCTTGAGAAGCTCGTAATGATAAATGAGAAAATTGAAAAAACGGAAGAGATTCTCGTAACATATGTGACGATCGCTACGACTTCTCCAACACTCGCCCCACCTGAGGCAACATCTATACTTCCGAACCACAAAACGGATAGGAGGGCCAGATTCATCACGAGCATCAGAAGTGGCATGATGATTTCCATAAAACGAAGAGCACGGACAGTCCGATCCTTCAAATCTTCATTTGCTCCATGAAATCGGCCTTCTTCATACTTGCTTCGAGTATAAGCCTTGATTAACCTCATCCCGGAGAGGTTTTCCTTCATGACCTCGTTTACTTTGTCCAGACGGGATTGAACTCTTTCAAAAAAGCTCCATCCCCGCTTCAGGACCCATAATAAGAACACCCATAATACTGGAATCACGATAAATAAAATAAGGGCCAGACGGACATTCACGATAAGTGCCATGATCGTTGATCCGACAACAAGCAGGGGGGCTCTCAGCATAATGCGCAAGCTCATGAAAATCGTATTCTGCAGCTGCCTTACGTCATTTGTCATCCTGGTGATCAAGGATGAGGTCGGGAGTTTGTGAAAGCTTGCAAAGGAAAACGACTGAACCTTTTTATATAAGCTTTCCCGCACATCATAGCCAAATCCCTGACTCGTATGAGCGGCGAAAAATGAATTCGTCACGCCTGAAATAAACGCAAGAAGAGACATCCCCACCATAATGAAGCCCCATTTCAACACCACGTTTAAGTCTCCATTCATAATTCCTTCATCAATAATCCGTGCCATAAACAGCGGATTTAATAGTTCTACAGCAAGCTCTACCAGCATTAAACTCCAGGCAACCGCCATGGCAATACGGTAAGGCTTTAAAAAACGTATGACTTTCAAATGAACACCCCTCTTACATAAAACTTCCATTATGTATATATATGTATCATCATAACGTTTTTTTATGCCGGGTGGTAGTTGGAAGTGTTCATGCAGAAGCTGTAGGTCATTCTTGTAAGAATTATTGAATATTCCTTAACAAAAAACCACACGATCTAATAGGACCGTGTGGTTTTTACTCTTATTGATCGAGAGGAGGTGTATCCGTTCCGCCATTATTTGGCCTGCTCTTTTCTTCTTCAATTTTCCGATCCAGTTTAGAAAGATATTTTTGCGCAAAGTCCTTCCCACCCAGGCCAAATGCCAAACCGAAGGCTAGTGCCAGTCCACCCAGAATCAGCATGAAGGCAATATTGACGATGGAATCAGCCACTTTTAATTGATCCAAGGCCATAAAGAAGCTTAAGGCAATGATTGCATATTTCGTGATGGTCGAAAGTACTTGGAAGTGATCACTCAGTACGTTGGATATGATGCTCTTCACTAAGTTACCTAAGTATAAGCCTGCCCCAAGAATGACGATGGCTGCCAATACATGTGGTAAATACGCAAGGATGCCTGTTGCCAGAGCAACCAGGAATTCCAATCTTACAATTTCCAATGCTTCTACTACAAAGAGGAAAACAATGATGATTTGAACAACTCTACCTACAAGTCCCGATAGATTCATATAAGTTGAGCCAGTGGGTTCATACGGATTCTTATTAGTATTCATCCGTCCAATCCCCATATTACGTAATAGAGAATTGAATCCTACCCGGTTCAGTAATCGTGCAACCATGGCTCCAACCCATTTGCCGACCCAGATTCCTGCAAGGATGAGCAGAATCGCAATCGCAATATTCGGAAGCATAATCAGGACTTGATTGAGCATGTTAATCGCCGGCTCTGAAATCCCCCGAATATCCAGCTGATCTAATGCAGAAATCGTAACCGGAATCATGATGAGCACGAATACAATCGTACCAATGACCGATGAAACCGTTGTTCCTTGAAAGAGCTTGCCAATGCCGAATCGTTCAGCGACTCTCTCTGTTCCAATCGCCTGTAAAAAGTTCGTGACGATATCCCGGACAATTTTTGCTACAAACCAGCCAACGAGGAGAATGATAGCTGCAGCAAACAATTTAGGAATAAACCCTAGGAAGTTTTGGAGCATTTCCGTGAATGGCCCTGAAACCCCTGTGATATTAAGAGCTGCTAACACTCCCGGTAAGAATATGAGAAGCACTAGATAGAATACAATTCTAGCACCGGTATAGACATAGCGATGTACATCGTTCTCATCTTTCGCTAATTTAGATCTTACCAGCGTGCTTTTAACTGCTGGTCTCGTACCCAGTTTCTCTATCAATACCTTCAGTATAGAAGCAACTATCCATGCAAATAATAGAATAAGTGCCGCCTTTAATACGTTCGGAATCGCTGCTGCCATCGTACTCAACATACCGACCAATGGTGAAGCAATAAAGTTCAAGTCCAGCATATTGAAGAAGGCAATAAACACGAACACAAGCAGAATAAAGTACACAATTTTACTAATGACTTTCTCCGATGTCCATTTCCGTTCTCCGTTCCTGCTGCCAAAATAAAGATTGTCATCGATCTTCACCCGTTTTAAAATTCCGTAAACGGCTTTTTCAACAGCCTTTGCAATGATCCAGCCGATTAATAACACCAATAAAGCCAATAACAGATCAGGAAGCTTCCCTAAGTACCCGTACCATTCTTGCGTTATATCATTGTTCATTCGATGTTCTCCCTTCTATTATGGAAATTGTATAATGCTAATACTTATCTACCCACAGATTTTTTTTCAAAACCTGACAAAAAAAGATAGTCTAAATGATTCATCGGGGAGTCTTAAGTAATAGAAAACCCTTAAGGCAAAGCACCTTAAGGGTTTTCATCATGGGAGATCAATTGCGTTTTCTTTTTTAAAATCATCTAATGAGTAAGCAGTCACTCTATTATGTGATACTGTATAAAGCTGATCATCAATATATAGGAGTCTTTGAATCTGGTCTTCCCACTGTTCGTAATATTCTTTGTTTTCTTCTTCTGTGAGCTGAGACTTTAAAACGATTCCTTTTTCAGGTGTGATTTCATACAGGAGTGCGCCTTGATAGTCAAAATCCAGTTCATGCCGGCTTCCCTCTTTTTCATGATAAACAGAAATGGGAAAGCCATATAGATTTCGTGAAGGTTCATGAAGCAGTGCTTTGTGATCGTCCAACAAATAAGAGTGAGTACCCTGCCCACCTATTATTTCAGTGTCCGTTTCCTTTGGATGCTGAAAATCTGTAATATCGAATAATGAAATCTTCATTCCTTGTCGAATGATTCTGGGTTCCTCATTGTTTGTTTTATTATCATTCACCACTTTTGTATCAAACCCAAACCCGATGAGGTGATGTTCGTCAATGGGGTGAAGATAGGTGCTGAAACCTGGAATCTTCAGCTCCCCCAGAACCTTTGGAGCTTTCGGATCTGCCGTATCGATGACAAAAAGGGGATCGACTTGTTTAAAGGTCACCATATATGCCTTATCCCCCATAAACCTGACAGAATAGATTTGTTCTCCCCTGGCTAAATCCGTTACTTCCCCAACATTCTTCATGTTCTCATCCAATATATAGAGAGCATTGGTTGAAGGGGAATCACTGTTCCACACCTCCCCTTTTGTCGTTCCAATCCGAAAGTAACCTTTATGTTCATCCATGGAAAATTGATTTAACGCCCTTCCTTCTACCTGACCTGAGGAAGCATATTCAACCTTTCCATTACTTACGGAAAATTTATAAATCTCCGTGTTTGAAGAGGTCCAACTTTTCATAGCATCTTCATTGTATTTTTCCACAGCCACATAAAGGTTGTTTTTAGACATATACACTTTATCACCGCTTCCAAGATAGGATTGAACGCTTAGAGAAGCCTTGGGATCTTCCATATCCATTCCCGTCAGTAAGGTATAGTTGGGGGAATGGGACTGTGGAAAATACTTAATATCTTCTATTGGAAGTGGTGTCGTTTCATTACCTGTTAAACTATCTTTCACCCGGGGTCTCAGATCAGGATTTCCCCCTTGTTCAAGCATCCAGTAGTTTGGATACAGATTCGAAATCAAATATACAGTGGAATCAACCTTCCTCGACGTTACATATTGACCTTCAAGCTCAACATGCCTGAGAAGAGATGGTTTTGCTTTGTCCGAAATATCATACAGAAGCGCAACGGTCGACCCGTCTACAGGCATAGTGGAAGCAATTGATTCTTGTTTATTCTCTTGAAAATTTGCATGCGACCAGCTATTCCCGATGACGAGCAGCTTATCCTTCTGTAAAAACAGATGTTGCGGCTGCATATTTTCTTTATAGCTGGTAGTGGATACCACTTTCATTTCTTTCACAGGATTTGCCTTTGTAATTAGCAGTCTACGGTCTGTTAATTGGTAAATATAGCTTCCATCAGTCTTCACTATATCCCCCTCGTCAACTCCTTGAACCTGATTATTCGTTTCAGAAAAATTGGATTCCGATTGAGGCGATTCTCCAGCTGCACTATCTTCAGATGATTTGGATTCCATATTCCCTTCTCTACCGAACAGAGAAAACTCCGTATCTTCCTTATTTTTCTTTAAAATTTGTTTAAAATAGTTCGTTAGTTCTTCCTTGGATTGAATACTGGGTAGTTTAGAGGTGACAGAAAAGGGTATTTCTGTATCTCCATCATAAGAAAAACCCCATTTGGTTTTCACTTTAGGAGAAATATGAAGTGTATACTTGTGTGGATCAGAAGGATATCCTTCTGGCGGTGCTTGAATCTGCAGGGTCTTTCGATTTTCATCCAACTTCATGGAGACATTGATCCTCTCTCCATTGGAGTCTTCTACATAAATGTTCTGGGGCGTCACCGTTTCCTTATTCAGGGCTGTTGAAAATTGCAGATTCCATGAGTTATTCTCCATCACGAGAAGGTCGCCCTCCATCTTCCCCTCGGCCTTCACAACAGGTCTTTGACTATACACAAACGTTCCAAGTGCCACCAGCAACACAATACCGGCAATAATGAGCAGATAAGATTTCTTACTCATACTTTGACCCTCCTCTATGTTCTATTTGTTGATTAGACGTTGGGAGGGAGAAAATGTTACATGTGCACGGAGTCTGCAGTTTGATCATTTCGTCCAACTTTGTTTCGTTTCTATGCTCTGCTGAAGCCAATAAAAAAAGACCCCACAAAAGTAAGGTCCGTCCCTATCTCATTCGTCTTGCACTTACATTCAGCCGTGCGTTTCGGATGACTTGGTTGATGACTTCCGAGAAGATGAGTCCGATGGCGATGGAGCCTGAGATCATGAAGGCTTTTGCCGCAAGGTTGATGGCAGCATTGTAATCGTTCTGCACGAAGTTTCTCATGGCATCGTACGCCAGCCCTCCAGGTACAAGAGGGATAATTCCGGCTACAGAGAAGATGATGACCGGGGTTCTATACATTTTCGCAAATACCTGACTGATCACAGCAACGACAAAGGATGCAAGTAACGTCGCAAGCACCGCATCCGCGTCATTTAAACTCATTCCTATGTAGATGATCCAGCCTAACATTCCAACAATTCCGCATTTGAAAAGGGACTGCTTTGGAGCGTTGAAGATAATCCCGAATGCAGCAGCGGATATGAAGCTTGTCACTAATTGTTCGATGATGAGCATTCCCTTTTCACCTCAATCTTTATTCTTGATACTAATCAAATGCACCCTATGTCAGAGTAAAAACTACGGCAATTCCCGTCCCGATGGCAAACGCCGTTAAAAAGGCTTCTGCTCCCTTCGATAAACCAGACACCAAATGACCTGCCATCAAATCCCGAACCGCATTCGTAATGAGAAGACCAGGAACAAGGGGCATCACAGATCCAATGATTATCTTATCCAGTTCCTGTCCGACTCCAAGCTGGACGAATCCATACGACAGCATTCCGATAATAAAGGAAGCAAGAAACTCAGCAAAGAATTTGATCGGAACGAGGCGATGAAAATAAATCAGGCTCGTAAATCCGACTCCGCCCGTGATCAGTGCCGGAATGAAGTCCATCCACATTCCCTGGAACATGATGAGAAAGCAGCCACTGGCAATCGAAGCTGCCAATACCTGAATCACAAAGGAGTATGATAAATCTGATTGATCCAGTTTCTCCAGGGCATTGTAGGCTTCTTCAAGGGTAAGATGCCCCTTGCTTATTTGCCTTGAAATACTATTCACGAGTGTTACTTTTTCAAGATCAGTAGACCGCTCGTTGATTCGAATCAGCTTCGTTTTCGTCGGTTCAGACGTTTCAATCGAAAAGATGATCCCGGTAG
The DNA here is from genome assembly GCF_008180865.1 of Rossellomorea aquimaris. Classification (GTDB taxonomy): domain Bacteria; phylum Bacillota; class Bacilli; order Bacillales; family Bacillaceae_B; genus Rossellomorea; species Rossellomorea yichunensis. The sequence goes on from NZ_VTEX01000002.1 coordinate 990,300, forward strand.
GCGTCACATAACTGTGAGATTCTGATATCCCATAAGAAGCTGCGATACGCATCATCGTATCCTCGACGCGATACGTCTCTGCACCACTTTGCAGCATGATCTTACCCGCCAGCAAGCTGACCTCCATAATGTCATATCTTCTTATCATTTTTGCTTCCATACAATCTCTCCACACGTGCTATTTTTTGAATAGGTCTAGTTTATAGAAAAAAAGGGGGGTAAGCAATGAGGAACCGGATGATTTTACGTAGATTTAATCTGTGTAGAGGGTTTTAGTGTTGAAGTTTTGAGTAACTTGCCGTAAACTTTCCAGTCTTCAAATCTTTCCTGCTCTTCCTCCTACTCCCTTTTCTCTCTTCCTTTTAAAAAGAAAATATAAAACAGTGACCAGCACAAACCCCGTCAGGACCAGCAGTTGGTATTCTTCCACCATCCCGAGGATTACTTCTCTATCACCCTCATAGAATTTGCCTATACTTAAGAATAAAAAGGTAGACGGAGCAATCCCCAGCATAGTAAGGAGAGAATACACTTTCAGATTCATTTTTGCCATGCCGGCCATGAAGGGAATGACGTTTCCTAAATGAAGGGGACTTGCAATCGCTACGCTCCAGATTCCGTAGCGGCTGAACTTTTCCTTAGCTTCTTTTAGCTTCTTCCGTTTTTCGGGGTTGAGCTTTGCCTCAAGCCTCTCACCTAATTTAAAGCTGATAAAATAAGGAATATAGCTCCCAGCTGTATAAAGAAAGCTTCCTAATAGAGAAATGACTCCTATCTCCATCCACGTTAATTCTAGAATAAATCCCATTGTTACGATAAAAAAAGTGCCCACAAAAGGGAAAGCACTTCCTTCAATAAATAAAGAAAGCAATACACCCCATATCCCCCACTCAGCGGAATAATTTGCCATGATTTCTTCCATCAAGGTCACTCCTATATGAACGAATACCTTAAGTATAAAAAAATCGCCATCATGCAAACAGAAGCCGTAGAAGTAAATGCTTCTAAGACCTGGGGTGTATTTTCTTCCCATGATAAAAAGACCAGCCTCTTTATAGGAGACGGGTCCTAATAATCTCAAGATTTGATTCAGCCCATTCTGACCTTTATGTGCATACTTTAATTCATTTAATGTTTTATTTTACATAGAAGAGAGATTTAGATAGATAAGAAGATTACTCTTTCAGATTTGATTATGGTGACTCATTAAGAGGATCGTGAAGTATGATGACGGGCATTGACTTAGGGGTAACCATGAAACCATAGACTCTTCCATCCTTGTCCTTATACGCTACAGAATAATCTCCAAACTGAGGTGAGAATTCGACGTTTTGGTATTCGAGGTCAAGATCCTGATACTTAAGGCTAACATACAGGTTGGCGGCGATTCTTGCGGTCAGGTGTTGTACACTGGAAATCCGGTTGGCTACTATTATGAGGATGATTGCTAAACCAAGTAACATGACTTTCTTTGTCCTGGACACTCTGATCATTCATCAAGCCCCCTTTTATTTCTTCATCACTACTATACTCGTATACTCTCTATTATATACCTATTCCCTGAACCATGACAAAAGATCTACTTTTTTTAGCAGCTCTTTTTATTGCTATTCTCTTTCAGGTGAATTGGACTACTGAATAGGCATTCCATTAGGGATGAGTGAAATATTCAAATCCATTTTCTACATTCATAAAAAATACCGCACCTACAACGAAATGTCCTAATTACTCTTTATAACAGCTTGATTGCCCGATTTCCCCGTCCCCCCCCCTTAACTGTAAATATTAGTCGTTTCACTAACTCAAATGGTTTCAATTTCACTATTAAAAAAAGTGCCGTTTCAAAACAGCCCTTAATTTTATGTGTTTCACCACATGACGTAATATTACGGTCTTAAACAACCGTTTAACCCTTTCTACCTTGTCAGACCAACAACTTTCTCTCTTAATCAAACGTTTGTTTAGTTGTCTAACATCTTCACCAGACGGGACAACTGGCTATGTAACTCGTCAATTGGAACGAACCTGGCCTTCCTGAACATTTCTTTACCATCTACAAAAACGATGACGACCGGGACAGTGAAGATGGAGAATTCACCTGCTATTTCCGGTATTTCTTCTGCATCCGCATGAATGGACCTCACATCTTGAAACTCTTCCAATACTCCTTTCACTTGTGGCAAAAGAGAGTGACAAACAGAGCAATTGGGTCTTGAAATGTATAGTAAACTCAGCTTTTCTGCAGCAAGTGTAGCATTGATGGATTCTAAAGAATGAACTTCTTCCATATCTTGAGATCTCCTTTCTTGGATTACACATTACTAATAGGTATACCCACATCTCCACAGGTTTACCATTGCTAATCCATGGGAAAAGATAAACGACAGTACAATTTAAATGATGGAGGAGACCTGAATTGAAACCGACTGTTAAGGAATTTTATGACGATAAGGAATTAATTACAGAAGTTGAAAAGCTTTCTTCTCAAGGTATCGATAAACATAATCTTTATGTATTATCCCATGATGATGACCGGACGGACAGAGTAGCTGATCGCGCTGACGCCAATGAAATTGGTGTAAAGGAAACAGGGATAGGGACTGCAGTAGGGAACATGATCCTGAAAAAAGGTGACGAACTCCGAAACAAGCTGATGGAAGTTGGATTTTCTCACGAAGAAGCGGATCAGTACGAAGAAAAGCTCGATGAAGGAAAGATTTTATTGATTGTTAAAAACTGACCTGATAGAGAAATGACTTAGGATGATTCCCAGGAATCATCCTTTTCTGTCTTGAAATACATATAGCTTCCCGTTTGAAGGTCTTCTAAACTTAGGGCCTCTAAACCCACGTTTTATAAGCTCTTTTCTCATAAATATCATAATCCCGCCATGGCCTACAATGAGAACGTCCTCACCCTCTTGTATGATCGCATCGACAATCGCGTTGATTCTTTTAAGGATCTCTTTCTTACTTTCAGGCTGAGAACGATGATTAAACCAACAGGCTACTCTGATCATAAATAAATGTAAAAACAGTGGAAGCTTTCTCCTGGAACTGAATAAGGGAGATAGCCTGATTTCACGCAGTTCCTTCAACGATACGATATCCCCTGCATAGACTTCTCGTGCGGTTACTTCTGCCCTGGCTAAGTCACTTGCATAGCACTTCTTCCATTCAATATCATGAAGATCCACCTCGTTCTCTTCTACATCAGACTCATCGTACTCTTCTACCCACTTCATTAATTCTTCGGATGTCACAAATCTATCAGGATATCCTCTTGTTACTTTAAAGTGTCTCACAAGCCCAATCTTCACACTTTCGCCCCCTTCACTACCATTATACTATTTTTGGAAATAAAAAAAGCATGCGATCTAAGCCGCATGCTCACTTTTATTAACCTAAAGATACGTCCAGAATCATCATCACTACAAATCCAAGCATGAGTCCCAGTGTGGCCAAGTCTGTACTTCCAGAGGATTGAGACTCCGGGATCAGCTCTTCTACTACCACGAAAATCATGGCACCTGCAGCAAATGCCAGTGCGTAAGGAAGCAACGGCTGCACTAATAGGACAGCAGCTGCACCAATTACGGCAGCAATGGGTTCAACGATGGCAGAAAGCTGACCATAGTTGAAGGACCTCAGACGTGACATTCCTTCTCCGCGCAATGGAATGGACAGTGCTGCCCCTTCAGGCATGTTCTGAATTCCAATTCCGATTGCAAGCCCGATCGCCCCTACCAATGTTGCGTCACCAAGTCCCATAGACGCAGCCCCAAAAGCCACACCGATGGCTAAACCTTCAGGAATGTTATGAAGGGTGATTGCAAGAAATAGTAGGGTTGATTTTTTAAATTTAGTAGGAGGTCCCTCGGCTTTTTCCGCTGAGTTCCCGAGATGCAAATGAGGTACTACAAAATCCAGCAGTCTAATAAAAAGGCCGCCAAGTAAAAAGCCGATAGCAGGGGCGAGCCAAGGAATCTGACCATTTTGCTCACTGAACTCTATAGAAGGAGCAAGAAGTGACCAAAACGATGCCGCTATCATGACACCTGCGGCAAACCCGAGCATCATATTCAATGTATGTTTTTCAATTTTGGTAAAGAAAAAAACCGATGCCGCCCCCAGCGCGGTTAACCCCCAGGTTAGCGTACCTCCAAACAGTGCCTGCACAGCTGGATTGAATCCACTTAACCAATCTATGAACATGCAAACCCTCTCCTCCGATCAACAATTTTGAATACTACCATCTTGCATCAAGGAAACTTTCTTTGTCAAAGGAAATGTCATACTACCTATTATCATAGCCCATCATTTTTCTATATATATGTCATTCATATCAAATTGTGTATTCATCATTTATACTTCCAAACTTCCATACAGGGTATACCCAAAAGCGGAGGCGGCTCGTTCAGCCCCGACAAGCATAAGGTGAATGGGCCTGGAAGGCGGCCTTTGCCTTCTTGGTCCATTTATCTTATGACCTCGAGGGGCTAGCCGCCGGAGCTGGATGAACCCAAAAGCGGAGGCGGCTCGTTCAGCCCCGACAAGCATAAGATGGATGGGCCTGGAAGGCGCCCTTTGCCTTCTTGGTCCATTTATCTTATGACCTCGAGGGGCTAGCCGCCGGAGCTGGATGAACCCAAAAGCGGAGGCGGCTCGTTCAGCCCCGACAAGCATAAGATGGATGGGCCTGGAAGGCGCCCTTTGCCTTCTTGGCCATTTATCTTAATTTTTGCACTGCATCCCATATCAAATATTTTTCATTTCCCCTCTTCCCAAATTGCCAGAAGTTGTTATATACTTTAACTGTATTAAGACACATAGTACACTGTATACAGTTGGGAGGGTGGATATGTTTGAGCTTGATTTAAGAAGTCGAAAGCCCATTTATGAACAATTAGTCGAGAAATTAAAAGAGTTAATCATTAATGAGGTGTTGAAGCCTGACGAACAATTGCCTTCCGTTCGTGCCTTGGCTCAGCAGCTGACCATAAATCCAAACACAATCCAAAAAGCTTATAGGGAACTTGAAACCCAAGGGTACATTTATTCTGTGAAAGGACGGGGGAGCTTTGTTAATCCATCAAGTCACATTCGAAACGCGGAGAAAATCATGAAAGTAAAAGAAGAGTTGTCTAAACTATTGTCTGAAGCACTGTATTTAGGAATCACGCCTGAAGATTTAAAGCAGATGATTGCTGACATCGAGGCATCGGTAGGAGGGAATCAAGCTGATGATAGAGATTAAATCATTAAGTAAATCCTTTGAAGGTACTAAAATCATTCATGACGTTTCCTTCTCTGTTCAAAAAGGATCAATCTATGGATTGCTCGGATCGAATGGTGCAGGAAAAACGACACTACTCAAATCCATTTCCGGGGTTCTCAAGCCCGAAAGCGGTGACATTTATTTAAAAGATCAACCGGTCTTTGAGAATGTCCCAACGAAAGAAACCTTGGTATTCATTCCTGATCAACCATTTTTCTTTGCTCACTATACCTTAAATCAAATGGCAAAATTTTATCAAAACTCCTATAGCCGTTGGGATGAGCATCAATATAAATCACTAACCGGCCTATTTGGGGTAGATCCTCACAAAAAGCTGCATAAATTTTCGAAAGGCGTCCAACGTCAAGCAGCTTTCATTCTTGCATTATCAACTCAGCCGGATGTGCTCATTATGGACGAACCCCTAGACGGATTAGACCCTGTCGTTCGTAAGAAGGTAAAAAGCGTACTGATCACAGAAGTTGCAAACCGGGAGATGACTTTACTTATCTCCTCTCATAACCTGCGTGAAGTGGAAGATATTTGTGATCATATCGGAATTTTGCATCAAGGAAGATTTTTACTGGAGAAAGAGCTTGATGATTTGAAATCCGGGATTCATAAGATTCAGTTGGCCTTCAAAGGCGAGATGCCTCAAAAGATCTTTACTGAGCTTGACCTTCTGCACGAAGAGACCAGGGGAAGCGTGTCCCTCTGCATCGTAAGAGGTGACGAACAACATGTGAGAAGCATGATCCAGCCTTATCATCCGGTGATTTTCGATATGTTACCATTGACCCTTGAGGAAATATTTGTTTATGAAATGGAGGACGTCGGATATGCCATCCAAAACATCATGGATCAATAAGGAAGTCATCATTCAAAGCCTTCGGAATGTTGGGTGGGTAGGGATCGTTTACTTTATCGGACTTCTCTTTTCTTTGCCAGTTGACGTTATCGGTAAACTATCTAACGACAATCAGCCCTATCCGGTTGCCATTTATGAAAACCTGTTTAAAATGCAATACCCGATACAAATGGGTTTGATGCTGTTCGTTCCAGTCATTCTATCTCTTTTCCTTTTCCGATATTTACATGTAAAGCAGGCTGCAGACTTCATGCATAGCCTTCCACTGACACGCAGCAAATTATTTTTTCATTTTACCGTTACAGGATTCGTCATTCTCATCCTGCCAATTGTACTGAATACAGCGATTTTACTTTCCCTTTATTCATTTACGGATCTTCAGCAATTTATTGATGTTCAAGATATTTTCATCTGGTGCGGCATCACGATCCTAATGAACATCCTTCTGTTCACAGCCGCTACCTTTGTAGCCATGATAACAGGACTGACAGCTGTACAGGGAGCTATGACTTACATCCTGCTCTTATTACCAGCTGGAATGTTTATGCTCGTATGCTTTAGCCTGAAAAATCTTTTATACGGTTTTCCAGAGGATTATTTTTTCAATATCAAAATTGAACAATATTCCCCTGTCATCAAGGCCGTATATCTTGAGAATAAAATCTTTGCCGGATTAGATGTGACACTGTTCATAGCTATCACTCTCCTACTCTATGTTTTATCGTATGTATTGTATAAAACGAGAAAAGTAGAAGCAGCGTCACTTGCCATTGTATTTCCTGTCCTCCGCCCCCTGTTCAAATATGGAGTCGCTTTCTGTTTCATGCTGGTCGGCGGCATGTACTTTAATGGAATCTATCAAGAGACGGGATGGACCATATTCGGCTATTTTATAGGATCATTCATTGGCTATTATCTTGCAGAAATGGTTTTACAAAAACATTGGAGAGTGTTCCGCCATTGGAAGGGCTTTGCCGGGTTTGCCGTGGCCATCTCTCTTATCGGTTTATTCATTCAGTTCGATTTATTTCAATATGAAAAGAAGATTCCTGAATTGGAAGATATAGGAAAAGTTCATGTGAGCCCAAGCTATTATTCCTTGACGGACAATCCAGAATCACTCATTGAAGAACCATTTATAAGCAAACCTAAAACAATTGAAGCGGTTCTGAATCTTCATGAAGAAATCGTTAACAACCAAGATCAGAACAAAGCAACTCCTGAGGATAGCGAGCAAATCTTTTTCTATTACAAAATGAAAGATGGCAGTAAGCTGGTGAGGAACTATCAAGTGAATATAGACAAATTCAAACCCCAGTATGCTTCACTTTATGAAATGAAAAATTATAAAGAAACGACGGAGCAGATCTTCTCAGTTAATTCAAGCAAGGTAGACAAACTATCGATATATTCTGATATGGGAAATAGACAGAGTATTAGCATTGTCGATCCGGAACAAATCAATGAAGCCATCGGGATTTTAAAAGAAGAAACCTATAATGATACGTTTGATGACCGTGACAGAGTGAACCTCTATAACGTTGAATTACTTCTTTCAGAGAATCAATGGATCCATGTCGGGGTACGTAATAACGATAAGAAATTCGAATCCTGGCTACAGGAGAATGGTTACCTGGAAGATATAAGGATGGCTGCATCTGATGTTGAGTGGATGTACGTGATCGATCAAGAGCGTTACCGTAACCGTCTGTTCAACGTCATGGATCCAGATACCGAAGCCCTGGAGTTAAAGAAAGAAAACAAAGGAATTGAAATAGAGGATCCCACACACGTTGAAGCCATCATGGATCAACTCGTATACAACCAGATGACCAATGAATATATGGTGCTCATCAAGTATAAAACCCACGGAAATGTCGAAGTGCGAGGGTTAAAGTCTGAAGATACCCCTTCATTCCTGAAGAGTAAAACGAAAAATTGACAATGGAAAGTCGAGGTGAAGCCATATGGACACATTAAAAATGCAATCATCTCCTCTCACATTAGAGGAGATGTATGAACAATTTCATACACTGATCTATCATATCGCTTATACGATTACAAAGGACGCTCACCTATCACAGGATATCGTTCAAGAAACCTTTCTTAAGGCCTACATCAAGATGGATACTTTACTCGATGTGACGAAAACGAAGCCCTGGCTAACTTCAATCGCAAGATGTACAGCAATCGATTTTATCCGAAAAGAATCGAAACGCAATGAAGTCTGCATGGAAGATGATGAACAGGTTCATTCCATACAGGGCGATAACCCTCTGGAAATGGAAATTGAGGCACAGTTTCTTAAGAGCAGCATCCAGGAAAATATTAAGAGGCTACCACTTTCTCAGCAGGAAGTCATGTCATTGAAAGTGGCACAGGATCTTAGTGATGGGGAGATTGCTTTAAAGCTGAACCTCTCTCCTTCTACCGTCAAAACCCGTTTTCACCGGGCAAGAAAGCAGTTGTACTCGATCGTTTATGCAAAACATACCGCATAGGAAAAGGAGCCTTGATTAAGAGGCTCCTTTAATTGTTCACCTATTATAGTACCTTACTTAAAAACGCCTGGGTTCGTTCATGTTTTGGATTACCAAAAAGCTCAGACGGTCTGTTCTCCTCCACGATATATCCGCCGTCCATAAAGATGACCCGGTCCCCGACTTCTCTGGCGAATCCCATTTCATGGGTTACGACCACCATGGTCATGCCTTCCTTCGCCAGTTGTTTCATTACTTCCAGCACCTCTCCCACCATTTCGGGATCCAGGGCTGAAGTCGGCTCATCGAAGAGCATGATTTCAGGCTCCATGGCAAGTGCCCTTGCAATGGCGACGCGCTGCTTCTGCCCGCCTGATAAGGAGTCAGGGTACACGTACGCTTTTTCTTTGAGTCCCACCTTATCAAGTAACTCTAATGCCTTCATCTCCGCCTTTTCCTTTTGCCACTTTCTTACCTTCATCGGTGATAGCATAATGTTCTGGATCACGGTTTTATGAGGGAAAAGGTTAAATTGTTGAAAAACCATTTCCACATGCGTTCTTACTTTATTGATATCTGTTTGTTTGGCCGTTATATCCCGGTCTTTAATATAGACATGACCATCGGTAATCGATTCTAAAAGGTTCAAGCAACGCAGAAACGTTGATTTCCCTGAACCCGATGGCCCTATTACTACAACTACTTCTTGAGGTTCGATATTGACGTTAATATCTTTCAATACTTCTAATTCTCCAAAGGACTTCTTAAGATTCACTGCTTTAATCATTCGGTTGCCATCCTCAGCTCAATATAGTTTAGTAGATACGTAAGAGATAGAGTAAGGATTAAGTAGATGATAGCGACTGCCAGGTACGGTTCCCATACACGATAATATTGCCCCTGCATGGCCCGTCCCCAGTACATTAACTCTGGAGCGGCAATGACCGCTGCCAGGGAAGAGTCTTTCAATAACACGATAAATTCATTTCCGTGGGATCATTCGCTTAAATGCCTGAGGGATGATGATGTACCTCATAGCCTGGATATTGGTCATCCCCAAAGATCTGGCTGCTTCCATCTGCCCCCGGTCAATGGATTGAATGCCCCCACGGAAGATTTCGGCGATATACGCAGTGGCATTCAACGATAGAGCCACTAATGCAGACACAGCCGGATTAATTTCCGACATGAGCATTGGCATCACACCAAAGTGAATGAGCAGGATCTGTACGAATAATGGCGTACCTCTAAAAAAGTTTATGTCCAAATGAAAGGTGTTCGAACGAGAAGGTAAGGGGAAATTCTGAATATCCCCATCAGCAGTCCGAAGATTAAGCCTAAAAAGATGGCTCCCACCGATAAACCGATTGTTAATAGTGCTCCCTTCAGAAAAAAAGGTAAGTATTCCCCAATAATGTCCCATCTGAAATTCAGCATATCACGACTCCTTTTGTCCCGGTAACGGCGTGAGGCCGCTTCCCTTCTCAATAGTAGTAAATAGACTCATATAAAAGGGGCAGGAGAAGAATGAACCATCCTCTTTAAAATCGATAAAGAAGATCATCCAAACTTTCACTACGCCCCTTGTTCCCTTATTCTGCTTGCTCTAATAAAGCGTCAGTGTTCGGTTCTGTACCAAACCATTCTTTGTAAATCCCAGCATAAGTACCATTTTCAATCACTTCTTTAACCGCTTTATCGAAATCAGCTTTCAGCTCACTGTCTTTAGGGAACATTAAGCCATAAAATTCAGATTCGAAGTTTTCAGGATCTTCAACTGTATTGAAATTGTCATCCGGATTATTTTTCACATATTCATTTACAACCGTATTATCCGTTACAACGGCATCGACTTGACCTTGCTTCAATGCTGTAATGGCAACTACATTGTTTTCGCATTTAGAGATATCAGGGCTGCTCTGCCCAACTATTTTCTCTGCTGCCGCTTGACCGGTCGTTCCATTTTGAACCCCGATTTTCAGCCCTTTCAGGTCCTCTGCACTTTTGATATCCACACCTTCACCAAACATGATCATGTGAGTGGATTCAAAGTAAGGATTGGAAAAATCAAACGTTTCTTTGCGGTCATCATTGATGGTGATCCCGGAAATCCCCATATCGACTTCCTTTCCACCTTGAACTGCTGCAAATAACGGATCCCATCCAATGTTCTTTACTTCGTACTCAAAGCCGGCTTCTTTCATGACGGCCTCTAAAAAGTCGATATCAAAACCGACGATTTCCCCTTTATCCATATATTCAAATGGAGCAAAGGCTGCATCGGTGCCCACTACAAGCTTTTCTTTTTTATCTCCGCTTGCTTCTTCACTTCCACAGGCAGTCATGATTGCTGCCAATCCAATCATTAATACTAGAAATAATCCTCTTACTTTCTTCTTCATCCTTGGCCCCTAAAATAGTTTTTATTTTCTGATAATTATAATTATACATATATTTTACTAGAAAACCAATGAATTTTAGAAGATTTACAGTATTCAGACTAATCATTATCTACTAGTAACGATTTTTTTGTGTATTTTTTGCATATCAAAAGAAGTATTTAATTTATATGTTTTTTTGTCATTTCTATCTTTAACATTGACAGTCTCCACTATAGGTTTCAAAATAAGAGTATAAGCCAAGTTTAAAGGGAGAGTTTATGGATACACATTCGTCTGATTTATATAAATACTTAGTTGATCATGCCTTAGATTTCACTGAAGACTGGTTGAAGTTCCAGAATTTAAAATCCGGATCTCACTATTCTCCTGATTCTCCGACAGAGGTACTCAACAAAATAAAAGAACAAAACTCTAATTATGTGAAGATCATCGCCAAGTGTCTGTTACTTTCTCAAGAAGAATCAAAGGAAGTGATCTATAACTGGACCCGGGAAACCGCTGCCCATCGCAGTAAATCCAATACGTCCTTGGATGAGGTTGTTCGTAACTCTGGTGTGTTCAGAAGAGTGTATTGGACGTATGTCGAAAAGTTTGTGGAAGACTCGAACGTAAACATCCCGTTGAAAGAAGTATTTGAGTGGGAACGAAAGATCAATTTCGCATTGGATTATGTGTTAGAAACGTTCACTTCCACGTTCTTGAACATATTAATGAATCGACTCCAGGCACAGTCTACCCTGATTAAGGAATTAAGTACACCGGTCATTTCTTTAACTTCAGAGGTAGGACTTCTGCCTATCATTGGAGATATTGATACGACACGTGCCCGTACGATATTAGAATCAACCCTTCAACAAAGTGCCGATGCCCATTTATCCATGTTGATCATCGACTTATCCGGAGTGGTATTGGTTGATACCATGGTCGCCCAGCAAATCTTCCATCTCATCGATGCCTTAAATCTACTTGGAGTGAAGAGCGTCATCACCGGGATTCATCCGGAAGTAGCTCAGACAGCCATCCATTTAGGATTGGATTTTTCCAATATCCATACTGAAAATTCCCTCGAGCGAATCATTGCAGATGTAATTCAGGAAAATAGCGAATTTTTGCATGTGTAGGAAGGTGGACGCAAAATAAAAGGCTCATTTCATAATGTATGTTGCTATTGTAGAAGAGAAAGTAATAGTTGATTTCCGCTACAGGATGCTCGCTTTCCGCGGGGCTGGCGGTGAGCCTCCGGGGTCTCACCTGTCCAGCTATTCCCGCAGGAGTCGAGCCTCCTTCCGCTCCAATCAACTTTCTGAGCATGTATCCTTAATGGAAAACAATAAAAACAAGAATTTTAGCAAACAATCTCATTTAAGGTAAGTAGAGATTGATTTACCTTTTAAGAAAGAAGAATTTTTTTGGCTTCTTTGTTTTCTTGCACACCTCGAAGCTCTGTCAAGAAATTCGGTTAAATATGGTGAGGGGAACTGCGCAGACTCCGGCGGATTTTGGGCGTGCCGAGACCCCGTTCGGCTAAGCTGAGGAGGCTCGGCCGAACGCTAGCTGCAAGCGGAGCAGTTCCCCTCACCATCGAGCACACACTAATAGACAGAGCCTTGCAGAGCTTATGTTAAAAAACAACAATCATTGCGAAAAGGGCAATATAAAAAGACTGATTCTCGCAGGGCACCCCCTTCAGAATCAGTCTTTTTTTATTATGAATAATGATGTGAAGCTTTATAACTCGCTTTCACCATATATTCATGTTGAAGCAGTTTCACTTCGAATAAAGTGATCGGGTCGAAATATCGCTCCGGATTTGCTTTCATTTTCTTTAACGTTTCTTTGTCGCTTGCAATATCTGTTTCTGTATCTTTAATCGTGACGCCCAATTGTTTAAATGGCTCTGCGAAGAAAGAGTGAACATCCTGCTGCAGTGATTTTTCGAACAAATCAAACTGAAGGAAAAATTTATTGACGACAGATGCCGTGATATCCTGGTAATCTTCGTTCTCCAGGTAGCGCTTGTATTGATTGTAGAGTAACGACTTATTCTGAGGCAATACACCTAAGAGCTTTCCGGCACTTTTTAATAGGAACTGAGCCGGTTTAAAGCGCAAGAGAATATTCTCTTTATCAATCTGGGCTCTCGTTCCCATTCGGTTTACATCCCGGCGCCAGTCGTCCATTACTTGGAAATCACATTGTAAAATGACTTTATCCTTCCCGAATAACTCGTTGAAGGTTTCACTCATCTCATTTAAATAGTTCTGACTGTCTTGAAGCTCCTGCTTTGAAAAGCCAAGCCACTCCTCAAGGGATTTGACATAACGGGGCATGAGATCATCTTGGATATACCCTTGAATCCGCGTATTCATCGCTTCATTTAACTCTGTATGGATCTGTTTGAAATCACTTTCTTCACTGATCAGATCAGAACAGCCGCTAAGGATACCGGGGATTTTCTCAGAGATTTCCTTCTTCATCGCTTCTTTCTTCTTATGGAAAGAATCCTTAATGACTGATACCTTATCGCTTTGCATGTCACTTAAGTAGTTTTCAAAGCCGTTCAAACGTGTCAGGATATCTTCATTCTTCTCTATAGTCTCTTTCAGTTCATTTTCACGATTCTTACGTTTTGAGTAAAGATCTCTTAAAGTTTTTCTGACCAGATAAAATAACTTGGCCCCACGTTCCCCTTTGAGCACGTTTCCATTCACCATATACTGTTTCTTCAGGAAGGACTGAACATCCTGTCGCTGCAAATGAACGGCTTCCAGGGATGAATATGGTAGCACCTCTGCGTCCGGGAACCATTCCCGGGCTTTGTTTCGTGCTGATTCAATAATCTCTTCTGTACGGTCAGAGTGAGATACCTTGTCCATCTTATTTAATAAGAAATGTACGTTCACAGGCTGTCCGATCTCCGTTAATTTTCTTAAGGTTTGTCTGTCCTCTGTATTAAACGGGGCATCGGCATTCAATACATACAGTAATCCATCAGCTACAGGATAAAAGGCTGTCAGATCATCCAGATGCCTTTGGCCGGTTTGAACGTCAATGATGGCACTTCTGTTTTTCTTAAGGAACTCAGACGGGAGTTTATATTCCACGAATGCTTCTCTTTGCATCAGTTCTTCAAAATCAGCGATGCTCTCTACTTTGTGAACTCCATGATCGTGAATCTCCTTCACTTCTACCTGCTGATCATGATAGCTATAAATGATGGTGGAGTCTTCAGCCTCACCGACGCTCTCACCTAAAACGGATTGAACGAAGGAAGACTTTCCGCTTGAGCCACTCCCTGCGATTAATAAATGGTGTTCACTCAGATCCATTAACTGCTCCGCAATCCATTTTGTTTTATACCCTACAGAAGCATCATTTCGTTCTGACCAATCAATAATTTTATTTAAGAACAGGATAATGTCTTCAAAGCGGGCTTGATAGGAATCTCCTTCAAGCAGGATCATTTCCGCTTCATCCGTCACCATCTGTTCAATGCTGTACGAAAAGACATCGTTCCAGGCTAAAACGGCAGCTGCCGGGAAAAGTGGTTGATGATCCCTGCTCACTTTGAGCCAATTGCTCAGCATGCTTGGCATAAAGCCTTCCAGGTCTTTCACTAAGTAGTTGCCTTCAAGGAATCCTACGTATGCTTCCTGGAATTGGGATAGGATGTCCTCCCATGATTCGTTCGGGAGTATTTCTACATATTCAAAGATTGTATTTACCGTCAGCATCCATTCAATATGGGCGACCGGATTGCTTCTGTAACTTGTCCATAGAGAAGACACGAGATCCTTGAATTGTTTACGATCCTTTTCATAAACCGCAATCAATAAATCGTAGAAATAGGTAGGCGCAAAGGATGTTGTGTAACCTTGATCCCCGTATTCCCTCAGAATCTTGAACCAAGCGGGATCCTGGGTCCGGATCGATTCCTGAACCGCCAGTTCCACGGCTTTATTCCAGTCCTCTTGTTCTTCATAAAAAGTCCGGGCGAGTTCAGTTACGTTGGGATAGTCCGGATCGATCGTCAATGCTTTGTCGATGGTACGATATGCTGACTGGATCTTATTTCGTTCGATATAAAGAGAGAATAGCTGCAGGGATACTTCCAGCGTTAAAATCGTGCTTTCCGTTTGGATAGCTGTATAGACATCCTCAGCTGACGATAACAACCCAAGCTCATAGTAAGAATCCGCGATATTCTTCTTTGCCCAAGGTTCTAATTCGTTCTGGATGCTTTCCCATTTGAAAATAGCCGCTTCATAGTCCTTGCTATGAAAATAGACCTCACCCTGTGCATAGCGAATGAACGTTAAATCATACGGTTCATTTTGCTGCTCTTCTACAAAAGCTTGACCAAGCACTTCAATTGGATGACGGTTCGTGTCATAGTCTACTAAAAAAGTTCCATAGAATGACTTTTCCATTAGTAATTTTTCTTCTGTCATAATGTCCTCCGTTATATGTGGATCCCCCTGTTCAAGGAACCTCACAGACTAGTCTATTTCTATCATTCTAACAGAATTTCCTTGGGATAAAATTTCATTTCCTTTTCAATTTCCGATTGATACTTTCTGCCGTGATGCTTAGGGATCACTTCCGTTACAGAAGAAAGGACTACCCGTTACTAAAGGCGGCATGCGCCCTCAAAAACAGATAGTCCTTTTTACTTACCACCATTGTTCAGCCATCAAACTAGGCGGATGTCTGGTGAACAAACTTTTTTTGTTTGCGTCCTTCCAGTATCGCTACAACTAAAGCAATGAGCAGGAATAAGCTTGAGATCTGGAATAAAACACCCGTCTCAACATATTGTGCAAGCACTCCGAATACTAAGCCGCTTAAGCCGATTCCAAGATCAATGGACGAGAAGAACATCCCATTGGCCACTCCCCTTCTATTGTCAGGAGTTAATGACAAAGTCCAGGATTGGAGTGTTGGAATAAGAGATCCAAATCCAACTCCAAACAAAATACCTGATACGATGATGAGGAAATCAGAATGAGCATAGGATAATACCCACATACCGATAAAGGTAATCACGATACAAAAGAGAACAAGCCCCTTAGGTCCGCGTTCATCAAACCATTTCCCGGCAATCGGTCGTGATAGGGACGCCATGATTGCATTACATAAATAGAATAAGAAGATATGCTGGATTCCACGTTCTTCCCCAAAGATGACGATAAAGGTAACGATCGACCCGTAACCAAAGGTCACCATGATCGTAATGAACGCTGGAAACCAGCTGGATTTTTCAACTAATGAACCCAGATAGGAAAACTTCAAGTCTTCCTTTTTCGTTTCTTTGACGACTTGAGGTGTACGGTAATGAACGACACCTAACAAGATAACCGCGATAACACCCAGTGCACTGGAAGTAATGATCAGGTTTGTGAAGGTCGTTACCTGGAATAAATATATCCCGAGACTTGGAGCTATAATCATTCCAATCGTAATCGACAATCCGTAATATCCCATTCCTTCACCTAAACGTGATTTCGGCACCACATCCACGGCTGCCGTCCCATTCACCGTTGTAGACCATCCCCATGCCAACCCGTGTACAAACCTGAATAAAAGAAAGATGAATACCACACTGGACAATGGATAAATCACCGTGATCAATAATAACGAGATTCCACCTATTAATACAAGAGGTTTCCTGTCCCTGTATTCAAGCATAAACCCAATGAACGGCCTGCTTAACACTGCACCTATCGAAAATAACGTCGTCACTAATCCAATTTCCAAACCTGAAGCCCCGATCGACTTTATATAAGGCGGAAGCGTCGGTATCAGCATTTGAAACGACATAAACACAAACAAGTTTCCTACCATCAACATAATAAAAGACCTCGTCCATAAAGGATCCTTTACCTTATCCATAAGAAAACCCCCTTTCACCATCTATCAATAATCCTCCCAATACATTAAGGAGGATAATATTTCGCATTACTAAATAATAGCACATAAAACACAATTGCGATACGATTTACAACCCGTGAAAACATGCTAGTTTTTTACAAATATTGCACAATGTAACGCGTGATTTTCTTATGATTGAATTTAAGTGAATATAGGGAAAGTAATACTGACTGTTTTTTTGGCTCATTCCGGGTAGAGAAGGACAGGCGATAGAGCAAATTCATTTGCTCCTAGCGCCTGTCCTTCTCTATCCGGCCTTTCAGCGTCCGCTGAAAGGCGAGTGAAACGAACGTTTCACTCGAACGAGCCAAAAAAACAAATGCAGAATAACCAGTCCCCCACACACCATAATTCTTGGAATAACCATCTAATTCCCAACCTTTTATTGAAAAGACAAAGAATTATACTATAATAACAACATGGCTTAAATTTCTGAATAATCTTATTTGCACGCCTACTCATACATAATTATTTTTTATTTTTTATAATCATACAAGACGAATGGAGGTAGTTCTTTGAATTATACGTTACGACCATTGGGCGATCATGCCGTCGTTATACAATTAGGAAATTCAATTCAGCAAGAAACACACGAAAAGGTTAAAGCAGTCACCACCTTTTTTGAAACCCGGACAATCGACTGGCTTGTTGAATACATACCGGCATTTACAACCGTCACACTTTATTACGACCCAATCAGAATCATAGAATCTTACAAACCTTTTCAGAGTACATTACCGTACAAAATTGTCTGTTCAGAAATTGAACATATACTTTCCCAACTTACAACCTTAGAACAATCAGATTCCCGAATCGTCGACATTCCCGTCTGCTACGGTGGAGAATTCGGACCAGACCTTGAAGATGTCGCGAACCACAATCACATGTCTATCGAAGAAGTCATCGCGAAACATTCCAATGGTGACTACCTCGTATACATGATTGGATTCGCCCCGGGGTTCCCTTATATCGGAGGCATGTCCCCGGATATTGCGACACCGAGAAGGGAATCACCCCGCCTCAAGATCCCGGCTGGCTCAGTTGGAATTGCCGGAGAACAAACAGGCGTATACCCGATTGAAACACCAGGAGGGTGGCAGCTGATTGGTCGAACCCCCTTAAAATTATTCAAACCAAATAATGACGACTCACCAAGCTTACTAAAAGCAGGTGATCGAATTCGTTTCACTCCCATTTCATTTGAAGAATATAAAGCATTGGAGGAGGAACAATGATTAATGTAATGAAACCGGGCCTCCTTTCAACGATTCAGGACCTTGGAAGGTATGGCTATCAAAAATATGGCGTCATCGTGAGTGGAAGTATGGATCCACTTGCCCATAAAATCTCTAACCTGCTGGTAGGGAATGATGAAAACGATGCCACTCTTGAAATGACACTTATGGGTCCAATGCTTGAGTTCCAGGAAACCTGCCTTATATCGATTTGTGGAGGGGACTTATCCCCAACCATAGACGGGAAGCCGGTTCCTTTAAGGAGATCACTATTGATCAAAGCTGGAAGCATTCTTAAATTCGGGGCATGCAAGAGCGGCTGCCGCAGTTACCTTGCAATTGCAGGTGGATTCAATGTAGCAACGGTGATGAACAGCAAGTCAACTTACGTAAGAGCAGGGATTGGAGGATTGAATGGTCGTTCTTTAAAAGAAGGTGACAAACTGAAATCCGGAAGGCTTTCGAAGGAATCTGAAAATATGATCGACTATTTACTTCCCTATTTAGAGAACAATGATTTCACGGAAATTGATTGGTCGATTTCTTCTGAATTCATCTCGGCTTATCAACAGAAGAAAACGATTCGAGTGATGACCGGGTCCGAGTACGATTCATTTTCAGCAGAAAGCCGGGAACACTTTTTCAATGAACCCTTTAAAGTGTCTGCTCAATCAGATCGCATGGGCTACCGTTTGGAAGGTCCGTCCCTCCATCTTGAGAAGGATTTTGATATGATTTCAGAGGCGGTTGCCTTTGGGACGATTCAGGTTCCTTCGAATGGGAAGCCGATTGTTCTGTTAGCGGATCGGCAAACGACTGGAGGCTACCCAAGAATCGGTCAGATTGCGTCAGTGGATCTTCCTTTGATTGCTCAGGCAAAGCCTGGAGAAGAGTTGACCTTTACGATGATTTCTCATGAAAAAGCCCAGGAACTCTACATAGATCGCGAACGGCAACTAAGGCATTTAAATCAAGGGATCGCCTTGAAATTCAACTAAGCAGCAATTCACATGACAGCAAAGGAGCGAATTTCTTGAAGAAAAAATCAAATTTCAGCGTATTGTTGGGAGCTGCGTTCTTAATGGCTACATCCGCCATCGGTCCAGGCTTCCTGACTCAAACAACCGTATTTACCCAAACCCTGGCGGCAAGCTTTGGTTTCGTCATTCTTGTTTCAATCCTCATTGACATTGGTGCCCAGCTTAATATATGGCGCATCATTGCCATTTCTGAAAAAAGGGCTCAGGATATTGCCAACGATGTCTTGCCGGGATTAGGCTACTTCCTTGCCATCCTAATTGTGCTGGGCGGATTGGCCTTTAATATTGGAAATATTGCCGGAGCTGGACTAGGTACGAATGTCCTGTTTGGTATTTCACCTGAAATGGGCGCATTATTCAGTGGAATTGTCGCAGTAGGAATCTTCCTGGTGAAAGAAGCCGGTAGATTAATGGACAAGTTCGCCCAGATCCTCGGGTTACTCATGATTATCCTTACAGTGTACGTGATGTTTACAGCAAATCCTCCTGTAGGAGAAGCTGTTACGAAAACATTTGCACCAGACACCATTGATTTTCTAGCCATCATTACGCTCGTAGGCGGAACCGTTGGTGGATATATCACATTCGCCGGTGGTCACCGGTTACTAGAAGCCGGAATAACAGGGAAACAGGCACTTCCTGAGATCACGAAAAGCTCAGTATCCGCCATCGGTATCGCATCCATCATGCGTATCTTCCTTTTCCTTGCTGCTTTAGGAATTGTGTCACAAGGTCTGCAATTGGACTCTTCCAACCCGCCAGCCTCTGTATTCCAACTGGCTGCAGGTGATATAGGGTACAAGATGTTCGGGATTGTCATGTGGTCAGCTGCTGTTTCATCCGTTGTGGGCGCTGCATATACATCGGTATCCTTCATTCGAACGTTCAGCCCACTATTGGAGAAATATCATAAGTGGCTAATTGTGGGGTTCATTACCGTTTCAACACTAGTATTCGTCATTGTAGGTAAGCCTGTTGCGATTTTAATCCTTGTGGGTGCACTCAATGGATTGATTTTGCCAATAGCACTAGGAGTTATGCTTATCGCCGCTCATAAAACCAAAATCGTCGGTGATTACAAGCACCCGATCTGGATGACCATTTTCGGTGGATTGATTGTCATGGCCATGTCTTACATGGGTGTATACTCATTAATTAAAGGCATTCCACAATTGTTTAGTTAAGTGTAAAGGAAGGACCTCGATCCGTTTTGGGTCGAGGTCTCTTTCTTAACCCATGTTGTGGATACGCCCTTTGTACCTCCATCAATAGAAAACTAAATAAAAAAAGAGACCCCAAAAGGCCTCTCTCCTTACACTACTGAATAATATTCTTCACTCGCCCAACTTGTCCATCTTCTAACCGGACTTTGATGCCGTGGGGATGATTCGGTGAATTGGTTAAAATCTCTTTAACAATCCCACGTGTAAGCTTGTTTGTTCTTTGGTCTTTTTTCAGGACGATATCCACTTCAAGACCCTGTTTGATATTGGATCGTTGTTGTCCGCTCATTGTATTTCCCCGTTTCATTAGGTGTTTTCCGGAAGGCTAGTCTTCATCCTTCACATCTATATCTTCCGGAATCGGTTCACTTAAGTATTCAGCAAGCTGACGCTTCATTTTTTCCATTTGCTCCAGATGCTGATTGAATTGGTCCCGGTATATTAAATATTGATCTCCGTCGTGGACCGCCCGTATTCTATTTTGCTGAATGAGGCTTTCAATATACGATTCCGGCAGTGACAGATATTCGGCTGTTTCTTTAATTGTGAGATACATCGGCTTTCTTCCTCGCTTATTCTACTAACTCAATCTTCGCAACGGCTTCACAGTGCATCGTTTGCGGAAACATATCAACAGGCTGGACCTCGATTGTCTTGTACCCGCCATCCTCTAAAATTCTAAGATCACGGGCAAGTGTTGCAGGGTTACAGGATACATAAACCACCCGTTTTGGTTTCATTGCCAGTATGGTATTCAGAAGCGCTTCATCGCAGCCCTTTCGTGGAGGATCCACTACCAGGACGTCGGCTCTGATTCCATCTTTATACCATGTGGGAATGACGACTTCTGCAGGTCCTGCTTCAAACTCTACATTGGTCATGTCATTTAACTCGGCATTCTTCTTCGCATCTTCAATCGCCTGTGGGACGATTTCAACTCCATATACCTTCTTAGCCTTTTGGGCAAGGAATAAGGATATCGTTCCAATCCCGCAATACGCATCAATGACCGTTTCTTCTCCTTGTAAATCGGCATACTCCAAAGCTTTTTCATAAAGTACCTTCGTCTGCTCAGGGTTAACCTGATAGAAGGATCTTGCCGAAATCGCAAACTTCACGTCCCCGATATAGTCATGGATCACTTCTTCCCCCCACAGGACGCGTGTAGAATCTCCCATGATGACATTTGTTTTTTTAGGATTCACGTTATGAACAATCGATTTTAATCCTTCAATATTCTCGACAAGCGCTTCGGTGATTGCATTCTTATGAGGAAGTTCCGGCGTACGAGTGACCAATACGACCATCACTTCTCCCGTCGTATACGCCGTCCGGGTCATAATATGACGAAGAGTCCCCTTATGATTTTTCTCATCATAGGGACGGACCTCCAGTTTCTCGCATATATCCTTCACATGCTGAATCACTTCATCATTTTTTTCATACTGGATGATACATTTATCCATATCGATGATTTCATGGCTTCGTTTTTGATAGAAGCCAGCTACAAAGCGTCCGTCCTTTTCCCCTACAGGCACTTGGGCTTTGTTGCGGTAGCGCCATGGTTCTTCCATTCCGAGAACCGGGTGAACGCTTACGTCATGGAGCTTTCCGATGCGTTGCAAGACATCATGGACATTTTTTTCTTTTGCCTGCAGCTGTCCTTCATAGGTCATGTGCTGAATTTGGCAGCCACCGCATTCTTTGTAGATCGGGCATGGAGGCTCCTGGCGAAACGGGCTTTCCTTGGTTCGCTCTGTCAGACGACCAAATCCATAGCCTTTACCCGGTTTCACGACTTTAACCTTCCCTTCCTCACCAGGTAGGGCATTGGGGACGAATAACGGATAACCATCAACCTTCATCACGCCATTCCCATCATGGGTTAAGTCTTCAAATACTGCTTCATCTATATAATCATTTTTTTGAACTGGTGCTTTTTTACTCACGTATATCTTCCTTTACGAATTCCTTTTTAAGACTCTACTGATTGTACCATAAATGGAGGTGGAGAATGAAATGACTGGAGGTCCGTCCCTCTCTATATAAAAAAGCATCGCCCCCTGTGGATCGATGCTTTGACGTTTAGTTTGACGGCATGTTTTCCCGATCTGCCTTTTGAATGGACTCGATTGCTTCATTCAGGTAAAGTTTGAAGTCTTCACCCTTTTCAACACCGCTCATTTCAAGAGATTCGATGATACATCTGAAATTATCAATGAGGTGATCTGATTTCATGCCTCTGCTCACCAACACGCTGTTCAACCAAAGGGCATAGTCGGAAAAAACGTTTGATTCCCTGACATCAGATGCCGATTCCAGATAGCTAAAGTGGTGAACATTGTCTTCATAGCATTTCTTTCGTCCGGCCTCACCGTACTTAACATCTAATTCAGGGTATCGTTCGTACAATCTTTCAACTGCTTCATCTATGACACTCTTATACTTATTTTCCATCAGTAAGCCACCACCTTAAAGCGATCAATTGATGGAATAATGGATGCGAGCTCCTGGTCCGGATATTTCTTCTCAAGTTCGTGAATCCGTTTATAGTCGTCACCTTGCACCCATGTCATGAAGTACTCCTTCGAATCCCATTCCATATGAACAGTGATTTCTCCCGGCTTTTTCTCATTTTGCAAGAGGAGGAATCGTTGAAACCCTTCCGCCTTGTCGACTATTCCTGAACGGGAATGGTAGATTGAAATCACTTCATCAGCCTTCTCATCAGGAACTACAAATGTTGAATGTACGATATACACTTGAATTCACCCTTCCAGTGGCACTGTTTGTCCGACATGCTTTTTATCCACTGTATCATAGTCGTGGAATGGTGGGGAATACAAAATTTAACAGGGGGATACTTCCCTGCATTATTTTCTAAGCGATTCTCTCCCAACCCATTTATATGAATATTATATATTTTATAGGTGGGTTGTTAAAACTTACCTCGTTTCAGACGATGAACAAAGGGTACAATGGTATGTGCAACAAATCTAGAAAGAGAAGGTAGATAAATATGAACCCAGACTTCTTAGTAAACCTTATCCTCGTAGGAAATGTTTTTCTTGGAGTGTTATTCGCTCTCAAGTCAAGAAGGTGGTGGCTACCCTACATCTTTATTGCAGTCACTTTTTTAACCTTGACCTTTGGTTTTGGGATTTCCCTCTTACTAAATAAAGAATCCATCCTAGCTTATTTATTTGTGTTTGTGGTGGGACAACTCATCTGGGTCTTTATTTTTGTGATTGTGGCCCACATCCTGTCCTGGATTGTGAGAAAAGTTCCTTTCCGTCATAAACAACAGATCGGATGGGGTTTTCTAATTGGTTTCCCATTGACTTTTAGTGTGTATTTGTTAGTTAACTAGAGAATCAAATATACAAAAAGGAATGCCACCACGGCATTCCTTTTTATCATTATTCAGCTTTATCTTCAGGGCGAATCTTATCAAGAGGGACAAAGACCTGCAAATGACGGTAAAGGTTTTCGAATTCTGCAGGAAGGACTCCTCCCAGCTCACCATCTACATTCAGTTGTACCTTTTCTTTTGCTTTGATTTTGATTCGATTGGCCTGTGTGTAAATGACGTTGGGATCATTTACATGCTCACCTCGAACGGCCAATGTCGCAATGCGGATAAACTCGGCCAAATTTGTTTTCTTTAAAATTAAAAGCGAGAATAAGCCATCATTAATTGAGGCATCCGGAGCCAGCCTTTCAAATCCTCCAACTGAGTTGGTTAAACCGATCAGGAATAGCATTGCTTCCCCTTCAAACAGCTTTCCATCATACTCGATGGAAACGTCCGTCGGCTTGATGGATGGAAGCATTTCAATTCCTTTTAAATAGTAGGCAAGCTGCCCCATCATCGTTTTTAGCTTGCTTGGCACTTCATAGGTTAATTCGGTTATTCTTCCTCCACCGGCAATGTTAATGAAGTATCGTTCATTCATGCGCCCGATATCGACAGGAATGGATTCACCCTTTGTGATGACATCAATGGCTGATCCAATATCCTTTGGAATATGAAGCGCCCGTGCGAAGTCATTCGTTGTCCCCATTGGAACGATTCCAAGCTTAGGTCGGTAATCCTGTTCGGCTAATCCGTTGACTACCTCATTTAACGTACCATCTCCACCAGCAGCGACAACGATATCGTATTTACGTTCTACAGCAATCCGTGCCGCTTCTGTTGCATCTCCTTCGCAAATGGTTGCGTGAACGGAGGTTTCATATCCCGCTTGTTCTAATCTGATTAATACTTCTGCAAGGTGCTTTTTGAATAGCTCTCGACCAGAAGTAGGATTATAAATAATTCTTGCTCGTTTCATACCCCATCATCCTAATCTGTATTAATTCCAAAGACTCGTCCTTTTATATTCCATCTTTTAACATCATATACTTATTATTTTTATTCATGCAATTTTTATTCTGCAGGTTATTTATTATAAAGCGTCTACCGGTCAATATCATAACTCTTTTCGCTGGAAAAATCTAATGAAAAATGAAAATTGTCAAGCACATCCCTCGTATTGTTGTTATAAATAATACATAAATCGGCACTCCCCTTCGTAATCTTTATAGATTACTCATCATGGAGGTGCTCAGATGGAATGGTTGATTCTTTTACATGTGCTGTCTGCCATTATTGGGGTTGGGCCTACTTTCTTTGCTCATGTTTTGAACAGGCCTGACAAAAGCATTGAACAATTAAAGGTTACGACGGAATTGAATAAACGATTGGAATACTTCCCTAAAATCGGCGGAAGCATTGCCGTGTTAACGGGGTTAATCCTTTTTTATACAGGGGACTATGGCAGCTTTTCACAGTTGTGGATTCTGGGGTCTGTCCTACTTTATATTTTCATTCAAATCATTTTCATCGGCTTCATCACACCTGTCTCTAAAAAAATCAACGAATGGATATCCTTACCGGAAAATGAACATCTCACAGGAGCCCCCCCTGAAGAAATCCAACGACATCTGGTGACCATGGATCGTTACTTTTATCTTGCATCCTCTTTAGGTGTGCTCTTATTTATTTTTATGATCATGAAGCCTTAAATAAAGTAGTCCGAATGAATGATTTCACGTATATACAAAAAAACCCATCCAGAATATCAACACGATATTCCAGACGGCCTATGGGAACAGCTTGATATTCCGTTGTTGTAAAAACCGGATGGACTCCTGCAGGGATGTCGCATCAAAGTGGTAAACTTCCCCGACGATATCTTTCCACTTATCAAAATCTTTCATTTGATATTCACGGATGTTTCGGTAGGTCATCACTTTCAAGGTCCGATTGCGGAGGAAGTAGCATTGATTGCCCTGGAAGCGGACTGCCGTGATTCTTCTCATTGTAATGTTGTCATCAGAATCCAAGTAAGATGCTTCTATATCGGACTCTAATTCTTCTTCCTCTAACGGGATCCACTCTATGGTTTTTTTTACAAAGGATTTGCCATTTGAACGTCGATCCACTTCAAATTCACGAATGTCTTTCTGGGTAAAAATGATTTCTTCCCCGAAACCGTGAAGAAGGTGCTTCTGCCTCGCCTCAAGCTCAACAGGCTTCATGATCGGGGATCCATATCCAACATCCACATAAAGCTTACGATTATCAATGGTAATCATTAAACCAAGATGACCCGGTTGCACTCTGACAAACTGACAATGGAAGCCTAACTGTTTCAGCAGTCTTCCAAAGTTGATGTTTAATGTGAAACAGGTGCCTCCCCACCCTTTAGAGTGGAGGTTTTCTGCGAAAGTGTACAAGGAAGGCACAAAGGAATCACCTTGAGAAAAGTAATAGAATTTACTAAAGGTCTCATACGGGATCCTGATCAAGTGCTGCCCGATAAGTCGTTGCAAATAGTTTAATGTAGGCGGCTCTATATCCATATTTAAATAGTTTACATATTTTTTTACTGCTTCCAATCCGATCACTCTTTCTACTTTTTCATCAGGCAGACTGTAAACTGGTGCTGAAGAGTAAACTCATGAAGAGCATCGTAACGCCCGGACAGGAACGTATGTAATGATTGCAGTAGTCCCTCTTTCTCACTATCTTCTAAATGAGTGAGCCAGGACAAGGAACCTACTCGCTCACACCAGGACTGTAACGTAAAGTCGACTGCATAATAAAATGTGTAAAAATCTTTCAAGTTAAAGTCAGCTTCCTGCCATTCTAACAGCCATTCCACAGGAATTCCATTCAATTGATTCTCTGAATCGGCTTTTAATCCCGGTGGGGTCATATCTATATATTCATTTATAAACGTCATCGTATCCTTTGCCACTTCATGATCAGGAACGAAGCTTGAATCACTCACAATGAACGTCCCTTTTTCCTTCAATATCCGCTTCATTTCACTGATCGCTTTTGGACGGTCGAATAAATGCCAGCTTCTGTGAATCATCGTGATATCATAGTACTGATCTGGCAGATTCGTAGATTCAGCTGTACCTGTAAGATATGGGATGTCCAAGTATTGCTTACTCTCTAATGCCTTCGCAGCTTTCCTAAGCTCAATGGACGGCTCGACCCCGATCACTTCTGCCCCACGCTTGTGCAGCTTTCGTGTCAAAGCACCGGTACCCGAACCAATTTCAGCTACTTTTCTTCCCTCCCACACAATTCCCCTAACCTTTAACGTATCAAAAAATTGATGCGGAATATCATCACAAGACGCAGCATAACGAGAGGTCACATGACCAAAATTAACTTCCATTTACTCTCTTCCCCTATCATAATTGAATTTCCCTCAAATGAGCATTACGATTTCATGTCAACTCCATCACAAAACCCTGCCAACAACACCATACCTACTACATTCTGTACCCTCTGCCAAAACTCCTGCCAGGGACACTGCAGGGACGGACCTTGACGATTTTTATATCGTAATAATTAAAAATCTTCTAAATAAACTCTTACTTTATGGAATTATCCTGTTTTGCCTCGTTGTAAACCTTGAGTTTATATTATATTTCTAACATTTGATAGGGGAATATGGATAAGAAATAGAGGTCCGTCCCTAACCTAAAAAAAACGGTCATCAGGAATGACCGTTTGAGGTGGAATGGTGTTTAGTTGTTTGCTCCAGCTGCGATTCGCTTTACGTTTGTTTCAGCGGTTTTTGTCAGGTCTGGAGTAAATCCATTTTTCATTCGTTGGTTTTCTTCATTGAAATAGTCTTGAACTTCTTGATCAAATTCTATTTCGATGAGATCACGAATGTCTGTAATTCTAAGGGCGATCATAATGGAAACAAGATGAGCCACCGTTAAGGATTTCTTCTTGAAATTCACTAGCTCATTGATCGTAGCCACTCTTAGCCCGGTTAAGCGATGAAGATCGCCTTGTGTCAATCCTCGTTCACGCAGGATTTCTCCCAGTTTAATGTGAATTTTATGGGGAAATTTATTTAGCGCTTCTATAACAATTGTATTTGTCTTTTGGTGAATCATGATGCTTCAACTCCTCATCCTATACCATATTAACGCGAATTCCGTCATTCGTGAACCGGCAAAAAATCCCATGCCCACGGGTACTTTTTACCATTCAATTTTGAGTGAGTAAGAAGCCATCATGCCCTAAAGAAAAGAAGACTCCAGTAACCGACCGGATGTCTTCTACTATTCGTTTCGTTTTACATCAGTACATTCTGGACAAGACTCGTTTTCAAGCTTTCATACACTTCCTGCCATATTTCTTTATCTGTCGTATATTGAGAGGTTAAGCGTTGTATCATTTCCTTCTGCTTTTCCGGGAAAAGCTCATGATCCTTCGGTGGCAGCTTCGCCCGTTCGTCGTCCACGATCTTCTTTACCATTGGAGCTCTTGGCCCCCATACCAGCTTTTCATTCCCATCACGATCGATGAAAATGAAAATGGGAATCGCTCTCGATATACCATTCGTTAAGTATTGATCCATCAGATCAAGGTTTTCATCCCGTAAAATCATGCGAACGTCCATGCCAGCGGATTTTGCGACTTTTAACAGAATGGGGATATTCAGCATTGCGTCTCCACACCAATCCTCCGTGATGGCAATTACCCGTAAAGAGTGGTCTCCAAGTTTATTCAATACCTCTATGTCATCCTGTGGGATCGTAAAGTTTCTCTTGATTGCTTCCGTATTTTCTTTATGTACACTCATATATTCCAAGTAATCTTCAGGTGTCATCCCTTTAGTGAACCATTGTTCCAAGTTCATATTTCTTCCTCCTCCAGCGCCACACATTCCAGTGAAGCACAAACAACTTTTCTCTTAAATTCTCTTTATAGCATATTCATGTTTGTCGTATTCCACAAGGAAAATATACTTTTCATTCTATTCAAAATTTCAATTGTACGATTATGCCTGTAGGAATATAATATAAGAAAAGCACCGTAATGGACAGGTTTACAGGTTCTTATGAACTTCCTTTTGTTTTTATCCTTTAATCTAAAAAAAGGAATAGCATACTGCTACTCCCGGACTATTATTTTTCCAGAGGGGGATGGAAAACAAATAAGTATGCGAAGAGAAGTATCTTTCATACATCTTTCCTTTACAGAAAAAAAGCTGACTCAATTGTCAGTTTCATCCTTACACTTTTTGGTTAAATTAGATAGGTATAGGACTACTCTTCAATTGACTCATCTTAAACATCTTGTGATTTCTCAATTATTTTTGCCACTTTATTATAGTAGTAGTTCAGCTCGACTAGGCTATCTGCCTCCTTCAGTCTTTTTAGATACTGATTTGCTTTTTCATAGTCTTCTGGTGGCAGTTCAACCTTGATTCTTTTTTTCTTCCACTTCGCCAACAGGTTTCACCTCATTATGGTTTGGAGATCCTCCCTTAGAGGTCGGTTCGAGCTGATAATGAGATAGCTCTTGGATATAAGACGCTTTGGTGCTTGCTAAATTTTGTTCGATTTTTCGTGTGATGACGGAACTTCCCCCGATACCTGATAATAAACTAATATAGATGACATACCAGATCGGGACCGTTTCAACAACCGGTAATACTGACAGATACCCTGCTAGAATGCCTATGATAATATCCTTTGTTGAGCCAAAAAGATAGTGCTTCTCACCTTGGTCATCGATAAATTTTCGCGGAAAAGTGAAATGACCATTTTTGAAAACCAGAATATGTCCTAAGCCTCCAATACCACCCATTAACATTGGCAACAAGATCACTTCGAATAAGGACATTCTATCCACCCTCTGGAATCATTTACTATTATTATACATTATTTACAGAAAATTCAGAATAGATAATTGGACGCAATTTTGTCCACTAAAGGAGTGCCAAAATGAGGAAAATTGTGATGAAAGTCTCGTCAGTCGACAAACTTCGATTCCAAAACTATATGATGCAGCTTAAGAGAGCTGAATCAAAAGTAGAAGCGGATACGTATTACCGCCTGGCCAAACAGATTTTGGAGAGAGCAAAGAAGAAACAAATGTAGCTTTCAATGCGGGAGTGCCGAAAAAATGCCTTCTGTTCATGCACGTCCCACTGTACCTAAAATAAGGATCAGACAACTTTTATATAACAACGAAAAGAAGAGCCATTACAGCCCTTCTATTCAATCAGTCTATTTAATTGACTCCTACTGCATTGTACGCCGCGTTTACACTCGCCACCTCGGCACTTCCTGCACCGTATAGATCTGTAGCCGATTGAACCGCTGCTGAACGAAGCTGGCTAAAGTTTGAAGATGGTGTCAAGTATTGAGTTAACGCACGGTAATAGATCGCCCCGGTTTTATCTGTACCGATTCCCGTCACCTTCACACCATAGTGAGTACCACCCTGACTTAGCAGATAGGCCGCTTTATTTCCTATTCCACTATTGATATGAACCCCACCGTTGTCCTGCGTCCCTGTGTATCTTACAGAATAGTGATCCGGATCCCCGTATTTTGCAGGATCTGACATGGAGCGAAGAGCGTCTCCGCCTTGATTAGGTGTGTAGATGTCTTCCCCGATCTCCCAATCCGGATTATTATTTGTATCGTATTCTACCAATGTTCCAAAGATATCCGACATGGATTCGTTGATAGCCCCGGACTCATTTTGG
This sequence comes from Rossellomorea aquimaris, assembly GCF_008180865.1. GTDB lineage: Bacteria > Bacillota > Bacilli > Bacillales > Bacillaceae_B > Rossellomorea > Rossellomorea yichunensis. Next base: position 1,020,838 of record NZ_VTEX01000002.1, read on the forward strand.
TAAATCAGATCAGCTGTTGTATCAGTTACGGCATGTGTAAGCTCATGTGCTACAACATCCAATCCTCCTGAAAGAGCAACAAATGTTGAGCCGTCCCCATCACCGTATACCATTTGCTGGCCATTCCAGAATGCATTATTGTAGTTTCGTCCATAGTGAACCGTTGAATTGAGAGCTGCGCCATTTCCATCATAACTGTTTCGATTATGTGTATCGGCGTAATAATCATAAGTTTGGCCTGCATAATAGTGGGCATCTACCGCAGCTGCATCATAGCTTGCATTGAATAGATTATCGCTGTCTGCCCACAGTGAACCTGGCAGACGGGTACGATTCCCTGCGTCATAGGTGAAGACTCCACCGCCTCTTGTACGGTCTTGTAGATAATACGTAGACGATGAGAGGTAGGTATTTAACGATTTCGTGTCTCCCAGTACTCCTGTTCCCGATCCGACTGCATCGGTTCCACCACTTCCCGGACCTCCACCGCCGCCAGGCTTTCCACCTTTCGCTTCATGAAGCTCATTTACTTTTCCCAGTATGTCACCTGTCACAGCATCAACGAAATAATTCCAGTTTCCTGGTTCCGGAGCAAGGAAATTATAGTTTACGAGATAAGCGTAATGTCCTTCCCCATCCTTCATATAGATCACTGAATCGGATTTCGGTGCATATTCATAGTCGGGCTGGCTGCCTACATGTGCCACTAAGTCCTTTTCCCCTGCCGAAACTGCTTCTTTTTTGGATAATTTTTTTGTTTGTTTCAGATTTCGTTTTTGATCCAGGTTCGTAGCCGGTGCTCCAGATAATGCAGTCAGGACACCCTCCTTATTCACATGCGCTGTTAGAACAGCTCCGTATACAGGCGTTCCTTTATACACCTGCTGGATACGGAGATATGTAAATCCTAAATCATCTTTACGTTTTTCTGTGACTTTGAAGGAAAGCTTTGAGTCTCCTTTGAACTTGAACGCTTTTTGTTTTTCCATTAAGTAATCGTACACAATCGTTTCCGGGTCATTGGTGGATGCTTTGGTTAATTTCCCCGATATAAACTGAGGAGTCCCCGTCTTCTCACTGAAGTTTACCTTTTCACTCACATTCGGAGCACCCAATGCTTCAGGAGAAAATACCGGACTCATCATTAATCCTGCTGTTAACCCTAATGCAACGACTTTTTTCTTCAATTACAACACCTCTTTATAAGAATTTTCTAACTATTAAAAACATTAGATTCACTATAGTACAAGCCCTATCCACAACGAATGAGTTAATAGACCTGCATCTTTTCTTTTTCAACATCAGGTTAAAATACCTACACAAAACACAGGGAAAGCATACTCTTCAGGAAAACTTGAACTAAAAAGAGGGACGGACCTTGAATTTAGTATAAGGTCCGTCCCTCTTGCATATAAAAATAGCCCCTGGGAATATAAGGTTCCCAGGGGCTATGCTTTTTTTATTAACGTTTTTGAATTTCTTGAAGCAGCAGCTTGTTAACAAGCGGCGGGTTAGCCTGTCCTTTTGTTGCTTTCATGATTTGACCAACCAGGAAGCCGATGGCACGGTCTTTCCCGTTTTTGTAATCTTCGATGGATTGTGGATTGGCATCCAGCGTCTCCGTCACAATCTTGAGTAAGGCACCTTCGTCAGAAATTTGAACAAGACCCTTATCTTTTACGATTTGTTCCGGATCTCCACCGTTTTCCACTAGTTCTTTGAACACTTTCTTCGCAATCTTGGAAGAAATCGTTCCTTTTTCGATTAACTCGATCATGCCTGCCAGTCCTTGAGGAGTCAATTTAACATCTTCAAGTTCTTTTTGCCCTGCATTTAAGTAAGCTGAAACTTCCCCCATCAGCCAGTTTGATGCTAGCTTCGCATCCGCTCCAGCCTCAACGGTTTCCTGGAAGAAATCAGACATTTCTTTCGTTAATGTCAGAACCATGGCATCGTACGCAGGTAAGCCTAGATCTTCTACATAGCGCTTTTTTCGCTCATCCGGAAGTTCAGGAATCTCTGCACGGATGCGGTCCATCCACTCTTGATCGATGTGAAGGTTTAATAAATCAGGTTCAGGGAAGTAGCGGTAATCATCTGATCCCTCTTTTACACGCATGAGAATCGTTTTACCTGTTGATTCATCGAAACGAAGCGTTTCCTGTTGGATCATTCCTCCGGATAAGAGAACCTTCTCCTGACGGACGATTTCATACTCCAATCCTTTTTTAACAAAATTAAAGGAGTTCAGGTTTTTAAGTTCAGCTTTCGTTCCGAACTTTTCCTGGCCGATTGGACGTAGGGAAATGTTAGCGTCACAACGAAGCGACCCTTCTTCCATCTTACAATCAGAAACCCCCGTATATTGAATGATGGATTTCAGTTTCTCAAGATACGCATACGCTTCTTCCGGTGTGCGGATGTCCGGCTCAGATACAATCTCAATAAGAGGAGTACCTTGGCGGTTATAGTCGACAAGTGAATAACCGTCGCCTGAGTGCGTCAGCTTTCCAGCATCTTCTTCCAGGTGAAGGCGAGTGATTCCGATGCGTTTCTTCTCACCATTAACTTCAATTTCGATCCACCCGTTTTCACCGATCGGCTTGTCAAATTGAGAAATCTGGTACGCTTTCGGGTTATCCGGATAGAAATAGTTTTTACGGTCAAACTTCGTATCCGTTGCGATTTCACAGTTCAATGCGATCGCAGCTTTCATACCGAATTCAATGGCACGCTTGTTCACCACTGGAAGTACACCAGGATACCCAAGGTCGATTACGTTCGTGTTTGTGTTTGGCTCTGCTCCGAAATGGTTCGGTGCCGGAGAAAACATCTTACTGTCCGTTTTTAATTCTACGTGGACTTCTAGTCCGATTACTGGTTCAAAGTTCATTGATTTCACCCCTTACAGTTGTGGTCTTTTTGTATGGAAGTCTGTAGCTTGCTCATACGCATGCGCTACGCGATAAATCGTACTTTCGTCAAAATGCTTCCCGATGATTTGCAATCCAAGCGGCAATCCTGTTGAAGAGAATCCACAAGGTACAGAGATTCCCGGCACACCTGCAAGGTTTACTGGGATCGTTAAAATATCGTTTGCATACATCGTTAATGGATCATCAATTTTCTCTCCGATTTTGAAAGCCGGAGTTGGTGTTGTTGGCCCAATAATGACATCATACTTCGCAAACACATCTTCAAAGTCTTTTTTGATCAGTGTTCGGGCCTGTTGTGCTTTTTTGTAGTAGGCATCATAGTATCCAGAACTTAACGCAAATGTTCCAAGCATAATACGACGCTTCACTTCGTCCCCGAATCCTTCTGCACGGGTTTTCTTGTAAAGATCAAGAAGGTTCTCTGCGTTCGGAGTGCGGTAACCGTAACGGACACCATCGAAACGTGCAAGGTTGGCAGATGCTTCAGACGATGCTAATAGGTAGTACGTTGAAACACCAAATTTAGAGTGAGGGAGAGAAACTTCTTCCCATGTAGCTCCCATGCCTTCCAATACTTTCAATGAAGCGAGCACTGCTTGCCGAGCTTCCTCCCCGACACCTTCACCTAAATATTCTTTTGGCACAGCAATCTTTAAGCCTTTCACATCACCTGTCAGAGCTGCCGCGTAGTTCGGAACCTCAACATTCGCTGAAGTGGAATCATTCGGATCAAGACCAGCGATCGCTTGCAGTAAGTATGCATTATCTTCTACGTTACGAGTGATCGGTCCGATTTGATCCAGTGAAGAAGCGAATGCTACAAGACCGAAACGGGATACCCGTCCGTACGTAGGTTTTAAACCGACAGTACCGGTGAATGCTGCTGGCTGGCGAATCGATCCGCCTGTATCTGAACCAAGTGAGAAAGGTACTTCTCCAGCTGCAACAGATGCTGCTGAACCACCTGAAGATCCACCCGGAACCGTTTCCAGATTCCATGGATTGCTCGTCTTTTGGAAACCGGAGTTCTCAGTAGATGAACCCATTGCGAACTCATCCATATTCAGTTTTCCGATCGTAATCGTATCGGCACTATGTAATTTATTGATAACCGTAGCATCATAAATCGGATTGAAGTTTTCAAGGATTTTACTGGCACATGTTGTACGGAGTCCTTTTGTGACGATATTATCTTTAATCCCGATCGGCATTCCGAAAAGAAGACCTTTGCTTTCGTCTGTACCAAGCTTTGCATCCATTTCTTTAGCTTTATTGCGGGCATTTTCTTCATCTAATGTTAAGAATGCCTTTACTTTATCTTCAACCGCATCAATACGTTTGTATGATTCGTCGACTAGATCTGTGACAGATACTTCTTTCTTATGTAAAAGCTCATGAAGCTCTGATAATTTATGGTCAAATAATGACATGAGGTCCCCTCCTTAGTCCAAGATCGATGGAACGCGTACTTGTCCATCTTGTTTGTCTGGTGCGTTCTTTAATACTTCTTCACGTGGCAGTCCTTCAACAGGCTTATCTTCACGCATAACGTTCTTCATATCCAACACATGACTCGTCGCTTCCACATTTGAAGTATCCAATTCATTCAGCTGCTCGGCAAACCCGATGATCGCATCTAATTGAGTTGTAAACTTTTTCGCTTCATCCTCTGTGATGGCTAGTCGTGCAAGGTGGGCAACATGCTTTACTTGCTCTTCAGAAATTCTAGTCATCTTCTTCACCTCCGTATATGTTCGAACACTCACAATACTATTGATAATACCAAAATTCGCTTCATTAAAGCAACTATGATAAGAGATAACGATTGTTAGGAGTATGGCTGATTCTTGTCCATACCTCCATTCATTCTACCACGAATTAGGGCTAGGATGTGCCATTTTATGAGGGACGGACCTTGGGTGGGGGTATCACGTGGTCAAATTATAGTTAACGCATTCCATTTGCTTCCTCTCCTCCAATTGATTACCTTTAAGTAGAGTACTTATAATGAGAGGATTTTTAGAATGCACCCTATTTTATTAGCCTTTGTCGTTGGAGTTGCCGGCGGTGGAGTATTTACACTTCTACACCTCCCCCTGTCCTGGCTTCTCGGTTCTATGACTTCAGTCTTCTTCATCAATAAATGGACGAAGCTCGATTTAGCATGGCCCTCTTATTTCAGAGATCTTGGATTGATCATTGTTGGCTATGCCATTGGCCAAACCTTTAGTCAGGAAACTATGATTGAAATCTTCAATCAGCTCCCGTCCATGCTGACGATGACAATAGCCATCATTATCTTTAGCATGGTGCTCGCCTATATCACATCGAAAATGACGGGGATCGGTCTTTCCTCAACCATTACAGGGAGTATACCGGGCGGACTTTCGCAAATGGTGGCTCTTGGAGAAGAAATGAAGAATATAGACTTAACGGTTGTGACAGTCCTGCAGGTGATACGCTTATTATCGGTCATCTTCGTTGTACCGTTTCTTGTGTTCAGTCCCCTTTTAAAAGGCGGTGGTGGATCCAGTTCCGGGAATGCTTCACTACCATTCGAAACACCCCCATTCCAGTGGGTCTTTATTTTATTCCTCATCATTGCCCTTCTATCTGGGATTGTGGCTAAAAGAATCCATTTACCCACCCCTGCAATGCTGGGACCGATTTTAGTCATTGGCGGCTTCATGGTGGCTGGGTTTTCTGTACCCCAAATGCCCGATCCGTTAATAATTCTTGCTCAATTATCCCTCGGAATCTACTTTAGTTTCATGATGAATTTCTCTTCATCTAGAGAGTTGTCCAAGTTCATCCTTTGGTCTTTGTTTACTTCCGTCTGCCTGCTATTATGCTGCGCAGGCCTGAGCTTTGTATTAAGTCGCTGGCATGACATAACATTTCTTACTGCCTTTATTAGCTTGGCTCCCGGGGGAATGGCTGAAATGGCCTTAGTGGGACAAGCCGTCAACGCGGACCTTTCCATCATTACCGGATATCACTTATTTCGGATATTATTTATTCTGTTTATCATCCCAGCGATTTTGAAAGGGCTGTTCAAACTCTCATTTTTCAAAAAAGGCGCACAGTATTAAAAAAGCTTGTTTTTAATTGATGAAAATAGGCTTTTCTTTGGCTTTTGTTTCGTTTTGGCTTCAGAGTTCTTTTCATTTTTTTTCTTCACATAGATTTCCTCTTTATCAATGGCATGATCATAAGCGAGGACGAGGCCTATATCGGTTTCGATCTCCTTATTTGTCACCATTGAAAACGAGACATGATACGTATCAGCGAGCTTGATGTATTTAGATAAAAAGGAATAGCTCATATTACCATTTAATAAAAGCTTCGCCTCAGGATGCTTCTTCAGACATTCCTGAACTTCCTTGTATACTCCCTTTTCCCTTACCTGACTCTGAGTCAGGGCAATGACGATTCGTTCCCGCAGGCTCCCTAGAAACTTTCTTCTTTCATCAGGCTTCGTTTGCTTCTGGCCATATATTCCATTATCCAGGTAATCATCAATCGTTGGTTTACTCAAAACCACAAGCACCTCCAAAACGGTCTAATTACAGTTTCTCCTACACTATATGTTTACATGTGTTTGTTTGGTTCAGTCTTATTTTCTCTTATGGAAATGCTTTCAGGCAACTAAAAGGTCCGCCTCCATCCAGAAGCGGACCTTTTTAACTTTATACAAACAGTGATTGCAATATAGCCTTCTGTACATGTAGTCGATTTTCCGCTTGCTGAAAAACGGCAGAACATGGTCCGTCAATGACAGCCGCTGTCACCTCTTCTTCACGATGTGCCGGAAGACAATGGAGAAATTTCACTTGTGGTGCAGCATGGTGAAGCAACTGTTCATTCACTTGATATGGTTTGAAGTCTTTAAGACGCTTAACCGCTTCTTCCTCCTGCCCCATACTTGCCCATACATCGGTATATACGATATCCGCGTTCTTAACCGCTTCAACCGGATCGTAATAAAGAGTAAAGCTTCCGCCGTTCATTCCGGCAAGCTCCACCGTCTTCCCGACAATTTCTTTATCGGGTTCATATCCTTCAGGACAAGAAACGACAACATCCATACCAAGCTTCGCACATAGAATCATAAAGGAGTGTGCCACATTATTCCCGTCCCCTGTATACACAACCTTCAATCCTTTTAGCGTTCCCGCAAGCTCCAAAATTGTGAGAACATCCGCCAATGCCTGACAAGGATGGTACGTATCGCAAAGCCCGTTGATCACTGGCACACTCGCGTACTTGGCAAGTTCTGTAACCTTCTCAGTTTCAAACGTACGGATCATGATTCCATCCACATAAGAAGAAAGGACCCGTGCCGTATCTGCGATCGACTCTCCTCTTCCCAGTTGTATATCACGTGCATTCAAGTAGATGGCATGACCTCCCATCTGGAGCATTCCCGCTTCAAATGAGACCCGCGTTCTTGTGGACGACTTTTCAAAAATCATCCCAAGTGTCTTTCCTTCCAACACCTTTGAATAAGGATTTTTCTTCAAGTACTGAGCAAGTGATAAAAGCTCATGTACTTCTTCCGTTGAGTAATCCAACCACGTGACAAGATCTCTCCCTTTCAAGGAAACCTTTACCGGCGACGTCGAAACAATTGAATTCATCATACTCTGCTCACTCCCTGTACGGATTTTGATTGTGTCAATGGAATGGGGTTCACTTTATTCACTTTCATACTTCGAATAAAAGCCAACAGGGTCTCTGCTTCTGTTAAAACGGTGATCCCTGCTTCTAAAGCAGCAATTCTTCTATTCTTCATTTCGTCCGTTTCTTCATGACTGAAATATACAGAAGCATCGCTTGTTTTAATCCAGTCACTAAACGACGATTCCGTAGAAGTTTGATACTGTTTTAATTCTTTCTGGTCACTATCGATATAAACCGTCCCACCAGTTTCTACAGCTTCATGCAGCCCTTCAAATACTTTATACAGGGCTTCTTCAACCGTCTTACCAAGACATAATCCTTCTCCCGTTGATTTCATATTGGCCCCGAGTGTTTGATCGATCTCCGGCAGGGCATGTGATGAAAATACAGGATATTTCACTCCTACAACGTCTATTTCTGAAGGAGGGCTAAAGGCGTCTATCTTCAACGTCTCATCGCACATGATGTCTGTGGCCATATCGATTAATGAGTATCCAAGAACCTTGCTGACCACCGGAACCGTCCGGCTTGCTCTCGGGTTCACTTCCAACATGAATACTTCTTCATCCTGCACCAAAAATTGAATATTTATGATCCCTTTGTAATGTAGGGAAGACACAATTTCCCCTGCGTATCCTTCAATCTTTCTCTTGATTTCATCTGACAGGGATTCAGAAGGGAAAATAGACATGCTGTCCCCTGAATGGACACCTGCCCGTTCAACATGTTCCATGACTCCGGGAACGTACACTCCATCCCCGTCACCCACCAAGTCAACTTCGATTTCCTGACCTTCTTTGAATTCATCCATTAAAATAGGAAAGTACTCTGCATCCGCTTCCTGTATGAACTTCTGCATTTCGGGTTGTGTCGTTACTTTCACCATCCCTTTCCCTCCAATTACATAGGATGGACGGCAAAGAAGTGGAAAGGTTAAATGCTGTGCTACTTGTAAAGCTTCCTCCTTACTGTGGCAGATATCCCCCTTCACACGTGGTATCTCCAGTTCATCCAGCAGTTGATAAAAACGTTCGCGATCCTCTACACGGTCAATGGTATCTGAAGATGTACCAAATAATTGGATGCCCTTCTTCTCTAAAAAAGAAGCCAGGTTTAAGGCCGTTTGTCCGCCGAATTGAACGAGTACGGTATCGACTTTCTCGTGCTGGATAATGGAAAGAACCGATTCTTCCGTAATAGGTTCAAAGTACAATCGATCTGCCGTCTCATAATCCGTGCTCACAGTTTCGGGGTTATTATTCACCATGATGGTCGTGTATCCATGCTCTTTCAATCGGTGGATCGCCTTAACGGAACTGTAGTCGAACTCGACTCCCTGACCGATTCGAATCGGTCCCGCTCCAACAATCAGGACCTTCTTCTCTCCTTGTAACGGTTGAATCTCATTGTCTCCATAATAAGTAGAGTAGGCATAATTGGTGATCGCTTCGAATTCACCTGCACATGTATCCACCATTTTAAAGGCGGGCACAATCCCTTCCTCCATTCTCATTTTTTCTATTGACGCTTCCGGTTTCCCCATTAATCCGGCAATGGTTTTATCCTCAAACCGGAATTGCTTTGCTTCTTTCAAAAGATCAGAAGTGAAGTCGGATGTTCTCAGCTTATTTTCCATAAAAACTAAGTTATTCATGATAGACAAGAACAGCTTATCGATTCCTGTCTTTTCATGAAGTGTGTAAATAGAATGGCCTCGTTTCAACAATTCCAGCAGTTCAAAAAAGCGAAGATCCGTTGGTATTCCAATCCTTTTTTCCAGCTCTTCATGAGATAAGCCGGCCAGTTCGTTATATATGTTTTCTAAGGACAGATCCAACGACTGAAGAGCTTTATGAAAAGCAGCCTCTAACGAACGCTCAATCGCCATCACTTCACCCGTTGCTTTCATCTTCGTTCCGAGCACCCGATTCGCCTCTGGAAATTTATCGAATGGCCATCTTGGAAACTTGACCACAACGTAATCAAGAGCCGGTTCAAAGCTTGCAAAAGTAGTTCTCGTCAGCGGATTGATAATTTCGTTCAACGTATAGCCAACAGCAAGCTTAACCGCTATTTTGGCGATGGGATAGCCTGTTGCCTTCGATGCCAAAGCAGAAGACCTGCTTACCCTTGGGTTCACTTCAATCACATAGTATTGGTTACTGTTAGGGTCTAAAGCAAATTGTATATTGCATCCTCCCACCACTTCCAGCGCACTGATAATATTAAACGCCGCTGTACGCAGCATATGAAACTCTTGATCTGTCAGAGTTTGAGACGGAGCGACGACGATGGAGTCACCCGTATGGACACCAACAGGGTCGAAATTTTCCATATTACAGACGGATATACAATTTCCTTTCGAATCTCTCATGACTTCATACTCAATCTCTTTGAACCCGGCGATGCTTTTTTCCACCAGTACTTGATGAATCGGGCTCGCGTTTAATCCGGTTTGAACGAGTTTACTATATTCCTCCATGGTAGAAGCTATGCCGCCGCCTCTTCCCCCCAATGTATAAGCCGGGCGCACAATGATCGGGAAGGAAATCTTTTCAGAAAAAAGGATAGCCCCTTGAAGATCGTGTACGATAGCACTTTCTGCCGTTGGATGTCCCAATGTGTTCATCAAGGTTCGAAATTTCTCTCTGTCTTCCCCTTTTTGAATCGAATCCACAGAGGTCCCAAGCAGTGTCACTCCATACTTCTCAAGAACCCCTCTTTCATCCAGCTCCACTGCAAGATTCAGAGCGGTTTGACCTCCAAGATTTGCGACGATTCCATCAGGACGTTCACTAGCGATAATCGCAGTTAATGTTTTGACCGTTAAGGGCTCGCAGTACACTTTGTCGGCGTAGGTCGTATCTGTCATGATCGTCGCCGGGTTATGGTTCACGAGAATCACTTCATACCCTTCATCTTTCAGGGCAAGGCACCCTTGTGTACCTGAGTAATCAAACTCTGCCGCTTGCCCGATGATGATGGGCCCTGATCCGATTATGAGGATTTTTTGAATACTGAAATCTTTAGGCATACATCTTCTCTCTCCCTGGTTGTTTAATCGTTTGATAGAATTGTTGGAATATCCACGAAGCATCTTCCGGACCCGGACGCGCTTCAGGGTGAAATTGAACTGAAAGGATAGGCTTGCTTATATGTTGAAGCCCTTCAAGGGAACCGTCATTGACGTTCATAAAACGCGGTTCCAACCCGGTTCCTGTTAAACTGGCCCCGTTCACGACGTAATTATGATTTTGTGATGTGATAAACACCTCTCCGGTTTGGTTGTCTATGACAGGATGATTCGCTCCTCTATGACCGAATAATAATCGTTCGGTATTTCCTCCGAGTGCCAGAGCGATTAATTGATGCCCTAAACAAATTCCAAGGGTCGGAAGCTCCATGATTTTCTCCTTCAGTTTAGGTAAAAGACTCATCAATTCTTTTGGATCTCCCGGGCCGTTCGACAGCACCATTCCGTCAACATTCATTTGATCCAGAAGCTCAAGCTGATGATAGGGAATGACGGTAACAAGACAATCCATCTTTACCAGACTGGATACAATCGATTTCTTCACACCGAAATCGACGACGGCTATGTGCTTGTTTCCACTACCCATCTTGCGGATCTGAGAAAAGGCTACCTTTTCGATTTGACCTGTAAGCTTTTCTTTCGAAGGAAGCACTTCTGTATAAGAGATACACGCATTTTGAGTTCCAACATCTCGGATCGCCTTCACTACCTGCCTCGTATCCACACCTGTCATGAATGGGATCTTCCACTTTTGGAGATAGTCTTTAAGGGAAGAAGAGGCATGATAATGGGAATACAGCGCCGGTGATTGGAGCATGATGACTCCTTTCACCTGCGGCTGTGAGCTCTCGAAGTCATCCTCGTTCACGCCATATTGACCGATGAGCGGATACGTGAAAACAACGATTTGATCTTTGTAGGAAGGATCGGTCAGCACTTCCTGGTATCCCGTCATTCCCGTGAAAAACACAATCTCACCCTGAACGGGATCTTCTTCATCCATTGTGATTTCACCTATAAAGGTCTTTCCGTTTCCTAAACATAAGTAACCTGTCATGAGATCGCCTCCTACAATTGAATTTTTATTTATATTAAGGTATTTTTATACATTCATTCCTAAAAGAAAAATAGATTAGTAGACACGGGCTGATTGATGTTGTTTTAGCGTTTCCCCCAGTATGTGAAGTGCCTGATCCAGCTCTTCATAGGTGACCGTTAAAGGTGGTAATAGACGGATCACTTGAGAACCTGCCGGAAGAGTCAATAATCCATTGTTCCGCAGCTCATCGATGATTTCTTTTACTTCCATATCCAATTGGATGCCTATCATAAATCCGATCCCTTTTACCTCTTTTACGCTCCGGCATTCCTGTAGTTGATTCTTCAGCTTCTGCATAAAGTACTCAGATTTACTTTGCACTTCTTGCAGGAACACTTTATCGAAAATCGTTTCAAGAGTCGCTTTCACTGCTGCCATCGCTAATGGATTACCTCCGAATGTCGACCCGTGAGTTCCTGGCGAAAAGGAGGAAACAAGATTTTTTTTACCAATCATCGCACCTACGGGGAAACCACTTCCCAGTCCTTTAGCCGTCGTGACGATATCCGGTTGCAGGGAATAATGCTGATAAGCAAATGGAGCTCCCGTACGACCGATCCCTGTTTGGACTTCATCGACAATGAGTAAAGCATCCATCTCCTTGCACAACGTTTCTACTGCCTGTAAAAAGGAAAGAGTAGCAGGGTTCACCCCTCCTTCCCCTTGAATCACTTCCACCATGATGGCCGCAACGTCTTTTCCTTCCACGTTCGATAGAGCCTGTTCATCGTTATAAGGAAGATAGTCAAAGGTTGGAACCAACGGACCGAAGCCGCTATGAATCTTTTCCTGCCCCGTTGCGCTCATGGTCGCAAAGGTCCGGCCATGAAATGATTGCTTGAAGGTCAGGATCGTCGTTTTACCCGTATGCTTTTTGGCTAGCTTAATCGCTGCTTCGTTCGCTTCAGCTCCACTGTTACAAAAGAAGACTGAGTCCAAGCCACTTGCGGAAGCAAGAAGTGAAGCTGCTTCTTCCTGTAGCGTAATCGGAAACAGATTGGATACATGCCAAAGTTTATCCAACTGTTTTTCAAGAGCCTCTTTAACAACATAAGGAGAGTGACCTAAATTACAAACCGCTATACCTGAAATGAAATCCAAATAGGATTTCCCATTTTGATCTTGAACAACCGTGCCTTTTCCTGAAACCAATTCAATATCCAACCGATTATAAGTAGGAAATAAATGACTCATACTGCCTTGACCCCTCCTCCTTCTGTTATACGTGTGCCCAGCATCTCTCCGTCTTGAATGATTGTGTCCTGACACCCGACGATCATTACTTCTTTAATGTTAAGCTGCAGAACCGACAGGGCTGCTTGCACCTTTGGAATCATTCCGCCATGGATGATTCCGGTTTCTATATAATTAAGGATCTCTTCCTTTGTTACACGTGAAACAATTTCCCCTTCTTTTAAAATTCCGGGAACGTCTGTGACAAAGACCAGTTTCTCTACTTCCAGGGCTTCTGCTATGGCTGATGCAGCCAGGTCTGCATTCACATTCAGCTTTTCACCATTATTTGTAGTGGCTAGGGGAGCGATAACAGGCACGTAGTTCAGAGAAAGCAGATTATTTAACAGGGTGAGGTTAACTTCTTCAATTTTGCCTACATAACCTAGAGATCCTTCATCCAGGATGCTGGCCTTTAACAAATGGGCATCGTATCCGCTTAATCCGATTGCGTTTATCCCTGCCAGATTGAGTTGATGGGTTAACTCGCTATTCACCTTGCCTTTCAGCACTTGTTCAACGACTCCAAAAACCTTTTTGGTGGTTTTTCGATGGCCATTGATGAAGGTGGATTCGATGGCCAGTTTGTTCAGCATAGCCGTAATCTCAGGACCTCCTCCGTGAACAAGTACTACATGGTAGTGTTGCTGAAGATCTTTTATACTTTTATAGAAAAGGGATGAGAGCTTAGAAAGGACACTTCCTCCCAGTTTGATTGCAATCACTGGCTTATGTTCGATAACTTGCATTGATTTTGACGTAATCATACGTAAGATCGCACCCCCAGGCTTTTCCTTTTCCTTCTCCTCCATGCAATCCGACAGATATGATCACATGTTCAGCTTGCATATACTGACTTACACCTTCTTGATTGAATGGCTGAGGAGTACCATTCGAAAACACGAGTGTCTCTCCAATATAAATGTCACATTGATGGGGCTCAATCGTCACCTCACTGTGTCCCATGGCACCGACGATCCTTCCCCAGTTTGGATCCCTGCCAAAGAGTGCCGTTTTGACTAAATTGGATCCGACGATTTTTTTTGCCAAGATATTGGCGTCTTGATTGGACTGAGCACCTGTGACGTTCACTTCTACGAGTTTGGTTGCTCCTTCACCATCCCGGGCAATCTGTTTGGCCAGATCTTGACATACGTGAATTAATCCCTCTTGAAAGTGATTCCAATCAGGATGGTTCTCATGCAATGTGTCATGCTCTACCATCCCGTTTGCCATCGCAATGACCATATCATTCGTAGACGTTTCTCCATCTACAGTGATTTGATTAAAGGATTGATCGATCGCTGTTTTAAGTGCTTTTTGCAGGACGGTGGATGAAATCGATGCATCCGTTGTAATGAATCCAAGCATCGTCGCCATATTTGGATGAATCATGCCTGATCCCTTCGCACATCCTCCGATCGTGACCGTTTCTCCGTCTATTTTCACTTCATAGCATGAAGTCTTTTCGATAAGATCCGTCGTTAGGATCGCCAGTTGAAAAGATTGGGCACTCTCCTCTGTTGAATCGACCTCGATTTCGTTGCAGCCCTTTTCAATCTTCTCCATAGGAAGCCACTCACCAATGACACCTGTCGAAGCAACGGCTACGTACTCTTCCGGAATTTGAAATCGTTTGGCCGTCCACTCCCTTGTTTGATATGCATCTTTTAATCCTTGTTCACCCGTACAGGCATTTGCGATCGCACTGTTCACCACAATCGCTTGCAGAGTGTGAGATTTCAAGATGCTTTCTTGTGTGACCTTTAGGGGAGCAGCCTGAAAGTGACTTTGCGTATAAACCGCTCCGACTTGTGCAGGCTTTTCACTGTATATGACCCCGAAGTCTTTCTTAGCGTATCGAAGACCGGTATGCATCCCCCCTGCCTTATACCCGAGAGGTGAAAGAATCGTTCCTCCCGCTATGTGTTGAATAGCCTTTTCTTTTACTAGTTTCATTGATTCTCCCCCTCTTATGGATAAATTGGATAGTGATAGAGTCCTGTCGTTTCGTCCAACCCCAGCATGATATTCATATTTTGAACCGCCTGGCCGGCAGCTCCTTTTAGCAAGTTATCGATCACAGACACAATCGTGACCCGATTCGTCCGCGAATCCACTTTTATCGCGATATCGCAGAAATTCGTCCCGAACACTTCTTTTGTACTTGGGAACTGGCCAACAGGACGAATCCTGATGAAAGGATGTTTCTCGTAATAGTCCTGGTAGATGTTGTGCAACTGAGCAGTGGTGTATTTGCTTTTCAATTCCGTATACATCGTAGCCATAATCCCACGGGTCATGGGAATAAGGTGTGTCGTAAAGGTAATCGGTCCCGCTTCGCTGCTCCATTCCTGCAATTGTTGCTCTATTTCAGGAGTGTGCTGGTGTTGATGAACCTTATAGATTCGTAGATTCTCCTGAGTCTCTGAAAAGTGACTGGATTGAGTCGCTTTTCTCCCTGCTCCCGATAATCCCGTTTTGGCATCGATAATGATGGAATGGGGTTCTATAAGCTCATGATGGAAAAGCGGAGCCAATCCCAGTAGGGTGGCTGTCGGAAAGCAGCCTGGGTTCGCGATCAGTTCCGCCTCTTGAATGGATTGTCGATTGCATTCTGTGAGGCCATACACCGCTTTCTGTAGAATATCTGTAGATGCAGATTCCCCTTTGTACCACTCTTCATATTCTTGAGGCTCCTTCAAACGCAAGTCCCCTGAAAGATCGATCACTTTCGCCTTTTCACCGAGAAGCTTATGGGATAATTCCTTCGATACACCGGAAGGAACAGCCAAAAAAACAAAATCAAGCTGCTTCATTTCCTCGATATTAATAGGATTCACTACTTCATGTGACAGGTTAAAGAGGTGTGGATATTGATTTGCATATGGTTCCCCATCCAATGAAGATGAATACAAAATACAATTATCTACATTCGGATGATTTGATAACAATCGATGCAACTCCACTCCACCATAACCCGTACTACCAACAATACCAACATTCATAACTAATCACCACACAGATTAAATTTAAATTAGCTCTAATTATAGGTATGTATATTAATAAAATCAATAGTATATTTATAAATAAATTCTATAAAGTTAAACTATTCACAAATTTGCATCGATAGTACTACATTGCGGATCACCTAAAGAAAGGTCCGTCCCTCGGGGTATAGCAACACCCGAGGGACGGACCTTCATTTATATTTTTATGCCATTTAATTTTTAGAATTGAGCAGCCTCTGTTGAACCTTTAAGGGCTGTCGTAGAGGATGTTCCACCTGAAATCACCATCGATACTTCGTCAAAATAGCCTGTTCCTACTTCGCGCTGATGTCTCGTAGCTGAATAGCCATATTTCTCGCTGGCGAATTCCGCTTCTTGAAGCTGGGAATAAGCAGCCATCCCGCGCTCTTTGTACCCTCTCGCAAGCTCGAACATGCTATGGTTCAGGGCGTGGAATCCTGCAAGCGTTACAAACTGGAACTTATAGCCCATTTTCCCAAGCTCCTTTTGGAACTTAGCGATCGTTTCATCGTCCAGTTTCTTCTTCCAGTTAAAGGATGGCGAGCAGTTATACGCCAATAATTTCCCTGGATGTTCAGCATGAATCGCCTCAGCAAATTGACGGGCTTCTTCAAGACTCGGTTCAGATGTTTCACACCACACAAGATCTGCATAAGGAGCATAAGCCAAACCCCTTGCAATCGCCTGATCCAAGCCCGCTCTTGTACGGAAGAACCCTTCAGGAGTGCGTTCCCCTGTAATGAACTGCGCATCGTACGGATCAACATCGCTCGTAATTAAATCTGCGGCATTCGCATCTGTACGGGCTACGATTAATGTTGGTACACCCATTACATCTGCCGCCAGACGTGCTGAAATTAAATTCTTCACTGACGTTTGTGTCGGCAGTAATACTTTACCTCCCAAGTGTCCGCACTTCTTCTCAGAAGAAAGCTGATCTTCAAAGTGGACGGCTGAAGCCCCCGCTTCGATCATACCCTTCATGAGTTCAAATACATTAAGCTGTCCTCCAAAGCCAGCTTCTGCATCGGCTACAATCGGGACAAACCAATCGATCGATTCATCACCTTCAACATAGTGAACCTGATCAGCACGTTGAAGAGCCTGGTTGATTCTTTTCACGACGGATGGTACAGAGTTCGCCGGGTACAGACTTTGATCGGGATACATTTGCCCGGCAAGGTTAGCATCCGCCGCTACCTGCCATCCGCTTAAGTAGATCGCTTTCAAACCGGCTCTGACTTGTTGGACAGCCTGGTTTCCTGTCAAGGCACCAAGTGCATTGATATAATCTTCTTTGTGAAGAAGATTCCATAGCTTTTCAGATCCGTGCCGGGCAAGAGTATGCTCTATATCAATTGAACCTCTTAAACGGATGACATCTTCAGCTGAATAAGGTCGAGATACCCCTTGCCATCTTTGATCCATCTCCCAATTCTCCTGTAGTGCTTTCACGCGCTCGTTATTTGCTTTTACCATTAATAATCTCTCCCTTTTGTTTTTTTGGTTTTGATTCTAAGCATTAAGCGAATTTCTTTGGTGAAGTTGTATTTATCCGATGTGCAGTTAGTTTGAGGTCCGTCCCTCTATTCACTGCAGAGGTGATTAAATATAGTAATCAGGCTTGTGTATACAACCTATTTTGCTTTGACGATGCTTTTTGCAGGTCCGTCCCTCTAAAGGATTCGGTAGCCCGGGATCGTGAGGAAGTCTGTGAATTGTTCGTTCTGGATGAGTTGATCGAATAGCTGGACGGCTTCTGAGAACCGGCGATTTTTGTACTGTTCTTCTCCCAATTGGCTTTTGAGTTTGGTCAGTTCTTCTTGCTTCAGCTGCTCATAGAGATCGATGGTGATGTTTCGCCCGTCGTCTAGTATTCCTTTCGGATGACGGATCCATTGCCATAACTGAGCCCGGGAAATTTCAGCCGTTGCCACGTCCTCCATTAAGTTGTGGATCGGTGCTGCCCCTTGCCCGCTCAACCAGGAAGATATATATTGAATACCGACGTTAATGTTTAATCGGACACCTTCTTCTGTTATCGTCCCTTGAGGAACTTCAAGAAGATCCTGATCAGACACTTCCAAATCATCTAATGTTTTCTCTGCAATTTGGTTATCATGTTTCATTTCCTGATTGAAAACGTCCATGGCAACAGGTACGAGACCAGGATGAGCTACCCATGTGCCATCATGACCATCCCGCGCTTCTCTTTCTTTATCTGCTCTCACCTTGTTAAACGCTTCTTCGTTTTTAACAGGATCATTTTTAACAGGGATCTGAGCTGCCATTCCTCCAATTGCTGGTGCACCTCTCCTGTGACAGGTCTTAATCGTGAGCAAAGAATACGATCTCATGAATGGTGCTGTCATCGTCACCGTTGAACGGTCAGGCAGGATCACATCTTTTTGTTCCCTAAGTTTTTTAATATAGCTGAAAATATAATCCCATCTTCCACAGTTCAATCCTGCCGAATGCTCCTTTAATTCATAAAGGATTTCATCCATTTCAAATGCCGCTGTGATGGTTTCAATCAGGACCGTTGCTTTGATCGTTCCTTGAGGAATCCCGATATATTCCTGAGCAAATATAAACACGTCATTCCAGAAGCGCGCTTCCTCGTGACTTTCTAATTTAGGTAAGTAGAAATAAGGGCCTTTGTTCGTTGAGGTTAAATGAGTTGCATTATGAAAAAAGAATAATCCAAAGTCGACAAGGCTTGCTGATATCGATTTCCCATCCAATTCGATATGTTTCTCTTCCAGATGTAATCCTCTGGGCCGAACAATTAGTACGGCATGTTCTTTGTTTAATTCATAACGCTTCCCATTCGGATTCGTGAAGTCAATTGTTTGATGTACTGCATCTCTGAGGTTGATTTGTCCTTCAATGAGGTTCGTCCATGTAGGTGAAGTGGCATCTTCAAAGCATGCCATGAAACATTTTGCGCCTGAGTTCAATGCGTTAATGACCATTTTCCGGTCAACAGGTCCAGTGATCTCTACTCTTCTATCCTGTAAGGCTTGAGGAATCGGACTCACTTTCCATTCACTTTGTCGAATCGAATCTGTTTCAGTTAAGAAGCGAGGAAGTTCCCCTCCATTGATCCGTTCCTGCAGTTTCTCTCTGTTGTGTAACAGCTCTCTCCGTTTTGCTCCGAATCGGCGCTCCAGTTGTTCTAGAAACTGCAATGCTTTCTGGGATAAAATTTCATCAAAGCCTGGCTGAAGTTCACCAGTTACCTTGATACCAACCATTTTTGTAGACATTGAACACCATCACTCCTTAGCAGTATTAAACAAATCACTATTGTTATAATACAGATTATTTAGCATGTTTGTATTATATAACAGAGTATTTTAATTTGGAACAACTTTCTGATAATTTTCTTTCGACAAATTTCGTAACACTATCAAAGAGGACATTCATCACAATTTCTCCTTTCTTTAAAAAAATAAAGCACAACAAAAAAGAGGTCCGTCCCTCAGCCACTTTTAAGTGACGAGGGACGGACCTCTTATCGATATTGTCATTATTTTACGATGTCTTTGGCAACTGCTTCGTCGAATTCAGCTTGGATCTCAGCACTTGGTTGTGGTCCAACCTTACTGAAGATCACGATTGCCAGCATAGCAAGGAAGAATCCTGGAACAATTTCATACAGTTCGAATGGAATAACTCCCGCTGCAGTCAGCTGTTTCCAAACAACGACTGTTATAGCACCAGTGATCATACCAGCTAAAGCACCGTTTCGTGTCATACCTTTCCAGTAAAGTGACAACAGGATGATTGGTCCGAATGCGGCACCGAATCCGCCCCAAGCGTAACTTACCAGATCTAGAATCTTCGTACCGCCGCCATTGGCAGGGTTACCTTGAATGGCAAGCACGATCGCGATGAATGCGATTAGAAGCACTCCGATACGACCTACCCATACAAGCTCGTTGTCAGAAGCATTCTTACGGATGATCGCTTTATAGAAATCCTCCGCTAGTGCACTGGAAGAAACGAGTAATTGGGAATCAATTGTACTCATGATAGCAGATAGAATCGCTGCTAACAGAATTCCGGATACCCACGGGTTAAATAGAACATCTGTAAAGAAGATGAATACTTTCTCAGAATTATCAACATCACCTGTGATTAATGGCATATCAGCGAAATAGGCGATACCAGAGAAACCGACCAGTACAGCACCAATCATTGATAACGTCATCCAGCTCATACCAATCCAACGTGCCTTTGGTACATCTTTAGTGGATTTAAGTGCCATAAAGCGGGTAATGATATGCGGCTGACCGAAGTAACCAAGTCCCCATGCAAGGAGTGAAATGACTCCCATAACCGTCATCGTGTTCATTGTGTCCAGATTCGCCGGGTCTACAGAACGAACGGCATCAACTGTAGCATTCCATCCACCTAACTCTGCGATCGCAACGATTGGTGTAATGATCAATGCAAGGAACATTAGAATACCTTGTACGAAGTCAGTCCAACTTACTGCTAAGAATCCTCCAAGGAATGTGTAAGAAATGATTACTGCTGCACCAATCCAAAGTGATTGATTGTAAGACATTCCGAACGTTTCCTGGAATAATAGCGCTCCGCCTACAAGACCTGAAGATGTGTAAAAGGTAAAGAATACCAAGATGATAACTGCTGAAATGACACGAAGGAGACGGGAACCATCTCTAAAACGATTTTCAAAGAAATCCGGAACCGTAATAGAATCGTTTGCTACCTCCGTGTAAGCGCGTAGTCTTGAAGCAACGAATCTCCAGTTTAAATAAGCACCAATTACTAACCCAATACTTAACCAGATCGACCCTAAACCAATTGCATAAGCAAGGCCGGGCAGTCCCAGTAATAACCATGAACTCATATCTGAAGCACCAGCACTTAATGCTGCTACCCCCGGTCCTAAACTACGTCCTCCAAGAACGTAATCCGATAAATTACTTGTTAATTTGTAAGAAATAATACCGATTGCGAGCATTCCAACTAAATATACGATAAAGGTGACTAAAGTAGCTATATCCATTGTGTAGTTAGCATTCTCCTTTCAATAAATTTGTATTGCTTTTCGTTAGGTGCTTAATCTAACTTTCGAACCATGCTAAAAGACATGTCGAATTGTAAGTCCAACAGTTCTTTACCCCATGCATACGGGTTGTAAACTTATTCACTCAATAATGTTTGAAAAAGTTTATTCTGCGAAGCGACGTTCCGTAACAAGTTCACAACGTTATTAATAGTAACATACATTCACAAGGTTAACAGACAGAATTTTCTAAATACATTTACCTATATGAATAATTATTTATATTAAGTGCATATATTTTTATAAAAGCGCTTTTTTAGCTATATCTATTCATAAAAATTTATAAAATTAAGTTACTTTTTGTTCACAAATCCGTCGAGATTACAGTTATTTCACTAACGTTAGCATCATTATTTTGCAACAAATGATACATTCATATACATGATGAGACGGTGGGGAATAGAAAATTTCATGGATGGCTTTTTGAAACTGGTTAATTGTCGCTGATGCAGATAGGTCATTTCTCTGTAAAAGCCAAACAAAAAAGCCTGAGATTCCCCAAGCTTTTTACCGATTACATTTTGTCCTCCAATTTCTTCACTCTCTTTTCTAATTTCTTGTTTTGTTCAAGAAGGATCATGACAATCGAGAAAGCCCCTCCGGCTAAAACAAATGCGATTATTTCCATCAGCCTTTTCCCCTTTCCTGTCTTCAATCTATATATGCATTACGTATATCCGTCACACTTGGTTTCGTTTTTTGTAAATATCGTGAAGTACATGACGATGGGAGGATCAGGTTTATCGACCGTTATTGAAATTTATCAACCTTTTTTTCATTTTATGAACCGTTCTACAGGATCCGACTAATTTCTGTGACACCTCTACAGCCCTATCCCTCAACAAAAAAAGAACTAACCTATAAGATTAGTCCTTTTCCTCTTTTATTCATAAATGTGCAAATACGTTTCTTTACTTCCAGGCTTCTTCACGATCAGAGCTTCCGGTCCATAGGACGATGACACGAGGAGTTCCACATCCCAGGTGTCTGGCGTCTGCTTGCTGATCATGCCGGAAAGATGCTGTGCAAATCCGATGGTTTCAGCTTTTCCTTGGAAGGACAGTGCTACCTCGAATTTCATATTGGACAGCTTTTGGTTTTGGTATAGTGCTTGTCCCGTCAGACCCGTGTAAACAGGAAAATATTTTTCGATATCCGTTTTCAGCTCGTTAAATACTTTGTAATCGTTTGGATGATTCTCCTGTGCTTCCGGAGAAGGGAATAAGTAGAAATCTTCATTGATTCCTTCCCAGTTTTGGATGCTGCTTTCGTTTGCTTCAACGGTTGTGTAGGCGAAGAAATGGCCAGGGACGACCTGTTCTTTTGGAGCCTGTTTATAAAGCGAGATCATGATCGGAACGTTTTGAAGTTCTTTTTTCTGACGAAGACGTTTGAGGACTTCGTCGGCAATTCTCGCTCCTTGTTCCTTTAAGGCTTCATTGCTAATGTTTTTGACTGTTCTTGTGCCAGATGAAAGATTGGTTTCATACTGAACAGAATTCAACGACAGCGCGATTGCTACTCCACCCAGATGGACCTTGTTGTCTTCTTTTTTCATTAAGTAATTATGTTCAATCACATGGGCTAAGTAGATTGGTGCGTTCTCACCCTTTGTCTGGACAGGGTTAAGCCCCACATTCTCAGATTCTTGAAGTCCTTTTTCTTCCAGCTGTTCGCTTGTATATTTTCGTTGAAGCCAGCTATCAACTGTTTTCTTCGTGAGGAATTGGCCCTCTTTGAAGAAGTATTCATCCGTTGAGAAGCGATTTTGGGCTACCCTTAGCAAGCCCGTTTCAATTTCATTGATATCATATCTTGATCCTAAATCATTGACGACGACTCCACGGGTTTTACTCGTTTCATACGGAAGCATCGTCTTGTAGTATTCCTTGGATATCTGGAAGCTTGGAATGATCGCTTTTTTTGCTTCGCTATCTTGGTTTTCCTGAACGACCTGATCCTGCTTCTCAAATGTCGGAGCACAGCCCCCTAATAACAATAATGCGGAGAGAGCGACCGAAATCCCTTTTTTCATTACTGGTTACACCTCTTATCGGTTAAGTTCTTCCATCAGCTTGTCCTCGTCCCATACTTCGATGTTCAACTCATTTGCTTTCGTAAGTTTTGATCCCGCTTCTTCCCCTGCGATGACAAGATCGGTTTTCTTACTGACACTGCCAGTGACTTTTCCACCTAGCAATTCGATCTTTTCTTTTGCTTCATTTCTGCTTAATCGTTCAATTTTTCCGGTTAACACAATGGTTTTCCCTGCAAAATAAGAGTCGACTTCACTTGCAGCTACCGGCTTCGGTCCTTTGTATTCAAGATTGACACCGGCAACCTTCAATTCCTGGATCAGTTCTTTCACTTCATCATTTTCAAAGTAGGCCACAATGGCATCTGCCATTTTATCACCGATTTCGTTTACATTGGTCAGCTCTTCTTTGCCCAAGTTCATTAACTTGTCCATTGATCCGAACTCTTGAGCCAATGTTTTCGCCGCTTTTGCTCCAACATGACGGATTCCAAGTCCAAAGAGCAATTTTTCCAGAGAATTGGTTTTTGAGGCTTGAATGGCATCCAATAGATTATCTGCGGATTTTTCACCCATTCGTTCCAGTTGAAGAAGCTGCTCTCGCTCTAAACGGTATAAATCTGCCACATCTTCAATCAATTTCTCCCTGAATAACTGACTGATCACTTTTTCTCCGAGACCATCGATGTTCATGGCGTTTCGGGATACAAAGTGAATCAGACCTTCCCGGATCTGAGCAGGGCATTTAGGATTGATACAGCGAAGGGCGACTTCACCTTCAAGTCTGACCAGATCACTTTCACATTCAGGACAATGAGTGGGCATTTGAAATTCCTGTTCGTCACCCGTCCTCTTATCTTCTAATACGTTAACCACTTCAGGGATGATATCACCGGCTTTTTTTATAACGACATGATCGCCGATTTTAATATCTTTTTCTCTAATAAGATCTTCATTATGAAGGGACGCGCGTTGAACGGTTGTACCAGCGACACGGACCGGTTCCAAAATCGCTGTCGGTGTCACCACCCCGGTACGGCCTACGCTTAATTCAATCTCTTTTAACACAGTTACCACTTCTTCAGCAGGGAACTTGAATGCAATCGCCCAGCGTGGACTTTTCGCAGTCGTTCCGAGCTGTTTCTGCTGCTCCAGTGAATTGACTTTAATCACGATCCCGTCAATGTCATATGACAGATTCGGACGTTGATCGGTCCATTTGACGACAAAATCAATGACTTCTTCAATTGTCGCACATTGCTTCCGTTCAGGATTCGTTTTAAATCCGAGACTTTCTAATTTATCTAACCCTACACTGTGAGAGTCGATCCCTGTATCTCCAACATCCGCTAATGCATATAAGAAGAGATCGAGATTTCTTGATGCTGCGATTTTAGGATCGAGCTGACGGAGGGAACCTGCCGCTGCATTGCGGGGATTGGCAAAAGGCTCTTCCCCTTTTTCATCTTTGATCTTATTTAACGCTTCGAAGGAACCTTTAGGCATAAAGGCTTCTCCACGAACTTCAAAGGAAATCTTTTCAGAAATCTTCAATGGAATGGAACGGATGGTCTTTAGGTTCGATGTAATATCTTCTCCTATCGATCCGTCTCCCCTTGTCGCCCCTTGAACGAAGACGCCGTCTTCATAACGAAGAGAAACAGCCAGCCCATCGATCTTCAGCTCACATACATAGGAAAAATCATCTCCAATGGCTTGACGGACACGACGATCAAAGTCCCGGAGATTCTCTTCATTGAAGGCATTCCCCAAGCTGAGCATCGGCGTCCGATGTTCCACTTTTTCAAATGCGTCCAATATCGCTCCTCCTACACGCTGAGAAGGTGAATCGGATGTTTTTAGATCAGGAAATTGATCTTCCAGTTCGATGAGTTCTCTCAGCAGCTGATCATACTCAGAATCGGGAACTGATGGTTTATCAAGAACATGATATTCATAGTTATACTGATTTAACAGTTCATGTAGTTCATTTATTCGTTTTCCGGCTGATTGTCGATCCATTTCCACAACCCTTTCTTGCTAAAGTGTTCAGATTGATTGAGTTTAAGCCGGGAGTGAACTACCCACCCGACTTTAGATTGTTACGCTTTTTCTATAGGAGCGAATTTGGCAAGCAGACGTTTGATTCCCATCGGACTCGGGAACGCAATGTCGAGCTCTACGCTGTCTCCGGATCCTTTCACACTAACAACCGTCCCTGTACCCCATTTCTTATGCTGTGCTTTGTCCCCTACTTGCCATGCAACAGACTCACCACCGGTTGTCGTTTGAACCGGTCGTGAAACAGGCTTACGCGGGGCAGGACGAGTTGGTGCTTTCGCTGATTTCCCTAAAGGTGTGAAGGCACTCTTCTTCTCTGCCATCACGTCATCCAGCAATTCAGCTGGAATCTCCTGAATGAATCGGGACACAGGATTCATCTTCGTTTGCCCGAAGAGTATTCTCATTTGAGCATTTGTTAAATAGAGCTGTTCTTCTGCACGGGTGATCCCTACATAAGCCAGACGGCGTTCTTCTTCCATCTCATCTTCTTCCATAAGGGAACGACTGTGTGGGAAAACCCCTTCCTCCATCCCCATCAGGAACACGATAGGGAACTCAAGACCTTTTGCAGCATGAAGGGTCATCAGAATGACCGAGTCTTTTGGCTGATCATCTTCATCAAGCTTATCAATGTCCGCTACCAATGCCAGATCCGTTAAAAATGCGACAAGACTCTTGTCATCGTTGGACTGCTCGAAGCTTTTGGTTACAGACAGGAACTCGTCCAAGTTCTCCAAGCGACTTTGAGACTCAATCGACTTTTCTGCTTTTAACATATCGATGTAACCGGATTTCTCCAGTATTTCTTCTACGAGCTCGGTTACGGACAAATATTCCTGCATGGCCGTATAGCCTTTCACCATTTCCTTGAATTCTATGACAGCTTTCGTTATTTTCGGACTGAGCCCGATAAAGTCCGCTTCTTCCAACGTTCTGAACATGGAAATATCATGATCCTGTGCATAACGGGCAATTTTGTCTACAGAGGTTGCCCCTACGCCCCGCTTCGGAACATTAATGACACGTATTAGGCTGATGTCATCATCCGGATTCGAGATGAGTCTCAGGTAAGCTAATATGTCTTTGATCTCTTTACGGTCATAGAACTTGATGCCGCCGACGATGGAGTATTCAATATTTGATTTTAAAAGAACTTCCTCCATCACACGGGACTGGGCGTTTGTTCGATAAAGGATGGCGAAATCGGAATATTTCCTCTTACCGCTTTCCGTCATTTCTTTGATTTTACCTGTCACAAATTGAGCTTCGGTCTGCTCGGTATCCGCTCTGAAATACGAAATCTTTTCACCATCATGATTTTCTGTCCAAAGATTCTTCGGTTTACGATTCGAGTTCTTTTGGATCACTTCATTCGCCGCCTGCAGGATCCTCTTCGTTGAACGATAGTTTTGTTCAAGGAAAATAACGGTTGCTCTTGGATAATCCTTTTCAAAAGAAAGGATATTGGCAATGTCCGCACCGCGCCAGCGATAAATCGATTGATCGGAATCCCCGACTACACACAAGTTCTGAAAGCGGGAAGCCAGCAGTTTCACGAGCATATATTGAGCTCTGTTCGTATCCTGATACTCATCGACATGGATGTATTGGAACTTCCTTTGATAGAACTCCAGGACTTCCGGTACACGCTGAAACAGTTGAATCGTCGTCATGATGAGATCATCAAAATCCAACGCCTGATTCTTACGTAAACGCTTCTGATATTCTGTGTACACATCAGAGACAACTTGATCGTAATATCCCCCTACCTGTTTGGATAATTCTTCGGGAGTCGTCAGCTCATTCTTCGCAGAGCTGATGGATCCCAAAAGCGAACGGGGATCAAATTTTTTCGGATCAATATTTTTTTCTTTTAAAATCGCTTTGATCACCGATTGCTGATCGGTAGAATCAAGAATCGTAAAATTACGGTTCATCCCGATCCGGTCAATATCACGTCGCAGGATTCTGACACACATGCTGTGGAAGGTCGAGATCCAGATGTTATCAGAAGCACCGCCCAGTATGTTATGAATACGATCCTTCATCTCTCTCGCTGCTTTATTTGTAAAGGTAATCGCTAAAATATTATAAGGATTGACCCCTTTTTCCACCATCAGATACGCTATTCGATGCGTCAATACTCTTGTCTTACCGGAGCCTGCCCCTGCCATGATCAGCAACGGCCCTTCTGTCGCCTTCACAGCTTCTGCCTGCTCAGGATTCATTCCATTCAACAATCGATCAGTCAAAAATTGCATACTCTCACACCACCATAACGAACGTACGTTCTATATTTGTATTCCATTATATCCCACTTAGGGACGGACCTCCAGTTTAATCCTTATCCCTTCACTGCTTTTACTGTTTTTAACGCTTCCTTCAAATTGTCATATACAGCATTTCCTATTACGACAACATCTGACACCGCAGCCATTTCCTTCGCCTGTTGGACGGTTTTAATACCGCCACCGTAGAATAATGTTGTGTTTTCCAGTGAATCTCTTACCTCTTTCACCGTTTCAACATTCCCATATGTACCACTGTACTCCAAGTAAAAGATTGGCAGGTTGAACATTCTTTCTGCCATCATGGCATATGCTGCCGCGTCTTCACTTGAAATATCTGTATCGGCCTCCGTAACCTGTGCCGCCTTACAGTCTTTGTTTAATATACAATATCCTTCTACAAGGATTTCATCCCAATTCATGATTTCCCCATATTCCTTTACAGCCTGGTGATGCAATCCTGTCACCCAATTCATGTTCGAACTGTTCATCACCATCGGAATGAAATATAAATCGAAGCCCGGAGTAATCGACTCCAAATTAGATACCTCCAGAATACAAGGAACAGTATATCGTCTCACCCGTGCCATCAAATCAAGAACCTTTTCAAGGGTTACACCGTCCGTTCCCCCTACAATAATGGCGTCAGTCCCTGATTCACATACAGCTTCTAAATCTCCATCATCGATTGTCTTATTCGGATCTAGTTTAAATACATGGCTCCACTTTTGGACATCATACATGCTTTGTTCCTCCATTCATACATCCATCTAACGTATTATATCATTTGTAAGAAGGAGCCGCATCACCTCGTCTATTGTTAAAGTTTGTATGAGTCGAAGGAGCAGACAGATGAAATCCCCACACAAAAACAAAGACCGCTCATCATGATGACAGCGGTCCCTTCTATTATTTTTCTCCCTGATGCACACGATCCAATACCAGTTCGTAGGCATCATTTCCGTAGTTTAAGCAACGCTTCACACGAGAAATGGTTGCGGTGCTTGCACCAGTTTCTGTTTCAATCTTATGATAGGTTTTCCCATCCTGCAGCATGCGAGCTACTTCAAGGCGCTGAGCAAGAGATTGAATTTCATTGATTGTGCAAAGGTCATCGAAGAAACGATAACATTCTTCAAGATCTTGTAGAGATAGAACAGCATTGAATAACTGATCCAGCTCCTTGCCTCTTAGTTTATTTATTTGCATAAAAAGACTCCTTTTTCATCTATTCTTGAAATGATACAGACCCGGCCAAGCCTTCAGAACTTGGAATGATATTGATCCACGTAGATCCTTTTCGCAAACTGACAGGTTTATTATTTTCAAAAGGAAGGATTCTGCCATCTACGTTCTTCCACTGAACTTCCCGGAGTTTTCCTTCTTGGATCAGGTACGCATTCCCGCCTGATTCAAAATCAATGTTTCGTCTGCCTGCATCGTCGACTATTTTATGAGACGCTTCCACTATAAAGAGATTTTCTACTAAAACAGGGTCTTTGGAATCGTAATCGATGGTCTGTTCACCATTTGAGTAACGCTCGTATTTGCCCTCTTCTTCGTTGAAATCATACACTACGTTAAACAGCGGATTATTGTTATATGAAATCATGACAGATCGGGATACTTCTCCGCTTATCGGCCCCTTATCACTAAAGTTTAATGATTCCGGCGGACGTGCCATATCAAAGTCGTTCTGCTCCGCTCCCTCTTTGATATGCTCAAAGGAGATATAGGAATTATGAGGAGCCTTACGGAAGCTTGCACGCTTGAACAGCGTTCCATCATATTTCATGCCGTTTAAATTGTCAATGAAACCGCTGGTCAGCATTTCCTGTGCTTCTGGACTATATCCATGGGCAACATATAGACTATCATATCCTTTGGCAAGCTCCACATAGTAATCTCTGGCACTTCGTACAGGACCGATTTCTTCAGGCTTTTGGCTTTGATATATGGCCAGGAATCGAGTGACATCCCCTTCTGCCAGGACTTCATACACAATGTCTGCTTTTGAAAGGCCTGATTGGGGACGCGCCTTAGGGTGATTATTCACCATGACAGCAACCGCTCGCGCCGTGGATTCTTTCTCTTGTACCTCACCTGTTAACGGTGATTGGTTTTTCTCTTCCGTTTCTACGTCTGTCTCTTCTTTCACAACTGGAGTTGCAGCTTCTTTATCAGATTCTTTCTTTATCTCTTTATCTGAACTACATGCGACAAGTGTAAACGAGCTTAAAGCAATGATCAAAGCTCTTTTCAGCATGTTTTTAGACACCCCTATTTATATAGAAATCTTTTTCCTTATACTTTACTATTTTAACGCATTATCGTTGGAAAGAGTACCGTTTTCTTCATTACATCATAGATTCCCTTTTGTGTCATCCGTATATAAGGTAGATGAGTCGACTGAAGGAACAGTAAGGTATAAATGGGATCCGAGAATCGATATCCTCTTTCTTTTAACAAACCTTTAAGTGTTTTTTCTTCTTCAATAAGCTCCGGCATCTCTTTATGAGAGAGCAGGCCGCTTAATGGAAGTGGTATTTCGTGAATGACTTCACCCTTCTCTGTCAAAACAATTCCGCCTCCGATTTCCTTCATCCGTTTAAAGGCAGCTATCATATCAGACTTGTTCTTACCAATTAGAATGATGTCCCCTGTATTTGAATAGGAGGAAGCAAAGCCCATGACACCCGTTGAGAATCCTTTGATCATTGTGCTGATTCTCCATTCTCCCTTTCGATCCAGCAGCATGAGGAACGATTGATCGTGATTAAGATCCTGCTCCTCCGTAGATGGATTGATGGATATGGAATAAGGCTTGGTAATGACATCGTTCACCATTTCAATTCCAAAGGGCATGGAAAACTGAAGATCATCGTGGCCCACTTCCCAATTCAGGGATAATGGTTTAAATCCGTTTGTTTCCCAATTTATTTCAGTGGAATCTTCTATTTGCTCCCCATCTCTCTGTACCCACTCCCCTTTTGAGAGGACGGACTTAGGAGTTGGGTCATCTATTGCCGAAAGGAAGTTAATATTAGCCACTCTGCCTGTAGCGATCATCCCATGCAAATGAGTGATGTGATAGTAATTGGCGACGTTGTAGCTAGCCATATTATATGCTTCGATTGGGGGTATGCCCTTATCGATCGCCATTTTTATCATGAAATCCAATACACCTTGTTCATAAAAGCCTGGTGTCGATCCGTCCGTTGTAAACAGTAATGAATCATACGAATCGATGCCCTTTTCTTTTAACCCGTCTAATAGAACCGGCAAATCCGGCCGGATGGAGGAATGACGCAATGTGACGGTCAGCCCTTGAATAAGCCGCTTATAGACGTCTCCTCCGGTCATGGCTTCATGATCACCATCGATCCCCAGTAAGCCAAGCTTGGCAATGGTTTTGTCAGATGCTCCTGGCAGATGTCCTTCAACGACCTTGCCCATTCTCTTCGCTTCCTGCATCCAGTGGAGAATCAGATCATCTCCCTGAAGCAGTCTCGGCCAGGCGGTCAACTCTCCTCCTTGAAGCACGGAGTCATGTTCCAGCCATGATTTTACTTCACCATTTGAAAAGGTTACCTCTTCATTCTCCATCTCCGTTTGAGAATCGAATCTTGTCCACCAATACATAGTGACGGGCATTTTATTAAAATCTCCCAATAAAGAAAACGCTTTCTTTTTTTCCAATTGCAAAAACATCATCAGGTTATCATTTACGAATGTCGTTGTACCGGTTTGGGATGCATACTTGGAAAAGGATTGGGGATTATAAAGCTGAAACGGATGTACATGCGGTTCGATATATCCGGGAACGAGGTACTGTGAGTCACAGTCCACTATCTCGCAATTCTCAAGGTTTTCCGGGAGCTGATCGCCTGTATAAACAATTCGATCACGGTAAACCCAAATGTGTCCCTGCACCCATTTCTTTAGAGTCGAGTGAAGGTACGTTGCATTCTTTAAAAGGATGCCCGGAGAAATTTCTCCGTTCAGTACTTGTACATGTTCTCTTAGTTGTTTGTTCTTCCATCTGTAGCGCTGTTCCAATGTGAACACTCCTCTAGTGGAATGGTATTAGTTTAAGTTTCATTTTATGTTAACATATTTTACTATTTAACGCATTAACGGTTTACAACAATTATGTGAATTTTCTATTAAGGAGGAGTTTACAAATGAAAGTATCATCAAACATCGGGATTATCAATGCCCTTATCCGCATCACAGTTGGTTTCACGATTCTTGCCTGGAGCACATCAAAGCTTGCAAGACGTCCTTGGAGGGACTCTTATCTCGTGATGGCAGTGATCGGTGCCATGAAAGTAGGAGAAGGAATTCTTCGCTACTGCCCTGTTACAGCCCTATTTGAAAAAGGCGAAGAGGGAAATGGTGGAAGCGGAGGATTTGCAGGATTCAAAGCGAAGGATATGATGAACTTTAAAGACATGCTGAAATCCGACAAATCAACAGATCACAAAGATCACCACCCAACAAACGAACACAAACAAGCCCCCCTGGACAATACCAAAAAAGAAACTAACTTCAATCCCGAAGAACTCACCAACAAAGAAGTCCAGTCAGCATTGAATGGTGACAACATGGGTGACAAAGGGACGGACCTTCTTTCTTAGGGATATTAGGATTGTAATGGAGCAGTTATTCCCTTCCGTTCCCTTATTTAAAGACATTTTCACCAGATTTAAATTCCGTTTATAGCAAGAGTGCCGAGGTCCGTCCCTCGAAAAGGGGTGAGACCTGGCACTCATGATTAATACATTTATGAATAAAGGAGTTGCTCATTTATGTTTTGGGAATATTTAACGGACATGTCGTATGTGTTGTTTTCCCTGATTGGCGGCATTATTGCCATTGCTTTTGTTTATGTTCGCAGAACTAGGAAGAGACGTGTTCGATAGCTTTCTTCCCTATATCTCTTCTGTAGAACAACCCATTC
Source organism: Rossellomorea aquimaris (assembly GCF_008180865.1). Lineage (GTDB taxonomy): Bacteria > Bacillota > Bacilli > Bacillales > Bacillaceae_B > Rossellomorea > Rossellomorea yichunensis. Next base: position 1,053,306 of record NZ_VTEX01000002.1, read on the forward strand.
CAATCCACCTTATCTAATTCTTTATACACTTTAGCCTGGGCTTTTTCCACAGATGGTGCAGAAGAAGCTACAAGTAACACTCTCCCACCAGTTGAAACAAGGGCAGCCTCTGTATTCTGCTCGGTTCCGGCATGGTATACGAGGGTTTCTTCATCCAATGACTCTTCAAGGTTCGGAAGGGCGATTCCTTTTGCGTATTCACCCGGATAGCCATCAGCCGCTAATACAACACCCAGAACAGCCTCTTGTGACCATTCTAATTGCACAGGGTTCCCTTCGATCATGTTCTTCACAACAAGACCAAAGTCAGAAGTCAAACGCGGCAGTACAACCTGGGTTTCAGGATCGCCAAATCGGGCATTGAATTCGATGACCTTTGGACCTTCACTTGTGAGCATCAGCCCTGCATAAAGAATGCCGGTAAACGAACGATTCTCCTTAACCATCGCTTTAGCCGTGGGATGCAGAACAGTTGAAATCGCTTCTTGTATGACATCGTCCGAAATATGAGGTACCGGTGAATACGCACCCATTCCGCCTGTATTCGGTCCCTGATCTCCGTCAAAGGCACGCTTATGGTCCTGTGCAATCACCATTGGATAAACGGATTCACCATGTACAAAGGCCATCAAAGAAAACTCTTCCCCAAACAGACACTCTTCAACTACCACTTTAGAAGAAGCATCACCAAACTTTTCATCAAGAAGCATTTCTTCCAGTGCGCTGATCGCTTCTTCTTCCGTTTCAGCAACCACAACGCCCTTTCCAGCTGCCAACCCATCCGCCTTTACAACAATAGGAGTCCCTACCTCTTTTACATATTCGATTGCTTTCTCAACGCTTTTGAACACTTCATATTTAGCCGTTGGAATGTTGTACTTTTTCATTAATTCCTTAGAAAACGATTTGCTTCCTTCTATGATGGCCGCTTCTTTGGTCGGTCCAAATATGTGCAGGCCTTCTTCTTGGAAACGATTTACGATACCATCCAATAATGGGTTTTCAGGACCTACAAAGGTATAAGCGATATGCTCTTTTTTGGCAAAAGCAATAAGATCATTCACATCGGATTCACTGTATGGAAGATTCGTCGCAACGCTTGCAATACCTGCATTTCCGGGTGCACAGAACACTTCTGTCACACTTTCACTTCCCGCTAACTTCTTACATATGGCATGCTCGCGACCACCGCGACCGATAACAAGTACTTTCATCTTGAAAAGCCCCCTTTTTAAGAAAACCTCTCCTACCTGAGTTGAAGATGAGGAGAGGTTGTATGTGGAATGGATCTATGGTTAGGTGAGGTTAGAGGATATGGTAACGGGTAAGAGCTTGGCTGAGGTCCGTCCCTCAATCCTCACTCTGACTAATCACCCAGTTCCCAACAAACCGTTTCCCCACATGGTTTATGAGTAATTTCACAAAAACTTCTTTCAATGATTGGAGGTCCGTCCCTCAAATTAATGTTTGAAGTGGCGGATTCCGGTGAAGACCATGGTGATGCCGTGTTGTTCGGCTTTTTTGATGGAGTCTTCGTCCCGGATGGAGCCTCCTGGCTGGATGATGGCTGTAATGCCCGCTTTGGCTGCTGCTTCTACGGTGTCGTCCATTGGGAAGAATGCGTCAGATGCCATGGCGGCCCCTTTTGCTTTTTCACCTGCCTGCTCGATTGCGATGTTTGCGGCACCTACCCGGTTCATTTGTCCTGCCCCTACTCCAACCGTCATTTGAGCATCCGTTACAACGATTGCGTTGGATTTCACGTGCTTTACAACTTTCCATCCCAGTTTCATGCTTGCCCACTCTTCATCTGTCGGCTCACGTCTGGTTACCACTCTCAGATCTGCATCATCGAGGGTAAATGTGTCATCTGCCTGAACAAGCAACCCACCTTCAACGGTTGTTAATTTACGTTCAATTTTGTTTGTGGATTCAAAAGGAATCGTCAATAAACGGATATTCTTCTTGCTTGAAAGAATCTCAAATGCTTCATCGCTAAAAGCAGGAGCAATGACAATCTCCAAGAAGATTTCATGAAGCTGCTTGGCTGTTTCTTCATCCACGATGCGGTTTAGAGCCACTATTCCACCAAAAATAGATGTAGAATCGGCTTCATATGCTTTAGAGAACGCTTCATGAATCGTCGTACCAACTCCAACACCACATGGATTCATATGCTTTACCGCAACTGCCGCTGGTTCCGTAAATTCTTTCACAATTTGAAGAGCCGCATTCGCGTCATTGATATTATTATAAGAGAGCTCTTTTCCGTGGAGCTGTCTTGCCATGGCTACAGAGAATTCAGAGCCAAGTGGTGCACGGTAGAAAGAAGCCTGCTGATGAGGATTTTCCCCATAGCGCAGTGTTTGTTTTAACTCGTACGTTCTTGTAAATCGCTCAGGATTTTCTTCCCCTGAAATGTCTGTCATATATTCAGCAATGAACGCATCGTAAGCAGCCGTATGACGGAACACCTTAGCCGCCAGCTTACGGCGTTTTTCTAGGGATAGTTCCCCTTGAAGCTTTAACTCATTGATGACTTCATCGTAGTCAAGCGCATCGACTACCACAGTGACATACTGATGATTTTTTGCTGCCGCCCTCAGCATCGTCGGACCGCCGATGTCAATATTCTCAATCGCTTCTTCTACACCGACATTCGGTTTAGCGATGGTTTGTTGAAACGGATAAAGGTTGACACATACCAGGTCGATTCCTTCGATTCCTTGTTCCTGAAGCTGCTGGCGATGGCTTTCTTCACCGCGTTTTGCGAGGAGTCCACCGTGGATATTGGGGTGAAGTGTTTTAACGCGTCCTTCTAATATTTCGGGGAAACCAGTTACTTCTTCTACTCCCATCACTTCAACGTCACTTTCTTGAAGAAGCTTCTTTGTTCCACCTGTCGAAATGATTTCGTACCCAAGTAACTTTAATTCCTTAGCAAATTCGATTACTCCGCTTTTATCTGAAACACTGATTAATGCTCTCTTTTTCAATGTCTGCTCCTCCTCTGCCTGCTGTAATGCTGATTTTATTTCATTATTTGATTGAATTTGAAATGGGTACGAGGTTTCTCATAAAATTTCTGGGTGGAAAAGCAGAGTGTGGTGTATGAAACGGTGTATCTGGGCTATTTTGTTTACTAATTGCACCCGTTTAGGTGAGTGTTGTGCCACTTTTGGAAAAACTTGTGCCACTTTCCGCGTTTGTTGTGCCAAATTGTGAATACCGAACTCAGCCTTTACCGTATGCCACGCCCCACTGCTCTCCCCATTACTTTAAATGAAACCAAACCCAAGGTCCGTCCCTCACCACTTTACCACACTACCATGATAAAGCAACCGCCTTTTCCCGGCTTTAGTAGCCTGTGGTAAGGAAGAGGTGGTTGAGGGTGGTTGGGTACAGGTGGTGTTCGACGTGCTGGATTTTGTCCTGGAGTGATTGTTTGGTTTCGCCTGTTGTGACCCGGACGATTTCCTGCGCGATGATTTCCCCTGTATCCATTCCAGCATCTACATAGTGTATGGTGACGCCAGTGATCTTCACTCCACCATCGATTGCTTGACCGATGGCATCTTTTCCTGGAAAGGAAGGGAGAAGGGAGGGGTGGATATTCACGATCCGTCCTCCGAAGCTTTCCAGTAATGTTGGACCAATCAATCTCATATAACCTGCTAATACAATAAAATCAACACCCAAATGAGCCATTTCATTTAGGATTTCCTGTTCAAATGCCTGTTTGTTTTCGTAATCTTTTGCACGGAAGACGAAAGTAGGAATCCCTGCTGATTGGGCTCTGTGAACCACGAACGCTCCCGGCTGGTCACAGACAAGAAGTTTAATATTCGCTTTCAGTGTTCCGCCTTGTACAGCATCTACCAATGCTTGAAAATTACTTCCGCTTCCTGATGCAAAAATGGCAATCTGTCTCATGACTCGCCCCCGATATTGACTTACTCATCCTTCATTTCAACGAACGAAACGCACTCCATTTCCAGTGGTCACCCGTCCGATCATAAAGGCTTCTTCTCCCTGTGCGTTGAAGAATTGAAGAATTTCTTCTGCTTCATTTTCCTCAACCGCTAATACAAATCCAATCCCCATGTTAAAAATGTTGTACATTTCGCTGCGTGGAATTTCCCCATAGTGCTCAAGGGCCGTGAAAATGCTTGGGATATCCCAGCTTCCTTCTGTAATGTCCGCTTGCAAATGATCCGGCAGCATCCGCGGGATATTTTCAATGAATCCTCCGCCTGTAATATGGGACATCCCCTTGATGGAGAATTGCTTTAGTGCAGCTAACACTGGTTTCACGTAAATCTTGGTTGGTGTAAGTAACGCTTCTTTTAGTGTGGTCCCGACTTCCGGTAATGATTCTTCCAAAGAGAACGACTGATCTTCGAAGAATACTTTTCGTACTAAAGAGTACCCATTACTGTGTATACCACTGGAACCCAGTCCGACTAACACATTTCCTTCAGAAATTTTTTCGCCAGTGATAATCTCTTTTTTTTCACAAGCCCCTACTGCAAAGCCGGCGATATCATATTCTTCATCAGAATACATACCAGGCATCTCGGCAGTTTCGCCACCGATCAGCGCACAGCCAGCCATTTCACATCCGTCCGCAATACCCTTTACAATACCTTCTATCTTCTCTGGAAGTGCTTTTCCAGTCGCTATATAATCTAAGAAATACAGTGGTTCCGCTCCCTGAACGACAATGTCATTCACACACATGGCCACACAATCGATCCCGATCGTATCGTGTTTGTCTGCCATGAAGGCAAGCTTCAGCTTCGTTCCGACTCCATCCGTACCTGATACAAGAACAGGCTCTTTTAAATTCAGAGAAGATAAATCAAACATTCCGCCAAAACTGCCTAATTGACCAAGGACCCCTTCTCGAGCGGTTCTTTTCACATGCTTTTTAATGCGGTCGACTGACTCGTATCCCGCTTCAATATCTACTCCTGCTTGACGATACGCATTTGCCATCATGATTCCCCCTATTTCACTAACTCTTTTTCATGTGGATGAAGTGTATCCGGGTAGATTTCCGTTGGATACTTTCCTGTAAAGCAAGCTAGGCATTGACCACGATTTTCTGACGAATCATTTCGGTCGATTGCTTTTAACACACCGTCTGTACTCAAGAATGTCAGGGAGTCGGCTCCAATGATCTGACGCATTTCCTCCACTGAATTGGAAGAAGCGATCAGCTCTTCATGAGTCGATGTATCAATGCCGTAGAAACATGGGTTCTTGATAGGCGGCGAACTGATGCACACATGAACTTCCTTGGCTCCGGCTTCTTTGAGCATGCTGACGATTCGTCTACTTGTGGTTCCACGAACGATCGAATCATCTACCATTACCACGCGTTTCCCTTCTACTACTCCTCTGACCGGTGAAAGCTTCATCTTCACACCTTGCTCACGAAGGGATTGAGATGGCTGTATAAATGTACGCCCTACATAACGGTTCTTAATAAGACCTAATTCGTATGGAATACCTGACGCTTCTGCATAGCCGATCGCACTTGAAATACTGGAGTCAGGTACACCTGTTACAACGTCCGCCTCAATCGGTGCTTCTTTCGCAAGTTCCATTCCCATTCTTTTTCTGGCGGAATGGACGTTGATCCCTTGAATATTGCTGTCTGGTCTTGAGAAGTATACGTATTCCATCGTACACATCGCATTCCCACCTGAAAAACTAAACCGTTCTGAGGTCAGTCCCTCATCATTGATGATCACAAGCTCTCCCGGCTCGATATCCCGTACAAATTCAGCCCCTACGATATCAAAGGCACAAGTTTCAGAAGCTACGCAGTAAGCATCCCCAAGCTTACCAAGTGATAATGGACGAAGACCGTGCGGGTCCAGAGCCACCATCATTTCTGTTTCCGTCATCACCACAAATGCATAGGCGCCCTTCAACATGGTCAGCGCATTTTTCACGCGGTCTTTCAAGTTGAAATAACCGCTTCTTTTAATCAAGTGAGCTAACACTTCTGTATCTGAACTTGTTTGAAAAATACTCCCCTGTCCTTCAAGCTGATGCTTCAAGGCGTTCGCATTGACCAGATTTCCATTATGAGCAAGAGCAAGGCTGCCATTCTGTGAGTTGAAAAGGAGAGGCTGAACATTTTCATAGCCTCCGCCCCCGGCTGTAGCATATCGTACATGACCGATGGCTGAATCCCCTTCAAGCTTCTCGATGGTACCTTCCTGGAACACTTCCGTTACGAGACCTTCCCCTTTTAAGCAACGTAACTTCTCACCATCTGAAACGACAATTCCTGTGCCTTCTTGCCCTCTATGTTGCAAGCTATGAAGTCCGTAATACGTAATTTGTGCAGCATTGGGGTGTCCCCAAATACCAAATACTCCACATTCTTCATTTAAACCTTTGATTTCAGCAGGCATGGGATGGCTCCTTTCCAAGCTGACTCTAATTCCTCTACAGAAGCTTGTAAAATGACGTCTCCATTTTCTGATGATACATTGATTGCTCCACTTGCTGCTACGTTTCCAACTGCCTTCGCATCTGGAACAAGTTTCTCAAATTCGTCTTTATTTTCAGGTTTTACTGAAACGATGAAACGGGATTGTGTTTCACTGAACAGATCTGCCACAGTGTTTTCTCCAGAAACCTGAACGTTTGCCCCCAGACCTTTTGTTCCGAAAGCCGATTCTGTAAGAGCAACGGCGAAACCACCTTCAGCGATATCATGAGCCGAAGCTACAAGCCCTTTTTGGATTGCTTCTAAAAGCTGCATTTGACGGCGAAGCTCTGTTTTCAAATCGATCTTTGGAGCCTTACCGAAGATTTTTCCTTCAGTCAGCTTTTGAAGCTCACTTCCGCCAAACTCTTCGTGGGTTTCACCAATGACAAAGATATAATCTCCAGCTTCTTTAAAGCTTTGTGTAGTAATATGGTCGACGTCTTCAATCAATCCAACCATTCCAACTACCGGAGTTGGATACACCGCTGTACCCATTGATTCGTTGTATAAGGAAACATTTCCACCGATGACAGGAGTCGATAGCTCACGGCACGCCTCACTCATTCCGTCAACTGATTTTTCAATCTGCCAGAAGATTTCCGGTTTCTCTGGATTCCCGAAGTTTAAGCAGTCCGTAATCGCCAGTGGAATCGCTCCTGAACAAACGATATTACGTGCAGCTTCCGCTACAGCGATCTTTCCTCCGACCTCCGGATCCAGGTAAAGGTAACGGGAATTACAATCCGTTGTCATTGCAAGTGCTTTTCTGGTGCCGCGTACCCGTACGACCGCTGCATCAGAACCCGGGCTAACAACCGTACTTGTTCTTACTTGATGATCATATTGATCGTATACCCATTCTTTACTCGCGATCGTCGGCTGCTGCAAGAGCGCCTTAAGGGTTTCTTTATAATCGTATACTCTTGGAGATACTGTTTCCATTGCTTGAAACTCTTTATAGTAAGCCGCTTCTTGAGATGGCTTATGATAAACTGGTGCTTCCTCAGCAAGTGCATCAACCGGCACATCTGCCACTACTTCTCCTTTATGCAGAAGGCGAAGACGCTTATCATCTGTTACTTTTCCGATCGAAACTGCCTCTAAGTCATATTTCGAAAAAAGATCAACGATTTCTTGCTCGCGTCCTTTTTCAACGACGATCAGCATGCGCTCCTGAGATTCTGAAAGCATCATTTCATATGCCGTCATGCCTCTTTCACGCTGCGGGACAAGATCAAGATTCATTTCGATACCGGAACCTGCTTTGCTTGCCATTTCAGCCGATGAACTTGTAAGACCGGCTGCTCCCATATCCTGAATTCCAACAAGAGCATCATTCTGAACAAGTTCCAAACACGCTTCAAGAAGTAATTTTTCCATGAATGGATCTCCCACTTGAACCGCCGGGCGCTTTTCTTCTGATCCTTCATTTAATTCCTCGGATGCGAAAGTTGCTCCGTGAATGCCGTCACGACCTGTTTTCGCTCCAACATACATGACTGTATTGCCGACACCATGAGCCTGACCTTTTTTAATATCTTTATGATCGATCAATCCAACACACATAGCGTTTACAAGAGGGTTTCCTTCATAAGAGGCATCGAATTGAACTTCCCCTCCGACCGTTGGGATACCGATACAGTTTCCATATCCGGCAATACCTGCTACGACTTCTTTAAATAGATACTGAACACGAGGAGAATCCAGCTCTCCAAAGCGTAAAGAGTTGAGGAGTGCGATAGGTCTTGCCCCCATCGAGAATACGTCTCGTATAATACCCCCGACACCCGTTGCCGCTCCTTGGAAAGGCTCAATGGCTGACGGATGATTGTGACTCTCGATTTTGAACACCACTGCTTGATCATCGCCAATATCAACAATTCCAGCCCCTTCTCCAGGCCCTTGAAGAACCCTTTCACCTGTCGTAGGAAACTTCATCAGTACAGGTTTCGAATTTTTATAGCTGCAATGCTCTGACCACATAACAGAGAAAAGACCGGTCTCCGTGTAGTTCGGTGTTCTTCCCAGGATGTTCTCCACCATTGAAAATTCTTCGTCTGTTAAACCCATCTCACGATAAAGCTGCTCTTCTTTCACTTTTGTTGAAGTTGGTTCAAGCATTAACGACATGTTTTTCCCTCCAGTGTTTCACAATCGATTGAAATAGTTTCTTCCCGTCTTCACTACCTAGTAAAGTGTCCATGGCGCGCTCAGGGTGAGGCATCATCCCAAGGACATTTCCTGCTTTATTTGTAATCCCCGCAATGTTTTCAACGCTTCCGTTCGGATTTTCATCACTGTACGTGAATACAATTTGATTGTTTTCCTTAAGTGTGATCATGGTCTCTTCGTCACAGAAGTAATTTCCTTCACCGTGAGCGATTGGAATTTGAATCACATCATTCTTTTCATACCCATTCGTAAACATCGTTTCATTATTTTCAACGGTTAACGGTACCGTTTTACAGATGAACTTCAAGCTCTCATTTCTGCGCATAGCCCCCGGAAGTAGACCCGTTTCCAGTAAACCCTGAAATCCATTGCACACACCCAGAACCGGCTTACCTTGCTCTGCCGCTTTCACCACCTCTTTCATGACGTTCGAGAAACGGGCAATCGCTCCTGAACGAAGGTAGTCTCCGTAAGAGAATCCGCCTGGTAATAGAATCGCATCATAGTTTTCCAGATTATCAGCATCGTGCCAAACGTATTCGACTTCTTCGCCGATTTCGTCTTTAATCGCATGGTACATATCGATGTCACAGTTAGAACCTGGGAATACAATCACTGCAAACTTCATTGAGCCACACTCTCCTCGATTTCATATCGATAATCCTCAATGACAGGGTTTGCGAGTAGTCGGTGACACATTTCTTCAACCGCAGCTTCTACGTTTTCAACAGAGGATGGAAGAGTAAGCTCCATATACTTCCCGACGCGCACATCTTCAACCGCTTTGAATTCCATTGAATGCAACGCTTGTTTCACAACACTTCCCTGAGGATCTAAAACACTTTCTCTTAATGTGATATAAACTTTTACTTTGTACATAGCTTGTTTCCTCCTAAGCGTTCTAAAATGATTGAGTATACTTCTGTTAAACTCCCTAGATCTCTTCTGAAAACATCTTTATCAAGCTTTTGGTTCGTTTTTGAGTCCCATAATCGGCATGTGTCGGGTGAAATTTCATCCCCTAATAAAATCGCACCGTTACGGTCTTTTCCAAACTCTAATTTAAAATCGACAAGTGTGACTCCCGCTTCTTTAAAGATCTCTAGGAGTACCTCATTCACACTAAGTGCCATTTCCCTTATCTCAGCGCGTTCTTCCCTTGAAGCAATATCAAGGTAATCAATGTGATCATCCGTGATAAGCGGATCCCCCAGATCATCGTCCTTATAGTAGAATTCGATGATCGGTTTTTGAAGTGGCGTCCCTTCTTCTTTTCCAAGCCGTTTTGACAGACTTCCCGCAATCACATTCCGAACCACGACTTCAAGCGGGATGATCCGTACACGTTTGACCAGCTGCTCATCATCCGATAACTGTTTAATAAAGTGACTCTGTATTCCTTTTTCAGCAAGCTTTGAAAATAGCAAGCTCGAAATCTTATTATTTAATACCCCTTTGCCGTCGATATCCGCTTTTTTCTCCCCGTTAAAAGCAGTGGCAGAATTCTTATACTGAATCCAAACGACTTCCTCATCTTGTGTGGCGAAAATCTGCTTCGCTTTACCTTCATACAAAAGCGTTCCTTTTTCCATATGAAATCCCCCTACTCCCTGAATATTGCCAATCTTCAGTCTATATTTTCATAAAAAAAGGAAGGGATTCTGCTAAAAACCCCTGCCCTATTCATTTGTCAGAAGGACTTAATCCACTAAGCCGCAACGTTCAAAGATTGTATCCACATGTTTTAAGTGATAGTTGTAATCGAAGCAGTCTTCAATGTCAGCAGGTGAAAGCTTGGAAGTGATGGTCGCATCCTCTTCAATAAGAGACCGGAAGGCCACTTGTTTCTCCCACGCTTCCATCGCTTTCGGCTGAACCGTATCATACGCCTCTTCACGTGTCATCCCTTTATCGATAAGGGCCAAAAGGACACGTTGAGAGTAAATCAAGCCAAGCGTACGATCCATATTACGCTGCATATTCTCCGGGAAGACCGTCAAGTTCTTGATGATATTTCCGAAACGGTTCAGCATATAATTTAAAGCGATCGTCGCATCCGGAAGAATCACACGCTCTGCTGATGAGTGCGAGATATCACGCTCATGCCATAAAGGCACGTTCTCATATGCTGTCAGCATGTATCCTCTGATCACACGCGCCATTCCTGTCATGTTCTCAGAACCGATCGGGTTACGCTTATGTGGCATGGCCGATGATCCTTTTTGACCTTTCGCGAAGAACTCTTCCACTTCTCGTGTTTCACTCTTCTGAAGACCTCGAACCTCAACAGAAAACTTTTCGATGGAAGTGGCGATCAATGCAAGTGTCCCCATGTAATGAGCGTGACGATCACGCTGAAGTGTTTGTGTAGAAACCGGAGCTGGCTTGATCCCCAGCTTTTCACACACATATGATTCAACGAAAGGATCGATATTTGCATACGTCCCAACGGCACCGGAAATTTTACCGAACTCAACTCCATCCGCTGCTGCCTTGAATCGTTCCACGTTACGCTTCATCTCTTCATACCACAGGGCAAGCTTCAGACCAAAAGTAGTCGGCTCAGCGTGAACTCCGTGCGTACGTCCCATCATGACCGTATGCTTGTGCTCAATCGCTTTGTTCTTTAATATTTCTACGAATCGCTCTAAGTCTTTAAGAATGATTTCATTAGCCTGCTTTAATTGATAAGAAAGAGCCGTATCCACTACGTCAGTAGAAGTCAATCCGTAATGAACCCATTTTCTTTCTTCTCCGAGGGTTTCAGAAACCGCTCTTGTGAAGGCTACCACATCGTGTCGCGTTTCTTCTTCGATTTCCTTAATACGTTCTACATTGAATCCGGCGTTTTCACGAATCTTCGCAACATCCTCTTTCGGAATGTCCCCGATTTCAGCCCAAGCTTCACAAGCCAAAATTTCTACTTCAAGCCATGCTTGAAAACGATTTTCCTCTGTCCAAATTGCTCCCATTTCAGGGCGTGTATAACGTTCTATCATACCAGTCGTCCTCCGATCTTTTCTTGCACCTTCCAAATTCCAGCTTCGTTTATGTTCATCAACGTCTCTTCCACATCGTTTGTTAAAAGAGTGACATGACCCATCTTACGTTTCGGCTTTGGTACGTCCTTTCCGTAAAGATGAATAAACCAGTCTGAATGCTTTGGAACAGCCTTCATAATAGGCTCGATATGCTCTCCTAATAGGTTAACCATCACAGCGTTCTTTAATAAGGTTGGTTGAACAAGCGGCCAGTTACAAACAGCTTTTATATGTTGGGCGAATTGTGAGAAGTCACATGCTTCGATTGAGTAGTGACCGGAATTATGAGGTCTTGGAGCCAGCTCATTGATATAGATGTCTCCATCCTCCGTCAGGAACATTTCAATTGCCAGCGTTCCGACTAGATCAAGAGTCTCACTGATTCTCTTCGCCATCTCGATCGCTTTATCTGCTACTTCTTCACTCACCCTTGCCGGCGCAATCGTTTCATGTAAGATATTATCCACATGAATATTTTCCACTACCGGGAAGTTGGTTTGCTGTCCATCGGGATTTCGTGTCACAATGACGGATAACTCTTTTTCAAAAGGTATCCATTTCTCTAACACACATGGACCGTTATCCAATAAAGCAGCGGCTTCTTCTATCCCGCTCTCTTCACGGATCACATACTGCCCTTTTCCGTCATAACCACCTCTGGATGTTTTCAGAACCACTGGATAGCCAAGCTTTTCTATATTATCATATATATCCTGTTGTTGTTTAATCACAGCATAAGGAGCTACTTTCACCCCTGCAAGTGTAAGGGCTTCCTTTTCCATGATGCGATCCTGTGTAATTCGGATCAGCTCTGCTCCTTGAGGTAAATAGGAACGCTCCGACAACCATTTAAGTGCTTCATAATCAATGTTTTCAAATTCATATGTGATCACGTCACACTCTTCTGCCAATCTATAAAGGGCATCATACTGGTCAAAGCCGGCCGTGATCACAAGATCTGCCACTTGGGCACATGGTGATTGTGGTGCCGGATCTAAAACGGCCACCCGAAAGCCATTTTGTTTCGCAGCAAGGGCCATCATTCGTCCAAGCTGTCCTCCGCCAATGATCCCGATCATCTGTCCAGGTAAAATCGTCTTCTTATTCAAGGTCATCACTGCTTTCCATCACTTTTTCCCGTAGTGCATCTCTTCTATTTTCCAAAGTTGCAGCCAACTCTGTATTTTCTATCGAAAGGATCTGTGCGGCAAGGAGTCCTGCGTTGGTAGCTCCTGCCTTCCCGATCGCCACTGTCGCAACAGGAACGCCGCCCGGCATCTGCACGATCGACAGCAGTGAATCCATTCCGTTCAACGCCTTAGACTGAACCGGTACCCCGATCACAGGCAATGTGGTCTTCGCAGCCACCATTCCCGGCAAATGAGCAGCACCGCCTGCACCTGCAATAATGACATTCACTCCGCGAGCTCTTGCACCTTCCGCAAACTCAAACATATAATCAGGTGTCCTGTGAGCCGATACAACTCGTTTCTCAAACGGAATCTCTAACTCTTCCAATACCTCACACGCATGCTTCATTGTCTCCCAGTCCGATGTACTTCCCATGATTACTGATATCATAATGTGACAGGCACCTCCCGTAGTTTAATCCCTCTTAACAAAAAATACCCAGATCAATTGCTCTCTACTTTATGAGAGAAAGCAATTGATCTGGGTATTTTACAGAGGATGGTCCCATTTTATCCGATAGGGTCCACAAACGAGCTCGTATCCAGACAGCTACTTTCCCTCATAGTCCGACCATTTACGGTAGTCAGGTAGAAACTCATGGGCCATATTCCCATTATTATATGAGGGTATTCGGTTTATTTGTCTCCATCATATCGTGATATAGAGGCTCTGTCAACGAATAATCGAACGATAATAAAAGTCTGAAAATTAATGTTCGGATTTGAAGCGTTTACTCTTCAATCTTCTTTCCCTCGAAGACAATTGTCTGTTTAATAGGGACATACTCTGTTTTCGTTCCATCTTTTTGTTCTTCAAACACAGGTTTTTCCATCCGTCTTACCGGCATATAACCCATATCCTTCATACGGTCTAAACAATCTGTAATCGTCTCATTCTCCTGCACTTCAAATAATAATTTCTGTTTACTCATTCTTTTAATTTTCCTTTACGAATATTTCGGACTGTCTTCACCCAGAACCCTCCGTGAATCGCTTTCGGTTCATACGCAATGATAAATGCCTTTGGGTCAAGCTCTTTAATTGTATCATACAGCTTCATCTCATACTTTCGCGGAGTCAGGATCTGCAGGGCCATCCGGTTTCCTTCCAGTCCATTCGCTTCCCAGTTCGTAACCCCGTAGCCCCTTGCACGGAGTTCATTCGGAAGGGCCTTATCATATTCTTTCGTGATCACATTGACCGTAATATAGCCAAGCGCAAGCTTCTCCTCGATTTTCATACCTACAATCACCCCGAGACCATAACCGACCGCATAAGCAATCAGATTCTGAATCTCATTCAGGTTGTCAAGTACCAGCCCAAGACCCACAACATAAATCACTACTTCAAATGTACTCACAAAAGCTGCAATATATCGATAACCCTTCAACGTCAAAATCATTCTGATCGTAAAAAAGGATACGTATACGACATTGATGATCAAAATAATGGCTACCATCACAAAACTATTGTCTAACACCGTGATGCTCCTCTCTCCACTACTACTTGTAGTATGCTCAAATTAAGTTCCTATTTTACTAGAAAAATTCCATAATATGAACCACTTCAAGAAAAATTACGAATGATTTTCCGATGACAATTTCTAGAAAATCTGATCTCCTACTTTGTGTCTTTCCTATTTTGACCTGATTAAAACATAAAACGGCGTTATGGCAGCATGTCATTGCAGCCATAACGCCGTCTTGCTTTGCTATATTATAACGATTTCAGCTTCTCTACCACTTCAGAAGGTTCCACACGATCTTTGTAATCGGCTTTCGTATATTCGTAAGCAATCGTTCCGTCCTGCTTAATAATATATGTTGCTGAAATAGGGAGCGTCCATGAATCACTGTCATTCGCTTTCTCCAGATCCAGACCTTTTTCTTTGTAGATATCCACTAAGTAAGGTGGCAGCTTGTAAACCAACCTATACTCATCTGCCACTTTATTTCCATCATCACTTAACACGAAATAATCCAATTCATTCTTCTCTTTTGTAGAAAGAGATGCATCAGGCGTTTGCGGACTGACCGCAATCAGCTTGGCACCTGCTGATTCAATGTCTTCCATTAGTTGTTGGTATGCGCGCAGCTCCATATTGCAATATGGGCACCATCCGCCACGATAAAACGTAAGGATGACCGGGCCATTCTTCAGCACATCTTCCAGTGTGACTCCTTTGCCTGTCGCATCCGGTAACGTAAAGTTCGGTGCTTTCTCCCCTACACGAAGACCTTTACCATCATCAGAGCGCTCTAGTTCGTTGATCGCTTTTCTCATTTTATCCTGTACTTCCTGAGATGCATTCTGCTTAAATTTAGAAATATATTCATTGTACTGTTCTTGCATATTAGTTGTTGCCATTTGAAAACCTCCCTTTAGAACTTGTTTACAGTATAAGAGCAGGTTATTCAAAAGAAAAGCGATGTGCTTGGTTGGGTATGGTGATGGTGATGGAAAGGGATGGGTGATGTTGTGACGACTTATTTTGTTTTCGAATTTGGGGATTTGGCAAGTTGTGAAGAGGGATGTAATAATTGGTAGTTAAAAGAATGGTAGAATTGCTCTTTTTTACAAGTTTTAGTTGAGAATGAATAAAATATAGCAAGACTCTATAAAAATGTAGTACTTCTAGTTTCAAAATTGTAGACAGTGCCATTTGTTTCGTTGATTCTTTGGTTCCGACTTAAATAATTGCGTCTGAATTGATAGTTATTGCGTCGTTTTTTAAATTTATGCGTCATTTTCGACAGTTTTTGCGTCTATTTTTCATTTTATGCGTCTTTTTCCAAACACCTCCTAACTCTTACACAGTGGTGGAGAAGAAAATGCAAACCACATATCTATCCACACACAACAAAAAAAGCAGCCCCTAAGAGCTACTCTTTTTCTATTTGCCTGGCGACGTCCTACTCTCACAGGGGGAGATCCCCCAACTACCATCGGCGCTGAAGAGCTTAACTTCCGTGTTCGGCATGGGAACGGGTGTGACCTCTTCGCCATTGTCACCAGACGAATATTCAATTGAAGGGTTGTTCCTTCAAAACTAGATAAAGAATTGATGTCAAGAAAGCCGAATACCGACCAATTGTTGCATCTACTTCTTCAAGTAGATACCATTCCAGCTCCGGCGGCTAGAGACTCGAGGTCATTTCAGTTCAATCAGCTGAG